>NZ_CP031739.1:0-4096020 GCF_008807035.1 Psychrobacillus sp. AK 1817 | reverse complement strand
ATTCTCATGTATAAGTTGAATAATACTTTCTCTGGTACTGTCTTACCTTTAAATCCGACGATCATTAATTGCCCGACCTGAGTAGATATATCACTTTTCCCCAAATAAACACCTTCTTTTTCATAATAAAGAAATTTAATTGTTCATAATCTAATGAAATATCATTTTATCGATAAAATCTGAATATTTAATAACATAACATATTTATTTTTAAAATGAAACATAATTTTTGAATTTATATATTTTTTTCGTTTTAATATTTCAAATAAAACAAGATTGATTACTCTTTAGGTGAACGCTAGTGCGAGAAAGGACCAATAAGCCTCCACCCACTCCAATTACCATAGGAGTCTGTTTCAAGTACTAACTCCTATATTTTATTGTTAATCCACTTTCACTAAATTAGAATGACTTTTAGCTCGTTAAACAACAAAAACCTAAAGTCCTTTTTCAAGGCTTTAGGTTTTTGTTTAATCGCTTACTTTTTAATCTTTGTTTCTTCGGCATTTTTACTTTCAACACCGGTGTATGAAATAGTTGTTACGCCATAAGTGTATTGCTTATTCGTATCTATCTTTTGATCGGTGAATGTTGCAAAACCATTTTTGTCATATACAACACCAACTATATTCTTTGGATTACTATAATCACCTGCTTTATTACCTTCAAAGCGATAGATCACATATTTTCTAGCATCAATACGTTTTTTGTTGTCTATCGTAACTTGTATAGATTTTCCTTGTTTTTTGGCAGTTACTAATATAGGTTTTTTAGGCTCTGCGGGACCATTCCACGCCGTAGAAGGGGTCAAGGACTTCGTTTGATAAATTTCATTTTCAACTATATCAGCGTATCCAATCTTGTTTGCCAGAATATCTCTGAGAGTAAAATGCATCTGGCCTTTCGTCTTTCCGTTTGCTCGGTTGTCCAAAATCTGCTCTGGCAATTCATATGGATTATTCCATGCAGTATCAAAATTAGCATTTACCTTATAATCTGCCATTCCAATGTAAAGGTTGATTGGATAGCCCTCTGTCTGGCTGCTCCACCAATCCAAAAGTACAGAATAATTCGCTATAGCTAACTGTCGAGACCAGTATACCTGTGGGGTAATATAATCGATATATCCTGATTGTATCCACTCTCTACTATCAGCAAAAAGTGAATCATAGTGAGCAGACCCATTGGTATCGCTACCTTCCGGATCATCCTTGCTATTTCTCCAAATTCCTGATGGAGAAATACCAAACTGTACCCACGGCTTAATATTTTTGATGTTAATATTGATATTCTGAACAAGCTCGTTTACATTATTACGTCTCCAGTCGCCAATATCATCAAAATTACCGCCATATTGTAAATAAGTTGCTGCATCATCAAAATTTACGCCTGGATAGAAATAATCATCCATGTGAACAGCGTCTACATCGTATTTAGTAACTAGTTCTTTTACAGCGTCTATTAAGTAGCTTTGAACACCTGGAATGCCCGGATCCAAATAATATTGAGTTCCATTTTTCACCACCCATTCAGGATGAAGAGAAGCAATGTTATTTGATGTTAATTCGTCTAGTTTTTGATTTGCCATTGTAACGCGATAAGGATTAATCCAAGCATGTAATTCCATACCATGTTCATGTGCTGTATCTAGCATTATTTGCAGAGGATCATAGCCAGGGTTTGTCCCTTGTTTAGACCCAGTTATATAACGAGACCAAGGCGCCAGCTCAGATGGATATAGAGCATCTGCTGTCGGCTTTACCTGAAAAACAATTGTATTAAAATTTTTTCGCTCCAACTCTTTTATTGTAGAGCGAGCCCATGATGTATAAGCAGCTTCATCCATCCCTGGCTTCAAATCAATATTTGCGACGGTAGATATCCAAGAAGCCCTCATTTCCACTTTAGGAGAAATTGTTCCCACCGCACTTCCTGTTTCTATACTTGTAAAGACTAGGGTGAACATAAGCAACACAGCAAAAAAGGTTTTAATATACCCCTTATTCATTCTTTTCCTCCTTTTTTATACTTCCTTTTTTCTTTTTTTAACTTAACCTATGATTTAAGACCTCCCTTTGAGTTAAACTTTATATAATACTAAGTTAATAGTTTGAAACCAGAAGAAAATTGCCATAAAACTAAATTTAAATATGTAAAATTATTGCATTTTATTAAATATTAGCAATAATTTGTATGTTATTTTAATCGGTAATAAAAGTCAATGTAATTTTTGTCCTTAATAAAATGTAATTTCAAATTCTTTCAAAAAAAACTCATTAATTACTACTGAATTCCAGTAATAACTAATGAGTTTTCCTATTCTTATGAAAAGATATTTTGAATAACTAAAAAAAGGATTTGAAAAAGAATTTATTTTTCAATCGAACTTTCTACTGTCTGTATAAAATCCAATAAAGGATTAGTGTTCAGATTTTCTTCCCAAACATTATTTGTACAAACTGAATGTAAGCCGTAGCAATCTCTTCATCTTTATAGCCTTGCCAATCAAATGGAAATAAAGCATATGCATGACGATGAACAAGTTCAGTCGTAAGCATTAGCTTAGTAGGGTCTTTTGAAGATATTCTTGGATATGCTGGTTTATCTCTTCCATTCGATCAACACCAGTATGTGGAGGTGGTGAAGAAGGAATAACCTTTTGTGATAAACCAAACTTGCTAATAGAAACTTCTTCCGTCACACCTGCACTACCTAATAGCAATAGAGCTAAGGTTTGGACTGTTGGAGATATGTCTGTACATTCTGTAATAGCTTTAATCTCAGGAATTGCTTGTAAAATATTTTTGTAAAAAGCTTGTTGCAAAATCTGTTCTTGTTCCGTGAAACTTAACTGTGTGAATGACTTTAACTCAAGTTTGTCCTTTTCGATAGGGTCAAGAGGAGCTTCATCCTCCTCTTCTAAAATATTCGTTTCGTTTGAAAGTCTATTGCTTAAATCTCTCAGCTGATGAAAATTTATCTTCCGTTCCTCTGAAAAATTATATTCCTTTAATATTCTGTTTATCACTCTATTTAACTCTCCGTACTCCTTCAAATCTAACAGGATTGTCAAATAGAGTTCAACAATTTGTTCAAATACGGGAGATTTCTCTTCTAACAAACCTTCGCATATTTCCTTCGCTTCAATTGCTCTTCTAGTTTCTAGCAAGGTAAGTACATATACACTTAAAATTATGTCGTCCAGCTCTACATATTTCTTAGCCTCATCGAAGCAAGCTGCTGCTTTCATATAATTATTCTCTTCAGCAAATGCAAGGCCGTCACTTATTAAGGTTTCCACCATTCCCGGAAACACGATCAGATTCTCATTTGTCTGGAGGTTATGTTTTTTCTTTTTCACTATGTTCAGCCGCCTTTTGTATTCTATGTATATGTTTTATTTTATACTAACTCTTACTTATGTTCTAATTACAAGATGAATTATTTGTAAAATCAGTAATTACATTCAATCTTCTATGCATAATTGCGTTAATTTCATAATTCCTATTATTATATAGAAACACGAACAATTGAGAAGAGAATAATGAAATCTAAATGCTTTCAACGAGTAAAATGTTATTGATTTGCACTTTAGGCGGACGCTTTCCATGGCGTGAGTGATAAGCCACCACCGCCCTCTACGCGCACGTTTGTGATACCTTATCTTTCTCACTCACCCCACTGGAGTCGCCGCCTGCCGCTCCAATCATCCATGGACAAAAGTTCGTGTTTTACTGGTAAAGTGCTAGTGATGAAATTAACTAAATTAAAAAGGATATTCCTAATTTTTTTTATGGAATATCCTTTAAAATCTAATTTGTTTTGCTGTCTTTTTGTCTGCTAATTGTATCATTCATCGAGATTTTTTTTATTTGCTATCTTTAGGAAGAGATTTTTCAGGAATTGTATGATTTAAATCCTGTTCTCTTGAAAGCTATTCGGCTGCCTCATATCCATATCTTCGCTTTATTTATCTGTGTTTGAGTTACTTGGATCCTGCTCCTGAAAGCTATTCGGTTGTCTCATATCTTTATCTTCGCTTTGTCCAGCTGAGTTTGAGTTACTTGGACCCTGCTCTTGAAAGCTATTTGGTTGTCTCATATCTTTATCTTCGCTTTGTTTATCTGAGTTTGAGTTACTTGGATCCTGCTCCTGAAAGCTATTCGGCTGTCTCATGTCTTTCTTCACTTGTTTGTCCATTTAAATCTCCCTCTTTTCTATATGGATTTATTATATATATTCCCTTTAATACCAGTGTGAAACCTGACCTTTTTTGAGTAATGTATAATTTGGGAGAAATAAAATATAATTGTTTTCCTTTTGGACCTACCAGCACGCAAGATAGGACGATTTAAAATAAACTATGTACTATTATGAAACTAATCAGTTTCTTATACTAATAAAAGCCATCTGCTAAACTACTATACAGATGGCCATCAATAATTATGCAATTTGTTCACTTGTTTCTTCTATAAGAAGGTTATACAGGGATTGATCTGCTTGGTATGAATCTGTATAGGTAGACAAGCTATGTTTCTTTACTTTTTCAAAATACATAGGTTCTACTATATTGTATATTTGATTGAGTTTCTCCGCATTCGACCAAGCAGTTTGCTCAAATGAGAGATTCATTTCATGTTCTTCCAGAAGTATCTCTAATAGATTTACATCATTATAGAGCTCTTTTAGAGTATGAGTTTGCTTTATGTTATATATTTCAATTGTACGGTCTAAAGTACTCATTAATGCATTGCGATCAATAGCATGACCTAATTCATGAATCGTCAATATTTTCACATATAATTCCAAAGAAATTAATGCCGGCATTTCACTTTTGGCTATAAGTAGCCTATTCATATCTACTCCAATATAGTTTCCTATAAAGTTGTAGCTCATATTAATTCCAGAATTATCTTTTCTAATTTCTATCTCCATATCTACCGCTTTTACAGTAGATTTGATCAGTTCTTCAATTCCATAGTTTATTTGAAAATCGTTCATTTAGTTATCTTTTCCCCTTACTTGAATTTTTCCAAGGACAAGTTGACCAACGACTTATACTATATAATGATAAATGCATTTTTACAATTAGTTTGCATCGATATTTCAAGTATGTGTCGTTATCCTGATATCATTTCCAAGGAAATAATAAGAAGACTCCAATGCATGATTTTACTAATGCAAGGAGGAAAATAGCTCCTATCCATAATATAAAGTTCCTGTTATAGGCATAACTAAAAAAATACCCAAGTCATTTAAGACTTGGGTATAAAATAATTAATTTTGTTGTAAATTATTAATTTTAAATGGAAAGTTAATTGTTTGAGCCCCGTCGACTCGCTTCGCCGCCTTTGCGACCTGCTTCTTCTCGACTCATTTTGCCATTACTTCCATTATTACCATTGTTGCCGGAGCCGCTGCTTGCTTCTCCGCCTTTACGGCCAATCTCCTCGTAGAAATCTCGATCATGATTATTGGAGGTAGCTTCTCCGCCCTTACGTCCCGCTTCCTCTACTGACATGCTTCGTCCACGTTTGTTTTGGTTGTTGTTAGCCATTTCAATCATCCTCCTATAGTGTGATCATTTTAGTTATTTTTAAAGACTTCTTCTAAGGTTCATCTGTTTCAAAGGTTTAATATTCTAATTTAGTTGTTGGAGCCTCGACGACTCGCTTCGCCGCCTTTGCGACCTGCTTCTTCTCGACTCATTTTGCCATTACTTCCATTATTACCGTTGTTGCCGGAGCCGTTGCTTGCTTCTCCGCCTTTACGGCCAATCTCCTCGTAGAACTCTCGATCATGATTATTAGAGGTTGCTTCTCCGCCCTTACGTCCCGCTTCCTCTACTGACATGCTTCGTCCACGTTTGTTTTGGTTGTTGTTAGCCATATAACAATTCCTCCTCATTCATGTTTTGAGCTATTGATTCGAGCTCACTATTCATATTCCCATCTGAAAATAGCTAAAACATTTAAAAGCAAAAATAGGAGGTTTCTCTTAGCTCTTATGAATATTTAATATGTTTTTTAACTGTTCTAGTACTTTTTTGAATGCTTCTCCGTTTTCTACATGCCAAAAGTTGTTAAATAGATTTCCGTGCTTTTCAATTCTTTCCAAAACAATTGGTATCGAAAAAAAAGTCGGACTTAGTTGTTTGTTAACCTCCTCCCACTTTAAGGGTGTAGCGACAAAACCACCGTCGTTTCCTCTAGTAGAATATGGAGCAATTATTGTTTTTCCTTCATGATGTTGCACATAATCCAAGTACAACTTGTTATTTCTATTCTTTTTCATTCGTTCCGTAGTAAAAATATCAGGATTTTGTTCACATAAGAAATCGCAGACAAACTTTGTGAAAATCCTAGTTTCTTCATAAGAAAATAAATTTTTAGGTAAAGGTATATATATTTGTAATCCCTTGCCTCCAGATGTTTTGACAAATGAAATAAGAGAAAAATTATCAAATATAGCTTTCATTTTAAGAGCTGCATCCACTGCCATCCAAAAATAATCCACTGATGGTGGGTCTAAGTCAAACACAATTTCTGTTGGCAATTCTGAATGAATAGTTTGAAATGGTATATGGAATTCTAAAGCTATCTGATTCCCTAACCATAGAAGTGTTTCGATATTATTACAAAGGACATACCTATTATCTTCAAAGAACTTAGTCTTCACATAATTGGGAACGTTATCCTCCCAGTTCTTTTGATAAAAAAGTTCATCTGAAATTGCACCATGAGGATAACGAATGACAGTAAGTAAACGGTCTCGTAAAAAAGGAAGCATATAGGACGAAACCCGCTGAAGATAGTATAGGTAGTCTTCTTTTTTTATATCATTTGAAATCCATAATGGCTTATCAGGATGGGTAACCTTCACATTTTCAGGAAGTGAATATAATTGTAAATAAAATTTTCTTCTCGTACAGTTTAACGGATCACATTCAAGATTAAATCGATGGAATCTAGGCTCTCTTAAGCTTTTTCCGTCAAAATCTATAGAGGCAATATCCACACATATAGAAGGTTCAATTTGCCACTTATTTCTCCCAATTTTTTGACCATTGCTATAAAAAAACTTTTGAAGAGTAACTAGCTCTTCTTCCATTAAACCATGACTAAAATTGACCACATCTACTAATTGTCCTTCATCATAAATCGCACCAAAAAAATAATTATTACTCTTATCAAAAACTGTTAAGATGATGGTTGTAATCTTCCAGTTTTTTATCTTTAGCCAATCAGTGGAACGCTTGTCACTTGTCCATCTGCTTTTTTCTTTCTTTGCCACCATTCCTTCTCCATTGTGAGCTACAATTTTCTCCCATAGTGGCTTACTATCCTTATGTAACTCAATCATTTGTAAACGATTATTATCCTCGCTATTTATGTTTAATGGCAGTTTAAGATTTTTGAATAAAAGAGAGAGCTTCTCCTTACGTTCAGCAAGTGTTTTGTTAGTAATGTCCTTGCCTTTATATATTAAAAGATCAAAAATAGCAAGATGACAAGGGAAATGTAATAGATGGCTTTCAATTGCCTCTTTTTTTCTCATTCTTCCTCTTGTTTGCACGATTGTAAAATGGCTTTTGTAACTATTAATCAAATGTACGATTTCTCCATCCAGAACTAAAGGTAAATGGGGTTTTACTTGCTCTTCAATGGTATAACAAAATTGTATAATTTCCGGAAACATTTTATTGAGGATGTTTTCATTTCTACTTTTTAAAATAGGCTCAACCTCCCATTCTAAAATACAGCGAAATCCATCATATTTAGTTTCATAAAGCCAATCCTTATCCAAAGGAATATTCTCACTTGCAGTTAAAAGCATCGGTTTAATATGATTCCCCTACTTTCCTTTTTTGTTAGCTTTTGATTATTTTATCTTCCTAATACATAAAACGAGTCAAAAGATTACATAGTAAGGGAAAAGGAAAAGCAGGTGGAAATATATGCATACAGTTTGGAAAGGAAGCATTAGCTTTGGTCTAGTCAATATTCCTATTAAGCTTCATGCTGCAACTGAAAATAAAGACATTAAACTTCGCCAGCTTCATAAGGAATGCATGAAGCCCATTTCCTATAAGAAAGTTTGCGAGGGCTGCAGTGAAGAAGTGAAGAGTGATGACATTGTGAAGGCTTATGAATACTCTAAAAATAAATTTGTAGTACTGGATGAAGAGGAACTTGAAAAACTACGTAAAGAAAATGAGGATAAAGCCGTTGAAATAATTGATTTTGTCAAACTTGAAGAGATTGATCCTATATTTTTTGAAAGAAGTTACTTTATGGCTCCAGACAGCGGTGGTTCGAAGGCATACTCACTATTAAGAAAAGCACTAGAGGACTCTGGAAAAATTGGAGTGGCTAAAATTATTATTAGGGCTAAAGAGCAGTTAGCAGTGGTTCGAGTTTATAAGGAAATGCTAGTGATGGAAACCATCCATTATCCGGATGAGGTGAGAAATGCTTCGGATGTCCCGAATATTCCTCTTGAACAAACTGTAGTAAAAAAGGAATTAGAAACTGCTCTATTATTAGTTGATCAGCTAACTACTGAATTTAATCCTGACAAGTATACGGATGATTATCGAACGGCACTTATGGAATTAATTGAAGAGAAAAAAGTTAGTAACCCAACTGTAGAGGCTGACAGTAAACAGCCCGCTGTTGCATCAAATGTTACTGATTTAATGGAGGCACTCCAAGCGTCCTTAGACAAAACGAAAAAGAAAAAGACTCCTGCCCGGAAAAGAACTCCAAAGGCAAAGACGTCTTAAGTTTAATCATCAATAAGTAAAGCCTTCCTTTATAGGGGGCTTTGTTTGTTCTTTATTCATTGTTCACTTGTTACATAAAATAACGTAACTTCCTTCATCCCTCTGTCTCAGACAACACTTAAAATTTTTTCACAAAGTGGTTATTATTTCCTTTTGTCTTTTTGAGATCTGCTTGTTGTAATGAAAACAATCAAAAGCGCAATAATTGCTATAAAAGCAAGGATGCTAATAATAAGTAGAAAACCTGGTAGCGCAATTGTTGGCATTATTAACCTCCATGAATTATTAAAAGATACCCTTTTAATTTACATACTAGAGATAGCTTAGTAAATAGTTTTTTAGAAACTCCCTCAATAATTTTTATTGTTTTATCAATTCAGTAGTCATAAGAATTATTTATAAAAAAAACCGTCCCCTTATAGTAAGGTAAAGACGATTGTAGGGCTGACTATTTGTTTATTCAGTAACTATTGTATATTTCTACTCTTCTATTTGAATACAAAACCATTTGTGCAATCCAGTAACTTTATTTGCGATCAATACATATGCAAAGACACTGCACCCAGTAGTCCAGCTTTGTTACCAAGCGACGCCTTTACTATTTCTAACTCGGAGTAGCTTCCTATTATTAGTTCTTTAACTTTACTATTTACCAATGATACTAATTTATCCTGCTCCATTATTCCGCCACCTAAAATAATGGCGGGTGGATTAAAGATATGTGTTAATGAAACTAAGCCATACGCTATATCAATTATCCACTCATTTAATATTTTCTCTAATTCTATATTTCCTTGTTCAAGTTCTTCAAAAATTATTCGACCATTCACATACTTTTTTTCAAACTCTTTTGCTTTTTCCACTAACGCTCTAGTGGAGGCATACATTTCATAACATCCAAGACGTCCACAAGTACACTTCTTGCCACCCGGTTGTAAAATTATATGACCAAACTCAGCTGCACAGCCATTAAAACCTTTGTATATTCCTGATTTTAAAACAATTGCACCGCCTATACCTGTTCCATAGGTTAAACATAAAAACTCTTCAAATTTTTTACCTACACCATAATATTTTTCTCCTAATGCAGCCGCATTAACATCATTTTCAACAAGCACAGGGACATCGAACTTATCTTCAAAAATATCCTTTAACTTCATCCCAGTAAATTTAGATATGTTTTCATTTGCATAAATGATTGAGCCATCTTCGCTATTAACTTGCCCTGCAGTACTAATTCCAATGGCTTGAAAATCCTCATAATTGCTCGTTATTAACTGTATTATTCTTGTAATTAGATGGTCTGCTCCCATGTTTGCTTCTGATTCGTATTCTCTAAAATTTGATATGCTCCCTCTTTCATCAGAAAGGCAAAGCTTAATAGATGTTCCTCCAATATCTATAGCTAATATTTTCATAAAGCTTCATCCTTACCCATTGGATTTCATCGCTTCTACAAATCTTTTAGTAATATTCATCGGTCTTGTTATTGCAGTTCCAACAACCGCTGAGTATGCTCCTAGTTCAAACACACACTTTAGTTCTTCTGGTGTCCAAATCCCACCTTCTGCAATAACTGGTATAGGAAAATCTCTCACTAGTTTTTCTATTAGCACTTTATCGGGCAGTTCTGTACCTTGAGTATATTCTGTATAACCACTAAGTGTTGTGCCTAAGCAATCAAATCCTAATTCATAAGCTTGTTTTCCTTCTTCATAAGTAGAGCAATCAGCCATGAATAGTTGATCACTATACTGTTTTCGAATAGCTGGAAAAACCTCGCTTATTACTTTACCGTCTGGTCTCAATCTATTAGTTGCATCAATCGCTATAATATCGACGCCTTCTCGATAGAGTAAGTCTATTTCTTTTTGAGTTGGCGTGATGAAAACTTCTGATTTACTATAGACATGTTTTATAATTCCTATGATTGGAAGATTTACTGTTCTTTTTATTTCTTTGATATCTTCAATACTATTTGCTCTAATCCCTTTAGCGCCACCCATCATCGCTGCATAAGCCATTCTTGCCATAATGTATGGACTATGCAGAGGCTCATCAGGAAGTGCCTGACAAGAGACTATGAGTTCATGCTGGATGGAATGTAAAATTTCCTGTTTAGTTTTCATTTATAAACATCCCCACACTAAATCGTTTGATATTTCACAATTGCTTCATCAATCTTGTTTTTAATGTCGTCAATTTTTTTAATATCCTCTCCAGTTACTGCCTCTAAAGGACCTCTTACACTGCCGATATTTATTCCGCTTAGTTTTAAAACACCTTTTATAACGGAATACATTGAACCATTCAATGAACATAGTGCGATAATAATGTCATTAATATCATGTTGAATTTTTCTGGCATCTGAGAAGTTACCTGCTGAAATAAATTCCTCTGCTTTTAGGAATAACTCTGGCATCACTCCATATGTCCCACCAATCCCACCGTCTGCACCTATTAATCTACCAGACACATATTGTTCATCTGGACCATTAAAAACGATAAAGTCTTCATGTGCTACTGCTTTAAATCGCTCGATATCCATAACTGGCATAGAAGAATTTTTCACGCCGATTAGTTTGTCATTTGTTAATAATCTTTTCAGTAACGGAACAGAAAGATTATAGCCAGTTGTTTGAGGAATATTGTAAATGATAAAAGGCAAATCTGTTGAATCCATAATTTCCGTCCAGTACTTTTCAATTGCACTTTCAGGGAGCTTGAAATAGATTGGAGGAATAGCAGATAACGCATCATAACCTACTTCTTTTGCATACCTCGCTAGTTCAATGCTTTCCTTTGTTGAAGGTGCTCCGACATGTGCGATTAGTGTAATTTTTCCCTGCAGGTTTTCAGCAACACATTTTAGTGTTGCTTTTCTTTCATCAAGCGTTTGATATATACACTCTCCGGAGCTTCCTCCTACATAGAGGCCTCGGATACCTTTTTCATAGAGATGGGTACTTAAATTTTTTATTCTTTCTAGTGATACTTCTCCTGCCTCATCATAACAGGCATAAAAAGCAGGTATAATTCCTTTAAACATATTTAGTTGCATATTCTTTCACTCCTTATTTGATAGAACCCATCGTAATTCCTTGTGTAAACGACTTTTGGAATAACATGAAAATGATAATCATAGGTACTGAAGCTAATGCAGCACCTGCCATCATGACTCCATAATCTGTTTTATATTCTCCTTGCATCGTGGCAATGCCTAAGGGCAAAGTCATCATATCAGTCGAACGTGTAATTACGAGTTGACTAAAATAATCATTCCAACTTAGCATGAAAGTAAAAATCGCCAGTGCACCTATAGCTGGTTTTAGCATCGGTAGTACGATATAAAAAAAGGAACGAATTTCACCACAGCCATCTATTTTTGCTGCTTCTAAAAGTTCATTTGGTATTGTTTGCGAGAATTGCTTCATCAAAAAAACACCAAATGGCCAGCCGATTGCTGGAATGATAAGTCCTTTATATGTATCAACCCAGCCCAAATCGGTTAGCATCGTAAACAATGGAACTAAAATCACCTGTTTAGGTAGCGCCATAGCAGCGATCAGTGCGATAAAAATCAGCTTGCGACCAGGGAATACTTTTTTAGCAAGTACGAAGCCTGCAGTTGCACTTACAAAACATACGGCAATCATCTCAGCACTTGCGATAAAGAAACTATTAAACGTCCAACGCCAAACTGGATTGCTAAATAATGTTATCCAATTATCAAGTATAGGATTAAGTGGAAACCATTCTGGTGGAATCGTGATTGCTACAACTTGAGATTTGAATGCACCAGTAACAATCCAATAGAGTGGGAAAATAAAGAACAGTCCAGAGAGGACTAATATAATAGTTGAGATTATTTTAAAAACGCTTAATTTACGTAACCATTTTAAATTTCCAAGTACATTATTTTTCTTCTTAATCTTTAATGGAGATGTTATTCTCAAAACGTTCCCTCCTTTTAATACTCCACATCATTTCCTAAGTATTTAAATTGAATAATTGAAATTATTCCAATGATGATGGCTAGAATGACACCCATGGCAGAAGCTATACCAAAATTACCTAGAAGGAATGCCTGTTGGTAAACACCATACATCACTGTCGAAGTACTATAAATCGGTCCACCAGAGGTGAGTAATTGTATAAGAGCAAAGCACTGAAATGAATTTATAGTCGTAATGACAATTACATATAAGCTTGTAGGCATTAATAATGGCCAAATAATTTTCCGGAAAATTTGTCCTGGTGTAGCTCTATCAATTTGGGCCGCCTCTATATAACTTGTAGGAATATTACCTAAGGAAGCAACATATAAAATGATTGGCTGACCAACAGATGTCGTGATTAATATTACGGTTATGGCCATTAATGCAGTTTTTGGATCACCAAGCCAGGATTTTGGATCCATACCGAAAAAGTTTGTCACATAGTTAAGTAATCCAAAGTTTGGATGATAGATCCAACCCCAAACTACTGTAACACTGACGACAGAGGTAACTGCTGGTAGATAAAATATACCTCTACAAAATGATCGGATAAATTCACTTTTCTTATAAATTGACATCGCAACAAAAATAGAAAAACCAATAACTATAGGAACTGCAACAGCAACTAATACAATCGTATTTATAACTGACTTATGGAAGGTTTCATCATGATATAGCGTTACATAATTTTCCAACCCAATGAATTCAAAATTTGTAATGCTATAATCAAAAAAACTCATGTATATTCCTCTTAACATTGGATATACAACAAAAATGAGGAAAAATGTTAACGCTGGTAACAAGAACAAATAACTCATCAACCAATCTAGCAATTTGTTTTTGTTTGGCTTACGAATAGTTGCTAACAATTTTCTACCACCCCAATCCTAATTCTTTTATAGAAAGGAGCAACACATCAAAGATGTTGCTCCTTTTTTGTTTATCCGTTTTAGTTTGCAGACTTTGCTTTTTCAATCGTTGCATTTGCTTTTTCCGCAAAATCATCTAACGCTTCTTTTGGTGTTTTCGTTTCAAGAATTGCTTCCTGCAACGCTGGGAACCAGAAAGTACGAATCTCTGCATAACCATCTGCAGTTGTTGGAGGATCTGTTATAAACTTACGTGCTAGTTCTGAATAATCATACTCAGAACCTTCATACAGACCAGTAACTGAGTTACGAGCTGATAATCCTCCTGTTTGGATAAGGTTTTTCTTGCCCCATTCAGGATCGTTCACGATGAAATCAATTAGTTTCTTAGAAGCCTCTATTTTTTTGTCGTCCTCATTATTGAAGACAGCTAAACCCCCAAGAAATGGCTCTAGCTTCGGATCTGATCCATCAGGAGTTGGATAAGGTAGTAAAACATCTTCAAAGTCTTCTGTTTTATTTGGAGCAAACAATGATTTTAGTACAGCAGAATAGTTAATAGCGAACGCCATTTTCCCTTGTAGGAATAAATCGTTATGATCTCCTGCCTCAAGTGAAGCAGCACCAGGTGCAACTAGACCATCCTTCGAAGCCTGCACTACCCACTCAAGTCCTTTCACGCCTTCGGCAGAGTTAATCGCCACTTTACTATAATCCTCATTTAAAAATCTGCTTGCACCTAAGTTTGTAATATAGCCTCGTGTTCCCTGGTCTCCTGCTACACTCTTTGCATAAAACCCAGAGGGAATAATACCTGGTGCTTTTTCTTTAACCGCATTTAATGCTTTCTCGTATTCCTCAACCGACCATGTACGATCTGGTCGATCTAAAGGTAACAAATCTAGTTCACCGATTTCTTCGAATAATGTTTTATTAACAGCCATCATGAATGGTCCTGTATTGAATGGGTACATATATACTTGGTCACCGACCATCGATTGCTTTAATAGAGCTGGAGAAATATCGTTCATTACATCAGTTGGCATCATGTCATTCAACGGTGCAAGCAAATCTTTCTTGCCCCAGTCAATAATTCTTCCAGGAGCATCGTAAATTACATCAGGTGCTGTATTCGTAGCAATTGCTACATTCAACTTTTCAGGTCCGCCTTCAAAAGTCAGCATTTCTAAATTCACTTTAATGTCAGGATTCTTTTCCTGAAAAGCAGCTATAATTTCTTCCTCATACTTTCCTACTTTTCCATCTAAAGCCTGGAAGTTCGGGAAATTCCACCATGTTATTTCTACTGATTTGCCGTCGCTAGATACCGGAACTTTTGTTGAATCATTCTCCTTTTCATTGTCGTTCCCAGCCTCCTGACTACACGCTGCCAAAAACATTGATACGACAAATGCAATTACGATAAACAAAATGAACCTTCTTTTTGAACCTTGCATAGTATCCCCCCTAATACAATTATGGAAATATCGGTAAACGCTTTCATTTCCTGTTTTTATCTTAAAGTCAAAAATAAAACTTCACAATCCTTTGTATTTTACATTCATACACCTATTCTGACATGTATACTTGAAAAATATATAATTATTAGAATGTTCATATAATTAGTATTGGGAAAATCTTCTTTATCGTGTACACTATAGCAAATACAAAAAATGCTATAGTTACAAATCTTCTAAAACAATAACTACTAATTAATCATTTTGGGGGAATATGATGTATAAATTGATGATTGTTGAAGATGAACCTATCATTCGTTCTGGATTAAAGCATTATTTCGATTGGAAGGAATTAGGCATACAAACAATTGTTGAGGCAGAGAATGGCAAGGACGGTGTAGATATAGCCTTAGTTGAATTGCCTCATTTAGTCATAACAGATATTCGAATGCCGGTGATGGATGGGCTTGAGATGATCGGTAGTCTACGAACAAAACTCCCTGAAACCTTATTCATTATTTTAACTGGCCATAGTGAGTTTGAGTATGCACAAAGAGCCATTCAATATGGCGGTGTTCATGATTACTTACTCAAACCATTACAATATGAAAAGAGTTTTTCAGTTATTAAGGAATGTATAGAAAAAATCCGTGTCAAACAACTTGAATCCAAAGTAAATACGGAAAAAAATATAGATTTACTTGGGACCTCTCAACTTTTGAAAAAGATGGAGTTCCTTACTCAAGAGGATCTACAACTTTTTAAGAAAATTGAATCCTATATAAAAAAACATATCAATCAAGAATTAACGCTCAATATGGTTGCTGAGCATTTCTTTTATAATCCATCCTATTTAAGCAGGTTATTTAAAACAAAACTAAACATGAATTACATGACCTTTGTAAGCGAAATCAGAATTGGATATGCTTTAGAATGTCTGAAAGAATCTAAATACTCCATTACCGAGGTTTCTCTTATGTGTGGATATAAAAGCTATAAGCACTTCGTAAAATTATTTAAAAGTGTCTCGCAAATGACACCTACGGAATATAGAAAACAGTTAAGGATATAATATGATGAGCCTATTGAAGCGACTTTTTCAAATTTTTCAGTTTAAACATGTTAATTATCAAATCTTTGTCATGATGATTATAACAATTACTATTCCACTACTAATTTTGTCTGTTATTATTTATATTTTTTCTATACAATCAGCTAAAAATGAATATCAAAATAGTTCAAACCTTATTCTTAATAATTTATCATTTAATTTCGATCAATACTTACGAAGTGTAGAGATCGGTGCTCTTACGGCTCATATGGATAGTAGGCTTCAAAATGCACTAGAAAATTGGGGGAAAACTGACTCGGAAAAGGACTATGTTCAAAGTATAGAATACGAGAATGCAATTGAACGCTTCATAAGTAGTATTGAAATGACTATTGAGAATGTTGATAGTGTACAAATCTTTTTAGATAATCGCGTTTTTTATTCTAGCTTTAAAAGAGCTGTTTACGATGTTAGTAGCCTTTCGAGTGAGGAATGGTATCAACAAACTATGGAACAAAAAGGTAAGGTAGTTTTGTTTGGTACACATGAGCCATTTCATCGACCAAATTCGAATGAATCAGTTATATCCATTGCCAGAGTCATAAACAAAAGCGGTACTAGAAATCCTTTGGGTGTTCTACTTATAGATATCCGTTTAGATTCATTACGGAATATCTTAAACTTATCCGAGAATAGCAATCGAAATTTTATCATTCTCGATGATATCGGCAAGGTTGTCTATGCCTCCGATCTAAATCAGATTAATTCTGATAAGACATTTAAGACACACACTTTGTTAGGCATTTCTGACTCTAAGGAGGATACCGGTAGCTTCTATGCTGAGATAGGAGGAGTTAATTCTTTTTTTAACTACGTTACTTCTCCATACTCACAGTGGACAGTTATTCAATATATTGATGAACAGGAAATGACGAAGCACGCGAACCTACTTCGTCAGGTTATTTTGTGGTTGGCACTATTTTCACTAGCAATGGCTATGTTATTCATGGTGATCTTATATTCCCGTGTTACGAAACCGATTATCTTTTTAAGTAAGCAAGTGAAAAAAATAGGGAGCGGAAAATTCGATGTAAACCTAACTAGCGACCGTCAGGATGAGTTTGGAGGCCTATATCAAGGGATTAGCAAAATGGTCACTGATTTACAGGCGTATATTGAGCGAGCCTCTTACTTAAAAGCACAACAGCAACTTGCGCATTACCGAGCACTAAAAAGTCAGGTAAATCCACACTTTTTAGCAAATGCCTTAGAATCCATTCAAATGAAAGCAGTTATAAACAAACAAAGAGAGATAGCTGAAATGATTGGATTACTAGGACAGTTATTTCGAATCACTATACAAAGTGGTAAAGAGACTATCACAGTCGAAGAAGAATTGACTCATATCCGCTTGTACATACAAGTACAGCAAATGAGATTCGGAGATAAAATACAGTATTTAGAAAACTTAGCACCACAAAGTGGTTCAATACAAATAGTACATTTTTCTCTTCAGCCTCTAGTTGAAAATGCAATTGTCCATGGCTTAGAGCCCAAGCTTGGAGCCGGTATATTAGAAGTAACTACTACTTTCTTGGACAAGGATCTTCTCATCATGATTCGAGATGATGGAGTCGGGATAGACAACAAGCAACTTCAACAATTACGAGCTTATTTAGACGAATCCTCTAACACATTAACGGAAAAGCATATCGGGCTCAAAAATGTACATGAACAAATTCGCTATTATTTTGGAAACAAATATGGAATTACCATTGATAGCGTTTTAGGTGAAGGCACCACTATAACTGTACGAATTCCAGCACTTTCGTGATACGAAAACTCTATTATGGATTCTATTCTTCATTTATGGGGACCAATTATTAAGAAGTGAACCTATATATTCGATATTAAATAAAAAAGCGCAAACACTTGAGTTTTCAAGCGTTTGCGCTTTTCGGATTCTATTGGTTCCAATATTTTATTTAAATAGATTAATTGTTGTAATAATAATTGGCATTCCGAAAACATCGATTAAGAATGCTCCTACAATCGGCACGATTAGGAATGCTTTGCGTGATGGACCAAATTTAGAAACAACTGCAGACATATTGGCCATTGCGTTAGGCGTTGCACCTAGGCCATGTCCAAGGAAACCCGATACCATAATTGCTGCATCGTAATTTTTTCCGAGCAATCGAAAAAGAACGAACACTGCGAATAATACGATGAAGATTACTTGTACTAAAACGATGATAAATAACGGTAAGGCTAAATCTGCGATTTCCCATAGCTTTATGCTCATTAATGCCATTGATAGGAAAATACCAAGGGAAATATCACCGATTAAATTGATTTCTTTCATGTTGATTAATTTAGGCTTGAAACGATCAACGATATTACGAACGATTACTGCTATGAACATAGCACCTACATAACCAGGTAATACAAACCCTGTTAAAGTAGAGAACAATTCCCCTGCGTATGTACCAGCCGCCATACAAAAAGTGATTAAGAAAACTTGCATCATGAATGATTTTTCTGTAATCGGATGTTCTGATTTCTCAACATATGCTTCCGTTTCTTCTGAAGATGGCTTTAAGTTAAATTTGCGGATTAAGTACCCTATAACAGGACCACCAACAAGTCCACCAGCTACTAGTCCACATGTAGCTGCTGCCATTCCAATTGATACGGCAGAAGGAACGCCTAAGCCTTCAATTGTTTCCCCAAAAGCAGCAGCGGCACCATGTCCCCCTTCCATGGATACAGCTCCAGCCATAACACCGATTAATGGATGAAGATCCATTACTTTCGCTAAAGAAACTCCAATCACATTTTGCATTAAGGCTAAGAATCCACAAGCCAACCAATAGATTACTAACAATTTTCCACCTAACTTAACAAGTTTAAAACTCGCGCCGAGTCCAATAGTTGTAAAAAATGTAATCATGAAAATAGATTGTAGTGAAGTATCTAATGTAATTTCGATAATGTCGAAACCCTTCAAAATCGTCGCTAAAATAGCGAATAGTAAGCCTCCCACAACAGGAGCTGGAATACAAAAACGATTTAAAAACCCAACTCTTTTAACTAAAAATGAACCTATTAAAAATAATGTTACTGCTAGACATAGTGTTGTAATTTGATTTATAGCCATATACATTCCCCTTTGGTTATTCGAAGCTATTCATAATTACTTCATTAATAAAGTAAGCCCCCAATTTTGCTGTTTGATTGTTTATATCGAGTGTCGGATTAACTTCACAGATACTGAAACTTACAGTGTTTTTATGCGAAATCATCTGACGTAAAATGTCACGAACCTTTAAAGCGGATAAACCAAATGGAGATGGTGCACTGACGCCTGGAGCTTCTGCAGCACTTAAGACATCCATACAAAGAGTAACGAGTAATACATCATACGCATCCATGAACTTATTTAAATCCTTAGTAAACTGAGGTGAATCCAATTGTTCATCTAAAAAATACTGTACATTATAATTAGCCGCTGTATCAAATAACGCCGTCGTGTTTCCATATTGTTGGATGCCACATACAAAATAATGTGCATTTGGATCCTCGTCTAAAATTTGCTTAAACATAGTGCCAGAAGAGGCTTGATTGTCATAAGAACGCATATCAAAGTGTGCATCAATATTAAGCAAACCTATGGAAGCGTCTGGGCCTACTGCTTTACGCACCCCTAAATATTGCCCGTATAAAGTTTCATGCCCGCCTCCAAGTACAATTGCCTTTCCCTTTGTTAAAATGTCAGAAACTTTATCTCCTAGTTCCCGCTGCGCCTGCTCTAATTCATGCCCCTCACAAACGATATCTCCCAAATCGAATAAGGAATTTATATGAATATGATTACGCCATGGCAGCGATGATAACTGCTTGCGTAAAGCAAGAGGAGCTTCTTTTGCACCAATACGCCCATTGTTACGTCGTACACCTTCATCGCAAGAAAAACCTATCAATCCAACTATTCCTTGTTTAGTTATGGATTCCGTTTTAACAATTTGATGATAACGAAAGTAAGTCAGTTCCGTTTCATGATCTATGCGGCCTTGCCAAACACTCAAATCAGTTTTTTTTAACAATATGTTTCGACTCCTTATAAACTGAAAAATTCATGTTTTCATTATATTTTTATATATTTATAATAACAAATACTATTTTTTTATATTATAATAGTTTAAAACTATAAATGAGGTGTGAAATGGATTTACGAAGGATGTATTACTTCAATGCTATAGTAAAATATCAAAGCTTTTCAAGAGCAGCAAAAGCCTTACATATATCACAACCTTCATTAAGTAATGCTATAAAAACACTAGAAACAGAAATCAGTGCACCGCTTATAGAACGTACAACCAAACAATTTCGATTAACAGAATTAGGATTACAATTCTATGAACGTTCGAAAAGTTTACTTGCTCAATTCGAAGTAATGGATACCGAGTTAAAAGAGTTTGCAAAAGGCGAGCAGTTAGAAATTCGATTAGGCATGATCGAGTCAGCGAATTACTGGTTTTCACAAGTAATTATTACTTACCAAAAACAATACCCACAAAACCAAATTACATTAATGGATACATTGTATAATCAAACCGTCCGTCAAGCGTTATTGGGTTTAAACGTACATGGTGTCATAACTAATCAGTATATTGTAGATCAGGAAATAAAAAGTGAATTGTTATATACCGAACCTTACGTCGTGTTAAGTAAAAAAGATCATCCTTTTGCTACGAAGGAGAAAATTTCACTAATAGACTTTGCAGAAGAAGCATTGATAATAGGTATGCCAGAATTTCAAACGAGTGCACAAATACTAAAAGCGTTTGAACAGGAAAATGTCACGCCGAATATTCAATATAAAATAGAAAGATTTGAAATGATAAAAGTATTGGTAGAGGAAGGGCTAGGAATTGCCCTCCTGCCTGAACACTATGTCAACCACCATTTATCAGAAAGCTTAATATCACGCCAAGTACAAAGTAAGTTTCTAAATCGAAATGTGTATTTAAGTACCATGAAAGACCGCACTTTTCCGGAGAGCATATTAAAGCTATTTAACCTCATAAAGACGATGCACTAAATAAATACAGCAATAAAACAAACGCTCTAGAGAATTACTCTGAGCGTTTGCTTTTTTTAAATGAGAATGAAAAAAATCTTACGGATTAACATAGCATAAAGTGCTGTCTGCTCTAGCAAAAGAAAGTATCAGTATATTTGAAGGATTAGTAGAAGTAGATGAAACATACTTATTAGAAAGCCATAAAGGACGAAGAGTCCTTCCGAATCTAACGCACCACATTAGCTTAATAATTTTTATCCAAAATTTCTATCCAAAAACAGAAGTAGATAACTACCTGCACAAAGAAAAATTGCAACTTGAGTTATGATATAAATTGAAAGTTCAAAAGAGGTTAGCTTTCTTTCTCTCTTAACTTTTTTAAAATGTCTATAATAATAGAATGAACATAGGAGTAGTATTATTGCTGATATTTGGAATATGTTTTCCAATAGACTAACCAAAGAATCATCTCCTCACATTAAATATATGCTTTTTATTTAAATCCTTTGTTCCTACTTCAATAAATAAAGCACTTTACCTTTCTTGGAGAAAATAGCCTCTTTAGTTGAATAACAAAAAAGCTTTCCTAAATAATAACTAATTCGATTCCTTATCAAAAATACCCTGCTTATTCAACTAGACTACCTCAGTTATTTTAAGTTAGTTCGTTCACAAACTTAGCCTTATTTTAACATAAATATCCAGTTGAGGTTAAAGTAAATTAATCCAAAGCAGTATGTCTCACCATACTATTTGCTATTATCAACCTTTACCTTTAACATATCCAAAAATTTCTATTCTTTATGATTAGCTTTGCCAGAAGGGACTTTTGCCAATTGGTAGGTTGCAGGAGTAATTAGATTATATTTTGGATCTAGCAATACGGAAATTTTCCGTTTGCCTCCCAGAAAGAATGCAACAATAGTAAGACAAATTCACTCAATCGAAGTCAGTGTATTGTAGTATTATAGAATAACAGGCGTCCTGAATAAAAACAGGGCAAAATGAAAAGTATATGTCTAAATCCACTTTTCTTACCGAAGGATGATAACAGGAAATCGCTAATGAAAAAAAGATCAGGAAATTAAAACAAGACTGTCTATTTTCACGATAAATAGATTGAACAGGAGATGATTTTGTTTGCGCTTATGGCACCAAAGTTTACTAAGGAATTTGCCAAAATCTCAGCTGTTGGCACAGTGGCGTGAGTTAAATAGTATATTTGCTAAGGAAGACAGACATATTTTGATAAATTATATTTATGACTATCCGAAAGAGGATTTGTTTGCCTATACACAACTTGTTCTAAATGAAATGCGTGCTCGCAACATTAATATTAGGACGCTAGATAAAATGGAGCGTTATTTCACAGATGTACCTTTTGAACAAATAACGGATCCATTCGTTCATCATCATAACGAGGAATATTTCGAGATATGTTATTTTAATCTAAAAGAAAAATACATGCGAGGACAAAAGGATTTTGATGCGGAGCGGTATGAGGCTTTAACGGAGAAGTATGAAGAATTTGTTCGTCCCAGTGTAGTAAACAATCATGAAGGTTCGTTTGTTCGAACTAACACGATTGTTTCTAACACAGAGACACCTTTATGAGTGAAGTTTATTTGTTTTTCTTTTTTAATCTGTCCTCATAAAACACATTAAAGTTAGGGTCTACAACACCTATGTTTAAATATCTAGCCTTATAGTCTCTTAATAATTCAAAGAATTTTTTACTTAAAAATAACAAGACAACTAAGTTTACAAAGGTTGGAATTGCTGTAGTGATATCCGCAAAATACCATACCGCTTTACCTGGTAGATTATAAGTAACCGCATACACAACCATTAAAAACCCTGGTATTGGGTAAAGCCATTTAAACCATAGTAAAATCTTATATTTTAACGTTAACTTCTTCTCATCTCCAAAGACGTGTCTTAATAGAATTTCATAATACGTATACCAACCAGTAGATGTAGTCAGGCCAAAAAGAAATATTGAAATAGTGATAACGTATCTACCAAATTCACCAATCCCTATTTCAAAAGCAGATAGCGTTAAGGCTGCACCATCCAGTCCAGATGACCAAACACCAGTAATAATGATTGTAAATGCCGTAATAGTACAAACGATGATTGTATCTACAAATACTTCCACTGCGCCCCACATTCCTTGTTTAATAGGATGACTCGTTTTAGCTGTAGAGTGAATCATTGGAGAAGTTCCCCAGCCCGCTTCATTACTGTAGACAGCACGAGCTACCCCCATCCGAATTACTTGGGCAATTGCCGCTCCAGCGAATCCACCTACAGCAGCGATACCAGTGAAGGCACTTTCAAAGATTAAACTAAACACCGGAATGATCTCCGAATAATTCTTAAAAATTATAAACAGCCCTGCCAATACGTAGAAAATACACATAAATGGAACGAGTCTACTAGCAATTTCACCAATACGTTTAATCCCACCATAGATAATAATATAAATGAGAACTAAATAAATAAAAGAAGCTAGAATCATACCAATATCAAAAGAAGAGCTTAATGCCTCAGAAATCGTATAATTTTGAAGAGTGATAAAGAATGTAGTAAAAATTCCAATTCCGAAAAGTATAGCTGGTACTTTCCAATATTTAAAGTTTTTTTCTTCACCAAGTCCCTTTTCCATATAATAAGTAGGTCCTCCAAAAGGATCACCTTTTTCATCGGTATTGCGATAATAAACCGATAGAGTTACCTCTACAGTTTTAGTAATCATCCCTAGCAATGCAGTAAGCCACATCCATAATACAGCACCTGGTCCTCCTATTGCTATAGCTGTTGCCACTCCACCTATATTCCCTACACCGACACTGCCACCAATAGCTGTACTTACAGCTTGAAAAGGTGTCAGTATACCCTTAGAATCCTCTGATTTATCTCTTTTCTTAAATAAATCGCCGAAAGTCACCTTAAAAATATGAGGCAAATAACCAAATTGGAATAGTTTACTACCAATTGAAAAGTAAACTCCTACAAACAAGACCGTGAAAATTAGTGGAAGACCCCAAAGCCAGCCTACTATTGTTTCTAATATCGCGTCCATGCTTCATCCCCCTATTAAATTATTTACATACGCTACTTTCTGTACTTGATAACACCGCCAATTACTGTCATCTCAACTTCTGTTTCTAAAAGTTCATCTGCACATTCCATACTAAATGGATTTTTGTTGAGTACTGTCATATCTCCAAGCTTTCCTCTTTCTAGCGTTCCTTTCATATTCTCTTCATTCGTAGCATAGGCACCCCCTACCGTAAAAATTTTAAAGGCTTTATACATGGAGAGTTTTTCTGCCTCATTATAACCATTATGATTTTCCCCAATTTTTTTACGGGTAACAGCTGCATGAATTCCTAATAAGGGATTTAACGGTTCGATAGGTGCATCTGAGCTTCCGGCTGTAATGACACCTTTTTCTAGCAACGTTTTAAATGGATAAGACAAATTAGCTCTTGACTCTCCTAACCTATCAACAATCCAAGGATAATCGCTTGGTACAAATCTAGGTTGTATATCGATTATGCGATTAGGACTTTTTAATCGTTCGATTAATTGGTCATTTAGAATAGACACATGGATCAATCTGTCCCTGTAGGCAACTGGCTTCAGTTTGTCGAGATTATCCAGAACATCTATCAAAGCCTGGTCACCGATGGTGTGGACAGCTATCGGCATATCAAATTCTCTACAATTTCTCATTAGTTGCAATAGCTCTTCCTTCTCATACATAGCGTTCCCGTAATTACCTGAACTATCTGCATAGGGCTCGGACAAAAGTGCCGTTCTACCTCCCAATGCACCATCTGCAAAGAACTTTATAGCACCAATCATCACTTTATTGTTTCCATACCCTGCATACATTCCTGCATCCTTTAATTCTTCCAGGTATTTATAGTCCATTAAAAGATTGCTTCTAGGACCAATCCCCTCTTGATTTATTAGTTCATTAAATAGCTTGTAAGTTTGCTTAGCACCATTCAAGTAAGTTGGGTCGTTCGTATGAATACCTGTTAAACCAACTCTTAAAGCATCCTCCAGCCCCCACTTTACAGCATGCTTAAGCTGTTCATAGCTTTTAATAGGAATACGATCTGTAATAATAGTAGAAGCAGTTTCAAGTAATAGTCCAGTGGGTTTATTTGTTTCGGTGCTTGTAACTACTGTTCCTCCATACGGTACAGACAGCTTATCATGATAACCACTTTGCTCTAGAGCTTTTGTATTCACTAGAAATGCATGACCACAAACTCGCGGAAGAAATAATGGAGAGTCGGGTGAGACATAGTTTAGTTCTTCAATTGTTGGAATTTGTTTATCAGGAAATATATTCTCATCCCAGCCCCTCCCTAATATCCATTCTCCAGGTTGAATTAACCTGGCCTTATTGCTTATTACATTAAGAAGCTTCTCTTTTGACTCTATACCTGTCAGATCTAGCTCTTGAGCATTAATACCAACGCTCGAAATATGTAAATGACTATCTATTAACCCTGGAAACGCATATTTACCGTCCAAATCTATGACTGTTGTATTATCCCTTCCCCATTGAAGCATCATGTCTTCATTGGTTCCTAAATCTATAATTTCTTCATCTTCGATTACTATAGACTGTACAAGAGGTTCTTCTAAATTCATCGTAAAAATATTTCCGTTTGTATACATTATTCTCATATGACATTTCTCTCCCCTTTTCATCATAATTTGATTCTATTAATTTATTTTAATATTCAGATAAAATTAATTCAATTTATATTATAGAATTTATTAAGAAGAGCAGATTAGAACTAGGTAGAAATATATCTACTATAGCTAAAACACTATGCTGTTATAGGTGAATTAGGATGGGGTTTTGTTTTTCTAGCTATGAGACTAGTTGACAGAGCAACAGACAAAATGGTCATGATTGAAAGCAAAAAGGAATCCATAGACAGCAATAATCCACCTACAACTAATACTAGTGAGTCAATAACAAAAATATTTATACCTACGTTTACACCCGTCTTTGCACTTATAAACTGTGCAACTAAATCAGTCCCCCAGTACTTGTCCGATATCTAAGCATAAAACCTATACCAATTCCCACTAGTGACCCACCAACTAAAGCACTAGGAACAGATTCCAAGATCACTAGCTGACTAAATGGTTTAAATAAGTCAATAAAGAAAGAAGAAATGATCATTCCATGTAGACTGTTATAAAAATATTCTCGATATTTATACCAAGCGACAACAAAGATGGGAATACTAAATAGAATAATTGTCGCACCAGTCTTAACTCCCCACAAATAGTTAAAAATTAACCCTATACCTATGACTCCACCATCTAGTATTTCATAGGGAACTAAAAACAAATTGATACCCAGGGCTATAAAGATACTGCCAAAAATAATAACTAAACCCTTTTTAAATAAATACATATTAACCTCCACTGTCTGGATATGTATTTAATTTATGATTGGAAAGAGGACAAAATGTCTAATTTCAAATCGTTATTCGGAATATAGGCTAATAAACCAAATAGAAAGAGATTTATATTTGTGTGTTGTAGATAAGATGCTATTAAGATATTAACTCAATTAAAAAAGGCTAGCTGTGATAGTCACTAGCTAACCTATTAATAGGAGAAGTAATTAGATACAATCGCACTGATAGTATGCACCGAAAATGGATATTAACTTTGAATTGTTCCCCTGATAAACTTGGAGAATAAAGATCTTTCTCCATTCCATAAACCCCCTTCTTTTTTTGCATAATTAGATATCAGAATTTTTTAAGATGATATCTCTTGACTGCTCGTCACTGAACTAACCTCCTAAAGCAATTTACAAAATGAATAATATATCTTTTGATGCAAGATGCTATTTTTAAATCTAAATAATGTATACATAATTTTCTATTTATTCCATCATAAAGTCAAATATTTCTATGAAAAATTGTAATATCAAAGATAGGCTAGTCAAAAAAAATTGCCCTATCCTCTATCTAAAAAAGCTTTCCATCCTTTTCAGGATGGAAAGCCGATTATTTTAATACATTTTTTTTATGCCATTTAAAGTACTTTTTATTTTCTTCTTTTCTATTAATGCGCATCTTCGAATGAATTCGATATTTATCGTAATCCCTTTCTTCTATACGGGCAGAAATATGGATTTTTCCTTGACCATCAAATGCTATATACCCCTTCTCATATAAAGCCTCATGATTATAACAAAGCAATATTCCATTATAAGGGTCTAGCCTTTCTTCCTCAGTACTATCCTTCCAAGGTTTTGATGGGCAAGGATGTAATAGTTCAGGAGAGTCGATGTTGCATATAGCACATTGGTTATCCCATATAGGGGAAAGCGTCTGCTTAAATTTCTGAAGTCCTTTGCGAATTTTTACTTTTGCTTCAGACTCCATTACTGCAATAATTTGTAGAAGTCGATTAGGTTCCTTTAATAGAATCGAACTAATAGCAAATTCAAGCTGCTCCTGTTTTTCTAAATTTACATTGTTGTCAGCTATTAACTCTAAAAGTTTGATGGCCAATTGTTCATTACACGGGTAAAGATATCCCTGGTTACCATCCCCGTTTTCTTGAAAGGCTGAATATTTTATCGGAAGAAATAGCTCTATCTCCTGAAAATTATCCTTAATATTTAATGGAGTATTTAGTTCCTCGTATGAAGTTTCTACCTTATTACCAACTTTTTTATAAAGAGCATCATAGGGATTTTCTGCTTCGTAACAATCTTTTTTAGCAATACTGACAGCTACAATGTCACCTTTTACGTAATGAAAAATACAATCCCCTGCTTTGACTTCCTTCATTCGCTCCCAAAAATGTGGATGCATACCACTTTTATCGACCTGTTTAGACCAAATAATGTTATTTTCTTTTTCTTCTATATACGTTTGTCCTTGCATGACGATATAAAAATTCATATATATGTACCTCTACTCTCTTAATCCATATATATATTATAGCAAAAAATTATCAATGCATTATACGATCAACTGTCTTCCAATTTTAGTTAGATTGATTTAGTTAGAAGGCCGCCTTCGCTATAAGATATATGAACACTGTCTTTGTTGAAAAGAGCAGCTAGCGGTTATTCTCTCACCTATCTTTAGGGGGATTCATCGGATTCGCTTGACGAAAATACTGAAACAAAGGGCGAACGGTTATAAGTCTTTGCTCATTGGATTTAATACTTTTAAGGAAACAGGTTTCTCTTACCATCCTTTAACAAAAATAAGTGAAAAAAATATATGAAAATAGCTTCTAGAATATGATATGGTAGAATATCTAGAACTCTAATATAGAAGGTGAAGAAGTGTTAGAAGTAAATGAAAGTAAGTTAGATCGATATATAGTGCATTATGTAGGCGATTCACTTGTTTTAGGTGACGAAATATATTTACAACCAGAAGTTATGCTAGAGGCTGCATTCACACAATTGGCATTTAACAAAGTAGATTTTGAGCAACAATATGATTTCTTCCATCAAACAGACCTAGGGCTAAATGAAGTTTACACATATTTAAATAGCATTTTTGATAACAAAAATAATTTCCTAGAGCAATCAAAAAATATTGCAGTTCATCTACAAAGCGTTTCTCAGCATCCTAATATAAAAAACGGAGAATTATTTATTGGATTGTTTGAAAACTGCATATGGAATACAGAGACTAAAAAAGCTCTTGCTATCGTTAAAATTGATGAAAAAGAGATGTATTTAGATATTAAAAATGAACAAGACAAAGTAATAGTAAACGGTGTAGATGGGATTAACGTAAGGAAAATCAACAATATAGCAGTAATCATTGATATGGGTCCAGATGCAGCCCCTGCAATTTTCATGAAAACAAAGAAAAAGGAAGATGTTGTTTACTGGCAGGAACGTTTTCTGAATATTAGAGTGGCAGATGAACACTTCCATAAAACTAATTTAGCTTTAACAGAATGCAAAAAACTAATAGTTAAAGAAGAGAGCTTCACGAATACCGAAAAGCTTGGACTACTAAACAAAACGCTTGATTACTTTAGAAATGAAGAAACATTTGAAGTTGACGAATATATTGAAACGGTTTTTGACAATGCAGATCAAACTCAAAAAGATATTATAGTTAATTCGGTGAAGCCATATGAAACTGTCATATCTGAAAGTGCAATTGCTAAGTCAGAAAAAATTTATAAGCGAAAAATTAAGCTGGATTCCAACATTGAAATTCAAGTGAATGTTCGGGATATTGATCAAGTAGATCAGCTTATAGAAGTTGGCTATGATGAGGTTACCAAGCGAAAGTTTTATAAGATTTATTTTCAGGAGGAAGTATAGAATTATATTGTCACTGCTGAGAAAAGCTAGAGACTGCTCAAGCTACAATATAATTTTAACAGAGTATTACATGGGATAAAATAATCGTGATAGCTTTCCTAGGAATCAGCGAAATAACCCATTATACTTGCCATGTCAATTCCTCTCCTCGCTCGAGTTAATAACATTAAATCTACAAAAAAAGCTATCTCAAGTTGTGATTATTCATCCTTGAAATAGCTTTTTTATATTATTACTTAATTAATCGTAGAAGTAGATTCCACTGTTCTAGATTTCTGATGTTTCTTTTCACTTTCAGTTACATAAAGTGCACATGTTAAGTCACCTGTACAATTGACCATTGTTCTTGTCATATCAAGTAATCGGTCAATACCAATGATTAATGCGATCCCTTCCACGGGAAGATTAACAGACTCTAGCACCATCGCTAGCATAATCATACCAGCCCCTGGGACAGCTGCTGTACCGATTGAAGCAAGCACTGCTGTCAAAACAACTGTAAGCATTTGGACAAACGATAGATCTACTCCATATACCTGAGCAATAAAAATTGTCGCAACCCCTTGCATGATTGCTGTTCCATCCATATTAACTGTCGCCCCCAAAGGCTGAACAAAACTACTGATCCCTTTTGGCACTCCCAATTTTTTTTGTGCAATCTCCATAGATATTGGTAAGGTCGCACTGCTACTAGAAGTACTAAACGCCACTGTTAAAGCAGGTAAGTATTCTTTAATGACCTTCAACGGATTTTGTTTAGCTAAAAGCTTAAGTGCGGAACCATAGACGATAACTGAATGAACTAGTAATGCTAAAAAGACGACTACCATATACATAAACATTACTTTTAGAGCATCAAAACCTTGCTTCCCTACAGCTGAAGCTAGTAATCCAAATGTGCCAATTGGTGCAAACTTCATCACTAATGTCACTAAAAACATCATTAATTCATTTGCCTGCTCCATAAACCTTTGGACACTTTCCACTTTGCTTCCTAAATAGCTAATTCCTAAACCAATAAATACCGCAAAGAAAATAATTTGTAGCATATCTCCACTAGCCATTGCTTCAACAGGGTTAGCTGGAATTATTCCAAGCAATGTTTCTGAAACTGGTGGTGCTTCTGCAGCTTCGTACTCAACTGATCCTACATCAAAGTTTTCACTGTTCCCTGGTTGGAAAACAAGTGCTAATACTATCCCTATAGTAATCGCTACAGCGGTTGTTGCTAAAAAGAAAAGCATTGCCTTTCCGCCCATACGCCCTAACGATTTTGGATCTCCTATATTAGCAACCCCTACAGCTATTGAGAAGAATACTAAAGGTACTATTAACATCTTAATAAGATTCAAAAAGATTGTTCCTAGTGGTGTAAACAAATAACTATCTGCCGTTTTAAAAAATTCTGGTGCTACGATATTTAAAATTACTCCGACAACCGCACCAAGTACTAAAGCCCACAATATCCTAGTTGCTAATTTCATTCAATCACCCTTTACTAAATATATAATCAAAAAATTATTGGCAGCTTAATAGAATATTAGCTAAATAGATTATTCATTGTTCTAGTTGAAGTATTCTGCATTAAGTAATTTTTCCGACAAATTATTATGTAAAAATATTATAGTTGAATAAATTTCATAATTTCTGTTTTTATGAAAAAACACGAACAATTACATGCTTTTCTAGCAATATAAAATATTTCATTGAGGTGAGCGATAAGCCAACACCACCCTCCGCTACAATGAACAAATAAGAAATGTGCATATTTAATTGGTAAAGTGCTATTTATGAAATTAACTCAGCCAACTTTACAATATTGTATTATCACCTAGAATCAACGAGTAACTAATTTTTGTAATGCTAAATTTCCATAAAAACCAATAATCTTCCAATAACAACTAAATCTATACTTACTAATATATAAGTACCACAATTAACTACAATCTAATCTAAAAATAATAAAAAAATTAGAAATCTATTGGTTCCTTCATTTATGTTAAATAAATATCTTAGTTCGATACACATCTTTATAAAAAAATAGCATCATTCCCAATAAAGAGAGTGACGCTATTTAAGATTGAAGCTTAAATAAATATCCCAACTAAGGTTGCAGTTAAGAAAGAAACCATGGTAGAAGCGACTAATAACTTAAGACCATGTTTTGAAACGATAGAAGCTTTTTCTCCGTTGATAGCTTGTAGAGAGCCACTAACTATTCCAATAGAACTGAAATTCGCAAAGCTAATTAAGAATACCGAAACTACTGCAACTGTTTTCTCAGAAAGATTAGGAATTTGATCTCTGAATTGAAGCATTGCTACAAATTCGTTAGTTGCAAGCTTCGTACCCATCGTTTGACCGGCTACTAAAATTTCGCTTGCAGGTACACCCATTAACCAAGCAATCGGCGCAAATACATATCCTAAAATTTCCGTAAACGTTAAACCGATCGCAGCTTGGAACCCTGCGTCTATTAACGCCATTAATCCTACGTAAGCAACTAGCATAGCTGCTACAATTAAGGCCACTCTACCTCCATCTAATGCTCCCATTGAGATAGATTCAAATAGAGATTTTGCTTGAGATGCTTCTTTGATGTCGATAATTTCTTCTTCCTTAGAAGAGTCAGGAGCAATAATTATACCAATAATCAAACCTGACAATGCATTTAGAGCCATTGCACCTAAAACATACTTAGCAGGTAACATAGTGATATAAGAACCCATAATGGATGCAGATGCAGATGCCATAGATGTGATTGTCATCACAAACAACTTGTTTTTGTCCATTTTAAGTACGTGTGATTTAATAGCTAAGATTCCTTCTGATTGACCGAAGAAAATATTATTTACAGCATGGAAAGTACTTACACGTGAAAGCCCTGTAATTTTAGACAGGAATCCTCCCAAATATTTAATAATAAGTGGTAGGACACGTAAGTAAGTTAAAACTGAAAGTAACATAGAAGTAAAAATTAAAATTACTAATACATTTATAAAGAATACTGAGCCGCCTTCTGGGACCCAACCTCCAACTACGAAGTTTACCCCTTCACGCCCTATATTAATAACTTTTGTAAAACCATTACCAATACCTTCTATTACAGTCAGTCCCACAGTTGTCTTGAACATGATTAAAGTTAATACGACTTGAAGAACTAACATAACTCCAACAGCTTTAAAATTAATCGCTTTCTTATCATTACTAATTAAGTAAGCTAATCCAAAGACTACAATTAATCCTATTATTCCTATTAAAATTGACATTCTCTATACCTCAATTTTTATTATTTTTTGATTATACAACTTGTTGTATTTTCTTAGCTCGTCTTAGCATCAAGGTATCAAATGAAGAAATTATAAATTTTTAGAAAACCATTTGTGACCGCTTTCAAAATGATGTGAAATGCATATATTTATTGACTTAACTTTGCCTGCTCGTTTCACTTATCTTGTAAGACAGCAAACAAAAACGCTTTCAAATAATTCGAATGAGATTTCCTTTAAAAACCAACATTATACCTTCACTGTCTCTTGATACTTTTACGTCATTTTGTCATTCTACATTGCGAATATTATAGAAGTCAAATAATTGATATTTTAAAATCTTTAGAATGACTAAATGCCTAATATTCTAAATTTTCCTTTGAATTGATATAAACGAATTAGTTATTTAGTCTTTTTTCGAATATTAGAGTATATATTAGTTCAAATTTCTCAACAAAAACAAAGGAAGAATGAGTATTTGCCATACATCATTCTTCCTCTATAGGTTTATTTTTAAATTTTTTTAAGCCATAACTTTTCTTTTACCAACTAGATAATATACTAAAAAGCCAAAAATATTCGATAAAGCAAATATGATAATCCAAGCAATATTTAACCTCTTCTGATGATAAGCGTTGATGGTTGCCCAAATTGTGAACAAAGTCCAATAGATTGTTACTCCCACAAATAAAATGATTGTCATCACTTTACTAAACACTCTTTGCTCCATACTAACGAACCACTGATCATCTCCATTCCCATATGGATAAAAGGCTGGCTTTAGCCATTCAGGGGACCAAACTGCTTGATTAAATTTATAGTCTGGAGTTGCTTCTTCAACATATTCAAATACATTCGAGTAGTCGCCAGGTTTCTCACCCTCTTTGACTCCCCTCACATCAAATATCTTAACAGTAGTTATGAAATCAGTTTTTATTATAGAGTTCTCTATCGCCATTATCATTTCAGGTGTAATAGTAGTTTTGTTTTCTAAAACTGTTGCTATCTCTGTTGCTACATTAGATATTTGAGACGATTGCTCTTCTGCATTTTGCCAAAGCCAACCAAAAACCGATAAAAATAAAACAAGGAAAGCTAGTGATAAATATAAAATCCATTTAGCAAATACTTGTTGGGCTTTAAACATTTCACCAAGAATGGTACGAATTTCTTTTTCCTCTCCGAATCTGGATATGGCTATTTTAACAGCTTCCTCTTCAGTTATACCTTCTTGTTTTAAATCATGGACAGCTTCTAATAAATGAGTTCTCATCTCAGCTTTCATTTCAAGAATCTCTTTCTTATTTCCTTTTGTGTTTTGATAAACAGAATTAACAAATAAATCTACTTGTTTCAAATTAATCTCCTCCTTCCAAAAAAGAATCCATTATTTTTTTTACAAATAACCATTCATTGCATTTTTCCTTGTAGCCCACTTCTCCAAGGGAAGTAAGCTTATAATATTTTCTTCTTCCACCGGGCCCTTGTTCATCACCCCAATAGGACTCTATCCAATTGTTTTTCTCCAATCTTTTTAAAGACAAATAAAGTGTTCCTTCCTTTAGTTCAAAAAGATTGTTACTTTTCTCTCGAACGATTTTAGCGATTTCATATCCATAGCGATCGTTTTTCTGTAACAGAGATAATATGAGTGTATCAATATGCCCCTTCAACACCTCTTTATTTATTTCCATTTTTTACACCACCTTACTATTATTTATAAATTATATTACCTAATAATGCAAGGTATTATTTATTTTGTACTAACCAAAAAAAATAGCATTGCGACTGCAATGCTATTTTTATAAAATTATTTTACATAAAGCCCTCTAACCACAGTCCTAAGAAAGTACCCACGTAGTTTCCAATTATATATCCCAGTGTTCCAACAATTAAGATTGGTCCTACTAGATTACTCCATCCCTTTGCAATTGCCAGTGCTGCGGCTGTAGTGGGACCGCCGATATTTGCATTTACTGCTAACAGTGTTTCCTCAAGTTCAAATTTAAAGACCTTCGCCCCTACCAAAGATACGATTAAGTTGATTGCTACAATGATAAAAGCAAAAATTAGCAATAACGGTGCATTTTCTATGATTAATGGAATTGAAGCAGGAATACCAATCACTACAAAGAAAATATGTATGAGATAGGTTCCAATTTCTTGGCTCCCACTTAATGAATCGAAGAATTTAGGAAACAGTAAAAGAGCTAGGAAAGTGAATGTCGTTAACATTAAATACTGATCTCCTATTAATCCGTTTAACAGGTTTAGTAGAAAGTTTACATCTTCTCCAGAAGGAATAAGAGTATCAAACCAAGTAGATACCTTTTTAGCTAAAATAACTAATGCAAACGCCGTTCCTACCGACAAAGCTATATCCTTTAGGGATATCTCCTTCGCCTTCCAATAGGCTTTTGACTGATTTACTTGATCCTTATTACTTTGAGATTCTAACTCATCTATATGTGGTGTTTTATACTTTTTACGGAAAAATTGCATAGTAGGAATAACCATTAATATAACAAAAAGAAGCGCCATATTTAAGTTGTCTGCAACTACCGCCGATGAAACTAACTCCCCCGGCGTTTCAAACTTAGCAGACATTGCTGCAAAGTTAACCCCTCCACCTATGTAGCTAGCACTGAACATAGCAGCCAGCTTATTGAGTAATGGTATATGATCCTTTAATATAAAAAATGCTATAATTGTTCCAGCAACAGTACCTACCGAACTTATTAAAAATATCATTAAAAGTCTGCCGCTTTCCTTAAACAGCTTTTTAATATTCACATGAAATAATAGTAATGGTATTGCAAGTGGAACAATAATGCTCCATACCGAATCATAAACAGCGGATTCAGTTGGTATAATCCCCGTGTTAGATAAGAGTATGGCTATCAATAAAGCGATAATGGCACCAGTTATTTTCGCCGCCCAGCTAAATCTCTGCTCCAAAAAAATACTCAATGAAGCAACGATAACAATGATTCCCCAAAGTGTAAGTGTGTCATCTGCTTGGATTAGTGTATTTCCCATAAATTCCTCCTAGTTTAGTTAATTTCATAATAGTACTTTACCAGTAAACACGAGCTTTGCTCTACGAGTAATTGGAGCTGCAGGCGGTGATGGCTTATCACTCACCCCACGGAAAGCGTCCCCCTAAAGCGTAAATCAATTACATTTTACTCGTTGACAGCATTTAGATATCATTATTCTCTTCTCGATTGTTCGTGTTCTTTATAATTATTGGAATTATGAATTTAACTCATTTGAATATAAATTTTATGTTTTATACTTACCCTCTAGAAAACACCAACTTTCTTTTTCTTTAATTCTATTATATTCGTAATATTTAAATTTTCAAAATTTTATTTCCCTCGAGTTATTGGATAGCTTTCAATAGTTGTATTATAATTTAGTATGCTACATTAATGCAGAACTAAATTAGTTATATAAGGAGCAATACATATGAAAAAAATCATGAACCAACCTGAAAACCTTGTGATGGAAATGTGTAATGGATTAGTCTTAGCACATCCAGAGCTAGAATTTTTAAAGAAGTACAAAATTATTAAAAAGAAAGCTATCGATGACAACAAGGTAAGTATTATTAGTGGTGGCGGTAGTGGACATGAGCCCGCCCACGCTGGATTTGTTGGTAAGGGTATGCTGGATGCTGCTGTGTGTGGAGATATATTTGCTTCACCCTCTCAAATACAGGTTTATCAAGCCATTAAGGCTACGGCTGGTCAAAAAGGTCTTTTGATGATTCTTAAAAATTATAGTGGCGATATGATGAATTTTAAAAATGGGGCTGCTTTAGCTTCTGAGGATGGCATTCACGTTGAATACGTAAAGGTAGATGATGATATTGCAGTAGAAGACAGTCTTTATACTGTAGGTAGACGCGGAGTTGCAGGTACTGTTTTCGTTCATAAGATTGCAGGTGCTGCTGCCGAAGAAGGTAGAGAACTATTAGAGGTTAAAAAGACAGCGGAAAAAGCTGCAGCTAACGTACGGAGCATAGGTATAGCTCTTACCTCTTGTACTGTACCTGCAAAAGGTACGCCAACCTTTAAATTGGCAGAGGATGAAATAGAGTACGGAGTAGGAATTCATGGTGAGCCAGGAATAAAGAGAGAGAAAATGCTTTCCGCAGATGAATTGGCAGAGCGAATGACCATGGACCTTTTAAAAGACCTCGGCGTGAATGAAAAGGATGAGATTGCGGTATTAGTCAATGGGTTTGGTGCAACTCCACTACAGGAATTGTATTTGTTAAATAATTCAGTTGTACGAGTGCTATCACGTAAAAATATTAAGGTGAATCGCGTTTTTGTAGGCAATTATATGACAAGCATTGATATGGCTGGTGCCTCCCTTACTTTCATGAAGTTAGACGATGAATTAAAAAACTTACTGTCTAGTCCTAGTGATACACCCTCTTTTAAAATAGTTGGACCGATTGATTCCGTCGAATATATTGAAGTTATTGAGGAAGAAAGCGAAAAGCCAGTCTCATTTAAAACAGAAACTAATGAAGGTTTTTCTGTGATTCAAAATGAAAGATTATCATTACCCAACATGATCTACCTTGTAGATAAAATGAGTGAAGTAATAATAGATAATGAAGTACCTTTCTGTGAGTTAGATTCTCATGCTGGAGATGGAGATTTCGGAATGAGTGTTGCAAAAGGATTCAAGCAATTGAAGCGAGAATGGAGTGATATTATTCAACAGCCCGAACTTACTATCGGTTCCTTTTTACACTCATGCTCTCTCGTTATTATGGAGTATTGCGGTGGGGCATCAGGACCAATTTGGGGCTCTGCTTTCCGTGCGGCTGGAAAAATAACAGATGGCAAGATGGAATTAACTATAGCTGAGTTTGCTGAAATGCTACAAGAGGCAGTGAAAGGAATTCAATCGACTGGAGAGCGTTCATTTGGTAGAGGGGCAGAAGTTGGAGATAAAACATTGATTGATGCGTTAATACCTTGTGCAGATTCATGGATGGATAGCAGTTCATCTAGCACAACATTTAAGCGAGCATTTGAACAAGGAGCTGCTGCTGCAGTCTTAGGTGCAGAAAAGACCAAAGACATTGTAGCTCGTATGGGTCGTGCTGGAACAGTAGGTGAACGAAGTCTTGGTTATCCAGATGCAGGTGCTTTTGGATTAGGGGTCATTTTTAGCGAGCTTGCTCGTTCCATTAAATAGAAAAAAATAAACAGACCTATCACTTGATTGTACTAGTGATAGGTCTTTTCTTTATATAGGAAATCTAAAGAATTAAAGCCTACTTTAAGACAACCTCTTTAGTAACTCTAGTTTTTCTCTTTCTAGACAGAAACCTTTCTATACGAGGACGATTATACCGTTGAACTATAATAATTGGTAAGTTAAACAAAAGAGCATATGCTACCATAATCCAGCCTGCCCATGCAGGATTCCAAAGGAAAAATAGGCCGGCCGGCAAGATTGAAACCCAATGGGTCAACTCTGCTCTTTTAGTCTCAATAACAAAAAGTTTAAGATAACGTTTATCGTTGCTAGCCAGGATGTTCTTTTCAAATCCCTTTCGTATTACCTTTGTTCCATCAGGGATTAAATGCTTCCACAGCCTTACACTAAAAAGTCGTTCCCATAATTCACCTGATTTTTCCCATTTCCTTAATTTATATAAAGAATTTTCTTTTTCAAAAAAATGAACAGGAATTATTGCCATGGAAAGCGAAATCACAATATGAAAAAATGCCCATGCTCCAATATCTATTAAAATAGTCCAAAATATAGGGAGATGTATTATTTGCAATCAACCACCCCTACAATCTGATTTTTCTACCCTTCCATGTGACTGCACGTAACACCTTAGTTCGAAATAGGGACCACATAAAAACACCAGTAAAAAAGAAGAATAGAATAGGATAAAAGATAAACATATAAAACTGAAAATTACCCGTCCGACTAGCGAGATAATAAGCTTGAGTCATGAATCCAACATAGCAAATTAGAGCTATGAAAATCCATGTTAGAGAATTAACACAAGCAGCCGTTAAAAACAAAGCTAATGGAAGGAATCCTCCACTCATCCATATGCTAATAAGTGTCATAACAAACGGATGGGTTGACTGGGAAGCTGTTCCAAAATTCTTTGACCAGCCTTCTACAAGTGACTTCATGCCTTCTGGATACATTTGAAAATGAAGTACACCCCTTCCCCCCAGACAATGAACTGGGAGACCAATTTTTCTAAATGCTTTCGCAAGCACAAAATCATCCATTATTGCTTCTCCTACCACAAAATGTCCGCCTGATTCCATATAATCCGCTCTTGTAGTCAAAATACATGGACCAAATGCTCCTGCACCTTGTAATCGATTACTCCAAAAAGTAAATAGATTCATACCTGCCATCACCATAATATTGAAGATAGCCGAAAAGTTTTCATAAAGTTTATGGACCTTGTGATAAGGCTGAATGGATAAAATCCCTCTAGTGCCTTGCGCCTGAAAACTTATAGCCAAAGATTTCAAACTATCCTTATGTTCCAACCTTACATCTGCATCTAAAAATAATAACCATTCACCAGTAGTTGCCTCAGAACCTATCCAGCAAGCTGCGGATTTTCCTTTCCATCTTTGGTAATTTTCATTAGTTTGTTTAACTATAGCCCCAAACTTTTTTGCAATTTGTACAGTTTTATCTGTAGATTCATCATCGACTACTATAATCTCCTTTGGGATAAGTGATTGTATTTGTAAGGACTCGAGCAATGGCTGTAATCGCCCCTCCTCATTTCTTGCTGGGATTATCACAGATATAGAAGGCTGTCCAGATAGCTCTTTGCCCGTTTGTCCCGAGAGAGGGATTTTCCATAGCATAAGAAAACCACACACTATAGCCATAATGATTATTGCTAATGCAATTATGAACAGTACGTCTATCATTAGCCCCACCTCTTCCTTATGACTCTTTTCTGTCTCTCTCCAAAATCATCTCACTAACCTGCTGACCGCTAAGTGTAACCATTGGCATTCCCCCACCCGGATTGACAGTACCTCCAACAAAGTACAAATTGTCATATAGCTCACTATGCTTTGCATTTTTAAACCCGTGATTTTTCTTTTTAGAGGAAACCGTCCCGTAAATAGAGCCACGATGTGAATAATACGTTCGCTCTATATCATGTGGGGTCCACATATCTTCAGTGACAATATGCTGCCGAAGGCCTTCTAATCCCATATTTTCTAGTTTAATGAGCACACGTTCTCTTAAAGCCATGTAATCTTCTTCAGTAAATGGCTGGTCCTGGAGATATGGAATATGAGGCAATATTTTAATGTTTTCATGACCCTTTGGAGCCTGATTCGGATCAGTCTTGTTTGTATTCACTAAGTATATTGTTGGATCCTGAGGCAGCTCATAACGATGGAAGACTTGATCCATTTGCTCCTTTAAGTTATCGGAAAAGAAAAAGTTATGATGGGCAAGCTGTGGATATAATTTATTCACACCTAGATGCAACACTAACCCCGAGCTGGAGGGCTCAAATTTCTTTTCTAGCTTCTCTATATACTTTGGCTCTTCCTCCAATAATTTTTCATATGCAGGAATGACCTCCATATTAGAGATAAAATAATCTGCTGTTACCTTTTTACCATCCGCTAGCTCTGCTGCAGCAATTCGTTTAGCTCCATCTCTATGTAAACGCTTTACTTCTTCTCCAGTATGGAAGGATACACCAAGCTCCTTCCCAAGCTTCACCATTCCACTTGCAATTCCATGCATACCTCCCGGAACATACCAAACACCCTGTGCATGCTGCATGTAAATCATCATATTTAACACAGCTGGTGCATCATATGGGGAGGAACCAACATATTTGATGAAATAAGAAAGCATCGTACGTAAATTAGGGTTGCTCACTCTTTTCTTTATAGCATCATACATAGTCGAAAAATAATCAAAGCCTCTTAGTGACTCTATAAAACCATGCTGCCGAAACACATCCATTGTACTGTCCAATCCTTTTCCAAGATACCCTTCTTCTGTCACATCATAAATCTTTTTAGCGTAATGTAGAAATTCTTGGTATTCCCTCATATCCTTTGCTGAGAGGTTCAGGTTTTCTTGTGCCATTTTTTCAAGGTCTCCGTAAAGGTCAATTGTTGTTCCATCTGTAAAAAAAGACCGCCATTCATGCTCTAATCTATAGGCAGAAATGTAATCTGACATTTCGCGGTTGCTGCGCTTAAATATTCTTTCAAAGATATGTGGCATAGTGAGAATGGATGGGCCTAAATCAAACCCGAATCCCTCCTGCTCCAACCGATTCAGTTTGCCTCCTAAATGTTTGTTCTTCTCATAAAGGGAAACGGAATAACCGTTTTGAGCAAGAGAAATAGCTACAGATAAACCCCCTAGACCACCTCCGACTACAACTACAGTTTTTTTACTTTTGCTCATTAAGATGACACCTGCCCTTTCATATCAAAGCAAGTTGCTTGATGAATTTTTTTCATTTCTAGAGGGGATACAAAATTTCTAGTGTGAAAACAGTCATAATCATTTTTACGGATTGTATTTAATATGCCACGATAGATTCTAGCAGCAAGTAGCACCTGAAAACGGCTATCCTCATCAAAGTAAAAGATTGATTCATAGAAATGATCATATAATTCTTCTGCACGATGAGCTAATAACTCCCAAATTCGAATGAATTGGATGTTTATTTTTGCGTTTTTCAAATCATACTCACTATATAACTCTGATTTCAATAAAGATTCTGGTAGATAAATTCGGTTCTTCCTACTGTAATCTTCCCCGATATCACGAAGAATGTTAGTAATTTGCATAGCTATTCCAAGACTGATAGACTGCTCCCGTAAATCTAATGTTGAATCCTCAGCAATTATAGGTAAAAGCATTAACCCAACTGTTCCAGCAACATAATAGCTATAATTCTCTAGTTCTAAAAGGGTTTTTGGCTCTTTAAAATCAATATCCATTCTTTGCCCCTTCAATTGATCATAGAAAGGCGCTATATCCATATTGTATCGGTTAAATACATCCCGAAGCGCTAGCCACACCGGATGGTCGATTTCCTTGCCTTGCTCGAATAATCGTAACTCTGCCTCTAACTGATCTAATGCTACCTTCTGGGTAACCTTTGTATTGTTTTCGTCGACACTGTCATCAGCCTTCCTACAAAAAGTATAGATTGCAAATACTGCATTTGCTTTCTCCTTTGGCAATTGTTTAAACGCAAAGTAAAAACTTTTCGAGTTACGTTTAATCATTTCTTCACAATAACGATAGGAATCTTCTATAGGTGAGACCCTTTTTGCAACCAAATCTTTCGCCTCCTTCTATCTTTTCGAAATTTGAAAACTATCAAGTATTCACTCTATTTTTATATAAAGAGAATCTTTTAATTCGTCACAAGTTCTGGTAAACCAACTTCATTTTTTTCTTTAATTCCATCATCTAAAAGTAACTCTTCAGTAGCAATTTTTGCAGATAGTAATACAATCGGCACTCCTGCACCCGGATGAGTACTACTTCCAGTAAAGTACAGATTCTCACAGTTTTTTGCTTTGCTCTGCGGTCTCATGTGATTACTTTGTGTAAGAGTTGGTTGTAGCCCAAAGCAAGCACCATTATAAGCATTGAACTTAGACTCAAAATCCCTAGGAGTCATATAAGTTTCTGCGACTATTTCTTCTTCAATATTTTCGAATCCTTTAACATTCTTTAATGACTGCATTACTTTATTTTGATAATATTGAACCGTCTCATCGGTCCATTCATATTTCGAGGAAGATAGCTCAGAAACTGGAACAAGGATATATAGACCATCCTTTCCTTCTGGTGCCAGACTTGGGTCTAATTTAGAGCCAACGTATACATAGAAAGAAGGCTGTTCTAGCTTGTTACCATCAAAAATATCGTTTAAGTTCTTTTCTAGCTCATCGGCTATAAAGAAATTGTGTACATTGTCTAATTCCTCGTATTTTCGATCCATTCCTAAGTACATAACAAAGCACGAACACGAGTATTTCATACTATCGATTTTTTTATCTGTATATTTTCCCTTCGCTTTAGTATCCTTCACTAAATTCTTCATAGCGTAAGGAAAGTCTGCATTGCACATAACGTAATCAGCTAGAATTTCTTTTCCATTGACGCGAATACCATAAGCTTTTTGTTCTTTTATAAGCACCTCATCTACAGATGCATTGTAGTAAACTTTGCCACCTAATTCCTTGAACAAACGCTCCATCGAAGAAGCCATTGTATACATTCCACCCTTGATAAACCAAACTCCGTAGAGCATTTCAATCATTGGAATAATAGTATACAAAGAAGGTCCATTGTAAGGTGACACTCCTATGTATAAAGTTTGAAAGCTAAGAATTTGTTTAATACGCTCATTTTTTACGTATTTCCCAATAAAATGGTCTGCACTATCAAACGTTTTTAGCTTAAACATTTGTCGAATCGTTTTTGGATTATAAAAATCCGTAAAATTTCGAAAAGGTCGTTGAAGAAAATGGTTTTTTGCTACAAGATAACGCTGGTATATTTCCTGTAAATATTTTAAAAATCCCTTCGAATCTTCCTCAGAAATATTTTCCAACGTTTTCATCAACTCAATCAAATCAGAAGAAATATCATATTTTTCCTCTGCTTTTGATCCAAAGTATGTAGAATACATTGGGTCTACTTTTTGCATAGGTATGTAATCGTCGGGATCTCTTCCAGTTAGTTCAAACACTTCTCGGTATAGCTCAGGCATCATGACAATACTTGGTCCCAGATCAAATTGATAACCATTCATGTCTATTCGGTGCATTTTCCCTCCAGGTAATGCCTCCTTTTCATATAGCTCTACTTCATATCCTGCATGCTGGAGACGAATAGCACTCGCTAATCCAGCAACACCTGCTCCTATTACCACGACTTTCTTTTTACTTTTTGGCATTGTACATTCTCCTTCTCTTTTCTTTTAACCTGTCTATACTTTTAGCTTGGATGTTTGGATGTTTGGATGTTTGGATGTTTGGATGTTTGGTTATTTTATTTAATTATTCACAAACCTTATACAAAAGTCAAACCTTTTGTATAAGGTTATTTTAAAATAAGTTATACAAACATTATATACGAATTATTAATTTATCGTGTCAGGAAAATAAAATATTTTCAAGAAGACAAAAAACACCACGCTTTTTAAAAGCATGGTGTTTTTATAAAAGTAAGTTATCTTACCTTTTCTGTTGATCATTTTTTGATGTAGCTTTATCAGCCTTTTTAAATTCTTGCTGGTACAAAACCTCTTGAGTTGAAGTCAATCCATTGTCTTTTACGGTCAGTTGCTCATGTGGCGGCTTACGATCTGGCATTTAAACACTCCTTTCTAAGTATTCATATTATGTTGTTCTTATGGAAAGATAGATATACAAATAATATGAGGCAAATAAAAAAGGTGTAATACACATTCATTTATCTTAAAGGTGGATTAAGTTTCCTAAATAGAAAAACCATCTCCAGAAGTGTATATTAAGTGTTACGAGAGCTTAGACAACTTCGCCAAGAAACTTCAAATAAGACATAGATATATAATTACGGAGAATTTTTGTAAACATAAGTTAAAAAGTTGGTCTTTTAAAAATATAGTCTTTACTGAATTTTTTTCTAAAACAAAGAATATAAACCAATCACACGAAATGGAATTAGTTGGTCTAGAAAATAAAAGATTAATCTCCAATAGAACTTTCTTTACCAATAAAATATCGAGAGGTTGTACTTTTTAAGACATAAAAAAAACACCAATTCTATTTTGATAGAATTTGGTGTTCTGTAATAAACCATTACGGTCCAATAGGGCAAGGTTTACCTGGAATGCATTTTATAGGAGTACCGCCGCCAGCTTCCGGTGCAGGTACTTGTGCGCTAGCACTTGTTCCAAACGATAAACTCAAAACTAATAAAACACCTAAAATTGAAAACATCGATTTTTTCTTTTTCACGAATTAAACACTTCCATTTCCTTGATATTTTGTCTTACACTTCTAATTTCTACATTATTCGTTAAAACCCTTTTTTATTTTTAGAATATTTTTAATTTTAACTAAAAAAAGAAAACTATAACCTGTAAGCACCTTATATAAATATACTTAGGTTGGTATATTCACCATGCACTCGCTTTCTTTAGTTCAGTTATAATTTTAATTACCTATCTTGCAAGATGATTGTTTTATGTAAGTAATTTGTACTTATTCGTTTATTCAATGGGTAAGTCCAACTTCTTTTAAAACTTCCTTAAACTATTACAAATTTTATCTCCTAAATTTGACTTTAATATTACTTTTCTAAGTGTTACGAAGGATTGATGATCAACTATCAAATGCAATGTAACCTCTACGAACGGTTTAGTAGATAGTCTCACTATTCTCGCATCATCTTTAAATTATTTATATTAAGTCGTATAATTTTTCTATTCTCAAACGTCTATTAATTGAAGAACATTAGGAGGGTAGCTATATGGAAGAAAGCAAAAACATTAACAAAATATTTGTGGATGAAGCTCGAAAATTAAGAGATGAATTTGAAGAGATAGTTTCTGAATACTCAGCAGACCTTTGGAATTATTGTAAATATGTTACCGGTTCTCCTTGGGATGGCGAGGATCTTTATCAAGAGACTATGATTAAATCCTTTGGATTACTCCCACAACGTTGGAGTGAGATTACTAACAAAAAATACTATCTATTCAAAGTTGCAACAAACACTTGGCTCGATCAGTGTAGAAAACTTAAACGGGAAATAGGAACTTTAGATGAAGTACCTGAGAAAAACACTGATTTTTCGGATCGTTTATTATTGGAAGAAATTCTAATATCATTGGAGTCGAATTTGACTATTAAACAAACAGCAGCGTTTCTATTGTTGGATATTTTCCAGTTTAATGCAGATGAAGTAGCTGGGATTGTCAAAAGCACTCCAGGTGGTGTATATTCCTCTGTTCAAAGAGCGAGAAGAAAAATAGATTCTTTGGATTTCTCTAAAGCAAAAACTAAAATAGCCACACAAAGTCATAACGTAACCATCCAAGCATACTTAGAAGCCTTTAATAATGGAGATTTAAAACGTATGTTAAGACTATTTAGTGAACAAGCACAAAACGAAGCCTTCTTTGGATTCCAGGAATTTTCTAAAGATGAAATGTTGAAAGGTTCTTTAAAATTTGGTTTGCCTGGTCACACAGCACGTGAAATTTATCTGTGGGGTAAACCAGTTATTGTTGTGTTAACTTCTGAAGACGATAATGCTGAAATTCACGACATTCAGCAGCAAGAAATTGAAAACGGAAAAATAGTAAGCCATAAAAGTTATTTCTTCAGAAAAGAATTTATTTTAGCTGCCGCTGAAGAGCTTGGAATGAAGGCGCAGTTAGTAAAACCACCGGTAGATTGGAGTTGAGTTTTAGGGATGACAATTGTTGTCCCTTTTATTGTGTCCTTTGCACTGCTCTCAACTTTTCTACTTAACAATTTGTTTCTAATACGCCTTTTCACTACAATGTTTTTAAAATTTTTGCCCAATAATCCCCCCTGGTATAGGTGTGGATTACTCCATAATTATTATCTACAATTACATTGTATCTGTTGTAATATCCACTTTAAAATCTACTCTTGTAATCTCTAAACAGTTTTATGTATCCATTGTAGTCTGTAATAGTTCTTTCTCTAAATCCACTTCTTTCATTTTGCTGCGAAAAGATCTCCATTACATCTCTAAGTGTTACCTTGTTTTTTAATGGGTTGTTGCCTTACTTCCTTGTAGAAATAAGCTAATTTCTGTGCTTACTTCAAAAATACTGTTTGTCTTTGATTGTGTATAACCTGACGGCGCGTAGTACCTTAGAATACATACACTCGAAAAATATCAATAATCGGCAATTTGAACACTAATTTGCGACGCTATGTTACGAACTTTGTATCATCATTCTTTAACCCTTACCTTTTTAAGGACACCCTAAAATTCTAGGGCCTAGTGCCCGCAAAAGCTGTGATTTTCTATTTTAAAGTTCCTTTAATTGTTGACTCAATGTATAATAAAACTAAACTCGAAGGGACTGAACTATGCGCAGATGGCAATATTTTTCATCCAACTGATTAAAAAATTGGAGGTAAAAGTATTGATAAATGAACTACAAACTCAAAGATTACATTTAAGGAAAATGGAAACATCAGATTCACCTAGCTTATTTAAAATTTGGTCTGACCCAGATGTTACTAAATTCATGAACATCTCTAGCTTTACACACGAAGTTCAAGCAGAAGAAATAATTGAAATGTTTAAGGAATTGGCTCAATCTAGCAAAGCTATTCGTTTCTGTATAATTGAAAAAGAATCCAGTGAAATAATTGGCACGTGTGGTTTAAATTCGATAGACTTTGAAAATGAGAAGGCCGAAATAGGTTATGAAATTGCTAAAACCTATTGGGGCAAGGGATATGCTACAGAGGCTATTTACACGTTGATTAATTATGCTCTAGAAACATTAAAAATAAATAGAATTGAAGCCAAAATAGAACCTGCAAATGTAAATTCAATTAACGTTTTAAAAAAATTAAATTTCACATTTGAAGGAACATTAAGACAATACGAAAAATCAAAAGGAAACTTAATAGACATCAATATTTATTCACTATTAAAAACGGATTGAAGTTAAATTTTTCTTACCTATATCTCTCGAGATATAGGTTTTTTTCTCATATTGTTGTCCTATTAGGTGCCCTTATTTTCTATCCTAAGTTACTTCACAGTTTGGTTCTAATACGCCTTAACACTACAATGTTTTTAAAATTTTCATCCAATTATCAATACCTGCATAGGTGTGGATTACTACATTATTTTTATCTATCATGCAATTATGTTCTACTAAAACTTAGACTTATTCCACCAATGTTAACCTTAGATAGCTTTTAGATGTTTTAGTCGTGTGTAAGCTTTGTTTGATTGGATACCCTTATGGGATTCAACCACAATTACACTGTATCTGCTGTAATATCCTTTTTAAAATCTACTTTTGTAATCTCTAATCAGTTTTATGTATCCATTGTAGTCTGTAATTGTTCTTTCTCTAAATCCACTTAACTGCATTTGCTACTACAAGATCTCCATTACCTCTCTAAGTGTTACCTTGTTTTTTAATGGGTTGTTGCTTTACTGCGAGTTGAAATAAGCTAATTTTTGTGCTTACTTCAAAAATACTGTTTGTCTTTGTCACACTGATTCCTCCATATATTTAAGAGGGAAGAATCAGTGTAGGGACAAAAAAAGGATACTTTCACAGTGGTATAATCTGTGTTAGCATCCTTTATCTGTATCAAGCCCTGTCACATCAAAGCTTGAATTGTGTTTAACTGTACGTCCCAGGAGAGATTCGAACTCCCGACCGACGCCTTAGAAGGGCGTTGCTCTATCCAGCTGAGCTACTGAGACAATATTTTCTTTCCTTAATAAAATATTGGAAAGACAATATATATTATCTAATAATAATAGGATAAAGTCAATAGGAATTCAATTTTTTTTATAAAATAATTGGAAAGGAACTCAACTTTATCCTTACTCTATATCGCACTACCTCTAAAATATTGTAAAATTCCCTGCTGAGATTCTGCACCTAATCAAATAATCATTAATCTATTCGACAGTTTCTCTGAATGATTTTCTACCTGAGTATACCTTATTGACATCTACGGTAAGATTACTAATCGAGTTCTCTGTTAACGGTACTTTTCCATCCTTTTGGACCTTTTTCCAAGCCTCTAGATCTTTTCGATACATATATTCTGATAATCGATATATATCCACATCTATATCTAATCCTTCTAGATAAGTTTCTTCAACTTCTTTTTTTATTTGCTTCTTAACAAAAGAACGTACCTCCTTCTCTGTTATTGTACCTTCAAAACCACTTAATAAAGCGTTCATATTTAGTTTAATATCAAATTTTACTTCTTCCCCTTGTATTTTTGGCTCTACATCTATTTTCAGATTATCTATTACAATTGTAACAAATTCATCTTCCCGAGGAACTGTGATTTCACCTCTTTTTGTTTCCTTGGACATCCATTGTAGACCATTAATTTTATCCCCTGTTACAAATCCTTTAAGATCCTTTGGTGTAAGAATACCAATACCGTCAAATTTTGGCAATTTATCTTTTTCTTTATTAGAATTCCATTTGTCATCTATTTTTATATATGGTATGTTCACTTCGTGACTAGGTTCGTTTAAACGGATAACTAGTTTTCGAAAATCTATCGGTTCTATAAAAGACTCTTGCTGATAGGAGTTCATCGGATCTGCAAGCTTAAGTCTGGTCAATGCATTATTGAATAATGGATCGAGCAACAATACATCCTCTACAGAATCTTTCGTTGCATAAATCCACGTTTGGTATCTAATCTCTCGGTATCGTAAAAAAGAGTTTATGATCGTATTAGCTCGCCCTTCTTTTAATGCTTCTTCCGAAAAAACTAAATACGTCATATGTCCCCAAAAAAGCTTTAAATCCATGGATTGGTATAACTCAAAGAAAGCCTCTTCTACGGTGTTACCCTTAGCCCTGCCTACTTCCGCTTGGATAGCATCCTGAATTGGTTGATCCGTTTTAGCAATATTAATAAAATCTACAATTTGAGCATATATCTCATATTTTCCATCTTTGTAATCTATACCAACCCCATAGATATATCGTATTTTGTTTGGCTCATCCGCGTCCCAGCAGCTTGTTAATAAAGGAAGAAGGCAACAGATAATGCAAAATTGTTTAATTCTTCTTTTCATCTTCTGCTCCCCCTAATCGAGTAGAATCCTGCGGATCTAGTGAATTTGGACGGTCCTTATAATCAGTAGCCGGTGGTCTAAATAAAGATTTTTTAATGGTTGCCCAGCTGAGATCTGTGGCAATATTCATATAAGACACACCGAATATTCTAATGTTTGATAAGTAAAGAAGTAAAAGATATAAGGAGACAAAAAATCCAAATAAGCCAAGAAAAGATGTAATAAGAATCATAATGATTCGTACAACACTAACGGCAGTAACAAGGGATTGATTGACTAGTGTAAAAGTAGCGATGGTAGATATAGCAATAACAACAATCATTGCCGGACTTGTCAAACCTGCCCTAATCGCAGCGTCCCCAACTATTATACCTCCAACTACGCTAATGGTTCCCCCTATTACACTTGGTAATCGTAGTCCCGCTTCTCTAAAAAGCTCAAACATGATTAACATTATAAGCATCTCTAGAGCAGAAGGGAGCGGAAGGCCTGTATTATTTTGGACTACTGTTGCCAGTAATTGAAAAGGCATTTGATCCTGGTGGAAAGTAGTTAACGCTAACCAAAAAGCTGGCAAGGCTACACCTACCATAAGACCTACTATTCTCAATAGCCTTTCTGCAGTACTAAAAGCAACTGGATATTCTATATCCTCGCCAGCCTTTAAAAGCAAAAATAAATTTACCGGAGTAATAACAACATAGGAAACTCCATCTACTAATATAAGAAACCTTCCCCTTACTAACGCTTGCATTGCAAAATCTGGCCTTCCTGTATAATCATTTTTCGGAAATACAAGTGATCTCTTGTTCACTCTTTCCATTAATAACTCTCCACCAAAGAGAATATCTACATCAATTTCATTTAACTGCTTTAAAATATCCTGAAGTATTTCCTTGCTGGCAATGTCTTCCATATAGAGTATGGCGACAGTTGTCTTAGACCTTCTGCCTATTTCCATTTTTTCTACGCTTAAGGAATTGGTTGGTAGTCTTTTTCTTATTAAAGCAATATTAACCGAAATATCCTCTATAAAGTTATCTCTTGGTCCCTTAATAAGTACTTCCATTCTAGACTCTTCTGGATTTCGGTTGGGCTTCTTTGATATATTACTTGAAAATGTAAGATTTTCATCTTCAAAAAATAGTATTAAATAACCATTAAACAGCTTTGTAATAACCTCTTCCTTCGTGTTTAGTATTTTTAGTTCAGGAATATGAAGTTTCTCTAATATTGTTTTCTCAAGCGGTGTTTGCTCTACCTGTGCACATGTCTCTTGAACTCTTGGGACAATGACTTCATTCAAAAGCTGAAGATTTACCATAGAGTCACAAGTGATAAAATGAACTTTATATTGTCCATAAGTATACAATTGAAAATCTACATCTGCATTCTTTTTAAATAGATTTTTGTATGTTTGAAGATCCAGTGCTTCCTCTGTCGGCTTCACTATGCTTCACTCACTTCCCTACGTTTTTTCTTTTTCTTTTTCTTTTTCTTTTTCTTCTTCTTTTTCTTTTTGTTTTTATTAAATAAAGCTACGATAAACAAGAAAATGGATACTATAAAAAAGAATATGAAAGTTATTATCAGAAAGTAATTACCTTTAAAGTTAAGAAATAAATTGTCACTTATTATGGTTAAAACTAGGCATATTGCGATGAACACTGGAGTAATGATAAACCATACATGCTTAACTTTTTTTATATTAAGCAGCTCAATAGCAATGAATAGGAGAAGTCCCACTCGAATAAATGCTCCTGTCAACCATTGATAAATTGAAAAAAAGTCTAAATGCTCGATAAACTGACCGATTGACACTAAACCCCATTCTTCATAGGCTGGATAGATTTGCTTACCTGCCTCTGTTGGTCCAAACTCTGTAATAGCGCCAAGTAATGGTCCCAAAGTTAGACCCATTAACAAAAACAATATTATGGCAAAATGATACCATTTCATCTTTTCCTTCATATGCTGCTGTAAAAATAGAAGCAGTACCAATTCTACAAATCCGGCCGCAGGATAAACAGTCGCTTTAATCACGGGCTCCCATCCATGTTCCAAAAATGGCCTTAATAATGAATAATCTTTCACTTGAATATTGACGAATGCTACAAAAAAACCTAATACTAATACACCAAATAAAACAATAACATTTAGGATTGCTATAGTTTGAATGTTAGTAGTAGCTAATAGGATGCACAAAACAATATAAATTATTAATAAAACAAGAATTGACGTGGTAGGTAAAAATGTTGTTTTCATCCATTGAATAGCTTCTCGCATCGTTACTGCAGCCAATACGATTAAGAAAATACTTACAACATATCGAAATAGAGTACTCATTTTGGGACCTATCGCTTCTTTTAACCATTGGGTTAACTTTTGCTGACCTATTTGTTTATGAACATAATAAAGTAGAAAAATCCACCCAAATATAATAATCGTTGCTAAAATGACGGACATCCATCCATCTCTACCTCCAATTTTTAAAATGGGAGGTAAAATTGTCACATGATTTTTTAGTCCAATCATGGTCATTGACAAGGCAACAATATGTATAATACTAATCGGTCCGACTCTTTTCATTTTCATACCTTCTAACGTTTTATAATACTTACCAGTTTTGACAACTTTCGAAGTGTTTATAAGGATGAAATGTAAATTTACAAATTAAATTTTTTATAGCAAACTGACTTAAATAATGTTCAATTTAACTCCTCACATATTCACTTTGCTATTGATTTCATGCTTGATGGAAATGAACGCCAGCTTTGCTTAATGTTTTAACTAAAAAAAGAACGTACTCGGAATAGAATCCCGAATACGCCCTTCAATTTAAAAACCAAACTAAGTTCTTTACCTATTTTCGTTGTAAAAACGACGGAAGATATTTTCAAAGTCCTCTTTAATAAATGTTTCTTCACTATAGTCCATAGACTTATAAGTCAGGGGAGAGTCTTTTTTATACTCTGTTATTATTATTGTTTTTCTTGGCCCATCATTGTAATCATGATAGGTTTTAGGTAAATCAAGTGTGACCGGCTCCATAAAAGGAATATGTCCCTTAGCAGACTTCATGAATAGGACTGTCAATTCCTTTTCATAAAAAGCATCAATATATTCTTTTTCTGATACACTCTCTAGATAATCCTCACCAATTACAAGTAATTGAAATGTTTCCTTTATAATATCATTCGTCAATATTTCTTCTACACTGATAGAAGTGTAGGTGACATTATCGTATTCAGGAAGTGACACTTCACCCACCACTCCAATATCAATTGGTTCAGCAGAAATTAAATTCCCTTGTGAGCAACCTACAAGCAATATTAAAATAGAAATAATAATAGCATAAAATAAACCCCTCATTTTTTTAGGGATTTTAAAAATATCTCCCATTCTCCCACTCCCTTTATTGGTTTATATTGTAAATTAAATTATATATTATCATGTACTAAATTTTTTATATTTCTTTTAGTTGTCTATTTCATAATATAATCCAAACATAAAGAGCAAGTTGATTTTAGTCAACTTGCTCGTGTACATTCTATTTTATTCAACTATTGAATAATTACCATGCTCAGTAGAGATCACATACTCAGGCTTAGGTGGTTTTCCACCATGCTCTTTAATTTTATTTTTGTGTCCTGCAATATGCTCAGGGCTCTTCTCCCATGCCTTCCATGCTTCTTCAGATTCCCAGCGTATAATCATCACTACTTCTTCCTCACCGCGACGAACATTTTTCACTAACAGCTCACGGCTGATAAAACCTTCACGTTGCTCTATTAAAGAAGGTCCTTGATCTGGTTTTTTCTTGAAACGCTCCAGCACCTTATCTGAATTTCCTTCTGTCACTGTCCACTTGCGAATTTGTACGAACATTGTCATCCCTCCATGATATATTACTATTAAATTTGAAAGTTATTGTTTTGTTTCTAAATCCTGCGATTCTATACCAGACTCAGACGCCTGACTTTCTTCAACTTCTACTAATTCAAATAACTGTGCAAACTCATCCATTAACATCTCAACCGCTTTCAACTCACCCACTAAAACTGGATTAATTGATTGCAATTCAGGTGTTTCTAACTGTTTCTTCAAAGAAGTAGATTTGGTATTCATCATTTCATAAAAGGCAAGAGCTCTACCTCGTCGAAACGTTTTGGCACCTCTTCTTAAATCATGCTTACCGTCCTGTTCATTTCCTTCTTCGCAACGGCCACCACGTCTACCTCTATGGGATTCATTTTTCATTTAAGAACCTCCAATCGTATACATTTGTATACTAACGTTATTGTATACAAATGTATACGATAAGTCAATTAATTAAAAAAACTCTCCTGTTTCCTAATTTCACCACTACTCATCCTTTTTAATATTCTCAACTGATTTATTTATCACTCATTCCCTAAATATATAGTTCATTACTAATTATCAGAAATGATGTGGTCGAAAACCTTGGCAATTAAATTGAAATCCATTTCAAGGTAAGAAATACTTTACTTTATGTCCGGTATACTTTACATTTAATGAAATGAATCGCGGGAGGGAAAAAATGGAGGTCAAGAATCGATTAAAAGAACTGAGGGCTAGATCCAACCTTACGCAAAAGGACTTGTCGGAAAAAGTAGGTGTAACACGTCAAACCATTGTCTCACTGGAAAAAGGGACCTATGTCCCTTCGCTGTTATTGGCAATGAATATATCTGAAGTATTTCAGGAGCCGATTGAGAAAATCTTTTATAAGGGGGATGGCAAGTGAAGATTGTTTTATTTGAAAGTATCAGCAAGATCATTGTTATAAGCGTATTTGCATATGCAGTGGCATTTGCGTTTGAAAACATCTGGTTAATGGACGAATTTGAACGGGGTTTGGCAAACGGTGAAATACTTTTAGTTAACGTGAAATTTAGTTTATGGCCATTTATAATCAGCATCTTGTTAATGTTGCTTCACTCCATTCTGTCTGTAAAATTAAAACCAAGAAAACGGGCTGACATCCTTTTGAAATTCGGAGAGTTTCAAGAAGCTGATGAACGGGAGTTGATCATCACCAATAAAGCAACCAAGGCTTCTCATGTTACTTTTACACTGACTGTAATGTCGGCAATGGTAATTATGATACTTTTCACAAGTCACATTTATCTTCATCCTGCATTTCCTATATATTTATTTGCAGGAACAATAGTGGCTTCCAGCATTGCTTATGCTATTACATGGTGTATAGAATATTATAAGTAAAAAAATTGCACTGAGGGTAAACTCAGTGCAATTTTACCATTATATTCCATAATAAAAAACATTATAGTATTGGAAATCCTCTTCTACAATTTCTTTTACAAATGAAAAGAAAATTTCGCCAAAAACTGCCTCGTTAGTTTAAATAGTAAACCACCATGAAATCTACATTGTTTTACTTAAATATCCATATTAAGTGAATTTATTTAATCAGATGTAGTGGTGGTGTCAACATGCAATTTTACTATAAATAAACCTTTACATTTAAAATAACCTTAACCAAAGCACTCGCTCGTATTTAACTGATACAAGTACATACCATTATGATATTGCCATCAGGATCTTTAAAGGAAAACTCTTCTAAATCAGGATGAATAATAATTTCAGTTACTATCTCCGCACCCATTTTAGTGACATGGGCAAACGCTGCGTTAATGTCAGAAGCACTAAGATTAAAGAGTGGCTGATTTGATGGGATAAATTTATAATTTTCTTCAAAAATATGGTTATCAAGGGTTATTCCAGGGCGTCTGTCACCCATATTTAAAGTATATACAGGTCCTATATGATTCCCTTCTCTTACTTGCAACCCAAGTAATTCACTGTACCATTTTATTGAACGTTCTAAATCCGACACATGAACAAAAATTGTATCAATCCTATTTTCAATTGGTTTAAACAAGTGAGCACCTCCAAAGATATGATATCAAATAATTCTATATAACTATTAAACAATCCTGCTAGTAAATTTGATATTCAATACCTGAATGCTATGCTTTTTGCTTACATTGTTATGAGAAGTGATTGTACAATTTGTATCCGAAAAGGCTGGTCATAAAGATGTAGAAACGCATTTAATTATTATTTTCTAGTGTTAAAAGAAATGACTAAAAAGGAGGAAAAAATCTTTAGATACTCCCCTTCTAATACAGACGGAGGCTATAGAATATGTTACAAATATGTAGTATTGGTATTCAAAATATAATAAAATCCTCTAATGTTAAATATATAGAAAAAACGCTTTAAAATGTTGGTAAAACAACATTTTAAAGCGTTTGATCATTTTTAAAACCTATTCAATTACATTAATTACGTCCCAGGAGAGATTCGAACTCCCGACCGACGCCTTAGAAGGGCGTTGCTCTATCCAGCTGAGCTACTGAGACCAAGTACTCCCCCACCACACAGATAGGAAAGACAAGATTTATTATATAATCATAACAAAAAAATGTCAACGGTATTTCAAGAAGTTTTTAAATTAACATTTTCAATCAGTTTATGTTCCGAAGAAAAGAATAGAACTTGCCAAAGGTTTTCTTTCTTTTCTACGATAGCATAACTTTTTTCTTTGCGTCCCCTTGGCTTATGTAGGCTTCCAGGATTGACGAACAGGATACCGTTTTGTAACTCTGCACCTAGCATATGAGAATGGCCAAAACAGACTACAGTAGCGCCCACTTCCTGCGCTCTGTAACTCAGTGGCAATATTGTAGATTTTACTTGGTGACGATGTCCATGTACCACCAAAATCTTTTCATTGTCCAAAGTAATGAGTTCCTCTTCGGGAAAGCTAGAATCGTAATCACAATTACCTCCAACAATGAAAATGGATTTCCCCTCAAAGTAAGAGGCATCTAATTCACTGTCTCCACAATGAATTATGGCTTGTACTTCATCTTGATGGACTTGAATTACCTCTTCCATCGTTACAGTATCCTTATGTGTATCACTCATAATTAATATTTTCAAGAAAATTCACCACCTTATAATAAAGCGGTTAATTTGGATTGTAATTGCTTGATAGCATTTCCTCGGTGAGAAATTGCTCCTTTTTCTTCAGCTGAAAGCTCAGCCATCATTTTATTCTCGGATGGAACAAAGAATACAGGGTCATATCCGAAACCGTTGTTTCCTTTTCTCTCTTGAGCAATGGCACCTTCGCATGTTCCTCTAACAGTAAAAGGTTCCATAGTTGGTGATGCTACAGCAATCACGCAAACGAAGCGGGCTGTTCTTTCGGATTCTTTTGTGTCTCTAAGCTCTTCTAGCAGTTTTGTAATGTTTGCCTCGTCGCTCTTCTCTTCCCCAGCATAACGAGCAGAATAGATGCCTGGACGCCCATCCAGTGCGTCTACCTCCAGCCCACTGTCATCTGCAATGACGATTGACTGTAAATGTTCAGCCAAGGCAGTAGCTTTTAAAAGTGCATTTTCTTCAAATGTAGTTCCTGTTTCTTCTACATCCATGTCCTCTGCAACGTCATGTAAAGTCAGAACCTCATACCCTAATGGGTTGAATAATGCTTCAAAATCCTTTGCTTTTCCTTTATTTTTTGTTGCAATAATAATTTTTTTCATTCGGTTATCAATCCTTTCTCTCCAATTTTAGATGCAAGGTCTCCTAATGCAGATCGTTGGATATCCATTAATTGTTGAATACCTATTTCTCCAAATTCAAGAAGCTCTAATAGTTCTTTTTTCGAGAAGGTTGCTTCTTCTCCGGTACCTTGTAATTCCACGTACTCACCGCCGCTAGTTTGAACAATATTCATATCAACAGATGCTGAAGAGTCTTCCACATAATTCAAATCAAGAACGACACCAATTTCATCGACGATTCCTACACTTGTTGCAGCTAAGAATTCTACTACCGGGAACTTAGCCAGCTGCTTTTGTTCATAGAGTTTTCCTAATGCAATCGTTAAAGCAACGAATGCTCCAGTTATACTTGCAGTTCTAGTTCCACCATCCGCTTGAATTACATCACAATCTACCCAAATTGTTTTTTCGCCTATTACTTCAAGGTCCACTACAGAGCGCAATGCTCGTCCAATTAGACGCTGTATCTCCATTGTACGACCTGTAACCTTCCCCTTGGATGATTCACGCTGAGTGCGTGATTCTGTTGCACGTGGCAGCATAGAATATTCTGCAGTGATCCAGCCCTTGCCTTGTCCTCTTAAAAAAGGTGGTACTCGATCTTCTATTGTTGCATTACAAATTACCTTTGTATTACCAACCGTTATCAATACTGAGCCCTCTGGATGCATTAAATAATTTGTTTCAATCGTTACATTTCTAAGCTGTTTTGGTTCTCTTCCATCAAATCTAATCATATTTTTCTCCTTTTTCTCACCTGAGCAAAAGAAAACCCCGCTATTTGAGGATTCTCCTAACAGGGTCAATTAAATGAAATTGTTCTAACATCTGCGTTCGACATTTCTAACCACTTTTCTACAATTGTTTTAAAGATAGGAACAGATCCGGTTGTATAGAAAATCGGCTCCTTCGCTTCTTTAATAGGGTTCTGTAAATGATGATACTCTAAGTACTCCAGTACATCCTGGGCAGTTTCTTCGGCTGAGGAGAGAACATGCACGTTCTTTCCAACAACACTCTCGATATGTTTTTGTAGTAAGGGATAGTGTGTGCAACCTAGGATTACTGTATCAAAATGCTCTGATTTTAAGGGCTCTAAAGCCTCTATAACCATTTTGTGAGCAAAATCTCCCTCATATTCATTACTTTCTACAATTGGCACAAAAGTAGGGCAAGCAAGGGGAATTACCTTACTTGATGTATTTAAGGCAGCAATCGCCTCTTCATACGCCCCACTTTTAATAGTACCGCTTGTACCTAAGACTACGATTTCGTTTTTTTTAGTTGCCTTAATAGCTGCTCTTGCACCTGGGAAAATAACGCCAATTACAGGAAATGGCATTTTTTTACTTAGCGAATTAAGAGCCACTGCTGTCGCAGTATTACATGCTATCACGAGCATTTTTATATTCATTTTAGACAAGGCAATTGCCATTTGCCATGTGAATTTACGAACTTCACTGCCAGTTCTAGGTCCATAAGGACATCTAGCTGTATCACCTATATAAATAATTTCTTCGTTGGGAAGTAGTCGCATAATTTCTTTTGCAACTGTCAAACCTCCCACACCAGAGTCTATCACACCGATTGGGGCTTTCACGTCAATTCCTCAGTTCTTTTTCATCTCTTGATGTAATTTTGCTAATAAAGTTGATAATGCTGTTGCTTCGTCTTGATCAAATTGTTTTAGCACGTCTTTTAAATACTGCTGTCGTTTGTCAATTACTTCTTCGATGATTCGTTCGCCTTCTTTTAATAAATGTATCCGTACGACACGACGATCTTGCTCGTCTCTTACTCGCTGGACCAATTCGCTCTTCTCCATACGGTCAATTAAATCCGTTGTGGTACTAAAAGCTAAATACATTTTATTAGATAAATCCCCGATTGTCATGTCTCCAATTTCAAAAAGCCATTGAAGTGCCACAAATTGGGGAGGCGTTATCGTATAAGAATTAAGGATTTGTCGCCCTCTCTGTTTGATAATCCCTGATATATGCCGAAGCTCTTTTTCTAAAAAAGCAACATCTTCGTGATTTAACTCAACTTGATTTTTTTCTTCTGCCATTAATAACTTCACTCCTCAAAACAATCCGTCCTACTTATTATTGTGACTTGTTCTGAGGAAAATGGCAAGGATTCAAATCAATTCAATGATAATTCTCCAAGTCTTAATAGTTCAACAATTGCTTGTGATCTACCTGATACACCTAATTTTTGTATCGTATTAGATATATGGTTGCGAACTGTTTTTTCACTAATAGACAGCTGAATTGAAATGTCTTTTGTAGAATTATCTTCTACTAATAACTGAAATATTTGACGCTCTCTGCTCGTCAATATTGATCGTTGCTGATTACCATCGTACAATGCCATAGCCCCCTATCCACTCTCCTACTAACGTATGTAGCAAGGGGATGGTAGGTGACGGCTAGCTGATACTCTTTTGAAAAACTTCTCTTTCCTCTTCCGTCCATTTTGCAGCTTTTCCAGTTCTTTTATCAATTTGGACGATAGAGCCTCTACCTGTGAATACGATTTCCCCTTTTACATTCTTTGCCATGTAATGGATATCAACTGATGATCCCCCAATGGAATTAGCTTTTACATAGATCCGAAGCTTCTCATCAAAAAAGACTTGCTTCTGGTAATCGCATTGTAAATCGGCTACAACTGGGATCTTATCGCCTTTAGGATTTAGCCAGTCATTCATAAGCATTATATTTTTGAAGTATTCAATACGCGCGTATTCGAAGTATGCAAAGGTAACCGTGTTATTTAAATGTCCGTACATATCCGTTTCTGAAAAACGTACACTCACCTCTGAGTAAAATGAAAATTCCTTTTCCCATGCTTCTAAGTTTTCTATGTATGCTGCTCTCATCTTATAATCCCCTTTATAAAATAGTTAGCCTATATCCATTAAATGAATAGCCATTCATTTAATTATATCAGAAAATTAAAAATCTAACTAATGCTTAGAATAAAAATTTTAAAATGTTACAGCTATTTAGCTACTCCAATCATAAATAGTACTATCCGGTTATAAAATTTCGCGAACGGTCATAAATTTTTCTATCCGGTCATAAACCTGCGCCGAACGGTCATAAATTTTTCTATCCGGTCATAAACCTACGTCGAACGGTCATAAATTTTTCTAACCGGTCATAAACAACTCGCCGCTCATTACTCACGGTAATCTAAGATTTTCCCCATAAGAAAAAGCCTAGAATCTTAAATTCTAGGCTTTTTCTATCTATATTAGTCAACCATATTGTCGCTTCCGAAGAAGTTTTTGAACATTTGAACTGTAGTATCACGGTTCAATGCAGCAATAGAAGTTGTAAGTGGAATACCTTTTGGACAAGCAACAACACAGTTTTGTGCGTTACCACAGTTTGCAAGGCCTCCGTCTCCCATAATTGCATTCAAACGCTCGTCCTTATTCATAGCTCCAGTTGGATGAGCATTGAACAAGCGAACTTGTGATAGTGGTGCTGGCCCGATAAATGAAGCATTATCATTTACGTTTGGACAAGCCTCTAAACATACACCACAAGTCATACACTTAGATAATTCGTAAGCCCATTGACGTTTACGTTCAGGCATACGTGGACCCTCTCCAAGGTCATAAGAACCATCAATTGGAACCCATGCTTTTACTTTTTTCAAAGCATCGAACATGCGGCTTCTATCTACTTGAAGGTCACGTACAACAGGGAAAGTACTCATAGGTGCTAATTTGATCGGTTGAGTCAATTGGTCAATAAGTGTTGAACAAGATTGACGTGGACGACCGTTAATAACCATAGAACATGCTCCACAAACTTCCTCTAAGCAGTTCATGTCCCAAGTTACTGGAGTAGTAGCTTTACCATCTGTGTTCACTGGTCTTTGACGAATTTCCATTAAAGCGGAAATTACGTTCATATTTGGACGCCAATTAACTTCGAATTTTTCCCAGTAGGGATCAGATTCAGGAGTATCTTGACGGTATACTTCTATTTGAACTTTTTTGGTTTCAGTTGCCGTCACCATAATTAGTTTGCTCCTTTCGTTGATGAGTAATCACGTTTACGAGGAGCAACAAGTGATACATCAATTTCTTCATAATGAATGATTGGAGCCCCTGTAGCTGGATCAAACTTAGCCATAGTAGTTTTCATGAATTCTTCGTCATTACGTTCTGGGAAATCAGGTTTGTAATGTGCTCCACGGCTTTCATTACGTTGAAGTGCTCCTAACGTGATAACACGTGCTAAGTATAACATATTTTTCAATTGACGCGTAAATGAGGCACCTTGGTTAGACCAACGTTGCGTATCATCCATGTTAATATTTTCGTATCTTTCCATTAACTCTTGGATTTTCTTATCAGTTTCTTCTAGCTTGTCATTATAACGTACTACTGTTACGTTATCGGTCATCCACTCGCCTAGTTCTTTATGAATTAGGTAAGCGTTTTCTGTACCTTTCATAGCTAGTGTTTGATCCCACTTCTCTTGCTCAAGTTTTACTTCATTTTCATAAATTGAAGCATCCAAGTCTTCTGCATGAGTTGCAAGGCCTTTCATGTATTTAACTGCATTAGGGCCAGCTACGCTTCCTCCAAATACAGCAGAAAGTAATGAGTTAGCTCCTAAACGGTTAGCTCCATGTTGAGAATAGTCACATTCACCAGCAGCGAATAGACCAGGAATGTTAGTCATTTGATCGTAATCTACCCATAATCCACCCATTGAATAGTGAACTGCTGGGAAAATTTTCATAGGAACTTTACGAGGATCGTCCCCAGTAAATTTCTCATAGATTTCAATAATTCCACCAAGTTTAACGTCTAATTCATGTGGGTCCTTATGTGAAAGATCTAGATAAACCATGTTTTCACCATTAATACCTAATTTTTGGTTTACACAAACATCAAAGATTTCACGAGTCGCAATATCACGTGGTACTAGGTTACCATATGCAGGATATTTCTCTTCTAGGAAGTACCATGGTTTGCCGTCTTTGTATGTCCAAATACGTCCACCCTCACCACGAGCTGATTCTGACATCAGACGTAGTTTATCATCTCCAGGGATTGCAGTTGGGTGAATTTGAATGAATTCCCCGTTTGCATAGTAAGCTCCTTGTTGATATACGATACTTGCTGCAGAGCCTGTATTAATAATAGAGTTAGTTGTTTTACCGAAGATGATCCCAGGTCCACCTGTTGCCATGATTACTGCATCTCCACGGAAAGCACGGATTTCAGATGAGTTAAGGTTTTGCGCTTTAATACCGCGACAAGTACCTTCATGGTCTTTTATAATACCCAGGAATTCCCAGCCTTCGTACTTCGTTACTAATCCTTCTACTTCATAACGACGAACTTGCTCATCAAGCGCATAAAGTAATTGTTGACCAGTTGTTGCACCAGCAAATGCTGTACGGTGCATTAAAGTTCCTCCAAAACGACGGAAGTCCAATAAGCCCTCTGGAGTACGGTTGAACATAACACCCATACGGTCAAATAAATGGATGATTCCTGGAGCGGCATCAGCCATTGCCTTAACTGGGGGTTGGTTTGCTAAAAAGTCTCCACCATATACAGTGTCATCTAAATGCACTGCAGGTGAATCCCCTTCACCTTTTGTATTTACAGCTCCGTTAATACCGCCTTGAGCACAAACAGAGTGTGAGCGTTTAACAGGAACTAATGAGAATAGATCTACTTGTGTGCCTTCTTCAGCAGCTTTCATTGTTGCCATTAAGCCAGCTAATCCACCGCCGACAACAATAAGTTTACTTTTTGCCATGCTATTTCACTCCTTAAATTTATAGTAGCTTAGGTGTAGAAGGGTCTTATACGAATGCTAAAAGTGCTTGTACACCAACTACAGATAACGCTAAGAAGATTACTAATGTTACATAAGTTGAAATTCTTTGAGATTTTGGTGATTGTGTAATTCCCCAGCTTATAAGGAATGACCAAATACCGTTAGCTAAGTGGAATGTAGCTGAAACTACCCCAACAATATAAAACGCTAACATCCAAGGATTCGATAAGATTTCATTCATCATATTGAAGTTAACTTCTTTTGCACCAATTGCTTTTTGGAAACGTGTTTCAAAAATGTGCCATGCAATAAATACCACTAGGAAAATACCTGTGAATCGTTGTAAAATAAATAACCAGTTTCTTAATGTGCCATATCTATTTGGATTGTACTTAACAGTAAATGCAATATAGATACCATAAAATGCATGGAATAATAAAGGAATATAAATTACGAAAATTTCCAGCAATAGCACAAATGGAAGGCTTTCCATAAAATGAGTAGCTTTGTTAAAAGCCTCTTCTCCTCTTGTAGCAAAATGGTTAACTACTAAATGTTGCGTCAAAAATAATCCAACTGGAATAATCCCTAGTAAAGAATGTAATCGACGCATGTAAAATTCGCGATCTTTCGACAAAACAGTAACCCCCCTCAGATTTCCAATTAGCGATGATTAAATTATTGTAATAGAACAATAAATCATCACATGTTCACACCTTCTTGTTACGAATTTATGACATATCCATTGTACTCTCATCATTTTGGAGCGTCAAGGTATGTTTCTTTATTTTATTCATCTTTCAGACACATTTCCCTATAATGATTAGATTAACTTTTCACAAAGTATTCCATCCCCGAGAAAAATTTTATGTTAAAATAGATTCATAGTTTTTTATTTACATTTTCTTTTAGAAAGAAGGGTTGCTGCTTGAATGAAAAAGAACATTCACATGTAACTTCCTTTGGATACGAAATAATAAGAGATCACGTGCTTGCTTCTATTCTCGGAAAACATGAAAAAGATATTTTATACTGGGCAGGTAAAGACCTCGCTCGTAAATTTCCTCTCTATTCAATGGAAGAAGCCATCTCTTTCTTCCAAGAAGCTGGTTGGGGAAAGCTTGAATTAGAAAAGACTTCAAAGGATTCGGCTCATTACATATTAGAAACCTTTAATTTGCCTCAAAGTGGGATTAGCAGAAGTCATAGACTAGAGGCAGGTTTTCTTGCGGAGCAGCAGCAAAAAATTGGCGGCTATGAGACCGAGTGCTATGATGAGCTTGTCAAAAAAACTGGAATGGTCACTTTTCATATAAAATGGGATTTAAAGAGTTCGCGATAAAACAGCATGTATACAAAAAAGAGGATTGTAGGTAAAACGACAATCCTCTTTAAATATAGAATTATCGGCTGATAGCCAATTCAAATTCATTATGCAGGGCATTAGCAGCTTGGATCATATTACCCTGGGGGACTACTACAGAAACTTTAATCTCTGAGGTGCTTACCATTTTGACAGGTATGTTCTCCTTACTAAGACGGTCAAACATTTGGGCCGCAACACCTGGATTAGATACCATTCCTGATCCTACTATCGATACTTTAGCTAGGCCAACCTCAAAATCAGCAAAAGTAAAACCTAAAGTTTTTTTATTTGTTTCTAAAACCTCAATTGCTTCTGAGAGTGATTCCTTTTTGATAGAGAACGAAACTGTAGGCTTCATTCCCTCAACGATTGATTGGACAATAATGTCAACGTCTATATTATTATTAGCAAGTGTAGTGAAAATGGAAGCTAGCGAACCATTAAAAGGCACTTCATACTCTATAGTCAAACGTACTATATCTGATTCAAACGCTACCCCACGTACTACTAAATTATTTTCCACATCTACTTCCTCCTTTAAAATTGTTCCTTCTGTTTCTTCATAGCTTGATCGTACTCTAAGTGGTATTTTATAATTTTTAGCAAACTCCACTGCTCGGGGGTGCAACACTCCAGCGCCTAAATTGGCTAACTCTAACATCTCATCATATTCCAACTGCTCTAGTTTTCTAGCATCTAGTACATAACGAGGATCTGAAGTATAGATCCCATCTACGTCTGTGTAAATATCACATATTTCTGCATCTATCGCAGCTGCAACAGCAACGGCAGTAGTATCTGATCCTCCTCTTCCTAAGGTAGTGATTTCCCCCGTCAAAGAAATCCCTTGAAATCCTGCAACAATTACTACTTTGTTTCCTTCAAGAAATTCATTTATCTTGTTGCCATCTAGTTGACTGATCTTCGCATTTCTATGTACATCGTCTGTTTGGATGCCTGCTTGCCAACCTGTGAGAGATAGGGCTTCCACACCAAGTGAGTTCAATTGTATTGCAAGCAAGGACATCGTCACTTGTTCCCCTGTTGACAACAACATATCCATCTCTCTTTTTACAGGACTATCGGTGATTTTACTTGCCAACAAATTTAAATCATCAGTTGTTTTACCCATTGCAGAAACAACTACTACAATATCGTGGCCTTTTTCTTTTTCATTTTGAATCCTTTTTGCGACATTCGTTATTTTGTCGAGAGTGCCTACAGAAGTTCCGCCAAATTTCATAACAATTTTACTCATTAACCTATCTCCCCTTTTGTCTCTGTCGGGATACAATAAAAAAAGCTTTCCACAAGATTGCGGAAAGCTAACTCTTCTCATACACGGTCAAAAAACAATTGCCCATGTGAGATAGCCCTCCAGAATATATATTCTGACAATCCTGCATCTCTTAAATACAGAACCAACATAGAAAAGGAAAAGCTCTTCTATATTTCGGCGAACAACCCTTTCCTAATCCCTCAATGGATCTTTCATCCTCTTGATTAGTACTATTGCAATTCGCACCTCTATCTTCACTGTTTGAATAGTGAATATTAAATTGTTTTAAAGATAACATAAGATTATTCAGAAGACAATAAATTTTTCTGAAAATGAGCGATTAGATTATCTGCCAATTTACTAGGAAGCCCAGATTCGATTAACTCTTCCCTAGATGCAGCTTGCATTCGTTTAACGGAGCCAAAATGCTTGAGTAGTAGTTTTTTTCGCTTTGGTCCGATTCCTTCTATTCCATCTAATGAAGAAGCAATCGTATGCTTCCCTCTTTGTTGACGATGGAATGTGATAGCAAAACGATGGACCTCATCTTGAATCCTTTGTAATAAATAGAATGCCTCGCTAGTCCGCTTCATAGGTATAATCATTAAGGGATCACCATACAGCAAAGAAGAAGTTTGGTGCTTAGTATCCTTGGCTAGTCCTGCAATAGGTATATCTAAGCCCAATTCATCCTCAATAATTTCGCGAGCAGCCTCGATTTGTCCTTTACCACCATCAATAATGATAAGGTCAGGAAGTGGCAGTCTTTCTTTTAGGACTCTTGTGTATCTTCTTCGAACAACCTCGCGCATCGCTCCGTAGTCATCATGCTTGGCTGCTGTTCTAGTTTTATATTTACGATAATCTTTTTTATATGCTCTGCCATCAACAAAAACTACCATGGCTGAAACTGCATCTGTCCCATGGATATGTGAATTATCAAATGCTTCGATTCTGCTTGGCATGCTAATTCCCATCAACTGACCTAATTCCTCTACAGCCCCAATTGTCCGCTCCTCTTGACGTTCGATTAAGTGAAATTTTTCTTTCAGTGCAATTGAAGCATTTTTTTGAGCCAGATCTACTAAGTTCTTTTTTGCTCCCTTTTGTGGAATAATGACCTTCATTTGCAGCAGCTCAGACGCCAAATCCAAATCGGTAGTATTTGGGACGAATATTTCCTTTGGCTTGATGTGTTCAGGTTTGGCATAAAACTGGCCTAGAAACGTAAGAAACTCTTCCTCCGGGTCACGATACATCGGGAATAGAGACACATCTCTTTCTATCAGTTTACCTTGACGCACAAAAAAGACTTGGACGCACATCCACCCTTTGTCTACTGAATATCCAAAAATATCACGGTTCGTGAAATCATTCATCGTCATTTTTTGTTTTTCCATAACTTGATCAATGTGGGCAATTTGATCGCGGTATTCTTTAGCTCGTTCAAACTCAAGCTGTTCCGCTGCAGCGTTCATTTTTTCAGTCAGTTCTTTCTTGACCTTACCATGTCCGCCATTAAGGAAACTAGAGATTTCGTGAATTATTTCTGTGTATGTTGGTTCATCAATTTCCTTTACACATGGAGCTAAGCATTGACCAATATGATAGTAAAGACAAACTTGACTAGGTAGCTTTTGACACTTTCTTAATGGATATAGTCTATCTAGCAGCTTTTTCGTTTCATGGGCAGAATGGGAGTTTGGATAGGGTCCAAAATATTTCCCTTTGTCCTTTTTTACTTGTCTTGTAATAATTAGCTTTGGGTTCTTTTCCCCTGTAATTTTTATATATGGGTACGTCTTATCGTCCTTGAGCATGATATTGTATTTTGGATCATGCTTTTTGATCAAATGGAGCTCCAAAATCAATGCCTCTAGCTCAGACGATGTAACGATATATTCAAAGTCCACTATCTCTTGTACTAATCTTTGAGTTTTTCCATCATGTGAACCGGTAAAATAAGATCTTACACGATTTTTTAATACTTTTGCTTTTCCTACATATATAATAGTGCCTTGCCGATCCTTCATCAAATAACAGCCCGGTTGATCTGGTAGGATTGCACATTTCTGTTGAATTAGTTCGTTCATCTCATCACCTGTTTAAAAAAACCGGGCGCCTTAGAGGACCCGGTTTTTATTATTATGCGTTTTTCTCAACGAATTGAACTAGTGCTTCTTTTGGTTGGAAACCAACAGCTTTGTCTACTGGCTGACCATCTTTAAATAACACTAATGTTGGGATTGACATGATACCGAATTGACTTGCAGTCGCTTGGTTCTCATCTACGTCAACTTTAACGATTTTAACTTTCTCGCTCATTTCAGCATCCATTTCTTCTAGAACTGGAGCAATCATTTTACAAGGTCCGCACCATGTTGCCCAAAAATCTACTAATACTAATCCTTTTTCAACTTCTTGTGAGAAGGTTTGATCTGTTCCATGAACAATTGCCATATATAATTCCTCCTTTATTAACTCTAAATAGATTATAGCAGACAAAAAATGCTTCATCTACAATTTAGCTTACACACGTAAATTTCATTTATTCACACAAAAACTCGGCCCTTAAAGAGCCGAGCATTTTTTATGCATTCACTTTAAGTTTTTTGAATTCTTCTGTTAGCATCGGGATAACTTCAAACAAGTCTCCGACAATACCATAATCAGCGACTTTAAAGATATTAGCTTCTGGATCCTTGTTAATCGCCACAATAATTTTAGAGTTAGACATACCTGCTAAATGCTGAATTGCTCCAGAAATACCAGCCGCGATATAAAGGTCAGGAGTTACAACCTTACCAGTTTGGCCGATTTGTAGTGAATAATCACAGTAGTCAGCATCACAAGCTCCACGAGAAGCTCCAACTGCTCCACCTAACACGTTCGCAAGCTCTTTTAATGGTGCAAATCCTTCCTCACTCTTCACTCCACGTCCACCCGCAATTACAACCTTCGCCTCTGATAAGTCTACGCCTTCAGTAGATTTACGTACTACTTCTTTAATGATTGTGCGTAGGTTTGTGACGTCAACTGATAGAGAAGAAACGTCACAAGATTTGCTATCGTCTTTTACAAGTGGTGCGATGTTGTTTGGACGAATTGTGATGAACTTAATACCTTCTTTAACTTTAACTTTTTCAAAGGCTTTACCAGAATAGATTGGACGAATATATACTGCATCTTCCCCTTCTCCTTCGATAGCTGTTACATCGGAAATTAGACCGATTTGTAATTTACTAGCGATTTTAGGAGATAGATCTTTTCCAAGAGCTGTATGACCAAATACAATTGCTTCTGGGTTTTCTTGATCGATTACAGCCATAAAAGCTTGACCATAGCCATCAGAAGTATATTGTTTCAAGTGTGGATGTTCTACAGTAATCACACGGTCTGCACCGTATTTTCCTAGCTCAGCAGCTAAATCTTGAACTGCATCTCCTAGTAATACTGCTACTACTTCCCCACCGTCAGAAATTTGCTTTGCTGCAGCGATTGATTCATATGATACATTACGAAGTGCACCTTCACGTGCTTCCCCTAAAACTAATACTTTTTTAGACATGATTTGTTCCTCCCATTTAATAAATGATTCGAACCCTCTTTACTTAACAAGATAGTTCATAGATTACTAGAAACTTAACCGTAAAAGTTATACTACTTTCGCTTCTGAATGAAGTAGGCTCACTAACTCTTTTACTTGATCAGCTAGTTCTCCCTCTAAAACTTTTCCAGCTTCCTTTTTAGGAGGTAAGTAAATTTCTATTGTTTCTGTTTTTGCCTCTATGTCATCTTCATCAATATCAAGGTCATCTAATTCTAGTTCTTCTAAAGGTTTTTTCTTAGCCTTCATTATTCCCGGTAAAGAAGGATAGCGTGGCTCGTTTAAACCTTGCTGTGCAGTAACTAAAAGAGGTAAAGATGCTTCTAAAATTTCTGTGTCCCCTTCAACGTCACGTTTGATCGTAGCAGTTGTTCCATCGATTTCTAGGTTAGTAATAGTAGTTACATAGTTTATACCTAATAATTCTGCAACGCGTGGTCCAACTTGACCTGAACCGCCATCGATCGCAACGTTTCCAGCTAAGATTAAATCTACATCCTTGTCTTTTAAGTATTCGGAAATTATATGAGCCGCTGTGAATTGGTCCATTTCTTCAACATCATCTTCTGTATTGATCAGAACTGCTTTGTCAGCACCCATTGCTAAAGCTGTACGTAGTTGCTTTTCAGCATCCTCGCCACCCATTGTAATGACTGTAACTTCACCACCGTGTGCGTCGCGAACTTGGATAGCTTCCTCGATTGCATACTCATCGTATGGGTTGATGATGAACTCAGCACCATCCTCTTGAATTTTTCCACCACTTACAACAATTTTCTCCTCTGTATCGAACGTGCGTTTAACTAGAACATAAATATTCATGTTGAAGTCCTCCCAATATTGTTATTTACCTTTAAAGACAGGCTGTCTTTTTTCAATAAATGCTGAAATACCTTCTTTGGCATCCTCTGAAACAAATACTGTTCCAAAAGCGTTTGCTTCTGCTTTTACCCCTTCATGATAAGATGAAGTCTTCACAAATTGAAGCATTTCCAAAGCAGCCTTCACGGCAACAGGGCTTTTCGTAGCAATTTTGTTTGCTAGCTCCCCTGCTTTTTCAAACAATTCTTCCTCTGGGTAAGCATGATTAGCTAGCCCAAATGCTGCCGCATCCTTTCCACTGATTGGTTCACTTGTTAGTAGCATTTCTGCCGCCTTAGCAAACCCTACATATCGTGGAAGGCGTTGGGTACCAGCGAAGCCAGGTATTAAACCTAACTGTAGCTCTGGCAAACCAAGTTTAGCATTTTCAGCGACCAATCGAATATGACAGCTCATGGCCAACTCAAGTCCCCCACCAAGTGCTGCACCATGAATGGCTGCAATCACCGGTTTTGGAAATGTTTCGACTCTTTCGAATATAGTTTGTCCGCTAGAAGCTAGCTTCGAGAACTCCTCTCCAGAAGTCACAGTGGTAAATTCTTTAATGTCTGCTCCTGCAGAAAAGAATCGACCTTCCCCTTTGAGAAGGATAACACGAACATTTTCATCGTGCTCCACCTCATCTAGCAAGCTATTAACCTCTAAAATAACACCCCTAGCTAATGCATTTGCAGGAGGACGATTCAGTGTAACGGTTGCTACATGATTTTCGACATTCCATGACAAAAACTCCATCTACCCACATCCCTTTTAGGTTGTTATACCTTTTAGTAATAGACGATGTACTTTTTCTGTTAGTCCGACTAAGTCATATTTATACTCATTCATCACCCAGGAAGTAGTCGTCTCATCAATTGTACCAAAAACCATTTGTCTTGCTAAGCGAATATCTACAGAATTTTCGAATTCCTCGTTTTCAATACCTTCTTTTAAGATAGTGTCGAGTAATGTCAAATAATTTTTTAAGATAGCATTTATTCGCAAACGTAACGCTAGGTTAGATTGACGTAGCTCCAATTGAGTTACAGTTGCTAGATGCCTATTACTAGCAAGCACCTTAAAATGATTTTCGATCATTTTATACAACTTATCAGAAGCACTGATATTCTCTTTTAAAATTTCCTTCAAGTTATCCGCAAAAACTTCCATTTTTTCTTCAAAAACCGATATTAAAATATCTTCCTTGTTTTTGAAGTACAAATAGATTGTTCCATCTGCCACACCAGCTTGTTTAGCTATTTTAGAAACCTGAGACTGATGGTATCCATTCTCTGCTATAACAATGATTGCAGCGTCAATAATTTGCTTATACTTAGGTTTGTCTTTCTTCAATGAATTCACCACCAAAAAATAAAAATATGAATGATGATTCATTCATATTTTTATTTTATATTCAATTTTTTATATTGTCAATAAACAATTAACTCTGTACTGCCACCTGCTTCAATTTTTCTCTTTCTTCGTCTATAAGGTTTCTTCTTAATATTTTTCCGATAGCTGTTTTTGGAAGCTCTTTTCTAAATTCATAAATCCTTGGAACTTTAAATGATGCGAGATTTTCGCGACAATGTGTATTAAGCTCTTCCTCAGTTGCAGTCATTCCCTCTTTTACAACTATATAGGCTTTTACAGTCTCGCCACGATATGGATCAGGTACACCCGCAACTACACATTCCTGTACTGCAGGATGTTCGTAAAGAACCTCCTCCACATCACGAGGATAAATATTATAACCACCAGCAATAATAAGATCTTTTTTACGGTCTACAATATAAAAGAAACCGTTTTCATCCATGTACCCTAAATCACCTGTTAGCAACCAACCATCTCTCATCGTCATATCAGTATCCTCTTGACGATTCCAATAGCCTTTCATTACTTGTGGTCCCTTTACAGCGATTTCTCCTATTTCACCATAAGGTAATGGGTCCGTGGATTCTGGTCCAAAAATAGTTGCTTCCGTATCAGGCCAAGGAACACCGATGGAACCTTTTACTCGATCTGCACTATAGATTAAATTAGCATGTGTTACTGGAGAAGTTTCAGTTAAGCCATAGCCTTCTACCAGTCTTCCACCCGTAACTTTTTCAAATTTTTCCTGAACTTCTGCTGGTAGAGGTGCCGAGCCACTTAAACAAGCTACGATAGAGGATAAATCATATTTTTTTACATCTGGATGATTTAAAATCCCTATATACATAGTTGGTGCACCAGGAAACAATGTAGGTTTTTGTTTATCAATTGTTTTTAAAGCAGTTTCTACATCAAACTTAGGTAATAATACCATACGATTTCCTTGCATAACAGAGAAAATCATAACAGTAGTCATTCCATACACGTGAAAGAAAGGTAAAATTCCTAAAATTGACTCTTCACCTTCACGACATTCATGCAGCCAAGCACGGCACATCGAAGCGTTTGCAATCAAATTTTTATGTGTGAGCATAACTCCTTTAGGGAAGCCAGTCGTACCCCCTGTGTATTGTAGAAGAGCTATATCTTCATTAAAATCAAATGGTAAAGAAATCGAATCCATCTTTCCAACCTTCATAATTTCAGTAAATAGATGGTTCATCCCCCGATGCTCTACTTTTACACTAAATCCATATTGCTTCTTCTGAATAAAAGGATAAATGAGGTTTTTAGGAAAAGGTAAGTAATCCTTAATCCCTGTAATAATTAAGTTTTCCAAATTTGTTTCTTTAATAACCTTAGTTATTCGAGGGTAAAGAATGTCCATAGCCAAAATAATTTTAGCTCCTGAATCCTTTAATTGATAAGCTACCTCACGTTCGGTGTATAGAGGATTTGTTTGAACGACAATACCTCCAGCATACAGAATCCCGTAATAACCTATAACCCCTTGTGGACAGTTCGGTAGCATGATTGCTACTCTTTCGCCACTTTGCAGACCTAATGACTGCAAATAATTCGCAAACTTCATTGATGATTCATATAGCTCTTTGTAAGTTACATCTCTCCCCATGAAATGTATAGCTATCTTCGTTGGAAATTTCTTGTACGCTCTCGTAAGATACTCTTGGACGGGAATAGATTCATAGTCAAGTGTGTGTGGAACTTCCGGCGGATAGTGAGAAAGCCATGGTTTTTCAATCATTTGTTTGCCCCCTTTGTACGATTTTAATAGAGTGAATATTCCTATTTTTTATTATAGATAAAAATGAATGACAATTCAATTCATAAAACAAGAAAAATATTAGCGCTTGTGCCTGCCCTGACATGCAAAAGGGAGAAAGCGAGAAAGCGGTTACACAATTATCATAGCTTTTATCCATTTGACCACGCAGGACAAGGCAGTAGCAGTTAGATAAATAATTGGAAAAGAAAGCATTTACTTTCTTTTCCTAAAAAAAGAGACCGCAATAATCCGCTAATTCATTAATTTGAATTACAAACGCATTATTACAGCCTCGTTTAGAGTTTAAATTAGTTCTATGAATTTTTTACTATATATAGTATGCCGATTGCTAGAAAAAATATTCCAACTACAATCAATATTTTCGACAATTTTTCCATCTATATCTCTCCTAATTAAATACTCGCACCAATTACAAATGATAATCCAACGGAAATAATTAACGAGATAAATCCAACAGAGCGATTATCATTTTCTATTTCTTTATCGACGTTAAAACTTGGAGTTAAAAACTCAAAAAGCCAATAAGCTACAATTAGTAATGCAAAGCCATATAATCCCCAGCCAATCATCTCAAAAAGGGAATTATGCTCTTCAATGGAGTATTTAAAAATATTACACACACCAAATATTTTCCCACCAGTAGCTAATGCCACTGCAACATTTCCATTTTTAATTTCCTGCCAGTTTTTATATTTGGTCACTATTTCAAACAAAACCATGGAAACAATTAAACATAAAACAACGACACTAAAATAACCTGCAGATTCTACTAATGGATTTGACCAAAAACTACCTAGCAGCATGATATAGCCCCTCTCAAACTTTTCTTTCTATACGAATGGGTATTTGAAAAGTTTCAACATAATATATATTTATTTGAATAAGTATCGTAAATAAAGAGATGACAGAAGTACACAAAATCTGTATCTCTTTCCTTCCATCCATGTTATTTCAGTTCAACTACAGTTACTCCATGGCCACCTTCGCCCGCTTCACCAAATCGATAACTTTTCACTCGAGAATGATTTTTCAAGTACTGTTGTATCGCCTGTCTTAGGACGCCTGTACCTTTCCCGTGGATAATAGAAACTCGTGGATAATTAGCCAAAATAGCATCATCTATATATTTTTCAGTTCGAAGTATAGCATCCTCGTATCGCTCTCCACGTAGGTCTAGCTCAAGCTTTACATGTGAATCTCTCCCTCTAACAGCATTAACTGATACTGATTGTTTCTGCTTTTCGGGTTTAATATATTCTAAGTCTGCCTCGTCTAACTTCATCTTGAGCATTCCGATCTGAACGGACCATTCAGTTTTCGATACTTTTTCAAGTAAGGTACCTTTTTGGCCAAAGCTTAGTACCTTCACCTCATCGCCCGACTTTAATTCTTTTGCCTGTTCATTCAATTTTTTCTGCTTCTTCAAAACTGGATTGTTCGGAAGGGCTTCATCTAAACGTTTTTTAGCATCTATTAGCTCATGCTCTTTCACAAGCTTATGCGTATTTGACTGCATTTTTCGTAGCTCACTGATGATTTCATCCGCTTCTCTTCTTGCTTCTTCCACAATCTTTCTCGCTTTTTCCTTTGCTTTTTGCTCTAGTTTTTCTTTTTTCTCGTCGTACTCAGCCAACTTTTGCTCGAGGTCGTCTTTTAGGCGCTTAGCTTTTTCTAACTCGACCTCAGTTTCTTCTGCATCTCGCTCTGCTTGCCTACGGCTATCCTCTAATGAGGCTATCATGGAGTTTACCTCTCCTCGATCCGTTCCAGTAAAGGTTTGAGCCTGTGAAATTATATGGTTTGGTAGACCTAAGCGCTCGGAAATTTCAAACGCATTGCTTCGTCCAGGTACACCAATTAAAAGCTTATAGGTCGGGCTTAGTGTTTCAATGTCAAACTCCACACTGGCATTGGCTACACCAGGTCGGTTATAACCATATGCCTTTAGCTCAGGGTAGTGGGTAGTTGCCATGACACGTGCACCCGTTCCGTGGACAGCATCAAGAATAGATATTGCTAGGGCTGCCCCCTCTTGAGGATCCGTTCCTGCTCCAAGCTCGTCAAACAAGATTAACGATTTATCGTTATATTTCTTCAAAATATCCACAATATTAACCATATGAGAGGAGAACGTACTTAAGCTTTGCTCGATAGATTGCTCGTCTCCGATATCTGCAAACACAGATTCAAACAGAGCAACCTCTGACCCGTCCAGCGCTGGAATCGGTATTCCACTTTGAGCCATTAGAGTACAAAGGCCAACTGTTTTCAAAGTAACGGTTTTCCCGCCCGTATTCGGACCTGTTATCACTATCGCTGTAATTTCTCTTCCGAATTCAATCGTATTTGGAACTGCTTGATCTACTGGAATAAGAGGGTGTCTCGCTTTTACTAAGCGTATATAACCATCGTTGTTGATTTGGGGCATAGTACATTTTTCTGCCTGTCCATATTTAGCCTTTGCTAAAATGACATCGATTTCTCCAAGTATGTTAACTAAAAGGAAAATCTCATGCCCTACAACCTCAACCTCACCTGTCAAACGTATAAGAATGCGTTCAATTTCTTCCTGTTCCTTCACCTTTAAAGCTCGAATGTCGTTATTGATCTGGACTACAGCTGAAGGTTCAACGAAAAGAGTTTGACCAGAAGAAGATTGATCGTGAACAATGCCTCCGTAATGGCTGCGATATTCCGATTTAACCGGAATCACATATCGGTCGTTTCTAATCGTTATAATAGAATCAGATAGCATTTTTGCTGCATTAGCGCCACGTGTGTAGCTCTCTAGCTTCTCACGGACACGACTAACCTGAATTCTCAGTTGCTGACGAATGGAACGTAATGTACTACTCGCACTATCTAGTACGCTGCCGTTTTCATCAATGCAGTCGTTTATCTCATGCTCTAAAGCTGTCAAAATTGGTAACGAATCCTTTTTTGAAAGAAAATGAGGAATCTCTACAGATTCTGTTTCTGCCACATTTTCTAAAAAGTTTCGAAGAATTTTACTTGCTCTAATAGTGCTTGCAGTTTCCATAAGTTCCATTGGACTCAGCATCCCACCAATTTGAGCACGTTTCGCATGGGGACGGATATCTACAATCCCTCCCATAGGAACGTTCCCTCTCAAGCGAAGAATTGTGAGACCCTCATCCATTTCCTCTAATAGTATAGATACTTCCTCATAATCTACAGAAGGGACTAATTTTTCAATATGAGATTTTCCAATAGAAGAAGTACAATATTTTCCTACTTCTTCCCTGATTTTATAATATTCTAAAGTTTTCAGTGCTCTTTCAGCTATCACCGAGGCACCTCCTAATTATTTCTTCAAGTATTGTTTAAATTTATCTAATGTCCATGTATTAACAATATTCTCTTTGTGAAGCCATGCTTTTTGTGCATATTTGACGCCTACATCCATATATCTTAGTTGATCTAAATGATGCGCATCCGTGTTAATGGCAATTGGCACACCTTTTTCCTGCGCCATTTTTAAATAGACTGTTTCTAAATCCAAGCGATGCGGATTAGCATTTAGCTCTAATATCTTTCCGAATTCACTTGCCCACTCTATTAAAGTCGGCACATCCGGATCGTAGCCAGTACGGCTACCAATAATTCTCCCCGTAGGATGAGCAATCATATGAACATGTGGATTTTCAATTGCTGTTCTCAGCCTTGCCATAATCTTGTCCTGTGATTGACTAAAGCTTGAATGGATGGAAGCAATAACAAAGTCTAACTGCTCAAGCAATTCATCATCAAAATCTAGAGAGCCATCTGGGAGTATATCCATCTCTGTACCTGCGAAAATTTCTATATCACTATATTTTTCATTCATGACATGTATTGCTTCTATTTGTTGTAACAGTCTCTCCCTAGAAAGGCCGTTTGCTACTTTTAAATAATTTGAGTGGTCAGTAATTACAATATGAGAGTATCCTTTTTCTCTACATGCCTCTACCATTTCTTCAATAGAGTGAGCTCCATCTGACCACGTAGTGTGCATATGAAAATCTCCCTTTATATCCTCTAACGTTACAAGGCTAGGAATCATTTCTAGCTTGTTTAGCTCTGTTCCATCCTCTCGAATTGTAGGCGGGATAAAAGGTAAATCAAAGTATGCATAGAATTCTTTCTCAGATTCAAAGGACTGAACGGAGCCATCTTCCTGCTCTACCCCGTATTCACTTATTTTCAGACCCTTTTCTTTGGCAATTTGTCTCATTTTAATATTGTGGTCCTTAGAACCGGTAAAATGGTGCAATGCGGAAGCGTATTGATGGGGCTCCACCAGCCTAAAATCAACATCTACCTCATTTTCTACATCTAAGGTCACAGATACCTTGGTGTCTCCTGCTGCAATCACTTTTAGTAGGGGGAGCTTCTCTAGCAATTCCTCTCTAACCTTTAGTGGTAAAGTCGTTGCTACGATAAAGTCGATATCCTTACTAGATTCCTTTACTCTTCGATAGGAACCTGCAACAGAATACTTAACAACAGTATCCATGCTTGCTAAAATACCTTCGATAAAAGCAACAATAGGCTCAAGCTGCCAAATAGCGGTTCTCTCAGGTTTTGTTTGAAAGACTTCTAGCTGTGCTAATATTTTTTCTTCTGTTTTAGCTCCAAATCCCGCTAGTCCTTTAACCTTACCTTCCTCACATGCAATCTTTAAGGACTCAATCGAATCTACACCTAATTCTTTATAAAGCTTGGCGATTTTCTTTCCTCCAAGACCTGGAATCTTTAACATAGGTAAAAGTCCGCCTGGCACAGATTCTTGCATTTCCTTAAGCAAAGAGGACTCACCAGTTTCGATTAAATCGTTGATCACTGCCCCTGTTGCTGCTCCAATCCCCTTCAGAGAAGTAATATTGTCCATCTCAGATAAGCTACGTTCGTCTAACTCTAAAACTTGGGCAGCCTTACGAAAAGCAGACACCTTAAAAGGATTTTCTCCTTGGAGTTCCATATATAACGCAATTTTTTCTAACGTTTTAATAATTGTCTTTTTGTCCATGAGTAGACCTCCTCTATTTAAAAAAACTTCCCTCTACTGAGAGAAGTTCTTCTTAGATACTAGATATTACTTTTCTAAATAAATATACCACCAGTTTTTAACCATCTCAGATAGGATTGGCGTATGTTCAAGCATCCATGAAGTTAAGAATGAACCTGATGTAATATTTTGTATAAATTCAATTGGCAATAGCGCAAAAACATATAAAAGGACGAATATGATGAAATAAAACTCTATAAATCCTAGAATTGCTCCTGCAACATTACTCACAAAGCCTAGTATAGGCAAATACTTTAAAAAATCAAACATGGAGGCTATTAATTGTAAGCCAAACTTAACAACCATAAAAATTAAAGTAAACGCGATAATCCGGTAAAACGTTTGGTCTAGGTCCAATGTTTCTACTGCAATTGTTAATGATGAATCTGAGGTTACTGCAGGAAATGGTATCCACAGAACAAATTTGTCTGCCAGTGGTTTATAATAGATATAGGCGACGATGAGGGCAACGATGAAGCCCGTCATATGAATAAGTTGAACGATCAACCCACGTCTAGCGCCAGTTACAAAGCCGGCAATTAATAAAATCAGGATAATTAAATCTAACATTTTTTCAGTCCTTTAGCCTTTTCAATTCTTCTTCTAGAAGTTCTAGCTGTTCTTTTACTTTTATGTAATCGTTTACTGCATTAACAGCGGTAAGCACTGCTAATTTTGCGATATCTAGCTGTCTATTATGAGAGTGTATTTCTCTCATTTTATCATCTACGATGGAGGCAACGAGTCTCATATGACCAGATGTTTCAGTTCCTGCCATTTTATAATTCTGTCCATAAATATCGACAGAAATCCTTGTTTTCTCTTGTTCTGACAAAGACATACCCTCCCCCAGAAAATCCTATGTATAATAATAACACGAAATAGATTACGTTGTGAAGAAAGGAACAATATGAATGTCAAATGAAGTTTTATTATTGCCAGCTAACGAAATAGAAAAAGTGAAGGCACATTACTTAAAATTCAAAATCGAACGCTCTGCACCAGGGGTAGTTTTCGCTGCTAAGCTTGTAGATACAGCCATCACCATTTATAAATCAGGAAAGGTAATGTTTCAAGGAAACGGTGCTTCTAGAGAGGCAGCTCTTTGGAGCGGAAACATTTCTCCAGCAAATCCTATAAAGAGCAGTTCGTCAAAAGGTGACATTCTCCCGGAAAACTTCACCACATTATCCGTGATCGGTTCTGATGAAACAGGCACTGGAGATTATTTTGGTCCCATTACTGTAGCAGCCTGCTATGTACCTGCACATCAAGTAGAACTTGTGAGAGAACTGGGAGTTAAGGATTCCAAAATGCTAACAGATGAGCTGATGCGTCGAATTGCCCCAGACCTGATGAAAACATTGTCCCATAGTGTGCTCGTATTAAAAAATGAAAAGTATAACGAAATTCAAGGTCGAGGCTGGTCCCAGGGTAAAATTAAAGCAATGATGCATAACCAAGCCTTAAAGCATGTTTTAAATAAAATAGAGCCAGAAAAGCCCGCTTACATATTAATTGATCAGTTTGCAGAGCGTGGTATTTATTACAACCATATCAAAATGGAGAAGGAAATCATACGTGAAAATGTTTTGTTTTCGACAAAGGCAGAGCAATTACACGTTTCAGTCGCTGCAGCTTCCATTATAGCAAGATATGCTTTCTTGAAGGAAATGGACCGTCTTACGGAAATAGCACATACCACTATTCCAAAAGGAGCTAGTGCAAAAGTGGACGAAACAGCTGCAAAAATTTATTTGAAGCATGGAGAGGAATTCCTTAAATCTATTACAAAATGGCATTTTGCAAATACACAAAAAGCCATGAAACTTGTTCAAAAAAGAAAATTTTAACGTGTGGAGGGGAAATGAATGAACATAGTAGGTGAAACAGAAAGATTATGCCTTGTAGTATTCGAAGAAAGATTTTTGGATTCAGCTAAGCTGTTTTGGGGAGACAACGACGTGATGAAATCATGTGGAGGAGCATCTTCCCATGAAGCATTACCTAGAACTATAGAGTTTTATCGCGAATGTCATGAAGAGAAAAATTTGTCTGTTTATGCTGTGATGGAAAAAAGCTCGGGAGAGATTATTGGAGCAGCTGGCTTCAACGTCGAGGATAAAATAGAAGAAGTAGAATTAATCTATCATTTTAATAAGAAATCTTGGGGGAAAGGATATGCAACTGAAGCGGTAGCTGCTTGTATGGACATCGTAAGGAATCATCCAAATGTTCTTATTGTGTCTGCTTCTGCTAGTATAGAAAACGCAGGATCCCTCAAAATTTTAGAACGAGCTGGTTTTACATATCTGGGACTAAAATGGTTCGATGATACCCAGCAGGAAGAGCCTGTTTATGAATATAGACCGAATAAGGAAACCATATTACATTAGATTCGTAATGTGCAGTGCTTTTAAATACAATATTGTATTATCTGGGGAGGTTCATGGGATTACTATGAACCTCCTTTTTTCTGAGCTCTTTTAAAGCCTAATCCTATCTAATATTAAAGCCGCCTCATTTGCAACACGGTTAATAAGCTGTTCAACTGTTTCTTCTCTCGCTAATGTTGGGCCTTGTCCAGACCAAAGAGACATGAACTCTGGATTTTTTTGTTGAGAGGCTAATTTTCTTAAATTTTGTGTAAGAGCATTTTGTACAGGAAATGGAGGAAGAACTGCTTCGTGCTCTTTCATTTCCTTCATAAACTGATTTTCAATTCCTCTAGCATCCTTACCTGAAAATGCCTTCGTGGTTACTATGTCCTCACTTTTTGCTAGAAGTATTGCTTGTTGATGTACTGGATGTGCCCCACTTTCTTTACAGGTTAAGAATGCAGTCCCCATTTGTACTGCCTCTGCTCCTAAACAGAGCGCGGAAGATAGCCCTCTACCGTCCATTATTCCACCTGCAGCAATAACTGGAATGTCTACTTGGTCTACCACTTGAGGAACAAGAGCTATTAAACCAATCATGCTTTCGTTGGAATCGCATAGGAAATTCCCTCGATGGCCCCCTGCCTCACTCCCCTGAACAACTACCGCATCCATTCCTAAACTTTCAACGGCTATTGCTTCAGATACATTAGTAGCAGTACCAATCGTAAAAACTCCTTGACGTTTAAATGTTTGTATAGTTTCTTTAGATGGTATCCCAAAGGTAAAGGAGCAGACAGGTACGTTCTCATCCAAGACAACCTGTATTAACTCTTCGTAGATACACATTTCAGTTTCTCGATTAGGTAGAGAAGGCTCTCCAACCTGTTGATTTAAAAGAAGCTCATAGGTCTCTATTAGTCGTTTTGATTTTTCTATCTGTTCTTCTTTAATCTCATAATGTTCAGGCACAAACAAATTTACTCCGAAACTTGCGTTAGTTTCTGATTTCACTTGTTTTATCTGATGGCGTAAATCATCTGGTTTTAAATACCCTGCGCCAATCATGCCGAGTGCTCCTTGATTGGAGACAGCGCTTACTAAAGCAGAGGTTGTCGCCCCACCAGCCATTGGCGCTTGAATGATAGGGAATTTTAAATCTAACGCTCTAATAAAAGTATTGTCCATAATAGGAATCCTCTCTTTCACACTAGTTTTTCTTTACTTGCCATTGTTCATAATAAGTAGCTTCTATAGAAAACTTTTTTGTACGCAGCCATTCAAAAGCTTTTAGTACTAAAGGAGATGAATTTTCCTTAGTTGCTTCCTCTTCAGCAATCCAAACAGCCCCTAAAGAGTCTTGACCTTCAAAAAGAAGAGGCTTTGTTATGGAACCCCCTGTTTGCTCTACTAAATAAAAAACTGCAATATGATGTACGGCCGTACCTTCTCTCCAATCTGTATGAATCATAAAATCAGCAGTTCCTATCTGTTCAAGTACATCTATTAATAACCCCGTTTCCTCTAAAAATTCTCTCTGGACTGCCTCTTTAAGTGATTCCCTAGGTTCTAAATTTCCCCCTGGAAGATCATAGTGGTTGATATAAGGCCCACTATTCTTTTCAATGACTAGGAGCTTCTTTTCCTGCACGCATATACCATAGACACCAAAGGGTCTATGAAAATTTAGTTGTATCCTTTTTTTCCAGCGCTGAGCGTTTTCCTCTATTTCTTGAACAATCTTATCTTTTCCATTAATATAGCTCTCAATATCAAAGGGAAACAGTTTAGCAAGTTTGCTCTTTAGTTCTCCATATCTATTTAAATCCACGGGGTGTACCTTTAAATAATCTCGAAAGACAAGATGTCTCTCTATTTCTGGATTCCCTTGTTCATAAATATGTATATGATGTGTTCGATTATTTTCCCCCTTTTGAAAGTAACGTCGACCAGGTAAACCATTTTCTCCTTTTGGTGTATACCCTTGCTGAATCATTTGTTGATTGAATAAATCGATCTTCTCAATATCACGTACTACCGGCATCATATCTATAATTGGCTTTGCTGAGAGTCCTTCTACTGAAGTACTTCCTATATGATGTATTTCAAGTAACTCTTCCTTGAAAATCTCATTTAACGTCTTTGATTCTTGCTCAAAGAGTAAAGCCCAATCCTTTGAATATTCAATGACTTCAACTTTTCTCATGTTTATCCTCACTTTACTCTAGAAGCTCTAGCAATAGGTTCTTATGAGCATTCGACTGTTTTAATATATCAAATTTATTTTCTTTTAGTTCACCCATAATTTTATCAGCTGTCTGTTTTGCTTGGTTATACTGTTGGTAATTTATTTGTCCTTTAAGTAAAGCCTCTTCAAGCTCATCTTCGTCTATAAGGTAATAATCTCCTGATGGGAGGACAATGATATCTAAAAATAAGTCATCCCACCATGGTCCGTTATAGTCCACTCCGTGTTTATAGCAAATATCTATATACCATTGAACTACTTCTCCGTTATGATTAAACATCGTTGTTACCGTATAATTTTCTTCATTTGGATATTGTTGAAGCCACATATATCCATCGTCTACAATACAAATCTTCTGAGAGTCATAATTCACCCATAAAGGTTCTCCAATCTCAACTAAATGTAAAAGAGAGATTCCTCCAGTAAATTGCTCTGAAAAAGTATCTTTAAAAATATATTGTCTCTTTAAAATTCTAGACCAATCCGAACGATTACCGTACTTTCTTTTCATCATTTACGCATCCTCTAATAGGACAATGTGACATCAATTGTGATTAAAGGCAAATTATTATTATTTAAACCATATAAATCGATAATTTCTGGGATTTCACTTTTATCGTTTAATGTAATAGACACACTGTTACCTTGGACAATGATTTCTCTATGCTTGGAATCATACAAGGTATCACCATTTTCTATTAATATATCAGTAGATAAATACATATAAACGGCAATCGGAGTATAGTGGATGAGTATGCCCACTCCTAAGCCGTCCTCCTCATTAATAAAATCCCTTTCATTCAAATTAGTATCTTTTGTATTTTCATTTTTAAACAAATTAAACAATATCATATCCTCCTAATTTTTTTGATATATATATGGCGCTGCTGATTTTAACAAGCTGTTAATACCTCCAGGATGATAGGGCATCTTGTTATCTACAGTTTGCTTATCCATCCATCTTAATTCTTCAATTTCTTCTGGATTTATTATGCAACATTCACCAGCAATAATTTTCATCTTGAATGTCACAAACAATACATGACTGTTCTTATGTTGAAAAAATGCTTCATTAAGTGCTATTACTCTCTCTACCTCTGTCATTAACCCTGTTTCTTCTTGGACCTCTCTTACAATAGCCTGCTCCAATGTTTCTCCATTCTCCACCGCACCTCCAGGAAGTGTCCAGCTAGCCCCAGTGTTCCGGACCATTAAAAAATTCTCCTCATTTGCATCGGCAATCAAGCCATAGACTACATCTACTCTTTTCATTACTTATCAATCTTCCTGTATACTGAAATTTGTTGCTCACATATCTTCTAGGAGCTTTATTAGAATTATATCAAATGTATGATTTCATTTTTAATAATATTTTAAATTTTTAGCAAACTGTTGTTCGATAATTATAGGATTATCTTTAGTTTTATGGGGTATATATTTAACAAATCTATCGATTAATACGTCTCACTAAGATTTCTTTCTTTGAAGGTAAGAGCTTTTGGTGGGAGGTGATTAGTTGAGAAGAGTCTATGGAGTAAAAAAATTAATGACATATCTAGATTCTGTTGGCTATCCACTAACAGAAGAACAAATCCATCAGCTTATGCTAAATAAAGAAATACCACATCTTAGACCAATCGGAGACATTATAGCCTTTAATTTAGACCATATAGATTGGTGGATCAGTCACAAAAAGATTTCTCCATAGAACAAGCCCTGCCTTTGTGGCAGGGCTCTATTTTGGGATAGAATGTAATTTATTTATTTGTTTTAGGACAGTAGCCGCATGCTCCTTGACCTGGTAAATCCATAGACATACAACAGCTTCTACGAATAGGCTGATTTACTAATACTGCTGGATTTCTACCTTGAGTGTATTCGTAGAATAGAGATTTAGTGGAGAATAATTTCCACACCTCTGGGTTCTCGAGTATTTCAATATCATCCATAGCTTGACCAGCGGTAGAAGGATCTTCTAAGAGCTTCTCATACTGATTAACAAGATGAACGAAAAAGCTTTCCCAAATGATTAGCGGTGAAATACTTGTTGTATTTCTTAACTGCTGTACTATTTCATATCCTTGCTTACTTAAAATCTTTCGGATGACCTCTTCTCTCTCTTCTTCCTTCACGTAACGAAAATCATTTGGATTGATGAACATAGCTATAGTATATGCACCATATTCCTTTGTAACATCGAAATGAAGCTCTGTGTGCTTGCCATCCCAAACCATGTCGTAAGCAGCCAGCATGTAAAATTGATTGGCAAAAAACATACCGTATCTTTTAGCAAAATGGGAAACAGCTGCTACTTGGTTTTTTGCTTCGGTAATCCCCTGCATCAACTTTGAAAAATCATCCTGGAAAAATTCCTTACTTAGTCGCTCTAATGTAAAAAGAGTTCGAAGCGGCTTAGACGTGTATATTCGATGTTCATTTAATATAAATTCTTGCTCAAACGTTATTGCTGGCATATTATCACCTATTCAAAATAATTTACTTAGTACCTCTATTTTAAAGGAAGGGCTAGCCATTGCAACATTTCGAGCCTAAACCAAAAAATAACTCTATACCGATTACCAAATCGGATAGGGATATTTTTATGCCTCTACAGATGTTTCACTTGAATTAGGCATTATTTTTGAGGTAATCATAGTTAATAAAACCGATATTATCACACCCCATAAAATTCCTATGGTAAGTGATACTATAGAGCCAGCTATGATACCGATCCTCGCTCCCCAAACGGAAACTTGACTATTACTTGTCCCCATCGTAAACTCTTGACCTTTCCTCTTTTTCCAAAGTAGCCCTACTATTAATACTGGAACAACTCCACCTCCCGCCATGGAATAGGCCATGGAAAATAAATCGATAATAGAGTCTGCCCAAATGGCTGTTCCAATAGTAAAAGCTCCAATAACAATGACCCCTATCCTCGTTAACCTTAAATAATAGGAATCTTCTTTTGGCTTCATATTTGGAATGACTAAGTCATTTACAATAACTACTGCAGCAGAATGTAGAAGTGAGGAGGCACTAGAGATGGCTGCCAAGAAAATCATGATGAAAAAGGCAAGAGCAGCTAATTGAGTCATTTCCTCAAGAATTAACCACGAGATTGCTTCGTCTGCTGCCAAATTTGGGTTTTGCAATTTCACAACCATACCTGCGATTGTGGCAAATATCGTGAAAATTATCGCGACTACTCCACTTATTAGCATTGCACGACTAGCCGCTTTAGGGTTTTTCGAAGCAAAACACCGCTGCCAATATACCTGTGCAGCTAATATTCCCAACGTACCCGTTACAAACAGAGAAATTACCTCCACAGCTGATAGATTCATTTGTGCTAACTCGATAGCTCCAACATTTTCTAAGCCACCCTTAAGTGTCGAATAACTAAAATCAACTTTATCGAATACTTGTATGTAAAACCAAACTGCAATTGCAATGAGTATCCCTCCCTGTATTAGATCGGTCCATACAACGGAATACATACCGCCAACAGCAGTGTAGATGATGAATACTGCAGAAAAAACTAAAATCATCAATAGCGGGTCGGCACCTGTGAAAGCTGAAAATAGCGCTCCCATCCCCATTGCCTGACCACTAACCCAAGCAATCATAATAGATGAAGTTAAAATAGCTATTAAACTACGAGAATACCTATCTCTTATTATTAAATCGTCCATCATTTCTGCTAACGTATTATATGTAAATTTTGCTGCAAATCCTGCAAATATTAGAGCGAACAAAATTTTTGCTCCTTGTTCGCCAATGACAAAGGGCACATTTGCTATTCCAATCTCATACCCCTTGGATGAATGTCCAACAAAATTTCCAACTCCCATAATAGTTGCGATATCTGTGAACAGTAATAGAAAAAAGGGTAATGTACCTCCAGCAATCGCGTAATGTGCAAAGCTAGTATCCGCTTTTTTCTTAAACAGGAATGACATTCCAATGAAGACTATAGATAACGTGATTGTAACTGTCCATGTCCAAAAAGCTAAACCCATCCAACCCCTCCATCTTTTTGTATTTGCAAACATTATTAATAAAATAAGTAAATTATTAAAAATTTGCTATTACTTTATTACCCCTGCTTAGATGGTATAAACCATAATAAAAGAACGAGATAATTTTTTCTTCCACTAGTGTTAAATTAATCCAACAAAAAAAGACTGCTAACACTCGATTTGAGTATGTAACAGTCTAAAACTAATATCATTTTTATTCACTCTTACTATGTGGAACATAAGTTACATTATCCAATTACAAAAACTTTATGGATACCATGCTAGTTTACTATCACTGTCTAACGGCTTGGATTGGATTTCCTTACTCAATGTATCGAACCATTTATTTAAAATCTCATCCTTAGGTAGCTTTGAATCCTTATCATCTTCCCAAATTATATGAGAAAACCACGCACCTGTTAGCCATTCAAATTGTAGCTCAGCATATGCAATGTTAGGATGCTCCGCTTGAGTAAAATTGTCATTTACAGCAGTGGCAACATTTGATGCTTGAGGTAGTAATTCGTTTTCAATTTTTTCTTTAATAGATTGACTGTCAAGTTGATCCCACATAACTAAACCGCCATCTATTTGATAAAAAATGTCGAAGGATGGTTGTTCACCTAAATCCACCAATACAAAGGCACGTTCTACAGTATTATTAGTTGCTTTAACCGTGTTTACAATAATATTCTGTGCCATTTCCACCCAATATTCCATTGCATCTTCTACAGTCGACTCTATGTAAAACTCAGATTCCAATTCAGAAACAGCTGTCTCTCCCTTATTAACATCTTCTATTTTCCTAAAAAGACGGTTAAAAAAACCCATTTTCTACACAACCTCCTTATTTTAATATTCATATTCATTTAATCTTAAAGAATATGTAATCTGCATCATTAATTTATAATGGTCCACCTTCAAAGCCAATCGGCCAACCATCTTTTTTCAATTTTACCTTATACTGAAATTCATGTGGACGTTCGCTATAAAAGGCTACTGTAAATCCTGAAAACAGATGATCATCAAAATTGATCATCCTTCCAAAGGATATGGTAGCTAGATAATAGTCTTCTATCTCATGAGTTGGAAAGAATATCTTCAAATAATTTAATGCACGGTTAATGTGCTGAGGCAACTGAGAGAATATTTCCCCTGCCAGTTCAATAAATTCTTCTGAAGGATCTTCTGTATCCCCTTGAACAAATATTTCTACCTCTTCCCACTCCCCAATATCTAGACTACAAAACCATTGCTTCGGAAGAAAATTATCTGCTTCACTTTGTGTTAAAGACTTCGAAAGAATAAGCTGTTTATTCAAAATTTCTTTTATGTTGGGTATTGCTTTTATTGGCTTGCTTGGTTTAAACGAATTCATACTATGACCTCTTTGTTTTTTCTAAATTTATTAAGCGATGATTATCATAAAACGGAAGGATAGTGCCTGCCATACATTACCTTAACTGATTATTAAATAACTATAGAGATAGAGAAGAAAATAACTAAAACAACGCAACAGGCCAGTGAAATAAAAAAGGGATGATTTAAATAATATTTTTTGATACCAGTGATCATTGCAGGGTTTAGTCACCTAATGAAGAAGGAGCAAGCTAACTCATCTTAATGTATTTCCTATGAAATTAATGCAGTAATTTAATTATAGAATCATTTACCCAATTATGGAAAGTGGAAATATGTCTAGAAAAACTAAAGAAAGGGTAAAGAATATTAGTTAAAGCAAACAGGAGGTAATTTTTTATGGAGAATCATGTTATTGGCGTATACGAAAACGAACAACAAGCAGCTGAAGTTGTTAAAGATTTAAAAGATAAAGGTTATACAACTGATGAAATTTCAATTATTGCTAAAAATACAAAGGAACTTTCTGAAATTACACAGGAAGTAAAACCCTCCACTAAAGATGGAGCCATTGCGGGAGCTTTAACTGGAGGAGCAATTGGCATAGCGGGAGTTATAGCAGGGTTATCTACAGTATTGATTCCCGGATTTGGCGCTGTGTTGGCTGCAGGTCCTATCATTACAACAATTGGAGGCGCAGTCGTAGGGGCCAACTCTGGTGCTGGTGGATTAAAACATGCTCTTATGGAAATCGGAGTCCCGGATGATGAAGCAGAGCGATATTCTAATGATGCTCAGGATGGAAAAGTCCTGGTATTTCTTCACCCCAAAAACCCACAAACGTAAGGGTCGATTGAATGGTCAGCTTAACTACTGTGTTAGTTTAAGTACATCACTGTTCCCCTTCACATAGCTATAAAAAGGAGCAGCACCAATTTAAGGGCTGCTCCTTTTTCTTTTATTCAATCATCCTCTTAGCTCTGCTCCTGCTTGTTCAGCAAGTGCTTTTAGAACTTTGTTGTGAGCATTGACTACTTCTTCGTCAGTCAGTGTTCGTTCCGGATCGAAGTATGTTAGAGAGAATGCAATTGATTTTTTGCCTGGTTCCATTTTTTCGCCTTCATATAAATCGAAGAGATGCACAGCCTTCAACAGTTTTCCGCCTGATTGCTGGATAATCGCTTGGAGCTCTCCAGCAGCTTTTTCACGTTCCACTACTAATGCAATATCCCGAGTAATAGATGGGAATTTAGAAACTGGTGCATAATATAATGTTTCTACTTCTTTATTTAATACTTTTACTAAATTCAATTCGAACACATACGTTTCTTTTAAGTCGCGGGCTTTTTGTTCTGCTGGGTGTAATTGTCCGATAATACCTATTTCTACACCTGCTAATTGAATGGATGCAGTTCTTCCTGGATGCATACCTTCAACAACTGTACGTTCAAATGTTAAATCCTCAGTGTGTCCAAGGAGATCCATCAAACCTTCCACAATTCCTTTAAGCACGAAGAAATCTACGCTCTTCTTCTCACCTTGCCAGCTATGCTCTACCCATTTACCAGCAATAACTCCTGCTAAATGCTCTTGCTCTTGAGGAAGACCAGATTCCGTTTCCCCTAAGAATACAGAGCCAATTTCATATAATGCAACTGTATCGGCTTGGCGAGCAGTGTTATACGTTACAGCTTCCAACAAATGTGGGATTAAGCTTTGACGTAACGTGCTGCGTTCCTCACTCATTGGCATTAATAATTCTGTCACTGGAGCAGATTCTAATGCAAACTTTTGAGCCATTTCTTTTGAAGTTAATGAATAAGTGATTGCTTGATAAAGTCCTGCACCTTCCATAAATCCTCGCACTTGGCGACGTTTTGCTTGGTAGGAAGTTAAACCACCAGGCTTCGATTCTTCCACTGGTAATGTCATTGGGATTTCATCATAGCCATACATACGAGCGATTTCTTCTACAATATCCTCTGGGATTTTAATGTCCTGGCGACGTGTCGGAGCTTTAATATACAAATATCCATTAGCTACTTGGAAATCAAACTTCAAACGAGTTAATATAGATGTCATATCTTCTAGAGAAATTTTCATTCCTAAGCGACTGTTGATGAAATCAGGAGATACGATTACCTCAGCAGGAGATTTATCTAACTTATCTACAACTACAGAACCAGCTAACACCTCTCCACCAGCAAGTTCTGCTAATAGGCTAGCTGCACGTTCAGCTGCTAAAACAACTCTGTTAGGATCGACACCTTTTTCATAGCGGGCACTCGCGTCACTACGTAAATTATGATCTTTAGAAGATTGGCGAACAGAACTTGCTGTAAAGTACGCAGACTCGATAACTACTGTTGTTGTACCATCATGAACCTCTGAATTAGCGCCACCCATAACTCCAGCAAGAGCAACTGGTTCTTTACCATTAGTAATAACTAAATGATTAGATTTAAGTGTACGCTCTTGATCATCAAGTGTAACAATTTTTTCTTCTTCATTTGCTAGGCGAACAACGATTTCCTTTGTAGCAAGGCGATCATAGTCAAATGCATGAAGTGGTTGGCCGTATTCCATTAACACGTAGTTTGTAATATCTACGACATTGTTATGAGGACGGACACCAGCTGCCATTAGACGATTTTGTAGCCATAGTGGTGACTCTTTTACTTGTACGTTTTTTACAACCTTCGCAATGTACAAAGGATTTTCTTCTATTGCATCCACACGAAGCTTTATATAGTCTTCTGCTTTTTCAATGCTTTCTGTATAGGCCGCTTCTGGGTATTTCATATCTTCAGAAAGAATTGCTCCTACTTCATAAGCTACTCCTAGCATACTTAGTGCGTCAGAACGGTTTGGTGTTAAACCTAGTTCTAACACTATATCGTCCAGGCCTAATAATGGAAGTGCGCTTTCACCTGGTACAGCTGTTTCAGGAAGAACATAAATCCCTTCTGCATATGCTTTTGAGACAAGGCGGCCTTCTATACCTAGCTCCTGAAGAGAACAGATCATACCGTTAGATACTTCTCCACGTAGCTTTGCTTTCTTAATCTTAATGCCACCTGGTAGCACTGCACCAGGACGAGCAACGATTACTTTCTGACCAGCGTCTACGTTAGGAGCACCACAAATGATTTGAGTGATTTCATCTCCTACATCTACCTGACAGATGTTTAACTTATCAGCTTCCGGATGTTTCACCTTTTCTTTTACATATCCAACTACAACATTTGTCATGCCTTGAGAGCGATCAATTACTGCATCTACCTCAATACCTGAGCGTGTGATTTTTTCTCCTAAATCCTTTGGATTCAATCCTTGTGTGTTTACATATTCTGATAACCATTTCGTCGATACTAACATGTCATTTCCTCCTTACACTTCTGTTCGGTGGAATTGCGATAAGAAACGCACATCATTTGTATAGAAATGACGAATATCTTCCACTCCATATTTCAACATTGCAATACGCTCTGGCCCCATACCAAATGCAAAACCAGAAAGCTTTTTAGAATCATAGCCAGCCATCTCAAGGACGTTAGGATGAACCATACCTGCTCCTAGTATTTCAATCCAGCCAGTCTTCTTACATACGTTACAGCCGCTACCTCCACACTTAAAGCAAGAGATATCCATCTCTACAGATGGTTCTGTGAATGGGAAGAAACTTGGACGCAAACGAATTTCGCGATCCTCTCCGAACATCTTCTTCGCGAATAAAGATAATGTACCTTTTAAATCACTCATACGGATATTCTCACCGATTACTAGACCTTCAATTTGAGTAAATTGGTGTGAATGTGTCGCATCATCATTATCACGACGATACACCTTACCAGGACAAATAATTTTAATCGGTTGACCTTCTTTTGCCTCCATTGTGCGCGCTTGCACTGGAGATGTATGCGTACGTAACAAAATATCCTCTGAAATGTAGAAGGAATCCTGCATATCACGAGCTGGATGACCTTTAGGTAAGTTTAAAGCTTCGAAATTATAGTAATCCTTTTCAACCTCAGGACCTTCTGCAATTTCATAGCCCATGCTTAAAAATAGATCTTCAATCTCCTCGACAACGCGAGTAAGTGGATGATGATTCCCGGTTTTCACTGGACGACCAGGTAAAGTTACATCAATAGATTCTTTCTCTAGCTGCTCTTGAATCGATTGCTCCTGTAATAAGGTCATACGGGCTTCTAATACATTAGTTACTTCCTCTCGTACTACATTGACAAGTGCCCCCATCTTCGGACGCTCCTCGGCTGGAAGTTTACCCATTCCCTTTAATAAATCCGTGATTGGGCCCTTTTTCCCTAAATATGCAACTCGCACGTCATTTAATTCTTTTGTGTTTTGTGAAGCTTCAATTTTTTGTAGAGCTTCTTCTTTCAACTGTTGAAGTTGTGCTTCCATTTTAAAAATCCCTCCTAATTGACAAAATAAAAAATCCTCGCCCCTATAAAAGGGACGAGGACTATTTTCGCGGTACCACCCTGATTATTGCACAAAAAAACGTGCAATCACTCAATTCGACTAACGGCTCTACACCGGCACACCTTTACAGTAAATACTGGTCCCGGTGGCAGCTAACGGGGTGAACTTCTATATGAAATCTCCATCTACGCTTCCAGTCAAGGCGTAAAATCCCTACATTCGAATTCTCATATATACTTTTCCCGATGACAGCTTTTCTTATTTATTAAATTATTATCTATTATACGGACTTTTAAACATTTCATCAAGGGCATTTATCTCAAAGTAAGTCCATAAAGAAGAATTCCCGTTGCCACTGCAACATTTAATGATTCTGCTTGACCAAACAAAGGGACAATAATATTTTGGTCGGTTTGTTCCAACAAATCCGCTTGAATACCGCTTCCTTCGTTTCCTACTATCAATGCAAACGCATCACTTTTCTCTACTTCATGGAACGGAGTAGAGTTTTCAAATGCTGTTCCATATACTTTTACATTTTTGTCTTTCAGCTGGTCCACCCAATAGCTTAATTCACCTTTTAAAATAGGTATATGAAAATGAGAGCCTTGTGCAGATCGTAGTGTTTTGGAATTATAAGCATCTGCTGATCCTTTGCCAAGAATGACTGCGTCTATTCCAGCAGCGTCGGCTGTACGAATCATCGTACCAATATTTCCAGGGTCTTGAACCGCATCAATCAATAACAGCCTTTTCCAACTTCCCTGTTCATCTAACTTAGCTGTACTTTGTTTACAATGTGCAAAAATCCCTTGAGTATGCTCTGTTTCGGCAAGCTCTTTTTTGATAACATCATTAATCTCAACGATTTCCAGATTATCAACGTCCCATGTTACAGGAATTTCACTAGTATCACTTAGCATAATAGTTAAAACATTTTCTTTTTGTTTAATTGCTTCCTCGACTAAATGATATCCTTCAATGATAAATTCTCCTGTTTTGTCTCGCTCTTTTCGAACACTAAGTAATTTCTTCCAATGTTTAACTAAGGAATTTTGTGGAGATTCAATTCGTTTCATGTTATGTACCGCCTTTTTCTTATATACCGCACAAAAAATAATACAGTATCTTTTCTTTTGTAAAAAAATTATATCACGTAAATCTATTACTTCATATTTATCTTCCACGAATTTATCAAAATCATGTATACGTGGCAAGACATTGGGAAAGATGAAGAAAAGGAGTGATAATAATGGATTTTCAAATTCGAGAAGCAATAGCAGCAAACCTAAAAGGAAATTCCGCTACAGATATTAAAGAAGTCGTGGAAGATGCGATTAACCGAGGAGAAGAACATTTACTACCTGGTCTTGGCGTAATTTTTGAAAAATGGTGGAAAACTGCTGATGAATCGAGCAAACAAGCAATGCTAAATAATGTTTCTACTGCATTTGCTCAATAAGTTTAAGTAATTGTTCAGACCGTAGACTTAGTCTACGGTCTATTTATTAATTCAATATTAGTTCCATGACCAGAGCTAGGCAATCTTTGGTCCATAGTGTCGTACCAAATTTTCACCTTATCCCCATCATGTATACTCTTTTATAATCTCTATCACTTCAATTTTTCCGTCTACTAACAGCTCAGGTAATTCACTTTTTACGTTTCCCTTCCAGTAATCTCTTGCTTGTTCAATTTTTCTTGAAAACGAGGCTCCATCCTCCTTTGGCAAAAGGCTAGCATCTCCCTCAAAGGATTTACCAAAAACTCTTAAGCTAACAAGTTGTAAAACCTGCCGATTATAGGAATTAAATATTTCCACCCATTTTAAAGCATCCTCGAAGTTTTTCGTCGCATATAAACAAGAAAGTCTAGAAGGGTAATCCGGGTATTCTTCTAATCTCACCATTTCTGCTACCGTTTCTCGTATTGCTCTAGTTGTTTGGTCAAAATATTGACGTCCTACTTCTGAATCCTCTTTAGTTAATTTCAACCCTTCATCCGTAAATTGGTTCTGAAAAATTTTTATAAAATCCTCACCTTTAGAATTTAAATGCTCTCTTTCAAAAAAGAACCTATACAAAGTATTCCTTTGATTCTTTTCAAAATTAATTATCTGTCCTACCTTCATCTTTTTCCTCGTAACAATATGATAAACAATTAGTCCATTTTCTATCATAATATTCTCCTTATTTAATAAAATATAAAACTAGTTATTTTAATTCACTAAACCGCTAAATAATTTAACTTTTGCGAAAATTATCCTTGATTTCTCCGATATACTGTATATAATTACTCTATGAGTTTGAATAATTAGAAAAGTTTCAAAAGATATTATATTTAAATTATAGCAAAGAGGCGAAGTGTATGAACATTATGGTGGAAAATATTGTAGAAGCATTGAGTGAACATCTAGAGCAAGACCAGATTTCCATCAATCAAACTATTAGAGAATTACATGGGAAGGATGAATCCTATCACTCTATAAGTTTACCAGACGTTGTCGTTTTCCCTAGAAGCGCAACAGACGTTAGTAATATTATGAAGACTGCTAGTAGACTTAAAGTTCCAGTAGTACCTTTTGGACGTGGAACAAGTTTAGAGGGTCACGTCATACCCTACGAAAATGGTATTACCATTGACTTTTCATTGATGGACAAAATTTTAGAGATAAGAGAAAACGATTTACTGGTGAAGGTCCAACCAGGTGTTACGAGAACGCAGCTTAACAAAGAATTAAAAAAATATGGCCTGTTCTTCTCTGTTGACCCTGGTGCAGATGCAACACTTGGGGGCATGGCTGCGACTAATGCTAGCGGAACTACCACCGTCAAATATGGAGTAATGAGAGATCAAGTAAGAGATTTAGAGGTAGTGCTTGCTGATGGAACAATCATGCATACAGGTAATTTGGCAGCTAAATCTGCTTCTGGTTTTCATTTGAACGGATTATTCGTTGGATCAGAGGGCACTTTAGGATGCTTTACAGAACTAACTTTAAAGGTGTATGGCATTCCTGAATTTACAACTGCTGCTAGAGCAACCTTTCCTACGGTCAAAAATGCTGTTGAAGCTGTAACTTCTATATTACAGGCGGGTATTCCCATCGCACGTGTAGAACTTGTGGATGAGAGCTCGATTCGTCAAGTTAATCATTTTAGTGAAACTGATTATGCTGAAAAGCCTACGTTGTTTTTAGAATTCCACGGCAATGAAGCTGGACTCACTCAAGATGTCGAGTTTACCCAAGAAATTGTAAAAGACTATGGCTGTGATGATATTCAATTTGAAACAGATAATACCGCACGAACAAAGCTTTGGGATGCTAGGCATAATTTAGCTTATGCTTATATTCACGGAAACGTCGGTAAGAAAATGATGGTTACAGATGTGTGTGTTCCTATTTCAGAATTGGCCGATGCGGTTATATTTGCTCGTCAGGAGCTCGATGCTATCGGATTAACAGGAGGACTTACTGGTCATGTCGGAGACGGAAATTTTCATGCTCTGCTCATGATTGATATGAATAATCCCGAGGAGGTACTGAAGGCACAGAACTATAATGAAAAGATTGTTCTATATGCTCTCGAACGAAAAGGAACTTGCACTGGTGAGCATGGGGTAGGTGTCGGAAAACAAAAGTATCAGGCGGCAGAACATGGCGAGGCTCTTCGAATTATGGAAAAAATTAAAGTTGCTCTCGATCCGCTAAATATTTTAAACCCAAATAAAATAGTAAAACTTGAAAGTGACGGTGGGTAATATGAAAATTTTAGAAAAAATCAGTAGCTTTGCCGGAAAGTATTTTGCCATTTGGGTTATTTTAATAGCAGTAATAGCTTTCTTAATACCAGAAGCATTCCTACCTTTTGGCGGCTATATAACTATCCTACTTGGAATAGTAATGTTTGGAATGGGACTTACGCTTAGAGCAGTTGATTTTAAACTGATCTTAACAAATCCCAAGCCAGTACTAATCGGTGTAGCAGCACAGTTTATAATCATGCCTTTAACTGCCTTTGCTATAGCTTACTTACTACAGTTACCTAGTGAACTGGCAGCTGGTTTGGTTTTACTTGGCTCTGTGCCAGGGGGAACTGCTTCTAACGTAATGGTTTACCTAGCAAAGGGAAATGTACCACTTTCAATTACGATGACTTCGTTCTCAACTCTCTTGGCGCCTTTAATGACACCGGTTCTTCTATTACTGTTAGCAGGCCAATGGATGCCGGTAAATGCCATGGACATGTTTATGTCTATTGTACAAGTAATTATTGTTCCAATCGTACTTGGATTACTCATAAAAAAATTACTACCAACAGCTGTAGAAAAAAGCGCCAATATTGTTCCATTGATCTCTGTATTAGCTATTATTATCATTGTTTCCGCAGTAGTTGCTGGTAATGTAGACAATATTGCTTCGGCTGGTCCATTAGTTTTTGTTGGGGTTTTCCTTCATAACGGAGCTGGGCTATTGCTTGGCTATTATACTGCAAAAATGATGAAGCTATCTAAATCAGATTGTCGTGCTATTTCCATAGAAGTTGGTATGCAAAACTCTGGTTTAGGAGTTGCACTAGCAACTGCACATTTAGGTCCACTAGCCGCTCTTCCAAGTGCCTTAGGAGCCGTTTGGCATAATATTTCAGGACCAATTATAGCAACTGTTTGGTCCAAGAGCGCAGGAAAACAAGATGAGGTTGAGGTTGAATCTATTCCTCTAGAAGGTAAGCCATCACAGATTTAAATATACAACTAAAAGAAGAGGCTGGAACAAAACCCACCTTAGACATTTAAGAGTCCCGAAAATTTACCGAATAGTAAATTTTCGAGACTCTTTTCTATTACATAGTCGGTGTTCTCCGCTACTGCGGACGCTTTCCCGGGGGCACGGGGCGAGCCTGTAGTCTCTCACACGCGCTTGTCTCCTAGGAGGTCCCGCCTTCACTCCGAACAACTTTAATTTTCTTTGATATCAAGTGAAAACTGTATATAATTTCAGATATAAAAAAGTATATCTTTAGTTAAATTTTTTTTCAAAACGAAATTCATTCAGAATGAAGTATCCTTATAGTTAGTTCCATCCTCTTTCTATTTAAGTTTTTTAACTCCAAAAATCATGTTATTTGCTCTTCTTCCAATATAATCGCTCTATATTTTGATTTCCCCAACTTTTTCCTTCACTAAAAGATATGTTTATTGCTCTGGGACTTCTATTTCATACTCTTCATACATGATAGGCTTTGGATATTGGAAAGTAACTATTTGAGCCTTTTCTAGTTCACTTACTTTAAAAACTTGTTTAAAGCTATTTCCTTCAATCCTTTGCGCGAATGGAGAATCCTCAAGCACTAAACTATTCCCCTGATCATCCTCTAGCCATAATGGATTTCTAGAAAGTCTATTATCGTAAATTGAGTCACTTTGTATATCAAAATAGACAGATATCTGCTCCTCATTCGACTGAATCTCTGTAACAAGAATATCTCCGAAATCCCCTTGACTTAATGTAAAAGGATATTTTTGTCCTTTTAAAGGTATGATGACCTTCTCTAGGGCAAATTTGTCCTCCAGCATATAAGGAATAACTCGAACCTTTTTAGTTCCTTGCTTCAGTGGGCTAAAGAGATAGCTTAATTGCGTAGTAACGATGCCGTTTTCAGTATCACCGTGACCATTTTTCCCTAATGGATCCAATATATTTCCACCATCATCAACTATAAAGAATTCTATATCATAAGGCTCTAAATTCGTTTCTTTCTCCTCTGACATAACATTTACGGCAAGATCTGTCCCAGCAGGACCAATTTTCAGAGAGCTTATTTTGACTTCTGCTGCATCAATCATCTTCACTACTTCAGGGCGTATCACAATTACTTCATTCGATTGTTTTACATTGTATTCGAACTTCCAAGTGCCAGGTATTAGGCCAACAGCATCTATCCTCATGCTAAGCTCAAATTCTTCTGGTAGCTCCTCTGTTGGATTTATTTCTATCATCCCTTTATACTTTTGTGGAGTTATAAATTTTCCAGATGAGCTAGAACTGAAATTTATTTCTTTTCCGTTTACCTCAATAGTTGGTCTTTCCAGCTCTCCTATAGCAAACAATGATTCTTGTGTGTAACCTAATACTAGTCTTGTTCCATCATAAAAAATTTCGTTTATTGTTAAAGTAATTCCACTATCCTTTGTAGACTGGTCGATAATTTGTGTTAAACCCTTCTGTCCAGCTATTTGTAAACCTTCGTCTTGTACATCATTAAAAAATGTACCAATTAGAGGTACCTGGGAAGCAATTTTGGCCATTGCAGGAGAAACACTAGCAGTTCCTATAAACACACTCAATGCGACTGCTGCTCCCACAGCACTATAGGACATTATCTTTATCACTGATCTTTTCTTTTTGACCGGTTGGACGGTGTTTTTTATGATTGTATCTAGTTTCTCCAGTGGCACATGTATTTTATCCATTTCCTTTTTTAAATCTGGCCATTGCTTACTCATTTACACAATCCTCCTTCAATGTGTCTCGTAAAATATTAATACCTCGATGTACATTTGTTTTCACAGTTCCCTCTGGATATTCTAATATTTCCGCTATTTGTTTGATGGAATAGTCCTGATAAAACCTTAGCACTAAAACTGTTTTATATTTTTCATCTAATTTCATGACAGCCTCCAATAAATCCATATCCTTCTCTGAAGAGACATAAGGATTTACTTTCCGCTCTATCGACTCTCGGTCCATCGGAACTACTCTATTTTTCTTTTTAATATGATCAAGTGAAGTATTTATAAGAATGCGAGTTATCCATGTTGAAAAGTATTCGTCCTCTTTTAAATTTTTGAGAGAAACGAAAGCTTTATAAACAGTTTCTTGAAAAACATCTAGGGCGTCTTCTTCATTTTTCATGTACATGAAAGCCATTTTATATAGCTTTACTTTTTCCTCATCAATTAGCTCCTGAAATGCTTTATGATTCCCCTTCTTTGCTTTTTGCACTTTCTTTATATCCGACAATTTAGTAATCCCCCTTTCTTTCTAACTGTTAGATAAAGCAAGGATGTAAAACGTTTCATTATTTTTCACTTTTATGTACGATTAATAATTTTTATTGGAAACTGTAATTCCATTATCTCTATTTTTATAAATGTAACATTCAGGAAGCGTTCCCGACTAATACTAAAAAAGAGGTAAGAAATGAAAAAGGAGTTCATGTTCATTTTTGTTTTTCTAATGTTACTGATAGGATGTCAAGAAGAGGGGTCTGTCATTCAATCACAGCTACCATCGGTGCCAGATTATACACCTAGTTCAGAGGACATAGTTGATACACATGGAGACTTGCAGAATTTTAATAGATTTGAGGAGTTTCTAAGCAACTTGAATAATGAACAAAAAGACAATATTCGTATAGTTACTTATACCACAGAAGGAGACCCCATACTTCGTGATCTAGCATACGATGGAAAAGTTATTATCTCTAAATTAGATACAAGAAGAGATCATTTTGGTGCAGGTAGCTTGAAGACAACATCTTGTACCTCCTTAGTCACTGTCCAATCCAAAACGAGAACGGATTACGAGTTAGAAGGCTGCCAGGAGGAGTATGACAAGAACGTACTGGTCATCCATCACTAACAAATGGTCCTCTCTATATTTGTATCATTAAAATGAAGAAAAATAATAAAGAGTGACTCGGCGTCTCCCGAATCACTCTTCCTATGTAGCGATGAAGTCATCCTTCTAGATAAGCGACATCGCATATATATAAACTGTAGGACACACCCTGTCGTTACAGTTTATTCAATACTTTTAAGCCATTAACGAAGCAAGTACGGCTTTTTGTGCATGCAAGCGATTTTCTGCCTGTTGGAAGATATATGAGTTCGGTCCATCTATGACAGATGTGGCAACCTCCTCTTCTCGGTGGGCTGGTAAGCAATGGAGAAATATATAATCTGGCTTTGCATTGGCTACAAGCTTATCATTAATCTGATATTCCTTAAATTCCTCTAAGCGCTTAGCAGCTTCTTCCTCCTGTCCCATAGAAGTCCATACATCTGTATACACTACATCTGCATTCACTACTGCTTCTATGGGATCATTACATACAAATAATGAGCCTTCATTATCCAATGCAATAGCCTTGGCCTTTTCCATAATTTCTTTATTCGGTTCATAGCCTATCGGTGTTGCAACTGCTATATGCATACCCATGTATGCTGCCGCTATAACTAAGGAATGTGCTACATTGTTTCCGTCTCCAACATATGCTATCTTTAGTCCCTTCGTATAGCCCTTTACTTCCTGCACAGTAAGTATATCCGCTAATGCCTGGCAGGGATGATAAAGATCTGTCAATCCATTAATCACTGGAATACTCGCATGCTCGGCTAGCTCTCTTACCATTGCATGTGAATTGGCACGAATCATAATGCCATCTAAATAACCAGATAAAACATGAGCAGTATCATATACAGATTCTCCTCGCCCAATTTGTAAATCACGTGCATTCATGAACATACCATTACCGCCTAATTGCTTCATTCCTACTTCAAAAGAAATTCTTGTACGAGTAGAATGCTTTTCAAAAATCATCCCAAGTGTTTTACCTTCTAACAGCGGCGGGCATTTCCCTGCTTTCGTCAACGATTTTAAATTTGTGGCAAGCTCTAGCAATTCACTCACTTCCTCTTTTGAGTAATCCAAGAGAGTTAAAAGGTCTTTTCCTTTTAAGCTATCAACCATTTTCAGATTTACCCATTCCAATAGTTTCATAAATTTAATCCCCTTCTTTTCCGTATCCTTCTGTATTTTTTATTATAAATATGAATATTTATAAAGTCAAGTGGATTTATATACATTTATTTATACATAAAAAAGACTAATGAGGAATACTATTGCAACCTTCATTAGTCTTTTATAATTAGTTAAAAGTAATATTATTTACTGTATCATGGTCTAGCTTTTTAATAACTTCCACAATTAGCTTAACTGTATTCTCATAATCATCTCTATGCAGAATTCCTGCATGTGAATGAATATAACGAGTAGCAACTCCAATCGATAAACATGGTACCCCGTTTAATGAGATGTGCATGGATCCCGCATCTGTTCCACCGCCAGCAATTGTTTCGAATTGGTATGGGATATTATTTTCTTCGGCAGTATCCACTACAAAATCACGTAAGCCTTTATGTGAAACCATAGAAGCATCGAATAGAACGATTTGTGGGCCGTCTCCCATTTTACTTGTAGATTCTTTAGGTGAAATTCCAGGAGTGTCACCAGCGATACCCACATCAACTGCAAAGCCGATATCAGGGTTAATTTTTGCTGTAGACGTTTTAGCTCCACGAAGACCTACTTCTTCTTGGACGTTCCCGACACCATAAACGATATTAGGATGAGCTTGACCTTGTAAATTTTTTAAGACATCAATAGCAATGGCACAGCCAATACGGTTATCCCATGCTTTTGCAAGTAATAGTTTTTCATTGTTCATAACAGAAAACTCAAAATATGGAACGACCATATCTCCTGGCATTACTCCCCATGACATTGCTTCTTCTTTAGAGGATGCACCAATATCAATGAACATTTCTTTAATATCAACTGGTTTTTTACGAGCCTCTGGGCTTAGAATATGCGGTGGTTTCGAACCAATAACACCTGTAATTGTTTCTCCCTTACGTGTAACAATCGTAACACGTTGAGCTAGCATTACTTGTGACCACCAGCCTCCTACTGTTTGAAAGCTTAAAAAGCCTTTATCATCAATCTTAGATATCATAAAGCCTACTTCATCTAAATGACCAGCGACCATAATTTTTGGGCCATTGGCATCACCAACTTTTTCAGCAATCAAGCTTCCAAGATTGTCATATTCAATTTTGTCTGCATAAGGAGCGATATACTTCTCCATCACTTGACGTGGCTCACGCTCATTACCTGGTATTCCTTTTGCGTCGGTCAAATCTTTAAGCATTGTTAATGTTTCATCTAATTTCGTCATTATTTCGACCTCCTAAATATACTCATCAACTAATTATATGACAAATTGAATGCATATTCAAAATATTTATTAAAGAATCTTCAAGTTTTCTAGTGATAAAATAACTAGTCTGCACCAGCGCCTCCTCCACCGTCACCAGAGCTACCTCCACCATCAGAGGATGAAGTTGAGGAACCTGAGGAACCATCACCAGAAAATAGGGAACCCTTAGTCCATCTCCATGAATCCATTACATAATTCATAGGATCTGTTTCTACTAATAACAAACCTGCCAATGGAACTGTGGCCATTTCAAGAGGGAAAGTTTGTTGTCTTCTTTTAAACAAATACGCTCGAATAGCCCAGCTTTCTTCAGAATATAAAGGAACATTCTCTTTTTTACGCTTTCTCAGTGCTCTTTTAAAAGTTCTTATAGAATCTTTCGCTCTGACCGCATTCATAGATAAAATATTCCTTGGAACAGCAATATATAAAACAATGAAAGCAACCAATAAATTAAAGGTTTGATTGAACAGTTGTTCATCTACCAGTTGTGCGCTTGCAAAAAACATGAATGCTATATATAAAAATAGCCATAGTTTAGACTTTTTCTTTACCCATAGTATTACAATATACACCAAGGAAACACCTATAATCCATGCTATCCCCCAACTGCTTCTTAAGTCTACAAAATAGGCAATAGAGAATAGTATACCCAGTATAATGGTCGCCATACTTAAAATAGTAAGTGGTATCTTATCATTAAAAGCTCCAGCTTCTTTCATCTCGGATTCAACTGCCGATTCCCATTTTTTTTGCTTTTCTTTAAAATCTCTTTTTCGATGAACAAAATAGTCATTTTGACTTTTCTCTTCTCTAGCCGCGCCAGCTATATCATGCAAATTAAATTTTGATTTAATCGATCCTTTTCTTGATGAGAATAACCAATTTATCATTATATTTTCAAAATCAGCCTTAGCGATGCTTCGATCGACCAACTGAAACTCAAGTGTCTCTTTTGGTGATTTGGGATCATTCTTGAAACGTACCGCTGCCTTTCCTTTCATAACTTTTAATGCTCCATTTTCTACTAATGAAAATAAACCTGCCAAAAAGCTTTTTCGACTGGTGTTACCTACGGAGTCCACAAAAAAAAGATATAAAACATCCGTATCTAGGATATCTCTTTCAGATCCCCTTCTCCAAAAATGTCTCTGTGGCAATAAGATTATGAATAATAATGCAGTCACTAGCAACCCAATAATTATTTTGGGAATGAGATTCTTTATTTCTCCCATCCCCTCTAATCGATTGTACGTCTCGTCAAATGTTTGTTGTTCTATAGCAAAAGCATCACTTAACGTTTGAGATGACTTAATCTTCGACATCCCTGTAATCACTGAAGATGGAAAGTAAAAACTAGTCTTGGTTGTAGAATACGCCTCTGATTTAGGAGTCACAAACCTAACCCCATATTGATTTTTCTCACGTTTTACCGCATGCCGATCAAACATAATACCATCAAAACGATCAGGATTCATTGGTTGCGGAAGGATAAAATCAATTGTAACATTCTCATAGGTTTGATCATGAGCGTTCCCATCAAAGTAAGTCACTTTTAGCTCGCTATAATTTTCATAAGACTTTACTGCATCCTTTAGTGTATAAGCATAAAAAAAGGATACCTTTTCATTGGATTTATCAATAATCGTACGAAAATAGTCATTTTCATAGGATACACTTAATGGAATCATCGATTCTTCTCCTACAAAACCTGGCTCCATATCTAGACTTTTAAGCTCATAGGAATAGAAATTTACTACCCTATCATCGTATGTATCAGGAAATTCTCTATATAGGTTGGTAAAGGCACCATCAAAATTATAAGTAAATACCTCATTAACTAATAAATCGCCGTTTGGTTGTATCCAAGATTTAATGTGTACTTTGTCAATGCTGAATGATTTTGCTTCTGCCACCGAACCAAAGGAAAGAAAAGCGATCACTAAAGATACCAAGAAATATAATAACTTTTTCATAAAGCACCTCCCATACCAATATTATCAAGATACATATCGTACGGAAAATACTTAAAAAAGTTTCACATTTAAAACTTAATAGCCATTTTTCTGTCTTTCATAATTGGTTTCATTTTTGGATATATAGGCATTCAGCACTTCTTCACTGGAGAAACCAAGTTTTTCTGCTATAGCCCCATACATAATCCATACTTTTTCATATCGATTTTCTGATGGATTAGTAAGAAAATCTAATATAGCTGAATTTGTCATAAGAAAAATCTCAGTTATTTCTTGTTTCAGATTAGATTGTGGCCAAACCTCTAGATAATCCAGTTTTTTTTCTATACCTAATGATAATAAAAAATGAATAGAATCTACGTATTCTTCTAAGATTACCTCTCTCTCAGACGCTCCTTTATTGCTCCAAAATTTAAAGCATCTTGTTTCATTAGCCAATTCTGCTAATTCTACGATTAATGCTAAACCTTTTCTTTGAAATACATCCTCATTTACTTTCATATTTGTTTCAATATAGCTGTCTAATTCTCGTTGCATTTTAAAAAGTTTTTGTAAATTCATATTTTCCTCCAAAAAATTTAATTTATTTTGAAACCAAACTACTTCTTATATCGTATAGCAATTATCATGTATTTTACAAGGAGGACATTTTAATGGTCCATATTTTAAGATTACTAATAATTGCATTAATAATATATTTATTTTATAAAATTTTGCGATACTTATTTGATCCTAAACGAAAGCTAGACGAAGCCTATGAAAAAGATCAGTATTATTACTATGATGATATTAAAAACGTTCGTAAAAACTTCTTTATCACTTACAAGGGCGCAATGTTTGAAGGTGAAAAATATCTTGGTACTACCGAACAGGCTTTTGAGGTAGTATCTATTTTCATTTGGATTAAAGATCCTTCTAAGCTTCAAGGATTCACAAAAGAGGATTTCTATTTCCTCCAAAAAGAAATACTAATGAATTACCCTGACGCTACAATTAATTGGAAGAGTCCAATCGAGCAGCTGATGAAGGAAGAGTAATAATTATAAGGAAGAGCTCTCGAAATAATTTCATTCGAGAGCTCTTCCTTATAGAATTTATAGGAATTGTAATAGGATGCATTAATAGAAGGTGATACTCATTTTAATTGTGCAAGTTTAACTATTTCTCCTACTATAATCTGCACATCCTGTTGTTTTTTAATCACAAACAAATAATCTGCCTCTTCTTTTGTTGGTTCAACTACTTCTGCTAGATTTTGTCGAATAAGTACTTCATCAAAATTAGAAGCAGTTCTTAAAATCGATGTACTGCGCTCGCTAGCCGTAACTCTATCCTTTAATATTTCTTCAGGTATATCAAAATATACAACCACTGTCTTAAAACCAGAACTCTTATAATACTCTAAAAACCTAGTTCTACCATTAATATTTCTATTGGAGTTACACAAAATAAGATGGCAATCCGACTCTTTAACGACATAATCGACAATCATTTGTGTAAGCCCATATTTCAACTTATTGCTAGCCGTCTTTGGTAATAAGTTTATGTAATGAGTAGCTAAAAACTCCGCATGATTGTCCTGATCAATTATCACTGAATTTGCTAAATGTTTTTCTAATAGTTTGGCGAATGTTGTTTTACCACTATGTGTCTTTCCGACAGTCATTATAACGATTCTGTTTTTCATAAGGTTGCCTTGTTGCTAAGGGTTATAAATAAGTTCTCTACATTAAAAAAAGTGCTCAAAGGTTCTTTTCTTCCCGTTTCATACCATTGCTTGTATTGTTTAAATACTTCTATTGGGTTATTATTATTTTGCTCTTCCACCAAATGCTTAACGGTTAAAAAGCTTCGAGAATAATCATACATAATACTGGATAACTCATTAATATAGGAACTAGTTCCAAATTCATCTATACTTCTAGTGCCGTATTGATCCTTATAATATGCTACAATTGCTAATTCAACATTAGTTATTATTTCAAAATCTTCAGGGTTCAATAAATTTTTCCTAGCTATGTAGTCACACATTCCTTCTTCAAACCAAATGCTATCTCGTTCCTCATCAAACTCATCGGGAAACAAATCTAAATGGTGAACCATTTCGTGACCAGCTATCGTTAAGACGCCTTCGTCCTTAAAATGTTGATAGAAATCTTTTATCAAATCATTCTCTACATCTCCGTATATTTTCATGAAAAAATTTCTCCATTCACCAATGTCTGGTGTCATATAGATTAGATTTCGATTTGTATAAGCTGGAATTGGAATGTCCGAAAAGGTACTAGTAGCTAAATCTACTGGAGTCCAGACGAATCCTTTAGGCGGTTCATTTAATTCATATTCTTCCTCTAGTAAGGCTTTAAAGTCTTTTAATCTAACTTTAAAGGACTCTATTATTTCTAAGTATTTAACAGCCTCATATGGTGTTTCAAAAGCGTATATATGTTTCATATGTCATTCCTCCCTTTCCTCTCTATTTATTATATAATAAAAAATAAATTGAAAAGTAAGAAATTAATATAAAACGTAAAACTACCTATAACTGCTCCGCCCCTTAAAATGTAAAGTTCTATATCTCCATTTTGCCTTACCTTACAATTTTTATTACTACACTCATATGATTGTAGCGACAGGCGGCGACTCCTGTGGGATGAGGGAGACAGATAAGACATCACAAACGACGCATAAGCGGCGGTGATGGCTTATCGCTCACCCCACGGAAAGCGCCCGCCGAAAGCGAAAATCTATCCTTTAACTGTCATAGTTTAGGGCGCAGTTCAAGGTTCTTCTTAAAGCTCTTTTTCAACTATTACCTTCATTTTTTACACTCAAAAGAATATTCACTTGTTAGGTTACTATGAATATCGAGGATGGGCGTCCCGCCAATTTCAAGACAGCCATTGTTAGCTAAATTTATTTCCTTTGTATTAAAATAACTAGATGAGATTGTTAAAAAAAGGAGACCTACTATAGCTATTCCTAAAAGAAATACCACTTGTAAAAAGTACTTATTCTTAGTCATTTTCGAAAACCTCATTTCAATTATATATGGCTATATTACTTATACCACTATACGAATGTAATTATTTCGTATCAATCTAAAGATTCTTCTAAATTAAATTAGAATACTAGAGGACTATTATCCGTTAACAACCAAACAATTAGAAATATATACAAAATTAGTAACATGAGAAAGCCTACACGAAAATTGGTATGCTTTGTTTTGTGATGAAAAAGCTGCATCCCTAAATATGCACCAATTCCACCTCCAAAGATGGCAAAAGTCCATAAAGTTTTTTCAGGAACCCTTTGTCCTTTTTTCTTTGCTTGTGATTTGTCATAGCCCATCAAAAAGAACGCTGAGACCGACATTAACAAGATAAAAATGAGAATTACATTTACCATAATTGTCCCTCCCCTCATGAAAACGTAAGTGCCTTTACCTGCTCCAACAAGTAACTGAAGAATAGCGTAGAGGCAGCTCCTCACTGCAGCTAGACATAACGAAATGCGCAAAAGCCTATATTCACCCCAGGTAGCAAATGGGGGAAAGCATTAGATTGTAAAAAAAAGGCTGATAGAAAATCTATCAGCCTTTTCATCTAACTTATTTGTTGATTGCTTTTTTTGCTGCATCAGCAAGTTGTGTAAATGCAGCTGCATCAGTTACAGCTAAATCAGCTAACATTTTACGGTTAACTTCGATTTCAGCTAATTTTAATCCGTGCATTAAACGGCTGTAAGAAAGTCCGTTCATACGAGCTGCCGCATTGATACGTGTGATCCATAATTTACGGAAATCACGTTTCTTTTGACGACGGTCACGGTATGCATACATTAATGATTTCATAACCTGTTGGTTTGCTACTTTATATAATGTATGTTTAGAACCGTAATAACCTTTAGCTAATTTTAATACCTTTTTACGACGCTTGCGCGTCACTGTTCCGCCTTTTACGCGTGGCATGTTCATTACCTCCTGCTATTCTTTCGAATAATTTGATTTCGTTTAAATTATTTCATGTAAGTAAGTAAAGTTTTGATACGTTTGTAATCGCCTGAAGAAACTACTTTAGTTTTACGTAATTTACGTTTAGCTTTAGTAGATTTGTTAGCGAATAAGTGGCTTCCAAAAGCACGGTCATGTTTTAATTTACCTGTACCCGTTTTTTTGAAACGCTTTGCAGCTCCACGGTGAGTTTTCATTTTCGGCATGTCGAATTCCTCCTAAACAATTGTACTCTATTACTGTTTTTCGTTCTTAGGTGCAAGCACTAAGAACATGCTGCGTCCATCCATTTTCGGTTTTGACTCGATAGTGGATACTTCCGCACAAGCTTCTGCAAATCTATCTAAAACTCGTTGTCCGATCTCTTTATGAGTAATGGCACGACCTTTAAAGCGAATAGATGCTTTCACTTTGTCTCCTTTTTCAAGGAACTTGATCGCATTTTTCAATTTCGTTTGGAAATCGTGTTCATCGATTGTTGGGCTCAAGCGAACCTCTTTCATTACGATGATCTTTTGATTTTTACGAACTTCACGATCTTTCTTTTGCTGCTCAAATTTGAATTTACCATAGTCCATGATACGAGCGACTGGTGGCTTGGCTTGAGGAGCCACAAGGACAAGATCCAAATTTACACGACCTGCTATTTCAAGTGCTTCGTTACGTGTTTTTAAACCTAATTGATCACCATTTTGATCAATAACGCGTAGTTCGCGTGCTCGAATGCCATCGTTCACATACATGTCTTTGCTAATAATGATCCACCTCCAGATAGTGTCGCGAATACATGGTTTGGGCATAAATTCCGTAGAAACGAATCAGTTACGCCGTTTTCGATCCAATAAAAAAGCGAGCAGACATTTGTTATGTCTGCCCGCCGATATGAGAAATATGTAGCAACTACATATTACAGTCGATCGTGTGCTTACCAGTCAACAACCTAACGTGTCGAACAGGTGAGAAGCGGGCAGCCTCTTCTTATACCACAAACTTGTATTCAATAACCTTAATAACTATACCATCTGTAACAACAGTTGTCAACAAGATTATTCAATAATTATTAATTAGTGTTTTACTTCTTCTTGGATTCTAGTTAAGAACTCATCGAAAGGTATGCTTTCAGAATTTTGTTCTCCGTATTTACGTACGTTAACGTTACCAGCCTCTAACTCTTTATCCCCTAAAACAAGCATGTACGGGATTTTTTGCATTTGCGCTTCACGAATCTTGTAACCAAGCTTCTCTTCACGGTCGTCCATTTCTACACGGAATCCAGCAGCAACCAATTGCTCTTCAATTTGCTTCGCATAATCGAAATGCACTTCATTGGAAACTGGAATAAGCTCAACTTGCACTGGAGCCAACCAAGTTGGGAAAGCACCTTTGTATTCTTCTATCAGGAATGCCACAAAACGTTCCATAGTTGAAACGACTCCACGGTGAATAACAACCGGACGATGAGGTTTGCCGTCTTCTCCTACATATGTTAAGTCAAAACGCTCAGGTAACAAGAAGTCTAATTGAACTGTAGACAAAGTCTCTTCCTTACCAATTGCAGTTTTTACTTGTACATCTAATTTAGGTCCATAGAATGCTGCCTCGTCTTCAGCTTCGATATAATCTAAACCTAACTCATCCATTGCTTCTTTTAGCATGCTTTGAGCTTTTTCCCACATTTCATCATCATCAAAGTATTTTTCTTTGTTGTTTGGATCTCTGTAAGATAAACGGAAAGAATAATCATTTAAGTCAAAGTCTTTGTAAACAGAGATGATTAGTTCTACAACCTTTTGGAATTCAGTTTTGATTTGATCTGGACGTACAAATAGGTGAGCATCATTTAAAGTCATCCCGCGAACACGTTGAAGCCCCGATACAGCTCCCGACATTTCGTATCGATGCATAGTACCGAGCTCAGCAATGCGTAATGGGAGGTTACGGTATGAATGCATGCCATTTTTGAAAATCATCATATGATGCGGACAGTTCATCGGACGCAATACTAATGTTTCGTTATCCATTTCCATTGGTGGGAACATAGAATCTTGATAGTGCTCCCAATGGCCAGAAGTTTCATAAAGATCTTTAGAACCCAGCACAGGTGTGTATACATGTTTATAGCCGAGCTTCAACTCTTTATCCACGATATAACGTTCGATTACACGACGAATAGTTGCTCCATTCGGTAACCAAAGAGGTAAACCTTGTCCTACCTTCAATGAGTTAGTGAAAAGTTCGAGTTCTTTACCAATTTTACGATGATCACGCTCTTTTGCTTCTTCCAACATTTTCAAATGCGCTTGAAGGTCTTCTTTTTTGAAGAAGGCAGTTCCGTAAATACGTTGAAGCATTTTGTTGTCACTGTTACCTCTCCAATAAGCACCTGCTATGCTTAATAGCTTGAATTCCTTTAACTTGCCTGTAGATGGCACATGGACTCCGCGACAAAGGTCAAAGAATTCACCTTGCTCATAAATAGAAACCTGTTCACCAGCAGGAATTGCTTCTAAAAGCTCTACTTTATACTCGTCATCTTTAAATTTGTCAAAAGCTGCTTCACGAGAAACATCGTGACGAATAATTTCGATATTTTCATTAATGATTTTTTTCATTTCTTTTTCGATCAATGGTAGGTCATCTGCTGTTATTGGCTCTGGAGAATCTATATCATAGTAGAATCCACTTTCAATAACTGGACCAATACCTAATTTAACATCCTTGAAAAGACGTTTAACTGCTTGTGCCAATAAATGCGCAGAACTGTGACGAAGAATTTCTAATGCCTCATCTGATTCCGGAGTGATGATTGCAATCTCCCCATCCTCTGTAATAGGTGATTTTAGATCAATCAGCTTACCACTTAATTTACCTGCTAAAGCTTTTTTACGCAGCCCAGGGCTGATAGATTGAGCTATTTCTTCTGTAGTTGTAGATGAAGGAAACTCTTTTACTGCTCCATCTGGGAATTGTAATTTAATAACATCTGCCATTTTGAACACTCCTTAATTGTTTTAGATTAAATGCTGGCTTCAAAACTGTTCTTTCCTTGAACAGCTAAGCCTGTTCAGGTAATACGATTATTTATTTTAGACAAAATAAAAAACCCCATCCCGGTAAAGGGACGAGGTTTAAATCGTGGTTCCACCCTTCTTCTATCTATACGAGTATAGATGAAGCTCTGCATCGGCTAACGGGCCGGTGACCGGCAACTGCTACTTCAATTTCACAGCTACTGCTCGGAGGTGGTAAATCGATTGTCGATACTTAAGAAGCTTCCAGCCAAGGCTTCTCTCTCTATAAGTCGTACAAACTGATTATTGTCCTCTTCAACGCATTATTCTTATTCTTATGAAAATGATTATACGCCACGACTTTATCATTTGCAAGTAGTTATTTAAGCTCTCTCCAGTTTTTTCCTCGTAGAGCAACTGGATTAGTGAGTGCTTTAATCCGCTCCATAATACGCCCTGCCTTTACTACCTCTTTTTCTCCGCGTTGCGTGTAGGAAAGATGATGTTGTAATTCATCGTAGTTAAAGTTCGAGGACATAAACGTCGGGAGTTGCTCTGACATTCTATAATGGAGAATTGTCCCTATAATCTCATCTCTTGTCCAGCTAGACATAGTTTCCGCTCCAATATCGTCAAGCATTAGCACTGGGGCCTTTTTCACAAACTCTACTTTTTCAGGTAGAGACTGATCTTGTATCGCTTGTTTCATTTCTCGCAGAAACTCCGGAACATATACAACGACAGAATGAATATGTCTAGCGGCTAGCTCGTTGGCTAATGCTCCCAATAGATAGGATTTACCAACACCAAACTTACCGTAAATATAGAGTCCTTTAGCTGGCAAGACATTTGTTCTTTCCCATTCGTTCAAGAAGTCTTTAGCAGCCCTTACCGCAACTACCCTACTGTCATCCTGTAAATCTAAACTTGAGAGACTCGCCTCCATCACTTCTTTAGGCATATGAATGCTGTCTATCATAGAGGTTACTTTTTTACGTTCATCCTCTATTACCCCTCGCTTACACCTTACATATTCTACATCTATTAGGTTTCGATCTAACACTAGCTTCGGCTCATAGCCCTTCATAAAGTTCGCACACTGCTCTAGCGAGGGACATTCCTTACAATCATGAGACTGAGATTTATATTCATATAGCTTGCTCAAACTTCGACTTATTACTTGTTTCGAGATATCTTCGGAGTTTTCTTCTATAAATCCTTGTATACCCGGATCCTCCAATACTTCTTGCTGTAATTCGTCCAATCGAGAAGTAAATTCGGGAGTAATCACCCTTTTGAGTGTTTCATTGATCCGCTCCATTTTATTCACCTACCTTTTCTTCATACCTAGTTCTTCTAGTAATTTTTGTCTCTCTGCATCAATATCCTGAATTCCATTTGTTTCTTTTCCTGACTGTTTCAGCTCGTCATCTTTTTTATAAAACCAATCTGGCACCTTTTCTTCCCTAGTAGGTTTTTTCGAATAGGATTTCTGTTTAGAGCCTTCATTTTTCCACTTCATATATTGCTCATGCTCATTTCTTGCGAGCTCCATAGCTTCTTTCGCCGTCTTGATATCCTTACGCATCCAGTGTGATGCAATCTTCTCTGCATAATTCTTTGTTAGTTTCATGTCCGTTCGCAGAAGAACGTATTGTAAGAGGACATTCACTACACCAATTGGCATTTTATAATGTGTGACAAAATAATTGGCTAACTGAACATCTGCAAGTATAGGCTCTTTTCCATTAGCAATATCCTTTAAAACCTTTGCAGGAGCAGTTGTTTCCAAATATTGAATCAACTCTTCCTCTTTCGTTAGCTTTTTCTCTACATTCTGTATTGGTTTCTCTGTTAGCTCTATTTTTTGAAGAACTGGGGCAGTTCGAGAAACTGTTAGCTTATAATACTCGGCACATGCTTTTTTCAATCTAGCATCAGAAAGATTGAGATCATCATCCAATGCCAAAATAACAACCTTTTGCATTTCTATTGGTGATAAATTATACAAAAAAGCCAATTTCGCAATTACTTCTCTTGCTTCCAATGTCATTGCTGACTTGGGCACCAACTGTTCTGATAACCCTTCCTGCAATAAAACAAAGTCAAAATCTTCATAATAGAACGGTACAGAATTATTTCGTTTCTTTGATTGAAATTGCTCTTGCGTTGATATCGAAGTACCCGTTTTTGTTGATGGCTTAAAGACATCAACAAACGTTCTAGAAACATCTGTGAACTCTTCATGCCAGTTAGGCTTTTGTATGTAACGGTTTCTTAGCTGTTTATATGCATTTTCCCCAATTTTATTTAGTAAAAACATAGATAATAAGGGATCCTTTAAAAAGGACTCTGCATCTAAAGGAGCCTCGAGCTCATAATAAAAGGTTCTTCCTTCCTCAGTTGACTTTTGCCAAGTACGAAGCAAGCCTATTGCTTCCAGGGCAATTCTAGCCTGAAAAATTTTACCTAGTGACAAACCTAAGACGTTTAATAAATGATAATGCGTCCATTGTTCGTTATCTTTCATCTCTCCATCAGCCCATAAAGTCAAGTAGAGACTAATACTTTCAGCACCTACTAGCGGCTGATAAAATAACGTCAATAACTGACGATCATAATCAGAAAAAGAATATGGCAAGCGAATCATATATGTATCTGTTGAATGTAGCTCCTTATATAACATCACTTGTTAACCTACTCTCTAATTAATAACTTATAATGAAGGGTTCTTTTTCAATATTTCCTTTAATTCATCGATGAATACATTAATATCCTTGAATTGACGATAAACGGAAGCAAAGCGAACATAGGCAACTTCATCGATTTCAGCAAGCTTGTCCATGACTTTTTCGCCTACCTCCTCTGATTTCACTTCAGAGTTACCAGTTCTTCTTAGCTCCTTCTCAATATAAAACACGATCTCCTCTAATTGGTCAAGTGCAACGGGCCTCTTTTCACATGCACGAATTAATCCACGTAATATTTTTTCACGACTAAATTCTTCTCGTGAGCCATCTTTCTTTACTACAATTAATGGAGTCTCCTCTACTTTTTCAAAAGTCGTGAAGCGGAAACCACAGTCTTCGCACTCTCTCCTTCTTCTAATCGCTTTGTTATCGTCTATAGGTCGTGAATCGACTACTTTAGTGCCATTAAATTGACATGCTGGGCATCTCATAGAACCTCTCCTAAATCTTATCTATAATTTTGTATTCCTATTATAACAATTTTTTCTCATAAAATCGAAAAAGCAGAGGAATAAGTTCCTCTGCTCACTCATTTAGGCATTATGTTTCATTTACGCTTGAACTGTCATGCGTTCTTGAGGTGTCTTAACTGGCCCCATACCACGTGGCATTTCGAGCGTTTCGCGCGTTCCAGCATTAAGAGCATCTGCGATATAGTTAGCTGCGATTGATGGATCTAAATCACCACAAGTATACACATCAATGCTTGCATAACCGTGCTCTGGAAAGCTGTGAATCGTTAAATGCGATTCGGAAATAATAACGACTCCACTTACACCTTGTGGCGCAAATTTGTGAAAAGCAACTTCTCTTACCTCTGCACCAGATTTTAGTGCAGCATCAACAAATGTTTGCTCGATAAATTGCATATCGTTAAGTTTGTCGAAATCGCACTCCCATAGTTCTGCAATAATGTGACGTCCCATTGTCTCCAATGTCCGTTTCCCCCTTTGATTAGTTTTATTTTTAACATCAAAGTTGACTACCACGGGGGAAAGTTAGTCCAAAGAGGTCCTAACCCTTTAAGTAGTCCATGTACTAGAAGTACACGATTCCCATTATAAAACAGTTTTTTTAATAATGCAATATAAAAAATCCTCTTTCTACTAATTCTAGAAAGAGGATGGAAATATGTTATTAACAGGAGATAAAAATTATTAATACGCAAAGAATAGCTAAAATTAGCTGTCTAGAAATTGACGATTAAAGACCACTTGCTACTTTTTTAGTAAGGTCAACTACTCTTGCAGAATAGCCCCATTCATTATCGTACCAAGCTAGAACTTTAATTTTTGTTTTGCCAATTACCATAGTCGTCAAACCATCTACCGTACTAGAATTAGTAGTTGTATTGAAATCAATGGAAACTAACGGCTCATGAGTTATTCCTAAAATACCCTTCATAGAACCTTCAGCTGCTTTTTCGAAGGCAGCATTTACTTCTTCAGCTGTCACTTCTTTTTGAACATCCACAACTAAATCAACTAAAGAAACATTAGGAGTAGGTACACGCAAAGCCATTCCATGAATCTTCCCTTCTAGCTCTGGTAGAACCAATGAAAGTGCTTTCGCAGCACCGGTCGATGTTGGAATAATCGATTGTCCACATGAGCGTGCGCGTCTTAAGTCTTTATGTGGGTTGTCTAAATTATTTTGGTCATTTGTATATGCATGAACCGTAGTCATTAAACCATTTTCAATTACAAATGCATCATTCAATACTTTGACAACGGGCGCTAAGCAGTTTGTTGTACAGCTTGCATTTGAAATGATTTGGTGATTTTTCACATCTAACTTATCGTCGTTTACACCAATAACAATCGTTGCATCTTCATTTTTGGCAGGTGCTGTAATTACAACTTTCTTCGCTCCTGCTTTCAAGTGACCAGATGCTTTTTCACCATCATTAAATTTTCCTGTGGATTCAATAACGATATCCACGTTCAATTCTTTCCATGGTAACTTTTCAGGCTCACGTTCATTTACGATTTGTACTTTTTTACCGTTAACGATTAAAGCATTTTCGCCTATTTCAATTTTTCCAGTGAAAGTGCCATGCGTAGAATCATATCTAATTAAATGAGCTAAAGTTTCTAATGGGTATCTCGCATTGATAGCTACTACATTTAAATCCTCTTGTACGATTGCTTGGCGAAATACCATTCTCCCGATTCGTCCAAAACCATTGATTGCAATTGAAGCTGACATATAATAAGTCCTCCCGTAACGTGTGATACTTTTTGTTTTATAATCATGCATTAGTATAACACATTTTTAGAATTATGTAGCCTTAAAATAGCCCATTTTAAAATTCATTATTTTCAAATAATTATTTTTTCCAAGATTTTAAAATTTTTTCTAATTGCTCCTGAGTAGACTCTAAAGTACCATTATTATAAATAACAGCATCTGCACCCTTTTCCTTTATAGAGAGCGGCAGCTGTGATTGGATTCTTGCCTTTGCTTCCTCCATAGAATAATTGTTTCTTGACATTAGCCTATTCAATTGCGTTTCTTCTGATACAGTTACAACAATAATCTTATCGACATAGGATTGTAGTCTACTTTCAAACAGTAAGGGAATATCCATAATAATAGTTGGGTAACCCGCTTCCAAAAGCTCTTCCTTTTGCCTCATCATCTCAGCTCGAATAGCTGGGTGCATTATGTCATTTAGCTGCTTTCTTTTAGCGGGCGAGGAAAAAATGATTTCTCCAAGTTTTGGACGATTTAGATCTCCATCTGAAGTTAGTATATCTTCCCCAAACACATTTATAATCGCTTGTAGGGTTTCGGTCCCTTTTTCAACTACGACTCTTGCTACAAGATCAGCATCAATAATTGGATAATTCATTTCCTTTAACATATTTGATACAGTACTTTTACCGCTAGCAATACTTCCTGTTAAACCAATAATCATGATGAATCCTCCGTTATTTTTGGCACGAACCACAATAGGTAGATGTTCGACCGGCAATTGTTTTCTGCTTGGTTGGTTTCCCACAGATTGGGCAATTTTTTTTGCTATACATTTGTAGTCTATGTTGCATTGTTCCTGCTCCCCCATTTATAGAGCGATAATCCGAGATGGTACTTCCCCCATTTTCAATACTGTCTAATAGCACGGCGACAATTTCATGGAACAATTGAATTTTTCTTTCCTTGCTAATTCTTTTTACTTTTCGAGCAGGATGAATTCTAAGATTAAATAACGCCTCTGTTGCATATATATTGCCACAACCTGAGACTACATGGCCATCCATGATGAATTCTTTAATCGGTTTATTTTCGTATCGTGGGAGAAGGCTCATATTTAGGTAATGGTCTAGCGCTCCTTTGTTAAAAGGTTCAGGAGCCATTAGCAGTAACGGCGGATAATCTGCTTCGGTTTCTAACAGACGCAGTTCACCAAACCGACGTATATCGGCATATACAAGCATATCATCCTCATCAAAATGAAGCGTAACATGACTATGCTTCTTAAACTTTTCCTCCATGATGTCATCAAGACTTCGTACATAGAACCAAGCACCTGACATGCCAAGATGGGAGACAAGCAAAAATGATTCTCCGTCTTGATTTTTTAAATGAAAGTAAATATATTTAGAGCGGCGTTCTATTCGAACAATCGCCATTCCGGGAAGAGCAGACTGGAAAGATTCCACGTCTGCCCCCTTAATGATTGCTTCCTTCCCATTTTCCTTTGAATGAATAATAGTAGGGGAAACATCTACTGATTTAATCAATTTTCCCGTAACAACTGGCTGAAGTCCTCGAACTACCCCTTCAACCTCTGGTAATTCCGGCATACTTAAAACTCCTTACTTTGTATCGTACCAAGATGATCCATATGCATATTCAACTTTTAAAGGCACATTTAATTTAATCGCTGATTCCATTACTTCCGGGACAATTTTTTCTAATAGAGCAATCTCCTCTGGAGGAGCCTCAAAGATTAGTTCATCATGCACTTGCAGGAGCATTTTTGTTTGCATATTTTCTTTTTCTAATCGTTCAGCCATATCAATCATTGCTTTTTTAATGATATCGGCTGCACTTCCTTGGATAGGCGTATTCATCGCCGTACGCTCTGCAAAGCTTCTCAAGTTAAAATTAGAGCTTGTAATCTCAGGTAGATATCTTCTTCTATTTAAAATAGTAGTAACAAAACCTTTTTGTTTCGCTGTTTGTATACTTTCATCCATATATTCTTTCACGCCTGGAAAGCTTTTTAAATACTTGTCGATAAAAACAGCCGCTTCTTTGCGTGTAATATCTAGGCTTTGAGAAAGACCATAGTCACTAATTCCATAAACAATTCCAAAATTTACAGCCTTCGCAGCACGGCGCATATTCGAGTCAACCTCGTCTGCACCTACATGAAACACATCCATAGCAGTTTTAGTATGAATATCCATATTATTGTTAAATGCTTCGATTAGATTATCATCCTCCGACATATGAGCAAGTACACGTAACTCGATTTGGGAATAGTCAGCTGCAAACATCACCCATTCTGGGTTAGATGGAACAAACGCTTTACGAATCTTTCTTCCTTCCTCGATACGGATAGGTATATTCTGTAAGTTAGGATTAACAGAGCTCAAACGTCCTGTTGTAGTAAGCGCCTGCTGATATCTTGTGTGGATTTTCCCATCATCAGTGTGGATCTCTTTTAGGAGACCTTCGATATAGGTTGAATTTAACTTTCCTAACTGACGGTATTGTAGAATTTGCTCTATGATTTCATGCTCATTTGCAAGCTTCTCTAATACATCGGCTGCTGTAGAATAACCTGTCTTAGTTTTCTTAATTGGCGGTAGTCCTAGTTTTTCAAAAAGAATCACTCCAAGCTGCTTAGGAGAATTGATATTAAATGCTTCCCCTGCTAGGGCATGAATGTCCTTTTCAATTTGTTGTAGCTTGATCTCTAAATCATGACCCATTTCTACAAGAACTTGCTTATCTACCTTTACTCCATCCGATTCCATCGTTCCTAAAATAGAAGCAAGTGGCAATTCCAATTCCTTATATAGCTTAAATTGTTCATTTTCTTTTAATTTCTTTTCTAAAATAGGCTTTAAATGCCAAATAGCCAAAGCCTTCCTAGTAGCATGCTCTGCCAGTTTCTCTTGCTCTGGAACAGATTTTTTTGCTCCCTTTCCATATATCTGCTCGTTGCTTAATACATTATAATAACCATACTCTTTTCCAATAGATGCAACATCGTCTGCAGATAATGAGGCATTATCAATATATGCTGCCAGCGTTAGGTCAAACTCTACTCCGGAAATGCTAACTCCATGCTTTCTACTTACCGCTTGTGTCGCCTTGGAGTCCACTACATATTTTGTCTTCGACTCATCCTCAAGCCATGTACAAAATTCTTTTGAATGAAAAGCAGCTTCCCCTGGAACAAAATAGGATTGCTCTCCATCGGATAAAGCGATTCCTAATAAATCCGCTGTATGGTATTGTTCATCATATAATTCTAAGTGAAGAGACATTTCATCCTTTAATAAAGTGAAATCTATTTCCTTTACTATTTCAAATTTCGTTTCAGTAGTAGATTGCTCTTCCTCCACATATTCCGTTTTTTCTAATAAAGTTTTAAAGGATAGTTCCTTCCATATAGAGATCACTTCATCCATGTTAGGTCCGCTATAAGTGATATCTTCAAGTGAAACTTCAATAGGAGCATTTGTTTCAATGGTAGCGAGCACCTTACTCATCTTCGCCTGTTCTTCATTAGCGACAAGCTTCTCTTTTAGCTTAGCACCGCTAACAGAGTCAAGTGCCTTATATAGATTTTCGACAGAGCCATGCTCCTTTAATAGTTTAATCGCTGTTTTTTCTCCTACACCTGGAACTCCTGGGATATTATCGGAAGCATCTCCCATCAATCCCTTCATATCAATGATTTGAAGCGGGGTTAGTCCGTATTTTCCCTGAACATGCTCCGGTGTATATTTCTCTATATCTGTTATTCCTTTTCTTGTAATGTAAACAGTCGTGGAGTCTGTAGCTAGCTGAGTTAAATCTTTGTCCCCTGACACAATGACTACTTGCTGACCCTTAGTCTCCGCCTGGCGGCTAAGCGTTCCTATAATATCGTCTGCCTCATACATTTCCAACTCATAGCGTTTAATACCATAAGCATCGATTAGCTTGCGTAAATACGGGAATTGCTCAGAAAGCTCTGGTGGAGTTTTCTGTCTGCCACCCTTGTATTCTCCAAATGTAGAATGTCTGAAGGTTGTTTTCCCAGCATCAAATGCCACAAGCATATGCGTTGGTTTTTCCTCGTCCATTATTTTTTGGAGCATCATCGTAAAGCCATACACGGCGTTCGTATGTATTCCATGTTCATTTGTTAATAAAGGAAGAGCAAAGAATGCGCGATAAGCCAAACTATTCCCATCTAATAATAGAATTTTTTCAGAAGACATGAATAAATTCACTCCTTGGTTTATATTGTTTTACATTAGCTTCTACACATTATTAAAAGTGTATTTTTGTATTAATACATTTTGCTAAAAATAAAATCGTCATTCCCTATATCTTACCATGACAGTAAGGGGAATGACGATTCATATACTATTCTAAGTATCCTGAAAGGATATTAGCATAAGGTGAATCTGATGGAATAATAATCATTGTATCTTCACCAATGGTTTTCTTATAGGATTCTAATGTTCTGTATAACGAATAGAATTCAGGATCTTTAGAAAAGCTCGAGTTATAAATTCTCGCTGCCTCCGCATCACCTTCTGCTACAAGAAGTGCAGCTTCTTTTTTTGCAGCAGCCTGCATTTGAATAACTTTACTATCCGTTTCTGCTTCAATTCTCCTCTTGTCAGCATCACCAGTAGATAAAAACTTTTGAGCAACACTTTCACGATCGGAAATCATTTCGTTATAAACAGATTGCTCATTCTCTTCTGGCAAGTCTGTTCGTTTAATACGCACATCTACTACTTCAATACCATATTTATCTTTTGCTAGAAGTTCATTAACTTCTTGTGTTATTTGATCGTTAAGGCTTCCTCGAGATGAGTTTTCATCATTAATGATTTCGTTATAATTTAATTGACCAAGCTCTGAACGAACGACAGAATAGATGAATTCTTCCATACGTGAGCTTGCATTAACAATATTCCCTGCATTAGAAATCATATCTTTAGGATTAACTACTCTCCAAATTGCATAATTATCAATAATTATTCGACGTTTATCCATTGTATTTATTTCTGCCTCAGACAGATTATGATTCATTTGATATTTTGGAATGGTCGTTACACTTTGGACAAATGGGATTTTCATATGCAATCCTGGTGAATCCTTAATGCTTTTAATCTCACCAAACTGACGAATAACCTTATATTCCCCTTCTTTCACTACATAAATATTAGCAAGGGCAATTACTGCTATTACAAAGACTACTAAGATAGTAATAAAAGACTTAGTATGCTTTTTAAAATCGATTGGTGTCTTTTCTTTCTTTGGTTTATTCGGAACAGTCTTAAACTTAGATTCTAAATTTGCAAAAGGGTTGTTGTTATCTGACATTATTGTCCACTCCCTTCTTCTGTCTTCGATTCATTTGTTGTGGTAGCTGCAGGTGCATTTTGTTTAGTAGATTCTAGCGGTTGTAATGGTAAGTATTTCATCGTTCCACCATCATCATTCATAATATAAATTTTCGCGCCCGGTAAAACGGAATCTAATGTCTCCATTACTAATCGCTGTCTTGTTATCTCTTTGTTATTTTGATATTCAGCATAAAGCTTATCAAATAAGGCTACATCCCCTAAGGCCTGTTCTTTACGGGCTGTTTGGTAACCACGTGCTTCAGAGATAATTGCATCTACTTCTCCCTCTGCTACACTTATTTTCTCATTTTCATATTTTTCTGCTTGGTTTACCTTTGTATTTTTTGTTTCCTCCGCATCCGTTACTGCTGTGAAAGCTGCACGGACCTCTGCATTTGGAAGCTCTACATCTTGTAATTTTACCGTTAAGACAGTAATTCCTATATCATACTTTTTAATCAATGACCCTAGAAGGTCGTTTGTATCTGCTTCTATTTGAGCCTTCCCAGAAGTTAATGCATCATCAATTTTAGAATTCCCTATAACTGATCGAATGGATGCTGAGGTTGCATCATGCAACATTTCTTTTGGATTTTCGGAATTAAATAGGTACGATTTTGGATCGGTAATTTTGTATTGTACTACTAGGTCCGTCAATACGATATTGTCGTCACCTGTTATCATTTTTGTATCCTTGTCATATGAGGTTATTTCCCCACTCTCATCCTGCTTGTATCCAAACTGAAGGCTAAAGGTTTCTTTTGATAACTTTTCTACCTTCTGAATCGGCCAAGGAAGTTTAAATTTCAAACCAGACTCTGTTATTGGCTCACTCGCCTCACCAAACGTAATGACGATCGCCTGTTCTGATTCATCTACTGTATACCAAGAAGTAAATACTGCGGATAAAAGAATAATTCCAACTATAGAAACAGCGATAATGGTCAATAATCTTTTTGTACTCATATCTTTTCCCCTTTCTCTCTATATAATTCTTTTACGGAAAGAAAGGGTAGATGGTTTCAAAAATATAAATATTTAGATTTTTTATGCTACGTTAAAAGTTAAGGTTGATTTAAAAGTGCAATAAAAAATGAGCTGGAAAATGTATCTCCACGCTCATTATATCTTGATACCATTTTTTTACTATAGCACCTCGTTAACGTAACTAAAACGGCAGGCTTTGAAAAAGCGAAATAGTTATAACTAATGCCGATAAAGATCCTGCGGACAGTAAGGTTATCATTTTTCGCCAATTTATCTCTTTTGAAGGTTTTGCAGCCTCTTGGGAAACCGCAATCCATATCACAAAAGAAACTATGGCTACTATGGCAATAACATCTTTAGACATATTTAATACCCCCTTGTATTATTCAGTTAAATGACGCGTTTGTTGAGCACAACTTAAACAAAACTGTTCAACTAACCTGTTGTTTAGCTCAATAAGAAAAAGGGCTTTACTCCCTCTTGATGTAAAGCACACCGTTAGTTTAAGTGCATATTTCACTATCATTCTTTTGTATTAATAATTAAATGATTTTCAACTCTCGCTCTCTATAGACAGAAAGCTGATTATCATTCATACGGCAAAGGTTGAGTTCCATCGACATCGGTAAAGCCATATTTTCTCGCTAGCTCAGCCACCATTATTGTTTCTCCAGAAAACTTAGATACCGTAGTGTCTGATGCCAATGCGACAACCGCACGGCCTACATACGCCGTCGTTTCAGTTGTTCCATCCTCTGGTCCAAAACCCGAGTCTATAACTCTTTCTGTTCTCATCCAACCAGGGCAAACAGCAACGGCTGAAACGTTGTATTCCTTTAATTCCTTTGCCATTCCTACTGTCATTCGATTGATAGCATTCATAGCTAAATCGTAATATAAATTACTTGAGATTTTGTCTTTGATAAAAAATGTGATATTTACAATTAACCCTTTATGGTGTTGGGCCATCAGAGGTACAGCATATCGAGTAGTCAGCAAATAAGCTTGCGGTCCAGCAACCATCATAGCATCCCAATGCTCCAGTGGTCGTTCCCAAAAATGCCGCCCATCTCCTGATGGTAGAGAACTTTCGGACCCACCAAATACACTATTAACTAAAATATCAATGCGACCATGTTCCCTTTCAATTTGCTCAAATAAGTTCCTTACATCATTGTCACTTGTATGGTCACACTGTATTGCGATGCCTTTACCTCCTCGTGAAGTAACACCATCGGCAGTTTCTTCAATGGTTTCTGGTCGATTATCGGTTCTAGACCCCTTTACACTCCGTCCTGTCACATACACCGTCGCTCCTGCACTGCCTAGTTGAAAAGCAATGCCCCTACCTGCACCACGGGATGCACCTGTAACAACAGCAATTTTCCCTTGTAATGGTTTCATATTTTCCTAACTCCCTGCCCCGTTAGTTAAAAGTCATGTTAAAGTTTTCTTTTTAATAAATTCAACAAATTTATTAAGTAGTACATGAGTGAAATCATAAATGATAGAAGTATAACAATTATTGTACCGAATATATAGATTGCTGTTTCGGTAGCATCACCGCCATCAAACACATTTCCAAATAGAAAAAAGAAAATTACACTAACCATTAAAGTTAAGAAAAATATACTAATATACTTTGACATATTATCCCCCTCCACAATCCAACTTTACCGTAATAATCTAGACCTTTATTAAACTAAAATGCCGTTTTTGTTAAAGTGGGAAAATGTATTTTGTTAATTTCATTTATCATTATTCAACTTATCTATTTCAAACCAGGTTCTTAGCTGTTCAGCATAGCTTAGCCTTTCCTCTGAAGAACTTAACTTGCCGTCAGTTCGATAAAGATCATCATTATTATAGCGTGGATAAACATGTAAATGATAATGCCAAACATCCTGGCTTCCTCCAGGTTCGTTGTGTTGTCGAGTGGAGATACCATCGCATTTGTAGCACTCCTTTAATGCATAGGATATCTTCTGAGCCAACTGATGAATTCGTGTAGCATATTCAACAGGTAAGTCGAAAATATTTTCAAAATGTTTATTTGGAACGATGATTACATGCGCTTTATTATTTGGCCACCACAATGTTGCGATTAAAGCCGTTACATAATCATCTTTGTACACAATATCTTGCTGTTTAGATTGGATTAGCTTGTCTTCTTTATCCTCAATACCTTTTACCAAAAGACAAAATGGACAAACATAGCCTTCTGGCATATGACTATAATGAATCATACTCATAACCCCTTTAAATAAATTCATAAGCATTAGGTTCCTGATGTTAACAAAAAAGCTGTTTCAAGCTCACTTCTTATTTTATTTCTTAATCAAACCACCAATAATCTTAATCCTCATCCTAACAATGGCACTATTATTATTGATAAAGCTAGACTTATTAAAAATGTAATAAGCCAATCTCTTTTTTTGGTCGTCTTAAGTAGTATATTCAATACAGAACCAATACAAATACAAACTATAAATCCTAACAATATATTGATAAGTTCCATAAAATCCCCCATATATTCCCTTTTCCCGATTTTACCATAAATCCTTTAAATAACTATTATAAAAGTTGTTCTAGTATATTTAATACTTTTTGTTTCAAATAACTGTATTGTGTTTCATTAGTATCTAAATAAGCTTCTTCTCTGTTTGAGGGAGTGTCCATGTACTCTATTGCTCCCTTAAATTGACTGTCAGTAAAATCATAACGTTTGCCATTAATACTATTATAAAAATGCCAGCCGTCTTATAGCTTAGTTTTCAAAATTTCTCCTGCCAATAAATCATGAACAACTAAAGTTGTTACACCACATTGACCTTTGGCTATATTCTCTTTACTCCATTTAGTACTCGATTCAATAGACCAGGAATTAGATAATGCATATTTAATTTTTTCACACAGTTTTTCATCTAATTTTTTCATCAGTTTCACTCCTGTTCAATTTAAGTCTCGCAGACGAATGCGATGGCTTATTGATCCCTCCATCATCCGACGAAAGCGGAAATCTGCCCTCACTTGTTCTCACTCTTCCAGTAAATTATCTGTCATTGATAACTTTATATAGTTAGATTCGCTCATATGACTTTCTCATTAATATTTAACAGATGATTGAAGCGGCAGGCGGCGACTCCAGTGGGATGAGTGAGACAGATAAGACATCACATACGACGCGTAAGCGACGGTGATGGCTTATCGCTCACCCCACTGAAAGCGTCCGACGAAAGCGGAAATCTCTCATCTCTTGTTCTCACTCTTCCAGTAAATTATCTGTCATTGATAACTTTATATAGTTAAATTCGCTCATATGACTTTCTCATTAATACTAAACAGATGATTGAAGCGGAAGGCGGCGACTCCAGTGGGATGGATGAGACAGATAAGACATCACAAACGACGCGCAAGCGACGGTGATGGCTTATCGCTCATCCCACGGAAAGCGTCCGACGAAAGCGGAAATCTCTCATCTCTTGTTCTCACTCTTCCAGTAAATTATCTGTCATTGATAACTTTATATAGTTAAATTCGCTCATATGACTTTCTCATTTATACTAAACAGATGATTGAAGCGGAAGGCGGCGACTCCAGTGGGATGAATGAGACAGATAAGACATCACAAACGACGCGCAAGCGACGGTGATGGCTTATCGCTCATCCCACGGAAAGCGTCCGACTAAAGCGGAAATCTCTCATCTCTCGTTCCTACTTTTTATGTATCTTGAATTAATTAGAATTATACTACACAATAAAAGGCCAGCAACTAGTGCTAGCCTTTTAAAGTATTTCGTTTGGAAAAGGGGTCTATATAAAATGTATCAAAGTATTGTAAATGGCGTGTGAATTTCTTGTAAAACTTAACTTACCATTTATTATTTTGATATTTTTTATAATAATTCACCTGACGGGCCATCAGGTAGAACTTACGTTTCAAATTCTTATCCCCTTTATAAAACAATGGGTTCCCCCACTTACCTTCACCTAATAGCAAACGAATTTCCTGTTGGATAGAAAGATTATCCACGAATTTCTTTAAAACTATTTTAGGAACTACTGTGAACAAGTAATGTTCATTTAGTAGGGTCAGCGGTTTTTCTTTATGGTAAATCACATCATCCACCATATATCGAGCCATGTTATGTCCGAGTGCAGTAACATAGTAGCTAGATCGACCTTGTCTAATATTAACTTCAAATACTTTATATTTGCCATCTCGCTCATCATATTTTAAATCGAAGTTAGCAAAACCGACATATCCAATCGCCTCAAGGAAGTGTTGAAGCTTTTTCATTAACTCTTCATCATAGCGAGTAATAAGTGCAGTATAGTTTCCAATCGCCGTAACCGTGTGCTCTTGTAAAACAACTTGAGCAAGTGTACTTAGCTGTGCCTTGCCCTCCGAGCTAACATAAAACACAGAATCCCACATATATGTGTCATCTCCAGGAATATAATCCTGGATGATTAAGTCTTCCTCATAGCCACTTTCATTTACCTTGCGAATCACGTCATCTAATTCCTGCTGAGTTTCAACTCTATATACTTTTTGTTGCCCTACAAATTTATGCTTATAATATTCAACCCCATTACTAGGCTTGATGATTAATGGGAAAAGGACATCTTCTGTAAATGGTTGTTTTTTAGCGCAAGAGTAAAAATACGTTTTAGGTGTATCTATACCATGCTCTTCACAGAGCTTATAAAAATTAGACTTTACTAAAAGGTTGTTCATTAAATCCTCGGGCATATAATTAAACACAAACATTTCTTTTAAAACATCTGCATTTTCAATGATCAAACGCACATAAAAATCATTTGTGCCTATTAATAATAACTTCTTATCGGCTGTTTTATATTTCTTTGCAACTTCAGTTAAAACGGACACGAATTCCGACTTGTCCCATAAGTTTGGGTGTATTTCTATATGACCTATAACACTACTCAATTTAGTGAAGGACATTTCTTCCTTCCCAACTAAAATTGGCTTGATACCGTATTCCTCGTGGAAGGAAATAGACATATTGTAAGCATTCATATCTGTCCCAATTATAATAGGGATAAAGGGTTGATTATTCATGATGACCTCCATTAACTATTCATGAGTGGAATGTACACAGTGAATGCTGTACCTTTTCCTACCTCACTTTCAACTTTTATCAAACCATGATGAGCTTCAACTATATGCTTGACGATTGCCAGACCTAATCCTGTACCACCAGAGTTGCGACTCCTAGCTCGATCTACACGATAAAAACGTTCAAAAATACGATCTATTTCTTCAGTTTTTATACCTATTCCTTGATCCTTAATCGTAAAGTAACCATATTTATGATCTTTACCAATAGTAATCGTGATAAAGGTATCCTCAGAAGAATAGGTAATTGCATTTGTTAATAAGTTCATCATGATTTGCATAATTCGATCGGAATCTCCTAGCACCTCTACCTTTTCATCCAAAGAGAGGGTCAATTCCATATTTTTTTCTTCTAATAAATGATTGGTCATTTCAATACTTTGAATGAGCACATCATAAAGTTTCACTTTATTTAACTTAATTTCGTATCCAACTTGCTCGACAGTTGATAAGTCCAGTAAATCATTAATAAGCATTTGTAGACGATTACTTTCCTTATAAATTATCTCTAAAAACGAAAGTAAGGTATCTTCCTTTTTATATGCACCGTATAAAAGTGTTTCAGAGAACCCTTTGATAGATGTTACAGGGGTTTTTAATTCGTGTGAAACATTAGCAACGAAGTCTTTTCTTACCTGTTCTAGCTTCACTAACTCCGTGACATCATGAATCACAACAACTATTCCTAGCCATCTTCCATGCTCCCCTATAACAGGCGCCCCATATGCTACCATATGATTAGTACTTAAATTTCGTTGCAGTGCAATTTGATCTTTACTGAGCATTTCTGTCAAAAATAGCTTTTCTATAAAAGCTTCAACCTTTTCTGGCAAGCCAATTTTACGAAATTGTTTCCCATTTACCTGTTCAAAGCTAAGCTGGAGTTGATTGAGAAAGGAACGGTTAACAATACTAACTATCCCACTACGGTCGATCATTATTAGACCGCTCCCCATGTTTTCAATCAGTGTTTTCAGTCGTTCTTTTTCTGTTTCACGAATTATCGAAATATCCTGTAGGTTCCTTGCAAGAATATTGATTGATTTCGTTAATTTTGACATACCTGAACTGTTATCCTCGAAAGCTCTAATACGATAATTACCTCTTGCTAGCTCCATAGCTGTTTCAGTTAAATGTTCAACAGGCTGTGCATACCTCTTTAAGATATTAAAGCCGATAAGTAAAGCAATAAGAAATGCAATTATTAAAATTGTTGCCAACACTAACCATAAGGTACCTTGAAAAAAATTGACATTGTCTTCTAGCAATGAAGCATCAAGTATCTCGACGACTTCTTGCCTTTGTTCTATAGAAAGCTGCGTACTACTTAGATAGTTTTCAATATCGTTTATTTTTCCATCAATGCTTGTACTCGTAGTACGTTCAATGAAAATAGGAAAGATTTGAGCAAGAGCTAGACCTATTCCAACTAGAATAAGTCCAATTAAAATAGAATAGGTACGAAATATTCTATTGTGAAAGCTCATACTTTTTTAGGCTCCTCAAATTTATATCCAAGACCTCTAATAGTTTTAATGTAAATCGGTTTTCGGCTGTTTTCTTCTATTTTATCTCTCAAATGACTAATGTGGACATCTACGATTCGAGTATCTCCAGCAAAATCATAATTCCAAACAGAGCTTAATAGCTGATCTCGGGTAAGCACTCTATTTTTGTTTTCGATTAAGTAAACAAGTAGTTCGAATTCCTTTGGAGTAAATTCCAACTGCTTATCATTCATGATCACTTCGAAGCGTTCAGGAAATACTTGCAGTCCACCAAATATATATCTTTCATCGGAATTTTTCTTTTGATGCTCTGACGTTAATACACTTCTGCGTATCATAGCCTTAACTCTAGCTGTAACCTCTCTAGGGCTAAAAGGTTTTGTCATATAGTCATCTGCACCTAGCTCTAGACCAAGCACCTTATCAAACTCTTCTCCTTTTGCTGTAAGCATTATAATCGGTGTCTGGATTTTTTTTAATCGTAGCTCCTTACACACTTCCATACCATCTAAACGCGGTAGCATCCAGTCCAACAAAATGACATCAGGCTGTTCTTCTATGGCAAGGTTTAAGCCTTCCTGCCCATCTGAAGCAGTTATAACATGAAAACCTGCTTCTTCCAAATTATATTTTAATAATGTTACGATTGAACTCTCATCATCTACAACTAATACTTTTTTCATTATTTTGGCCTCCATAGTCGATTTGAAACCCCCATTCCAAATCTGCAACTAAATAGGAAGTTATTATAGTTTTTCAGAAACGATAAGCAGGTGGTGTCACATGAAGAATACCATTCATCACTATTGCATTTTCCTCATTTTTTCCTTCTACTTCTATAATAATTTCATTTTTATGTACATTGACTTCTGTTATTACAAACGTAAAAGTTATTAAAGAATAATGATAGGTTGGTACAGGAAAATTTAACTCTTGCTTATTCACATGAGAACCCGGACCAGGAAGATACTTGGAAATGGCAGAAGTCACAATGCCAGTTAACATAATTGTTGGTACAATTGGTTTTTCAAATACTGTTTTAGAAGCAAAATCATGTTGAATATATAGAGGATTATTATCATTCGTCAATCCCAAATATAATAATAAATCCTTATCCTCCATCTTCTCGGTTATAGATAATTTTTCTCCTATAGACAAGTCTTCAATACTCTTTCCAATTTTATACGTTTTACCTAACAATTATTATTCATCCCCCTATATTTAGTCTAACTCTATCTTATCAATAACTCTTAGTTTTGCGCAATACACTGTACTGCCTACTTTAATAATCATAAGTAAAGTATGTAATTGATTTCCCTTAATGGACGTTTTGACGAGTTAAATGTTGCATATCTTATAGCCACAAAAACGAGCGAGAATTTAATCTCGCTCGTTTTTACTATGATTATTCACTTAAAATCTTCATGACAGCTTTTACAGTATCAGCAGATTTGTTTAACAAAGTCGTTTCTTCTTCTGTTAACTCCAACTCAATAATTTTTTCGATACCGCCTGCTCCAAGTACAGTTGGCACTCCAAGATATATTCCTTCCATTCCATACTCGCCCTCTAAATATGCGATAGAAGGAAGAACACGTTTTTGATCTTTTAAGATAGCCTCTGCCATTTCTACTAGGGAAGCAGCTGGTGCATAGTATGCAGAACCGTTTCCTAAAAGGTTAACAATTTCTGCGCCACCTTTACGAGTGCGATCTACAATCGCTTCTAAGCGCTCTGCATCGATTAGATTTTCCAAGGGAATACCTCCAGCATAGGAATATCTTACAAGAGGAACCATGTCATCTCCGTGGCCACCAAGTACAAAGCCGGTCACATCTTTAACAGATAGATTCAACTCCTGAGCAACAAAAGTTCGGAAACGTGCAGTATCAAGCACTCCTGATTGACCAATAACTCTTTCTTTAGGTAATCCTGATTCTTTGAAAACAGTATACGTCATTGCATCTACTGGGTTAGTTAACACTAGAACTGTTGTGTTAGGCGAATATTTAACAATCTCACCTGTGACACCTTTCATTACTTTTTGGTTTGTCTGAACTAAATCGTCACGGCTCATCCCTGGTTTACGTGCAATACCAGCTGTAATAATAACTAGATCTGAGTCTTTTGTATCCTCATAGTTGGAAGTTCCAATAATATTAGCGTCGAACCCTTGGACAGGGCCAGCTTCTGCCATATCCAACGCTTTTCCTTTAGTAGGGTTTTCAGCTTGAGGAATATCGACTAACACGATGTCTCCTAGTTCTTTTTGAGCTAGTAAAAATGCTGTAGTAGCTCCAGTGAATCCGGCACCAATAACTGAGATTTTATTACGTTTCATTGTCATGTCGTAACTCTCCTTTTGTCCAAATTAGAAAAGAGAGGATAGAATCCTCTCTCTTGTTAAACCAAATTTCATTACTACAGATTAAAGATTTTTAATCAATTCGTCAGCAAACTCCGAACATTTAACTTCTTTAGCACCATCCATTAGACGAGCAAAGTCATATGTTACAACTTTAGATTCAATTGTTTTTTCCATTGAGTCCATGATAAGTTTAGCAGCTTCGTTCCAGCCAAGGTGCTCAAGCATTAATACACCTGAAAGGATTACTGAAGATGGGTTAACTTTATCTAAACCTGCATATTTTGGAGCTGTACCATGAGTAGCTTCAAAAATAGCATGTCCAGTTACGTAGTTGATGTTAGCTCCTGGAGCGATACCAATACCACCAACTTGTGCAGCAAGTGCATCAGAGATATAATCCCCATTTAAGTTCATAGTTGCCACTACATCAAACTCTTTTGGACGAGTTAAAATTTGTTGTAAGAAGATATCAGCGATTGAATCTTTAACTAAGATTTTACCAGCTGCAAGTGCTTCAGATTGAGCTTTATCAGCTGCTTCAGTACCTTGTTCTTCTTTAATTTTGTCGTATTGGTTCCAAGTAAATACTTTGTCACCAAACTCTTGTTCAGCTACTTCATAGCCCCAGTTTTTGAAAGCTCCTTCAGTAAACTTCATGATGTTACCTTTGTGTACTAATGTTAAAGAAGTGCGACCTTCTTTAATGATGTAATTTAATGCAGCACGCACTAAACGTTTAGTACCTTCTTCAGAAATTGGTTTAATACCGATACCAGAAGTTTCTGGGAAACGGATGTTCTTAACACCAAACTCTGTTTGTAAGAAGTCGATTAGTTTCTTCGCATTGTCTGTACCTTTTGCATATTCGATACCAGCATAGATATCTTCTGTATTTTCACGGAAAATAACCATATCTGTATCTTCAGGACGTTTAACTGGAGATGGAACACCAGTGAAATAACGAACTGGGCGTAGGCAAGTATATAGATCTAGTTCTTGGCGAAGTGCCACGTTTAATGAACGGATTCCTCCACCAATTGGCGTAGTTAAAGGACCTTTAATAGCGATTAAGTACTCATTGATAACGTCTAAAGTTTCTTGAGGTAACCATTCGCCAGTTTGGTCAAATGCTTTTTGTCCAGCAAGAACTTCTTTCCACTCAATTTTCTTTTCTCCGTTATAAGCTTTTTCTACTGCTGATTCTAATACACGTGAAGCTGCTGCCCAAATATCAGGACCAGTTCCGTCACCTTCAATAAATGGAATGATTGCTGTGTTTGGTACGTTAAGTACACCGTTTTCTACTGTAATTTTACCAGATGTCATGTATATTTCCTCCTACTATCATAATCATAGGGCCAATAACACAGGAGTGTTTAGCCCTAATCTTTTACAAACAATTAATATTATCGTTCTTCAATTGGAATATATTTTTGCATTCCTGGTCCAACATATTCTGCACGAGGACGAATTAATCGGTTGTCTGAATATTGCTCAAGAATATGAGCTACCCATCCAGAAACGCGAGAAACTGCAAAAATAGGTGTGAATAAATCATGGTCAATATTTAATGAATGGTATACAGATGCAGAATAGAAATCTACATTTGGTGGTAAGTTCTTTTGACCAGTAACGATTTCTTCAATACGTACTGACATATCATAAAGTTTAGATTCACCACGAAGTGTTGTAAGTTTTTGAGACATTTCACGTAAGTGTTTTGCACGTGGATCTCCTTTTCTATATACACGGTGACCAAAGCCCATAATTTTAACTTTGTTATCTAATTTATCTTGGATATAGCTATCAACGTTATCTAGAGTATCAATTTCAGTTAGCATTTTCATCACTTGCTCATTAGCTCCACCGTGAAGTGGCCCTTTAAGAGCTCCGATAGCTGAAACAACTCCTGAGTAGATATCAGACAAAGTTGCTACACAAACACGTGCAGTAAATGTAGAAGCATTTAACTCATGATCTGCATGAAGTACTAAAGCTTTGTTGAAAGCTTCAACTTCAATTTCTTCTGGCATTTCACCTGAAAGCATGTACAAGAAGTTAGCAGCATAGCCTAAATCTGTTTTAGGAGCTACCGGCTCTAATCCTTTACGTACACGAGAAAATGCAGTTACTAATGTAGACATTTTAGCTTGTAATTGAATAGCTTTTAGGTAGTTTGCTTCTTCGGACATATCCTCAGCAGCATCATCATATAATGCTAGCATAGATACAGCCGTTCTTAGTGCTGACATTGGGTGAACTTTATCAATTGGATAAGTCTTGAAATGATTCAAAACTTCTTGAGGAACTGCCATGTTATCAGCCAATTGTTGCTTTAATTCTGCTAGTTCAGAAGCATTTGGCAGACGTTTGTGCCAAAGCAGGTATACAACCTCTTCAAAACTTGCATTATTCGTTAAATCATCGATATCATAGCCGACGTATGTAAGTGTGTCATCTATAATAGAGCTAATCGATGACTGAGTCGCTACGATTCCTTCTAAACCACGAGTTGACGTCATTTGTTATCTCCCCTTCTACAGTAAAATTTATCCATCTACTTATCTCGTAATATGGAGATTTACCTGCATTTAATATGTACCTTCAAAATGCTTACTCTCGTATTATAATCAATTTTGGCTATTTTGTGAATGAAAACGCTTAAAATTATTAAAAAATAACTTTTCAATTAAATTATCCTAATAAAAGAATGGATGAAACTCGTTACTTTTCAAATGAACAAGAAAGATATTATATCTTACTGGATACCTATAGGAGTCATTCTGCTAATCCTTTTTATAGCGTACCCATTAACGTTATCTATTTTGTGTGGATACTTGCTTTTTCCAACATCTAATTTCTTTCATAAAAAACTTAAACTTCCAATTTTCATGAGTGTATTGTTAACAGAGATAATAATATTAAGTAGTTTTCTGTTGTTTGTATTCTTTATTTTCCAATCTTTAGTTACACTAATCCCGCTAATTCATGAACATCTTTTATACTTACCATTCGATGATTTACAAAATCATCCAATTTTTCTTATGTTTGAAGATAAGCTTCAAGAGTTGCTAGACACTATTTTAAATAATTTATTGATTAATCTAACGCATCTACCAACTTATATTTTCGAAATACTTCTCTTTAGCATCGGGCTTTTTTTTTCTTTATATGAGTCCACGAAGGACAGACTTTGGTTTCTAATCTATTTTCCAATAAAAACGAGAGATTTTTTTCATAAAACAGTGATTAAGTCTTCGGAAGTCGTTAATAGCTTTTTAGGTGTGGAAGTGAAGCTTTTACTTCTAACTTTTGTGCTACTTGCCACTGGCTTCAGTGTACTTGGCTTACATAACCCTATAAAAAATGCTTTTTTAATATCTTTAGTCGATAGCATACCATTTCTAGGGACAGGTATTATTTTAATACCTATGGCTATTTACTTCTTTTTACTGGATGCTAAACTGTTTGGCAGTATAATTTTATTGCTTTATATTTTTGTTCAGCTGACTAGACATATCGTAGATAATTTCCTTTGGTCGGCCTCCATGCAAATAAAAGCAGTTCATGTTTTTTTCTTAAGTGCAGCGGCAATATTAATTTTCGGCTTTATTGGCATCCTGTTTAGTCCCTTTATTTATTTAATCGCAAACAAATGGGGAGGTTCTATGAAGACTTCATCACGATAATTTGATTTTTTTTCATTTTCTTACGAATCCATCTATAAAAAAGAGGCTTAAATAATTTTCTTGTTGGTGAGAACAGCAGCAAAAAACCAAGGATATCTGATATAAACCCTGGAAGTACAACTAATATTGCTCCTAAAAAAATGCTGATTCCATTTATAGCTGATTCGCCTGGTGCTTGATAGTTTTTAACACTATCAGAAACCTCCCTGAATGCTTTCATACCTTGTCTTTTGGCTACAAAACCACCAATAACTCCAGTGGCAATGATCAATAGTAAGGTGTTAAATGCTCCAATGGACTTCCCAGCTAAAAGTAATATATATAACTCAATTGCAGGAACTACCACAAATAAGCCTATAATCCATTTCATACAGTCACCTTCCTCTCTATACTAATTATAAAACAAGTGCCCCACTTTATGTGAGGCACTTGCTTAGGTTTTAAATAATACTTGCTTGACCGTTATAAATAACTCCACTTTCAGCATCAAGCGTTAGTTCTTGACCATTTTCAATAAGTTTAGTCGCGTCGGCAACACCAACAACTACAGGGATTCCAAAGCTTAAGCCAACCACAGCAGCATGGCTAGTTAAGCCGCCCTCTTCTGTGATTAATCCTCTACAATTTTCGATAGCAGGAACCATATCCTTATCAGAACCTATCGTTACGATAATACTTTCGCTCGTATCTTGGCCTTCTAGTTCTTTTGCATTTTGAACAACAATTGCTTTACCAAAGGCAGTTTTCTTACCAATACCTTGACCTTTAGCGACCATATCACCAATAACATGAACTTTCATTAAATTAGTAGTTCCAGCTTGTCCTACTGGAACACCAGCAGTGATAACAACTAGGTCACCATGAGTTACATAATGTTGCAGAATACTTTCTTCCACAGCAATCTCTAACACTTCATCTGTTGAGAAAGCTTTTTTACCAACAATAGGATAAACTCCCCATACTAGTGTAAGCATTCTAGAAGGTTTCACTGTTGAAGTTACAGCTATAATAGGAACCCCTGGTCTAAATTTAGAGATCATTTTAGCAGTATGCCCACTTTCTGTAGGAGCTATAACTGCCTTCACCTTTAAATTGATAGCAGTATGAGCAACTGCTTGGCCTATGGCATCCGTTAGGTTTACATCGCGAGCCTTACTCAACTTAGTAACATTCGCTCTATAATCTACTGCATTTTCTGTATGTCTTGCAATTTTGTCCATTGTTTGAACCGCCTCTAGTGGGTAAAGGCCTGCTGCAGTCTCACCAGAAAGCATGATGGCATCTGTTCCATCTAAAATCGCATTTGCTACGTCACTTGCTTCTGCACGAGTTGGTCTCGGGTTTCTTTGCATAGAGTCCAACATTTGAGTCGCCGTAATAACTGGTTTTCCTGCTTCATTACATTTTTGGATAAGAGATTTTTGAACTAAAGGAACTTCCTCAGCAGGAATTTCTACTCCAAGGTCTCCCCTTGCAACCATTAACCCATCAGATACTTCAATAATCTCATCAATATTATCTACGCCTTCTTGGTTTTCAATTTTAGGGATGATTTGAATGTGAGATCCATTGTTATTCTCTAATAATTCTCTGATTTCCAGTACATCTTTTGCTCTTCTAACAAAAGAAGCGGCGATGAAATCTACATCCTGCTCGATACCAAAAAGAATATCTTTTGCGTCTTTTTCTGTAATACCTGGTAATTGGACAGAGACACCTGGTACATTCACACCTTTATTGTTTTTCAATGTTCCAGCATTTTGAACATACGTATGAATGATTCCATTTTCCGAATCAATTCCCTGAACAACTAGCTCGATTAGCCCATCATCCAATAATATAATAGAGCCTTCCTGTACATCTTCTATTAACTTTTCGTAGGAAATAGAAAAACGCTCTGTGTTACCTAACACTTCCGTCATAGATATATCAATAGACTGACCAGTGACTAATTCGATGGCGTCACCTTCCATCTTATGAGTTCTAATTTCTGGACCTTTTGTATCCAATAATATCCCAACTATTTTGCCTAGCTTTTTAGATACTTTTTTGATGCGTTCGATTCTTCCGGCATGTTCTTCATGACTACCATGAGAAAAGTTTAAACGGGCAACGTTCATTCCTGCCTCAATTAATTTTTCTAAAGTTTCCTCTGATTCACTTGCGGGACCGATAGTACACACTATTTTAGTTTTTCTCATAATCTTATCCTTCCTATTGCTGAAATTATGTAGTCTGTTTAGATAGATAACTCTTTAGATAATTGATACATCTTTTGATCAAATACCTCTGTCTTTTCAAATGCTTCCGTCATATCATAGTCTACCACTTGATGATTTTGGATTCCAATTGCACGTCCTCCATGACCTGCCATTAAAACCTCAACGGCCTTCGCTCCAAATAAACTCGCAAGGACACGGTCTCTTCCCGTAGGAGAACCTCCACGTTGAATATGACCGAGAACAGAAACTCTCGTCTCAATATTAGCATGTTCCTTAAGTTTTAGAGCAAAATCTTGTCCACTCATGACTCCTTCTGCTACTACGATAATACTGTGTTTTTTCCCACGTGCAGTTCCGCTTTCTAAACGTTCCACTACTTCTTCTATTTTCATCTCTACTTCGGGCACAATTATAGTTTCTGCACCGCCCGCAAGCCCTGCCCATAAAGCTAAATCACCAGCATCTCTTCCCATAACTTCAATGATAAAAGTACGATCGTGAGAAGTTGCGGTATCTCGAATTTTATCTATACATTCAATGACTGTGTTAAGGGCAGTATCAAAACCTAATGTATAATCTGTGCCAGGAATATCATTATCAATTGTCCCTGGAATTCCGACACATGGGAAACCGTTCTTAGTCAAGGTCATCGAACCTCTATATGAGCCATCTCCTCCAATAATAACAAGGCCATCGATATTATTTGCCTTTAGCTGTTCAATAGCTTTTTTTTGTCCTTCCTCTGTACGAAATTCTGGACACCTAGCAGAATACAGTTTTGTTCCTCCACGTTGGATAATATCACCTACGGAGCCTAAATCAAGCTTTTCCATCTTCCCCTCGATCAATCCTTGGTATCCATGTAAAATACCAACAACTTCTACCCCTTCATAAATAGCTTTTCTTACTACCGCACGAATAGCAGCATTCATGCCCGGAGCATCTCCACCACTTGTCAATACACCTATACGCTTCACATTAATCCCTCCAACCTAGCTATATTTACTATAAGCTTAACACGAAATGCTTTCAAAAAAAATGCGTCTAGTTAGACGCATTTTCTTTATACTTACCAATTTGTTTAAATTTATTGTACCTTGCATCCACTAATTCAGTTGGAGATAGCTTCGAAAGTTCTCGAAGAGATTGAATAATAGCTTCCTTCATGTACTGAGCTTGTGTCTCTAAATCCTTGTGAGCACCACCATGTATTTCTTTTATGATTGTGTCAATGATGTTCATTTGTTTTAAATCCGGGGCAGTAATTTTCATAGCCTCTGCAGCCTGCTTGGAAAGTGAAGAATCTTTCCAAAGAATTGATGCTGCTCCCTCAGGAGATATAACTGAATACGTAGAGTTTTCAAGCATATGGATATGATTCGCAACGCCTAAAGCCAATGCTCCGCCGCTACCACCTTCACCAATAACGATGCTAATAACCGGCACTTTTAAACCAGCCATTTCTACTAAGTTTCTTGCAATGGCTTCACTTTGACCTCTTTCTTCTGCCGCCTTGCCTGGATAGGCACCTTTTGTATCAATAAGGCAAATGATAGGTCGATTAAATTTTTCCGCTTGCTTCATTAAACGTAAAGCTTTTCGATATCCTTCCGGATGGGGCATTCCAAAATTTCTTTTAATATTTTCTTTCGTATCATGGCCACGTTGGTGTCCAATAACTGTGATGGGATTCCCATTTAATAACGCAATGCCACCAATAATGGCCGCATCATCACCGTATGAGCGATCACCATGCAGCTCGATGAAATCCGTAAATATTTGCTGAATATAATCACTTGTAGTAGGTCGGCTTGGGTGACGAGCAACCTGTACTCTGTCCCAAGGCTCCATGTTCTCATAAATCTCTATTTCCAGCTTTCTAAGACGTTCTTCAAGATTTTCTATCTCAGTAGACATATCTACCTCTGCAGTCGCAGTATAATCTTTAATCTCTTCGATTTTACTTTTTAACTGAACAATTGGCTCCTCAAACGGAAGTACCTTTACCATGTGATAACCTCCTTCTGCACGTGTAGATTAACTAAATTCGCTACTGTATCTCTCATTTGCTTTCGATGGACTACTGCATCAAGCTGACCATGATCCATTAAAAATTCGGCAGTTTGGAAATCTTCCGGAAGCTTTTCTCTAACTGTTTGTTCAATTACTCTTCTTCCAGCAAAGCCTATCAAAGCTTTTGGTTCAGCCAAGTTTATATCTCCTACTGAAGCAAAGCTCGCTGAAACCCCCCGGTAGTTGGATGAGTTAAGATAGATATATATAATAATCCATGATCACTATGTCTACGCAAAGCGACAGACGTCTTCGCCATTTGCATTAAGGATAGTACACCTTCCTGCATTCTTGCTCCACCGCTTGCTGTGTAAATAATGAAAGGAACTTTTAGCTCTGTAGCTTTTTCAACAGCTCTTGTAATCTTTTCTCCTACCACTGACCCCATAGAGCCCATTCTAAAGTGAGAGTCCATCACAGCAACAACTATCGTTTGTCCTTGTAGCTTTCCGACACCGGTTAAGACAGCCTCGTTTAGTCCCGTCTTATTGGAATCTGATTTTACCTTTTCTGTGTAGCCTGGAAAATTTAAAGGGTTAACCGTTTCTAGATGGTCATCCATTGATACAAATGTGTCTTCATCTAGAAAAATTTCAATTCGTTCTTGAGCTGTCATTTTCATATGATGATCACAGGAAGGACAAACTTTTAGATTTTTCATCAAGTCCTTTGTAAACACATTCTTTCTACACTCAGGACATTTAACCATTATTCCTTCTGGAACATCATTTTTTGCCTTCTCCGATGGTATCGTGGCATATTTTCTTTTCTGATTCTTTCTAAATATATCTCGAATGCTCATTTAAACATCTCCCCTGTTTAGTAACAATAGCCAATCCTCAAAAAGAGAAATTCCTTTTTGCTCATCTCCTAGCTTTATACATTCTAGCAGTAGAGTCCATATTCCTTTCTCTTCTAAAGTCATGTAGCTACGATAAGGCTCTCCACCGTATTGTTTCAATAAAAACCATATTTTTAAGCCAAGGCGATTATTCGAAATGATTAAAATTTCTCTAATAATATCTTCCCTAAGCACTTCTTCCTTTAGTAACTTTTCGATAAATGCATCCCAAATTAATAGCTTATGAAGTTTATCCGAATGGCAGACCTGTCTGATAGCATCTTTTTCGAGCGATGCTCTAGTTGTGTGTACATCTTCCTTTGATTTGGATTCTGGCAAGATGAAAGTGGATAACAACTCAACTAATTGATGCTTTCGATAATCTGAAAGAAAGGTCCCTTCGCCTCTTCTCGTTTCTATTAAACCAAGTAGCTCTAGGCTTCTTAATGCTTCTCTTACTGAAGACCTACCAACTTGAAGCCTTTCTGCTAATTCTCGTTCAGATGGCAATTTACCACCTACAGGAATTTTTTCATCGTGGATTAACTGCCTCAACTGTTTTACAATTTCTGAAAACATTTTTCTAGAGTTATTATTTGAATTCATCCACCATCACTCTTCCATTAATTACAAAGTGGTCTGACCACTTATAAATAATAGGATACATAAATTTTTCTTAAACGTAAAGGAAAAATTGCATATGTAACAATGTACTGTCTATTTTTTATAAGAAAGTCATTTCTTCTGGAATTTTCTGAATTAGAAGCTATTCCAACTTTTTTTATAAATTTTGCTTAATTTGTGACGTATAAGTATTCAAGTTTTTAAGCCATATCCTGCTTTGTAATTTTCCACATAAGTTTAGTAGCGTAACATTAAAAAATAATCATAAATGCTAGCTAATGATTCCCTTAAATAGAAAAGACAAAGATAATCGAGAGATTGTACTCTCATTATCTTTGTCGATAGTTTGTAATAATGCATACAGACTGTTGGTTCGTTTAGTAGAGTGTAATATTTTTAGCGATAACCTGAATTCTATTATTTCTGCTCTCTTTCTTGCCCTCCACTAAAATGATGGCTTGTTCTTTTAATATTGCATTAAACTTAGCGTATTCCTCCGGAAAAAGAGTTACTGAAATGTTTCCAGTGTCATCCTGAATTGTGACAAAGGCCATTGCCTCTCCTTTTTTAGTCCGAATTCTTCTAATTTCTTGTATCATTCCAATAGCATGTACAAATGAGTCCTTAGAGGATTGCATTATATCCCATATATGCTGCACCTTGTCGTTTGTTTTTTTCTTGGAGACCGTAGGATGCTCTGAGAAATATTGGCCAAGTACTTCCTTCTCAAACTGAAGCTTTAGCATTACTGGTAATGGATCCGTTTTAATATATTTAGATTTGCCAAAAGGTGATGAGTCTCCTTCAAATAAATCTGTTTCCTCAGTAGGACTGACAAGCTCTGCATATTTTACTGCGGCATCAATAGTAGCCAATAATGTGGAACGCTCTACTCCGAAATCATCCAATGCTCCAGCCTTCACAAGTGGCTCTATATTTTTACGTGTAAAAAAAACGGCTGATAAATCAGTAGCTAAGTCAAAAATATCTTCCCACTTAGCAGATCTTCTTTGTCTTTGCTGTAGTAGCTTTTGGGTGAAAGGATAAGATATTCCCTTTACTGCCTGTAAGCCAAAACGAATACCATTTTGCTCCACCGTAAAGGTTGATTGACTTTTAAAAATTGATGGTGGTAATACCGAAATTTGCTTTTGCTTCATTTCTAGAACTAACTGATTGATCTTATCCTGATTGCCTATAGCAGTACTTAATAAAGCACCATAAAATTCTAAAGGGTAGTGGGCCTTTAAATAGGCCATTTGATAAGAGATTACACTATAAGCAACTGCGTGACTTTTAGGAAAGCCATAATCTGCAAAACGGACGATTAAATCATAAACAGAGGTGGCAGCCTGCTCTTGATGTCCAAGCTGTTTTGCCTTATGAACAAAGTGGCTGCGCTCCTTTTCCAATACTTCACGATTTTTTTTACTAACTGCCCTACGAAGCAAATCAGCTTCACCGAATGTAAAACCTGCCATTTGAGAGGCAATCTGCATAATTTGCTCTTGATAAACAATAATACCATATGTTTCTTTCAGTATTGGCTCTAAAACAGGGTGCTCATAAGTGACTGGCACATGCCCAAGCTTACGCTTAGCATACAGAGGAATACTTTCCATTGGGCCTGGACGGTATAAGGCATTCACTGCCACAATATCCTCAAATCTAGTTGGTTTAATTTGCTTTAGTGCACTCCTCATACCACTCGATTCCAATTGGAACACTCCTGTTGTATCTCCTTTTTGCAATAAGCGAAACGTTTGCTCATCATTGAACGGTATTTCCTTCAAAGAAAAGCTCTGTTTTTTATAATGAATGGAATTTAGTATTCGCTCCATAATGGTCAAATTTCTTAAACCTAAAAAGTCCATTTTTAACAGACCCTTTTCCTCTACTTCCTTCATTGGCCATTGAGTAAGGTAGATATCCTCATGCCCTTTTTGTATAGGAACAATGTCCACAAGAGGAACTGGTGACAACACAACTCCAGCTGCATGGGTGGAAGCGTTTCTAGGTAATCCTTCTAATTTCAATGCAACATCAAACCATTTTTTTCGTATATCTTCTGTTTGGATGAACTCACGTAATTTTGATGATTGATCATAAGCCTCTTTTAAGGTGATTCCTAGCTTTGAAGGGATAAACGAGGAGATTGCCTCTAATGTACTGGATTCAAAGCCAAACACTCTCGCTACTTCACGAGCAGCTGCTTTGGCGGATAACGTACCAAATGTAATAATTTGAGAAACATAGTTTTGACCATACTTTTCTGCTACATAGCGTACAACGTCCATTCTTTTCGAGTCAGCAAAGTCAATGTCAATATCAGGCATAGTAATACGTTCTGGGTTTAAAAAGCGTTCAAACAGAAGTCCATATGGAAGAGGATCTACATCCGTAATATACAATGTGTAAGCTACAAGAGAGCTGGCGGAGGAGCCCCTTCCCGGTCCGGTTAGAATATTTGACTGCCTTGCAAATTTCATAAAATCTTGAACGATTAAAAAATAATCCTCATATTGCATTTGACTAATGACGTCTAACTCATAGTGTAGTCTTACTGTATAGTCATGGGTGTAATGAGGAATACGAGCCTTCAGTCCCTCCTCACATTGGAGAGTTAAGTAATCCTTAGCTGTAATCTCGGCCGGCAATGGATACTTCGGCATTATATGCTTCTTTTTATCAAAAACAACCATACATCGTTCTAGCATTAATTTTGTGTTCGATAGCCATTCAGGCACGTCTGTAAACCATTCCTGCCACTCCTCATGGGAAAGCAAATGTGAATCAGGCTGAGGTTTTTTTCTTTGAAAATCAGACATTTTTACGGACTGATCCATAGCATTTAAAACTTCAAATGCAAAGGCATCATCCTTCTCAACATAGCGACATTCATGATAAGCAGTAAGCTTAATATTTTCCTCTCCACAGGTTTTTCTAATCGCTTTCTCTTCCTCTGTTTCAATGCCGCTTGGTCGTTCTACGCCAACAAACAAATAGGTTGGAGTAAATATAGATTTCAGTTCCTCAAGAGAATCCTTGGAAAATAACAAATCTGCTTTATAAACTGCTATGATTCCTTCTTTATAGGCATGAAGCCACTTTTTTGGAAGTAAATCTAGCTCTCTTGTTTCCATACCACTTGAAATTTTCAAGATATTCTCATACCCTTTGTTATTTTCCGCATATAGAACTATTGATACCGGACTGTAGTCTAACTGGACTTTTAAAGTTAGTCCGATCACGGGTTGGATTTGATTTTTTATGAGCGTATGCCAAAAAGGCAACACACCATACAACTTACTGTTTGTAATGGCTGCTACCTTTGTATTATTCTTTTTCAGCTTTTCAACGAGCTGCTCCAATTGAATTGTACTTTTCAGCATATCCGCTGATGTTACAATTTGGGGATATACTGTTTGCATTCAAACCACCTCAATTTACAGCTTTTTTTAAATCTTCTATTACCCGATCTGCTTCTTCCCATGAATAAGCTGTTGCACCCGCGGCTAAAGGATGTCCTCCACCACCATACTTCTTCGCTACTTCATTGATAATCGGTCCCTTGGAACGTAATCGTACCCGAATTTCCTTCTCGTCCTCGATGAAAAATACCCAGCATTTCATACCTTTCACGTCTGACAAGGCACTTACCAATAAGGAAGCCTCAGATTCTGCTACTTGATATTTATTCAGCAACTCTTTTGTAAGTTTCATATGCCCTACACCATTTTCCATTTCGAAATTGGCATAGATATAACCTTTTAGCTGAAGCATGTTACTCTCTACCTCATACATTTCATTGAACAAAGTAGTTCGGTCAAACCCATAAGACAGAAGCTTACCAGCATAAAACATTGTTTGCTCGGTAGTGCTCTGGAACATAAATCGACCAGTATCGCCTACAATACCTGCGTATAACAATCGAGCAATAGAAGCATCTAACTCCCAACCCTTATATTCCTTCGCTTCTTCATAAAGCTCACAAATCATTTCACTTACAGAACTAGCCTCTGTGTTTACCCACAATAGGTCTCCATAAGCATCCTCGTTAGGGTGATGGTCTATCTTGATTAAAAAACTACCTAGTTTATAACGACTATCATCGATTCTCTCTGTATTTGCCGTATCGGTCACAATAACTAGTGCATCCTTAAAATCCTCGTCTGAAACAGAATCTGGTTTTGCTAGAAAATCTAAAGTACTTTCATGAGTACCCGTTGCCCAAACTTTTTTGTCTGGATAATTTAATGCGATAAGTTCCTTTAAACCAATTTGAGAGCCATATGCATCCGGATCGGGTCTAACATGACGATGTATAATAATTTTGTCATAGCTTTCGATTGTGTCGATGATTTGTCTTTTCATTATTTTTCCTCCGTAGAGACGTAACTACTATTCGCCTTTTTTTAAATTTACCTATACAATAAAAGTAGCATTACTTTTATTGGAGGTACATTATGTTTATAAACGGTATATTAGTGTTAGGTATAATAGTCTCTTTTGTATGGTATTTTTATTTTAAAACAAAACAGCTTCGCGCAACACTTCCGATTCGCAAAAAATGGTATACTGCGAAAGCTTCCGTTTGTCTTGGAGCTTTTATTTTATTTTTTGGTATCAACTTTTTAGTGATTTATCAATCAGCCATCACTTATGTGGTTTCGATACTATTTATATTAATCGGCGGTTATTTTATGTACCATAATTATAAAGCAGCCAAACACTATGGTCAGTTTGTCCAAGAAGAACTTAATTTAAATCAATGATGCGGCATTGAGCCGCATCATTTTTTTGTCCTTTTACTAACAAAAACTAGTTAGCAAATGCTATCTCTCTAGTAATTGATAAGTGACCATTGCCTTCCCTACTAACTGCTTGTCATTGAAAACTTCGATATCCATTTTTGCTACTTTCCTGCTCATTTCTAATAGCCTTGCTTGTATACGAAGTATACTTTCTAATTGTATTGGTTTTGTAAAATAGATTGTCATATTTTCTACTACGGATTCTCCACGTTTTCGAATTTTCAACGTTTGAGCTCCTGTCTCCGTTAAAAGAATAGTAAAGGCTCCATAAGACATCGCTCCATAATGATCGGTCATTTGTGGAGTAACAACAAATTCAAATATAAATTCTTCTGATGAAACTACTTTAATCTGTTGTTTTACTATATCGTCAATCGTTTCACCGTTTTGAGGTTGTCTAGAAGCTGCTTGTAATGCCTTTAAAACATCCTGTCTACTAATGACACCTACTAAGTAATTGCTATCCTTAACTACCGGCAGCAGATCAATGCCCTCCCATATCATCCGATGACTAGCAGAGGCTACACTTGTTTTCATAGTTATCGAAATAGGATTCTTCGTCATTACCTTTTCAATTATCTCATTGCTATTTTTCCCTATGACATCTCTAGCCGTAACAATTCCGACAAGCTTATTAGCTCTATCTACTACCGGGAATCCGCCATGAGTTGTTATATTATTTAAGTCTCGGTATTGCTTCACCTGGTCGGTTGCATATAAATAATAGGTATCTTCTAAAGGAACATATATATCCTCTATAAGCAGAACATCTTTTTTTATCAACTGGTCGTCAATAGCACGATTTATCATAGTTGCTACTGTAAAGGTATCATAGCTAGTAGAAATCACCGGTAGCTCTAGTTCATCAGCCAACTTTTTTGTGTGGTCTAGAACATCAAAGCCCCCTGTGATTAGTACTGCAGCTCCTGCTTTTAAAGCAGTTTCATGCACCTTCAAACGATTACCAACAATCAATAAATTGCTAGGCTCTACATAACGCATCATATCCTCTAGCTGCATTGCGCCAATTACAAATTTGTTCAACGTTTTATATAATCCTGCTTTTCCACCAAGCACCTGTCCATCGACTATATTCACAACCTCAGCAAAAGTCAGACGTTCAAAATGCTCCTTTTTCTTAAGCTCTATACGAATCGTACCAACTCGTTCAATGGTACTAACTATTCTTCTATTTTCTGCTTCCTTTATCGCTCTATAAGCTGTTCCCTCGCTTACCGATAAATCCTTAGCAATTTGCCTAACCGATATTTTATCACCAACGGGAAGGTTTTCAATGTAAGCTAAAATCTGCTCATGTTTTGTTGTCATGTAGTCACATCCAAACGTTAGTTATACGCTTATTGTAACACATATTAATAATTTTCTAATCCTATGAGAGTGTAACAAATTCTCCAGCTGAAAGTACTTGTACATCTGCTTTTTTAACTAAGCCTTTAAAGTACTCTGGATCCTGTTTAATAGGCGGAAACGTATTATAGTGAATTGGAACTACTATTTTTGGTTGGATTAGCTCCGTCGCATAGGCAGCGTCCTCTGGCCCCATTGTAAAATTGCTACCTATTGGTAGAAAGGCAATATCAATATCGTGTCGCTCTCCTATAAGCTTCATATCACCAAATAAACCCGTATCTCCCGCATGATAGAGAGTAGTTCCCTCAGCACTGAAAATAATTCCAGTAGGCATACCTAAGTAAATTATATTTCCATTCTCCGTGGTCGTAGAAGAGCTATGAAAAGCTTGTGTAAATTTCACTTTACCAAACTCAAATTCACACTCTCCGCCAATACCCATCGGATGTACTTCTACTCCTTTAGATTGTATGTAATTTGCTAGCTCAAAAGGAGCGATGACAATCGCATTGCACTTTTTAGCAATTTCAACAGTATCCCCCACGTGATCATCATGACCGTGTGTTAAAAGAATAGCATCCACCTGTTGTTCTGATGCCTTCAAGTCCGTAATCTCATTACCTGTGATAAAGGGATCGATTAATATAGTGTGAGATTTTGTTTTTATTTTTACTACTGAGTGTCCGTGATAACTAATTTTCATTTTGATATCTCTCCTTCAAATAGTATTAGGTTCACTTATTGTTCATTCAACGTAGATGCGAGAATTCCTTTATTCTGCTATCCTTATCTTATAAACTAAAAAGAGGTGCTACATTTGAAAACTATTGAAAAAATACAATCTTACCTACAAACTAATAACATAGATGCGGCGTTTGTAACTACTCCTGATAACGTCTTCTATTTTACTGGATTTAGAAGCAATCCGCACGAACGTTTACTCGGCGTAATGATTTTTAAAAATGCTGACCCATTCATTATTTGCCCAAAAATGGAGATGCCAGATGCCAAAGCGGCTGGGTGGGCAGGTAAAATTATTGGTCATCAGGATACAGAAAATGCTTGGGACATTTTAGCATCGGCAGTAAAAGACAATGGACAGTCTATTCAAAATCTTGCTATCGAAAAGTCTCATATGACTGTAGAAAGATTAGAAGCAATAACAAAAAGATTTTCATCCCTACAGATTAATCGTTTAGACGAGAAGATTAACGAGCTTCGTGTAATTAAATCTGAAGAAGAATTAATTAATATGCGTAAAGCAGCTGAGTTAGCCGACTACGCTATTGAAGTGGGTTGTAAAGAAATTGCTGAAGGCAAAACAGAATTAGAAATTCTAAATGCGATAGAGCTAGCTGTAAAAGAAAAAGGCGCAGCTCAAATGTCATTTGATACGATGGTATTAAGTGGTCCGAAAACCGCTTCTCCACATGGAACTCCAGGTGATCGTAAAATCCAAAAAGGTGACTTTATCCTATTTGACCTTGGCGTTGTATATAACGGCTACTGTTCTGATATTACACGAACTGTAGCATTCGGTGAGCCATCTCCTGACAAAAGAGAAATCTATGAAACAGTGCTGAAAGCAGAACTAGCAGCTGTCCATGCAGTGAAGCCTGGTGTAACTGCTATGGAGTTAGACAAAACTGCTCGCGATGTAATCACAGACGCTGGTTACGGGGATTACTTTACACATCGTTTAGGTCATGGCTTAGGAATATCTGTTCATGAATTCCCTTCAATTACAGGTGTAAATGAAATGGTATTAGAAGAAGGCATGGTATTTACAATTGAACCAGGAATCTACCACCCAGATATTACAGGCGTTCGAATTGAAGATGATGTAGTCGTAACTTCGGATGGAGTAGAAGTCTTAACTAAATTCCCTAAAGAATTACAAATTCTTTAAACAAAAAAGAGTTTAATCCTCTATTGGATTAGACTCTTTTTTCATATAACCATCGAATAGAAACCATTTACTTTAAAAGTATAGAGAGAGATTTTTGATTTACGCTCCTAAGCGGACGCTTTCCGCGGGGGGAGCGATAAGCCATCACCGTCGCTAACGCGCCGTACATGATGGCTTATTTGTCTCCCTCCTCCCGCAGGAGTCGCCGCTTATCGCTTCAATCACATATAGAGAGAAGCGGTCAGAAAGTATATGAAACGAATAAAAACAGTTTACTGAAATAGCATGAACGAGAGATTTTTGATTTACGCTCCTAAGCGGACGCTTTCCGTGGGGGGAGCGATAAGCCATCACCGTCGCTGACGCGTCGTACGTGATGGCTTATCTGTCTCCCTCCTACCGCAGGAGTCGCCGCTTATCGCTTCAATCAATAATAATTAAATTGTTTCTATCAAAGTTAAAATACTTTACCTAGCATGTATCCTATGAATGCCACAAATAAGCCACCGACATAGGTGGCCGTAAAATAGAAATAGTATAACCTTCTATATTTCTGTAATTTAATTAACTCCACATTTAAAGTAGAAAATGTTGTTAGTGCTCCTAATAGCCCGATGCCAATCATCAAATAATAAATTCCTTCCACATGCAGTCCACATAGTAAGCCAAGCATAAAAGAACCTATTATATTCACGAAAAGTGTACCCAGTGGAATCTTAGTGTGCTTATTTAATTTTTCCGATGTATAGTATCTTATAATTGCTCCAAGGAAACCCGCTCCCCCTACTGCTATTAAAGAAATAAGAGTCATTCGTCCACCTCTTTTTTCCACGCGAGATTAGTCAAAAGAATGCTGCCTATGATACTACTTGCCAAATAGAGCATAGCAAGAAGGATATGAGCTTGTTCTATCAACTGAATAGTTTCCATACTAAAAGCAGAAAAAGTTGTAAAAGAACCAAGGAATCCCGTCCCTAGAGCTAAACGTAATTTCAAGGAGAATCTCTCTGTACGAGACAGAATAAAGGACAGGACAAAACAACCTATCCAATTCACAAGTAAAGTGGAAAAAGGAAAAGTAGATTGAGGAGCTAAATAAATACCGATTATATACCGGCAAATTGCCCCTAATCCCCCAGCAACACCAATATATAAATAGTTCATTTCCTCCACCTCTCTGTCCTAAAAAGTTAGAAATCACCCAGACTCAAAGGAGCTGGGTGATTTGTCATTCTTATTTTAATAGTGATGTAACGTCTGTATAAGGCAGACCTTGTGCTTCTGCAACTGCTGCAAAAGTAACGTGACCATCTAATGTATTAATCCCTTTTTGAAGCGCTAGATTATCTAAGCACGCTTGCTTGTACCCTTTGTTTGCGATTTGCACCGCATAAGGTACAGTTGCATTCGTTAATGCCATAGTAGATGTTCTTGGAACAGCTCCAGGCATATTTGCAACTGCATAATGCACAACGCCATGCTTCTCATAGGTTGGGTTGTCATGAGTTGTTATTCTATCAGAAGTTTCAAAAATTCCACCTTGGTCGATGGCAATATCAATTACAACCGATCCAGGAGTCATAGATTTAATCATATCCTCTGTTACTAGTTTCGGAGCTTTAGCACCTGGTATTAATACGGCGCCTACTACTAAGTCTGCTTCTTTCACAGCCTCTCCAATATTATATGGGTTAGAGATTAGTGTTTGAACATTGCTTCCAAAAATATCTTCTAATTGACGAAGACGATCTACATTTAAATCAATAATTGTAACTTTCGCTCCCATGCCGATTGCTACTCGTGCAGCATTTGTTCCTGCAATACCTCCACCGATAATTGCAACATTGGCACGTGGAACCCCTGGAACTCCACCAAGTAAAATCCCTTTACCTCCATGAATTTGCTCTAAGAATTGCGCACCAATTTGAGTTGCCATACGTCCTGCAACCTCACTCATAGGAGAAAGAAGTGGTAAGGAATTGTTTGGTAATTGAACTGTTTCGTAAGCAATTGCTGTCACTTTCTTTTCTAACAAAACTTTTGTTAAAGCTTCTTCAGGAGCCAGATGTAAATAAGTGAACAAGATTGACTCTTCTTGAATTAAATCAAATTCGTCATGAGTTGGTTCTTTTACTTTCATCACCATTTCTTGGTTCCATGCTTCCTGAGCAGTTTGAACAATGGTTGCTCCTGCAGCTACATAATCTTCATCGGTAAAGCTAGAACCTAATCCTGCTCCTGTTTCGATGAACACTTGATGGTTATGTAGAGTTAAGCTAACAACTCCCGCTGGTGTCATTGCGACACGATTTTCGTGGTTTTTAATTTCCTTTGGAACTCCTATACGCATACCTATATCCCCTTTAACAAGATTAAATAGATTAGTGAAACAAGTATATTTTAGCATTAATAATTCCAAATTGCTCATCAATTTCTTTTTTTAATCCGTCTTTGTTCACAAATTAGACTAAATAACTATTAAAAAATAGCAGGAATAAGAGGATAAGTATAGAAATATAATAGTATAACAAACCCAGGAGGGATTTATAATGACATTAAAATACAATCAAATCTTAGTAGCTGTAGACGGATCGAAGGAAGCTGAATTTGCATTTAAAAAATCTGTTTCTATTGCTGAAAGAAATAACGCAACATTAAATCTTGTTAATATAATTGATACTAGATCTTTTGCTGCAATTGAAGCTTATGACCGTTCTATCGCTGAAAGAGCACAAAATTTTGCAGAGGATTTACTAGATGGTTATAAAAAAGAGGCACTTGCTGCAGGTGTTGAAAATGTAAATATTATCGTTGAATACGGTTCACCAAAGACAATGATTTCCAAAGATCTTGCAAACAAAGTACAAGCAGATTTAATCATTTGTGGAGCAACTGGTCTAAATGCAATGGAGCGATTCTTAATTGGTAGTGTGTCTGAATATATTGTTCGTTCTTCTACTTGTGATGTTCTTGTTGTTCGTACTGATGAAGTGCAAGCTTAATCTATTAATATAATTAAAAGAGACCTCTGGCTTATGCCTTGGTTCTCTTTTTTTATTTTGAAAAGTTATAAAAATGTGGAGGATGAATAAAGCAGGAATAAATAAGAAAGTAGAAGTTGATTTTCGCTTTCCGTGGGGTGAGCGATAAGCCATCACCTACAGTGGAAATCAACAATAGTTTTTTCTTCAATTATTATGCTTTATTCTCCATTATATCAGCAATGATTGCATGTAAGAAAATAATCATTATTAGCTTAGGTTCTCTCGTACTCTTACATCCCAGAAATCCTCATAACATCTTTAGCGATCATGATCTCTTCATTTGTCGGAATTACGATAACTTTTACAGGAGAATGTGGATAGTTGATAAAACCTTCTTTGCCGTGTAGCTTGTTTAGATCTGGGTCCATGTAGATTCCCATGAATTGAAGCCCTGAGAGTACTTTTTCACGGATGACCTCGCTATTTTCGCCAATGCCCGCTGTAAAGATGATTGCGTCTACACCATTCATTCTAGCAGCGTATGATCCGATGTATTTGTGTATTCTGTTGGCAAAGACATCTAGTGCTAATTGGGCACGATCATTACCTTTGGTCGCCTCTGTAACAATGTCTCTTAAATCACTTGAGAAGCCAGATACGCCGAGCATACCGGATTTCTTGTTTAAAATGCCTAAAATACCCTCTGCACTCTTTCCGGTCTTCTCCATTAAGTAAGGTATTAATGCCGGGTCTATGTTTCCAGACCTTGTCCCCATTGTAACTCCAGCTAGTGGGGTAAAGCCCATTGAGGTATCGATGGATTTGCCCTTATGAATGGCTGCAATACTTGCCCCATTACCAAGGTGACATGAAATCAGACGAGTAATCTCTAACGGTCTATTTAACAGTTCCGCTGCTCGATGCGCTACATATTTATGAGAGGTTCCATGGAAGCCGTATTTTCGAATACTGTATTTTTCATAGTAATCATAGGGAATAGAATATAAATAAGAGCTTTCTGGCATAGTTTGATGGAATGCAGTGTCAAAAACTGCAACAGCAGGAATGTCCGGTAATACCTTTTGGAATTCTCTTATACCAGTAACATTAGCAGGATTATGTAAAGGTGCAAATTCTGCTAGTCTTTCGATATTCTGAATAACTTCTTCGTCTATTAAAACAGAATCACTGTACGTTTCTCCACCATGAACTACACGGTGACCAATCCCTTGGATATTCTCTAACGAATCTATCACCTTATGATCAATCAGCATTTTAATAAGCAATTTAACCGCCTGTTCATGGTTTTCTACTTGCTCTATCAGGTGTATTCGCTCATCGTCAAAGTTCATCGTAAATACAGGGTTAACTAATCCAATTCTTTCGATTAATCCTTTTGCTATCACTTTTTCTTCTGGCATTTTGTATAATTGAAATTTTAAAGAAGAACTACCTGCATTCACTGCTAAAATATTTGGCATAAGAAAACGCCCCTTCTTTATACTGATACAATAATTGTACCTTGCATAAAAGGGGCGGGCAAATTTTACCTATTATTTTGTTCTTGCCATATGTCAATTTTTTGAAAGAAAAGTTCCATTGCTTCTCGATTCGTCATACTTGGAACCTTAGCAAGCAATACCTCACGTGGAGCCTGTAAATTTTCACCCTTCTTTTGTAAAATGAGCAGGCTCTTTTCTTGGGCTTTGTTCTTAAAAATAGAGCCTGGTAGTTGAATAACTGCCTGAATCCAACCATTTTCTTTAATAAATTTATGCAGCTGTGCGGCTTGTTTTGATTCAAAAATACTTGCCGGAACTAGGAAGTAAAGGTATCCACCTGGTTTTACATGCTTCATTGCTTGTTCCATGAACAGATGATGTGCATAAGGCATCTCATCCTCAGTGTGCAAGAAATAGTCTTTGGAAGTTTCCACATCTGGATAATAACCCACAGGTAAATCGCTTACTACTATATCAACCGGATCGATCATTAATGGACGTATTGCATCCTGTCTAAATAGCTGGATGTCCTGCTCTAATAACTCTCCTACCTGTGCCGCAAGCTGGATAAGCAACTCGTCAATTTCTACTCCGAAAGCATGGGAGGAATTTGGTAGAACATTCATTAATGTATACAGTAGGTTTCCAGTACCTAGCGCAGGGTCTAAAAAGGATAGCTCCTTTTTATCCTTATTCATTTCTTTTACGAAATAGCTTAAAAGTAATCCAATGGCGTCAGGTGTCATTTGGTGATTTACTTGTGTTGATCTATTCATCCCTTTTAAAATTCCTAGTTGTATTGCTTTGCGAATCTCTTCTTTTTTAGGATTTACAAGATCAGGTTTTTTCTTTTCTTCGAGCCATAGCTCAAGCGCATAGACGATTCCTTCAAGATAAGGAGCGGATTCTTGCTCTTCTATAAAAGTGGCTTCTTGATCGATAAATGAAAAGATTTTTTCTACGTTTGTTTGCATGATGATCCCTCAAATGAAAACCCACTCGAGAAAGAGTGGGTTTACTTATTTTTTATAATTTTTAGACTAATAGTTATTGTGCTGCTTTTACAGCCTCAAGAGCTTTTTCGTAGTCCGGATGGTTCGTTCCTTCACTTACAATCTCCTTGTAAGTCACTACACCATTTTTGTCTACTACGAATACAGACCGTGCAAGTAAGCGTAATTCTTCCATTACTACTCCGAATGCTTTACCAAAGGAAAGATCTCGGTGATCAGATAATGTTTGAATTGCATCAGCTGCATTTGCTCCACACCAACGAGATTGTGCAAAAGGTAAATCTACAGAGATTGTTAAAATAACAACATCATCACCTAGACTTGCTGCACTCTCATTAAATTTGTTAGTTTGTGCAGAACAAACTCCAGTATCAAGGGAAGGTACTACACTAATTAATCGAGTTTTGCCAGCTGAATCCTCAAGAGTTACTGGGGATAAGTCATTAGCTAATACTGTAAAATTCGGAGCTTTTTCTCCAACCTCGACCTCTTTACCACCTAAAGTTACAGGATTATTTTTAAAAGTTACTTGTGTCATAATATGTAGCCTCCTTTTCAATACTTTCATCTTACTAGAATTCGTTCGTCTCTTGCAACTCATTTGCAACGGGAACTTGCTTATACGATACTTTTTCCTTTTTATCGTACGTATTCTCGTGAACAACTAGTGTGTCCGCAATATAATCATGAATCGCTTGTTTTTTTGGTGTAAACGCAGCTACTATATACGGAAGGTTAAATGGAATAATTGAGATTAATCGACCTATCCACTCTCTAAAAATAACATTCCCCCATGTTAACTTTCCTTTATTTTTGGGAATCACTCGAATACCAAAAATCATTTTACCAATTGTCTGAGCAAAGAACTTAGTCATAAGAACGAAGTAAAGATAAAAAATGATAGCCGTTACTATCGAAATTGGTGCATACCAGCTCGGATTGTTAATGTCGATTGAAAATAATCGGAAAATCGGTTTGACCAGCAACATACCAATGGATGATAATACGAGCAGATCCACGGTGTAAGCCCAAAAACGAATCCAAAAACCGGCCGCCTTTTGTACATAACTTTCCGTTTGCTGTACAACTATTCGTTGTTGGGTTGACGATGGGCTTTCTTGCACATTCTCCCCATCGTTTTGTACAAACTCACTCATCTAGAACCCTCCTTATTCATTTCCATATAAGTACATCATTTTTGGTGCTGAATTGTCCGCAATTAGTTTAGCGATTAGTTTAGATTCAATATCTACTCCTAAAAATGATTGTGCTTTCATCGCAAATAACGAAGAGAAGCTAGGTGAATATCCGTACTCGAATACTTCTGCACCCTCTAAATCATAGTCTGCCTGAACTGCGGCAACTGCATCTTCTAAGAAACCAAGCTCATCTGCTAGACCAGCTTCGACTGCCTGTCTTCCATTTAAGATTCTTCCATCTGCTACTTTTTTCACTTCTGCCTCGGTCATGTTACGACCTTGTTCTATAATATCTACAAAATCTTCATAGGAATCATTCAGCATTTCTTGAAGCATATTACGCTCTTCCTCTGTCATGTCTCTTGTAGGACTCATAATATCTTTATAAGGACCAGATTTAATCGTAACAAATTCTACTCCGTATTTTTCAGCTAGGCCACCATAGTTAATACTCTGCATAATAACCCCAATGGATCCTGTCATTGTTTCTTTATTAACAAATATTTTTTCGGCTGGTGCAGATATGTAATATCCTCCTGAGGCTGCCATACTTCCCATTGAAACGTAAAAAGGTTTTCCTGTTTCCTCTTGGATTTCTCTAATTTCCTTGTAGATTTGAGCAGATTCCACAACTCCTCCACCAGGTGAGTTAACTTGAAGAACAACTGCTTTTACTGAGTCATCATATCTCACCTGATCTAATTGCTCTAGGAAAAATTGATGATTATAACCTTCTGTACCAAACAAGCTTGTAGTACCACCAGTGTCTTGAATAGTTCCATCTACTGTTAAAATGGCAACTCGTTCATCTATGCTGCCTGGTTCTAGAACTGTTTCAAAGAATTCTGTATTTGCGGTGGAAGTAACCTCTTCCATTAATGTTGACCAATTTGTTGAAAAGATTGATGAAGCTGTATTGACAACCAAAGATATGGCTAACAAAATAGAAGCTCCGACTATAGCCAACCAACGTTTCGTATTCATATTTCTATTTTCCTCCTTTTTCTATCCCTTTTACATACGTTATAAATGTCTAAATGTTTCACTAAATGATAAAATAAAAGTACATAGACTAAAAGTACAATTTTAAATAATAGATTTCGTACATTAAAGTATTAGCATAAAAAAGGAGCATGCATATGACTTCCAGAAATAATATCTACTTATACACTAAAAATGACACAGACTCACTACGACGAAAAGAATTGTTGCAAAAAGTTATTCATCAGCATGGATTTAAAGCTGTTGATAATTTTGAAGAAGCTTCTATTATTGTTAGCATCGGTTCTGACGCTACTTTTTTACAGGCAGTTAGAAAAACCGGGTTTCGTCAGGACACTCTTTACGCAGGAATCTCTATAACTGATTCTTTAAACATGTATTGCGATTTTTTCGCAGATGACATAGAGAAGATGGCAGATGCTGTACAAAAAGATAAAATTGAAGTTCGCAAATATCCTATTTTAGAGGTCTCTGTAAATAAGAACCCAAAGTTCTTTTGTCTAAATGAATTTACTATTCGTTCCAATGTCATCAAATCTTTTGTTTTAGATATTTTTATTGATCAAAAGCATTTTGAAACCTTTCGAGGAGACGGGATGGTCATTTCTACCCCTACCGGTAGCTCCGCATACAACAAATCATTAAACGGCGCTGTAGTGGATCCGCTCCTTCAATGCATTCAGGTTGCTGAAATTGCATCTATGAATAGCAATGAATATCGAACACTAGGTTCCCCTTTTGTATTAAGCAGTGAAAGAACTCTAGAGCTTCGCTTGCAGCAGGATTGGAACGACTATCCATCCATGAGCACAGACAATGAGGCACTAAGCATTCAGCATGTGGACACTGTTACCCTTTCCTTGAGCGATAGAGTAGTGAAAACCGTTAAGCTAAAAGACAATAGCTATTGGGATAAGGTAAAACGTTCTTTTCTATAAATCACACTTATACTATTAGCATTTTCTTTCTTCTTAATTCTAGAATTTTTGAAAAAGTAAATAATAAAAGCGCAACCCAAATGAAAGAAAAAGAGATGAACTCTATTTTACTAAATTTTTCACCATATACAAAAATACCTATAACTAACATCAGAGTTGGCGCAATGTACTGAATAAATCCTGACATATAAAGAGGCATTGTTTTTGTACCTTTTGCAAATAGGACAAGTGGAACTGCAGTAGCTACACCCGTAAATACTAGAAGTATGGTTGTCGTAAAATCGCTCGAGAAAAATACCGCTTGATCTGCTACAACCATGTAACTAAAGTAAGCTAATGCAACTGGAAGCACAAATAATGTCTCAATAGTCAGCCCTCTTAACGGATCAATGGTGATTCTTTTCTTAATCAGCCCGTAAAATGCAAATGTACTTGCTAATAACATGGCGATCCATGGTATTTCACCATAGGAAATAGTAAGTAAAAGCACACCTGTCGCTGCTATTAGGACGGATAACTTTTGTGCCCAAGAAAGCTTTTCCTTCAAAAAGACAATGCCAAGCAATACGGATAGTAATGGATTGATGTAATATCCGAGACTCGCTTGCACTATATAGCCCTCGTTTACTGCAAATATGTACAAAAACCAATTTCCTGTGACTAAATATGAGGCTAAAACAAGACTCCAAAAAGACTTTTTGTCCTTCCATAAATTTTTTAGGTCTTCTATTAAAACAGAAAACCTTCGACCTAGTAGGACTACTATCAATGTGAAGACGAATGACCATATAACTCGTCCAGATAATATTTCACCACTAGCAACATGGTCCAACAGCTTCCAATAGATTGGCATAAATCCCCACCAAGCATATGCCAGCACAACTACAACAATTCCTTGCTTTTCTTCTGCACTCAAAACAAACACCTTCTTTACATACTTTGGCACACGAAATAATAGCATTATTATAGTTCTTTATCTAACTAAAGTAAATACGCAGAGTAGTTGATAAGCGAAATAAACAAGGGTTACCTTGAAGGCAATCATATAATGTGAAATTACCTAGGAGAATGTTTATGTTTACTGAAAAACAATTAAAATATTTAATTGCAGGTAAAGTAATAGGCAATAGCTTTCCATATAATACAAATGATCATCTTGAAATCGAAGCCCATATTCGACGACTATTTTATCAAATAAATCGTATTCCCAACTTAACTTGTGTGGCAGAGTGGGATCATTTTGGTAGCGGATTTGCCTCATTTGTGGAATTATTTTGTTTTCGAAAGGAAGATATTATAGTTATAAAAGAAAATAAAGAGCATAAAACAGAAAGGATAGAAGGAGTTGTTATCAATATATGTCGCTTAGCCCCTGTGGCAATATTAGGAGAAGATGAAAGAGATAAGACAATCCATATCATAACAAACGAAGTCGTTGGGGGCAGTTATAGCATGTTAGAGCATCCTAATCAATTAAAAACTAGTGAAAAATTTAGTCCAATGGTAAGGAAATTGAAAGCCGTATTAAGTAAGTACGATTATACACTTTTGGAAGCAGAACATATAAATAAACCTTTGCCTTTTCAGGCCAAAATTCCAACGATTTATCGTAAACCTAGTGACTATTTGATAATGGATGCAATTTTTTATTGGGAGGATTAACATGTGATTAGTTATGTGGAGTTATTTAGCCTTTAGCTGATAGCAATTATATAGACCTATATAGCCTTGATCCATACTAGGGGAACTGTAAACAAGCATAGAATATCCATGCTGTTTACAGTCCTAGCAGTAACTAAGTTTATAATTTTTACTTAGTCTTTAATAATTCCTTTTGTCTAAGCTCGATTCTTCTGATCTTCCCTGAAGTCGTCTTAGGTAATTCAGATATAAATTCTATTTCTCTAGGATACTTGTATGGTGCAGTAAGAGATTTTACGTGGTCTTGAAGCTCCTTCACTAGCTCCTCAGTTGGCACCACGGAAGAATCTCTTAACACGACATATGCCTTAACAATCGTACCGCGTACTTCATCTGGGCTTCCAACAACTGCGCATTCTTGTACTAATGTGTGTTTAGTTAATGCATCCTCTACTTCAAAAGGTCCGATAGTATACCCAGAGCTAATGATGATGTCATCTCCTCTTCCCTCAAACCAGAAATAGCCGTCTTCATCCTTTCTAGCTCTGTCTCCTGTTATATAGTATTCTCCTCTAAATTGCATTGAGGTTCTTTCTGGATCCTTTAAATATTCCTTAAAAAGAGCTGGAGTTTCTATATGAACAGCAATGTCGCCTACTTCTTCTGCAGCACAAGGTTCACCCTGGTCGTTTATAACCTCTACAGTATTCCCTGGAGTAGGTTTGCCCATAGAACCAGGCTTAGCATCCATCCCCTTCATAGTACCAACTAGCAAAGTATTTTCAGTTTGCCCATATCCGTCTCTTACTTCGAGGTTAAATAATTTCCCAAAGGTTTCAATAACCTCTCTATTCAATGGCTCTCCTGCAGATACTGCACTGTGAAGGCTAGAAAGATTATAATCTGCAAGCCCTTCTACCTTTGCCATAATTCTATATTCTGTAGGTGTACAGCAAAGAACGTTGACTTTATGTTGCTGAATGTTCTTCAAATATACTTTCGGTTCGAATTTACCGTTATATACATATCCTGTTGCACCACTACCAAGAGTAGCTAAGAAAGGACTCCAAATCCATTTTTGCCATCCTGGACTAGCAGTTGCCCATACAATGTCCCCATCCTCAATACCTAGCCAATTAGGAGCTGAAGTACGCAAATGTGCAAAAGCCCAGCCATGTGTATGAACAACACCTTTAGGATTACCTGTAGTTCCACTCGTATAAGATAAGAAAGCTATATCTTCTTTTAATGTATCTATTGTAGGAAAACTATCTTCTTCCTTCTCCATCTCATCTGTTAAAGAAATCCATTGCTCTTGACCTTGGCCTATAACAAATAATAGCCTACTCTCTAAATCCCTTACCTCTTCATATTGAGACAGGAAGGGTTCGTAAGATATAATCGCTTTTGCTTCACTATGTGATAAACGATATTCAATATCTTTTGCTCTTAACATTTCGGAGCTTGGTATTACGACTAAACCTGCTTTTAAAGCGGCAATATAAACTTCATATGCTTCAATTAGTCGAGGTACCATAATAAGCACTACATCGCCTTTTTTAAGGCCCTTGTTAGTAAATACATTTGCAATTTTGTTTGCTCGAAGGATTAAATTTTTATAGGTGATTTGTTTCTTTTCACCTTTATCTGATTCCCAAATAAGAGCTAACCTATTTTCATCTGAACCATACTTCTCAAACTCGCTGACTAAATTATAGTGTGATGGTGCGATTAAATCTTCTTTGTTCATGAATCATTTCCCCCTTCTTGTTCTACTATAAAGTATAGGGGATTCTTCTCAATTTTCAAATAATAATTTTATTTTTCAAAAAATATAATGGCATGAGTTTATTCGTTGAGGGGGCTTTATCTTGGCTTACTTAAAATATAAAAAGGAAGCCAACAGTTTTCACTGCCGACTTCCTTTTTATATTATTAGCTGTTAAAACCGTTCATTTGTTGTTGAGCTTTTTGCACTAAACGCTTAGTAATTTCTCCGCCTACGGATCCGTTGGCACGCGCAGTTGCATCTGCTCCAAGATTCACACCAAATTCTTGAGCGATTTCATATTTCATTTGATCAAGAGCTTGTTTTACACCAGGAACTAAAAGTTGGTTGCTGTTGTTTGAAGACATTGTAATCACCTCCTTGTGAAATTAGAATGGTCGATTTCATTCTTTTTATGTACACAAGAAATGAGGTATATTTTGTTATTTTTACAAGAGTTCTTCAAAAACATTTTCTTTTTTCTTTGGAAACGAAATAACTTCTCTATTTTCAACCGCTTCTTTTATTAGTTCATCAAAATCCTTAAAGCTTTCGTAGAATTCCACTTTTTCTAGCTTCGGCTTTGTTTTAGGGCATGATGGAGTAAAAATAGTACAACAGTCCTCGTACGGAAGAATAGATGTGTCATAAGTCCCTATTTCCCGGGCAATATCAATAATGTCTAATTTGTCCATTGATATTAAAGGTCTAAAAATAGGTGTAGAAGTTACTGCATTGATTGCAGTTAGACTTTCAAGCGTTTGACTAGCCACTTGTCCTAAGCTTTCTCCAGTTACAATACCCAATGCACCAATTTCAAGACGAACTTGATCTGCAATTTTCATCATAATTCTGCGCGTCGTTGTCATTGAAACATTATCAGGAATTTGAGCTTGAATACTTTGCTGTATTTCTGTAAAAGGTATGACATGAAGGCGTACAGTTGCCCCGAAATGACTCAACTGATTGGCAAGATCCATAACCTTTTCTTTTGAGCGCTCACTTGTAAAAGGGGGACTATGAAAATGGATAGCGTCTAATCTTACCCCACGCTTCATTAGCATGTATCCTGCTACAGGGCTGTCAATTCCACCTGAAAGCATCAATAATGAACGACCATTAGATCCTAATGGCATTCCTCCTGCTCCTGGAATTACTTGTGCCATCATATAAACAGCATCTGCTAGAACTTCAATTCGCAAATCAATTTCTGGCTTTTTCATTTGAACTTTTAGAGAAGGATAATTTCTTAGTACATTACTTGCAACAGTTGTTTGCAATTCATACGTATCCATAGAGAATCGTTTATCGGTCCGCTTGACCGTAACTCTGAAGGTTTTATCCTCTGTATCTAAACTTTCCATAATCTCTAATGCAGTTTTTTGAATATCTTCTATGTCTTGTGTACAAGAAGCAACCGGACTAAAGGATTGAATACCAAAAATTTTAGGCAGACGTTTAATAAGCTCTTGAATTTCCTCATCATCAGAAGAAGTTAAGAACATACGGTCTCTTTCTGCATGAACCTTTATATTAGGCAAATCCACAAATGAAAATTTTATATTATTACGTAAATGATTGATAAACTGCTTTCTATTTTTTCCTTTTGTTGATAACTCTCCGTACCTAACTAATATTTTTTCCCACTTCATAACATTTAATCTCCTTTAATAACATTTATCACTTCGGTGAATATTTTTTTAAACGCATCTATTTCCTGTTCTGTTGTTAAGGTACTAATACTTAACCGAATAACTCCCTTAATATAATCATCTGAAATATGCATTGCCTGCAACACATGGCTTGTCTTCGTTTGTCTAGACGAGCAAGCACTGCTTGTCGACACAATCACATTTCTTTTTTGCAACGCATTGATTATAACCTCTCCCTTAACTTTACGCACAGAAAAAGTAACGATATGGGGAGCACGAGTATCTGGAGAAATAATCTTAATATTTTCGAAACCACGAAGAAAAGGAACAAGCTCCTCTGTTAACCTCTTCATTTCCGTTGTATTTTTTTCTAAGCTGGCACTAGCAATTCTAATTGCTTTAGCAGTGCATACTGCTAAAGGAACAGGTGTAGTGCCACTACGTATTCCAGCTTCCTGTCCGCCACCGAGGATCATTGGCTCCACTTCACGTGTTTTAGAAAGTGCAAGTAAACCTGAACCTTTTAGGCCATGAATTTTATGAGATGAAATAGTAATCGCATCTATATCATAACGCATGAAATCTATCGGTAATTTGCCAAAGCTCTGAACGGCATCGATGTGAATAACAGCCTTACTATTGCTTCTAACCATTTTACTAATAGCTTCTATTGGTTGAATAGTACCTATTTCATTATTCACATGCATGACACTAACTAGAGATGTTTCTTTCCTTAGTAGCTTTTGTAGTTCAACTAAATCAATGATTCCTGTAGAATCAACGGGAATGAATTCTACTTCAAAACCCAATGTATTTAGCTGTTTAGCTGCCTCTAAAACAGATGGATGTTCTATTTGTGAGACAAGTATATGCTTCCCTCGGAATTTGTACTTGTTAGCCAGCCCAAAAATAGCTAAATTGTTTGATTCAGTACCTCCTGATGTAAAATATATCTTCGAGCTTGACGTATGCAATATTTCTGCAACCTGCTCGCGCGCTGTTTGTAACAGCTCATTTGTGTTATGACCAAATTCATGTATGGAGGATGGATTTGCCCAATATTTTTCATTCACTGCAATAAAGGTATCCATTATTTCAGGCAGAACCTTGGTTGTTGCACTATTGTCCAAATAAATCAAAGTATTCTCTCTCCTTTTTAGGAAAAAGACCACCTTCACAAGTAGTGAGGTGGTCTACATTTCTATCTGATTTTATAAAGTAATTAATAGCTAATGCCAGATATTTGTTATGTACGCCAAGCTGCTTCTTTAATCATCATTTCGATTTTCTTTAAAGCTCCCGGTTCCACCTCTTCCACAGCAGTTGCCGCATCCTCTAACGCCTTAGCATAGCGCAACTGTCTGAATGCTTCCTCTGCTTCGAGTAAACGTGCATGGACATTTGGATGTGTCGCACGATAACGGTTACCATATTGAATAATTTTTTCGGTTAACTCTACATTCTCTAGCATTTCTTTAGCTTTTTGGTGTACTTCTTCCATGCAAGCTTCAGCCTTTTCAAGATAGCCATCTACTAACGTCATATTCAATGGAACTTCCTGTAGGCTTTGCATAGCAACATAAATATGCTCTTCTGCTTCTTCTAGACGGACGTCCATTTCTTCTGGAATTCCTGGAATATTAGCCTTTTGAATCATTCGGTCTGTATCATGTAGTAATACTTTTAAATCATCTAGCTTTTCACGAGCTTTATTTTCATCAATACGAAGATTTTTTAAGCGATTTGCAAAACGATCCTGTTCTTCATATAAACGATCGATTTCTTCAGCAATATCATTTAACTCCTCTTGAAGGCTAGAATAAGCAGATTTTTCTTCTTCAACTCTTTGAGCTAGAAGGCTAAACTTCTTATTAAGTTCCTCCAGCTCTTTTAGACAGCTTTGAGGGATTTCAGCTTCTTTTTCAGGTAAACGATAGCTTTGTTGAACGTATGTCGCTTCTTCGTTTATCGCTTTAGTAGCACTCGTTACTTCTTTTAATCGTATAGCGGTTTGATCCTTATAATTATCCACATACTTTTTAGCCAATACTTCTTTTTCCAATAAATCATAGAAAGTTTCTATTTCTTCTTTAATCTCTTCTACACGAGTCAATGGCTTACTAACCTCGAGTTCCACAATAGAGGCTTTCAATTCTTCAAGCTCCGCTTCTAATCCATCTAACTTCTTTGTCATTTCTAAATGTTGCAAGTAGTAAGAGCTTGCTTCCATTTCTTTTTGACCATTTCGTAATTCATGAATAGTAGCTGGAATCTTATGTTGAATTTCGCTCAGTAATGTTGGAATCTCATGTATTTTATGAAAGAATTTTTGTCCTTCGTCTTGAATATTAATCACTATTTCTCTAGCACTCAAATAGTTACCAGTATCAGTTAGATGATCGAATTCCTCGAAAAGTGGAAGAAAGGATTCTAACTTTGCTTCTAGAGCAGGAGCCGCTTCTCCGAAGGAATATTGATGAGCAAGTAATGTTTTTCTTGCCGCTCGGTGCTGCTCTTTCAGTTGTTCTATTTCAATTCTATTCTTTTCTTCACTACCGATCAGTTCTTCGAGTTCCTTAATGATGCCTGACATTTTTTCATCACAAGAGGATATTAAAATTTGAAGTTCTTTTTCGATTTTGGTGGCTTTCATAAATAGGAACTTATCTACATATTCTTCTGCATCAAAAAGAAGAACGTCTATCTTAGGCATATGTACATCCATAACCTCTGTCCAGGTATTGCGCCATCTTTCGAACATTTCCTCTGTCTGCCCATTCATATTCAGTTGTTTAACTTTCGTCATTTCTTCTAAAATAGGCTTGTTTTGAATTTGGTGCTTTTCATGCTCCAATCGAGCAATTTCTGTATGATGTTTTTTTCGTATGATAAATGCAATGATTGCTATTACTAAAAGTACAATGACTGCTGGGATGATATACCTCATCGTAAGCCCCCTGTTCCAAAATCAAAAAGTTCTAATCTTATCTTACTCTATATATTACCATGCTTTTTATGTTATTGTTTCATAAAAGAAGAATAAACCTAGGAAATGTTAAAAATATTTTACTTTTGTCAAAAGGAGCTAGTAATAATGATAAAAGATGGACATATACATACACCATACTGCCCACATGGATCTCTAGATAGCTTTCATCAATATATTGAGAAGGCTATACAAGCTGGAACTAGCGAAATCTCCTTTACCGAGCATGCTCCGTTGCCTTCTAATTTTAAAGACCCTACTCCAGACAAAGATAGTGGCATGGACTTAAAACTACTTGAGGCATATCTGTTTGATCTAGATCAGTTGAAAAAAGAATACAAACAAGATATTGTTATATCTACAGGTTTGGAAATTGACTATATTACAGGCTTCGAACTTGAAACTACTAGTTTTCTAAACATTTATGGCAAATATTTAGATGATTCGATTTTATCCGTACATTTCTTACTCGATCATGATGACTATGTATGTATCGATTATTCTAAAGAAGTTTTTCTAAAATTTGTTCAAAAACTAGGTAATCCTATGTCTGTCTATAAATTGTATTACAAAACGGTGATGGATTCAATAACGAGCGACTTAGGAATATTTAAGCCAAAACGAATTGGGCATATTACGCTTGCTCATAAGTTTCAGCACGCCCTTCCCAAAACGCTTGACGATCATGAGGACATTTTAGCTATACTAGTAGAAATAAAGAATAGAAATATGGAGTTAGATGTAAATAGTGCTGGCTTTGCTAAGCCCTTTTGTAAAGAGAGTTATCCGCCACTTCCATACGTGTCACTAGCAAAAAAATTAGGAATACCTTTAGTGTTCGGATCAGATGCACATCAAGCAAAAGATTTACATCAGCATTATAATCTTATAAGTAATATATTGTAGAATGGAGAATCAATATGTTTCAAACAACCAACTATTCAACTGACTTATCAGCTAATTATTCATTATTATCTAAGCAGCTAGATGCTCTATTAGAAGGCGAAAAAAATGTGATCGCTAACTTAAGTAATGCTGCAGCACTTTTAAACCAATTTTTTGACCAAATCAATTGGGTTGGATTTTATTTAGTAGAAGACGGCGGTCTTGTACTAGGACCATTCCAAGGATTACCTGCTTGTGTAAGAATACAGCTGGGTAAAGGCGTTTGTGGTACTGCGGCAGAAACACAGGAAACGATTATCGTTCCAGATGTTCACGCATTCCCTGGTCATATTGCTTGTGACGCTGCCTCTCAATCGGAGATAGTTGTACCTATAGTAAAAGATAGTAAACTAGTTGGAGTTTTAGATATTGATAGCCCTATAAAAGAACGTTTTTCTTCCGAGGATGCAGAGGGTTTAGAAAAATTTATAGAGGTGCTTATTAAGCATATATAAGATAGTACTTTGTTTTTTAATATTAGGAGAGGATGCCCCTGACTTATGTCACGGCCATCCTCTCTTTTTTATAGCTTCAAATTATCAAAGGCTTGCTTTAAATCCTCTATTATATCTTCGGAGTTTTCTAGACCGACAGACAGTCGGAGTAATCCATCAGTGATCCCCATTGCAACTCTTTCTTTTTCCGGTACAACAGAATGTGTCATTGTTGCCGGATGCTGTATTAGCGTTTCTGCATCACCAAGACTAACAGCAATCTTTATAAGGGAAAGAGCATCCATCAGCTGTTGGGCTTTTTCTTTGCCTCCTTTAACTGCAAAAGAAATAAGTCCCCCCCCACTTTTCATCTGTTTCTTTGCTACCTCATACTGAGGATTTTTCTCATCGAAAGGATAATAAATGGATTCTACTGAAGGGTGCGATGCTAAAAATGAGAACACCTCTTCTGCATTTTTTGAATGTCTATCCATTCTTACATGCAAAGTTTTTAACCCTCTAATTAATAGCCAAGCATCAAACGGAGAAATGATTCCACCAAAATCCTTTTGAACTGTTGAGCGGATTTTATCCATCTCTTCTTTATTCTTTCCAACCAGAAGTCCAGCTATTACGTCACCATGTCCATTAATGTATTTCGTTGCACTATGCAGTACAAAGTCCGCTCCTATGTCCAAAGGATTTTGTATATATGGAGAGCAGAAGGTGTTATCTACTACTACTGGAATATTATGCTTCCTAGCAATGTTCGTGATTAAAGCAATGTCTACAATTTCCATTGTTGGATTAATCGGTGTTTCGATATAAATACAACTTGTATTCGGTTTAATAGAAGCTTCAATCTCTTCTTCTGTCGTTAATTTTTCTAAACTATGTGTAATATTGTATTTTTCTTTCATAATGTTGAGTAAGCCGAATGTACAACCATAAATACCTCTAGTACATAGAATATGGTCACCTGCCTTTGTTAAATGTACTAGGATTGTGCTCACTGCGGCCATCCCCGACCCAAAGGCAAGCGCTCCCTCTCCATTTTCAATTGCAGCCATTCTTTGTTCCAGTACATTAACAGTTGGATTCCCTAAGCGAGAGTATATTCCGCCTGCTTCCTCACCTGCAAATCGTCTTGCACCCTGCTCAGCATTCTCAAATGCAAAAGTAGAAGTTTGATACAACGGAACAGCTAAACTATCGTGATGATTTTCTGTCGTATACCCTTGATGAATTAATAATGTTTCTTTTTCCATTGATGATTTTCCCAAAATAGTGCACCCCTTTTGTAAACGCTTACAACAATAGTGTACACATTTATTAAAAAAAAGAAAAGGCAGCTACTCTTAGAAGTGGTCTGCCTTATAAACACAGAGCTGGTTTTTACCATTATTTTTTGCCTCATATAACGCGGTATCAGCATGATGAAACAAATTGTGGAAGTTCATTTCGCCGTCCTCACACCATAACGAAACACCGATAGACACAGTTACACTTGGATTTGTATATATAGGAATTATTTCTAAAAGAGATTTACATATTTTTTTCCCTTCTTCAAGAGTCATTTCGGAAAAATATAGAGCAAGCTCCTCCCCACCCCAACGTGCACCAATCCCTAATTTTTCAACTTGCTTCTCAATAACGGTAGCAATTTGCCTAAGAATGCTGTCCCCTATTTGATGACCATGTGTGTCATTTATTTGTTTGAAGTTATCAATATCCATTAATACAAATGTCCCGCTTGTATCCTTCTCCATAGATTCCTCTACATACCTATCTAAATAGCTTCTAGCGTAGAGATTCGTCAAATGATCTCGATCAACCATTTCTTGAAGCTTATGACGAAGCGCTGAGTTACTAAGTGCTAAAGAGGAATGCTGTATTAATGATTGCATTAATTTGAAACTATCAAAGGAAAAATAGTAAGGCTCACTATGCAATACAATGCTAAATCCAGTAATAGTATCTTGTTCTCTCAAAGGAATTGCCACTAGAGATCGATATGCAACATTTGCATTGCTAATCCGATTGAAGTCAGCTATAAACAGAGAATCCTTCATTTTTTTAAATTGGTTGCCCACGTGCTGGATATACATTTGACCTTCTATTGTATAAAAATAATCCGAACTTGCTGCATTTATAGAATATTCTTCATCCTCTATAAATACAAAGCACACATGCTCTGGTTGAAAGGATTTCATCAGTTGATTTCTTAAAAAAATAACCATTTCACCCTGCGATAAATTCATATTTAACTTATGCGTAGTTTCATTTATTAATTGTAAGTCACCTACTAGACGGTGAGATTGGATAAATAACTTCGCATTTTCCAATGCATTTCCCGCCGTGGCAGCAAGCATCGTGATAAACTCCTTCTGTCTATAAGAAAACAAATAATCTAGAGGGGTGGAAACTTGTAAAATCCCATAGTTCCCCTGCTTTCCTTTAATCGGTACGTTTAGCTGTCTCATTTCTAGGTCTTCTACTAAATCGGAAGTTATCTCCCCTGACACATATGCTTCTACTGTAGCAGGTCTTTCCGCTGTATAATCAAACAACTTATAAGGAACAGAAGTTTTACGATCTTGATCATTCGATAGTATTAGAGTCGTGCCAAAGTCAGGAAACGCATCATGAATGGCAAATAATGTCCCTTGTAAAATTTGGTCAATTTCTAGAGTCGAGTGGAACATCTTTGTAACATTAAATAGATTTCGATATTGGTGCTCTTGTTGAGTGAGATAAACTGACTTTCGAATAACCTTGATTAGTTTACTTACAATGGCAATAAATTCATTTACATCTGGTGTTTGAGAAAATCTCTCCCATTTTTCAGTTAGGTCCATCATAAGCATTCCGAGTATAACGTTTTCTTCATCTCTTAAGAGAATAGAAACCTCTCTGTTCAGTTTTTCCTCTTTTCTTATAAAAGGAATTTCTGCAAAATCTTTTTCGTAGAAAAAACCCTCTATCTCATGCCATCTAATGGCTTCTCTTTTCTTGGAGAGTGAATGATTCCATTTCAATTGAATAAATGTATGTGCATCTTGTATATAATAGCCGGCATACTTCACATCAAAAAATTCGGCTAATAAAATTTTAAAATCCTCGAACCATTTAGCACTAGACTCATGGCTAAACGCAAATTCTGTCCATATGTCAAACACTTTACCTTTAAACTTCGTTAAGTCTATTTGATTGTCCATTTATACACCTCTCAGCTTTCTAAGAGAAAACATGATACTTTTAGCCCAAAACACTTATAATTCAATTTGACTATAAAACTACCTGATTGTCAATATATTCTATCTCCAAAAACAATTTAAATATGATGAGTTCAAACGAATATGATTGACTTTCTGTTTCCTGCAAGATACAATAATCTTTGTGTAAAATAAATGCAGCAGTTGTATGGATTAGATTGTTCATTTTGTTCCTCTATGTATATAGATGGTGTATCCCGTAACCCTCGGCTGCTAGGGCGATGATACATGAAAACGAAATGGCTGCTTTTCTGAATGCATCTGGTTCTTATTTTACAACAAAATAAAACCAATACAAAGGAGGAGTCTTTCATGGCTCGCTATACAGGTCCAGCATGGAAATTATCACGTCGTCTTGGTATCTCACTAAGTGGCACTGGTAAAGAATTAGAAAAACGCCCATACGCACCAGGACAACACGGTCCTAACCAACGTAAAAAATTAACTGAGTACGGTCTTCAATTACAAGAAAAACAAAAACTTCGTCACACTTACGGTGTAAACGAACGTCAATTCCGTACTTTGTTTGATAAAGCTGGTAAAATGCAAGGTAAACATGGTGAAAACTTCATGATTCTTCTTGAAACTCGCCTTGATAACATTGTATACCGTTTAGGTCTTGCTCGCACTCGTCGTGGAGCTCGTCAATTAGTTAACCACGGTCATGTTATGGTTGATGGTAAACGTGTTGATATTCCTTCTTACCGCTTAAAACCAGGTCAAGAAATTTCACTTCGTGAAAAATCTCAAAACTTGGACGTTGTAAACGAATCAATCGAAGTAAACAACTTCGTACCAGAATACCTTACATTTGACGCAGACAACAAAGTTGGTACTTTCGTTCGCCTTCCAGAACGCAGCGAATTATCAGCTGAAATCAACGAAGCTCTTATCGTTGAGTTCTACTCTCGTTAATCTTATTGCTCTGCAAAGAGTAATGATAAAAGCCTTCATAACCTTGTTAATACAGGGTTTGGAGGCTTTTTTATTTTGTCTATAATGAAAGATAAAACAAGTAATAGAAAGTAATCCTCCCTTTTACCCTACTTCCTAAACTAGGCCTCCGTGAAACCAATTGAAACATTAATAATCTTCTTTAGGCGCCTCTATAAATTACTTTTTCCTTTTTCTTCTCATTAATTGCTTCTTCGTTTATTAAGCCTTATAGTCTAATTATTGTTATTTTACAATGCATTGGAAGGAGGATTTAAGTGATTCGCATACTTGCAGTAGATGACGATATACATATGCTGAATTTTGTTTCAGCCGAACTTCGACAAAATGGCTATGAAGTAATTGAAGCGACTTCAGGCGAACAAGCTTTAATGTGCTTAAATTCTAAGGCAATGGATTTAGCAGTAGTTGATGTAATGATGCCAGGTATGGATGGGTTTGAACTTACAAAAATATTGCGTAAAGATTATGATCTTCCAGTCATCCTGCTTACTGCTCGACATCATATTGAAGACAAAGAGCGTGGATTCTTAGCCGGCTCTGACGATTATCTAGTTAAACCTTTCGAGTCTAAGGAGTTGTTATACCGGGTTAAGGCTATTTTGCGAAGATATAATTATCCCGAGAATGACACGTTGACTATCGGTTCCTTGACCATTGATTTCAAAAGCTACGAAGTAAGCTCGCAACAAGGAATATTGCTCATTCCCCTTAAAGAATTTGAATTGCTGACACTTCTTGCCTCGAGACCTAGACAAGTGCTGAGTCGAGATTTAATAATAGAACTAATATGGGGAATTGACTTTCAAGGCAATGAACAGACGGTGAATGTTCATATTAAACGTCTACGCCAACGTTTAGAGCGTTTCGCTCCAGATGTTCGGATCATAACTGTAAGAGGAGTAGGCTATAAACTTGAGGTGAACACATGAGCCTTTATGTCAAATTTATTTGGTTCACCTTTGCAACAATGCTCTTCAGCAGCGTTGTCTCCTTTTTCGCGATGAACACCTATTATCATCAATATTTAAAAGAAGAAAATAACGACAAAAATCTGGACGTTGCCACATCTATTATCGAATTCATGGATAACCTCCCCTCAGATCAAATTGAAAATGCTTTTAGTTTGCTAGGAGATGCCGGTTATCAGCTGTATGTCACAGATGGAAAGACTGTAAATCGCTTTGGCGGAAAGTTCCGGGACGAATCTATTGATGATGAGAACGTTCAACAAGTTCTGGACGGGGAAGTTTTTAATGGTATACGAGATTTTCCGCGAGAAACCTTCGTTACCGGTTTTTTTGCCAACGAGCTAGAAAATACAGTGGGTGTTCCTCTGGAACTTAATGGTGAAAACCACGCACTCTTCCTACGGCCGAATATTAAGCTTCTTTTCCAAGAACTTCACTTATTATTTGGTGGAATGGCAGCAGGTATCATTTTATTGAGTTTTATCGGAATGCTACTGGTCGCACGCTTATTGATTCAACCGATTACGAAATTAACGGAAGCGACAGAAAAAATGGGTACGGAAACCTTTGACGTACCTCTTTCCATTGATCGAAAAGATGAGATTGGCCGTTTGGCCGATCAATTTATCAAGATGCGTAATAGTATTGAACAATCCACCTTAAAACGTAAAGAATTCGTTCACAATGTGTCCCATGATATACAATCACCGCTTCATACAATACAAAGTTATTTGTCTCTTCTTCAAAAGAAAGAAAGCAGCGAGGAGGAAAAAAAACAATACGCTGCCATTATCCAAGAAGAAACGACTCGCCTATCTCTTTTAACTAAACAATTACTCACTTTAGCGTCATTTGATGTAGAAGCGACAGATTTAGTAGAGGAGATTTTCATTGACCAACAGATACGCGACATACTGTCTCATTTGCGGTACGCATTTGATGAAAAAGAGATTGGAATTTCAGCTAAATTGGTAGCTGTTAAAGTGAAAGGAAACGCAGTACTCCTTCGAACTGTTTGGGAGAATCTGTTGACCAATGCAATTAAATATAGTGAGCCTGGAGATTCCATTGAAGTCCAACTAAGCGTTACTTCTACTAATATGGTGTTAGAAGTTTTGGATGAAGGGATCGGTATGACAGCTGAAGAAGCCAGTCGTGCATTTGATCGCTTTTATCGGGCGGATCATGCACGAATACGTTCATTGAAAGGATCTGGTTTAGGATTGGCTATTGTAAAAGAGATTGTCGAATTGCATAAAGGGACTGTTGAAATAAAAAGTACTCCTAATATAGGCACGACAGTACAAATAAAACTGCCTCTTTTATAAATGAATGTTGAAATAACAAATGTAATGGAGTTTTTTGCTTTGCAGTGTTCCGTTTAATCTGTGCTTTTGATGTTGCTGACAACGTTCTGGATATGCTAAAAAGATGAGAAATAAGTAGAAGCCATTCACCGCGGAACAGGGTGATTGGCTTCTACTTATTTCTTTGGGTTCAAAATGTGAAACGTTATTTTGGGACTTCCATCTCGAACTGTAATCTCTTGTTCATCTTCCATTCATCTAACGGATATAAACTGAGACTATAAACAAAATCGGAGGCATTCAAATGAACATTGCATGGAAAGAAATTAAAAAAAATAAAATAAGATTTATGATTTTGGGTTCGATTGTGTTTCTGGTCAGTTTGTTGACCTTCATTATTTCTGGTCTCGCTAATGGTTTGTCCCAAGACAACGCAGCTCTGATTAAAGAGTTGCCGGATGGACAATTTTATATGAATACAGACGCGGAAGAAACCTATAATCTTTCGCTGATAGATACCAGTGTCCAAGATACTGTTTTAAGTGAAAAAGAAGAGGCTGCTGCATTATCCATTCAAATGGGGTTTTTGAATGATGAAAAAGACAAGCAACGCAGTGTAGCATTTGTCACATCAACTGAATCGAAGTTGTTTGAAAACGTCAAAGAAGGCGAAATTGTCCTGGATCGCTCTCTGGAGGAAGAGGGATTAAAAGTCGGTGATACACTGACCAACAACCAATTCAGTGGCGAATTCATTGTTAAAGGATTTGTAGATCAACAAAAGTACAGTCACGCTCCTGTCGCATTTATCAATATGGAAAACTACAAAGAGATGTATCGGGTAAATGAAATGCAATTGATTTTTATACCTGGTGAAGAGAGTTTACTAGCAATCGAAGGGCTACAATCTTTTTCAAACACCGAATTCCTCAATACTATTCCCAGTTACAGTGCGGAACAATTGTCACTTAACATGATTGTCTGGTTTTTAGTCGTCATCAGCGGGCTGTTGTTCGCCATCTTCTTCTATATGATGAATGTACAAAAAATCGGATTGTATGGGATCTTAAAAGCAATCGGTGTAAAGACGAGTACACTGTTTAAAATGATGTGGGCTCAGATGCTCTTCATCACAGTCATTGCCCTCGGACTGTCAATTGCACTTAGCCAGAGTTTTAACTACATCGCACCTGAAGGAATGCCTTTTAGTTTAACTGCTGCCACTACGGTCCAATTGTCTATCGTTTTCCTCATTATTGGATTTGTTGGTGCAACACTTTCAGGTATCCAAATAAAAAAAGTCGAACCGCTGCAAGCGATTCAACAAGGAGAGGTTTAATATGGCAATTTTCACAATAAATGATGTGAGAAAAAAATTTACAAATGGCGAAGTAGTAGAAGAAATATTAAAGGGAATCGACCTTTCTCTTCAACAAGGCGAGATTACTGCGCTAGTAGGGGCCTCAGGTTCTGGTAAAAGTACTCTACTGACAATTGCAGCAGGGCTCCAACCGGCATCGGACGGCCAAATTATGTTCAATGGAAACAACATGACAGACATGGACCAAGAACAAATACGAAAAGTCCGGGCTAGTGAGTTTGGCTTTGTCTTTCAGTCTGCGCATCTTGTACCTTTCCTTACAGTAGAAGAACAGTTGATTCTAATGCTCGAGGTGTCGGAATCAAAATTAAAAAAAGAACAACAAAAAAAAGAAATTGCCCATATTTTAAAACTGATTGATATGGAACACCGAAAAAATGCCTACCCAGCATCTTTGTCTGGTGGGGAGAGACAAAGGGTAGCGATTGCCCGTGCCATCATTCATAAACCCAAAATACTTTTTGCAGACGAACCAACTGCCAGCTTGGATTCAAAACGCTCAAAAGATGTTATGGAGCTAATTCGCAATTTAACTAAAACACTTAATATTACAACCTTGATGGTGACTCATGACGAGGAAATGCTTGCATATGCTGATCATATCATTACGATGAAAGATGGCTTAATCAAATAATGAGAATAACATTAGTACAAACTCGTTCCTATTTAGGGGCGAGTTTTTTATGCAAAAAAATAGATGAGAAAGGAATAACTACTTTGACTTGGTTAATTACGCACTTTAATCTTGATTTTATGAATCTTTTGCTACTATTAAATCATTGAATAAAAAAGGGTTAACAAGCATAAAAAAAGCATATCTAAGAAAAATCTTGGATATGCTTTGTTGTTAGGAAGTCAATAGTATAGTTAAGTACGACTATCAGTTTATTTATTACCTACATTTTATATTGCTACTTGTTAGCTATAAAAATTTGACTCTTTGCTAAACTCCTTAAGTAAAACTCCTTCATTATAATCTAACCATTTTTTCATTTCTCGCTCTACCGCTTTGTTTTGCCATTCAAACCAAAAATTTATACACTCGCTGCAATGGCTATCTACACCTTTATTATTATTCAGATCCCTACAAGTAAATAAGGTTTTTCTACGGCAACTGTAGCAGTAGATTTCTTTTTCATCTAAAAGCATTTATAGTTCCCCTCCAGTTTAGATAAATTATTGTCCAATAAATGGATTTTTATACCTAAAATGAGGTCATTACTAGTTCCAAGCTTTGATAGTATCTATGTTATCTTGGCATGCTTTTGTTCTGCTACAACTAACACATCGAAATGCCACTCTGAAGGAACCTTTCTACAGGGCCCTCTACTAGTTCCTCCACTGCTCTATTGTTTCTTTACGCCAATGGGTTTCAAGTAAGCCAATTAAAATTTCGCTTCCTAAAGGTTGCCTCCTTCATCTTAGAAAAGAAGTCATAATTCTATCCTTATGCTTACAATTGATCTAGTGCAATATTCAATTTCAAGACATTTATTCTCTGCTCACCAATAAAATTAAATTGACGACTTTCTGTATTATCTTCTATTAAATTCATTAGTTTAGCTTCACTTAATCCACGCTCTTGTGCAATTCTAGGTACTTGAATTTGTGCAGCAAGCTTGGTTATATGTTGGTCAAGTCCCGAGCCAGAGTTAGTTAATAGATCATTGGGAATATCTTCTTGTCTTACTTCGGGATTGTTCTTTAAAAACAGTTTTAAATCGGTTTTCGTTCGTTCAACCATATCTTTATTTGTTGGTGCATAATTCATAGAGCCCGATCCGGAAGCATTATATTCTATAGATGATACTCGCCCATTAAAATAATGTGGTTCAGTAAATTTTTGGCCTATCAGTTCAGATCCAATAATATTACCCTCTGCATTAGTAATGATACTTCCTGCAGCCTTCTCGGGCATTAATAATTGTGAAATTCCAGTCATTACTAAAGGATATGCCAATCCACATATTAAGAGTAGCATAATACTAATACGTAAATTTTTTAACATTTATATCACCTTTCTTTTATATTACTTAAACAAGATTAATAGAAACTAACAATATATCGATTAGCTTAACTCCAATAAATGGAGTAATGACTCCTCCCATTCCATATATCAATAAGTTACGACTTAAGAGTTTTGTAGATTTCATCGGCAAATATTTTACACCTCTCATTGCTAGTGGTATGAGTAGCGGAATGATTACTGCATTAAAAATTAATGCTGACAGAATGGCACTTTGTGGTGTAGCTAAATTCATAATGTTAAGAGTACTCATTTGAGGGATAGTTAACATAAACATAGCAGGGATAATTGCGAAGTATTTCGCGATATCATTAGCTATACTGAATGTCGTCAGTGCCCCCCTAGTCATTAATAATTGCTTACCAATACCTACAATTTCAATTATTTTGGTAGGATCTGAATCTAAGTCCACCATATTAGCAGCATCTTTAGCAGCTATAGTACCGCTATTCATAGCCATTCCTACATCCGCTTGTGCTAGTGCCGGCGCGTCATTTGTTCCGTCTCCAGTCATTGCTACAAGCTTCCCTTCTGCTTGTTCCCGTTTTATAACAGCAATTTTATCTTCAGGCTTTGCCTCTGCGATAAATTCATCAACTCCAGCCTCTTTAGCTATGGTTGCAGCAGTCAATGGGTTATCTCCTGTACACATAATTGTTTTAATCCCCATTTTTCGTAGTTGATCAAAGCGCTCCTTCAATCCAACCTTAACAGTATCCTTTAGGTATATTAAACCCATTATTTTATTGTCTACTACTACAGCAAGTGGTGTTCCACCTTTGGATGCTATCAATTTTGTTTTATCATCTAAATCAGATGGAATAACGCCACCTTGCATGATTACATATTCTTTTACTGCATCTACAGCACCTTTACGTACTTTAAGTCCATTTTGAAAGTCTGTTCCGCTCATTCGAGCTTGTGCATTAAATTCAACCCCGAAAGATTCTTTCATATTTTGCTCTATCTCGATAAGACCCAATTCTTTAGTTAGTTCAACAATCGAACGTCCTTCAGGTGTCTCATCATATAAAGAGCTAAGCAATGCCGCTTTTGTTAGTTCAACTGATCTAACATCTTCAACGGTTATAAATTCGGAAGCCATTCTATTCCCATAAGTAATTGTTCCGGTTTTATCCAAAATAATTGTATTAATGTCCCCAGCAGCTTCCACCGCTTTTCCTGATTTAGCTATCACATTGAATTTAGTTACCCGATCCATTCCTGCAATCCCTATTGCAGACAAGAGTCCACCTATCGTGGTAGGAATTAAACAAACAAGCAACGCTACCAAAGTAGCGATTGGAATAGTAACCCCTACATAGCCTGAGATAGGCACTAAGGTAACACAAACGATTAAAAATATTAATGTTAAGCTCACCAAAATTATATTAAGAGCAATTTCATTAGGAGTTTTTTGTCGCTTAGCACCTTCTACTAAACTAATCATTCGGTCTAGAAATGATTCACCTGGATTAGAGGTTATGCGTATTGTAAGTTGATCACTAATAACCTTAGTTCCTCCAGTAACAGAACTAAAATCTCCTCCAGACTCTTTAATAATGGTAGCTGATTCACCTGTAATAGCTGACTCATCGACAGATGCTAAACCCTTTATAACTTCCCCATCACTTGGAATCAACTCACCAGCTTCTACAAAAATTATGTCTCCTTTTTTTAAATCCTTAGAGCAGACATAACTATAGCTTCCGTCTTCTAACAAAACTCTTGCTTGTAAATCTTTTTGGGTTTTCTTTAGACTTTCGGCTTGTGCCTTACCTCTCCCCTCCGCTATACTTTCCGCAAAGTTTGCAAATAAAATTGTAATAAGCAATATAATACTTACAAATCCGTTATAATAAAAATCTGATTCTGCTCCAAAGAAAGATGGAAAGAACGTCATTATTATTGTCACTAAAAATCCTATCTCTACAACAAACATGACAGGGTTTTTCCTCATTGTTTTTGGATTCAACTTTCTAAGTGATTCGACAAAAGCCAGTTTAATCATCTCGTTTGTGAGCGCCGTGTTCCGTTCTGAATTCATAATGATACTCCTTTAATCTCTTTTTTCATTTCAATTTCACATGGTTAGAGCTTCGGCAATTGGTCCTAATGCTAGTACTGGGAAGAATGTTAATGCTCCAACAACCAATACAGTAGCTATTAGGAAAACTAAAAACGTGCTATTGTCAGTCCTAATAGTTCCTATTGTTTCAGGCACAGGCTTTTTAACCATTAGAGACGCAGCAACAGCAAGCATAGCAATCATAGAAAAGTAGCGACCGAATAACATTACCAAACCTGTTGAGATATTCCAAAAATCTGTGTTATCTCCTAAACCTTCAAAACCCGATCCGTTGTTTGCTGCAGATGATGTAAATTCATATATCACTTGAGATATTCCATGAAAACTAGCATTCGAGATCGCTGAATTGCCCATTTCAGTTGTTAGCGCAATCGCAGATGGGACTAGAATGATTAAAGGATGAATAAGAATGGTAATTGCAATTAGTTTCATTTCTTTTGCATCAATCTTTCTTCCCAAAAATTCTGGAGTCCTGCCTACCATTAAACCAGCAATAAAGACAGCTAAAATTGCATACATAATAATGTTTACAAAGCCCACTCCATCTCCCCCGAAGATATTGTTTAACATCATTAACACTAGTGGCACAAAGCCACCGAGAGGCGTTAATGTATCATGCATATTATTTACAGACCCTGTAGTGGCAGCTGTTGTTACAGTTGTAAATAAAACACTTTGGGCAATTCCAAATCTGACTTCTTTACCTTCCATACTTCCTGCATCTTGCGACAGACCTATATTAGCTAAATCTTGGTTTCCATTAGACTCTTGAACATAAATTGTTACTAGCATTGCTAAGAAAATAATACTCATAGCACCAGTAAGCATCCAGCTTAGCTTCCGTTTTTTTGTCATATATCCAAAGGTAAAAGGAATCGCCATAGGTATTAATAACATCGAAAGCATGTGTATTACATTTGAAAATGGTGTCGGATTTTCAAATGGGTGAGCAGCGTTAACACCAAAGAATCCGCCACCATTAGTTCCCAAATGTTTAATAGATTCTAAGGATGCAACTGGTCCTCGAGATATTTGCTGTTGTCCCCCTTCAAGAGTTGTTGCAATTGCAGTTGGATCCAAGGTTTGTGGAACTCCTTGGCCTACCAATAAGAGACCTACTACTATTGCACTTGGTATGAAAATACGGGTAAGCGAACGAACTAAATCCACGTAAAAGTTTCCTAAGCTCTTATGACCTGAAATTCCTCTGATGAACGCGATACATAGGGCAAGACCTGTTGCCGGTGTCGTCATCATTAAGAAAGTAATCACTGTCATTTGAGAAAAGTATGATAGCCCACTTTCACCACTATAGTGCTGCAGATTAGTATTTGTTAGAAAACTAGAAATCGTATTGAATGATAATAATGCTTCCATCCCCTCTATTTCACTTGGGTTAAAGGGCAGAATCCCCTGTAGCCTCACAATCAAGTAACAGAGACCAAACATTACAAAGTTACTAATAAGTAAAGCTGTTGCGTATTGCTTCCAATTCATATGTGATTGACTAATACCAGATAATTTATATATAAAGTTTTCTATAGGATTGAACACTCGATCCAGTCTTGTTCTTTCAAGTGAAAAGCTTAAAGCAATATATTTACCCATCGGTATTGCGATTAATAACGCAATAGCCAAGACTAATGCGATTTGAAATAAATCCATTTCATTACCTCCATATACTTGAAAATTTAATATCTCTCAGGACGAATCAATGCATCCAGCAAATAAATTGAAGTTGCAATAGAAAAAACAAGTAAAATAATCATCGCTTTTCCCTTCCTTTCTCTTCAATTACTTTGTTGCAAAATGCTGTAAATCCAAAAAAAAGAGAAAATGAGAATATTATTAGCAAAATAGATACGACATCCATATAATTCTTCCTTTCTATAATTGCTTGTAGCCCATCCTTTAACTAACCTTCTTAAAAATCACATCTTTAAATTTCCCCCTTAACGGAATCAAGAAATTTCCTTTAGATATAATGCCATTGTCGAAAAATAAAGACAAAAAAAAACCAATGACTACTTTTTCCCCGACATGCTACTGTGCAAATATTCTTCAGACAAAATAGTGAAGTACAATCACATATTCTGACTTAGAAAAGTTTGCAGCAGTATACATTTTTAATGGAGAAAAAGTATCACTGGTCTACTTAGCGCCTAGCAAGCAAAAAGCCCTCTCTGCGTTCTGTCTTCCATGAAACCTTTTCAGTTATTATAGGCATTATAAAAAGACCTACTATTTATCAAGCTGCTTTTCTGCTTTAAAATCCTACAAAAAAGCCCCGTGAATTAATAAGGTGGTCTCATTGACCTCCTTCGCTTTAGCCGACGAAGTTAGCTGACGGGTAGGATGGCGAAAGAGTATCTCATCCTTTCTACAACTTGTAGAATTAACCCCAAAAAATTGGTTCCTCCGTTCCTGATTGCTCAGGATTAGACCGATATTCAAATTGGTTATGTTTGGATTTTACGACGTTATTTTTCCGAAGTAAATAATCCTTAAGTACTATTTATATTATTCTTTTCAAAAATAAAAAAGTTTAATCTAGTTTAACAACTCATATCATTGCTATCTCAACAGTAAATTGGTTTAGTGTATGGCTTTAGGAAAATATCAGTTCGATAAAGAGGATTAAAAAATTTTCTTAACTTATTTATCCTCTTTACAGAAATTTTTCCAAGTAGTATGATAGGTTCAATTTCAACCTAAATCGCTGAATTCATTATTGAATCGGGGGAACCACCTGCTATTATCTAAAACTGGGGTGAATCCTTTCAATGGGTAGGGTGACTCTGACCATCCGAATCCGACAGCTAACCCCGTAAGCGTTGTTGGAGAGAGAAGGTGAATAGAAAGTTCTTAGAAGACCTGAAAGAAACACTTACTTCCAACTATGAAAAGGCTAAACTGTTAATATTTTCACTTTTTACTATTTTAAATAGCCCGACAAAAAAACTGAAGCTATCTCTTAAGCTATATTAAAATTAATAAATTTTGTGGAATTAGCAGAGATTTTTTCAAGTTTAATAACTGAGATACTTATTCTCTTTTAGTTAGATATTAAATCTTACAATTCCATTTGGAGGCATTATGTCAAAAAAGAAACTAGAGGCTGATATCAGTTCAGCATTCATTAAGCTACAGCTTGATTTGATTGGAAAGGGACCTCAAGAGGCTAAAACATATATTATTAATGATATGTTAATCACCCGTTTTAAAGGAGTTCTAACAGTAGAGGAAAAACACCTCGTCAATCATACTACTGGAAGACGTCTTGTCAAACAAATGCGTACATTACTTCGCGAACAGTATAGTAAGGAATATGAAAAAATTGTAGAAGAGTATACTGGCTGCAAGGTTCTTTCCTCTCATTCGGATATAAGCACTAAGACTGGTGAAAGAATCGAGGTATTTATCCTTGAAAAAGATTTAGAGCAATTCCTCTTGGTAAATGCATGAGAACAACCTATCCAAGTGAATAAGCAACATTGCGTATAGGTACTAATTCTCTACTTTTATGATACGATTTGGAACAGTTCATTACCTGAAAACTTTAGAGAGATGGTCGTTATTCACGTTGCGACCATTCTCCTTTTTATATTATCTTATGACTTTTACTTGGACGTCACCTTCCTCCAACTGCAATAAAGTTTAATGACGGAGATTAATGGGACGATTGTATTTCAAAAAAAGCCTCGAAACCAGTGGTTCCGAGACGTTCATCTTTATATTCGTGCATTTATAAACTGTATGCTTCTATCTGCTATCAGCTCTTTATCAGTATCAAGCGTAGCAACATGATAGCTATTTTCTAATTCCACTATTTCTTTTCCAACAGAGGATATTGCCTCGAATATTTGATGCGAGTTTTCAGGTGGCACGACATGATCTACTGTAGACTTAAATATCAAAGCTGGTGCTGTAATTTTAGAAAGATTATCTCTTACTAATCTAGACAGCAAAATGATATCAGACATTGACTTCACTGGTGTCTTCGAATACGCTAGTTCTTGTATTCCCTCTTGCTTAATATCCGACCCAATTCCATCAACAAACCTAGTTTCCTCTTTTGAAAGGACTTCATAATTTTCTATCATTTCCGGCATATAGATTGCAGCATTAACAGGCATAATCCCTTTGATTTCCTTGTGATTTTCTGCCAGGTATAATGTAAGAGTACCACCCATAGATAATCCACAAACAAAGATATCAGTACAAGTTTCTTTCAGCTTGTTCAATCCTCTTTCCACATCTTTTATCCAATCCTCATAGCTTGCTTGTTCCATATCCTCAGGAGCCGTACCATGGCCAGTGAGCCTTGGTCCAACAACAGTAAAGCCAGCTTCCGCAAACCTTTCTCCTAAAAAACGCATACTTTGAGTTGTACCTGTAAAGCCATGAATAACTAAAACTCCAACGTGATTTCCCTCGAAGTAAAATTCCTCTGCATCCTTCAACACTTCATAATTCACTTTCCCATCCCCTTTTAAATTATCATATTTACAAAACTATGTTTTATGCCATTATTCCTCTACCACATTTGTATATACTATAAACTATAAAAAGAAAGGGGTCTTTCATTCAAGCCACCCGTTTTCATTTGCTTTGTTAACAGCCTGCTGCCTGCTTTCCACCTGTAGCTTTTGGATAGAGGAGGACAAATAATTACGGACGGTGCCCTTTGTTAAAAATAATCTCCTCGTGATTTCTGATGTAGTTAGACCTTCTCTTACAAGGCGTAATACGTCTCTTTCTCGATCATTAAGCGGATTCTCTACTTTCATGAAAAGTGTAGCAGCTAAGTCTCTGCTCACAACTTTCTCACCAGCTGCCACCTTCCGGATTGAATCTATTAAATAATCGATTGGCTCATCCTTCAATAGATATCCTGTAACATCACTATCAATAGCTTTTTGCAAATATCCAACTCGTGAAAAAGTTGTCACAATCATTACTTTGCTCGGAATTTGTTCCTCTTTAATTTTTCGCGCAAGCTCCAGACCTGTCATATGTGGCATTTCAATATCCAAAATACATACATCAGGTATTTTCTCCACGATCAATTCCCAGGCTTTCTGACCATCTTGAGCTTCTCCAACGACCTCTATATCAGTTTCAAATGCTATTAATGAAGAAAAGGCTCCTAGGAGCATTTTTTGATCCTCTGCAATTACCACTCTTATCACTATGTATCCCCCTTACAAATGAATAGGTAATGTGATCGTTACCAAAGTGCCTCCCGAGGGAGCACCATCTATAAACACGTCCCCCTGTAAAGAATTCATACGTTCCTTCATCGATACTAGACCATTGCCAAATTTCTTCATCTCTATTCCTATTCCATCGTCCTTTATGTGTACGCAGAATAACCTATCATTTATGCTTGTATGTATCTCACAACGTTTCGCTTGACTATGTCTAAGAATATTAGTTGTCGCTTCTCTTAAACAAAGAGATATCATAGTTTCTTCTACACTCGATAACAACTGCTGGAAATTATTATTATAGTGAACGATAATACCAGCGGATTTTAGCAATTCCTGTGTATGTTCTAGCTCACTTTCTAGAGATACAAATTTCATATCCGTCACTAATTCTCTCACTTGCTTCATAGCAGTCCTTGTTGTTGCTAAGATGTCGTTTAGCTCTCCCTTTACCTTGGTTTGTTCCGGCTCTACTAATTTCGAAGCAAGCTCAGTCTTCAGCTTGATCATCGTCAAAGTATGGCCGATTGTATCATGAAGATCTCTTGCAATTCGTTGCCTTTCTTCTTGTTGAACGAGTTGTTTATTTACTTCATTTAATTTTGTTTGTAGATTCGTTGTTTTTAAAAGAAAATATCGAAGTATTGGCAAGGCAAGCTGAATAATCATGAATGCCACTAATACAGCGAAATCTATACCACTGAGCTGCTCCTTCCAGAGAATAAGAAGAAACAGGGAGGCAACTCCTACTATTCCAAGCCCTATGTGAAGTTTAGACTTAGCTCTCCCTAACAAATCTGCAAACAAAAAACCAAAAGTAATAATTACTGAGCCTTCGTAAAGGCTTAATATTATAAGGAGGAAGTAACCTGCTAGCACAGCACATAGAAGGCGCCAATCCTTATTCCACAATGCAATATAATAGGAACAAATAATCGATAGGAGAAGGATTAGCTTCACCCCGTTATGCAAGTATGAATCAGATAGCATTACTACGGTAAAAAGAAAAACTATTGAGGCCACATCTATGATCAAGTATTTGGCAGCTTGATCCTTTGGATAAAATTTTATATTGATCACCTCAATTATTTAAGTTATTTAGAGACTATCGCTACCGCTTTTCTTCTCATCCACTCTAACGGTCCAGTGTGTAGCTTCCTTATACAAAAATAGGCAAATAGAAATTGAAATAGAGTAATACTGAGCCAAATTGTAATGATAGATAAACTTCCTAATTTCCCGCCTAATCCTAGACCCCAGCCATAAAATACAATAGAAGCTATGAGATTCTGTGATACATAGCAGCTTAGTGACATTTTCCCAACCTCTTCAAATCGAGACCAAAGCCACTCAAACTTTCTATATTCTATTAATATACCAAATAATCCTATATAGCCAAGAGACATAATTGGTGCGAATAAATAACGAACAGGTAAATCAAATGCTCCTCCTGGTATAAAAATAAGAAGATTTAACGGAACACCTATATACATCCCTATTTGAAACAGTTTTTTACGCTGACTTTTGCCCTTCTCTGTTTTTGAAAATACTCCTGAACGCATAAGGAATACTCCTAACAAAAACAAGCATATGTTCATCGGTACTATCAAAATAGCTTCTAATCTATAATAAACAAAATTAAATAAACGATTTTCAACCTGTTTTAGCCATGTACCACTTTCATAGAGTGCAGCTCCTTCATATGAACCTAAGGACATGTTTACGACCCCTACTAGTGCTCCCACTAAGATCAATAGAACAATTATCGCATGAAAACTACCAACTCCAATCATTATTTTTTTTATAAAGGTATCTCCTCTTTTTAGAACAAGAGCAACGATTAATCCAGTTACGGCATAGCTCATCAAAATGTCATATTCCATTACTAGAGTAAAATGAATAAACCCTTCTAAGAGTAAAAACAATAAAGTCCATATATATACACCAGGCCAGGCATTACCCTTCCTGATTGCCTGCTGATATTTCATCTCTAATCCTACTCCAAACATAATCGTAAGTAATCCGAGAAGTTTCCCATTAACAATAAAGAGCACTACCATTCGTAAAAAGTCCTCTAATACCCACCATTCGGTAAAGTTAGCAGTCGTTATATAAGATAGGTCTCCCAAATAAGCAAAAATCCAAATATTAGTTCCCAGCGTTCCAAGCACTGCAAAGCCTCGGAGAATATCGATTAAGCGCAGTCTTTCACTTGTCATCAGAAATCCCTCTTTCATTTTAAGTATGAGCTCATGCCCCTAGATAAAATATAAAGAAAAACGACAGTCACTAACATTCACAACAGTCAGGAGTATAAGATGACACATGTCATGAAGAGGTTTTACATGAAGTGTTGGTTACACTATTTATTTTTAGTAACAAAATTAACATATTATACCGATATAATTATTGATTTATCTTAGAAGTAAGTGAATACTTATGAAAAATCTAATAATAGCTGCTTTAATATTTCCAGCTTTGTTAATAACAACTGCGACATTAGCAGAAGCATCAACAAAAGTGATGTGGGGAAAAACTGAATTACGAAATGGACAAATTGGTAAAGTGACTGTGTTATGTACAACACAGCTTTATCAGAAGGATAATGAAGGCATACTGAGACACAGTAATAGGCCTTTATATAAAGGGGAAGAGTTTAGAGTTCTTAAGTATGAAACTCCATCCAAACTTAAACTTGCTTTGTTAAAAACAATACTGTAGACGAGAAATCTAGTCTACCTAAAACTAAAATTGAAAGACTCCCTGTAGCTGAAGATATGTCTAATGCTCCAATATCGAATGGTCAGACTTCACCAATTTCTAACGAATTCACCGATAAATAGTTATATCAACAGTAACCTTACCCTTGGACTGCTAAACAACCTCCCAGCTATACCTGTAAGTTTCCACGGGAGGGAAGAAGTAAGGAAGTCAACGTTAGTTGTTATCTTTAGTTTTAGGGAGTCAAATGTTTCATATAAAAAGATAAGAAAACATTGTTCTGAAGTTTATCGATATCGAGACTCAGATCCGATTAGACTTCTACTTCCTGTAGAATGCATCTTCCCTTACCAAATGGAATACATAATGGCGTACCAAACAGCGGATCTTTTGTAATCTGACAATCCATACCAAACACATTTTTTACTAAAGGACAGCTTATAATATGCTCTGGTTTACCCTGAGCATATATTTCCCGGTCCTTAATCGCTACTATATTATCCGCATATCTGCATGCCAAATTGATATCATGTAGTACCATTACAATCGTTCGTTTCTCGTTTTCATTTAGTTCATAAAGCAAATCAAGAATTTCAATTTGATGTGTCATATCAAGATAAGTAGTTGGCTCATCCAGTAGGATAATATCTGTATCTTGAGCTAAAGTCATGGCAATCCATGCTCTTTGCCGTTGTCCCCCGGATAAAGAATCCACCGGTCGATCTTTGAGGTCTTCAATACCAGTTGCTTTTAAAGCATTTTTTACTTTTTCTTCATCTTCCTCTGTCCATTGTTTTAACCATGTTTGGTAAGGATATCTTCCTTGCTTCACTAACTGTAGAACCGTTAATCCCTCAGGCGCAATTGGCGATTGTGGAAGAATAGACATTTGTTTAGCAACATCCTTAGTGGACATTTTAGATATTGCACTACCTTCAAGCAATACTGCGCCATTTTTTGGCTTTAACAAACGAGCAATTGAACGAAGAAGTGTTGATTTCCCACACCCGTTTCCACCGATGAAAACAGTAATTTCCCCTTTTGCTATTTGAAGATTTAAATCATCTATAATAATACTTTCCCCATAAGAAAGGGTTAAATTTTGTGTCTCAATCACTTGTTTCATTTCAATACACTCCTTCACATTTAAGCATTCCTAGTTTTAAACAATAAGTAAATAAAATAAGGTGCTCCTATTCCTGCCGTAAATACACCTGCAGGAATTTCCAAGGGAGAAAACATCGTTCTTCCAATCAGATCAGCCAGCATGACTAGGATTCCACCTATTAAAGCAGATACAGGCAAAAGTGCTCCAAATGAAGAGCCTACTAACCTTCTTGCCATATGTGGAGCCATCAAACCGACGAAACCAATACCACCTGCAAAAGCTACAGCCCCTCCTACAAGAGCAGTACTTATTAATAATAGAACGAAACGGTGGCGTTGAATGCGTCCCCCTACTCCAGTAGCTATGTCATCTCCAAGCTCTAAAATATTTATATTTTTAACCATAAAAAAAGCAATAGCTATAAAAATAATCGTCCATGGAACTAATATAGCAACATTATTCCAACTAGAACCATAAACTGTGCCAGTTATCCATATATTCGCCTGACTTGCTCTATAAATCGGTCCCATAATCATCATCAATGTAGTTAATGCTTGCATGAGCGCAGATATCCCTATACCGATAAGTACTATTCTTATAGGTGATACGCCATTTTTCCACGCAAGAAAATATACAAGTAGTGCAATGACCACTGCGCCAACAAACGCTGCGAGAGGTAACCATTTAATACTTACTGTCAGAGAATTATTTGTATCACTGAATAAAGTTAAAAAACTAACAACGGCCACAGATGCACCGCCTGTTATCCCTAAAATATCAGGCGATGCCAAAGGATTTCGAATCATCCCTTGAAGGATGCCACCAGCTACCGCTAAAGCAATCCCCACCATTAATGCGACAATAATTCTAGGCAAACGAAAGGATTGAACTACAAGTTGTTCCAAATCGCTTCCACCACCAAAAAAAACACTCAGAACGGTTAAGGGGCTTAATTTCATATCACCTAAACCTGTGCTTACGATAAAAACAATTCCTGTAATTACTAGGAGACTCATTAATATGAATATAGCTTTTTTATCTAATAGAAAGGATACTTTTCCTTTAAACACTCTAAAATTTTTATATTGATTCATCGTGCATTAAGCCCCTTTCTTGCAATGTAAATGAAGAATGGAGTCCCTATGATAGCAGTCATAACTCCTACTGGAACTTCTTGAGGCATGATGATATATCTGGCGAATATATCTGCAACCAACAACAAAATTCCTCCTAGAAGACCTGAAAAAGGTATAAGCCAACGATGATCGATACCAACGATATATCTAGTTAGATGGGGAATAACAATTCCAATAAAGCCAATTGGTCCAGCGATAGCTACAGCTCCTCCAGCTAAGAGTATAACGATAATAGCAACTATTATTTTTAAAAATCCAGTGTTTACTCCTAGACCTTTGGCAACATCTTCTCCCATAGATAAAACATTCATTTTAGAAGCTATAATAAAAGATCCTATCCAACCTAACAGTAAATATGGAAAAACATTTAATAAAATTTCCATCTTTCTACCTTCAACTGATCCAGCTAACCAAAATAACACCTGCTCAAAAGCAGCCTCATTAATGACAAGAAATCCTTGGGTAAAAGAAGCAAACATAGCTGACATAGCTGCTCCAGCTAAAGTTAACTTCATTGGTGTAAGTCCTTCTCTTCCTGCAGAACCGATTGTATATACTGCAATTGCTGCCACAGCAGCTCCTGAAAAAGAAATCCAAGCGAATGCTTGAAGATTAGTTACTGAGAAAAGAGTTACTGCTAAAACTACTGCAAACCCTGCTCCAGCGTTAATGCCAAAAATCCCAGGCGATGCAAGCGGATTTTTCGTTAGAGTTTGCATTAAAACGCCAGAAATAGCTAAGCTACTTCCAACAGCTGCAGCGATTAGAGCTCTTGGGAGTCTAACTGTTTCAATTACAATATGTTCGTTTGAACCATTATTATTTTGAAAAGCATCTAGCACCATTTTCCAAGATGTCTGTGTATATCCATAAATAACACTTGCACACATTAAGAAGACTAGTATAGAAATGACAATAATTAGTCCCACTAGTCTTTGTCCGTTCGTTTTTAATAACATAAAAGTAACCTTTCTATTATCCGTAAATTTACACTATTTACCTCTAGTCTATTGCATGTTATATAGAGTGTCAATGAGTTTGAGAATCATTTTCATTTTCATATTGACATAAGTTTACAAGAGAACTATTATAAGGTTTGTATTGAAAATGATTATCATTAATATTTAACTTTAGGAGGTAAGCTAATTGAATAAAATAAAACCTTTTTTCGCTATTATTTCTATATTTTCTTTATTGCTATTAGCAGCTTGTGGACAAAAAGAAGATACTACAACAGGTGAAAAACAAGACGACACTAGCTACACAGTAGAACATGCAATGGGTAGTACTACACTCAAAAAAACACCTGAAAAGATTGTAATTCTTACTAACGAAGGCACAGAAGCCCTGCTCTCTTTAGGAGTGAAACCAGTTGGCGCTGTTCAATCTTGGCTTGGAGATCCTTGGTACGACCACATCAGTGACGAGATGAAAGACGTAGAAGTTGTAGGAGTAGAGCAAGAGGTAAATTTAGAAAAGATAGCAGCATTAAAACCTGATTTAATTATAGGTACCAAAGTTCGTCAAGAAGCTGTATACGATCAACTAAGTGCAATTGCCCCAACTGTATTTTCTGATACATTACGAGGCGATTGGAAAGAAAACTTTAAATTATATGCTAAAGCGTTAAACCTTGAAGAAAAAGGAAATGAAGTATTAAGTCAATTTGACGCACATCTAGATGAAGTAAAACAGAGTCTTGGGGATAAAACTGATCAAGAAATTTCTATTGTACGCTTCATGGCTGGCCAATCTAGAATTTATTATACTGATTCTTTCTCCGGCGTAATTTTTGAAGATTTAGGATTTAAACGTGCTTCCCAGCAAACCGAACTTTTTACTACTGATAACAAGCTTGGGAATTTAGCTATAGAAGTAGGCAAAGAAGTTATTCCTAAAATGGATGGGGACGTATTATTCTACTTCACATATGCACCACAAGGTGATAAAGCTGCCCTAGATACCGCAAAGGAATGGACGAACGATCCCCTTTGGAAAAATTTAAATGCTGTTAAAAGCGGAAATGTTCATGAAGTAAGTGATGCTATTTGGAATACAGCAGGTGGAGTTTTAGCAGCTAATATTATGTTAGATGAAATCGAAGAGATTTTTAATAAATAAAAGAATATAAATGTAAAAAACTAGACAATCTTGGTTGTCTAGTTTTTTTTACAAAGCTTTACCACTTTAGTAGCTATTCTTGTGTTAGTGTCCTAGTGTCCTAAATTTATTCTTTAAACATCCCTTCAATATTATTAAGCTCTATTCGATCTTCCTCCCTTCGATAATCGCTATAATCATTTTCCTCCGTTATCTTTATCAAACCTTTTTGAAAAAAAGATAATAAACGCATAGCTTCATTAATAACCTTGGGCTTAATACTATTAAGTAGTTCTCTTTTACGGTCAAATTCATTTTTATCCCATTCATCTTTATGTTCTACCTTGGGAATGGCATCAATTCCAGTAATATAGGTAAGACCTAAATATCGTAGAAATGTGTATCCACTACAATAATCCTCATATAATTGTTCTAAAATATCTACTAAGTCATTCTTTTCTTTTATTATGCTTTCCAAGAGTGACATGATTCGTTCCTGTTCAAATGCATAAAACGGAATTTTCGTCTCGATAAGATTCATTAATTCATTTTTTATGTATTTCTTTCTATAATTCAAATCAAGTAAATTAAAGTAAAAATTAGAGCCATAAATACTTTCTATTTCTTTTGTTTTATAAAGCCATTCTTCAAATTCAGATACAGTAATATATCCTTTATAGATCCTATAAAACTGCTTTTGTATATTAAATTCATTATTCATTCTTAAACTTAAACTCCTTAATTTGCTGTAACCTCTTTAGTTAAGTTATAAAAAAGAGCAATATATAATAGCTCACAATATAAAGTTGCCCTTTCTTTAATAAATGGACGATATATTTCTACAGTGTTTTTCCAGCTCACTCAACGTGTATAGTGTAGTAATTGGGAATTCACTTGAAGTTTCTTTTGAATACGTTAAATGAATTACCGCATACTTATTTAGCTCATCTATCCAAAATATCACATCATCATTATCGGTTCTTCGAGCTACTGCTACAGCAAATTTTCCATAGAGTTGGTGGCTTGGCGAAAGTTCTTTTGTTAACTCCTTATTTAAATTTTCCGACATACTTTTTGGCATTAACCACCATGGGTCATCTATAAAACCTTTTAATAATTCATGCATATAAGTCAGTCACATCTTTCTGTAGCGTACTTATGTAACAAAAGATCATTTATTTTGTTCACAACGATTCAACCAATCGGTTAAATAAGCATTAAATAGAACAGGCCTTTCAATTTGTAAATTATGACCAGCCCCACTTAAAATTGCAAAGGATGCGCTAGGAAAATTTTCTTTTAAGTCTAGTGCATCCTGATAACCTACCACGTCATCCTGCCTTCCAAGTAAAAACACAGCAGGATTATTAAATTGTGGCTCTTCAAACCAATTACTAAAGGCATAGTTACCGGCGATTTTCTGTAAAAACGCTACATCCCCTCGCTTCATTCCTGCAACAACCTCTTCAGTCCATCGATTAAATGTTAGTTCGTTTAATACTACACAGTTATTCTCGAACTCTTTTTGTATATTACTAGACAATTTTTTAAAGAAACATTCGTCTCTTTCTGCTATATTTTTAACAGGAAGTGTCCTTTGATCATGGTTTGTATTAATAACAGGACAAATAAAGAAAGCACCTAGAATAGGAAACCTATTTTTGGCAATAACTCCACGAGCTAAATAGCCACCGTATGACTCCCCTGCAATTAAAAATGGCTCATTTTGCATTTCCTTCTCTATAAAACCAATAACTACTTCCATTAAATCATCTGTATTATTTAGATGAGCAAATTGTTTTGATTTTCCCATCCCTGGTAAATCTATGTATATTCTTTTATAAGATCTTCTAGTTTTTTGAAAAAACGGCTCCATGCAACCCTTCATCAGCTCCATATCTGGTGAAAATCCATGAAGCATTAAAATAGGAGTGCCTTCTCCGTATATTTCATAGTAAACTTCTACATCATTTACAGTTGTATACATTTAATTGTCCTCCTCTTTTACTGACAAGCACCAAGTGGATTACCATCCGGATCAAAAAACGTAAAGTATTTCTTTTCCTCATCACCTCCAAGGGGTTTTACTGCAATTCCTTTGTTTTTTAGCTCATCGTAAAGTTTCTCAATATTTTTTGGTATAAAGTTAACATATTTCCCCACTCCAAAATTATTGGAAGGAAATTTCATAGGCGTATAATTTTCTACTTTAACTAAACAAACGACAGTCGGTGAATTATTCGATATTTTCATGACAGCTGCTTCTTCTTCAATATAATTTAACTTAAATCCTAGAACGGTTTCATACCATTGTGCTGAAACAGCTGGATTCTTCACAGGAATAAAAATTCCCTCTACTCCATTTAATAACGATGTTCCCAATATGTGTCCTCCTACCTTTATATATTATGTATTTACTATTCGATGTCTTTCCAGATTTTCCTTTAATAATTAATAATTTCCCATTAACAAACTAAATTACTATTTTCATCTATTTCCCCAAAGATTATTTTCAAAAAGAAAACCTTGAAGCTAAATCAGCTTCAAGGTTTTTAGTTCTTTTCCATATTCTCGATTAAGTCCAATAATCTTTGTCTTTTATCATCGGCTTCCTCATGAATAATTTTAAAATCATATCCTGTCTTATCTTCGTTAATAGAAATCTCTAAAAGATCTCCTTCTTTTGCGTCGATTGTAAACTTCTCTTTTAAAATAACTAGCTTATCAGCTTTATCATTTTTCCCAAAAAGAATAACAAAAAAATCATCGAAATGATTTAGTATATATTTTTTCGCTTCCATGTTTACTAACCCCCTTTTTTAAAAGCTAATATATTCAAAAATAATAAGAATTTATTTTAATTATTTTAGGTGAAGTGTTCCTAAATCTTATTCTATACTATATAGTTACTTATTTTCACCTATTTTGTCCACTATTTATATAAACTTTTTAAAACGTTCAAAATTTAACCTTTTTAATGAAAAGCATGAAACTTTTTCTATATAACATAAATATTTGGCATGTTTTTAAAAAAGTTGAATAAAAATCGTATAAAAGGCTACTTTTTAACAAAAAAAATTGCTTCCCATTAGTATGAGAAGCAACTTAAATATTATACAAATTTAATCATTTTATAGTTTTTCTTACCTCTTCTAATAATCATAAATTCATCTTCTAATCTGTCCACTTGCCCTACAACATATCCAACTTCTGTAATTTTTTCACCATTTATAGAAATAGCACCATTAGTTACATCTTCACGTGCTTGTCTTTTAGAGGGAGATACAGTTGCTTCTACAATGAAATCAACTATATTTTTTTCATCCTTTGTCATTTCTACCGATGGAACATCCTTAAAAGCATCCTTCATTTCGTCCGCTGTAAGCGCCTTTAGGTTTCCACTAAACAATGCTTGAGAAATTCTCACCGCTTGATCCAACGCCTCTTGACCATGTATCAAGCGAGTCATTTCTTCTGCTAAAGTCATTTGAGCTTTACGTAAATGTGGCTCATTTTGTACAGTTACTTCTAATCCTTCGATTTCCTCTCTCTCAAGGAAAGTAAAAATTTTCAAGTATTTAATAACATCTGAATCGGCTGTATTTATCCAAAATTGGTAGAACTCATATGGAGATGTTTTTTGTGCATCTAACCATACTGAACCTGAAGCTGATTTACCAAATTTAGTACCATCTGCTTTAGTCACTAAAGGAATCGTAATACCAAATGCCTTTGTTTCTTCCTCATGTGTTTTACGAATTATTTCTAAACCAGTCGTAATATTGCCCCATTGATCTGATCCACCGACTTGAACTCGGCAGCCATAATGATTGAATAAGTGATTAAAATCGATTCCTTGAATTAATGTATAGGCAAACTCTGTAAAGGAAAGTCCTGAGTCTAAGCGTGAAGCAATAGAATCCTTCCCTAGCATATAATTGATATTAATAAGCTTTCCATAATCTCTTAAAAATTCGATAACAGACATAGGCCCAATCCATTCGCGATTGTTTACCATCTGTGCTCCATTTTCAGATTGGAAATCAAAAATACGTTCCATTTGCTTTTTAATCCCTTGAACATTTAAATCAATTTGTTCGGTAGTTTGTAGTTGTCTTTCTTCTGAACGACCAGACGGGTCACCAATCATTCCAGTAGCTCCGCCGACTAAAAGAATTGGACGATGACCATGCATTTGAAATCTGCGAAGTGTTAATAACGGAACAATGTGACCAATATGCATACTGTCTGCAGTTGGGTCAACTCCACAATATAAGGATACTTTTTCAGTGGATAGAAGCTCATCCATTCCTTCTGCATCAGTTTGCTGATACAAAAGTCCTCTCCATTGCAGGTCTTCAATTAATGAGTTTGTCATTTTTGTCTCCTCCTTATTATTGGAAAAGGCAGTACTGATTTAATTGCCAAAAAACAAAAAGTCCCTGCATGATAAAAATCATGCAGGGACGCTTATTAGTTAGCGCGGTACCACCCAGCTTGAAGGAACAATCCTTCCGCTTTTTCACATGTAACGTTGTGACGACGTATAACTCCAAGCCTGTAATTCGCATCTTAACCACCGACTAACTTTCACCAACCGTTAGCTCTCTAAACAGTATGTATAAGCACTACTTCGGACTTTTCTTCGTTAAATGTTATACCTATTTTACCTAATTTGAATCGTATGTCAATAACTATCGTCTATAATATAGGACTATGATATAATATTGTTGATTTGGAGGTCGAGAAATTAATGAATAAATGGATGGAGAAATTCCACTTATATAAAGAGAAAGTAGATGCCTGGCAATCAACCAAATGGGCAAGAAGATTGCGTATATCTTCAAGTGTAGTGTGGAACTTATGCTTAATATTTTTAGTAGTTGGTCTAACACTTGGAATATTTGCCGCTTCTGTTGGTGCAGGTTATTTTACTTCTTTAATAAAGGATGAACCTTTACGAGAAAAAGAAAAAATGCGAGCTGCTGTGTTTAATTATGAAGAAACCTCAGAAATATACTTCGCTGGAGATGTCTACTTAGGGAAACTTAGAACAGATTTAGAAAGAACTGAAACAAAATTATCGAATGTCTCCCCATATGTCATTGATGCTGTCCTAGCTACAGAGGATGAATATTTTAAAGTTCATAATGGAATAGTTCCTAAAGCAATCATCCGTGGTCTATTACAAGACATGACAAACTCAGATACGCAAACAGGTGGTTCAACACTTACTCAACAGCTGATTAAAAATCAAATTTTAACAAACGAAGTTTCTTATGAAAGAAAAGCAAAAGAAATTCTCTTAGCCATGCGATTAGAGGAATTTATGTCTAAGGATGAAATATTAGAAGCCTATCTAAATATCATCCCTTATGGAAGAAACGCTAACGGTCGTAATATTGCTGGTATTGAAACTGCCGCACAGGGAATTTTTAATGTGAAGGCGAAAGACCTTACACTTCCTCAAGCTGCATACATTGCTGGGATTCCCCAAGCCCCATTCAAATATACGCCTTTTAGTAATGGTGGTGTTTTAAAAGAAGGAGAATCGTTACAGCATGGAATTGACCGTATGAAGGTTGTTTTATATCGTATGAAAGAAACAGGTTACATAACTGAAGCTGAATATGAAGCTTCTGTTAACTATGATATTACAAAAGATTTTAGAAGTAAGGAAGCTCTTCCAGAAGAAAAATATCCTTGGCTAACCTTTGAGATTGAAAAGAGAGTACGAGATATTTTAAGCGTTCAGCTAGCTGAAAAGGATGGAGTCGATTTAGAGGCCTTGGAAAACGGTGATCCTCTAATCGAGAAGTACAATATTATGGCTCAACGTGCTGCAAGCACTGGTGGATATCGTATTCATACTACTATCAACAAAGATATGTATGAGAAAATGCTTCAAGTAAGGGACGAATTTGAATCCTATGGTCATACTTATACTAATATTAGTGTGAAGGACCCTACTACTGGAGAAACAATTACAAAAGATTTTCCTGTCCAAGTCGGCAGTATGCTGATTGAAAACGGAACCGGTAGGATTCTTTCCTTCCTAGGTGGACGTGATTATAATGTAGAGCAATATAATCATGCTACTCAGGCTGTGCGCTCAATGGGTTCTACTATTAAACCATTGGTAGTATATGCACCTGCTCTTGAATACGGTGTTATCGGAGCCGGAAGCCCCCTTGCAGATGTTAAATTTAATATTAATGATAACGGAAACAAATGGGCACCAACTAACTATACAACTGCTCAGGAGTTAGGAATTATTTCAGCTCGACAAGCAGTTACTACCTCCCAAAACTTATCGACCATTAGACTTTACGATCAAATAAAGGATAAAAAGCCAACTGATTTCATGATGAAAATGGGCTTCAAAAGCATTGAAGAAGATGAATATGCTAACCTTGCACTTTCTATTGGTGGTATGAAAAAAGGAGCTTCTATAGAAGAAACTACAAATGCATATGGAACTTTTGCTAATAATGGTCAGTTCATTGATGCATATATGATTGAAAAGATAGAAGATGTTGAAGGGAATCTTATTTACCAGCACAAAGTAGAGCCTGTCGATGTTTTTAGTCCACAGACAGCTTACATTATGACTGATATTTTAAGAGATGTTATGACACAAGGTACAGCTAAATTAGCAAATTCTCGTCTAAAATTCCAATCAGATTTTGGAGCAAAAACTGGTACAACACAAGGACACAGTGATTCGTGGCTAATAGGCTATAACCCTAATGTTTCCTTAGGTGTCTGGCTAGGTTATGACGAGCAAAAGCTTACGCTATTCCATATGAACAACCGTTATGGACACCCAAGCGTTCGTATTAATACACTTTGGTCCAATATGATGAATGCAATGTACGATATCAACCCGGAGCTTGTGGATGCACCAAACGCTTTCAAAGCACCTGATGGTGTGGTATCTAGGTCATTCTGTGGTATTTCTGGTCTAGCACCTTCTACTGCATGTGAACAAGCAGGTCTTGTGAAATCTGACTTATTTAATGCAAAGGTGATGTTGCCTACTCAGGCTGATGATAGTTTAGTATCATCGTCTTACGTAGTCATAAACGGTAGTAAGTACCGTTCATTGGACTCTACTCCAAGTGAATTTGTTGTTGCAGGTGGACATGGAGTAAGTGAGAGCTTTATAAAACGAATGCTTGGTCGCTTTGGTGGGGACGCTAGTAAGCTATTCCCGAACGACTCATCATTTGCTAGCAATGTCGTATCAGAAAAAGTATTTGAGGCAGACGGTGCTCCACCAGCTCCAGTTGTCACCTCTCTTTCAGGAAACACAATGACTTGGACGAAATCAGCTTCTAATGATGTAATTGGTTATCGTGTATATCAAGTGGTGAATGGAAACAGAGTTCTTATAACGACTAAGCTCGAGGCGGAAAACTATAGCCATCAAATTACTTCTCCTGGACAATATGTGGTAGTAACAGTAGATATCACTGGTCTACAGTCTGGCGCTTCTAATATAAGTACTTTGAATGCGCCAGACCCAGTAATCCCAGTTCTTCCTCCCGAGGAGCCAGTGGGAGAAGAGCCTGAGCAGCCTGCCCCTGGTGATGGTAATGGTGGCGGAAGTGATGTAATTATCACTCCTCCAGTAGAGCCAACTACACCAGAGGAAGAGACTACTCCGTAACTAATAAAGAAAAAGGCGGTGACTAAAAGTCACCGCCTTCTTTATATACTCACATCTTTAGAACGTTAAAAACAACGTGTGAGGATGGGGAATTTCTATCTCTCCCCCTCTTAAAAACTCTTATTAACATTACTTTTTTATTTTTCTCCAAATCAATGTTGCATTAAGTAGTATAATACCAATCGAAACCCCAATAATTTGGTCTAATAAAAGTTCACCAGTTCAAAATTAACCATATAACTACTCAACGCAAGAACCAGTTGATGCTCGATCGCTCTGTAGAAAGAACAGAACAGGAAAATAGACTTCCCATCACCTAATCATAATAAAAGCCCTACCTCAATAAATCACTGAATTGAGGAAAGGGCTTTTCATTATTGAATCAAATTCAGGAACTGTCGTGTCCGCTCTTCTTTAGGATTTGTGAACATCTCGGACGGCTGGCTTCGTTCGACGACCTTCCCTTGATCCATAAAGATAACTTCAGATGCTACATCGTTTGCAAACCGCATTTCATGGGTAACTACGACCATGGTAATGCCCGTCCCTGCGAGATCTTTCATGACCTGCAGTACTTCCCCTACGAGCTCGGGATCCAGTGCAGAAGTCGGTTCATCGAAAAGCATTACTTTTGGCTCCAACGCAAGAGCTCTGGCAATCCCTACACGCTGCTGCTGTCCGCCAGAAAGCTGATGAGGATAATAGTCAAGCTTGTCTCCAAGCCCTACTTTAGTCAATAGTTGTGTTGCTTTTTGGCGGGCTTCTTCTTTTGATTTCTGCTGCACGATCATCGGTCCTTCCATGACGTTCTGAAGTGCCGTCATATGAGGGAAAAGATTGTAGTGTTGGAAAACCATTGCTGATTTTCTTCTGAAAAAATCAACTTCTTTCTTAGGTACAGGTTTGGAAAAATCAATCGTTTGGCCGTCAATGGAAATGCTTCCAGCCGAAGGGACTTCCAGTATATTCAGACAGCGAAGCAAAGTCGTTTTTCCAGAACCTGAAGGTCCGATGACAACGACCACTTTACCTTGATCGATTTCCAGGTCGATTCCCTTCAAAACTTCAAGGTCGCCAAATCGTTTGTGCAGTCCATTAATTTTTATCAATCCTATTCTCCTTTCTACTTCATCCGTTAAATAGATTTATTTCATTACGTAGCGATCGAATCGATTTTCCAATCGACCTTGGACAAGCGAAAGCAAGAAACAGATGATCCAATACAGGATAGCAACCTCAGTATAAAGTAATAGGACCTCATAGTTGAATGCCGCAATCTCTTGCGCTCTTCTAAACATTTCGGTTACTAGAATAGCAGATGCCAAAGAAGTATCTTTCACCAGGCCGATGAATGTATTCGAAAGAGGCGGGATGGATACTCGTGTAGCCTGAGGCAAAATCACTCGGCGCAATGTCTGGGAATAAGTCATCCCTATCATTTGTGCAGCTTCCCACTGCCCTTTAGGGATAGATAGGATAGCCGCACGGATCACTTCAGAAGCGTATGCCCCCACATTCAACGAAAACCCAATAACAGCGGCTGGGAACGGGTCAATGACAACCCCAACTGATCCCAAACCATAAAATAGAATAAACAACTGTACCAATAAAGGCGTTCCCCGAATGGCGGAGACATAAATGCGTGCAATCCATTGGAACGGTTTGATGGTTGATATTCTAGCCAACGCTGTAAGAATTGCTAGTACAAGTCCACAAACGAATGTAATTAGCGTCAATGGGAGCGTATATACAACAGCACCCTCCAGCAAAGGGAGGAGAGAAGATTGAGCAATATCTATATAGCGCTCCACTTTATCAGGATCATTCCAAAACATTTTCGCCGAACCATTTCTCAGAAATTTCGTTGTACGTGCCATCTTCGATCATTTCGTTCAATGCTTTGTTTACAGCTTCCACTAGTGTTTCGCTTCCTTTACGGAACATCAAACCACTTTGTGCAGCATCGTCAGCTTCTGCTACAATCTTGATATTTGCTTCAGGTTTTTGTTTTTGGTAATCAAGTACAGTTAATTTATCGTTGATGGTTACATCTACACGGTTTGAATTCAACAATTCAATTGCTTGAATGAACCCGTCAATGCCAACTAATTCAGCCCCATATGACTTAGCTATTTCACCGTAGTTGCTTGTAAGGGATTGAGCAGATTTCAAGCCTTTAATATCTTCAAATGCTTTAACGTCATTGTTGTCTGCTTGTGTTACCAATACTGCAGATGATGAAATATATGGGTCAGAGAAATCATATTTTTCTTGGCGTTCTGGTTTAATTCCCACTTGGTTGGCAATCATATCGAAACGTTCTGAATCTAGACCCGGGAACATTGCATCCCACTGTGTTTCCATGAATTTTGCCTTTACGCCAAGGCGTGAAGCAATTTCTTCTACAATCTCAACGTCAAACCCAGTCAACTTACCAGACTCATCATGGAATGTGAAAGGTGCGTATGTTCCTTCAGTACCGACCAATAGCTCACTGCTGTTTTTTACCTTCGCTAGCAGATCCCCATCAGCATTGCCCGATTCGTTTTGATTTCCATTTCCGCCTTCGTTTCCGTTCTCTTTGCCGCTGCATGCCGCTAACACTAGCACAGCAGAAATAATCAATAATAGCAAATAGCTAAATTTTTTCATGTCATGATTCCTCCTAATTCAGATAAACATACTTGGTAATCATTATCTTAATACATGGATACCCACGAGTCAAAACAATTATCTCCAAGTATTAATACCCAAATCATTAAGAATTATCACATATATTTCAATCGTTTCTAATATAGTAGAAGGTCTAATTATCGCAATAAATTTGAAAACATTGTTATTATAACCAAGACCACTAATTTCTGAACGTTTAATACTAAGCTTTCCTACCAGATGTAGTGTAGTGTAGCAGAGTACACCCTTATTTTCTTTAGTTGGGTAATTTCAAGAGATTGTTTTTTGATTTCGCGATGAGAGCACAAAATAAAAATTTTTGTTTAATAATTTACAAATATTATTTATCACAATCGAAAAAAACTTCTTCAACTAAACTATCGCTTTAGTTTAAGTGTAACATTTCACAATGGATTTCTTCTGAGGTCCACTGGATGATTGGATAAAAAATAGACCCTCATAAAATGATGATCTTGTTTTGCTAGTCGAGTAGAAGGGAACCTCTCTACCTTACGGTAGATTGTGTTCCACCCCCCTCACAGAACCGTGCTTGCGCTATTTACGCACACGGCTCCTCCAAATCATCACACAAAATGGTGATTCCGCTATCCTCAATAGTTTAGTTTACATTTATTATTTCTACCGCTGTGTGTAGTAAATGTGTCCCTAGTGAGGGTGATCATTTGGTAGCAGCCTTTCCTCCATCGGCATTTTTTGGATTTTCAAATTTAATGCCTCCTAAATTCATGTTATTTTGCATTATCCTGTATTGAAATTCTAGTATTAACAAAGGGATGATTAAAATAGTAAGATACTAGAATTGCCCGTTATAAAAAGAATCATTTCACTAATTTTGCATTAAATTAATTTTATATTCTTACTCATCTCCCCAACAGTATCAACTGGGGCTATTCATCTACTCTTCACCTTTTTTTAATAAATGTTTCTCTTTGATTATTGAACAATACTGACTGTTAGTACAATAAGAAAAAAGGCTTTACATTTCTTAAAGTAGTCGAGTAGAAGGGAACCTCTCTACCTACGGTAGATTGTGTTCCTCCCCCCTCACAGAACCGTGCTTGCGCTATTTACGCACACGGCTCCTCCTAGTCATCATTCACAAAATATAGCTAATCTCTTTTCTTAAGTCGTATATATTCACCTTAATTCTTGGTGAAGGTAACGGATATTTATGAAGAAAGAGATTGAATTTATCCCAAGTAAAGGATTTCCTTTGACTTCTTCTGTTGAGCCATTTAAATAGTAAGTATTGGATTTTGTCTTTGAATTGGTGAACACTTGGAGTGTTATCCGTAATGCAATAGTAGTTGTAATAACCTACAAGTGAGCGTTTAAATCTATCCATAATCATATGAATATCATTATTTCGGTTCTTCTTTATCCATTCTTTAGATTCCTTTAGTTTAGCTTGTAGCTTTTTCCTACTTGATTTCCGTTTCACACGAAAGTGTCCAGTTTTACTCTTTCCACAGTAGTGTGTAAAACCTAGGAAATCAAAGGTGTCAGGTTTTCCATTTCCCTTTAGTTTTGCATCTTTCTCCGCAAACCTCCCGAAGGGAATGATTTTGGTTTTATCCTCTGCTATTTCTAAGTTAAACTTCTGTAATCTCAGCTTCAATGATTGAAAGAATTCCTGAGCTTCGCTCTTATATTGGACGCAACACACAAAATCATCTGCATATCTAACTATGTATGCATGTCCTTTACACTGTTTTTTAACTTCCTTCTCAAACCACAGGTCCAGAACATAATGAAGGTATAGATTGGCTAGAACCGGAGAGATGACTCCACCTTGCGGTGTGCCTTTATCTGTCTTGTATTTCTTTCCTTCCTCCATGTATCCACCTTTAAGAAACCTACCAATTAATCTTAGTAAGTTAGGGTCAGTAATTCGCAGTTTTAAGAACTCCATCATCCATATGTGGTCAACGTTGTCAAAGAACCCTTTAATATCTACATCTACTATATAATTTACTGATTTCTTTTCAATGTAATGATTTAATATTTTCAAAGCATCGTGGCAGTTACGATTTGGGCGGAACCCAAAAGAGCAGTCTAGAAAATCGTTTTCATAGATGGCATTTAGTATTTTAGTAATGCCTCTCTGTACAATCTTATCTTCATGTTCCGGTATCCCCAACGGTCTTTTCTTGTTGGAGTTAACCTTAGGAATATACATTCTCCTTACGGGAACTGGATGATAACTTTTACTTTTAAGCCTACTTACTAAATCTTCTATATTTTCCTCTAGTGTTTCACCGTATTGCTCTTTAGTTGTGCCATTAATCCCCGTTGCCTTCTTATTAGGTAATTCAAGATGACATTGAACTAGAGATTGCTTATTTAGTAAATGTACAATAGATGTAAATTTCATTTTCGGATCAGATTTTGCTAATTCTGCTATCCTTAATAGTTTTGTTTCCATTTAGTATTCCTACCTCCGAGTGTAGTAAATGTGTCCCTAGTAAGGGTGATAACTTGGTAGCAGCCTTTCCTCCATCGGCATTACCCAACTTCATTGGTACTACGCTGCTATCCGACTCCCTAAACGGCATTTGGTTTCCTTGCTTATTATCACTTGTACACCATACTCTTCACTAAGAAGAGACCGCTAGGGTCTCCCGAGTTGCCGTATCATATCCATGTGTGACGTGCCAAGGTCTCTGACCCCAGAGAGGCTTTATCCTTCTTGCCTTTAACGATGGATAAAATGTAGCTTTCTGCCGTGCTTAAAGCATCAGCCCTCTCGATTTACTAACATTATGGAGCTCAATCCCTTCAACCAGTTGGCTTTCGGCCCGCCACCTAACTGTCTACGCTTAAAGGCTAATGTTACCATTAGCCCTCCAAGACTCGCTACGAGTGAATGGCTAGTTCTTTCTCGGCGGGAATCCCACCCGCTATATGATACGACCTATGCTCGGCCGCACAAGCAATCGGTAGTTGAGTAATCAGGAGATTAAGTCAAATAACCTATTCAATGAGTTTAGAACAGGAAGAAGAGGTAACAAAACAGCAAAAACAATATTACTTTCTAAGACTGCTTTCCATAATTTTAATCCATTTAGAACCTTATAAATCAACAAAAATCCTGAAATAGTAACAAAAGAAAACAACAGCCATAAAAATTCCTTTTGTCTATTTACTGCATATTCAATTTCATCAATTTTCCAAGTGTCATCCGCAGAAAAGGGCAGAGTTATTATATGTTTTTCAACTCCTAAGAAATTGAATGATTTTAGCGAAACATAATCTTTTTTTATTTCTTCAATATCATATCCATTTGGTAAAAATGAAAATTTATACACCATAAGATAGGAAACATAAAAAAGAGTACTTGCAATTAATAAAAATGCTAAAATTTTTTTAATATTCATTGATCAACCACCTTAAATTCCTCCACATTACCATAAAAACCTGAATGTTAAAGGCAATAGCCTCTTCTTAAAGTAAAGCTCCCAATAGTTTAATAAGCAACTGTAACTCTGTTCTACATAATCTTCATTATGTACGACAAAAAAGCCAACACCATGTGCCAGCTTCCTCATTCGGTTTATTGTGAGTTACTTAATGTTTAGAATAAATTATTTTATTGCACTTTCATCCATGTAAAAAAGCTCCCAAAGATGACCGTCAATATCCTCAAAACTCCATCCATACATAAATCCATGGTCTTGTGGTTCCATTGAAATTTTCCCGCCTGCTTCTAATGCCTTGTTTACAATCGCAACGACTTTTTCTTTACTATCAACAGATAGTGCCAAGATTGCTTCATTACTTCTTGTAGAATCGGCGATTTCTTTTTTCGTAAAAGTCTTAAAATGTTCTTCAACTAACAACATAGCAAATATGTTATCACTAATAATCATGCTTGCTGCAAATTCATTGGTAAACTGGGAATTGAATTCAAACCCCAATTTAGAGAAAAATTCCTTAGTCTTATTTAAATCTTTTACTGCTAAATTTACGAATATCTTATCCGCCTGAAACCCCATGTTACTCACCTCTACTATAGTATTGTCATTCACACTATAGTTCTCTATTTCATAAATAAATTCCTTCAAAGAATAAAATTATTATACAGAATCCGTTATGCAACATATGAAGCTGGATTTCTTTATTCAACTGATTGCATATCTAACTCTAAATTCTTTTTGTATCTTTAAAGGAATAAAAGAAATAAACTTGCCTATCAGGGCTAACAGTCTGATGGTAGTTAATATCTATATCAGGGCCCTATTCTTGAATAACATATTTAAAGAAAATCGTATTAAACTGAGGGCGTTGAAGCAGAACATTTTATATTGACAAAGTTAAATTAATCTATAATATAATATATAATTAATATTTGCATAACGAAGATTTGTTTAAAACATTTCGGGATATAAGAATAAAGGCTATGATAAGAAATAGTAGCAATCATGCAAACAGACAGAAAGTTACCGGTTGATGAGAGGTGCATGTTGAACGATTGTGAATTCATCTTGGAGCAGTGTACTGAATAGGATTCCTTAGTAGGCTACACCGGCTTAGCACCCGTAATCATGTGCTAAAGTATCGTCAGATGACTGTACTTACAAAGGTAAGCAATATGAGTTGCTTATGCATTAAAGGTGGTAACACGAGTTGAATCGTCCTTTTGGTTAATCCAAAAGGGCGTTTTTTTATACTTTGTTTTTTATATCCTTGCAATATTAGAAATAATATTTTAAGGAGGAATAATGATTGAGTAAAGGTAATCAAAATCAGAGACTTCAGCGGGGTTTAGATAATAGGCATATCCAGTTAATTGCACTTGGAGGTGCAATTGGAGTTGGATTGTTCTATGGTTCGAGTGCAACCATTCAAATGGCTGGTCCATCCATTTTGTTCTCATATTTAGTCGGAGGCTTAGTTATTTTTACCATTATGAGAGCACTTGGGGAAATGGCTGTGGACGAACCGGTTTCTGGTTCATTTAGTTCATATGCACATCGATATTTAGGGGCGTTTGCAGGTTACTTAACTGGCTGGACCTATTGGTTTATGTGGGTTGTCGTTGGGATGGCAGAAATAACGGTGGCTGGTGTTTATGTGAATTACTGGTTTCCTGATATTCCACAGTGGCTGGTAGCACTGGCTGTACTTATCGTAATTACACTGATAAACCTTGCTAATGTAAAAGCATATGGAGAGTTTGAATTCTGGTTCGCACTGATTAAAGTTGTAGCCATCATCGGAATGATTCTCCTTGGACTAGGAATCATCTTCCTGGGAATCGGGAACGGAGGACAGCCGATCGGTTTTGACAATCTTTGGATTCACGGAGGATTCATGCCAAATGGAATCAACGGTATTGTAATGTCCTTGGTCCTCGTGATGTTTTCATTTGGAGGGGTAGAATTAGTTGGAATTACGGCAGGGGAAGCGAAAAATCCTCAAAAATCAATTCCGTTGGCCATCAACAATGTTATCTGGAGGATATTAATTTTTTATATTGGTGCATTAGGAGTCATGATGGCTATATATCCCTGGAATGAGGTAGGCACTAATGGGAGCCCATTTGTTTTAATTTTTGAAAAGGTAGGAATTCCTGGTGCTGCGCATATAATTAATTTTGTTGTCATAACAGCAGCATTATCTGCTTTTAATAGTGGGTTATTCGCTTCAGGCAGAATGTTACACAATTTATCATTGCAAAATAACGGTCCGAAATATTTCGGAAAGCTTAGCAAAAATGGTAGTCCAAGACGTGGAATCTTGTTCTCTTCATTGTTTTTATTAGTCGCAGTAGTTTTGAATTATATTGTTCCTGAAAAAGTATTTTTGTATATTTCTGCTGTTGCAACGGTTGCCGTTATTACCAGCTGGACGATTATCCTGATTGCCCAACTAAAATTCAGACAATCAAAAACAAAAAAAGAAATAGAAAAACTAGCATTTAAAATGCCGTTATATCCAATTTCAACCTATCTAGCATTAACATTTTTAGCGCTTGTCATTGTCTTAATTGGATTTATTGAGGACATGCGAATAGCATTAGTTGTAGCACCTATATGGTTTTTGATTTTATATATAGGATATAAAATCAAAAAAAAGGATTTTACAGAAGGTTCCATTGAAAAGGAGATTGTTGAATAAACCTCTTTTCTAGAATTCAAAACCCAATAACACCCGTATGTGACTAAATATACATAAACAAACGGATGCATTAGTTCAACAAGAAGTAACTGATTTTATTAGGGCTTAGATCATATTTTGGTTATTCCACTAATTGGCGATTGTTGAGCAACACATTTAGAAAATGATTAAACTTTACTTATAATACCGATATTTAAATATGCAAGAGAAGAATCTATTTTGATCAAACTTTCTTTCAAAATGGATTCTTCTTGTTTACAGTAAAATATGGTTTTGTGGGTATTTTTGATTAAACTTTATTACAAAGCAACAGGTTTTGTTCTCGTATAATTCACTTGTTTTTATCATCTCTCTTTTTATATTTCTCAAGCACATCATCAATTATTAAACTTTCATTTACTCTTTCATTTACCCTTTCCCCGTATTCTTTTTCAAGTAATTTCCCAATTATTGAACTGTTAATTCCTTTTATAACTGCTGCCTGAATTACAAAATAAAGTATCGAAAATCCACCTAGGGAAAACATAATTAACTCCATAACTGAAAATACCTTCCAAATAAATATATTTATTAGATATTGAACCTAAGCCATTCAACTAAACTTGCGTTAATTTCAGTGTAACATTTTACAAACTATACCACCCCACGAAAAATCAATCCTGACCTTTAACATAGCCATTTTTATGTAAATTTTATTTATATCATTCATAAAAAAAAGCCGTAGCATTTTTTCAATGCTACGACCTTTAATATCAATCTTCCATCGTAGATAAGTCGCCAGTCGGAAGTTGTAATTCCCAAGCCTTTAAGACGCGGCGCATAATCTTACCACTTCTAGTTTTAGGAAGCTTATCCTTAAACTCAATTTCTCTTGGAGCCGCATGAGCAGCAAGACCCTTCTTCACAAATTGTTGAATTTCTTCAATCAGTTCATCAGAAGGCTCATACCCTTCATTTAAAGCAACAAACGCTTTTATAATCTCTCCACGCACTGGATCTGGCTTGCCTATTACACCTGCTTCTAGAATAGCAGGATGCTCTAATAATTTACTTTCCACTTCAAATGGCCCAACTCGCTCACCAGAAGTCATGATTACATCATCCACTCTTCCTTGGAACCAGAAGTAGCCATCGTCATCCATATAGGCAGAATCACCTGAGAAGTACCACTCATCATTAATAAAGTAGGATTCAAATTTTTCTTGGTTTTTCCAAACCTGACGCATCATAGATGGCCAGCCTTTTTTGATAGCCAAGTTACCCATTGTAAATGGCGGAACTTCCACGCCATTGTTATCAATAATAGCAGCTTTTACACCTGGTAATGGTTTACCCATAGAGCCCGGCTTAATAGGAAGGCAGCCATAGTTACAAATCATTTGAGCACCTGTTTCTGTCATCCACCAAGTATCATGAATTCGCTTATTGAACACCTGCATGCCCCACTTAATAACTTCAGGGTTTAGTGGCTCACCAACCGATAATACATGGCGCAGGGAGGTAAGATCATACTTCTTCACGATACCATCCCCTGCCCCCATTAACATACGAAATGCAGTTGGAGCACTGTACCAAACAGTAATCTTATATTCTTCTATTGCTTTATACCAAGCATCTGGTGAAAAACGTCCACCTAAAATAAGTGAAGTTGTTCCTGCTAGCCATGGGCCAAAAATTCCATAGGATGTTCCAGTAACCCACCCCGGGTCAGCTGTACACCAATATATATCATCATCTCTTATATCCATAACCCATTTCATGGATTGGTATTGTTGTACCATCGCATAATGAACGTGTAAAATTCCTTTTGGCTTCCCGGTGGAGCCAGAAGTATAATGTAAAATTAGTCCGTCTTCCTTATCTACCCACTCGATTTCAAAAGCATCAGATGCATTTTTTAGAGCCTTATTAAAATCTATAAACTTATCATCTTCTTTAATATTGTCTCCTACTAAGAAAACAGTTTCTAAATCTGGTAGGCGATCCAATGGTATTCTTCCTAGCAAGTCAGGTGTGGTTACAATGGCCTTTGCCTCACTATCAAGAAGACGATCATATACTGCCCCCTCCATAAAGGCTTCAAACAATGGGCCAACGATTGTTCCCATTTTTACTGCTCCTAACAACGCAAAATATAACTCCGGAGATCTTGGCATAAAGATGAAAAGACGATCTCCTTTTGCTAGGTTAGAGTGCTCTTTGTAAACGTTTGCAGCTTTATCTGTCCAAGTTTTCATATCACCGAAAGTATACGACTCTTTACGATCAGCATCTTGATAGTAAAGGGCAACTTTGTCCTTTTTATCTGATTTTGCGTGACGATCAATCGCTTCGTATGCCATATTCACCTTACCTGTTTCATACCAAGTAAAAGTCTTTTCGGCTTCTTCCCATTGGAAATCTCGTGCAGTAGCATCATAGTCCTTTAATTGATACTCCTCTTGTACTACAGGTAGCGCTTCTATTTTCATCCCATTCACCCTTTCTATAAATATACACTCTTATATTCTACAATACTCTCATTAAATAATGCTAATGTTTTTACTTTTTAGAATCTTTTGTTACAGTTTTATAGAATTCCCTTTCTTCATAAAAAATCATGTATAATAGTGGCAACTGTTACTAAATTATAGGTGGTGAATATGTGGAACACAAAAAAGTTTTTAATTCGATAGAGAAAGAAACGAAACATGGCACTATCGTTATTGAAGGACCGGTACCATTTGAAGATTTAGCAAATCTGACTTTCCATGAAGAGTTAATAGCGTTCCGTAATCCTGTACAACAGCATAAGGCAATTATCGAAATTGCAAAATTACCCGAAGGCAGGATTATCATTGTCAGAGATAAGAATATGATTGTCGGATACTGTACGTTCCTCCATCCAGATCCATTAGAAAGATGGTCCCAAGGGAATATGGAAAATTTGATAGAATTAGGTGCTATTGAAGTCATTCCAAAATTTCGTGGAACCGGAGTTGGAAAAGAATTACTTCGTGTGTCAATGATGGATGACGCAATGGAGGATTACATTACGATCACGACTGAGTATTACTGGCATTGGGACTTAAAGGGAACTGGTTTAAATGTATGGGAGTATCGAAAGATGATGGAGAAAATGATGATGGCCGGAGGGCTTGAATATTACGCTACTGACGATCCAGAGATTAGCTCACATCCTGCCAATTGCTTGATGGCCAAAATTGGAAGTCGAGTTGACAATGAATCCATTCAGCAATTTGATCAGCTGCGCTTTATGAACCGTTTTATGTACTAACAAAGATGTTTTAAATTTCTTATAAAGGGGTTTGGTTTTATGCTTGTAGAAGAAATCATGAATACATCAGTACCTACTTTAACACCATCACATACAATAAATGATGCTTTAAAAGTTTTAAAAGAACAACGTATTAGGCATATACCAATTATTAACGAGGAACGTGAAGTACTAGGGGTGGTAACTGATCGTGACTTAAAGGAAGCAACCCCCTCCTCCCTTCAAGTTATACAAGATGCGGATGTTTTAAATATGCCATTAGAAAAAATTATGACTAAGAATCCTATAACAGGACATCCGCTAGATTTCGTGGAAGAAACCGCATGTATTTTTTACGACAATCGAATTGGCTGCCTGCCTATCACAAGCCAAGGAAAGTTAGTCGGCATGATTACAGAATCTGATCTTCTTTATAAATTTATAGAGTTAACTGGTGTCCACCAGCCGGGATCCCAAATGGAAATAAGAGTGCCCAACCGACCTGGCGTCTTATTTGAAATATCCAAGGTATTTTATGAGCAAAAAATGAATTTACTTAGTGTATTGGTATATCCTGATAAAAACGATAGTGAGTATAAAATTTTAGTACTACGCGTTAAAACGATGAATACTCTTAAATTAGTGCAGGCAGTAAAAGATGCTGGGTTTGAAGTTTTATGGCCAAGTCAACCGGGATTGATTGTATGAAAAAGAATGCCGTCTTTATCTTTTCAGAGAATCAGCTTGGTTATAAATTTTCCGATACACATCCCTTTAACCAAAAACGTCTGACACTTACTGTAGACCTTCTAAAGGAAATGAATGCATTATCAACTTCAGAGATCGTTGCACCTCGCATAGCCACTGACGAAGAACTGAGTCTAGTGCACGACCCTAGCTATATTGATATAGTAAAAAAAGCTAGCCTCGAAACTGGTGATACCTCTAAATACGAGAGTTATGGGATAGGTACGGAAGACACTCCCATTTTCCCTCATATGCATGAGGCAAGCGCTAGTTTAGTTGGGGGCACCTTAACTGCCGTTGATTATGTTATGGAGGGAAAATCGACGCATGCAATAAATTTAGGTGGTGGGTTACACCATGGCTTCAAAGGCAGAGCATCTGGGTTTTGTGTGTATAATGATAGTTCTGTTGCTATCAAGTATATGCAAGAAAAATTTAATGCTCGTGTTCTTTACATAGATACGGATGCTCACCACGGTGATGGAGTACAATGGAGCTTCTACGACGATCCAAATGTTTGCACTATTTCCATTCATGAAACTGGAAGATATCTCTTCCCCGGAACAGGTAATATTACTGAAAGAGGGACAGCAGAAGGTTATGGTACTTCTTTTAACTTTCCTATTGATGCCTTCACAGAGGATGAGTCGTTTCTAGATATATATCGTACTAGCTTTACTGAGATTGTAGAGTGGTTTAAGCCAGATGTCATTCTAAGTCAAAATGGTGCAGATGCCCATTATTTTGACCCTCTTACCCATCTGTATGGAACGATGAATATTTATCGGGAAATACCTAAGCTTGCTCATGAATTAGCACATAAATATTGTGATGGTCGATGGATTGCTGTAGGTGGAGGCGGATATGACATTTGGAGAGTTGTCCCAAGAGCCTGGTCTTTGCTTTGGATGGAGATGAATGATATCCAATCTCCAACAGGAGATCTACCAAAAACTTGGATAGAAAAATGGAGTCCAGAATCACCGGTTCCCTTTATCCCAACTTGGATGGATCCTCATCCTCTCTACGAGCCTATACCTAGAAAAATAGAAATTATGGAAAAGAATAAACAAATGCTCGATAAAGCATTATATCAATTGCGAAGTCAAAAATCATACAAGGATATAGACTAGCTGCTCTTGCACTTGAAAGTCGTTGATCCGGATTTATAAATATTTAGGATAATAAAAGAAGCCCAGCTACCAAAAGGTAGCTGGGCTTCTAAAGTTTTGCCTCTGTAACTATGATTTTTATTTATTGTTGATTAGGTAGCGTAAGATTACAGTATTTTCTCCGACTTTATAAGAAAGACCTAACCAATAAAGTCCTTTCTCTTCCTCAGAAAGATCTATTGTAAACCTTTCCGGGTTATTCTCCCATGCATTTACATCTAACTGTATCTCTTTATTTGTAATAGTTTTGTTAAGTCCAGCTACATCAGGTCTTACTTTTTTACCATCGAACCCTGTAACAAGGTTTTCTACTTCTACTAGGGGACCTTTTAATTCTCCCACATCAACAAATTGAGGGTCAGCAATTAACGTTTTTAAATTTTTTAACTCATTTAATGGAGAAAAATCTGTTATTTCATTCCCAGAAATATCTAGCGTCTCTAAATTTTGTGCGTACTCTATACCTTCAAGAGAACGTACTCTTTTCGATTCACTTGTTAGTGATGTGAGCTTACGCATATCATTAAGCGTAATTTCCTCTTTTAAGCCTAATGTACTTTTAATAGATTCTCGTAAATAATCGTCTTTAATCGTAATTACTTGTGTTAATATTACTTCAACTAATCCTGCTTTTGCTGTTTCTAATGCATTTACCGCTTCATCGACTTCTGTTTGAGTAGCATTTGTATTAGCTAGAACTTCTTCTGCTTTTGCAAGGCTAGCTATTAGAGCATTCATGCTTTCTTTCGTATAGTCTTCTGCATTAATAGCTTTTGCAGTTTTAATAATCACCATTAAATCCTGCATATAAATTCTCTCACTATTAGCGAAATGTAATTTAGCATTACCCCATGTTGCATGGTCAGATCCATTTCCATTCCCACCGTCAGTTACGACTAATTTTATTTCTTTTGCTCCAGCTAAATTAACTTCAACAAACTTTTGAGCATCTCTAGAATTCATGAGCCCACTGTCGAATCGCTTCTCACCATCGACAAATACTTGGAATATAACAGAGCCCACAGTGCCATACATTTGACGGTCTACCCCAACAAATGAAGTAAAGTAATCTACATCCTTATTTGTTAAATCATATACAATTGTTGAATTTGAATGTGCTCCAATCCCTTTTTCATAGGAGACTTGACTACCACTCTCATTTGTTAATCTTAAAATGTTATCACTTACTGCTTTATCTTTCTTAGGAGCGGTATAGCTATTTTGTGTGGACTTCCAATCGAAATCTGAAAGATACTTGTAGTCTTCCATGTTTACTACTGAAATTGTTCTCATTTCTGTTACCGTAATATTATCATTATCTGTTACAGTATATTTAATCTCATATTTACCAGTTTTATTGAAGTTAACTTTATCAACTCCTGTAACTTCTACTCGATCAGTCAAATCACCATCTTCCGCATCTACAGCTGAATATTGTCCTTTGATATCGATAGGCTGTCCAACCTTAGTTGCTTCTGATTTAACAGTAATAACTGGTTTACTAGAGTTTTTTGTAAACTTTGCATCCGCCCACACTGTATGGTCAGATCCATTATTTCCAGCATCGGTCGTTACTAGTTTTATTTCTTTAGCTTCAGTTAAAGGAACTCTTATAAATTCACTGTCTGTGTTTGAATTGAAATTATTGCTTATATATTTCTTTTCGCCATCTACCCATACTTCAAATGCTGCAGATGAACCTTTTCCTCTCATGGCTTGATCAATTCCTATATAGCTTTCAAAGAAATCAAATCCCTTACCATCAATGTTATACACGATTTCTGAAATAGCATGTGCGCCGATGCCTTTAGCGTACGTTGCCTCTAGTCCCTGTCTAACAAGACCAATTGTTCCCCCAGATGGTGATTTATCTTTTTTATATCCACCCCATGCTATGTTAGAAGATACAGGATTCATATCAGAAGCGTATTCGAAGTCACTTACTACTGTCACTTGTGTCGTTTTCGTTACTTTAATATCTTTATTGATTACTTCGTAAACAATCTCATAGTTCCCTTTTTGGGTTGTATTTACATTATTTGATTTAACGACAACATCTTCTGTAATATCTATGCCTTGATAGTCAGATGCCTTCACATAAGACATTGGATCGAAGCTTTGATTTAGTTTAAGTGTCAGATGGTCTTCAACTGATAGCGTAGGTTTAAATACCTTAATTTCTAATGGCTCTGAGGTATTTAATTTCTTATCATAGGCTACTATTTGATACGTATAATTTTCGTTCGAACTAATATTTTGATCGACAAATGATGCTGTAGAAGTAAATCCAATCATTTTACCATTTCGACTAATTTCATATCCAAGTAAGTCGTCTTTATTAGCTTTGTCCATAACGAAATGAATTGTATTAGTTTTCTTTTCAGTATCACGAACAATGTTTACATCTACTGAAGCACCTTTAGAAAATCCAACACCCTCATATCCTAGTACACTATTATTTAAATACCATACTTTCTTAGGCTTTGGATATTTACTAACTTTTTCTTTTGTTTCCTGGTTCACTGTGAAGCCATGTCTAGCAAAGTGTTCACTTAAATCTTGACCGACTACTTCAGATGAAAGTTCGACTAGATACTGCTGTTTAGCATCTTCCGTAGCAGCTGAGATATCTCTTTCTCTGTATAGCTTATTTAATTCTCCCCAATAATCCTTATGATACATTTCCAATTGCCAGAATACACCCAGTCTTTTGAAGTACCCTTGTGGCTCATATGGACTAGGATTATCATCGAAGATCGTTTTATAGATATCATCTTCATAAGGAATTCGTTGATCTGTTTTTCCATAATATACTGACATTTGCATTGCAATCATATTGTTTGTTGTTTCCCCATAAAGTCGAGCGTTAACATCCATTCTGTGCCCTATTTCATGTGATACTCCCCAGCCATAGCTGTCTGGCACTAACATACTTTCCATAACGTCACCTTGAACACCTATATGATTCGTATATGCATACATATAACCAAATGGCTGTGCTAACCTTATATTCTCACGAATATATTTCGGATCGTTCTTTTCATTACTTCCGTCTAACCCATAAAATTTAAAAATTTCATCCATATAATTATTATAGGATTTTACAGTGTCTAAAGGGTTGTAACCATTCACGGAATAAGTTTGATAGGCGCCAGTTGCTGTCCCAGTGAATACGAGGTGGTCACTCACTACCTCCACCACATCGATCAGCTTTCTATCTTCCACATTTGGATGATTCTGTTTGTCCAAATCCAAACGATTTTTATAATCGATTAAAAAAGCTTTAAACTCCTCTGGATTTGTATCTTTCGTTACAAAAGGTATTCTTTCTCCACCCTCAATACGAATGATTGGTGAAGTCTGTTGTTGTTCTGGCGTATATGGATTATGAATGTAGATTGACCCGCCCTTTGTAACTTCTTGTTTATACCAGCTATCCTGAGGCACTGCGGGTACAGTAATTTCATTTTTTCCCGGTTGTAAATTTACTGTTCTAGCCCAGTTAGCAAAACTTCCTTCCTGTTGAGCGAATACAATTTGTGGTAGTGGCCCATCTGAATCCGCCTCTACATAAACAGTTACTTTATCTCCTGGCAGTGCAGCAATTCCTGTTGGTTGATAATTATTCCCGAAACCAAACTTTAAATTTTGGTTAGCATGACTCATCATATTCCCATGCTGCTCTACTTGAATGATTCTTCCATCCGTAACGATTTCACCTTTTAGTAGCTGTTTGGCTAAATCTAAACGGTATTTTAAAATACTATATAATGGATGTGCCTTTGCTTCGTTTTCTAACGCATTAATTTTAGCTACCTCATTATATTCAGATGTAAGCTCACTCATTGTATCATCAGTGAAAATATTGTTTATTTTATCTTCTATAGGATCTTCTTTATAGAATGCTATTTCTGACAATGTTGCCCAATTTTGATTTGATTTTCTGAATACAAATTTCACACGTTTAAATTGTGTAGGCACAAATTTGGCTTCCACTAAGCCGCTAATTACATTGTGTTTACCGGTAGACACTAATTGATATGTATCACCTTTAGACGTTTGAGAAGCATAGATATCGAAGTTCTCTGCAAAGCCTTTACGGTCAGATCTTGCCCCATACACGATTCTATTTAACGTTATCAATTCATTAAACTCTAATTCTACCTCATTTGAAAAACTAGCTGTATTCGTTCTATTTGTTTCCCAGTATGTGCTTATGTTCCCATCAATAGCATTCGCGAGGACAGCACTGCTATAATGCCCACCATTATTACGAATGCTTTTTATGTTCTCATTATTCATTTTAAATAGCTCTGTATATGCTACGTTATCATAGTAACCAAAAGCTCTTGTTACCGCTGTGGTTGTCTCTACATCTTCTTGATTTATTAATACATAGGCATTGGTAAGATCTTCTTTGAACTCGACATCATATAAAGGATGTTCCTTGACGCTATCTTCTAAGATTTTTAATTTTTCTACCGTATTAAACTCAGCTGCTACTCTATTTTTATTGCTATCCGTAAACAACTTTGCCATTTTGTTAGATGAAACATCTTCTTTATAAAATGCTAATTCTGATAGCGTTGCCCAGTTTTGATTTGACTTTTTGAACACAAATTTTATTCGCTTAAAATTTGTAGGTTCAAACTTAGCTTCCACTAATCCAGTAACTAGATTATGTTGTCCATTTGCTACAAGCTGATAAGTATCACCTGTTGATGTTTGAGAGGCATAAATATCAAATTCCTCTGCAAAGCCTTTATTGTCAGGTCTTGCTCCGTACATAATTCTATCTAGAGTAATTGCTTCTTTAAAGGTCACTTCTACTTCGTTAGAAAAACTAGTCGTGTTAGCTCTATTTGTTTCCCAATATGTACTTATATTACCATCCACAGCATTTCCAATCACAGAACTGCTATAGTGACCTCCATTGTTTCTAATGCTAAGAATATTATCGTTATCCATTCTAAATAGTTTTGAATACTCGTTATCCGAATAATATTTAAATTGCTTCGTGGTCGCTATTGTAGATTCTATTTTTTCTTCCGTAATTAAAACTCTAGCATTCTCAATATCTTCTTTATATTGTTCATATAAAGGATGATTTTGCGCTTCTTTATCTAAGTTATTTAAAGCCTCGACACTACTAAATTCAGCACTTACTTTAGTAAAAGTGCTATCTGTAAATAATGATTTCATACTAGCTCTTACATGGTCTTCTTTATAAAAGCCAAATTCAGCAGCACTTGCCCAATCTTGATTTGCCTTTTTGAATACAAATTTGATTCTCTTAAACTCTGTTGAATCAAATTCGATCTCAATTATATCTCCTGTTGTTCTTTTATATTCTCCTGGAGATACTAATGCAAAGTCATCACCTGTGTCAGTAGAAGAACTATATACCTCAAACTCTTGGGCGAAACCTTTTCCTTGCGCACTTGACTGTCTTGCAGCATAAACTATTCTGTTTAATTCAGTTGAATCCTTGAAGGTGAATATCAACTCATTAGTAAATGCAGTACTATTTGGTTTTCCAGTTTCCCAATGGGTATTTAAATTTCCATCTATCGCATATTCAACAGGAGAGCCAGAATAATTTCCGCCGTTGGTTGTGACGGATGTAATATCCTCTCTCGCTACTTTAAACACTTCGTTATACGCGTTTAAATAACTATTTTCGTACAAGTCAAACTTACTAACAGTTGCCTCTTTCGCTTCCTTTACTTCGAGCTCTACAGCCGTTTTTATTGCATCAGTACTCGATGCCGCCAAAACGTTTACGGCACTTCCCGAATAACTAGCAATTAAGGCAGCCGAGGTTGCAACTACAATCATATTTGACATAGTTTTCTTAGCCTTCTTCATACATTACCTCCTAATGTTTTTTTGTGAAACATGGAAAAAGAACTCTGCCGGGTAAGAAACTATTTTCCCCAAAGACTTACTAAATAAAATGTAAGATAAGTTATTTTCAAATAATGAGTTCATGATAAACTATTAGATTCTTTAGCTATCTCTTCCTACTCTTCTAAAAGTTACCTATCCATTTATTCACAATTTTATTATTATAACGTTCACAATAGTGTGTCAACATTTTATGAACTCTAAAATGCTATTTTTTTGATGTTCAATACTTTAGAACGGTTTATATGTACCATTTTAGACACAATAATATTACTAATTACCTCTTGTTTTCAAAAATTTTTAGAGGGTTTTAAGTTGCACCTAAATGGTATTTATAAGTTTATAAAGTATCCTTTTCGAATAAAAATAAAGAAAATAATGTAAAATAATAGCGGGTATTTTAAAAGGTGAAGAAGCCTAATTTTTATAGAAGTAAAAATTAATATGTAAGCTATTTTAGTACAATTCTTAATAATACTTTTGGACTTGTAGCTTAGAAGCTACAGTGAATAAAAGGACGCCATCCTATTGATAATATTCCCCAGTAGTGAATATAAAATGGAAATTAACGAGAATACAAAAAAGCTGCTTCTATTTCCTAATTAGTTAGGAATTAAAAGCAGACAATGGAATACAATTTTATTCAATTACGCACATGCTATAAAAAGAGAATTTTATAGATGGATGTTTTTAAGTATCCCTCTAACAAATTAACATCTTACATGTTTACGTTTAAAACCAAGCCTTTCTTTTTCAATCTCTTTTTGAATATTTTCGTAAGCATTAAGAAAACTGTTTTTTTTCTTCTCACGTTTTATTTCCACAGTACCTATAGCCTTAGCAGTTTCTAATGCTTTCTTATGGAGCGGTAAATAGGAAAGCCCTACTGTGTAAATAAAGTTATTCATAGAGGATTTCGCTCGTTCTGGCGATTCATGTATCGTATTTTTTACCATATCAAGCATATTGGAAATTTTCTCATCTGAAAATTCATCGTCTTTTCGATTTCCTAAAAGCCAGCAATAGCAGCTCCATCCAGCAGACATTCTTAGCTCTTCCCCGCTTGCAATCCATTTGTCAGCAACTTCCTGTGCAATATCTGACTCAGATAAAGTAACTGCTACTACAAAATCAGACAGCATATAAAAATAAGCAGCATCCATCCATCGATCATAATCGGACACACTCATTGCATTTGGATCTGCAATAATACCCGCAAAGTACATCGCATCATAATTCCCAGTGGCATATAGTTCCTCAGCTAAATGCTGATTTATTTTTATCTTCTTTACGATTGGTTTCATTGCACCTGTTGCAACGCCAAATAGCGGTTCATGTGCTCCGTTAGAAAGATATATCTTTTTAGTTCTTTCCTTGCCTAGTGCTTCAAGCTCCTGCATTACCGTTTCTAAGTTCATTGTTTCACACTTCCCTTTTTAAGAATTCTTCAACCTAATATTTATACCTATCCAATTCATCACTATTATCCTATACAAAGGAGTCACTATGCGCGTATTCTGCTCACTAATATAAAACGAATGAAAGTGTTCGCTCATATCTGATTTGCATGCTTATCTACCGAAATGAGATTTTTGTTGTACTATATCACAAGCTTAAAATTAATAATAAAAAACAAAAATATTTTTTAACAAGGCATTTATTACTTCATTATGAAGTGCCAAGTTCTGCAAACCTATTACAAATGTTTTCTTTAAAGTTAATATCTATCCTTACATAATAAAAAAGCTACCTAGATTAAGTAGCCTTACCTGTACTTATCAACTATTATTTAGGAAATTACTTTTTTTCCATTACTGCAAAATAGTTCTCTTCATTGTCTGCAAAGTTAAATACTCTACCAGTCGGCATATTTACTATCTCTCCGACTGTAATTTTTTTATTTAATAAGTCATTGTATAATTGTTCGATATCCTCTGTGAAAAACATTAATGAAGGAGTATCAAGATTTAATCCAGGAGACATTTTAGAGACAAAATCTTTATTATGCAGAATGAGACTTGTTTCTGCACCATTTATCGGAGCAATTTCAATCCATCTAAAACCCTGATCATTGTTCTCTTCAGCTATTACAGTAAAACCTAAATTTTCTGTCCAGAATTTCACAGCATTATCTTGGTTATTTACATACAACATAATTTGACCGATTTTACTTAACATCTTCTCCGTCACTCCCTTTTAAAAAGACTGATTTACTATCTTAACTAATATTCTTTGTTTGGGAGAAAGAATCCTTCTTAATTTTACTGCTTAGTTTAAAATAAACCCTGGAAATGATGGTCATTTTGAACTTATCACATTACTTTAGGTACTTTGTTTCACAAGCTTGTCCTTTTCTCCGTCATTAATATAATTTGCAATAACTTCACATTTTTTTATAGCCCATATGTAATGATTGGAGGTATTTGCTGCAAAATAGCTGTATAAATTACTTGTCTTAGTCCACTTATAGTATTTCTTTGTCATAATTTCTTCATTCGTATGTGCCTTTATTAAATTCATTACTCTCTCATGGCTTAACTTAAATTTTTTTATAGCTTGATTTAATGTTACATCTTGATAGTTTTTCCAAATCTGCATATTAAGTAGCTTGATAGTACTCCATTTATAACCGGGTGCCGGCATAAAAGGGATATCTCCATCCATCCCTTCTCTATACCACCTTTCAAGCATTACATGCCACTCATACAGATGCATTATTACATCACGGAAATTCTTATCTCTTTCTAGAGTCTCAATAGAAACACTTCTTTTTCTGCTTGGTACAGACTCAATTATTTCAAGAAGTGATTTAAAATTTCTGTCGCTATTCAGTATAAGAACTTCTTTTTCACTTACTACCATCATAATCATTCCATCCTTTTTTACTATAAGCTTTTATTATCAAATGGTCTTCCGCAAAAATAGTTTATATCATTAAATATTCCATACAATAATTTCTATCCTACTTTTACTACTTTCCAATTTTGTTGAATAACAATAACAGAATCATTTTATTAACTTTAAATTATCTAAAGGAAGAAAAACAATTTCTGCAGACCCTAAAAATTTGTCCATCGGTATAAAACCAACACTAGGGTCTCTACTATCTATACTATTAAGACGATTATCTCCCAGTACAAAATAGTGTCCCTCTGGCACAGCAATTTCACCTAATTTTTGGTCTAATGTAAAGTCTTGAGTGAGTGTATCATTGCCTAGCAAAGCTTTTTTATATTCATCCAAGTAGGGTTCTTCGTACTTCTCACCGTTAATAAAAAGTTCATCGTTTTCATAAGCAATACGGTCACCAGGAATACCTATAATACGCTTGATATAATTTGTATCTTCTTTTGCTTCAAATACAATCACATCAAATCGCTTGTACTCCGTCAATCTTGGACCAATTTTATTCACTACTACTTTGTCACCGTCTTCAAAGGTGGGCATCATAGAAGCACCATCAACGACAATAGGTGTTAATATAAATACTCGAACTCCCCAGGCAAATAAGATAGCAATGCCTATTGCTTTTACCCATTCCAATAATTCATTTTTATCTTTAGTTTTTCTCACTTTTAATACCTCTTTCTCTAATAGAATAATTCCTTTAATTAACACCTTCGACATCCGTTTAGTAATACCTGCTTTTTTAAACTAAACAGCATTGTTAGTTTAAGCAAAATATTTTCTCACTGAATCAACGAAATTGTAAAGTAGATCATCGAGATTATGAGCTGGTTTAATTAAGAAATGTTACAGAGTAGTCGTTCAAATATCGTTCCCCCCACGAAAACCGTCAGTCGAAAGCGGAAGTTTGCCATCTATTGATCCTACTTTTTATATAAATTGAATTTAACTTTAATAGTTGATTTTGTTTTATCCATCCGGCAATCTAACTTCCACACAACTTATGATTGGAGCAGCATACGGCGACTCCAATGGGATCAGTGCGACAGATGAGACGCGTAAGCGACGGTGATGGCTTATCATTCCCCCACGGAAAGCGTCCGCATAAAGCTGAAATCGACTATTCTTTGTTCATTCTCCCGTATCTTATAAAATAGCAATTATGTGATTAAATGGATAGGTACTAATATGCAAATGGTTCTCTCCATAAAAAAGAAGAGTCATGAATGCATCATGACTCTCCCTCAACAATGTTATTTAACTGTATTTCTTTCCTCAATACGATAAGGAAGCACTACATTTTGTTCCTCAATCTTTTCTTTATTCATAAACTTAGTCAGCAATCTCATGGAAACCGCTCCAATATCATATAAAGGAAGCACTACGCTAGTTAATTGCGGTCGTACCATTCGAGCAAGTTTGGAATTCTCAAAGCTTATAATTTCAATATCATTAGGGACATTTAAGCCACTATCCTGTGCTCCGTGAATAAGTCCGATTGCGATTTCATCACTTCCTGCAAAAAATGCAGTTGGTGGATTGTCCAGTTTACAAAGCTGTTCCCATGCCGCTAAACCGTCGTCGTATGTATTATCGACGCCTACTATTAAATCCTCATCCACTTCGATATCCGCATTTTCCAACGCTTCCTCATAGCCCGCAAGCTTAAAGTCACGATTAATCGGAGATGAAATGGAACCTGATATAAAGGCGATTCGCTTGTGACCGTTTTGAATAAGTCGATTCACTGCATCAATAGCAGCCTCACGATATTCAATATTCACAGAAGGGAACGAATTAGAATGCTCCACTGTTCCTGCTAAAACAACCGGTGCATTTGCCCGGTTCATCTCATGTAACATTTCCTCTGAAACATAGTCACTCATCATGACTATACCATCTACTTGTTTACTTAAGAGGGTCGACAATAACTGAACTTCTTTTTCTTCCTGTTGATCGGAATTCGTTAAAATAATATTATAGCGATACATAGTTGCAATATCTTCAATACCGCGAACTAATTCCGCATAAAAAACATTTGATATGTCCGGGATAATAACCCCTACGGTTTTTGTCTTTTTACTTGCTAAACCTCTTGCCACAGCATTAGGACGGTAATCTAGTCGTTCGATCACGGCCAACACCTTTTGGCGAGTTGCTGGTTTTACGTTTTGATTGCCATTAACTACACGTGACACAGTAGCCATAGATACATTAGCTTCTCTTGCTACATCATAAATAGTGATAGTCATTGCATACCCTCCTTTTCTTATCTAATTTACAGTATATATTAAAATAATACTTTATATCCTCAACAACTTTCAATTAAATAATAAAACCGACTCTTATTTAGAGTCGGTTTTGTGACAATACTATATTTTATGCGTGAACTTCATGATTTTTCATGAATTTTTGAATGGAATCATAGAACTCATCAAATTGCTTTAAGTTCATTTGCTGAGCAGCATCAGACAATGCCACTGCAGGATCTGGGTGAACCTCTGCCATTACTCCGTCAGCTCCAATAGCAATTGCAGCCTTAGCAGCAGGTAGTAAAATATCACGACGACCAGTTGAATGCGTCACATCAACAAATACAGGCAAGTGAGTCTCTTGTTTTAAAATAGGCACTGCCGAAATATCTAAAGTGTTTCTTGTAGCTCTTTCATATGTGCGGATACCACGCTCACATAAAATGATTTGGTCATTACCTTGAGAGATAATATATTCAGCAGCATGGATAAATTCATCTAAAGTAGCTGCAATCCCACGTTTTAATAGGATAGGTTTATTTATTTGACCTACTGCTTTCAATAGTTCAAAGTTTTGCATATTTCGGGCACCGACCTGTACAACATCTACATAGTCAAGTGCTTCCTCTAAGTGACTAGGTGTTACGATCTCCGAAACAACCGCTAAACCGAATTCTTGAGAAATTTGTTTTAAAATTTTCAATCCTTCTAAGCCAAGTCCTTGGAAATCATAAGGAGACGTACGTGGTTTGTATGCTCCTCCGCGAATTAGCTTTAATCCTTTAGATTGGATCGCAGCAGCAACTTCTGCAACTTGCGTATATGATTCAACAGCACAAGGGCCAAATACAAACGATGGCGTTCCTGTACCAATTTGTTCTCCATTAATTGTTACAATTGTATCTTCTGATTTCTTTTTGCGAGAAACGAGAAGTGCTTTTTTCTGGTCATCCACTTGTAATTCTAGAGCTGTTTTAAAGATTTCTTTAAATATATGCTCCACAGTTGATTGTGGCATTGGACCGTCATTGTTTTCTTTAAGATGATCTAGCATATGTCTTTCACGAAGAGGATCATATCTATTTACACCTTGCTTTTCTTTAACTCTACCTATCTCTTGCACTACTTCCGATCTTTCATTGATTAAACGTAGAATTTCTACATTAATCTCGTCTACACGGCTTCGTAAAGCCTCTAAATCCACTTGATTCATAGATATTTCTCCTTTCGTCTCAGCTACGACTCTTTCTATCGCCTGAAAATTATGATACATTTTAGGATATAATTCATATTATAATCAATCATTTGAGAAATGTCACGCTTTTTATTTTAGCGATTCAACTCGCTAAAGTGTCTCATATTAAAAAGGAAGTGAGAACTTGTCATCTACCCTATTTGCATTAGATATCGGTACACGATCTGTCGTAGGAATAATTCTAGAACAACGAAATGAAACGTTTCATGTAGTTGACATACTTGTGGAAGAACATAAGGACCGAGCAATGATGGATGGTCAAATACATAACGTGCTCAAAGTAGCAGAGGTAATACAATCGATAAAGGAAAAACTAGAAGCTAAGCATGGTCCTTTAGAAAAAGTAAGCGTTGCTGCAGCAGGAAGAGCTTTAAAAACTGAGCAAGCCGAGATAAAAATGAATATAAAAAATAGACCGATTTTTTCCGAGGAAGACGTCAGTAGACTAGAGCTTTCAGCAGTTCAGCAGGCTCAAAATGCTCTTGTTCAGCCCGACAATGGAAATCAGTCTAGTCACTATTATTGTGTTGGATATAGTGTTTTATACTACAAATTGGATGGAGAAGAAATTGGGAGCTTGGTTGACCAACAAGGTGAGGAAGCCTCAATAGAAGTAATAGCTACCTTTCTTCCGCGAGTTGTGGTTGAATCTCTGATTTCTGCTTTAAAGCGAGCTAATTTAGAAATGGAGGCTCTTACATTAGAGCCAATCGCAGCTATTAATGTATTGATTCCCACATCAATGCGTCGTTTAAATGTTGCCCTCGTTGATATTGGAGCAGGAACATCAGATATAGCAATCACTGACTTTGGTACAGTAGTCGCCTATGGTATGGTTCCATATGCGGGAGATGAAATTACCGAAGCATTAAGCGATCATTATTTATTGGACTTTCCTCTTGCTGAAAAAGCAAAGAGAGCTATCAATACTAATGATTACATTCAAGTGCAGGATATCCTTGGTTTTGAACAGGACATACCAAAGGAAGAAGTTATAGAAACTCTAAAACCAACAATTACAGAACTAGCAACTGAAATTTCAAAAGAGATACTACGTTTAAATAATAATCGCTCTCCTAAAGCTGTCATGCTTGTAGGAGGTGGTAGCCTAACACCTACCATCACCACCTCTTTAGAACAAGCATTAAATTTGCCAGCTAATAGAGTTGCTGTTAGAGGTATCGATGCAATACAAGATTTAACAAAGGAAGAACATATTCCAATCACACCGGAGCTTGTCACACCGATTGGTATTGCAATTGCAGCGAAAAAGTCTCCTATTCAGTATATGTCTGTAAAGGTGAATGGGCAGGTTGTTCGTTTATTTGAACTTAAGGAAATGACAGTTGGTGATGCGTTATTAGCTGCGAATATATCAACCCGAAAATTATACGGGAAACCTGGTGCTGCTCTATCTATCCAACTTAATAATCAAACTCTTCATATCCCTGGAGAACATGGTCAAGCGGCTTTGATAATGGTAAATGGAATGGAGGCTAATACGAAAACCATCATAAAAAATAAAGATACAATTGAGCTTCTAGAAGGAAAAGATGGAAACCCAGGAGTAGCTACTGTTCGAGACTTGTTGGATGAGGCATCTGTTCAAACAGTCACCTTCCAAGGAGTTATGTATATTGTAGAACCAAAGATTTATATCAACGGTGCTTCTTCTACAATAGACACTCCTTTAAAGGAAAGAGACAAGGTTACTGTGGAAACAGTTCAGACAGTAGAACAGTTCCTACATATCATCAACAAGGAAAGCTATATAGAGAAGCTAAACCCTTACACAGTTACCATTAACGATAAAAACCACTATATGCCCGTTCTTTCTCCTAACCTACTCATCAACGGGATGAAAGGCAAATTACAGAGTTCCATTCAAGATAATGACGTAATAGTAATCAATACTTTAGAGTACCCTACGTTAGAAAAATTGGCTGAGATATTAAACAAAAAATTATCTATTAGAACAGTAGTCACCTTTCAAAGTGAAAAAGTTGAACTTTTTAAAGAGCTAGCGGTAGTTTCTATGGGAGAATTAACTCTTCAAGGAAGTGATGCCATACCAAACAATGCCAAGATTGTATGGGAAGAAGCAAATGACTCCTCCTGGATTTTTCAAGATGTGTTTCGCTTCACAGAGTGGACTCTTCCAGAGAATGCCACCTCTTTTCAAATTTTGAGAAATGGTCAACCTTCTCGATTTGATGAAGAAATTTTCGGAGGAGACCAACTGGAAATTCGAGTAGGGTAGAAAAATAAAAAAGAACAAGCATCTCTGCTTGTTCTATCAGACTGTAGACAAACCCAAAGGTATTGGAATTGTCTTATAGTCTTTTTTTTATTAACGGTACTATAGTAAGAAATCGTCGATTTCTATTTCAGGCGCTACGCTTTCCACGGGCACGGCCTCAGCCTTCTCCCTCGCTACGCTCAGTCCGAGTGCTTCGGCTCGTGCTGTTCCCGTAGGAGTCTTCGCGCCTTCCATTCCAATCGACTAATGTTAACTATTTAAAATGTGTGGAGTTTATAAATCTTCTAAGACATCTTTTATCACATCTTTTAAATGACTTGGCAAGCTGCCTAATGTGAGTTTAAAACGTCTCATATAGACGACTCACCATAAAATTCAGGGTGGAAATTTGAACTTAAATACCTTCTAAATAGAAAAAGTACCCAAGAGAAAAACTCTGGGGGTACTTTTTCTACAGTTTGAGAACAAGCATCTCTGCTTGTTCTTTTTTTATTTTTTTGTAGTGGTAGTCTTTTTAGAGTTTGAGTTTGAATCGTTTTCTTCTGTAATAGCTTCTTTAATAGCTTCAGCAACTGCAGTAGCATTTTCCTCTTCTTCTGTTAACTCTTCTGTCGTTTGAGAAATAGTCTCCATGAAATCCATTGGTTCTTCTCCTTCAGATGAAGCAGTACCATCATCTAATGGTGAAGCAGGTGAACCTTTAATGTTTTTCACTTTGTCTACTAGCTGGCCAGATTGCTCTTGCAGCTGTTTAGAAATTTGAGTTGTTTTTTCTTTAGCAGTTGAAGAAAGGTCGATTGTTTTTTCTTTTAGCTGGCCTGCTTGAGATGTTAAGGAGTCACGAAGCTCTGTCCCTGTTTTTGGGGCTAATAATAGTGCTGTCGTAGCGCCTATGATACCACCGATAATTACTCCCATGATGAAGTCCTTACCGTTTACTTCTTCATCCTTATAGATATTGTGGCGGCTTTCCTTATAAGAAGGCATTGGTGGATAGCTAGGCTGCCCTTGTCGATCATAAGATGATTGGTTTGCATAGTACTCGTGGTCAAATTTTGCATCATTGTAATTTGGTTTGTTTGATTCGTAATTAGTCATTTCAATTCCTCCAGTTAGCTTATTTTATATTGTCTTTTTCAAATGTATAAAAGCCAGCTTGTTCCATTGCTTTGCGTTCTTTCCACTTGTCACGTATGCCAAGGAAAATGCTGCTCCACTGAACAACCTGTGCAATTTTATCTTCATTTTTTTCCACTTCTGAAGTGACAGAAGTTGACAGGCGTTGTATTGAGTTATTGAATCCATTCACCGATGTTCCAACATTTTTCACTGCTTCTACAACCGTATTAAGCTTCTCGGATTTATCTTGAATATCCACTGCCAATTCGTTTGTTTTATGCAAAAGTTCAGCAGTTTCTTTTGTTACGTTTTGTAAATGAGCCTCTAACCCATCTAATGTATCTGCCACATTGTTCAAGGTCTTTTTAACGGAAGACAAAGTTACCGCCAAGCTTATACATAATATTAGAAATGCTATGGCCGCTACAATTGCAGCTATGTATAATAGATTTTCCATTTGGACACTCCCCATCATTTTTGTTATGTAGTATTTTTACCCTAATTGAACCAAACTAAACTTCTTACTCTATATACTATACTACTTTTTTTTGAAAACTCCTCTAAAAAATGCTTAATCTACATAAGAGATTAAGCATTTTTATTAATTATTTAGTTTTTTTTCAAATGCCTTTTGATATTTTTGGACATCTCCTGCACCCATAAACATAAACACAGCATTTTCATGAGTTAGTAATTGTTCCACCGACTCCTCTTGAAGGATATGACTGCCCTCTATAAGATCACCTAGTGTTTCGATAGTTAAAGCGCCTGCGTTTTCTCTAGCTGATCCAAATATGTCGCATAAGTACACTTCGTCAGCCAAGCTAAGGCTTTCTTTAAACTCATTTAAGAACTTTTGAGTTCTAGTAAATGTGTGTGGTTGGAATATCACAACAAGCTTTCTATCTGGATACTTTTGACGTGCGCCTTCAATTGTTACAGCAATTTCTGTCGGGTGATGAGCGTAATCATCAATAATTACACGTTCTCCTATAACTGTTTCCGTAAAACGTCTTTTAACACCCTCAAAGGATTCTAAACCATCCTGGATAACCTCTACAGGCACACCCTCATAATGACATAAAGATATAACCGATAAAGAATTCAAAATGACATGATCACCGTACATTGGTATCGTAAACCGATGATAAAACTCATTTCTTACAAATACGTCAAAGGAAGTCCCCTCTGTTGTCTTTTCTATATTACGAGCAGCAAAATCATTATGCTCCCCGAAACCATAATAGACAACAGGCACAGACGCTTTAATGCGTTGAAGATGAGAGTCATCTCCACAAGCTATAATGCCCTTTTTAACTTGCATCGCCATTTCCTGAAACGCGTTAAATACATCCTCAATATCTGTAAAATAATCTGGATGGTCAAAATCGATATTAGTCATAATCGCATAATCTGGACTATATGCCAAAAAGTGTCTGCGATATTCACATGCTTCAAAAACGAAATTAGAGGCGTTTTTAACCCCTTTACCAGTGCCATCACCAATTAGATAAGAAGTAGCGTTATAACCGCTTAAAACGTGAGCGAGTAGACCTGTAGTTGACGTTTTCCCATGAGCTCCAGTTACTGCAATTGAAGTAAACTGGTTCATATAATCACCTAAAAACTTATGATAACGAATAACTTCCAACCCTAGTTCCTTAGCCTTCACTATTTCAGGATGAGTGTCAGGAAATGCATTTCCTGCAATCACTGTCATTCCTTCTTTTACATTATCTTCATCGAACAATAGAACATTTATCTGGCGATCATGTAATGGTTTTTCTGTAAAAAAATATTTTTCAATATCGGATCCTTGAACTTCATGACCTTCATCATGAAGGATTTGAGCTAACGGGCTCATACCCGATCCCTTAATCCCTGTAAAATGATACTTTGTCATACATTGTAAACCTCCTGGGATTAGTCCCACTTATATACATTGATTATGCGTTCGCCTATTAGACGTATTCCCCATTATATCACTTTTTAGTACGTTATATTAATAAATATATTTAACTAAAAATTTGGTCAATGCTATCATTTGTCAATAACACTTCTCTAGCCTTACTTCCTCGTTGATCAGAAATATAACCACTCTCATACATAGCATCAATCAGCCTAGCTGCCCGATTATATCCTAAGTGGAATTTCCGTTGCAATAATGATGTGGATGCACTGCCCTGTTCAACTACAAATCGACAAGCTTCCTCAAATAATTCGTCTTGTTCGGAGGCTGTCTCTGTTTTTTGTATTAGCTCATCCTGTTCAAACATATAATTGGGAGTTCCTTGGCTTCTTGCATAGTCAATAACACTTTCTATTTCATCGTCTGTCACATAAGTACCCTGAATCCTTACTGGACTCGACATACCATTGCCTTGATAAAGCATATCTCCGCGACCAAGCAATCTCTCAGCACCTTGCTGGTCTAAAATAGTCCGTGAATCTATTTGGGATGATACAGAAAAAGCAATTCGTGTAGGAATATTTGCCTTTATGAGGCCTGTAATTACATCAACAGAAGGACGTTGTGTTGCTAAAACAAGATGTATTCCACAAGCTCTTGCTTTTTGTGCAATACGACAAATAGCATCCTCCACCTCGGTTGGAGCCATCATCATTAAGTCAGCTAACTCATCAATTACAATAACAAGGTAAGGTAGTTTTTGAGCAAACTGTCTTTTTTCCGTGGCCAATGTGTTATATCTGCTAATATCACGCACTCCGATATGAGCAAACAATTGATAACGACGTTCCATTTCTTCAACTGCCCACTTGAGAGCTGCTGTTGCAGCTTTCACATCTGTGATTACTGGACTTACTAAATGAGGAATATGGTTAAAAGGAGCAAGCTCCACCATCTTAGGATCGATTAACAATAATTTCAATTCATCTGGAGTTGACTTATATAACAGACTAACAAGCAAAGAATTGATAAACACAGATTTCCCCGAGCCTGTTGCTCCTGCAATTAGCCCATGTGGCATCTTTCTCAAATCGATTGTCACAGGTTTACCAGTTAAATCTAAACCAAGGGCTGCTTCTAAAGGAGAGTCAGATTCAATAAATACATTCGTGTTAAGAACCTCCGATATACGTACAGCACGTGATTTTCTATTAGGAATTTCAATACCTATTGAGCTTTTTCCTGGTATAGGAGCTTGTATACGAATGTCCTTCGCTGCTAGAGCAAGCTTAAGATCATCTGCTAGGTTGCGAATTTTACTTACCTTCGTACCATGTCCTACTGTAATTTCAAATTGAGTAACTGCTGGTCCTTGAAACATTTGAACAATTTCCCCGCTCACTTGAAAATACGAAAGGGCTTCCACTAAAGTGGCAGCTTGATCCTCCATCCACTCTTTATCCTCATCCTTCATCTCTGGAGGTAAAAGATAACTAAAGGAAGGTTTTTGATAGCTAGAAGTGTATTCTTCCTGCATTTCCTCAATTGGTTCTGTTACAGAGTTTTCTTCCACCCTTACTTCTTCTTTATGTCGGGCTTGTGTCGGCTCAGCTACAGAAACAGGCGGCATGGATGAAAAGCTCTGTTGGTTAGGTATTATTTTATTTCCTAGTTTATTCAACTTATCCTTATCTGACTTTAGCATTAAAACGTTAAAGGGTCTGATTTTCTCTGTTCGAGTTGCTTCAGGCGTCTTAATCGGTTCTACTACTGATTCCCCTTTGACTTCAAGGGGTTCTACTACTTGCTGTTCTTCTTTTCTTTCAAGTTGTTCGACTAGCGGTATTTCTTTAGTTTCAAGTAGCTCTGTTACCGTTTGTTGCTCTTCGTTTACTTCAAGAGCATTAACTACTGCTTCTTCTTCGACTTCATGTTCTTCTTTTCTTTCAAGTTGCTCGAATAATGACTGTTCTTCTACTTTAAGGAGCTCAGCTACCATTGGTTGCTCTTCGTTTACTTCAAGAACATTTACTACTGATTCTTCTTTGACTTCAAGCGGTTCTATTACCATCTGTTCTTCTTTTCTTTCAAATTGCTCGACTAATGGCTGTTCTTCTACTTTAAGGAGCTCAGTTACCATTGGTTGCTCTTCTTTAACTTCAAGATTATTTACTACTGATTCCTCTGCTACTTGTGATTCCTCTTTTACTTCAACATGCTCTAATTCTGGCTTTTCCACCTTAGAAATTTGTTCCAATTCTTGTTTTACTTCTACTATCTCGTTTGGCGATTCCTCTAAAGAAGTATTGATATTTGGAGCTTTATCGAGAACCTCCGATGTTTCTTCACTTACTACAAGTACTGGATCCTCTATGGCATTTTCTTTGATTTCCACTGATTGCTCTGCCTTTGCCTCCTTTGGCATGGGGAAAGGACTCACAATTTTTTCTTTACTTATAATAGGCTCTCTCTCTATAATTGGTTCCTTGTGGGTTGTCCCATATTTTTCCTTCGGCTTATTATAGCCATATACTGGAGAAGGAACTTGAGTTGGAGTGAAGGGTCTCTTTTTCTTTACGATAGCTGCTTCTTCAACTATTTCTTTTTCCACTTTTTTGACTACTGGCTGTATTTTTCTTTGTTGCCAGCCTTCATAGATAGGAGGAGCTTCATATACTTTTTTCTCATTTACAATCGGCTCGTTAATTATTTTTTCTTCCTTTACTCCATACAGGAATTCGTTTTTTTCATTATCCGATATTAATGGAAAGCGGAAAGGAGTTTTCGTTTCTTTTGGAGATAACTCCTCAGCTTCAAATTCTTCTATATTTTCTTCCTCATTATTTGAAAATAATTTTTTAAACCAGTTCATTTACATCACTCTTTCTACTCGATACCATCTATTTTACCAATAATTACGGTATACGTCTGTTAAAAATTAAAAGATAGTAGAAAAAAAGCACACCTATTAGGCATGCTTTAAGAACTTCTTCATACTTTTATGAAACAAAGGCACTTCCTATTTCATTGTTATCTTCCAAAACAAGAATACCTTTCACCTCAGGAGCATTTGGTAAAGCAAGCTCTCTGGCAGAGCAAAGCATTCCACTTGAAGCAATTCCTCGAAGTTCTGCATCTTTAATAACCATTCCAGAAGGCATAACAGCTCCAACTTTAGCTACCACTACCTTTTGGCCAGCGTCCACGTTTGGAGCGCCACAAACAATTTGTAAGGTTTCAGTTCCTACGTTTACTTGGCACACCTTTAACTTGTCCGCATTTGGATGCTGCTCTAAAGATTCCACATAACCAACTACGAATTTAGGAGACAGGTCCACCTCTAATTGGTAATCTACTTCATTTGAATTTAATACTGCTTGAATTTTTGTCACAAGCTCCTCATTTAAAGTAACTTGTCCGTTTGCTTCTAGTTGTGCATATTTACTAAATCCAAATATATTGATTGCAAGAATCTCAGCTGATTGCTGATCCTTAACAAGCGTTACATCGCCTATAGTTTCAGTTATAACTTTTTCTGTTTTTTCTGGTGTTAATTGGACTAATAACACGTCACCTATACCGGCTGCATTGTAAAATATATTCATTTGTCTTCGTTCTCCTTTGTTACTCGATTTTTAGCCAGGATAAAGATTGGCTCTAAATCTCCTTTGTCATATATAAAAGATAATGAGGTAATTGGCACTGTCCCTACTGTAAAGAAATGCATAGTCATTTGAGCAAGAACATCGTAACCTGTCTCATTTCTTATATCACCAATAATCATAACATCTTGATGGGGTACAGAAACAGTCATATCTCCAGAAATCTGTTTTTTCATTTCTTTTAATAGAGATTCGTTTAAGATTCTGCTTGCATCATATCCGTCATTATTGTTAAAAAAGTAAAAGATATTGCCAGCAACTTCATCCGTTTTATAATTTGTTTTTAGATTTCTAACCTGGAATAGAGCTCTCTCCCTTATCTCAGTTTCCCGCACATTCCAGCTCGCTAACATCTTCTCATCTAGCAAACGATAAGTATTTCCTAAATCTAAAGCATAGTAAACTCTAGTTTCAGCAGTATGGTCTTTCGTAACAAATCGGTTTCCCTCGTTAGATTTAAGAGGAAAGGAAGTAGAACGAATTACAGGATAAACCGCTAACGTTGGATCAATTTCTCCTGCCATTTCCTTCTCCATAGCTGAAAATGTCTCTTGTATTGTGTATACTACCTCGTTAATTGCTTCCTCTTTTTTTGTTTCATATTTCGCTAATATAGGAGGAATCGAAATATCCATACCTTTTCCTAGTTGCTTATGGGTTAAACGAAGCTTATTTGTTTCACGATTGTAATCATACATATATATTTCTTCTGTCATTTTAGTTTTAAATAATCTTATCAATTCAAGTGCTTTCAAAGTATCCCTTCCTTTCTTATTCACAAAAGACTTGCCTATGTGAATTCTATCGCTATATAGCAGTTAAAAACAAATATTATGTATGGAATCCCAAATAAAAACGGCTCACAATTTGTGAACCGTTTAGTCTCTTAGATAGATTGAAGAAATAATTCAATTTCTTCTCTTGTTTTACGATCTTTACTTACGAAACGACCTATCTCGTTTCCATTTTCAAAAGCGACAAAACTCGGAATACCTAAAATGTTTAACTCAACACATAAATCTATAAACTTATCTCTATCTACGGAGATAAATTGGAATTCAGAAAACTGCTCTTCCACCTCTCCCATAAACGGGTCGATAAAATGACAATCTGGACACCAATCGGCTGTAAATTTAAATACAACCTTCCCAGTATTCTTTAATTGTTCGAACTGATCAATGGATTGTAAGTTTTCCACGTGAATTCCCCCTATTTCGTTTGAATAGATCTGACTATCATCATCATCTGTTCAAGATTATTAGCAACATCTTTCTCTTTAGTAATAGTTGTTAATTTGATACCGCCAATACTGGTTATTAACTCATATCTATCTTCGCTATTTTCTAAAATGGCAACAAAACCAAACCGATCATCTTTTTCAAAGGTTGCTTCCTTAATGATTTTCACATTTTTATTTGCCATCATTAAATCATAGTATAATTTACTCGAAGATGATTCATTGGGATTGATAAATAAAATAAAAGAATTTTTCCCTTTGTTGAGAAGAATATTAGTTTCATCGGAATCATCTTCAATAGAATATCCACTTGGTAAGAAAAGTTTTATACTGTTAATTTCTTCGTTAGGATCTTCAGCATCCCCTTGAAAGGCTTTTTCAGCTTGTTCAAGGCCGTCTACAGCTTGTTCATCTATAGATGCGCACCCTGCTATTAAAATGACAGCTAGCGACGCGAGAATAACCCGCATCCAAATTCTCGTCAAATTCTTTCCTCCATTCAATGCATAACTGCTATATATTTTAACTATGATTTTATTTACTTGCAACTAGTATATCTTATTAAGCTAGTTGGTTTTTCATTCCTATAAATCTAATTTCGCATTTTGAGTCTTTAAAGAAAGTTCATACTGACCAATTAGCAATAACATAATATGCTCGAACATATCACTTCGTTTTACAAAACCGTTTGTAAATACTCCTATTGCTCCTTCGTGATGACGTATACCTTTCTTGTTAGTATAGACGTCCATTATGGGTCCAAGTTCCGCACCCTCTTTTAAACTATCTGCTATTTCCTTTGGTAAGGCTACACCTGCTCCTGTAGCAGTAAACACTTCTCCTGTTTTGGTTGCAAGAGCACCCCAGTTACAAACATACATAGTATCAGCAATCTCCTGTACACCGCCTTCTAAGCCGATGCCAAAGGTACCATCAAAGTCTTGCATTAATAGTTTTGCTCGGTTAATAGCTCCCTGCCTAGTTTCCTCGTTGCTCATCGGCTGATTCGACACTTGTGAGGAAACCTCCTGATTTACAAAAATAGCATCAGGATAAAATTTGCCTGCTACCACTTCAACTGCCTTTGTTTTAGCCCTATTATGAGTTCCAATTAGTATTTTATGCATCGTTTAATCTCCTTCTTTGAAACAAGCCAATGAAAACAATAAGACAGTTCAATTTCATCGGCTGAAAAAGATATGATTTTTGGACTGTCTGTTGCAATCTTTTATTCCAAGTAAATGTATTTATGTTTTGAATATGTATAATTTATATCTTTAATTTTAAAAAAAGATGCCACTATGGGCATCCTTTTTAGACGTTTGCTTTAATAGTCTCAAGTGTTGAACGATCGCATGCCTTTACAAGCTTCACAATTAATTCCTTCGCTGCTGCGTAATCATCTGTATGAATGATAGACGAAGAGGTATGAATATAACGTGAACATATACCAACTACTGCACTAGGTACACCTTCTAACGAAGTATGAACTCTTCCTGCATCTGTTCCACCTTGTGAGATAAAATATTGATATGGAATATTATTAGTCTCAGCAGTATCTAATACAAATTCTCTCATCCCTCGATGAGTGATCATGGAGCGGTCAAATATACGTAGTAGAGTACCTTTCCCCAATTGACCAAACTCATTTTTATTGCCAGAAGCATCATTTGCGGGGCTAGCATCTAAAGCGAAGAACAAATCAGGCTTGATCATATTAGTGGAGGCTTGTGCCCCGCGAAGACCTACCTCTTCCATAACATTTGCTCCAGAGTACAACATATTTGGTAACTGTTCATTTTGAACTTCTTTTAATAATTCAATCGCAAGCCCACAACCATAACGGTTGTCCCAAGCCTTAGCCATAATTTTTTTATCATTTGCCATTGGAGTAAACGGACAAACAGGGACAATTTGATCGCCAGGTTTAATACCCATTCTAAGTACATCCTCTTTATCATCAGCACCAACATCGATTAACATATTTTTAATATCCATTGGTTTATTACGAACCTCATCACTCAACAAATGAGGAGGAATAGATCCGATTACACCTGGAATTGTTTTGTAACCTGTAACAATTTCTACACGTTGAGCGAGTAGAACTTGGTTCCACCATCCACCTAGTGGCTGAAAACGTAGCATTCCATTATCCGTGATGCCAGAAACCATAAATCCGACCTCGTCCATATGCCCAGCAACTAATATTTTAGGACCATTTTCATCGCCCTTTTTCAATCCGAAAATTCCACCTAAATTGTCTTGTACTATTTCGTCTGCATATTTTGTTAACTCGGTTCGCATAAATGCTCGAACAGCATGCTCATTTCCTGGAGCCCCAGGTAACTCGGTTAATGTTTTAAACAACCCGCGTGTTTCTTCATTCATCTCAGTAGATGCCTCCTAAAGCATAGAAAAGTTAATTTTGCCTTTTTAAATACATTTCCTATCTATTGTAATAAAAGTTTGAATTGTTTACTACTAATAAATTTCGACAATCGAAAAATTTTACGAAATCGAGTTATATGATAAACTAAAATAAACAAGAGGGAGGAATTGGAATGAAATTAAGAGACTATATGATGGGATTAGGTACAGGAGTCGTTTTAGGTATTGTTGCAAGTCAGGCTGCAAATAAAATAAATCCAAACAAACCAGCAGATCTAGTGCTTAATAATATAAAGAACTCTTTTAAAGAAGAGGGACCAATCGATGGCTCATGGATTTATATGAGTCCAGAACCTTTCCAAAAAGAAGCAATCCGTTTGGAAGTATATAAAGGCGGAATATCAAGAGTTAAAAATGGAGAGCTTGAACAATTTGAGTTTGCAGCTGATTCGAAGTCTGGAACTGTCGTAGACCTTACAAGAGTATAATACAATGATGTTGCTTTCAGTCATGGAGCATAAATCCACCTCTTAAGTGTAAATTATCTTTAGGAGGTGATATTCCATGAGTAGCAAGAACAGTAAAAAAACCATGAACGAGCGAACGCACAACAGCCAAGAATTATACAAAAATCCTACCGTAAACCCAGATACAGAAATGGGAATTGACTTTGCTGAAGTCTCCAAAAATAAGGTTACGAAACATATTACTAAAGAATCGAATAACAAAAAATAAAGCAAAGGTGAGTTAAAAGCTCACCTTTTTTCTTTTTAGTGGAGTGTTGCAGATACCGTCTGAAATGTTGCAAGTACAAAAAGTGTTGCGCAAACGTCTCCAAGTGTTGCGGGAAATTGGCTTACCGTTGCGGGAAATAAGTGAAGTGTTGCGTAATCGGTAGCAAGTGTTGCAAGTACAAAAAGTGTTGCGCAAACGTCTCTAAGTGTTGCGGGAAATTGGCTTACCGTTGCGGGAAATAAGTGAAGTGTTGCGGAAACGGTATGAAGTGCTGATGAAAAGTTGCTAAGCGTTGCAGTTTCGAAAAGTGCGACGGGAACTCCGCTTATTGAAGAAAAAATTTTATTTTTCTTAGTTAACTGCTTCACACTGCAGGCCATAATTTGTGGTCCTTTAATAGCTCCATTAAATCACTCTTGCTCCTATTCAAGTAAAGACCTTTTATCCCAGCTCGCTCCGAGCCATCAATATTTTCCATTTTATCGTCAATAAAAACACTTTCTTCTTTACTAGCAGATAACTCCTTCAGGGCAAGATAATAAACAGCTTCATTTGGCTTTTCTAGAAGGACGGTGGACGATAATATAATGGCTTCAAAATAATGTCGTATTCCTAAACGATCAAAAATCCAATCCATACTTGGCATTGCATTAGAAATAACTGCTAGTCGATAAGTTTTACTTAACGTTTCTAGAACTTCCTTAACCTCCGGAAACAATTCACAGTTAACAGCGTAAAGAGCAAAGAACATCAATTCATCTTCTAATTTCTTTTCACCAAGGTGCTCAGCAATTGCTCCGTAATAATTCTTGTAATATTGTTCCTCTTCCTTCCAATTAGTTATAAATGGCAGGTCAAGCTGACTGGCTTTATGTATAGCGGCTACAATTTCGGATTGTGTGAATCCTCGTTGCATCATCAAATTAGTGACTCGTTGCTCCCCTTTTACTAAGGTGTCAAAAAGAACCCCGCCCGCGTCAAAGAAGATCACGTTCACATCCTTATTTAATATGTTCATTCTTTTCTTCTAGCTCCATTCCTTTTAGTATTCTTATAGCTTCTAGAATGATATCTGGCCGATCTAAATGAATCGAGTGACTTGAGCCTTTTGCAAAGATTAACCTACTATTTTTTGTTATATAAGCTTGACCCTCAATAAGCTCCTCCCATTTATTTTCTAGAAGTGCAGCTTCTTTTTCAGGCAATCCTTCTTCCACTGCTAATGTTATACAATGAGCTTTATCTCTGCCAATGACTATCAAAGGGAGATTGAGAGAAGTATTTAAATTTTTTATTTTCTCAGCATCTCTTTCCCAGTGACTTATCTCCATATACATTGCCTTATATAAATTTGGCTTTACTTGAAATTCTAGTAGTCTTTTTTGAATGTTAATAGGAAATTGTAGTTGCTGTTTTGTCAGCGTTGGTTTTAGGTGAACCCGCAGTCTTTCTTCATTCATAGAGGAATAAAAAAGGCATTTTTCTAACCAAGCTTCATCCGTGGAATCTTCATTGATCATCGGTAAATCCAATTGATCGAGAGCTTTAAAGTTCACAGATGTGGAATCTACTAATACTACTCCCAGCACCTTCTCTTCGTGCTTCTTCATAAAATGCTGGACACATAATCCTCCATAAGAATGCCCAACCAAAATAAATGGTTCATCTATTTCAAGGTGACGAATAATCTCTGATATTTCATTTCTGACAGTTTCTGTATTTCGTAATTCCTTTAGCAATTCACTTTCACCAAGTCCAGGTCTATGAAACATTATCACACGATTCGTTTTACTTAATGTTTCGGTTATTTCATACCACTCATCAAATGAGGAGCCCATACCCGAAACAATAATTACTGGAGTACCTTCACTTCCTTTAAATAAAATCTCCATGTTCTGTTCGTCTATATTTAAAAAAGTCCTGATTATACTCACCTCAAACTTTAGTAGTTTATCCTTCATTAATTCTCTATAATTTACCAATAACCTTCTATAATTATGTGAATACACAACAAAAAAACAGCTATAAATGTCCTTAGACACTTATAACTGTTTACATCATTTTCTCGTTCTCTCTAGCTTCTCTATAATTTCCTTGCCATCTGTAGACCATTTAATCATTCGATGGTAAGCATCATGATAAAAACTAAACCAATAATTGTTTTGTAATGCCTCATTCACCCATTTTTGCTTAGCAAACACAGAAGTCATTGGATAATCATCATAAGCTAAAACCCATAAAGGATTTTGGTGAGCATTCGTTGGCATTAGATCGGCCATATGAATGATCATTTCGCCAGATTGTCTTAATAGTACAATGCTGTGCCCATCGCTATGCCCACCTGTGTGAACCATCTGAATATCTTCTAATATAGTAATAGAATCCTTGAATGTTGTGACCTGAGATTGAATTGGTTCCCAGTTTTCCTTCCAATAAGTATTGCTAGATCGAATATTAGGATTCTTCATTTCATTCCACTCTACATCTGAAACATAGATAGTAGCATTCGGGAAACTAGAAATTAACTCTCCATTTACCCACTTAGTTAATCCACAAGCGTGATCAAAATGTAAATGTGTCATTAAAATGATATCGATATCCTCAGCTAGTAGACCTAGCTCGACAAGATTATCATCTACCATCGATTCGTCTGTAATCCCATAGTTTCTTATTTGCTTTTCTGAAAACTTACCAAATCCTATGCCCGCCTCTAGCAAAATGTTTTTACCTTGATATTGGATAAGAATTGGATCGGAAGGAAGCTCTATTTGATTTTTTTCGTTAACAGGATATTTTTTTTCCCATAAAGGCTTTGGCACTACTCCAAACATGGCTCCCCCGTCCATATGTGTCGTACCACCCTTTAACCATGTTAATGTCATCTCTTGAAACTTATACGTATCCATACTTTCATCCCCTTTGAATAGTATTGACCTTTTACTTGTTGCTCAAAAACCTAGCCTCTAGTCTATAAATCGGCTGACCTTTTGCTGAGAATTTCTCCTCATATTCCGTCATAATATTATCTTCTGGCATATTCGCATGTAAATCAAGCGATACATAAGTCAACAGCATCCCATAAGCCGACATACTTGTTAAAGAATATTCAAATAACCCTCTATTATCTGTTTTAAAATGAACTTCTGCATTGTCTACTAAAATAGATTCATACAGCTTTAAAAACCCTTCGTGAGTTAAGCGTCTCTTTGCATGTCTAATTTTTGGCCATGGATCTGAGAAGTTTAAATACACACGGTGTACATCATTTTTTTGAAAATATTTTGCTAAGTCAGCACCATTCACCTTAAGCAAACGTAAATTTGGTAAAGGCTGTGCTTCTAATGCGTTTTCTAAAGCAGATACAATGACACTATCATAAAGCTCAATTCCTATATAATTGATATCAGGATTTTGTTTTGCCATTCCTGTGATAAATTGGCCTTTACCTGTACCTACTTCAATGTGAAGTGGATTCTCGTTATTGAACACTGAATTCCATTTTCCTTTTTGTTCTTCTGGATTTGGAATTACTATTTCTGGATGAGCGTTTATAAAATCCTCTGCCCATGGTTTGTTTCTTAATCTCATTACTTTAACTCCTTTTACTTGGTGGTTTTGCTAAATTCCAAGCATCGGACTCCACCTTAAACGTATAAGTACTACCAGGAGTAGTCATACAGGAAAATTCTCCATCTACATGCCCATATACTTCATCGTTCATTTGAATGGTGAACTCTTTTGCTTGAATTTGTTTAATTTCTTTATAAGCAGTATGTTTTCCAAAAAACACAGTACCAAATATAAATAATAGCTTTGTTCTTTTTAAATGGTGTACTATGGTTAGTTCGATTAATGAATCGTTCGGTAAGGAGGACGGAGAAATTTTCATACCTCCTCCAAAATAAGGCTGATTACATACAGTGATAAACCAAACATCCTCAAACTTTATCTCATCTTCTTTATTTAGTAAAGAAAAAGAAAATTTTTGAAAACAAAATAACTCCTTCACTAGATAAAGTATGTATACTAGTTTACCTAAGCCTAATCTATTTAACCACTTTTTCCAGCTAGAATTATTGGCTGCATACACAACATGAGCGTCAAAACCAAAGCCCGCATTATTTACAAAATGAAATTTCTCTGAATTGGTTTTTAATGTTCCCATGTCCATATATTCTGATGATTGAAATTCCAAAACATATTCATTTAATTGTTCTATTGTTTTAAACACAAAAAAAGTTCGACCAAAATCGTTTCCACTTCCTGCAGAAACAACTCCAACTCGAACATGATTGTATCCTATCAAACCTGAGAGTATTTCGTGTATGGTACCATCTCCACCTATTGCAATAATAAGAAGAGGTTCTTGGCTAGCGTCAGCATATTCCTTCGATATAGCAGTTGCATGCCCACTGTATTCAGTTTTAAAGAGTGTAAAGGAGAACGGGAGCCGGTCCTTCCATGACTCCCATAGCTTTTTAGCTCTTCCCTGACCTGCTACCTCATTTACAATTATCATTACATTATTCATTTTCTATCTCACTCTCTAACTCCCAGCCTGCTCGAGAGTAGGAGGTGGTTTGAACAAGATTAAGTAATGCTTGCGCTGCCTTAAACTGCATATGCTTCATAGGTGAAGGAGATGATTTTAAGGATTGAAACCAAGCAGAAAAACTTCTTGTATCCACTAATTGAGTCTGATAGGTGGAACCTGGATAATCGATATACCCATTCCTAGACAAGACTACCTTTCTTATCGGCAAGTCAATCTCTTCCTTTTTAAACACTTGTAAAAGAATAGATTCCATTCTATTTAAGCTAATCATCGGACTTAATGTTTTACTCTCTGCTTTCCCACTTTTTTTCACCCAGAATCGATCCCCGCTACCGATAAAAGCGTCTGAATCTCTACCCTCTAAAACTACTAAGCATATAATTTCTGTAGGTAAAACAATAATGATATCTAGTTCTACAGGAGCTTTTTTCAATTTAAGAATCGGATAATAAAACAGAAAATAATTATCAGGCAATTGTAGTGTTAATTGCCTCAGCAAACTATCTCTCATATACTTGGGGTCCACATATGATTTTTCCATTAAGGTAGAGCTAGCCCATTTTAATTGAAAATGGAATAATTGATCCAAATACATTCTTCGTAGCTCTTCTTTAGAATTTGGATTATAAACAATATTAGGCTCAAAAAAGAGAGTTGTAGATTCTTCTGGTACATCATGTCCAATCTCTTCTTTTTCCTCTTCCAGTAATTCTGCAGAGGTTTCTTCTTTATTTCGGGAAAATAGTTTAGAGATAAAGGATTTCTTTTCCTCTACCTCTATATCTTCCTCCTGCTCATTTTCAATCCACGATGTATCTAAAGCTCCGTTTTCCCAAGAAGCGTTAATACGCTCCCATTGTTGTTTTTTCAAACGAACAAATTGTGTAGGATAGCGCTTTAAATCAATCTGATATCTGGATATATAATCTTGCAGTTTGACTAACTGAGCCATTCCGTTGCCTCCCTATCACACGTTTATTCTTGCAAAATGTTCGTAACGTGGAGTACTCGCTGGATTTATTTTGTAGATGATAAAATCACGGACTTCAAAAGACTGTTTTTCCAGATCAAATGAATCATAGACACATTTTTCTTTTGACATCCACTTTTTAGCCAGTGTTATATGTGCATGGAAGTCCTTAGAAATATTTAACTCTAAAAAATTCAAAACCTTTTGAACAATTGCCTGCTGCAGTTTCATTAACTCATCTTTTTCTTCTAAGGCAACGAATACAACTCTAGGAGTTTCATCGTTACCAAAATGAGCTAGTCCATCTGTAGTTAAAGAAAAGGCATCCCACTTAATTTGATTCAAAGATGCTATTAAGTCCTTTAATACATTTTCATCGACAGCAGCCAAGTAAGCTAATGTGATATGGAGATCCTCTGCAAGGGGCAACGTTTTATGTGTTCTATGCATATTTGTTGTCGCCCTTGCCTTTATGAGAGATCTTCCAACCATCTCAGGTACTTTGATTCCTATGAAATAATGTGTGTTCATACTTGTAGAGTGGAGGGAATCTTTTGTTCAAAAGCCTTCTGAAGTTTTCTTGTAAATTCTCCAGGTTTTCCATCGCCGATAGCTTTATCATCAATCGAAATAATCGGCATAACCTCAGCGTTAGTAGATGACATGATAAATTCATCCATTTGCAATGTTTCCTCTTTAGTCATTGCTTTTTCCACTATCGGTAATCCAATTTCTTCACAGCAATCTAATATAACTTTTCTTGTTATACCATTTAAAATCAGGTTGCTAACTGGATGTGTATACAAGACACCATCTTTTATTCCATACATATTAGACGATGATCCTTCTGTCACCGTCTCTCCGCGATGTAAAATTGCTTCAAAACAATCTTTTGTAACAGCCTCTTGTTTAGCAAGTACATTCCCAAGTAGATTCAATGACTTAATATCACATCTCAACCAACGGATATCCTCTACAAAACAAGCCTTTACGCCACTTTCTAGTTGAGCAAGAGGACGAGTCGTTTCTTTTGTATAAGCAGTCAGTACAGAGCTTACTGCTGGGTTAGGAAAGTTATGAATACGAGGACTATTTCCACGTGTTACTTGAAGATAAATTTGACCATTTTGAAGCTCATTCGTTTCAATTAGTTCGTGCATCAATTGATGTAATTTATCTTTTGTATAAGGCATGACTAATTGAATTTTGTCTGCACTTGCGTAAAGACGATCGATATGCTCTGTTGCTGTAAACAAATCACCATTATAAATTTTAATCACTTCATAAATTCCATCTCCGAATTGATAACCACGATCCTCAAAGCCGATTTTTACCTCTTTTTCCTCTACGATTTGATCATTCCATAAAATTTTAGTCATGTTCTATCATCCTCTCCTTATTTTTTCCCAGCAAGCTCTACAATTGCATCTGCATAAATGGCCGTTGCTTTTATTAAATCTTCAATATCTACATATTCATCCACTTGATGTGCTACATCTGGTCTACCAGGGAATAACATTCCAAATGCTACACCTTTTTTCAGTACTCGTGCGTATGTTCCTCCACCAATAGATAATAGTTCTGCTTTTTCTCCCGTTTGACGCTCGTATACCTTTTGAAGAGATTGAATCAGTACATCCTCATTATCGACAAAATGTGGTGTAGAGTTAGAGCTTAAATCTAATGTAACACCACTATTTTGTAGCTTTTCTCTACAAGCTCCTACTTTTTCCTCAAACGGGTAGCTAACAGAATAGCGTAGGCTTACTTGTGTGCATGAGCCTTGAGCAGGTGCATAATGAATAACCCCAGCATTTAATGTAGTTTCACCAGAAACTTCATCCGCATAGTCTAAGCCCAATGCACGACCTCTGCTTTCGTCACCAAAAGCCATTACAAGAAATTCACAGAATGCTTTGGAATGTGGTGTTAAAGATAATGTTAATAGGAATTTAGCTAGAAAAACCCCTGCATTCACTCCTTGATCTGGCTCCATAGCATGAGCAGATTTTCCACGAACCAATACTTTCACGACTGGCCCTTCTGGCAATACCTCTCCAGTAATACCATGTTCACTTGCAAAAGCATTAAATTTTTCTTTAATAGAATGAGCTCCGCCAAAAATAAATGCAAACGCTTCATCCGGCACCATATTTGTGCGCTTTCCGGCTTGGAAAAATTGAATTGTTTCTGTTTCGGAAGAACCCGTTTGAGAGAAGATTAAATTAGCAATCCCCTTTTCTGCATTAATAATTGGAAAGTCTGCATCTGGAGCAAAGCCTAGGTCAGGCATCTCCTCTTTTTCGAAATAGCGATCAACACATCGGAATCCGCTTTCTTCATCAGAACCAATAATTAGTCTCACACGTTTTGAAAGCTCGATACCAGCTTCCTTAACTAGTTTCATTGCCATCCATGCTGCAATAGTTGGACCTTTATCATCTATTGCTCCTCTACCATAGATACGATCATCAGCAACAACACCTTCGAATGGTGGGTAAGTCCAGCCCTGTCCTTCCGGAACTACATCAACATGACAAAGAATTCCTACTAGTTCCTCTCCACTACCCATTTCAATGTGACCAGCCATATTGTCTATATTTTTCGTAAGAAAGCCTTCTTTGTTACCCTCATTTAACATATGTTGAAGCGCCTCAAGTGGCTTTATACCAAAAGGAGCTTCTTCTGTAGCTTCCTTTTCGTCTAAAACGCTAGGGATTTGGATTAATGCCTGTAACTCTTTAATGATCTCAGGCTTTTTTTGTTCTGCTAGGTCTAACCAGTTCATTTATTATATCCTCCTATGTATATTGCATATTTCTTATTTTACACTTAATTTGTTCAAACACACAGCAAAAAGAAGGTTTTTTTAAACCTCTATCAAATAATATTATTAGAGCGGTAACTGCATATTTAAGCTATTCATATAAGTAAAAAATAATTTTGGTTTCTTTTCATATCGCAAAGATTTCAACATACTATTCAATTGTTCTATCAGATTATCAATATTATTTTAGAGATGTATTCTGGTACTAAGGTTAATATTTTTATAATTTTAAATTAAGACAAATCCATTAGAAAATCCAGTCATGAATGGGTTCTTTTAACTTCCTTAGAAGAACTTCATATGTTTTTTTTGTAAATAAACAGTTATTTTTATAGAAATTTCTTTGTAATTCTACTATAATTAAATTGTCAGATAATAAAATTCTGACTACCAAAATGTAAAGGGGCTGTCAATTGCAATACATCTGTTGCTTTTCGCCCAAGTCGTCCGCTAGTCTTGCCACGAGATATCAAGATGAAGGAGTGGTTATTTTTGAAACCTACTACTGATCGGATGCTCACTCGAATCAAAGATATGTATATGTTCATCCGAGACAACGGAACTGTTACAACACAAGATCTGGTCGATGAATTTGGAATCACTCCTCGAACAATTCAACGAGATTTGAATGTACTTGCGTTTAATGACCTAGTCATTAGTCCAACAAGAGGCAAATGGACCACGACGAACAAACGAGTTAAAATGACATCTTAGATTCACTATATTAAAAAGAATGACCACGCTTATGCATGGTCATTCTTTTGTTCTAAACTTATTAATTCCTCAGTCGTTAACTCCCGGTAAGACCCTTCTTCTAGAGAATTATCTAGCTTTAAAGCCCCCATCGAAAGTCTCTTTAAATAAATTACTTCCTTATCTACTGACTGAAACATCCTTTTCACTTGATGGAACTTTCCTTCGGTGATAGTCAGCTCAATTTCAGATATTTGATCACTCTTCAAAATATGAAGATGCCCAGGCTTCGTATGATACCCATCATCTAAAATTACTCCTTCTTTAAATGCCTCTACGTCTGATTCTGTTACTCTTCCTGCAACTTTTGCATAATATACTTTCGGAACATCCTTTTTAGGAGATAACAGCCGATGAGTAAGCGCACCGTCATTTGTTAAGAGAAGCAGCCCAACTGTATCCTTATCTAGTCTTCCGACGGGATACGGCTCAAAATGTCTTACATCATCGTCTAGCAGGTCAATTACAGTTTGGTCTCTAGAATCTTCTGTTGCAGAAACAACCCCGGGTGGCTTGTTCATCATTAAATAGATGAACTCTCTATATTCCACCACTTCCCCATAAACGGAAACTTGGTCCTCTAATTCATTGACATGCGTGGACCCATTTTTAGCAACGGTATTGTTTATTTCAATTGCCTTTGACTTGATGAGTACCTTTACTTCACTTCTTGTACCGTATCCCATGTGAGACAGAAATTTATCTAATCGCATTTATTTCTCCTTAAAACCTAATTTTTTCGTAAAGCGCGTAATCTTCTCACCAAATAACTTTTGTGCTAAGCCAAGACGTAGAGTTATGTAGCCATAAAAAACTGCTCCGATACTAGCACATACCATGATGACCAATAATGCTTCCATTTTACTATCAATCACAAACAGGTTCTCTAAGCCTAGTTTGATAACGAATACTATTGTTAACATAAGTGCATTAACAATGAGTATAAGTATACTTCTTCTAATCACCATAGTGGATTTATAATGCAATGTTTTTCGAATCGCAAACATATTCAACCCTATTGCCACTAAATAGCCACAAGCTGTTGCCAATATAGCACCATCTGTTTCAAACGCTTTTATAAGCGGTGTGTTCAATAATAGCTTGGTAAGTATACCCAATAATAGATTTAAAATAATTAGTTTTTGACGATCTATCCCCTGCAAAATTGCAGTTGTTACTGGATATAAAGCAAATAATATTGCTACAGGTGCATAATGTGCAAGAACTGTAGAACCTGTTTTGCTTGTCTCATAAAACAAGTGATAAAAATCACCTGACAATACTGCAATTCCCATTGCTGCTGGAACTGTTAGAAATAATAATATTTGAAATGATTGGTCTAATGATTTTCTTACTTGAACAAAATCTTGTTTCGCATAATAACTCGTGATAAAAGGTATTAAAGCCATACTAAATCCGGTAGCTAGCATGACCGGAATCATCACTAATTTATGAGTTGAATAGTTTAACATCCCTAACAAAGTATTAGATATATCTCCGCTTATTCCGATGCTAGACATCGCTCTATTAAAAGTAATCATATCGATAAATTGAAATAGCGGATTAATCACTCCGACTAATGCAAATGGTACCGTATAAATTAATATTTCTTTATATATATTTTTGAGAGAAACATCTGACCTAGGACTGCCAGAATCATTTAACTTTAAATCAAATTCTGGCTTTAGCTTTTTCCAATACCAATAGAGAACACCCAGACTGGCCAATGCTCCTAAAAAGGCAGCAAATACCGCAAAGGAAATCGCGGTCTTCTCCGTTCCGTTTAATATGTATACAACAAAGAATCCTCCAGCTAACACGAACAAAATACGTACTATTTGCTCCCAAAGCTGAGAAACCGCCGTTGGTGTCATATGCTGATAGCCTTGGAAGAAACCTCTTATTAAACTCATAAGCGGTACAACGATTACTGCGAAGCTGACATATTTAATCACACTAGCTACATCATTAAGAGAAAAAGCTGCTTCATCATCCTTAATGATCATATGTGCAATAGGATCCGCTAAGAAAAAAAGAATAAGGAATCCTAAGAAACCAGTGATACTCATTAATAACATACTGGATTTCATTAGCTTCCTTCCTGTAGCATAATCTCCAAGAGCATTATATTTGGAAACAAACTTTGAAACTGCAACTGGTACTCCTGAAACAGCTATTGCCAGCATGATTGAATAAGGAGTATAAGCGTATTGATAAAGCGCAATGTATTCCTCGCCAATAATTTGATAAAAAGGAATTACATAAAGAACTCCTAAAATTCTAGATAACAAGAGACCGACCGTTAAGATCATTGTCCCTTTTAATAAATTCGATGCCATCAAACCCGCCCAATCCTTTAAAATGTCTATATTACAGTTTACAACTGTCTCATCAAAACTACAATCATGTATAATAAAGAAAAAATGAAAGTGTGAATTTACTATGTATGACGTAATTATTATCGGTGGGGGTCCCTCAGGACTTATGGCCGCTGCCGCAGCTGGCGCTGAAAACAAAAAGGTTTTATTGATTGAAAAAGGGAATAAGCTAGGGAAAAAGCTTGCTATATCTGGTGGAGGTCGATGCAACGTCACGAATAGACTTCCTCAGGAGGAAATCGTAAAAAACATACCAGGAAATGGTCGATTTCTATTCAGCCCATTCTCCGTCTTTAACAATGAAGATATTATTGCCTTTTTTGAGAACTTAGGTGTTCCGTTAAAAGAGGAAGACCATGGTAGAATGTTCCCTGTTTCCAACAAGGCAATGGATGTCGTGAACGCTCTTCTTGACGAATTAAAAAGATTAAAAGTAGATATAAAGCTAAATGCTCCCGTTTCTAAACTGTTAATGAATGAAGAAAAAGTTATTGGAATTAGATTGGCGACTGGCGAAGAAATAACTGCTGGAGCTATAGTTGTTGCTGTCGGTGGAAAGGCCGTTCCTCAAACAGGCTCAACCGGAGATGGCTACCCTTGGGCTGAAAAAGCTGGGCATACGGTAACCGATTTATATCCAACAGAGGTTCCTTTATTATCTAGTGAGGCATTCATAAAGTCTAAGGAGCTTCAAGGGCTAGCACTTAGAGATGTAGCTGTTTCAGTTCTAAATAAAAAAGGAAAAGCAATCATCACACATCAAATGGACATGCTCTTTACACATTTTGGCTTAAGTGGTCCTGCTATTTTACGTTGTAGCCAGTTCGTTGTAAAAGAAATTAAGAAAAATGGCGGACCAGTTTCTGTAAGAATTGATAGCCTACCTGAAATAAATGAAGAAGAAACTTTCCAAAAGCTCCTCTCTTCTATTAAGGAAGATCCTAAGAAAGCTGTTAAAAATGTATGGAAAGGACTAGTTCCAGAAAGATGGCTTTTGTTTTTGTTGGAACAAGCAAAAATACAAGAAAGTGAAGATGGCCAAAACCTATCCCACGAGAAAATCAGATCCCTCGCCCATCTATTAAAGCAGTTTGTTGTTAAGGTACATGGTACTCAGCCCCTTGAAAAAGCCTTTGTCACTGGTGGCGGCGTTTCTATTAAAGAGATTGAGCCAAAGACAATGGCATCGAAGAAAAAAGCTGGCCTATACTTTTGTGGGGAAATATTAGACATACACGGCTATACAGGTGGCTATAACATTACCTCCGCTCTTGTCACGGGAAAACTAGCTGGCATGAGTGCAGCAAAAAGTATTTTAGATTAAATGGATAAAATTTGGAATATTTTATACGAATCCATTGAATTTTGAAACTATTTATAATACAATGGTCTTTAATGAGCGATGACGAAGAGTAGTAATCATATGTGATGCATTAGAGAGCTGACGGTTGGTGCAAGTCAGTGCATAGCATATGATGAATGGGCTTCTGAGTTCCAAGGCCGAAATGATAGTAGGCCTTGGCGTTTGTCTACGTTACAGGACTAGCAGCTATGAGCTGCAAACAAGTGGATTACAATAGTAATCAATGAAGGTGGCACCACGGCTCTCCGTCCTTTTTGGATGGAGAGCCTTTTTGTATTCTTTTTTAGATGAGCCGAGTCGAGAAAGAGGAGAGTGTAGAAAATGACAGTTGAGACGAGAAGCTATGAAATGAAAGAAATCCAAGGGGATATGATGACTCCTATCTCCATTTATCACTCCTTACGTGGAATGAAAAAAATGCTATTTGAATCCTCTGCAAAGCACGAGGAAAGCGGACGCTATTCTTTTATAGTGCTAAACCCTGTAGCAGAAATTAAAGGCAATCAGTTTAATTATGTATTTACAGACGAACAAGGAAACAAAGAAGTTGGTCATGAACCCATTATGGATAAACTTAAAACCATTCTTCCTGAACACAATGAACAATATCCCTTTTCTTTTTTTGGTGGAATGCTGGGTTATTTTGGATATGAAACAGCATTTTATAACGAACGAATCGGAGAGTATCTTACCGATGATTTAAATATGCCTGATATACATGTGTTATTTTACGATACCTTTCTTATTTATGATCATTTAAAACAAAAGGTGACAATCGCAGCTATTGATTTATTTTTAAGTGGGCGTTCTCCCGAGCATATGAAAAAGGATATTGAAATAATTTATGAAGACCTCCAAGCGGGTTCTCCACAGCAAGGAGAGTTAGGAGCTAGCCTATCATTTAAGCCAGCGATAAAAGAAGATGACTTTAAAGAAATGGTGGAGAAAGCAAAGCAACATATTGTAAAAGGAGATGTATTCCAAGTGGTGATCTCACAGCGCTTCTCCTCTCCTTTTAAAGGAAATCCATTCTCTCTTTATCGACAACTGAGAACTTCTAATCCATCACCTTATATGTTTTACATGGATTTCGAAGATTATATCGTTTTAGGTACTTCTCCTGAGAGTCTAGTAAAAGTAAAGAATGGATTTGTCACTACTAATCCAATTGCAGGAACAAAGACGCGAGGGAAAACCTCAGAAGAAGATAAGCAAATTGCTGCCAGTTTATTAATAGATGAAAAAGAAGTAGCAGAGCATCGAATGCTTGTTGACTTAGGAAGAAATGACATAGGCAAAATTTCTGAAATTGGCACCGTTCAGGTAAATAAATATATGCAAATAGAATTGTACAAGTATGTCATGCATATAGTTTCAGAGGTAACAGGACGTTTAACAAAAGATACTCACGCATTAGATGTATTGGCAACATGCTTACCAGCGGGCACTGTTTCCGGAGCACCAAAAATTCGAGCTATGCAAATTATAAACGAATTGGAGCCTATGAAACGCGGGGTTTATGCTGGTGCAGTAGGTTATATTTCAGTGTCAGGAGATATGGATCTCGCTCTCGCAATTAGAACAATGGTTGTAAAAGATAATGAGGCATTTGTGCAGGCTGGTGCGGGTATTGTTTATGATTCCATTCCTAAAAATGAATATGAGGAAACGTTAAACAAGGCAAAAGCACTTTTGGAGGTGCACAGATGATACTCCTAATAGATAATTATGATTCCTTTACGTATAATCTCTATCAGCAATTAGGTATTCTTGGTAAGGATGTCATGATTGTTAGAAATGATGCTATTACCATTGAAGCTATAGATAAGCTTCGCCCGGAAGCAATTGTCATCTCCCCTGGACCAGGTAATCCGCTTGAAGCAGGTATTTCAATTGAAGTTATTCAAGCATTCTATAAGAAATACCCTATCCTTGGAATTTGTCTTGGTCACCAATCGATTGGTGCTGCTTTTGGTGCCAATGTCGTGCAGGCTAAAACAATTATGCACGGCAAGCTATCTACAATACATCATACACAAAATGAATTGTTCCACGGGTTTGAAGGCCCTATATCCGTCATGCGTTATCACTCTCTTGTCATTGAAGAGGATAGTTTACAAGATTGTTTCGAGGTTCTCGCAAGAGCTGATGATGATCATGAAATTATGGCAATAAAGCACAGGGACTATCCACTTTATGGACTTCAGTTTCACCCTGAGTCTATTGGAACAGAGCATGGTACTATGCTTATGAAAGTATTTGTAGATACGTTGAATTAACCTTTGAAAGGAGAGTTTGATGGTAGCTGCTCTTGGTATTATTTTAGTTCATATTGTTGGTTTGCTTTTGTTAAAGTTCATGTTTCCAAAAGAAGATATTGCTTCATGAAAAGTGCAAATGGTTTGCAGGAAAAGTTTAATTAATAGGTTGCAGATTTTCGCTTTCGGCGGTCGCTTTCCGTGGGGTGAGCGATAAGCCATCTCCGTCGCTTACGCGTCGTTTGTGATGTCTTATCTGTCTCACTCATCCCACAGGAGTCCCCGCCTGTCGCTGCAATCATGTGGGGTGTAGTTGAGAGAAAGTGGACGACGTTTCAATGGATGAAAGTGTTGCGGTTAAAATGAAATTATGAAGATTTGCGAGAACCTTGCGGTGATGAGCCAAAACCTTGCACAGATGAAGTGGAACATTGCAGTGATGGAGCAAAACCTTGCACAAAACGCTTGAAATGTTGCGGAGACGACGTTAAAAGTTGCACAAACAGATAGAAGTTTTTGTGGGATAGTAATAAGCCATCACCCCGTTTGTGATGCTCTTCTTGTTTTGTCTCAATCATCCCTCAAGTCGCCTCAGCTCTCATCATGTTTGTGTTTTTTCTAAAAAAATAAAGCTGCTTAACTCTCATAAGAGACTAAGCAGCTTTATTATTTATTAAATAACGATGTTTACCATTTTACCAGGGATTGCAATGATTTTTTTGACTTCGTTGCCTTCAATCCATTGTTGAACTTGTTCAGAAGCTAATGCCAATGCTTCTAGCTCATCTTTTGTTGCATCTTTAGACACGACAAGTTTTGCACGAACTTTCCCTTTGATCTGTACTGGAATTTCAACCTCGTTGTCCACAAGCTTGGATTCATCGAATGTTGGCCAAGATTCATAAGCGATAGAATTATCATGGCCTAAAATGCTCCAAAGCTCCTCTGAGATATGAGGAACAATAGGAGAAATAAGCTTCACGAAGCCCTCTACATATTCCTTAGAAATTTTCTCAGCTTTATATCCTTCATTAATAAATACCATCATTTGAGAGATAGCCGTGTTATAGTGCATTGCCTCGTAATCCTCTGTGACCTTCTTAACCGTTTGGTGGTACGCTTTTTCCATATTGTCAGATGATGTGTCGCTAACTTTCGGGCTTAGAGTGCCCTCTTCTGTTACAAATAATCTCCAAATACGATCCAAGAATCTACGAGAGCCGTCTAGACCATTCGTTGACCATGGTTTAGAAGAGTCTAGAGGTCCCATGAACATTTCATATAAACGAAGTGAATCAGCTCCGTGGCTCTTCACGATATCATCAGGATTAACTACATTCCCTTTTGATTTAGACATTTTCTCGTGATTTTCACCTAAGATCATTCCTTGGTTAAATAATTTTTGGAATGGCTCTTTCGTTGTCACAACACCGATATCATATAGGAATTTATGCCAGAAACGTGCATATAGCAAGTGAAGTACAGCATGCTCTGCCCCACCTACGTAAAGATCTACTGGCAACCAGCGTTTTACTAGCTCTGGATCAATTAGTGCTTCATCATTATGTGGATCGATATAGCGTATATAATACCAGCAGCTTCCTGCCCACTGAGGCATTGTATTTGTTTCACGACGTCCTTTTTTACCAGTCACTGGGTCCACTACATTTACCCATTCCTCAATATTAGCTAATGGAGATTCACCTGTACCACTTGGCTTGATATCAGTAGTAACAGGTAGCATAAGTGGAAGCTCTGATTCATCTACAGGTGTTGAAGTTCCATCTTCCCAATGGATAATCGGAATTGGTTCTCCCCAATAACGCTGACGGCTGAACAACCAGTCACGTAAACGATAAGTAATTTTCTTCTCGCCTTTTCCATTCGCTTCAAACCATTCAATTGCTTTAGCGATTGCTTCTTCTTTGTTAAGACCATTTAAGAAATCCGAATTAACAAGTATGCCATCCTCTGTGTAAGCAGCTTCTTCAATGCTTCCACCCGAAACAACTTCTACAATCGGAAGATCGAATTGCTTAGCAAACTCATAGTCACGCTCATCATGTGCAGGAACTGCCATGATAGCACCTGTTCCATATGTTGCTAAAACATAGTCTGCGATCCAGATTGGCATTTTTTCACCACTAACTGGATTGATGGCATAGGCTCCTGTAAACACTCCAGTTTTATGTTTGGCAAGATCTGTACGCTCTAAATCACTTTTCAATTTTACTTGATCTTTATAAGCTTGAACTGCTTCCTGCTGCTCTGGAGTTGTAATAGCATCCACTAATTTATGCTCTGGTGCCAATACTGCATATGTTGCGCCAAAAATAGTATCTGGACGAGTCGTAAATGCTTGGAAGGATTCCTTTGTTCCTGCAACTTCAAACGTTAGCTCTGCTCCTTCAGAACGGCCAATCCAGTTACGTTGCATTTCTTTCAAGCTCTCTGGCCAATCTAAATCATCTAAATCCTCCAACAATCTATCTGCATAAGCCGTAATGCGAAGAACCCATTGACGCATTGGTCTACGCTCTACTGGATGCCCACCACGTTCCGATAAGCCATCAATTACCTCTTCATTCGCTAGAACTGTACCTAATGCTGGACACCAATTTACTGGCACTTCATCCACGTAAGCTAAGCCCTTTTTATAAAGCTGGATGAAGATCCATTGTGTCCATTTGTAATAGGAAGGATCGGTTGTATTGATTTCTCTATCCCAATCATAAGAAAAGCCAAGATCCATCATTTGACGTTTGAACGTCGCAATATTTTTTGCAGTAAATTCTGCAGGATCATTACCTGTATCAATTGCATACTGCTCTGCAGGAAGACCGAATGCATCCCATCCCATTGGGTGAAGTACATTGTAGCCTTGTTTACGTTTAAATGCACTTAGAATATCTGTTGCAATATATCCAAGTGGATGGCCCACGTGTAGACCTACTCCTGATGGATATGGGAACATATCTAATGCATAAAATTTTGGTTTGGAAGGATCATCAATCATTTTATATGTCTTGTTTTCTTTCCAATAACTTTGCCACTTTTGCTCAATTGCTTCATGATTAAAGCTCATCTTTCTTCCTCCTTCAGTTAATGGCGCTTTCTAACTATCATTGGTTTAAAACCCCAAAAGATAACAGCGCCAAATAAAAAAACTCGCCCCTTAAAAAACTAAGGGACGAGAGATATACTCACGCGGTACCACCCAAATTAGTGAAAAAATTATCACTCAACTTGTTTCCTTAACGCGGAAAACGGTATAAGCTACTAATCGTTCACTTATACAGACTCAAAGGCGAGTTCAATAATTCGTTACACTAACTTGCACCAGATGTTAGCTCTCTTCAGAAACGAGTGTTATTTACTATTCCTTTTCTTAGTCGATTGTTATTCAATGTAATGCATTTATTCTAATGGATATTGAAGGAAAACACAAGATGTACTCTCATCAAAAATTTTATATTATGAGAAATTAAATCGCTACATTCTCTTTTACATCTTTGATGATTAAACCAGCTTCAGTAGCATCGATAATATCTTGAACAGAATACCCTTCAAATACCTCTTTTAACTCTAGGCCATCTTCAGTTACTTCAATCATTGCCCGTTCTGTTATTATTTTATTCACAACTGCCTTACCAGTTAGAGGCAAGGCACATTCTTTTTTAATCTTTGCGGAGCCGTCCTTCGCACAATGGTCCATAATAACAATTATTTTCTTGGCACCATGTACAAGATCCATCGCTCCTCCCATTCCTTTAATCATCTTACCTGGGATCATCCAGTTAGCTAAATCTCCCTTTTCGGATACCTCCATTGCCCCTAAAATAGCAACATCTACATGTCCTCCGCGTATCATCGCAAAGGATTCAGCACTTGAGAAGAAGGATGACCCTGGTATTGTAGTAACTGTTTCCTTACCAGCATTGATAAGGTCTGGATCCACTTCTTGCTCCGTTGGATATGGCCCTATGCCTAAAAGTCCATTCTCTGATTGAAGCACCACTGTCTTATCTGGAGATATAAAGTTGGCAACCAAGGTAGGAATTCCAATCCCTAGATTTACATAGTTCCCATTTTCAATTTCTTTTTCTGCTCTTCTCGCAATTTTTTCACGTGTATTCATCCGAATCTCCCCCTTATGAACGTGTCGTTAGACGTTCGATTCTTTTTTCCTGCTCTGCTTGGAACAGACCTTGGACATAAATACTTGGTGTATGTATTTGGGCTGGATCTAAATCGCCTGTCTCTACGATTTCCTCTACTTCTGCTATCGTCACCAAACCAGCAGCAGCCATCATTGGATTGAAGTTTTGAGCTGTTTTGTTGTATATTAGGTTACCAAACTTATCTGCCTTAGCCGCCCGAATCAAGGCATAATCTGCTCTAAGGGCTTCTTCAAGAACATATTCCTTACCGTCATAAATACGTACCTCTTTACCCTCTGCAACTACTGTACCTACACCTGCTGGAGTAAAAAATGCAGGAATTCCTGCCCCTCCGGCACGAATTTTTTCCGCTAAAGTACCTTGTGGAGTGAGCTCAACTTCAATCTCTCCTGAAATTACTTGTCTTTCAAACTCTTTATTTTCACCTACATAGGAGCCTATCATTTTTTTAATCTGTTTATTTTTTAGTAAAAGGCCTAGGCCCCAGTCATCTACGCCACAGTTATTGGAAATTACGGTTAAATCCTTTACCCCTTTATCAACTAACGCTAAAATTAGCTGCTCTGGAATACCTACTAATCCAAATCCGCCTACCATTAACGTCATGCCGTCTTCAATACCTGCGACAGCTTCTTTTGCTGAACTATAAATCGGTTTCATATCCCTATCCCCTTTCAAAAAATACAGCCTACCCTATTATATTCTCAAATATCGGACTACTCCGCAAACCTTTTTGATTATTTACGGTATATATTCATCTCGAGACAGTATATCAAATCTTAAAAATGCTTCTTTTGGTAACAAAATTCTTATTACATTTTTTTAGAATAAAAAAAAGAACAAATTCCACTTGGAGAATTTGTTCTTTAATCGGATTAAATTATATTAAATAAATCTATTATTTTTCGTTGTCAGCTTTTTCTGTTACGTCCTTATTATAATTATATTGGGAAGGATTAACCTTAGTAAAGCCTGCCGGTGTGTAAAATCTCAATAAGTCACCATTTACAACTTTATCAGATAAATGCAACCTGTTTTCTACTCTTTTCTTATACTCATTCGCTTTTTGAATTTGATTATCATCAACAAGTGGTAAACCAGTTGTTGCATCATAAAATTTTTCATCAATTGAATAGATAGTAGGGCTGACATAATCACCATTTCTGAATGGAACTATATCGTTATGTTCTTTTGATAATATGTCTGTCCCAAATTGAACATAATCTTGTGAATCAATTCCAAGTAAGTGTAATAAGGTTGGAAGAAGGTCTATTTGCCCTCCGTAAGTATGATTGACTCCACCCTGCATCCCAGGAACGTGAATAATTAAAGGTACCCGTTGTAAATTAGTACTTTCGTAAGGAGTAATTTCTTTTCCAATGATTTGTTCCATGGCTTTATTATGATTTTCAGAAATACCATAATGATCACCATAAAAAACAAGCATACTGTTATCATATAAGCCGGAGTTTTGTAATTCACCAATGAACTGTTCAATTGCTTCATCAGCATAACGAGCAGTTTGGAAATAATCATCTACACTTGCATCACCAGTATCTGCTTTATCAATTGTTGTTAAGTTTTGATTCATTTTATATGGATAATGATTCCCAACCGTAATAAATTTAGCATAGAAAGGTTGAGGTAAAGTTTTTACATATTCTAATGATTGTTCAAAGAATGGCTTGTCCAATAATCCATATTCAGCCATATCTTCTTTAGAAGTTGTGTCATAATAATTGGCATCAAAGAAATGCTCATAGCCGAATGATTTATAAATCTCATTACGATTCCAGAAAGTGCCGTTATTGCCGTGGAATACAGCAGATGTATAACCATCCTCTTTTAAAATCGCTGGAGCTGATTGATAAGTATTCTGACCTTTTGTAATAAATGCAGATCCTTGCGGTAAACCAAATAATGAGTTTTCAAGCATGAATTCAGCATCCGAAGTTTTACCTTGTGCTGTTTCATGGAAGAAATTATCAAAATATAGTGTATTCGGATCTTTTATTAATGAATTTAAGAATGGTGTAACTTCTTCACCGTTTAATTTATAGTTCATTAAAAAGTTTTGGAATGACTCCAAATGGATATAGATGACGTTCATGTCCTTCGCAGCGCCAAAATATTCTGGGTTAGGTTCCGCAGAGATAGATTTTGTATAGTTAATAACTTCTGTCATATCATCGCTATCAGCTAAAGCCCTCTGTGAAGATGCCTTTATAGTTTCAGTAGCGTCATAAATAGTATAGTTATACATTCCTAAATACTTAACAATATAGTTTCTATCAAAACCACGAGTTAATAACTGTGGACGATCATAGTTAGCTAATCCTAAATTTAATGCAAATATTCCTATTACAAAAGCAAGCCCAGCAATTGCTTTCTTATATCCAACTCTACTATTATTTTTTTGTATTTTTTTAGACACACATAGGTAAATCAACAAAAATACATCGACAAAGAACATGATATCGTAGGGTTTTAATAAAGAAACAACACTGCCACCTAAGTCTCCAAAATTCTGCGTTTGAGTAATCGTTGGTAATGTAATAAAGTCACTAAAAAATCTATAATAAACTACATTTGCATATAAAAGAAAGGACATTAAAGCATAAATAACAGCAAGTAATGTGTATCTTCCTCGACCTTTGAAAGCAAAAGAAAATCCAAGAAATAGCAAGGCAGAGCCCAGCGGATTTATAAATAAAAGGAATTGTTGAAGGAGTCCTTCTACTCCTAAGTTAAACTGAGTTACTTGCGTGATATATGTTTTAATCCATAACATGAAAACGGCTAAAATAAACAGACTACTAAACTTGTTTAAAAAGGTAGTCTTGTTATTATTTAAAATTTCCATTTGATCACCTTCCTATAAGTCTAGTATTTCAAGATTTAAATTAAATATTATATTTAGGGGAAAATAATTTTAATATAATTTCTAAAGCTAATATAACCTACCTCTTTCTTCGACTTTTGTCAAGTAAAAAAACTACTGCATTTATCTTTGCATAGCCTTTAGATAGATACTTATCATTATGTATCGATACTTCTTTTCATGGTGCTGACTTTACATTTGAAGGGATTATAAAAATTAGATACTTAGTTGAAGACCCACATTTAAATTGGCATTAATTAACAAAAACCTCTTACTCCATTTTAAAGTCCATTGGAGTAAAAGGTTTTGATTTTTGGGGTAATATATTTAACAAGCCGAATAATAGAGATTTATCAACTATAGTTGAACAAGAAAAAAGAGCTGCTTATGTCAAAATTTAAACTCTTAACGAGCCACGGAAGCCCCGTGCAGCATAATAAGAATCTGCTCCATTGTGGTACATAAATACAGTATCGTAGCGACGATCACAAAAGATGGCCCCACCGAATTTTCTAATATTATCAGGTGTTTGCACCCAGCTAGACGTTTTCAAATCGAATTCTCCAAGCTTCTGCAGTTCTCGGTATTGTTCCTCCGTTAAAAGCTCAATACCCATATCAGTTGCCATATCAAGAACGCTATTCTCTGGTTTGTGTTTTTTCCTTGACTCAAGTGCTTCACGGTCATAACAAACGCTTCTGCGACCCTTAGGAGTTTCCGCTGAACAATCATAAAAAATGAATTCGGCTGTCGTTTTATCATATCCAACAACATCAGGTTCACCGCCAGTTATTTCCATTTCGTGGAGCGACCACAGTTTATCAGTGTTAGTTTCAAGCTTAGCTTGTACTTTAACCCAATCAAGTCCCATATGGCGGTTCATATTTTTCTCAAAACGGTCTTTCAAAGTTTCAAATAGTTCCTCACGTTGCTCTGGTGAATACTCCTTACTTGTCATATAAGCTTCCTCCTATATTGTTTTTATTCAAATTTGTTTTTGTGTTAATAAATGTACTAACATTAGTAACTCCTGCTTCTATATAACTTCTGACTAAATTCCATTCGTTCTTGCTATTTTTTTGGAACGTTTGAAAGAACAAATTTGCTGTGTCTAATCTCTTACCTTGAATAACCAAAGTAGCAGATAAAATAGCCATAGTTTCGTCATCTCTTAAAGGAAGAACTGTAATTACATTTATCATCCACTCTGCATTATTTTCTTTTGCAAATTTAAAACCTTGTTCCCATCCATTTAATGATTCTTCATAACCAAAGTCAACTATATTTCCATCTGTTATTTCTCTAGCTTTATACTCTTGTGATATTAAGTTTTTCATGCCTGTTAAAGATGAATCTCTCCAAACATCCAAATAAGAATCTAAAAACATTGAAAATGAGCTGGGCATTGAGGTCCCTCCTTAATATTGTTTGTAATTACAATTCTATATAAGAAGGAACATACCTTTATTTTAACCTGAACTGTTATTAGAAACATAATAAGTTATTGAAGTGTCTAAATTTATGCATCATCAAAGTCATCCTTGGTCTTTTTTTCTGAAATTAAAATAATAAATTCTTTCAAATTAGAGGCATATTCTTCAAGTTCTGCGTCTTCGTGATACCATATATAAATCTCATTCTCCATTCTTCCATTATTAATTTTAAAACATAATTTATCTCCCGAACCATCATCACCAATTGCTATAAGCTCTTTTGACATATCTTCCTTGACCTCAGTGTTTTGTCTAACAATATCATCCCAAGTCTTTTTAGGGTTTCTCTGGTCTTTGATAGGAAAAAGTGTCCATTCACCTACTTCTGCATTATTGATTAACTTGAAAAGTTCCTTATATTGTTCTGGGAAGACTGCACCTAGCTTATCTTCCGTTTCCTTTATGTCTGATTCATTAACGCCGGTTTTCCTTGTATGTATTAGTCCTATTACATCTTTCATTAAATAACCTTCCTGTCGTTTTTAATATTTTTCCTTCTATAACTTCACCTATTTATTTTGTTGAAGAAAAAAACAACTCAGTCACTTTGAATTTCAAAGCAAAAATATCCAAATGGCAAATGCTTTTCTTTTAATTTCATTTCAGATTTTGCTATTTTCATCATCTTGAGTAGAATTTCTCTTAAAGAGTCCTTATATACTTTAAGTGCCTTTTGATATGAAACAATATCGTTATGTTTGCATAATGGATATAGTATGGCACCTAGATTCATATCATTAAGTACTCTAGGGGTATCTACTGAATCTAGACAATCTAAGATGTGCATCTCTTGGTCCTTTTCATCAAACCAATCTCTGCATTCTATATAAAACATATATTCCTCAAATTCTATTTGGTGATTCAGTTCTTCATTGATATAGAATGGTGTCACTCTAAGACAATTAGTTGTTGAATTACAACTAATAATTTCTTCAAGGATACCTTTTAAATCTGTAATGGTCGGGTAATATCTATATTTCCCCTTATAGTAAGCTGTATTATTGTATATTATTCCATTAATCTTCCCGCTTTTTTTCTTCAACACAATTCACCACTTCCCTGTTTCCCGAGCTAACTTCTTATATTTTGCTTCCTTTAGTTTAACAAGAAAAAAGAGCTGCCTATGCAGCTCATTGATTTGTCAAATGTTTCCCGAGAGAATAGTATGATTATTTATGTTGTTCAACTATTAAATCTATTCCATCTCAAACAGTTTTTGTTCTATCAAATTTAATATTGCAAGTATATAGCTATTATCCTCTTCCAATTTATAATAGAATTTATCATTTTAACAATTTGATTAATGCTAGAATTTTTTCATCGTTACCTGGGTCTACGTATACTAGCTTTGTATTTTCAATAATATCGGTGTAGAATTTTTCACCGGCAGGGTAACTGCCATCCCAACGTAATGGAACGTTATAAACATTAATCGTCCCATCCCCATTACCACTATATGTTACTGATCCGTCTACTAACCGAGAACCTGCTAATTGGATGACATCTTCTGGATAGCTAACACTTGTATCGTCATTAGGATTTATTAGAGTACCAGCTGGAATATGTTGAACATATAAACCATCTAGCTCTTGATTGGCACCTAGCTTCAGCCAGACTCGAGCGTATTCAATTTGCTCACTAGAATACTGAGATAGTATTTCTTTATCTCCCTTAGATCCTTCATTTGAATCACTACTGCTATTGGTACTATCTGAATTGTTTTTTACCGTTTCTTTTGTAGATGTATCATTTACATCATCAGCGGTCTCCGTTAAAATACTTTTTTCTGTTTCTTTTGTTGATTCTAAAGCAGAATTTTTTTCTGAAGAATCATTTATGTATTCTTCATTTGTGTTGTTAGAGCATCCTACTAGCATACATAAAGAAATATTAAAATAAAGAATCTTAGTTATTTTTTTCATTCGACAACATATTCCTTTCATTACTCCAAAATCAGTTAAAGGTTTGATAACATCTAAAAATTTAATGCAATTGATTTATTAGTTGTTCTGTTGTAAGTATAGTAGCGAACTCTTCATTTAAAGTAGCTAGCGAAGTATTATGTATAGTCTCGGCATCATAGTAATTATCATTTTGGTCTTTCATACCAAACGCTGCTGTCGCATCAGATATAAGGTATGTATTAAAACCTAGATTCCCACTCATTCTTGTAGTCGTAGATACACAATGCGGCGTAGTTAAACCTGTAATTACTAATGTTGTTATATGATTTAATTTCAAGAACTCTTCCAAATTTGTACCAATGAAACTACTATTAACTTTCTTTGTTATAATTACTTCCTCTTCAATGGGTTCAACTAACTCTTTTATAGCAAATCCCTCATTCATTGGATGAAATACAGAACTAGGGTTATCCGACATATGTTTAATATGCACTACTTGCCACCCTTTCTCTCTCCACAACGTTAGAATTCTACTAATGTTTTCTTCTGCATTTAAATTATTTCTCTCTCCCCATTTTTTATCATTAAAAGCTTTTTGTACATCTATCACTATTAACGCTTTATTTTCTTTATCTAACATAATTCCTCCTAAAATTTTGAATTTATCATTTATTTCATTTTATGTGCCTATTCTATTAAGTTCAACTGGAATCGTTATTTTTCAACATTGATCGCTTCTAATTTCATAATGGCACCAAAATACTGTGAAGCCGTAGTTAACGTAATAAACGCAATAAGCTCACTAATCTCTGCATCTGAAAGAGTTTCTTTCAAAACTTTAAATTGAGCATCTGAAATATTCTCTTTTTGTTTTATAAATACCTCCACAAATCCAACAGCAATGGATGTTTTTTCATCAAATAAATGCGGTTCAGGTTTTCCCTTTACTTTGCAATACTCACAACCATTACTTTGTGCTAAAGTTCTCCTTACTTGTTCTTTTAATTGAGATGATAAATGCCCATCTTTTTCTAAAACTTCGCCTAATTGATTCCACCCGTTCAATACATCTTTGTTATGCCCTAAAAGTTTTTGAAAAGGGGTCTCCCCGAAATCTGACTGATTAATTCTTGCCATAATTATTACCTCCTTCTAGTATTTATCATACCGAATAATTCTATCGCTTTACATTAAATGTGATATCATTTTAAAGATATTACTTTAAAAAATTAACGTAAAAGGAGAATTTACTTTAAAAATGAAAATAGATTCAACTGATAAGAAAATTATAGATGAATTAAGGCAAAATAGTCGATTATCGATGAGTGAACTAGGAAGAAGAATCAATTTATCTTCACCATCTGTAACAGAACGGGTAAAACAAATGGAGTCATTTGGAATTATAAAGAGGTTATACATTAGAAGTCGATTACGAGAAATTAGGGCTCCCTATCCAATGTATTATAGAAGCAACAGTTAAAAATGGAGATTATAATTCTTTTAAAACATATATTGAAGGTCTTCCAAATGTGGAATTTTGTTACCGAATAGCAGGAAATGCTTGTTATATGCTTAAGATGCAATTCGAGACTTTTTCGAAAGCAGAGGAATTTATAGAAGATGTAAATCCTTACGCCCACACGGTAACACATTTCATTTTTTCTCAAGTCCAAACGAAATTACGAATGGATTCTTATTGATCTTTCCTATTACTTGGTTAACTAAGCTGCGTTACGTTAAATGCAACATTACGACAGGGATTGCCGTATTTTGAATGTAAAAAGAGACCATCGAAAAATGATGGTCCTCTTTTTCCTTTATTAATATAGAAATGCTAAGTGATTGTCTACTTGGTATGTGGACTTAAAAAATAGAACTTCAATATGGTAACTTAGTTTTTTTAAAGCACACAACGTTTCTAATGTATCTGACATTAAATCCACTTTTCGTTATATTTCATTTAATTCTTCTCTTACATTACTAATACAGTCCAATAAAACTTCATTTGGTATTTCCTTTTTAAATGATTTTATCAATTGGTATGCTTGCGCTTGTACTTCATAGTTTCCATTTATCAAATGATAAACTAGAGTTTCTATATGTGCTGAACAATCAAATGGTTCTAGAGCATATAATAGTGTTCCTCTATAACCAAGAGTTTTTGGATCATTAATAACATCTATTAACGGTTGAACCACGTCTTCATTCCCAGTATCACTTAAAGTTAAAGCAATGGAATTTCTTAATAATGCATTTTCTGTACTTCGTAAGTATCCAATAAGGAGAGGGATTGCTTGAATGTCCTTGCTTTTGCTAATTTCTTCTAAAATGATTTCTGTTTCATCAAACCTTTCATTTTCTATAGCCAATTTTAATGAATTATTGTACATAATACTTATCCAGACTCCTTATTCTTGTCGTTTACCCTAATTAAAATTAGATTTTAAACTAAAATACATGTTAATCCTGTTAATTGATTTAAATATTACGTCAATAACAATGTTCTTGATTTGGATCAAACGTTCGCGACATTCTCTCAGATAATGGATTACCGTTCGCAGTATGGACTCCGCCAGAGAAATCCATATTTATTTCATTTACTATCTTACCTTCTTTGTCTATATAAAAAGCTTTTTCTTTATGCCACCCCAAATCAATAATAAATTTTGATGGGGATGAAGTTAAGATATTTCCATGTTCAGGTACTATAAATAGCAAGGTATCGTCTTTAATTTCCAGCTCTTTCTCATTAGGTTGATTGAAATAAATGTTAATACATCCTTTGAAACCTTCAGGTAAATGATAAACGACGGTAGTATTATTGCTTGGTTTACTTAACCACCACACGAGGCCTACCATCAGAACTATACTAATTAAAATCCATAACTTCCTCGCCATATCACTACTCCAATCACTTACTTACAGTTTATGTAGTCGCTTTGATTAACTATTGTTCAATTTAGGCACCCATTGGTTAAGTAAAAAGCTTCAAGTATTTTTGTTTTTTATTCTTTAAATGTTAACCCTTCTTCTTTTAATGAAGTTCTCATAATAGGTAATGAAGCTGGTCCAATGCCATGAATTTTTAAAATTTCTTTTTCAGTATAGCTTGATAGTTCTTGCAAAGTGTCAATTCCTTCGTGAACTAATGCATTTCTTGCGGGTGAACTGAGTTTAGAAAGGAACCCACTTTTAGGTTTATTCTTTTTATCACAGGTAGGGCAACTTTGACACTCACTAGTTTTGTAAAACTTATGTCCTTTTTCACAAACCCTTAAACTTTTTTCTACTGTCAAATTAATCCCTCCACACAAAGTCTGCAACTAATTTTATCGATTGCTCAGATGTTTTTTATCAATGCCCCATCCGAACAATCGCAAGGATGGTAGATAATAATTCTCCTTTCTAAATTAGTTATATTAGTGTTTTGGTCATTATAAAGTCTATTTGTTCCTCGTCCCCCATATAAAAGGAGTGAGCGCCAGTTTGAATAAACCCCATTTTCTCATAAAAAGCTATAGCATTTTCATTTTTATCCCAAACGCCTAACCAGATTTTCTGTTTATTACTTTTCACCGCAATGTCCATGGCTTTATTAAAGAGATATTTACCAATTCCATGTTTTTGAAATTTGTTCTTTATATAAATCCTCTCTATTTCGAGTGATTCATCACCCATTTTTTCAGACTGAGCATCATTGGTATTGATCTTTAAGTATCCTGCAATTTCATTATTAAAATAAGCAAAAAAGAATTGCGAAGAAATATTTAAAATTTCTTTTTCTAATTGTTTTAAGTTAAATGCTCTTTCTAAATAGGAATTCATATTCTCAAGTGAATTTTGATGCTTAAATGTCTCATTAAATGTTTCATAACTAATTTTTTGAAGCACAGGTAAATCCTCAATAGTACACTTTTTTAAATTTATAGTCATTTCAATACGTCGCTCCTTTAATAATAAGTAAGAAGTTATGCCCTACAAATGTGTATTAGGAAAAAATATAAACAAAAATTGACCCATCGAACTTCGATAAGCCAATTCCATACATAATGTATTATTTTGATAATGCGATTTTTATATGGGCTAAGTGGTGCTCTTCATGCCAAGCTAATTTTGCTACTTTTGTTGCGGCTGTTATTTTACCATTTTCCTGGTGAGTAAAAGCTCGATCTAATTGCTCTTCAGTTAAACTATATCCTAAAGATACGATGCGCTCATTTATACCTTCTAGTATTTTAATAGAACTCTCTATAGGAAGCTTGGTATCCGGTTGAATAGCCCACTTTTCTTGATCAAAAGCTGGTACTGTTGGATTCTCGTCTGTTAAAGCTAGCTTCAAACGTTGATACATATTCAACTGAGAATCTGCAATATGATGCACAAGTTGACGAACTGTCCAGCTACCATCACGATATGTTTTGCTTAATTCCTCATCGCTTAAAGAGTCAACAGTTTCTCTTAAACGAATCGTATAAGTTTCGATTTTCTTTAGCCATTCTTGAATATTTTCTAATGTGACTTTTTTAGGAACCTGTAATTCTCCAATTGGGTATCTTGTATCCATTTTCAATCCCCTTCCCTCTTAGTTGTTTTACTCTTCATTATTACTTAAGTTATTTTACCATATTGTTAAATTTCCGTATCAATTGGCTATATATGTTCATTTTTATTCTCTGCTTGTTTTAAGGCAGGGAACTACCTTTTTAGTTCAGTAAGACCTGATTAAGAGCCAGTAAGTATTGGATTAAAAAAATTTCTAATTCTGCGAAGCGAATCACAGTTAAAATCATTTTAAAAAAAGTTTATATAAAACAAATCCAACTATTAAAACAACAATCAATATTACTGTACCCTTCCAACCCATACCACCTGTTATATCAGTATAATTTCCATTTTCACCTCGACTAAATCCATCTCTTAATGCACCGCCAGGATTTTTATTTAGTTCTAGTTGCCTTAACCTTTCTCTTTTTTCCTTTGGAGTTTCTTGTCTATTCTTCAAGCCAAACACCTCCTAGATTGCTGTATTATCTATTTTTTATGGTTCACCTTCTTTTACTAAACTGTTTCAATAGTTTAAGGGTAATAATTTATAATGGTGGGCTAAAAATAGAACATCGCAATGCTTTTCTATCTCAAAATACATATTCAATCTTGTTACTACTTTGGAAAAATTACTATTTTGCAGATACCCATTCATATTGAATATCTGGTAAATTTTCTTCGTTTTCATGATCTCTACTTATGATTTCAAACTCATTATTTTCATAAAATCTTTGTGCCTTTTCATTTACTTCAAATGTGTACAAGATTAATTTCCCACTAGATTGTGCTTTTGCTTTATCTAGTAATGTCCGCCCTATACCGAATCCTTGATATTCTAGATGAATATATAATTGGTTTATTTCCCTATCATTATATGCAATCATTCCAACCACTTCTTCATCAATTAACGCTAATTCTATTTGAAACCGTTCAGGTAATATATTATTTAAAAAATATACATGATTTTCAAAGTCATGTATTTCTTTTTGGCCAATAGCCTGTTCCTTACTATCTCGCCACATTTCCACTGTTTGTTCTGCATATTTGGAGTTATACGGAGTAATTCTGATTTTATGTTGCTTCATCCTACGCCTCCTCTTTTTATTTTAGACGAACATCCAAAAACTATAAACGATATTAAAATTAAGAATAGAAATAAACTGTAACAAGCACCTCCTTAATAATAATTGAATAAAATTTTTGTTATTATCTATTGCTATGTTTGACTCGCTTCCTTCACTTTTTTAAACGTATCCTTTGTAACTGGATTCTTCTTTAAATGACTTATTCGACTTGAGAGCTAAATAACCTTTTACATTCATACAGATGAGTTAATTTATTCAAATACGACCATTTTTCACACTGTCGATTGGAACAAAAATATCTCCTTCTTTTTTTATTAAAAAACCTAAGTCAACAAAATATTGAACTTAGGTTTAGGAATTATCTATTTACTTTTACTCATTTAAAGCTGCTTCTTTTTTTAAAGGTATATCGTAAAGTAAGCTAGTAATAATAGATATAATTATTAGACTAGCTAAGATTAGTATCATCGCCGGAGTTCCGTATGCCTCTACTAAAACCCCTCCTATAAATGGTCCAATCATCCGTCCAATTGTAGCCATACTGTTAACGATACCTTGATAGAATCCTTCTTTTCCTTTCGGAGCCAACTGGCTAGCTAACGTGGGAACAGCTGGCCAAACGAACATTTCACCAAAAGTGAGTATGACCATAGCAACTACAAACATCGTATAGTTTTCAGCAAATGCTACTACTACAAAAGAAATCATAAATATGACAAGCCCTAAGACCATTTGCGTTTTAATCTTGTGCTCTAATTTATTTATAATCGGTTTAATAAGTGGCTGAGCAAGTAAGATTAGTGCTCCATTAACTGTCCATAAGAGACTATATTGTTTTAAGGTGATCCCTAAATCTAGCACATAGGTTGAAATAGTCGAAGTCCATTGTACATATATGATCCATGTAAGCATATAACCAAAAGTTACAATCATCATTGCATAAATAGGAGCCATTTTTTTTATTTTCTTCTTTTCTCCTAAAACAGAAGCTTGATGATTAGAAACGATTGACATATTTTTATAAAATACGCCGGCAATCACTAAAAAGAAAACATACGCAAATAAATTTGCTACAAAAATATTGTTGATATTATTATCCGCTACAAGACCCGCTAAGGCAGGTCCAATTGCCACTCCTAAATTCTGGGCTAAATAGATAGAGTTGAATGCTCTTCTACCGCCCTCTGGCCAAACATTTCCTACCATTGCATACATACTAGGAAAGATAATCCCCCCACTAAATCCTAGTATAGCAACGAGCCAAATATATTCGGGCCAGTCATGCCATACAGTCAACGCTGCTAACGACAACATAGACAGGAGAATACCAAACATAATAGACTTATAGCCTCCTATGCGGTCAAACAAATACCCACCCAATAAATTACCTATTACTCCGGTCCCTGCGTTAAGCATTAATACTAAGCCTGCAGTGGTCAACGATTGACCTAAATAATCATGCATATAAATTGTATGTAAAGGCCATAAAAATGAATTTCCTGTCGTATTTATGAACATTCCTATTATTAAGAGCCATACTGCTTTTGGCATTTTAAATACCTCATTTCTTTAGACACTCAAAATATTGTAGCTGTTTTTAGTCACCACTTCAAGATAATTACATCTTTAAATCAAATATTCATGATAAAATAATCCTGTTAAGGAGTGAAGAATATGACTAATAACTTCCCTTTCCCTACAGATGGGAAAAGATACTATACGTGGAACCGATATTTGCGAGACATTTTTGATATGAAGATTTTTAAGGTTGCGCTTGATGCAGGCTTTGATTGTCCAAATCGTGATGGCACAGTAGCATACGGAGGATGCACATTTTGCAGTGTTGCAGGCAGCGGGGATTTTGCTGGTGATAAAGTAGACCCAATTCCGGTGCAATTTGAGAAAATTCGAGATAAGATGCATGAGAAATGGAAGCAAGGAAAATATATCGCTTATTTTCAGGCTTATACAAATACGCATGCACCTCTTCCTGTTTTAAAGGAGAAATTTGAAGCCGCATTAGCATTAGAAGGAGTAGTAGGAATTTCTATCGCCACTAGACCAGACTGTTTACCTGATGATGTAGTGGAATATTTGGCTGAGTTAAATGAACGTACATATCTGTGGGTTGAGCTCGGCTTACAAACTGTCCATGAAAGTACAGCAAAAATAGTTAATAGAGCTCATGATTATCCTACTTATATAGAAGGAGTTTCCAAGTTAAGAAAACACGGGATCCGTATATGCACCCACATTATAAACGGCTTACCATTAGAAAATCGCGATATGATGATGGAAACAGCTAGAGAGGTAGCAAAGCTGGATGTCCAAGGTATTAAGATTCACCTTCTTCATCTATTAAAAGGAACTCCTATGGTGAAGCAATATGAAAAAGGGATGCTAGAGTTTATGGGTCGTGATGAATATATCCAGCTAGTAGCCGATCAATTAGAAATCCTCCCGCCAGAAATGATAATTCATCGTATTACTGGAGACGGGCCTATCGATTTAATGATTGGTCCTATGTGGAGTTCCAACAAATGGGAAGTGTTAAATGGAATTGATGCTGAGCTAGCTAGAAGAGAAAGTTATCAAGGAAAATTTTATACGAAAACTGGTGAATTAATATGAAGTTAAAAAGAATTCTTCCATATGCAAAAGAGCTTCTTCAAGGGATTGTAAAAGAAGGTGACACAGTTGTAGACGCAACTGCAGGGAATGGTTATGACACACTATTCCTTGCAAGCTTAGTTGGCACACAGGGTCATGTCTTCGCTTTTGATGTCCAAAAGGAAGCGATTGAATCGACCTCTGAGAAACTCAGCAATGCAGAACTAAGAGATCGTGTTTCTCTTATTTTAGATAGTCATGAGAACGTAGGAGAATATGTAAAGAATAAAATTTCTGCAGCAGTCTTCAATCTAGGATACCTGCCGGGAAGCAACCATGAAGTAGTAACTACAGGGAATTCTACTACTAAGGCTATTTCCTCCTTGTTAGACCTTTTGGAGGTCGGGGGTCTTATAGTATTAGTAGTTTATCATGGGCATGAGGGTGGTAAACAAGAAAAAGATGAACTCATTTCTTTTGTTCAACGACTTCCTCAATCTTTCGTTCATGTATTATGCTACCAATTTCTAAACCAAGAAAATGACCCTCCATTTATAATTGCCATTGAAAAAATGAAAGAAAGGTGAATATATGGATGAAGGATGGAGAGACTAACACAAAAAGGAGATTACCATGCCAAAAATTGCTTCTGTTAGTACATACAAACCTCCATACACCCTAGAACAATCGAACATAGAACAATTAACGAAAGAGCTTTTTCACGATAAAATCCCACAGCTCGAACGATTACTAAAAGTATTTGAAAATGGTGACATTAATACCCGAAATTTCTGTGTTCCTTTAGAGTGGCACAAAACCACCCATTCATTTGAAGAAAGAAATTCCACATATATCGATCTTACTACCAAATATAGCGTGGAAGTCATCCAAGCCTGTCTCCAAAACAGTTCTTTTTTAGCGAATAAAATATCACCAGAGGAAATCGATGCTATTATTTTTGTAAGCAGTACTGGCATTTCTACTCCAAGTATTGATGCTCGTGTGATGAACCATCTTCCCTTCTCAGATCGTCTTAAACGGATTCCTTTATGGGGTCTAGGTTGTGCAGGTGGCGCAGCTGGAATAAGTAGAGCGTTCGATTATTGTAAGGCACATCCTTCTGACAAGGCTTTAGTAGTTTGTGTAGAGCTATGTAGCCTCACTTTTCAACCAAATGATTATTCAAAGAGCAATTTAGTCGGTGCTTCCTTGTTTGCAGACGGAGCAGCTTGTGTGTTAGTTTGCGGAGACGATGTTGATATAGCTACTAAAAGACCAGTACCTCATATTATCAAAACAGCATCCAAATGGATGCCCGACTCTGAGGATGTAATGGGCTGGGAAGTAAAAAACAGCGGTTTACACGTTGTATTCTCAAAGAGCATTCCAACAATTATCTCCAAATGGCTTGGTCCATTTATGCACGAATTCTTGAGTGAGGAAAATCTCACTAGTGAGGATATCATTAATTTCGTTGCTCATCCAGGTGGAAAAAAAGTTTTGAAAGCTTATGAGGATTCTCTTAGTCTGTCTGAAAACCAAACAGCTATTTCAAGAGAAGTATTAAAAAATCATGGGAATATGTCTTCACCAACCGTTCTCTATGTATTAGAGCAATTTATGCTTAAAGAAAATACTCCTAATAACTATGGCATGCTAGTCGCTTTAGGCCCAGGATTTTGTGGCGAAGCAGTGTTATTAAATTGGAGGAATTAGTATGTTGTTTTTCATAATCATTGCACTAGTTATTATTCAAAGGTTGGTGGAAGTAGTAATTGCTAAGAGGAACGAGAAACATATGCTGGCTCAAGGTGCATATGAAGTAGGAGCCTCTCACTATCCTTATATGCTAGCCTTGCATATTAGCTTTTTTCTCTTTTTGGTTGCGGAGGTCGTCTTTTTAAACCGAACAACTTCTCCATTATTTCCTGTATTTTTTTTCGTATTCTTGTTAGTTCAAATTCTTCGCGTTTGGTGTTTAACTTCTCTCGGAAAGTTCTGGAATACAAAAATAATTGTTCTTCCTGGGGCAAATGTGGTTACGAAAGGACCATATCTTTACTTCAGACATCCGAATTATATTGTTGTTTGCACCGAGATATTATTATTGCCTCTAATGTTCCAGGCATACTTTACTGCATTAGCTTTCACATTGTTGAATTTGGCTATGCTGTCAGTCCGAATTCCATTGGAAGAAAAGGCTTTAATAGAAGCAACTGATTATAATGAAGCATTAAAAAAGAAGATATCGGCCTCCTAGGCGATATCTTCTTTTCTTGTATATATCATATTAAATAATGCTGACTCATGCTAGATTATTAAGCTTCTTTAGTCACTGCCTCTTCAACTGCTCGAGCAACTATATAATGTACCGCAGGGTCTAATGGATTTGGTATTAACTCTCCCGGTCTTGTATAATCGACTATTGCCTGAGCTGCTGCAATAAGCATTGGATACGTAATTTCTTTTGCCCCAGCATTTAAAGCACCCTTAAAAATACCTGGGAAGCCAATTACATTATTAACAGAGCGACCATCTGCTGCAAAGGCTGCTCCCGCTGCGATAGCAATAGATGGAAGGATTTCTGGATTAGGGTTGGAAAGTGCTAAAATAATTTGACCTTTTCGCACCATCTCAGGTTTAATCAATCCCTCGACACCTGTCGTAGCAACAATAATATCACAATTCTTCATCATCTCTTCTAATGAATCAATCGTTTTTCCTCCATAGTGAAGAAGACGCTCTTTAGCCGCTTCCTGACGGTCCAAGCCATACACTTCTTCCACACCGTAAGCCATTAACATACGACAAATAGCTAATCCCGCTGCTCCTAAGCCAATCTGACCAATTCTCGCAGTTTTTATGTCTACCTCAGTAGCTCGGCAAGCAGAAAGTATAGCCGCTAAAGCCACTACAGCAGTGCCGTGCTGGTCATCATGCATCACAGGTATTGGAAGCTCTGCTTTCAGTCTTTCTTCTATTTCAAAGCAATGCGGTGAACCAATATCTTCTAATAGAATTGCACCAAATCCTTGGTGAATATGCTTTATAGTTTCTACAATCTCATCGGGATCACTAGTATCTAATAGAATTGGTATTCCGCTCAATCCAACGAACTGATCTAATAGTACAGATTTCCCTTCCATTACTGGCATACCTGCCACGGAACCAATGTTACCTAAACCCAAAATAGCGGTACCATCGGTTACAATAGCAACGGAGTTTCCGATGGAAGTGAAATATTGGGCCTTATCTGGTTCGTTAACAATTTCCATACATACACTTGCCACTCCAGGTGTATAAATTCTTTGCAAATCTCCTAATGAGCGGACATCATATCTGCTCTTCATTGCAATTTTCCCACCTTCATGGGCTTTTAACACATCATCACTGATAGCTTGGATTTTCACACCGTTTCCAATTGCTTCAATGTTTTTTATAATTAGCTCGAAGTCTTTTTTAGACTTGCTCGTAACGGATATATCTCGAATAGTTGTCAATGCACCACTCTTTAAAGTAGTGATATCTCCTATATCTCCTTCTCCCATGCCTATGGCAGTCGCTACCTTAGCAAAGTTACCAGGTTTTGAAGGTGTTTCGACGATAATATTACGAATAATATGTTGGTTTTCCATATCTCTCTCCTAATCTCTTACTCTATTTTCAATTATATGATTATAACACAAAAAATCCCCATTTATAAAAATGAAGATTAATTGTTGCTCAATATGTTTGTTTGAAAAAAAGATGCATTTTAAACGATATAACCGATAGATCTCAGTACATTATTAATGAAGGAGTGAGAATATGTAAAAATTTCTTCTCTTTCTGGCTCTAAATACAGATCATGAAAACAATTCTTCCATTCCTTGAATTGATAATCCGATAGCTCCTGTTTTTTCAACCATGCTTTGGCTGCTGCTGTGTCCGTAATCTTATCTCTTTCTCCCGTCATTAATAAAACAGGGACATTAGGAATAGATTCGGGATATTGGCTTACAGTTTTCATCTCATTTTCAAGCTCTTTATACCAATCATGTGAAATAATCGTTCGATAATACGGATCGTTTACTAGATCTTGATAGGCGCTGTAGTTTCTAGTTAGTTCCTTTAGTTCAATGTCATGATTGATCTTCTGCTGCACAGAGATTTTAGCTAATGCCTTTGTCCACTTGGAAGGAAGTTTTTTTAACAAAAGCCACGGAGATGTTAAGATAACACCAGCATATTCCACCTCTATCTTATGTAACATCTTCATAACTAAGGTTGCTCCAAGCCCATGTCCTACTATAAAAATAGGAAGGTCATATGAAACAGCAACCTGCACTGCTTGCTTTATGTAGTCTTTATAAAGATCAAAGGATTCATCGTGAATGGTCTTGGTTCTCACTAACTCCCCGTGACCTGGCAAATCTCCCATCACTATATGGCAATTTGAGCTTCGCAATTTTTCGATTAGCCAAGCATAACGTCTGTGATGCTCATAGGCACTATGAACAATAATTACAACCGCTTTAGCCTTTTCATCTGACTCCCACTTCCACATGTTCAACATACCTCATTTCTGTAACACTCTCTACGTCCTATTTATTTCTTTCTTTCGATTTGTTTGATAGGATTAATTATACTCGAAAAACAAAGGAGCGTGTCTATTTTGATTTATCCATACAAAGATAAGAAACCTTCGATTGATGCATCTGCCTATATTGCTGATTATGTCACAATCACAGGTGATGTTACAATCGGTCCAGAGACTACAATTTGGTTTAATACGGTAATAAGAGGGGACGTTGCCCCTACTATAATAGGAAGCAGAGTTAGTATTCAAGATTTAAGTTGCCTTCATCAAAGCCCAAATAATCCACTCATAATTGAAGATGAGGTAACTGTTGGCCATCAGGTTACATTACATAGCTGTACTATACGTAAAGGCGCATTAATAGGCATGGGGTCCATTATTTTAGATGGTGCAGAAATAGGCGAAGGAGCATTTATTGGAGCTGGTAGTCTTGTCCCTCAAGGGAAAAAAATCCCGCCTAATACTTTAGCATTCGGTAGTCCAGCTAAGATTATACGTGAATTGAATGACGAAGATAAAAAAGATGTCCAACGAATTATTCATGAATATGCTGAAAAAGGACAGTACTATAAATCCATCAAACCCTTATAGAAAGATCGAATTTAAAATAGAATAAATTAGAATTAACAAACACCTAATTTTAAAATTTTTATAAATTTGACTCCGGTTATTTTTATACAATAATCCATTAAGAGTAAATAGATCCATTTATTTGGTCAGCCTATTTACCGTTAAGCTGTATAATTGTTTGAAAAAAACAAAAGGTATTAAGAGGCTAGCCTCTTAATACCTTCTTTCTTTAGGCGAGGCATTCCAATAGAAGGAAGTCTCTGAATTCTTAAATACCCGCTTTTTGCTTTAATTGCTCTGCCTTGTCGGTTTTTTCCCATGGAGCATCGATGTCAGTACGTCCGAAATGTCCGTAAGCTGCCGTTTGCTTGTAAATTGGGCGACGAAGGTCTAGCATTTTAATAATTCCAGCTGGACGAAGGTCAAATAGATCACGGATATATGACACTAAATCCGACTCTGCTACTTTTCCTGTACCAAATGTATCGATTGCGATAGAAACTGGTTGTGCTACACCGATTGCATACGCTAGTTGTACCTCACAGCGATCTGCAAGACCAGCAGCAACAATATTTTTTGCTACATAACGAGCGGCATAAGCTGCAGAACGGTCTACTTTTGTTGGATCTTTACCCGAGAAAGCTCCTCCTCCATGGCGAGCATAACCTCCGTATGTATCAACAATAATTTTACGTCCAGTTAGTCCAGCATCACCTTGAGGACCACCAATAACAAATCGTCCCGTCGGGTTAATAAAGTATTTCGTTTCCTCTGTTATTAAATCAGTAGGTACTACCGGTTTTATAACATGCTCTTTTAAATCTCTTTGGATTTGTTCTAAAGTTATTTCTGGGTGATGTTGTGTAGAAATAACAATCGTATCAATATGAACAGGGTTGTTATTTTCATCATATTCAACTGTTACCTGTGTTTTACCGTCTGGTCGTAAGTAGTCTAAAGTTTCATCCTTGCGAACCTGTGCTAAGCGACGGGCAAGTTTGTGAGCTAGACTGATTGGTAGTGGCATTAGCTCTGGAGTTTCATTACATGCGTAACCAAACATTAACCCTTGGTCTCCTGCTCCAATAGCCTCGATATCTGAATCAGTCATCGCACCTTCTCTAGCCTCTAGCGCTTGGTCTACACCCATTGCAATATCAGCGGATTGCTCATCAATCGCAGTTAAAACTGCTGAAGTTTCAGAGTCAAAGCCGTATTTAGCACGTGTATAACCAATTTCTTGGATAGTCGAACGTACAACTTTAGGTATGTCTACATATGTAGAAGTTGTTATTTCTCCTGCAACTAACACTAAACCTGTAGTAACGGTTGTTTCACAAGCAACTCGTGCATTAGGGTCTTCCGTTAAAATTGCATCTAATATAGCATCAGAAATTTGGTCACAAATTTTATCTGGATGCCCTTCTGTTACTGACTCCGATGTAAATAATCGACGTTGTGTCAAAAGATTCCCTCCTATATCCTGCGAGATTTCTCTCAGGAATTGATACGGTACTCATTCCCATGTCAAGCCAATAGTAAACTTGAAGCTGCTTCGGACTTGGCACACAAGGATTTAGGGCGATGTAAAATAAAAAAACCTTTCACTCACGTAATTACATGAGGAAAGGGATTAATATCATAAACACCTTTCACTCTTATCAATCAAGGGATTTCACCTTGTCTCAGGTTGGGCACCTTTGTAATGATTTTTCAATTACAGGTTGCCGGGTTTCACAGGGCCTGACCCCTCCACCAGCTCGGAATAAGAGTATCCGTTCAATTCACCATCATACGTAAAAATTAGTTATAAGTCAACCGATTAAATGTAATTTTTTCTCAAAAACAAAAATTATTCCAATAATGGGCTTCTATTAGTGTAGACTATTTAGTGTAATGTGTTATACTATTTCACATATCAATGAAAAATCCTCTTTATGTTGACTATTTACGTGAAGAGATAAAAATTAAAAAAGGATGGTAATACTAAATGAATTCAATCGATACTGTGAGCGAACTGAACGAATTGTTAGCTGGTAACAACATTAGCCTTCAATTATCAGTACCACAATTGGTGGAAAAAGCTACTTCTAGAGGAGAAGCAGTACTAACTTCAACTGGAGCTGTTAAAGCAGAGACAGGCAAATATACAGGACGTTCTCCACAAGACAAGTATATTGTTGATGAACCTATCTCAAAAGACAAAATCGATTGGGGCTCTGTAAACCAACCTATCTCATCTTCTCATTTTGAAGCATTATATACAAAAGTTATGAACTATTTAAAAGAACAAAATGAACTATTTGTATTCAAAGGATTTGCTGGTGCTGATAAGGATTCACGTCTAAGCATTCAAGTAATAAACGAATATGCTTGGCATAATCTTTTTGCTCACCAACTATTTATTCGTCCTTCTGAAGAAGAATTAGTAGCTCATAAAGCAGACTTTACTGTAATCAGCGCACCAAACTTCAAAGCAGATCCTGCTATTGATGGAACAAATTCAGAGACTTTTATCATTGTTTCTATGGAAAAACGTATTGTTTTAATTGGTGGAACAGAATACGCAGGAGAAATGAAAAAATCTATCTTCTCTATTATGAACTATTTATTGCCAGAACAAAATATTTTGCCTATGCACTGCTCTGCTAACGTTGGTGAAAAAGGCGATGTAACATTATTCTTCGGCCTTTCAGGTACAGGTAAAACTACATTATCTGCTGATGCTGGAAGAAAGCTAATCGGTGATGATGAACATGGTTGGTCAGATAACGGTGTATTTAATATTGAAGGTGGCTGCTACGCAAAATGTATCGACCTAACAAGAGAAAATGAACCACAAATCTTTGACGCTATTAAATTTGGTACTGTTTTAGAAAACGTTGTTGTTGACCATACAACACGAGTTGCAGATTATGCAGATAACTCTTTAACAGAAAATACACGTGCAGCTTACCCAATTCAATATATCGATAATATTGTAGATCCATCTGTAGCGGGTCATCCAAATACAATCATCTTCTTAACTGCAGATGCATTTGGCGTGCTACCTCCTATCAGCAAACTTACTAAAGAGCAAGCAATGTATCACTTCTTAAGTGGATTTACGTCTAAATTAGCTGGTACAGAACGTGGAGTTACTTCTCCTCAGCCTGCATTCTCAACATGCTTCGGGTCTCCATTCCTTCCATTGCATGCAACAGTTTATGCAGAAATGCTTGGTAAGAAAATTGACGAGCATGGAGCACAAGTATTCCTAGTGAACACTGGCTGGACTGGTGGAGAATATGGCGTTGGAAGTCGTATGAAGCTTTCTTACACTCGTACAATGGTCCGTGCAGCGATTGAAGGAAAATTAAACGAAGTGGAAACAACAAAAGATGCAGTATTCGGTTTAGATATTCCTACAAGCATCGATGGAGTTCCTTCTGAGGTATTAGTTCCTCGTAACGCATGGGCAGACAAAACTGCTTATGATAAAAAAGCTGCTGAGCTTGCTCAATCTTTCCATGAGAACTTCAAAAAGTTTGGTACCGTATCAGAAGAGATATCTCTTAAAGGCGGTCCAACTGCTTAATCTATATACTTTAAATGGCCGTGAAACTTTTCACGGCCCTTTTTTGTTTATTTGCTTAGTGATAATAATAGCTAAGTCGTCTTATTTGTACAGACAAGCAATTATTGAAGCTAGGATATATTTCCTTAGTTACCATAGTAATTGTAAAGTTCACTTCTCCTCCACAAATGACGCTTATGTGGAAAACAAATAATAATCATCCAGCTATCGTCGCATAAAAGAAGGAGGCCATAGACAATAGTCTATCACCTCCTCTCCTATAAATTTAAAAGAATATTACTCCTCAAAGTCGTCGTGATATTCCATGTCAGTAGAAATGGGGAAGATTCCTTTTATCTCTTCTGCTTTTTCTTCATCTACATTAGAAAAAATAATCTCAGAGCCATAATGTCCAATTTCTAACTCTTCTTCGCCCTCTGCATTGAAAAACATCGTGAACCATTTAAGTCCTCCGACTGGGTCAATGGAGTAATTCCGGAAAAACAATCTATTTTCATCGTTTAAATTAACAGTAATTACCTTCATCAATCCCTCATTCATCACTTCAAAGCTTTTTTCAGAAAGCTCATTGACTGCATCCTCTTCTTCAGCCCAGCAATGTATAACTACTTCAGAATACTGTGTTGTATACTGATCCCATAAGTCTTCCCAAAAGCTTAAATCTATTGGGAATAACGTTTTTTCCTCTAGACTCATTGACTCTACTTGAATAACTAACTGACCCAAATTATTTTCCTCCTCCATGTTTTTTCATCCAAATACACACGTCTCTCACTACTTGTCGATTTACCTTAGAAGGAAAGTAATGTGTGTAATCCGGATAATACCATGTCTCTACAATTTTGTTATACCCTATTAATGCCTGCTCTAATACTTTTGCATGCTCAATAGAAACATTGACGTCTTTTCTACCATGAATTATTAAAATAGGAGCACTGATTTCTTCTACTCGCTCTAATACATTTCTATCCTCATATTCTTCCTCACGGCTTGAAGGAGTGCCACCAATTACACGCTTCATCATTCTCCGCATATCCAGTCTTTCCTCATATGTAAGAAAAATATCAGTTACTCCTGCCCAGGAAACAAGAGAACTTATGTCTTCTCTTATGACGGCTGTCCATAATGCCATCATACCGCCCCTAGAAAAGGCAAATAGATGAATTTTGTCAGGATTGCAAAATTGCTTTAAGACATCCACTGCATAGACGGCATCCCATCGATCCTCTCCACCAAATTCATCACGCCCCTCTCCACCACGATTTCCTCGATAATAGGGAGCAAAGACAACAAGGCCCTGCGAAGCAAATTGGGCTATTCGTGCAGGACGAACCATGCCTATCCCTTGAATACCACCCCTACAATAAAGCATCCCATCATAATTCCCCTTTTTAACAGGGAATGCTAGCATTCCTTTTATGCGCAATCCACAAGACCAGTAAGTGATTTCCTTTAAATGAACATTAGGATTTGGAGATGGATAGACTCGAATCCTATCGATCGTTCCATTTTTCTTCATGAACCCTCACCTCTTTAAGAATAGCTATCATACCTTTATCCTTCATATGAAAACTTAGATTTGTACAAGCTTCCAGCTCCTCCTGAGTAAGCCAGAGTGCTCCATCTGTTTCATATATGGTTGACCCTGTATGTATATCCTCGACCTCTGCGATATATACCGCCTTACAAAAGGGGCTGACATCATGAACTACATATTCTGCAAGCCATCTTAAGTTAGAAACTACTACATTCGTCTCTTCTAGTGTTTCTCGTACGGCAGCCTCCTCTATAGTTTCATATACCTCTTTTTTCCCTCCAGGAAACTCTATTCCTCTTTTAGGATGGTTTGTTAATAACCATTTATGTTCTTTTTTTGCTAAAACGAGTACATGCTGTGGTTTTATTGTAAATCTATCTTTTTCAAAGGAAAGATCCACCTTATAGCCATTTAAATCATAGAAAGAAATCATATTAGTCTTCTCCCTTTTAATCCCTATTGCCTTAGATTCTTTTGAGATATTTACTTAAAAGTTTAGCATACGCAACAAAAAAAGGCTTAGTAGTTATACTAAACCTGGTTAAGCTTAAAGAATAATGAATAAATAAACAAGCATAATTCCTAAGTCAGCTAAGCTATGGCTAACAATAGATGGTACGATTGTGTGAAATTTCGAACGAAAAATTCCCCACATAATGCCCGCCAGAAAAACTATCATAGCTGCTAGAATATGAAAGGGAGAATTAAAAATAGGCATTACTACTACCAAATGATAAAGACTATAGAAAAAAGAAGTAATCAGAATCGTAAAAGTAGAACCTAATCTTGGATATAATCGATCATACATAAACCTTCTCCAATAAAATTCCTCTAGAATGGGGTTAACAAGAATCAAGAAAAATACTAGAAGAATTACTTTTGATCCTGTAAAATCCCATTGAACCAGTAGAGTAGACAAGTTTTCTCGGTCAATAACCAGTGATTGAAACAAATAGAAAAAGCCATAAATAGCTATTAAACATATGATTCCACTTATAATTCCCACTGTCAGTGAGGATTTTGGCTGTGGTACAAAAAAACGGTTACGATTTTTTCTTCTAAAGCTGACTACAATAGGTATTAGAAGCAACCAACCATAGAAAAGCAGAAAAGTAATCGGGACATTCTGTAAGATAGGAAGACCCAGAATAATCATAATTGTAGGTCCGAATAATAAAACAAGCTGTTTAACCATATAACCTCCTAATTATTTCTAATTTATCACACGGTAAAAGACTTGGCAATGTGCCAAGTCTTAATTTTCCCACTTTTCTTGCTCTTGTTGTTTAAAGTTTTTACCGCCCTCTTGACTATTTTGACCAGCGTTAATCTTAGCTTTGTCTTGAGGAGAAAGATTTAGAAGGGAGCTTGCATTACGATAGGTAGTAGTGTCATTACCTTTACCATTATTATTAATATTTTTTGTCATTATAGATGCCTACTTTCTTTAAAAAATGGAAGCTGTTCAATAAACATTTGAGAATCCTTGTCACTAAACTCGTGAATGAGGGCATACAATTTTTTAATCCGATTATCATATTCCTCATTAGAAAAATCATTACTATAAAGCTTTATCGGTACATGCGCCCTCCAAAATGTATTCATGTCTTTGTGATAGAGCTGATAAAAAAGTGTTTCAAAAACTGGTATAATGTCCTGTCTTGCAGTTATTTCATATTCCCACGGCGATTCATCTGGATATAAATAAACTCTCCTTTGACTCAATGAAATGTAAGCTTTTATTTCTGTCATATCACACATCCTTTTTGTGTAGTATGTACTCAAAACAAAAAAACATGCACCAATTACGGTACATGTTTTTTCTTATGCTTGTACGTCTACTACCGTTCCTTTAAAAGGATGCGAAGCAGGTTGAGGCATATCTTCTAGCATTGTTACTGCAGCTACCGTTTCCATATTGAGTGCATTTTTCAATACACTCATTTGAACTGTTTGTTGTAACTGCGCTAGCTGAGAAGACATTATGGAGTTAATATCCAAAATAATTCCCCCTTACAAGCTTATTATCGGTATAAAATTTGTTTATTTCATTACTTATTGGAATCTCCTAGGAATGCATTTAACATCCATTGGTGTTTCTCTGTTTTTTGATAGATGGCATTCAGAATGTCTTCTGTCATATCATCTTCATCCTTCGCTGCCTCGTCCATACCTTTTTTTAGGGATTTCATAATTTTGTCAAAATCCTTCACTACTGTTTCTACCATTTCCTCAGCTGTTTCTTTATTTGTAGCTTCCTTCACAGCTGAAAGCTCTAAATGCTCTTTTAAGGTAGCTGTTGGTTTTCCGCCTAAAGTTAATAAGCGTTCTGCGATTTCATCCATGTTTAATGTTGTTTCATTGTATAATTCTTCAAATTTAGCGTGTAATGTAAAAAACTGTGGTCCCTTTACATACCAATGAAAATTATGTAATTTTGTATACATTACCGAAAAGGTTGCTACTAGATTATTTAGTTCCTTGTTTAATGCTGCTGACATAATATTGACACTCTCCTCTAGAATTATAGTTGCTTTCTCTTTTCATATACCTCTTATTTTCTTACAATAAACATAACGACAATTAACTGGAGTGAACTCACATGGTATTTTGGATCTTAGGTATAGCAATTATATTTAGTATTGTTGGATTTACCTTCCTATATAAATTAGCAACAAAAGAAAATATTTCAGCTATAGACCCTAAACCTAAGGATACGGAACTGTAAGATGAAACGAATCATATTAAGTATATTCCGCTTTTATCAAAAGTTTATATCGCCATTGTCTCCCCCTAGCTGTCGCTTCTATCCCACATGCTCTCACTACGGGGTGGAAGCTGTGGAGAAACATGGTGCTATAAAAGGTAGCTACCTAACTGTCAAACGCATATCTAAGTGTCATCCCTTTCATGAAGGAGGATTTGACCCAGTGCCAGAAGAATGGCCTTTGAAGAAAAAATAATTCAAAGGCTATTTTTTCTTGCCTTTTTGAACAAAATACTGTAAGCTAATAAAGTTCTTATGATTTAAAGCGTAATCATTACTATTTAGAAAGGTTGATAAATTTGAAACGTCTTTTCCTATTATGCATAGTATCATTTGTTTTATTCATCGCTGCTTGTGGAAATGAAAAAGAATCCACTACTACAGATAGCGACCAATTAGAAGTATATACAACCGTTTATCCATTGCAGTATTTTGCGGAGAGAATTGGAGAAGAGCATGTTAACGTTCAATCGATTTATCCTCCAGGAGCAAACGAGCATACATTTGAGCCTACTCAAAAGGATATGATTGCACTTGCTGATGCTGATTTATTTTTTTACATAGGTTTAGGTCTAGAGGGTTTTGTTGAAAATGCTAAAAAGACTTTAGCAGAAGAAAACGTCTCGATGGTAGCCGTTATTGATGGGGTGCCAGATACTGCCTTAGAAGTTAACGATGGACATGACCACGATCATGACGGACATGACGAAGATAATGAAGCGGCAGATGAACATGATCATGGTTCAGAAGCTGAGGAATTAGGACATGAGGGACATGATCATGGAGACACTGATCCACATGTTTGGATTTCTCCAAAAATTAGTCAGAGCTTAGCCTTAAAGATTAAAGATTCACTAGTAGAAGCTTCACCAGAAAACAAAGAATTATTTGAAGAAAACTATCAAACACTTGTCAGTGAGCTTCAACAACTAGACACAGACTTTGAAGAAATGGCGAATAGTGCATCAACTAAAACATTTTTTGTATCACATGCTGCATTTGGTTATCTTGCAAACACATATAATCTAGAACAAATTGCTATTGCCGGCTTAAATTCTCAGGAAGAGCCCTCTCAAAAAGAGCTAACAAAAATCATTGATTTGGCAAAAGAGAAAAATGTAGAGTATATTCTATTTGAACAAAATGTTAGCTCTAAGCTGACAGAAGTCATTCAAAAAGAAATTGGTGCTGAAAGTCTTGTGCTCCATAATCTAGGCGTCCTATCCAAAGAGGATATAAAAAATAAAGAAACCTACTTTACTTTAATGAAGAAAAATCTAGAAACATTAAAAACTGCATTAAATTAGAAATGATGCAGCTCCTTTCCTATACGGAAACGAAGGACATTTTGAAATAAGCACAAAAAACTCAGCAGCCTATATAAAAGCTCTGAGTTTTTATTTGCTTTATAATCATTACTGTTTCCCTTCATCTTCTAAAATTTTTTCAATTTCTTCATTGCTAATTTTAACTGTCTCTATTTTTTCATTAACTTTAAGATGCTTAGAAATCAATTTAAGTTGATATTTTATAGATGATAGAGTATATATCACATATACCATAAATAAAAGTAATAATATAACCCATAGCATTTTAAATCATCCTTTGGTTTGTAATAATCTACTACAGAAAATCATTTGTACGCCCCTTAGACTCCAATTATGACAAAATTTGAGGTGTTAATTCTTTTGGTTCTCATCTATTTTTCCGTATTTAGCAAGTATCTCATTTATATCAGCGCTTCTATTTTCACCTTCTAGTAATTTACCAACGATTGAATTGTTAATTCCTTTAGTAACTGCTGAATGAATAACAATATAAAGTATATAAAAACCAATAAATAAAATGATTAAGCTAAAAATACCTTCCACGATGATATTCCCCCTTTGCTCTATCTCTTCCTCGTCCTAATATTCGTTAGGTACGTTTAAAAAACCTTCCGATAATTGAAAGTCATTTGCCATGTCTAGATTAAATGTATTTTTACTAAGTATTGTTTGATTTCATTGTACAGCTCTTCTACACTTTTTGAGCTATCTAACCTAAGTATAGGACTCTCGGATAACTCCATTTCATAGCTCTGAGCCACAAATGTTCCTCCTTGGCTTTTATCCGACTCGGTTAAATACGTTTTGCACCATTCGATGAATTCATTCGTAAAGTCTCCATGCTCATCAAGCCATGACTCTTTTAAAGATTTACGTAATACTTCTCTTTTTCTTACGCGTTCCATCCTTTCTTCCTCATCTAAAGTTAAAAAGATTAACAGGTCTCGATTTGAAAAACCTTCTGGTAGCCAAGAAAAAATAGAGCCTGAAACTACATAAGATGTATTTGAAATTATATCTTCCTCGTACATTTCTATTCTTTTTTCAATTGGATTATTCTCTAGAAATGAATTGTCCTTCCAAAGATAAGAATCCGTATCAATCCATTTAATATTCTCTTGCTGACCAATATATTTACCTAGTGTGCTCTTCCCTGTTCCAGAACCACCAATAATTTGTACTCTCATAAGATTTCCCCTCCTATAGCTAGAAAAGCGCAAGCGCCTATGTCTACCCTGACAAGCAAATGGAGAAAAGCGAGGAGGCAGTTCCTCAGCCACCGCAGCTTTTTTCCATTTGACCTCGAAGGGCAAGGCTGCTTGCGCTAGACAATTTAAAAACGCAAGCGCCTTTTAAAAAAAAGCCGAGAGAAGTGTTTCTCTCGACCCTACAAATATTCATGTAGCTTTCTTCTTAGAATTTTGTTTGAAGCATTTCTAGGTAGCTCGTCGATAAAATAGTAATCCACAGGCTGTTTATATGTAGCAAGCTGAGTTTTCATAAAGGATTTCAATTCTTCTTCTGTTACTTGCCCCTTTAATACTACAAAGGCAATTGGTACTTGTCCCCATGTATCATCCTTTATACCAGTTACTCCAGCTTCTTTTACAGCCTTATGCTTAACAATGGCCTGCTCCACCTCTGCGGGATAAATATTTTCACCACCGGAAATGATTAAATCAGATCTACGATCAACTACGTATAAATAACCTTCATCATCGATATAGCCAATATCTCCAGTATGGAGCCATCCATCAACTTGAGGATTTTTGGAGGATGCTGCTCCAACATAACCTTTAGTAACATGGGGTCCCTTAATACAGATTTCCCCTTTTTCCTTTTCCCCTGAAATACGGATATCTGCGAAGAAAAGCGGTTTACCTGCTGACCCAAGCTTTCGAATGGCATCCTCACTAGACAAAGTCGTTGTTTGAGAGGAAGTTTCCGTCATACCATATGTCTGTAAAACAGGTATATTACGTGCTATCGCCCTTTCAAGGTAATTAAGAGGAACTGGCCCTCCTCCGACTAACATAGATTGAAAAGTGTCGGGAAATGCAAGATTTCGTTCTTCTAACACGCTTATTATTCTTTCTAATGTTACAGCGACTACTGACATTCTAGTAACCGTTCCATTTAAAATTTCCTCTGCTGCCTTTTCAGCATTAAATTTCGTATGGAGACTTACTGTCATGCCATATAAAACGGAGCGCATCAAAATAGAAAAACCACTAATATGAAATAATGGCATTGCACATAGCCAGCAATCGTTAGGATGAACACCCAAATTTAAAGCAGACCCTGTAGCACTCATCACATGATTCTCAAGTGTTTGTCTCACTCCCTTTGGATTACCAGTTGTACCTGACGTGTACATTATCGTAATGGTTCTATCCTTTGGCCACTCGGAATCTATTTTAAACTGTTTATTGGAAGCTGCTATAATCTCATCGAAGGAAAGTCTATTAACATACATAAGACTTCTATTTAAACTATCTACCAATAATACGTCAGGCTGACTATCGTTCAATTGAAATAATAATTCTTCCTCAGTTAAGCGCTCATTGAGCATGACAAGTTCGCAACCTAACTGCATACATCCGTGTAAAACTGTCACCAGCTGAGGATTAGATGAAGCTAAAATAGCAATTCTCATACCTTTGTTAATACCTAACATATGCAGTTTTTCGGCAAAATCTATTGCCTCTTGCTTTAATTGTAAAAATGTCCATCGACGATCTTCAAATATTATAGCCGATCTATTTGGCGTAAGACTTGCTCGTTTAACTAAGAGATTAGGGTACATATAAAACAACTCCTTTTTTAAGAAAAGTGTAAGCGATCTATATTTCCTCATTGGGCAAGTCGCTGGAGCTGGAGCTAAACAATTACTTTTCTAATCTTTAAAAAAAGCTGCCCTTATTAGGACAGCCTGAGAACATCATAAAGTATCTTACTAAATCACGGGAAACGTGGGAATTGACCAAAGTCTGGTTTACGTTTTTCCTTAAACGCATCGCGACCTTCTTTTGCTTCATCAGTAGTGTAATAAAGAAGAGTTGCATCTCCAGCCATTTGTTGAAGACCAGCTAATCCATCTGTATCAGCATTCATAGCAGCTTTTAAGAAACGAAGAGCTGTTGGACTCATTTCTAACATTTCCTCACACCATTGAACAGTCTCGTCCTCTAATTGCTCATAAGGAACTACTGTGTTAACTAAGCCCATATCCAATGCTTGTTGTGCATCATATTGGCGGCATAAGAACCAAATTTCACGTGCTTTCTTATGACCGACGATACGAGCTAAATAGCCGGAACCGTAGCCAGCGTCAAATGAACCTACCTTAGGTCCAGTTTGTCCAAAGATTGCATTATCAGCAGCAATTGTTAAGTCACAAACTACATGTAATACATGACCACCACCAATAGCATATCCAGCTACCATAGCTACAACCGGTTTAGGAATTACACGGATTAAACGTTGTAGGTCTAAAACATTTAGACGAGGAATTTCATCCTCTCCCACATATCCGCCATGTCCGCGAACTTTTTGGTCTCCACCTGAACAGAAAGCTTTTTCGCCTTCTCCAGTTAAAATGATTGCCCCAACGTTTTTGTCATCGCGTGCACGAGAAAATGCATCGATCATTTCCATAACTGTTTTTGGGCGGAAAGCATTTCGCACTTCAGGGCGATTAATAGTTACTTTCGCAATTCCATTATAAAATTCATACTTAATGTCTTCGTATGTATGTAATGTTGTCCATTCACGAGTCATCTTATATCCTCCTTTAAAATTATATCCTCTACTATTGTAGCAAACAATTTAGGATTTTCCACATGAATTGCATGCCCAACATTGTTTATTATTTTCCAGTCAGCATTCGGTAATAATGCCAACATTTTTTTGGCTATTTCACAGAACTTTACATCTAATTCCCCTGTTAATAAGGTCACGGGAATGTGGAGCGAATTTAGGTTCCCCCATAAAGAGGGCTGTTCTCCAGTACTAAAGCCCTTCAAACTATTCGATAGCCCTACTGCTGTTTGGGATAATCGTTCTTCTCGAATCATTTTTTTCTTTTTGTGAGATAATCTCTTTTGCGAATCAAATAAAGGAATCTGTTCCCAGTAGTCAATGAATGCTGGAACTCCTTCTTCTATAATTCTTTGAGCAAGCTGCTCATCCGCAAATTTCCTTTCAATACGAGCATCCTGGTCATTCAAGCCTGGAGAGCTGCTTTCTAGTATTAAACGGTCCACTCCATGCTTACTTGAATAAGCGAGTGCTAATCTACCGCCCATAGAATACCCTACAAGCGTAAAATGTTCCCACCCAATCTGCTGGAACAGTTCGTGTAAATCTGCCACCTGCTCCTCTACATGGTACCGTCTTGCCTCTTTAGGTTTATCAGTCTCCCCATGCCCGATCAAATCTATAGTAAGTATTTCAATAGATGGATCTATAGAAGAAATAACTTCCTCCCATGTGTTTGTGGAGCCAGTGAAGCCATGAAGCAAAACGACCTTTTTATCGCTTTCACTATTGTACCTTTTTACATTCATCTGAATGTCTCTAACAGATATATTTAAGCGTTCCAAGTAGCATCCAGCTCCTCTGTTATAGCGGCCCAAAGTTTTCGATGAGTTTCAGTGTTGATTTTTCGATCAGTACGAACTTCAATTATACGAATATTTTTAGTTTTATTCTTACTCAACACGGTTTGAAAATCCTCTTTTGTATGTACTACATCGTACTGAGCATCGTACATAGTTGCAATAGCTGAAAATTCAAGACCTGTAGGTGTACCAAACAAATGCTCAAAGTAGTTAGTCTCCGTTGATTGAGGCAAGTAAGAGAATATGCCTCCCCCATCATTATTCATAATAACAATCGTCAAATCTGTCTCATTAAAACGTGTAACTACTAATCCGTTTATATCATGTAAAAATGCTAAATCCCCGATTAATAGAAAACCTGGTCTTTTAGTAGCTGCTTGTATACCTAACGCAGTAGATACTACACCATCAATCCCGTTAGTTCCTCTATTTGCATATACTTGAATATCCTTAGAGGTTTTATTGAAAAATGTGTCTACATCACGTATAGGCATACTACTGCTAGCAACTAAATCTGTATTTTCGGATAAACTCTCAAACAAAATTCCGGCTAATGCTCCTTCATCCAATTCCTCGGAAATATAGGATTTAATATGCGCTGTTGCTATATCATTAGCCTTCGACCAATGCTTTAGATACTCCGATGGTTGCTTTTCTTCTATCGGCATCCATAGAGAAGAGGCATCTACTTGAATATGATGAGTCACAATATGAATAGAGTCTCTAAATAATGGGCTTTCGTCAACTGCTATAAAAGTCTCAGGCTGGTGAGCTTCTAGAAACTTTACTAGCGGTTTAGAAACAGGCTGAGCACCAAAACGAATAACTACTTCTGGGACAGCTACCTCTTTAAAAATTTCACTTTTTAAAATAGCATCGTATTGGTCTACACACAAATGCATACAATCTGCTGGGACATTGCTACGAAGATTAGATAATGGATCAGCTAACACTGGCCATTGAATGGTTTTAGCAAATTCCCAAAATCCATCAGTTGTTGCTAAGGAATCCCCAACAATGATAAGTCCCTTTTCTGTGTTACTAATTAAATGCGTATACCATTTTACAAATTCTTCACTTGGTCCAAGCTTTCCTAAATCAGCAAGATGCATTTGCGGTGTAGTAGAAGGCTTATCCATTTCTAATAAAAGTGGTTCCCGGAAAGGCACGTTAATATGAACCGGACCCATCGGAGCTGCTTTAGAAGAAGATACTGCACGGTGGATATGTCTCTCTACAAAAGCTAGACTTTCTTCTCTAGCTTCCGGTAAAGGAAAATCAACAGACCACTTCACATGCTTACCGTACATATGAATTTGGTCAATCGCTTGAGGAGCTCCAACCTCTCTTAGTTCATGAGGTCTATCTGCTGTAACAACAAGCAAAGGGATTCTTGCATAATATGCTTCTACAATTGCTGGGAAAAAGTTAGCTGCAGCAGTGCCAGAAGTACATAAAAGAACTACAGGATTTTTCTTTGCTTTAGCAATTCCTAAAGCAAAGTACCCTGCAGATCGCTCATCAATTTGACGATAGAAGTTAAATCCTTTTGTTTTGGCAAACCCATAAGCTAAGGGAGTAGATCTAGATCCTGGACATAAAACAACATCTTCAATGCCCGCCTTTTTAATTGTTTCCACAAATTGATTTACATAAGATGTCAAAAAGCTTGTATTAGTCATTCATATTTCCTCCAAGTGTGCGAAGCATTGGTCGGAATTTTACTCGTGTTTCTTCAAACTCTTCTAACGAAGTGGATTCTGAAACTAGTCCGCCTCCGGCATATAGATAAGCGTATTGGTTCTCTATAAGTGCTGAGCGGATTCCTACGGCAAACTCTCCCTCTCCCTCGGCATTGACCCAGCCGATTGGTGCTGCGTAATAGCCACGGTTCATTTGCTCAGATTCTCTAATAATTTCAATTGCCTCTTGTCTAGGTTCTCCCCCAAGTGCTGGGGTTGGGTGCATTGCCTCTACAAATTCGAAAAGAGAAGAGCTTCCTTTAATTTTTCCTTCAATAGGGGTAAACAAATGCTGAATATCTCTTATTTTCATTAGCTTTGGTCTAGATGGAATTTTAACCTGTTCACAATATTGATCAAATACTTTTCGGATCATACTAACTACGTACTGATGCTCCATTAAGTTTTTATTGTCCGCTAATAGCGCATCCCCTAGCTTTTTGTCTTCCTCTAGATTTGTACCTCTACGAACCGATCCAGCTAACCCTGCAGATTCAACCTTGCCTTTTTCTAGCTTTACTAATCTCTCGGGTGTTGCTCCAAAGAAAATTTTGTCTTCTTTTTCTAAGCCAAACAAATAACTCTCTGGTTGTTCCATAGATGCATTATAAATAGCTGTAGAAGATGAAAAACTATTCTCAAAGGTCAATTTCAAGGAGCGTCCAATGACCACCTTATTTACTTCCTTATTGCGAATACGGTTTGTAACGGCTTCAACCGCAGATAAGTATTCATCCTTTAATCTATCTTCTCTTTGAAGAAGCTGTGGCTTTTCATGGACTTTTAGCTCTTTTACTTGAGCTGTATGAATTAATGTATCTCTTTCTATTCTCAAGTGTTCAAAAGCCGCCGAGCTGTCTTGCTCTTCCGTAATAAGATGGATGCTCACAAACGCCTGGTCATCTCGAATGACTAATTGGAATGTAGCCACAGCAAAAAAACTGGAAGGAAAGCTATTCCACTCCGAGGATATCTTGTTGGCAGGATCGAATGAGAATCCACCAAATAGGATTGGAGATACGTCCGCTTTTTCTATTAAAGAGCATGCACACAACTCTTCCCATTTTTGTGCTATATCCTGATATCTATTTTTTTCTAAATCATTAGCCAGTACATAAGCATGTCCAAGTCCAACCAGTGTGAAGGTTTTCTCTTTGTTTTGCCAAAAGAAACGTTTCCCTTTATAGCAATCCTCTCCGGCTTCAAAAAAGGCGTGAGCGGACATTCTAGATACTTCTATTGTTTCCGTATAAAAACGTAATGTTGTTTTATTTTGCCCGGTGGTGTTCGGCATATATATGACCTCCGTATAAATTACCTGCTGTTAAATTTCTTGTTTTATTACTCTACCCTTTATCATACAACTTTCTCCGCGTTTCGGCACACATTTCGCTACAAATGTATGCTAAAATTGATGTTGAGTCTTTTAAAGGAGAGAAATTTATATGTCACAGGAACTACAAGCTGATAAAGGCTGGCGTATATGGTGGAAGTTGACAAGACCACATACATTAACTGCCTCCTTTGCCCCAGTATTTTTAGGTACAATGATTGCACTTTACTACGTAAATATTGATTGGCTATTATTCTTAGCAATGCTAATTGCATGTTTGTTTATCCAGGCAGCTACAAATATGTTTAACGAGTACTATGACTTTGTTAGGGGGCTCGATAGCGAAGAATCAATTGGTATCGGTGGTGCTATTGTTCGTAATGGGGTTAAACCAAAAACAGTACTTCAATTAGCCTTAGCATTATATATCCTTGCAGCGATATTAGGTATATATATTTGCTCCCAATCGTCTTGGTTATTATTGATCGTTGGAGCTGTTTGTATGCTTATTGGTTACCTTTATACTGGTGGACCTTACCCAATAGCGTATACACCATTCGGTGAACTATTTAGCGGTGTTGTCATGGGAATGTTTATCGTATTAATTGCTACATACATTCAGGTTGGTTCAATACCAAACTTTGCCTTATTCCTATCCATCCCTAGTACTCTACTTGTTGCTGCTATTATGCTTTCCAATAATATTCGCGATATAGTTGAGGATACAAAAGGTGGTAGAAAGACGATGGCCATTCTCATTGGTAGAGAAAGTGCTATTAATGTGTTAGCCTTATTTTTCATCGTTTCTTATGTATGGATCATTCTATTGGTAATTCTACAGATTATCACCCCTTGGGCACTACTAGTCCTATTAAGTGCTAAGAAACCTTTAGATGCTATAAAACTATTTAAAGCAAAAGAAAATCATCTTGAAGTTGGATTAGCAATGAAGAATACTGCACTCACCAACACGATTTTTGTATTTCTTTTAGGTATAGGGTTATTGCTCGGCTTTATAATTTAACAGTCAGTCAGGAAGTTTAAAAGCTTCCTGGCTTTTTTATTTTTTGCTATGTGAATGGAAAAAATGATTTATTATAATTTGGAACACATGGCCAGCCACTAAAATTGGTTAGTATGAATTAGCTATTTATTTGATGATTAAGGCTTGAAAAGAGTTACCTAGCGAAGCAGGATAATGTAAGCAGAATTCAGTTTGTAGAAACCTGTTAAGAAATGTTCTTGTGAATATTAATGAACAAAGTGTGATGAGGTTATAGAGGAGTGGGAATTATAGATGGACAAAAGAACAAAGAAGAAAGTGTATAAATACATAACTCATGATTTGATACCAATAAGTAAAACTTAGAAATGGAATTGTTTTATGAAATCGGTCCTTTCACTCCGTATTAATAAGTAGCATTGACAGTACAAAGGACAAACCGGTAAAGTACTCTCGGAAGAATTAATCCTCTAAAAGCACATGCGCAACTCTATCTTTTCAAAACAAAAAAGACAACCACCTAAGTGATTGTCTTTTTTAAAGTTATGACCCCTACGGGATTCGAACCCGTGTTACCGCCGTGAAAGGGCGGTGTCTTAACCGCTTGACCAAGGGGCCTTATATATGGCGGAGAAGGAGGGATTTGAACCCTCGCGCCGGTTGCCCGACCTACACCCTTAGCAGGGGCGCCTCTTCAGCCACTTGAGTACTTCCCCATATATATGGCTCCGAAGGTAGGACTCGAACCTACGACCGATCGGTTAACAGCCGATTGCTCTACCACTGAGCTACTTCGGAATAATGGTGGGCCTAAATGGACTCGAACCATCGACCTCACGCTTATCAGGCGTGCGCTCTAACCAGCTGAGCTATAGGCCCATTAATTGGAGCGGGTGAAGAGAATCGAACTCTCATCATCAGCTTGGAAGGCTGAGGTTTTACCACTAAACTACACCCGCTTGATAAAATGGTGGCTCAGGACGGAATCGAACCGCCGACACAAGGATTTTCAGTCCTTTGCTCTACCGACTGAGCTACTGAGCCTCTTCGATTTACACTAAGCTGCGCTTCTCTTTGTCAGCTTCACTCACTCATTAAGTCACATACTTTAGTATGCTCCTTCGTTCGTTCGATTGCTTCCTAGATTTGCTTGCTTATCCTAAATCTCTAAGTTGTTGAAAAATAAATGGCGGTCCCGACCGGGATCGAACCGGCGATCTCCTGCGTGACAGGCAGGCATGTTAACCGCTACACCACGGGACCATTTGGTTGCGGGGACAGGATTTGAACCTGTGACCTTCGGGTTATGAGCCCGACGAGCTACCGAACTGCTCCACCCCGCGACAATAAGAAAGTGTTGAAATTTAAATCAACTGTGCATTTAGTGAGTTTTACGTCCTCCACGCTTCGCTTGCGTCGACGTTATGTATAATATTTTTCCACTAACAATAAGATGGAGGAGGAAGAGGGATTCGAACCCCCGCGCGGTATGACCCGCCTGTCGGTTTTCAAGACCGATCCCTTCAGCCAGACTTGGGTATTCCTCCTAAATATTATGTTGGTGGACCTTGCAGGACTCGAACCTGCGACCGGACGGTTATGAGCCGTCTGCTCTAACCAACTGAGCTAAAGGTCCTTAAGATGGCGGCAGAGGGAGTCGAACCCACGACCTTTCGGGTATGAACCGAATGCTCTAGCCAGCTGAGCTACGCCGCCAGGAAATTTAAATTTAAATTGGTGGAGCCTAGCGGGATCGAACCGCTGACCTCCTGCGTGCAAGGCAGGCGCTCTCCCAGCTGAGCTAAGGCCCCAAATTTATTAATTAACTGGTCGGGAAGACAGGATTCGAACCTGCGACCCCTTGGTCCCAAACCAAGTGCTCTACCAAGCTGAGCTACTTCCCGTATATATGGCGCGCCCGGCAGGAGTCGAACCCACAACCTTCTGATCCGTAGTCAGACGCTCTATCCAATTGAGCTACGGGCGCTAATGTTTCATAAAAGTGGTGCCGAGGACCGGAATCGAACCGGTACGGTAGTCACCTACCGCAGGATTTTAAGTCCTGTGCGTCTGCCAGTTCCGCCACCCCGGCACTTTGATGAATCTTTGGAGCGGAAGACGAGGTTCGAACTCGCGACCCCCACCTTGGCAAGGTGGTGTTCTACCACTGAACTACTTCCGCTCGGTTATTAAATTAAATGGTGCGGGTGAAGGGAGTCGAACCCCCACGCCTTGCGGCGCTAGATCCTAAGTCTAGTGCGTCTGCCAGTTCCGCCACACCCGCATATTTATATCACAAAAAGTGAATGAGCCATGTAGGATTCGAACCTACGACCCTCTGATTAAAAGTCAGATGCTCTACCAACTGAGCTAATGGCTCAAAAAATGGTGCCGGAGAAAGGACTTGAACCCTCAACCTACTGATTACAAGTCAGTTGCTCTACCAGTTGAGCTACTCCGGCAGGAGTAAAGTTATGGTGGAGGATGACGGGCTCGAACCGCCGACCCTCTGCTTGTAAGGCAGATGCTCTCCCAGCTGAGCTAATCCTCCTGGGTATTAAAATGTATTTCTATGTATTTTTATTGCAAGCCCAGCGACGTCCTACTCTTGCAGGGGGAGACCCCCAACTACCATTGGCGCTGAAGAGCTTAACTTCCGTGTTCGGTATGGGAACGGGTGTGACCTCTTCGCCATCATCACTAGACTTGAATAATTATTTGAAAGACAAGTTCTATTATATCAACTATGTAGATTATTACAAGTGTTTTTTTAATAAAAATTTATTCTTTCAAAACTGAATAAACTGACATCTTAGAAACAAACAATTTGGTTAAGTCCTCGATCGATTAGTATTCGTCAGCTGCACGTGTCGCCACGCTTCCACCCCGAACCTATCTACCTCATCGTCTTTGAGGGATCTTACTTACTTGCGTAATGGGAAATCTCATCTTGAGGGGGGCTTCGTGCTTAGATGCTTTCAGCACTTATCCCGTCCACACATAGCTACCCAGCGATGCCCTTGGCAGAACAACTGGTACACCAGCGGTGTGTCCATCCCGGTCCTCTCGTACTAAGGACAGCTCCTCTCAAATTTCCTACGCCCACGACGGATAGGGACCGAACTGTCTCACGACGTTCTGAACCCAGCTCGCGTACCGCTTTAATGGGCGAACAGCCCAACCCTTGGGACCGACTACAGCCCCAGGATGCGATGAGCCGACATCGAGGTGCCAAACCTCCCCGTCGATGTGGACTCTTGGGGGAGATAAGCCTGTTATCCCGGGGTAGCTTTTATCCGTTGAGCGATGGCCCTTCCATGCGGAACCACCGGATCACTAAGCCCGTCTTTCGACCCTGCTCGACTTGTAGGTCTCGCAGTCAAGCTCCCTTCTGCCTTTACACTCTTCGAATGATTTCCAACCATTCTGAGGGAACCTTTGGGCGCCTCCGTTACACTTTAGGAGGCGACCGCCCCAGTCAAACTGCCCGCCTGACACTGTCTCCTACCCGGGTTACGGGTATGGGTTAGAATTTCAATACAACCAGGGTAGTATCCCACCGACGCCTCCTCCGAAGCTGGCGCTCCGGGCTCTAAGGCTCCTACCTATCCTGTACAAGTTGCACCAAAATTCAATATCAAGCTACAGTAAAGCTCCACGGGGTCTTTCCGTCCTGTCGCGGGTAACCTGCATCTTCACAGGTACTATAATTTCACCGAGTCTCTCGTTGAGACAGTGCCCAGATCGTTACGCCTTTCGTGCGGGTCGGAACTTACCCGACAAGGAATTTCGCTACCTTAGGACCGTTATAGTTACGGCCGCCGTTTACTGGGGCTTCAATTCGCACCTTCGCTTGCGCTAAGCACTCCTCTTAACCTTCCAGCACCGGGCAGGCGTCAGCCCCTATACTTCACCTTACGGTTTTGCAGAGACCTGTGTTTTTGCTAAACAGTCGCCTGGGCCTATTCACTGCGGCTCTTCTAGGCTATACACCCAAAAGAGCACCCCTTCTCCCGAAGTTACGGGGTCATTTTGCCGAGTTCCTTAACGAGAGTTCTCTCGCTCACCTTAGGATTCTCTCCTCGACTACCTGTGTCGGTTTGCGGTACGGGCACCTCCCACCTCGTTAGAGGCTTTTCTTGGCAGTGTGAAATCAGGAACTTCGGACTAAGTCCTCGCCATCACAGCTCAATGTTACAGAGTGCGGATTTGCCTACACTCACACCTCACTGCTTGGACGTGCATAACCAACAGCACGCTTACCCTATCCTACTGCGTCCCCCCATCACTCAAACGGTGGGGTGGTGGTACAGGAATATCAACCTGTTGTCCATCGTCTACGCCTATCGGCCTCGACTTAGGTCCCGACTAACCCTGAGCGGACGAGCCTTCCTCAGGAAACCTTAGTCATACGGTGGATGGGATTCTCACCCATCTTTCGCTACTCATACCGGCATTCTCACTTCTAAGCGCTCCACCAGTCCTTCCGGTCTGACTTCAACGCCCTTAGAACGCTCTCCTACCACTGATACCAAAGGTATCAATCCACAGCTTCGGTGATTTGTTTAGCCCCGATACATTTTCGGCGCAGCGTCACTCGACCAGTGAGCTATTACGCACTCTTTAAATGATGGCTGCTTCTAAGCCAACATCCTGGTTGTCTAAGCAACGCCACATCCTTTTCCACTTAACAAATACTTTGGGACCTTAGCTGGTGGTCTGGGCTGTTTCCCTCTTGACTACGGATCTTATCACTCGCAGTCTGACTCCCAAACATAAATCATTGGCATTCGGAGTTTGTCTGAATTCGGTAACCCGGGATGGGCCCCTAGTCCAAACAGTGCTCTACCTCCAAGATTCTAACGTTTGAGGCTAGCCCTAAAGCTATTTCGGAGAGAACCAGCTATCTCCAGGTTCGATTGGAATTTCTCCGCTACCCACACCTCATCCCCGCACTTTTCAACGTGCGTGGGTTCGGACCTCCAGTAAGTGTTACCTTACCTTCATCCTGGACATGGGTAGATCACCTGGTTTCGGGTCTACGACCACATACTCATTCGCCCTATTCAGACTCGCTTTCGCTGCGGCTCCGTCTTCTCAACTTAACCTCGCATGTAATCGTAACTCGCCGGTTCATTCTACAAAAGGCACGCCATCACCCGTTAACGGGCTTTGACTATTTGTAGGCACACGGTTTCAGGGTCTATTTCACTCCCCTTCCGGGGTGCTTTTCACCTTTCCCTCACGGTACTGGTTCACTATCGGTCACTAGGTAGTATTTAGCCTTGGGAGATGGTCCTCCCGGATTCCGACGGAATTTCACGTGTTCCGCCGTACTCAGGATACACTCTGGAGGGAATGAATTTTGGACTACGGGGCTTTTACCCTATCCTGCGGACCTTTCCAGGTCGCTTCATCTAACTCATTCTTTTGTAACTCCGTATAGAGTGTCCTACAACCCCAAGAGGCAAGCCTCTTGGTTTGGGCTCTTCCCGTTTCGCTCGCCGCTACTCAGGGAATCGAATTTTCTTTCTCTTCCTCCAGGTACTTAGATGTTTCAGTTCCCTGGGTGTGTCTCAGATGCGCTATGTATTCACGCAAATGTACTGCCCCATTACGGGCAGTGGGTTTCCCCATTCGGAAATCTCCGGATCGAAGCTCACTTACAGCTCCCCGAAGCATATCGGTGTTAGTGCCGTCCTTCGTCGACTCCTAGTGCCAAGGCATCCACCGTGCGCCCTTATTAACTTAACCTAAAAGTTAAAAGTACTACACTTGCAATCACGTAAGTGATCACAATTTGAATATCTTGCGTTTGTTTCTTTTTTGATGTCGTTTTATCCAGTTTTCAAAGAACAAAGGGCTTGTTCCTTTGCGACGAGTAATCGCAGGAGCAAGTATAAATGCTCATCATAAAAATGAACACTCAAAACTGAACTGCAAAACGTTAAGATACAGATAAAGATCTGTATTCCGAATATATCCTTAGAAAGGAGGTGATCCAGCCGCACCTTCCGATACGGCTACCTTGTTACGACTTCACCCCAATCATCTGTCCCACCTTCGGCGGCTGGCTCCCAAAAGGGTTACCCCACCGACTTCGGGTGTTACAAACTCTCGTGGTGTGACGGGCGGTGTGTACAAGGCCCGGGAACGTATTCACCGTGGCATGCTGATCCACGATTACTAGCGATTCCGGCTTCATGTAGGCGAGTTGCAGCCTACAATCCGAACTGAGAACGGTTTTATGGGATTAGCTCACCCTCGCGGGGTTGCGACCCTCTGTACCGTCCATTGTAGCACGTGTGTAGCCCAGGTCATAAGGGGCATGATGATTTGACGTCATCCCCACCTTCCTCCGGTTTATCACCGGCAGTCACCTTAGAGTGCCCAACTAAATGCTGGCAACTAAGATCAAGGGTTGCGCTCGTTGCGGGACTTAACCCAACATCTCACGACACGAGCTGACGACAACCATGCACCACCTGTCACCGCTGTCCCCGAAGGGAAAAGCCTATCTCTAGGTCGGTCAGCGGGATGTCAAGACCTGGTAAGGTTCTTCGCGTTGCTTCGAATTAAACCACATGCTCCACCGCTTGTGCGGGCCCCCGTCAATTCCTTTGAGTTTCAGTCTTGCGACCGTACTCCCCAGGCGGAGTGCTTAATGCGTTAGCTGCAGCACTAAGGGGCGGAAACCCCCTAACACTTAGCACTCATCGTTTACGGCGTGGACTACCAGGGTATCTAATCCTGTTTGCTCCCCACGCTTTCGCGCCTCAGCGTCAGTTACAGACCAGAAAGCCGCCTTCGCCACTGGTGTTCCTCCAAATCTCTACGCATTTCACCGCTACACTTGGAATTCCGCTTTCCTCTTCTGCACTCAAGTCCCCCAGTTTCCAATGACCCTCCACGGTTGAGCCGTGGGCTTTCACATCAGACTTAAAGGACCGCCTGCGCGCGCTTTACGCCCAATAATTCCGGACAACGCTTGCCACCTACGTATTACCGCGGCTGCTGGCACGTAGTTAGCCGTGGCTTTCTAATGAGGTACCGTCAAGGTACGAGCAGTTACTCTCGTACTTGTTCTTCCCTCACAACAGAGTTTTACGATCCGAAAACCTTCTTCACTCACGCGGCGTTGCTCCATCAGACTTTCGTCCATTGTGGAAGATTCCCTACTGCTGCCTCCCGTAGGAGTCTGGGCCGTGTCTCAGTCCCAGTGTGGCCGATCACCCTCTCAGGTCGGCTACGCATCGTCGCCTTGGTGAGCCGTTACCTCACCAACTAGCTAATGCGCCGCGGGCCCATCCTGTAGTGACAGCCAAGACCGTCTTTTAACATTTCCTCATGTGAGGTAATGGATTATTCGGTATTAGCCCCGGTTTCCCGGAGTTATCCCAATCTACAAGGCAGGTTGCCCACGTGTTACTCACCCGTCCGCCGCTAAATCAGAAGAAGCAAGCTTCTTCATCATTCGCTCGACTTGCATGTATTAGGCACGCCGCCAGCGTTCGTCCTGAGCCAGGATCAAACTCTCCATAATAGCTGGCTGGCGATACACAGCGCATTGCGTTGTCAGCTTCGCTTACTCGGTCAGTCACGTACGTTAGTACGCTCCTTCCTTCGCTCACTTGCTTCCTAGCACTGCACTACGTCTCGTCAGCCAGAAAAAATAGAACTAGTTTAAAAGCTCATTTTGTTTTGCTGGCATCATCATTAAATGATGTCAAAATTGTTTTTGCGTCAATCAAACCGAAGTTTGTTGAACGCTGTATTTCTTAACGTTTTGCATGTTCAGTTTTCAATGTTCATCGCGTCGTTTTGTTTTTGACGACTTTATTAGTGTAACTCATTTCAGATTTGCTGTCAAACACTTTTTTTATTTTCTTTCAAGTAGTTTGTCGCTTGTTCCGAAGGACAAGTATTAATATACAACGTTGAGAAATAAAAAGCAATACCTTTTTTATATTTTAATATGATTTTTATTAAATTATTTAATAAAGGATAGTTTTTAATAGCTTTAGCCTTACTTACTATAATATTCTTCATTAATTCAGAACAGGGGTGATATTAAATAGAAAAATGGGTATGTAAGTATAAGATTTAAATTTCCACATATTCTTTACTAACTTAATAGAAAGGAGGAACATCCTTGGACTGGGTTCCCTATTTAAACGGATATGGCGAGATATTAATAAAATTAAGTTTCGCGGCAATCCTAAGTTTAGTTATTGGGATTGAAAGAGAACTGAAGAAAAAACCCATTGGTCTAAAAACAAGTATCGTTATAGCTACATTTAGTTGCTTGCTCACATACATATCTATCGAATCGGCATATAAGGCTCATACTGGACACGACGGAGTCAATATAACCATGGATCCTTTACGGTTAGCAGCTCAAATTGTTAGCGGAATCGGTTTTTTAGGGGCCGGGGTTATCCTTCGTAAAGGAAATGATAGCATAAGTGGTCTAACAACAGCAGCCATGATTTGGGGAGCTGGGGGAATTGGGATTGCTGTGGGAGCAGGATTTTATTTGGAGGCATCCTTATCTGTTGTGATTGTACTAATAGGTATAGAAGTAATCCCTCCCCTCTTATCTAAAATAGGTCCAAAGCGATTAAGATCGAAAGAGTTATCATTGAAGGTAATTGTTTCAGAGCAAGAAAACATTTCTAAAATGTATTATCACTTAAAAGACCAAGGCTTTTATATTGATAGCATTCGAATAAAAGACATTCCATTAGAGAATGATGAAATCAAGCATGAGCTTCATATTCGTTTGTCTATACTTACTAAAAAGAATACGGTAGAATTTTATCATTCGATAGCAAATTTAGAATTTATCGAAACTCTTGAATTAGAATCTATTTAACAAAAGGAGTAATTATATGGGACAGTTTTTTACTTTATTAAAGGGTGGTAACAAACCATCCTTGATTGCAGCAATTGTAAATACAATAATAGCAGCATTAAAAGGCGGAGCATTTTTTCTAACTGGAAACGTAGCTATGTTTGCAGAAATGATGCATTCCATCGGGGATGCAGCTAACCAGTTTTTTGTGTTTATAGGATCAGCACTTTCTAAAAAGGCGCCAACTCCTAAGTTTCCAAATGGCTTTGGACGATTGGTCAATCTTGTTTGTTTAGGTGCAGTAATACTTGTAGGAATCCTCTCATATGAAACGATCAAAGAAGGATGGCATCATATCCAACATCCTGTAGCATCTGGAGGGCTTGCAATTAGTTTAACCGTTCTTGGGATTGCGATAATCCTTGAATTTGCGGTTTTATACAAAGCAGGAAAAGAAATCTTGCATGAAGTTGGCATAAAAGGATCTGTTTTAGCTCCGCTTACTACGAGCTTTGCACATTTAAAAAGAGCAAAACCAGCTACAAAACTTGTATTTATGGAGGATTTAGTTGCTACCTCAGGTGGTATTTTAGCTTTTGTAGCAGTTCTAATCTCTCATTTCACAGGATTTTTACAAGCAGAAGGTATTGCTTCTATCCTTATCGGACTAATGATGTTTTACGTAGTAGGTAAAGTATTCTTAGATAATGCACGAGGCGCTCTTGGGGAAACCGATGAACAAATGCTCGTTCATATTGCACATCTTGTTTCTGATGTAACGGAAGTAAAAGATATTCAAGAGCTAGAGGTAATAAAAGAAGGAGAGTTTCTTCATGTTACTCTAGTAGCTGAAATAGACGCTTCGCTATCCTTTGCAACAGTAGATGATATTCATGATGTTTTAAAGGATTTAATACTAAGCCAGCAAGGAGTATCCGATGTGACTATCTCCTTTGACGAGGACGACGGAGTTAAAACGTGGAATCATCATAAAGATACAAAAACAGTTTTAAAAACAAATGACAAAAAATAAATCCTCCATTAAGAATTACTCTTTTAATTAAGAGGTTGAATGGCGTTGTATAGTCTGAACATAATAAAGGCAAGAATGTTGGGTTAACAGCATTCTTGCCTTTAAAATTCACTTTTTTATTGATGAAAAAAGATAAAAACTCAACCGCAGTTTTACAGACAAGCTGTTAATATAGCTTTTGTATCTTCTGCATTTAACTTATTAAAATTGCCATACTCGCCACGTGCCATTGCTTTTTCTACCATTAAGTCGATTTGTGAGTCATCAATTTTATAATCAGAGAGGTTCACAGGTGCCCCTAACGAAGCCCAAAAAGAAGATAATCTTTCAATACCCTCTAAACCAATTTCCTCCGGCGTCTTACCTGAAGGATCCACATGGAAGACTTTAGTAGCAAGCTTAGCAAAACGCTCTGGATTTACTTTAAGATTATGTCTCATCCATCTCGGGAAAATGATTGCCAATCCGCCTGCATGGGGAATGTCATACACAGCTGAGACAGCATGTTCAATGTTATGGCTCGCCCAATCACCGTTATAACCCATTTGTAGAAAACCATTTAAGCCTAGAGTTCCCGCAAATAAGATAGTTTCTCTTAATTCATAGTTATCTAGGTCGGTAATTAGTTTAGGAGCAGCATCTATAACTGTACGTAGAGCGCCTTCAATCATTTCATCTTGAAGAGGTGTGTTAGTCGCGTTATGATAATATTGCTCAAACATATGAGACATCATATCAACAATCCCATAAACCGTTTGGTCTAGAGGAACTGTGAAAGTGTTCACTGGGTCTAATATAGAGAATTTAGGAAAAACAAGCGGGCTCCCCCAGCCGTATTTTTCTAACGTTTCTTCATTTGTAATTACCGAACCTGAGTTCATTTCCGAGCCAGTTGCGGCTAAAGTTAAAACAGTACCAAAAGGTAGTGCTTCTTTAGGGAAGGCTTTACGTGTAACTAAGTCCCATGGATCCCCATCATACTTAGCAGCAGCAACAATAAGCTTCGTGCAGTCTATTACAGACCCACCTCCGACTGCAAGTACTACTTCAATTCCTTCTGCCTTACAAAGATCTGCTCCTCGTTTTGCAGTAGATAGTCTTGGATTTGGCTCTACTCCTGACAGTTCAAAGATTTCCATACCAGCCTCATTCAAATAATTCATTACTTCGTCGTATAAACCATTTTTTTTAATGCTTCCGCCGCCGTATACTACCAATACCTTTTTACCGAATACAGAAAGCTCAGTTGGAAGCTTTGCTAGTTGACCTTTACCAAAAATCAGTTTGACCGGATTATAAAAAGAAAATGCATTCATATGTTTAATCCCCTTTCTTTACCTTTTCATCATATAAAAAACCGCTTGTAAAATACAAGCGGTTCAACTTATCGGTTATACCCATCCACGGAAGCGTGAAGCTTCAGCAGTTCTGCGTACACCAACCATATATGCAGCTAAACGCATATCGATATTACGAGTAGTAGCTACTTCATAAATATTCTCAAATGCATCTACCATTTTCTTCACTAACTTGTCGTTAACTTCTTCTTCTGTCCAGTAGTAGCCTTGGTTATTTTGTACCCACTCAAAGTAAGATACAGTTACCCCACCAGCACTAGCTAATACGTCAGGGACTAATAGGATTCCTCTTTCATATAGAATTCTAGTAGCTTCTGTAGTAGTTGGACCATTTGCTGCTTCTACTACTATATTAGCTTTGATGTTGTGAGCATTATCAGAAGTAATTTGGTTTTCGATAGCAGCAGGTACTAAAATATCACAATCTAATTCTAATAATTCTTCATTAGAAATAGTATTTTCAAACAAAGTCGTTACAGTTCCAAAGCTATCACGGCGATCTAATAAATAATCTATATCTAAGCCATTAGGGTCATGTAAAGCACCGTAAGCATCAGAAATACCAATTACTTTTGCACCTTGATCGCTCAAGAACTTAGCAAGGAAGCTTCCTGCGTTTCCGAAACCTTGGATAACCACTCTAGCACCCATCATATCAATGCCGCGTTTCTTCGCTGCTTCATTAATAATAATAGTAACACCTTGTGCAGTTGCACGGTCACGACCTTGAGATCCACCAAGAACTAAAGGTTTACCCGTGATAAATCCTGGTGAGTTGAATTGGTCCATACGACTATATTCATCCATCATCCATGCCATAATTTGCGCATTTGTGAAAACGTCTGGAGCAGGGATATCTTTTGTTGGCCCGACAATTTGACTAATTGCACGAACATATCCACGACTTAGGCGTTCGATTTCTCCCATAGACATCTCACGTGGGTCACAAGCAACCCCACCTTTACCTCCGCCATACGGAAGGTCAACAATTCCAGCTTTTAATGTCATCCACATAGAAAGTGCTTTCATTTCTTCAGGAGTTACGCCTGGGTGAAAACGAACTCCACCTTTTGTTGGTCCGACTGCATCGTTATGTTGTGAACGGTAACCAGTAAATACTTTAACAGTATTGTCATCCATTCTTACTGGAATTCTTACCTCTAACATACGAAGTGGTTCTTTTAACAAGTCATACATTGCATCGTCGTAGCCTAATTTTTGCAAAGCCTCTTTAATGACAGCCTGCGTTGATGTGAACAGGTTTAGATTTTCAGCCATTTATTATTTCGCCTCTTTAATTCATAATGATTTCATCGGAGATTATTGTAACACAATTCATTTACAAATTGGGAAACAATTAGTTAAATTGTAAATACTTTTTTAATTTTCTCAATTGACCAGTCAAGTTCCTCTTTTGTAATGATTAAAGGTGGTGCGAAACGGATAACTGTATCGTGAGTTTCTTTACATAATAATCCTAGTTCTTTTAGTTCTTCACAATAAGGTCTTGCTGCTTCAGTCAATTCCATACCGATAAACAAACCACGACCACGTACTTCTTTAATAGAAGGATGATTAATATCTCTTAAAGCATCCATAAAATAATTTCCTAATTCTAATGAACGATCAGCAAGCTTCTCGTCAATCAATACATCAAGTGCAGCAAGAGAAACAGCACAAGCCATAGGGTTACCACCGAAAGTAGAGCCATGTGAACCTGGATTAAATACTTCTAGAACATCACGGTTAGCTACTATACATGAGATAGGGAATACTCCTCCGCCTAGTGCTTTACCTAAGATGTACATATCCGGATCGATATCTTCCCATTCACATGCAAACATTTTACCTGTGCGGCATAATCCAGCTTGAATTTCATCTGCGATAAATAATACATTATTTTCTCGACATAATTCACGTGCAGCCTTCATAAATCCTTCTGGAGGAATAATGATTCCAGCTTCGCCTTGGATAGGTTCGATTAAGAATGCAGCTGTGTTTGGAGTAATTGCTTGCTTAAGTGCTTCAATATCCCCGTAAGGAATTAGTTTAATCCCTGGAAGCATTGGTCCGAATCCACGTTTGTATTCTGGGTCTGACGATAAAGAAACCGCTCCCATAGTTCTGCCGTGGAAGTTACCGTTACAAGCAATGATTTCTGCTTGATCATCAGCAACACCTTTTACATCATACGCCCATCTGCGAGCAGCCTTAAATGCTGTTTCTACAGCTTCAGCTCCTGTATTCATCGGTAAAACCATTTCTTTTTTCGTTAATTGACTTACTTTTTCATACCATGGACCTAACTGGTCGTTATGGAACGCACGAGAAGTTAAAGTAACACGATCTGCTTGGTCTTTTAACGCTTGAATAATTTTAGGATGACGATGTCCTTGGTTTACAGCTGAGTATGCAGATAGCATATCCATGTATTTATTACCCTCTGGATCCTTTACCCAAACACCTTCAGCTTCAGACACAACGATTGGTAGTGGATTGTAATTGTGTGCACCGTATTTTTCTGTTTGTTCAATTACTTTACTAGATACTGACATTCATTTTCCCCCTATTAAATGAAATGGCCAGACAAACCAGTTGTTTGGCCATTTCATAAGATTTGTTTAAAAAATATTAAAGCATTTCAGAAGTTGTTTTAGCTTGCATATGAAGTTGAATGTAGTCTGGTCCACCAGCTTTAGAGTCAGTTCCAGACATGTTGAATCCACCAAATGGTTGGTATCCAACGATAGCTCCAGTACATCCACGGTTGAAGTATAAGTTACCTACGTGGAAGTCTTCACGCGCTTTTTCTAAGTTCATGCGGTTATTAGTAATAACGGCACCCGTTAAACCATATTCCGTGTTGTTAGCAATTTCAATCGCTTCATCAAAATCTTTTGCTTTAGAAATACCAAGGATTGGTCCAAAAATTTCTTCTTGCATAATGCGAGAAGTTGGAGATAGATCTGCAAATACAGTAGGTTGAATGAAGTAACCTTTTGAATCGTCACCTTCTCCACCAGTGATTAAGCGACCTTCTTCTTTACCAACTGGGATATAGCTCATGATTTTTTTGAATGCAGAAGCATCGATTACTGGACCTACAAAATGCTCATCTTCGTCTGGAATACCTACAGTTAACTCATTCGTTAACTCTTTTACACGATCCACTACTTGGTCATATACATCTTCAAGGATTACAGCACGTGAACCAGCCGAGCATTTTTGTCCGCTAAAACCAAATGCTGATCGTACGATTGATTGAGCAGCTAATTCTAAATCAGCATCTTTATCTACAACGATTGTGTCTTTACCGCCCATTTCAAGAATTGTACGTTTAATCCAGATTTGCTTTTCAGCTAATTTAGCTGATTTTTCTACAATTCCTAAACCAACGTCACGAGATCCTGTAAAGCTGATTAAACGAGTACGTGGGTGTTCAACTAAGAAATCACCAATTTCAGCACCTGAACCAGGGATGAAGTTAACAACGCCCGCTGGCATTCCAGCTTCTTCTAGAACTTCTACAAACTTATAAGCAACAACAGGAGTAGTAGAAGCTGGTTTTAATAATACTGTATTACCAGCAACCATAGCTGCTACAGTAGTACCAGCCATGATAGCAAATGGGAAGTTCCAAGGAGAGATAACAACAGAAACTCCTAATGGAATATAGTCATAACGATTGTATTCACCTGGACGGCTTTCCACAGGTTGGCCTTCTTTAAGACGTAGCATTTGACGTCCATAATATTCTAAGAAGTCAATTCCTTCAGCAACCTCTACATCAGCTTCCACCCATGTTTTCCCTGCTTCTCTTGATAATAAAGCGGAGAATTCAAATTTACGGCGACGAATGATTGCCGCTGCTTTGAAAAGTACATCTGCGCGTACTTCTGGTTTTACTTTTTTCCATGTGTTGAATGTTTCATCAGCAATTTTAAGTGCTTTTTCTGCGATTTCTTGAGAAGCTTTTGATACTTTACCAATTACCTCTTCTTTTTTTGCTGGATTATAAGAAACAATTTTGCTTTCAGTAGTAATTCTTTCTCCACCAACGATTAATGGGAAATCTTGACCTAAATATGCGTCAACAATTTTATATCCTTCTTTTATTGCTTTTTTATTTTCTTCTTTTGAAAAATCTGTAAATGCTTCGTGTTTATAAGGTATCATGTAAATCCTCCTTTAAATGTTAGCGCAAAAAAAATTTGCACTACTAATACTACTTCACTTATAATAATGCAAAAGATTGTTGCGTTTTTCAAGTATAATTAACTAAAATGTTAAATATTTTTTTGAGGTGATTAATTTGACCAGTACTTTTAGTAAGTTGCTCCCCTTTTACAAATTCGCTACAGAGCAAGTCACTGTAGGCATTCATGCAATAGATTTAATGGGAAAAACGATTATATACAATGAAAAAATGAAAGAAATCGAAGGTTTGAATTCGATGGATGTAGAAGATCGTTCTATCCTAGAACTTTTTCAATTCGAACAACATGAAAGTACTTTATTAAAAGTTCTACATAGCGAAAAGCCAGTCCTAAGAGTAAAACAGACCTATTGGAGTAGGAATGGTCAAGAAATCACCACTATTAACGATACATATCCTGTTTTTGAAGATGGTGTCTTAATAGGGGCGATTGAATTTTCACGAGATATCACGGCTCTGGAAAAGCTATTATTTCAGCCTTTAAAGAGATATAACGAGGCAATCACACTTTCCTCTATCACAGCAGAATCTAAAATCATGAAGGACGTAAAGGAACGCTCAATAAAAGCAGCCAATGTACGAATGCCTATCCTGCTTATTGGAGAAGCTGGGACAGGAAAGGATTTAATAGCGGAAGCAATACATCATCAGCTTTCTCCACAAAACGAGCAATTTATAACGCTTTATTGTTATAGTGCGGACGATCAAATAATTTATAAATTCGAACAAGAAATAAAAAGCCTGCATAACTGCACTATATTTTGTGAAAGAATAGATTTATTATCCATCGATTTACAAAATAAATTATTTGAAATTTTAAAAGAAAATAGCTCTAACCACAATCTGTATATCGCTAGTATTGGAGAAGATCCGATTGACCTAGTTTATAATAACCAGTTGGTTAAAGAGCTATATTATTACTTTGCGTCTATTACTATTAATATTCCGCCGCTTCGTGAACGAACAGAGGATATTATGCCCTTTATACATGATTACTTCCAGCGACATTTGAATCGGTACGCGTCTACTCTTGAAGACATAGATCCACAGGTAATAAAAGCTTTTAAAACCTATGACTGGCCAGGTAACTTAAAGGAATTGGAGCTTTTATTGGACGAAATCACTTCTATGATTACAACAGAGAGAACATTAAGTTTCGATATGCTGCCACTCCATTTCAAATTAAAAATTCAGGATATGGATGGATCAATGAAAAATGCCGAGGACTTTGTCATCTCTCCAGAGAGAGATATCCTTCCTCTAGACGAATACTTAAGAGAAGCGGAAACGTATTATTTACAAAAGGCTTTAGAAAAATACAATAACAATGTCACTAAAGCTGCGGAGGCATTGGGAATGAGTAGGCAGAATCTACAGTACCGATTACGTAAAATAAGAAAAGTTTAAATTTTACATGATAAAAAAAGGTGGAGAAGGATATGATCCTTCTTCACCTTTCCTTTATTATTGGATGGATTGTTTAATCCACCCTGCTAGCTTTTCCTTCAATGTATTAAAGCCTTCTTCATCATGCTCATCGACACGAGCTTGAAGTGATTTACGTGGCTTATCATCACGTTTCGAAGAGGTTGGTTTTTCTTGAAGTTCTCGAATAGAAAGGCTTATTTTGCTTGCTTCCTCATCAATTTCTAGAATTTTCACTTCTACTTCCTGACCAACAGTCAAAAACTCTCCTACTTCCTTAACATAGCCATATGTTATTTCTGATATGTGCACTAGACCTTGTGTTTGTTCATCCAGACTAACGAACGCACCATATGGTTGAATACCCGTCACTTTACCAGTAACCACATCTCCTACCTTAAATGTTTTTGTCATATTGCCGTCCTACTTTCTTATCTACGATATAGTCATGTTAAATTATAACATATCAGAAAGTATATGACCAAAAATCACTGAGGTGTATGAAGACAACTTCCTTTGTAAATCAATGTGTAATAATAGCTTTCACGAACTTTCTTATTTTACACTCAGAGGGATATTAATACGCCAAATGTTATCCTCATCTAATCTCATGGGTATATTGGATTTTATTTTTTCTTCATCTCCTTGATCTAATACAGTAGTTAGTACGCTGTTCTCTACCTGGTTTTTTGACTGCTGATAATAGAGCATAGTAGATGATTCCGCAATTAAACTTACAGGACTTTTAAAGAAGGAACCTTTGCTTGACTCTAATCTGACATCATCACTTAATAGCTTCCACATCATGTCTAGGTTGTGTTGGTCCTCAGCGTAATCATATAAAACAGCAATTTCTATAGGCCCAATCCCATGTAAATGCTTTGTGTCGAAGCTTTCCCCAAACCTTTTATAAAGATAAGCTACATCTCCTTCTTTTGCCACTTCCATACTCGCCGATATTTTCTCAGATAACATCGCTTCCCAATCCAGCTTCACATAATCTAAATTACCCTCTAAGGCTTGGTTATAAAGATCTCTAAATTGCCCTAAATTTAAATCCTTATAGTTGAAAGTATACTTCCAATTATTCTCCTCCATTACGTCCAAAAATTTTCTCATAAATGTAGCAATTGGAGATTCTCCCGGTGTATCAGCTAAATAACTCCAAGCTAGTTGATATTCCTGCCTAACTTTTTGGTTTTCATCCAAAAGTGCACTATTGTACTCTCCTAAAAGCATGCTCTCTACTCCAGTAAAGTAAAATGTCTCAAGATTAGTATGAACGCTAAAAGATGGATCAGTATTCAAGAGAACAATCTCTATTCCTCTTAAATTACTTACTAAATTACTTACTAGATTATTACCATCCCCCATGGAGTTGTTGTCTGAGTATTGATTTAGCATAACGTTTTGTAAGAAAATATATCCTGAAGCATAATCATTTAACTTTTCATTAAAATCCTGATTAAATGCTAAACTATTATAAAGAACAAAAAATTCTGTACCAGATTGATTTACTTCAATATTTAGTCCTTGTTTAGGTAATACCTTCAACATTGTTTGAATTTTTTTCGGCATTTCTTCTCTTTTAGCCTGAAGCATATTCTTATTTAATTTCCCATCAAAAACAGCAGATCTCAATGCTTCTCTGTCTTTGTATAAAATGTGGTTATAATGAGTGATTAGTATATTTGCTTTTGTCACGAATTCATCAACAAACTTCATGCTTTCGTTAGAATTCATTACTTTTCCTTTTTTAACCTCTTCTATCATTTCAGAAGGAAGCTTTAACCCTTGTATTGCTTGATGGTAAGCTTCTTCAATAGTAATATCATCGTTCTTACCTTCGAGGGAGCCTGGACTAATCTGAGTAGCAAAAATATTATCTGCATAAATGACAAAATCGAGGCCATTAAAATCATCCTCATCCATCTCTAGTATTTTCTGTCTCTTCAATCGCTCCTCTGCGTATTTCTTTTCATATTCTTCAATATCTCCCAGTATGGTCGTTTCTTTTATTTTACTACCTGTTTGGTTATCGTTTAAAAGTGTAGCACTAAGGATTCCTATAACAAAAACACTTGCTAGGCTAACAGTCCACACTGCTATTCGTTGCCAATTCGTTTTCTTCTTTTTAGAATGATCTAGGTTAGTTTCTTTTTCTTTCACCATTTTCTTTAGTATTTCATCCGGATTTATTGAAGAAGGCACTCTTTCATATGAATCTTTCAATAATTCCAAACGTACTTCCAGTTTTTTATCGTCCATGGTTTTCACCTCCACTAATTTGTAGAGCCGATTTCAAATGTCCCTTTGCTCGTAATAATCGAATTTTAATGGTAGACATTGGAACATTCAGTACATCTGCCATTTGTTCATAAGACATGTCATGAAAATAGAAAAGTATAATGGGATGGCGATATTTTTCATCTAATAATTGTATTGCTACATGGAGCTCTCGATCCTCCTCAAAAACAAGGACCTTTTCCTCGGCAGACTTCATTATATAGTGGTCAGGCGATACTCCTTGAAGCCTTACCTCTTTTTGCGCTTCCTTCGTTTCCTTGCGGTAATAGTCTCTTGTTGCATTTAATGTAATTTTATATAACCAGGTTGTGAAACGCTCCTTTTGAAATTGATGAAGGAAACGATACAATTTTACAAACACTTCCTGTGTCACATCTGGTATATCTTGAACTCGCACTCCACATTGAAAGGCAAATTTTTCTACTGTTCGATGATGTAAGCGAATGAGTTCCCCGTATGCTTGCTGATCGCCCTGTTGTGCAAGTTCGATCAATTCGTTCTCAACCATTGCTCCACCCCGCTCTCTCTCTTTTGCTATAAGTGATACGAAAGATGCCAGCTAAATGTTACATCTATCTGTATACTTTTATCTTACTTGCACATATTAACAATTCACATTTATAGATTTAGCGTTTATTTTTCATTAACAAAATAGTATACTATCCCTTTAAAGCGTTAAAGCGTTGAAGGAGGAATACATATGAAAACTCGAGATCACTTCGGGTCGAAAATTGGATTTATATTGGCTGCGGCCGGAAGTGCCATTGGATTAGGGGCGATTTGGAAGTTTCCCTATATGGCAGGAACTAATGGTGGTGGCGTCTTTGTATTGCTCTTCATCCTATGTACACTTCTTATTGGATTACCAATTTTACTAGCTGAATTTATCATAGGAAGAAAGGGACAGGCAGATGCAGTAACTGGATTTAAAAAATTGGCACCTAAAAAGCCATGGTTTTTAATCGGATGGTCTGGCTTCTTCTTTTCGTTTATAATACTCTCATTTTATAGTGTAGTTGGTGGTTGGATTTTATCTTACTTGTTCCGTTCTATTACTCTTAGCTTAAACGGGAGTGCAGATAATTTCTATGAGGACTTATTTAATACGGTCATATCAAATCCTTGGGAAGTGTTAATTGGACAAGGAGTATTTATATTGTTAACTTTGTGGATTGTTTCAGGAGGCATCAAGGGAGGAATTGAAAAAGCTAGTAAGTGGATGATGCCCTTGCTTCTCATCTTCTTTGTGGTTCTAGCCATACGTTCACTGACTCTTGATGGAGCTATTGAAGGAGTTAAGTTTTTATTAATACCGGATTGGTCTTATTTTACGTGGGAAACTGCCCTGCTTGCATTGGGTCAGGCATTCTTTTCTCTCAGTGTCGGTGTTTCTGGGATGATTACCTATGCATCCTACTTACCAAAGGGAACTAATTTAGGAAATTCGGCTCTTAGTGTTTCCTTACTGAATATAGGTATTTCTATCATGGCAGGTCTCGTAATATTCCCTGCAGTTTTCGCTTTGGGTTTTTCTCCAGACGCTGGTCCTGGATTAGTATTCATCATTCTACCAGCAGTGTTTGAACAAATTATTTTCGGGCAATTCTTTTTAATAATATTCTTTATCCTGTTATTATTTGCCACGTTAACGTCTTCCATCAGTATGTTAGAGATCGTTGTGTCCATTGGTATTAAGTCGAATTATGATCGAAGAAAACGTGCTGCTTGGATCTCGGGCTTTTTAATTTTCCTTGTTGGAATTCCAAGTGCTCTTTCTTTTGGTGTTCTTCAAGATATTAAAATCCTAGACTTGTCGATTTTTGATTTTACTGATTTCCTGACTAGTAGCATTGGTTTACCTTTAGGGGCACTTTTTATATCAATTTTTGCTGGATTCCACTTCTCTAAAGATGACATTTCCAAGGAGATTGGTTCTAGAGCTGTTCTTTTAAACGGTTGGAGAATTATTGTACGCTATGCTGCACCAGTAGCAATTTTAATTGTATTTATTCAAGGGGTTATGAATGTTCTTAAATAGGACAAATATCCTTTAGGCTAGTAAATTAAAAATTGTACTTTTTCTGACAATACATTAAAACAAGTTCCAAAAAAAAATGTGCTATAATATGATATAAGATGTGAAGAATTTTTAAAGAGGTGGACAGAAATCATGAAAAAAGAATTGCATAAGCAGTTGCGACAACTAAGAGAAGAACGCAATATTTCTTTAGAAACACTTTCCTTAAAAACAAGAATCGGCGCTGGAAAATTGGAAGCGTACGAGTCTGGTAGTGAAATTCCTTCAACACAAACTATTTTAAAGCTATCTAACGCATTAGAAGTACCTGCATCCAACTTAATGGACGGCCTGCAAGAAGTGTAAAATAAAAGCTTTCGATTCATTGGAATCGAAAGCTTTTTCTTGTTATTACTCTTTTTATCTAGCATTATAGGAAGTGAGTAATTAAATAATACACTTCATTTCATATTTTAAAGCAATAAGTTTGTAAGAGATCTCCACGCATTTTTCTAGTGGAATCCATTGTTCAAAGGAATGCTCGTAAACTTCTTGAATTTTTCTAGCAAGCTCTGAAGGATGGTCGATATCGTGCAGAGAAGCTACAACATCGGCGATCTCTGTTTCGTAAGCATCAATTCCGAACTTGAAAGGATCCCACTCTTGAAGTAACCAAACTGCTTTTCTATTCATCTCTATAGTATCCATTATTTTTTCACCTTACTACTTTTATTAGTTAGGGTTATAATAACACAATAAGTTAAAAATGAAAGGGGATTTTATTTTGTCAGATTTTTCTACTATTTTTAATCGTCGTAACACTTTTTCCGTGAAATGGGATATGTTAAAACAAGTATATGCTATTGAGGATGATGCGGATGTACTTCCAATGTGGGTAGCAGATATGGATTTTAGTTTAGCACCAGTAATACAGCAAGCCATACATAAGCGTCTAGAGCATCCTGTTTTTGGATACTCAATTACCCCTGAAGCAGTGAAGGATGCATTATCTTCTTGGGTATATACTAAACACCAACTAGAAATAGAAAACGAATGGATTCTCTTACGTCATGGGGTTATTCCAGGAATGGCCGAAGTGGTTGAGGCTTTCTCAGAAATAGGAGATAAAGTACTTGTACACACTCCAATTTATCCTCCCTTTAAAGGTATACCGAATACTTTAGAAAGAGAGGTTGTTACTTGTCGCTTAAAGGAAAAAGGTAACTCCTTTGAATTGGATTGGGATGCTTTTGAAGAATGCTTACAGCAGGATATAAAAATATTTATACTTTGCAACCCACATAACCCAGGAGGAAAAGTGTGGAGCAAGGAAGATTTAACTAAGATGGCTTCACTATGTAAAATGCATAATGTATTAATACTTTCAGACGAGATACACTCAGATCTTGTCTTTAAACCAAATAAACATGTTCCTCTACTTGTTGCAGCAGAAGAAATCGATCATATTATTACTTTCTTTGCACCAACTAAAACGTTTAACTTAGCTGGAATTCAAGGTGCTGCTACCATCGTACCTAATGATGAATTGCGAAAAGCATTAGAAAATAGTGCTGCAAGACGTGGAGACATGGGACTGAATGTCTTCTCCTTAACTGCTATGCAAGCGGCATATGAACACGGAGCTCCATGGCTTGAAGAGTTAATAGATGTTATAGAAGGTAATATGGAGTATGTCATTAAACAATTATCAATTATAGAAGGCATTAAGATTTCTAAACCAGAAGGTAGTTATTTACTATGGATTGATTATCGTGGGACAGGCTTGAATGAGAAAGATATGATGAATCTATTATTAACTAAGGGAAAACTTGCATTAGAGCCTGGAACTAAATATGGAGAAGGCGGAGATGGATTCCTTCGAATGAACGTGGCATGTCCTAGAGCAACAGTAGAAGAAGGAGTTTCGAGATTCAAACATGCATTGTCCTAGCACTAGAGCAAAATAAGCTATGTACTAATATATAAAAAGAAGGTGCCTTCACTCAGAAGGTACCTTCTTTTCCATTTCTTCTTTTCTTGCTTGTAATACTCGTTCTTCTATTTCTTTCGCTTTTGCAGCGTCTCTAGCGGATTTCTTTTTAAACCAACGGAATAATAGCACACATAGAATAAATACTATTATAAACTCTAATACTACTGGTATATATTCGGTTTTATCCTCTGGAAAGTATAAATACAAAAAGCCTAATGAAAGAAAGTTTAACATAGTCTACACTTCCTAACTTTATTTTTGGATAACTTCTATAGACTGAATAAGGACATCTTCTACTGGTTTATCGTTTGCACCAGTTTCTACTTTAGCTATTTCATCGACTACATCCATACCTTCAATAACCTGTCCAAACACCGTATGTTTTTGATCTAAATGCGGTGTTCCGCCATTTTGTTCGTAAGCCTTAATAATTTCCTCCGGCCATCCGCCTTTTCTAAGCTGTTCAACGATTCCTTCTTGTAGAGGAGCTTGGACGATAAAAAACTGACTTCCGTTAGTGTTCGGCTGACCCGTGTTCGCCATAGAAAGTGCACCTTTTAAATTGAATAGATTATTAGCAAATTCATCCTCGAATGATTCACCATAAATGCTTTCTCCTCCTGCTCCTGTCCCAGTAGGATCTCCGGTTTGAATCATAAAGTTTTCGATGACCCGATGGAAAATAACGCCTTCATAATATCCTTCTTCTGCTTTAGTTAAAAAGTTTTCCACTGTTTTTGGTGCTTCTTCTGGGAATAGTTTGATTTTTATCGTTCCTAAAGAAGTGTTCATTTGGACTAAAGCTTCATTTTCAGCCACTTCTGTTGAAAGTTGCGGATATGTGATTATTTCTCCCTCTTGTTGGGTATCAGTAGTAACAGCAGTTTCTTGTTCTGCTGTCTCTTTAGTAGCGTCTTTTTCTTTATCGGATGAGTCGCTTCCACAAGCTGTTATAAAAAGTAGTGTAAATAAATTCAATAAAATTATTTTTTTCAACATAATCACCCTAAAACAGTTTAACATAACTAAAAGTAGTTTTCAGTGACAAAGTTTCTAACAATCAACTTTCTTAGTCACCCGAAATGTTTTATACTAAAAGACAGTAGTATGCGACAAGAGAAAGAAGGGATTCCGATGAGCATACAAAAAAGAAATTTTATAATCATGTGGTTTTCTATTTTTCTTGTATCCAGTACGATGACAATGATCATGCCTTTCCTTTCATTGTATATTAATACAATGGGTGACTTTACAGACGCCTATGTCCAAAAATGGGCAGGCCTTGTTTTTGGAGCAACCTTTGTATCAGCACTTATTATGTCGCCTATTTGGGGAAGAATCGCAGACAAGTATGGCTACAAACCAATCCTTGTCATAAATGGTTTTGGTATTGCCATAAGTGTCTTTTTAATGGGCTTTATCAACTCAGTCGAGGCATTTTTTGTCCTACGTTTATTCATGGGAGTAGTTACCGGCTTTATCCCTACCTCTTTAGCATTTATCAGCTCTCAAACACCAAAAGAAGTTGCTGGTAAAACAATGGGGACGTTACAAATGGGAAGTGTGTCTGGTACGTTATTCGGTCCTGTAATAGGTGGGTTTATGGCTGATACGTTTGGATTTCAATATACGTTCGTCATTACAGCAACTGCTGTATCTATAGCCGCATTCATGGTTATTTTAGGAATTAGAGAGATGCGACGAGTAAAACCCAAGGATGAGCATGAATATTCAAGAAAGATTGTTGTATCCGGGATTTTTCATCACCGATTGATGTTGAACGTGCTGATGATTAGTTCCCTTATTCAAATTGGGCTTTTTAGTATTCAGCCTCTTCTTTCTTTATACGTCTCTCACTTAACCGATTCAAATGAAGTTGCATTATTGGCAGGAATTACCTTCAGTGCGACAGGTGTAGGAAGTCTGTTATTTGCGAGAATATGGGGTAAGCTAGGAGATTCCATTGGATACGAAAAAGTTTTGTCTACTCTCTTACTAATTGCTTTTATATTTATCGTTCCACAAGCTTTTGTTACAGAGCTGTGGCAACTGATGGTGCTCCGCTTCCTATTTGGTATTGCATCCGGTGGTCTAATACCGATTACCACTGCCTTAATACGTCGGGAGGCGCCAATTGAAGTACAAGGCGAGTTAATGGGCTACAATACAAGCTTCCGATTCCTCGGTAATATCATTGGTCCAATGTTTGGGGGCTTTATTAGTGGTTTTATCGGTATTTCTTCGGTATTTTACGTTACTGGTGCCCTCTTCCTATTGGCATTCTTCATCATCTATTTCGCAAGTAAGAAACCAGTTCAAGATTTTGAAGAAGTGCTCCATGAAGAGGAACTCCATGCAAAAGCACACTGATTACCAAAAGACTTTCGAATTAATCGATTCGAAAGTCTTTTTTTGTAGCTTCCTGTAGATATTCACTAGGTGTTTACTTAGAAAAATTAGCACACTTTTCCAGCGAGATATGTGCTATTCTTTTATGGAGATAACTTGAACTGGAGTGCAAATTATGCGACAAGGTACTGGATTTATTATCATATTATTATGCTTTCCTCTCCTTTGGATTTTATATTCCTTTATCCATACTGAGGTGCTTTCAGCTGCTTCTTTTAATGATGACTTAGAACATTCTATTCAGCTTTCTAACCCTACAATAACTTCTCCAGTTGTCCTCTTAGATAAACAAGGTGAAATATTTTCTGAGGACTATGTGGAATGGAGAGAACCGATAGAGTTAGAAACTATTCCTCTATTTGTTCAGGAGCTATTTATACAGAGTGAGGATGTAGAATTTTATAATCATATTGGCTTTAATTTTACCGCAATCTTCCGAGCAGTTTTTGCAAATGCTTCTTCTCAGGAACGAGAACAAGGAGCTAGCACCATCACTCAGCAGCTAGTCCGCCTACGCTACTTGTCTACTGAAAAAACATATGAAAGAAAGCTAACAGAGTTGCTATATGCACATGAAATGGAAAAACAAACTACTAAAGAAGAAATACTAACTAATTATTTAAATGAGATTTACTTCAGCAACCAGGTATATGGAATTGGGGCAGCTGCCACCTTCTACTTCGGCCGCCCAATAGAAGAATTGAGGGAATCAGAGCTTGCCTTTATCAGTGCTATCCCGAATAATCCAACCATTTATAATCCACTCACTAACTTTGAAGCTACTAAAAAGAGACAAGAGCTTCTAATAGATGTCATGGTCAAAAATGGACGGCTCACTGCCGAGAATGGAGAAAAAATAAAGAAGGAATCAATTGTTCTTTCGACGAAGTTAAAAAAACAACTATACCCTGCCTATAGCACGTTTGTTTTACATGAGCTTGAAAACCTTATAGCACACAACGAGGGATTTAAAGAAAGAATCGCTAACTCACAAAATGAACAGCAAAGGCAATTCCTAGAAAGTGAATTAAAAACCCGTGTCAATGAAGTAATCGCTGGAGGGATAACTATCTCTACAGCTTTGGATCAATCTAAACAAGATTATGATGAACGTTACATTAATAGCCTTTTAAGCAAAACTCCAGAATTACAAGCTGCGTCTGTAGTGATTAACAATGAATCTAGAGAAATTGTAAGTGTATATGGAGGTAAGGATTATAGGAAAATGGATTTTCATCGCGCCTATCAGGCAGTTCGACAACCTGGCTCTGCCTTTAAGCCCTTGCTAGTATACGCTCCATTATTTGAGACAACTACTTATACTCCTGCCAACTCTGTTAATGCAGGTAAGTTATGTATTGGATCCTATTGCCCACAAAATTACGGAGGAGTAGTATATGGAGATGTGACGATTCAAGATGCATTTCGTTTAAGCCATAATACCCCTGCTGTAAGATTATTGGATAAGGTCGGTATTGAAAATGCTTTTGCAAGGTTATCTCCTTTTCAATTTGAATATATACAAAAAGAGGATTATACGTATTCTGCCGCACTAGGAGGATTAACACATGGCGTTACGATAGCAGAAATGGCAGATGCTTATACAAGCTTCATCAACGGAACATATAAACCAGTGCATTCAATAAGAAAAGTTGAAGACAAGCAAGGAAATGTTCTGTATCGATGGGATGAGGATTTTCAAGAAGCTTGGTCGTATAAGACAGCCCAAACGATGAGAGGTTTACTTCAACAGGTGGTCACAAACGGGACTGGAAAAGGAATTCATATTAACTCTTCGTACGTGGGAGCTAAGACAGGCACTACAAATGAATATTATGATTATTGGCTAGCCGGCCTTACAGACACTTATACCTCTGCAGTATGGATTGGATACGATAAACCTAAAAACATGAAATCTATAGAGTCTAACAAAATCCATCATCGTATTTTTAATCAAATTATGAAAACAGATTGAGCTGGGATTTAAGTAGTTTCGTAACACGTAAAAAGAAAAATTGCGACATGCAATTTCACTTTTTGCGTGTTATTTTTGAATTCATCGCCATCGCTCCGTACAACGGCTAGGAAATAGCTTACGAAAAACGAAGCCTTGAATTCTCTAAGGGAGTTTTGTTGTCCCTGCCTAGTCAGATCATTTTGATAAACTTCAATATTTTCCTGTATAAATGTGCGAGTTCTTCAGGCGTTTCACGTTCGTTTTGAGAGAGCCAATGCTCAACCAGTCCTAAAATGGATGATGAAGCAAACGCCGAAAGATAATCTGTTGGAATAGAAGAATCTATGGAGGATAAATCAGTAGCGTAATAGTTATCTTCAAACTGTTCGATAAAGAAGCTTTTTAAGCGAAGATGAAAGCCCGACGTATTGTTTTTAGATAATAGAACAATAAATTGTTCTTTGTACATTTCAATGTATCTAAATACCTCCATAGAAAAACCAGCGACCTCTATTAGTTGTTCCTTCTCCAGGCTGTCTTTTTTATTAATATTCGCAATATGTACTCGAAGCCCATCAAGAAGCTCAATCTCGACTTTTTCTAATAAATCATATTTATCGAGATAATGTAGATAGAAGGTTCCACGGTTAATGGAAGCATTAACTGTTATGTCTTTAATCGATATTTTCACAAATTCTTTCTCTTTAAGTAACTTGAGAAATACATCTTGAATTTTCTTCTTTGTACGAGAATTCATCTCATCAAAAACGTTTCCCACCTTCCATTCACCCCTCTCATATATTTTCTAGGATTTCTCTAATATACTGCACCCCGAAAGCTAATATTAAGCTTCTACTAGCTAAATGACTGTCTATAGCTTGCACATCTTGTAATCTCCTGTGAGTTAATAGGCTATAGGAAAGGCAGACTCGCGATAATTCCGTTATACAGTTTGATGACTACATATATGACTAAAGCTAAGAATAAGCTCCATACGATAATTTCAAACATGATTAGTCCTAATGTTCCTATCATGGACATAGAGTTGCTTAGTTTGAATACAACATAAATAAAATAAATAAAAGCAGTAGCTAAAAATATAAGAAGAAGAATTTTAATTGATTGGAAGCCTACTGCTGAAATGATAGCACCTGCAAAAAAAATGACATACCCACCGCGCGCTTGTGCCATTGTTTTTCCTTCAAAATCCTTAGAAAAGAATAGCATTCCTAATTCGTGAATAGTTTCTGCAATCAATTTTAATGCAGAAAAGAGCATGAAATAAATAAGGGCAAAAATAATTAGCACAAATAATCTTATCTCAAAATCAGAAAGAAACTCTTTCATCCCGCTATACACGCCAATGACTTTAAACAGATCGATTGCTTTAAACATTGTATACGTGGAAAAGCTCAAGCTAAATAAAATAATGGTTATCAATGGCAAAAAGCCAAATACATAAGGGTTTTTCATGATCGTTCCTCTAATCTTGATAAATTTGATTCTATAGTTCATATCGGAGTAAATTGGCCTTTTACAAGAGTCTATCATATAGATTTAACTTTTAACGCTAGTTACTAATAATTGATTTATAAATCTTGGCATAAATAAGCCTAACTTTTACTTTTTGGAGGACAAATTTAAGCACCCCTTTATTTGATTAAAAATACATTTACTTATATATAGGAAGGAAGTGATAAGCCATGCAAACACATATTATTTGGGGTATAATTTTATTATATACTTAAATATATTGTCGGAAGGAGGATCCCTATGTCCATGGTTTTTGCAATATTCTTGCCTATTATTTTAGCTGTTTTTATACCTTTTTTGTATAAAAGAGCAAAAAGTATCCATACTGGATGGTTTGTCTTGATTGCCCCTGTTCTTTTGGTAATCTTTTATGCAATGTATATCCCATCGGTAATGGATGGAGAAACTTTTATTAACGAAATGCCTTGGATTCCATCACTTGATATTTCACTCGTCTCGTACATAGATGGCCTTAGCTTACTTTTTTCGTTATTAATAACCGGGATAGGATCTCTAGTCGTTCTTTACTCTATCTTCTATTTAGATAAGGATAAAGAAAAGCTAGGTAACTTTTACGTATACTTATTAATTTTTATGACTGCCATGTTGGGAGTTGTACAATCTGACCACTTAATCGGACTGTATTTCTTTTGGGAGTTAACTTCCATTTCATCATTCTTGCTCATTGGTTACTGGTATACGCGAGATCGTTCGCGTTTTGGTGCATTGAAGTCAATGATGATTACCGTCTTTGGTGGCTTAATGATGCTTGGTGGATTCTTATTATTAGGAATTATGGGGGAAAGCTTCTCCATTCGTGAGTTAATCGCACAAGCATCCTCTATTGCAGAGCACGACTTGTTCATATGGGCGTTAGTATTGGTACTTCTAGGAGCCTTTACAAAATCTGCTCAGTTTCCCTTCTACATTTGGCTACCCGATGCGATGGAAGCTCCAACACCTGTTAGCGCATATTTACATTCAGCAACTATGGTTAAAGCAGGCCTATATTTAGTCGCAAGATTTACACCAATCTTTGCATTATCCGAGGTCTGGGTGTGGCTAGTAACAGGAGTCGGTATTCTCACTTTGTTCTGGGGATCTTTCTTCGCAGTAAAACAAACAGATTTGAAAGCAATTTTAGCCTTTTCAACGGTCAGCCAGCTTGGTTTGATCATGTCACTGCTTGGAATTGGTTCTATCGCCTATCATGTTACAGGCGATTTAGTGTCAACATATACAATTGCAACTTTTGCGGCAATATTCCATCTCCTAAACCATGCAACCTTTAAAGGTAGTTTGTTTATGATTGCTGGGATAGTTGATCATGAAACTGGTACACGAGATATCCGCAAGCTCGGTGGGTTAATGAGTTTAATGCCTATTAGCTTTACAATCGCAATGATCGGCAGTTTATCGATGGCTGGCGTACCGCTATTCAATGGCTTTTTGAGCAAAGAAATGTTTTTAGAAGCCACACTTTCCTTACAGCATTTTAACCTCTATGCAATGGATACTTGGTGGATTTTAATACCAGTAGTTGCATGGATTGCAAGCGTATTTACATTTGTATATAGCTTGTACTTTGTCTTACATACATTCCGAGGAAAGCACAAACCCGAGCTGCTTCCTAAAAAAGCACATGAAGCTCCAATTGGAATGCTCGTTTCACCAGGTATATTAGCAACATTAGTCATAGTTATTTTCTTTATACCAAATGTTTTTGGTAGTACTTTTATAAAGCCGGCAGTAGCTGCTATTCATCCAGGAGCCTATGCACTTCCTTCTGAGATAGGAGTCAAGATAAAAGCATGGCATGGATTTGATTCGCCCGCTCTATATATGACGTTAGGAATTTTCCTAGTCGGCTATCTTCTATATAAAACATTGCCAAAATGGAGTGTAGGTTATGAGAAGATGCCAGCTAAAGTTTCATTGAACGGTATTTATGATTGGTTAATGATGCTTTCAGAAGGTGGAGCTAATAGCGTTTCTTCTCTTTACATGAAGGGTTCTATTCGTTCTTACTTAATCTACATGTTCTCAGCTATTATCTTCCTGCTTGCTAGCACCATGTGGGTTAAGGATGCCTTTGTAATAGACTTTGATAATTTAGCACCTATCAAGTTCTTTGAAATACTTTTATCACTCATTGTTATTATTGGGACGATTACGATCCTAGTTACAAAATCCCGCCTTACAGCAATCATTGCTTTAGGAGCTGTAGGATATACTGTGGCTTTGTTCTACATCATTTTTAAAGCGCCTGATCTAGCTTTAACTCAGTTAGTAATAGAAACAGTTTCGGTTGCTCTATTCCTTGGAGCTTTTTATCACCTGCCAAAACTAAATAAGCACGAAAAAGGCAAGGAAGACCGTAAATTCCGTTTAACTAACTTTATCATTGCACTAGGTGTTGGAGTGATGGTTACATTAATAGCTATTTCCTCCCACTCTCAAAAATTAGTAACATCTATCTCTCAATACTATAAAGATACTGTATACACAGAAGCTGGCGGTGGAAATATTGTAAACGTTATCTTAGTTGATTATCGTGGATTTGATACTTTATTTGAAATCAGTGTACTAACTATTGCTTCTCTAGGCATCATAGGAATGATCACACTACGACTTGCTAAAAAGAAAGGAGATAGAAAAGTTGAAAACAAATGATTTAATTATTCAAACGACAACGAAAGTAGTATTTTTCATCATCTTTCTATTCTCCATTCATATTTTTTTCGCAGGTCATTATACACCAGGAGGAGGATTTGTTGGTGGCCTATTAATGTCAAGTGCAATCGTCCTTCTTTTACTTGCATTCGATTTAAAAACAGTACAAGATATGCTACCTATAAACTATACGGTTGTAACAGCAATCGGGCTTATAATATCTTTAGCAACTGCAGCCGGGTCTATCTTTTTTAATGTTCCTTTCTTTACCCACGTATATGATTATTTCAATCTTCCCTTGTTAGGGAAAACGTCTATCCATACTGCAATGTTTTTTGATACCGGCGTATATCTTGTTGTAGTGGGAGTAACAATGACAATTATTCAAATGATAGGAGGAGATGAATAATGGAAATTATGATGTCCATTTTAATCGGCTTTCTATTTATGGCTGCAGTCTATTTAATCCTCTCTCGCAGCTTGCTTAGGATTATTATTGGAACGGGCTTACTGAGTCATGGGACACATTTGCTCCTACTAACCATGGGTGGACTTGGGGGAAAATCTGCTCCCGTATTAGCTGACGGAGTGACAGATTATGTCGATCCACTACCACAGGCTCTAATTTTAACCGCCATCGTTATTAGCTTTGGCGTAACGGCATTTTCACTTGTACTTGCCTATCGTACCTATAAAGAAGTCGGTACAGATAATATGGAACTTATGAAAGGAACTGAAGACAATGATTAACTTATTATTATTCCCAGTCCTCATCCCTTTCTTATTCGCTGCGGTTCTTTTATTATTTCCCAAGAAATTAAAAGCACAGCGAATAGTTACTATTATTGGATTGTTGTTAGCACTAGCATCTGCCTTTACATTGCTGTACAAAGTAAAGATAGATGGTGTACAAACCCTTACACTCGGGAGCTGGGCACCTCCATTTGGAATCACAATGGTTTCAGATATGTTCTCAGCGTTACTAGTAACTTCATCTCTAATCATTGCTCTATTTGTTGTATGGTATAGCTTTTCTTACATGGATGAAGCTAGAGAAAAATCATTTTACTATCCAGCTATTCTATTTATGTTAACAGGAGTCAATGGTGCTTTTACAACGGGAGATATATTTAACTTATTTGTATTTTTTGAAGTATTATTAATGTCTTCCTATGTATTGATTGTTTTAGGTGGAGAAAGAATACAATTAAAAGAATCTATTAAATACATAATAGTCAATATTGTCTCTTCATCCCTATTTGTAATTACAGTAGGATACTTGTATTCAGTAGTTGGAACATTAAATATGGCCGATATCTCAGTTAAATTGGCCGAGCTTGGTGAGGTAGGAATTGTAACTGTAATTGCTGTGTTGTTTTTAATTGTTTTTGGTATTAAGGGTGGTATTTTTCCTCTCTTCTTCTGGTTACCAGGTTCTTATGCAGCACCCCCAGTTCCAATACTAGCCCTGTTCGGTGCACTTCTCACTAAAGTTGGAGTGTATGCGATTATGCGGACATACACGTTATTCTTTACGACAGATGTAGGTTTCACGCATGAGTTGCTTATGATTCTCGCGATTATTACCATCGTCGTTGGGTGTATTGGCGCGTTGGCTTACTTTGATTTAAAACAAATTATTATTTATAACATCGTCATTGCAGTAGGAGTTATATTATTCGGTGCTTCTGTAATGAATGAAAATGGAATGATGGGTTCTGTATTTTATTTGATTCATGATATTTTGATAAAGGGAGCATTGTTCTTACTTCTCGGTATTGTCATTAAAATTACAGGCACCTCCGATTTACGTAAAATGGGAGGTCTGATGAAAAAGTATCCTGTTTTAGCCTGGAGTTATTTGATTGCAGCATTTGGATTAGCTGGTATTCCACCCTTAAGTGGCTTCATCGGTAAAATGCTAATCGTACAAGGGGGCTTTGAAGGTGAATTACTCTGGCAGAGTGTTTTTATATTAGCTTCGAGTCTAATTGTCCTACTTTCGGCAATTCGAATTTTCATCTATGCTTTCTGGGGTGAGCCAAAAGGTGAATCTACTCTTTTAGGACCTAAATCATATCGACGACTGTTAACACCTACTATCGTTTTGGTAGCCATAACAGTATTCTATGGTGTTGGAGCAGAATTCTTAGTCCCATTTATGACGGATGCTTCTGATTTGTTGCTAGATCCTTCTATTTACGTCGATGCTGTATTTGAAGGGGTGAAATAATATGGCGTTTCAAATTTTGTTAAATGTTTTCATTGCCCTGACCTGGATGTTTTTATCGGTATCCTTTAAGCCTACTACCTTCATCGTGGGATATCTGCTAGGCTTACTAATGCTTTTCATACTAAGAAAATCCTTTAAATCACGGTTTTATATGGATCGAGTATGGGCGGTTATAAAATTGGCTGTCTTATTTTTAAAGGAGCTAATACTTTCTAACTTCTCGGTATTAAAGTTAATCGTAAAGCCTGAAATGCCCATCCGTCCTGCCATATTTGCCTTGGAAACGGTTTTAACCGAGGACTGGGAAATAACGTTGTTATCCAGCCTTATAACATTAACACCTGGTACGGTAGTTATTGATGTTTCGGATGACAATAAAACGTTATATATTCATTCTATTGAGTTTAGTAATATTGACGAAGCGGTTAACTCCATACGCGATACTTTTGAGAAAGCAATTTTGGAGGTGAGTAGATCATGATAACTTTTTTATGGGTGATTGTCGTGTTAATAAGCGCCGCTTTACTAGGCTTCTTATACCGACTTGTAAAGGGTCCGACTACTCCCGATCGCGTAATAGCCTTAGATGCAATTGGAGTGGGTCTAATCTCTTTAATTGGTCTAATATCAATTCTGTTTGACACTCCATTCTTCTTAGAGGTCATTCTATTGTTAGCTGTTCTTTCCTTTATAGGAACAGTAGCGTTTTCTAAATTCACGGAGAAGGGAGAAATCATTCAACGTGACCGTAATAGCTAATATATTTATCGTAGGTACTATTTCCTTTGGAACTATTTTTATCTTGGTTACTGCAATTGGCTTGTTCCGACTACCAGACGTCTATACAAGAGCACATGCAGCTTCCAAGAGTGCTACACTTGGGGTTATGAGCATTTTAATAGGTGTGTTTCTTCACTTTTGGTTAATCGAGGGGACGTTTAATTCTCGTATTTTGCTTGGCATTCTGTTTCTTTTCATCACTGGACCTGTAGGTGGACACATGATGGGAAGAGCTGCCTATTACTCTGGTGTGGAATGCTGCGACCTCACAGTTCGAGATGATTTAGAAGAGGTAGTGGAAGAAAAAAGAAAGAACATGAAAATCAAAGTTTGATGCTAATTTACTTTAGTGTGTAGGCAAAGTGTTTTATCACTTTGTCTACACTTTTTTATTGGAAAAACTAATATCAAATGTCATTCGTACTTAAAATAACTGACACATTAGACAGGATTGCGTTTTTCAAAAGTAAATGGTTAGTTTTCTTCACTTACAATGAAAGGAATGAAGTACGATTAGGTCAAATAAAAAATTAGGTAAACATCTCAATATAAAAATTAATAATCGCAAAGTGAAAATTCTAAATTACAAAAGAAGCAGTCATTTTGACGAATATAAAAATCAAGAGATATTTACCATTTAATTAATAACGAAAATTTATAATGAAGTGCTAGATAACAAAGCTGTAAAAATAGAACTCAATGAAAAAGAAATTATAAATGCTGAATGGATATTATGTTTTAGACAGCCAAATATATATAGATTTACTTATAAGATAATTAATACAATATCGGTGAATAAATCAAACGGGGAATGCCAAAAAAAATGCATTCGATATTCTTCAGAAGGAAAATCAATATCAAAATTTAACAGAACCAAATTTTAAAAAAGCTATTACCTTCCCTGATATATCAAGGAATGGCAATAGCTCTTTTTTAGTAGTACGGGTAATACGGTGTAAAATTGTTGTAGTAAGGATACGGTTGGTATGGATATGGCTGATAAGGATAAGGTTGTCTGGCACCAAAGCCAACAATGGAAGAACCTAAAAGACCTCCTACAAAGCCTCCTAATAATGGCGCTCCAAAACCACCGAAACCTCCACCAAATCCACCATAGCCTCCTGGGCCACCCGGACCTCTACCTCCATAACCACCGCGTTGATATCTAGGCATAATGTTCCTCCTTTCAACACAGTGTATGCTATATGGGATAAGTGTCCTGTGCGTATACCCTACTCTTCTTCAGCCATTCTTTCGATAAGAGTAGCCAATGTTCGTACCATTACACCGGTACCACCTTTTGGTCCAAAATCATAGGCAGATTTAGAGTCAGATGTTCCAGCTATGTCTAAGTGAATCCATGGTGTTTCCTCCACGAACTCTCCAACAAAACCGCCTCCAAATATCATATGACCATCTCCTCCAGGAGAATTATTCAAGTCAGCCACATCACTCTTGCGGATACGTTTTTTATCGTTTTCTGTTAAAGGCAATCTCCATACAAACTCGCCAGTTTCTAAAGAGGATTCCATAAAGGTTTCAAAAAACTCCTCGTCATTTGTAAGTGCACCTGTCTTGTCATATCCAAGAGCTGTAATAACGCCACCTGTTAAAGTAGCAACGTCTACGATATAGTTAGCTCCTTGTTGTTTTGCATAAGTAACCGCATCTGCTAGAACAAGACGGCCTTCTGCATCCGTGTTTAAAATTTCAATTGTTTTTCCACTCATCGAAGTGATGACGTCATCAGGCTTGAAGGCATTACCAGAAATCATATTGTCTGTGGAAGGTATAACTGCAATAACATTTTTATTTGGACGAAGCTCTCCAATAATTTGCATTGCTCCTAATACTGCTGCAGCACCTCCCATATCGCCCTTCATCCCAACGATACCTGCCTTCGTTTTGAGAGAGTAACCACCTGTATCAAAAGTAATTCCTTTACCAACAAGTGCCACTACATCATCCCAGTTTTCTGTTGCCTGATATTTCAAAGCGATTAATCGCGGTTCTTCAACAGATCCTTGATTTACTGCAAGTAATGTTCCCATCCCAAGTTCTTCTATTTCTTTCTTACCTAAAATTTCTGTTTCAAAGCCATATGTTTCTCCAAGCTCTCTTGCATACTCACCTAGCTGTGTAGAAGTTAATACGTTTCCTGGTGTGTTTACTAAAATTCTTGCTTCATTTACTGCATCTGCATAAATACTTCCTACCTCAAAATAAGTAGCAGCTTCGTCCGGATCAGTGTCAGTTAATAGCTCGATGGCAGGTAAATAGTAATCAGGGACATTAGAGGATGTTTTGTAGCCTTCATAAACGAATGCACCCATTCCAATTCCTTCGGCTGCTAAATACGCTACATCGGCTTCTGTAGCTGTTTCTGATGTAAATGATGGTATCCAAACTGCTAAAGACTCTGGCTTACTCGAAAGAAGTTCTTTGCCTACTAAGCCAAATGCCTCACGAATGTTCTCTTGAGTTAACTTTTTGCGGTCACCAAGCCCGACAAAAAGAATTCTTTTTACAGTTTCCTGATTAGCAACTGGTACTTTTACTAGTTTTTTTAAATCTGATGAAATGTCTCCGCTTTTTACCCATTCTAGGATGTGGTCTCCAAAAGCATTTAACAATGCATCCCACTTCTCTGTGTTTTCAGGATGCTTTGGAATGCCCACCACTAGTGTTTCTGATTGCACTTCTTCGAATAATACTTCATTAGTATTTATAATCATTATTTTTCCCCCTAGATAATTTGGATACATTATCATTATATAGCAACAAGTTTGATTTTTCGAATAGTAGTAATATGTTATACTAGTAGTAACTAAAGTTTTCCTTGAAAGGCTGTGTCTACTCTGACAATCCTCCAAAATACTCCATTACTAGCTGCTCTATTTTCTATTTTCTTTGCTCAGTTCGTGAAAATACCTATTCATTTTTTGGTCACCAAAAAGGTTGATTGGAAGTTATTTACTTCTACTGGTGGAATGCCTAGTTCCCACTCTGCGGCTGTAACTTCTCTTTGCACAGCTATTGCTTTTGAGACAGGTTTAGACTCACCTCTCTTTGCAGTTGCTACTGTATTTGCAGTTATAGTGATGTTCGATGCAACTGGTGTCAGATTCCAGGCTGGCCAGCAAGCCATTATTATCAATCAAATGCGTGTAGATTTTCAGGCATTTGTGGATCAGACAAAAGGTTGGGGACAAAAGAAAAGTGAAGAAAAGCTAGAAGAATTAAAAACGTTGCTTGGTCATAAACCAATAGAGGTATTTATGGGTGCCCTAACTGGGATTATGATATCTATCATTATTTACACCGTGATTTTATAGCTTTTTTACAAATTAAGAGTTAAATCAAATGTAGTTTAAATATACATTCCTCTTGCCCACAACTACTGTGCATTATTCTCTAAATAACAGGTACTGTTAAACTTGTTTAGTATTTTATTATCTCTAGAAGCGTATTCGCCTTAAATCGAATGCGCTTCTTGTTTTTTCCTAATTGGACTCTATTTGTTGTTTATCCTTCAACTAATTGATAATAGTATTTTAATTCATCATTGTACTTAGTAATAAGTACATCATTACGTTCTTTAGCTTTAAATATTTCAGTACCAATGGGCAGAATATTTGCTGTAGAATCTTTAAAATCCATTGGATTAGAAGTGTTATACTCAATTTTCCCTACTAAATCACCTTCTGTTAAGACAAGTTCGTTAACCCACTCAATATTCGTACTATAGATTATACTATCCCACTGAAAAATATCAGCTTTTGAATCAATTTCCAGAATTTCTTGTGCAGTAGGATTACCAATGGTTACTTCTGTTGTAGTGTTTTGGTCTATTGAACTGTTGCTTGATTCATCCGAGCATCCCCATAACAATAGATTCCCTAGCATCATTACTGTTATAATCACATACTTTTTCAATACCACCCCTCCTTTTCTAATACATTAGTCGATTGATACTTAATATTCGTTTCTTTTTCCCATACCTTTCTATACAGTTACCGTGAGGCTAAGTATGTACTTCGGAATTATGCATATGCTTTTTCTTACCAATAAAAAAAAGATGGCTATAAGGCCATCCCTTTTTAGAACATTTGATATCCACTTTTCCGAAGCATTTTAATAACGATCCCCGCAATAATTGCTCCTACAAAACCACTTGTTAAAATTACGATATCTGCCATATGCAAAGAAACAAACTTATCTCCAAGAGCAGAGAATGAAGAACCCGGGTTAGTGAAATAATCAAAGAACCCTACCTCATCAATGATAAATACCACAATTAGTGGATATAAAATAGCCACAAACCAGGACATTCTTAGTAACATATTTAATAAGAAGGCGATTCCAAAAAACATAACTAGAAAAATTAGTACTGAAAGAATCATCTGTGTAATTGTAAAATTCATAATCATATACCTCCGTAGTATCTCTAAATAGTTTACCTTAACGGAGGCATGGATTCAATGTACTTGTTTCTTTTCACATTTTTGTCAAATAATCTTCTTATTACTTTTTCCAGAGCCATTACAGCAGCCACACGTTTCTGATCCACCAAGTCTAAGTTGGAAATATCCTTCACCTTTACAATAAGGACAAGACTTTGCAGTTTCTGTTTTAAATTTAATCATATAATACGCCTCCTTGAATATTTATTTTAATATTCAGATAATATATCACGGATTAATATATTTGTAAATAAAAAACAAAATATATTTGATACGTGTTTTAAAAGTGCTTAAGTATAGAAAAATAGACTGTCTTATGAAAAATGCTTTGTTTCATAAGACTTTTTATCGAAGTTCTATAAGCTAACCACTATTAGTAGAGCTAGTCACAGTTGAATTTTTAATGACATGAATTTAGTCTATTTATGTTCGGATTATTTTATGAATAATTTATAGCTAGTATACCCAAATATGTCTCCAGGATTTATCCCTTCGATAGTTGGAAAGCCAATTTCTAAAGACGCAGCTGCTAATTCATGCAGCATTACAGAAGCGTTCTCATCTTCCAGTAAATCACTTGGAAGTATCCATTTGGCCTCATATAGCTCAGAAAGCTGCACTTGAATAATCGGTTCCTCTTCAATTGGTTTAAGAAGAAAAATGGCCATATTATCACTGATTTTTCCCTGTAAGACCCCACTTCTAAAACCGATCATATTTTTAACTGTACAATCTACCGCAGTTTCTTCCTTAACTTCACGTACGGCAGCCTGTTCAATTGTTTCATCACCATTTACAAAGCCTGCAGGTAAAGACCATCTTCCTTCTAAGCCACCATATCGTTTTTTAACAACTAGCCATTCACCCTTGTTGTTTAAAACTAATCCTGCAGCTCCCAACCAGACATTTCCTCGTTTATCCTTCGACAAATAATCCATCTCCTTTAACAAAAACATACTTACCTTTTATACTTTAAAAAAGCTCCCACTGAGAGTTACAGTGGGAGCCATTTATTGTTTTTCTTTTATAATTTAAATTTACCTTTTTTAAGCACTAATGGAACTCCACCGATCATGAAAAGAGCACGGTTATCAATAACCTTTTTCATGATGGATGCTTTAGTACCAGTAAGTTTTCTACCCATTACATCTCCAATTGCATCATGCTCACCAAGAGAACAAACTGTTCCTTTTAGTTCAGGAACAAATTCCTTTGTATTTTCGCCTTTCATTAGGGCTACGATATTTTTAGCAACTGTTACAGCTTGTTGCATAGCAATTTGAGCAGTAGGTGGGTATGGACGATTTGTTTCTTCATTAATCATTAGAGCACAATCACCAACGATGAATACGTCTGGGAATCCAGGTGCACGCATATCTTTTTCAACTTTAACGCGAGCACGCATATTTTCGATACCAGAAGTTTCGATTAAGCGGTTTCCACGAACTCCAGCAGCCCATACTACAGTACCAGCTTTGATGAATTCAAATTCTTCTTCGCCTTTTTTAATTTTAACGCCTTCAGGAGTAGCTTCTACTACTGGTGTACCTATAGAGAACTCGATTCCTTTTGCTTCTAATTGACGAACAGCATATTCAACTAGCTCAGGATCAAAACCAGGTAATACCATAGGAGCAGCTTCTACGCAGACAACGCGTACTTTTTCTTTTGGTACATCGTATTCTTCACAAAGCTCAGGAATACGATTACCTAATTCACCTAAAAATTCAATACCAGAGAAGCCAGCTCCTCCTACTACAATAGTTAAACGAGCATCGTCTCTGTTTTCTTCTGTAGACCATGTAGCAAATTGGTATTCGATATGATCACGGATTTGACGAGCAGCATTTACATTTGCAATTGATAGTGCATATTTATCTAAACCAGTGATTCCAAATGTTTCACCTTCAAAGCCTAAACCGATTACTAAATAATCATATGTGTATTCTCCAGCACTTGTTGCTACCTTCTTAGTATTAACATCAATGCCTTCGACAGTTGCTTTTACAAATTGTACCTTGCTTTTATTTATAACTCCTTGAATATCATAACGCACTTGGTCTGGACGTAAAGTTCCAGCTGAAGCCTCATGTAACCAAGTAGACTCGTAGTGATAGTCATTTTTATTTACTAAAATAATATCTGCTTCATCGGTACCTACTAATTTTTGAAGGTTCACTACAGTAGATAATCCACCATAACCTGCACCTAATACTAGAATTGTTGGTCTTTTCACGAAGATCGCAACCACCTTTTTATATTTTTTATGAATCTAATGATACGAATAATTCACAATTAGAAATGGACTTTGTCATTTTTCCGACAAATTTTTCACTACATCCTATTTTAGACCTTTTAGAATAGGATTTCAACACTATTTAACAACATTGCAAAGGTGGGAATATACAGACAATTAGCCCATGAGAAAAGCGCAAGCGCCTAGATCTGTCCCGACAAGCAAATGGGGGAAAGCGAGAGCAACCAGTTAGATCCTCATTGACTTCCAAACGTAATTTACTTTCTTATCCTTTAAAAAAGAACATTTTCTTAAGTAAGAAAATGTTCTTTCGAATATTTAGCAGCTTTCCGGTGTGCCTTCTTTTTTAGCAGTTCTAAATGATGAACCACAGCCACAGGATGCAATTGCATTAGGGTTATCGATGGTAAAGCCTCCACCCATCAACGATTCTTTGTAATCGATGACTGTACCTTGGAGAATAGAAGCATCTTCACTAGATATAATTATTTCTAAATCATGCTGATGTAAAACTATATCGTCTTCATTTTTCTCTTTTTCAAATCCCATACCGTAAGAAAGACCGCTACATCCGCCACCGTTAACAGATACACGGAGAAGTGAACCTTCTTCCTCGTTGTGAACCATCATCTCTTTGACGCGGTAAGCTGCCGCTTCAGACAAATTAACTACTTCTGTCATCTGAATCACATTCCTTCCTTATTTATATAATATCAATTTAATCACAATCTATACAAGGAAAACTACTTAAGTTACCTCGCTTTCGAAATATTTTTACAGTATAATAAAACCAAGAACGAGAATAAGGAGAAGATAAAATGGAAATACCTCCATATTACCAAAAAGATATCGAATGCTTACATTGTAAAAACAAATTTAAATCAACCAAGATACGTTCAAAATTTATAAAAGTCGAATCTCATGAAACAGACTTTCAACCAATATATCAAAATAAAGAAATAAACCCGTTATTATATAATGTATTTGTATGTGAGCATTGTGGCTTTTCTTTTACCGATGACTTTACTAAGTATTTTGCACCTGGACTTAAAGAAATCATTAAAGAGAAAATATCGACTAATTGGATACCACGTTCCTATGGCGACGTCCGAACGACACAAGACGGGATCACTACATATAAATTAGGCATACTGTGTGGAACGTTAAAAAAAGAAAAATTTGTCTCTATTGCTGGCTTAGCACTTCGTACTGCTTGGCTCTACCGCATGATGGAAAACAAAGAAGATGAAAATAGATTTCTAGAAATAGCCAGAGATCGTTACTCAGACTCCTATTCTAGCGAAGATTACAATGGAACTCAAATGTCCGAGACACGAATTATATATATGATAGCAGAGCTTTCTAGAAGAATAGGTGACCGAGAATTAGCAACGCGTTATTTTTCCAAAGTAATCGAAAAACAAAGTACCTCTATAGAACCCAAGCTAATTGAAATGGCAAAAGAGCGTTGGCAGGAAATGCGAGGGTGAAAAAAAGAAGCCTCATTCAGGCTTCTTTTTTATATCTGTTAGTATTAAAATACTTGTTCTACTTCTACTATTCCAGGTACTTCCTCTAATAAAGCGCGTTCAATACCAGCTTTTAACGTGATAGTAGAACTTGGGCAGCTCCCGCATGCTCCTAAAAGGCGTAATTTTACAATACCATCTTCAACGTCAACAAGCTCGCAGTCTCCGCCGTCACGTAGTAAGAATGGACGCAATTTATCTAAAACTTCTTGTACTTGTTCGTTAATTGTATCAGTCATATATGTCGACTCCTTTCGCTATAATCATTATAGAATAATTGTTGGTTAAATGGAAGTGTTTACTCCCCACAAAACACACCGTGATAAGAGTATTCCCTAAGATTCCTAAAATATTATTTACCCTGTTTTATTTTAAGATAAAAATCATTTTTAAGATGATTTGTATATAGACTATTTACTTAATATTAATAATAAAAAGCGAGAATCGTGTTATTTCAGGCTTTTATTCCCCAATATATCTTTCCAAAATAAATTTATTTTCAATTCTAGTCTATTAGACTAGCTTCCTCTACTAAAAGTTCATATGTTACAGTATGCCATTTGTTGGCAATAAACTTCGAGGAGGTGTTTTTTTATGGTTTTAACCTTACAAGCATTTACAACTCCAGCAAATACTCAAGTCATTGCTGATACAGCTGCTTTACCAGGTACTCTTCCAACACCAGCAGTACCAACCGCACCAGCTATGTTGTCTCCTTTAATTGATGGCAGCAGCGCTTATATCTGGTCACCGAATACAGCATCCAACCAAACGGTTACATTCCAAAGCATTTTCGACATTGGAACTTTACCAATTCTAGGACTTGCTTTGCCACTTAGCACGTTTTATGCGTATGCAGGTAACGAGACTGTCTCAGTAACTGCAACTTTAGAGGTAGTAAATCTTTTAGGAATTGTTATAGCAACTATTCCTTTATTTACCGATGCTAACTCTGGTAGCTCTCAGGACGTAGCAATTGCATCAGGAGATGCTCTTTTAGCAGTTGGTTTATTAGGAAATACAGGTCGTATTGTCATCAATGCTACTGTTACTTCCCCAACAGTAATAGGATATTCTGCAAATCCCGGCAGATATCTTGGACAACTTACCGTTCGTAGTCTTATAGCTGTTTAACAGCAGCTCCTCTTAAGGATGGCGTCTATACAATTTACAAGTTTCCCTCAATCTAGTAAATAACTTAGGCTAATTCACTGAAAACGTAAGCATCTCTGTACATGTACAAATAAACCAGTACATGTTTCAGAGGTGCTTTAAATATACTATTGGAAAAGTGAGAATAGGTAATTCTCAATAAGAATTGCTTAAAGATTTGTCGGTTAATTTCATAAATAGCACTTTGCCAGTATTCACAGCCAACCAATTATATTATATTCAATGTCATGTGTATCGATTCTCTTTTCTTAAAATAAACGATTTAAATTCGCCATTTCAATTGCAGAAACCGCACTGTCATAGCCTTTGTTTCCAGCTTTTGTTCCTGCACGTTCAATTGCTTGTTCAATATTTTCCGTTGTCACTATACCAAAAATAACAGGTATACCCGTATCTAGGCCTGCTTTTGCAATGCCTTTTGCTGCTTCATTACATACATAGTCATAGTGCGTAGTAGATCCACGTATTACAGTACCTAAGCCGATTATTGCATCGTAGTTTTTCGTACTTGCCATTTTCTTTGCGATAAATGGTACTTCAAATGCTCCTGGCACCCAAGCGATATCAATATTTCCTTCCTCAACTCCGTGACGTTTTAAACCGTCTAGTGCACCGCTTAATAATTTGTCATTAATAAACTCATTAAATCTTCCTACTACAATTCCTATTTTTAAATCTGTACCGACTAGCTGTGCCTCAAGAATTTGTCCCATGCTCATTCTCCTTTTACGTAAGCTTTATAATTCGCTTCTGTGTATTTCACTAAATCTTCTATCGTAATAAACTTCATTTGAAATTTTTCTGCAATTTTTTCAAGTTGTGGCATGCGTGCCATCGTACCGTCCTCGTTCATAATCTCACAAATAACAGCGACTTCTTTTGAACCACATAATTTAGCTAGTTCTACACCTGCTTCTGTATGACCACGACGCTCTATAACTCCCCCTTTTTTTGCGATAAGAGGGAATACATGTCCTGGACGGTTGAAATCTGTTGCTACAGCTTGATTATTTAATAGTGCAAGAATTGTATAAGATCGTTCAAATGCACTAATGCCTGTTGTTGTTGATTTATGATCAATACTAATGGTAAAGGCTGTTTGATGTGAATCCGTGCTCTTATTTACCATTGGGTCTAATGACAATCTTTCTGCAATTTCATTCGAAATGGGTGTGCATATTAAGCCACGACCATGCACTGCCATAAAATTAATGTTTTCAGGTGTTGCATACTCACCTATTACGACAAAATCACCTTCATTTTCTCGATTTTCATCATCGACTACAATGATGATTTCACCTTGCTTTAATGCAACGATTGCTTCGTCTATAGTATTCATTTCATTCCACTCCTTTAGAATCCGGCTTTTTGTAAGAAATCAACAGTCACTTTTCCTGTATTTTGATTGGCTAGATGCTTTACTACATACTTGCCAATTAAATCCGTTTCAATATTGACAATTTCTCCAGTCTGTTTTAAGCCAAGCACCGTTTCCTTGAATGTATGTGGTATTAAAGAAACAGTAATTATAGAATCTGTTACATTAAAAATCGTCAGGCTTGTACCATCAATGGTGATTGAGCCCTTCATTAAACAGTTAAAAAGCAATTCTTTTGGCATTGCTAAGTCTATATATACTGCATTGGAAGCTGGTCTCTTTCGAAGAATCGTTGCAACACCATCGACATGTCCAGAAACAATATGACCTCCGAATCTGCCATTCGCGGATATTGCTCTTTCTAAATTCACTGTTGAACCTTTTTTAAGTTGCTGTAAGCTTGTCGATTTAACCGTTTCAGGCATCACATCTGCCACAAACAGATCATTCGCAAACTTTTTAACAGTTAGACACACACCATTTACAGCAATGCTATCGCCAAGCTGTACATCTTCTAAAATTTTGCTAGCTCCAATGGAAATTTCCATCGATTGAGTAGACATATTCATCTGCTGAACTGTCCCTAGCTCCTCAACAATCCCTGTAAACATCTTCGTCACCTCTTTCTCAAAATAAAAAACCCCGAACATTTTTTGTCGGAGTTTCGATGAGAGGTAAATTTGGCTTCGTCAAATAAGACTAGTGAATATGTATTTTCAAAAGTCTACTTGCGTTGCTTCCTTCTCCCATCCAGACTATAACTGTCGGCTTTGGACTTGCACCAAATCCTGCACACTAAAAGTGGCTCACGGGCTTAGAGATACAATCTCAACACCGTCGATTGGGAATTTCACCCGACCCCGAAGGAATAATATAAAATTGTTATAAAATAAAAAAATTCCCAACACGGTTGTGATGGGATGAAAGTGCATAGCAAAAAATACATTTTAAAATTGCCATTTTAAAATGTTTTGCTTACTCCTTCTCCCATCCAGACTATAACTGTCGGCTTTGGACTCGCACCAAATCCTGCACACTAAAAGCGGCTCACGGGCTTAGAGATATAATCTCAACACCGTCGATTGGGAATTTCACCCTACCCCGAAGGAAATTATTCTATTTGATTAGTATTGTATCATAAAAATTCGACGTAGAGGCTTTCTTCGTATTACCACCTTTTAGTTGATTTGCATTCCTGGACTTTCAGACTAACTAAATCAACAACCGTTAGTGCATGAAACAATCATGACTAAAGCTATCATATTAAAACTCTATCATTTAAAGGATATTCGCTTTTTGACAGTATTTCCGTATCCCCTTTATAATATAGATGGGTAAAATAATATATAAGTTAAAGGGGACAAGTATTTTATGGCACAAGAAAAACTCACTGTTGAAATTTACGGTGCCGATATAGTATGTGCAAGCTGTGTGAATGCTCCTTCTTCTAAGGACACGTATGAATGGTTAGAAGCTGCAATTACCAGAAAATTTCCTGGACATCAAATAACATTTTTATATATTGATATAGAAAAGCCAATAGAAGACGAAAAACAACTGTCAATTGCCAATCAAATTGCAAATGATGAGTTTTTCTACCCATTAATAATGATAAACGAGGAAGTTATAGGGGAAGGTTATATTCAGTTAAAGCCTGTATTCTCTGCCCTCGAAAAGTACGGTTATATAGCAGAATAACGTTAAGTATCATTTCAAAAAGTACTCAAATAAGCTTATTAAGTAAAATGCTTTTTCCCAGAGAAAGCATTTTATAAAAAAATAAAAAGCTTGGGAACGCGTTTAACTCCACGTTTCCAAGCTTTTTTAATTTATCCGTTATGGCGTTTATACATCCAAAGTAAACCTGATTTCATCAATCTTGCAATACGTCCAGTAACAGAGATATCTGCCAAATAAGCAAAGCCTTGCTTTTTACCTAGAGATCCCATAAAGCCTTTAAGCTTAATATCTGGCATTTTTTCTGGTAGTGGCTGACCCTTCCAGCGTGCTTGCAGTACTTTCACAATCTGCTCTGCCTGTTCCTCTGCTAGCTGTGCACTTGGAGCAAACGGCAAGGATGCACAATCACCAACTACAAAGACATTATCGTAACTTGGTAGATCATGATATTGAGTAAGGATGATGCGACCAGTTTTGTCTTTCTCTCCAGGTAAAGCACGAACAGGAGCAGCTGGCTGAATACCGGCTGTCCAAACTACAACATCTACCGGAATTATTTCATCATGATTATATAATTTGTTTGGTTCCACTTTTGTGATATTCGAATTGCTTATCACGTCTACATCATTTGTATCAAACCATTTTTGTACAAAATTACTTAAGCGTTCTGGAAAGTCTCTTAATACTCGAGGGCTACGGTCAAATAATTTAATTTTTAAATCTGGTCTACTTTCACGAAGCTCACTCGCAAGCTCGATTCCACTTAGACCTGCCCCCACGATTCCTACAACAGAACCTGCTGGTAATCCACCAATCTTATTGTATGTGTCTCTAGAGCGCCCAATTGTTTGAATGCTATAAGTAAATTCATCCGCTCCTGGAACATTATGATACTTATCTTCGCAGCCAAGTCCAATTACTAAATCATCGTATGGAATTATTTTTTCATCTTGTAGAATTACTTGTTTATTTTCTACATCAATTTTCTCAATTTCTCCATAAGTAATTTTTAACTTGTCACTCTCTGGAAAAGCCACTCTAATTTCATGATCAGATGATGTGCCTGCTGCCAACGCGTAAAATTCTGTTTTTAAACTATGAAATGGTGTACGGTCTATTAATGTGAGTTCTACATCATCTGGCAAATTATTTGGTAATAGGCGTAGTAATACGCGCATATTCCCATATCCTCCACCTAACAATACTAATTTTCGCATAAATATTCTCCCTTTTGTTTCAATGTCTCCTCAAATTATAAATGATTGTGACACATTTCACAATAAAACTTCACAATTGACCTTTATAAAAAAATAGAGTAGCATGACGATGTAGTGAGGTGACAGCTATGAATCCAATGGTTGAATTTTGTATAAGCAACCTTGCAAATGGTTCACAAGAAGCTTTTGATATATTAGAACAGGATCCTGATTTAGATGTGCTAGAATATGGCTGTCTTAGCTATTGTTCCCTATGTTCCGAAACACTTTTCGCCATAGTGAACGGTGATGTGGTAGAGGGTGAATCTTCCGAAGATCTTGTAGCCAAAATATATAAATACATTGAAGAAAATCCATTATTTTAAAAGGTATCGAGAAGATATTCTCTCGATACCTTTTATATATTTTAATCTATTAAATCAATTTCATACATTCATTCCATAAATAGCATTACTCCATTTATGAGTGAGAAAAAGAAATAAGGTATTCTCTGTTCTAAGCTCAACAGGAATACCTTATTTAATACAGTTATTATATTGTTCTTCCAAACAATGAATGGTGTTTTATTTTATCCAGTCATGTAAAGTTTCTAAAAAATGAGTCGGTTTTTGAAGGAACATTTGAACTTCTTCCGTTCTATTAACTCCAGTATTGACGTGAGCAGTATCAATTCCCATGTGAATCCCGGTTAATATGTCTGTTTGATAATTGTCTCCAATCATCACCATCTCTGCTTTTTTAAACCCATACTTTTTTTGAATAAACTCAAGCATAAACGGTTGCGGCTTTCCAGTAAAAATAGGTTCAACACCTGTAGAATGCTCTACTAATTTGGTGAACGCTCCATTCCCTGGAAGATAGCCTCTTTCACTTGGGAAAGCGTGGTCGCTATTTGTAGAGATAAACGCCGCTCCAGCCCTAATTGACAAACAAGCTTGTGCGAGCTTTTCGTAATTGACTTTATGGTCTATTCCCATGACAACAACCTCTGCCAAGTCATCCGTTGGCTCAATTCCTACAGAACATAATGCATCCTCCAAGCCCTTCTCTCCGATCATAAAAACGCTTTTTGCAGGATAATGCTCGGCAATGTAATTAGCAGCTGCAATCGATGAAGAGATAATTTGCTCCTCAGTAGTATGTATGTCCATCTTCGCTAGCTTCGCTTGTAGCTGCTTTTGAGTCATAGAAGAGTTGTTAGTAACGAAAAAAGGTTCGATTCCATTGTTTTGCAAATAATGTACAAAATCTACAGATTCCTGAATTGGCGTTAGCCCCTTATATACAGTTCCATCTAAATCTAAAAAGTATCCTTTATAGGCGGACATCGGAGTCCTCCGGTAAAAATGCTGAAACTGGCCCAAGCTCATTGATTAAATAATTTTCTACTCTTTCTGGGAACTGTTGTAAATAAGGGAGATTTTTCACTAGAACACTTTCTAATTGCTTATGGTCTACGGAAAAGAAATGTCTCACAAGCTCTTTTCTCATTTCAATAACAGCTTTTAAAGGCGCATCCATTTCTGCTGTAATTACTTTCTCATCAGTCAAAATATCAATTATGTCATCATAGCCACCTGGATCTCTCATGATGAAGCCATCAATCATTGAGTTACCTACATCTATAATGGACTCAATCATATTTTGTCCCACTCGCTCTAATGCAAGCTTCGTTATACTATTTTCATTCCAATCTTTTTTACTATCTATTAAGTCAAGCAATTCTCTCATATGCTTCAATGTCATTGCAATACTTTTACGGTCCACAAAATACATTGTACAGCCTCCTAATTCTTGGTCAGTTGATATATAGTTCTATTCTATAGTACCATAATTCATAGGTAAGGAAGGAGTGTCAAGGGTGGAACGATTTTTCTTGTATGATGACGTCGAAGATACAAAAACAAGATTCGTTGGATTTACTGGAGAAAGCCAGCGATATGATTTAGCAATTGTCCAGAGTTCTCGATTTTTCGGTAAGGTACTTGTGATGGACATTCAATACAATCGATCAGCTATTATTGGGTCGGATGATGTGGAAGAACCAGGCTACTTAGAGCATGTTTTTAATAGATCTGAAGCTGAAGCAACGGAGCTAAGAGATTATCTAAGAGAATTACTGAGCTAAAGTAGAATAGTGTATAGATTTTTACAAAAAGAAAAACCTTGAGCAGATCATAACTGATCTTGCTCAAGGTTTTCTTTCTTATCTTTTACTAATTCGAGTGGAACTGTTTTTGGTGCTACCCCTGTTTTTTTAACAATAAAGTAAGCACAACCAAAGTTACAATACTCGTATAAGTAATCCTTCATAGTGCTAATTTTCGTATCAAATGTTGCTTTATGATTTCGATCCTCGAAAAAGCCCTTTAGACGAAGCTGACCGTAGCCCCAGTCGCCCATTATATAATCATACTTCGTTAAAATCTCACTATAACGCTCTATAAATGCTTCTTCTTTAAAAGCCTCTCGAAAATCCTCAATCACTTCATAAGTGAAACCTTCAGCAATAATCATTCGCTCACCATCCATTAGCTATTTTGAATAGCTAGTAATTCCTCACCTTGCAGTTGTCGTTGCTTCGCTGCTGCATTTACCTGTTCATCCGCATGGTAACTACTTCTTACAAGTGGTCCTGCCTCACAATGAGAGAAGCCCTTGCTCATGGCAATTTTACGTAATTCTCCAAACTCAGCTGGTGAATAATATTTTTGTACTTTAAGGTGTTTCTTTGTTGGTTGTAAGTACTGCCCAATAGTCATGATATCTACATCGTGAGCACGTAAGTCGTCCATAACCTCGATAATTTCTTCAAATGTTTCCCCTAGACCTAGCATTAACGAAGACTTCGTAGGAATAGTCGGTTGCATTTCCTTGGCACGTTTTAATAATTCTAAAGATCGGTCATATTGAGCACGCGCTCTAACCCTTGGAGTTAAACGTCGTACTGTTTCAATATTATGATTTAGAATATCCGGCTTAGCATCCATTATATTACGAATGTTTTGCTCAATACCACCCATATCTGAAGGCAATACTTCAATAGTTGTAAAAGGATTTTTTCGACGAATTGCTCGAATTGTCTCTGCAAAGACCTCCGAACCACCATCCTTTAAATCATCACGGGCTACCGCTGTTACAACTACGTGTTTTAGATTCATAATGACAACTGAATCTGCTACTCGTTCTGGTTCTGCTAAGTCTAACTCGTTAGGAAGACCTGTTTTTACAGCACAAAAACGACAAGCTCTTGTACACACAGCTCCTAAAATCATGAATGTCGCAGTACGTCGCGATCCCCAGCATTCATGAATGTTTGGACATCTTGCTTCTTCACAAACTGTATTTAAATTATTTTCACGCATTAATTTTTTTAAGCCTTTGTAATCCTCATTGGTATTTAACTTTATTTTTAGCCAGTCAGGCTTGCGTTCATGCTGTTCTTTTGGCGGTTTACACGCTGTCACGATTCCATACCCCATTCCCATTAATCTGACTTTACTGATGTCAATGTACCATATTATTAGAATTCAAACAACCTTCTAAAATCAACGGGCAGAACTATTGAACCACTCTTTTGCTTCTAATCGACCAAAAGGCAAATAACAAAATAATTATAATTATAACTGTTAATAACCCTATCATGACAGAGCTTGTTAAGCCTAGTACCAAGTAACCTACTGCTGCAATAATTGCGCTAATAATAGCATAGGGCAGCTGAGTCATTACGTGGTCAATTACATTAACACCTGCTCCTGTTGCAGACATAATGGTCGTATCGGAGATTGGTGAGCAATGGTCTCCAAAAACTGCTCCTGCTAAAACAGCAGCTAAGACTGGAAGCAATAATTGAGGCTCAATCGCCATGATGATACTCGCTCCAATAGGAAGTAAGATACCAAAAGAACCCCAAGATGATCCAGTTGCAAAAGCCATAAATGCTGTTAACACAAACATTAATACAGGTATCACACCTACTGGTACATTGTTTTCCGTAACTAAAGTAGCTAAAAATGCTCCAGTTTCTAAAGCTGTGATTAAATAAGACAACGACCAAGCAAACACTAATATCAAAATAGCTGGAAGCATAGATTTAACACCTGTCCATATTGCTTTCCACACGTAAGTCATGTTTGCCTCTGGGTTCGTTTTAAATTGGCGCATATATAAAATCATTGCGATTATACTAGCTGTCAGTCCCCCTATAAATAACGAAAGAGGTACATCTGTATGTTCAAAGATTATAAAGATGTCTAAAATTTTTCCTGAAAGGCTATAACCTGTCCAAAACATACTTCCTAAAGTGACAACCACTAAAGAAATAATAGGAAGTAATAAATCAATCACCTTACCATAATTATTTTCCGGGAAATCACCCTCTAAATCTCCAGGATTTGTTTTCTCCGGGTCAAAAAGTACGCCTGTATCCATCGCTCGTCTTTCATGCTTTTTCATCTCAAACAAATCAAAGTCAGTCCATGCTGTAAAAAAGACCAATGCTAATGTCGCGATTACATAGAAGTTCATCGGTGCCATTAACACAAATGCCTCCAGCGGTGTATAATCAGTCACCGCATGTGTAGCAAAAATCACTCCTAGCTGACTGATTAGGAAAGCTCCCCAGCTAGAGACTGGAGACACTACACAAACCGGTGCAGAGGTGGAATCGATAAAATAAGCAAGCTTTGCACGAGAAACCTTGTGAGAGTCTGTAATTGGTCTTGCGATTTGTCCAACTGCTAATGCATTAAAATAATCATCCACAAAAATGATAATCCCCAAAAAAGCAGTTAAAAGTTTAGATCCTCTTTTTGTTTTGATTCTTTTGATAGCCCAAGCAGCAAATGCTGTGCTACCACCGGAAAGACTAACGAAAGCTGTTACTACTCCTAATAATAATATAAAAGCTAAAATATATATGTTATATACGTTTAACCCACCATCCCAAAAGGATACTTTAAATGAGTCCCATAATAAAAGAAAAGATTGTACTGGGTTAAAATTCTCTACAAGTAATGCGGCGGAAAGAATCCCCGCTCCCAATGAAAGTAAAACTCTTTTAGTCACTAAAACCATAATAATTGCCAATAATGGTGGCACTAACGAAAAAATAGTATTCTCCAAAACTGTTCCTCCTTAAAAATCGAAAAGCCAACCTATAAATATATATAGGTTGGCTTGATTATGAAATATAAGCTAAATACTTACTTCATTTGTAGCTCCCCATCTATACTGGCGTATAAATGACAGTGTTATTTTTGTTCAAAATAACCCCAACTAAATATCTTATGACTATCAATACTTAGCTTCGGCAAAGCTTCCTTTCATCTACGATCAACGGTGTCAACCTCCTGTAAATTACTCTTAAGCCTCGCAGCCTCTACCTATTCATTATTCATTTCTTTCTATTCTAACAGGGTTTTATAAAAAACGCCTTTTTTTTAATCTTTCGGCAATGGTATTGGCACCTCTACTGATGGAGCAGCAGACCCATCTCCTCCGGTGTAAATATGAGGCACCTGACCCTGTACTAAGCCCATTGCAACAGGGATATTTTGTTCAACTACACTCATCTTACTTGCCAGCGGTACAATGATTTGTACATTTACTTTAATATGAATACTAATTTCTACATAAGCATTATTTATTCCAAACTCTGTTATGGTAGGCACTACATTGGACTGAACATTACCTATTACATGGAAACGAATTGGAATTTTCGGCCCTAAGTTTCCGATTAGAGGTATATTTGTAGCCTGCCCCATCGGCACAAAGAATACTACCCCACCTTGATCTTCCATCGTATGCTTATCATATTCAATATCATCCAAGTAGGGAAGGCTAGAAAGATTACCTTTTTCTGCCTGCTCCAAATGAGATTGCACTAAACTATTTGTATCAGAAAGTACTCGGTTGATAATCTCCGTATTAAACTTAGTCGTCACCATATTTTTACTATCTGAAGGAACTTCTTCAATAATATCGTTTACGTCTAACACATTTGCCGTACGTGAATTAATCGCTTTACTAATTACCATAGAGGCAATCTTATTAGTTTGTACTTCTGCATAATCTAAATAAGTTGGAGTCAGTTGGGCATTTATGTAATAAAACACCCAAGCTACCGACAATAGAAAGCATGTCAAAAAGATAGCTAATTTACGTTGAGTGCTAAAAAATATATAACGTTTCTTCTTTTTTCGATAAAACAACGAAAAAACCTCCTCATTACTTTTATGTAACAAGAAGGTCTTTTATGCCCTGCACTTATGCTCTTCCTTTATTCCGTACCATTTCACAACGTCTCGAATTGTTTCTGGCATAATATATTGTTTTTTTGCTGTTTTAAAGGAAGGAAAGAAATATCCAAATGTGAACATATCCAAAGTTGCCAGCCGGTAGGTGTCCTGAATAATTAACGGACTTCCCTGTATTAAGATAACACCATCTTCTCTTTCAACTATTTGTTCAAATAACACATTACCTAAGAATTTACCACGAAAGCCTAATCCTTTTACCTCGAGGTGAGGCCATTTATCATTTTTTGATTGCTCAATGATCTCTAGTAAATCTGCTCCACTTAATGTAATGATACAAGGATTAATAGGATGAGGAAGACATTGATGTAAGTCTCCTGCAGTTACAGGTCCCTCCGGTAAATCTTTTAAAAATATACCCGCTGGGAACATTGCACAATCAGCACCTGTATATTCGAGCAACCCTTTCCCAAAAAATTTAGCGAGCTCAGATTCATGAAACCATTCTTTTTCAAGCTTTACTGGATTATTAAATACAGTATGAGAAAGCTGGGCTTTTCCTTCATACTCCCAACGCATTTGGAGTTGGCTTGCATATTCAGGTACGGGTAGCTCGTCGGTCGGATATACCTTAGCCTCTTTAGAAACAATCTTCTTGCTAATATGATCAAACTCTAATATTACACGTCCAATATACATACCAAATTTGCCTGTAGCAGCCTGCAAAGTGTTCCCTAACCATTTCCCCTCCTCGAACAAATGATGGGTGTGAGCGCCTAAAATAAGATCCAATGAGGGTATTTGTTCAATCAGAATTTCATCCTGTGATTTTCCCAAATGTGACATACATATTAGAATATCTACTTGTGAGGAAATTTCCTTACACACATTTTTTAATCGTGGTATAGGGTCCTGTACATGCCAACCAAGTTTTTCATAGTAAACGCCATAATCTGCAGTGGCAGCAACAATTCCAATTTTAATGCCAGAGGGGGTTTGATGAATTTTGTAAGGCTTTACCCAATTAGGAATCTCTCCATCCAAGTTAGTAAAATTTGAAACAATTACTTCAAAATTTGCTTCTGTATATAAAGAGTCTAATTCCTCATGACTAAGCGTTATCCCTTCGTTATTACCAATTGTCACATAGTCATACTTTGCCTCGTTTAAAAGCTTTACATTGCCCTTCCCCAGAGTTCCTTCTGTATAAATATTGGAGCGATCCACGTGATCCCCGATATCTAAAATAAGATAGGAATCCTTCTTTTCATGCATCTTTCTTTTATTTGAAAGAAAGTGATGGATTGAAGGCCAATTTTCCAAATGACTGTGCAAGTCATTTGTATGATAAATATAAATCGTCTCTTTCACCCTCTCCACCTCTTTCATATGTTTTAACCATTTTATAATTTTCTTTTAAAATAGCCCATCAATAATGGAGCGGATTCCAAGTAACAGTAACACTATCCGTAAGGCAGTTACTAGTGTTTCCGAGTTCAACTTTTTGTTCAGCTTTGCACCGATCTTAGCACCAATATATGCAGCAGGGATAACGGGTATGGTATATAGCCATGGAACATTTCCTAATGATATATGGGTTGCCGAATTGACAATAGACGATAAAAACACCATAAACATGGAAGTACCCACTGCAACATGTGGAGGAAAAAGAAATAACAAAATCATAGCAGGTACAATCATCGATCCTCCACCGATTCCAAATAACCCTGAGGCAAAGCCAATTACAAACGTTAAGGAAACGGCAAACCAAATCGGAAAACCATATACATATGTATTTTCTCCATCCTCAAACGTCCGCTGCTTACCGTGATTAACAAACCATTGAACTGGCTTCAAATACTTACGAACAAGCAATAGAATAGATAGGACAACGAGTAATATACCAAAGTATAGGTTAAATGATGGGAGGTCTAATCCTTTATTAACCCAAGCACCTAAAATAGTACCCGGAATACTGCCAATAAAAAATATAAATCCACTTCTAAAATCTACTGTTTTAGACTTCATATAGGATAGAGTAGAAGACAGGCCAATAAAGATCATCATGACAACCGAAAGACCCACCACACTTTGTGGTGTAATATTTGGTATCAAATCAAGCGTAGTACCAAGAAAAAGTACTGCGGGCACTAAAATAACGCCGCCTCCTAGCCCTACCAAGGCACCTATCACCCCGGAAAAAAGACCGCTAAGCACTAATAAAAACCACTCCATTTAAAATTCTCCTTCGAAAAGATTTAGTTGCTTTGGAGCAAGTCCGTCAAATTCAATATCTAACATGTGTTGAAAGGATTTAGCATTTTTAGCCGCATGACCGCCTGAATTGTTATTAAATAACACAAGCACCTCCGAAGCCTGCTTTGATAGAGTTTGACATATCTGTTGAATATATTGGAGCTCCTGTTCATTATAATCATATAAATAGCGGACCTCTCTCCACTTTTCATTGTTCCCAGGATTCTTCCATCCGTAAAAGTTTCTGCCGTGAAGACGAACCAATACTTTATCAGAAGTTGCAATCGGAACTACAGGTATACTCCCTTCCCCATTTTGCGGCTCATCACAAACGCTATGATGAAAATTATTTTCCTTCAAAAATTGGATAGTCGACTCCTTATATTCTGGAAGATACCAGGATTGATGGCGAAACTCGATTACCACCTCAAAATCCTTTAGCTCTTCCCGTATTCTCCTCATATATTGAACATTGTCCTTCTCACACTGAAACCAAGGCGGAAATTGAACAAGTACCACCGCCAGCTTCCCCGCCTCCTTCAGAGGACGAAGCATCTGTCGGTAGCTCTCAAACATTTCCTCTGACGTTTTAAAAGGGTTTTCTCCTCTGAGATGACCCGTTATTCCTTGATAGGCCTTTACGATAAATTGAAAATTATCAGGTGTCTCTCGGATCCATTTTTCTATATTCCGTTGTGGTTGAATCGCATAAAAGGACGCATCAAGCTCTACAATTGGAAAATGTGCACTATAATCTTGCAGTTTCTCCTTAGGCGACGAAACGTATAAATCTGGGTGATCCCCCCAACCAGTTAAACCAATCTTAATCATCAAACCACCTCTTTATTAATACTTAGTATCATATCATTTCCCTAACCAATCAGACAAAAAAATAGACCAAACATCCACTTTTCTAACAATTATTAAATAAGTTTTGTGGGCAGCAGGTGAAGTGTTTTGAAAAAAGTGTTGCATGAAGCGAGGAAGTGTTGCAGTAATCGGCCAAAGCGTTGCGAGAAAACAAAGTGTTGCGGATATCAGTGAAAGTGTTGCGCAGAGCGAGACAACTGTTGCGAGACAGCCCCCAAGTGTTGCAGTAACCAGCCAAAGCATTGCGAGAAAATAAAGTGTTGCGGATATCAGGGGGAAGTGTTGCGCAGAGCGAGACAACTGTTGCGAGACAGCCCCAAAGTGTTGCAGTAATCGGCCAAAGCGTTGCGAGAAAACAAAGTGTTGCGGATATCAGGGAAAGTGTTGCGCAGAGCGAGACAACTGTTGCGAGACAGCCCCCAAGTGTTGCAGTAACCAGCCAAAGCATTGCGGAAAAGTCCCAAAGTGTTGCGAGAATCTTACTTCTCACTGCCTGAGTCCCCTCCTGTTGCTAAATATCTTTACCCTGTTACCTATTTCTTGACACTTACTCGGATGTTGTAATTTACATGCCATTGCTGGAGCTTTTATATAGACAAAATATTTTTTTAGTGGTTGTTCCTAAAATTTAAATTTCCTTTGCGAAAACCTTTCTTGCAAATTCTAAAAAGGTCTTTTCTTCTCTTGGGAAAATTGTTAAGTCCTCGTGCCAAATTTCAACAATTGACCAATTCTCCGTAGGCAAAAATCCAATCGCATCACCTGAAAAGTTGTCTCCGAATAATAAAACCTTTTTTATTTCAGGATTATTGGCTACATCATATATTTCTTCTGCTTCAATTAATCCACCATAGAACATAAAATATCCATCAGCTACAGATCCAAACCCTACTTCCATTAAAAAATCTCTATAATCCTGCGGTATATCACCATATATTAAATTCTCGTCTACTTTAGATTTTGATAACTTCCTAAACCCATGATTGATAGATGATTGAGTTATTTCTTTGAGAATTTTACTGTAGTTCTCCACCTTTTATTCTTCCTCCTATTAATAATTTACCTTAGAAAATATGTAAAATATCTAAATGCGTCTTTGAATTTGTCTGTCTAAAAGTTTATATACACCTGGATAACTTTCATTTGTAATAATATTTACCGTCTCATTGTGTTCCAATTCTCCTACTTCAAGTAAATGTGATAATGTCTGTGCCAAACATTTTTTGGCATCAAAGTTTTTCGGCATTCTCCAATACGGATTTTCTAATAGTTTTTTATAACGTTCTTTATGCTGACATCTTAATAGCAACTTATACAAATTTTCATAATTTCGATCACTGATAAACCTTTGAATTATAACTTCATACATTTTCAGCTCACCTATTTTTATCAGAAGTTTTATCGCAAGTGCTAAACAAGTTTCTTCATTAAATTTAGTTGGCTTAATGATTTTTTTCACCTCATCTTTTTTAATCTGCGTTTTATTAATTTCTTATTCTCTCTTTGTAATAACGTCAATTTGTTTCTCACTTTTATATTCAACTTTTAAGAGTACGAGTCGCCGACTGTTGTTCCAATCAACAAAGATTTAACTTGCCTAAATATATTATATATTTAATTCCATAATTATACAATTTAATGAAATATAATTAACCTCTTTAAGGTAGCTATAATATTTCCCCATTTTAAATAAAAAAAAGAAGACGAACTTAAAAGTTCGCCTCCTACACTTTAGGAAAATTCACATCGATCCAATATTGGTTCGATTAATTTTCATTATACATTTATTATTGAATCAAAGTTAATAAAATATTAACCGATAGATCCTTCCATCTCGAACTTGATGAGACGGTTCATTTCTACCGCATATTCCATTGGAAGTTCTTTTGTGAATGGCTCGATGAAGCCCATTACGATCATTTCAGTTGCTTCTTCTTCGCTTAGTCCACGACTCATCAAGTAGAATAACTGTTCCTCTGATACTTTAGAAACTTTCGCTTCATGCTCTAGAGAAATGTTATCGTTCAAGATTTCGTTGTATGGGATTGTATCAGAAGTAGACTGATTATCCATGATTAATGTATCACATTCGATATTAGCACGAGCTCCAGTAGCTTTACGTCCAAAATGAACGATACCACGGTATGTTACTTTACCACCTTGTTTAGAAATAGATTTCGAAACAATCGTAGAAGAAGTATTTGGAGCTAAATGCATCATTTTAGCACCAGCATCTTGGTGTTGACCTTTACCAGCGATAGCGATAGAAAGAGTCATACCACGTGCACCCTCACCTTTAAGGATAACAGCTGGATATTTCATAGTAAGCTTAGAACCGATGTTACCATCAATCCATTCCATCGTTGCGTTAGCATCACAAACAGCACGTTTTGTAACTAAGTTATACACGTTGTTTGCCCAGTTTTGGATTGTTGTGTAACGGCAATAAGCGTCTTTTTTGATGATGATTTCAACTACCGCACTGTGAAGTGAGTTAGTTGTGTAAACAGGAGCTGTACATCCTTCAACATAATGTACAGAAGCGCCTTCATCTACAATGATAAGCGTACGTTCGAATTGCCCCATGTTTTCTGAGTTAATACGGAAGTATGCTTGAAGTGGAGTATCCACTTTTACACCTGGTGGTACATAGATAAATGATCCGCCTGACCAAACTGCTGAGTTAAGAGCAGAGAATTTGTTGTCAGAAGAAGGGATTACTGTACCCCAGTGTTTTTTGAAGATGTCTTCATTTTCACGAAGTGCAGAGTCTGTATCTTTAAATACAATTCCCATATCTTCAAGTTCTTGCTTCATGTTGTGGTAAACAACCTCAGATTCATACTGTGCAGAAACACCTGCAAGGTATTTTTGTTCTGCTTCAGGAATACCTAATTTATCAAAAGTAGCTTTAATTTCTTCAGGTACTTCATCCCATGATTTTTCTGTTTGTTCTGATGGTTTTACATAATAAGTGATTTCATCGAAATTTAATGAACCTAGATCTCCACCCCATTGTGGCATTGGTTTAGAGTAGAAAATTTCTAATGCTTTTAAGCGATAGTCTAACATCCATTGTGGTTCATTCTTCATACGGGAAATTTCTTCAACGATTTCTTTCGTTAAACCACGTTTTGAACGGAAAATGGATACGTCTTTATCGTGGAAGCCATATTTGTAATCACCAATTTCAGGCATTTTTTTTGCCATCGTATTTCCTCCGTTCTATTATTATTTCTTTTCCTCTGAAACGCCTTTTTCCATTGCTTTCCATGCAAGAGTTGCACATTTGATACGTGCTGGGAATTTGGATACGCCATTTAATGCCTCGATATCTCCAAGGTCAATAGAGTCGTCATATTCTTTTCCAAGCATCATATCCGAAAAGATATGGGAAAGCTGTAGCGCCTCATCTATATTTCTTCCTTTGATCGCTTGCGTCATCATGGATGCAGAAGACATAGAGATGGAACATCCTTCTCCATCAAATTTTGCATCTTGTACAACGCCGCCTTCCACTTGAATAGTCAAGTGAATGCGATCTCCGCAGGTCGGGTTATTCATATCTATTGTCAACGCGCCATCCTCAATACTACCTTTATTGCGAGGATTTTTGTAATGGTCCATAATGACCTGGCGATATAATTGGTCTAAATTAGAAGACATCTCCAAAATACTCCTTAGCAGTGCGTAGGCCGGCAACGAGAAGATCTACATCTTCTTCAGAGTTATAAACGTAGAAGCTTGCTCTAGCAGTTGCAGTAGCTTTTAACCACTTCATGAGTGGCTGCGCACAGTGATGTCCTGCACGAATAGCAATACCATTCATATCTAGGACTGTTGCGACATCGTGAGGATGTACTTCATCTAAATTAAATGTTACAATTCCAGCTCGTTTCGACGGATCTTGTGGTCCGTAAATAGTTAAGCCTTCAATTGTTGACATTTTGTCCATGGCATAAGCCGCAAGCTCATGCTCATGTTTTTCAATCTCTGATAAACCGATTTCTTCTAGGAAATCAATTGCAGCAGCTAAACCGATTGCTCCAGCAATGATTGGAGTTCCACCTTCAAACTTCCAAGGTAGCTCCTTCCATGTTGATTCTTGCAAGCCAACAAAATCGATCATTTCTCCACCGAACTCAATCGGCTCCATTGCATCAAGTAGTGCCTCTTTTCCGTAAAGAACCCCGATACCGGTTGGACCACACATTTTGTGTCCAGAGAATGCTAGGAAATCACAATCTAAATCTTGCACATCGAGCTTTAAGTGAGGAGCAGCCTGTGCTCCATCCACTACCATAACAGCTCCATGTTCATGTGCAATTTTTGTAATTTCTTTAATAGGATTCATCGTGCCTAATACATTTGATACGTACACGACAGATACTATTTTAGTTTTCTCTGTAATTGTTTCACGGACTTTTTCCAAAGATAGTGTACCATCTTCTTCTAAGTCAATATATTTAAGCGTAGCTCCAGTTTCCTTCGCTAATTGCTGCCAAGGAATAATATTGGAATGATGCTCCATATACGTGATTACAATTTCATCGCCTTCTTTTACGTTTGCAAGGCCATAGCTTTTTGCAACGGTATTAATACCAGTTGTTGTTCCACGAGTGAAAATTACTTCTTTAGTAGATTTCGCATTGATAAACTCACGAACCTTTTCGCGTGCACCTTCATAACTTTCCGTTGCACGGTTACCAAGTGTATGAACACCACGGTGAACGTTTGAATTATCAAATTCGTAGTACTTTTTAATAGCTTCAATTACTTGAATTGGCTTCTGAGAAGTAGCGCCGCTATCTAAATATACAAGTGGATGACCATTAACTTCTTGGTTAAGAATTGGAAAATAGCTTCGAATCTCTTTTGTATTGAGCATTAGCGAACTTTCCTTTCAATTACCTCCGTCAGCTGTTTCTTCACGCCTTCGATTGGTAGTTCATTTACTACTGGTGCAAGGAATCCATGAATTACAAGACGCTCTGCATTTTGTTTAGAAATACCACGACTCATCAAGTAGTACAGCTGAAGGGGATCAACGCGTCCAACAGATGCTGCATGACCTGCTGTTACATCGTCCTCGTCGATTAATAAAATCGGGTTAGCATCTCCGCGAGCTTTTTCACTTAACATCAGAACACGAGATTCTTGTTCAGCGTTTGCTTTTGTAGCACCGAATTCGATTTTACCGATACCGTTGAAAATAGAAGAAGCAGCATCTTTCATAACACCATGCTTAAGAATTTGTCCTTCTGTATGTTTACCCCAGTGAATAACTTTTGTTGTAAAGTTTTGTTTTTGATTTCCGCGACCTACAACAACCATTTTCACATGACCTTCTGAGTTATCCCCAACTAAGTGAGTGACATTTTCAGAAATAGTATCACTGTCATTCATCATTCCAAGTGCCCATTCGATTACAGCATCACGACTAGTTACACCACGACGGTTAACATAAGTAGTAAATCCTTCTGCAAGAACGTCCACTGTTCCAAAAGTAACTTTCGCATTATCCTTCACAATTACTTCTGAAATAATGTTTGCTAGACCGTTCGTTTTTTCAACTGTAGACAAATAATTCTCCACATAGGTTACTGAACTGTTTTCATCCGCCACAAGCAATGTGTGATTGAATAAAGAAGCAGTTTCGTTATCATGTAAGTAAATTACTTGAACAGGTTCTTCAATTACTACATTTTTCGGTACGTATACAAATACCCCACCGTTTAATAATGCAGCATGAAGGGCAGTTAATTTGTGTTCATTAACTTTGACTCCATCAGTCATGAAATATTTTTGTACTAGCTCGCTATGTTCACGCGCTGCAGTATAAATATCTGTAATGATAACACCTTGAGCTTTTAAATTATCCGTAACTGATAAGTAAGCTGGTGTGTTGTTATGTTGAATATATATATTTTTTTGCTCGTCTGCATGAACAAGTGCTTGCACCTCTTCAGGAAGTTCATCCAATGAAGAAAATGTAGTGCTTTCTACAGTATGAGCAGGAAATTCAGTGAAATTCCAATTTGTAATTTTTGTTTTATCTGGTGTTGGCATTGGAAGTGTTTCCACTTGACCTAAAGCAGAAAGACGAAGTTCCGTCATCCAGCCTGGTTCTTGGTGACCTTCTGAAAAGGAGCGAATATCCTGTTCGGTTAATGCCAATTTCGTTTCAACCGTCATGTCATGCGTCCCCTTTCTTATGCTTCTTGTCCAACTGTCTCGTCTTCGATTCCTAATTCTTCTTTAATCCAGTCATAACCTTGAGCTTCTAATTTTTGAGCTAGCTCAGGGCCACCAGATTTAACAACGCGACCTTGCATCATAACATGTACATGGTCTGGAGTGATGTAGTTAAGTAAACGTTGGTAGTGAGTGATGATTAAGCTACCAAATCCTTCTCCACGCATTTCATTGATACCTTTAGATACAACTTTAAGTGCATCGATATCTAAACCTGAGTCAATTTCATCTAAAATAGCAAATTTAGGTTTAAGCATCATTAACTGAAGAATTTCGTTACGTTTTTTCTCTCCACCTGAGAATCCTTCATTTAAATAGCGTTGCGCCATGTCAACGTCCATTTCTAAGAATTCCATTTTGCTGTCTAATTCGCGGATGAATTTCATAAGTGAAATTTCATCCCCTTCTTCACGGCGAGAGTTGATTGCCGAACGTAAGAAGTCTGCGTTAGTTACTCCAGTGATCTCACTTGGATATTGCATTGCAAGGAACAAACCAGCTTGTGCGCGCTCATCCACTTCCATTTCCAATACATCTTCACCATCTAGTTCTACAGAACCAGAAGTAACTTCATATTTAGGATGACCCATGATAGCTGAAGCCAAAGTAGACTTACCAGTACCGTTTGGACCCATGATAGCGTGAATTTCATTTGTGTTAAGAGACAAATTAACACCTTTTAAAATCTCTTTACCGTCGATAGCAACGTGTAAATCCTTAATAACTAAAGTCGACATTTAATAACCTCCATTAAGTAACTATGAATGTGTAACCATTCTAATTTATTATCATTCTAATCTTAACCCAAACTGAAGTCCCTTGCAAATCTTTTGAAACACTTTCTCATTGATAATATATAACATTTTTAATAGAAGAAATAGGTTGATATTTATGGTACTTTATGATGCTATCATTTTCAATAAGAAGCATCTAATTGAGAATGCATATCACTACCAGCATAGTGTTAACTCAAAAAGGCAGAAAATAAATACCGTTTCCTTCACTCTTTTATCCTAGAAATAAAAAATCCACACAGATTAATCTGCATGGATTTTTGTCTTATATTTAAATTAACCTCGGAAAGCACGAGCATCGAGCTTAGCAGCAAGCTGCATACTTTTTTCGTGATCGGCTTGACGACGTTTTTCAACTTTCGCTCTCAATCTTTGACTATTTCGTAATTCATCGTAGCCGAAACCATGTACTCCTCTAAACGCGTGGTCCATTTGTTCTGTATACGGCAACTCTTCCGAACTGATAATAAATCATTCCTTTCAATTTTTATGGTTTCTATACTACACTAGATACCACCTCATGTTAAGTTCAAACATCCTTTTTATTCTGATAATTGTCTACGATAAAAAAGGAATTGCTACATATGTCACATATATATGTTTCTTCCTATTGGTTTACGTAACCCTGTTATTTATTGACTTGTCTGCCACTTCAAATCCTAACCTCATGCACATGAGGGCGAATGCTATATAACCTAAAACACTCTAGAATATTTTGTGCATTTTAAAAAGCAAATTATAGACGAAAATAAAAACGGGTGAAACGAATCATTTTTAAAAAGTTTTATTTCCGAGTTAATTTCATAAATAAACCTTTACCAATTAAACATTGTAGCAAGGGCTGACGATAAATTCTTTTCGCTACTCCTCTGAAAGCATCAGCCTAGAGAGGAAATGAAATGATAATAAAGATTGTTCGTATTTTTTCATATAAACAAGAATTATGGAATTGATTTATACATTAAGTTTTCCACTTATATTTTGTAGATTTATTGTTTCCTATTTTAATTAGGTTTGCTTTCCTTAATAATCTATTCGCTTCATATCGAGTTTTTAATTGTAAAAACTCTCTGCATGTTTTGTTTGTTATGAAGTCGTCATACAATAAAAAATATTGTTGTAGTGATTTTTGTAAAGCATATTTGTCTACATACTGGCAGCCTGCACAATACCAGAAATTCTTCACTTTATTCATCCCAACTTGTCCGCATTTTTCACATGCGACTCCCAGGATTAAATCACTTGGTTCTATATAGTAATGTTTTGTTAAAGGAAAAAATTCATATGGGGAATTATATTTTAGGATCAGATTCTTTATCTGGCTGAGCTTAGAATTGGTTACAGTCGAGGGTTTATTTTGGAGTTTTCGAAGGAACGAATATAGATCTTTCTTATAAAGGATTGTTGTCTCGTTTGTGGTGGTTTTTACATAGCTATTCTTAGAAGCAAAAATAATTGCTCCGAATACTGGAATCGAGAGGTTATGCTGGGACAAGAAATTAGATAGTAAATAGATGTACTCATTTAACTGGTTAACGGGACAAGGATATTTTTTTATCTCTCCATTATCCTTAGTTTGTAATAATTGAGAAGGATTTACCTGAAATTCAAGCTCTCCTATAATATTTTTTACTTCAAGCACAATTGCACCAAATGGAGTTAATAAAATATAATCAATTTCAAATAACTTTTCTGTACGAATCATTATTTTATGAAACAAATAATAATTGTAAGGTAAATGCATCCTCTCTAATTCTCTATAAACCATTTCCTCTCCATAATCTCCTGCCATCGTTGTTTGAATTTCCATGCCGAGTTTTGAGTAAAGCGGGTGCTTCATAGGCAGCCTGTTTAATAATAATTTCATTGCTTTCAGTTGTTGCGATTCAGTATATTTTTTTATAATCAATAGTCATCACCTCCCTATCAGATTAGCAAAATGAATAGAATAAAGATACCCTTATTTTGGAATTTTAGATTAGTAGATGTATTTTCTGAGTTAGGAGCGGTTTCCACCTTTTTAGGAGACACTTCCAACAATTTAGGGGCGACGCTCTTAGGTAGGGGCACTTTTCTTTGATTTAGGAGACAGTTTCTCCTGTTTTAGGAGCGGTTTCCACCTTTTTAGGAGACACTTCCAACAATTTAGGAGCGACACTCTAGTTAGGAGCGCTTTTCTTTGATTTAGGAGACAGTTTCTCCCGTTTAGGAGCGGTTTCCACCTTTTTAGGAGACACTTCCAACAATTTAGGGGCGATGCTCTCAGTTAGGAGCGCTTTTCTTTGATTTAGGAGACAGTTTCTCCCGTTTAGGAGCGGTTTCCATCTTTTTAGGAGACAAACCTCAACCAGTTAAGGGCACTGACTCCGCTCAATCACAAAAAAAAAGCAAGCACACAAAGTGCTTGCTCACTTATCTTATTATTTTACTGGAACAACTGAACCTTTCCATTCTTCCAATATAAAGTCTTGAATTTCTTCTGATTGTAATGCTTCTACTAGTGCTTTGATGCGCTTGTCGTCCTCGTTACCAGCTTTTACAGCAATTAGGTTAACATACGGAGATTCTGAGTCTTCAATAGCGATTGCATCTTCTAATGGATTTAGGCCAGCGTCGATTGCATAATTGGAGTTGATCAATAATGCATCACCCTCTTCATTTTCATATAACTGAACCATTAGGGCCGCTTCGTAGTTAGGATCAAATTCTAGGTTTTTAGGATTATCTACGATGTCTCCAATTTCGGCAGTTGTTTTATCTATTCCCTCTGCCAGGGTAATTAGACCTTCTGCTTCTAGCATCGCTAACACGCGTCCATGGTCAGCTACAGAGTTACTCATTAGAATAGTTGCGCCCTCAGGAAGTTCGTCAATAGAAGCGTATTTTTTAGAGTAAAGACCAATTGGCTCAATATGGATTCCGCCAGCATTTGCGAAATCATAATCGAAATCTTTCATTTGAGATTCTAAGTATGGAGCATGTTGAAAATAATTGGCATCTAGATCTCCAGAATCTAGGTCTTTATTTGGTAGTACATAGTCTTGATAGGTTTCAATTTGAAGCTCAATACCTTGTTCTTCTAAGATAGGTTTTACCTGTTCTAAAATTTCTGCGTGCGGTACGTTGGATGCACCAACAACTAATTTATCGCTATCCTCGTCTCCACATGCAGCAAGCGTTAATGCACTAACAGATAATAAAACTCCAGCCAATAATTTTTTCATCCCAATCTCTCCCTTATCGTTTATCTATTTTTGTAGTAATGATGTCACCAATCCATTGGATAATGAACACGATGATTAATATTAAAATAGTAGCTACGAGTGTGACATCCCCGCGTCCACGTTGGAAACCATCTAAAAAGGCTAGATTCCCTAATCCTCCCGCTCCAATGATTCCTGCCATAGCTGTATAACCAACTAGTGAAATACAAGTTACGGTTATACCAGACACTAAAGCTGGCATTGATTCAGGCAATAAAACCTTCCATATAATAGTTGTGGTTTTAGCACCCATAGATTTTGCAGCCTCTAAAACGCCTTTATCAATTTCTCGTAAAGCAATTAAAACCATGCGAGCATAAAATGGAGCAGCTCCAATCACTAATGCTGGGAAAGCAGCATTCGGACCACGCATCGAGCCCATCAACAGTGTTGTAAGTGGGATCAATAAAATAATTAATATAATAAATGGGATAGAGCGGAATATATTTACTACCGCACCCGTTAACCAATTTGCCAATTTATTCGCCCAAGCCTGATGTGGGCTTGTCAAAAATAATAAAAGTCCTAAAATTAGTCCAAAGATTGCTGTGAGTACCGTAGAAACTGCTGTCATATACAGGGTTTCTAGAGTAGCGTCCCACATTTTAGGCCAATCAACATTTGGAAATAACGATTCAATCATTGTTGATCACCTCAGTGTTTACTTTTTGCGAGTGGATAAATTGTATTGCATCCTCCACGGCTTGGTCATTTCCATCGATTTGAAGAATTAGTGTACCGAAAGCTCCACTCTTCGTATGAGAGATGTTACCTTGCACAATATTAACTTCTAAATCAAACTGTTTGATTAATCTTGAAAGAATTGGCTGCTCTGTGGTTTCACCGACAAAAACGAGCTTGACTAGCTTACCATTTGGATAAAGCTGGACTAGTTTTTGAATCGTTTGCACTGGCTGGTTGGAATCAGAAATTTGAGAGACGAAACGTTTAGTAATAGCCTGTTGTGGCTTTTGGAAAACCTCTAGCACATCTCCCTCTTCTACAACTCGCCCATTTTCCATAACAGCTACTCGGTTACAAATCTTTTGAATAACTTGCATTTCGTGTGTAATCAATACAATTGTTAATCCTAGTTTTTCGTTGATGCTGACAAGTAGGTCTAGTATTGAATCGGTCGTTTCAGGATCAAGAGCAGATGTTGCCTCATCACAAAGCAATACCTCTGGTCCATTAGCTAAAGCCCTAGCAATTCCTACACGCTGCTTTTGCCCACCAGATAATTGTGAAGGATAAGAATCTCCTCTGCCCTCTAGACCAACAAGGTTCAAAAGCTCCTCTACTCTGGCTTTTCTTTTGTCCTTCGGAACTCCAGCAATTTCTAGAGGAAATGCTATATTTTCAGCGACTGTTCTCGACCATAAAAGATTGAAATGCTGGAAGATCATACTTACCTTTTGTCGGAAGCCACGGAGCTTCTCCTCATTTATGGAAGTAATCTCTTGCCCATTCACAACTATTTGGCCGACAGAAGGTTTTTCTAAGCCATTCAATAAGCGGATCAATGTACTTTTACCGGCTCCGCTATAACCAATAATCCCAAATATTTCTCCACGCTGTATGTCCAGATTTACATTATCAACAGCAACGATTTCTCCTTGCTTTGTAATAAATCTTTTCGAAACTTCCTTTAAACTAATCATGTAAATCTAGCCACCTTTCCTATTAAAAAACCCCTTCTGCAAAAGAGCAGAAGGGGTGTAGGTTATCAATTTCAAATAACACTCATCCATTCTCTCATTTCTCAAAGCTATAGCTTTGCGTGACTTGGCACCATTTCACTTTCGCGACGGTTGCCGGGCTTCGTAGGGCACTTCCCTCCACCTCTCTCAATAAGAGCGACACTATTAAATTACTTTTTCAACACAACGAATATTATCATAGGATCTTGTTTTCGTCAATAGTTTTTATTGTTTCCAATAGATAGGGTACGGATTGAAACGCATAAATCTTTTTTTCTACCCTGCCATTTTTAGATATTAATAAGCAAGGTACACTTTCAATTTCTTGTTCTATTGCCAAATCACCAAGAAAGTTAATATTTGCTTGGCCAATTGGATCAGAAACCATCTCTTTAATGACGTTCATCATCTTGCTTGCAATCTGACACGTACCACACATAGGGGTATAAATATAAAATAAGGAAAGTGGAGAGTTATCTTTAATGCTTTCCCATTGCTCTTTAGTCCACTCATTCATTACACATCATCCTAAGGCAAAAATTCTTTTTTCACCTTAATATTAACACGTTTTAATATGGATGCCAAAACCTTCGCCGGGGTATTCGCCACTTCACCATACATAGGATTTGTATAGAGGTGAATTGCCTCAGGATATTCCTTCCTGACAACCGAGCGTATTTGTTCGCCAGATTTGTCGGCATCTAGAAAAGCATAAATCGGCAAGCCATCATAAGGGCTTAAAAGCTCCTCCAATTTTACATCGGATATCGTTCCATTTGTACAAATGATTTCTGGAGATTCATCGAGAAGGGTCAACAATTGTAGTTTATCAGACCTTCCCTCGACGAGAATTATTTTATCACTAAATACATGTGCCATTTAGCTTCTCTCCCAACTTGTTACCTTTCCTTTATTATATGAAAAAAACGCCGATTATTAACCGGCGTTTTCATTATTACTCTGCAATTAATTCTTCATACTTTTCTGGAGACAATAAGCTGTCCACTTCTGATAAATCAGAAGGCTCAACAACGATCATCCAAGCATTTTCATAAGGTGATTCATTAACGAATTCGGGGCTATCTTCTAGCTCAGCATTTACTTCCACTACTTTACCGCTAATTGGTGCATATAGTTCCGAAACTGTTTTTACTGATTCAACGCTACCAAAAGCATCTCCTGCTTTAATTTCATCTCCAACTTGTGGAAGTTCAACAAAAACGATGTCTCCTAGTTCTGATTGCGCAAAATGAGTAATACCGATGCGGACATTTCCGTCCTCATTTTTAACCCATTCATGTTCAGCTGAGTACTTAAAATCTTTAGGCACGCTCATAAATAAACCCCTCTCAATTAAATATTCCATCTATTTAATATTCACATATTTCCCTAGTAAATACAAGGTACTTTAAGAGGTTTTCCACATGTCCTCAAACTGCTCTTCCTTGAAACCAAGTGTAAGCTTGTTTCCATCATAAACAAGTGGGCGTTTAATAAGCTTTCCATCCGAAGCAAGCAGCTCCAACTGTTCATCCTCCGACATAGTAGGAAGCTTGTCCTTCAGTTGCAATTCACGGTACTTCACTCCACTAGTATTAAAGAACTTTTTAAGCTCATAATCTCCGTTAGCTACCATCTCTTTTAAAAATTCTTTTGATGGTGGCGCATCTACAATATGGTGATTCTCGAATTGTACTTGATTGTCTCTCAACCATTTGCTAGCTTTGTTACAAGTACTACATTTAGGATAACCGTAAAATTTTATAGTCATTTAAATCTCACCTTTTTCTTTTTATCATAATAATATTTTGCTACTCATGCAAGAGGGATCAAACCAAGTTTTAAATTTCAATATTTTATAGTGCATTATAGAAATAAGTAAAATCGCTTCTATATAGTTTGCCTTACTAGAATGCAGTTAACTCATTCTTTCAATTGACCCTAAGAATCAAGCCCAATTAGAGATATATTTGCTGAACGGTCATATATTTTTCTATCCGGTCATAAATCCTCGCTATGCGGTTATAAATATTTTTATCCGGTCATAAAATTGTGCTATCCGGTCATAAAGTAATTTCCACCTATCAAGTCGTCATTTTCTAGTAAACTAAATTCAATATCTCCACTTTCATTATTGATTCATCAGCGATAAAAGATAGATTTTGCTGAACGGTCATATATTTTTCTATCCGGTCATAAAACTGTGCTATCCGGTCATAAATATTTCTATCCGGTCATAAACTTAATTCCACTTAAAAAGTTGCTGGATTTCGTTGCTAATTATGCTTTTTTGTTATGATTTCTCCTGAGTGATCAATTACTTATGTAAAAAACTGCCCTCAGGAGTCAATAGGAGACTCTTGAGGGCAGCTTTGTTTTTATATGATTAAACTACGAATTTTTCTGCTTCGATTAGTTTTACTGAAGCTTCACGCTTTTTCTCGATTACGTTGTAAGGAGTGTAGCGAGTTAGTTTACGAAGTGCAGAAAGCATCATGCGTAAGTTGTCGCCATCTACAGAAGCTATTAAAGTTTCTTTCGCTGCCGCTTCGATTTCATTGAATGCTTCTTGGCAGAAGATTTGAGTGTATAGAAGCTTTTGAGCTGCTTTTTCTTCTCCACTGCGTCCGATAGCTTTTTCTGTACGAAGTACTGCTGATTCCATAGCAAAAATGTTGTTTGCAATGTTTGCGATGTGTACCAATACTTCTTGCTCGGCTTCTAGCTTAGTTCCGAAGCGTTGAGCAGCCATACCAGCAGCTAAAATACCAATTTTCTTAGCGTTAGCAACTAGTACCTTCTCTTGAGCTAGAGCTTCATCGCCAACTTCTTCTGGCATCATCATTAATAGCTCTTCTTGTAGTCCTTGTGCCTTTTGAAGAAGTGGCAATTCACCCTTCATTGCTTTTTTCAAGAATGTTCCAGGAACGATTAAACGGTTAATTTCATTTGTCCCTTCGAAAATACGGTTAATTCGAGAGTCACGGTAAATGCGCTCTACTTCATACTCTTGCATGAAGCCGTATCCGCCATGTAATTGAACAGCCTCGTCAGCGATATAGTCTAACACCTCTGAACCTACTACTTTGTTAATAGAGCATTCAATAGCATACTCAGCAATTGCAGCTGCAATTTTGCTTCCGTCTTTTTGATCTTCTTCGCTCATTTGGCTCATACGGTCCTCGAAGTAACCAACTGTTCGGTAAATCAAGCTTTCAGTAGCATAAAGCTTAGAAGCCATAGTTGCTAGTTTTTGTTTTGTTAAGTTAAATGAAGAAATAGGTGTCTTAAATTGTTGACGTTGGTTTGAATAAGAAATTGCTAGCTCTAATGCACGTTTAGAACCACCGATTGTACCTACACCTAATTTGTAACGCCCGATATTAAGGATGTTAAACGCGATAATATGACCACGGCCTATTTCTCCTAATAAGTTTTCAACTGGTACTTCTGCATCTTCTAGGATCAATGTACGAGTAGAAGAAGATTTAATACCCATTTTCTTTTCTTCAGCCCCTACAGAAACGCCTGGGAAAGTTCTTTCTACGATAAATGCAGAGAATTTGTCTCCGTCCACTTTTGCGTATACTACGAACACATCTGCAAATCCAGCATTAGTGATCCATTGTTTTTCCCCATTAAGTACATAGTGAGTGCCTGCTTCGTTTAGTTTAGCAGTAGTTTTTGCTCCTAGAGCGTCAGAACCTGAACCTGGCTCCGTTAAAGCGTATGCTGAGATTTTGTCTCCAGAAGCTGAATTTGGAAGGTATTTTTTCTTTTGTTCCTCGTTACCGAAAAGAACGATTGGTAGTGTACCGATTCCTACATGTGCTCCGTGAGTAATAGAGAATCCGCCTGCTACAGACAATTTTTCAGCGATTAACGCAGAAGAAATTTTGTCTAATCCCAATCCATCATATGCTTCTGGAATATCAGCCGCCAACAGACCTAAATCTCCAGCTGATTTTAATAAACGTACAGAGTGCTCAAACTCGTGATGCTCTAAATTCTCTACTACAGGCAATACTTCACTTTTTACAAAGTCCTCTGCAGTTTTAGCAATCATCTTTTGCTCATCATTGAAATCCTCTGGTGTAAATACGCGACTTGCTTCAATGTCTTCTACTAAAAAGCTTCCACCTTTAATTGCATCTTGAACTTGTGTCATTTCCTTCTCCTCCTATGTGTGTAAACGTTTGAATTAGTAATCGTGAAATGCGCCAAATATTAAAAGCACATTTCACCTATTGAAATTAAAGAAGTTCAAATACTCCTGCTGCTCCCATGCCTCCACCGATACACATGGTAACGACACCGAATTGTTTCCCTTGTCTTCTTAATTCGCTCATCATTTTAAGTGTTAGTATAGAACCCGTTGCTCCAAGGGGATGCCCCAATGCAATGGCTCCACCATTAACATTTACTTTATCCATATCAATGCCTAAATGACGCACTACTTGGATTGATTGAGAAGCAAATGCTTCGTTTAGCTCCCAAAGGTCAATATCTTCAATAGATAGGCCTGCAATTTTCAATGCTTTTGGCACAGCAACGATTGGTCCAATTCCCATTACGTCTGGCGCAACTCCACCTACTGCGAAGGAGCGGAATTTAGCAAGTGGCTTTAAGCCCTGTGCTTCTGCAACTTCACGATCCATTACTAATACTGCTCCTGCACCATCAGATGTTTGAGATGCATTTCCTGCAGTTACAGAACCACGCACATTAAATGCTGGACGTAATTTTGCAAGTGTTTCTACTGTTGTTCCTGGACGTACACCCTCATCCATTTCGAACATAAATTTTTTAGATTGTGCTTTGTTATTTTCATCTACATAATGCTTGATTACTTCTACTGGTACGATATCGTCGTTAAACTTCCCAGCAGCAATTGCCGCTGCAGCAAGCTGATGAGAACGGACAGCGAAAGCATCCTGGTCCTCACGGCTTACATTATACTTATTCGCTACCTGCTCTGCCGTATGTCCCATCCCCATATAATACTGAGGTGCTGTTTCAGCTAAATGAGCGTTTGGTCGGATAACGTTACCCATCATCGGAACCATACTCATCGACTCTACTCCTCCAGCAATAATTGCTTCCGAGTGACCTAGCATAATACGTTCTGCTGCATAAGCAATTGATTGTAATCCAGATGAACAGAAACGATTAATAGTAATCGCTGGAGTTGTATCTGGAAGTCCAGCAAGCGCACCGATATTACGAGCAACGTTCATCCCCTGCTCAGCTTCTGGCATGGCACATCCTAATATTAAATCATCTATAGGGCCATCGTATCCGCCCGCTCTTTTCAATGTCTCTTTTACCACTAATGCCCCAAAATCATCTGGGCGCACATTAGCTAGAGATCCTTTTTTCGCTTTACCAACTGGTGTTCTTGCACCTGCTACGATAACTGCTTCACGCATGAGTTCTCCTCCTTTTACCTAACGCAGACTAGTTGCGTAATGGTTTACCTTTCACTAACATGTGCTGCATTCTTGCCTGAGATTTAGGATCTGCAACTAAACTTAAGAAAGCCTCGCGCTCTAAGTTAAGTAGATATTGCTCATCCACTAAAGTACCGTATGGCACCTCTCCGCCAGCAATGACATATGCAAGCTTCTTCGCAATCTTCAAGTCATGCTCACTAATATATCCTGATAAGAACATTCCTTCTGCCCCTAATAACAGTGCTGCATATCCAGGGGATCCTACAACCGGAACCTTCTCACGAATCGGAGCCTTGTAGCCAGCATCAGCAAGAGCTATCGCTGCTTGTTTCGCGTCGTAGATCAAGTGGTCAGGGTTTACACTGATTCCATCTGCAATGCTTAAGAAATTATTTTCACGTGCTTCTTCAGCTGAAGTCGAAACCTTCGCCATAGCTATTGTTTCAAACACCTTGCTAGCAACATTCAGATAGTCAATTTGAACTCCATTCGGAATTCCTTTCAGATGTTTAAGGTAAAGCTCTTTATTACCTCCACCGCCAGGAATCAGCCCAACGCCTGCTTCAACAAGTCCCATATATGTTTCAGTAGAAGCTTGAATGTGTGCTGCAGGTAAAGTGACCTCTGCTCCTCCACCTAGTGTCATTCCAAATGGAGCAACAACGACTGGTTTTGAAGAGTATTTAATTTTCAGTGTCGCATTTTGGAATTGACGAACGACGAAATCTAGTTCAAAAATATTGTCATCTTGAGCTTCCATTAAAATCATTCCAAGATTTGCTCCAACGCTGAAGTTTTTGCCTTGGTTACTAATAACAAGTCCTTTAAAGTTTTTCTCTACTTCATCGATTGCAAAGTTAATCATTTGAAGAATGTCTAATCCAATTGAATTGGACTTAGAATGGAATTCAAGTAAAGCAATTCCGTCTCCTAAATCGATTAGACTAGCACCTGAGTTCGACTTAATGACACCATGCTTTTTCTTGTAGCTTTTTAAGTCGATTACTTTTTCATTAACTGGAACCGCTTGGTAATCTGTTCCATCAAAATAGAAGAAATCGCCATTCTCTTCTTTATAGAAGGATTCAAAGCCTTTATCTAATAAAGATTGAACGAATGCTGGAATGTCATAACCCTCTGCCTTCATTTTTTCTACTGAGTCTTTTACTCCAATTGCATCCCATATTTCAAAAGGTCCTTGCTGCCAGCCGAAGCCCCATTTCATCGCATTGTCAATAGACACGATATCATCAGCTATATCTGTGTGAAGCTGAGCAGAATAGATAAGCGTCGGACTTAAAATACTCCATAATAGCTCGCCAGTACGATCTTTTGCATATGTCAACGTTTTCACTTTTGCAGCTAAGCCTTTTTGCTGCTTAGCCATTTCCATTGAAGGTGTTTTAAGCTTTTTCATTGGACCATATTCTAATGTTTCAGGATTTAGTTCTTTAATTTCTTTTCCTTCTTTTAAGAAAAAGCCTTGACCTGTTTTAGCTCCAAGCCAATTATTTTCAAGCATTTTTTTCATGAATGCCGGTACTTCAAATACCTTTTGCTCTTCCCCAGTTGTTTGGTCATATACATTTTTGGCTACGTGAGCAAACGTATCGAGACCTACAACATCAAGAGTACGGAACGTAGCAGACTTCGGACGACCAATTAGTGGCCCAGTAACTGAATCTACCTCACCAACAGAGTATCCTCTTGCTTGCATTTCACGAAGAGTTACAAGCAAGCCATAAGTCCCAATTCGGTTAGCGATGAAATTTGGCGTATCCTTTGCTAGTACTACACCTTTTCCAAGAACATCCTCACCAAATTTCTTCATGAATTCTACTACTTCAGGAGCAGTTGATTGAGCTGGAATTACTTCCAACAGCTTTAAATAGCGAGGTGGATTAAAGAAGTGAGTGCCTAGGAAGTGTTTACCGAAGTCTTCTGATCTTCCTTCCACCATCGCATTAATGCTGATACCTGATGTGTTAGAAGTGATGATTGTACCCGACTTACGTACAGCATCAATTTTGTCATATAGGTTTTTCTTAATTTCTAGGTTTTCAACTACTACCTCAATAATCCAGTCCACGTCTTTTAACTTTTCTAAGTCATCCTCTAGGTTACCTGCTGTAATTAGCTGTAGGTTTTTCTTAGACGTTAGTGGTGCTGGTTTTTGCTTTAATAATTTCTGTAAAGCGGTATCTGCAAAACGATTACGTACGGAAGGATGCTCCAATGTAAGTCCTTTTGCTTCATCCTCTTTACTAACTTCTTTTGGAACGATATCCAACAATAGCGTTGGTATACCTATGTTTGCTAAGTGAGCTGCGATTCCAGATCCCATTACCCCCGAACCAAGTACAGCTGCTTTTTTAATTTGATATGTCACGTGCAAAGCCTCCCCTTCATCTTGAATGAACGCTCATTCATTTTGTTTACAAAAAAAATAGAAGCAATCTCTATATCTATTATTCTAGTGCAATGTTCAAATTTTCGCAATAATAAAATGAATAAATTAATACATTTTTCTTTCTCCTATATGGGAAACAGTGTAAACTGTATGTATCATCCATGGAGGTATATAATATGAAAAAAATTACAACTGCAGAACAATTTAATGAAATCATTTCCGGAGACAATGAAGTACTAGTTAAATTCGAAGCTGGCTGGTGTCCTGATTGCCGCAGAATGGAAATGTTTATCGATCCAATCATCGAAAAATACAATCAGTACGAGTGGTATGAAGTAAACCGCGATGAGCTACCAGAAATCGCTGAAAAATATGAAGTTATGGGAATCCCTAGCCTTCTAATTTACCAAAACGGCGAGAAAAAAGCTCACCTACACAGCGCCAACGCAAAATCACCGGAGCAGGTCACTGAATTTTTAGATGCACAAAAGTAATTAGAAGTTATCTACAAATCAAAGCATCTACTTTTCATACTGCGACGAGCAGTGCGCAGGAGCAAGTAACTGAATTTTTAGATGCACAAAATTAATTAGAAGTTATCTACAAGTCAAAGCATCTACCTTTCATACTGCGACGAGCAGCGAAGCGCGCAGGAGCAAGTAACTGAATTTTTAGATGCACAAAAGTAATTAGAAGTTATCTACAAGTCAAAGCATCTACCTTTCATACTGCGACGAGCAGCGAAGCGCGCAGGAGCAAGTAACTGAATTTTTAGATGCACAAAGCAAATAATAAAGTATCTACAACTCAAAGCATCTACTTTTCATACTGCGACGAGCAGCAAGGCGCGCAGGAGCAGGTAACTGAATTTTTTGATGCACAAAATTAATTAGAAGCTGTCTACTATTCAGAGTATTTATCTTTCATACTGCGACGAGCAGTACTATGAAGTACATCATAAAAGATGCACGATTAGAATAAATAGTTTATTCTTTCTATAGAAGATATTTTTCGCATTATAAATTATTTACCGTTAAAAGGGGCTGCTCTAATAGAGGGTCCCTATTTTTTTCTAAGGCTACAGAATAAAAAAGTCAGAGGTGTTTTATTTGTCGCAAGAAAATGAGATTCTTGAATTAAAAGAGAAAATTGCTCACTATGAGCGCATTATTAAAACTATGTCTACTCCGATTATTCCATCCATTGTCCCAAAAACAATTTTAATGCCAATTGCTGGATACATGTACAAGGAACGCTTTGAAAATATTGAGACACAAACATTGCAATATATTGGAGAGCATAAAGAAGTTGAGCATGCCATTTTCGACTTTACTGGTGTTAGCGTTGAACATATAGAGGAGTTTGACTACAATGATTTGGCTGTATCCATTTCACAGTTGAACAGTTCTTTACGTTTAATGGGAATTCGGCCTATTTACGTAGGTTTCAATCCTAAATTTATCCGAGAAATTGTTCATGCGGATTTACATGTGAATATTGAAACCTATAAAAATTTCCGTGAAGCTTTGAATCATCTCTTAGCAGAGGCAAACAAAACGATTACTTCTAAATATTAAAAAGAAAGGCTTCGGTAATCTGAAGCCTTTCTTTTTATCTTAAAAATTCGTCATACAAATAGGGCCTTTTCTTGGCATAAACCAATCATCTAAATCGTCGGTAACAATATTGTGAAGCTCTATTTCCCCGTAGTTATTTAATTCCTTAATTGAGACACACCCCATCCACCAGGCACTCAGGTCCTGAATAGTGATTTGGATATTTGGTTGTTTAATTTCTGCTTCAAGCTTTCTTGCCAGCCATTTCTCATTAGAAAAGCTAAGCTCGACGAGGCCATTTTGTTCTGGAATAAAACTATCCTCAATCTTTACTACTATTTTAGTATTTTGTATAGGTTTACGAAGAGCTTGATCATTCATATTTTCTATAAATTGAAAAATGTCTGTAATACGGTACATTAGACCAGAACCAGTCCTCGCAACCTCGTGGTAGACACTAGGTATTAGATGATTGGAATCATTCGGTGGATTGTTTAGGCTATAAATAAAAGCGGGATTGTTAGTACTATAAATAACACGATCCACTTGATCTTGCTGTGAATGAACCCATGCCGCTAGCTGTTTATACGCCTTCTGATTTAACCAAACCCATTCATGAATTACTAGGTTTTGGTGTAAAAAATTGCTATCCTTCACTGGATCTAAGGTAAACGCTAATGCACCAATGAGTTGACCTTCTTCTCTTACACCTACATAAAGTGTTTTTGCATTTTTTATGTGCTGCCGTTCATTCCATGTCCGTTTAATCATTCCATGATGCTTTTCTGCAAACTTATTGTATACAGCTACAATCTCCTCTTCGTCCGCAGGAGATAGTAATTGAACAAGATTCTTCTTACCATTGCTGTTAAATGAGCCTGGTTTTATTTTAAATTCATACTTTATTGGACCATAGCCATATCCCATTTTTCGATAAAAGCTTGAGCTAAATGGATAAAGAGCTACAAGTGTAACCTTTTCCTTCCGGGCCTCCTCATGAAAATGAGAAAGCAATTGGAAAGCAACCTTTTCTTTTTTATGTAGAATATGTACAGCTACCATTCCAATGCCAAAAACTCTTTGAAACTGTCCATTTATATTGCATTCAAAATCGCTTCTTCTGTATATACCTACTAATTGGTCCGCTTCATTAAAACAGCCATAATATTGGATACCATTATGTTCCTTCTGTTCTCTTATGAATCGTTCTACAAGTTCCTGCTTTTTCTCCGATGACTGAATTCCCATCCCCGGGTAAGCCATTGAAACTAAATCTGCTGTAGCTGCATAATCCTTTTCCTCTAGAACTCTAATCAATCCATCCATCCCCTTCCATCACGTCAAAACAATTTTTGCTTTTACTCACAACTTTTTGGGTAATATAAATGTATTATAAATTATTTTCTGGAATTAGATATAGCTAATTCCAGAAGCTTCAACCTATTCATATAACAAGTCATAAATATTCAGTTTCAGCTAATAAAGTACTATTATGAAATAAACGCATTAGAAACGTAAAATATGCAGGAGGTTATTTTATGAAAATCCAATTGCCTGTTAAAGGTTTTTCTCAATACGATGCAGCAGTGGATGCTAAATTCCAGGCCTCCGCCTGCGGGCCTGTTACCGTTTATGTGCTCTTAAATTATCTAATACCAGATAAACATGCTTATATGCCTAACGAATTATATAAAAATCTGAAGGGTACTCGAATTGGCCTGTTTACCTATCGCTTTATAAAATATTTGAGAAAGATGCTTGGCTCTAGTTGGACAATAGACAAATGCTCCGTTGACGAAGCTATAGAGGAACTACGTCAGGGGCGTCCGGTCGCATTGAAATTTGATAAGTATTTCACCTTTCAGTGGAGAAAAAAATTTTCTTTTTCCTATCACTGGGTTCCTCTAATCGGCTTTGAGCAGACTAGCAGTGGCCTTTTTTTAATCGTTCATGATAACGGAGGAAGAAATCGAGCGAGCACCATTCGAAAAATAAAGTATGAGGTAAATGCTCCTATACTCACCTTCGTAAAAATGGTTCCTCCACAGATTACTTAGTAGACTGCAGCTGTCTTGCCAAAATGGTATATCCTTGATCATATAAGAAATCGTATTTATCAGACCCAATATTTTGAAGCTGAAGATGATCAAGCTCAGCATCAATTGGCACATCTCTTCTAATAGTAGCAAGTTGCTTTGAAAGATGAAGCATATCTAAATCCGTTTCTATTTTTGTTCGTTGGCCTGTTTTTAGCAGGTGGAGAGATTCTACTACATTTTCAACAGATCCATAAGTTTGAATAAGCTGCAATGCTGTCTTTGGTCCAATTCCCTTTACCCCTGCATAACCATCACTCGAATCCCCCATAAATGCCTTAACATCAGGGAAAAGTAACGGGGAAATTCCATACTCCTGCTGAAATCTGTCCTCGGTATACATATCGTATATTGTGAAGCCTTTTTTAGTAAAGGCAATTTCTGTAGAGGAATGTAATAATTGAAGTAAATCCTTGTCCCCACTCACAATCGTAAAGCGTGCGTCATCCTGCCATTTATGCGTAATGGATGCAATTGTATCGTCTGCTTCCATCCCTACTAACCCAAAGTTTTTCCACCCTAAATGCTCGGAAAGCTCCTGGGCCATATCAAATTGTGGAACAAGTTCAACAGCAGGTTTAGGTCGATTCGCCTTATATCCGTCAAAAAGCTCATTGCGAAATGTATTCATCCCTTTATCCCAGCAAATAGCCATATGAGTCGGTTGCATAATATTTTGTGCCGCTAGTACATGTCTTGCAAAGCCCTGTACCGCATTAGTTGGAATTCCTTTGTCATTTTTAAAATAATTGCCTGACATTGCTGTTGCAAAAAAAGAACGGAACAGAAGTGCCATGCCATCTATAACTAATACATGTGGTTTATCTTGGTTCATATATAACATCCTTCTTAATTTTATTAGCTTATAGTATACCATGGATTGAACTCCAAAATTATGGGTATATAATCTATAAAAATAATCGGAGGATAATATATGAATATTCATAACGGGTCTCTTTATTGGCCAACTACTACAAAAGCATTTGAACCTAAAATAGCGGTAAATCCATTAGAAATATATGACGTTGTGATCGTTGGTGCAGGAATGTCAGGCTCTTTGACTGCCTTGGCTCTCGCGGAAGCAGGCTTACAGGTAGCTCTATTAGATAAACGAGTAATGGGCTCAGGCAGTACAAGTGCAAACACTGGCCTGCTACAATATTCAAATGACATTATGTTACATGAGCTAATCGACCAAATTGGAGAAAAAGATGCAGTTCGTTTCTATCAGCTTTGCTACGAGGCAATGGACCATTTAGAGGTTGTCGCTAAAAGTTTAGATGAAGATCCTGACTTTATTAGAAGACCGAGCCTATGCTTTGCAAGTGAGGAAAATGACGTAGAAAAACTGAAGGCGGAGTACATAACTCTACAAAAGTATAACTTTCCATGTGATTATCTAGGAAGAAATGAGATAGCGAGCAAATTCTCCTTTGAGAAGGATGGTGCCCTACTGACGCTGGGAGATGCAGAGGTGAACCCTTTGAAATTTGTTCAAGGAGTTCTAAGAAAAGCTGAAAATCTAGGTGTTCACTTGTTCCCTTATACGGAAGTGATAGATGTATTAGATGTAAGTGACCATTTAGACATTCGCACTTCTGGTCAAAACTTCTTTGCTAAGAACATTGTCTACACAACCGGTTATGAAACAACGCCGGTAGGAAAACGTGTTGGTGCAGACATTAATCGTTCCTATGTAATGGTGAGTAATGTAGTGAAAGATTTATCCGATTGGCATGAGCAGGCTTTAATATGGGAGACACAGCGTCCCTATTTGTATGCTCGGACGTGTAAGGAAGGACGTATAATCGTCGGTGGATTAGACGAGGACAAACCAGAGGCACCTCAATCATATGAGCTAATCATGAAAAGAGCTGAAAATCTCTTAAAACAAATAAAAGAGTTATTTCCTCAATACGATTTAAGTATCGATTATGCCTATGCGGCTAGTTTCGGAGAATCAATTGATAACCTCCCATTCATCGGTCAGCACCCAACGAAGGAAAAACACTATTATTTACTAGGGTACGGTGGAAACGGAACTGTTTACAGTATGCTAGGCTCTCATATATTAAGAGATTTATTGACTGGTCAAAAGAATGATGATGCTGAGATTGTTCAATTGGAGAAGAAATACGGGGTTCGATAATTTTAAAATAATGAGGCAAGTGCTGTCTTATTTATGGAAAGCAAGAATGTTGTAACACATTCTTGCTTTTTAGTTACTTTAAACCTTTGGGTTGGAGTACTAGGTGATACTATCCACTTCTCTTTGTTCAGCCAAGAATTTATCGGCTACCTCTTTCATATTTAGGGATTCAAAACTATATTTATCCCTCAAAATTTCTACATGCTTTAAGATTTCCTCTAAAAAGCGTAGGTTTTCTTCTATATTTACCCCGAAATTATGTGGGTGCCACCAGAGATGAAACACCTTATCTTCCCTTGCTGCTTCCGTTAATCCTTTTTTTATTCTTTCTAGTCTTAGCCCTTCTAATACACGAAGTTTTTTGTTGTATGGACGCAGAAATCTACTAGATTTTATATTTAAAACGGAAGTTGCCTTTAAACTATTTATACTGTAAGTATGGTGACCAGTCACCATAACATAGGCGTCTAGCAGACGCATTGCTCTCTTAATCGGCAAATTAGTTTTGCTTGTATATGGCCTATAGATCCAGCTATCTTCATTTCCTCTATAGGCACTTATACCGTACATTTTACAAACTTTCAAATACTCTTCATTTGTTTGGTTTCTTGGAAATACTAAAGAAGTAACACCCTCCTGTAGTTCTGCCACGTTCTCTAAATCCTTTTCAAAGTTTTTAATACTTTGTCCAGATTCTAAACAGTAATAATGAGAAAATGTATGTGTCGCGATTTCTTGATTTGGAGCTGTCTTAATAATTTCAATCAATGAACCTGCGTAGTGGTAAGGGTCTACACTCTCCTCCTCTCCAACATAGGATAATATGTGTTTAGGAGAAAATTCCTCTTGTTCGTATGGAAGATCTAAATTATCCAGTCTTTGTAACAGCTCTTTTTTATTTTTACAATATAGCATCCCAACGATCGCCCAAGTAGCGTGGATCTCATAATCATTAAACAACTGCAGCATTCTAGGAATGGCAATCCGAGACCCTAATAAATTTCCCTTATACTTTTCCAATGAAAGAACGTCATGTACTCCCCAATTCATCTCCATGTCTAAAGAAATTACAAGAACACCCAGTTTCTCTTTACCTCCTCATATATAAATTTCTTCCCCACAAAACTATCTTACCAACGGAGGATTTTGCCTTATAACCTGAATATACTTCTACGATATCCCCCCCAAATTCTAGCTTAAAGTTTCGTATATTTTCATTGTCCGTAAGCCCACCCATGTCATAACGTTTATGATTAGTCCTTTTAAAGTAAAGGATATTATGCCACAGCAAATATCTACTTGCTTCACTTAACATTCTTTTTTCTATTGCGCTTTTAAATTCCTTATAATAAGAAGCAGAGTATAGCGACAGCACGTTTTCACCATCAGAAATATATACTCGATAACATAGAGTTTCTTTATCGTTATTTAATATTTTTGTAATAACTAAAGCATTCTGTTCTCTAAGTCTTTTCATTGTATTTATATGAAAAGCATTACAAGAATAGGTATCCTTTGTTTTAGCAAATGCATTATAAAACCTCTGGAAATCATATATGTCTCTAATTGTAGGATTATCTAATTCTTCTATTATAAATTCCCTATTCATTGCTCTTCTAATTTGTTTTCTATTGCTAGATCTTAAATCAAAGAATAATAATTCTTCCTCTCTTGTTAAATCAATACAGCTTGTTTCCACCTTTGAAAGTCCCGTTGAAAAGGTGGAATGAGAAAACCCTTCTATATCTTTGCTTGATTGCAACTCTTGGTTTTTTTCAGAAAAATAGTAGCTGTGCATTTTAAAAAACAAAAATTTTCTTTCCAAAACAATTATAAAGGCACCTTCTCTTTATTTTACTTTTCTTCTCATCTTGTGTGCACTATTAGCCTGGTCCAGCTTTAATCTCTCAATAATTTGAAATCCAAACAATTTTAGTTTTTCTTGACTCACCTTATCTGTAAAATCGACCAATACATAGATATTATTTGGAAGATAGATTTTTTGTATAAAAGAGAGTTGTTTTTCAAGTTCTTGTCTATTCCACGAACTTAAATATACGGACCTTGCTGGTAATTCCTTGAGAAAAACCGTATCTTCATTAAAGATAAAATTTTCATTTACCCAAAATGCCTTAGAAGGATCTATTGAATAATAACCTTTGCTTTTCCTAAAAGCCTTCTCCAGCGATTCCCTTCTATTATTTTCTGAAGTCAGTATGTCTATATTAGTCACACCTTTAAAATCACTTACTGTCTTTACTTGAGTATCAGTAAGCCTAGCTAAAAGGTATTTATATTTTCTTACACTAAGAGATTTAATCTTTTTGAATGAAAACTTTTTTCTTGCTAATTGTTTTTTCTTTAAGAAAAAGATTGTTTTGGTGAACCTTGCCTTTAAAGTTTTAGTCGAAACTACAAAACTATTAGCTGAAGATGAATGCATTAAACTATTATTAACGACTTTTATGTGATGGCTTAGTACCTTTTCAAGTTCGTAAATTGTAAAGTCTGGGTGAAAGCCATATGCGTATTCTTCATATGTCCCTCTACATTTCAATACAAAGGAAAAAGCGACAATTTCCTTCTCAATTGCTACAGTAATCACTTTCAATTCCAGTGCTGCTATTTTGAGCTCCTGTGATAAATTTTCTAAAAAAGTAAGATCGTAAGAAGAAGAAAAGCAGAAAGGCTCTCTAGATTTACAAATGAATTCCTTATATTGAGAATAGGAAATTTCATCAATAGCCACATTACCTAGTTCTTGTAATCTTTCTATTCTTAATATATTATTTCCCTCATCTATGATGGGGGAATTCAAGCTTACAGTTACTTTACTTAGTAAATTTCGAGCTTTTAAATAGGCAGAGAGCTTTAAGAAAAGAATTTCACTCATTTCTGTAAAATGAAACACAGCATGTTTATGATTTTCTATTAATTTATCCATCAAAAACATAAGCACTCTATCTAGATTAGAATGATGTACTATAAAATCTAATTTACATATTCCAGGAAGAGATAACATTTGATAAATAGGTATATTATATTTTATTGATATATTAAAAGGAAAAAAAGCTATTACTTTTAAATTTTCCTTAATCCCAAATACTGTTACATTATGGTTAGAAGCTTTGTTCTTCCACCAATTTATAAAAAATTCATATTCAAAAAAATGGTTAGTATTGTGGTTTAATTCTAGAATGGAGGACCATTCCTTCTTATACATCTGCAATTGCATTGGACTTTTTATAACGAAAAGTTCCAAATAAAACTCCTTTCTTTTTTTATTTAAACCAAATCGTCAGTAAAAAAACTATATGATTATGCTTTTGTCATAGAAAACTTCTCCAGTAAGAGCAATAAGCGTTTGTACTGTGACTGAGTCGTTTTTCATATACAGTCTCCTACGTTATAGTAGTTCTTTTTTATTAATCACTTTATGATAAACTGAACACGTTTTTTCATACATAATTGAAAACGTAAAAGATTCTAAGTAAATATTTCTGCTCTTTTTCCCCATTCTTAATCGAAGTTCCTCATCTTCGATCAATCTTTTTAAAAGGTCCGAGAGATTGTCCTTAATAAGAAATCCATTTTTGTTATTAGAAACCGCCTCTCTTACACCCCCTACGTCTGAAGAAATCACAGGAAGACTGTGCATCATAGCTTCTAATATACTTAATGGTAATCCCTCCCATGAAGAAGTGAGCACAAACAGGTCAGAGTTTTTCAATACAGAAGAGACATCAGAGCAATTACCTAAAAATAAGACTCTATTATCTAGCTCATTTTCTACAGCTGCTAACATTACTTCTTGCTTTAATGATCCATCCCCTACAAAAATCATTTTCCATTGCAGGTCTTTTAATTGAGCTAAAGCTTTTATTACATCTAGATGTTTTTTGGGGGCTTCAAAACGTGCAACCATTACTATTACTACTTCATCCTTTATGGTCCTATTACTTAAAATGCTGTTATCATGCACTCCGTTTGTAATTGTTACTAGTTTTTCCGAAGGAAGTACTCGATTATTTATGGCTAACAGCCGATCTTGTTCACACACAGTTATAACAGTGCGTGATAATTTTCCAATTTGTTTTTCAACCAATCTATAAAACATTTTTTTTCTTGTTTCAACCCCTTCAGCAAATGCCCAGCCGTGTGCTGTAAAAACAAATGGAAGCCTCAGAGACCAACAAGCAATTCTTCCTAATATACCAGCTTTAGACGAATGGATAGCGACGATATCTGGACTCAGTTCCTTTAGCTTTTTCCTAATCTCCAAGATAGCCTGAGCATCTTTCCATAGGTTAATATTTCTTTTTAAAAACTTTGTTCGAACATATGCAATACCATCTACAACTAAATCCGAATCGGTAGTTTCTTCACCACCCGACATTATAGTAACCTCATGACCATCAGTTAAAAGCTGTCTAGATAAATCCCGTACGTGGACTTGGGCTCCTCCAAGCTCATTCATATGGGTTATCAATTGAACAATGCGCATTTATCTCCCTCTTCTACATAGGGTAATTTAAGTAATCATCATCTTAGTAACACCGAAAACAGTTCTTTTAACAATCTTCTCTTTTAATATGAAACCCTGTTTTTCTAACTCTGCTATTTTCTTTTTTTCCCGTCGTTTAACAAAAACGAATAGCTTATTCACATTACTTTTCTTTTTTATATAGGAACAAATCTCCGCTATATTTTCTATTCTCCAATTTTCTATTGAAATAGAGCTTTTTCTAAAGTCCTTCAAATAGGATATCTCATCTATACGAAATACCTTTTCGTTTAACCAAATAACATTCTCGTATTTAACCCCTTCACTATCATAAAACCCTTTACTTCCTCCATAAATTTTTGTACAAATATCTCTCATAAATGGCTGAAATATAGAGTACTTAGAAGTTGAATCCTTTATAGTAAGTTCCGTATATGACTTAATTCCATCTCTTGCTTTTACATCTTTTCTTGGTATTTCATATATATAGTAACTTTTCATATGGAATATTTTTCTAAATTGCATTGCAAGAAATTCTAAAATTATTTTCCTAGCTTCTTTTGCTTCACCTTTACGGAAAATATTTTTTATGATGTATACAGCTTTACCTAGCTTGTTTCTTTTAAATAACACTATCTTTTGGTTTAATTTTACTCTTGAGATTAAACCTTCTTTCCCCGATAAGATTCTCCTGTACATTCGACTTAAAGGTGTACTAGATGAAAAAATCATTTTAGTCGTATGATCCACATCTGTATTCCACTCAAATTTATACGTTTCATATCCAATACTTAAATCGAAAACTGTTATGTCCCGTTCACTACATTGAAGGATTTTTTCTTTTTCTAGAATTCTACCTGGACTAAATACATCGTAATCATCATCAAATCCTAGTACATAGCTGATATATCTTCCTCTGCATCGGTATCCATAGTTAAAGGCAATCATTTTACCATCCAAGTAAAGGCCATCTATCTCAGTTTGACAATCTCCAGTAGTTCGAGTGGCTAAACTCTTATAAAACTCTCTTTCTTGTTTATAAGTAAAACGACTCGTATCATGTTTCTTTTTCCATCTCTTATGATGAATATCAAATATTTCTTCCATTTTATCCGGCCCTGTTACTAATACATCAACATTCCCATTTTCCCTTATACGTTTTTCTCTTCTATCTAATCGGTGTATTTTTTTCCGCTTTTTCATATATTCTTCAAGTTCAATTTTCTTTAAATTAATGTATGGAGTAATAACACGATGTTTAGTATGAGGATAATTATTTTTTTGCAGAAAGTTATTTAACGCACGAAAGGTGTCACTGCTTTCAAGTATGCCATGCAATTTAAAAACTACATGCTTTTTCTTTTCTATAATTGAGTCAATTACAAATCTAATAAGGGCTTCTAGTTTTCTATTAAAAGCGATAATTTCCATATAATTTGCTTGACCTAGACCTAAAAAGGAGTATTCATATAAAGCACCTTTTTTTGTATATAGGAAAGGAAATATAGCTACTATCTTTCCATTTTCTTTTACAACGGAAATTTCAATATTTTTACTTCCCCCCAGATGCTTCCACCATTCATATATCCACATAAATTCTATAAACGGATTTGTGTTTTGCTTAGTATCTAGTATCTTTGTCCATTCCTTTTCAACAAGTGCCAAATCCTCAAAACAGACAATTGTATGCAGCTCCAAGTTTTTCAGTAGCTCAATCCTTTCTTCTAATTGATCCATTTCTCTTTTATATAATTTATAATTGTTTTTGTTTCAGATACTTTAAATAAAGTGATCAGTAATATATATATAACTATTCCTACTAATACAACAATTGATAGTTTTAATAATTCACCCATAACTAAAGATTGATTTAAGAAATAGACAACCCCACCCATACCTCCCGCTGCAATAGATACTTTTACAAAAGTGATGAGGCATTCCTTTAAACCAAAAGATCCTATTTTTTTTCTCAGATGAATAACTAAAAGAAAAGAGCAAAATAATGCTGAAATACTCGTAGCTAGCGCTAAACCACTTATGCCTAAAAATCTGGAAAGGATTAAATTAAGAACTATATTTAATCCAACTGCAATAGCAGCATTATACATAGGCGTTTTAGAATCCTGTAATGAATAAAATGTTCTATTGAGAATTTCTCTAATTGCATAACCAATCATTCCAATGCAATAAAAAAATAATGCATGAGAAGTCATTTCCACTGCTTGACCATCAAAATGTCCATGACCAAATAATATTTTGATTATTGGATTAACAAGTATCATTATTCCAACACTAGCTGGAACCACAATAATTATTACACTGGATATTACCTCACTAATAGACTTTTTAAAGTCCTTTTGATTGTCTTGTGCCGCCATCTTTGAGATGAGAGGGAACATAACAGTAACAAAGGAGAGTACAAAAATCCCTTGAACAAAATCATTTAAACGACTTGCATATGTTAACGCCGATATTCCGCCTTCTACCAACATGGATGCAATTGTTTTATCAACCATTAAGTTTATTTGATCAATGGATATTCCAATCATTACTGGAAAAACAATAGTAGCCATTTTTTGTATATTTTTATCTGAGATACTTACAATACGCTCATATTTATAATTAGTTTTCTTGAGTGCAGGAAATAGAAACAGCATTTGAAAAAAGGCAGCTAAAACACTTCCTATAGCTAAAACAACTATATTCGAATGTACGCTAAAATATATGGACAAAATGATGATGAAATTGAATGGTAAACCTACCATTGCTGAGGCAGTAAACTTTTCGTTTATTTGCAGATATCCTATAAACAATTGAGTTAGACTAGTAAAATATATCCCTATCAAGCCTATACGAGTGAACATCACTGCTATTTTCAATGTCTCCCCATCGAAGCCTAAGGCAAACACTTTTACAAGTAGGTTAGAAGATAGCAAACCTATCACTATTATTCCTGTAGTAATGATAAGAACTATGTTTATCAAATTATTAGTAAAACCCAATGCCGATCTCTTTCCGTCCTCATGTTCAATTTGTTTATACATAGGTATATATGCAGTCGAAATACCCGCAATAATAAGACTGAACAAAACGGAGGTAATAGTGATGGAAATGATATACGCATCACTAATAGCAGTTGCTCCATAAAAATAAGATAAAGTTATATCGCGTAGAAAGCCTGTGACCTTTGATAAAACTGCTATAATCATTAAAAATACTGCTGTCTTTTTCATCTTATCAATAGAATTTCCTTCTTTTCTCAAGAATTTATATTTATCCAACCACTACTCATATTCGTAGATATTTTTTATCGCAAATAGTAATAATAAATAGAAGCTTTCATTTGATAGTGCATTTATCGATAGATAACTAATACCCATAGCTAAAACAGGCAGCCAGCTGATGAACGCTGTTCTTCTAAGCTTCTTGGAAGAGGCAAAGACAGTTAACACCATTATAAACAGGAAGAAAATGATAAAGCCTAATAATCCCCATACAACAAATAGCTCTATAAGAATGTTATGCGTTTCAAGATAAACTCCAGATCTTATATGGTAATCCTGAATTCCCATACCAAAAACCATTAGCTTCCAATCTGAATTCATAAGTGTGAAGTAACTTTCGGCAATAATATTCCTATTACTTGTCAAAGCATCAGGGTCATTAATATAATTTGTAAACCTTGAAAAAAGCAAATCTAACAAAGAAAGAATTTCTTCATGATAAAAAAAAGAAAGTATCGTCGTGAGGATAATAATCATTACGATAAAATGTATTAACTTCTTACTCCTCCTAAGCGAAAGCAGAAGTTTTAGGAGCAAGAACATTAAAGTAATCGTAACAACCAATATGAACATTCTGGAAAGACTCAATATTCCAAAGCCTGCGAAAAAGACAAATAAAAGAGGATAAAATATATTTTTACCTATACTCTTTCCTCTAATAACAAGATGAAGCATCGAAAACATGGCTACCATAATATACATAGAAAAATAATTAGAATCTCCAGCTCCGCCTCGAAAACGAATCGTCGCATTTTGATTCAAAATTGATCCGTATAGCTGATAGAACTCTACAATTCCGTACAATATAGAAATAACCAACCCTACAAGAAAGTACTTAATCGTATTTAAATGATTATATGTGTTCCTTGAATAGATTAAGTACAAAGCAGCATATAAAACTGCACCTATCCAGCTAAAAAGTAAAAAGATAGATTTTAAATTATACGAAAATAAATGTAATGCTTCATAAAAAATAATAAAAATAATAAAAAATAAATACCATTTTGATATATCCATATTTCTGCATTTAATCACTAGCTTAACAAGAGATATACAAATAAGAATGTTCAAAGAAGGAATTGACACAGTACTTGCTGTAAAATGCATTATCCCTAAATTAGGAATTAAAAAGACTAATATAGAAAAGTTTTGATCAATAGTAGAGAATAATATACGAGCAATAAAGTAAATTACAAGTACATACATCCCAAGACCACTATTCAACAGCTGGTCACCAATGAGACAGAAAATAGTAAAAAAAACATCTAAAATCATCCAGCTGTTTTTAAATAGAAAATTTGTAATTTGAGATTGTGGCCTACTGTAGAACACTACTGTATACCTGTCCAAGTTGATATTTAAATTTAGCAATATCACTTAACTCTTCCGCTCTTTGATATGCACCTTTTTTTAACCTTTGGTATTCTTCTACAGAATTTAACAGTATGATTATCGCCTCTACAAACTCAAAATCATTTTCACAAATGTACGAACATGAATCATCTACTATATTGTCTATGCCTGGTAGAAGAGGCACTATCACAGGCTTACTTAAAGCTAGTGCTTCCATTAGAACCATAGGCAAACCTTCTGATTTGGATGTCATTACAAAAACTTTAGAGTGTAAAAGTGCTGGGTAAGGATTCATTTGGAATCCTCTTATTTCAATATTTTTTTGCAAATTTCTTTGTAAAATAACTTTTTGACATACTTGCTCTAGAGACCCGCCACCTAGCATGACTACTCTAAGATTTGGAATTATTTCAATCACCTTTTCACATATCTCAATAAATCGAAGCGGATTTTTTATATCTTCATATCTACCGATAAATGCTATATCAAAATCTTTATCCTCCACTAAAAGGGCATTTTTCTTTATCGCATTTATATCTACGATGTTTTTTATTGAGGTACATCTAGAAGGAAATCTATTTAAAAATGAAGTTTCTTTTATGATAGGAGATACTACAACTATTTTTTGGATTTTTAAGCATGCTAGAAAAAATACGATAGAATATTTATTTACAGATTTAAGCCAATGTGGGTTTTGATGAATATGGGATATAACTGGAATAGTAAAAGTTGCTAACGAACATTTTATAGTTGCAGTAAAATCATGTGCGTGTATTAAATCGGGTTTCCATTCTCTAATAATTTTTCTGAGTTGCCGTATAGATAGTTGTTTCATTTCTACATGCTCAATACCTCTGTTTTGTAGAACGTCTTCAATTAACCCACTCGGAGAAGCATAAGCACTTTCATATGAATCTGAAAGAGTGGTGATAATTCCAATTGCTACGTTTTCTGCTCCAGCCAGATCATTAGAACTTAATACATGTAATATTCTTTTTTTCATTTCAACCCCCCTTGTATTTTAAAAGTAAGATCCATTTCACGTTAGAAATTTAATTTGAAAACAATTAAACAACTTACCTCTAGTGGGGTTAGTTTACTTATCTCCGTAATACTGATAGTAATAATGATCTTTTTCTATTTTGTAATTGTTCAAAATCATACCTATAACCTTTGCCTGAGAGTTATCAAGTGCGTCTTTTACTTTGCTTAAGGTCTTTTTTTCTGTTTTACCTGCACTTATCACTATTAATGTCCCATCACATTTATTGGCTATTATTTGCGCATCTGAAACTGAAAGTATTGGAGGAGCATCATAAATGATAAGATCGTATAGTTTCCTAGTTTCTTTTATAAAATTATCCATTTCAGCTGAATCTAATATTTCGTTTGGATTAGATGGAATAGTACCACAGGTTATTAAATCCAAATTCTCTTTACCTGAATTCTTAATGATACTTGGAAGGCTCTCCTCATTCCGCAGGAAACAACTTAGTCCTTTGGAGATATGTTTATTGAATGTATAATGGACTGTCGGTTTTCTTAAATCGGCATCTACCAGCAATACCTTTTTTCCTGCTTGTGTAAAGATCAATGCTAAATTGGAGGCTATTGTCGACTTTCCTTCACCTACAGAAGGAGAGGTAATAAGAAGAGTTTTAAATTCCCTATCTCTCATTGCAAACTTAATATTTGCCCTTATTGTACGAAACTGCTCAGCAACTATTGAATTTAGATGAGAGTTCAATACTAGTCTTTTACTCTTCGGAATGGTCTTTTTCTGGATCACTTTTTTCCCTCCTCCTCCTCTTTCTTTGTGTTCCTACAACATCCATCACATTTGTATTTATTGGACTAACTATACCCAGCAAGGGATAGTCAATAAGTTCTTCTATATCCTCTTCAGTCTTGACAGTAGTATTAATGAGGTAGAGAAAATAAGCTAAACCTACTCCGAAAACAACTCCTAGGATGCTAGCAATTATTAAATTTAATGGTAGGTTAGGCTTAATAGGCTTAACGCTCTTCTTTTCTAGTGCTGGAGATAAAACAGTGACATTATCAATGCTCATAATTTTTTTTATCTCTTCTTGAAATACATCTGCAGTCATATTGGCTGTTGCTACGGCTGTTTTAAGTTTTTCATGCTCAACAGAAATATTTAATACCTGAGAATTTTGTTCATTCGTTACAGATATTTCTTCAGCAAGAAGATCTGATGTCGTTAACAAAGAAAGATTTTCAATGACCTTGTCTAAAATGACAGGACTTTTAATAATGACATTATAAGTATTTATAATTTGTAAATTTGATTGAATATCTTGAGTTTCTAAACGGTTACTACTTTTTTCTTTTTGATTAATAAGAAGTTGAGTGGTAGCTTCATATTTAGGTGTTAGAAAAAAGTAGCTAACAACACCTGTTATTAGCACAAATGAAAGAAAGACTGTTATTAACAATATTCTTTTCTTCCTTAACAGTAGATAGAACTCATTGAGACTCATATCCTTATCCATGTTTATCTACTCCCTCTATTTACAACTATCAATTAAGTTTCGTCTTTTGACTATGAGGACCATTTTCCTGTTACAACTATCCAAAATGTATTTATTAATATTTTTAAATCTAAGAAAAAGGAACAGTTCTCTACGTAATACAAATCATATTTTAGTTTTTCACCATGAGTAATGGTTGACCTACCTCGAATTTGAGCGTATCCAGTAATTCCCGGTCTCATAAGTAAGCGTTTTTTTTGTATAGGAGAATAATGTGTAGTAATCTCAATCATTTCTGGCCTTGGTCCAACTAAGCTCATATCTCCAATTAACACATTCCATAATTGGGGCAATTCATCTATGCTATATTTCCTGTAAATTTTTCCTACCTTCGTTATTTTAATATGGTCTGGCTTTTCAAATGTAAAGTTTTGAGGCACTTCGTAGCCCCACTGATACGAATGACCTGGAGAATCTACATCTGATGAATCCATTGTTCGAAACTTCCATATTAAAAAAATCCGTTCATGTCGTCCTCCCCTCAGCTGATAAAAAAATATAGGAAAACCTGAGACAAAATATGAAATTATAGAAAAAATTAAGAGAAATGGAGAGAGAATAACTAGAAGAATAAAACTCCCTAAAATATCCAATAATCGCTTTCCATATTTTTGATAAATTACAGATTCCTCCTTTCAAAAATAATTATTATTCTGTACTAGTTCTTTTACATTCATTCTGGATTAATTCGTAATACTAAAGAAATATATAAAAAAAACCTAAAAGTATTATTCAAAAATAATATACTTAATCAAACGCTTATAAATTACCTGCTAGCAATTAATTAACTCTTTTGTTTTGAAGTTACTTGAAATTCGACCTCATAATTTTTCTTTATAGAGTATATTCACTTAGACAAGCAATAAAGAACAAAAATTTATGATTGTTTTGAGAAAATCAACGACAAAAAAACACCAGTTGTGCCTTAACTGGTGTTTTGTCCATAATTAGTGAAACTTTCAATAGAGTACTTGTTTAATAAAGCTCAAAGAAAACGATAAGATATAAAAGTAGATAATGTTAATTGGTAGACGAGAGAAAAATTTAAACATTTCTATGTAAATAAATTTTTCTTTGTTTTCATTATTCACCATCGCTATCACTATCTTTATCATCAACTTCCTTTCCTCTTGGTGGAAGCATACCCATCTTCTCTAATAGTTTAGGTAGATTCATCGCTACAAACATAAAAACAACAGTAATTATTGCTAAGTCGTAAGCGCCATAGCCTATCGTTAAGCCAACGCAGGCAGTAATCCAAAGATTTGCTGCAGTAGTTAGTCCTCTTTTTACATTATCCTTGTCTACCCAAATAACCCCTGCTCCAAGGAACCCAATACCACTGATGACTTGCGCAGCTAAACGCATCGGGTCCATGTATGGCCCTTGGTTTAACGTGGATAAGCTCATGGCTAATGTAGAGCCTAAGCAAACTAAAATATGTGTTCGTATACCGGCAGGCTTATGCTTAATAGCTCTCTCCAGGCCAATTAGCAATCCGATAAACGTTGCAACAGCTAATCTAATGTACAAATCAACATGTGAGTTAAATAATGAAGTGATAAAATCCATTGAGCATTACCTCCCTTAACAGGTTAGTCTAATTCTACAGTATATTGCTCTTTGGAAAGTCTTTATTCCCAAAAACAGATCTGTGACTTGTTGCCATCTAAATCATATAGCTCAAAATAAGTATTAAGGCCATCCTTTTGTATCGACGACACTCGGACTCCGCGAGCCGAGAGTAGCTGATGGGTCTCATCAATGCTTGAAGAAAAGAAGATTGGATATGTAGCATTAACTTGTGCGGCCGGCTCTCCCTTTTCTAACGTCAATGGGACACTGCTCTCTCCAATTTTCAAAATAACGTAGTGGTCATCCTTGTAATGCTCCTCTAGTCCTAACATTTTCTGATACCAACGACTTGCCTTTTCAATCTCACGGACCTTTAAACAGACAGTATCAATTCGTTCAATTAAGCTCATAGTTTCTCCTCCCCAAAAAGATATTTTATGTTTTATTCGCGAAAGAACGCTCAATTCCTTTTAAGTTACTCCCAATAATTCGACATCAAGTCTGCTGACCAGTTTGGCTGTTTTACCTCTCCCTTTGGAAGAAATTCGTTCATGACAGGCTTAATGTCTAAAACCGGTGTTCCATCTATGGCATCCAACCCTTTTACAAAGATTGATAATCCCTCCCGTTTAATGAGTTCCACAGTAGTAAGCCCTATTTTATTTGGACGATTTTTACCACGTTGAGCGAATATACCAACCTTCGGGTAGTCCGTGTTATTTCTCGGATGCCTAGCAGTATATTGAATCTTATCGTCTGATACAAGGTGAAATAAAAAAATAATCTCTGCATGACTAAATGCGTCAATACCATCTAAACTTGTCACGTCCCAATCATTGTTCAATCTTATCTCAGATACTACTTGTCCCCAATAATCATCCTCCGGAGTTTTTCTAGTGTTATGTACCGTTCCAATAGAACTAACGTTAAATGTATTCATAATATTCTCCCCTTTATACAAGCATAGCAAATCATTCTTAAAGGAAACATTACTTATTTGTTATATGAGGTGATAGCTAATTCAAATGAGGACATTAAAGGATTCTCATTAAACCTTGTGGAAATAAATAGAATAAAGGGGGAAATGAAATGATCACACAAGCAACTAAAGAGGAAGTCGAATATATTCTTTCTCATGCAGTAAGCTCTACTTATGATGCAACTCAAATAGAAATTAGTGAAGAAAAGGCAGTCGCAATGCTCCAAGGAGTTTTAGATAAAGGAGGGTTCTACTTAATTGCCAAAGAAGAAGACGGTACCATTACTGGATGGATACTGCTAGGAAAAAACACAGATTACTTTACGGATCAAACATATGGTTTTATTTATGAAATTTATGTACTACCCGAGCACAGAGGGAAAGGTCTATCTAAGTTGCTAATAAACGAAGGAAACGCCTATTGGAAGAGCCAGGGCTTCGACGAGGTTCGTCTAAATGTCTTTGCCTCCAATTTCGCTAAGGAAATTTATAGAAAAATGGGCTTCGAAGAGGTCAACTTCATCATGAAAGCAAAGTTATAAATAGATTCAGTAATGACATACACACACCTATGGGGCTCTTGAATCTTTCAAGAGCTCTTTCCTTTGTATAGCAAGATTTATGACCGTTTGCAATAAAATTTTAGACAGATTATTCATGCAATCAATGCTAGACCGGCTCTATTTAGTGTTTTTTTATTTGAAAGCAAGCTCCAACATAGATATTTGAAGCAGAAAAACAAACTTATGACCGTTCAGAGTAGATTTATGACCGGATAGATTTTTTTATGACCGGATAGGAAAATTTATGACCGCATAAGCCGGATTTATGACCGGATAGAAAATTTTATGACCGTTCGCAATAAAATCAACCTTTTGGACAGATTCATCATGTAATTAAGGCTAATCTGGCCCTATTTAGTGTTTTTTAATTAGAAAGCAAGCTCCAGCATAGACATTTGAAGCAGAAAAACAAACTTATGACCGTTCGGAGCACATTTATGACCGGATAGGTTTTTTTATGACCGGATAGGAAAATTTATGACCGCATAAGTCGGATTTATGACCGCATAGAAAATTTTATGACCGTTCGCACTCATTTGCCCATTATCTCCCTATAAAAAACTCCTTCTTTAAGCCCTATAATCTTATCAGCCTCCAGACCTAGCAATAGTTAATCCTCTCGCTCAATGTGGAAATCATTTCTATTTTCTACAATGAAATGGTAAAGCAATGAAAGGAGTAACTAGCGCTGTAAATTAATTGAAAATTATAACATCAAGATGCACTCATACGTACTGTTCTTAATTCAAAGGAGGAGTTGGAAGATGTCGAGTTTTACCAGATGGGCATTTGGCAATAAAGCGGGTGTAGCGGTATTAACCGTTTTAGTATTAGTAATTGGAGTGTTTAGTTATTTTAGATTGCCGATGGAGTTTTTACCCTCTGCCGATAATCCGCAGGTAACCATTATCACTATGGGACCTGGTACAGATGCGAAAACGATGGAGAGCGAAGTGACCAGTCCTATTGAGAGGGCTGTTGTTGGATTGAACGGTAAGTCTTCGGTTTATTCTAGAACCGGGGATGGGTATTCCCATGTAGATCTTGTGTATGAATCTGGCTATGATATGAAACAAGCAAAACAAGAAGTGCAGGAGGCATTGACCCGTGTACCTTTGCCACCTTCTATATCCGAACCAGTTGTTTCCCAGCTTCACACATCCATGATCCCAATTATCAATATTGCGATCACATTTGAGGACGGCCTCACTTCTGAAAACATGGAGCTTGCGAAAAATGAGCTGAAGTCACGTTTTCAAGAGGTTAAAGGAGTTGCAAATGTTGATGTGTATGGGATTACTGAATCCACCATTTCGATTCGTTTAGATGAGGAAAAATTAGCGGATTATCAAATTCCTCTTCAATCGGTAATGACAATCCTCCAGGGGCAAAATACGGCTGTTTCTGTTGGTGAGAAAAATATCGATGGGAAGACGAGCAATATCAAAGTGATTGGTGACTTAACTAGCATAGAAAAGCTAAAAAATCTCTCGATAGTCCCTGATGTGACGTTAGGCGAAATTGCAGTAATTGAAGAGACAATTGACTCCAGCTTTATTAGTAGATTTAATGGCAAGGAAAGCTTAGATATAAGCATTACAAAGGATAGCACATCGAATGCTGTTACAATCAGCAAGGAAATCGAGCAAGTGACAAAAGAATTGAATGAACAATATAAGCAGCAGAAGTCTGTTATTTATGTATCCTCTTCTGATTTGGTTCAAAATTCTGTTCACACAATGATGAAAGAGGTTTTGCTTGGCGCACTTTTTGCAACCATAGTTATTATGATTTTCCTACGCAATATCCGCTCTACTTTCATAACAATTATTTCTATTCCGTTATCCCTTTGCTTAACGCTATTTTTACTCTGGATTTCGGGAGTTACGCTCAATATTTTAACACTAGGTGGTGTAGCTGTTGCGGTTGGCCGTTTAGTAGATGACAGTATTGTCGTTATTGAAAATATTTTCCGGAAGATGCAAACGGAGAAGTTTTCTGTTCAGATGGTCATAGATGCTACAAAGCAGGTAGGGGTTGCGATTACCGCATCAACGCTTACAACAGTGGCAGTATTCCTTCCTATGAGTTTATTGGATGGCACCCTGCAGGATTTCCTACTTCCGTTTGCTTTAACAGTAACCTATTCTCTATTAGCCTCCTTGTTAGTAGCACTGACTGTCGTTCCTATTATGAGCGCAGGCTTATTGAAAAACACGAAACTTCCGGAGCATAAACCCGCTGTCCGTTTTCCAAAGGCTGTAACCTGGTCTTTAAATCATAAGTGGGTTATCTTTGTAGTTTCTTTATTCCTGTTTGCTGGCTCAATTGGCACTTACCTTTTAATTCCTAAAGGAGCAGTGGATAATTCTTCTGCGGATTTTATTACGGCTTCCTTAAGCTATCCGTCTAATACACCTGTAGAGGAAGTTAAGGAAAAAACGATTGAAATGGAATCCCTTATTCGGGAGATGGAGGAAGTCGATTTTGTTTTTGCACAAGTTGGTACGCCTCCCGAAGCAGCACAATATGGATCTGTAGGATCTCAGACCGAGGCTCTTTTTAGCATTTTATTGGCTGACAAAAAAGATATAGAGAAGGTCATAGAGGCTATAGAAGAAAAACGCAGTCAGTTTCCAAAGGCTGAATTAGAAATTACTGCTGCTTCCTTTATGATGGGAGGAACTAGCACTAGTATTAACATTGATATTGTGGGAGATGACTTAGCAAGTCTGGAAAAGCTGGCACCAGTTATTCAAGAGAAGATAGAGCCTATTGAAGGAATCGAAAAGGTAACTACGAATCAGGATGAAAAGAAAACAGTACACTCCTTGGTAGTCGATTCATCTAAAGGAAACACCGAGCAAATTGCACAGCAATTAAGTGTTATGTTGAACAAGACACCTATCGGAACAATCCAGGTAGAGGATAAGCAAAAAACAGTTTTTCTAGAACCAATATTAGATACTAAAACACCAGAGGATTTAAAGGCTATCCAGATAATGACAAGCGACGGTCCTGTTCCTGTATCTTCTATAGCTACGCTACAAACTGAGCAACGCTACACTATTCAGCTGCATAAGGATGGGAAGACTTATCTCCGAGTAACGGCATCTGTGGATCCAGCTAAGCTTTCAGAGGTAGCAAGTGACATGAATATTGCTATTTTTGGAGATAAAGACAAGGAAAAAGGTATAGACATTCCAAAGGACACACAGGTTTTCATTGGTGGCTCCAGCAGTCAACAAGCAGAGGAATTTGAAGATTTATTTTTAATAATGCTCGTTTCTATTGGCCTAGTTTTTCTAATTATGGTCATTACCTTTAAATCTATAAGAACTCCAATTGCCATTCTTTGTTCCCTACCCCTAGCTGCAATCGGTGCAGTTTTAGGAATAGTGATTAGCGGGATTTCTGTAGATATCACCGCATTACTAGGTGCTTTGATGTTAATCGGAATTGTTGTTACCAATGCTATTGTATTATTGGACAGAGTAAAGCAAAATGAAAAAACCATGACCATTCGCGAGTCCTTAGTAGAAGCAACCTCTACAAGAATGCGACCAATATTCATGACAGCAATCGCCACTATATGTGCAATGCTTCCACTGTTGTTAAAGCAAGCGGAAACAGGTAGCCTTGTATCTCAAAGTCTTGCAATCGTTGTGATTGGTGGGCTTGCAATGGCAACGCTTCTAACCTTAATAGTTGTGCCATGTATTTATGAGCTACTCTATTATAGAAAATCTAAAAAGCAAAGAATGGCGAAAGAAAGAAGCTAAATATGTTAATCATAAATAAAACCAGATCTAGCTCAATGACTAGATCTGGTTTTATCTTTTTTATTTGAAAGAAATTAGTTCTCCCACAGTATTTCCATCATTACCTACTGCTTTAATAATTCCAACACCTGGAGCTAAATAAAACGTAACTCCATATTCTTTACTTTTGAATATGACAACATTTTGGAATGTCCCTGCTTTGACCTTTACAGTACTAGTTGTACTAATAACATCTATATTTTGTGTTACTCTGTTGTTTTCTTCATCATAGAAAATTTCTTTTGTTTGCTTGCCTTCAATTAGAGGAAATTCAATAGCAAATAATCCCCAATCTGTATGATTCACACCAAAAGAAAAAATCTGTTTACCTTCGACATTGTTAATCTCATTATACACATAACTCTCATATTGCTTACCTGGAACGGTTAAAATAGTTTGAATATAACCATCTTCCTTTATAACAGTAGTAACGAAATCTCTTTTAGTATTCTCTGTAAAACTTGGAGAATAAGTAAGCTTCATACCCGCTTTTGGGACTAGCCCACCGTTTACCTCTTTGTTAAGCAAAGCAAGTTTGCTTTTTGAAGGAGTTTCATATTTTACTTTTGACCCCTTTTGAACAAAGCTACTTGCACCTAATCCGTATAAGCCACCGTTTGAACTCTTATAGGTGTAGACTCTATATTCTTCACCTTTTTTAAGTGTTCTCACTTTGCTAAGTGAGCCATTAGCTCCGATTTTTACTAAGTCGGTGTCCGCTAGAATTGTTACTTTACCAATTTGTCCTACTTTTAGTTCCGTCTTACCCCACATCACCTTGTGTGTGGCTGCCTCTGCGGATGTATTAGCTGTCGCCGTAATTCCCAAAGCTAAAACACCTACTAGTACTGCTTTACTAAGTTTTTTAATCATTTTAACTCTCTCCCTTCCCTCTTATTCTATCAGAAAATAAAAAAATATAGTTGATATTGGTTAAATATAATAAAATTTGTAATTTTAAAATATTATTTTCATATATTTTCCATTTGTTATACAATAAAATCTTTTAAAATTCGTGTTTCCTAATTAACCCCTTTTCTCATGCTAAGATAGAGTATAAAAAATAAATTCTAAAAGTTTGTAACGAATTGATAATTTTATAGATATATAGGGTGAAAGGAGGTTGAACATTGGGGGAGCTTACGGAAATTTATAAGCAATATGCGGATGGTGTCTTTAAATATTTGATGGTTCTTTGCAACAATACAGACGTTGCAGAGGAGCTAACACAGGAGACTTTTTATCAGGCAGTTCGATCAATCGATAATTATAATGGTGAGTGCAAAATGTCAGTTTGGCTCTGTCAAATTGCCAAGCATACATATTATAAATACGTAGATAAGCAAGTAAAACAGCCAAAACAAGCCAATGCGCCAAACCATGTACCTTCACTCGAAAGCAACCTAATTGAGAACGAAAATAAAATTGCGCTTTATCGTACGATTCATTTGTTGGAGGAGCCATTTAAAGAAATTGTGCTGCTGCGTATGTTAGGTGGCCTAAGCTTTAAGGAGATTGGTGAAATACACAAAAAAAATGAAAATTGGGCAAGGGTTAGTTTTTACCGAGCGAAGTTAAAATTAAGGGAGAGAGGAATTTTAGATGAAGAATGAATGCTATATTGTACGTGATTTGTTACCCACTTACATAGATAAGCTTTGTAGTCTAGAGAGTGCAGAGTTTGTAGATCAACATATTGCCACATGTGACAAATGTACACAAATCGCAAAACAAATGCGTGCTGAATTCGATATAGATGAAAACGTGGACATAACGGCTAATATGGAACAAAAGAAACCATTAAAAAAACTTGCAAACTTTTTTAATGCACAAAGAGGTTATACAGCTTTTTTGCGTGCAGCATTTTGGATTTCACTCATAGTAACCGTTGGATTTTTCATATATTCTCTGAGTGTATTAAATGATATAAACGATGAACGAAAAGTAGCACGATCGGTTGAGCAGGAAAAGCAAGAGGTAATGGAACAGTCATTTGAAGTCTTGTCTACTAATCTAGATGAAACAGCACTTCAAAAAATATTTCATGAATATAGCGACCATCTGCAACATTTAGCCGTATTTTCTACCGATCACATAAATGATTTCACACTCATCAATGAAGGGATAACACATCCTTATTCTATTGATTTTTCTCGGCTAAAAGAAGGACCTTCTAACGCTTATCCCATTAATTATTCACAAGCGGAGTTAGTTGTTGGAGATGGTGGAACAGTTACAGAATTAATCATACCGAATGATTATGATATTGGTACTGTGGCAATGGCCAATGAAGAATGGATCGTACAATTTGAATATAAGGAAACATATTTAGATACTGTGGAAAGGGCACATCAATCTAAATATTATGGACCATCTAATTGGATAATCTTTCAGCTACCACTTATATTACTAGTCATCACATTGTTTATATTAGGGAACTGGGTCTTTCAAAAACGTATTACCAAACCAGTGAATAATATGTTGGACTAGTATGTAAAATTAGTAGACCCTCTTATTGCTAAATATATAATTTGCTTGATTGCAAAAATCAACTATCTGGAACACTTTTATTAATTGAAAAGTCAACTGCCTAGTAAATTATTGGATTTAATATTTTTACCATAAGAAAAGAGCTGTCCTAAGGGCAGCTCTTTTGCAAATTAACGTGATGGTTTAATTGGGGCACATTCCGTACAGTTTTTTTGATTACTTCCCTTAAACTTCGTAAATGTTTTTTCAAAAAGATTCCCACAGGAACATTTAAACTGTAATTTTTGGGAGAAACCTTTATATTCATTAGAAAGTAATTCACTTGTTGAATTCTTTTTAACATACTCACGGATTTCTTCAATCGTCCATTTTTTATTCATCATGACACCTCCGACATAGCTTCCGAATAGACATGCAGGAAGAAGCTTCGGAAACTTCCTTTCAATCGGGATCATCTGCTCCTAATCTACCTAAGGTCACTATTATAGCATAGGAATTGTTTCCTTTACCATTTACACTAGCTGAAATTCAGCGTCCTCGGGATACAACGAAACATAGTTATCCTGCTCCTGCTCGTAAGCAATTTCAACACCCTCTGTCAGTTCGTGTTCAGATAGCTTCTTCCAGATAGTGTTAAAGCCAATCTCTACATCTACGACAAAAATTGTAATTGTTCCTGCCCCTGCTCCGACCTCCAAACCACTTACATCCCCATTTCCTGTGAAAAGGAGAGCCTCCTCTATAATATCCTCTACATCAAAGCACTTTTTCTCTGTTGCTTCAAACTGAGCTTCATCAGCTTCTTCATAACGATACTGGACAACAAGTTTGTTCATGTCTTTGTCATTCACAAACTCATAGCCCTGATTGGCTTTTTCCTTGGCTAATTTTTTCACAATTTTTTTAGGACTTTCCCAAAACCTTAAGGACGGCCTCTCCTCTATTCCTTCTTTTCCTAATGTACCAGTTAAAATACTTAATGGAAATTTATAATTCCATGCCTGCCAATATAGCGTTTCCTTACCATTCTTCTTTATCATTCTTATCATCATCTTAACCGGTCCCCTTTGTTTTCCTTTAGATGTGCTTTTATGATTTAATATCCTTTACCATTACATCAATTGGCTCCCCACCATTGTCCAAAGATATTTGGTTAACGTTTATCAATTTCTGGGCTGATATTACTTGTCGAATTCTTTGAATGGCAATATCCATGTCTTCAACAAAGCAAGTGATAATAACCCTTGATTCGTCGTTAATATCAACACCATCCGGGAAGCCTATACTAGTTTCCATAAGCTCTTTCTCAATCATTTCATATAATTCGAAGCTAGCTTTTTTCAATACGTCATATTCACTTACTCCGTTATCATTGTGGATAACAATATCTATCGCTTCTTTTTCATCGCTATTTACGTAGCCTTGGCTTCGCTTTTCCTCTACCAATCTTTTCATCAGCTTGCTTCCATTGTCAAAAAGTTTAAGCTGGATTTCCTCGGACTCTTTGCTGAACCCAATAACTCCATATTCGACGCAAATTCTTTTCTGATGCTTCCACACTTTCCAATAATGCGTTTCATGAGCTAGCTTTTTGGACAGTTCATACATATAATAAAAACTCCTTTGTCGAATTATTAAATTATTAATAATATTATGATTATATCTTATTTTAATAGATTGTCGCTTTAAATTCCCTTCTACTAAAAGGACGGAAGAACAATTGTATTCATTATGTAAAAATTTATTCCAGTGTCCAACCAATGCTTAAACAATTAGTTTTTGGCTTGGTATGTATTTGCGCTTATGTAGTTTCCGTCATCTTGTAATAAAGAGATACTGCTCTCGTTTAATAGCTTCTGTTCAAGTAAAATCTTTTGTATTGCTTCAATACCTAAATCTTCATCTACTACAAAGAAATAAATAGTAGCTCCGCTCTCATTAATCCTGATCCCTTCCGTATAGCCTATACCTGTAGACAATAAACTATCATTTATCTTATCTTGTAAATCATAGCTTGCCTGTCTATAAGCTTCATATTCAGCTGCATCTTCACGATACGAAATATCCACCTTTATTTCCTTATCCTCATGGCATTGGACAAATCCTTGACTTTCTTTCTCCTCTACTAACCGTTTCATTAATTTATTGGCTCTTTCAAATAAACTCAGCGGTTGCTCCTCACTTTTATTGCTCACTCCTAGTACTCCATAGGTAAAATGTAGACTTCTTCCGGATTTCCACACCTCCCAGTAGTGTGTTTCATTAGGCAACTTTTTAAGCAGCTTATACATACTTCTCCCCCTAATCTAATTACGTATGTTAATTATATCTAACTTTCGGTATGGTTGTGGAATTCTTCTTTACAACTACTCGAGGATTTACTAGATGGAGTATAATATACACATTGATATTAACTTAGGTAAAGGGTGAATAACATTGCATGAATCGAACCCATTAGATCCACGAGTTGTTCGAACTAGACAGCTCATTAGAGATTCATTTCTAGAATTAGTGCAGGAAGTGGATTTCAATAAAATTACTGTAAATCTCATAACTAAACGTGCCGGTATTAATCGAGTGACCTTTTATTTACACTATAAGGATTTACCAGATATGGTGGAAAAGATGGTAGATGAACGAATTAAATTTATCGAAACTATCTTTCTGGATAAGTACGATGAACCTTACTCTCCAGGCTTCGAATTAGAAACATTAATAGAATTGCTTGAGCATATCGCCCAAAATGCTAAGCTCTTTAAAGTATTCCTAGTGACGAAGCACATTCCCAGCTTTACCCAGCAGCTCATGGAGTTATTGAGAAAGCTAATCCTTCAAAACAGCAACCAGGAGCAAGCCTTTCCTGCTATGGAGGACATTCCAAGAGATATTGCAGCCTGGTATGGAACCTCCTCTATGGTCGGAACAATTGCTCTTTGGCTCGGTGAGGATATGCCCTACACTCCCCAATATTTAGCTCAAATAATGGTCAAACTGAATCCTTTTCGCTAATTTCCCTATTAATTTCAATAAGATAAACTACATTATCTGACATTCTGTTGTTTACTTTACATATGTCTATATATTGTAGTTTGCGAAACGCTTTTTGCTCCTATACGATGAAATAGAATAGATTATAGAAGGAAAAAGGAGAGAATATTATGATGAAAGTAGCCATTTACCATGGGAAAAATGACGTTCGTGTAGAGGAAAGACCAATGCCAACAATCGGTAGCAATGATGTATTGATCTGTAATCTTCGCGGAGGTATTTGTGGTACAGACATCAACATCGTTAAGGTTGGATCTGAAATGGGCATTTCCTTCGGGGCTGAATTTGGTCACGAGATGGTTGGTGAAGTGGTAGAAGTAGGTTCAGAGGTTTCTTCTGATATTAAAATCGGTATGATGGTTGGAGTAAACCCTATCACTGCAAAACGTGCAGGAAGAAGAAAATCACTTGAATGTGGTGGATTTTCTCAATATGTATCGATTGAGGATGCTGCATTAAATGTGAACCTATATGAGATCGACCCTTCCGTATCTCCAGAGACTGCAGCCCTAATGGAACCAATGAGCGTTGGTCGTCACGGTGCATTCAGTGTAAATCCTACGCCTTCAGACAAGATTGTTGTGCTAGGTGCTGGAGCAATCGGACTTTCTGCTGCAGCAAGTCTACTCGCAGAAGGCATTCAACATGTATGTGTCGTAGATATCGATGAATGGCGTTTAGAAAAAGCAGCTGAGTTAGGGGCAGTTACAGTTAATACCTTAAACGAAGACTTGGCGGAAGGCTTGAAGAAACACTTTGGCGAGGTAAATGTATACGGACAACTGATGCCAGATGTAGATGCATTTGTAGATGCTGCAGGGGCACCTATTCTGTTTGAAAATGTGATGAAAATCGTTAAACCAAAGGCTAGAATTGCAATCATTGCTGTGTACAAGCAGGAGGTACCAGTAAGCTTATCTCAAATTATGTCCAAGGAAGTGCAAATCGTTGGCGCAAGCGGATACACACACGAGGATATTTCTAAAGTAGTAGAACACCTATCTAACCCAGCAACGAAAATTGGAACAATCGTTACACAAGTGTATAAGCTAGACGATATCCAGGAAGCATTTGATGTAGCAATTGCTGCAAAAGGTGCTATCAAGGTTATGGTAGATTTAAGTTAATAGCTTCGTAAAAGAGATCTCTCTTAAATCTAGCTTTTAAAAAAGAGCGAACCGTCATGAAGACAGTTTGCTCTTTTCATTTTAGTTATCTTGACTAAGTGATTCTTGTGCAAGTGTTGCTAGCTCTTGTGCCTTAGAGCTAATTTCTTGAATAGTTGCAGAAAATTCTTGAATGGAACCGGATTGGTTGTCAGTCAATGTATTTACCTCTGAGAAAGCTTGGTTCAACGTTAACAGAAGCCCTTGAATGTTTTTTGTTATGTCATTAATCTGATTTACATTTTCCTTCGAATTGGTTGCTAGCTTACGTATTTCATTCGCTACAACGGAAAAGCCCTTCCCTACATCCCCTGCTCTAGCCGCTTCAATCGCTGCATTTAAACCAAGCAGATTACTTTGGTCTGATATTCCCTTAACTACAGAAGAAATTTCACCGATTTGCTCTGCACTTGAGCTTACGGCTTTCATTTGAGACGTAATATCTGTCACTCGATCAGCAAGTGAAGTCACCGATTCACTTATATCTTCAATGCCTGCTGCTGTTTGCTCCACAATTACAGAAAAGCTTTCAGCCATTTCAAATAGCTTGTTTGCCTTTTCCAAGCTTGTTCCGATTCCTACACCGCCTATTACATTACCCTCATCATCATGAAGAGGTAGTGCACGAGCTATTAACGGAAATCCGAATAGCTCCTTCGGAAGGACTGCCGATAAAGGAGAATCGGTTCTAATCGCATTTGTTACGATATCCCCTTCCATTAATGGATCACCTGGGTTTACATTTAAAGCAAACGTTTTACCTGGTATATTAATGATCAGCTTCTCCGTATCGTAAATTCCAACAGTTATATCGTCCTGGACAAGCTCATTAAGCAATGGAGCAACTTTAACAAATGCTTTTATTAAATCATGTTCTGCCATCAATTTTCACTCTTTCTATTAATATGGTAGGTTTCTTTGACCGTAGTTCACTGAAATCCATTTTAATGTTGTAAATTCATCTAAGCTCCATTGGCCATTTAAGCGACCTAAGCCAGATTGCTTTTCACCACCGAAGGCTACAATCGGTTCATCATTAATCGTTAAATCATTAACATGAATCATCCCTGTGTGTACCTTCTTAGCCATTTCCACTCCTCGTTCTAGATTAGATGTATGAATAGCTCCACTTAGTCCAAAACGAGTATTGTTAGCAATATCAATTGCCTCTTCTTCTGTATCAAAAGGAATAACACATACTACTGGTCCGAAAAGCTCTTCCTGAGAAACACTCATGTCAGTCGTAACATCTGTTAAAATGGTTGGCTCTAGCAATCTTCCAGTAACATTCCCTTTAAGGTAAGGTGTAGCACCTTCTTCAATCCCTTTTTCGATCAAGGCTTGCAGGGTTTGGGCTTGGCGATCATTGATAACTGGCCCAATGATTGTTTCAGGATTTAATGGATCACCGACTTTAAGAGAAGAAACCTTTTGTGCATATTTTTCAATGAACTCTTTATAAATAGATCGTTGAACAAGAATTCTATTTGCTGACATACAAATTTGTCCTTGATGGGTAAATCTACTGAAAGTAGCAGCATTCACAGCATACTCGAGGTCAGCATCCTCTAAAATAATAAAAGCACTGTTGCCGCCTAGCTCAAGTAATGGCTTTTTGAAGTTTTTAATAGCTACCTGACCAATATAGCTTCCTACTTGTGTAGATCCAGTGAAGGAGATAATTCTTGGAATTGGGTGCTCCACAAATGCATCGCCAATTTCTTTGATATCTGTAACAACGACATTTATTAATCCTTTCGGTACTCCTGCTTCTTCAAAGATTTTTCCGATTAGCGTTCCGCCCATAATAGGTGTGTCATCATGAGGTTTTAATACGACACCATTTCCAGCTCCTAGTGCAGGTGCAACAGATTTCATCGATAAGAAGAATGGGAAGTTAAATGGGCTAATAACTCCTACAACGCCTGCAGGAATTCGGTATAATCTATTTTCCACGTCATCTATTGTAGAAGGTAGAATTTTCCCTTCCATTCTTAATGGGAAGGTAGCTGCCTCTTTAATGATGTTTTTAACAAGACCAATTTCGAATGCTGCCTTCAGTCTAGTACCACCTAATTCTTCCATAATAATAGAGGTGATTTCTTCCTCATGCTCTTCCATATATTTTACTGCATTTTCTAAGATATCACGTTTTTTATAAGGATTTACTTTGTCCCATTCTAGCTTCGCTGCATGTGCAGCCTTATATGCTAAATCTATATCTTCTACATTTGCTAGCTTGTATGTATTAATAGGCTTGTCATTGTAAGGGTTTGTATTATTTAACACGAGACTACTGTTTCCGTCTCTCCATTCACCAGCGATAAATTGTTTGCCTAACATTTCTAAGTTCATCTTTTTAACCTCCAGGATATTATTCTTATTAACTCTTTGATTATCGTCAGGATTAGTAAAATCTTTACTGAAATAGAAATGTATTGTGAATAATTTATCTAATAGTTACTGAAAAGTTTTAAAAATAGTCCCATACACCCATTCGATTCTTTCAGACAAACAAACATTATTACCTAATCTAATATATAAGAATAGCGCAAGAGTTATATCTGAGTTACTAAGAACTATTAATATAGATGGCTGATTTTCGCTTTAGGCGGTCGCTTTCCGTGGGGTGAGCGATAAGCCATCACCGTCGCTTACGCGTCGTTTGTGATGTCTTATCTGTCTCACTCATCCCACTGGAGTCGCCGCCTGACGCTTCAATCACAGGTGGAGGATGAATTAGATAAGTTAGAATGAAAAAAATTATACCGTTATATTTAGCTATTAAATCGAATTAATTTACACTTAAATTTTGAATATAGATGGTAGATTTCCGCTCTAGGCGGTCGCTTTCCGTGGGGTGCGCGATAAGTCATCACCGCGCTTACGCGTCGTTTGTGATGTCTTATCTGTCTCACTCATCCCACTGGAGTCGCCGCCTGACGCTTCAATCACAGGTGGAGGATGAATTAGATAAGTTAGAATGAAAAAAATTATATCGTTATATTTAGCCATTAAATCGGATTTATTTACACTTAAATTTTGAATATAGATGGTAGATTTCCGCTTTAGGCGGTCGCTTTCCGTGGGGTGAGCGATAAGCCATCACCGCCGCTTGCGCGTCGTTTGTGATGTCTCATCTGTCTCACTCATCCCACTGGAGTCGCCGCCTGTCGCTTCAATCACAGGTGGAGGGTGAATTAGATAAGTTAGAATGAAAAAAATTATACCGTTATATTTAGCTATTAAATCGAATTAATTTACACTTAAATTTTGAATATAGATGGTAGATTTCCGCTTTAGGCGGTCGCTTCAATAATAGGTAGAGGGTGAATTAGATAAGTTAGAATGAAAAAAATTATACCGTTATATTTAGCCATTAAATCGAATTAATTTATACTTAAATTTTGAATATAGATGGTAGATTTCCGCTCTAGGCGGTCGCTTTCCGTGGGGTGAGCGATAAGCCATCACCGCCGCGTACACGTCGTTTGTGATGGCTTATCTGTCTCACTTATCCCACTGACTGGAGTCGCCGCCTGCCGCTTCAATCAAGAGTTATAAAATATTATTTAGAATTCCATTAGATTGCTATGTAGATATAACTTTGTTAGTGGCATATTTAGAATTTTATTTACTATTTTGTGGTCCCCGCTAGTTATTTAATGCTTGTTCTGTTAATTTCAACCTGGCTACCAGTTTATGTCCTTTCTATCTCCAATAAGACTTCCTACAGATATCTAATTCTTCGTTTTAGAGCCTTTCCACGATAGAAATTGAACAACATCACTTGAAGAGTGCTGAAACAAAAAGTACAAAAGAACTAATTAACCCCATAATTATGAACGAAGTTGACACTTTCTTAAATATTTCACAATTGTGTTAAAGAACGTTCAAATCTTCTTGAACAATTCGTGAAGTCCGGTTTTTATATTCGTTTTTTTGAAGGCATGGTAATAAGATAGAGGCACAGAGATGAATTCTTTGAAAGCAACACTAGTTACCTTAGCTTTTTATAATAGATTGGAAAGGGGTACAACGATGAAATTAAAATTGAAGTGGGCTCTCTTGACGATGGTTTTCACTATTGTCACTGTATTAACAGGATGTGAGCCATTACTTGTTTTAGACCCTAAAGGCCCTCAAGCCGAGGCACAGGCAAATGATATTATGTTATCTATTTTCCTAATGTCGGGGATTGTGATTGTCGTTTTAGCTATCTTAGTTTTTGTGTTAATAAAATACCGTGCTTCTAAACAAAGCGAGGATTACGAGCCACCACATATAGAAGGAAGTCCGATTGTGGAAGCAATTTGTATCGGTATTCCTATTATAATAGTTATTTTTCTTTCAATCGTTTCTGTTAGAAGTAACTATATTGTAGAGTCGACACCTCAAGGCTATGAGGATCAGGAACCATTAATCATTTATGCATCTTCTTCAAACTGGAAATGGCATTTTAGTTATCCTGAACAAGGTATTGAAACGGTTAACTACTTATATATCCCAGCTAATCGTGCGATTGAGTTTAAACTATACTCCCACGGACCAATTACTAGCTTTTGGATTCCACAGCTAGGCGGGCAAAAGTATGCGATGTCTGATATGGTGACTACGTTACACTTAGCTGCCGATGTTGAAGGCGAGTTCATGGGCAGAAATGCGAACTTCAGTGGATCTGGATTTGCAGAAAACGTCTTTGATGTTACCTCTATGTCTAATGCTGATTTTGAGGATTGGGTAGAGGAAGTACATGAAACTGCACCTGCTCTTACAGAAGAGAAGTTTGAGGAATTATTAGAACCAGGTCATCTTGGCCGTTCAACTTATACAGGAACACATTTAGAATTCTCACCTGCTCCTAGTCATGACCATGGCGATAATGCAGAGGAATCTGAACACGAGCACCATGAATCAACTGATAAGGATGAGAAGTCCGAGCATGAGAATCATGGACAAACTAATGAAACTGAGGAATCAGATCATTCTCAGCATTAATTGAAGAATTACAAGATTACTATAGTAAAAGCTATAGATTCCTGAAAGGAGAAACAAAAGTATGGATTTCTTTGATCGCTTTGCCGTACCACATCCAAGCTTTTTGATATATGCATCCATGGTCGGAATTGGCCTTACGATGGTTGCAATAGTTTTAGGTATTACCTACTTTAAGAAATGGGGATACCTCTGGCGTGAATGGATTACTACAGTAGACCATAAGCGTATTGGTATTATGTACTTGCTTACAGCATTATTGATGCTGTTCCGTGGTGGCGTTGACGCCATTATGATGCGCTATCAGCTTTCGATGCCAGAAAACACATTTTTAGATTCGCAGCATTATAATGAAGTCTTCTCCACTCATGGAGTAGTAATGATTTTATTTATGGCAATGCCGTTTATCATCTTTTTCTTTAACTATGTTATTCCATTACAAATTGGAGCAAGAGATGTAGCGTTTCCACGTTTAAATGCACTTAGCTTCTGGCTGTTCTTTATGGGTATGGGATTATTCAACATTTCCTTCATCGTAGGTGGATCGCCTGATGCCGGTTGGACTTCTTATTTCCCGCTTGCAGGCAATGAGTTCAGTACATCTGTTGGTACGAACTATTACATGATTGCAATTCAAATAGCTGGTCTTGGTACATTGATGACTGGTATTAACTTTATTACAACTATCCTGAAAATGAGAGCACCTGGTATGACTTTAATGAAAATGCCAATGTTCACATGGTCAGCGTTTATCGCAAACATCATTATCGTTTTCGCTTTCCCAGTATTAACTGTATTACTAGCAATGGGAACAATGGATAGACTGTTTGGGACAAACTTCTTTACAACGGACAATGGCGGAATGGATATGCTCTGGGCTAACCTGTTCTGGGTTTGGGGACATCCGGAGGTATACATTCTAATACTACCGGCATTCGGTTTATTCAGTGAGATTATTTCAACCTTTGCTCGACGCAATCTATATGGCTATAAGTCAATGGTTGCTTCTATGGTAGTTATTTCTGTCCTATCCTTTGTCGTATGGGCGCATCACTTCTTTACAATGGGTCAAGGTCCATTATCAAATAGTATCTTCTCGATCACTACGATGGCGATCGCTATTCCGACAGGGGTTAAAATATTTAACTGGCTGTTCACCCTATGGAAGGGGAAAATCGAGTTTACGACACCGATGCTTTACTCCATCATGTTCATTCCACTGTTCACTTTAGGTGGGGTTACAGGGGTAATGCTTGCAATGTCAGCAGCTGACTATCAATATCACAATACGATGTTCTTAGTTGCCCATTTCCATAACGTAATTATCCCTGGTGTTGTTTACGCAATGCTAGCTGGTCTTACTTACTATTGGCCGAAAATATTCGGCTTTATGTTAAACGAGCGACTAGGAAAATGGACTGCATGGTTATTATCCATCGGTTTCGTACTAGCCTTCATCCCAATGTATATTACGGGATTAGACGGTCAAGCGCGTCGTATGTACACTTACTCTGAGTCTACAGGTTTCGGAATGTGGAATATGGTTTCCTTCGTTGGAGCAGGTATTATGGCAGTAGCCTTCGCGTTACTTGTTTATAACATCTATTACAGTATCCGTTATGCTTCTCGCGATATTGGGGATGACCCATGGGATGCACGATCACTGGAATGGGCTACACATACACCAGTACCTGAATATAATTTCGCTGTTACACCTCAGGTCGAGTCTACACAAGCGTTTTGGGATTCTAAGAAAAACGGTCATGAAATATTCAAAGGAAAAATCGAGAAAATTCACATGCCGAATAATAGCGGTTTACCATTTATCATGAGCTGTATCTTCTTTGCCCTTGGGTTTGCAATGATCTTCAGCATATGGCCACTTGCCATCGTTTCATTGATTGGTATTTTAGGTTGTCTAGCATACCGTTCATTTGAGCAGGATCATGGAAGATACATTTCGGTAGAGGAAATCGAAGAAACGGAAAGAAAATTGCGAGGTGCTAAAAAATGAAGGTAGATAAGTCACTTCCACTTGAATACAGCACAGAGGAAAACAGCTTAAAAGTCTTGGGCTTTTGGATTTTCCTCGGGGCGGAAATTATGCTTTTCGCAACACTTTTCGCCTCCTACTTCACCTTAGAGAATCGCATAGGTAGCGGTCCCTCTGGTGCAGATATTTTTGAAATAACACCAGTGTTAATTGAGACACTTTTACTTTTAACGAGTAGCTTTACAATCGGACTTGCCATTCATGCAATGCGAATGAACCGTACAAAAGCTACAATGGCTTTCTTTGGAATTACACTTCTTCTAGGAGCTGCTTTCCTAGGAGTGGAGATTTACGAGTTTACACACTATATACATGTTGGAGCAGGACTTCAAACTAGTGCCTTTACGGCGATTTTATTGACGACGTTAGGGACACATGGTTTGCACGTAACATTTGGTTTCTTCTGGGGATTGTTCATTCTCCTACAAATCAAGAAGCGTGGTCTAACTCCGGAAACTGCTAATAAGTCATTTATTTTCTCTCTATATTGGCATTTCCTAGATGTGATTTGGATTTTCATCTTCAGCTTCATCTACTTGAAAGGAATGATGTAATATGAAAGAATTATTCCCTCTCAAGCAAGTAATGGGCTTTGCATTTTCATTGGTCCTAACAGCAGTAGCATTATTGGTGTACTTTATGGATATGTCCTTTGGAGTTGGAATGACTATCTTACTGCTGACTGCGTTTACCCAGGCCGGTTTACAGCTAGTGGTATTCATGCATGCTGGCGAAACGGATGATAAAAAATCCATTTATGTCAATGTCTATTACGGCTTATTGCTCGCATTATTAACGATTTTAGGTACGTTACTTGTAATGGTGTGGGATATGTAATAACGAAGAAGAGCGTCTATTAGGCGCTCTTTTTTTGTTGCTGATAAAGATGGAAAGATATAAGAATAGATGACTGATTTTCGCTTTAGGCCGACGCTTTCCGTGGGGTGAGCGATAAGTCATCACCCGTCGCTTACGCGCGCGGTTGTGATGGCTTATCTGTCTCACTCATCCCACTGGAGTCGCCGCCTGTCGCTACAATCATAGGTTGTGTGACGAGAAAGTAGTTAGGATAGATGGCTGATTTCCGCTTTAGGCGGACGCTTTCCGTGGGGGAGTGATAAGCCATCAAACGTCGCTTACGCGCGCGGTTGTGATGGCTTATCTGTCTCACTCATCCCACTGGAGTCGCCGCCTGCCGCTTCAATCATAGGTTGTGTGACGAGAAAGTAGTTAGGATAAAATCAAATTCAGTTTGGGCAGTTTGTATCAAAAATAAATCTCAAAAAATTGATGGCTGATTTTCGCTTTTAGGCGGTCGCTTTCCGTGGGGTGAGCGATAAGTCATCACCCGTCGCTTACGCGCGCGGTTGTGATGGCTTATCTGTCTCACTCATCCCACTGGAGTCGCCGCCTGTCGCTGCAATCATAGGTTGTGTAGGAATAGAAAGTGATTTGAAAAAAAGCTTGCTAAACTATCTAAACGGTTACTTGAAAAGAATGAGAGAGATGGTTGATTTCCGCTTTAGGCGGTCGCTTTCCATGGGGTGAGCGATAAGCCATCACCCGTCGCTTACGCGCGCGGTTGTGATGGCTTATCTGACTCACTCATCCCACTGGAATCGCCCCCTGTCGCTTCAATCATAAAGGGTATGCTAGGAAAATCTTTTAAGGATAAGCAAACTAAATTGGATAGGATGTATCAAATACACCTCATTATAAGTCTCAAAAAATAGATGGTTGATTTCCGCTTTCGGTGGCCGTGTTCCGTGGGGTGAGCGATTAGCCATCAACTGTCGCTACAAACAATAAAGTGAGCAATTTTCATTTTTTGTAGGTAAATTGCTGTTTATAAAATTAACTCGTGTATATATTTTTTAAGCATGTTACATTCGAAATGTACCAAACAATTCCAAAAGAAGAAAGGAAGTAAGAATCGATGAAGTTTGAAGTTGAAACACTACCTAACTACCGCTTGGCTTATGTACGACGTGTTGGTCCATATGGTTCTGCAAATATTGAAGTTATGCAGAAGTTAAAAAAATGGGCTAAAGAGAAAGAGCTTTCGGGAACTATACTTGCTATCCAACAAGATAACCCTACGACAACACTTCCCGAAAACTGTAGATTTGATGCTTGTTTAGTGATTTCAGAGGATTATCAAGTGGATGATTCGATTTGCGAAGGTGAACTAGCTGCAGGAGAATACCTTGTTTACAAGGTTAAACATACAGCCGAGGATATTCAAATAGCATATGCTAGCATTTTTCCTTCTTTACAAGGCAATGGATATCAAATTGACAACAAACCCATTTTAGAAAGGTACACGGAGGATATGGTAAACAACCATTATTGTGAAATATGTGTACCGGTAAAACCATTACAGATTGGTTAAGAAAGTTGTGCCTTTCTTGACGTGCGCATGAGGAGTCACTACTTACACTTAACCAATAAAAAAAGGCATCTAGAGCTGTTTCTCTAGATACCTTTTTGTCAGAGAGTATTTTATTAGATGCTCTCTTTTTTCAATTGTTTGGAGTTCAAAATCATTTCCTCTGAAGCAACTAATATCATCCCAATAATAAATGTGAAGACTGCTCCCATGACGATTCCGATTCCAACGCCCATAACTGTACTATACTCACTTATTAATGTTCCATATAAAAAGACAGCAATTCCTATAGTTAACAAGGCTGCACCTACAATTTTTGTAGCGTGTAACATTTTTACGTATGATTCCATTCGAAACACCCCTCTTAACCTATATTATTCACCTCGTTCACAATTTTGTCAATACTTTTTGTCAGAAATGTGAACGACTGTGAAAAGTTAGAGGTCCCTTCTTCCCCAATTTTATGCTTCCTCTCTAGCTTCTATTAGCGGAACACATATAACAAAAAAACTCCTCAGCAGATTCAAACCTGCTGAGGAGCTCTCTATAATAATGGAAGCATTATTTTCTTCCAAAATTTATTATTGTGCAGTTAATCCACCATCGATAACGAATTCAGATCCAGTGGAGTAGCTTGATTCGTCAGATGCTAGGTAAAGAACAAGGCTAGAAACTTCTTCAGATTGAGCTACACGTTTAAGTGGGATATGCTTAGCGAACTCTTTAATCATTTCTACCGCGTCTCCTTGAGTAACCATTGGTGTTTCAATAACACCTGGGTGTACTGAGTTTACACGAATGCCAAAGTGAGCTAATTGAAGAGCTGCTGCCTTAGTCATACCACGAACAGCAAATTTCGTATCTGTATATCCGACTGCTCCACCAACTAAACCGTTCATAGAAGAGATATTGACGATAGAACCGCCACCTGCTTTTTGCATAGAAGGAACAACTGCTTTTGTTCCAAGGAATACAGAAACTTGGTTGATGTCCACAATTTTGCGGTAGTCAGCTTCAGTCATTTCCATTAAAGGCTTGCTCATGCTGATACCAGCGTTGTTCACTAAGATGTTGGCTGGACCGAAAGCTTTTTCTGTTTCTTCAATAACAGTTGTCCAGTCTGCTTCTTTTGTTACGTCTTGTTTTACAAACAATACGTTCTCTCCTAGTTCTTTCGCTAGAGATTGTCCGCCTTCCTCGTTCAAATCAGTGAAGACAACCTTCGCACCCTCACTTACGAATTTACGTACATGAGATTCACCCATACCACGTGCTCCACCAGTAATAATAGCAACTTTGTCTGTTAAACGACCCATTCAAATTCCTCCCACTAATATATTTTTTCTTTATTGCAAACGGTTACAATTCCATTATATACCTATTTTATCCTAAATCAAATAGATACAATAGTGTTTAAACATTATGATATGAAGTAATTAATGTTAACCAAAAGTCTAAGCTAAAACACTTAATTTCTCCTATAAAACCGTCCTTAAAACAGTGGTTAAGACTTGCAAATTTGAGTCGATAACGCTACAGGATTTTGACTTTATGAAAGGAAGAAAATAAAACAAATGTAGACTACTCAGCAAAGCTTTCATACTCCCCCTGTAATAAGTTATTCTATTGGATCGTTCCAGTACTTTTTAATGCGATATCTACGTTTACATCAAAAGGTAAGTTTGGGTATGCCTCTTCCCATTTTTTAAACGTACCTTTATCATATAGCTGCATTGTTCGATATCTAAGCCCGAATCCAAAGGGGTCTATCTCTTCCTTTTGAAGCGTGGTGAGTAATTTCTCCAAATTTCCTTTTATCTCTTTGGAAGCTAATTTATTATATTTGTCTAAGTTGTTTAGGGGCAATTGCTTATTTGACTGGCTGATGACTCCTGTCATTTTTACGTCTACCTTGATGGATGTAGGTCGTTCATTATCATTTATTACTTTATATTTCATCTTAACGGTTCCCATATTTAGTACTAGCTTTAAATCATCAGTCACTATTTTAACGCTGTACCCACTTATACTATTTGCCAGTGAATTGTAGTCTCTCGTTAAACTAGAGGATAATTCAAGTGGCTTAATCCTCTCCTTCACTACTACGGATTTATTGACGATTAGCTGAGTACCTGACTCATTTGACTCCACGATTGGTATAATCGGATCAACACCTTCACCATGAAAATCTCTTCTAAATTCATATAAATAAGTTGAGACTATATAGGGACTTTCCGTACCTGTATTCCCAAAAAATTTAGTAAGTGGAGATGCAACTGCAGCCTCCCCCTTTGGTTCAGTTCTAAGTATAGCTTCCGCCGAAGGTTTAGCTACAGCAACCCAAGCGATTGTTTGTATATCCCCTCTTCTAAAAAGATAATCCATAAAATCCTTGAGCTCTTCTTCTAATAGCGCTTCATTTATTAGGATTATTTTTGCATGCCCAAATTCCAAAACCTTATCCGTATGTGTTTCTAATATTCTAACCGCTTCTTCTATATTTTCACCCTCATGCACTAAATACTGATAGCTCGGTTCTTTTTCTTGTTTGATGGATGAAACAGGGATAGCTAGCTTCAATGTAATTTTATATTTACCGCTTTCTTTTTCAGAAGGATCAATTCCAATCGCTGTAACAAATATTCGATTATCAATATCTTTAAATCCACAGCCCGAAAGAAAGCTTGTAATGACTAGTATAATTGTCAGAAATTTAAGATGAGCCATTAGACTTTAACCTCCGTTTTGCAAAAAGTAAACTTACGATTAAAACGATGTAGAATATTGGCAATATATTATAGAAATAAGTAGAAAGTTTAGTTAATTGATATTCACTAATTTGTCTCGTCACAGCTATTCCTATAATCCCGAATAGAAAAACAAATAGATAAGATGTGAGATTTCTTTCTTTCCATTTCAACTTTTTAAACAAAAAGATGCTTTCAAATATTTTCAGTGAAACATGCCAGTGGATCAACAGGCTAATAAAGGCTACTCCCAAAAATAAAATGACAAAAATGAAAATGGCTCGCTCAATTATTCCAAACTTCATGCGTACAGCATCGCTTGTTGTCACCCAAGGAAAAGTAAAATTATCAATTTGTTCAAAGCCATTAAAACCTATAGGTATGAAATATGTTGTAAACAAAGTGAAGATACCTGTCAAACTTAAAATGACTATTTCCTTAAATCCTGCTTTCTTCTTAAACTTAATAAATTTATTGAAGATAATTATGTTAACAGCACCTATAAAAATATACGTAGATGCTGAATAGGCATTATAGCTTGGTAATTCATTGATGTGTGTAATAGCTACCTTTACAAAATCCCAATCTAATCGTGAATCGGTATATACTTTTACTATTAGAAAGAAAATGACAGGTACAAACAAAACTAACACGAGCTCAGTTGTGTAAAGAACACTTTTCTCCTTCATTAACACCCCAAAGGAGATAATCAATATAAATGCCAGAGCTGTTATGGTAACAGAAGTCTCATAAGACAAAAAAGTATTAAACAGCATAACATACGTTGCAATAGTTATAAGACCCGCAGCATACCATGAAATTGCAAAGTAAAATAAAACAGGGTAATAAAACCACTTAGAAGTATACTTCTTTAATATTTCTGGAAAGGTCATATTTGGAAAGTGCCTAAATAAGTTTATAACGGTGATAGTAAGAAATACTCCAACAATGATAGCAATAATCATGGACACTATGGCTCCATTTTTGCTCTCACTCATTAAAATTCTTGGCACAGATGCGATGATGTTAGTAACCATTGTGACAATTATTAAGTAATATAGATACCGGCTCATCCTTTTGATCGCACCCCTATTTCTTTCTTCTCCCCCCACCAATACATTTTTAGATAGGGCTCACCAAAGCTTCTTTTGTTAGCCAAGAACATTACAAGCCCTAGAGATCCTAGTATTAACCCTATCGTTCCAAAAAGCGTTGTATAGATGATTAGCATATATCGACAAATACGGATAGAAAAGCTCATCTCACTAATCGGAATGACAAAGCTTGTAATAGCAACAGCAGACACAATGATAATCATGATATTGGAGGTTAATGCTGCTTCAGTAGCCGCAGTTCCTAAGATCAGTCCTCCAACTGTCGTAGCTGTTGCAGAAATGGCCTTAGGCAATCGTATACTTGCCTCAGTAAGAAACTCCATGAAAATAAGCATGAATAATACCTCGATAAAGGACGGATAAGGCACTCCAAGTCTACTCCCTGCTACAGTAAGCGCCAATTCCGTTCTCATAACATCTGGGGTATAGGACGTCACGGCAACATACAACGCCGGTAAAATGAGACAGATGATCAAACCTATATACCTCAGTATCAATGTAAACGTAGTAATCCAAAAAGTATGATAGTTATCTTCCATCGAGAGCATAAAGTCAAAGAAAACAACGGGAGCTATTAATGCATGAGGACTCCCATTAATCATGACTACAACTTTTCCAGCGGCCAGATTATATGATATTCGATCAGGTCGCTCCGTCAAAATCAGGGTAGGAAAAAGAGTAATTTTAGACCCATTTAAGTGGAGCTGCAAATCTCCAGCAGACTGAATAAGTGTCGCATCTAAATTCTTTAATTTTTCTTTGACATTTTTGAGTACAGACTGTTTTACCGTCTTTTCGTCATAAATAATGGCCACGGGCTGGTGAGCCTTATCCTTCAATTGGTGCATTTCAAACTTTAAGGTAGGCTCATGATAACGCTGCCTAATAATGTTTAAATTCGTCTCAATATCCTCACTTAAAGCTAATTGTGGACCGTAAATAGTAGGCTCCATTAATGTTTGCTGTACTTCATTCGAATTCACTAATTTAATATCTATTAGATAAAACTCATCTTCTATAGCTACTAGGACATGTCCCTTCGTTATTTCAATTTGCAGTTCTTCTCCCGATTTCATCGTAGTTAAGTCCGGCAACGATTCGACATAAGATTGGTAACTCCCAAAGGATTTCATTTCAAAAAAAGGTTTAATAATCGTTCCATGTAGCTTAGCACCATCTACAACTGATTTTAAATAGAACATAAATACTGTATTCCCTTCCATTTGTAAGGGCTTGAAGATTATATCACTAGAAGGGGTAAACTTTTCAGATAGCTCATTCATCAATGTAGGAGGATTCGGTTTCGACATACTATCCAAGCTCATAGCCTCCATATAAGAATATTTTTAATACATTTAGGTTAACCGAAAGTACAAAATTCTAACCAATTAATGGCTTTAATTATGTACATCGTTTGAAAACAGGAAGAACCACATTTCAATTGAAATGTGGTTCTAGTTTTGAGACAGTATATGGTTAATTTAAAGAGACAAGTTAGTCTCCCCTATATCTGTTGTTCTATATTCTACTTCTGTTTATTTACACTCCCAATTTGTAACAATTTATATCTCACCCCGTCTAATCGTGTATCTGTGATGGAGCGTTCCTGAAGACAAACAAAGCAAAAGCTACAGCTTTAATTGTTTAGCTTAAGCTATACGTAATACTCGTTTAAAACTGGAGGTAAACATATGAAAAGCATTTTATTATCTTTTGTATTTACCATCTTTCTTACAGGATGTGGACTTGAAACATTGACAATTGACGATTATTATAAAAAGAATTTAGAGGATGTGTCCGAAATAGAAGTTGTTGATGGTAGTAATGGTAATAGTCGTGCAACCACAAATAAAGAGGAAATACTGTCTTTTATAAAAGAAGTAAAGGATATTACATTTATTCCAGCCGAGGATCAAAGTGAAAGAGATGGATTTCTGTACTCCATTACTTTCTATGAAGGCGACAAAGCAACCATCCAATTCGTTTTAAATGAAATTGGTGATGACTATTATAATACCGAGCCTGACATTGAACCGATTGTAGAGGAATTTTTTAGCGCTATGAGTGAACAAGACTAGTAAATAGTAAGTATTAATTCTGCAATAGATTGATTCGACTCTTGTTCATGCATACATGCGTATATGATAAAATCAGACAGATATAATTGCTTGTAACTTGCCTACCAAGAATCCATCTGCTCCACTACGGTTCACTTCTATTCACAATTAAAGCACGTGAATCTCCAAGCTTTATGTTCAATATATTTAACTAACCAAAAAAAGTATCAAAACAATGTAAAATTGTTTGATACTCTTTTTACTATCTATTAATCTTGGCTAATCCCGTGTTTTTGAATGAATGAAATTTGCCCTGCATAAATCCCCGTATGATACATAAGTCTTCCTACAGCCTCTAAAGGTGTTGATGCTCCAATAGGAGATTCCATACTTTTATGCCACTCATCTTCAGGTAAATCTTTCATCGCTTCTAGGAGATGTTCGTTTGAAGCTGATAGCAGCTTAACTAGCTCTTCTAAATCCGTCAAAGAAGGTTTAGCTATCTCCTCTGGCTTTCTTTTCCCAAAAAACCATTCGGCAAACATATACTCAACTTCTGCCGTATGATGGATTAAAGAACCAAGAGATGATTTTCCTAATTGTAGTGTCATATCTTCTATAGGCAATCCCTCAGCAGTTTTCTGAAAACGTCCTCTAGTACCATTCCATGGTAATATAGTAGTATATGTCATTTCAACTATTCCTCCTTTTCCTTGATTTTAATCTTCAGCATCCTTTTTCTTATCCACAACTACATGCGTAAATACATTTGCATTGATATCTGTGTCGAACGCCATTCCGAAACCAACTACATAACGTCCTTGCAATGGAGTCAGTTCGAAAAGTGAGAAATCTAATCCACGTAATACATCTAACATTTCAGAACCATGAGCTGTGTTAAATAGCTCAAAGATATCTTCATGTCCTTCATTACCTAGGTTGATCGAGGTGCACGTCCAACGCGCTCGCTCTGTGGCGAATTTATTGACCGTTGCAGACTCATCCGCTAGTAAAAATGCATCGACAAACTCATTTTTTTCCATTAAGCCATAGTGCTCTGCTATTTGGCTAATATATATGTATAACTTTCCATCTTTTTTAACGAATGGTGCATAGCTAGTAAAGGGTTTTCCTTCTCCATCTATTAAGCTCAATATCAAATTTTTTCGGCTTTCAACAAACTGTAAATACTTTTCTTTATTTTTCTCTATATCAACAGGTTTTTTCACTTCTATTTCCCCCAATATTTTTTTATATTTTTACTATCTAACCGTGCTTAACAAATGAATGCGTGGCTTATTCTCATTTGTCATATATTGAATTTCAGCATCCATTCGGTAGACTTGCCGAATCATATCCTTCGTCATTACCTCATTTGGCGTACCGCTCATTACTTTTTCACCAGCTTGAACTACAATTATATTATCACTGTAATAAGATGCTTGATTGAGATCATGTAATACCATGACAACTGTCATACCCATATCTTGGTTAAGCTCTCGAACAAGCTCCAGTACTTCATGCTGATGAGAAATATCCAAATAAGTTGTAGGCTCGTCAAGCAACAAAACTTTTGGTCTTTGGGCAAGTGCCATGGCTATCCATGCTCGCTGAGATTCTCCCCCGGATAAAGAAGCAACAGTTCGATCCTTATACATAGTCAGATGTGTCTTTTCGAGTGCCCAATGAACAATTTCCATGTCCTCGTTGTTTAATTTCTCAAACCACCTTTTATGCGGGTACCTACCATACGAAACAAGATCAATCACGGTCATATCGCTTGGTGCTTGATTTTTCTGACTTAACATACACATTTTACGAGCAACTTGTTTTGCGTTCATTGATTTCAAATTAGTCCCATCGAATTCCACTGAACCTTCATGATATGGAATATTACGTGCTATTGCTTTCAGTAGAGTTGACTTTCCCGAACCGTTCGGACCAATTATGGACACTATTTCTCCTTGGTTTACATGAAAAGAGAAGTCACTAACTATATTTTTTTGTTCATACCGAATCGACACGGAATTTACACGAAACATATTAGAATGTCCTCCTCCTCATTAAGTATAAAAAGTATGGTCCGCCTACTACAGCCATTAATATTCCAGCTGGAATTTCCATTGGCGCAAATAAAGTTCTTCCACCTGTATCAGCTACTAACAAAACAAGAGCTCCAAGTGCCATACTCATAGGCAGCATATACTTATAATTAGAGCCTACTAGCAATCTACCCATATGTGGCACGATAAGGCCAACAAAGCCAATCATGCCTATAGCAGCCACTGAAATTGCTGCTAGAAATACCGCTAATAAAGAAAGCACTATGCGGATTCGATGAACATTCTCACCAAGATTTGACGCAACTTGATCACCCAGTCGAATGATATTTGCCTTACGTATAGCAAAGATGGATAGAATCCATCCAACAATTGCATACGGCAAGACCATAAATAAAGCACTATTGCCTTTTGCCGCCAAACTACCGTTCAGCCATTGAACTGCTGAAGGAAGTCTATCACTGTAAATTATGGACAAATAGCCAATAATACCGCCGCATAATGCATTAACTGCAACACCGGACAAAATAATTGTTATTGGCGAAATACCATTTCTTCTCCAAGCTAGAGCATAGACAATCGTTGCAGCAAAAACTCCTCCTACAAAAGCTGCAATTGGGATGAATTGCGTATATTCAGGAGCAGCAAGCATGATAAGAAGGACACAAACTGCTGCCCCACTCGTTACACCTGTTAAACCTGGATCTGCTAATGGATTACCCATAACAGCTTGTAGTAAAGCCCCTGAAATTGCGATATTTGCACCGATAATCAAAGCAAGTACAACTCGAGGTAAACGAATATCCCAAATGATTGTATTATGCACATCAGTAGTCGAAGAACTAAAGATAGTCTTTAAAATGTCTGGAACTGAAATAGTCACACTACCTAATCCGATGGCGATGATGCCAGCAGCAATCATACACAAGAAAGTAATGAATACGATTGTTCCGCTTCTTGTTTTACTAATCACTTGAAAACCCTCTTTTATTTATAAAAATAATTTGCTATTTCAGTCAATGCTTTCTCCGCATTATTAATTGATGTAACTCCAAAAGTTGAGTAGTCTAGAATATGGACGTTATCATTTTTATATGCCGAAAGTTTAGTCCAAGTGCTATTACTCTCTACTTCTTTTTGGAACATATCCTCAGATGCTCCATGATCACTGGAAGCCAATACAAGAATAATATCTGGGTCAGCAACTACAACGTCCTCCATATTAAGAGGTGAATAAGTTTCCGTAGCTTTCAAAGCAGAAGTCGCAATATTATCAGCACCTAGCTTCTTCACTAAACTACCTAAATAAGAACCTTCACTCATAACCATGAATGAATCTGCAGTACCAATCATCAACATAACACTAGGTAATTCTTTTCCTTCTGCTTGTGCAATTAATTCGTTTTCCTTGTTCAATAATGAACTTAAAACTGTATTCATTTCTTCTGTTTTATTGAAATAAGTTCCTAATGTTTTAAAGCTTAATTTTAAGTCATCAAAAGAATCAGTCGGTAAGTAAGCTGTTTCTAAATTCATACCTTCTAGACTTTTGTCTAATGTACTACGAAGTGCTTCCGAGCCAATAAGTAAATCAGGCTCAAGATTTGTTACTACCTCAAGATCCGGAGCCATTGGAGAACCAATTCTCTCAATAGAGTCAAAGTCTGCTGGAATAGGATTAGTAGAAGTAGGCACGCCTACTGGTGTAACTCCAAGTAAATGTAACATCTCTGTTAACGGCACTGATGTTGTTATTACACGTTCTGGAACCTCTGCTGGAAAGTCTTTAAGAGCTTCTTCCATAGTCGCTTGATCAATACCATCGTTATCTAAACTATAAACATCGCTAGTTTCTTCTGTTTTACTAGAGTCCTTCGTTTCAGTATCAGATACTTCTTCTTTCCCCTTAGCATCCTCGTCTGTATTAGCCCCGCAAGCTACCATTAATGTAACTACTGCAATAAATAGTGCTAAATAAAATTTCTTCATCATGCTTCCCCCTGTATCTGTATGTGAATTACTTTATAACCATTAAAAACTATCTAATTGATGATGATTTTCATTCTCTTCACAATGATAATCGTTCTCAACTACAAATGTCAATAAGTATTTAATTCTTTTTCCTTTCCAGTTTTCATACAAAAGAAATATAAGCGATTAAAGAGAAAACTCTTACAGACTGACAACCTTTAATACAACTAGCAGTACTTTGATGGACTTCGAGCGAATTAGTTTTGTTTGATTAGATACTTTTAAGGACTCCAAATAGTTATAAATAAAGTCTGTATTTATATCCACTGCATAATCAAATTGTTGAACTTAGCACTTTAGTTTAAAACTGGAGGTAAACATATGAAACGCATTTTATTAACTATTGTTTTTACAATCTTACTTACAGGATGTGGACTTGAAACATTAACAATTGAAGATTATTATAAAAACGATTTAGAGGATGTGTCCGAAATAGAAGTTTTTGATGGTAGTAATGGTAGTAGTCGAACAACCACAAATAAAAAGGAAATATGGTCTTTTATAAAAGAAGTAAAGCATATTAAATTTATTCCAGACGAGGATCAAAGTGAAAGAGATGGATTTCTGTACTCCATTACTTTCTATGAAGGCGACAAAGCAACCCTCCAGTTCGGTTTAAATCAAATTGGTGATGCCTATTATAATACCGAGCCAGACATTGAACCGATTGTAGAGGAATTTTTTAACTCTATGAGTGAACAAGACTAGTGAATATTATGTATTAATTCAAAACAACGCCCACCTGCATAAAGGTGGGCGTTGTTTAATGCTTACATTATTGCCATTAAATCTGAGTAAAGACAAATAGCTACATGGTCAAACACTCTTGATTAGTAGATAAATAAAATATGGTGCGCCTCAGATGAATACCAACATAGTGAAGTCTTTCCACTCCTGATAAGTTGGCAGGTTTTTACCTCCCCAGTAATTATTGATGAATCAACGCATACGTTGACTAAATATTACTTCTCAATGTTTATATTTAAACCAATGAAGCGAAATTATTTATCATTATTTTCTTCCTCCATTAGCAAACAACAGCTCCGAAAAATTAATTATTTCTAAATTTTCGAAAATTTTAGATTTATAAAAATTATATGATAAAATAAAATGAAATTTATTCCAGAAGAAAGTGTAAAAGCATACTCTGATATGCAAGGTTTTGAAGTAAAAAGAAGACAGTTAACACATTTAAATATTATCCAAAACTTACTCGTGTTGAAAATTTGATAGATTAAAAGGTGGTTTGAAGTTGATAACGGTAAATAAAGAGCAAACTATATTTGATCACGTAGGAAGTAAAATAATTACAGATAGAGAGATTGATATAGTCGCTAGATTAGAAGAACCATTAATAGTGGTTTTAGGAAATGTGTTAAGTAACGAAGAGTGTGATGAACTGATCAGATTGTCTAAGGATAAAATGAAACGTTCTAAAATTGGAACGACACGCGAAGTAAATGAACTGAGAACGAGTAGTAGTTCATTTATTGAAGAAAGTGAAAACGTTATTGTTGCTAGAGTCGAAAAAAGAATCTCCTCTATTATGAATATACCCATTGAACACGGAGAAGGCCTTCAAATTCTTCAGTATACTCCCGGTCAAGAGTACAAAGCCCATTACGATTTCTTTTCATCAACAAGTAAAGTAGCAAATAATAATAGAATTAGTACGCTCGTCATGTACTTAAATGATGTAGAAGAAGGCGGAGAAACTTTTTTCCCTAAACTAAATTTTTCAGTATCGCCTAAAAAAGGGATGGCTGTTTATTTCGAGTATTTCTATAGCGATCAAACTCTAAATGAATTAACTTTACATGGCGGAGCACCAGTGATAACTGGTGAGAAGTGGGTTGCTACGCAGTGGATGAGGAAGCAGAAGATAAGATGAAAAAAAAAAAGAACACACTGTTATTTTTTTGTAAAACAGTATGTTCTTTTCTTTAAGTATAGCTCGCTTGGTGATCAGTCAGGAAAAATTGAGAACATAACCATAAGATAAAACAATTAAGCTAGATTAAAGAAAGTCACTGAAAACTTTTAATTATATATTTTTTACTTGCTAACATTTTACTAAGCCCTCTTTCCCTCTCTTGGTCTCCAATCCCCTAAAAAACCATTTTGAATAGCATAGTCATACATTTGTACAAGCTTCTTTTCGCTATATGTCTCCATTTGGTCATAGGCAAGCCATCTACTGTTTCGTGCCACGAGTTCTCCTAGGTATTCAGTATGTGTTATTCGATTACTTTTGCTCGAGTTACAGGACGAACAAGCGAGCACAAAATTCCATAGCACATCATTTTGCACATAGCTCCATGGTACAAAGTGATCCACATGGGATTTCTTAACTGCATTATTACAATAAAAGCAGCGCTCCTCTCCATACTGTTTAAGCAGCAACTGAAACTCCGATAGTGATTGTCTGGCAGAAACAAGCTCCACCTTCGTCAAAATCTTTTCCATTGCCTCTTTCGTGTTGTACTTCTCTAAAAACAATGCAAGTTGATAATTCGTAACATTCATGAGAATTCGCTTGTATTTTTCAAAGAAAACAATATAGGGTGCTGTAAGCTGAAACCATCCTTCCTTTTTATGAAAAGAATATATAGTCCCGTCATACGATTTGTAAAAGGATCCGTAAACGTACTTTTTAAAAATATCGTTTACATCTTTAATAAGAAGAGCTTTTTGTGGTTCTGCTATTTTGTCAAAATTCCACTCTCTTGGAATCTCATGCTTTCGTTGAAACTCTATAATTACTTGTTCTAAGCTGCTCCGTTTTTCTTTTGAATTCAATTGCCCGAGCTGGTACGTAACCGTTAGATTCCAGTAAATTTTAGTCACATGTCTTGTAACTTGCAAAAACGTTAACCGACCACTTTCACTGATTTCTGGTAAACTCTCTAGTAATGCCTTCATTAAAATATATTTGTAAGTTGTGGTATGATGCGAATGCATTAGGAAATGTTGGGTGTAGCGCCACAAATCACTTTCTGTCAAATAAATATCCTTTGCTTCTGCAACGTTTAACTCCCAGCCCATCTTTCCTCCTTTCTCTACCTTTACTAGGTGATTGCACCTTAATTTGATAGAACTTCGTTAAATTTTAGGTAAATATTTCTTCAATTAATTAATTTCAATAAATTTTCCTAAAATATCCTCCTTAGCTATTGGACCTACAGCTCTACTATCCTTACTTGTTAATGGTCTAGGATTATCTCCAATTATAAAATACTCGTCACTCTTTAATTGAATACCCTCTTCAGGCATGTCCCCATCCCATACATCAACAAAATCATACTCACTTACAAGTGGCTTGTTATCAATATAAATAGTTCCACCACTTATTTGAATGAATTCGTTAGGCAAACCTATCACTCTTTTTATTGGAGTTTTTTCTTCGAGTTTAAAGAGCACGATATCATCACGATTAATATCATTTTCGATATAATAACTTTTATCAATTACTACACTTTGCTCATGCTCTATAGTGGGAGACATTGAAACTCCTTCAAGTACACCAACATATTTATCATCTCTGTCACATCCAGCTAAAATTGCAATAAAAAATAAATAAACAAATAATTTTCTCATTTGATAATCCCCCTAGACTCTCCAGTATCAACTAATTGTTTTTTAGCCTATCATAAAGTTTTCATCACTTTTCAGTTACTTGGAAAACGCCAACCGATTGTTTTAACTGCCCTGCCAAGACATTAATTTCCGATTTTTCTTAAAATATTCAGTTTTCTTACATATACCATTATATTACTATTATACATGTATTATCTATTAAATTGAGAATCTTGATTGGTGTGTGTTGAGGTATGGTGACATTGGCATAAATGGAGTTGATTATAAGCCATTGATTCCGGCCAAAGAGACCATACATAATGAAATAAATAATATCCTTTCTATAGATGAACGAATTTACATAGAGCAATTATTTATGATGTATGGCATGCAAAATCAGTTGTTCTGGGATGAAAAAGAGGATTATTACACCGGTGCGCAAATAAGTTATTAATCTAGCATGGAAAAGGATTAATCATCGTTCCAGCAAAAGTATTACCGAAATTCCATATCTTCCCTTTCTTGGTTTTATGAGACATATGATAATAGTAAAATCTACAGGTTCATATATGATGTATGTTAGTATATTAAAATTGAAATGAAACTCATTAAATGTCTCAAAAAAGGAGCAGCATAATAATGCTACTATTTCACCATTAAAAATTACTTAAATAGCTTTTTGATGCTCAAAGCAATATATATTGCCTTTAAAACGAGTTTTGTTTGATAAACAATATACTTTAACCTTTTCGGAAACCGGATTCCCACATGTTTTACAAGTCGAAAGGTGATTCTCATTCTTAATAGATTCCCTATCCTTTTCTTTCAACGTTTCAACATGCTTATCTCTTATATATAAATCAGTTATATTAGCTCTCTTTATTTTATTGTATAAGTTCTGTAATTCATTCGTAGAATAAATTGGTTCCGGATTTTGAAGCTTAAGTATATTGATCTTCCTCGTAATATACTCCGATAGTTCTATGTCATAAACGATTAAATCATTCGATTGTATTTTTCTTAATTCATCATTTACTTTAAAAGTACATCTTTTAGTAAAAGAGACCATTGAGACAAATTGTGTCTCATCTTCTATCTCGAGAACTCCCTTAATCGCTTGTATATGACCATAATTCTGATTAAATGGATTCATCATCGGAAATTTCCCATTAACACTCCACTTAGTCCTGCTCCTATCCCCATAAATAGTTCCACTATAATTCTTAGTCTCTACAACAAATATTGCATAAGGAGTAAAGATAACATGATCAATTTGTGAATATCCAGACTTAGCTTTATTGTTTTCAATTAATACATCACTTAGATATTTGCTATTCTTAGGAAGTTGGTCAAGTTGTATATTGATTTTATATTCACCAAGCTCACCAATTCTTGAAGGAGTTGGTTTGGACTGTTTCTCTATTCTTTGCTTAACGGTAACAGATACTTTCTCGGTAGACTCTCTTTTAAAAATATTATTAATTATTCTTGAAAACATGTAGACTCTCCCCTTTTCTTATATATCGTTGATTCTTTAATTAATTTAATAATTCGTTTGTAATACAATAAATTCTCCATTATATCCAAATAAGCCATGTATTAATTTAGACAGAAAAAAACCTCCTAATTCATCTTGAAAATTAGAAGGTCTTTGATTAAACTTCATTTAGCAATTGTTCCATATTTAGAATCTCTGTGTTTAGTTAGGTACATATGCTATAAATTCTAAAACTGAATCTGGTGAATCTCCATCAAATTCTAGACTATATAAACCTGAATCTGTCATGACTTCAGCTGTGTATGAATAGCCACCTTCCATCTCATTTTCCCATCCTACAACTTCTACTGTTTGATTAAAGACACTTGTTAATTCATCTACAGTTACTTTATTTTTAGGAGTAATGTAATAAGCATGCATTCCTCCACTCTCTTTATGAGATTCACAAATAAAGAATGTTTCGTAGAAGGAACACATTGCTCCCTCATAATATTCTTCTGTTATTAAATTTTCTGTAATTTTACTTTGTGCAGTATAGTAAAAATCTGTCACATTAATATAATAGTCATTAATTGTCGTCCCTACAAGTTTAGACAATTCCTCATTAATAATAATACCCAACTGTTTACCACTGTTGTCTACTATCTCTCCATTTTTAAATATATAATTTTGAGTAAAACCGTTTTCTGCAGTCACAATGAAACTATTTTCTTCTAAATTAGCACTATATGTTTCTGTTGATTGTAACTCAATTTCCACTAATTCTTCAATGAATTGTGTAGCTTCATTATAATTTAGAATCGATAAACTTTGGCGGATAGTACTTGCTTGAGCTTCTATTATTTCAAAAGCTAGTGCCTCTTTTAAAGTTCCATCTTCATATGGAAGTTTACCGATTGACTTTAAATATATATGTATGTTTGACTCATAATTTTTCGATATATCTTTTATCCATTGATCATTTTCAAATTTATAGATTGTTACATTGCTATTTTTTGTATCATCATTTGTGCCAAGTATCATTTCCGGTACTTTATCTCCTTCAAAATCTACTGATTCAAGAAAACTAATATCTATACCTTTAACACGCTCTTGATAAATATCCGTTTTCTCGAAATCGACTAAATACTCCTGAGCAGTTTTCTTTTCGATAACTTCTGCACTTTCTTCTTTACCTACTTCCTCTTCTGGGTTGTCTTTTGCATTTTCATTAGCGCAACCAACTAAAAGGAAGCTTAGAGCTAATAACGAAAATATTTTTTTAAGCATTACTTCTTTCCTCTCCTTAAACAACTAAATTTACATATTTATACTCCACTCATGTATATCATTTCTTATATTTAATTTGTAAAATGGAATTCTTAGAACCAATTTACAAGTCTTTAGTTTGTTAATTAAATGTTTCGATTAATTATTCCTTCTAAGGATTGCAAATCCGTTTCATATGCCTTGATAGATTTACTAAAATCTCCTCTAATACCATCTTTCTTATATGAATTTTTCAGAAGACTACTAATATGTGAGATAATTCTTGAAGGATGAATATTCATTAAAGCATTATTTAACGCACTTCTTCTTTCTTCATCTGTTTTATTAGTTACTTCATAACCAAATATTCTTAAATCGCTAAAGTCTTTCCAATTTTCTGTATTTCGTTTATTCGAGCTTGAAATTTCATCATTTTTAGGGGTTAGTGGTATCATTTTTGGGACTTCAAACCTAGAATGTTTTTTAGAATGAGATTTCTTTATAGAGATCATTTTATTTCCAGACAATTCATAACCAGAATAGTTAGCCAACATTTCCCATAAAGTCATATTACTTTCTGAAATCATTCTATTTATTAATAACCTACGGGTATACAAATAGTCGAAGTACTTTTTAAGAACCGTATTATGTGCATTATTCCAAATAACAAATAGTAATTTTACAAGCCAGTAATCATTTCTAGTTATAGAACAAGCAGTTATTAATTCCTCTATATACCTATCAAACATTATCTCAAATTCAGTTAAAAATTCATGATTATCTTTATATGATAAAATTTCAAATAAAATCATAAGATGAATTTCTTCTATATTTTTTTGTCCTACTATTTCTTTGACAAACCTATTCAGCGCCAGTTGAAAATCCTCTATTGTTTCTTCACTTAATACCGTAGACTTTATGTTATCTTCTGAGGTGTATTTTTGGCTAATATAGAATGCTAAATCACACCTATTAGTCATAAGGTAAACCTGAATCCTCATTAACATCCGGAATTAATATATTTAGTAAATATTCCAAATCTTTCTTCATTACAGAGCTTTTTAGCATTCTTGTAAGTCTTTTCATCTTACTCACTAGTTCTTCATTTTTCTTTTTTAATTGTTTGTATTCTTCTAATTTAATATTCATAGTCGCAGCACCGTTCTCAGTTATTTTAGATTGAGATACAAGTCATTTACTATTTAAATACTATTAAACAATAACATTACTATTTATATGTTTAATTACAAATAAAACCAATCCTCTATACATATCGGCATTATTAATAATATTTGAATTACCAAAATACAAGCTAATTAAAGGATACATGTTATTTTTTTAGACCAAATACTAAGATTAATATTGAAATACTGGGCATGAGTTTAATTAAGATGTACTTAATATGTTTATCAACTATTTTCAATCATTACTTTTGGACTACCTAGAAAGCAAAAGAAGAGCGATTCTAAAGTTCTTAAGCTATTTGAACATGTAAAGTTTTTGGCTACGTTCGATTGATACTAAATGATATAGACAAAAGAGAAAACCCTTGAATACCAAGGGTTTTGACACTTTATGAAATCATATGAGTTCGTGATAAGGAGACGGCGGGGATTTGAACTAATTGCTTAGAAACAGACCTACCAAAGTTCCCAAGCACTTCTACTTATTATTGACCAGATTTTAGCCAGACGTGTCAACACCGTATTATAAACCTCCATACAGGGAAACTAACTTCTATTAACAATTCAGTTTGGGTTATTAGTTTAGAAAGAGGAACAAAGTATTTAGATTATATTAGATAAAGTAACCTTTCTATAATAAATAATATTGAGAATTAAAGCTGAGCTATACGAAAAGTTTAAAAGGCTTTTTGCATAACTCACTATATTATAATTAGACTGAAGAACCAGTATTAAATAGGATATGCTAAGGTTACTTCCCTACAACCCTTTAATAATTTCTAACTAAAGAATTAAAAATCACCATAATTTAGATGATAAAATATTTTGTCTAGTTGAACTCTTCTATCGTTTCGGAAATTATCTGGTTAACAAAATTATTAATAATAGTGTTATCGATAGTGAGCTTGTTATCCAATACAGATCCTAGAATCTCGGTTATAAAATCTTTATATTCTCTTGAAAAATTTGAATTAAAAAGAGCAGTTTCTATATTATTTTTTATTGCAATTAACTTCGTGTTTAAGAAATACAATTCATTTGAATCGTTGACTTTTATTGTATAAGAACTAATAACACTATAGGTCCAAAGTTGATATAAAATAGAAAGTAAATCATCGTTTATATTATTGTCTCGTTTAATTATATTATTTGAATCTAAATCAAGTAAGTTTAATATTTCAAGATTTATTGGTATTGGTAGAAACGGATTAAATGTCATAGATTTATTTTCAGCAATATCATTTATTTTGTCGATAGCTACCCTAAAACTATTTGGTAAAATTTTATTGTTAGAATCGATAAAAGTAATGTTTATAAATGAAATATCCAAATTCTTAAATTGATTTAGAGAAGTAATTATGTCCAAAAAGTTCATAGAATTAAATTCATTTATATACATACAAATAGGTAGAACATTAAATATATCTTCTTGAAATATATCTTTAGGTGGTAGGACTTTTATTGAGTGGTCCACATTAATAGACTGAATAATCTCATTGATACTATTCATTAATAGATCCTTCTGATTCCTTTTCCATAATTCAATTTCATAGTTACTAAACTTCTTATTAAAATGTCGATTATTTATAAAATAATCAATATAAGTATACATTTTATTTAAAGCGTTTATTTCTAAAGTATATAATTCCTCTAAATCAAAATAAGAGTAAGTATTAGAACATATTAATTTAAACTTTTGATGCATAGTAGAAAGCTGAGTTATAGAATATTTTAGATTAATTAATACTAGTTTGGGGGAAATATCCTTTAAAGTTAAAAGATCGATAAATGCATTTAAAAATATTTGAAAGTCATTATAATAATTTTCACTAATTTTATAATCATTACTTGAATTATTATGCTTTGGATTAGAGTCAGTTGAAGGAAAAATCATCTTTCTTAATGTTTGACTTTCAAATGATTGTTTTAACTTAACAAATTCGTTTATTTCATGCTGACCTAGTTTTTTTCCCTTTATTCTTTTCGAAATAAATGAAATACATATTTCTATTAAATCTAAAATAATTTTTCTTAGTTTAATATAATGTTCTTGCCATTGATATATAGAATCAGCTTTGTATATTCCTTGTAATGTATTTAACCAGATTGAGGTCATATCTGTATTAAATTTTAATATCACGTTTTCGTAAGGTATTTTTTTTGAAGAATCATCGTGATATTCGTACTGGTTTAAAATATCAATTTCTAACTTTATTGTCTCAGTTATATATGTTTCGTAAATAGGTAAAAATCTACAAATCTCTTCTATTCTGTTTACACTGAGATTATTCGAATTATGTTGATCAGAGGGTGATAATAGATATTTTATTATTATATTATTATTTACTTCTTTAAGTTCCAAAGAATCAGTTTGAATTTTTAAATAGGTAAATATTTTATCTTTATTTTTAGAAATAAATTCATTGAATTTTTGTATGGATGTTCTAGAATATAAAAACATTAATTTACTTAAATCATGGAAACTCCAAATATCACGCTGTGTCCAAATTTGTTCAATATCTAAATTACATGTAAGGTTGAAATTTTTATCAATTCTGTATAACCAATATGATAAGTCTGAAAAGCTAGTTTTAATTCTTTTTAGCTGTTTATTATACAAATTTTCGTTTAAGTAATATGAAAAAATATAAGCATCCGTAGATGTAAGCTCAAGTCTAGGTGTTGATTTTAAAGTAGATTCAAATTTTATTACTCCTTCTGAATATTTATCATTCCGCTTGAGAGTATCGAAAAAATCTTCTAATGATTTTCCTATTTTTTTATCAGGAATTGGAAATAGCCCTGTTATAAAAAAGAATAAAACCCCTTTTGCATTTGCTTCATCAAATGCAAATTTATTTTCAATGTAATATTGCAAAGTAGACCCAGAAAATAATCCTTTAATAATATTTGTCATAAATATATATGACTTTAAAGCAGCTTTATTTGCAAGGTTCTCATAAAATTCTTCTTTTAATTCTGATAATAAATAGGATGGAAGATATGAACAGAGTTTAGTTATATAAAAGTCATCTACTATTTGAATAAGACTTAATAAGGTATTACTATATGGAGTATTTTCAAATAGGATATTAACAATATGTTGAGACCTCACTTGATGTAGACCTTCAATATATTCAGTATCATTTTCAAATTTTAAATAATACTCATTTTCTAAGCTTTTAAAAGTGAAATTAATGTCAAGTATTTCGAAAGTATTACATAAAAATTCAGTTAATTTTTCGGTTTTAATTTTAATACCAAAAACGTCTGCTAAAGTTACGATTTTTAGTATTTCAATTTTTAAATAATAATCCGACTTCTTACTTAAATTATTCAATTGATTTTCTAAACGTTCTCTAATCATATGACCTTGAGTAACTAAATAAATATACTCAATAAGCAACCTACTTTTATCAATTTTCTCCCACTCGATTTGCCAATTTTTAGTATTCGGATGAATTTTGCCTATTGATTTTAATTGGTAGTAAATTTCTTTAGCTTCGTAAGGGGTTAATTCCGGCTTAATTAAATTTAATGAACCTATTTGGCTTTGATCTCCCGCATATTGATTCCAATCTTCTTCTCTAACAGTTATAACTATTTTATAATTTATAGAAATATCTTCTTTTAATTTAAACGCTAGCTTATTCCATTCTGCATGATCTTCATTTAAATTATCAATTAATATAAGTACATGTTCTCCAACAGATATACGATTTTTAAAATATTGTACTAGATGCTTTAATTCTTTAGAATCCTTACACCAATCTATTCTATAAACAGTCATATCTTTACTTAAATTAAACATAGCTTGTAACGCTAGAGTAGATTTTCCTTGTCCACTAGAAGATTTAATAACAGTGATAGTATTATTAAGTATTGATTGTCTTACTTGATTTTCAAGTTCCAGTCTTCTAATCGGAATATTTGCTACAATATCATTTACCGTAACTCTTTTTCCTTCAAAGAAATTAGAGGAATAATCTAGAGAGGTGTTCTTAAAGTCGATCTTAGATATCCAATGTACTGCGGGATTTTTTTCTCCAAAATGAATGTCTTCTTTTATATTTTGAATTACCGTATTTAGTAAGCTGTCATTAATTTTTTCACGTTCCTTGGCAGCTTGAAAAATCGTGTAAAATAAGCCGTTAAAAAAAAGGGTTATATTTGATGTATGAATTTCAAAACGCTTAATTATTAATTTTTCAATTTCATTTTCTAAAAACTCTTTATCGACTTTCTCAAACTTTAATTGTTTTATAAATTTATTAAAATCAAATTTATTCCAGTCCCAATTTAAATTTTCAAATTTAATTGTATCAATTATTTTTTTCCAGTATTTAATATTTTCTTTATCAAGATTATTTTGAATTAATTTTTCCAAATTCCCTTTAGCTACATCAAAGTTATAAACTAATTTAAAAAATCTAACTTCATTATCCTTATCTAATAAATAAATTTCTAAGAAATTTTTTAAGATACTCTTCATAAAACTAGCATCTTGTTTATTAGTTGAATATTTTAATTGCGTATGATAAATAGTGCCTTCTTTATTTTCTTCTACAAGATAACTATCAATATCTTCGATGCCTTCAAATCTAACATAATTCTCATTTTTCACATGGAGTAAGGTTAGATATAAGGAATATAATAATTGATAGGAATATCCCATCATTGCTATTTGTCCACCAGTTCTTGAAGACTCAATTCTCTTTATTGAATTTTGAGATTGTTTTTTTTTCATTTTATCTCCTTATATAATACTTCTAGAAACATAGATCCAAAACTATTATCTAAATCCTAAATTTCAGGTATAAACGAATATGTACTAAAATTAAAACTATCTACTTTCTTATACAACGAAACAACCTCCAAAGACGTAATTATGAAATCTTAGTCATTATCAATCGAATTGTGTTATTAGCAAGTAATTGATACTACCAAGGTCTTCTATAACCATTAAATTTGTTTAGCCTTTCTACCTCAGTTAAGTAACTAACCGCCTTAGATGAATTTGTATACCCATTTACTTGTCCATATGCGACCTTTACTCCAGCAATTACACCCATTCCTAATACCTCTTTTAAAAAATCTAAACTAGAAGCATCACCATCAATAAGTTGATAAATGCCTAAAATAGACGCCCCTGTAACAGCAAAGCTATTCCTTAAATTGCTTTTATACTGTTTTTTTGCATCAATCAATCTTTTTTTCGTTTCAATAATATCATATTCAGATGTCATTTCTCCCATCCTATTAACCATTGCCATCGCATCATGGAATTCGTTTAAATTCCTTTGATTGACTGGATTATTTCGGAATTCAATTATCCTTTCGATAGGTGTCTCATCAATGTTTCTAGGCAAATAAATTTCGATACTATCTCTCAATGTTTTTAAACTGTTATTTCTAAAATCAGTTCTAACTATTCTATCTAATTCTCTATATCTTACATCTGACTTCTTATCAGATATTGTTGGAATGTCCCTTCTATTAGAAATAACATTCGCTAATAAAGTCATGTATTCTGTTGCTAAGTCATTATTAATAATTAACCCTCTTTCGGTTTCTTGAGCCCATTCCTTTTCTATTAACATTTCTTGTAATTTATAAGCCATTTTCCCTGAATAAATCTCTATATTTTCTCCTTCTAAATCACGCCAGCTATTTGCCCTATTTTGCATTAAAGGATTCATTGTAACTCTACCTATTGTGTCCCCAATATTTAAAGCAGCTACTTCTATTTCTTCAGAATTTGGAGAATGAGCTGAAAACAGATTAGTTTCCCTTAGAACTAATTCTTGATTTGCCGATAGCTCTATTTCCCCCATATTGTTAGGCATAATAGTTACAACTTCCCCAAGATATAGAAGAGCGAATTTTAACCACCTTTCATCTTCTATGTAAAAATTCGGATAGTATAGTACCTCTCTCAATTTATTAACCTCCTAAAATTAACTTTTAAAATTATGGTTTGTACAAATAAATAACTATCTTAATTTTAACATAAAAACCAAATTACACTAATGTGTTAAACAATTAAGTCGATGTCTTAAAGACAATTTGATAGGATTCGCGAATATGAACATAGTAGATAGAAAATGCGAAATATTTGGCTAGAACAGAATGTCTTTTATAACGATGAGATTTTAAGTAAAAGCATGAAAAAAATCATTCTTTCAACTGCACTCGATCTGTTATTTTTAGACAACAAAAAAACCCTCCAATCAATTAGATTAGAAGGTCGATTGTGTAGCGAAAACGCATGAGTCTAGCTTGCGTAATCGCTCCGAATACTATTAAATTACCGTTGCCAATGTGACATAAACCATATAATTTCCTAAGAATAAACCATAAAGTTCCCACGCTTAGAGCCACATGACTTTAAAGAATTTTTAAGAAGAATATATTATAAAATATCTTAATTAAAAATCAAAAATAAGGAAATAACTATAAAGCTCTCTACTTTAGGAAAACTTATGCTTTATTTTTATACTTTAGGAAATTATATAATTTATTTATTTTTCTTGAAATTATGATACAAATATGAAACAGCGAAAAATCAAATCACATTTTAAATTAGACTTCCCTCTAATTCTGTAACCACATAAAAATGAGCTAGGATATTTTCTCCTGGCTCATTTTACTTTAATATTATTTTTGACTAACGCACCCGTTAATATAAGGTTAGCCAGATTTTTCTGGTTGACCTTTAGTTAAAGTGAAACATTTCACTAACTTGTTCGACTAATTAAAGTAACTTGAATTTAAAAATCCCGATAATCCTAAAAATAAGTTAATTACCAAACTGTCCTTCCCTTTCTACTTCCCCTAATTTCTTTCCAACTTTAACTTGCTTATTTAAATATAGATACCCAACCAATGATGTAATACAGATTACACTACCAATTACAAAATATAATGTCCGAATACTTAAGAACTGAACGGTTACTGTAGCAAATAATATACCTAATGGTAACATTGTTCGCATTATCAATAAGCGAACCGAAGTCACTTTTCCCATTAAATGATTTGGAATTGAACTTTGGATGAGTGTAATGTTGTAAATATTAAAAATAGCAATAGCCATACCTGCCATGCATTCTGTCAAGACAGCAATAAAATACCACGGTGTAATACCTAAAGAAATATATGTACATCCTCCAATGAATAACGCAGTAAAAAGAATGCCTATACCCTTAATCTTTAATAGCTTGGAATTAAGTAAGGCTCCTATTGTGTAACCAATTGGAAAAGCAGACATAAACAATCCATAAGCCGAATAAGGTTGGTTTAATATTGTAGTTATATAAGGTAAAGTTGTCACGATTGTTACGCCTACACCGAATTGGACAAAGCCGAAAAATATACCCAGCCATACAATTAACTTATGTTTGAAATAGGATTGAAGTCCTTCTTTAAACTCTACAATCCACGGTTTTCTAACAGCCATTTTTATATAATTTTCATTTATTTTTAACAAAGTAACAGCACTTAGTGCAAATGCGATTGATATAATAACTAGTATCCACTCTATCTCTAAGACATCTACTAGGACACCTGATAAAAGCGGTCCCATAACCGCCATGACTTGTCGAACGGACTCTAATGATGCATTTGCTTGTGATAGTTTTTCTTTTTCAATGATCGTTGGTAAAATGGCTTGATTTGCCGGTGTGAAAATCGGCATAACTATTCCAACAATAATTTGAACGATATAAATAAAAGTTATCGTAAAGTTATCTTGAAAAAGAAATAAGACCAAAACAGAAGCGAGCAACATTCGGATTAACTGACAACTAATCATTATCCATTTACGACTCCAACGATCAATATATGGTCCAATAAATAACTGCATAAAAAAAGATGGTATGTAGTAAATCAGCCATACCAACCCTAAAGCAGTGGGTGAGCCTGTTAACTCGTAAATTAAAATTGAATTACATGCAGTAAATAGAGCACCGCCTAATTCCGAAGTTGCACTACTCAGCCAAATAGAACGAAAGCTAGGATTATTAATCAATAGTAAGTCACCTTCCTTTTTATCCTCTTTTTCAATTACTTTCTTAAATATAGGTTTAGTTCTTCATATAAAAATGCGACCGCATTCCTTTTAAGTGAATACTTAGATTCAATGATTTCCACTAATTTAGCTGATCTCAGAATTTTGAGGTGATGATGAATTGTAGATTTACCAATGTTTAATTGAGTAGTAATGTCTTGTAAAGTACGGTCGTTTTCGTACAGTAATTTAACAATCCTCATTCGTACTTCATCTCCTAATGCCTTATGTTTAAGTACTAAAAAGTCATTTGGTGTATATCGATTATTTGGTGTAATACTTTCATTCGCTACGGGATAATAAAATACTTTAGTGCCTTCAATATCTGACTCTATATTCCAAGGCCGATATATATATTGGGGTATTAAAAGAACATTGTTAACACTTGGTTCTGGCATATAAACAATTCCTCCAGTTGCCCATTCAACCAGTCTTTCAGAAGTCATTTTGTCGGACATTTGCTTTTTCATATCATAGTCAGTTTGTAGTATTGTATTAAGTCCTTCGAGATCTTTATTAATAACAGCTTCGTACCAACCTTTCATCACTACTATAAGGTGTTCTTTTAGAAAGCTGACATCTGTTGTACTAATGAATTCAATGTATCGTGGAAAAAAGGGATTGTTGCTTGTTAAGTATTTCATTTCCTCAATAGCCGCTGCCTCGCCTAATGCTGCTTTATTTCTTATGAGTTGAAATTTCATGCCAACAAAGGGTAAACAAATAAATTTAAAATCTGTATCTGAAATATCCTTTATGTAGGAAGTAAACTCCAATAAATCATTAAATCTTTTCTTATGTAACAATTGAAGTAGGGCCTTCCAAGTATTGTTGCTTTCAACAAAGTTCAAATGCTCTAATAGTTCTATTGATAAGGATTTTTTCAGGTCTTCCCAATAATCCTCTGGGTTTTCTAAAGTTTTAATAAATGGGGTATTGGTTATTGCAGCTATCCCCAAAGCACACTCCCATAAAACTGAGTATTCTAGCTGAATTTGATAGGATTCTCTTTTCTTACTTGTAAGATTTAAAACATCCACTTTAACACCTCTTTAATATAATTTATATTTTCTTAATATTCATTCTATATTAATAGAATGCAAAATTCAACATATATAGAATTAAAATTCCTATTAAATTTAAAATACCCCATTCGTATTGAATGGGGTATTTAGCGTATGTATGTAAATTTCTTATTGTTCCATCAAGTTACTGATAGGTAAACATTCAAATTATCTCAGGCTTCTCCGCTACTTCAATAGGAATCTTCTAGTTTACCAATATTCTTTTAAAAAAGCCGCTGATTAGTGGTTATTCCTATTGAATTTATTCCAGAAGAAACCTTTTAAATCTCTCATTTTCTTACTTATTTGCTTTTTTTCACTACACCTAATTCTTCCAATAGATCACTAAGTATTTCTCTATGGGAATTCTTCCAAAAAAACTTGGGTTTTTTTAACTCTTCTTCTATATTAGATGAGGAGGGAGTAATACCATCATTCATTAACTTTATAATGATACTTCTAAGGTCATCTTTCATTTTTATATTTTTTTCATTTATGTACTCTTTATATTTATTTACTATTATTTCAGTTTCATGGGGAAGTTTTTTACGTAATGTTTCAGTTTTTTTATACCCTAATATTTTTGTAATTTGAGATAAAGAAAGGGGTGGATTATTTTTATCTTCATTTTTAATAATTACTCTCCTCAGTTCTTCCTTCAGTTCATTAATTTCATATTTTTTTTGATTCTTATATAAATTATTTTGGTAAATATACTGAGGTAGTCTTCTTATTTTTTCTCCCATAATATATTCTTCGTGAGAAAAAAATTTGTTTAAAGAAATTGAAGTAACATAACCTAATTTTAATACCGAATATAATGAAGCCTTTCTTTGTCCATTTTTCCAATAACTATATAATCTTCTTGGAATATTAGAAACTTTAAAGATATCATTTTTCTTAATTCCATAGTTATTAGCTATTAAGTTGATAATATATTCGATATTCTCACCATAATTTATCCATTTCTTATTATTATATACTCTTTCTTGCTGATTAAGTATAAGTAGTTCTTTTATATTTTCAATGATCCATTTTTGCCAAACTATATAATCTTGTGGCAATTCTTCATATTTTCTACAATCTGTTAAACCTAAGTAAGTATCACATATATAACAGTGCCCTGTTCTTCCACTCCTTGTCATATGATATTGTATATTATTACAGGAAGGACAACTATTAACTAACTTACATCTATGTTCGAAACAAACTTCCACTACCTCAAAACTCCATAATAGTTTTTCATAGATTGGACTTTTGTTATTTCTACAATCTTGAAAACAAAGAGGACACCAATATTTAGTTGATCGAACTTCATAATCTGATAAAAAAGAGTTAAAGTTTATTAAAGTAAGATTTTCCAAATTCTTTATGGTAGTTAAATTTGTTAAAGCATACACGAGTTCATTTGAATTATAATGGAAATTGTTAAAAGCAGATGACTTATTTGCTTTGATTCCATCTCTAGGAAAATTTTCCTTTTCTAAAAATGGATAAATAATTTTAGTAAATAAAACCCCTAACGTTATATTATGAGCTGAACTTAACCTAGTAACATAGCTTGTAAGACTTTCTATATTAAACGTACCAACTCCAATTGGATTCATGCTATAAAGTAAACTGCTTTTAGGGAGATTGTTTAAAATATTTTCCAAATCGATACCTCCATAGTATAAATGTTAGTTTAGTAGCACATTAATAAAAATACCATTTTTTCATTTCTATTTTTTTTCAAATAATTTTAAATGAAAACTATTTTAAACCAACATCATCTCTTGTAGGGTTTCTTTTTCCCGGAGTAGAAACTTTTTTTATTATTTTTTCTTTTACATCATCTTGTTTTGTTCCAAGGAGGGCCCTAAGTTTATCTTTATCACTATCACTTTCTTTAAAGACTAATTCTCCACTTATTGCTTCGTTTGCCAAGGTTAAAAGTTTTTTCGTTTTTAACGCGTTCTTTTTTAAATTGGTATAGGTAATAGTTGGTTCATCATTTTCGATAGCCCCTGCTAGGCATCTCCTCAACCAGTCTTTTAATATTCCTGCACATCCTAGAGAATTCTCATATAAATATTCTGAGTATGCTATTAAATTAGGTTCTTCTTGGACAGGTAGTAGTCTTTGAAATGTCAACAGAATAGAATGAAAATTCTTTTTATCTACTCGTATTGTATAGTCATATCTTGGAAAGTGAATTTCTTTTACCCTTCTTGACAATTGTCCATCTAAATTAAATACTGTATTTAAATCATATGTTCCAAACAAAACAATTTTTGTATTACTCATGTTTGCTAATGATTTTATTGAATTAAATTGTCTTTGATTTTTCTCGCCATCTCCTCTTTTGTCTGAATTAATTTTAAAAAAATGTTGCGCTTCATCAATAAGAAGTGCCTTTGTTTTTCTATAATAAAAAGCATTTTCTATTGTTCTACGTAACACCGCTGCAGTCCCTGAATTATTAGACTTTAGGGTGTATTCCTTATTCTTCAAATTATTAACATCAATCTTATAATCAATTAAAGGTTCATTTAATGAAGTGAGTACACGATAATAAAAATCTTTCCAATTAAACTTCCCTAAGTCTGGATTTGGGAGTTCTATTCCGGTAATAGGTATAATACTTTTATCAACTTCAATCTCTTCAACCATATCAGTTACAATAGATTGAGCAGTTGCATAAAACAATCTTGATTTTCCTACACCAGATGGTCCAACCACCATTATAATATTATGATAACCATTATAGATTTCATTTTTTAATTCGATTAATACCTGTTTCATTTTTGGATGGCTAACAGTAAAATCATCAAAAAACTTTTCACGTTCTTCTTTAGATTTTGTTAGTAGCTCTTCACTAAATAATCTTTGTTTATTGATCACTACACCAACTCCCCAAAAATCTCAAGTTCATCGTCTTCATCTTTTGCATCTTCTTTTACAAGATCTACATTTTGTTTTGGAACCTGTATATTTTCTAAAACATTTAGATCCTTTTCTAAAGGTTTATACTTTTCTATAGCAAGTATTTCTTCTATTCCTTCTGATTCGAGAATATAACTAGCTATCATTCTTGCTGTTATCGTATTATTTCGAGAATATAATTTTCTCTTTTGCCTAACCTCTTCTGCAATCAATTTTATTTGTTTCTCTGTCTTTCCATTTAAATATTTATATTGTTCAGATAGGCATTTTACCCATTGATTATCTATAAATGCATAAGCTATCCCAATATTAAATGGATCATATTTAACTTCTAAGTTAGTAGCTTCAATTTTAGGATTCCTAAATTCTTCACACCAATAATATGAATAGCTTAGTTTAATACCTTGACCAGGATGGACCTTTCTTGTTTTCCCTTTGGGAGATGGTAAAGTCATTAATATAAAGTTTTCATCGTAAGGAATGTAAGTATTTGAGCGATTACCTGACACAGCTATAGATTCCACAAATGCTTCTTTTGGAGTTTGATTAAGAGATGGATTTTCCTTATTGTCATATATATTACTAAACCATGTATCAAGTCGTTCATTCAAAGTCTCAAGTCTCCACACTGCATGATTTTTTGGATTTCCACTTTTAGTTACTTGCCTTACATTTTTAGTGATTTGAGTATTTCCTCTTAAATTGTGAATAAATAACTCATTTGTAATTCCAAATAACCGCTCAATAACATGACCGTATCGTGCCTTTGCTGCAGGTCTTTGTTTTTTATGAACACTGTATAACGCTAGCAATGATTCAAAATATACACTACTGAATTCCTTTCCTCCATCGACCACTATATAATTTGGTAAACGATTAGTTCTTTTCACACATTCTCTAATCACCATCATACAAGACCGGTAAGACGGTTCTTCAAAGGTTAAATAATATGCAAGAATTCGTCTAGAGTAAGCATCAATCATTAGTGTAAGCCATGGTCGCTTAGAAACCTTTCCATTAATATTTAGCTCAATATCTAGCTCAGTGTGATCAATATGTGCTATCTCAAAAATTCGTTCCCCATGTCTTGGAGTAGTAAATTCAAGTTCAATATAAAACTCTTCATATTTATAAGATGCCCTACTACCTTTCCTAGCTTTTTCAATATCATATAATGCTCGATTATTTATTGTTTCACAAAAGGTGGCATATGATGGTACATACAAATTAGATTCCTCGCACTTTACAAGTAATTCGCGATAAACTTGTTTGGCAGATTTAGATTTTATTGTTTCATAACTTTCAGATATCATCTTATACATCAATTCTATAGTCTCAGCAGGTAACTTCGCATTTCTATTCCCTCTTTTTTTAGTTTGAGGTAGTAGACCTACATACCCATTGCCATAAAGTTCTTCTGCATCTTTATACTTTTTCACCCAGTTGCGGAGTGTTCTGTCTGTTACATCTATAAATTCTATTTTTTCCCCGTTTAAATACTTAACAACAATCTCATACTTTTTGTTTGCTTCTATTAAATCAGTTTCATTCGCCTGCAAAATCATCTTTTTTAGTTCGATACTTTCCTTATTTTCATCCTTATCAGCCCCAAGAATATACCCGTCTAATATATACGATTCAAATAAATTAATAGGTAACTCAATATTTTTATTTTCATCCCTTGAATATAAAAAGACTATTTTACTTTCGTGATCATAATTAAGAATTGTCCAAACTGTATTCCCCCAAACGATATGATTTCCGCTATTCAACTCTATTGTATTAGTATTTCTCTTCCTTCTAGTTGAATTCTCAACTAAAGAAAAAAGTTTATATTGTTCTATATTTAAATAAACTTTTACATTTTCTAAATCAGTTATTAATTCATTATATAAATCAATATATATAATTTCTTTAACTATTAGTGCATATATATCATCAGCATTAAACTGAGTTTCATCACTTAGTAATAATTCTTTTAAAGTTATTCCAGGAGCTTCTTGAATAGATTCCTTTATTCTTTTAATTTTTGTTTCATTTAACACATAATCTTTAACAAAATAGTCCTCTAGAAATTCAAGATTACGTTGAAGATTCCAATTTATTTCTGAAGATGAGTGAATAAGAAAGTCTAGATTATATTCAGCTGCGAAATCTTTTCCAGGAGTAAATATCCATTGCTCATTCTCCCTAAGGTATCTATCTGGATTACTCTGAGATTTTTTAATAAGCTCTTCTTCCGTTTTGCACTCAACCCAATATGCCCTTTCTTTTTCAATCACAAAAAAATCTGGTGTATTCAAATAAGCCATTTTTTTGTTGTTCTTATTACTTTGATAGTAGGTAAGTTTTATTTGTGGTGGCTGATCATAATATTCTAAAACATTATCGTTATATTCCAACATGTAAATAGTAGGTAATTCCACCTTATGACTTTCAAATTGAATAGTAACTCCCATTTTTTTACTACTATACCGACCACTCACGTTATGTTTACCTCCGCCAACTCTCCTTGCTGGCGGTGACTGTCTTACACGTTGTATTTCATTCTTAGCATCGTCTGTTAAGTTGAGTTTAATTGCCCAATCTTCAAACTCACTATTACTCATCATTACTACTCCTCCCCTTTCTCCTGTAAAAATTTTCTTGAGCCAATAGGTCTTTCCAATATTCTTGGAGGATTCTCTCCTTGAGCAGCCCCTTTTTATTAGATTTATTCTGAATTTTCTCACTACTAGGATATATACCCTCATTTACTAAGTAATAAAAGGCTTTTTCAATTTCTTTTTTTAATTCTTCTATTCTCTGTTTTGATTTTTGATTGATATACTCTTTATATCTTTTTGAAATTTGTTTACAATAATCCGGAAAATTGCTATATAAGATTCGTTTATCGTGTTCTATTATTCTAGCAGTAGAAGCCATTGAAATTGGAGGCTCATATATCAGTGCTTCCTTCAGCCTACTTTCAATAGAAGTAAGGTCCAGTTTTCTTCTAATAGCTTTGTCTTTATTAATATTCTTTTTTTCAATCTGATGGTTTAAATCTATATTTTCCCAACTTTTTGTGAGGAAATCGAAAATTGTAGTCTCTAATTTATAACAGATAATTAGTAATCCATCTAAGGTAGGGATATTTTCGGATTTAGCCCAGGCTCTTAAAGTACTTTTAGGAATACTTAAGAATTTAGCAAAACTATTTATATTGTCTGAAAAAAGATTGTTATTGATATCATTTAACTGGTTACTAATATTTTCTTGAGTGAATATCTCACTAGGTTTTAATCCTATTAAGCTTTCTATATTTCGATATACAAATGAATGCCATTGCCATTCCTGCTGGTTAATCTCTTTTCTAAGTTGATCCTGTATTAGCAAGTTAAAACAGTTGGGACAATGACCTGGGATCATTTTTCTACGCAGTATATCAATTTTCTTGGTGCATGATGTGCATTTTTCAATAAGATAACACTTATGCTCAATACAAATCTTTATAGGTTTTAAATACCAAATTAATGGATAGTAAATAATCTTGTGTTCAACGTTCCATTTCTTTATACATTCTGGACACCACGAGAAAGTTTCTTTTAGTAAATTTCTTAATGGAACTAAATCTTTTAATTTTAATAGAGTTAGGTTTAATAGATCTCTTCTGGTTGTTAACCTTTCCAAAACACAAACCAATTCAATTGAGTTATTCGTGTATCCATTTATTGTTTTAGCACCTTCATAAAAACTGTTACCACCGTATATAGAGCTTCTTGCCAAATAATCTTTATGCATTTCAGGAACCACTAACTTATTTACCAAGTGGCCTACTTGGATGTTATGTTCATATGAAATCCTGATTAAGTAACTACTCAGACTTTCTACTAAACCTGTTTCAATTCCAATAGGATCAATGTTATATAAGATACTTCTATGGATTTGGTTCAGTCGTTATCACCTCGAATAGTAGTTTCATCTCAAGAATTTTCTTGAAAGATTACTATTATTATTGGCAATTTTATTATTGATTTATTCATTTTCCCCTAAATTTTTTTACTAAAAGTACTGCCTTGTCGAGTTGACATCAACATTCCAATTTCACAAAATAAAAAGAAGTCAATTTGAATGTTCCAAAATGACTTCTTTTTTTTTATAATAAAGACTTCTATAATAAATAAGTTTATGAATTTAAGTGGTAGAATAATAGAAAACAAAAACCACGAGTAATAATATATAAAAATTTCGGTTACATACGAGTCAGCAGCAAAGAACAAAATAAGGAAGTCAATAAATTCCTTGAAAAATTAGGACTTGATGAGAGAGATATTTTTCTTGTGGTGCAATTCTTGAAACGGAAACAGCTTTTTCCTCAAAAGGATATTGCTGAGCATCAGTTATCGAAAAAACTTCAGAGACAGTACTACAAACAACTACAAACAACTGCAAACAACTGGCTTAAGATCGAAAGTAATCGAAATAAGCCAATAAAAAATACATTGACTTATATCGGCCTACGGAAGGAAGGTCTCTTAACAGAAATTTTTTCCACGTCCACTGAGGGTATAAAAGGAAATTTAAAAGTGTTTATTGCTAAAATTGGCGAGGACTATCAACGTCATCCTGTTATTTATATTGTTGGATACGCAAATACTTTCCTCTTCCAAGATAAAAATAAACTTGATACAAAGATTAAAGCACTCGAAGAAGAAACAGCAAGACTATTATATAATAGAAGAAAATTAGATAAATTTATATTTTTTCTTTCTTTCTTTCTTCTATTGAAGAATCTTTAACGATTCATTAGTTTTAAGAAATTTATGTTAATAGCGCTCGTAATCACTTTCCAACTCTCTTCGTGCTTCCAGTTCCATTTCTGCCAAAATTTCATTTTGATGAGAAAGCATACTATCTACAGCATCTAAGAATGTAAATAATTCATAAAAGCATAGCGAAACATTGGTTACATCAAATCTTACCTTTTTGTCAAAGTGGAATTTCAAAAATTTATTAATTGGATATCTAAATTTGTCGGAAGTAATATCTAAATTGTGTAGTTGTTTAATATAGAGCTCGACATCATTAATAGTTGAACTGTCATCGGGAACATCAGAACTTATAATTATATAATTTTTTATTACATTCCAAAGTCCTTCTATACTATGCTTTTTATTTTTCATTTTATTTGCTGCTGTTTGATTATCGAATTGACAGTCTTCGACTAAAATACGTTTTAAAGCCAATTCTATTCCATTTCTATACATATAACACATTGGTAAGAACAGGTAGACTTTTTGATCATCTTTAATTAATTCATATAAATATTTACCACTTTCCATATATCCCTGAATATAAGGGTAATAATTATTATTATTGAAACCTTTCCAAATCACAGCTTGCTCAAGATAGCTTCCACTAGACATTAAAAATTCGGGTTTGAACTTGATTAAGTCCTTATGATCGATTTCATCCGCCTTATTTGAAATCATAGTTAACAATTTATAAGCAGTATTCATATTAGTACCTAAAACCCTCAAGTTGATATGGGTTTGCTTTTGAAAAAATGCTTTCATTTTTATACTGAATGGGTATCTAAACATATCAGACTGCTCATCACATTCAGATATATTAGTCAAAAAAGTTTTCAACCATTCCCTTTCCCTTTCCTTCAAGCTAAGATCATCTGCTGGTACCAATAAACTTATTTCATCATATGCATATTTTAGATTGTGTCTAACCCTTCCTATAAACTCCACTCTATCATTCTTTATAGTTATATATTTAAAGGCTATAGATTTTAAGATAAGCTCCAAGCTTTGTCTGTATAAATAAGTTAGGCCGAAGAGCCAAAAATCTTTTTTAGTATTTTCATTTGTTTCTAAGACATGGTTCACTAATAAATTTGCCGCTGATATAAAATTTTCAGAGTAAACGTAAAACTCTCGTTCAATATCACCCGTATTTTTTATTTCTAATAAAGGAATGCTCTCTTTATCCACAAATTTAAAGTTCCCCTTTTTTCTTGGCCAATACATCCTACTCCTCCTCCTTTCTTAATTGTTCATTTTAATCTCACCGATTGCAATTTCATATAAAAAGTAATCGGTATATCTAAATTTAAATACGATTTAATTTCTGTATACTTTTCATTTAATTTTAAAAAAATTCGTTAAAAGTACTCTAACTAATTAATCTAGAATGTTCTTCCTATAATTCTGAATGTCATTTAATAGCTCATTTATATTCTGATATCTATCTTCTAGATCATCAAGACATTTTAATATCATATCAGAATATTCCCCCTTCAATCTTGGGATTGATAATAGCTGATCTTTAATTCTACTTCCTGCTGGCGGTCTTCCAGTTAACACAGTAAACCATACAGCTCCTAAAGAATAAATATCCGATCGTGGGTCTAAAAGACTTGGATTCTCTAATAGTTCTGGCGCTGTGTAATGCCCACCTACAATATTTTCTCCAGACCTAGTTATTCTAGAAACTAATTCTTTTTCTAAAAAAACGCCTAAACCAAAGTCAATAAGTCTAAATTGATTAGGGCGTGCGACCATAATGTTACTTGGTCTTATATCTCTGTGAACAATTCCTACTTCGTTATGTGCATAGTTTAAAGCCTCGCTTACTTCTTCAATTAATACAAGAGCTTTTTCTGGGGTCAGATTACTATGGTCTTTCAACACTTTGTTCAAGTCTTTACCTTCAAAATGTTCCATTTTAATAAATGGAATTTTCCCTGTTAATCCTACATCATAAACTTTAATAATATTTGGATGATGTAATTTAAATAAGATTCGTGCCTCTCTAAAAAATCTCTCTAGATTTCCTTCACCTCCATTCGCAAACGCAGGATTTAGCACTTTTATAGCAAAACTCATTTTTATTAACTCGTTTTCTACCTTATAAACTTGTCCGAATCCACCTTCACCTATTAATTGATTACGTTCATACTGTGGAATCAAAAGAAAGTTTGACTCTTCTAATCTATCTACCATTGCATTAAATACTTTTGCTAAATACGTACGTCTTTCAGCATAAGAACTATATTCTTCTTTTATAAATCCCCAAAATTCTAATTTACTCCGATATTTCTTTACAAACTCAGGAACTAAATCGTTTATATTTGGGATACCTATTAAAATTTTTCGAATTCGTGCATACTCAGAATCTGAAATATTTGATGAACCACCAGTAGCATAAATAATTAACTCACTCTTAAAATATTCTATTAGCTCAAGCACATCATCTTCTTTTGGAATTTCTATACTCTCCATTTTTTTCCTCCTAGACAATCTGGCTCTTAGCTCTCTTCAAATTATTATCTACCTAATTTTTTTGAAATGTCACTAAAGTAAGCATCATTTCCTCCTTAAAATATTATCTCTATTATACTTGATTTTTATATTACACTTTTCGATAGTTTGACTAGAATTTCAAAATGAAATCGAAGTAAAAAAAGAGAAGCTAGGGGTGCCTTCTTCTCTTTTAATTAAAATCTCATTTCTGAGTCAAAATATTCATTCATTTATTACTGTTTACTATAGTAAACTTCCTGGGAGAGTCAATTCTTAGAAAGGGGACAACTACCATGCTTAATAAAAAGAGAGTATCAGCTCTATAAAAATGGGATTGAGAGGTGCTAGGGTCTATGCTTCCACTTTCTTTGGGAATTTCCTTAAGATATTCTCAAAGAAAAGAACCCCTGTATCCAACCATATGATAGGATGCAGGGGGTTCTTCTGGAGATTTTTGTAGACCAAATTAAACAGTCCACAAGTTTTTTATACTAGTGTAACTTTTTTTGCACAGAGACCTTTTTCAGAACTACCTATTGTAAACTGAACCTTATCCCCTATTGCAAGTTTAGAAAAGTCTCCTTCAAAATCATTCCAATAGAAAAATAAATTGTTAGGTGAAAAGTTTTTAATAAAGCCATATGTAGGCATTAAACTTATAATGAATCCTTGTTCTTTAATTGTATGGTTCACAACATTGGAAGAAAATATTTTAGTAATATCTTCTCTTTGATTTAAGTCTATTTTAGCCAAAAGTGATTCGAAAGGTCGTCTAAAGTTTTTATCTTCAATAACTCTTACTTTTGAATAATATTTTTCTAAGAGTTCAATTAAATATGAGACGTCATTTTTATTCATTTCAATATATATATATGTTAAGGTTTTAATTATCTTAGAAATTGTAATAACAATCTTGGTGTCAAAATGAGCCTCGTCTATTCTTTCAAGTATATTTATTGATTTTTTTATTAGAGATTCAGCTAACTCCCCGTTTTCGTTTCTTGTCATATCAGCCCATCTTTTTAAATTATCAGACGCTTGATCAACTAATTCCTTTTTGGTTCTAATATCTAAGTTTTCTAGATTTTCAAGTACTTCGTTAAATACTTTTTCAGCTTCTGAGTACTCACCCAACTGTTTTAATATTCTACCTTTGTGCATTTTTATTCTATTATTTTTAGGATCTAACTTTTCTGCAAAAGTGATAGCATCATAAGCCTCATCAAAATTCTCAATTGTCATTAATTTAAAACCTGCGTAAAAGAAATATATCGGTGGATAATCTGGTTTACATTCTATAGCGGTCTGATAAGCAAGTTCGGCAGCATAATAATCGTTCTGTAAAACACTGATAAATGCTGATATTTTATATACTTCAAAGAAATCAGGGGTTGCATTTCTAGCTTTCTCGATATATTCTTCAGCACTTTCAAACTCACTTTTATTAGCAAAAGTTAATGCCTTCTTTAAATAAGAAGCGGATATCTCTTCATCAGAATGATTTATAAAGATTGACTCAATTCTATAAGGGTCATTTTCTTCATTTTGCAAATTTTCAGAAAGTCCTTTTAAAGTTCTCATCTTCTTTTGAATCGAAATAAATGATTTATTACTGGGTTTGCAGTGCTTTTTTAGATATTCTCTTGCAAAATCTGTAATAAAGAATAAAGTTCGATTTTCAACTTTTTTATTATCATTTTTCATATTAACCATATTTGTGGCAAACAGATCATTCATTGCTTTACCGTAACGTAAAGAATCTATATTAAACAAATATGTCAATTCAGCATTACTACATTCTTTATTTGAGATAAGCATTATCTCTAATATCTTCTTAGCATCTTCTGAGAGCTTATTATAAACATTAGACATACAATATTCAGTTAAATCATCTTTATGTTTTAGGATAGATTCTATGGATTCCCCTTTTAGCATATTAGCTACAAACCATTTCATAGCTAATGGATTAAAGTATAAATTTGAAGCAATTTCTGAAAGTTTTTTCTCTGGCACTTTACTTAATATGTTTAATTTGTTATTTTGAGCTAATCTTCTTAAATAATAATTAGATTCTTTATCAGTAAGTCCTTGCAAGTTATATCTATGCTCAAACTCGCCTATTCCTATCCGAGAAGTTGTTATAACTTTCGAGTTCTTAGGGATTTTAATAAGAAATTCCCTAATAGAACTTGTATTAATGGTTTCTAGATTATCTAATACTAAAAGTATATTAAAATTAGCCATATATTCTATAATATTGGTGATTATATTATCTAAATCTTGATTTGAAGTAGTAGAATCTAAAACATTATATATTTCCTTGTAAATATCTACTGTATTAGTAATTGTACTTTGTATATTTATAAACTCTCCATTATTTAATGTACGAGTTTTCAAGGAAACCCATATTATACCTTCATACTGATGCGCTGAATCATCTAATAGCTCATAAAGGGAATTTAGAACAAGTGCTGTTTTACCTATTCCCCCATCACCAACTACTGATATCACAGGATAATGACCCAATATTAATTCTTTAATATTTTTTTTATCGATATTCCTCCCTACAAAACCCGTGTCATCAAATTCAGGTTGGGGTAAATTATTTAATATCGCATTTTGATAATTTTCATGAGAAGGAAGTTTAAGACCATAAATATAAGATGGGTCCTGCATAATTTTACTCTTTGTATCTTTAGTATTATAGAATTCTACAAATCCGTATTTATGTATATCTTCAATAAAGTCAATTATCGTTGGAAAATCATCAAAGTTTAGAGGCCTTGAATGCATAACTCGATTCCTAATTGGAGTAATATTTTCTATTCTCTCCGATAGTTCCTTTATTTGATTTTTATAACTATCAGGAAGATCGCTCACAATAATATCTAGAATCTGTTTTAAATCTCCAAAATCTAAAAAGTGTATTATAGGCAAAAGACTACTGGATTCTATTTCTTCTAGTCTTACTCTTTTTTCAACTTTTTCAATGAATTTTTCAAGTATTTCTTTTTCTTTTTCTTCTACTATATTAAGAGTTAAGAAATCTCTTAAATCAGATTCAATTGCTGAAATAAATGCATATAGTGTTAATCTAGCTGCTTGTGAATTATACATTTCAACATAACCCCCATTCTTTTCTTATAATGGTATATTATAGATATCCATAAGTCTATCACTAAATGTTAGTTATGTTTACTATGTTCTCCCCGCATTTTTTACTATTCCGAAAAAAGCATGGATCCATATACGATAAGATATTTTATTGATGAGCAAGTTAGAAATGAGTAAGATATCAATATTTAGAGAGGGATGTGTTAATATGCAAAAGGTAATTTATTTTGATGAGGGATCTGCCACAGATATTTTACAGATAGAATATGGAGGAGAACTCATTTCAGTTGACGAAGAGAAAGGAACGGTCCATTTTGGAGGTAAAGCGGAAGTTTCAGCAGAAGTAGGAGCAGGTACAAATTTTTTTACAGCAATTAAGGCAGCTTTTAGTGTAAAAGTTAGTGCAGACGCTGCGAGTGCGAGTGATTCACTTGTCACTAAAACTATTTCAAATACTATTTTAGCCGACTTCTATGGACTTAGTAGTAAATTAAAAGAGGAAGAGAAATTACATATATTTAAGGGCTTTTCTATCCGTCCTATTAAAAATTCTTTTGCATTTATTAAAATGTATACTCCATATATGAAGATTATCAAGGAAGATTCCCCTCTTATGTCAGAAATGCAAGACTTCGATATTCATAAACTTGATGAGATATTAGAAAACGCTAAAGGTTATTACGAACTTTTAGCATATAAAGACGATACGCAAGTTATTCTAAGATTTAATATTAATACGTTTAAAAATGCATACAGCTTGATGGATTTACCTAAAATGAAACTTCAATATTATGCGGTAGAAGTAGGAGAAGCAAAAGAAACAGATCTAATAATTGAAAATGAGATGGATGGCAATGGGGAAACTACTCGCCTTTCAGCAAGCGAAGTATTAGGAGATGATGTAGGAACAAATGCAGTTAGCGACTACTTAAAAGTATATGATGTAATTCTTGCTGGAGTGGAGGCGAAGAGTAATTGAAATTTAAAATATTTAATGGTCCTAAAAGTGAATTTGATAAAAGTGTCCCCACTGAAAATGCTTTAACACTTTCAAATTTAGTAAGATCACTAGACTCAAAAGAAACTTCACATTCAGACATTTATAATAATTGTAATACATTAGTTATTTATTCAGACGAGTATTCAGGTGTTGCAGACTTTTTTATAGAAGGATTTTTAATTTATAGTTTATTATTTGCTGAAAAATATGGGTATGAAGAGGTGTTACTGCATAATCCTCCAGCTAAAATCTTACATCAACTGCAAACTTCACAAACTGAAGTAGAAATATCGGTAGATACCTATAAGTACTCTAAATTAGAATTGAGTCATTTAAGATATATAAAACAGAATTTTGATGAAGTTATTTATGGACAATCTATTGTTAAAAATGAACTTTTGGCATCACTTTATTGTATGACAAACAAAGGGGTCCAAAAACCAACCGTAATTATGCTTTACGGTCCAACCAGTGTGGGGAAAACAGAGACAGCTAAATTTGTTAATAAAGTTGTTAACCCTAAGCACACATTGTTTCGAAAACAACTCTCGATGTTTCATAATGAAAACTTTATGAATTATATATTTGGTGATAAGAGTAATTCTTTTGCTAAAGATTTATTAGATAGAGAAACAAATATCATTTTATTAGATGAGTTTGATAAAGCTCACCCAATGTTTTATAGTGCTTTTTATCAATTTTTTGATGAAGGAATTTATTCAGATAAGTTCTATGAGGTGAATTTAGAAAATACAATTATTTTTTGTACTTCAAATTATCAAAGTGAAAAAGAAATAAAGAAAAATTTAGGTGCTCCCATTTACGCAAGGTTTGATCATTTTATTAAATTTGAAGAGCTCACTACTTTTGCAAAAGAAGCTATTATAGATAGTGTTTATAAAGAAGAACTAATGAAATTCAATGAAAATGATCAAAGTGAAATTGAAAAGCAGGACATAAAAAATAAGCTTAAAAAAAAGGTTTCTTCATTAAATAATGCGAGAGAAATTAGGAAGATTATGATACAAACGATGTCGGTTCCTCTTATCGATAAACTCTAAATTTTATTATATATAGCAGCTACAGATAAAATAATGATAAGTAATGAAAATTTTAGTACAAAATAAACAAATAAATGGCCATTTATTTTGAAAGGAAGACATTTAAAGTGAAATATAATCTATTAGTAGATACATATACTTCGCAGTTAGAAGGTATAACGAACCCTTACTTTTCTTACGATGGACCAGAGGAACTAAATGTGGAAGGAGGGATTGGAAGAGCTTCACAGAGAAATTTCTATCTTAATCATCCCGAATCAGATACCTTCGTAAATAAGATGGGTTACGAAAATACATTCTATTTACATAGACTATTCTTATCTTACTATGAAGCGTATAGAAAAGTAGAGAACTTTTGGAACGATTATGCTTGTCCTTCCGTATTAAATCTCCAAGCTGATATAGTTATCGCTAATATAGAACAAACAGCAAAACAATATTCAATTGACGCCTACGACACTTATACTCTAAGTTATGCAAATTATTTAACTAACGGTAGAGAAAAAAAGTTTATGCAAGTCAATTACTTTCAAGAGTATCTTTGGGCAATAAATATGAATGAGTTTATAACTAAACATAATATCTCGCCATTTCCGGATATAAAAATTGAAAGTCACAGCATTTTTCACTCTAGTTATATAATAAAATCAGCTTTATCAAAAAAAGAAGTGAGTATTGCTCTATACGAATGGGCTAGTATCAATAATTTTAATCAACCTGATTTCATTAAACGAATCAGTAATATTTTAGAGTTAATTAAGAAGGATTTAGAGAGAAACAAACCCTTATATAATCAAATTAAAAATGGAACAGACGTAAGAGATAACGTTTATCTTCTCAATAACAGAATCCAAAATAAATGGAGATCTTTTTTCTTCGGTGTATTCAATGCTTCTGAACTTTTAGGCGCTTACTCTCGACATGCTGAATTGGAAATAAAAGATATTAAAGGTTTTAATAAAGAAGATGATTTAACTGCCGAAGAAATAGTAAAAATGTGGCGAAAGAAAGCTTTATTACCTAGCAATTCACAATTCGAACATCTATTTAGAGTGTGGTATATAGCTACATCCATACTTTTATTAAACTGGTTGAGACTTAATCACATTAATCCTAATACTGAAAATGCATCAAATAATTCTTATGGGACATGAGAAAAGTGAAACTACCAAGATATACGCTCAATTAAGCGGAAGGCAAAGATATACTTAAAGTCACTACTTATCGAAAAAAATAAAGCATAAAATTTCCCAAAATAAAATAAAGCATAAAATTTCCAAAAGGAAATTTTATGCTTTATGTCACAGCCAATCGTATGTTTCAACGACTGGAAAAATATGGAGACGGCGGGATTTGAACCCGCGTCCAGAAACTCTAACACTTAAGCTTCTACGCTATTAAACGTTGTTATATCAAGGTTTTACTCACTAGGGAGTATTACATTTTTACGAACTTGGTTCAAAGACCTTCTTAATATCAGTATATACCATATAATTGCAAATTAAAAAGAGAATCTTTATCATTTAAAGATTCTCTTCGATAATTCTTCAAATATGACTCCGACATAATGAAGCAGGTCTAGGGGTGTTTTACAACATTTTAGATATCAATAATAGCTCTAATTTCAACAATGCTTGCTCATTTATTATTTACATGCTAGCCAATATAATTCAAAATATTGCTTGATTAAAGCTTCGTTAGATAGGTAATCTTGAGTATTTAAGAGACTATATTGGGGATTATCTAAGACAATCAAATTAAAATCCTTAACATCTCCCCTATAAAAACTATCAAAATCAATAGTTGCTAAAATTATTTGATTTGGCAGCTCCATTTTATCAGTAATTAAAGATAGTATCAACTCACTATTAGATACACTTTGCTCTCCCCCTTTAGGAGAATCTATTAATAAAGGCAACCTAATATGAGAATTAGATGTGTTTTCTTTTAACTGTAAAAAAGAGTATATCCTTGCTAAGTTCACCCTAACCTGTCCGCTTCCAGAAGCTGATATCGTATGGTCAATTTCGATCTTGCTAGGTAAATCATTTTCCTTAGTATTAAATAAATGTAAATTATATTCCAATATATCTCTATAAGATTCATTGGCTTTATCAATACTATCATTCCATGATTTCAGTTGCTTATTGATTCTACTTAATTGCTTCTTCTCTTTTTTTAATTCTGCATCATTAAATAAATACTCAGTGGTAAGTTTTTGTTGAGTTTCTTCTAATCCTTTAAATCTTAGAACTTCATCAAATGTTATTTCAGACTTTACCTTTTCATTCTCAATTTTATGTAATAGTTCATTTAGTGAATAATAATCTTTCTCTACTTTTTGTTTTTTTTCCAGTACCTTTTCTTTTAAATCTATAAGCTCTATTTTAGAAGAATCTAAATCGGAAATATTATAGTTGATCCTAAATACATCTTTTGCTTGTACTTCGAAAATGGATTGACAGTTAGGACATTCAACTTCAAGATTTTTTTTAATATTTTTAATAACTTTCTCATGATCTTTTTGAGATTCATTTAAGTTATTTATTATGTTATCGATTTTGTATATTTCTTCGTTTATTTTAATAAGATTTTTTCTAAGGTTATTTAAATCAAAGGAATATTTTTTATACTTAACTAGAGTATTTTCATATTCTATCCTCAGAAACTCCAAATCTATTTCTTTCTTAAATTTTGTGAGTGTATTGTTAATATACTCCAATAAGTTAGTTGCATTTTGTAATGCTAATAACAACTCTTTAATTTTTATTTCTAATGTCTTTTTCTGTATTTGGAATTCTCCAAACTCCTCATTTAACAATGATAGATGATAATAACTATAATACTTCCTTTTATTCTTATCAAATTGATTTAAGTTGTCAAAAGATTTTAATTCTGGTGTCCACCCATAATCTTGGTCAATATAATATGGTAGAAAGGTAAATACAGGTGGAGCAATTACATAACTCTTCCCCTTCGACTCTAACATTACTTTTAATTCTAGTATTTCACTTAAGAAATGTGATAATTCGGTTGCGCTATTGAATTTGTGTAACCCATTTCTATCTTTTACAACTATAATTTTACCATGCCTAAGAAAAAGGTATGGCTTTCCTTTAATTTCTAACTCTAAAAAATGCATTTTAGTTTTTAGGTTTAAACGATCTGAAAAGAACATTTCACTACCCAAACAATAATATAATGATTTCATTATAGTAGACTTACCTAACTGATTGTCTTTACTTGTGATTATATTGATCCCTTCGTAAAAGTTAATTGTTTTAGAAGTTTTTGCTTCAATATCAAAAATAATCAGTTTCTTAAATGTCATTTGATTAACCAACGTTACTCCCTCCTTCAATTGCTTGCTCAATACAGTTCATAAAAAGGATTTCTTTCTCTTGAGGTGAGAAATACAACTCAAACTCCTGAATAAATTCTTGTTTTAACTCTGTAAGTAGTTCCTCTCTAGAACCACTTCCATTTATAATTCTTTGCCTAGAATAATCTATTATTTTTTTCATAATGCTGTTTAATATATTTGGCGCAGAGGTAAATTTGTCTTTAAAAGTTGCCAGCGCTTGCTTATACTTACTTTCTTCCATTAGATTTAGGTTTTTATATTTATATTTATCAATGATGTCACTAAAATTAATTAATTCGCTTACATTTTTTGCATTCTCTATTATCTTTTCAAAGTCAGTACTTGTGAAACTTTTTTTAGGGAGAATAGTTAAGATATCATCTTGTAAGCTAAATTCATGGCACTGCTTTGTATGTAAAATATGGTGTAATGTGTTGAATAAGGCTTCTGCAGTAACAAGACTTATATCAATTTTTTGATTTAATAAGAGTTGGTTAAACTTATTTTTAGAGATATCTAAATGGTTTTGAATTGACATATCTATTTGAGAAAATTTCAACTTTTCCGAAAAACCTTTAGTGTGAAATTCAGAGTTTTTGGATAAGTCTTCACAGATTATGTCTCTTATTTTTTCATCCACTTCACTTAAAGTTATAGACTCTCCACTAATTATTTTGTCCTTATATTTTAATGATAAATTAGAAACTAGAATGACTTCTTTTACATCTTCATCAATTTTTTCAATATGATCATACATTTTTTGGAAAACACTTTTACTGGTAAGTGCCTTTAGTTCAAAACTCCCTGCATTACTATCCTTTGTTTTTAATTGATAAGTAGTTATATTAGGAGATTCATCTGATGTTTTAAAAACTACAACATCATCGATACAATCTAAACTAATTGTGAAACTAGAGTTTTTGTACAACTCAAATAGCTGCAACATGGCAAAACTAAGTTGCATTGCTAATCGATTATATGCCATTGACCCTTTGTTTTCCCTAATGACATACTTTTTTAGATTGGGATATAATTCAGTAACCATTTCAAGTACCCCCCACACTTTATTACACCTTAGTTTAAATTTACCATATATACTTTTTGTTAGCATTTTTATTTTCGTTTCGTGTAATTCTATTTTATGTGCGTGAGCCTACCTACCTCCCATCCCCACATCTAATCTCCCTTAAAATATGGGAATAAGCCCCCACTCTATTACAAAGAAAATATTGTTTCTTTCCTCTCTGTAGAACTCTGTAGTATTGGTTTACCTTTCTACTATATAAATTCAGATATATAGCTGCTATTAATTCACCAGAGATTCCTTTATTTTCATTTATTAAATTAGCTGCTTAATTAATCTTCATGAAAAATCTAACGAATTATAGAAGATAAATATATCTATTACTAACCTTCTAGAATTAATCTAGAACATCATTACTGTTCTTAGCAACTGCTCCTCAATATATTTAAATTCAATATAATAGTAGTTTACTATCTGTTACCAAGTTATCTATTTAGCTATTTCCATTCAATTGTAGTCCTTCATTTATTTGTTACAACCCTCATGTTCCAACAGCTAAAGGTTGGTATTGCATTTATGTGTAACTAGTCACCTTGCTAGAGATGCACCTCTAGTGAAACTTAAATTTAACTTTCTAAATCAGTAAATATTCCAGCTTTATCATACAAGCCCAACTACTCATACTAAATCAACATGATATCTTCACTGCATTTACTCGTTATCAGTATTAATACGATACTAGCATTTAACTTTAGCGCTATTGTCGTTAATCTACTACTAGTGCTTACTGTATACCAAATATAACCTTTTTAGCTATGACTTCTCTTCGAACAAAAATAAGAGCATACCATATTAGATATGCTCTCTCTGAATAACCTAGAAGAACGATACGCTTTTTATACTATTCTCAATCGCTTCTTCTGTGATGCCTATGTATCTTAGTGTTGTCTTTTGCGATGAATGGTTGAATATCTCCATCAGCGTTGCCACATCTTTAGTTGCTTGGTAATAGGTGTAGCCAAAGGTCTTACGCATTGTATGTGTACCGATCGAATGATTACCTATCATATCACCTGCCTTTGCAATGATGCGGTAAGCCTGTGTTGTTGTGATATGACCATCACCTTTGCGGCTTGGGAACAGGTACATTGTATCTGATGGCAGTGTTTCAATGTAATCTGCTAAATCAGCCATAAGATTGTTCAAATAGACTGTGCGTTCCTTGTTTGTCTTACCTTCACGGATCTTGAATGAGCTTTTACCTTTGACCTGTTCCACTTTCAATGCAACTAGATCGCCACAACGTAAACCTGTTGAGATGCCTAATTTGAATAGAAGCTGATTGCGTAAACCAAACTCCTTCGACATACCCAGAGCTTCAATCAAATCATTAACCTCTGTTTTAGTTTTGAGTGGTTGAACATCAATTAACATTCCTTTTTTCTCACTGTTATTTGCCATAAAAATCCTCGTTTCCGAATGTATCCTTTTATAATTAAGTTAAAAATACCATACATTCAATAACATAGCAATAAAGGAATACTATAAAACCAACGTTTCATATGTATCCTTTTATCAAAAAGCATACATTCATACATTGTTTTAAATACAATCATCTCAACCATTCTGTACTCAAGAAAACATTAGCTGTAAAAGAAAAGCAGGAGAAATTCAAAAGGAGCGCTGAAGTCTTAATTCAGCACTCTTCTTCAATTTCTTCACAACATACTAGTTTTGATAGCAATCGCAATTCATATTATACCGAAGATAAATGGCAGCCCTTGATTTATCTCTATAAAATGATTCTTACGAACTGAAGTAGGGGTAAAATGATTACTATGAATACTTCTCTAACAAACGAATTATTGAATCACAATTGTATCTCTCTCTCGAATAATCCAATGCTGTTTTTCCCTTATTATTTTTCAGTATAACTTCCGCTCCATTTAATAGTAGTAACTCTAGGACTTTTTTATAATTCTTTAAAGTTGCCCAAATAGTTAAAGTATTACCTTCTCTGTCTTTTATATTTACATCTAACCCTTTATTTATAAACATCTGTACAATTCTTCTATAAGAACCATCTAAATCGTATTCCTTGTCAAGGATATCAGTAATAGTGGTATGCCACCTATTATCTTCTATGGCTAAAAAAATTGCTGATTCTCCTATTTCGTTTTTTAAGTTGGGGTTTACCCCAACGTCTAGTAAAACATTCATTATTTCCTCATTTTTCTTATAAGCAGCCCACATCAAGGCATTTAATGAGTTTCCGTATTTATCCTTAGAGCATAGATACGGATTTGCGCCATTTTCTAATAGTCCTACCACTACATCAACATGTCCTTCTTCAATCGACATGATTAATGCCGTTTTTCCATCTCTATCTCTCAAGTTTATATCAGCATTTCTTTGAATTAGTAAATTCATCGCTTCAACTTTTCCAGATAATGATGCTTCCATTAAAGCTGTTTGTTCTTTAAATCCTTTTAGATTTGGATCAAACCCTGCATCCATCAGCATTTTCATGATCTCTAAATGCCCTCTACTTGAAGATAGCATTAGAGGTGTGAACTGACCAATATATTGATAAACCCTTTCACTTTCCAGAATTGTTTTGACTATATTTAATTGTCCCTGCTGTGATGCTTCCTTTAATGCAGAATTTATAAAGTCATAATCCGTTTTAAGAGATTTAGTCATAGTTAAAAGTGCCAACAAAATTTCTACATAACCTTTTCGAGAAGCAATCTCTATTGATTCTATTAGCTCGTATCCTTCTTGAGATAAAAAGGGTACAATGGTACTTAACATTAAATCCACATAATTCTTTTCACCTTTTCTTACTGCAATTTGAAGAGGTGTAGTACGAGTTTTATCAGAAATAGTAGGGTTTGCTCCATTCTCCACTAATAGCTTTACAATATCGTCATAATTCTTCCTTCCCGACGCCCAAAACAATGCGGTTTTACCTACCGCATCTTGAACATTAATCTCTGCTCCATTCTCTAACAACAATTTAATAACTTCTATACTCTTGTTCTGAACTGCAATAATAATCGGTGGTTTAACATTTCTGTTATTAATATTAGGATTAACACCATTTTCCAAGGCGATTCCTATTCTTTCAATATTAGAATTTTCGGTAACCAATTTTATAAATTCTTCATTTGTGATATAACTCATAACAACCCCCAAAAGTAGTAGTTTTTCTCTTCTCTGTTTTAATTAAATCTTGATTGCAATAGTGAATAAAATCGATATTTTATTACAAAAATAAAAACAGTTGAATATAATGATAAATTACTCAAAATTATTTATAATATCTAGTATCCACAGGGTCTTCTACTTATCTAGCTGCAATCGCATTTTAAGAAGGTTAATTAAAACCTAAACTTTCTGGAAGTTTCCCACCTATTTCTTCATTTAACTTAATGTAAGACTCTTTTATTGAAGGTCTATCCTCAAATAATTCTCTTATTGCATCACCTAATCTCCAGGGTGTGTGTTGTGCATTAAATGTATCATTTAGAACACTAACTATTTGACTGTTTACTCCGTTTAGTTTCAAAAGCAGGCAGATAATATGCTTATTTTTTCTTGCCCAATTAAAGTTGTTTATCATTCCGAACTCACCAAATGCTAAATCCTTAAATATCTCAAAAAATCCACTTTCCTGCAATGAAGTAACATCAACTTGTTCCACTCGTGAGAAATGTGTGTCACCTACAACTACTGAAATCCTTTCAATTGCCTCTTTTATCTCCTCTTGAGGTATTATCTTATTCCTTAACATCGTAATAAATAACGGGTAAACTCTATAAGAATTCCAAAACTTCTCTTTCCAAAGAGAACGTATGAACCGTTTTTCATCTCGGAAATAAACCACCAAAATCGGTTCAGTCATTAATAATTCTAATATAAATGAACCCTTATCAACTAAAAATTTCACTGTACTATTAGAAAATTCTCCGTCAATTTTTAGCAAAGATACCCAAAATTTTAGAACAGTATCATCAGTTAATATATCCTTATCATTAAAATAATTATAAATATTTTGGAGAAAATCATTATGTTCCAGTTTTTCTACTACTAAAGGTATAGATTCTATTATTTTTGTATAGTCAGCACTTCTAGGGGTTACACCCCAATCATAATGAACTTTAATTTCTTCAATAAGTGATTCTTTCCCTCCATTAACTACAAACTTTGCTAGATTTGATTCAATAAATAGCCAAAACACTTCAACATGCTGGTAACTAATTTGATTTCCTTTAGCATGAGCGCAATCATTTCTTCGATCCTTCCAGTATTCATATTGCTTTCTAACTTCTTCACTAAGTAGGAATATTTCTGCGGGCTGCTTTCTATTTACTGTCTCGAATAATTTGCTCTCCCAAATATCATCATTAAGGAGATCCCTTTGTATTGAATCCCAAAGACCTTGGGGTATTGCGCTAGGCTTTTTTGCTTCTAAAACCCTGTCTTTAAGGACTGTTTGGAAAGTCAAATAAGAGAATAAAAGTGATGCTCTATATGCAGAAGCTTTATAACATAAGATTGCCTCTTTAAATAATTCACTTGCTTGTACAGATATGTTTTGTTTAATTAACCAATCTTCAAATGGAATTTTCATATACACACTCCTCTAATTACATCCCAATTTATTTTAGCACTATATGGTAATTTTTACAGGACAATTATTAGAGTTTTTATCCTAGTGATAATTAAATATAAATATCCCGAATATCTACCCCAATACACAAAAAAAAAGAGACTCTCAAATTATGAGACTCCCCTTTCGTCCGATACACCAACCCCTCCACTTTTAAACTCTTTATAATAAGTTTTGTAATGAAATTCTGCTTGCTGAGCTGCCCATGTTGAAGTGTATTCTCTATGAATCCATCTGGTGCAATAGTTCTTTGTAACTGAGTTATTAATCTGAAAGTAAACAAAGTTTAGGATTTCTTCTTCATACAATGCTTTAAGATATTCAACAACTGACTTTCTGTTTATTCCTGTACTTTTTACAATAGTATCAATTTTAGTATATGAAATTGGAACGTTGCTTGTACCATAAAATATATTACCTATCATATTAAGATAAGTTGCGAATATCTTTGGCTTATAATCGCTTTTCATTGCAACGATTTTTTGAATATCATTATAGAATACTTTTGCAAAACCCCAATCTTCATCTTTGCCTGTCGGTTTTACAAAATAGTTGTTGGAAGGTTTTAATTCCTCCACTATATTTTCCATTGCTATATTTTCGTAAATCTCGATATGTCCCATCTCCTGCAATCTGAGTAGTGAATCCTTTGTTCTTTTCCTTGTTTTATTTTGTTCAGTATTCATACCAATAAATTTCATTAAATGAGTAACTCCTGTATAAGCAACACCTTGAAAGTTGTTTGCTATTGATTTAATGATTGCTAAATGGTAAACATCTAATTCACCATTCTTGCCTAGTCTCTTAGTTTCTATGAGTGACTTGGAAATCATAATAAATGATTCTGTATTTTCTTTTGAATGCGTAGTTGATTTTTTTTCTGTATTCACAGTTGTCTTTCTCCTTATAATTTTCTATCTTCCCCATCCTATAAAAAGATTTCAATATAGCTTGTTTGAGGGGGGCAAAGAGAGGCTTTGCCGATTTGCGCCCCTATATTTCTATCTAGTATATTATCTTCTATCTAGTATTCTTCTATCTATTCCCCACTTACAATCATTCGAAATGATAGAAAAACACTACTTCTTTTAAGATTAGGGGGACACCTAATTTTTAGGTATCCTTTTCATATGATGCACCTTGTTTTTAGGTGTATATTTTAATCTAATTGCAAAACTATACCTGTAATCGAGGTGTACTTCTTTGAACTTTCACCTCAGTATATTGCTTGTTACCTATCGTTACCTTTACTGTTTCAAAGAGATGTTGTGCAATTGATTTAGCATATTCTCTTAATAGCATTGGTCCTAAGACATCATTAGGTACTGTTTCGATGACTTCGAGTAGTATCCTATCAGCTTTAGCAATATTACACCTTTTACACAATACCCACGCATTATCAATGCTACTTGCTTTAAATGGTTCACATAAAGTTTGTGGGAGCTTATGATCAACTTGTAAGTCACTAGTATTTCCACATATTCGGCATAATTTACCATACTTTTTAAAGGAAGCTAGCTTCTGCTCCTTTGTAAAATCGCCACCATTTTCCCTACGTCTTTTTTCTCTGTAATTATTGCATTCTTTACATGCACTAGTTAGTCCATCAGATTTACTTTTATCTTTGCTAAACTTTTCTACACTCTTACTTTCTTTACACTTACTACATTTTTTGTACATTGATGCTTGAAGCTAGTGTAAGCCCTCACTCTCAACAATATACCATTGCCCGACACCACGATTTTCAGCAACTTCGTCACCTCTCTTTCTGAAATTGGATTTTAGATTCTGTGTTATTTTATATTAAAGAATTAGTTAAATTCGCTCCCTAAAAACAACACAAAAAAGGAGTTGAATCTACATGATCCAACTCGTTAGAAAACACACTTATCCCCTGTTTAAGAATAGGCATAGTAAATCCTATCCGTTTTTAGTAAGTAACAGGTATTTGGATATGTGTGCCTCTAAAGAGGCGGGTACATGTAGAAACAACTCCTTAAATAGTTTATTTATTATATGATAGATTTAATTTTCAATTGTTATGTCAAAAATTATACTACTATACATATGATTATGCAATAGATTTTTTCCTTGGAAACATTTTATATTATGTGGACATGGTACACATTTCGAAGTTTACTATAGAAATACTTATTGGTTATGTCTTTTTAATGTATGAAAAGCAGTAAATACCCGTCTCGTATCGGTATTTTTAACATTGAGTTATGTGGATTAAGGTGGTATCATCCGTAAATTAGGCTAGTGAGGCATGATAGCTCAGGAGCTGGGAGTACTGAACGTTTCGACTCCTGCTAACACATAAGAAAGTAATTCATCGTACATCTACATTTTAATTGAAATGTCATAATTTTTTTCTAATCCCATACTCTTTACAACTAGATGTTTATCTATTAAAATCCTTAAAGTTTCGCTTTTCATAGTTAAATGACCTTTAGCAACAATTGTTAAACCATCATCTAACAATTCCAGTATCTCACTCAACCACTTCTCATACATAAACAACTTTTCAACTCTTTCTTTTGTTAATATAATTACTTCTTTACCATTATTATATGTTACATATTCAGTATTATTTTTTTGGCAACTTATCAAATAAGTTAAAAAAGCGCTAAAATTACCTCCGTGTTTCTTTTCTGATTCTTCCAGTGCATATTTATAAAGATCCTGTCTTAAGCTGATACTCTTTTTAATTGTAACTTCTTCCTCTGACATTGTTTATCCTTCCCTTCAACGTATACTTAAACGTATTAAACTCAGAGCATTTTAATAATTCTATTTCTAAGAAATTCTTCTAATAACAGATCACCTTTTTCGTTATTACACTTATCACAACAACAAACACAATTTGAAAAGGTACTTATACCTCCCTTTGACTTTGGAATAACATGATCCAACGTATTTCCTAGAGCATTACAATATCTGCATAGAAATCCATCTCTCTCAAGAATCATCTCTTTAAAGGTTGTATTGCTATACATTAGATAGATAAGATTGTCTTTAACAATAAAAGCCACTTTTTCTTCTACCATCGCTACTGCATTGTTATAGGAAACAGTATAGAATACTCTGTTTTTCGAACTTATCTTTAATCTTACATTTATACGCGTCTTTTTAAGAACTTTAATATCAAATGAATTTGAAGATAGCATTTTTTTATAGCTTTTACATTCATGGCAATAAGATTTTCTCCTACTTTTATCACGTCCATTAGATACGAATTTTGTATGGTATTTCAACCTGCCACAAATAGAACAAGTCTTAAACAATCTACAATATTCTTCTATCATCGCAACTCTCCTTCTAGCTTACTTACACTAACTTTTAGATTTTTCAAAAGTATACTGCACCTTTTAGGATTGGTAAATACTAGAAAAAACCAAAAGTATTGCAATGGTTTATTGTATAACCAACACAGCAAGCATTCTGCTCCTTATTTTAGTAATATTAGACTTAAACCAATGTATTAAGAGTTTGCTGAAAGTTTTTTTAAGCTTTTTCTCTCTACGGGGCTAGAAACTAAATTCTTTATCCTATTTATCTTACTCGGATATAACAAAAAAAGAGCGGTCATTGTGACTGCTCTTTCCAAATATAGTTATATTATTTTATCTAAGATCACTCTATTTGATAATTTCAGCTTCTAAAAGCGGTACTGAAAGTTTGATATCCTGCAGTAGATTGATAAGTATGAGATTCCATAATTGTTCCGTATACAGAGATTATATCTTCTTCTACGAATGGAGTTGTTCCTTCATATGTAATAAAGTCAACGTCATTATAATCATATCCATATGAATCCTTTGTAACTGCAAGCCTAATCACAGTAGAGCTTTCATCTTCCATAATCTACAGAATTTCCCCTTGTTATTTTACATATTCCGTTTCAAACATGTTAATTTAGTTTGATTTCTCACGTCCATACTGTCTAACCATTTATAAATTGCTTCTGCGGAAATATCCCCAACATTTCGTATGTTTGTTTTGCTTTGAAAATGCTCAACATAAAGGACATAATTACTTATAGTTCGGCTTCTATTGCCACTCCCCCTCATTTGCCTAACAATGGTTTTAGGAGCATCAGAAATTAAGATTGTGTCCACATTTAACAGTTTTGACCAGAGTACGATGATATCGTAGTCAGCTTTTCATCGTCTTTCTAGATCTTGTAGACCAACTAAGCATTGTTTAGAGTCGCCTCAGATTGGCTAACATGCCATTTCACAGAATGAGATGAAGAAGAGCTAGGGTCAATCCAATAGGCTCATGAGATGCTTATATCACCAATTTATGGAGTCGGATCTATAAATATCGTGTAGATTAAGTGTTGTAGGAAATAGTGTCTGGAATGAGACACTCTTTCCCAGTAAACATAAAAAAAGGGATGTCAAGCATCCCATTTTAAAGGGTTGATTAGTAATAAAGTTCCGAAGTGAAATCTCCAGTTGTCAAATCAAATGTACTGTTGCTATCATCACAGATAGTCCCTCAAACTAGTTGCTACCTCTTCGACATCCAAATCAAGATATTGTGTTGTTACTGCTAAATCACTATGTCCAAGTGCTTTAGAGATTATGGCAATGCTTGCTCCCGCATCTAATAACTTCTTTGCATACCCTCTGCGTATTGCGTGTGCATTAATGTTTTCTAAACCGAATCGTTTCGAATATTTATTAAGCTGTTTAGAAATAGCATTATTAGAGGTTTTACTATTATTAATCGGTAAGCCATTCTGCGTAATGATGATATTTGTATTCTCGGTTTTGTAATAGCTCCGAATCATATCGTTTTGCTTAATCAACACTTGATAAAGGTCGGCTAATTCTTGATCAATTGGCAGTTTTAAGAACTTATGATTCTTCAAAATAGATCCGTCTAAGTTTAAGGAAAGGTTTTCATAATCAATATGTCTTTCTTTTAACTCACCTAATGTTTGGATACGAATGCCAGTTTTATATAATGTAAGGATAGCTACTGTATCTCGAAAGCCAATAAAAGTGTTTTGGTCAATTAGTTCAATCAGCATCTCAATATCATTTGCCTTAGCATCCTTTTTGACTTTCTTATCAATTTTGATATTAATGGTACTCCAGAACTTCTGCTTCATCCAACCATTGTTATGAAACTTACTTAAAACAGCCTTAATTGATTTTAATCGAATTAATTTTGTCTGTTGAGCAACCTCAAGTGATCCTAAGTAATCGTAAATGCTATCGGCTGTAATATCCTCTACATATTCCAGTTTGTTGAACTGTACGAACTGATTAAAAATATAATCATAGCTTTCGATTGTCCTAATTCGATTTCCTGCGATTTTCATTTGCTGATAAATGGTTTCTAATGCGTGTGAAATTGTTATACCACTTCTTTTAACTACTTTTTTCTTTATTGTAATGTTAACATCTTCTGATTGAATGGAGAAAATACCATGTTTTCTGCCCATACAAAAAACCTCCTAATTTATATAAATTAGAAGGTCAATGTCGCAAATTCGATAGGGAGTTTATTAGGGAGTTACCTCCCTAGTTCAACACTCGTTCAAACTCCCTTATTGTGTAAACCGTTGATACCGCTACGTTTATAGTAGTTTTTAATATGGAGACGGCGGGATTTGAACCCGCGTCCAGAAACTCTAACACTTAAGCTTCTACGCGTGTATCTTACCTATTTGAAGTTTCGCGTAGCATTATGCCGATAAGCGGGCGTCCTGTACGCTAACTTGGAAATCTCTTGCTGACGGCTCAAGTGGCACTGCCAACCGTATCCCACTAAGAGTGAGCTCTACCTAGCCACATGGGCGATGGATAGATAAAGCAGATCCGAGCTTACGCTGCGAATGCTAAGTTGTTGTTTGTTTTGCCTGTTATTATAAGTTCCGTTTTTACAGAGCCGAGCCTCTGACGCGCAACTCAAGCTTAGACTATCCCTGTCGAATCCATAACGTCCCCGTTTATGGAATATTGTAAGCTTTTCAGACTGTTGACAAACGCTTTCATTCTTCGTTGCTTGCACTTCGTTGTCAGCTCATGAACCTAAGTTCAATTCGCTTCCGCCTCGTGCTGCGCGCCTTGACTGACAAGCGTTTTCAAGTCAGTCTGAAGGTGTCACTTAGATAAAAGGTTTGCATCTCAGTAAGAAGTTACAGTTATAACTATACATCAAATTAGGTCAAAATTCAAGTGATACATACTTCCACTAGACGGATAACGAGGAAGCTGCTATTATCGTTGGGCATCCTTGAATGCTCGCTCGATGTCGCGTTTTGCTTCTTTTTTCTTTAGTGTGTCGCGCTTGTCGTAATCCTTTTTCCCTTTACCGATGCCGATTAGGACCTTTGCGTAGCCGTTCTTTAAGTACATTTTGAGCGGTACGATTGTATAGCCCTCACGCTTTGTTTCTCCAATTAGTGAACTGATTTGCTTCTTGTGTAGCAATAGCTTACGAGAACGCAGCGGATCGTGGTTGAAGCGGTTCCCTTGCTCGTACGGACTGATGTGCATATTGGAGATCCATGCCTCGTTGTTGCGAATGCGCACGAATGCATCCTTTAGCTGTACCTTCCCGTTACGAATGGATTTGATTTCGGTTCCTTGTAGGACGATACCTGCCTCGATTGTTTCCTCGATAAAATAGTCATGATTGGCCTTCTTGTTCTGTGCTAGTGGCTTGTCGTCATGCTTTTTTGCCATTCTATTCACCCCTGTCTAAAGCTAGGTGGAGCGACCTAGGCCGCTCCCTCTTTATTTTTTCTTTGGTCGTTTGCGTTTTTGGGATTTCTTCGCAACGGACTCATAGAATTTCTTTTTCTGATTCGTTCCTTTTTTCGGCCCTGGCTGTGATTTGTCTTTTCTATCCTTGCCAGTGCCTTTTTTAGATGCATGGATAACCTTTGGACTTTCCTTACGTGTGCTGCGGCCAAAGGATTTCTTCATGCCAACAACCTCGAAGTCTACAGCGGCTTCCTCTGGTTTTACAGCTGAAACGCGAACCGTTACCTCGTCCCCGATACGGAACTGCTTGCCAGAACGCTCACCGATCATCATCATTTGACGGTCGTCAAAGCGATAGTAGTCGTCTGTCATGTTCGTCACATGGACAAGACCCTCGATTGTGTTTGGCAGCTCGATGAACATACCGAAGTTCGTAACCGAGCTAACGATACCCTCGAATTCCTCACCGATTTTATCCGCCATGTATTGCGCTTTTTTCAGTGCATCCGTGTCACGTTCAGCATCTACTGCACGACGCTCACGTTTCGACGTATGCTCTGCGATATCGTCGATGATTGCACCCCAATGGTTGATGGTTGCGGATGAAACATCCCCATTCACTAAGTACGTACGGATCAGACGATGTACGATTAAGTCAGGGTAACGACGGATCGGAGAAGTGAAATGCGTATAGAACTCGGTTGATAAACCAAAGTGTCCTAGGCATTCTCCGTAATATTTTGCCTGCTGTAGGGAGCGAAGAAGCATTGTTGAGATAACTGGCTCCTCTGGCATTCCCTCGATGCTTTCAATGATTTCTTGAAGTGCTTTCGGGTGAATGTCGTTGCCTGTACCTTTTACAACTAAACCGAAGTTCGTTAGGAAGCCGAAGAAGCGTTGAAGCTTTTCTGGCTTAGGATCTTCATGGATACGGTAAATGAACGGCACATCCATCCATTTAAAGTGCTCTGCAACGGTTTCATTGGCAGCTAGCATGAATTCCTCGATCAGCTTCTCAGCCACCGTACGCTCGCGAATAGCTACGTCTGTTGGCCAGCCGTCCTCGTCTACTAGAATTTTAGCTTCCGGGAAATCAAAGTCGATTGCACCGCGTTCCTCACGTTTCTTTCTAAGCACAGCTGCAAGCTCAGCCATGTTCTCGAACATTGGCACAAGGTCTTTATAGCGCTCGATTAAAGCTTCGTCTTTTTCTTCTAAAATTTTATAAACATCCGAGTATGTCATACGCTCGGTTGTGCGGATCACACTTTGGAAAATCTCATGGGATGTCACCATACCAGAGCCGTTGATGATCATTTCGCAGGAAAGCGTTAAACGATCGACCTTTGGGTTAAGCGAGCAAATACCATTCGATAGACGATGTGGAATCATTGGAATAACACGATCGGTTAAGTAAACGCTTGTTCCACGGTCGTATGCCTCGCGGTCAAGAGCAGATCCCTCTGTTACATAGTGGCTTACGTCCGCAATATGTACGCCAAGCTTATATGTACCGTCAGGCAATTTTGTTACTGTTACTGCATCATCCAAATCCTTCGCGTCTGCTCCGTCAATTGTGACGATAACCTCATCCCGAAGATCTCTGCGTCCTTCTAAATCACCTTCTGCGATTTGATCTGGAACAGCCTCTGCTTGATCGATTACCTCTTTCGGGAAGTCAATCGTAATCCCATGCTTGTAGATGATTGATAGAATATCAACACCTGGATCATTTTTATGTCCAAGGATTTTCGTGACAATCCCTGTTGCAGACTTTCTTTCATTTGGCCAATCGGTAATCTCTACAACTACCTTATGTCCATCCACTGCTCCTAGCGTGTCGCCTTTAGCGACAAATACGTCCATCGGTACTTTTTTGTCATCTGGTATAACGAATCCAAAGCCTTTATTGTCCTGGAACGTACCGACAACCTGAGAGATTCCGCGCTGAGTGATTTTAATGATCGTACCTTCTCTACGGTCTCCTGATGATTCTTTCGATACACGAACGAGCACCTTGTCACCGTTTACCGCCCCGTTAATTTCCGTAGGTGGAATAAAGATATCATCCATTCCAGCCTCTTCGGGTGTAACAAATCCAAAGCCCTTAGCATGACCGATGAAGCTCCCGACGATTAAATTCATGCGAGATGGGACACCATAACGATTAGATCTTGAGCGTACAACCGCTCCGCTGTCTTCCATGGAAACTAGTGTCTTTACTAGCTCCTTGAAGTCGTCAGCCTCGGTTAGTCCGAAATGGTCCTCTAATTCCTTGGTGGTCATCGGTTTATATTCTTCTGAGTTCATTAACTCCAGTAATTGTTCTTTCATATTCTCCATCTAAACATCCCTCCCTTTTCAGATTGTGCGGAATTGGTCTGTTTTACACATTCCAATCCAGCGATTCTAAAAAGTTTAATATATCTTCATGTAACGTTTCCTTTTCTGGTCCAAGCGTAATGACATGACCAGATTCCTCGTACCAGTTTATCTTTTTTTCAATCGATTCAGCCTGCTCATAAATATAATTTGCAGAATTTATGTCAATGACTGTATCAAGCTTCCCCTGTGTGACGAGAAGTGGCGCATAGATATGATCCACGTTGTCGCGGACCTCATAGACGAATTCTCGCAGCTCACCCAGTGTTTGCATCGGATTTTTGCGAATTTCCTCTACTTCTTCTTCTATTTGCTGCTCGCTTTTACCTTCATATTTCTTATATTCCTTCGCGTATTTTACGACGCCCTCAAACATGACGTCGGTCGTTTTCATCGTCATTGGAGAGCACATAGTTACTATTCCCTTTACAGGTACTGTATACCCCAATTTCAACGAAAATACGCCTCCGAGAGACAATCCAGCAACGGCAATTTCGTCATAGCCAGCTGCCTTTAACCGGTCGTATGCCTTCATAACATCCTTCCACCAGTCCTTTGGGCCAGTTTCTAGCAACTCCTCCGGTGGTACACCATGTCCCTTATAATGTGGAGCCAAGGAAGTGTAACCATTTTTTTCTAAAAATCGACCAAGCATCCGCACGTCGGACGAATTGCCGGTAAAACCATGTAATAATAATACTGCTCGCTTTCCTGCCTCAAAGAAAAACGGCTTTGGTGTAGTGATACGCATTCCAATAAAACCTCCTATATCCAAAAACAGCATTTCTTTTCTACTATATATATATCTTACCATTATTAATTTTATCTTATGTATGCCCAAATATAAAAGAAAACGCCTAACCAAATGAAAGTATGGTTAGGCGTATACATTCGTTTTTAAAATTTAGTAACAGCTATCGTCAAAATGAAGAATAATACTGCAAGTACGACAGTCGCTCTATGTAAGATTAAATCCATACCACGAGCTTTCTGTTTTCCAAAGAGTTGTTCAGCTCCTCCGGAGATGGCTCCTGAAAGTCCAGCACTTTTACCTGACTGCAATAATACTACTACAATCAAAGCAAGTGAGACGATGATTAATAATGTCATTAATAATGTATTCATTGTTACACCTCCTGATTAGAACTTCACAACACTTATAATTTTACCAAATTTAAATAGAACTGACAACAGTCTATAAACTTTAAAGTAGTTATCTAAATAATATCATATATTTTCTCATAATCTAGCGGTAAAATGAAATAGGAAAGATTTAATGGTTTATTTTGTAAAAATACATAATGAATAGGAAAGATTGATTGTGAACAAAAAATTATTTGCAATGACCACCATCATCCTTTTAGCGTTAATCGCTACCGTCTATTGGTTTACATTAAAGGAAGAAACGAAACTACCATCAGATAATTGGAGCAGAACTTTTTCGGTCGATATCCCTACATCTAATTATTCGAATTTTCAAGTATTAGATAAGGAGAATAGCTACATACTTGCTCTTAGAAATTTCAAGCAGCAAACCATCGTCTCCTGTGATTTGGACTTAAAATGTAAGGAAGCTCGCAGCTTGGCCTTAACTAGTACAAGCACTAACGCCTGGAGTGATGAAACGGACTCTTATTATATTAAAAATTATTCCTTACTTCATTTCAACACAAAGAACGACATCCAGGAAATTGCCCCAAACGTCGAGGATTTCGTAAAATCGGACGATACGTTAGTCTACTGGACGAAGGACCGTCAATTGACAGTTTTGAAGGATGGCCAAGAGCAAGCTTATGGGATGGATGAGCCTATCTATGATGTTAAAATTTTTGATAATAACATCTTTGCTATAACAAAGGATACTCAGGGAGACCGCTTTAGCGTATACACTCTAACGAACGAGCCTAACCAATTATTCAAGTTCACTAGTACAGCAAGCTTAGTATCCTCCTTAAATATTATTGAGCATTCAAAAGAGGAGTACTTGCTGCTAATGGATGCAACCATTGTTTCTGGCGGTGCAAAATCGAAGGTGATCCAACAGGCATCTTTTAATCTTTCGCCAAATCAAACCATTCAGCTGACTAAGCTAAAATTTGAGCATGAAGAGGACGGTCGCACATTAGATGACATTACCCAGCCAACTGTACTTCAGCAGGACGGACAAACGTTAATAGCCTTTACCGCAACCTATGCCGGCAATAAAAACCAAGTGTTCATGGGGCCGCTAACTAATGGCACGATTCAGGCTACATTGTTGTCCAAATCAGGTATCAGATACGAGCGCCCTGTCATATTAGACAAGCAGACCGTTGCCTTTTTAGAGATGAATGGTTCTCAAAGGGAATTAGTTTACACCTCCTCTGACCCAATCCAAATAGAAGAGAGCAAACAAATTTCCAAGGAGGACTACAAGCAAGCAGCCTACACCCAGTTTAGTAAATCCTTTAACGGCTTAATGCTAGTACTGTTTGCCTTTGCATGGATCATCCTTGCATTTGGGATTTCCTATTTGAGCACAGTTATTTTAAACCGATTTAAATATGAAAAAACCTACCTTTTAGGATTTGTTATCCATGTCGTCTCGCTTTTAGCGTTGCAAATCTTTTTCTTATATCGCTTTACGAAGGTGGAAACGATCATTGCAAATGTTCCATTCATTACGGAGAGCTGGCATTTTGTTGGTTTATTAGTCGTAGGAGCTGTTATATCGGTCGTTCCATTATTCCTTGCCCGCTATAACCCAGAAGAGGAAGATTACACGTATATGATTTTATATGCGACCTTTATGAATTTAGCCGTCCTGTTTTTCTTGGTCGGCCCGTATATATTTTAATAGAAAAGAGAGCAGGCGATGTACCTGCTCTCTTTTTTTGAAACTCGTTAGCAAATTATGATGGGCCTGCAAGAGTTTCGTGATTTCTTCAATGTTTATGCTCGTCTCCGCAAGGTTTCACTCCATCTGTGCAAGGTTTTATTCTATCTCCGCAATGTTGCACGCAATCTGTGCAAGGTTCCGCTCCGTCTCTGCAACGTTCCGCATTTCCCTGATGTTCACCACCTTTTGTGCAACACCTTGCTTCATCTCTGCAACACTTCTATCCTTTTACGCAACACTTCTCCCTATTTCTCGCAACTCTTTTATTTCCCACAATGGTTCCTCTCTTTCTCGCAACACTTTGCCCATTCTCTGCAACTCTTCACCCCGTCTCTGCAACACTTACCTTATTTCCCGCAACTCTTTTATTTCCCGTAACGCTTCCTCTCTTTCTCGCAACACTTTGCTCCTTCTCTGCAACACTTCTCCCAATCTCTGCAACACTTACCCTATTTCCCACAACTCTTTTATTTCCCGCAATGGTTCCTCTCTTTCGCGCAACACTTTGCCCCATCTCTACAACACTTTGCCCATTTTCTGCAACACTTCTCCCTATCTCTGCAACACTTCCCAAGCTCCATGCAGCACTCCGCACAAATCTCCCCACAAAAAAACTACTTAACACAAAAGTGTTAAGTAGTTATCTACCATTATTTATTTCAGGTTATAGAATGTTTTTTTGCCTAGGTATTGAGCTGTGTTGTATAGTTGGTCCTCGATACGTAGTAGTTGGTTGTATTTTGCTACGCGGTCGGAGCGGGATGGTGCTCCTGTTTTGATTTGGCCTGCGTTTGTTGCTACTGCTAGGTCAGCGATTGTTACGTCCTCGGATTCACCAGAGCGGTGGGAGATGACTGCTGTGTAGCCAGCGCGTTTTGCCATTTCGATTGCGTCAAATGTTTCTGTAAGTGTACCGATTTGGTTAACTTTTACTAGGATTGAGTTGCTTACGCCTTGCTCGATTCCTTGTGCTAGTTTTTTCGTGTTAGTTACGAATAGATCGTCTCCAACTAGCTGAACTTTTTTGCCAAGTCTTTCTGTTAGAAGCTTGTGGCCAGCCCAGTCGTTTTCGTCTAATCCGTCTTCGATTGAGATGATTGGGTATTTATTGCAAAGCTCTTCGTACCAATCAACCATTTCCTCTGAAGTTTTGACTACGCCTTCACCAGTTAGGTGGTATTTGCCGTCTTCTTTGTTGAATAGCTCAGAAGATGCTACATCCATTGCTAGAAGGATTTCTTCACCTGGTTTGTAGCCAGCTTTTTCGATTGCGGTCATGATTGTAGAAAGTGCTTCTTCGTTTGATTTTAAGTTTGGTGCGAATCCGCCTTCATCACCAACAGCTGTGTTTAAGCCAGCATCTTTTAATACTGATTTTAGGCTGTGGAAGATTTCTGCGCCCATGCGTAAAGCATGACGGAATGATTCTGCTCCTACTGGCATGATCATGAATTCTTGGATGTCTACGTTGTTGTCAGCATGCTCGCCGCCGTTTACGATATTCATCATCGGAACTGGAAGTTGTTTTGCGTTAAACCCGCCTAGGTATTGATATAAAGGTACATCTAAATAGTCAGCTGCAGCGTGTGCTACTGCGATAGAAACTCCTAGAATAGCGTTCGCTCCTAGGTTACCTTTGTTTTCAGTACCGTCTAGCTCGATCATTGCATGGTCGATTTCAACTTGGTCTAACACTGAGAAATTTTCTTCTAATTCTGCCGCGATTACGTTGTTCACGTTTTCTACCGCTTTTAATACACCTTTTCCAAGGTATCTTGACTTGTCGCCATCGCGAAGTTCTACTGCTTCGTATTCACCAGTAGATGCACCAGATGGTACGATTGCGCGGCCATATGCTCCGCTTTCTGTGAATACTTCTACTTCAACTGTTGGGTTTCCGCGTGAATCTAATACCTCACGAGCTTGAATTTGTGTAATAATTGGCATTTTCAACTCTCCGTTTCGATTAATGTTTTACCTGTCATTTCAGGCGGTGCTTCTATACCTAATAAGTGTAACATGGTTGGAGCCAAATCGGCTAAAATTCCGTCTGTTCTAAGTGTTGCTCCCTTTTCAGTCACAATAACTGGTACAGGATTGGTCGTGTGAGCTGTCATCGGGTTACCCTCGATTGTGACTACCTCATCGGAATTTCCGTGGTCAGCGGTAATAATTGCCTGGCCGCCTTTTGCTAAAATTGCATCTACCACCTTGCCAAGGCAAGTATCCACTGCCTCGATTGCCTTCACGGTTGGCTCTAGCATTCCGCTATGACCTACCATATCCGGATTTGCAAAGTTTAAGATGATCGCATCAAATTTGTCTAATGCAATTTCTCCTACTAAAGCGTCGGTTACTTCATAAGCGCTCATTTCTGGCTTAAGGTCATACGTTGCCACCTTAGGAGAATTAATGAGAATTCGTTGTTCTCCAGGGAATGGCTCCTCTCGACCACCACTCATAAAAAATGTCACATGCGGATATTTTTCGGTTTCGGCTATACGAAGCTGTCTTTTATCGCGAGCTGCAAGAACCTCACCGATCGTGTTAGATAAATTTACTTTTTCAAATACTACATCCGCTACTACTTCATCGCTATAATGAGTGAATGTCACGAATTTAAGGTTCTTCGGATGCTTTTCGCTTAATGGGAAGCTATCGAACGATGGAGTATTTAACGCCATCGATAACTGAATTGCACGGTCAGGACGGAAATTAAAGAAGATGACTGCATCACCAGTATCTATAGTAGTAGCCGGCTGTCCATTTTTCTCAATGACAAATGGCACGACGAATTCATCTGCAATATCCTCCTCATAAGAGTTAAGTACTCCCTGAGTTGCTGTTTCAGCCGTTTTACCGACTCCATCTACCATCGCCTTATAGGCAAGGACAACACGATCCCAACGGCGATCACGATCCATTGCATAGTAGCGGCCACTAATAGATGCGAACTGGCCTATACCAATATCCTTCATTTGTTTTTCTGCTTTCTCTACGTATGCTACCGCTGTGCGTGGACCAACATCACGTCCATCTAAGAAGCCATGTACGAAAACATCGTTCAGCCCCTGTGCTTTAGCAAGCTTCAATAAAGCAAATAAATGTGAATAATGACTATGAACTCCACCATCAGATAGAAGGCCCATAAGATGTAGCTTTCCACCCGTTTGCTTCACATGCTCAATCGCAGCTAAAAGCTTTTGCTCTTTAAAGAATTCCTCATCACGAATAGATTTATGAATTCGTGTAAGGTTTTGATAAACAATTCTTCCGGCACCGATATTTAAATGGCCAACCTCTGAGTTACCCATCTGTCCATCTGGCAAGCCAACTGCCTCCCCAGAAGCGATCAAGGTTGCGTTCGGGAATTCGTTCCAATATCGATCGAAGTTTGGTTTTTTCGCATGAAAAACTGCATTACCATAAGTTTCAGGTCTTAGTCCGAAACCGTCTAAAATGATTAATGCAACTGGACTTTTAGACATTTGCACCAGCCTCCAGTAGTTTCACAAACGAATCTACCTGTAAGCTCGCCCCGCCTACTAATGCACCATCAATATCTTCCTTAGAAAGCAATTCCTCAATGTTTTCAGGCTTCACACTGCCACCGTATTGGATACGGACTGCACTTGCAACTTCTTCTCCAAAGCCATCTAAAATCGTTTCACGGATTGCACGACATACATCGTTTGCATCATCAGCCGTAGCTGTTTTACCAGTTCCGATTGCCCAGATTGGCTCGTAGGCGATAATTGTGTTTTTCACTTGTTCTTCTGTAAGACCTTCTAACGCTGCTGTTGTTTGAGCAGAAACAATACTTTCTGTTTCGTTGCTCTCACGCTGCTCCAACGACTCTCCAACACAGATGATTGGCGTTAGGTTATTTTCAAATGCAGCCTTTGCTTTTTTGTTGACTGATTCGTCGGTTTCGTTAAAATATTGGCGTCTTTCGGAGTGACCAATTACAACATAGCTTACGCCTAAATCTTGTAATTGTTGACCGCTCACTTCACCAGTGAACGCTCCTTCCTTTTCTTCATGCATGTTTTGTGCACCAATCGAAATGAAAGATCCCTTAGTCTCGTTAACTAATGACTCTAAAAATAGAGCAGGCGCACAGATGACTGCCTCTACATTCGTGGTGTCTAGTTGCTTTGCTTTTAATTCGTTAGCAAATTGCTTTGCCTCAGAAAGCGTTTTGTACATTTTCCAGTTTCCTGCGATTACTTGTTTACGCATATAAAATCTCCTCCATTTACTTATCGTTTAGTGCCGATACGCCTGGTAAGTCCTTACCTTCCATAAACTCTAAGGAAGCTCCTCCACCAGTTGATATATGGTCCATTTTATCTGCTACATCAAATTTCTCTACAGCTGCAGCTGAGTCTCCTCCGCCAATGATTGTATACCCAGAGGTTTCCGCCATTGCATTGGCAACACCCTTCGTTCCGTTTGCAAAAGCATCCATTTCAAACACACCCATTGGTCCGTTCCAAATAATTAGCTTGCTGTCTTTAATGACTTGATCGTAAAGCTTTACGGTTTCAGGACCAATGTCTAAGCCCATCCAGTCTGAAGGGATTTGGTCGATTGACACGACCTTCGTATTTGCATCCTTGGAGAACTCGTCTGCAACAACCACATCGATTGGCAAATAGAAGTTCACGCCTTTTTCCTTCGCTTTTTCAAGGAAGGACTTAGCTAAATCGATTTTGTCCTCCTCTAAAAGAGAAGTTCCAATCTCATGGCCTTGTGCCTTCGTAAATGTATAAGACAGTCCACCACCGATTAGGATGTTGTCTACCTTGTCCAATAAATGATCGATGACACCGATTTTATCCTTTACCTTCGCTCCACCAATGATAGCTGTGAAAGGTCGTTCAGGAGTAGTTAAAGCTTTTCCTAATACATCTAATTCTTTTTGCATCAACAATCCAGAAACTGCTGGAAGTAGCTTAGCAATACCTTCTGTTGTCGCATGTGCGCGGTGAGCAGCACCAAATGCGTCATTTACATATACATCCGCTAACGAAGCAAACGCTTTTGCTAGCTCTGGATCGTTTTTCTCTTCTCCAGCGTGGAAGCGGACGTTTTCTAAAAGAACAACGTCTCCCTCGTTCATTTTAGAGATAGTATGTTCCACTTTTTCTCCAATTGATTTATCTAATTTAGTGACAGGCTTATTCAATAGCTTTGCTAAATGCTCGCCAACCTTTGTCAAACGTAGCTCTTCCTTTACTTCCCCTTTTGGGCGACCCATATGGCTTGCAAGAATCACTTTAGCTCCTTGCTCGATTAAGTGTTGGATCGTAGGTAGTGCTGCACGAATACGAGTATCATCTGTAATTGCACCGTCTTCCATTGGTACATTGAAGTCTACTCGACAAAAGACGCGTTTTCCCTTTAACGTTACATCGCTCATTGTTTGTTTTTCCTTCATAAAATAAGCCTCCTTATGTAATTGAATTGCCTACTTAAAAAAAGAAGGAGCAAAAGGGGTAACCTTTGCTCCTTTACCCTCTTTTATTATAGAGGTTATTATACTTTAACGCTATTCAAAAACTAATGTTCCTCGGCTTTTGAAAGGCTTAGTGCTTTAAATTATAACCCTTTTTTTGCCATTAATAATGCAAGGTCGATACAACGTGCAGAGTAGCCTGATTCGTTGTCATACCATGCTAATACTTTTACAAGATTGTCTCCTAATACCATAGTAGATTGTCCGTCTACAGTTGAAGAAGCAGTGTTACCATTGTAGTCGATTGATACTAATGGAAGCTCATTGTATTCAAGAATTCCTTTTAGTTCATTTTCAGAAGCTTCACGAAGCACTTTGTTTAACTCTTCTACAGTTACTTCTTTGTCTAGCTCTGCTACAAAGTCGACTAGTGATACGTTTGGTGTTGGTACACGAACAGCCATACCATCTAATTTTCCTTTTAGCTCTGGAAGAACCTTCGCTACTGCAGCTGCTGCTCCAGTTGTTGTTGGAATCATAGACTCAGATGCTGCACGAGCACGACGGTAGTCGCTATGTGGTAAATCTAAGATACGTTGGTCATTTGTGAATGAGTGAATTGTTGTCATCATCCCACGTTTGATACCAAAGTTATCTTGTAATACTTTCGCTACTGGTGACAAGCAGTTTGTTGTACAAGAAGCGTTGGAAACTACATGATCTGTTTCTGGGTTATATTTTTCTTCATTTACACCCATAACGAATGTCGGCATATTGTCTTTCGCTGGAGCAGAAAGAATAACTTTTTTAGCTCCTGCTTCTAAATGCTTGCCTGCTTTTTCTACTGTGCTGAATACGCCAGTAGATTCGATTACGATGTCTACTCCTAGGTCTTTCCAAGGAAGTACTGAAGGATCCTTTTCTGCGAATACTTGAATGTTTTTCCCGTTAACTACTAGGTATTCACCCTCTGAAGTGATGTCCGCATTAGAGATACCGTGTACAGAATCATATTTCAATAAATGAGCAAGCATCGCTGCATCTGTTAAGTCATTGATTGCTACTACTTCTAAATCCTTTTGCTCTAAAGCTTCTCTGAAAACCTTACGTCCGATACGTCCAAATCCGTTAATAGCTAATTTTACTGTCATTATAAATTCCTCCTAAATGTTTTTTGGAATTACTTTCATCATTTCGTTTGCTGCACCTTCATCTGTTACTAAGACAGTTTGCAATGGTGCCTGCTTGAAATAAGAAATAAGTGCATTTGCTTTTTTTGCCCCGCCTGCAACCGCAAGTAGATGCTCTATATGTTGAAGCTGGTTTAACTGAACGCCAATTGTTCGAATATGGTGAACTGCTTCACCCTGGTTGTTGAAATAATAGCCAAACGACTCACTGACCGCTCCTCTACTTCTCAGAAGCTCAATCTCCTCGTCACTAGAATTTCTTCTTTTGGCCATTTCTAAAGCATCGCCTATTCCATGAATAATGATGTTCGTCCTTTCATAAAGGTCCATCATTTCTTGAATAAAAGGCTCTTTCTTCATCGTCATATATGCTTCCTCACTTAAGCGGTCAGGTATATATAACGTGCGGTAGGATCCATTCATCTTACTAGCAAACAAAGACGCTATTGTATTTGCTTGTAGCCGGACATCCTTCCCTACCCCTCCTCTAGCTGCAATAAACAACAAGTCCTTCCATCTGGACGACTCCGTCATTGCATGGGAGATGGATGCAATCGTTGACCCACCGGTAACTGCGATAATGTGTTCATTCAGTAAAATACTTTCTAAATACTTTGCAGCCTCCTGCGATAAAAGCATAGATGTATTTGTATCATTATCTACATTTCCCGGAACTATAATCACATCTTTTATATTTAAATATTTTTTTAACATTAGCTCCATCTGCGATCGACCCGACCACAAACGAACTACTTCTTTTAACTCTGTTAATACTTCATTGCCCTCAGCTGTAATCGAAGCTCCCTCACGAGAAACCTCTATCAAGCCTTGAGTCCTTAAAGCGTCCAATTCCTTACGAGTTTCACGCTCGGTTAAGCTTAGCTGTTCACCTAGAACTCTTCGGCCAATACCTTTGGTCAGCTGGATTGTTTGGAGAATACGATACCTCTTCTGAAGCAGGTCACTCATCTCTGGCATAAGCTTTAGTTGCGCACCTAGAAAAGAATCCATTTGTCACATCCCAACCTTATTGGTGACGTTTTTGTCCCACTTACGCCAAAAATGTCCCATCTACTCAAAAAAAATTTAATTTCTATAATCATAATACTTTAATATATTCAAAATAGCAATATTTGTGTTTGGAAGCATCAATTTTCTAATGCTTCCATCAGCGTCACATAGTCTACATTCCCATACTGTATGATTTCCCCTTGATATTCCACAACGGGAATCATGAGCATATACTTTTCATGCAGCTGATCATCCTCTTCTATATTATGCTCTTCTATTTGAAATGGCACGTCCTCTTGGACTAGCTTCAGCATCATTCTCGCATCATCACACAAATGACACCCCGGTCTTGTATAGAAATGGACTAACATTTTCTATACCTCCTTCCAATAACATTTACCTTCACTCATTATAATCCTTTTAGATATCAAAAGCGTGTGTAAAGTTATGCGTACAAATTATTCCTTAATAGGTAAGATGGAAGTAGATTGATTTTCGCTTTAGGCGAACGCTTTCCGCGGGGTGAGCGATAAGCCATCACCGTCACTTTCGCGTCGGTTGTGATGTCTTATTTGACTCACTCATCCCACTGGAGTCGTCGCCTGTCGCATCAATCAAATAAATAAATAAATAAATAACTAGATTGCATGTATTGACTTCAAATTAATTCGTCACTTCGCAAAAGTCTACTTGGAAGAATCATTTACCTTTATCTTTATTTATAAACGATACTTTTTAAAGGTTCCTTCGTCTATTGCTTTAAGGGAGGTCAGAAAATGGAAATGGAACAGCTATATAGAGACCACAGCGACCGGGTTTACGGCTACATTTACTTGCTTGTCCGCCATAAGGAATGTGCGGAGGATCTAACACAAGAAACATTTTATAAAGCATTTAAAGGAGTTGATTCCTTTAATAAGCAGGCTTCTACCGCTACATGGATATTAAAGATAGCTCGCAATGTTACCTATGATTATTTTAGAAGAAAAAGAGTGATTCAATTTTTTTCATTTGAAAAAGAGCATGATTTAGAAACTAGGGCACTTACACCCGAAGGTAGCTTTGAACAAAAAGAACAGCTTACGAGAATGTACGACTCCTTACGATTGCTAAAAAAAGACTATCAAGAGGTTATCATCCTGCGAAAGGTTCAGGAGTGCTCGATCCAGGAAACCGCCTTCATACTTGGATGGACCGAGGCAAAGGTAAAGATGAAAATGTTGCGTGCACTTGAGGCACTAAAAAAGGAATTTCACCAAAAAGGAGGCTATGCAGATGGAACCGTTAAAGGAATTTGATGAGCTTTTCGCGGATATGAAGAATGTCGAGCGTTCTAATGAAGCAAGACGCAACACATGGCTAGCAGTGAAGGAACGAATAGAAAAGAAAAAACGAAGAGTATTTCCAGCCATCATTTCATTAGCAATAGTTGCGATAGCCTCCTTTCTAATCATTACGTATCTCATGCCCTCCGAACCAGAGCAAACAGCTGAGTCTCTCACTAATGAAGAAGTTATTATGGCGGTACTTGAAAGAGAATACAATGGACCAGATGAGGAGCTTGAACGTTTAATGCAGGAGTGGTTTGATCTGCAAAGCAAAACAAGCGCGGAGAGCCAAGAAGAGTACGACAAACTATTAGATTCAAAGGAATACAAAGACTATATGAATTATTATTATTCTAGCTTTAGTGAATACTTTACGGAAAATGAGTTGAAACAAGCTATTAATACTGTCATGGTCTTCAAATATAATCATTTTCTATTGGATAACGACATTTCCATACATTTAGAGAAAGTTCAAATTGAACAGGAAAAGGATCATCCAAATATTTATCGTCCTATCGTTGAAATTTCCTTAACAAACAGCCAGGGACAGAAAATTTCTCATACGTTAAAAGAAGAATTTATCTTTTCGAAAACAGAACCCGGAAAAATAGGGAGATACAACGGCACAGGCGATGTAGATGGCATACCTTTACGTGATAAAATAGAGAATTTCGAAGCCTATGTAAACACCGACAAGTAGTTCAATGAAATTGCAGAAAAAGATTAGGAGAAAACCAACTCTTTGTTGGTTTTTTTGTTGTCGGGAGCTGTTTTACGATAATGTTGCTCTAGATTACTACAATCGCCTGATGTTTTACGACAATCACAGCCTAGTTTACTACAATGTCTTCGTGTTTTACGACAATCCATTTTCTCAATCAGTCTTCTCTCGGGTTTTACTACAATCTCTTCACTTTTTACTACAATCACGGCCTAGTTTACTACAATCTCCTGGTGTTTTACTACAATCCATTTTCTCAATCAGCCTTCTCTCCGTTTTTAGTACAATCGGAGCCTAGCTTACTACAATTACCCCATGTTTTACGACAATCCACTCAACAAAAAAAGAAGAGCCCTCGCTCTCCCCTTGTCCTAGACCTTTAGCATAAACTCCGCTTCGCCCTCATTAAGCTTGCCTGTTTTTTGGAAGCCGAGGCTTTCGTATAGCTTGATGGCTGCTTCGTTATCTGGCTCGGTTGATAAATAGATGCTTTCACAACCATCAAGCTGCTTTATTTCGTTCAAGATTAGCTCAATTGCTTTTCTGCCATAGCCTTTACCTTGGCTCTGATGATCGATCATAAATCTGCATAGCCAGTAGTTTGAAGTTTCCTCATCTAACCCGTACATCGTAAAGCCAATAAGCTTGTCCTCAACCTCTATCCCTCTTGTAATCCAACCAGTTTCATAGACCGATTGAACGATGGATAATGCATTGGATGCTACAAATTTTTCGACTATAGTTGCTTTGCCATCCTCGTTAGTTGATAGAAAGACAATTTTACGCCAGTTATTCTTGTTTATCTCTACTAGTTTCATCTCTACATCCCCTCTCTTTTTATATTTTATCAGAATAATAAAAAATTGGATATGCAGTATAGATTACTATTTGCGCTCGTGACCCCTGTTCCTATTTATCATCCTATAAAGGAGAAAGATTACTAGTGCAATTACCACAACAGTAGGAATAAACAACTGATTAGCGTTGTTAGTAGTATAAACTTGTGGCTGTATAGTCCCCTCTTTCAAACCATATTCTCGTATTACTTCATTGTATAAAGCCTGGTATGTGGAAAGAACTGCCTCGTCGATAAAACCTTGGTTCAAATAAGGCATAGTATATTGTTCAATTATACGGTCTACTTTTTCGTACGACATCGCTTCCTCTAAATCGCGCTCTACTGTTATTTCAACTGTCGGCCCTCCTTGATTAATAGGATCCGTCTCAATCAAAATAACAATGCCATTTTTCTTTCTAACACTTCCTATTTTATTTTCACGTATGACCTCCATATTGAATTGTTCTGCTGACTGATCACCTATATTATCGATAATCATGACAACCATTTGAGCAGTGGTTCCTTGTTTCAATCTGTTTCCTAATTGCTCTATTTCAAGATTAGTTTCATCAGCTAGATAACCTTCTAAATCTACTAAATAGGAATCTCTAGGAACATTAGGAATGTTAGATGCAGCTCCTGTCGTTAACGGAAATAATAGAGAAACTAATATTATACTAACTAGCAACTGTATAGTTCTTTTCAATAGCACCTATCTCCCTTCAAATTTAACTCTCACCCTTTTATCTATTTAAAGCCTCTATTTTACTTTATTCCAAATATTCAAGACTCATTCATTATATGCGAAAACTATCTTATTAATTTTCAAAGGGAGATGTCTTCCCGTTTTGTGGGTTTAATATAGGAAAAGAGTGGTAATGATGAATAGACTGCAATAAATAAGGAGGTAAAAACATGGAACAAATACATAAAGAGGATTTAACTCCAAAGGAAGCGGTAGATGCACTCGAACAAATTCAAGGGAAATTCCCTGGAGCAAGAAGAGCCCATGCAAAGGGAGATATGTATGAAGCGGTATTTCATCCGAATGGCAATGCGGTACCTTACACTGTAGCGCCTCACCTTCATAGAGAAGCCGTCTCCGCTACCGTCCGTTTTTCCAATAGCCCGCCTAATCCTGCTTCGATAGATTATCTTACCCCGGCAAAAGGACTGGCTGTTCAATTTCAGCTAGCAGATGGCAGTATCACCAATTTAGTGAGTGCTACTGTGCCTATGTTTGTCACTAGCAGCCCTAGAGAATTTATAGATATGATTGAAATATTCACGGATGAAAAAACAGGTATCAAAACTATTGATAGAGGCCTTGCCATGGTAGAGCTGCTCTCTAAAAAATATCCACATAGCAAAAACGTTATTCAAATCATTAAAGAGCAGGCAAAACAGCCGCCAATAAGCTACGCAGAGCTCCATTATTATCCTATACATGCCTTCTATTTCGTCAATAAAGACGGTGTTCGCCAGGCGATTAAATATGAATGGGTTCCTGTTAATGAAACAAAGGACCCTGCTTTGACAAGTAAATCTCTTTCAGCTAATTATTTGACCGAGGAGCTAGATAACAGATTAAACCAGGCACCGGTCGAGTTTGACCTCGTTATCCGCTTAGCGGAGGATGGCGATAATCCAAACGATGCTACAGATATGTGGCCAGAGGAAAGAAGAAAAGTGAATATTGGTCGTTTGGAAATCAAAAATAAAATACATCATAAGGAAGACATTGTTTTTGATCCAACGATTGTACCGGAGGGCATAGAGCTAACAGATGATCCTATACTACACTTTCGTAGTGGCGCATATGCTGAATCATATGAAAGGAGAAGTAAAAATGAGTAAGGAAAATGCAGGGCATTAAAGCTCGACAAAGCATATACTTTCATATCTTGTAAATAAAAAAACACTCGAAGAATTCGAGTGTTTCTAAATGTTATGGACGCCCCTGGAGGGAATCGAACCCCCATCTCAAGAACCGGAATCTTACGTCATATCCATTAAACTACAGGGGCAAGCGACCTTTCTATTATACAAATGGAATAGGAATAATTCAAGTCAACATTTCTAAGCTTAATATTTGACCTTCCTTGACCATTCCATGTATGATAAAGTTACAACTGAGGTAGAATTTCTCAGTACACAAATAAAAATAAAAAAATATAACCACCTTTGAAGGAGGCAATCCAGGATGAATTTAATTCCTACAGTTATTGAACAAACAAATCGCGGTGAGCGTGCCTATGACATCTATTCAAGATTGTTAAAAGACCGCATCATCATGCTTGGTAGTGCGATTGATGACAACGTGTCAAACTCTATCGTTGCTCAGCTTTTATTCCTAGAAGCGGAAGATCCAGAAAAGGATATCTCCATCTACATCAATAGCCCAGGCGGAAGTATTACTGCTGGTATGGCTATCTACGATACAATGCAATTCATCAAACCAGACGTACAAACTATTTGTATCGGTATGGCAGCATCAATGGGTGCTTTCTTACTTACTGCTGGAACAAAAGGCAAACGCTATGCACTTCCAAACGCAGAGGTAATGATTCACCAACCACTTGGTGGAGCTCAAGGGCAAGCAACAGAAATCGAGATCGCTGCAAAACGCATCTTGTTCTTACGCGATAAATTAAACCACATTATGTCTGAACGTACTGGTCAGCCACTTGAAGTCGTTTCAAGAGACACAGACCGCGATAACTTCATGACAGCAGAACGTGCAAAAGAATACGGTCTAATCGATCATATTATCGCACGCAGCGAAATGAAAAAAGACTAATAATACAATAAAATCCAAGCGAGCTCCTGCTCTCTTGGATTTTTTAATAAAGCTTTTCTGTAAATTTAGTAATGAAAGGTTGTGTAACTATTCTATTTCAAATAACTTCTTTATTAATCATTCTATTTTTAGTAATCTATACCTTCAGCCTACAAAGCAAAATTAGAAAATTAGAAGAACAGCAGGACCTTCATTTTATCGGTGACGAGGATTTAGAAAAACAAATTTTAGAGATGAATAATAACGGCAGTAGCCTAGTGGAAATGGTCAAATTCGTTCGAAATGAAACAAATTTAGGGCTAGTTCCTGCAAAAAAATACGTAGATAAGATCATTAACAACGATTTTTCTTCCTAGTATGAGCGTGTTCATTTATATGAACACGTTTTTCTATATATAAATCAATCTATTTTTTAACCCTGTCTATTGCCTAAAAATTTTAAATGAAATTATATCACTTCATAAAAGAGTTTACTTTGTATTCTCTTAAAATTGAATAATGAAGCATCACGGAAATTAGATAACTTATTTTTCCCATACGACTTTCTATTCCTACACAATCTGTGATTGCAGCGACAGGCGGCGACTCCTACGGGAGGAGGGTGACAGATAAGCCATCACAAACGACGCGAATGCGGCGGTGATGGCTTATCGCGCCCCCCGTGGAAAGCGACCGCCTAAAGCGGAAATCTACATACTATCGTTCATACTTTTCAATAAAATTGAATTTGCGACTATCTCTTTCCTACACAACATATGATTGCAGCGGCAGGCGACGACTCCAGTGGGATCAGTGAGGCAGATAAGACATCACAACCGCGCGCTTAAGCGACGGGTGATGGCTTATCGCTCACCCCACGGAAAGCGACCGCCTAAAGCGGAAATCTCTCCTCTCTCTTTCATTCTTTTCAAGTAACTGTTTAAATAGTTGAGTAAGTTTATCCCATACGACTTTCTCTTTCCTACACAACCTATGATTGAAGCGGCAGGCGGCGACTCCTACGGGAAGAGGGTGACAGATAAGCCATCACAAACGACGCGAATGCGGCGGTGATGGCTTATCGCACCCCCCGCGGAAAGCGACCGCCTAAAGCGAAAATCTACAAACTATCGTTCATGCTTTTCAATTAAATTGAATTTGCGACTTTCTCTTTCCTAGACAACCTGTGATTGCAGCGACTGGCGGCGTCTCCAGTGGGATCAGTGAGGCAGATAAGACATCACAACCGCGCGCGTAAGCGACGGGTGATGGCTTATCGCTCACCCCACGGAAAGCGTCCGCCTAAAGCGGAAATCTACCAACTATTAGTTATACTTTTCAAGGAGATACATACGATTAATATTAAAAAGCTGCCATACAATCCATACCGGATCATACAACAGCCTTACGATTAATTATTCTGCTTTAGAAATGAATTTAGCTAGTGATTCTACTGCTTCTGCTTCGTCAGAGCCCTCAGCACTTAAAGTGATGGTAGCACCCTTGCTTATCGCTAAGCTCATGATACCCATGATACTTTTAGCGTTTACTTTTTTATCATCTTTTTCTAAAAACACATCTGCAATATAACGATTAGCTTCTTGTACAAATAATGCTGCTTGTCTTGCTTGAAGTCCTGATTGTAATTTTACCTCGACCTGTTGTTCCGCCATAATCCTTAGCCCCATTTCTTTAAATTGATTCGCCTCTTCTTAATGCATCTGCTATTTCATCCAATTTGCGCAAACGATGGTTGACACCAGATTTACTTACGTTTCCAGTGGACACCATATCTCCTAGTTCCTTTAGTGTAACATCCTGATACTCCACTCGCAGACGAGCTATTTCTCGCAGCTTCTCTGGCAATTGGTCTAAGCCGATTGCGTTATCGATAAAGCGGATGTTCTCCACTTGTCGGATGGCTGCGCTGATGGTTTTGTTTAAATTGGCAGTTTCACAATTGACTAAACGATTGACACTGTTGCGCATATCTCGGATGATTCGCACATCCTCAAATTTCAAGAGGGCACGATGAGCTCCAGCAATGCTTAAAAAGTCAGATATTTTTTCTGCTTCCTTTAAATATGCCACAAAACCTTTTTTACGTTCAATTGTTTTTGCATTTAATTCATAATAATTCATTAAATCGACTAATGCGTCGCTATGTGTTTTATATAATGAGTATACTTCTAAGTGGTAAGATGAAGTTTCGGGATTGTTTACAGAGCCACCTGCTAAAAAAGCACCTCGTAAGTATGCTCGTTTACAGCAATTCTTTTTGACAAGCTCTGGGGAGATGGAGTATTCGAATTGAAAACCTTCCTTCAAAATCATTAAATCCTCTAGTAAGCTTTTAGCCCCTTCTCTGACACGACAAATATACACATTATTCTTTTTTAATCTCATTTTTTTGCGGACGAGCAATTCCACATCTAACTTATACATTGATTTGATAAGAGTATACAGTCTTCTGGCAATTGCCGCATTCTCTGTTTGAACATCCAGGCTTAGCATTTTATTGCTAAATGACAGAGATCCGTTCATTCGGATGAGCGCAGATAGCTCTGCTTTTGAACAGCAGGGCTTTGATTCCTCCTGCGTCATTTCTTTTTTAGTTTCAGAAGCAAACGACATATAACGTTTCCCCCTTTCTTGCAGAACCTATCTTCTTAGATTCTCATTGTCCTGCATATTCGAAAAGCCATTTCGCTACTTCGATTGCATCATGTCGCACTGCGCCATTATATACGACGGAAATGTCTTTCTTCACGATATCTATGTCTAGTGTCTCTAGCTTATCTAAATCTATTTTAACTGGTGATGCCATCTCTTGCTTATATAAATATTGAACGTTTTCAGGAATCTCTTCCTTACTTATAAGAAGAGTATCTAGGAAGTCTTCTCCTACATGGTCAATAAGCGCCTTTACATGATCATAGGCAGTATAGTTATTTGTTTCTCCAGCCTGCGTCATGAGATTACAAATATACACCTTCTTCGCCTTAGAACGAATGACAGCCTTTCGAATATCTTCTACTAATAGATTAGGCAATATACTAGTATAAAGGCTACCTGGTCCAATAGCTATAATATCCGCTTGGCGAATAAGGTTTACAGCCTCTGGTAAAGGCTTTACATCAGCGGGAGTAATAAATACCTTTTCTATCTTTTTCCCATAGTCCGGTATTTTAGATTCCCCTGTAATAATGGTTTTATCCTCAAATTCAGCGTGTAATGTCACTAGCTGATTGGCAGCCGGCAATACTTTGCCATGTATATTAAGCACTCTACTCATTTCAGTAATTGCATGAGCAAAATCCCCTGTAATAGAGGTTAATGCTGTTATCATGAGATTCCCTAAGGAGTGTCCCTCTAGCTCACTGGAATGTGCAAATCGAAACTGGAACATTTCCTCTACTAGCGGTTCTACCTCTGATAATGCTGCTAAAACGTTACGAATATCACCTGGTGGTGGAATATCATAATCATCTCTCAATCTACCAGAGCTTCCTCCATCATCAGCTACTGTAACGATAGCTGTAATATCTAGTGGAAGCTTTTTTAGACCTCGGAGTAAGGTTGATAAGCCAGTACCTCCACCTAAAATGACTATTTTTTTTCGGTGTTTTGTACGACCCATTTAGTCATTCCTTCCTAATTGTAACGTCTCGATGCGTTATTATAGTTTCGTCATCCGCCTTCAAAAGGTTACCAAAATATTCTGCCAGTGTAACAGAACGATGTTGACCGCCCGTACAACCAAAGGCAATTACAAGCTGCGTTTTTCCTTCTCTTTTGTACTGCGGTATCATAAAGTTGAATAGATCAGTCAGCTTTTCTATTAAAGTCTTCGTGTCTGCCCATTTTAGAACGTAGCTAGAAACTTCTTCATTTAACCCTGATTTCAAACGAAGCTCCTCTATGTAATAAGGATTTGGGAGGAAACGCACATCAAAAACCAAATCAGCATCAATGGGAATTCCATGCTTAAACCCGAACGACATGACATTCACCGTAAAGACCTTGCTTCCATTCGAAGAAAATTCCTCTTGAATTTTTTCACGTAGCTCTCGAGGCTTCATCTTTGAAGTATTATAAATGAATTGAGCTCTGCCTTTTAAATCAGAGAGAAGCTCTCTTTCTTTTTTGATGCCCTCTAAAGGCAATCCAGCATTAGCCAATGGGTGGGAACGTCTAGTTTCCTTATATCTTCTGACAAGTACCTCATCCTGTGCATCTAAAAACAGGACCTTCGGAGTTACAGAAGTTGCTTCCTGAAGATGATTAACTGAATCCACCAATGAGTGAAACATTTCTCCGCCTCGCATATCCATGACAGCAGCAATGTTTCGAGGTTGCTGGTTTGACTCAATCATTAGCTTTATAAATGTACTTAATAGTTCGGGTGGAAGATTATCGATGCAATAATATCCTAGATCCTCAAAGCTTTGTATAGCTACTGTTTTTCCTGCTCCGGACATACCCGTTATTATAACGACTTCTGTTTCTTGCTTTGGTTGTGCTTCCACTGTTTATATTTCCTCCCCTGATTGCTGAATAGTTTCACTTATCAATGAAAATTCTGGAGTATAAACGAAGGTACCATACTGCATACCTTTTTCTTTTACAGCGAACAACAGATTAGTACGGTCTCCTTCAGCCATCGGAAGATGTTGTAAGGATTCAACTGGGTGCCATTCAAGCACACCTTCTTTAGTTTCTTTATATGGTGTTCCTTCTATATCTGTTCCGATAAAGGTAAATAACATCCATTCATCTATACGCTTACCGTCTTCTTCAATCACCATAGTATAAATACCTTTTAAATGAGGATTGATAGGCACTGTGTTTGTTTCTTCCGTAAATTCACGTACCGCAGAAACTAGAATGGATTCTCCTTCCTCCATCTTGCCACCTGGCGCTACGTACCAATTTCTACGTGGTTTCTTTAATAAAAGAACTTTGTTGTCTTTACATATAAGTAAGTTAGCGATTCTTTGCACGTATGGTCACTCCATCTTTCACTTTAGTTACATTCTATTATACATGAACTTACACAAAAAGAGACTGCTTCACGACTTAAATCGCAAAACAGCCTGTTCAAAATCTTACATATATAAAAAGGGGGTCAATTTATATACTTTAATATACACCTTTAATATTTCAGTACAGTTACAGTTAAATTAAGATAAAATTAAATCACACATTTGTTGTATTTTTATCTTTTAAGTGCTCGATATAGTGCTGAGCTGATAATGCAGCAACACTTCCGTCACCTGTTGCTGTAACGATTTGGCGAAGCATTTTGTCTCGAACATCACCAGCGCCAAAGATTCCAGGTACAGTTGTTTCCATTTTTTCGTTTGTCACGATATAACCATTTTCGTTTAAAATACCAAGATTAGTAAATGGTTTAGTTAATGGAAGCATTCCTACATATACGAAGACGCCGTCTGTATCAAATGATTTTTCTGAACCATCCGTTGTAGAGACTAGAGTAACACTAGAAACCTTACCATCTGTTCCATGAATCTCTTTTAATGTTGTATTCCAGATGAAATCAATTTTTTCATTTGCAAAGGCACGATCCTGCAGGATTTTTTGAGCACGAAGCTTATCTCTGCGGTGAACAATCGTTACTTTGTTAGCAAATTTAGTTAGGAAGGCTCCTTCTTCTACAGCAGAATCTCCTCCTCCAACCACTACAAGGTTTTTACCTTTAAAGAATGCACCATCACATACTGCACAATAGCTGACGCCACGACCACCAAGCTCTGTCTCACCGGGAATACCCATTTTTTTGTATTCGGCACCTGAAGAGATGATGACTGCTAACGCGTTATATTCTTTTCCGCTTACTTTAACTGTTTTATAGTCTCCATTATCGATTACCTCGGACACGTCACCGTAAGCATATTCTGCACCGAATTTTTTTGCATGGTCGAACATTTTAGTGGAAAGCTCAGGTCCTAAAATTGTTTCAAACCCTGGGTAGTTTTCTACCTCTTCTGTGTTGGCCATTTGGCCGCCAGGAATTCCACGCTCAATCATTAAAGTGGAAAGGTTTGCTCGTGAAGTGTAAACAGCAGCTGTCATGCCTGCTGGACCGGCACCTATAATTATTACGTCATATATTTTTTCAGTTGTCATCTAAATTCCTCCTACTTACTACATACCAACAATCTAACTAATTTTATATCCTTCATCAACTAATATGCTTAGGAGTCAGAAAAAGGTAAAAATTGGATGAGTTCGTTGACATATTTCGTGAGTGTTGCAGTTGTAATCCCATATTGCTCGGCAAACTGTTTTTTCGTCACGTTTTTCATACGAGACGAAGCAAACATATACTCCGTAGCGGCTGCCAAAGCTCGCGGATTTTTAAATGCGTAAGCACGTTCTAATGCTCTCTCTACTAAAACAAACCACATTTGAAACAGGAAGGTATCTGACTGTTCTAATGGTTTATGAGCGTCATAAAGTAAGTCAGATGCAGAAATTGCTCTTAAAAAAGCTTTCTCTGCTGGAGACTTTTCATCAAATTTATGGCCTAAGGAATTTGCCAGAAACAGTTTTTCCATAGTAGTTAGCTCATCCACTACAATCCATTTAGGATGTGCAATAATTTCCTGACGATGTCTAGATTTCCCTAAAAGATAGAATCCAAATATACGTTCACTAATATGTTTATCCTGTAGCTTTTCCAATATCAAATTCTTTTGTTCATCACTATCTGGCTCCACTAAATCTTTCATTTGCGGTAGCCAAGGCTCGAAGCCTGCTTTTTCAGGGTCAAGTTTTAAAAGTGCCTTCCAAGCATTGCGGGCAACTTCCTCATGCCCTGCAAAGTATGCAGAGTGCGAGAGCCAAAAGTAAAATCCGGGGTCTGCTTCAAAACCTTTTCTCTGTAAGCTTCTCAGCCATTTGAAGGCTTGTTCATATTTACCAATCAACGCAAAGGTAGCACCTAATTTGTATCGGTGCTCGATAAAATATGGATTAATCTTGGACAGAAATTCGATGATTTCATCTAGTTCCTCGGTATTTTTTTCATAATAATGAATTACCGCAAGATTACATAGTGCATGGATGTTGCCTGGGTTTTCTCTTAGAACTTGATGCAGTAATGCCTTCGATTGCTCCTCTTCCCCTATATAAAAATAGGCAAGGGCCAGATTATTAAAGGCAGCCCAGAAATCAGGATGATCAGCAATAATAGATTCAAGTAGCTCCACAGCTTCCTCAAACTTTCCTTGCTCCATTAAACGTCTCGCCTTTTCCTGTAAAAACAAGGCTTCACTTGATGGAGTATCCAGCTGTAGAGATACGATATCCTCCTGCTCGGTAAAGTCGACGATTTCCATCGCTTCCTCCATATATTCTCCGCTTATTTCTTTTTCTAAATACATTTTGGCAAAGCGATTTGCCTCTATGAAGTTTCCCAAATGAGCATTTACCTCAGCTAAGAAGAATATGATATCTCCTTCGTTTGGGTCAAGCGCATGGGCACTTCTTAATAATTCATGAGCATAATCGTATTTATCAAATTCCATTTGTAAAATGGCGTATTGGAGTAAAATCATTGGGTCATCCGGGCTTAAATCAGATGCTCTTTTTAAATATTTATGAGCTTTTTGATACTCATCCTTTTGAAGTTCATCTAATGCTTTTTTATAGTAATATTCGCCAGTCGGCAAGAATGAAATTATATTTTCTTTGTCTATTTTCTTTTTTCTTTTTTTATTCAAGATAATCCTCCGAAAAATAATAAGGAACGTTATCACAACGTCCCTTATCAGTATAATCTCAGTATATCATAAAGTATTATTTTTTATGTGATTTCGTTTCATGTCTTTTTTGCAATACTTGTAATAAATCATAATAGCTTACATTTTGATTTTGCAATAAAACAAGCAAGTGATAGATGAGGTCTGCCGCCTCCCATTTTAGCTCCTCTGCATCGTTATTTTTAGAGGCTATAATTACTTCTGATGCTTCCTCTCCGACCTTCTTGCATATTTTGTCTACACCTTTTTCAAACAGGTAGGTTGTATAGGCTCCTTCTGGCATCGTTTGTTGACGCTCTGCTATTGTTTTGATCAAATGAGTGACTACATTATATCCAGAAGGTTCTTCGAATTTTTCTAAGCTGATATGAAAGCATGTCTCTTCCCCTGTATGACAGGCAGGTCCGCTAGGTAGCACCTCTAATACTATTGCATCTGAATCACAATCTGTTCGAATTGATACAACCTGTTGTGTGTTTCCAGAGGTTTCTCCCTTATGCCAAAGCTCCTGTCTACTTCGACTGAAAAACCAGGCCTCCCTCGTCTCAACCGTTTTCTCGTAAGCCTCTTCATTCATATACGCAAGCGTTAAAACCTCTCTTGTAATGGCGTGCTGTACAATTACTGGTATTAGTCCTCTATCATCAAATGTCAATGTAGCCATGTTAAAAACTCCCCTTCAAGGATTGCTTGTTAATTTATTTTTTGTAACGCATCTGATATTGTAAAACGGTTATTGTATAACGCTTTTCCTGTTATTACTCCACTTACGCTAGAGATTTTAGCCAACTCGGCAACTGCTCCAATGTCCTCTAAGGAGCTGATGCCACCTGAAACAATAATGGACAAACCTGTAGCTTCGGCAAGTTCTTTATTGGCTTTTAAATTTGGGCCCTGTAGTGTTCCATCTGTCGCAATATCCGTGAAAATGACATGTTTTGCTCCCTTGGAGGCAAAGTATTGGCCTACTTCAACTGCAGATTTGCCAGAGGTTTCTAGCCAACCATGAGTTGCTACCATACCATCTTTTGCATCTAAGCCAATGACAATTCTGTCTCCTCCATACTCCTCGATCAGTTCGGCAACAAGCTCAGGCTGTGAAATAGCAAGACTTCCAATAATGACACGGCTTACACCGTTATCCAAATAGTAGCTAACATCCTCCTTCGAGCGTATGCCACCACCTATTTGAACTTTAACTGGAAGTTCATTGACAATTCGAATGACCTCATTTGCATGAATCTTTGCTCCATCCTTTGCTCCGTCTAAATCCACCAGATGAATCCATGTAGCTCCTTCATTTGCGAACTTTTTTGCCATCTCAAATGGAGAATCTCCATAAATCGTTTCTTGGTCATAATCCCCTTGATAAAGTCGTACACATTTACCACCCTTCATATCTATTGCAGGATACACTTGTATCGAACTCATGATATACCTCCTTTATGTAAGTAGACCTTTTGTGGAAGGTACACCCTTCACTCGATCATCTATTGTAATAGCTTCGTCAATGGCACGAGCCAGCGCCTTAAAGATTGCTTCAATCATGTGGTGAGTATTTGCCCCGTAATGAACAATTACATGGACATTCATACGTGCTTCTAGTGCAAACTTCCATAAAAACTCATGGACTAACTCTGTATCAAACGTACCAACCTTTTGTGTCGGAAATTGTGCTCTGAATTCTAAATGAGGTCTGTTCGAAATATCGATAACAACCTGAGCTAAAGCATCATCCATTGGAACAAATGCATTACCGTAGCGTTTGATGCTCTTTTTATCTCCTAATGCCTCTTTTACTGCTTGGCCGAGAACAATGCCTATGTCCTCTGTCGTATGGTGATCGTCAATATGCGTGTCACCATTTGCTTTTATCTTAGCGTTAAACAATCCATGTTTAGTGAACAGGTCTAGCATATGGTCCATAAAAGGAACACCTGTCTCGATTTCAGCCTTCCCCTCACCATCTAGGTTAATATCTACATACACCTTTGTCTCATTTGTCATTCTTTCTATTTGAGCGTTTCTTTGTTTAATCATTTAATAACCCCTTTTCCCAGCTTCTTGATTCAACAGAGCGTGCATGGCCCTCTAATTGCTCTAGTCTAGCCAAGCGAGCGATTTTAGGATATTGCTCCTGCCACATTTCCTTCGAATAATAAACTACGCTTGTTTTTTTAACAAAGTCATCTATATTCAACCCGCTTGAAAAACGGGCAGTACTATTAGTCGGCAGTACGTGGTTCGTTCCTGCAAAATAATCACCTACTGGCTCACTGCTATATCGACCAATGAAAATAGCCCCAGCATGCCTGATTTGCTCGCTTAGCTCTTTTGCATTTTCTGTGATAATCTCTAAATGCTCAGGAGCTAATTCATTTGTTGCTTTAACCGCCTGTTGTAGCGATTCAGCCAAATAGATGCGTCCATAGTTTTCAATAGATGCTCGAGCAATTTCTTCACGTGGCAGCAGTTGTAGCTGTCTTTCCACTTCATCTGACACCTTTTGTGCTAATCGCTCACTAGTGGTTATTAAAACAGAGCTTGCAAATGGATCATGCTCCGCCTGTGCTAGTAAATCGGCAGCTACCTCATCGGCAAAGGCTGTATCATCAGCGATAATAGCAATCTCACTAGGTCCTGCAATCATATCAATAGCTACCTTGCCAAACACTTCTCTTTTCGCAAGTGCCACATAGCTGTTACCAGGTCCTGTGATTTTATCGACAGGCTTAATGGATTCCGTTCCATATGCAAGTGCTGCAATCGCCTGGGCTCCTCCTACCTTGTAGATTTCGGTAATACCTGCGATTTTAGCTGCAACTAAAACCGAAGCAGGTAGCTTCCCGTTCTTAGAGGGCGGAGATACGATGACTACTCGATTTACTCCTGCGACTAGTGCTGGAATGGCGTTCATGAGAACAGAGGATGGATACGCTGCTGTTCCTCCAGGAACGTATAACCCAACAGCATCTAGTGGGGAAATTCTATATTGAATATACGAGTTTTTTTCTAAAGCAAGGTCAATATTTTGTCTAATTTGCTTCTCGTGAAACAGCCGAATGTTATCTGCCGCTTCCTTTAAATCTTCTACTAACTGAGGTTCAAAGCTGAGGAATGCCTCTTCCATCTCCTCATCGGACACTTTCAAATTTGAAAGCCTTACCCCATCCCATTTTTCTGTATAAACGAATAACGCTTGATCTCCGTTTTCTTTCACATCGGAAATCACCTCACGTACAGTTGTCACATGATCGATATTTGCCTGTTCCATAGACCGCTGTAAAGAAATGGTGTCTGTAAGCTTTTCTATTTTCATCGTGGCATTCCCTACCTTTTTAGAAGTTCTTTATTTAGCTTCGCAACGAACGCTCGAATTCGCTCTCTTTTTACTCGATAGCTTACCGGATTGACGATTATCCTAGATGATATATCTACAATTTTTTCATATTCTACTAAACCATTTTCCTTTAACGTTTGTCCTGTAGATACAATGTCGACGATACGATCGGCAAGACCAATCATTGGAGCTAGCTCAATAGAACCGTTCAGTTCAATAATCTCCACCTGCTCCCCTTTTTCCTTATAAAAATTGGTCGCAATCGTTGGATATTTAGTAGCAACACGAGGAGCTATCTCATCCATAACAGTATTCGGCAACCCTGCTGTCGCAATATAGCAGTTACTAATATTCAAATCTAATAGTTCATGCACGTCCCGATGCTGCTCTAGCAAAACGTCCTTCCCCGCTATTCCAATGTCGGCAACCCCATGCTCCACATAAACCGGAACATCCATGGGCTTTGCCAGAATAAATTGTATCCTCTCATCCGGTGCCTCTACGATCAACTTACGAGAATCACTAATTTCGGCTGGTAAGTTAAATCCTGCGTCGATAAATAATTGATATGCTTCTTCAAAAATACGACCTTTAGGCATTGCAATCGTTAATTCATTCACTTGCAGAACCACCTTCTACTACCTTAATTATTTCATGAAAACTATCTTGATAGGCTTCTATGTCATGGACACTGTCCTTATATTGAAGGGTGACACGCTCTCCATTATTTCTTCTTGCCTCCGCTAGCACATTAGCCTTCAGGAATGAGCCCTTATCAAATAAAAGAAGCGTATGCTTTTCATCAGTTGCCTTTTTAGGCAATACTTCTAACAAGCGATCAACCCGTATTCCAAAGCCCGTAGCTCCCACGCTTTGTTCAAATTGCCTAAACAGCTCGTCATATCTTCCCCCATTGCCAATTGGAAAACCACTTCCTGCTGCATGAATTTCAAATAACATACCTGTGTAATAGCTCATATGACTCGCCAATGAAAAATCAAACGAGTAAATAGCAGGATCACTCAGTTGTACTTCTAAAAGCTTCTTTAGTTGTTCAATCTGATCCAATAAATACTGTTGTTCGTCTGTCAAAAGCTGTCTAAAATCTTCCCATGATTTAGACTCTAGCGTATAATCTACAAGCTTTGTCAAATTCTCCTTTTGTGTGTCTGTCAGCTTCAAGTCATCTAGCATTTGTACAAATCCTACAAAGTTCTTTTCTACTAGGAGCAGTCTAAGTGTTTCGACTTGCTCTAGCTTGCTAGTATTGTTAGAAAGAATTGCTGTCAGTATTCCAGCATGACCAATAGTAATTTGGAAGTTCTCCACGCCTAACGCTTTAATGAGTTCTACTGCGGTATAGATAATTTCACTGTCTCCATAAGCACTAAAATCACCAATCAGCTCTAGGCCCAGCTGTTCAAATTCCGCTGGTCTTCCGCCTTCACGTTGCTGTGCACGAAAGACGTTAGCATAATAAGCTAAACGTAAAGGATTTTTTTCCTTTAAAAGCTTTGATGCTGCAATTCTAGCAATCGGGGTTGTCATATCAGGTCTAAGAACAAGCATCTCACCTTGATTGTCCACCAACTTAAATAATGAGGATTCATCGATTGCAGATGCTTTCCCAATGGTTTCAAAATACTCTACCGATGGCGTTTTGATAAAGTCATATCCTTTGTTTCGAATAAATTCTCTCGCTATAGATCTTATGTATTCTTTTTGCTCATTAACCTCTGGAAATGAGTCTCGCATCCCAAGCGGCTTTTCAAACATTTGAATTTTACTCAATGGTTTCACCTCTTATTTTAAATACTTCACTATGCTAGAGTGCTAATATAATAAATTAAGTAAATTTTATACTATTTCATACTATTCGTCAACTTCAGAACGTTATCGAAATCAGTAGGATTTTGAACAAGCTTACAGCTTCATTCAATAAGTAATAAAAAGCTTGAGATTGGAGGACAATCTACTATTTATATTATTTGTACTAATGCTTTGTGAATCGCTTCCGAAGACTGATTTGTAGTGTAGAGATACTAAGAGCTTGCTCAACTCAGCTAAAATATTTGAAAAAGAAAAAAAGTACCTGCTTAATGATTAAGCAGATACTTCTTAGATTTTATATTTCCAATACTTCTATTAAATATACCTAACGATTTGTTCAAGAGGAAGGCGTGAAGATCCGTATGCAGGAGCAGCTGCTTCTCCTATAGCAATAAGTAAAATTGGTACTTCATTTGGAAGTAAGTTAAATTTTTCAGCGAATTTGACTTTATCAAAGCCACCCATTGGGACTGTGTCGTAGCCCATATCTTTAGCTAATAACATAATTTGCATGGATATAAGTCCTGCATCAAAATGTACAATATTTTTCATTGTTTCTTGAGGTAAGTTTCCGTACAAGGAAAGAGAATTTTTTATCATTAAATCAGCTAATTCTCTCGGCATAAATTTTTGTTCATAGTTAGCGTCATATATTTTTTCTGCATTTTTGTACATTTCTAAATCTCCTAGTACAGCTATTATTGCTGATGAAGTCTCCACTTGTTCCTGATTATTAGCAATCACACGTAACTCTTTTTTTACCTGTTGATCTTCAATTACTATAAAACGCCATGGCTGCATATTGCTTGAAGAAGGCGCTGTAATCGCTTTTTGTAACAAAGTTTGTATTTCCTCATGAGGAATAACGACATTTTCTTTATATTTACGTACTGATTTTCTTTCGTGGATTAATTGGTCGATTGTTGTTTGTGTTTTTGGCATCTTAGATACCCCTTTCAAATGAATTATTTCGAAGTTTCAAGGAATGTCGTGTATTTTTCCTTTTAACTATTTAGCATTTCTGTGTTATCAATTAACTTTTTCACTAATATTTGAAGTTGCTTTATCTCTTGATCTGTAAATCCATTAAATAATTCATCAATAAATTGATTTTTATCTAAATCACAGTTCTCTAAAGTGCTTATACCGGCATCTGTAATCTCTACAATCACTTCTCTATTATTTTGCTTATTTCGATTGCGAACAACAAAGTTCTTCTCTTCCAGTATTTTCAAGTGTCTTGTAATTGCTGCTTGATCAATTTTCAACGTTTGCTGTAACTCTATTTGGGAAAGCTGTGCTCGTTCGAATAATGTGTGTAACATTTCATACCTGGTGAAACTAATACCAGTTCTTTTTTCAAAGTTTTGCGCTACTCGTCTATCAATACTTTGAAGCATAAGCAATGTTTGTTTTATTTCTTTAAAGGATTTAGTCATCGTTCCCCTCCTTACCCCTTGACGAATCAACTCTTGACTAATCAATCATTGACTCGTCAATTATATCTCAGTAAAAATATTAATCAAGTATTTTGCTTGAGAGAATTAGTTGGTAGTTTTTATCATATAAAAACTACACCTCCCCTTGTTAGTTAAAATCTAACAGGGGAGGTGCAGCTCTTTTCTAACATTAAATAGTTTTTTACTTTGCATTACGCTCTAGCATTTGTTCCTTCGTATAAATAATACTCATTGGGTTGCCTCCTACGAAGCAGCCCTCTGGCACGTCAGCATTTACTAGTGTTGCCGCAGAGATAATAGCGTCATTTCCTATTGTTATCCCAGGTAAAATAGTGGAGTTAGCGCCTATTAATACGCGATCTCCGATAATAACATCGCCAATTCGGTATTCATCAATTAAATATTCATGCGCCAATATTGTTGTGTTGTATCCTATAATCGTATTATTCCCTACTTTAATTCTTTCAGGAAACATAACATCTACCATCACCATTAAAGCAAAAGAAGTTTCCTTTCCAACTTCCATTCTTAAAAAAGTACGATAAAAAAAGTTTTTCCAGCTTAAAAAAGGTGAATATCTCGCAGCCTGGATAAAAATAAAATTTTTTATCACCTTCCAAAAAGGCACCGTATCGTATACATGCCAGAGGGAATTAGCTCCCTTTACAGGGTATCTCTCCGTTTTTCTCATAAGAGCTGCCCTTTTTTTATAGAAAGTAAATCACTGATATGCTGCAGCATATAGGTTGGATCAAATGTTGCCAAGAATGCCTCACCCTTTATAGACCAAGCTACAGCGGCAGTATCTACTCCAGCACGTTGCCCACCAACTATGTCATGAAAATTGTCACCAATCATGAGGGCGTTTTCCTTACTGACATTCAATTGCTCTAGGGCAAGCAGAATAGGTTCAGGATCAGGCTTAGTATTAGATACATCTTCATATCCCACGATCGTGTCAAATAATGACTGACATCCAATAAGCTGAAGCCCTCTATCAATCATGGATCTTCTCTTAGTAGAAACGATTGCTAACTTATAGCCCTGATTCTTTAATTTTTGAAGGGTTTCGACAACCCCATCGAATGCTGTAACCATTTGATCGTGCTGTTCCTCATTCCACGCCCTGTATGACAAAATAAGTGACTCAGTTAGCAATGGATCGATGCCATCAAAGGTTTCCCGAAGTGATGGCCCTAAAAAAGGTATTACACTTTCTCTATCATATTTCCCAGGAAATTTATCTCCTAAAATATGTAAAAAACTTTCAATTATGAGCTCATTAGTATTTAACAACGTTCCATCAAGATCAAAAAGCAACGCTTTATAGGTTGTTACGTTCATGTTGTAAACACTTCCTTGGTTCTTTTCTGTTCTGATTTTCGCCAAATATAGGCGACAATAATCGTCAAGACAAAAGCCGTAATCAATCGAATGAGCAAGAGAGGTAAAATTGGAATTCCTAATGGAACAAAAATTAACGTATCCTCTACAACGGCGTGACATGCCACTAAAAAGATGAATGCTAAAGTTGCGTCCTTCTTACTTACTCCGTCCTCCTGAACCGCTTGAATCATTACTCCTGCTCCATAAGCAAGGCCAATCACTAGACCAGCGACTAGAGTCATGGAAGCATTTGGCTGCACACCAATTACTTTGGTGAAAGGTGCCAGTTTATCTGAAAACTTTTGTAAGTAATTTCGGTCCTTTAAAAATTGGATGATCACCATAAGTGGAATAACAATTAGAGCAAGCTGCAAAACACCAAATGTGGCTTTTTGAAGACCGAGTAAAATAATTTCAAACCAGCCATCCGGTATGTTTTGTGTTGCGGTAACTACCCCATACTTTGCTACCTCGCCACCACCTTGCCATACTAAGTTAATAACAACCGCTGAAACTATAGCGAGTCCGAATCGGACAACTAATACGATCCATAGCTTCACTCCAACCTTTAAAGCAACTCCTGTTTCAATAAAGATATTATGGGAGAACGATAGCATGGTTGCTAATATAAATACTTCCTTCACGGTTAACTCTAAAGACAATATTCCTGCTATACCTGCATAAAGATTTAATGCATTTCCTAGGACAAGTGGAATAGCTGCTTCTCCACGTAAGCCTATTAACCCCATAAAAGGCTCTATAAATTGTATTATCCATGGCAAAACAGGAGTGTGCTGCAAAATCACTACTATTAATGTTATTGGAAAGATAACCTTACTTAACGTCCACGTTGTTTTTAGACCGGCAGACATTCCCCTTTTAAGAGTCCCCATTTCCATACCCAATCCCATCTTTCTTACTTGTCTTGATAACGCACAACTGGCTTAACCATTATTCTTCTATAAACAAATATAATAATTGCTACTGCAATAGTCACTAGTGATACAACCTGTGCAGTACGCAAATCACCTATTAAATATAAACTATCTGTACGCATTCCCTCGATAAAGAAACGTCCAACTGAATACCATGTTAAATAGAAGAGGAACATTTCTCCGCGACGCAAGTTCACCTTACGAAGGAACAGCATAATAATGACTCCAATCAAGTTCCAAATAGACTCATAAAGGAATGTCGGGTGATAATATTTTCCCTCAATATACATTTGCTCTATAATCCAGTTTGGAAGGAATAGGTTTTCTAAGAAAGTTCTCGTTACCTCTCCACCATGTGCTTCCTGGTTCATAAAGTTACCCCAACGGCCAATTAACTGACCAATCAAAATACTTGGTGCCAATATGTCCGTAACCTTCCAGAAAGAACTCCGACGTTTTCTCGTAAAGAAGTAAGCAGTTAAGAACGATCCTATTAAAGCACCGTGAATCGCTATACCACCCTCCCATATTTTAATAATATTCTCTGGGTGCTGACTATAGATATCCCACTTAAATATTACGTAGTAAATACGTGCACTAATAATAGCGATTGGAACAGCCCAAAGAAGTAAATCGGTTAAATAATCCGGATGAAATCCTCTTTTTACCATTTCACGCTGTCCAACTATAAATGCAAGTACGATTCCAAATGCAATAATTATACCGTACCATCTTACTTCTAGCGGTCCTAATGAAAAAGCGACCGGATCAATTGCCTGTAGAATATTCATAAAAGCTCCTCTCAACCAAATATATTATTTAAAATTCTCCATTTTGGTTTATAACATCGTCTAATCGCTTTGCAAAATCCTCTGCTGCATTAACACCCATTTTTTTCAATCGGTGATTCATGGCAGCAACTTCTATGATGACCGCTAAATTTCGACCTGGTCGAACTGGGACCGTTAGCTTAGTCACCGCAGTATTAATAATCTCCATTTTCTCTTCCTCAAGACCTAGTCTGTCGTAAGTTTTCTTTTCATCCCAGATTTCTAGCTCGATTACAAGAGTGATTCGCTTATAGCTTCGAATGGCGCTAGCACCAAACAGTGTCATAATATCTATTATACCTAATCCACGAATCTCCAAAAGATGCTCAATCAATTTTGGGGCGCTTCCTACTAAAGTGTCCTCACCCTCCTGTCTGATTTCCACGCAATCATCCGCAACTAACCGATGTCCCCTTTTCACTAATTCTAGGGCTGTCTCACTTTTACCTACACCGCTTTTTCCAGTGATCAATACACCTACACCATATATATCTACCAATACTCCGTGAACAGCAGTAGTAGGTGCTAGCATACTTTCCAAATAATTCGTAAGCATACTAGAAAATCTAGTGGTCGGCATGCTAGTAGTTAGAACAGGCACCGAGTTCTCGTTAGATGCTATAATTAACTCACTGGGAACCTCCATGCCATGAGCAACAATAATAACAGGTGTGTCCTGTGCACAAAGCTTCATCATCCGGTCAGATCTTTCTTTAGGTTTGAGTAATTCAAAAAAGGAAACTTCCGTTTTTCCCATTAACTGAATGCGATCGGAAGGATAGTGCATAAAGTAACCAGCCATTTCTATACCAGGTCTTGAAATATCACTTATAGAAATGTGTCGTCCAATACCCTCTTGTCCGCTAACTAAGGACAAATTAAATTTCTCTTGTATATCTTTTGTCGTAACATGAGACACATTTTCCACTCCTTTTACCCTCTGATAAACTTAGTTCTTATTTTAGCATGAATAAACATTGAATTAGTATCCATTTATCTTTTCTCTTCCTATTTATTAGTTAAAAGGAGTGAAGCGTATTGAGGATTATATTAGATGCAGGTCATGGCCCAGAAACAGCAGGAAAAAGAACCCCCGATGGTAAGATGAAGGAATTTGAGTTTAACAGTGCGGTCACAAGATTAGTTAAGAAAGAGTTAGATAACACCGGAATCGTAGTTATTTTTAGTCATTCTGATGATGTCGATGTACCATTACGAGAGCGAACTTCCCTTGCGAACAAATTAAAAGTACAAGCTTTTATTTCCATCCACGCCAATGCATATGGGAGCAATTGGAATGAAGTGAACGGTATAGAAACCTACACGTATTTGAAGCCTTCCGCCGATTCTATTTTACTAGCAAAACATATTCAAGAATCCCTCTGTATCTCTGTGGAACGGAAAAATCGGGGGGTTAAACAGAAGAATCTAGCTGTTGTACGAGATACTATCATGCCAGCAGTTCTAGTGGAATGTGGTTTTATGACGAACAAAGAGGAAGCAAGGCTTCTGCAATCCGAAGAATATCGTTTAAAATGTGCACAAGGAATTGCCACTGGAATAAAGATTTGGGTAAAAAATAAAAACTAAAAAAAGTAGAAGGGTGTTTGTGAACATCCCCTTCTACCTTTTTCTGACCTATTGCACTTTCTTAAGCGAACCAACTCTATATAATTTTGAAGGACTTTATAAAGAAAAGACCAAGTCAACAAATGACTTGGTCTTAGTTGTTTATTATGCTTCCGTTGTATATCTAACTAAAACTGATCCTGTTTTAGCATCTCCATATACTCGTAACGGCTCTCCCTCAGAGTCTACTACTTTTGTGAAGCCTACTTTTTTATTGAGAAGCTGCTCAGATTGGTTTAACTGAGTTACATCAGAAAGCTGCACATCTATACGCCCTAACTGTGTAGAAGTTTCGCCTTTTAAAGAAACGTTTTTAGGTACATAAATTTCAACAGTACCTGCTACCGCTGTTCCTTCGATTTTACGTGCTTCTTTGTCTTTCGTTGTCAGAATTACATGTCCACTAACCGAAGAGCCTTCTATGTCCTTCAATTTTCCATCTACGTAAATGCGGCCATTCATCGTTTCTACCTCAACGGTGTCACCTTCAACATTTTGAACCTGGACTGAGCCATTTACAGTTTCTATGTCTGCTCTATGGAACTTACTATCTTCCAATTCCACCTTACCGTTTGTTGTCTTAATCTTAAAGGTTTTAGATTCTAGGTTTTTCGCAATGAAATCACCGTTAAACAAACGCGCAGAAATATGATTATATTCTTTTTCTGGTATATAAAGTGCTACTTGTACGGCTACCGTTTTCATATCACTATAAACACGTAATTTATTTCCTTCAGTAGTAAAGATAAACTCATTTTGGAATCTTGTTCTTGCTTCTTCCTCTGTAGAATTTTTAAAGGATTTTACCTTCACTGTTGCGTGGGTAAAAGGCTCCTCAGATGGATGAATTTCCACTTTACCATTTGCAAGATTAATCGCGATATCCTCAAATTGTATATCTTCTTTTACAAATTTTTCTTCAAACGTAACCGGATCACTTAATTTAACTTCAAACTCGAAATCCTTCATCTTATCTACAGTTCCTTGCATGAACTGCATGAAGCGATCTCCTACCATAGTAAAATCACGTTTCAGTTCTTCGATAAAATCAGTATTTCCTTGTCTCGTTTGATGCGTTTTTTCTTTTTCTTTTTCTTCAAACTTCTGCTCATTTACTTGGGGAGTGACTATTGTTGCTTGCTTACCGAGCTCTTCTAAAAGTGCTAGTGCTTCCTGTGCAGTAATCGTGCCGTTTTCAACCATATCTAAAATACGTTTACGTTCCTCTTGCATAGTGAAAGGCCTCCTCATAAATTAAAAGTGTATTGCAAATTTCTTCCTATTAGTTATACGTTCTATGAGTCAAAAAGTTTCATTGAAGCTTTTTGAGTTTTTTAACTTTTTGTAGTTGCTTTGTTAATGCCTTCTTCCATTCTTTTACGATCACGCTCTAATATAGTTTTTAAATACTTACCAGTATAGGAATTCTTGACTTCTGCAATTTTTTCTGGTGTTCCAGATGCTAGGATTGTTCCACCTTTATCGCCACCCTCTGGTCCCAAATCAATTAAGTAATCAGCTGTTTTAATGACGTCCAAATTATGTTCAATGACTAGAACAGTATCTCCATTTTCAACTAAGCGCTGTAAAACAATAAGTAATCTTGCAATGTCATCGACATGTAATCCTGTAGTTGGCTCATCCAAAATATAAAATGACTTACCATTCGAGCGCTTATGTAGCTCTGAAGCCAGTTTCACACGTTGCGCTTCTCCACCAGAAAGAGTGGTTGCAGGCTGACCAAGTTCCATATAACCTAGCCCCACATCAAAAAGGGTTTGTATTTTACGACTGATTTTCGGATGGTTTTCAAAGAAAGCAACCCCTTCTTCTACTGTCATCTTCAAAATGTCTGAAATGCTTTTTCCTTTATATAATACTTCCAGTGTCTCTCGATTATAGCGTTTTCCATGACATATCTCGCAAGGTACATAAACATCCGGTAAAAAGTGCATCTCGATTTTGATAATTCCATCGCCTCGACAAGCCTCACAGCGTCCACCTTTTACATTAAAGCTGAAGCGTCCTTTTTTATATCCTCTAATCTTAGCCTCATTAGTCGTTGCAAATAGATCTCTTATATCATCAAAAACGCCAGTATAAGTGGCAGGATTTGAGCGAGGTGTGCGTCCAATCGGTGACTGATCGATATCAATCACCTTATCTAGCATTTCTATTCCCTCTATTGCTTTATGTGCACCTGGCAACGATCTAGCTCGGTTGATGTTGTGTGCTAATGATTTATACAGAATTTCGTTGACCAATGTACTTTTCCCAGAGCCAGATACACCTGTCACAGCAGTAAATACCCCTAGTGGAATATCAACATTAACATTTTTCAGGTTATTTTCCTTAGCACCTTTAATCTTAATAAAACGACCATCTGGTTTTCTTCTTTTTAGAGGAAGAGGGATAAACTTTTTCCCGCTTAAATATTGTCCTGTAAGAGAATTTTTATCTTTCATTACCTCTTCAGGAGTTCCAGCAGCTACTATTTGCCCACCATGTACTCCTGCCCCTGGACCTACATCAATCAAATAATCAGCAGCCATCATCGTATCTTCATCATGTTCTACAACGATTAAAGTGTTTCCTATATCTCGCATATCCTTCAGAGTTGCTACTAAACGGTCATTGTCTCTTTGGTGTAGACCGATAGAAGGTTCATCAAGAATATAAAGTACGCCCGTAAGACGAGAGCCAATTTGAGTCGCTAAACGAATTCGTTGAGCCTCTCCTCCAGATAATGTCCCAGATGCCCGATTCAGAGTCAAATAATTTAGTCCCACATTATCTAGAAAGCTAAGTCGTTCATCAATTTCTCTTAAAACTAATCGAGCGATTTGCATGTCCTTATCTGACAATTTCAGTTCACTGAAAAATTTATTTGCTTCCTCAATCGAAAATCTAGAAACTTGGCCAATATGCAATGAATCTATTTTCACTGCCATCGTTTCTTCCTTTAAACGGTACCCCTTACAAGTAGGACAGTCATGCTCTGCCATATACTTTTCCATTTGCTCTCGAATATAATCAGAGGACGTATCTTTATAACGTCTTTCAATGTTTGCAAGTACACCTTCGAATTGAATCGAATTGTCCCTTACTTGGCCATATTCGTTTTGATAACGGAAACGAATTTTGTCCTTTCCTGAACCGTACATAATTTTGTTCCACTGATCAATAGGTAGTTTCTCAACTGGAACATTCATTTTTATTTTGTAATGCTTACACACTGCCTCTAGTAGCTTCGGATAATATTGAGAGCTCGTAGGCTGCCATGCTACAATGGCTCCCTCTTCCAGAGTTAATGATTTATCTGGAACAACTAAATCTGGATTTACCTCTAACTTGGTGCCTAACCCATCGCAATCTGTACACGCACCAAATGGACTGTTAAACGAAAACATTCTCGGCTCTAGCTCGCCAATGGAAAAGCCACATATTGGACATGCATGATGCTCGCTAAATAGTAGCTCCTCTTGTTCCATCACATCTATTAGAACTCGTCCATCTCCGAGTCGTAACGCAGATTCTAAGGAATCGCTTAATCGTGCAGCTATACCTTCTTTTAATACAACTCGGTCGATGACTACTTCAATATTATGTTTTTTATTTTTATCTAAGTTTATATCGTCATCTAAGTCTATTAAATCTCCATTAATGCGAACGCGTACATATCCTTGCTTTTTCATGTCCTCTAGTAATTTCACATGAGTTCCTTTACGACCAGACACAATCGGAGCAAGAATCTGCATTTTAGTTCTTTCTGGATACTCGCTTAATCGGTCAACCATTTGCTCAATTGTTTGCGAGGATATTTCAATTCCATGGTTTGGACAAATTGGCTTCCCTACCCGAGCATATAACAATCGCATATAATCATAAATTTCTGTAACAGTTGCTACTGTAGATCTTGGATTTTTACTTGTCGTCTTTTGATCAATCGAAATGGCCGGTGATAGCCCTTCTATTGAATCAACGTCTGGTTTATCCATTTGGCCTAGAAACTGTCTTGCGTATGCCGATAAGGATTCTACATAACGTCGTTGTCCTTCAGCATAAATAGTGTCAAAGGCTAAGGAAGACTTACCAGAACCAGATAAACCTGTCATAACGACAAGCTTATCTCTTGGTATTTTGATACTTATATCTTTTAAATTATTTGTACGAGCACCTTGAATATTAATCTCTTGGTTTTTCACCAATCATCATCCTTCCAGCTTGAGCTCCAAAATTGCATCACGTAATTCAGCAGCCCGTTCAAAGTTAAGCGCCTTTGCAGCATCTTTCATTTCTTTTTCTAGCTTTTCTAGTAGTTTACCCTTTTCCTCTTTAGTTAAGACTTTTCCACTAGTTAATTGCTGTGCATAGCTTTCCTCTTCTTCAGCCACTTGAGAGGCTCTAATTACTTCTCTTATTTTCTTCACAATTGTTTTAGGTGTAATGCCATGCTTTTCGTTATATTCCATTTGAATTGTACGACGACGCTTTGTTTCATCGATTGCTTTTTTCATGGAATCTGTCATTTTATCTGCATACATAATAACTTCTCCGTTGGAGTTTCGGGCTGCTCGACCAATCGTTTGAATCAATGAACGTTCCGAACGTAGGAATCCTTCCTTATCGGCATCCAAAATAGCAACTAGTGAAACCTCTGGCAAGTCTAACCCCTCTCTCAACAGGTTAATGCCGATTAAAACATCATAAGTACCTAATCGAAGCTCTCGAATAATCTCAATTCGTTCTAAGGTTTTTACCTCAGAATGTAAATATTGCACCTTAATGCCTATTTCTTTTAAATAATCCGTTAAATCCTCGGACATCTTTTTCGTCAAAGTAGTTATCAGTACTCGTTCATTTTTTGCCGATCTTTCATAAATCTCATTGATTAAATCATCTATTTGACCTTCAATAGGTTTTACGGTAATGACTGGATCCAATAAACCAGTTGGGCGAATAATTTGTTCAACCATTTCTGGTGTATGCTCCAATTCATATGGTCCCGGTGTTGCTGATACATAGATTGCTTGTTTTACATGTCCCTCAAATTCCTGGAATGTTAGAGGTCTATTATCTAAAGCTGATGGCAAACGGAAGCCGTAATTCACTAATACTGATTTACGAGCCTGATCCCCATTATACATTCCTCTAACCTGAGGTAACGAAACGTGACTTTCATCTATTACGAGCAAGAAATCCTCTGGAAAATAATCTAATAATGTATAGGGTGTCGCTCCTGCTTCTCTTAATGTTAAGTGACGAGAATAGTTTTCTATTCCAGAGCAGAATCCCATTTCCTCCATCATTTCTAAATCATAATTGGTCCGTTGCTCCAATCTCTGAGCTTCTAACAATTTATCCTCACTGCGAAGGATAGTTAGTTGCTCTTCTAGCTCTTGACGAATATTATTAATCGCTATTTTCATTTTTTCTTCTCTAGTTACGAAGTGGGATGCAGGGAAAATAGCTACATGGTCACGCTCTCCTAATATTTCTCCTGTTAATGCGTTTACTTCACGAATTCTATCTATTTCATCACCAAAAAATTCTACCCTTAGGCATCTCTCATCTCGGGAAGCAGGGAATATCTCCACCACATCTCCACGGACACGGAATGTTCCACGAGTAAAATTAATATCATTACGTTCATATTGAACATCTACAAGCTTTCTTAATAGCTGATTCCTATCGATTTCCATACCTGTTCTTAAAGACACAACCATCTCTCTATATTCTTCTGGATTCCCTAAACCATAAATGCAGGAAACTGAAGCGATGATAATGACATCCTTACGCTCAAATAATGAGGAAGTGGCAGAATGTCGTAATTTATCTATTTCTTCATTTATACTTGAATCTTTCTCTATATAAGTATCTGTTTGTGGTACGTATGCCTCTGGTTGAAAGTAGTCATAATAACTAACAAAATATTCTACTGCATTGTTAGGAAAGAATTCCTTGAACTCACTATATAGTTGTCCTGCCAGTGTTTTGTTATGGGCCATTACAAGGGTTGGCTTATTGATTTGTTGAATTACATTAGAAATAGTAAAGGTCTTACCGGTACCTGTGGCCCCTAGTAATGTTTGATGCTTTTTACCTTTCTTTACTCCTTTAACTAGTTCTTTAATCGCTTCTACTTGATCCCCTGCCGGCTCATACGGAGATTGTAAATCAAAGATTTGTTCCATATGTTTGCCTCCCGTGTGCTTAATAAATTTAGTGTAACATAATCATTTTTCTAACACTATTAAAACGAACATACGTTTTAAAACTTTTTATTTTGAGTATGTTGGACTATTGATGTAGCAACGTTTGAATAAAATATTACTCCTTGTATTACTACCCTCTTTTCAAGAAAAAGCTACATAAGATTCTAATTTGTCAAAGAGTAAAGGAATAATTTTTATTTTTGTTTCTACAAGAAGCCCTTACTATCTTAGAAAAATTGAAGTCCACTTATTTGAAGAAATCGTTTTAAACGATGAATCTTACTGCCTACATTGATTTACGCATTCTGCGCGATGACCATCATCCAAACAACTAAGTGAAACTTGTTCATTTTTAATGGCAAGGCTCTATTTATGAAATTAACTCATTTTTAAATTCAACTCCATAAATAGAAAAAAGCCGCTCTGCATAAGCGGCTTTTGTTTAACTCTTTAGTTGGAGCAAAACATTTGTATATTCGTTAAATGCTTTTCTGTCCTTACGATCCAACGCCTCATCTATCAACTCTAGTAATCGATAACTCCTTTGCTCCCGGTGGACAACATTTAAAAACATATCAAGATAAATTTCGTTTAACAATTTTTCTGCGGAGCTTTCTTTCCCTGTTTGTCCCATTGCTTTCATAAAATCTGTATATGAATATTGTTTGTCCATTATAATCACCCCGATGCCTTTTTTATATTATATAAAAGCTAAAGGCTACTTGCAATCATTTTAAGAAAATTTAGATTATATAGTAAACATCAAATATTTTAATAATTAGATATATTAACTTGATTTATTTCCAAATTTAACTATAATTTAAATTATATTATACTAAGGAGTGAAATTTTCTGGCAAAAAAATATGAGAATAAATCCCATCTTATTTCCTTTGAAACAGCGTCCCTTCAACCTTTAGTAGTAAATAACAAAGTTTACACGAAAGTTATTAATTTTTCTGGCGAGTCTTTCATTGTAAGTAAAAAGCCATATGAAATTGTTCGCTACTCCTGTGCTTTCTACGGTTCTTCCTTTCAACATGCTGTAAATTTGTCTCGAGAAACCATTGGTAACTACTTTAAGCTTCCAATTGTACTTGCGCATGACTATGGTTCGCCTTGTATTTTGCTTCCTATCCTTTCTCCTAAATCTGATTTAAATATCTGGTTTTCCTTTCAAGCAATTGAAGCATTCTACCCTACTCAAAAAGGCTCTACTATCGTCTTACCGAACGGTGACACAATTGATGTTCCTGTTTCTACGAATACTATCAGCCGTCAGATTGCCTATTCCAATATTTTAAGTACCCATTTTCTTAAAAGAATGAGCCATCTTTTAAACCACGGTTTTATAACTTCCAGACATGCAGTTCGAAAAACATTACCAATCGATTAGGAAATGGTTAAGTACATTGTAAGTAGTTCTTCTACGCGGTTACGAAGACGGACATTCAAATAACGTCGATGCTCCTCGTAGCCACCATGAAAAAATACATATTCTGTGAACATATCATCTCCTTCTCCTCGGAGCACTTTCATACTATGCCTCCTCATGTAAATATGTGTGTCTTTTAACTCTTTTTGTACCTGCTTCACTGCTTCTTCGACAATGTTTATATATGGTCTGTTTAATTTGAAGGGAGCCTTTTCAAAAATCGTCCGATCCTTTTCCAAGATGGTAAATACCATAGGAAGATAAATCATATTTTCAAAATAAGGAATCGCCTCTTCAGGTATTAATGGCATCTTAATCACCTTTCTTTTTAAGAACACTTGTTCTTATTATATTACAACTTATCAAAGAAAATGCAATGGAAAGAAAAGAAATTCAATAAAAAAACTGCCAATCCGAAAATTGGCAGTAGTATTATTGAGTAACTATTTCAGAAGCCCACCGACGGGCCTCCTTATAAAAGTTATTAAGTGAGGGGAAATCAATACCGATTGTCTCAGCACCTTCAAACATATCAGTCCAGCGTACCTCGTCATAAGCAATTGTTAAGTCTAAGAAAGCCGTCAGGTCTGTTTTAGTACCAGACAGAGTCGCTGCTACTTCATCTGAAAGAGGTAATTCTCTTACTAGTTGCTCCATTTCTCTATGCAATAATGTATCCATTAAGGAGAACATCCCTACCAATAAATATTCAGAGGAATTATGTAGACGCTTTTCTTTCGCTAACAGCTCACAAAATTTCGCTCTAAACAAGGATGCCTCTATAATAGCTAGTCCGTCTCCGTTATGTGTGTTATGTGCTTCACGTAGCATTAATACATGAATCCAATGATTGATTTCCTCAAGCCCGAGCATCAATACACCCTGCTTGATCGAGCGAACCTTGGAGCGAGTTTTAATAGCTGATGAATTAATCAATTTAAGCACCTTAAAGGTCAAAGAAACATCACGTTCAATTTCAATAGCTATTTCATCCAAAGTGGCTTCCTCATTGCGCAAAAGACTAATCAGTCTCAAATACTGCATTATATTACCTGGAATCTCCGTGGACTTAATGATTTCAGGTTTGGCAAAAAAGTAGCCTTGAAACAATTTATAGCCTGCTGCCTTTGCCTCATAGAAATCGATACGGGTTTCAATCTTCTCTGCAAGCAAAACTATATGAGGATAATTAGTTTGAACAATCTTTTCAACAGCATTTCGCTCCTCTATTGAGCTAGAAAGAAAGTCTATTTTGATGAAGTTAACAATACTAAATAATTCTTCATAGTAAAGAACATTATTTTTTAGTACAAAATCATCTAATGCCAAGAGGAAGCCCATTGCTTTTATCTGTCTAATATTTTGTATAATACTTGGCGTAATTATAATGTCCTCTAAAATCTCCACCACAATTCTGTTGGAAGGAAATCTTTTTAAAACTTCCTTATCGAGAAGATTTTCAGTAAAGTTGATAAAGCATAGCTTATCACCTGCAAGCTCATTTATACCTATAGTAAGAAATGAATGCGTTAGCACATCAATGGTAGCCATATCTGCATCCACTTCTGGGAAAGAATTGTCTTCGTTGTTTCTATATAACAATTCAAAACCGAATAACGATTCGTTTATATTAAAAATTGGCTGTCTTGCAATAAAGATATCCATTTTAATTCCTCTTGTTCTAAGAAATGTAATTTATAACTATTGTATCAAAAAAAGTAAGGAAAAACGACCTATTTTTTCCTTTAGTGACAGAATAATCATAAAATGATATGTTAAGATATGAGAAACTTATCGTATTTTAGGGGGAGATATAATGGAAACCATTGCTTATGAACAACAAGGTAATATTGGATATGTGACATTAAATAGACCCGAGGCATTGAATGCATTCAATTACGACATGCTACGCGAGCTTGGAGAAATAGCCGAATCCATTCGCATTAATCCTGACATTAGACTAGTAATCTTTACAGGCTCTGGCGAAAAGTCCTTTAGTGTTGGGGCTGACTTAAAAGAGCGTAGAACATTAACAGAGCAACGAGTAAAGCGAAATATATATAAAATAGGTGAAGTATTTTCTATGATTGAAAACCTGCCACAGCCAACCATTGCCATGTTAAATGGTTATGCTTTTGGAGGTGGTACTGAGCTGGCACTCGCATGTGATTTCCGGATTGCAGCAGATGACATTCTAATGGGACTAACGGAAACAAGCTTGGCCATCATTCCTGGGGCTGGTGGGACACAGCGTTTGCCACGTTTAATTGGAGAGTCGAAGGCGCTGGAGCTTATCTTAACAGCTAAGAGATTAACAGCACATGAAGCATTCACATATGGACTTTTAACTAAAGTTGCTAGTCGTGAAACGTTAAAGCAAGAAACCGAGACCTTCGCAGCCCTTATCCTTGCAAATGGCCCTGTAGCACTTCAGCAAGCGAAATTTGCCGTAAAAAAAGGAATGAACGTAGATTTACAAACCGGCTTACAAATTGAACGTAAGGCTTATGAGGTCACTATTCCAACCGAGGATCGTGTAGAGGCATTAAATGCATTTAACGAAAAAAGAAAGCCTGTTTTTAAGGGGAAATAATACAACAAAAGGGATATTGTCTTAATGGCACTATCTCTTTTTTATCTATATTAGGAGGAGAAAAATCATTAATAAATCTCGTATCCTTTTTAGTGTCTTTTACATAGTTTTGTTCGTCGCATCTTACACACTTTTTCAAACAAAACAAGCTACCCAACTCGTTGAAGATTCTGCGGGTTTATTGCCAGTCAAAATGAAGTCAATTGAATCTACTGGGAAAGTAGAGGATATTCAAAGAATTGTGCAAGAAGCGAGCCACAATAAAGAAACTATTTCTATTGCAGGTATGCAGCATAGCCAAGGGGGACAAACCTTATATCCGAATGGGATTTTACTAGATATGAAGGGGTATAACAAAATACTAGAGCTAGATGAAAAAAACAAAATGATAACAGTTCAAAGTGGAGTAACATGGGCAGATATTCAATCCTATATCAATCCCTATGGGCTCTCTCTTAAGGTCAGCCAGTCTCAGAATATTTTTACTGTTGGAGGTTCATTGAGCGTAAATGTTCATGGAAGAAATATTGAGTATACCTCCTTAATCGATACAGTTGAATCTTTCCGACTACTGAATGCTGATGGGGAAATTCTTCATGTTAGCCGAAAAGAAAACGCTGAACTTTTTCCTTTGGTTATAGGAGGTTACGGATTATTTGGAATCATTTTGGACGTTACATTGCATTTAACGGATGATGAGCTTTATCAAATACGTACCAATTCCTTTGCCTTTGATGAATACAGCTCCTATTTCCGTGAACAAATTTTACAGGATAAACGTGTCAAAATGCATTTAGCCAGAATTTCTGTTGCACCCAACAATTTTTTAGAGGATATGTATGTAACTGATTACTACTTAGCAGACAATCAATCAATATTGGAAAGCCATTCAAAGTTAAAAAGAGAAACAATAATTGCGATTCCTAAGTTTTTCCTGGGTCTCTCACGAATAAATGACTGGGGTAAGAATATATTTTGGAGTACTCAAGAATCGTATAACCAAAAATTAGAGGATACATATATTTCCAGAAACAACGTTATGCGCTCTGAGTCGGCATTTATGGAGTATGATAACCATAGCAAAACGGAAGTATTACAGGAATATTTTATACCAATAGATGAGTTTAGCACCTATATCGAAGATTTGAGAGATATTTTAAAGGATGAACAAGATTTTAACCTTCTTAATATTACTATTCGTTACGTGAAGAAAAACGAAGAGGCTGTCATGTCCTACTCAAAGGATGATATGTTCGCACTTGTCCTGTTGGTTAATCAGGGAACAGACGAGGAAAGTATGCAGGAAACGACACGCGTCGTTCGAAGTATCATTGATATTACTTTAGCTCATGATGGAAGCTATTATTTACCCTATTATCATTTCCCAACAAGGGAACAACTAATAGAAGCCTATCCGAGAACAGAAGAGTTTTTTTATATGAAAGAAAAATATGACCCTGAAAATAAATTTATGAATATGTTCTATAAGGAGTACCACCAATGAAATACAAAAAATTCATCCTCTACCAAGGCATCATCGGAATGGCATCCAGTATGATCTTTCCTTTTTATGTTCTTCTATTAAACAATGTTGGAAGAAGCTATTCTCAGTTCGGTTGGGCTTACGGATTATTTGCTCTTACTGCAGCATTAACCTATCCATTTGTCGGTAAACTTGCAGATAAAATTGGAGATAAGCTTTTGCTTATTCTGTATTCATGGGGAATGGCTGTTATTTTGTTAATTTTCCCATTAGCCTACGAGATATGGCATGTATATATGCTTCAAATTTTTATGGGAATATTAGGCGCCGTTCAGAAGAACTCTGAAAAAACAGTACTTGCTCGGAATGTAAAAAAAGAATCTGCTGGAAAAGAAATTGGTACGTACCATATTTGGACCTCTATCGCTGCAGCAGTAGCCGTAATTGCCACCGGCTATCTTGTCGACTTTTTAACTATCGGTACTATCTTTTACCTAGCCTCTATTATTTTTGCATGGAGCGGTCTATATATTCTTAAGCTCAAAATAGAATAATAATTAACTGGTGAGACTTCAACAAAAAACCACAGCAAAACAGCCAAAGAGATTTACTCCTTGGCTGTTTTATAAATCATTTTGACAAATTCATAGCTTCCTCCGTTAGTATCCTGTGAAAAATTACTAACCTTTTCAAAACCTATTTTCTTATAGGTAGCTATAGCTCGCTTGTTAAAGGCAGCGACAGATAAAGTAATGATTGTCGGTTGAAATCTATTTAGTGCAAACTGCATGCCTGCTTGCAAAAAATCTAACCCTCTTCCACTACCCGTTAAATCTGGACGCATGCCTAGTCCAATATCAATTTCCCCAGGGGATACAGAAGTAAAGCCAAAGAAGCCGATGATTTCATCATGCTCCAAAACGACAAAATAAGAATCACCGCGGCTTATCGGATTTAGAAATTCTTCCAAATCTTCTTTATCAGCCTCCATATTATAAAAGGAATATGGTTCCTCATAATGCCAGCTATAGGCAATAACATTTGCCTGATCTTGAGTCATTGGTTGAAGTGTATAGCTCAAGCACTTTTTCCTCCCCTCTTACCCTGTCTTACAAAATAAATAATAGGGTTTAATAAACTCAACAAAGTTATAGCGAGGAACATAAAGGTCGAAACTATATCTCCTCCTAAATTAAGCTCATCTACTATAATTCCTTCTATATAAAGCATTTGGGCACACGCAACTATAGAAACAATAGAAACGCTAGAAATAGTGAAGCTCGTTAACCATTTTCTTTGTATAGGGAGAACTACTACTATAAATAACATCACAGACAAAAGTAGAAACGTGATAAAGACAGGTCTCATTAATGTAAAAGTACTAAAAGCTTCAAAACTATACATAGGAGGCACTCCCCATTAGGAAATAGATAAGGAACAGCAACAAAAAGAATGTACATACTGCTCCCAACAATTTTTGATTTTGATAGTTTTTTCCTGCCTTCAATTTCTCAAGTAACACTATTAAATTTAAAAACCACCAAACCCCCAGCAACGGAATGATTATAAGGAGCCACTTCATACCTTAATAATCTTCCGTTTTCTTCTTGTGTAAAATTTCTTTTAAAGTGTTGTGAATGTTAGTGAGACTGATTATTATAAACCCTAGCATAACAAATGTAACAATTTCTCCTGTAAAAAATGAAACAACTCCTAACACAATAAAATACAAAATATATATCCAATTATTCATAAAATCTATCTCCTTTTAGCACCTTCCCCATAATGACATATGGCTCATCAGTTGGAGAAGGAATAAAATTTTCTTTTACCACTACCCAGCCTAGGCTTGTATACAATGTCTGACCGGCTAAATTACTTACCTGAGTAGTCAATATAGACGTTTTCCTATGAGAATTGTTTACCAATTTATCGGCCATTTCCCTACCGAAACCATTTTTTCGGTACGAGGGATGAACCGCTAACTCTACAAATTCAAAGCAATCACTTAACCACCTTTCTATTTCATCAGAAGTTAACTCCTTTTCTAGAAGCTCACGGTAATACTGCCCCTTCTCCGACTTGTAGCCATAGGCAAATCCCACACACTCGTTTGTATCACTGTAAGCTACAATTCCTAAAAAACCTTCGTAATCTGCATGCCTTTGAATTCGTTCGAAAAAGTCATCCTCTTCTTTTTTCCATATTGCTTGATAAAGCATAGCCATTTCCTCTGCGGTATGTACGCTATGATCAAATTGCTTAAAAATAATCATTTATTGTTCACTCCTTATAAACTATTCATCACACTATCGCCAAAGGACCTTATATCCGCTAGAAAATCATGGTTTTCTGGAGAACCGTAGCTATTAACCATTCGGACTGCCACTATATCGTGATCGGGTATGACAAGCACTGCAACGCCTGTAAACCCTAAAATTTGATAGGAGCCACACGGGACCATTTCCCCAATTTCCGTCTTTTTCGCCTGTAAATCCTTCACAAACCAAAGGAATCCATGCTGAGGCAGATCCTTATCTATTGTACTTGGACTTATAAGGGAAGTGGATAGTTGAATAATTTCTTTTGGTATAACCTGCTCACCGTCTATAAATCCTAGCTTTAGATGAAGGTAACCCCAATAAGCTAGGTTTCTTGCTGAAATGAACATATTGATTTGATCACCTTCTGCACTGCTTGTAGCTACTTTTTTTGGTTGACCGGTTTCACTAATTACTTCGGCGATTTTTGGACCGATTTCCGTATACCAGCCAGTCTCGTTTAACTGTAAAGGCCGAAACACCTGCTCCGTTAGTAGATCAGCTACTGTTTGTCCTGTCGTTATTTTTACTAATTCGGCTAGTAATTTAATATTAATCTGTCGATATGCCCAGCTTTCCCCGGATAAAAACTCTCACACGATTTTCCCGTCCTGCTCGGTTAACCCATGCGAGTGTGTCAATAGGTGTCTAATCGTCGTTCCACGAAAAATCTCTTCCTCTAGATTTGCAATATACTTTGTCACTTCGTCATCAATCGAAGCGATATAGCCATGATGTACGGCATATGCTACCGCGAAACCTATGTAGCTCTTTCGAACAGAAGCTACATGGAATTGTGTATCTGCTTGAATATTTCTGGAATTAGTTCTAGTCGATTGAGTACCCCAATATTTTTCTAATACAATTTCATCCTTATAAATGACGATAGCAGCTGCTCCAGATGCAAAAACCGATTCATATGTATGCTGAACATGCTCCTCTACTAAACTGAATTGATTAGTTAGGTTATTTATTAGTTGCATTCCTCTATCCTCATTTCCATTTCAATGTATCTAATAGCTCTACATCTAAGTTGTGACTATCCTTCCAGCTAGTAAATATCTCTAAATGCCATTTTTCCTTTGCTCTCTCATATTCTGTTTCTTCTATTCTATTATGGAGTACGTTATAGGAATTAAATATTTCATGATTCGGTCCTCTATGTCTATATGATCCATATCTTTGAGGAGGAATTGTTAAAGCCATCATATCTTCTGGAACATTCACAAAATCCGTTACTTCTACACATACCCAATAACCATCCTCCTCCTCAGATTGAGCATCTACTATGAATGCCCCTATTTGGACTGATGGGTTCTTAACCAGTCGAATTTCTCCTATTCTTCGGTCTAGCTCTAGAGAAGCTTTTGGGATTTCTTTACCAAATTCTTCTCCCGGACACAATACGCGAAGTCCGATTAACTTCAGCTCTCCTAAATCCTTAACCCATTCATGTACTATTGTCATCTAGATCCCCCTTAAAAGCCCATATATTATCCCTATTCTATATACCTCGTACAAAGTCCTTTATGATATTCTAAAGGAGAGGTGGTAATATGAAAAATAAACCAATTTATGTAGAGACTACAATTTACACAGATATGGACAGATTATGGGAGACATCTCAAGATCCCTCACTACATGAGCAATGGGATTTGCGTTTTTCCTCTATCACTTATTTACCTAAAGAAGATGATGAACCACAATTGTTTGAATATAAAACGAATATTGGATTTGGATTAGCCGTTGCCGGTTGGGGAAAAAGTGTGGGTACCTTTCATGCTAATGATTATTCTCGAACATCCTCCCTCCATTTCGGTACCGATCAATGGATCTCTCCTATTAGCGAGGGTAAGGGTTATTGGAAGTACATTCCAGAGAAACAGGGGATTACCTTTCTGACTCAATATGATTATGATGTGCGGTTTGGAGGACTAGGAAAAGTAATCGATCGGCTGCTTTTTCGACCAATGATGGGATGGGCAACAGCACTTAGCTTCGATGTACTAAAGAGGTGGCTAGAAAAGGGTGATGCACCATCTGGACAGTTTATACGATTTTTCAGTCACTGGATTATCACCATCTTGTTCTTTTTTGTGTGGGTATATCATGGTCTAATTCCTAAGCTAATCCTAATGCACCCTGAAGAAGTATCGATGACCCAAGGCTTGCTTCCCTTTACCTTCAATGAAGCGCAAAATATAGTAGCAACAGCTGGGGTAATAGAAATTGTATTTGGTCTCCTATGGTTACTATATAAAAATAAAAGAAGATTGTTAAAAATCCAGTTAATCATTTTTCCTTTACTCACGCTTACTACAATAATAGGAGACGCTACAGTTTTCGGAGATCCATTTAACCCATTAACGTTTAACCTATCATTGTTTGCGTTAACGATTATCGGTTTGTTCGTTAGCAACGATATACCTACAGCAAAAAACTGTAAACGTTCAAGATGAGGAGCTTAAATATGTCCATCTACAAAGAAATGCTAGGAGAACAATTTCATAGACTCCATCCTATGCTTAAAAGTCGATATACTATTGCACCCCATACAACCTTTAAGGCTACAGGAGTGATGACGAAGATAAAGGGTGGGCCTAGATGGCTATCCCCCTTCTTTCTTTTAGCTACTCGCTGGAAGTTTTTATTTCCCGAGCAAGGAAAAAACATACCATTTCGAATTGTAAACAAAGGTCAAATTGGTCCAAATGGAGAACAACAGGTCGTCTGGGAAAGAACATTTTTTTTCCCGAAAAAAACAAGATATTTTAATGCATTGATGAGCCTAGATCCAAATGGACTTGTAAAGGATTATCTAGGCGAGCCTAGCTTGTTCTACTCTGAACTTTTTTTCCTTGTAACAGAGGAAGGAAGTATGCAAATAGAATCTAGGAAACAACGCTTGGTTATTGGAAAACTAGAAGTTTCTTTACCTGAACTATTAAAAGGGAATGTTCTTGTGAAAGAAAGCTATCTAGAAAAACTAGATGCGTTTTCCATCCATGTTTTAATTACCAATCCTATACTAGGCACCTTGTTTGAGTATGAAGGAGTGTTTCAGGCAGATGACCTATAAATGGATCGCCATTCTACATACTATTTTATTTCTATTTGTCGCCATCTTTAGTGTAACTCCATGGTATTTTCTAATGTTGACCGTGGCACAAATTTTATTTGTACCACTTGTATTGAGATTAGTTTTAAGAACAGAGCAGAGAATTTATTTTTTAGTCATACCTGCTATTATTGTAGTTTCTTTGTTACAAATGACAGGTGAAACAAAGTTTGATATTCTACTAGCATTTATATATTTACTTTTTACTCTTGTAGTAGCTACCTATGGATTTAAACGCTTTGTTCAAAGAGGATTTTCCCACTTAGAAGAGTTTGCTATTGATATGGGGTTCATGTATTTATTTATCGGAGGCCTTTGGTTTTTTGCCTCTATAGTCGAGTTAGATACAGGATTTTCACCAATTTTGACTTGGCTGACAGGCATCCACTTTCATTATTCCTCCTTTCTTTTGCCTATTTTCATCGGGTTTTTAGGAAGAATATATAAACCAATTGGCTATAAACTACTCACTACGATTATTTTAATATCACCGATGGTAGTGGCGATTGGCATTACTTTTTCCACCTTAATAGAATTTGTCTCTGTCATTCTTTATATCATTGGAATTTACGGATTCATAATTTTGTCCTTAAAGACAACATATAAAAATAGCTTACAGAAACGTTGTGTCGTGACATCATTCGGAGCTTTAGGAATTACTATTATTTTTTCTCTTCTCTATACAATGGGAAATGCCTTTGGGTTATTTGGAGTCACGATTGACTTCATGTTGAAGTTTCACGGATTTCTCAACTGTGTGGTCTTTGCTGGGGTTGGAATCTTCGGATGGTCTATGTGGACTCCTCCTACCAAGCATTTAGGCTGGTGCTTTCCAGTAAGCAATATTAGGGGGAAATGGAATGTCGGAGAAAAAATACTATCCAACCATAAAGGAAACTCCAGCTATAGTGGCCTAGTAGACGATATGAATGTATATGTGGACAGCAAAGCACTACCTTCAAGGATTATCGACTTTTATGAAAACACTCAGCGCTATCGTTTGTTTTCTGAAGTCAGTTGGCATACATGGTTTAAGCCTTTTGCAGTTATTTACAAAGTCTTTAGTAAAAAAATGCAACAACTGAATCTACCGATTTCCTCTAAACAAATGGAAATGACAGGTAACATTGTAGCTATAGAAGATGGTCGTATGAAGACGAGAGCTTGGATTCGCAAAGTTGAACAGGATGTCATCTTTGTCGCTTTATATTCCTTACACCAAAAAGGCGACAAAAGCTATATGAATATTGCCTTACCACTCCCTTGGTCGACTATGATTGGCATATTGGAATTACATGAAAAGAATGGGAAGCTGCTGTTAACTAGTAAGAGAGCATCAACCTCTGATGCTGGAATTTACCTCGCCTTTGGCAATAATGTCTTTAAGCTTCCTCTGGAGGAACAATTTCTTTTAGAAGAAAAGAGTGATGTACTAACTGCAAGACATCAGATGCGAATCTTTTCAGTTCCCTTTCTGACAATCAAATATAAAATTATTTGGAAATAGTTAAAAGCGCAAGCTCCCTTTGACGGGTCAATACATGCTTAATTTCCACTTTATACGGACACTTTCCGTGGGGAGAGCGATAAGTCATCTCCGTCGCTATACGCGTTGTATGGTGATGTCTTATCTGCCTCACTCATCACATTGGAGTCGCCTGTCGCTTCAATTAATAAATAATAGAAGGTTGAGAATGAAAGACTATCTTTCTATATATTAACTTACTACTTTTCAAGTTCTTCATCGAATTGTAATTTGCTACATTTAATAATGAGAGTAGTCGGTATAAGCTGTGCTTTTTCAAATGAGTACCATCTATTCACATGGCGTTGTAAATCTGCCTCCTCCGAATACACCTCTTCTATAACTTCTTCGATTTTAAAACCAGCGTTTATAAGCTTATTGATATATGTACTAACTTTAAATTGTTGCATGATTGCTTGAGTATCCCAAAATTCATGGTCATACGGACCTTCCTCTTGATAGGATTTGTTGAAAATAAAGCTTCCTTCTTCATGTTTTACTCTACTATGTAAAGGATGCTCCCAGCTAAAAACAAAAATACCTCCTGGTTTTAAATAGGAATGGATATTCTCTAATGTTTGATCTAAGTCTGTAGTCCAACCAATTGCAAAAATAGAATATACTACATCAAAATAGTTTAGTGGCAATCCAGGATTCGTTTCCATTGGTGACTGGAATAATCTCACTAAAAATCCTTGTGTCTTTAACAATGTTTTTGCAGCGTTAATTTGGTTTACCGATAGATCTATACCCCAAAGTTCTCCAGCGCCTCTCTCTCCCATATATAGCAAGGAATGGCCACTTCCACAGCCAATATCCAATACTTTGAGATTTGCTACTTCTCCAAAAAGATTCATTTGCTCCTCACGCGGAGCCATTGGTCCATACTCTGGAAGAGGGTTTCTTCCATAAAAATGTTCTGCTGATTTTTCCCAGCTTTCTTTATTTATCTTCAATGACTCAATATTCATCTTGTTCCTCCATATAATCCAAGTTTTTTCTTTTAATATTCGCTATTTGCTCCTATTATCCTTTTGTTTGCATATAAAAAAACTGACGAACGTTAAAACGTTCGTCAGTTTTCCTAGTTCTCATACAGAATTATTTCTTCTTTTTCTTAGAAGTTTTTTTATAATAATTCGTTTGAGGGTTTGTTGTTGAATTACCAGTCGAAGCTTTAGTTTGTGGATCTGCTGCAACAATAATTTCCTCTTCTTCTGCAAATTCCGTATCATAGCTTAGATTTCTGTAAGCTTGACGATTACCGTCTTTGGAAGAACTCGTACTGTTTTGTTCGTCCTCTTGGGCAAACAGAAGTGGTATACATGCTATTCCGCTCAAGCCAACAAGTGCGTACACTACTCGAGCAAACGCAGAAGTTTGTCCACCGAAGATAGATGCTACTAAATCAAACTCAAAGAATCCGATTAAACCCCAGTTTAATGCACCAATAATAACTAATGCTAAAGCAATTCTGGATATTACTGACATGGACCAACACCTCCTTCATTTTGTGTATGTGAAGCTAGGTAATAAGAAAGGAAAAACGAATTCCTCCATTTGAATCTTAGCGACGGTGTTCAACTAAATCGATTGCTCCTAACACTATATGTGCCAGGCCAAAACCTATAATTGAACTCGTTATTAATGGTGAGATGCTTCTATTGTTCCTCAAGGCTACTCCAGTTGTAGTTACTGCTGTCCCTAATACTGTCGGGATTAATCCCTCGCGAATACTCTCCATAAAAACACTCCTCTCATTAATTGCTATGATTCGTTCTTATCTTTCGCAATAACTATCTGTTTATACAATTCATCGAATACGAGGAAAATTATGATTTTGAATGGTTTTCATTTGCTCTAAAATTTTTACATCTTTTGGATTTTAAGTAAGTATCTATATGATATAATTGTGCAAATAAATACTCTATATGAAGAGGCTGACAGGATTGGGCTTGTTGGTAATAATGGCATTGGCATACTTACCAATCTTTTATAGAATACATAAACGACTGGACAATTTAGAAAAAGAAGTAGAACGTTTAAGAAATGAGCGTTAACTAATAAAAAGGTGTGTGTATTATGTATGGAATAATTGCTTTATTTGATGAAGAAACCGAACAACAGATTATTGAGGTATGGAATGATTTGAAAGATCAAAACATCTCTTCCTATGCATCTGAAGTCAAAGACCGAAAACCACATATAACTATTGCCAGCTATAAAAATTTAAATGTTGAACAATATATAAAAGAAATGGATCGATATTTGCAAGAGAAGGTTTCATTAACTATTTCTTTTGAAACGATTGGGTCATTTATTAATTCTGGAGCACTTTTTTATTCTCCCCTAGTTACTAAAGAATTAATGGATTTTCATATGGACTATCACGAACATTTCAAAAAAAATCAAGAAGAAGACTCGTTATACAATCCAGGTCGTTGGATTCCCCATTGTACAATTGCTAATCGTTTGACTAAGGAAAAACTATTAGAGGCCATGCATCATTGCTCATATAACCAAACATCCATTTCTGGTTTTATAAAAGAAATTGCCTTGATTGACACATCGACGGTAGGATATGCACCTATTTTATATTCCAAAAAATTAAAAATTATATAAAGAAAAAACCGCCAAGAGATAGTCTCTGGCGGATATATTATTCCTCTGTTTTCATCGTTTCATTCTGAACTAATTCCGAATCCACATAAACTTTTCGACTTTGAAGGGCAATGGAAACTCCTTCGCGTTCTAAAATTTCCATGATACTAAAGTTAATATCTTCTTTTACCTTTAAAAACTCAGCCCAAACTGTTGTATTAGTAAAGAAATATAAGAAAATATCATACCCATTTTCTTTAAATGCATCAAATTTTACGAAAATCGTTTCTGGGTGAACTCCTGAATGCTTACTTACAAGCTTTTCAATTTCTTTTACTATTAACTCTAATTTTTCCTTAGGCGTCTCTTGAGATACTCGTAGGTTAAAATTAATTTGTCTTTTACCCATTTTACTCCAGTTTGTAATAGGACCATTTGCAATAGTCGCATTCGGCAAGGTGACTACTGCTTGTGCAAAGGTCCGTATTCTTGTGCTTCGGAAAGTTATATCCTCCACTGTTCCCTCAACATCAGGAGTTAAAATCCAATCCCCTATTCTGAAGGGCTTTTCCGTGATAATAACAAAACCACCTAATAGATGAGAAAGAGCATCCTTTGCAGCAAAGGCAATAGCTACTCCTCCTAAACCTAGTCCTGCTACAAATCCACTTACGTTATAACCAAATTCCTCAGCAACAACACTAAAACTAATGACAACAATAATAACTCGTAAAGCCTTTGAAAGAAAAGGAATGAGTATATCATCGATATCGAGGTTATATCTATTTCTCATTTTAGTGAAGAAAGTAGAAGAATCAGATGACATATTATATAATCCCCAGCTTATAAGAATAATATAGGAAACTCTTATAAGCACCAGGAAGAATTTATTAGTTTCATCAAAGTGTGGAAAGAAGCTAGCTGCTACATAAATACCGACTGTAATAAACATCCACTGAATAGGCTTTTCAAAAGAACGAAAAAGATTAGTCAATGTATCGGTCGGAGTTTTATCGCTTAGCCTGATTAACAGGTTAAATACATATTTCGAGAAAATTTTCCTCAAAATAAGAAACACTAATAGTATACCAATAGATATACTAAGGTTCTTCCAAAAAATATACGTGATAAAGATAGACCAATCCATAAAACATAATACCTCCTAACAAAATCAATCCATATCATAACACAAATTCTTACTAAACTTTAATGATTTGCTGTTATTAAATAGATTGAAAATGTTCCTTATATGAAGGTTCGCCTTTTTTTCAATAAGTTAAACTTTGTTTCTGAAATAACAATAGCTAATAGTATTAGTATCGCTCCCACAAGCATTTTAACTGTTAATATTTCACTTAATATGATGACCGAGAATACCATACCCCAGAATGATTCCGTTGATAATATAATAGCCGCTTTTGTTTCTGTTATGTACTTTTGAGCAACCGTCTGCATTAAATAAGCAATCGTTGTTGAAAAAACACCTAAGTATAACAAATAAAGAACTCCCTCTGTTTCAACAGAAAAAGTCGTCTCTCCCCTAAAGAATACAATAATCCAAGCAATTAAAGCCGATGTACCCATTTGTACTATCGTTAATACAACTGGATCCTCTTTCTGAACGAAGATAGCAGTGTAAAAAATGTGAAATGCAAAGGCAACTGCACAGCCTAGCGTTAGCAAATCTCCCACATTAATCTCGGCAGACAATTTTAAAGATAGAACTGCAACACCAGCTATTGCTAATATTGCCCCTGTTAGTTCATACATATCGATTTTCCGCTTGTATATTAAAAAACCGATAAAAGGTACAATTACAACATTTACAGCGGTTAAAAATGCATTTTTGGACGGAGTTGTAAATTGAAGCCCCACCGTCTGTAAAGCAAATGCAACATACAAAAATACCCCCAGTACTATTCCGCTTAACAAAGTACGCTTTGTAAGTCTTTTGAACTTTTTAAAAAACAAAACGCTTAATAATAATGCGCCCATTAAAAAACGCACGGCCAATATTTGATAGGGTGTATAGTGCTCCAACGATACCGCACTTGCTACAAATCCGCTCCCCCAAATAATAGCGGTAACAATCAACAATATTTCTCCTATGTATCTTTGCATTCTCTTCACCAACCTAACCAATTTCATACCTGTAAGTATATCGTATAGATTGAATAAATAACTATTTTACTTTAAAAAAACAAGTCAAGTTCTTGCAGGAATAGTTTATAAAAAAATGGTTGATTTCTATTTTAACCGGACGCGTTCCGTGGGGTTGTGATGGCTCATCTGTCTCACTCTGTACAGCTTGATGCAACAAATTCTTCTAATAAATGTTAAGCACTTTACTTCAGAAAAATTTAAGATTTATCGTCTATAATAATTATATTTGCTAAGATTGACCTATATTTATAACAATTAATATTGAAATGGAGGCATTTTCACCTTGAAAACAAGAACAATACTAATAATCGATGACGAAACAGAAATTGCCCAACTTGTTTCGATTCATTTGCAAAACGAAGGATTCAAAACCTTACAGGCACATAATGGCCTTGAAGGTCTTGAAATATTTAAGAATAATCCTATTGATCTCGTCATTTTAGATATTATGATGCCTCATTTAAATGGTCATGAGGTGCTTACACAAATACGCCAAACACATCAAACACCGATCATTTTTTTAAGCGCCAAGCAATCAGACTTCGATAAAATTAGCGGGCTTGTCATCGGCGCAGATGATTATATGACAAAGCCCTTTAATCCTTTAGAGTTAGTCGCTCGGGTTAAAGCACAATTAAGAAGAGCCTTTCAGTGGAGTCAAACGGAACAGACAAACACGAAGGATATTATTCAACTTCAAAATCTCATTATCAAAGCAAGTGAAAGAACCATCACGGTAAATGATGAAAAAGTTGATTTAACCCCTAAGGAATTTGATATTTTATTATTGTTAGCAAGCTCCCCTAACCAAGTATTTAGTTCTGAGCAAATCTTTGAAAAGGTTTGGAAGGAGCAATATTTTGAAGGGGCTAATACCGTCATGGTTCATATTCGCACGTTACGAAAAAAATTAAATGATTCGAACAAAGCTAAAAAAATCATCGAAACGGTTTGGGGAGTAGGCTATAAAATCAATGAATAAATTTATACACAGCTTCCGCATGCGCATTATTTATTTGTTTATAAAAAGCTTACTCATTGCAGCATTTATTACATTTTCCATTTATAAGCTATTGCAGCTTTATTACCGAAAAAATGTTTATTACGGTGACACCTATATGTATTACCGTCAATTGATGCGACAAATCGGCGATGTCTATGTATTCATGGTCATTTATATACCGTTGGCCATTATCATTTTCTATTTGTTAACAAGAACGTACACAAAATATTTTAAGGAGATTTCTGAAGGCATCCGTCATTTAGCAGATGGTGACTTTTCCTACAAAACACAAATTTCCTCCAATGATGAATTCCAATACATTGCGAAAGATATTAATGAGGCAAGTACCCGATTGAAGCAAGCAATTGAATCACAAGCATTGTCTCAGAGTAGTAAAGAAACATTGATTGCCAATTTAGCGCATGATTTACGGACACCATTAACCTCTGTCATTGGTTATTTAAACTTATTGCAAAATCAACTCAACTTAACGCCTGCACAAATAGAAGAATACACAAAAATTGCCTATAATAAATCACAATATTTAGAGGAGCTCATTGAAACATTATTTGATATTTCTAAATTAGATTTATCTTTAACTTTAAACACAACGGAACAAACGACTATTAATATACAACAATTACTTCTTCAATTGATTAATGAAATGTATCCCCTCATTGATGAGAGGGATGCCAAAATCGAAGAAAGCATTGAACCGAATCTATTCACTATGGGGAATGGAAAGGAACTAGCACGTGTTTTTGAAAATTTATTAAGTAATGCCCTACGGTACGGTGACTTGACAGAGCCTATACAAATCATAGCCAAAAAAACTAGCAAGACAATCGAGATTCGCCTCAGTAACCACGGTAGACCAATTTCTGAGGATGACCTGCCTCACCTTTTTGATATGTTTTATACAGTAGATCAATCGAGAAGTTTACAAAAAAAGCAAACGGGGCTAGGTTTGTATATAGCCAAAACAATAGTGGAAAAACATCATGGGTCCATCCATGTTTGGAATGGAGAGCAGAGAATTCATTTTGAGGTAACGCTTCCTCTCGATTTAAGAAATATTTAAGCTTTTACCCACTTTCTATTTAAACTCTCTTCCTTAAGCTAGGAACTATTAGAAAAGGAGAGAGTTTACATGAAAAAAATATTAGTGGCCATTGTATTGATAATTATTGGTTTTCCATTCTTTTTAAAGAATTCTCCAGCTCTAGAGCAGGAAATCCCGTTACATAATGAATCTGTCCATAACGGAGAGCTAATCTTAGTCAATAAAGAAACAAAACTACAGCAAGACCCAACTAACTTAGCTGTTATCCCATCAAACCTAGCGAGTAATGTCGTCGTAGATTCAGAGTACCTGCTTGAAAAGAAAGTCATTGAACCTTTACAGAAAATGTTTGAACAAGCTGCTAATGATGGTATTCATCACTTTAAAATCAATAGTGCCTACCGTAGCGGAAATCTACAACAGCAACTTTATGAGGAAAATGGTGCTAGTTATGCACTTCCTACTGGATATAGCGAACATCAAAGTGGCCTTTCCTTAGATATTGGATCCACTCAAGGTACGATGGAGAAAACGCTAGAAGGTGAATGGCTGGCAAAGAATGCTGCTGATTACGGCTTTATATTACGTTACCCCAAAAACAAAGTAGACGTTACGGGCATTGCTTTTGAGCCTTGGCATTTCCGCTATGTTGGTCTGCCTCATAGTGTCATGATGGAGAAAAAGAATTTTGCGTTGGAGGAATATTTGTTATTTTTAAAAGAAAAGCGACATTATAAAAAACAAATAAAAGGTATTACTTATTATGTCCAGTATGTTGAAAACATAGAGGTTGCTCACATACCAAATACTGATCAAGTTAATATTTCTGGAGACAATCATACTGGGTATATCATTACTTCTGTTATTAATTAATGCGATTCATGGTTATAAAATAAAAAAAGTGAAGACAAGCCAAAATCGGCTTGTCTTCACTTTTTTAAGAACCTTTAACATGCTTAAACAAACATATTTAATATTAAGACTCCTGCTAATCCAACTAAGGAGATAATCGTTACCATTACAGACCATGTTTTAATCGTTTTCCCGATAGACAGGTTAAAGTATTCTTTATAGATCCAGAACCCTGCATCATTTACATGAGAGAAAGTTACACTACCAGCACCTGCTGCTAATACCATAAGCTCTGGACTTACACCAGTAATACCAACTAAAGGCGCTGCTATACCAGCAGCAGTCATACCAGCAACTGTAGCAGATCCAACTGAAATCCTTAAGATAGCAGCAATTAACCACGTCATTAACAATGGTGAAAGAGTAGAACCAGCCATTATATCTGAGATATACACATCAATTTGACTATCAATCAGCACTTGCTTGAACGCACCGCCTGCAGCAATAATTAGAAGAATCATAGCAATCCCACCAACTGCATCAGAAACAGATTGCATTATATCCTTCATCTTTTTGCCTCTGTTTATACCAAATGTAAAGAATGCAAAAATTACTGACAATAGCAATGCCACGTTTGCATTACCGATAAAATCAAAGAACGGCATAACAGCTGAGTCAGGTGCAATAATTTCAACCACTACCTGAGAGCCTATTAAAATAACCGGCATAAGAGAAGTAATAATACTTGTAACAAATCCTGGCATCTCTTCTTCCGTGAACTCTTTAGGATTAAATAAACCCTTTGGAATCTCTACCTCTAAAAAATCCTTTTTAAATAACTTTGTGTATAAAGGACCTGCTAGAATAATCGCTGGAATCGCAATTAAAATTCCATATAGCATTGTTTTACCTATATTGGCATCAAACACACTTGCCACAGCAGTTGGTCCAGGATGTGGTGGTACGAAGCCATGCATAGTAATTAGTGCGGCTATAACCGGCATACCAATGTATAAGACTGGTACTCCAGCGGCAGTTGCAATTGTAAATACTAAAGGAATCAGTACTACTACTCCTGTTTCAAAAAACAACGCAATTCCCACTACAGAAGCTGTAAGTACCGCAGCTAGTTGGACTCTCTTTTTACCAAAAGAGTTTATCAGGGTATTGGCTATTTTCTGAGCACCACCTGAATCCGTCATTAGCTTACCAAGTATTGCTCCAAATACAATAATCATAGTCAGACTTCCGAGTGTTCCCCCTAGCCCGCCTTGAACAGATGTCATAGCTTCTAAAGGGGTCATACCTTCTAATATCCCAACGACTAAAGCAACTAAAATCAATGAGATAAAAGCGTTCAACTTGAATACAATCATTAATAAAAGTAATAGGGCAACCCCTATACAAATAGATACTATTGGCATTGTAATCCTCATTTCTATAAATGTTATTTAAATTCTATTTATTTGAATCAATTTTAAAAGTCAGAATTATATAAAAAGATAATACGGAAATATAAAATAGAAATACATACTTTTTAATCATAAAGTATAATTGATTTTCGCTCTAAGCGGACGCTTTCCGCGGGGTGAGCGATAAGCCATCACCGTCGCTTACGCGTCGGGTGTGATGTCTCATCTGTCTCACTCATCCCGCCGGAGTCGCCGCCTGCCGCTACAATCAACCATGTGTTAAATAGTCGTTTTTTATCAGTAAAGTACTCAGGTTAACTTAATTAAGATAAAATTTTAGAAATAGGTAAAGTACTACTTATGAAGTTTACAAACTTATTTATTTGCAAATAGACGAACAAATTTCGTCATTACTGGTTCCATTGCCTGTTGCATTTCAGACATAACAGTTGATAGATGAACCATATTTTTAGAAGCTAAGTAGTCTTGCATAAATGAAACGGCAGCCATCGATACTTCAGTATTGACGTTCACTTTACATATACCAAGTTGGACTGCATCTTTTACTACAGCCTCTGGAGTACCAGAGCCCCCGTGTAATACTAAAGGAAGATCTACTGCTTGCTGGATTCTCTTTAGTAAGGGTAGATCGATCTTTGGCTCTCCCTTATACATACCATGCACCGTACCAATCGCTGCAGCTAGGAAATCTACTCCCGTAGCTTCCACAAACGCTTTGGCAGCCTTTGGATCGGTTAAAGTTCCCGTTCCCTCTTCCTCATCAGAAAATTCTCCTTTGGCTAAAGATCCTATTTCTGCCTCTACAGATACACCTGCCATATGCGCAATTTCAACTATTTCCTTCGTCAGGCGGACATTTTCCTCGAATGGATGTGCAGAACCATCAAACATTACTGAAGTGAAACCACATCTAATAGCGCGGATAATAGATTCTTTTTCATAGGCATGGTCTAGATGTAAAGCAACCGGCACTGTTGCTTTTTCAGCCATCGCTTTAACCATTGCTGCAAATCCCTCTACATCAACTGTCGGGAAGTATCTTTCTCCTAATGCAATGATGACAGGCTGATTTTCTTGTTCTGCTACCTTGATCGCTGCTTGGACTGTTTCTAAGCTATATACATTAAAGGCAGCAACAGCATATTGATCGCGTTGAGCATCCGTTAATATTTTTTTTGTATCCACTATCATCTTTAGAATCTCCCCTTATCTATTCAACATGTCTACTGTCTCTTTTAGTGTTGTTACCGCTCCCACATTTCCTGGGAAAATAACGTAAGCTATTCCTGGAAATTTACTTTCTTCACCAGTGAGCCACACTGGAATACCTGGCTTGATTTGCCCAGCTACTGTAGCTCTTTTTACTTCTAAACCTCTTGTCCCAATATCACTCGAAGTAATACCGCCTTTAGCGATTATGAAGTTCGGGCGAATACTTAGACGTTGAACAATGCTAGTAACTGCATCTGAAATTTGAACAGAAAGTTTTAGCTCTTCTTCCTTTTTACCTTCGCCTAAATCTAGTCGTTCCCGTCTTGTATAAACTGTGACTGTCTTGCCTTCTTTAATAAGGCTCTCGGTTGTTTCAATCACTCGATCAATTTCTTGTTGGAATTTATTTGCCTCTAAAACTAAATGGCAATCAAACTCGATAAATTCAATAGATTCGTTTGTTTTCAACACTTCTAATTGCTCGGTAGTTTTTTTCACATGAGATCCCACTAAAATTAACCCGCCATGATTTGTTTCTTCCTTAATCAATTCTTCTCTTGTTAAAAGTGATTTATCGCTAACTCCTCCAATAACCTTTGTGAGCGCTGCTGCACTTCTAAACATAAATTGCTTTCCAGCCTTCATAGCCTTCACTAGGGCTATAACAAAAATCTCGACATCTACGTAATCTACTGCATTTACGACTACCTTATCGAAATTTTTAACTTGTAGCAGTTGGTTTGTAATACCTTCTACATTCAATTCTCGTAAGCTAGTTAATGAAATATAAGTTGTTTTTTCAGCAGTATACTTACCTTCCGTTTTTTCTTCTACCCATTCACCTAAATGAGACTTTTTATATCCGAAGGTTCTATCTTTTGCGAACTCTGTCTCTCCCGCAGGAACCAATTGTTCGTCATATTGCACATAGTGAATATTGTCTATTGTGAAACGGCCGCCCTCCTTAAAGAAAGGAAGGATTACCTCACCGTCATATTGAACATTAGAATTCTGTTCAACCGTATTTTTTAAAACTTCCGTTTCAAGTGGATAATGACCTCTTAGAGTGGAATCTCCTCGACTAATAACAATAAAATCTTTCTTTACTTTATTGGCTACCTTCACAATATTTTCAGCAATCTCTATATGAGCTTGTTCCGTTTCTGCCGCAGTAAAGCCTCGAGAATTGGTTAATAGAAAGAACATTGTATTGTCTTCCTTGAAGCCCATCTCAATACTTTCTATAGACCAATCTGTATAAACAGAAATTCCGTGTACGGTTTGAACACCGGTTGGATCATCATCTAAAACGATAATTTTTTTATTTAAATTACGTAATTCATCTTTCAGCATTTGTTGAACTAATTTTGTATCTACCGAAGGAATAGATGCTAATACCTCTTGTGTATTGCGTGCTTCTTTACTGTTTATCATCATTCCGCTCTCCCTACTTCAACATTCGCAAGTTTTTCGTAATACTGAACAATTCCACCATGGTCATCTGCTGCTTTTCCATCTACTTTTAAAGCATGGAAAATTTCGACTAGCTGACTTGACAATGGAAGAGGAACACCAATTTCGTGCGCTGTTTCCATCACATTTGTCATATCCTTAAGATTAATGTCAATTCTTCCTCCAGCAACAAAGTTACGGTCTAGAATTAGTGGAACCTTTGCATCTAGCACTGCACTTCCCGCTAATCCACCACGAATTGCTTGGTACATTTTTTCTACATCGATTCCTGCTTTAGCAGCTAGCACTAATGCCTCGGACATTGCTGCAATGTTTAAGTTCACTATAACTTGGTTTGCTAATTTTGCAGTAGTACCACTACCATTCCCACCAACTAAAGTAACTTCAGCTCCCATTGCATATAAAACGTCCTTCACTTGATCAAAAGCTTCTTCTTTCCCACCAACCATGATTGCAAGTGTACCGTCGATTGCTTTTGGCTCTCCTCCACTTACGGGCGCATCTAACATTTCTACACCTTGTTTTCTCGCCTTTTCCGCAATCTCTTTAGAAACTACAGGAGAAATAGAACTCATATCTATAATTACAGAGCCTTCTTTAGCTCCACTAAGTACTCCATTTTCTCCTAGCACTACTTGCTGTACGTGATGAGATGCAGGAAGCATTGTAATAATCACTTCACTGTTTTCCCCAATGACCTTTGCTGAATCTCCCGCAGTTGCCCCGGCATCAATTAATGCCTGCACTGCTTCTTTATTTAAATCATTTACCATTACTTCAAAACCTTTAGACAATAAATTTATCGCCATTGGTTTTCCCATAATTCCTAATCCGATAAAGCCAACTTTTTTAGCCATAATATATATTTCCTCCTAGTGTTTTTGTAATAATTATTAAGTTTTTATAATTGAAACCGCTTGCAGGTTATTTCAATAAAGTTATTGTATACTCTTTTTTCATTTTTGTATACATTTTAGACACATTTGTATCCATTAAAAATCAAGATTTTTTCTAAACTATCTTTCTTTCTTTATTTTTGTTAAGTTTATGGTAGAGAATTAATGGACTTTAGGAGTGAATTAAATGGGAATGTTACATTCAAATAGTCGGACAGCTTCCCAGCAAGCATACGAGGAAATAAGAGATCGGATTTTAAATGGAGAAATTACTGGAGGCACAAAAGTAGTTGAAGAAAAACTTGCTACGGAAACAGGCTTTAGTCGCACTCCTATTCGCGAGGCTCTTCGTCAGCTAACGAACGAAGGCCTCATCGTAAACAAAAAAGTCGTTCAACCTTCCGAAAAGGACCTACGGAACCTTTTTCAAATGAGGATTCTATTAGAGGGCTTTGCTGCAAAGACAGCAGCTACCTATTTACCAGAGCAAGATTTGGAGACTTTAGCAAACTGTATTAAGGTTGGTAGGGAAGGAACTCCAGAAGAAATTATGGAGGCAAATGAACTCTTTCACCAAATTATTGTTAATTCTAGTGGTAATTCTCATATGATTGAAACAATTGATCGGATGAAATCTATTATTTATTTGTTCCGAAAAACTGTAGTATTATATAAGCGACCACAACTGATAGATGAGCATGAGGAAATTTACAAGGCTATTTCCCAGCAGGATACCGAACAAGCAAAAGAGTTGATGGAGAAGCATTTACAAGCAGATTTAGACTTTTGTCTCCATATTCTCAATGTTTCAAGAAATTAAAAAGGATGGTTGTGACAATGTCACACCATCCTTTTTCCATCAATTATCTAGCTCAAGTACCTCTTTATATATAATCAAGGCATATTTGTATATTTGAGCATTTATCTGCTCATCTAAATTTCTATATTCCTTATCGGCTTTTTCAATTATTTTCATGAAATCTGCTTCTAGACTTTCATAATTAGGACCTTCAAATCCACGGCTTTCTATTACCTCAAAAATATTCACCATTTCTTTCAAATAAGCCTTCTCAATCTCAGCGTAATCATTAGCACCAATCTGCTCCAACATTATAGCCAGTCGTCTTAAGTATTCGTGAGTACCCATCTGTTTGATTGGCTGTGAAAACCAATTGAGTAAGCTTTCATGTCCACCGCTTTCCATCTCACAAAAATAATTAAATAAAATATAGAAATCATTCATTTTTTCATTTTCTGTCGGAAAAGAGTAGTTTCCATAGGCGGCTAAAACTGCATTCCAAATGTCATCGTTAGTGAGTATCTCACTTCGCTTGATTTTCATGTTTGGAGCCCCCTGACTTGGTTTTGAACTATACTCCTCAAGCTTTACTTATACTCTTATATCCAGCCTATCAATATTTCGAATAGCAAGATACGCAACGGTTAGGCCAATCACTGCCAACGATAACGGAATTACAATTATATCGTTTAATGAAAAGCTACCATTATTGTTGGAAACAATCATTACTATCAAAATCGAAGTGATAATAGTAGTGGGAATTGAATATTTCTTCATTCCAAAGTAAAGCGGAATTAGCGCCATACATGAGGCAGAAATTGCATTCATCAATACACTCACACTATGTTCTTGCAAAAAGTCAGCTGTTAACGAACCTGGAATTAGCTGATAGTTTACGGTTAGAAAGTAGTAGACAGTTGTAATAAAAACATTAGAAATAATAATCCATGTAAAGGTAAAAATAATTATAATTGTCAGCTTTGCTGCTATAAGTTTCTTTCTGCTTATTGGATACATAAATAAAGTAGTAATCGTTTTCTTTTTGAATTCTCCTATTATTAGCTTAGCTATTAGAGTGGAGGCAAAGATGATAAAGGTCGCTCGAACAAAGGATTCGATAACTCCTATAGCCTCCTGATAATTCACAAAGTCAGTATCTCCCTCCATTTTAGATATAAAGGAAATAAGAAACATAAAACCGAGAATAACAAAATTAGCAATTATCGCGCTGCGCGAGTAGGAAGACAACTTAAACTTTTTCATTTCTAGCTTCATCAGTTTAAACACTTACTACACCTCCATTAATAAGCTTCATGAAATAATCCTCCAATGAGCTCGTTTTTTTACTAATGGCCTCAATTTCTATATCATGTTCGTACAATACTTTGGAAATCATTTGTTGAGAGACTGACGATTCATATATTCGAATACAATGATCATCAACCATTTTAAAGTTAACTAGCTGTAATTTGTCGCTCAATAGAAAAGCGGCTTTTTTTCCATCCTGAACGACCAATTCTATATAGTCAGATTGACTTTGAGCTAACTGATTCATAGAGATTTCTTTTATTAGCTTTCCATTATTAATAACACCAATTGTATCTGCTAATTGTTCTATTTCGCCTAATATATGACTAGAGACGAGAATCGTAATTCCATATTCCTTACAAAGCATTTCAAATAATTCTCGCATTTCTTTAATGCCAATGGGATCTAATCCGTTTATTGGTTCATCTAAAATAAGCAATTCTGGCTTTGTGATTATGGCACGCGCAATTCCTAAACGTTGCTTCATTCCAAGGGAAAACTCTTTTACTCGTTTACCTCCTGTATGAAGATTCACCATTTCTAATACTTTCTCTATTTCCTTCTTGTCGTAAAAGCCCATGTACTCACAATGAAGATCCAATGTTTCTCTAGCAGTTAGTTTCTCATAAAATATAGGGTACTCAATTATTGATCCGATTCTTTTAAGTACCTCATATGACCGATCTGTTAGCTTTTCACCAAAAATCTCTATTTCCCCATTTGTTGGCTTTATAAGATTAGTAATCATTTTCATGACAGTTGTTTTACCAGCACCATTAGGACCTAAAAACCCATAAATCTCTCCCTTTTGCACATGCATGTTAACAGAAGATACAACTTCCCTTCCTTCGAATACTTTCGTCAAATGATTGGTTTTCAATATATACGACATTAGAACCCTCTCCCTATTTCTTACTATCCTTAGTATAGGAAATGAACCTCTCTTTTTTATTAATACAATCTTACGAATTTCTTAAGTTCTTCTAGCTTTTTTAATATGTTATTCGTTTCAAGGTAGCTGTAAAGACAGTCTTTTCATAAGGAATACTTGAGAGCTGAATAGAACCTCCCATTATTTCCAGAAGTCGCTTTGTAATCGTTAGGCCAAGACCACTGCCTTGGAAGGATTTGTTTCTAGAATCCTCCATGGTGTATGTTCTTTCAAAGACCCGATCCACATGGTATTCATCAATTCCTTTTCCTTTATCCCAAATATCAATGTAGATGTAAGCTTCGTCATTTCTCAAAGCTAATCCAATTATCTTGCCTTCAGCACCGTATGTTAGAGCATTAGATAAAAGATTGTTCAAAGCCCTATCAATTGCCTCTTCATTACCAAATGCATAAAGAGGGGCTTCTGGAATATCAATTTTAATATCCATATTCATCGCTGTTACCATATCGTAGAAGATTAGAATGTTCTTACGACATATTTCGTTTATGTTTACCTTAGATAGTGGGTAGTGCTGGTCGCCCGCTTCTATTTTAGCTAAATCAAAAAATGTATGAATAATTTTAAGTACTTCATTTGTTTTAGTATGTAGTTTAAGAAGTAATTGTCTTCTTTCCTCCTCATTTAAGGAGTGGTCAATTTCTAGCATTTCAATATATCCAAGAATTACTGTTAACGGTGTTTTTAAATCATGGGATACATTTGAGAGCATCTTCCTCATGGACTCTTCTAACCTTGTATGGGTTACTAAAACCTTTTGTTTTTCAACTAATAGCTCATTAATCATATTTAACAATTGCATGAGCTCTTTATGTTCTGTATGTGCCAAGACTTTCTCTATAGTGTTTTCTTGAACAATCATTTGAAGCTTTTGGTGTGCGTAGGCAATGTTAGAGGTAAGGTTTCTTTTTTCTTTGTATTGGAAAAAAATGAGACCAATTAACAATGCAATTATGATAAATAATATAAGCACCATATCAGAAACCTTCCAACTTATAGCCAATCCCCCACAAAGTCTTTATATACCTTGGGTTAGAGGGTTCTATTTCAATTTTCTCCCGAAGCCTTCTCATATGCACATTAATAATATTTTCATCCCCATAATATTCATCTTTCCAAACTAGCTGATAAATTTGTTGTTTAGTAAATACACGGTTTTGATTGGCAGCAAATAACTTTAAGATAGCAAACTCTTTTGCAGTTAGTTTTAAATTTTCATTTCCTTTAGTAACAGTAAAATTCTTAACATCTATTTTTAAATCTCCTATTATAAGGACATCCTCGCTTACATTTAGCTCCTTTGAATATTTTGTGGCTCTTCTTATAGCAGCCTTAACTCTGGCAGAAAGCTCGAGTAACGAAAAAGGCTTGGCAAGATAATCATCTGCCCCTAATCCCAGTCCTAATGCTTTGTCCACATCGCTATCCTTTGCTGACATGATTAGTATAGGTACAGCGCTTTTCTCACGAATAATTCTCAGCACTTCCAAGCCATCTAATTTTGGCATCATAATATCTAAGATAACTAAGTCATAGGCTGACACCACATTTTGTTGGACTGCAGCTTCTCCGTTATTTACGGTAGTAATTAGAAAACCTTCACTTCTTAAATACTTTTCTACCATCTCACAAATAGATTCATCGTCTTCCACTAATAAAATACGTTTAGGCATTCCTTTACACCTCTTATATACGCTTTTTCTCTTAATCATATCTAATTAATGGAAGTAAATATATATATAAACTAATTTTTCTCCATGTTTATTTTAATAAGCTACTTCAAAATAAAGTAAAAAAATAATATAAATTTATCTATTGAATTGTATCCTACTTTCTATATAATAAATTCTTGTGTTTCAAAAAAATATGAAAAGGATGGGGATAAATGAAAAGAACCCTTACAGCAGTTTTAGCATCCGCAATGCTATTATTATCTGCGTGCTCAGAGAACACAGATTTACAAGCGGAGGTTAACAAGGAAGTAGACACAAAAGCGTCAGCCGAAACTACTGTGGCAGTTAAACCAACAATGATTAAAGGCGAAGACTATGATGAAATGGGCGGTGCTGATGCTTATGCAGAAGCAGGCGACAATGCAGAGTCTCGTTACTTCAAAGCACCTGAGTTTTATAACATGAAATCAGATGATCAATTACTACTAATCGAAAATTTTCAAACGATGCAGCAAACAACAGAATGGTCTTGTGGTCCAGCAACAGCTTTAATGGTTGCTAATCATTTTGGATATACGGAAATGACGGAGATGGATATTGCCGAGCAAATGAAAGCAATGACCGACTTAGACACTCCGGGGGCTAAACCTGGTTCAGCAAATAACTTCCCCGAATATGGAACCGACGTTAGCCAGCTTCACAACTTCTTTACTAGTTTAGAAGGCTTTGAAGTTGTTGAGACAAGCTATAAAGTGAATTATTCAACAGAGGATCTTATTCAAGAAACAGATGGAGCAACTGGAAACAATGTAGGAAACCTACCTGCTACCTTCACGTGGAATAGCTTATATGCTTCTGAAAACAGCGATACAACCGATGCTTGGGTTTCAGATGCAAAGGATAGCTATTTTGTTAAGTGGTTAACTAGCCACCTTTCCAACGATCGTCCAATTATGGTTGAGTGGGCAGATTGGGACGGACATTGGCAAGCAATCATTGGCTATGATAATAATGGTACACCTGGTATTGGTGATGATATGCTCATCTTTGCTGACCCGTATGATACATCAGACCATTGGCAGGATGGATATTACTTCTATCCTTTAGAAAGATGGTTTGGACAATGGAATGATCGCAATATTGCACCTAAACCATTCCAATTACAGCCTTACATCGTTGTAGATTATAAAAAATAAATAATAAAGAGAGCAATGACTACCGTCAAAGCTCTCTTTTTTTTGCTACCCCAACTTCCAAAATCAACATCCATACATCTATACGAAGGTCTTCCTACTAACCACTGAACAGTTTCTAAAAATCTGTCGATTGCTTTCATTATCCTGTTTTTATATGATAATAAAGCAAATAGACAACACATTGTTCGGTAATTAAGTAAAGGAGAATGTAAAATGAATAAAAAATATATTTTTATGTTTGGTTCATTAATTATAACTATTGGATTGATCCTTGCAGCCGTAATTACCAATGACGACATAGTGTCTTATCTAATGATATTCTTTTGTGTAGGATTAGGGCTAGCTTTACTGCGTTTATTAGTGAATAGTGCTATCAAAAAAATGAAGGGGAAAAGCATTTGGACTAAACTCCTATTCTTCGCTGTTCTCCTAGGGTTTGGTCTACCTTTCCAAAACTGGTTCCGCAAAGATGTGATTTTTGCCATGGACTCTGATTATATCCTTCGCTGCATTGTCATTACTGTTATGGGAGTTATTTTCATGACCTTCCTTTTCGGGATGCTGTTAGCTAAAAAACGTCAGACACAAGTTGAAATAGTCGAGTAAGCTAAAAAAAAGAAGCACCATCATCCAAATAAGTGAATGAAGGTGCTTCTACTATTTTTTAAAGGATTATGTGGGTCGTTAACTCCAAACTTCAACATTTACTATTTTCATGTTCAGAGCTTGTTATTTTTATAAATGTTTTAGTAAATACGTACAAAGTGGGTCTATATAATCGGCCTTTGGATGTTCACTTAACAACAATCTAGTTAACTCCGTACGGTTATATTTTATAGTTTCTAGTCTCTTAAACTCTGGAGTACTCCCTAAACTATATAAATCATTTTTGTATTTTTCATGTATTTCTTTTACTTCTTTAGAGGTTAAATCTATAGTTACTTGATATAGTAAAACCAATGATTTTCCTCCGCGTTTGATCAACCATGGTCTTAATGGAGATTTACATTTCGTTTTAGTTAGGTCAATGCCTAGCTCTTCTTGAATCTCCCTTTCAATGTTTTTATGTATATTGATATACCCTTCTTCTAAATCATTTTCGTCTAATCCACCAGCGGCAAATTGAATTCTATCTGGATTAGCTGTTCCTTCATTCATATGACCAAAAACTATATATTGGTCCGAAGTAAGGATGAGTGTAGCGGGGTAGACAACAATACAGTCATACTGAGATTGTAATTCCATTTTCCTACTATAAAGAAAATGGGCATAATCAGTATGGGTAAGGGAAATAAGTAGATTCTTTTCATTCTCTTGAACTCGTTCAATACTAAAAACCTTTCCTCGATTGAATATGCCTTTTCTGTTAATATTCTCCCAGTATTGATTTATTTTTGTTCTTATTTCTCCTGGTAAATCTACCTGCTTATCTAAAACATTTATCCTTATATTTGTAGGTATCTTTTCTAAATTAATATTATCGAAAACCTCCATATGTAACCTCTATTCTCAGTTATTTATTCATCTCGCCCAACAACAAATTAATCTCATCCAAAAATTTGAGCATCTTGATATAAACCGTTCTCATCAATATCTACTACTATCGTGTGTCCCCAAAATAAGTCTCCATCGTCATAATATAATTCTGCGTTTCCCTCACAAAAGATTAACATTCCCTGCATTTTAATTCGTTTTTTAAATTCATCCTTATTGGTCATTCTTCCTTCATTCCACACTTCGTTATGTAGCTGCAGTAAATCCTCTGCTATTTTTTCTTTATATAATTCCTCAGAGACTTTTATTGTTTCAAAGGTATTTTCAGCTACTTCAAATACTAAATCTTTATCAAATGACTCAACAGATATAGTTACATCTATAAAATAACCTTTCTGTATTTCGACTTTTCCCTCATAATTACCCCTATCTATATCAAAGGTTAGAACATCAAAAATACATTTATTTTCCACATTTTACCTCCCATTATTACTCTTCCCTATCTAACAGCTACTCAGTTTATGTATAACAATATTCTCTTTAATTCTACAAATACAGCGCTAATACCTTTTTCAGTCATCCTTGCAATTTATTAATGCTAAAAAAGACAGCAAGCTCCAAATTATTGAGCTTGCTGCCGTTTGAATACATATTTTCTTATAAAACCTTTTCTAGGAATTCTTTTGCACGCTCCGATTTTGGAGAACTAAAGAATTCATTTGGTGGTGTGTCCTCTACTAATACTCCACCATCCAAAAATAAAATACGATCTGCTACCTCTTTGGCAAAGTTCATCTCGTGTGTCACGATAATCATCGTCATTCCTGATTCAGCTAAATCCTTCATAACCGCCAAAACCTCTTTTACCATCTCTGGGTCTAGGGCAGATGTCGGTTCATCGAATAGCATCACAGAAGGGTTCATCGCTAAGGCACGGGCAATAGCTACACGTTGCTTTTGTCCTCCTGACAAGCGATTTGGATATTCTGAACGTTTCTCAAAGAGTCCAACCTTTCTTAAAAGGTCCTCAGCAGTGGCTGTCGCCTCTGCCTTTGATTTCCCTTGAACCTGCATTGGTGCATAAGTTAGATTCTCTAATACCGTTTTATGAGGAAACAGATAAAAATGCTGAAAGACCATTCCTACATTTTCACGTACCTTCATAATATTTGTTTTTTTATCCGTCACGACATCATTTCCAATACTAATAACACCGCTTGTTGGGATTTCTAAAAGATTCAAGCAACGCAAAAAGGTAGACTTACCAGAACCGGATGGTCCAATGATTGCAATTACTTCCTGTTCCTTTATTTCCGTGGAAATGTTCTTTAAGACTTCATTTTTTCCAAATGATTTATATAATTTTTCTACTTTAATCACTTCTACTCATCCTCTTTTCTAGCTTCTTGCCAAGGAATGATAAAATAAGTGTAAGAATATAGTACATCACTCCGGCAATCATTAATGCCTCTAAATAACGATAAGAAGAACCACCAACGACATAAGCACGACGCATTATATCTAAAGCCCCGATCACTGTTACAATTGCAGATTCCTTCGTTAAAGTTATAAATTCATTCATAAGAGCAGGCATGATATTTTTCATAGCTTGTGGCAGGATAATATCCTTCATCATCTTTGCGTATGGAATGCCTAAAGCTAATGAAGCTTCCAACTGGCCTTTATCAACAGCATTGATACCTCCACGAATAATCTCTGAGATATACGCACCAGAGTTTAAACCAAATGCAATTATTGCTGCAGGCATTGGCTCAATATTAATATCAAAAAGCTGAGGAATTGCATAATAAATAATCATCAATTGTAAAACGAGTGGAGTTCCTCGAAAAATGGACGTATAAAAGTCTGCAAACCATCTCAATGCGGTAATTTTACCAATTTTACATAGAGCCAATAAAATACCTAAAACTAATCCGATAATTGTGGCTCCAACAACTATTTGAAGTGTAACACCTATTCCTTTTGCAATATAAGGAATAGAGGGAACGACTGCAGAAAAATCTAACATATCGTTACCCTCCTTTCTATCTAACTATTATATTTTTTATGCTAAATTATTCTGCTTCTACTACAAACCATTTTTCTCTAAGCTCATCAATTTTTCCTTCTTCAATTAGCTCATTGATAGCATTATCAAATTTCTCTTTAAGTTCACTGCCTTCTGGAAATACAGCTGCCTTATAATCGATTTCATCTACTACTACTGGGAAGAATGTAAGGTCATCATTACGCTTTACATAGTTTTCTGCAACAATATCTTCAATGATTGCACCATCGAAACGCTTTGTCATTAATTCTTGAATAACCTCTGGTATTAAGTTGCGGCTCTCCACTTTCATATCTACTGTTTGCGCTACTTCATTCGCTAGCTCTTCTTGAATAGATGAAATTTGAACACCAACTGTTTTACCAGCTAAATCTTCCACTGATTTAATGCCACTATCTTTTTTAGTTACGACCATTTGCACTGTTTCGTTATAAGGAACAGAGAAGTCAACTACTTTGTCGCGTTCCTCTGTTGGTGTCATTCCTGATAATACGAAGTCTAATTTACCTGCTTGAATCGCTGGGATTAAACCGTTAAAATCGATGTTTTCCACTTCAATCTCATATCCTAGTTTTTCCCCGATTAAATTTGCTAGATCAATATCAAAACCGATAATTTCTTCACCTTTTGCAGTGTCTACATATTCAAATGGTGGATAATCAGCTGAAGTACCCATTTTTAAAACTTGTTTTTCTTCTGAAGGAGATGATGCATTACCAGAATCTTTCGCCGTATCCTCTTTTGTTCCACATGCTGCTAGAATTGCTATAATCATTGCTAATATAACTAAAAGTAATTTATTTTTCATGATTGTTACTCCTTTTTCTATTTTATTTTGTTTCATTTGTATATCGAATAATTGCTTTTTCAAGCATTTTTAATCCATCATCAATTTGTTCCTTTGTTACTGTTAATGGAGGAATCATACGAATAACTTCGCCCACGTTTCCACAGAGATAGAAGAGCACGCCTTCCTCTAATGCGTAATCGAGAATTTTCATGACTGCCTGTCCATCTGGCTCTCCTGTTTCAAGGTTAGAGATTTCAATTCCGATCATTAAGCCGACAGAGCGAACATCACTAATTATCGCGTATTTTGCTTTTAGCTCATTTAATTTCTTCGTTGCATACGCCCCTACCACTTTAGAGTTTTCAACTAAGTTTTCCTCGTGAAAAATTTCTAATGTGGTCAATGCCACAGAACACGCTATCGGATTTCCACCGAAAGTAGTTCCATGCATACCAATTGGCCATTTCTTCATTAACTCTTTAGAAGCAACAGTTGCACTAAGTGGCAGCCCAGAGGCGATTCCTTTAGCGATGGCCATGATATCGGGAGTTACTCCAAAATATTGGGAAGCAAACCATTCACCAGTTCGACCAAATCCAGTTTGAACTTCATCAAATATTAATAGTATTCCATGTTCATCACATATCTCTCGGATTCTCTTTACCCAAGATTTAGGAGGGATAATGTAGCCGCCCTCGCCTAGAACTGGTTCTAAAATAACGCATGCAACCTCTTCAGGAGTTACCTGATGCTTAAAGAGCCGCTTGAAATCTTTTTCTAACTGCTCTACACAGTATACTTCCGGGTCCATACCCTCTGGACAGCTCTTCGCGTCTGCATAAGGAATTTGGTAGGATAAATGCGATGGCTGTAAAAATTTCCGATACTTGCTTTTGGATGTTGTAACGCTTAATGCACCAAGTGAACGTCCATGAAAACAGCCTGTAAACGAAACCACATAAGGTCTTTCAGTGACAAACTTCGCTAGCTTTAAAGCCCCTTCAATAGCTTCGGTTCCGCTATTTGCAAAAAAGAAACAATCTAAATCTCCAGGCAACACTTCACCAAGATTTTTGGAAAGCTGGAGAATGGATTCATACATGATGACACCTGACGGACCATGTACTAATTGATCGGCAGCATCCTTGATGCTTTGAACGATTTTAGGATGACGATGCCCAGTATTCGTTACGGCTATACCTGAAGTAAAATCTAAATATTTTTTACCGTCTGCACCAAAATAATAACAGCCTTCTTCCTTGACTATTGGGATATTAGGATGGTCCTTTGCCATACTAGGTGCCAGAAAGTCTTCCATATTATCATATAAATTCAACCAATTACTCATATTGCTCACCTTCGCTTTTCTTCTACTATCATTTTCCAGATAGAATCATAGAATATATATTTAAATATTTATTAGCTAATGGATTTTTCTAATATTTATATAATATATGCCTTTATGTATAATTATACAATAGTAAATTTATGCAAAATAAAAGTTTAAATATGTCGAATTTTCAAATTAAAAATAATTAGTATTTTCAAGAGTACACTCTCTTCTTACTGAAGAGAGTGCTTACCTCAAATATGCTCCGTAATTTCTCGTGTCAACAACCATTGTCCCTTTATCTCTTCCCAATCCTCTAACGTAAAAAAACGAGTTAACTCTTGTCCGTTCTTTTCAATAATCATCTCATAAAATACTACGAACCTACCTGCATCACGCTGTCTAATAATTCGATGTTCAAATCTTTTTTTGGCGCCCTGTAAGGCTTCCACTGACTCCCTCATCCCCTGTACAGCTTCTGGACGGTCAAAGAACTCTGGCCTTTCAACATGACCATTAAAAAAAGTAACATAGTAATTTTGAGTCATAATTTCAAGACCTTCAGTTTTACCGGTAGACATTGCTACATTCCATGCTTGAATAAAGTCATCATGCACTTGTGTGAACTGTTCTACGGACGTTTGAAAAACATCTGCCATCAAATCCCCCCTATTATTTTGTCATCCTATCCCGGCTCAAACTGCTATAGAGAAAAGAGTCTCTCCAGCCGTCCTTCAATAAAATATTTTCTCTTAATAATCCTTCCTGTATCATACCTACTTTCTTTAAAACCTTTTCTGATGCAATATTTCGGACATCACAAGTAGCAGAAATACGGTTTAGCTTCAGCTCTTTAAATCCAAAATCAAGTAGTAAATGCGCAACCTGTGTAGCTATACCGTTACCCCAAAAGTTTGGATGTATTATATAGCCCATTTCTCCATTCTTATTGGCGTAATCTACATGAAATAGTTCTCCAGCTCCAATCATCTTATTACTTGTCTTTTCTACAACAGCAAACACATACCTAGTTCTTTTATCTTTCATAACGTCAGCTAAGACTTCCTTCAAGTAAGTTTTAGTGTCTTCGATACTATTTGGTCCCCAAGGCTGGTATTTGCAAACCTCTTCGTTAGATGCATAACCATGAATATCCATGAGAAAGCCATCTGTCATTTCAGTTAAGTATATGGTGTTGTTTTCTAGTCCATTCTCCATTTGAGGAATCTCCTATTTCTATTTACTTTCTTATGTTATTCTCCTTTATACGTTATTTTCCCTTTAATCTACCTAGCTAATTAGTTATTTGACGCATATGCTATTTATAATGAAAACGGGAGGTTGCTTCATGTCAAACAAATACCTAGATTTACTATCATATTTTGGAATTGGAAGTGCTCATCCAGGTGGGTTTGGATTAACACAATTTCTTTTAAGAAAAGAGAAAATTCAAGCGTCTGAGTCTGTTTTAGATATTGGTTGTGGAACAGGAAAAACCTCTGCTTTTTTGTCTACTAAGTATGGTTGCAGTGTAACAGCTGTTGATAACCATCCACTTATGATAAAAAAAGCTCGGGAGCGTTTGGATTTACTGGAGGGTACCATTCATTTAATCGAAGGGGATATCGAACACTTAAATTTAGAAGAGAATTCTTATGATGTCATTATTTCCGAATCAGTCCTTGTATTTACTAACATAGGCAATACCTTAAGTGAAATAGCTCGAATGCTAAAGAAGGATGGCAGGCTACTATTGAGTGAAATGACTGGCACCTCCAATCTTTCGGAGCAAGTAAAGGAGAAAGTGAAGGAGCTCTATGGCGTTCAACAGCTATTTAGTGAGGAAGAGTGGAAAGATTGTTTGCAAAAGGCAGGATTTCAGCATATTGAAATGCTTGAGCCTCCAGTCAATATGGAACAAATAGACATCGACGACATAAATCCATCCAGCGAAATAGATATGTCACTTTATGATCTTTGGGATGAGCATAACCAATTTCTAAATGAATATAGTGACGTAGTAGGCTACCGGATTTTTAGATGTCGTCTATAGATATCTATTAACCTTTAATTGAAAAACTAGATCCTGCAATAATTTCCTTTGCTGTTTTCCGGTATAGTTCCCCGTTTGGGAATGGCCCCTGTTTTTTTACAAAGGAATCTACTAAATGAAAGCCAATATGATACCCTATCCATTTTGGAAAGGGACTTCTAGGTTGGCCAAATAGAAAGATCTGATGATTTTTTATATCCTTTACTTTTAAAGAGGGAATAAAATGCTTTTTCCATATTTCTAGTGCTTCATCGTGTGAATAGAGTTCAATCCATGGGGCTAACCTTTTTGCTCCACAAACCTCTTTTACTGCATATTCCCCCAGACCTTCAATTATGAGAGAATCCTCCAAGGTTGTTTTTAAAGGAGAAAGGTTCAAAAATTGGAGCCTGCAAACATGATTATATTCATGTACCAGGGAAGCTTTGATTTCCTCATCAGAAAGATCCTTAGACACAAATAAAAACAATGCCTTTTTATAGGCCACGCCATTTTTAACTGGTAAGGGCTCTCTTGCCTGGCCTGTGCCTCTTATTTTAATAGGGAAGATATAAATCGGCACCTTGGGACCATTCCACAGTTTTCTTAACTGCTTATATTCATTATTTACTAGCTCCCATACTTTCCTTTCCTCCATTTTTTCTACAATGCTTTTCACTTCCTGCCATTCGTTTGGTTCAAATAATCCAAATCGTAGAAGTTCATAATGAATTGCTTCTCTATTTGTCTTAGGGAAAATATCCATCAGTGGCTCACATAGAAATTCACCCTGAAGCTGATAGACATCTTTCCTCTCTTCTTTTTCGCAGGATTCAATAAATTCATATAACCAACTAGAAGTTTTGATAACAGCCAACCTATCATTCCTTTCTCATTTCCTATTATCATTTCAGGTTTTGTATAAATCTTAAAACTATTAAGCCTAGTATTCATAGACGATTGTCTACTGTGAAAACTTCCATACGGCATATGTTATAGAACATACTTGTATGTAATTTTTTGAGAGAGGGGGACAAAAAATGAATCAATCACAAACATATGATTTATGCTGTAGATACCATGGAAAAAGAGTAAGAATTACGGACAACCAAGGTAGAACACATGTAGGACAAATTACAAAGGTTGATCGGGATATGGTATGGATTCGGCCTAACAATAACTTTGGAGGATATGGTTTAGGTTGGGGCTGGGGATTCGGACCAGGATTTGGTTACGGTATTGCATTAGGTGCAATTACTGGAATTGCTTTAGCTGGGGCTTTTTTCTGGTAATACTTCTTTTTTATACTTCTAAAAAAGGGAATGGGCTAGGACCTATTCCTTTTTCATTTTAGATTAAATTGTATTAAATGCCCGTTGCATGTAAAAGAAAATTCAGATTCTCTTGTGATAAATGCTTTCTACGCGCGGATTTATACCGATGGATTTGATGCCTGCCACTACAATTACATATTAATAAATGTTAGTGCTTTACCGGTAAAGTGCTGTTGACTCGAATACTCTTAATTAGTATGTCTTCCTGTTTGCCGAACAGTGATGTTGCTGATCTTAAGGCGTTTAAGATACAGATGTTCTTGAATTTAAAAAGCATACCACATAAGCGGTATGCCTTAATGTTATAGTATGCAATTGTCCAAATAAGTTACCTAGATAGCAGTAAATCCTCCATCAATTGGTACGACAGCACCATTAATGTATTTAGCCTCGCTCATCAATAAAAAGGAAACCAATTCAGCAACTTCCTCTGGTTGTCCTAAACGACGTTGTGGAATTGTAGCGGAAACTGCCTTAAATACATCTGGATTCATTTCTCTATATTGTTTAACCATAGGGGTTTCAGTAGATCCTGGAGCTACTGCGTTAATTTGAATTCCCTGATTTGCATATTCGGCTGCTAAAGATTTGGTAACACCGACTATACCATGCTTTGTTGCTGAATAACTTACTACACTGTCCTGTCCTACCAATCCAGCCGTAGAGGAAGTATTAACTATGCTACCTCCCCATTTTTAATCATTTCCGGTAGTACGTAATATAGGCCGTATAAGGCACCTCTTAAGTTAATATCCAAAACAAGATCAATTTGCTCAATCGAATTGTCCAAGAATTTTTTACCTGGCCCTGAGATTCCTGCATTATTAAAGAACATATCTACCGAGCCAAAGGTGCTCACTGTTTTGTCTACGTACTGCTTAACCTCTTCAGCATTAGTAACATCTGCCTTGATAAAGATGCCCTTAGCTCCTTTTTCTTCAATCAAACGAACAGTTTCGTTCCCTTGCTCCTCTGACACATCAATAATGCTAATATTGACGCCTGACTCTGCAAGTTTTAAGGCTGTTGCTCGACCCAGCCCGCCACCGCCACCTGTAATGATTGCTGTCTTACTTGTACTCATATACATAACTCCCTTCTTACGTTAGCTTTCACTTATTAAATTCCCTAAACTAAACTCATAAAACATTATTTCAATATAGTAGGGAAACTATAAAGTCTCTCGTATTATTATGATATAAAATTCCTTCATCATACTTGAGTTAATTTCATAACACCTATTTTTATGAAGACATACGAACAATTAAGAAGAGAACAATTATATATGCAATATTTTCTAAAATTATAATTTAATTAATTTCTTGGCAAAGTGCTATAAAAAAACCCCGTAAAAATTAGATTAGTGTCTAACTTTTACGGGGCAGTTCATAACAAAGGTGGTGTGTTTTTTTATTTACTTAAGCTAATGCTTGCTCTAAGTCCTCAATTAAATCCTCTACATCCTCGATGCCTACAGAAATACGAACTAACCCATCGGTAATGCCCAATTCTGCTCTGCGGTCACTCGGTATTGATGCGTGAGTCATACGAGCAGGCACAGAGATTAAACTCTCAACTGCTCCTAAACTTTCGGCCAGTGTAAAGTATTGAAGCTTCGCTAAAAGTTCATCTGCCTTTTCAGCACTTCCGACATCAAAGGAAATCATTCCTCCAAAGCCAGTAGTTTGTTTTTTCATTAGTTCATGCCCTGAATGGGTAGAGAGTCCAGGATAAAATACTTTCCCAACCGCCTCATGCTCATTTAAAAATTCTGCAATTCGCTGGGCACTTTCATTGTGCTCTTCCATGCGTAGCCCTAATGTTTTAATACCACGCATCAATAGCCATGAATCTTGTGGACCTAATACTGCTCCAACTGAGTTTTGAACAAAATGCAGTTCGTTAGCTAACTCTTCAGAATTAACTACAGCTAGGCCAGCCACTACGTCACTATGACCGCCTAAATACTTTGTAGCACTATGCACAACAATATCGGCACCAAGAGAAATTGGTTGTTGGAGATAAGGTGTCATGAACGTGTTGTCAACAATAGTTAACAGCCCTTTCTCCTTTGCATATTTTGCGACTGCCTCTATGTCAGTAATCTTAAGCAAAGGATTTGTTGGGGTTTCTAAGAAAATAGCCTTTGTATTATTTGTAATAGCAGCCTCCACATTGGCAAGGTCTCCAGTATCGACGAATGTTGCGTCAATTCCAAAACGGTTCAATACTTTAGAAATAACTCGAAAAGTCCCACCATAAACATCATCTGTTAATATCACATGGTCTCCCTTGCTAAAGAGCATCATTATAGAGCTTGTTGCTGCCATGCCTGAAGAAAAAGCAAAACCTGCTACCCCTCCCTCTAAATCACTAATCAAGACTTCTAATGCATGACGAGTCGGATTACCAGTACGTGAATATTCGAATCCCTTAAATTTACCTACTGCCTCTTGCTTATACGTACTTACTTGGTAAATCGGTGTAGACACTGCCCCTGTTGCTTCATCTCCAACGATCCCTGCATGAATAAGCTTTGTTTTTGCGCGCATATTTTATTCCTCCTTGAATAATTCATATACCTTCTGACTCAAATATCGTTCGCTAGAATCTGGGAAGATGGTTACGATATGGCTTCCTTCTTTAGCTACCTCCGCTTCCTTAATGGCTGCATAGAATGCTGCGCCAGAGGAACTTCCAACCAGTAAACCCTCTTTCTTCGATAGTCTACGTAACTCGGAAAAGGCATTCTTATCACTTACAGTATGAATTGCATTGAAGTAGGATGAATCCATAAACTTCGGTAAAAATTCCATACCGATACCTTCCGTTGTATGAGAACCAGCTTCTCCTCCATTCAAGATGGATCCAACTGGCTCAACAATTACTGTTTTTATTTTTTCATTCCGTTGCTTTAAAAAGATGGAAGTACCCATAAAGGTACCTCCTGAACCAGCACCTGTCACAAACACATCGATTTGACCTTCTAAATCCCTCCAAAGCTCTGGGCCCAGAGTTTGAACATAAGTGTTCGGGTTAGCTGGATTGGAAAACTGCGACGGTGAAAATGCATTAGCTGTTTTCTCTACCAACTCCTGAGCTTTATTAATGGCTCCTTGCATACCCAATGATGTATCCGTATTGATGACATCTGCACCTAGCGCCCGCATCAGCGTTTGCTTTTCTTGGCTGAATTTTTCTGGAACGACAAATACAACATTATATCCCTTTCCAATGGCAGCGAGTGCAAGTCCTATCCCTGTATTTCCAGCTGTAGGCTCAACAATCGTCCCACCCGGCACAAGTCTACCTGATTTCTCGGCATCCTCTATTAAAGACAAACCTAATCGATCCTTTATGCTTCCTCCAGGGTTTAAGTATTCTAATTTTGCAAAAATACGACAATTGTTTGGAATTGAAATGTTTGTTATTTCTATTAGTGGCGTATTTCCTATTAACTCCTGGACATTTCGATAAATATTCATTTATGCTTCCTCTTTGTAAATTTGTCGCCATTCGTCTTTTTTCGCTAGCATTTCAGAAGCAATTTCTTTTGCCCCTTCTAAGCTATGACTTGCAGCCCATCCACACTGTACCTCATTACAAGCTGGGACCTCGGTCGCCTGAAGAACATCCTCTAATGTTTTTTCAAGAATTTCTAAAATTTCATCGTAATTCTCATGGTTGATCACAGAGAGGTAAAATCCTGTTTGACAGCCCATTGGACTTAAATCGACCACTTGTTCCGTATGATTGCGAATATTTTCAGCCATCAGATGCTCAAGTGAGTGCAATCCCGGCATTTCCATATGCTCTTTGTTTGGTTGTTTAAATCGGATATCATATTTGTATATTTCATCTCCATTGATACCTTCTTTTTTTCCTGCTAGGCGTACGAATGGTGCGACTACTTTTGTATGGTCTAGGTTAAAGCTTTCTACGTTCATTTTTTTCATCATTATTCGCTCCTTATTTTTTCGTTGCGTCCATGATCCAGACATAATCATTCATCTTCGAGAAGTGTGCCTGAAATCCTGCTTCTTCAAATAATTTCGTTAAAATTGGAATGGTCGTATAGTATTCTCGTTCTAAATCATCCGCTACATTATGAAAATTTCTAGATCTTTCTTTTTTTATCTGGTCCTGCTTTGCTTCCTCTGTGATAAATGCGGTATCCGCAAACACGACCTTGCCATTTTCCTTCAGAAGCGCTGAATATAGCTTTAGAGCCATTCCTTTTTCTTCATCCGTCAGGTGATGAAATACAAAAGAGCTGACAATAGAATCCACATGAGATTTCCCTATTTCAAACTGTAATAGGTCACCATCAATTATTTCTCTTTTTGGGAAACGTTCTGCTGTCATCTCTCTCATTTTTTCGTTCGGCTCGATGCCAATGACAGAAAAGTCTTTTTCAACTAACTTTGCTGTCAAGTTACCAGTTCCTGTACCAAATTCAACGATAGAATTCCCAGAAACACGATTGACTACTTCATTTAAAATAGTGTCATAGCCTTCAAAAACATCACGATACTCAGGATCCTTTCCTGACACCGAAGCCTCGTATGAATCTGCCCATCCATCAAAAATATCTACAAATTCTCTACCCATTCGTTAAAACCCCTTTTAATAAGTATATTAAACCAAGTTGTTTACTTTGTTTTAACACTTTTATTTATATCATATTCAGCAGACGAATAAAAGGAAGATGTTTCTATTTTTATACCCCTTCTCTATACAAAAAAACAAAAAGAGCAAACCAGATAAAGGTTTGCTCTAGAATTTTTATAGAAATGTAAATTTATTTTAGCTATCGCTGACTGATGTTTTAAAACAATTTCAACAAACATCAACTCAAAAAAATATGCTAATCATTAAATATATCTATTTAGTTTTAATTCAAAGGTTGGGTTGGTTACATATTCCTTGTAAATTACTTTTCCTTCGAATTCTAGATAAGCTTGATATCTTAACCGAATTGCATCTGCAGTAATCATACTTAGTACCTCATTCTTCGGCACCCATGCTACCTCAGACGTTTCTTCAGAGGTACAAAGACTTCCACCAATTGGCTTACAAACAAAATCCATCATGATTTTAGTCGGAACATCTGTTACCCCATCATGCCATTTGTAGGTTCCTGTGTTGGAATATACACCGTATAGCGTTAATACTTTCACATCTATACCGCTTTCCTCTTTTACCTCTCGGATTAAGCCTTCGATAACATTTTCTCCGTTTTCGATTTGCCCCCCTGGATAAACCCATCCACCATGCTCTGTTTTCACTAAAAGAATGTTGCCTTTTTCATCTTCTACAATTCCGCCTGCAGCTAAAATATGCGTTGGCATATTCATCTTCATACCCCCTATTTGAAAAAATTTCTATATAAGGGTATTTTACCATGTTACAGTGGGAAGAAAATAGGAATAAAAATCATCATGACGATGAACATGACTAACTGTAAAGGAATACCTGCCTTTACAAAATCGAAGAATTTATAACCTCCGGCTGTCATCACTAAAGCATTAGTCGGAGACGCAACAGGTGTTGCGAACGCCATACTAGATGAAACAGCAATGGCTATTAAGAAAGTATAAGGATTTGCACCCATACTAAGTGCTGCATTCATTGCAATTGGAGCAAAAAGAACGGCGGTGGCTGTGTTACTTATAAACTGACCAAATACCATTGTAATAAAATAAATACCTGCCAATACACCCAATGCACCTAAACCACCAAGGAGGTCAATTATTCCTTTAGACAGAATGACCATACCACCTGTATTTTCTAGAGCTGTAGCCATAGGTAGCATAGCTGCTATAAGAATAATACTTTCCCAGTTCATCTTCCCGTAAGCATCATCCATATTACGCAAGCATCCTGTTACGACCATTAATACTGCTCCTATTAAAACAGAAATTACGGCAGGGAATATTTCTGAAATCATCAATACAATCATTAGCACCATAATTGCTCCTGCAATAGGGGCCTTTCCGCTTGCTGCTGCCATACTTGCGTGTTCTTTTGGCTGTCCTACCACTACTACGTCATTTGTTGCCTTGGCTAAAAGCTCAATTTCCTCCCAGGCTCCTTGAATAAGCAAGGCATCTCCAAATCGCAGTCGTACGTTTGCCATCTCACTCAATACATAGTCACCCTTACGATTTATCCCCAATATATTTAGATTATATTTTTCACGGAAGCCGATGCTTGCAACTGTTTCATTAATCAGACTAGAATGTGGAGTCAATAATACCTCTGCAATTCCAAGCTGCTTAGAAACTAGCAAGTCTGGCATCGAATCGTCATCATCCACTTCCAGCAAATAATCCTTTGCCAAATCCTCGGTGTTTGTCAAAGAACCTTGAATATAGAGAACGTCCTTCGCCTGAATCGTACTTAGAGGACCTGCCATCTCTTGGTACGTCATTGGCAAAAGATTAATCCCTTCCATCGATTTACGATCAATCTTTAAAATAGCTAAATGATATTTCGCAGGTAGCTTTAAATCCGTTAATTTCTTTCCAATCATTAGAGAATGCTCAGGAACCTTCAAGCGATGCAGATTGCCCCCAAGCTCATAATCGACAGCTAGCTGTTTAGGTGAAAGCTTATGACCATCTCTGACTGCATCCTTCTTACTTGCTCTTGGTAGAACCCAATTTCTTGCCACAACAAAGTATAAGATACCTACAATAATAGCAATCACACCAACTGGAGTTATTTCAAAGAAACCAAGCTTTTCATAGCCATTGTCAACAAGCACTTGACTAACAATCAGGTTCGCCGGTGTCGCTATTAAGGTTAGCAAACCCGATAAACTACTTATATAAGAAAGTGGTATTAAATACTTGGACGGACTGCTATTGATGCTGATTGCAATACTGATGACAATTGGTAGCATTAATGCAACCGTTCCTGTATTACTCATGAAAGCCCCAACACTTCCTGTAATAAGTAACAGCAAAATAAATAATTTTTGTTCACTTTTTCCAGACCACTTGAGTAAAAGATTACCTGCGCTTTGGGCTAGTCCCGTTCTTACAATTCCTGCTCCAACGACAAATAATCCTGCAATCATAATTACAACGGAGTTAGAAAACCCTGCAAGCGCCTCTGAAGGGTCTAATACACCCGTAATAACAAATGCCAATAGTGCCAGTAGCGCCACTAAATCTGCTCGAATTCGATTGCTTATAAATAAAACGATACTAATCGCCAATATACTAAATGTTATTGCTAACTGCATATCTAAGTGAGCTCCTTCTGTTTTCGTCTCCTCTTATTATATAAAAAGTATGGACGAAGTAACCCCCAAATAAATCAAAGGTTGTTACAAATTAATATCAGAGCTTTAAAGAAGGAGTAAATAATAATGATGGGAAAGAGCAAAATGATTTGTTTACCAACTAACCAGCGTTTTCACATCTCTACTAACCTTTATTTACACTGTTATAGGCCGCATGAATGGCATCCCAATCATGTGGTCTAGCCATTCTCTTTTCTATGCTTTCTAATGGCTGAAATCCATATTGTTCATACAAGGTATGCGCATCCTTAGTTGCCAGATGGAAGTTTGTCCCCTTCAAATATGGATGGTTCACAATAATGCTCATTAGCCATTTACTAAGCCCTCTCCCTCTGTAATCAGGTAGAACAAAAACATCCCCTAGCCATGAATGTCTAACCAAGTCAGAAACTACTCGAGCAAATCCGACCAGTTTCGCTGTTCCAGATGTAGGATTTCCTTCATAAATTCCATAGCATAAAATTGAGTTCTCAATGGAGGCCTCGACCAAAACTTTTGTTACTCCTTTGAGCCAGTAGGAATCATTCGTTAAAAAATTATAAATGACGTCTATATCTAATAAACTCTTATCCGTACTAATATAAAAACCGTCCTTTTCTATTAATATAGCCTCTTTAATATGTAACATTATTCATTCACATCCATTTTCTTCATTTTCATTTAAATATACTCTTTTCCAAATATAATTGTAAATACTTGTCTAAATTTTAAAAAAGTTATAGTTAGCGTTCTATATTTCTTTTATAGTATGTATAAAGGAGTGGAAGTTAAATGACATTATTAAACAGATTAGAAAAAGGAGATAAAATTGGAATTTATTCTCCCTCGTCGCCTATTACTTATTCCTCACCTAAGCGTTTCGAAAGGTCAAAGGCTTTTATTCGCTCAAAGGGTTTTGAGATAGTTGAAGGAAGCTTGACCGGAAAGCACGACCACTATCGCTCAGGAAGTATTAAGGATCGTGCAGAGGAATTAAATGAGCTAATCCGAAATCCGGAAATCCGTTGCATCATGTCCACTATTGGCGGTACGAACTCGAATGCAATTCTTCCATACATAGACTATGAAGCATTTAAGAAGGATCCAAAAATAGTAATCGGTTATTCTGATGCAACAGCCGTCCTTTTGGCGCTCTATGCCAAGACAGAAATACCAACCTTTTATGGACCTGCACTCGTTCCTTCCTTTGGAGAATTTGAGCCTTTCGTCGATTATACATATGATTACTTCTCTCAAATGCTAATCGAGCAGCAACAAGCTCCATACATTATTCCAACTCCTCCGTATTGGACAGACGAAATGGCCAATTGGGAGGATAAAACAAAGGATAAAGAGCAGCGAGACAACCAATGGATCTGCATAAATAAAGGAATTGCCGAAGGAAGACTCATCGGTGGCAACCTGAACGCGATGTATGGATTCTGGGGAAGCCCCTATATGCCAAGCATTAAAGAAGGCGATATCCTAATGATTGAGGACACCATGAAATCAGCCTCCATAGTAGAAAAAAACTTCAATTTATTGAAGGTCAATGGCGTTTTCGACCGAGTCGGAGGCATTATTTTAGGGAAGCATGAGCTATTTGATGATTCCGAAACGGCAAGACAACCATACGACATTCTCTTAGAAACCATTGGGGACCTAAACATCCCTATCCTAGCAGACTTCGACTGCTGTCACACTCATCCGATGCTAACGATGCCAATTGGTCGCAAGGTAAAGCTAGATGCTACGAACAAAGAAGTAACAATTATGGAACAATGGATTAACTAAAAGAGTGTAGCCCGTGAGCTACACCCTTTTAGTGTGGGTTTGTCTTTTAGGAGGGACAGATGTGGAGACCGTGGATGTGGATGGGATGTAGTGTTACGGGAAATGACACTGTTGCGGAGATGGAAGTAAGTGTTGTGAAAAACTTTGGGAGTGTTGCGTGTAACTCGGAAAGTGTTGCAGTGACGTGGACAAGTTTTGCGCAGTGCTCGGGAAGTGTTGCAGTGACGTGGACAAGTGTTGCGCATAACTCGGAAAGTATTGCGCAGAAGGTGCTTAGTGTTGCAGAGAGCATGAAATATTAAGTAGACTTGAGAGAACCTTGCGGTGATGGAGTAGAACATTGCAGAGTTGCGACCGAACCTTGCACTAATGCTGTTTTACTCACAAAGTTCACTAACTTTTCCCGATCTCTTTTATATTTTCCAGTATATTAACTCTTCAATCGTAAATCCTTCGTGAATAAGTTTTTGTAGCAAAGCACACTTAGCATCATGCTTGTGATGGCAGAGGAGCTTGTAAATACGAAAATGATTAATATTTGATAGCGAACTGCTTCAACTGGGTCTGCTCCGGCAATAATCATTCCTGTCATCATCCCTGGGAGCTGGACTAGCCCCACTGTTTTCATGGCATCAATAGTTGGAATCATACTGAATTTAACTGAACGCTTTAGCACGTCTTGTACAGCTTGCCTGCTTGTAGCTCCGAGTGAAAGAAGTGCTTCTATTTCTCCCTTTGAAGTATCTGTCTCCCGTTTTAATTGAGTTAAAAATAACCCGCAAGCAACCATTGCATTACCGATGGTCATCCCACTTAGTGGAATGATATATTGAGGAGTCGCCTCAATAATATGTAGGCTGAGTAGCAACCCCATCATTAATATCTCCATTGTCGCGATCGACAAAATGATTCGCCAGACAACGCCAGTCATTCCCTTAGCACGTTTTGCCGCATTCATAGCTGCCACTACGATCATCACACATATTATTAAAATGATAAAAAATATATTCTCGGACTGAAACACAAATTGTAAGACGTAACCGACTGCTAATAATTGGACTGCAGCACGAACCGTTCCTACTGCAATATCTTTCTCCAAATCAAGCTTTTGCCAAACTGAAACTAGCATCGTAATAATCACGAATAAAAGAGTAAAACTAAGCGCTAAAAAACTCATTTGAACACCTCGTCCATCGAAACATCAAAAAATGAACGAGCATCAGTATCAATTGATAGCTTGCCATCCTCCATTAGCCATATCCGCTCACCAATACTCTTTGCCTGCTGGGTATCATGCGTGATAAGAATAAATGAAATGTCTTCTTCCTTGTGAAGCTTTAGAAGTAGACCCTCCACATATTCCTTACTCTGCTGGTCAAGAGAAGCGGTTACTTCGTCTAATAATAGAATAGTTGGTCTTAACAGAAGTGATCTGATAAGAGCCACTCGTTGCTTTTCCCCACCTGATAAATCCTTCGCTTGCTTGTCCCAGCTGAGATGCTGGAGCCCCAACTGCACCATTAAACTTTTTGCATATTTCTCTTCGAAGGGTTTATCATGTAAACGACTTACTGTTTTCAAGTTATACTCTATAGTTCCTGGAAGCATAACCGGATGCTGAGACACATAAGCGATGTTCATTCTCCATTCACGAGCATCCTGAGATTTGGAGGAATTACCCTTATATTTTATTTCTCCTTGGTCAAATTCTTCCATTAAACCAATTGTGCGTAGCAGAGTGCTTTTTCCCTGACCTGACTTACCCAATAAAACCACCCGTTGCGGAGAGGTAATAATAGTAGTGATATTTTCAAACAAAAATGGACGATGACTATCCCCTTCTGTTTTCCAGTAATTTTTAGTTACATTATTTAGTTCAAGTAAATGATTCATTTTGTTCTTCCCATTCTTCTCTTAATAATCCCATACGGATAGAATCATAATAGACCCCATTATGTAAACGGCACTTTCTCATGCGCGCTTCCATTGTCATTCCTAACTTTTCTCCAACCTTGACCATTCGTTCATTGCCCGACCATGTTGTAAAACCAACACGTATCAGGGGCATTTCGTGAAAAAGATGATCAATCCACATTTTAAGCGCTTTGGTTCCGATGCCTGAATTCCAGAACATTGGATCGTAAATGAGGATCCCCATCTCTAACCACAGGGAAGCCTCATGCTCCCAATAATAACAAAGCGAACCTACTAAATCGTCGTTCACATATATCCCCCAAAAATCCTCTTGGTTCATGAAATAGTCTTTTTTCTGGATAAATTGTTCATATGTCATGGAAGTGTAGGGCTCAAAGGGGGCATCCCATTTTTTCCATTCTGGATAATCCTCTTTTAGGCTCAATTCCCATAAACGATATAATTCATCTTCTTTTACAGGTCTTATAATAATCTCTTGCACTTTCATGCCCCCTAACATACTTGCATATAATTTTATCACACTATTCTTTTTAAAGAATATTTCCTAAATAGTTTCTATTGTGGTAGAGTGTTATTTGTAAAAAAGTACATATGTAAAAGGAGTGCTACTCTCTTGGGTGGAAATCAGCAATTACAACGAGGCTTAGAACAACGGCATATCACCTTAATGTCATTAGGTGCTGCAATAGGTGTGGGGTTATTTTTAGGCTCCGCAACAGCCATTCAATTAGCTGGCCCAGCCATCCTAATCTCCTATATTATTGGCGGTCTAGCTATTTTCATCATCATGCGTGCCCTTGGGGAGATGGCAGTACATAACCCAGTATCGGGATCTTTTAGCAGATACGCAAAGGATTATTTAGGTCCACTAGCAGGATATATAACCGGATGGAATTATTGGTTTTTATGGGTAGTTACCTGTATGGCCGAAATTACAGCGGTTGGTGTATACATGAAAATGTGGTTTCCAGATACCCCATCATGGATTTGGGCATTAGCAGCTTTAGTTATCATGACATTAGTTAATTTGATAGCGGTTAAAGCATATGGAGAATTCGAGTTTTGGTTTGCGCTTATTAAAATCATAGCAATCCTTGCTATGATCTTCGTCGGACTTGGAGTTATTATTTTTGGAATCGGGAATGGCGGTGTAGCCGTAGGTATTAGCAATCTATGGACAAACGGTGGCTTTGCACCGAATGGGATTTCCGGCATTTTCATGTCCCTTCAGATGGTCATGTTCGCTTATTTAGGCGTAGAGATGATTGGGGTAACTGCAGGAGAAGCAAAAAATCCTAAAAAAGTTATTCCTAATGCTATCAATACAGTATTCTGGCGTATTTTATTGTTCTATGTTGGAGCATTGTTCGTCATTATGTCGATTTATCCTTGGAACGAAGTTGGAAATAATGGCAGTCCGTTTGTTTTAATGTTTGAACAAATCGGTATTGGACCTGCAGCGGGTATTATTAATTTTGTCGTATTGACTGCTGCTTTATCAAGCTGTAACAGTGGAATTTTTAGCACAGGAAGAATGCTCTTTAATCTGGCAGAGCAAAAGCAAGCTCCTGCATCCTTTAAAAGAATCAGTGGCACGGGCGTTCCTTCTAAAGCGATTATTTTTTCAGCTACGCTGTTATTAGTAGGCGTATTATTAAATTATTTAGTACCGGAAAAGGTATTTATTTGGGTAACGAGCATATCCACCTTTGGAGCTGTTTGGACGTGGGGAATTATATTATTATCCCAATTAAAATTCCGCAAATCCTTAACTAAGGGTGAAGTCTCAAGGCTTTCCTATAAGGCATTATTTTATCCATATGGTTCGTACATTGTGCTAGCCTTTTTAATATTAGTGCTTGGTCTTATGGCATATTTTCCTGACACTAGAGTTGCTGTAATAGTTGGACCGATTTGGATCATCGGCTTAGTTTTTAGTTATTACAAAAATGGTTTTCATAAAAAGTCAAATCAACGGTAAAAAAGAGGCCGGGACAAAACCCACCTTATAAATTCAAGAGTCCCGGAAATTTACTAATAGTAAATTTCCGGGACTCTTTTCGCTGTTCTCCGCAACCGCAGACGCTATCCTGTGGGTACATGTTGAGTCTCCCACGCGCTTATCCCCTAGGAGTCGCACCTTCGCTCCGAACAACTAAAATTTCTTCGATATCAAGTGAAAGAGGACATCTTTAGTTAAATTAATATTTACCATAACGAAATTCATTCAGAATAAAGTATCAATCTACTCACAGCATTTTTACCTTGCTGAATCTACTTACGTCCCAGCCTCTTTTTCTTACTTCTAGATATATTTTTCAAACCAGCCAGTAATTTGTTCGAGTCTTGTTTGACGAAGGTTTGGTAGTCCAACACGCGACAAATTATGATCTGCTTGAGGAAAACGGACAAAGCTTGTTTCTTTCCCCATTCCCTTTAAAGTGATATAGAGCTGTTGCCCCTGCTCGATTGGACAACGATAATCATTTTCGCTGTGTAAAATAAGCAAAGGAGTTTCGACATTCACAGCATACTTTAAAGGAGATGCATCCCATAGCTTATCAATATCTGTCATGTCCGCACCAATTTGCCAAGGTGTGAAGTAATATCCTATATCGGAAACTCCATAAAAACTAATCCAATTGGAGATAGAACGCTGGGTCACGGCTGCTTTAAAGCGATTCGTATGTCCGACAATCCAGTTAGTCATGAAACCACCATAGCTTCCTCCAGTCACCCCTAATCGTTCCTTATCAATCCAATCGTATTCAGACAATACATAGTCAACACCTGCCATAATGTCCTCATAGTCCCCTCCACCATAGTCACCTCTTACGGCATCTACAAATTCTTGACTATATGAATGGCTTCCTCTCGGATTTACATATAAAACACCATATCCCTTGGCCGCCAGTAGCTGCAGTTCGTGAAAAAATGTATTTGCGTACAACGTATGTGGACCACCATGAATCTCTACAACAAGCGGATATTTTTTCCCTTCTACATAGCCTGCTGGTTTAATAAGCCAGCCATGGACATCCCATTCTTTCGCTCCTTTATAAACAATCGCTTCCGGTTCGACAAGCTCTACTTCCTCTAAAAGCTTTTCATTGAATGAAGTAAGTGCTTTTCTTTCACCAGTCGTCAAATTAAGCCTAAATAATTCCCCGGGAAATACTGAATTGCTAATTGTACCAAGCGCAAAAGTGCCATCATTTGCAATATCGTAGCCGTATACATGCTCATTTTCAGGTGTTGCTGGATATAGTTCACCCTCTAAAGAAGCAAAATAGAGCCGCACATCTCCCATAGAAGAAAGCTGGAAATATAAATGGTTATCCTTTGTCCACACAACATTCGGTGCACTGGAACCTTGTTGTAAATCACCTCCAGCATAATCACCGACAGGCGCATCAATACCTTCTGTTAGTATTTCTTTTAAACCAGTTTGAGTATTATATACATACACTTCCGCATGGGTAGCATTTTGAAAAGTTCTATTCGCTCCAACAAAAGCAATATACTGATTGTCATAGGAAAAAGAAGCTCCGCCGAAATATCCATCCTCATCCACTAATAAGCTCTCTTCTTTTGTTTCCGTGTCAACCAAATAAATCGGTTGCTTAAATGAAAAGTCTTGATTTTCCTCTCTATTAACTCCAATGACTAATTTTTTGCCATCATAAGAGACTGCCTGAAGGCTATGTTGATGATTACCTTTTGTAAACTGTTCGATTTCTTCTGTTTCAAGATCGATTCTTCCAATTTGTCTATATACGTCCTGAGGTAATAATCCAACACCGTCTGCATGATATTTCATTTTATCTACTACGTATGCTTCTGGTTTCTTGTTTTCTTCTTTTTTAGGCTCATCATCCCAGTTCGCTCCCTCTTTTAAAGGTGCAACAAACCATATTTTCTTGCCACAAGGGGACCAATTAAAACTAGTAACTCCTTTTTCTAGATTAGTTAGCTTTTTTGATTCTCCACCTTTGGTTGATAATAAAAACAGTTGATTTTTATCTTCTCGGTTAGACAAAAAGGCTATGTATTTTCCATCGTTGGACCATCTAGGGGACGAAATATTTTCCTTTTGGTGTGTCCACTGGGTCACCTCATCTGTTTCTAAATTAACATGATACAAATATGCATAATATTTGTTATCCTTCTCACTCATCTCCGTACGGATAAACACTGCTTCCTTGTTAGATGGAGAAATTACAGGATTAGTGATGGACTGTAGCTTGAATAAATCCTTTGCTTCTAGCTTTCTTTTATTCATTCATTATTCCTCTCTTTCATTTCTGTATTTCCATTTATTTCGACATTCGAAATCAATACCCTTTATTTCACCTTAAAAATGAATCATTTTTTAATTTCCTAACATTATATCAAAGAAAACTAAGAGTACATTCTACTATGTGTCTAGTACTCTAGCATTTCATTGAACAAAAAATGCCTCCTATTTAGGAGGCACTTTGGCAGCTTATTTAGTTTTAGATGTTGGCTTCAAAGTACGACGCAATATTTTACCTGTCGTATTTTTAGGAAGCTCCTCTAAAAATTCTATACTCTTTGGTATTTTGTATTTTGCTAGTTTTTCAGCACAATAATCATGAAGTTGCTCCTCAGTTAAAGATTCATCCTTTTTCACAACGAAAGCAAGAACCTCTTCACCAAAGTTAGGATCTGGAACTCCAATGACTGCTGCTTCCACAATACCCGGATGCGCAAACAACACTTCCTCAACCTCACGAGGGTAAACATTGTAGCCACCTACGATAATCATATCCTTTTTACGGTCTACGATATAGAAATACCCTTCCTCATCTTGACGAGCTAGGTCTCCAGTATATAACCAGCCGTTTCGGATTGCATTTTCCGTTTCCTCAGGCATCTTATAATAGCCCTTCATGACATTTGGTCCACGTACAATCAGTTCGCCAACCTCTCCCACCGGTACCTCTTCCCCTAATTCGTTAACCACTTTGTTTTCTACATTAACGATAGAAGTACCAATAGAGCCCGCCTTACGGTCACGATCGATTGGGTTAAAGCAAGTAACTGGAGATGCTTCGGATAAACCATACCCTTCCGAAATACGAACTTTAAATTTGTCCTCAAAATTGTGTAAAAGAGCAACCGGTAAAGAAGAACCTCCGGAAATGGCTAAACGGATTGTAGAGAAATCCTCCACTTTTCCTTCTGGGAATTGATATAGGAAGTTGAACATCGTTGGCACACCTGCAAACACAGTTGCCTTCTGCTCTTTAATGATTTGGAAAACTTCCTGTGGACTGAATCTAGGAACTAATAAAATAGTAGCTCCCATTAATAATGGCGCATTCACAACAACTGTCAGTGCAAAAACGTGAAACACTGGAAGAGTCGCAACTATGCGATCGTCCGTGCTAAAGTTTAAATACTCAGCCACGTCACGAGCATTCGAATAAATATTGTCAAATGTCAGCATGGCACCTTTTGGATGACCAGTTGTCCCAGAGGTATATAAAATAATAGCTGTATCATCCGAATCTACATCCACTAGAGGCACTGCTTCAGCCGGAGTAGATATCAAATATGTAAACGATTTCACCTTTGGCTTTAATAGAGAGGGAAGAGCCGCTAGCTTCTCAGCTGTAGTTGGATCAGTCTCACATATTATATAATTCTCCACGGATGAAAAAACACCAGCTGCCTTTTCTACTAACGGTATAAAAGCATCTAACGCAATAATAGCTTTAGCGTCACTGTTTTTTACGATGTAGCTAATCTCATCTGGTGTGTAAATTGGATTGATCGGTACTGCAGTTGCCCCTAAACGCATCGAAGCATAAAGAGATATTAAAAAATGGGGTGAATTTCCGAGCAAGAAGCCAATATTGTCTCCTTTTTCTACCCCTAATGATTTCAAAGCTGCCGCAAAACGTTCTACGGACTGATTGAACTCTGCGTATGTTGTATCTTTCCCCATGAAATGATATGCAATTTTGTCCGGATTTTTTAATGCCCTTTGTTGAACGTGTGTCACTAAACTCATTTTTACAACTCCCATCTATTTTGAATGAATGGTCATTCATAATCCCCAATATTAATTATATAAGAAAAGTTTTGACAATTCAATATAAAATGAAGGTTTGCACCATTTGAGCGATATCTAATATGCCAACTAATCAAATGAGGAGCAAGGAAATCCCCCTTACTCCCACTTCAATTTTATTCTAGAATATGCGCGATATATCTCCATCTGATCAAGTAAAAATAGGAGAGCTGTATAATCGTGAAGGCTATTAACACTAATAGCATTTCTTTAGCTATAGATACGGCAGCTAGCTCTACCCAGAATGCCTGTAAAAATAAAAAAGAGAAGGTGCTATGAATCATTGCCAATCCCCATGGTAAGAAGAATTGCGGAATAAGCTGTCTATTGACGATTTTAACCAATTCCTGATCTGTTACTCCCATTCTTCTCAGTACATCATATTGCTTTTTATCTCTTTCTAAGTCTGTATAGAGCTTAAAGTAGACAAAGCTACCTGCCGCAAGGATGAGCACTGCTGCTACTAACAGTCCCGTAAAAAGAAGCAAGGAGAAGGTTGCACGAATAATAGAATAGTTTAAACCTGGATTTACATAATAAAATGGATTAGGATTCGTTCCTGTTGCATTTACCGTCTCATTCATAATTCGATCAAGATCCGTACCTATATCCTTGGTCCGAAGCCATTCAGAAACGTGAAAAGCATAAAAAGTCATCGATGATTCCTTTATCCCATAGCCCGTAAGTGGTTCGGTTATAAGCATATAATCCTCATCGCTAACTATTATGGATCTATTCTTAATAGCCAATGATGGGAATATTAGCTTTGTATAAATGCCTTGAATGCGAATAGGAATATTACTTTCCTCAAGGACTGTCTGTTCATTTTCGACCTGCACGCTACCAAAATCCTCTTTCGTATTCGGCACTAGCAAGGCCTGCCCCGATTGTAAATCAATAAATGGAATCTCGAGAGCGAGTGCTAGACTATTCACTTCAGACTCTTTAATAATGTTTATAGGATCTCTAGTGCTAGAAGAAGTCTGTATTTTCAAATGAAACTTAACTAAATCATAGGAAAGTCCTTCTCGTTGCAGTTCCCCTGTAAGTTTCATCACATGCTGCTGTTCAAAGGGGTTGTCCCAATCGCTTGAATAGAAGATACTTACGGGATTCAGCTCTCTAAACTGTGTCGTGAAAGAAGTAAAAGAAGTTACTATTCCCACTGAAAGAAAGGCTATACAGGAAACGATTGTTACTACAAAGAACATTTTAGCGTTCTCTCGTATTTTAATGGATGCATCTGCAAAAGCGATTAATCGAAAGGGATGCCAGTATAGTTTTTTCTTTTTCCTAATAACCTGTAACAAATATAATATGCTGTCCGTGTAAAAGTAATAGGTCCCCCAAAATGCGAGAATCACTATAACAAAGCTAAGTGCAATATGCATTTGAAATGCGGAGTAAATCACTAGACCATACGCAGTTAAAATGAGCACAAAGCCTAAAACTGCTCGCCACTTCTTATAAGAGGTAGGTCCCTCATCATTACTATAGCCTCTGAGCAGCTGTATAATGTCTCTTTTTCGAATAAACACTACACTACTGATGGATATTACAACAAACAACGTGACAAAAACAATAATTGTCAGTGCAAATGGTTTCCACGACAAATATAAAGGCAGACTATCCAGCAAGAAAAGCTCACGGATAACCATAAAAAAGAATTTAGAAAAGGAGAATCCAAAAAATATTCCTACTGTGACTGATATTAGCCCTAACAGCATCGTTTCTATGAAAATCATACGATTCAGCTGTTGCTTTTGCATTCCTAGATTCAATAGGACGCCAAATTCATGTGACCTAGCCTGAATAAATGCGCTCATCGAATAAAACAAAAAGAACAAAGTAAAAATGATTAATATAATCTCGGCAATAAGCATCCCACCAAATGCTATATCACGTAAAAACTGGTCTTCTATCTTTGGATGAAACATTAGCATCGTATAGACGAAGAACACCATGACAGAGAAGCTACTAGCTAGAAAAAAAGCCGCGTATACTCTGCTGTTCCTTATGACATTATGATAAGCAAATTGTTGAAAAGTCATTTACATTTCCACCTATTTTTTATTTCCAAGAATTTAAATTAGATTCGTAATGAATTCAGGTCATTCACGTTTCCACCTAACAGAGAAAGAACATTCAATATTCTTTGGAAGAACGTTTGTCTACGATCATCCTTGTATATCTCATTGAAGTATTCTCCGTCCTTGATAAACAACACTCGATCACAGTAGCTTGCCGCTATTGGATCGTGTGTCACCATAATAATGGTCGTGTCACTCAGTTTATTAACCTGTGTCAATACTTCTAACACGTCTCGTGCAGCTTTCGAATCTAAGTTCCCTGTAGGCTCATCAGCAAGAATAATAGAAGGTCTATGTATCAAAGCTCTACCTATTGCAGTTCTTTGTGCTTGACCACCAGATATTTCGGCTGGTCTCTTCTCCAGAATATTCATCAGGTCTAGTGATTCCGCAATTTTTTCTACTTTCTCCTTCATTTTTTCCACTGGCTGCCCATCCAATGTTAAAGGCAAGACCATATTTTCCTCCACAGTGAGCGCTGGGAGCAGATTAAAGTTTTGAAATACAAAGCCAAGCTGTCTTCTTCTAAATAGAGATAAATCATCCTTGTTAAGCTCTAAAGGATTTAACCCATTAATAAGAAGGTCACCTGAAGTAGGGCGATCAATGGTGGATATTATATTGAGTAGTGTGGTTTTTCCGCTTCCTGAAGGTCCCATTACCGCAAGAAATTCTCCCTTTTCCACTTCAAAGCTCAGCTGATTGATGGCGAGGTGAGCCACTTTCCCTTCATAAACCTTTGTTATATCATCAAGTACTAATATCGACATCCATTTCAGTCCTTTCTATTGATTCTAGCTTTTCAAACAGGATAGAAACAGTCGTCCCTTCACCTACGTTAGAGTTAATTTTCATTTTATGGCCTAAACGATTACAAATTTCTTGCGCAAGATATAATCCCATACCGGTAGATTCTCCACTTTTTCGTCCATTTTCTCCAGTAAAAAAAGCCTTGGTTACTCGTTTAATGTCTGAAGCCGGTATGCCAATTCCTTCATCCCTTACACACAGTATTACTTTGTCGTCTTCAATAGTTGTTTCAAAAAATATTTTTTTATTTTCATTCATCGTATATTTAACGGCATTTGTCAAAAATTGAGCCACTACGAAACGAATCCATTTGGCATCTGTCGCTATTACACAGTTCTCGTCCATTTCAATGACAGGATAAACACGATGACTAATAAATAATCGTTTATTTTTAGAAACCTCTTCTGTCACAACTTCCTTCAAATTAACCTGTTCGATATGCATATCCTCTTCAAATGTGTCTAGTCTGGCATTCATGAGAACCGCTTCTAATCCACGCTTCAACCGGTCGGTCTCTTCTAGAACACTTTTTGAATCTACCTGCTCTCCATTTTGGCTCATCATTTCTAATACTGAAATTGGGGTTTTCATTTGATGCACCCAACTGTTCATAAATTGCAGATGTCTATTTTGAGTAGCGTAAAGGAGCTGGACCTCTTTTTGGTACAAGCGATAAATATGCTGTAAATAGATTTCAACCTGCTTTACCTCAGGTGAATGAGCTTCTTTTTGTAGGACAACCTCAATTTTGTTGGGAACAGAGAGAATCTTTTTATAAAAAGACATCCTTTTTACAAAAAGGGTCCCTAAAAAGGTTAGTGTAAGGATTGTACTAATAACAATGGAATAAACTGCAGTATCTATGTTGCGAAAGCCGTCCAACCAGTAGAGGAGCATAATAAATAGCACAAGAAAAAACTGAAATATAATAAAGATGGAATGCTCTCTTATAAATAAACGAAACATCTTATGATTCCTCCGAACTTAGGTTTAAGCGATAACCTGCTCCTCGTACAGTTTCAATCGTAGAAATAACATGATAATCCGCTAGCTTTTTTCGAACACGTGTCATATTCACATTCAGCGTATTTTCATCCACAAATGATTGATCGTCCCATAGTTCCTCCAGAAGCTGTTCCCGTGTTACGACCTTTGGATGATTTCTGATAAGTAAATCTAATATCGTACATTCCTTCTTTTGTAAAGGAATTTCTTCGTTTCCAATATGTAGCTCCATGCGCTCCAAAAACAACTGTAGCTTACCTGTCTTAACTACTCTTTCCTCTTGTTTTGTTGCATATTCACCATAGGTTCTTCTTAAGTGACTTTTTATCTTTGCTAGGACGATTTCGTAATGAAAAGGTTTGGTGATAAAATCATCACCGCCATTTTCAAGAGCGAATATTTGATCCATCTCGCCAGATCTCGCAGAAACAAAAATAATTGGGCAAGTAGTCAGCTGTCTTAATTGACGACACCAGTAATAGCCGTCATAGGATGGCAAGTTTATATCCAGCAATACGATGTGAGGGTTAAAGGCAGTAAACTCCTCCAAAATTTGATCAAAGTCTTCTATTGTATGCACTTCATAGTGGTATTTTCTTAAAGTATCAGCTAGTAGAGCTGCAATTTTTTTGTCATCTTCAACTACTAGCACGCGGTGTGTTTCCACAGGAATCCTCCTCCTATATCTTTCTGTCTTTATCATATCAAAAATACCTTTATTATTCTTTATACACTCTAATATTTCATACAATAATAATATTCTTCTTTTACAAGCTATAAATGTCTTTAGTATTGCTCCCAAATATTTTCATTTTAGTATGCATATTGAATTTATTTCCAAAATAAATTATTGTTTTATTGTTCTATAAATTTAAAAAGGAAGAGCGTGATGGGAATGTTCAAGGACTGGACTTTGTTTGAAAAAGTTTGGTTGGGTGTATTTACTTTAGTAAATATTTATCTTTTTTTCGCTTTCAAAGACTCGTTATTAGGATTTATAAGCTCTATTACAGGTATGCTTTGCGTTGTATTAGTCGCAAAAGGGAAAATCAGTAATTATTATTTTGGTATTGTTCAAACTTCGAGCTATGCTTATATTGCTTATACGTACGGATTGTATGGGGAGTCTATGCTAAATGCGCTGTTCTATTTTCCAATACAGTTTATCGGAATCTATTTGTGGAAGAAGAATTTAACAAAGGTTCAGACGATTGGGGAGGATGTATCTGTTAAAAGGCTCGACCAAAAAGGTTGGATATATGTAATTGGGACTGCCGTAGTAGGTTCCATCGCATATGCGTACCTACTAAATGCTATTGGCGGACAACAGGTACGTTTGGATTCAGCAGCAGTCGTGTTATCTGTTATCGCTCAGATTTTGATGCTTAAACGCTTTGCTGAGCAATGGGTTTTATGGATTATGGTAAATGGATTGACCATTGTGTTATGGGTTATTGTGTTATTACAAACTGGTGGTAATGACTGGGCTATGCTTGTTATGTGGTCAGCATTTTTAGTTAACTCCATTTATGGGTATGTAAACTGGCTGAAAATGCACAAGCAACAGCATAATATACAAGGAGAAGCTTATGAATTACGGCATTCAAATTAGTGAGTATGATCCAAATTTAACGTTTGGCTATTACGGAGGCAAGTTCCTCCCTTTTCACATGGGCCATCTAAGCTGCATTATTAAGGCAGCATCTATGGTAGATGTGCTGTTCGTGGTAGTTGGTTATGATGAAGGGTATGAGCAAAAGCTTTGCCAACATAGTAAATTTAAATGGGTATCTTCCCGACTAAGAGAGCGCTGGGTAACAAAAGCTACTAAGAATTTGCCCAATGTTCGAGTGTTATCTCACTATGAACGACGCTCACCTGATCATATGACAGACCCTTTAGTTAAGCAAGCCAATGATAGTTTGCTTCAAAAGCTTGGAGGAAGGCTAGATTATGTGTTTAGCAGCGAACCAGAATATGACACATACTTTAACAAGTATTTTCCAGCTAGCCAGCATATTATTTTCGACCGCAATAATAGTCCGTTTCCTATTTCAGCAACAGAAATAAGAGCAAGTGGTGTCTATTCATATTGGGATATGCTCCCTTCTGCTGTGAGAGAATCGTATGTGAAAAGGATTTGTTTATGTGGAATAGAATCTACCGGAAAATCCACTATGACCAAGCTGCTCGCTGCTCATTATCTTACGAACTTCGTAGAAGAATATGGTAGAGCTTTCTACGATGACATTAACGGTTGCTTCGATATTGATATGCCAGAGGATTTTCATCAAATTGCATTTGGACATAGCCATGCTATTCAACAAGCCATACCAACCTCCAATAAAGTACTATTCATCGATACCGAGGAAACTTATACACAATTTTTTCGGATGAAAGGACTTGGTGAAAAAAGCACAGTATTAGAGGAAATGATTAAAAATAAGGTCAATCAAATTGACACTTATATATACTTAGAGCCTCATAATGATTATGAAATGGATGGAACGAGATTGCCTGTGGAAGAAGAAATGAGATTAAGAGATAATGATTATTTAAAAGCTTTGTTTCGTGATTATGGTATAACCCTGCATATAGTGGATGAACAAAATCGTACAGAACGCCTGCAGAAATGTATAGAAATCGTAAATAATTCTTTGAAGTTATGACCATAGAGCTCTAAAGTCTTCTTACAATAAGTAAAATCCAAAATCCCATTCCAAATTGGAATGGGATTTGTTTAATTACTTTTATTTTTTAGTTTCTCTAATAAAGCACTTACTTTTTTATGCTTTTCTAATGTTTCTTCCTTGAAAACTTCCAAGTGATATTTGATGCCATCAAAGGTGATACAGACAATATCTCCTTCATCTACGGTGACATCAAAAGTAGTAGTTGGCAGAACCAGTTGATTCATTTCCTCTGGTGATTCCCAAAAAACGTACATACCTTCTTCAATTCGATCAAGTGTATATTTTTTATTTGAGCTCACTTACCTTCACTCCCTGAGTATCTGCAACTCCTGTTAAGAGAAATGAAATATTTTTATATGTTAATTTCATTACGATAGATGCATCGTTATTCGGGGAGAAATGTTGCTGAGAATTAGTCAGGTGTTGCGGGTACGAAAAGTGTTGCGAGAAATCTAGGAACTGTTGCAGAGATGATTCGAAGTGTTGCGGGAAATCTCGGAACTGTTGCAGAGATAGCTCAAAGTGTTGCGCTAAAGAGGAGAAGTGTTGCGAGAAATCTCAGAACTGTTGCAGAGAGGGTGCAAAGTGTTGCGCTAAAGGGGTGAAGTGTTGCAGTGATGGTTCGAAGTGTTGCGGGTACGAAAAGTGTTGCGGGAAATCTCGGAACTGTTGCAGAGATGATTCAAAGTGTACCAAAAAAAGCAGTCTATTTCATGTCAGAAATAGACTGCTTTCCCCTTAAAACTAATCGATATTTTTCAAGCTACATAATCAATATATAAGATGAACTAACTCTTCCTTGGTAATCCCACCAAAATATTTAGGTACGTCTACAGACTCTAATGCTTGTTCAATTGCTTCTTTGCTGTAATTTTTTCCTACTAGTAAAACCTCTACCTCTTCTACTTCTCCTACTCCAAAGAAGTCGCCGAAGAATTTAACCTCTTCTATAACTCCCTTGTTCACTTCTAAACGAACGTCTACGCTGCCTGTAGGGAATCGGTGGGAATGCTGGATATTAAACTTCGGTGATTTACCATAGTTCCATTCCCATTTTTGATATCTTTCCTCAGATAGCTTATGGATATTAGCCCAGTCCTCTTCTGTTAATTCCCAGTATTGAACTTTGTCCTCTCCGCCAAAAATAGAAGAAAGTATTGCTAAACGGAACTCCTCTACTGTCATCGGTTCATCTAATAAATCAACAATATTTGTAACGCGGCTGCGAATTGATTTAATCCCTTTAGATTCAATTTTTTCTTTTTTTACTTTTAGTGCTGATACAACAGCATCAATCTCTGTATCAAACATTAATGTTCCATGGCTGAACATTCTACCACGGGTGGAGAATTGAGCATTACCGGAGATTTTTTTCCCCTCAGCTAAGATGTCATTTCTACCTGAAAGTTCTGCGTCTACACCCATCTTTTTTAGAGCATCTACAACGGGTTGTGTGAACTTTTTAAAGTTACGGAAGCTGTCTCCATCATCCTTTGTTAAGAAGCTAAAATTCAAATTTCCAAGATCGTGGTAAACTGCTCCTCCTCCAGAAAGTCGACGTACTGGAATTATACCGTTTTGTTCAACAAAATCTGTATTAATTTCTTCGATTGTATTTTGGTTTCTACCAATGATGATCGATGGCTGATTTATGTAAAAAAGAAGAAATGAATCCTTCTCTACATCCATTGTATTTAAGGCATACTCTTCAATCGCCAGGTTGATGCGTGGATCTGTAATTCCTTTATTATCAATAAAATACATCATTATCACTCCTTTATTCCTATTTTAACAAAATTCAAGGGAATTTGTTGACAAAACATTCTGTGTTATATTACAATAAATTCAATTCAAACAGTTATATAACAGATGGAGGTGGAATTTATATGTTAGAAAACGTATTAGAATTTTTCCGTAACCTGCCCAAAAAGAAATGTGCTACATGCGGCGAGCCAATTGAAGAGCAACATGAATGCTATGGGAACCACTGTGATAAATGCAACAACTTATAATTTTATTTATTTACCAGCTAGAAACTCCCCTTTCTAGCTGGTTTTTTTGCGTTCTTTGTTCTATGAAACTAATTAATCATTTTAACGCTTTAGTGAAATGAATTATTGTTTATAACCAAGCAATATGCTAGGATTAATGATATTAACAATTTTCTGAATTAACAATATTTAAAGAAGGGTTGGATATTAAATGAGATATGGCTTTTGGTTACCTGTATTCGGTGGATGGTTACGTAATGTACAAGATGAAGAAATGCCGGCAACATTTGGATATGTCAAAGACTTAGCACAACAAGCGGAATTTTTAGGCTATGACTTAACACTAATAGCTGAGTTAAATCTAAATGATATCAAAGGGATTGAATCCCCTTCCTTAGATGCGTGGTCAACTGCAGCAGCTATTGCAGCGGTAACTAAACGTCTAGAAATTTTGACTGCCATCCGACCTGGCTTTCATAATCCTGCTTTAACAGCCAAAGCTGCCACTAATATTGATCAGATAAGCGGTGGACGTTTTTCACTTAATGTTGTATCTGCATGGTGGGAGGGTGAAGCTAAGCAATATGGAGGAATTTTCACGGCACATGATGAACGCTATGCCCGAACTGAGGAATTTATAGCCGTTTTAAAAGGGTTATGGAAGGAAAACCCTTTTACCTATAGAGGCCAGTTTTATCAGTACGAAAATACTTATTTATCACCCAAGCCAACGAAACAACATATTCCCTTATATGCCGGGGGAGAAAGCGAAACTGGAAAGCAAACAATTGCTAAAACGTGTGATTCCTATGTAATGCATGGGGGCACAGTAGAGGAAGTCGCTGAAAAGATTGAGGACATGAAACAAAGACGTCAAAAGCTTGGCGATAAACCTTTAGAATCATTTGGAATGTCTGCTTATGTTATTTGTCGAGATACTGAGGAGGAAGTACAACTGGAGCTTGCTCGTATCACAGAAGTAAAAGAAGGATCTCCGGGTTATGATGGTTACAAGGATTTTGTTAGCAAGTCTCATCTTAACGTTGAAGTACAGCTCAAGGATTACTCTGTATCTAACCGAGGATTGCGACCAGACCTAATAGGAACTCCTGAACAACTTGCCAAGAAAATTATTGCCTTTGAGGAAATAGGCGTAAACCTATTAATTCTCCAATTTTCCCCTCAACATACGGAAATGAAGCGTTTCGCAGAACAAGTAATGCCGCTAGTAGAGAAATTTAAGAGAGAAAAGCAAGAAGTTTGACAGTTGAAGACTTCATAAAAAACCAACTCATACTTGAGTATGACTCATGTGGATTAAGAGAGACAAATTAGCACTCACAAACAAGACTCCGAGCTAGGATAATGGATTAGCTAATTGCTCTCCCTCTGAACACATTCGCCTAGAGCGAAAATCATTTTACTATTTCTCCTTTCTTGTTGAAAATTTAGTATTACCATAATTCTAAAAGTACTAATGAGCTTGGGAATATATTTCCAAGCTCATTACATTTGCAATCGTTTTTTTACTGGTTAGTACAATAACAACCTAGCACAGGCGACGCAAAATCCGAATCTCTTTTCATATGTAATAAAAATAATTTAATTTAAGTAGAACCGAGATTTAATAGAGATATCCTAGAAAATCTAAGTCTCCTTCTGTCCATTCGTTTGTACTAATATTCTTTACCATCAAGTCACTTCTTTCTTCATAGCCTATACCCAAAATAGTTTGATTTCTGTCATCGATTTTTAACCACTTACATTTGTTCTTAACAGATTTGTATCCATTATTTAAATACAATGTCTTGTTGTCGGCAAATAAAAGTAAAAAATCAATATCTTTCTTTACACAGTATTTATCAATTTCTAAAAGTAAAAGCGAAGCAATTCCTTTGGAGCGGTATTCTCGTGAAACACATAAGTCAATTATACCTAGCACTTTTATACGTTTTCCATTAAGATTCATCACTCGGTAATCTAACCCTACCTGTGCCAGAAGGTGTTTCTCCTCATTAAAAACTAAAAATCTAAAATGAGGCACTTGTTTAAAATAAATTCTATTATTTGGATAAATATCTTTAAAGCACTCCGTCAATAACTCTTGAATATTTTCAGTCAGTTCATTGTCAATATCGCACTCTATAATCTTTTTTATCTTCATATTATCTGGATGCATATAAAATATCCCTTCTAAGCTATTCTTCTTTTAATAAACAATACATAAAGCACTCCACCCGCCATCTAGAAGGAAAGCTACTGTTAAGTTGAAGGCTCATTAAAACTACCATGTTAAATCATTTAAGAATGTAAGAATATCTTTGTTAACTTCGTTAATATCATCGCCTAATGTCATTAAATGTTTAGAGTTCGGATATCCCTTCATTATTTTTTGGTTCGTCGCTACGCTTTGAAAAATTACCTCTGCACTCTCTTTATACAATAGTTCATCCAATTCACCATATAAAATACTGATTGGTGACGTTATAAGTGATAATTTATCCATCGTTATATCAATTAGCTGCTGGAACTCAACTAATGAATCGATAGACATATTTTGAAGGTGTTTTATTTCTAAGTTTATTTGGGCTTCTTTCTTTCCTTCTAGTTGTTTGTATCTCTTTGCATAATGAAAGACACGCTTTTGTAGAAAATTAGCTTCCCTATGTATTGGAACTGACATTGTCACAACACCATTTACCTCCAACTCTTGACTAACTTTTAATGCAAACACACCTCCAAGAGAGAGACCAATCACAGCAATCTTTTCAAAACCTTCATCCTTTAATACCTGGTAGCCGTTTAGCACATCTTGCCACCAATCTGATGGTCTATATGTCAGAAGTTCTTCTGCTGTTAAACCATGCCCACTGTACAATAGTCCATAGCAAGAATAATTGTTCTTTTGCAAATACCTTCCTAACTTTTTCATATCATTCGTATTGCTTGTAAAAGAATGCAATAGTAAAACTGCCTTGTCCCCACTTTTATAGAAAAAAGGCTTAGGAGGTATTATTTTCATCATAATTTTGAGCTCCTCACTAACTTATTTTTATTTTTATTAAATATTCTATTAGAGCGGAAACTAATATAGTGTAGGTGTCACCGTTCCATTTTACGATAAAAACCTTTTCCATTTAACATAGCATATATTTGTTAATTTCATATACTATTAATACATGTACATTTGTCACTCTGTTGAGTGGAACGACAGGACACGACTTATGCGGTATTATTGTTCGTATCTTTTCACATAAATAGAAATTATGAAATTGATTCAATTAATAAGAAAAAGCCCATCTTCATTACAGAGATGGGCTTTCATATTATGCTTCTTTTGGTTGTTTAGAATAGCGTTTTGCAAACAATAACATAAAGTAACCAAATGTTATCGCCAAGCAGACTACCATAAATCCAAGCAAGAAGCTGTTATTTTGCCAGAAATGACTTAAATCACCTGTAGAAATTGATGCTTTAAAGCTTTGAACAGAATAAGTCATTGGCAGCAATTTATTAAAGAATTGTAACGGTGCTGGTATTAGTTCTAATGGGAATGTACCTGCACTTGTAGTAAGCTGCAAAATCAAGATTACGATTGCAACAAATCGACCTGGATCGCCTAGTATAGAAACTAACAACTGTATTAGCGCTAAGTATGTGAAGCTTGTAATAACTGCAGAAAGGATGAATAATCCAACACTTTGAGTTTCTAGTTTTAAAACAAATAGTGCCACTGCTACTACAAACAACGATTGAATAATCCCTACTGCACCAAGAACTGTTACTTTACTTGTAAACCATTTAGCCCCACTTGTAGGAGCAATAACAGGCTGAACAAATGGGAATACGATAGAAATTAACAAAGCACCTACAAATAAACCAAGTGATAAGAAATAAGGTGTGAATCCTGTTCCATAGTTAGGTACCTCATTGACTCCTATAACATCAACATCTACCGGAGAAGCTACCATTTCATAAGTAGATTCAGATGCATTTACTTCTCCTGCTTGTTCACTCGCTTCTTTTAAACTAGATTGTAAAGTGTCAGTTCCATCAGCTAATAACTGTGTACCTTCTACTAGTTTAGTAGATCCATCCGCTAATTCTCCCGACTTCTCAGCAAGTGTACCTGTTCCCTCTTTCAATTGAGAAGAACCTGATGCTAATTCGTTCAAGCCATTCACTAGACTTGATGAGCCAGAATATGCCTGATTGATACCTGCGTTAAATTCGTTCATTTTTTCTTCTAAAGTCTTAGTACCGCCAGCAAGACTTGCTGAACCTTCTAATAAAGCTGTGGAAGATGAGGCTAATTTTGAAACCCCTTGTTGAGCTTGTGAGTAACCTCCACTCAATTGTTCTGCTCCACTAACTATTTGAGCTGTTCCACTAGTTAGATTTTTTGTTCCACCAGCCAATTGCTCTAAGCCAGAGGAAACAGAAGTACTACCAGCTTCTAGTTTTGCCAAGGTTTCTGTAATTGCAGCAGACTGTTCTGGTGGTAAAGCAGCTGTTATTTGGCCTAATTGTTGAGACAATGCTTGAATGCCAGCTGTTACATTAGCAGAACCTTGAGCAAGTTGATTTGTACTGTCGTTCAATTTAGAACTACTAGCTTGTAGCTTAGTTAAAGAATCAAGTAGACCTTTTTCTTTCTCACTTAGTAATTGATAACTTTCATTTAATTTATCTACACCTGCAGTATAGTCTTGGATACCACTATTTAAAGCAGTAGCCCCTGATGCTGTTTGACTAACACCATTCGTTAACTGGGAAGATCCATCAGCAAGCGTTGCTAAACCTTTGTTTAAATCTACAGAACCATTAGCAGCCGACTGGATACCCTCTACAACCGTACTAGTGCCGTCTCTTAACTCAATCGTGCTACTAGCTAATTGTTCAAGATAACCTTTTAAATTGGAGGCACCATTATTAACTTCTACTACCCCGTCCTTTAGTTGACCAGCACCATCAGATGCCTCTGCAAATCCATCCCCTAGCTTAGTAATGGAATCAAATAATTGCTCTGCATAGGTTGCCGATACTTGTTCATTTACTTCAGCTCGGATTCGATCCATAGCTGTTTCTCCTATTTGCGAAGATAAGAAATTATATCCTTCATTTGCTTTATAAGTGATCACCATTTTCTCTGGCTTCTCATCTAACAAAGTTGTTGCATGTGCAGAAAAGTTATCTGGAATCTCGATTAATAAATAATAATCTTGGTTTAATAGGCCTTCATCAGCCTCTTTTTCAGACACAGATACAAATTTAAATTGACCACTTTCTCGGAGCTTATCTGTTAGTTCCTTACCAAGGGAAAGCTCAGTCCCGTTGAATTCCGCTCCCTCATCTGAGTTAACGACCGCTACAGGCAGGTCACTTAGATTAGCATACGGATCCCAGAATGCCCACAAGAACATTCCAGCGTACATCACTGGAATAAATAAAACAGCAATTACTGAAATCAATAACTTTTTGTTTTTAAAAATACTTTTCCATTCCGATTTTATCATTTAAATACCTCCTAATACTGTATGACCGATATGTCCATTCGGTCATTTTATGCTAAAAAAATGAGTCTCAAATTGCGAGACTGCGAAAAATTGTGTCTTGAAAGAAGTTAGCTATCTCTTCTTCGGTTAAAGAATTATCATGGGTTAAATTCCAGTCATTCACAAATCCAACGTATGCCTTTAATAATAAATATGCTACAAGTTCTTCGTTTACTTGTCGGATTTCACCTTTTTGTACATACTTATTAATCTTTTCGCCTATGAACGAAACAATAGCTTGTTCGACTTGTCCAATTACTTGTTTTACTGCTGGGGTTTTCCATTGTGTTTCTTCGTCAATTATTTTAGCGTATAATTGATGAGTTTCTCGGAACTCAAGCATCTTCATTAGAGCAGCATGAGCATTTTGTTGGAAAGGTGCTTCTTCAATAATTACATTAAGAGCCTCCTGCTTCATCTCTTCGATCATGCGGAGAACAATTTCTTGAAATAAGACTTCCTTATTTTCAAAAAAATTATAAATAGTACCTTTTCCTACATTTGCAATCTTTGCAATCTGCTCCATTGTAGTAGCTTTATATCCGAAAAGAGAAAAGGACTTATTGGCAGCTAGTAAAATTTCCTGTTTACGGTCCATTTGGTTACCCCCCTCACTAAAAAAATGACTAGAAAACCATTTCGGTCAACTAGTCATTATAATACTCTCTATTTTTTATTTATGCAAGTATTATTTAATGATTTCCATCACTATGCTCCATATGATTCATCGAGTTATCGCTATCATCTGGTAACACTTTACTCATATCTGGATTTCCAACGGTAAGCTCTTGTTTTGGCATTACGTGAAGACCTCTTGCTGTTGTATGAGCAAACATATAATAAACTCCGTCATGATCAAAGGTAAAATTCGCTTCATAAACACCATCTTCTGTAAGTATTCCTTCTACCATATGTCCTTCTTCACGCAATCCTGATTCCCAAACTTCAAACTCCACAGAGTCTGCATCATTCACGGCTTCCTTACTTTGGGTCACTTTTGCAGAAAGAACTACCTCTTCACCTACCTGTAACTTCTCAGGTGTTTGAATTTCTACAATAACCTCATCCAATGTTCCTTGATGGCTCGTACTTGTATGAGTTTCTTCCTTCTCTCCACATCCGACTAGCGTGAAAGCTACTAGTAGCGCAAGCACCATAATTGTCTTTTTCATTCGTATAATCCTCCTAGATTGGCAATATAATTATTTACAGCAGCTGTTCTTTTTACCCCAGTGATCGTATACCGTTATATGTAGTTTCTTCTACTCCACTTATTAAAAATGCTCTAAAAGCTATCAACTTTTAGAGCATTTTATTTACTTATCGTTTTTTCGACTAAGCTTTTAAATGCTTAAGTACTACATCTGCCATCGCATCAATAAATTGAGGTTGGTCGTTCGGCATAGCAGGACGCACATAATTAGCACCAATTTCATCACAAACTACTTTACATTCGTAATCATTGTCGTAAAGAACTTCTAAGTGTTCTGCAACAAATCCTACTGGAGTATAAACAAATGTTGTGTAACCCTTTTCCTTGTATAAATCATGAGTTAAGTCTTGCACATCTGGCCCAATCCATGGCTCTGGTGTTTGACCTGCACTTTGCCAGCCCACTGCATAATTTTTCACGCCAGCAGCCTCTGCGATTAGTTCTGCAGTTTCTTTTAGTTGATCTTCGTATGGATCTCCCATTGTCTTAATTTTTTCAGGTAGAGAGTGAGCAGATACGATTAAACAAGCTTTTTCACGTTGCTCTTCTGACATTTTTGCAAATGCCTCGCTTACTTTATCGCTCCAATACTGGATAAATTTAGGCTCTGTATACCAGCTTTCTACTGAAGTAATTTTTAGGTTGCCAAGTTTTTCTGCTTCTTCTTTAATACGTCCATTATAGGATTTAATAGAGAACGTAGAGAAATGTGGAGCTAATACGATGGAAACTGCTTCTGTAATTCCATCTTTATGCATTTCTGCAACTGCGTCTTCTAAGAAAGGCTCAATATGCTTTAAACCTATATATAGTTTAAATTCGATTTCATCTTGTACTTCATTTAAACGGTTGCAAAGACCTTTTGCTTGGTTTTCCGTGATTTTTGCAAGTGGAGAAATACCTCCAATTGCTTTATAGCGACCTGTTAAATCATCTAATTGTTCTTCACTTGGTTTGCGACCATGACGAATATGCGTATAGTAACGTTCAATATCCGCTTCCTCGTATGGTGTTCCATATGCCATTACTAATAGTCCCATTGTTTTCTTCATAATTCTCACCTCTAAATTTTTTAATTAGATTTCGCTGAAATAAGTTCTCTACTATAATCATGGATAAGAGCAGTTAAGCGTTTTAAGACATCAGGATCTACTTCAGGGAATACTCCGTGTCCAAGGTTAAATATATGACTTGGATGAGCCACACCTTGTTCAATAATCAGTTTTGCACGTTTTTCAATTTCCGCCCATTCCCCAATTAGATAAGAAGGATCTAAATTACCCATTAAAGGTTTAGTTAGTCCTTTTGCACGGGCTTCTTCGATGGATAAACGCCAGTCGATTCCCACCACGTCTACAGGTAGGTCATGCCATTCCATTGCTAAGTGGCTTGCTCCTACACCAAATGTGATTAAAGGAACGCCTGTTTCACGCAGTTCTGAAAAGATACGTGTCATAATCGGTTTGATGAAAATACGATAATCTGCTACGTTTAATGCACCAACCCACGAATCAAAAATTTGAATAGCCTTAGCTCCCGCTTTAACCTGTGCTTTTATGTACACAACAATCATATCGGCAAGCTTGTCCATTAAAGCAAACCATGCTTGTGGCTCAGACACCATAAATGCTTTCGTTTTGTTGTAGCTTCTGGAAGGTCCTCCCTCAATCATGTAGCTCGCTAATGTGAATGGAGCACCAGCAAAACCAATTAGAGGAACACTTAATTGTTCAGTAGTCAATAATTTAATAGTATCTAGTACAAATGGTACGTGATCTTCTGGAGAGAACTCGCCTAGATTCGCCACGTCTTGCACTGAGCGTATTGGATTTGAAATGACCGGCCCAACACCTGATTTTATTTTTACATCTACTCCAATTCCTACAAGCGGAGTTACAATATCTTTATAAAGTATCGCTGCATCCACGTTATAGTTTTCTACTGGTAGGCGTGTTACATACGCGCAAAGCTCTGGCTCGTGAGTAATTTGCTCTAAAGAGTATTTCTCTTTAATTTTTCTGTACTCTGGTTGGGACCTGCCTGCTTGTCTCATATACCATACAGGAGTATGTTCCACTTTTTCCCCGCGCGCTGCACGTAAAAGTGTGTCATTAAAAGTCGTCATTTCATTTCCTGCCTTTCTTGATAACATGTTATTTTAGACCTAATGTTTTTACGATGAATTCTCTTCATACTTTACTACAATGTAAAAAAAAAATCTTTTTAATTGCTTTGATAACGATTACATCCCGTTTCAAATATACGATTCAACTATAGACGTTTCTTTAATTAATGTATAGTTATATACGGTAATTGTCATAAATTTGTCCTCATTTCAAACCTTACTTTGAAATGAAAGTTTTTAAATTTGCAAAATTGGGGAAAAGTATAAATACAAAATATTTAGGAGGAAATTATATGAAATTATACATGACATCTGGAACACCCGAATTCATGCAATCCATTAAAGATAAAAATACAAAAGAGGATTTGTATATTTTACATGGTGCAGGAAACTCTGTCCTCATACAAGAAACATCTGGAAAGTCCGTCTTCCAAGTCCCTCGTGTTTATGAAATTTTAGAAACGCTCGGTAATTTTAGTGAGAATGGCTACTTTGTCCTTCAGCATGTACCAGTATCGGACGAAGGTAAGTCTATTTTTGAGTACCAATATACAAATTTATCCCCTACAGTGCAATCAAATCCCGGTTTTATAGCATTAAGAGTGCTAAAGCCTTTAAAATCAGACACGTACATCATTTTATCAGAATGGACAGGAGCAAGCAGCTACGAAACATGGGAAAAATCAGTTACTCTAGACTTCACAAGCGTAGCAGATAAGCAACAGCTTTTCACAAGCGCCCCATATAAATCTACCTATCGTTCCAAATCAGAGGAAGAGTAATAAACGATTAGGCAAATTAATGAGAAGGCGAGTACTTATAGAAGTTTTTATTTAGGTGGTAACTGGCATTATTAGTTTACCACCTAAGTAATTAGCGTTTCCTTATATAAATCTTTAACAACAAGATAATAGTCTATATTCCACACATTGTCCTACACAGTTTAACTTAAGCTCCCGAGTTCCAAGAATTCCGGTCCTTAAAGAATCTATGAATAGTAATTACCATTATATATCTTGCTAGTAAGCTGAGTAGCTTCATTAATTACGTAATTTGCATATACTTTTCAGCATAAGCTGATATTCCCTCGGACTACAAAGTCTCAATTTTATTAGCAGTTTGTTCATTTCTCATTCTTTTCACTCCGAACTTTGAGTTATAAAATTTTTTTATTTTTATCATAGATTTATACCCCCATATCAAACTGTTCGGGTAATAATTGATATTAAGTAAAGTATTCCTACTTTTAATATAGAAGAGATTATAAAGAAGTAGATGGGAGGAAAATACATAGCCATACCTCCCCGATAAAAATCATACTGATTCCCCCACAGTTGTATATTTACGAGAATATATAATTTTTAAAAATCCATTTAATATTTGGTATTTATGGTAAATTTAAATTAGGTATAAATATGCAGTAATGGAGGAAATGAGGAAATGGAACAAGATGAGATTTATCTACGAGCTAAAAAGAAGGTAGAGAATTTAAAATCGTTTTATATTCATTTAACGGTCTATGTACTAGTTAACCTAATGCTCTTTTTGATAAATATAATATCTGACCCAAGTTATTTATGGTTTTTATATCCTCTTGGAGGTTGGGGAATAGGTGTTGCTATACATGGTTTTACAACTCTTTCCCTTGGGAAGTTAGGAGCAGAGTGGGAAGAACGTAAGATTAAAGAGTATATAGAGAAAGATAAAATCTGAAACCTATGTTTTTAAGACATGTAAGTTTAGGTAGTTTTAAATTTTTTGAAATTAACCAACTTTTAATTTGTGAATGATTACATTAAAACTGGCTGTGTTCTTTAAAGAAAGCGAAATACAATGAGCTTGGAAATATACATTTTCCAGCTCATTGTATTTTTATTTCCTACATAATTACAAACACCCATTTTATTAAAGTGAAGTTTCTCTATCTTAAGCTGTCTGCTGTTCATCCTCAACTTGTTACTAATAAGGAATCTAGTAAAAAAATATAAACAAAAAACCCCGCAATTGTTAGTTTGGTGTCTAACATTTACGGGGCAGTATACTCAATTACTTGAGGTTTTAATTTAAATTTTAGTCATACGTAAAGTCACTTCTGATATTACTAGCACTGCTACTGGTATTAAGAACATTACAGAAGCATAATCACCTTGGATTAAAACACCTATTAAAACAGCAACCGCCTGAATTAACTGAAGGAATCGAATCATACGAGCTACTGCATGCTTTCTTACATCCTTTTCAATAGGAAACAATAGGTCCATTCTAAACTCATGTCCAGACAATAAAGCGTGCTTTATCTGAATAACGGTAGCAAACGCAAGGGCAGCCGCAAATATAATAGACACGATTGGGAATGGGATGAATATAGCTCCAATCATTGCAAGCCCAGTTAAACGCAGCCATAAATAGAAGAAGTCATTTGTACGGATGAAAGTTCTCATAACTAGGTAAAGCTGTGTATTCCTTTGTCCATATCCGGCAAGTTTATAGAATGCATCTAACCATTTTCTTCTTTTCGTCATTCCGCGGATGTGCGGAACATCTGTAAAGTAATTAGCAAATCGATAGAATCTCATCATACGAGATTGCTCGACTACAATAAAATGCTCGAAAGGAAATGGAACTTCTTTTTTCTTTTTAACCCATGCCATTGTGTAAACGAATTGCACAATAACTACTAAAATCATAAATAAATAGCTTCCATTCAATAGGAAGTACAATGATACCAATATTAGTAGGAAGCGAAGAAAACGATCTCCCCATACTCCTCTTCCATTTGAAGCCCAACGAAAGTTGAATTCAGTATGGATACTCCAATACTTGAATATTAATAAAAAAATTAATAGAGCAATGATTTCTTCCTTAGTACTACCTGCCACTCTTGTCAATAAAGGTATAGCAACGACAAATGCTGCTAGGGTGACAAATATTGAGGAGAAATAAGTCCATCGAAGAGCAAGTCGTATGTACTCCCCTAACTTGGTCTCCAATGGTAAAAAGTACACGCTGTCCGCATTTTTCAAAAGGGTAACCGGCGTGCTTAATGTAACTAAGATGCTTAATATTAAAGCTACAACCAAATATGCGGGAAAATCCTTAGGAGCTGAGTTTAGCCATTCGCTATACGTATAACCTAAAGCGCCAATTGCAAATACGATGACAATAGCCAAATGACCAGAAACAATAAACTTCAAATATTTCTGCAGCTCATTTATATAGAAAACAAATCGTTTACTCCATACCTCACTCAAATTGTTCATCTTGTTGTTCCTTTGTCATTTCAATATAAAGATCATCTAAAGTTGCATGAGGCATTTTAAATGCTGCTCGTAAATCTGTCATAGTCCCTTGTGCACGAATTTTCCCGTTATGCAAAAGAAGAATACGATCGCAGTATCTTTCGGCAGTTGATAATATGTGAGTGGACATTAGAACAGAAGCGCCCTCGTCCTTTCTTGACTTCATCTGATCAAGCAACGACTGAATTCCTAGGGGATCTAACCCAACAAAAGGCTCGTCAATAATATACAAGGATGGGCTAACTAAAAATGCACACATAATCATTACTTTTTGTCGCATCCCTTTTGAGAAATGGGTTGGAAACCAGTTCAACCTTTTTTCCATTCTAAACTCTTTTAATAGAGATGCTTTTCTTGCCTCAAATACGTCCTTATCTAAATTATAGGCCATTGCTGTAAGCTCTAAATGCTCATTTAACGTTAGCTCGTCATACAACACTGGGGTTTCAGGAATATAAGAAAAAGAAGAGCGATAAAGTGCTGGGTCATCCTTTAATGATTTACCATTAAGTAGAATTTCCCCTTTTGCAGCATTCATTGTTCCAATTATATGTTTGATTGTTGTACTCTTCCCTGCTCCATTTAATCCGATTAATCCAACTAATTCCCCTTTATTAATGGAAAAGTCTAAATCATGTAATACAGGCTTTCTTGTGTATCCTCCTGTTACATTTTTTACTTCTAATACAGTCATTTCTACACCTCTATTCTTCTTATTTATAATTTTACCAAAGCCTGCCTTAAAAATCTCCTTTCAATTTCAATCAATGTTTAGAAAAGAAAAACAAACTTGTCCTATTATATGTTAAACTCATCCTAACAATGAATAGGAGGTTTTTTCATGACTAACTGTATTTTTTGTAAAATAATTGATGGTTCCATTCCAAGTGCAAAAATTTATGAGGATGAGTATGTCTATGCTTTTATGGATATTATGCCCTTAACTAAAGGACATACTTTAATTATTCCTAAAAGTCACAAGGAAAATGTATATGACTTAAGTGAAGAAGAGGCAAGCAACTTGTTTAAGGTAGTCCCAAAAATCGCGACTGTATTGAAGGATACATTCGGACCCGTTGGGATGAACTTATTAAATAATAACGGGGCCCCAGCTGGGCAAAGCGTCTTCCATTTTCACTTGCATTTCATTCCACGCTACGATCAAACAGACGGACTGAAGCTTACTTGGAACACAAAAGAAAAAACTTATTCATCAGAAATGATTCAAGAGTTAGCCAAAGAACTATCAGATAAATTAATGTCCAACTAATTGCTTTTATAAGGAAAAAGCCTTACAATCATAAATAAGATTCTTGCTAACGATCATGAGGATACGTTAGAAGAACCAAATAGTTGAGAAAAGTTGAGGAGAGATGAGAAATGAATACGAAAAATCTTGTGCTAATGTCGTTGCTAGTCGGTGTGGGAGCTGTGCTTTATATTATTATTCCAGGTTTTAATGGGGGTATGAAGCCAGATTTTATGTTGACGATGATGTTTATTGGAATATTATTATTCCCAGAAATTAAAAATGTCTTTTTACTAGGGCTATCTACAGGAATTATATCGGGATTGTTTTCTACCTTCCCTGGAGGATTTGTTCCTAATATTATTGACAAGTTAATAACTGCTTTAGTTTTCTTCGGATTAGTGATATTACTTAAAAAGTTAGCAAACAAATTAGCGACTGCAATTGTTTTAACGTGTATTGGAACATTAGTCTCTGGTACTGTATTCCTATCTACTGCTATATTCATCTTCAATGCAGGCGCAGTCTTTACAGAACTATTCGTAATTGTCGTTTTACCAGCGGTCCTTATAAACGGTATAGCGTTTTTTATCATTTATCCGATTGTCGGAAAACTTGTAAGACGCTCCAACTTTAAGACAGCACTTACTATTTAAATACCAAAAGCTTTCCTTTTACAAGGAAAGCTTTTTTTGTATTCAATATTATGTTTTAATAATGGAAAGGAAAGGAATAATATATACATATAAGGAGTGATTTGAATGAAAGTATCACAATTATTAATTGGTGTAGCTCTTGGAGCATTAACAGGTGCTACGACCGTACTTTTATCCACCCCTAAAAGTGGTACAGAAGTTAGGGAAAATATTAAAACCGTATCTGCCGATTACAAAGAAAAGCTCTCTGATATTAACGATCAGCTACGTAAAGTAAAAGTATCCATACAAAGCTTAAAGGCAGAATCACAGGTAATGATTCCAAGAACAGTAAAGGACGTAAAAGAAAGCGTCGAAAAGTGGCAAAATGGTACACTGCCTCTCCAGCAACAACTACAAAATGAAATTTCTTCTATCCAATCAGCTATTGAACAGCTTGAGCAAGCACTTCCTAAGAAAAATGAGGTTGCAGAAACCCGCTAAACAGAAGTATGCATTTAGTCTTTTAGATTAAAGGCATACTTTTTTTAAAAGAATATGGAGGTGCTTTCCCCTCCTTTTTTCATTTTTCTCTGTTGTAAGCATAGGAAGATTTTTTTTAATAGATTGTTCGGCATTGTGAAATCGTATTTCTCTTTGTCTCTTTCTATAGTAAATTATTATAAAATTAATAATATTTTTAAATATTTTATTTCAACTTCCTTACTTTATTGCTATAATGTGTAAAGATTATAACTCAGAAAGAAGGCATACGAGATGACTGATCAATTTTATACGATGAAGGAAGCAATGCTATATAGTCAGCGAATAGCTCAACTTTCAAAAGCTCTTTGGAAGGCAGTCGAAAAAGATTGGCAAACTTGGATTAAGCCCTATGATCTAAATATTAATGAGCATCATATTTTATGGATTTCTTATCACCTTAAAGGCGCTACTATTTCCGATGTTGCAAAATTTGGAGTAATGCATGTGTCTACTGCCTTTAACTTTTCCAAAAAGCTAGAGGAAAGAGGATTACTTTCTTTTTCTAAACGAGATACGGACAAGCGTAACACATACGTAGATGTAACTGAAAAAGGTCAGCAGCTTTTAGAGGAAATGTATGAAAATTATCATGAAACTCCTCATTCTGTTATTGAAGGCTCTCGTCCTGTAAAGGATCTTTATGGAAGGTTCCCAGAGTTCATGGATGTGATGGCTGTAATCCGAAATATATATGGCGACGATTTTATGGAGATATTTGAGCGTTCTATTCAGAACATTGATGATTCTTTTACTAAGGCAGAATAGCGTTAAACCAGCAATGTAAGCGCTCTATAAATTTTAATATTTATTAAGCTTGTATTTTTTATAGAAACATCGTATTGTATGTATCTGAAATATAATTTATTTTATAGGAGATGCATCTATCTTGCATTGCTGGAAAACCATTAATGTCAAAAAACAATACGGCATGGAGCGTTTATTTCTTCTATCATCTATTATGGTAATTGCCGTTTTTTCTATCGCATATGCCTTACTAGGAATTATAAATGATTCTCATAAATCTGATGACTTCTTTTGGCTATTCGCTATTGGGGTATTAATGGTTTATCCGCTTCATAAAATAATTCATTTTATTCCATTGTTTACAATTCGAAATAATATTAAAGTTACCGTAAAGAGACGGTATGGTATTCTTCCAATCGTTTCTATTAGAGTGTGCGATCCAATCAATAAAAATAGATTTTTATTTTCATTAATTGCTCCTTTTATATTTATCAATTCTGCTATTTTAATAGGGGCATTGCTAGCACCAACCTTTGCACATTATTTTACGATGCTCTTTGCCTATCACTGCGGAATGTGTTTTATAGACTTAATTTATGTAAAGAATTTAAGCAAGTCACCTAAAAGTGCATTTATTGAAGAAACTGACGCTGGTTATCAAATTTTAGTAGCTGTTTCGAATTATTAGCAATATGTTACACTTGTAACTACTGCTCCTTATTTGATATGCTTAGTGTATATGAAGGGAGTTTAGACATGATTATATTTACTTTAGTTCTATTCTCGGCATTTTACTTGCTACAAATTAATCGAATGACTTATGCGCTTGTAATGTCAAAAGAAATCCCAGAAGAAAAACATCCTAAGATTTTTAGAACCATTAATATATTAATTACGATTCTTCTTGTATCTTTCTATGTTGAGTTGGTTTACGCAGTTTAAGAGAAAAATTGACCCAAATCATTAAAATGATTGGGTCATTTCTTATTTCTGAAAGAAATATAGACCAAGATCGCCTAAGCGATCTCAGTTCTTGATTTCGTTAGTAGATGAATGCAGCGCCAACGATAATCAAAAGAATAAACAGAACTACTAATAAAGCGAAGCCTGAACCTGATCCATAGCCACCGCCATAGTTGTTATATTGTCCACCCATTTAGAACACCTCCCTTTTCTAATTTATCCTATGCTGTGGTTTCAAAATATGGTAGGCAAATGAACGGGAACTATTTTTGTTTTTGTTTCGTTTATGTTATAGTTACACTTGCAACATGATGAAGTTAGGAGAGATTTCCATGAAAAAAACAGTTTTATCATTAACATTAGCAGCATCTGTTCTTGCATTAGGAGCATGTAGCAATGATTCTGCTGATAGCAGCGAAGTAATTGCAACATCTAAAGTAGGCGACATCACACAAAATGATTTATATGAAGAAATGAAAGCTTCCATTGGAGAACAAGCTTTCCAACTTCTTATGATTGAAAAAGTACTTGACTCTAAGTACGATGTTACCGATAAACAAGTAGACGCTCAGCTAAAAGCTGATAAAGAACAGCTAGGAGAAAATTTTGAAACGTTGCTAGCTCAACAAGGATACACAGAAGAATCATACAAAAAATATTTACGCCTTAATCTTTTACAAGAAGCTGCTATGATCGAAGATGTAAAGGTTTCTGAAGATGAAATTAAAGCGGAATATGAAAATACCAAAAACGAAGTTAATGCTCGCCACGTGCTTGTAGAAGATGAAGAAACAGCTAAAAAAGTTAAAGCTGAATTAGATTCTGGTAAAGAATTTGCTGAAGTTGCAAAAGCTTACTCTACAGAACCTGCTGCACAAGAAAGCGGCGGAGAGCTTGGATGGTTCGGTAAAGGTGCTATGGACGCAGAATTTGAAAAAGCAGCATTTGCTTTAGAGCCTAATGTAATTAGTGAACCAGTTAAATCTAGCTTTGGCTACCATATTATCGAAGTAACGGACAAGCGTGAAGTTAAAGAATCATATGAAGACAAAAAAGCTGAAATAGAGAAAAACTTGAAGCTTGAAAAAGCAGACCAATCTGCATTATTACCAAAAATCGCTAAGCTATTAAAGGATGCTAAAATTGATATCAAGGATAAAGATTTAGAAGCTGCCCTTGATGAATTTTTAAATGCTGGTGAAGCTGCCGATACTACAGATGAATCAAAAACAAAAGACGATGCTTCTACTGAAAAAAGCGAAAAATAATTCAAACTAGCAGGATTAACTATTTTGCTATAAGGGATCGCGGCTCATGCCGTGATCCCTTTTTTATATCTATAAACATGAAAACGTTAAACCTATAAAACATCTTGTACACATAACCCACGGAAGTATGGAGGTTTCTCTTTCGGGGACATCTCCATTTGCCCTCAAGACCTTGGAACTTATGCTAAACATCACTATTAATAATCATTTGGAGCTTTTTTTCAATAAAAAAATCGTAAAGGCCTTGCATGGCCTCTACGATTTTCTTTATTCAAAAGTAGGCTTATAGAAAGAACGATTTTCTAATGGGAATAAACGCTCTGTAAATTCTCCCGGATTCGTTTTATCCAATGCTCGATTAAGCATATTCATCTTAGCATCAATATTATCAATATAATGCAGTATTTCTGCTTCACGCACCATCGGTCGCTTCGGACTACCCCACTCTTCTTTTCCATGATGAGAAAGCACCATATGTTGAAGTAGCATTACTTCCTCTCCATCAATTTGAAGCTCCTCTGCTGCTTTTGATATTTCATTCACCATAATCGTAATATGTCCTAACAGGTTACCTTCAACTGTGTACGTAGTAGCTACTGGCCCCGATAGTTCTAATACCTTCCCTATATCATGTAAGATGATTCCTGCATAAAGAAGATCTTTGTTTAATGTTGGGTAAAGGTCGCATAGGGATTTTCCAAGCTTTAGCATAGAAACGACATGATCAATTAAACCAGAAGCATAATCATGATGGTTTTTAGTAGCTGCTGGATAAGTCATAAACGCTGTTTGATGTTTCTTTAGTAAATGGCGCGTTACTCGTTGTATCAAAGGATTTTTCATCTCGAAGAAAAATTGTAGTAATTCCTCCATCAATTCTTCTTTTGACTTTTCTGCTGATGGAACTAAATCGTGAATGGTTATCGTCTCATCTGCTTTAACAGGTCGAATACTCTTTACACGTAGCTGAAACTTTCCACGATAATCTTGTATTTCTCCCCCAACGCGCACTATTTGACTAGCAGCATATTGTTTTTCATGCTCCTCGTTGGTATCCCATAGCTTGGCCTCGATATCTCCACTTTTATCCTGCAGTACAAGTGACATAAATGGTTTTCCAACTGTTGTAACACCTTTAGTTGATTGTTTAATCAGTAAGAAATGATCAACAGGATCTCCTACTCGTAGCTGTGTAATTCCCTTCATCTCAAAACCCCTCCACTTCCAACTTGTAATGTCGCTACCTCTATTATATGAGCCTCATTCCAACTAAGACGCATATGCTCATGACATGTAAAATACAATAGTTGATGTTCATCTTGTAGCTCTTGCATTAATTGTACCACTTGTTTTAATCGGTTTCGATCGAAATGTACAAAAGGATCATCCAGAATAATAGGAAAAGAAATTTTATTCTTTAACGAAACTGCTAAGGAAATTCTTAAGGCAATATATGCCTGCTCCTTTGTGGCCTGACTTAGCTCTGCTATCTTAAATCGTTCTCCGCTAGGCTTGACTGCTTCGAAAAGACCGTCAGGCGTAAACTCTAACTGCTCGTAGGATTCGTTAGTTAATATCCGAAAATAGCATTTTGCTTTTTCAAGAACCTCCGGAAGTCTTTCTTCTTTTAGTTGTAACAATGTCTGTTTAATAGCTTCTGTCACTGTTTTATAAGCAGCCCATTTTTTAACTAGCTCATACAGCTCGGATTTTTTTTCTTCTAATTCTTGTAATTTTTCACTTTGCTTCTCATTTTCGAGCAAGCGACTCGTTTCATATAGCAATGATGCCTTTTCCTCTAAAAGAACCTGACTTTTTTCTTTCATCTCATTTAGAGCTTTTCTAGCTGTTTCTTCAAAGCCTTCCTCAAAATCATCGATACCTACTTGACTATCGCCTAATTGTATCCTAACTTGCTCTAATTCTCTTTCTAATGTAGCTCTCTTTTGAGACACTAAATGAGCTTGATAATAATCACTTTCTGTTGTAACCCCAGTCTCTTGGAAAAGCAATGTCATCTGTTGATCCTGAGCTTTTAATAACAATTGTAGCTCCTTAAGCTTTTCCTTGAGTTTCGTTATTTTATTTATAGTCGTCTGCTCTTCCTCTAACTTCTTCTTTTCTGATAAATAAATTTCACGTAGTTGGTGGAATAAAAGGTCATCTGCTAACTGGAAGTTCGTCAAATGTTGAGCACGATTTTTCAAGTCTCGCAAGCTTCTGCTTACTTCCTCTAACTTACCTTCCATTTGGTCCAGTTGAATTTGGTAATCCTGAATCATTCTTAAACGATTAAACAGGTCCGTTAATAAATTAGGAGAAAGCTCCTCATTAATATGATATTTCTTTAAAAATACAGAAACTCTTTGTTTCAGGTCCCTCTTCCTCTGTTCTATTTCTATTATTGTTTCTTCTAGCTGAGTAATTTGTTCAGTGAGTCCGCTTAGCTCGTTTTCTAGTAAGCTTGTATATTGACGGACATCATTCTCTTTATTCAGCCCTCTAACGAGCAATTTAAAGCCTCCATAGACAACAACACTAATAATAATTGCAAGGAGAGCAATAAACCAATTGGAGGCAAGAAAGCTAAAGATAACCCCAATAACTAATATAAATCCTATTACCGAAAATAAGATACCCGTTGCGTTACCTTGGCCACTAGATGATGACCGAGAGCGTTTCGATTCCTGTATCTTTTTTTGTAGCTGCTCCGAATCCTGTTTCTTCAGATTCAGTAAACGGCTTTCTTGCTGATGCTGATGGTCCAGTTGCTCTTGTTCTTGAAGCATTGTCACGAGCCGATCTTCTTGCTGCATAGACATATCTGCGTCAATAATACTGACTAAACTTTTTTCCCACTCCATGCCAATTAGGCTAAGCTGTTGCATCTGTTGCTGTAGTGTTTTGTTCTGTTCTTCCTCTAACTGAACTCGCTTGGCACGTAACTGATGCCAATGAGATTCCTGACCCAAAAATCCCTGAATTTCATTCAGCTTTTCTAGTGAAATTGTTTCAGTAGCTTGAACTGTTAGCTGCAGCTCCTGGTTTAGTTGTTCTGCAGCAATTTGTGTATTTGTCTGCTTATCTTTAATAGCCTCATAGCGGCGAATCCCTTCCGGTGGAAATAATAGTATTGGAAGCTTATCCAACTCCTCGATAAGCTCGATTTCAGCTATTTTTAGTGGCTTTAATTGTTTCCAACGAGAATAATTCTGTAGTTGCCCCGCCAGCTCCTTCTCACGCTCTATCATTTCACTTAAGAGCTGCTCTATTTCATTTAGACGCTGGATAGATGGCTCGTATTTCTCCACCTGTTCCATTTGCTCCTTCCACCCAACTTCAAGCTGCCTTAACTCTTCCAATTTTTGATTGATGAGTGGCTTTCTACCAGTCGGCTTGTAGAGCTCTCCCATTTCTTTTGCAAACTGATTTTCCACATTGGATAACGTATCCATTCCTGTTGTTCCAGAGGAGAGTAGTGTACGAGTCAGCTCTTCCTCTGTCATTTTTTCAAAGCCCTGTAACTGAAGCAGAGAAAATGAAAAAATAGCTTCAAAATCTACTCGACTGTAGGAATGAAGTATATTGGAAAGCTCCTTTTCTCCTCCACGAGTACCATCCTCGAAAAATAAGGTGACATCTCCACTCGCCTTCCCTTTTACCCTCTCAATCACGACTCTCTTACCTTCATCTGATTGGATTTGTATCTTTCCGCCATAAGTGGTGTTGCTTCTTGGCTCGTACCTAAGGAGCTGTGCATTTCGCTGTGGGAATCCAAAAAGAATATGCAGTATAAACTGCTGAATCGTAGACTTTCCTGCTTCATTCTCCCCAAAGAATACATTTATCCCCTTATGAAGTTCCACTTCTATATTTTCATGCTTTCCAAAACCGTATATATGGAGCTTTTCTATTTTCATATGTTACACTCCCCTCGTTACAGCCTTGTTCAGTAATTGCTTAGATTCCATTTTTACCTCTTCAATAAAATCCTCATCTATGCTTGGAAGGTAGCGACTGCCTTTTGGATGCTGATATAACTCCTTCACAGCCAGCTTCCAATGTGTAAAGTCCCACTCTTCCCATATATCCGTCAACATCAGCGTTTCATTGAGTTGGTTAATAGGTAAGTCAATAACTAAATCCTTAAGGATGATAAAGGGATTTTGCTGATCCATAGATTCCTGAAAGATGGCTAGCCATTCCTCCCTCGAGGATGTATCAAGCATTTCAAAGGTCTCTTCTGTAATTTCGGTTAGCGTTAATTCTATAATGGCGTTTCCATTGCTTTCCACATAATCTTTTAGCTGGTGTTCTACCCGACTAATCAATTCATTGGCGTGGACAATATCCTTACAGGAAACCTCTAGCTGATCGTAGATAAACATACTACAAGGGATAAATTGCAGGTCTGTATTGTTCTTTGTCAGAGTTACCTCATAGAAACCTTTCAGCCCTCTTTCATTGCGATGTCTGCTTTGTATATTGCCAGGATAGACGATAGCTGGATCCATATGTAAAACCTGTCGCTTATGTATATGCCCAAGCGCCCAGTAGTCATACCCCTTCCCGATTAAATCACTTTGACGAAACGGCGCATAGACATCATGCTCTTTATTTCCTTCTAAACTTCCATGTAGCATTCCTATATGAAAGTCCTGACCATTTGCCTTTGGGAAATAGGTATGCATTGCTTCTCGAATATGGCGTTCCTTATAGCTAAAACTAGAAATGTGTACAGTCTCGCCTTTAACATTAAGTGTTTTTGTTTCTACATCTCGTCCAAATACCTCTACGTTCTCTGGCATCTGAAAACGAACCCAGCTTCCACTCAAATGATCATGGTTTCCATGACAAATAAAAACCGGTATCCCGCCTTCTCCAAGAGCTTCCATTCCCTTTTGAAACAAATGCTGAGCTCGCAGACTACGATTTTCTCCATCATAAATATCACCGGCTATTAAAACAAAGTCCGGCTTAGTTGCCAAAGCATACTGAATAACATTATTAAAGGCATGAAATGTACTTTCTCTAATTTCCTGCCATCTATTTTTAGGGATAGATGATAATCCTTTAAAGGGGCTGTCTAAATGTAAATCTGCCACATGTAAAAACCGAATAGCTGCCATTCTACTACACCTCACTAAAAATAGAATATTTGTTCTTATTTTATCATATAGAAAAGGCTATACACAAATAAATGTGTAATAGCCCTTTTTTTATTTCTTTTCCATTTGTATTTGTACTAGAGATGTAACTAAACCAGTTATCCCTGCCGTTAACCCTGCTGGTAGGCTAAATAGGAAGTAATACCACTGTCCTGTATATAGAGAGATTCCTAAGAAAATTAATGGTAAACCGATTAAAGCAAAAATTGATGCCACTAGTGCCCACTTAGCTTTAGTCATGATTTATTCCTCCTTTGCTAGTTTTTCTTTTCCGCTACTGCAGCACCTATTCCATAAGAGACGATGTGTGTAATCCAGAGGCCAGTCATAATAAAAAATGATAATCCGGGCCCCTCCACAATGATGATAATCATCCATGCTACTAATAAGGCTGCTGTTGTGACTTTCCAAGAATAAGATCTTGCAGTTGAATGCACTTGATTATACCGTTCATCAAATAATCTTTTCTTCTTTCCGACTCTACGAAAAATAAAAAAAGTAATCCCCATGATTGCTATCGCCGCTGGCAATCCAATTAAAAACGTAAACCAATCAAATTCTCCACTCATTTAATCTTCCCCTTCGTAAATGAAAATGTCTTCTATATGGCACTGAAACAATTTGGAAAGCTTAAAAGCCAAATTAATAGATGGATTATACTTTCCTTTTTCTAAAGAAATTATAGTTTGCCGGGACACCTCTAACTTTTCCGATAATTCGTCCTGTGTCATCCCTAGTTCCATTCGTTTATCCCGAACATAATTTTTCACTGTTACCCTCCTTTTTAGTAAAGCTAACTTTACGTAAAGTATACTTTACTTATTAAATAAATGTCAAGCAGACTTTACTTTTATTTTTTAATTTTTGTTGTATAATGAATTTTAAGAATACATAAGGGGTGTATGATACATGAAAGCATACAAATTCACAGCATTTGAACCAACAGGGGAACTAATCGTCGAGGAAACATGGAATTATGAAAACGACGACGAAGCAAAGAAACAAGGGGAAGAAGCAATACACGAAAAAGGCTACGGAAACAAAACACATCGCTTAGTTAACAGCTCCGGCAAGCTTATATTGTTTCATGTGTAATATAAAAAGGGACTTAACCCGATATAACGGTTTAAGTCCCTTTTCCTATTCTTCGATCCAATTCCACGGCTTAATTTCTCCTAGCTGAACACTATGAATGCCCTCTACCTCTTTAAGCTTCAGTAACTCTTTCACAGGTCCTGTCACCACTGCTCCATAAGCTTGGAATCCTTCTTTTTGAAGATAATCATGTCTTTCTTGAAGATAATCTGTTGCTAACAATGTTTCTGCTAGGTTTTTATCTTTGTCGAGCATCATTTTCATATTTCTAAGCATTGCTGATTGGCTTTCCCTTACTGAATGATTGTTTAAAATGCTAGTTGAATAATTGATATTAAAGTCTGCATCTACCTTTTTAAATCCTGATAATCCCCAAGGTTTTGCTAATGATATATCGTTTTCACTGCCACTCCAGCCGCCTTCAGTGAAATTCTTTAATTCCCCCATATAAATTGGCATCCATAAAACATCTATTTGATAAGGAGAAATTAATTCTAATAATTCCTCTGGAGAGTAGTAATCGTTTATGGAAAAAGCTAGTTGAGCCACATTTCCTTCATGTATTTGCTCTAACTGATTCCAAACATTCGGTGTCTGAGTTTCGTCTAACTTTTCATTCGTTACAGGATTATAGGGTAAAGAAAAATTAAAGCCCTTGTCACTATTATAGGGAAAATACTCATTAACAGTAGTCGTGCTATAAGCGTCTATAAGAGGTTTATTTAGGCTAACCTTTGTTATAGCAAACTCCTCTTTACCTATTATTTTCATCAAAGGGAAGTCAATCTTCTGTGTTAAAAAGGGAGTAATTTCATTTGTCCCACTTCTTGAATTAGTGGAGATATATCCTGGATAAGTCCAATCAACGGCTAATTTCTGATAAAATTCCGTTCGCTTACCTACGTTAGTAGCTTCATAAATGATTGATACTGAGATCATATAAACAGCATATACAAGAAAAATCCCTAAAAGTACACGAATGACATTGAAAGATAATTTCCATGAAAAACGTTTTTTATGCTTTTGTACAATTGCTTTTGCTTTCTCATCATTCCATTCCATCTTTTCCACTCCTATCAAAATCCTTTCCAAGGCGATCTGCCAGCTGTTTGAATCTCTGTCTAGCCCGATGTATTGTTACTTTAACCTGATCTAATGTAATCTCTAATGTCTCTGCAATTTCTTCGTATGAAAACTCCTCATACTCTCTTAAATATAATATAGTCCGATAATTTTCCGGAAGGAGCAGTGATATATCTTGAATTTCACCGGATTTTTCTTGATTCAATAAATCCTCCTCTGGCACTCCATATGGGCTAACATATTCCTCGGAATTAGAGAGATAATCGTAGAGCGGTACCCACTTCCACCTCTTCCGTTTTCGCCATTCATCCATATATGTATTTCTAGCTACCTTATATAGCCAGCTTTTAACTTGCCTGCCGTCATATAAATCCAAGGACAAAGTCGCTCTATAAAAGGACTCCTGAACAAGCTCTTCCGCAATCGAATCGGATCCCGTTAGTTTAAGTAAGTAGAAGTAGAGAGGCTTAGCATAAGCTAAATAGACTGTTTCTAAGTCATCTTTCCTTTGTTTCTTCACTTCCTTGCCTCCCTTCTAACCTAAAACGTTTAGACATGCATATTGTTACAGTCTAAATTAATTTATTTGTAAAATATATAGGTGTTGGGATTAAGTGGTGCGGATTTGATAGTATTTTAGGGGAGCTTCTGCTTCATTTAGGAGACACTTTTCTATTTTTAGGAGCGCCTTTTGATTATTTAGGGGCGGAAGTACACTTTAGGAGGCGCCTTTCACCCGTTTAGGGGTGGTTCCGCTCTCTTTAGGAGACACTTTTCTACTTTTAGGAGCGCCTTTTGATCGTTTAGGGGCGGAAGTACACTTTAGGTGCGCTTTCAACCCTTTTAGGGGCGATTCCTCTTCATTTAGGAGACACTTTTCTACTTTTAGGAGCGCCTTTTGATGATTTAGGGGCGGAAATACACTTTACGGGCACTTTTCACCCGTTTAGGAGCGGGTTCGCTCACTTTAGGAGACACTATTCTACTTTTAGGAGCGCATTCGCATTTTTTACGAGCGTATGCTCACACATTCAACCGTTTAGCGGCGAAACATTTCCCCGTAACCAAGCTCTCCAATAAAAAAGAGCCAAGGTTAGCTAACCTTGACTCTTTCACACTCATTATTCTCCTTTAAACGTCGGTTTACGTTTTTCAACGAATGCTTGAATACCTTCTTTATGATCTGCTGTTTTACGCATTGCCGATTGACCTTTTGATTCTCCCTTTAAAATTGCTTGTAAGTCATGAATTTTGGATAAGTGTAAAATTTCTTTAGAGGTGATCATTGCTGCAACCGGTGATTCAATAAGTTTTTGTGCATAGGCTGCGGCTGTTGCATGACCAGCTCCGTCTGGTGCTACCTCGTCTACTAGTCCTAACTTTTGTGCTTCCTTGCCGTTAAACAATTGTCCACTCCACATAAGCTGCTTTGCCTTTGGTATCCCTACTCGTTCTTTTAGGAAGAAGTGGCCCCCTCCATCAGGTATTAGTCCGATTCCTATGAAGTTCATCGCTAGCTTACTATTTTCTTCAGCGATTATAATATCACAACCTAGAACCATGCTAAATCCAAGACCTGCCGCAGCTCCATGAACGGAAGCAATGGTGATTTGAGGCAAAGTATAAAGGTTTAGTGCGATACGAGTTAAATAATCCATTGCTGCATCTATGTCTAAAGGATTTTCATCGTTAAGCATTGCTTTAATATCGCCACCAGCTGAAAAAGCACGACCCTCCCCTTTAATGATAAGGACTTGAATAGATTTATTTTCTTTTAAATCCTCCAATAACTCCGCTAATTCTTCCATCATAGTTTCATCCATTGCATTCATAGCATCTGGCCTATTTAAAGTTAATGTTGCAATACGACCCTCTTGTTCAAATAATAAAGTTTTATACATAATTAAATCCCCTTTGTGAATAGTCATTCATTTTTATAATTCGGCATTTATTCATATATTCCTTCTTTTTAAGCTAATAAAAAAAGCTCTAAGCCAAAGAGCTTAGAGCCTTTTCATGTTATATTCCTTCATACATTTCTTGGACAGGTTTAAGCAACACACGGTTAATCTCTTCGATCATCTGGCTAAGTGCCATTTCCGCTTGTAGCATGTGGAATATTTTTTCATTTGTTTGAGCAAGCTGTGCTGTTTTTTGAGCATATTCGATCTCTTCACCAGAGATTTCCTCACCTTGCATTTGCTTCTCTTGTAAAGAAAGCTGAATTTTACGGAAGCTTTGAAATAAAGCAAGTGCCTCTGGGTCGGCCTTTACTGATTCTATTGCATCTTTTACGTTTGCGAATTGATCGGTCTGGCGAAGTGATGCCTCTAGTTTGTTAATATCATCGTAAATGTTAATCATGTTTGTAAGCTCCTTTATTTAGGCATTGTCCTAGCCTTTTGTTAGCTAGTTAGAAATACGATTAGGCCTTGAATGATTCCTATAAGCCCCCCGAGCACACCACCGAGAACAGTAATCATTTTGAACTCTCTTTTGGAGATTCCAAGTACGATATCCTCTAATCGCGCTACTGGGAAAGAGTCAACTTGCTCTTTAACCATTTCCTCAAGCTTCATCTTACGTAATACTTCCTCTAGTTTTGCCTCTGCTTCGACAAAAGCAAAATTAGTTACTTTAGGTACCATTTGAGTCTCTAACCAATCTGAGGCACCAGGGAAGTAATGGTTTAAACTATAATTTAATCTTTCTTCAATTGCAAGTTGTTCCTTTAAGTATGCTTTTACATTGACCACCAATGGATCAAAATCAAAGCCTTCCATCATCTCAGCCAAAGGTCGGTCCTTAAGCTTTTCCCACTCATTTTGAACAATATTTTCAAGCATTACTTTTGTTCCTGGGGCACGAAGAAACTTTAATATTTCAGGCTGTACCTTCCCAGCAAGTGAAGAAGACTCTCCCATAAACATTTGAATCATGTTACCTAATGTTCCTTTGGTAGATAGGAAATCATCAATCAGTTTTTTAACTGCACTTTTACCTTCATCTGATTGAAAAAATTCCTCACCCTTTTGAAGAATATAGGAAACAATATCTCCGACCTTGCTATCAGCCTTCAGCTGCCAATCTAGTGGAGCAATTTGACGTATTGTTTCCTTTTCAAACTTCGTCATAACCCGATTAAATTGTATATCAACCTGTTCTTCTATTTTTTCATTTACAAGAGAAGGCACAGATTCTATACCTGCAAGCTTTAGCCAATCGTCTATCGTCTTCTCTGACTGAAATATATTTTTATTAAGCTGTTTTACAATGAAATCATTAGCTTTCATTTTCATCGAATCATTGAAGTATTTCTTTTTAAAAATATCAGGTGTCAGTAAATGCTTGATAACAGTAATTCCCAATTGTTTAGCAAGCTCATCCCGACGCTTTGGTATTAAGCCTGGAGTGAACGGTACTCTCCATGATCCTATATACTTTGCTTCATGAGGTCTGAAAAGCATTTTAATGGCGAGGTGATTTGTAACCGCTCCAATTGCTGCTCCAACGACTGCCATGAATATGATTGTCCATAAAAAACCCATCTATCTCACCTTTTTCCTCTAGCTTCTAGATTATTATAGCAGAGGAGTATGAAACACAAAAACAATTAGAGTGCATTGTACATCATCGAAAATCGGATTGCGTGCTCCGTCTCATCATGCATAGCGCAAAATAGAGGAGCATAGGCTTGTTGAATAGGAATTTGAAGCAGCATTTCCTTATATACTTCTGCTGTTTCCAATTCATCTTTCACAGACTGCTTGGCACAGGATTTTAATTCTGTACATGGGGGTACTTTTTGTAAGTTTTGAACAAAACTCCCTGTAAGCATATAATAGAGTTGTTGAAACATTTCGTAATGGCTTTTTTCATCCTCATAAACATGCTCGATGAATTCCTTCCAATACGGATCGTCTGTCAGCTTATACATATCCATATAATGATGATAATCAGCGTACTCGTTCTTGATTGCTTGTTCAAGCTTTTCAATAAACAATTAGATGCTCCTTCACTAGTCATTTATACTAGTATATGCGCGCAAATTCACTCACATGAAAGGTATGATTTCTTTGTTACAGCATTTCAGCTTTAAGCCACTCTATGAAAACAAACAACTACCTGGCTGGTCACTTTCTTTCTTCTACAAACAAAAAAGATATTCAGCAAACTACGAGCCAGATGGTTCTATTAAGTGGAATGGTGAGACACCATCTGATGAAGAAACAGTAAAAAAAATGATTCACGAGCTAATGCTCTTCCACGTATACGACTAAGAAAAGCACAAGCACCTATGTCTATTCCGAGATACGAAAGGGCAAAGTTAGAACTTCCCCTTTCTGATCTATATAAAAGCCTATGCTTTTTATCGCATAGGCTTTAATATGATTTATTTTTTGTCCGATTGTTCGAAAATTATTCCAATAAACATCTTTCCTATATCTATCATTGCACGCTCATCCACATCAAATTTAGGATGATGGTGTGGGTAAGTTGCCTTCAATTCCTCGTTACCTCCGCCAATGATAAAATAGGCTCCCGGAATTTCTTGTTGATAGTAGGCATAATCCTCGCTGCCATTCATCGGTTTTCCTGGAATAATGTTTTCCTCACCGACGACATAGCCTGCCACTTTCTCCACGCGTTTTGTTTCGGCTGGATCGTTGTAGATGGAAGGGCAATCCTTCACATATTTTAACTCATATGTAGCGTCAGCAGCCTCACATGTGCTTTTTACTATCTGTTCTAGTTTTTGCTCTATCATGACACGAACATCCTCATCATAGGTCCTAACTGTACCTTTGATAAAGGCAGTATCAGGAATAACATTGGTAGTGCTCCCACTTTGAAATGAACCTACTGTGATTGCAGCAGCCTTTAAAGGGTCGACTCTACGGCTTACTATTTGTTGTAAATTTACTACTAACTGGCTCCCCGTCACTAAAGCGTCAATTGTTTCATGAGGAGAAGCGCCATGTCCTCCTTTCCCATGGATAGTTATATAAAAATCATCCTGAGCAGAGGAAGCATACCCCTCTATTACGCTAAACTTTCCATAGGGCTGCAATGACATTACATGTGCTCCATAGATAACATCCACACCATCCAAACAACCATCCTTAATCATATATTCGGCGCCACCTGGGGTGACCTCCTCAGCAAATTGATGCAAGAAAACAACAGTACCTGGAACCTCTTCTTTCCGCTCACTTAGTACCTTTGCTACACCTAAAAGAGCAGATGTATGAAGATCGTGCCCGCATGCGTGCATAACTCCTGGTACCTTCGATTTGTATGCTACTTCTTTTTCGTCCTGAATTGGAAGAGCATCAAAGTCTGCTCTAAGTGCAATAGTTTTACCCGGTTTACCTCCCTTTAAAAAGCCTAAAACTCCTCTTCCGCCCACTTCGGTTCTAACCTCTAACCCTAGTTCTCTTAAGTAAGCAGCAATTTTTTTTGGTGTTTCTACCTCTTCATGAGAAAGCTCTGGATGCATATGTAAATCTCTTCGAAAATCAACTAACTCAGGATAAATCTCTTCTAATCTATTAAATATTTTTTCCATTTCTTAAACCTCCTAAATAACAAACGCACTGCATCAAGCTGGCCAAAAGAAAATATGTGCCACAGTTATAAATATTGCTCCCATTATAAATTGAATCAAAATTAGTGGCCATAGCCAGCGAACCCATTTACCGTAAGAAATCTTAGCCATCGCTAAGGCTGCCAATATAAGTCCGCTAGTTGGTGCGATAATATTCGTGATGCCATCTCCCATTTGGTAAGCTAATACAGCAGTTTGTCTGCTCACACCTAACAAATCAGAAAGAGGCGCCATAATCGGCATAGTTAATGCTGCTTGACCGCTCCCGGACGTAACAATAAGATTTAACACGGTCTGCATGATATACATACCGATTGCTGTTAAGCTTGAAGGAAATTTTTCTACTAAATTAGTAATTCCATATAATATAGTATCAATGGTGTTACTATCATTCAAAATGACTAATGCCCCGTAAGCAAAACCAACCACTAATGCCCCTAATACTATTTCTTCGCAGCCTCGAACAAAGGATTTAGTAATCTCATTAAAATTCAATCGATTAATTAAACCTATAACAATTGCCATTATCAAAAATAAAGCTGAAATCTCCGTTATAAACCATCCAAATTTTAATACTCCAAATGCCAGACCTATTAGTGTTAACACTAGAACCCCTATAATAATTCCCTGTGTTTTAGTAATTTTATCCTGTTGCATAGCTTCTATATCAATATTTCGGTTTTTGTCTTCCTCATACATAATACTCTTCGTTGGATCTTTCCTAATTTTATTTGCATAAATCATAACGTACCCAATGGATATAGCCATGAAAGCAACCCAAAAGCCTATACGCGGGCCCATTCCTGAAAAAATTGGAACCTCTGCAATTCCTTGAGCAACCCCTATTGTAAATGGGTTCATGAATGCTGCTGTAAAACCAGCAGATACGCCAACAATAACCATTGCTGCCCCTACAATTGAATCGAATCCCATAACTATTGCAATCGGTACTAAAATCATAATAAAGGGAAGTGCCTCTTCAAACATTCCTACAGCTGCCCCAGCAACTCCAAAAAACATCATCACTACCGGGATAATTAGCATTTCTTTCCCTTTCATTTTAGTAGACAAGGAACCAAATGCACCTTCAATTGCCTTGGACTCTCTAAATAGATTGAATGAGCCAGCCACCATAAAAATAAAGAAAATAATTGGAGCAGCTTGAACCATTCCTTTATGTATAGCATTAAATATATCTAAAAAACCTGCTGGACTTGAATCAATTGTTTGGTAAGAACCATCTACAACAATTGTCCGACCATCCGCATCCTCTACTCGGTCGTATTGCCCTGCTGGAATGAGGTAAGTTAAAGCAGCCATAATAATAACAACTGTAAACAGAATGACAAATGGATGTGGCGCTTCTCTAAATTTTTTCTTTTTAACCGATTCTTCTTTAATAACTGTGGTCATGTCTAATTCCCCTTTAATATAATTTAAATATTCGTTTCTTGAGTAAATGAGCAAAGTTTCTAAGATGGAATTCCAAAATTTTTTGGGGAATAAAGCGATATACATGTACCCATAGTGACAGAAATAATTTATATACTATCCCGTTGGGCAAAACTATTTTAGCCTTAAACCTAGTAAAAGATTTGATCATTTGCTTTTTATAAACTGACTGCAGCTAATCTAATCACATCGCATCTCTCCTTTTTACACCAAAATTTTACCCTGATGCAATTATGTTATTTTTCAAATTGTACAGAAAATTTGTTTTTTAGTAAAATGAAAAAATTAGGAGATTCTTTAATCTAGTTAAGGCATTTGTTTAAAAAACATAAACTCCATCAAGCAATAAATAGCAAATAAATTCTCATGCTTGTATCTATTAGCCTCGAACAAGCACCTTCTTGCAATACTTATGTAACTCAATGCTAGTCTAAAAAAGCAATTTGTACCGGAGGATGTAATATTATTCAAAAAAAATAAATTATAAAGTATAATAGATGTGTATTAATTAAATTAATTTCAAGGGGTTAAGATATGGTTTCCAACAAAATGAATGCACAAAAACTGGCTTATGAGTACATTCAGGAACGTATGCTGGATGGTACTTATAAAGGCGGCATGAAACTCGTAGAAGAACGTCTTGCAGAAGAGATCGGTGTTAGTCGCACACCCATTCGTGAAGCAATTAAAAGATTAGAGCAAGAAGGTTTAATTAAAAATAAACATATCTATAGTCCTACTGCACAAGATTTAATATACATATATGAGATGCGCATTGTACTAGAAAGTTTTGCAGCAAAAAGAGCAGCGAAAAATATGACAACAGAAAAGTTAATAGAACTCGAGAACACCATAAAGCAATCTCGTAATTCGCTTATGGAAGGGCAGTCAAAAAAAATATACACTTCAAACCAACGCTTTCATGAACTAATTATACATGAATGCCAAAATCCTTTAATGATTGAAAGATTAGAAAAAGCTCAGACAGTTTTCTATTTGTTTAGCCTAAAGCTTGATATATATAATCGTCCGCATTTAATAGATGAGCATGAAGAAATTTACAATGCGATTAAGAATAAGAATGAACAACTTGCCGGTGAACTCATGACCAAACATTTATATAAAGACATGAATTTCACACTAGAGATTATTGGCAGAAAAGGACAGTATTAGAGCGATTCAAACTATACGATTGAATCGCTCTAAATTTTTTTTCTTTAACAATAATATTTAAATACTTATCTTGATCGAATCGCTATTTAACTTCAAAATACCTCTTACTTCTTTATGAAATATTCTAGTTTAATGTTTCAAGTTTTTCGAAAAATATCTTTATAATGATATTTTAAAATCAATAAGAATTAATGAATATATACGTATAAAAATAGTTTGTTTAATTTACTAAAGGGTCTTCGAAAAAAGAAAGCTTTAATTGAGTGACTTGTTATTGATTGCTAAAATTAAATTGATCATTTGGTACATCTAATGTATGTCTGTTGCATGACTGTACCATTACCCATCCAAGTAATATTTGTAGTACTTTCTCGATAATTCACCTCTATCGCATTTCCTTTTACAGTGTGTTTTCCGTCAGGCGTTGTCTCTTCTGTGAACTATTCAACTACAGTACCTATTCACATCATAGTATGCCCAATAAACCCCTTCCCGACCAATTCGATAAATAACAAACTAATTCCCTTTAACAATTTTATGTAGAATCTCTTTTTTCATATTCACAGTTCACTTCTTTATATTCCAAAGCAATAGTACCACTGTAGTAACCATCACAACCTCTTCTAAATTATCTATTCCCTCAGTTATTAAGAATAACTTATTTTTCTTCAAAACATTTCTTTTTAACAATCAATTTGATGATCAAAAATAGTTAATGATTATATATCCTCATATGTATAATTTTTAATGTGTACAAACAACTAAAGATTGTAGTAGAATGAATAATGTTGTTTTGCATACAAAAAAGTTTATTTTGTATGCAAAAATATCTTATTTAATTAGTGCTAATTATCGCATAAGAAAGGAGAATAAGTATGACGCAGTACAATTTAGAAGAATTGAGGATGCTCAATCAAGTGCTACTTGCCCTTTTTCTCGTAGCTGATTTTGCACTTTTACTCTTTTTTTATAATAGTCCATTCCCTTGGTTTGCCCTAATAGGTTCTGGAATTGGTTTAGCCATCATTGTTTTTTGTTGGGCAGGAAGAAAATACACTATTTTTATAGCTTCATTACTTGTTTTTTCAGCTCTTCATACGATTGTTTATAATTGGAGCTCTATTGTGCATTAAAAGAAGAATAATTTTTGCACTTTTTTTATTTAATTAGTTAAATAAAAAATCATAAATTTATGGGAGGTATTATTATGTCAGAACAAGAAAATAAAAATTCCGTTTTAGACAAACGTTCTTCTAGACGTACGTTTATCAAAAATTCTGGTTTGACGGTTGGTGGTGTTGTTTTAGGTGGAGCTTTAGGAAGTCTTTTAATAAAAGATGATAAATCAACAACTACTGAAACTCATAATCACGCAGCAACGCCTACTGCTAATCCAAATGTAGCTCTAATGTTCTTCACGCCAAACCAATACCAAGTTACTCAAGCAGCTGTGGAACGTATTTTCCCTGAAGATGCAAATGGCCCTGGAGCCAAAGAACTGAACGCTGCTATTTATATTGATCACCAATTGGCTGGTCCATGGGGTTCTAACGTAAAAGATTATCGTTTAGGTGCTTTTTATAAAGCTGAAGAAAACCAAGGTCCACAAACGAAAATTCTACGTAAAGATCTATTTCTAGCTGGTTTAAATAGCTTAAACACCTATAGTAACGAACAATTTGAACTTGACTTTAAAGATTTAGAAGCTACTCAACAAGATGAAGTTCTTCTTGCTTTTAGTGAAGGTAAAGTTGAATTATACGGAAAAGTTTCTTCTTCCCAGTTTTTCAGTTTGCTACGTACATTAACTCTTGAGGGTGTATATGCAGACCCAATGTATGGTGGTAATAATAAAATGGAGGGCTGGAGTATGCGTAAGTATCCAGGATCTCGTATGCAATACGTGGCTGAAATACAAGATGACAAATTTATCGAACTTGAACCACAAAGTTTAAATTCTCATATGGGACATTAATAATTGAAGGGACTGACATATAAATGGTTACAAAATTACCTAAAGTACCTGTCGTAGTAGTAGGGATGGGATGGGCTGGTGGAATCGTCTCAGCTGAACTAACGAAAGCAGGAATAAGTGTTGTTGGATTAGAACGCGGTAAAGACCGGACAACAGCTGATTATATAATGGGACATGATGAACTTCGTTACCAACATCGTACAGAGCTAATGCAGGATCTTTCAAAAGAAACGATTACTTATCGTAATACGTTATCGGGTAAAGCTTTACCGATGCGTCAATACGGTACATTCATAGTAGGAGACGGAGTTGGTGGTGCAGGTAGTCACTGGAATGGACAAACTTATCGCTTCCTACCCTATGATTTCGAAATTCGTACGAAAACAATTGAGCGTTACGGAATCGATAAAATTCCTGCTTGGATGGAAGGTCTAAGCGACTGGGGTCTAACTTATGATGAGATGGAACCATATTATGATACATTCGAAAAAATGGCTGGTATTTCAGGGGAAACAGTAGAACTATGGGGGAAACGTGCTAATCCATATCCAACCCCTCCTTTAGTGAAAACACCATTAATGAAAGAATTTGAAAAAGCAACAACAAGCTTAGGATACAAACCTTTTGTTATGCCTGCAGCCAACCTTTCAGAAGCATATACAAATCCAGATGGTATCTCTCGTGGCGCATGCCAATACTGTGCATATTGTGAAAACTTTGGATGTGAATATGGAGCAAAAGGTGACCCTGCTGTAACAGTAATTCCGGTTGCAAAACAAACAGGTAAGCTAGAACTTCGTACACATTCTAATGTTTTAGAATTAACCAATAATGGTGGCAAAGCAACCGGAGTTATTTACGTTGATATGCTAACGGGAGAAAAATTTGAGCAGCCTGCCGATGTAGTTGTAGTTGCAAGTTATGTATTCAACAATGCTCGTTTACTTCTAAATTCTGGTCTAGGTACTCCTTATGATCCAAAAACAGGTAAAGGAACAATTGGTAAAAACTACTGTTATCAAATAACAGCTGGAGGTTCTCAGCTATTCTTTGAGGACAGAGAGTTTAATCTATACGGTGGTGCTGGAGCATTAGGCATGGAGATTGCTGAATATATGGGTGATAACTTTGACCATTCTGAAGTGGACTTCATACACGGTGCTGGCATTCGTTCAACACAATATGGGGACCGTCCAATTGCAGTAAACCGGGTACCTGCTGGAACACCAACCTGGGGTGCGGAGTTTAAAGAAAAATCTATTAAATACGCTAACTCAAACTTCCCAGTTAAAACACAAGGTGCATCTTTACCACATAAAGAAAATTACCTGGATCTCGACCCAGAATTTAAAGACGAATTTGGATATCCATTACTACGTATGACATATGAGTATACAGATAATGATCGTGCGATGGGTAAATACATGTCAACAATCACGCGCAAAATTGCAGAAGAAATTGGTGCAGATATTATTGATACAAGTGAAGAACAAGCTCCATTTAACGTAAACAAAGATACCAACACACATAACACAGGCGGTGTTATTATGGGTGCTGACCCAGCAACATCTGCTCTTAACACATACCTACAAATGTGGGAAGCTGAAAACGTATTTGTGGTAGGTTCATCTGCATTCCCACATAATAGTTGCTTCAATCCAACTGGCACACTTGGTGCTCTTTCGTATCGTGCATCTGAAGGAATTCAAAAATACCTAAAAGAAGGCGGAATACTAGTTAAAGCATAATAAAAGCTAGTTGTACTATAAATGAGCTCTTGACTCGCATACAATTTGCGCTCAGGAGCTTTTTATAAAATGTTAAAGTGTATAGATTTTCTATAAAATAACGTTTGAGAGAAGAGCTGCCTCCCTCACCTTTAACATTGCCTCATTAAAATAAAAAGAAAAAACAACCTATTGGAAATTTCCATAGGTTGTTTTACTTTATGTACTATCTAGTTTTTTTCTTCCGAATACAATAAAAAAATAAGTGGAGGCAATTAAATACAAAATGCCTGTAATTGTAAATGTATAGGCATAGCCCCAGTAGAATCCAAAGGTCATCACTAATCCTGTTGAAATTGCCCCTGTGCTGGCCCACCCAACATTAAAGACCATTTGGTTCACGGAATTCGCCAGACCTTTATATTTATCCTGTACCAAATCCATCGCTATTGCGCTCTGTATAGGATTTCCAGCATTCATAAGCGCTTGGCGCATGAGAAAGGCAATAGAAGCAATCACAAGAGAATTAGTGTAGCCAGTTATAAATAGGAAGGGAATAGATAACAGTTGAAAGATAACCAATGCCTTTACCTTACCCACCCGTTTGACTAAAGCTGGCCCTAGTAGCATAGCTATGGCAGTCATAGCAGAACCTAACGACAAAATAAGACCTATATACGAATTGGATGCTCCAAAACGATTAGAAAAATATAAATTTAAATACGGGATAACCAATCCAGAGCCGGTACCAATTAGTAGATTGGCAAAGCCAAACAATATGATTATCTTTAAATTTTTACGAAAGCCACTTGGCCCTTCTTTGCTATCCGCTACCAGGTCAGCAGCCATTTCCTTTGCTTTCACTGTCTGTAATCGTAGGAGTGGCAAGAGACCAAGTGTGAATATAACAGCCCCTAAAATTAACACGTATTTAATGGAATTGACAACTGAAATATCTCCAAAAGTATGGAGCATATCTGCCATAACCCCTCCACCAAGACTTCCGATAACACCAGCTACCGTCATAAGAGAAAAATGAATGCTAAAGAGATGCATCCGCTCACTCGCTTTGGAGTTCTCCGCCAAAAAAGGAACTCCTGATACTTGGACGAGTGCCATAAAAAGGCCGGTGAAAAAAGCTGCATAGATTAAAGACTGCTCCCCAATCATTAAACTTCGATAAAACAACGTAAAAGAAGCAACGACAGCACCGATAATAATAATTTTCTTTCTTCCAAATCGATCGCTTAAAAATCCAGCAGGGACTAGCATAAGCGCAGAGGCCAAGGAGGTCATTGCAATTATTTTTCCGTTTAATGTTTCAGGATAACCAAGCTCTTTTATGTACAAATTGTACATTACAGAAAAAACACCCATTCCAATCTGGATGAGTACATTCGCTAGCATAAACATTTGGATATTCAGGTTAAACGTTGCAATCTTCTTTTTCCAGTCTGCAAGCCAAGGAATCATATTTAAGACCTCTTCTATTTTATTTCGATACACTAAATATACGATGTGCGTTAGAAAAATACAATCTATAAAATATTAATATTTTATAAGTTCTATTTCCTCGTTTGACTTAGATGGCTTGGCTCACATAGCTATTTAACAAATAAAAAGTATATTTACTGATGAGCACAGTGATAGCACTAAAAAAAGGGAATACCCCCTCTCGCCTTATGCGTGAGGAGATACTCCTGCTTGTAGCTTATACATTTGTTCATAACGACCTTGTAGTTGCAGCAACTCGTCATGAGTACCACTTTCTACAATTTCACCACGATCTAATACTAAAATACGGTCAGCATTCTTAATAGTAGAAAGTCTATGTGCGATGATGAAGGTAGTTCTTCCTTTTTTCAATACATCCATCGCATGCTGGATAATTTCTTCTGTTTCAGTATCAATATTAGAGGTTGCTTCATCTAGTATTAGAATAGCCGGGTCGAACGCAAGTGCTCTCGCAAAGGATACAAGCTGTCTTTGACCGGATGATAGTGTGCTTCCCTTCTCAATCACCGGTTCATCTAGCCCTTTTTCAAGATTTTTTAATACTCTCTCTCCACCCACTGCTTCTAACGCAGCCTCTACCTTTTCTCGTGAAATACTTGGGTCATTTAAGCTGACATTTGTTTCAATAGTACCTGAGAATAAATATGGGTCCTGTAATACAATTCCCATATGATTACGAATTGTCTGTCTCGGTAGTGAAGTGATATCTATTCCATCTATTAAAATTTTCCCTTTTGTTGGGTCATAGAATCGGAATAACAAATTCATAATAGAGCTTTTTCCCGATCCTGTATGCCCTACTAGGGCAACTGTTTCTCCCTTGTTCGCGACAAAGTTCAAGTTTTTTAATACATAATCATTTTCTTTATAGGCAAAGGATACGTTTTGAAACTCCACATTTCCTTCGTATCGTTCCATTCGATTATCTTCTACTTTTTCACCGTTTTCATCCAAAAGCTCAAATACTCTGCTTCCAGCCACAAGTGAACGCTCTAGTTGTGCAAACTGATTTACTATTCCTGTAATCGGATTAAATAACCTAGTCGTATAATCTACGAATGCATAAAGTAAACCGGCAGATACGATTGCACCAGGTTCCATTGACTGGCTCCCAAACACCAAAATAAATAGAGCGAACATGATAGACCGTAGAACCTGGACCAAATTAAAGGATGTAGCAGAATCCAGTTTTAAGAGCTTACGCTGATAATTGTAATGCTCTTCATTCATCTCCTCAAACTCACGATCCATTTGCTTCTCTCGTTTAAAAGCTTGAATGATGGACATTCCTTGAATTGATTCATTTAACATAGCATTCATATCTGCAATCTTTGTTCGAACAATATGATTATACTGGGATGCATATCTTCGATAAGCAAGCATCCATATATAAACTATTGGTACAACAAACAATGCGATTGCTGCCATTTTTACATCTAATATGAACATTGCTATATAAACTCCAGTAATAGAAATAATACTGGTAGCAAACTGTGATAGTACCTGGACATAAAGATTGCGAATGGCTTCCGTATCATTCGTCACACGAGCTACTACCTTACCTGCAGGCAAGTTATCAAAATACTGTATAGGTAAAGTTTGAATGTGCTGAAAAACATCATTACGAAGCTTCTGAACAACGCGATTCGCTCCAACCTGCAAGTTAATGAACATAAAATATCTAAAAACTGCTGTGACGATACTTAAGCCAAAGAATACTGCTAGGAGCATTAGAATCGGCTCTAGATCGATAGCACCCGATGTAATGTGATCATCAAGGATTTTTTTTGCGATAAAAGGTCCTGTTAAGTCAGCAATTACAGCGATAGTTAGAAAGATTAAACCAAGAACAATTGGTTTTTTATAAAATAACGCATAATGGTAGAGTCGTTTTCCTGTACTCATGACGACACCCCCTCAAGCTGTTGACGATCATATTGTTCCTTGTACCAACCATTTTGCTTTAGAAGTTCCTCATGCGTACCTTGTTCTACAATGATTCCTTCATCTAAAACGATGATTTGGTCGGCATGCTGAATGCCTGACAAACGATGCGTCGTAATAATTGTTGTCTTCCCACTACGTTCATTTTGTATATTTTCAATAATTTTCGCTTCTGTTTTAGCATCCACTGCTGAGAGTGAATCATCTAATAGAAGAATCTCTGGATTCTTAATAAGTGCACGGGCAATCGATACCCTTTGCTTCTGTCCACCAGATAAGGAAACCCCTTTTTCTCCAACCAAAGTCTCTAATCCCATTGGAAGATTCATTAAATCCTGCTGGAAGTGTGCTAAACGAATTGCTTCCTCTAGCTCTTCCTCTGAAGCATTTTCTTTCCCTAGAAGAATATTTTGACGTATCGTTCTGGAGAACAAAACATGATCCTGAGGGACATATCCAATCCAATCTAGCACCTGCTCCTTTGTTTGCTCTGAAATTGGAATATCCCCTATAGTCAGTTGACCAGCTCCTATTGGATATTCCTTTAATAGTTGCTTCATAAAGGTGGTCTTCCCCGAGCCTGTTTTACCAACAATTCCAAGCGTTTGGCCTCTTTGTAGGTTCACACGGATATTTTCTAAATTTTTTACCTGAGACAATGGGTATTGAAAGCCCACCTCATCAAAACCGATAGACGTGACATCTTTTAGTTTGACTGGAGCAGTTGGGTCCTTGACATCCGCGTCGTAGTCCAACGTTTCCTGTACTCGATCAAGCGAGGCATTTCCTCTTTGCATAACATTTATCAGTTCACCGATAGCAAACATTGGCCAAATAGCCATACCAAGATATACGTTAAAGGTGATTAGATTTCCTACTGTCATTTCACCTTTAGAGACTAAATAAGCACCATATCCAAGTGCAACTACATAACTAATCCCCGTACCTACTTTGGTGATTGGTCCGAACAATGCATCAATGCGCTCTACTACCATGTTTTTTTGGTAAACCTCTTCACTCATGTCTGCAAAGTTCTTCTCATCGGCACGCTCTTGGACGTAAGCACGAATTACTCTTACACCAGCGATAGACTCTAAAACACGGTCATTTAAATCACCAAATGCATCCTGTGCAATCATATACTTTTCATGGATAATCTTACCTAAATATTGCATTATAAGTGCAAGAATTGGTATAGGTAATAGCGCAAAAAAAGTAAGCTTCCATGAAATAAGAAAACCCATTGCTAAGATAAGTGCTGCCATGTACATTGTCGAATCTATTAAGGTCATAATTCCAAAGCCGGCTGTAGTTGCTACTGCATTTAAATCATTTGTAGCACGGGCCATTAAGTCACCTGTACGATTTTTCTCGTAAAATGTCGGTGTCATGCTTAAAAACTTGCGATTCAACTTAGTGCGTAAAATACGCTCAATAGAAATAGAACCACCAAATAATTGATACTGCCAAACATAATTCAAGATATATCCAACAATAATGATGCCTACAAAATAAATTACATATTTCAATAATAAGTCACTATTCATATTGCCTAGCGTAATAGTATCAATCGCTCTTCCTACTAGCCAAGGAGGCAAAATTTCAAATGCACTCGCAATGATTAGCACACCGACAGCGACTGTGTATCTTTTCCAATGATCTTTAAAAAACCACTTTAACTTAAATAATACTGAAAACATTCGTTTGTCCCTCTTTTCTTTCCTTTACATTTTTCGGCTATCCACCTTCAAGAGATTCCTTTATTAAGATTTGCTTTGCTCGTTGAATAATCATATTCAACACTCCCTCCTCATTTTATACACCAAAATTTGGAAATAATAGACACAAAAAAAGTGCATTACCCATGATACGGTAATGCACTTTAAAATAGACATAGTAATATTATGCTATTAAACAGTCATTTAGCGTCAAATGGTAGGTATGAACAAGCTATAAAATTATTTGCGATATCTTTTAAACGAATCATTATTCATACCTCCATTTCAAAATTATTTAGTGTCACTTAATATTATCTCAATAAAAGTTTCGTTGTCAATACATTTCGAAAAAATAGACAATTAAAATCATTCATCCTAATAAAGTATATTCCATCTTTTCAGGATATTAAGCAGTAGGCACTCGTGCACAAAAATCTTAACTCTGTTAAATAATATGAAAAACAAAACCTAAAAATGCACTTAAAATTACTACCTTATATGGAGCCCATTTATAAATTACTAATAGAGTAATAGTGATTAATACAATTATAAAATCAGATGTTTCCTGTACAGCACTTGTAAAAACTGGATTATATAATGCAGCCAGAAGAATTCCAACAACCCCCGCATTTATACCTTTTAACGCATTTTGAATCCCTTTTTTGTTCCGTATAATCGACCAAAAAGGCAAAATACCGATTACCAAAAGAAACGATGGTAAAAAAATAGCTAAGGTTGCCAACAAGGCACCTGGAATTCCGGCAGTTGCATGTCCAAGGAAACTAGCGATTGTAAACAATGGTCCGGGTACTGCCTGTGCTGCCCCATATCCAGCCAAAAACACATCAGGAGAAAGCTCAACTTCTCGTTGAAGCATAGGAAGGACGACATGCCCTCCCCCAAACACTAAAGAGCCTACACGATAATAAGTGTCAAAAATAGAATAATAAACAGAATGGGTAAAAGGTTTTAGCAAGGGCAGAAAAATAAGAAGCCCAAAAAACAATAGCCAAGCAAATATGCTAGTTCTTTTTCCAAACGGAAGCACTATATTTGTATCAGTCTCATTACTATCTGAGCGAAAACATATATACCCAAACAACCCTGCCCCAATTAGAATGCTAAATTGTCCTACTATAGTTGGGATAAGTAAAGTTAAGATGGCACATGATATTGCAATAGAAATTCTTATACGATCTGGTGCCAGTGACTTTTGCATTCCAATTAAAGCATGAGCAACAATAGTAACAGCAACAATTTTCAAGCCCTGTAACCAACCACTATCGAATGAGCCAGTAGAAGATAGAAGTGCAGAAAATAGTACAAGCAATAGGACAGAAGGTAACGTAAAACCTAAAAAAGAAACGATTCCTCCAATTAGACCACCTCGCATAATTCCGATGGCTATGCCCACTTGAGAGGATGCGGGCCCAGGCAGGAACTGACAAACTGCTACAATATCTGCATACAGCTTCTCGTCAAGCCATTTTCTTTTCAGCACATATTCTTCCCGAAAATATCCAAGATGAGCTGCCGGACCTCCGAAAGATGTAAGTCCCAGCTTTGTTGAAGTCTTTGCTATTTCAATATACTTTTTCATTGTTTTTTACACTCCTCCCCAGCCTAAAAAATTATTCATGTAATAGGAAATATACACTTCAAGATTACAGTTGGGGTAATAAAGTTTCAACATAAAGAATAAAGATTTGTAATTTCTTTTTATATATTTTATTATTAAACCTAGAAACTATTTTTTAGAAAACAGGAGGTGTACACTTTGTTCTACCCCTCATTTGGGTTAGGGACAAAGTAATTATTTGGACATAGCCATACGGTTGACAGCATTTGCTGTCTTAATCGCACTCACTGCATTTTTCGTTGCAAGTGAATTCGCAATAGTAAAAGTAAGAACAACAAGAATCGATCAGCTTTTAGCTGAGGGAAACAAGAAAGCTATAAATGCTAAGAAGGTTGTTTCTAATTTGGATGAATACCTATCTGCTTGTCAGCTTGGTATTACCATCACCGCATTAGGATTAGGGTGGTTGGGAGAGCCTACTATAGAAAGAATATTACATCCAGCATTTGAGTATTTTGAGCTTCCTGAAAGTGTTTCTTCCATACTTTCATTTATCATTGCATTCTCATTAGTAACATTCATACATGTAGTAGTTGGAGAATTAACCCCTAAAACATTTGCTATACAACGATCTGAACAGATTACATTGGCAGTTGCCAAGCCTCTAGTCATCTTTGATAAAGTTATGTATCCTGTAATCCATGGTATGAATGGATCTGCACGTTTCTTAGCAACCAAGGTGTTTGGATTAGAGCCTGTTTCAGAATCAGAAGTAGCCCATTCAGAGGAAGAATTGCGTATGATTCTTTCCGATAGTTTTAAAGGTGGAGAAATCAATCAAGCAGAATATAAGTATGTAAATAAAATCTTTGAATTTGATGATCGCATAGCGAAGGAAATTATGGTACCTAGAACTGAAATTACTTCTATTGATAAGGATTTAACTCTTAGTGAAGTATTTGAAGTAGTAGGCGTCGAACAATTTACAAGATATCCTGTAACTGACGGAGACAAAGACCATATCATTGGACTAGTTAATATGAAAAATCTTTTAACTGCCTTCATACGTGATCCTGCAAATGCCTCTACTCCAGTAGTAGACTATATGCAACCAATTATTCGAGTGATTGAAAACATGCCTATCGCTGATTTATTACTTAAAATCCAACGTGAACGTATTCATATGGCCATCTTAATGGATGAATACGGCGGTACTTCTGGTCTTGTCACGATTGAAGATATCATTGAGGAAATCGTAGGTGATATCCGCGATGAGTTTGACACAGATGAGCTACCTGAGGTTCAGAAGGTTGCAGAAAACCATTATATAATTGACGCTAAAATGTTAATTGAAAGTTTAAATGACTTACTCAATATTAATATCGATGAAGAAGATATTGATACTATTGGTGGGTGGTTTATGACAAAAAGCTACGATGCTGTCAGTGGTGAAAAGCTCCTAGAACAGGGGTATGAATTTACTGTCAAAGAAATCGACGGACATCATATTCAATACTTAGAAGTTGTAAAAGCTCCTGATGAACAAGAGGAGCAAGAAGAATCCATAGAAGAATAAATAATACACCATAAAATAGAGGCTGGGACAAAACCCGCCTTATAAATTCAAGAGTCCCGGAAATTTACCTATTAGTAAATTTCCGGGACTCTTTTCTACTACATAGTCGGTGTTCTCCTGGTGCACGGGTCGAGCCTGTAGTCTGAATCAATTTCATAATTACTATTAACGATAGAAAAAAATTAATAGTTAAAAGGAGTGCTATGATAATTACAGCACTCCTTTCTTCTCATAACATATTCTTTGGAAATTGTCCTCTCATTGACCACTTGACTCAGTCAAACCATGCTTAACTGCATATAATGCAGCCTGAGTACGGTCTTGGACCTGTAGCTTTGAAAAAATATTGGAAATATGGGTTTTTACTGTTTTCTCAGTCACAAACAACGAAGAAGCAATCTCACGGTTACTTTTACCTTTTGTTAGCTCTGCTAGCACATCCTGTTCCCTTGGAGTTAGAGGATATTCCTCATGCGGCAGCACTTCTCTTGGCTCATTTTCTTTTTCCATTTGACTAGTTGCCTCTGGGTGGATAGTGTTTTCACCACGCATTAATTTCCTAATAGCTTCAGCTAAATCGTCCGGCTCGATATCCTTTAGCTGATATCCTGATGCTCCTGCTTTTAAAGCTGGTATCACATGATCCCTGTCAGAAAAACTTGTTAGCATTAGTATTTGAATAGAAGGATACTTTACTTTAATTCTTTTGGTAGCTTGAATGCCATCCATTTCCGGCATAACTAGATCCATTAAAATTATGTCCGGCTTCAATGTTTCTGTCAGTTCTACAGCTTCTTTTCCATTAGTTGCTTCCCCTACGATATCCATATCTTTTTGTGTTTTCAAAAAGAACATTAATCCTCGTCTAACTACATGATGGTCATCAGCTATTAATACTCTGATCATCTTTATCCCCCCTAATAAGGTAATCGGACTAAAATTTCTGTCCCTTTGTTTGCTTCAGTCACCCAGTCCACTGTGCCACTGACAGAGTTTGCGCGATCCTTCATGCTTTGTAATCCAATAGAAGGAAGCATTCTTAAATCTTTCATATGAAATCCGCATCCCTCATCCTTTACGACCAATAAAACATCTGTAGAGGTAACCGTCACATAAATTTCCGCTTTTAATACCCCTGAATGTTTACGAATATTATTTAATGCTTCTTGGGCAATTCGAAATAATGTTTCCTCAATTTTTGCTGGGAGGTTGATAACCCCCTTCACTTGAATATTTAGGGTTAAACCCAATATGTCTCCATAGCCCTTTAACCCTTCTATTATTCCAGTTTCTAATCCCCTCGGGCGGAGCTGCCAAATAAGTGCGCGCATTTCAGTTAATGCTTCCTGGGTTAAATATTGAATCTCTTTAAACGTTCCCTTCACCTCAGGCTGTTCTGTCATTTCTATACCACCACGAGCAGTCAAGGTTACCGAAAAAAGCAATTGGTTTACAGAATCATGTAAATCTCGAGCTAATCTATTTCTTTCTTGCACTAGAGCTACCTGCTGCTCCTGCTTGGTCAGCAAAATTCGTTTAATCGCCGAGCCTATTTGAAAGGCGACCGATTCTAATAGAGCTAACTCCCCATCCTCAAAGCGGACTGTATTGGCTGTAGCAACATTTAATAGTCCAAAGCGTTCCTGTCCAGATTGTAAAGGAACCGTAGCATGATGTGTAATCTCTTCTTCAATAACCTCTTTAGTTTTATTAGCATTTTCAATCCGTTGACATTCGATTATATTAGAGGCTTTTTTCAACTCTCCATTTCGAAATCTAGAAACACACCAACAGCCACCCTTTTGTAGGTGACGACAGTTATTTTGTTCTAAAGTATTCGGGAGATTTTCATGAGCAATTAACTCCTGCTTTCCTTTTTCTCCAATAAAAAAAATCCAGCCTGTCTCAAAAATGGTACCCTCCAATAGCTTTCGAAGTGCTCCCTGTAGCATTTGTTCCATTTCTGTCTCTTCATTTAAAAGTTCTGCTATTTCCTTCAACAGCTCTATATTGGAAAGTTCCTTCGATTGCATTTCAATTCCTCCATCTAACCTACCTGTTATATTCATCTTATCATGGAAAAGGTCTACCTATAAATAATAGAAGCATCATACTTTTGACTGAAAATAAGAATAGCGTGAGCAACTATGCCTCCAAATAAGCAATTGGTAAGACTTAAGAAGATAACTAAACAGGGCGGCGAAGATGATATTTCATTTGGCACCACTGATAGTATATCTTTGGAGAAACTACCCGTAGCATTTTTATCTATAAAAAAAGGCTATGTTAAAGATTAGGAATTTAAAATACTCACAAAAAATGACCTGGAAAATGTATCTCCAAGCTCTTTTTACTTTGATGTCTGTTTTTTTACTAAAGCACCGGTTAGTATAACAAGAAAGAACCCCCCTTCTAAAATGGGTTTCCTCACCATTCTTAAAAACTTTCAGGTATTCTTAAATTGATTTTGTATAAACTGTCGATATAGTTTAAGAAAAAAGCTTTACTCCCTCTAGAAGTAAAGCACCCGGTAGTGAAAAGTCTTTTTCTAATTACTATGTTTAACCCTAAATTCAACGTTTGCTTTTATAATATATTTTTTCTCTTGTTCAGTTTCCTCATTAGCTATAATATAAAAATCTGCAATGCCATTTACAACATAACGTCCTTCCGGAAATTCCTGATTCATAATTTGCCTCATAAAATCTATATATTCTTTTTTATCCTTTGAATCGTATCCGCCACTTCCACTATATTCTGCACGGAGTGGTTCCCCTTTTAATAGTTTAGTGCTTAATAATGGTTGATCCATGCCGTATCCAATTTCATAATTTCTCGTAGTCTCAATCATTGGGAAAGAAAATGGTGAAGCTGAATGAAAAATTTCAATCTCTTCTTTACCGCCTGTATATTCTAATTCCGCATAAATTTTTATAGGTTCATTCTTACCGTATTCTGCTTTTTCCGTAACAAGTCGATATACAAAATCTTCTTCTAGGACCTCGGCTTTTGTATCTAATGGTTGGGTTTCAGACGGTTCGTTATCAACATTCTCATTATCGTTTTGTTGGCAACCAAATAAACCAATTGATATAAACATAAAGGATATAATTAAATTAATTTTTTTCAAAATCATCACCTCTTTTATAATTAGACAGCATTTTGAAGTTTTCGTTTCAATTACTCTTGTCCTTTAACATACCAAAAAAAACAGATTTTTGTTAAATTCGTCCTTATGACTTTCTCATTACCTATTTAACATTTGATTGGAGCGGCAGGCGGCGACTCCGGTGGGACGAGAGACAGATAAGACATTACAAAACGACGCGCAAGCGACGGTGATGGCTTATCGCTCACCCCACGGAAAGCGTCCGCCGAGAGCGGAAATCAATCATCTAAAGTTCATGACTTACATGTAAATATATAATTTTTCGCTAAAAAAAGGCACTGAATAAAATAATTCAGCGCCTTGTCTCTACTCTAAATATTGATTTAAATTACTAGAAAATGATTCTTTAATCGCTTCAAGCTTTTGCTTACTTTCCTCTGCAGATTCACTTATTACCCCAAAATAATATTTTACTTTAGGCTCAGTACCGCTAGGTCGTACACAAACCCAGGAACCATCTGCCAAAAAGTATTTCAACACATTAGAAGATGGCAATAAAATCTGTTCTTGCTCTCTGCCGTCTGTAAATGTTCTTAAAGATGATAAATAATCTTCTTGAGACAACACCTCTATACCTGCAATTTCCTTTATAGGGTTCACTCTTATTTGCTCCAGTAGATTAGCAATTGCCTTTGCACCGCTTACCCCTTTTTTTGTAACAGACACTAAGCCTTCTAGATAATAGCCATGTCTTTCATAAAGATTGTTTAAGACATCAACTAATGTCAGCCCTTGCTGTTTATAGTAGGCAGCTGCTTCAACTAATACCAATACACTTTGTACAGCATCCTTGTCTCGTGCGAAGTCCTTCACTAAATAGCCATAGCTCTCTTCATAACCAAATAGAAATTCAAATTCCTTCGTTTCCTCATAGTTTTTAATTTTCTCTCCGATAAATTTGAAGCCAGTCAACACGTCCTCTGTACTTGCTCCGTAGTACTCAGCGATTACTCTGCCTAAATCGGATGTAACTATCGTTTTAAACACTCGACCGTTTGCAGGCATCGTCCCTTTTTCCTTGCGCATCATCAATAAGTATTCTATTAAGATAGCACCGGTTTGGTTGCCTGTTAGAAGCTTATAGCCACTATCAGCCTTAACCGCTGCTCCCACTCTGTCTCCGTCAGGATCTACAGCGATTAGTAAATCTGCACCATGCTTTTCACCATATTGAATAGCATATTCAAATGCACTTTTCTCTTCCGGGTTAGGAGAAACAACGGTTGGAAATTCTCCATTTGGTTCCATTTGTTCATTCACATAAAAGATATGCTGATAGCCTGCTTCGCTTAAAATTCGCTGGACTGTCTCCCCAGAAGCACCATGTAAGGGAGTAAAGACTACCTTTAAATCTGTTTTTTGAGCAAGAGTTGAATTCTCTTGGACAGTTTTTAGAGCATCTATGTAAGAAGCATCTATGCTTTCGTCTAAATAAACGATGAGCTCCTCATTGACTTCATCATTTTTAATAGATAGTGCATCTCCTGCTTTTTTTACATATTCTATTACCGAATCTGCATCCAATAAATTTAATTGTGCACCGTCTTGTCCATATACCTTGTAACCGTTATATTCTGGTGGATTATGACTCGCTGTAATTACAATTCCCATATAGGCATTTAGCTCTCTAACCGAAAAAGATAGCTGCGGGGTTGTTCTAGGCTCCGTATATACATAGGCCTTTACCCCTCCAGCAGCTAGTGTTCGAGCTGCTTCCTTGGCAAATTCGGGTGAAAATCTTCGACTGTCATAGGCAATCACTACACCGCGATTCATTGCCTCTGTCCCAGCCACTTTTATGTATTCCACTAAACCAGTAGTAGCCTTGCGAACCGTATAATTATTTATACGGTTCGTTCCAGCTCCTATTTCTCCCCTCATTCCACCAGTACCAAATTCTAAATCACGATAAAAAGCATCCTCTTGTCTTTTTTCATCATTTGCTAAAAGCTTGAGGTCATCCTTCCATACAGCTTCCATTTCATTTACATTATTCCACTGCTCGAAGAGTTTTTTATAGGACATATATCTCTGCTCCATCCATCATTTTTTATAATCTATACTGTATACATCATGTCGACGATCTTTTAAATGCTTCACGGTGCCGTCTTGACGCTGTCTTCTTAAAATTTCTAAATCTACGTCTCCGATTAAAACCATTTCCACATTAGGCTCTGTTTCCCCAACAATGCCGTCACGAGCAAATTCAAAGTCTGAAGGTGCAAATATTGCTGATTGAGCATACTGAATATCCATATTCTCTGTTTGCGGTAAATTTCCTACAGTCCCAGAGATTACTGTATAGATTTGATTTTCAATAGCGCGCGCCTGTGCACAATATCGTACTCTTAAATAGCCCTGGCGATCTTCTGTACAAAATGGAGTGAAAATAATATTTGCGCCCATATCTGTCGCAATTCTCGCAAGTTCAGGAAATTCAATATCATAGCATATTTGAATTGCAATCTTCCCACAGTCTGTATCAAATACTTGAACAGAATCTCCAGCACTGATTCCCCACCATTTTCTTTCGTTAGGAGTAATATGAATTTTATATTGCTTATCAATAGATCCATCACGGTGGAATAAGTATGCAATATTATAGATTTCCTCATTTTCTTCTTCAACAAAATGAGATCCTGCAATAATATTAATGTTATATCTTACCGCAAGATCAGAGAAAAGTTCCATATATTGAGGAGTGTACTCTGTTAACTTACGTACAGCTTGACTAGGCGACTGTTCATCTAAAAAAGACATTAGCTGTGTTGTAAAGATTTCCGGAAATACAACAAAGTCAGATTGAGCATCAGAAGCAACATCTACAAAGTATTCACATTGATTAGCAAATTCCTCAAAAGAGTTAATCTTCCGCATCATATATTGAACTGCACAAATACGTACTGGATAGCTCGTCTTAAAGTGACGCTTAGACAGAGGAATATAATCGACATTATTCCATTCCATTAAAGTTGCATATTTAGCAGAAGCAACATCATCTGGTAAATAGTTTGGATTAATACGCATTAGCGTAAACCCATTCATAAGCTGGAATGTTAAAACAGGATCATATATTTTATGGCGTGATACGGCTGTTACGTATTCTCTAGGTGACATTTCATCTGCATGCTTGTGATAATACGGTATACGGCCACCAATTATGATAGATTTTAAATTGAATTGGCGAGCAATATCCTTTCTACCTTCGTATAGTCTCTGCCCTACTTTCATGCGTCGATAATTCGGATGCACCATTACTTCAATACCGTACAGATTGTATCCGTCGGGATTATGATTTGTGATATATCCCTCATCCGTCACATCAGACCAAGAGTGACGATCATCATACTCATCAAAATTTATAATAAGACTTGAACAGGAGCCAATGACTTTACCATCTAATTCGGCTACTAACTGCCCTTCTGGAAAAATCGTTAAGTGACTTTTTAAATGTTCAACCTTCCATGGCTCCATACCCGGAAAACAAAAACTAGATATTTCTAATATAGAATCTATATCTGAGAAAGTCATTTCTCTTATAATCATACTTTTTTCAAACTGTGACAAATCAAATTCTTCCGACATTTTACCGCTCCTCTTTTAAATACTATGTTTCATTATATAACTCTTTCTGTCACATATAAAATATTTTACATGCCCTTTCCAAACGCTTATAATTTAATTTGAGTTCAAAGCATTTCAAAGGAGCATACTATGACAAAGAAAATCGAAAATATTCTGTTATTCATGTGGTCTGTAGCTTTTGTTGCAACACTTGGTTCCTTGTATTTTTCTGAGGTACGACAATACGAGCCATGCGAGTTATGCTGGTATCAAAGGATTCTCATGTATCCGCTAGTGATTATACTAGGCATAGCTATTTTACAAAAAAATGTTAAAATTGCCGCCACTACACTTACATTTTCTATAATAGGATTATGCTTCTCTATTTATCATTATAGTCTTCAAAAGTTGGCTTTTTTACAAGATGTAGCTCCTGCTTGCGGTAGAGTCCCATGTACTGGGGAATATATAAATGTATTCGGCTTCATCACTATCCCGTTTTTGGCATTGGTAGCGTTTCTGTTAATCGCAATTAGTAGCTTAGTTATTTTAAAGAGTATCAAGGAGGACAAGTAATATGAAGAAAATCGCCATTATCGGTGGAGTAATAGTATTAGTTTTTGTACTAATTTTTGTTTTAAACAGTCAAAAAAATAAAAATGCTTTAGAGGACAATCCCTATGATACAGACAATCTAAAGCAATCTACAATTGACTTACTCGATGATCCAAACTATCAAAACATTATTTTACCAAAGGATCTAAATGAAAAGATTGAAAAGGGTGAAACCTTTACGGTCTATTTCTTCAGTCCAGAATGCTCACACTGTAAGGAAATGACGCCAAGATTAACACCAATTGCTGAGGAAAATAATGTTGAGATATTCAAATACAATATTTTAGAGTATGAACAAGGATGGGATGATTTTAATATCAAAGGTACACCTACTTTAGTTCATTTTGAAAATGGAAAAGAAGTGGCTCGTATGCCAAATGCTCAGCCAAAAGAAAATATTCAAGCATTCTTTGATCAAGTTGTATTAAAATAAAGAAAAAGGTCATGTCTAATTGGCATGACCTTTTTTAAAGGAGAGAGATTATGCAACATATACTTACTTATACAGTACAAGAGGACGGCTTGACTATTGACCAGCTTCTTCAAACTAAATGGAAACTCGGTAAAAAGCTTATTCACGAGTTACGCATGCAAAAAGCAGTAACTGATCAAGATGGGGAACTCTTACAATGGAAATTACCTCAACAGAAGGGAAATGTTTTAAATTTCAAATGGGAAGCAGAATCCTCTAACTATCTCCCATCCAATCAAATACCATTGTATGTAGCATATGAGGACGACTATATATTAATCGTCTCAAAGCCACGAGGGGTTGCAACACATCCAAATGAACAAGGACAAAATCATACTTTGATGAATACTGTTAGCCACTATTTACAAAGCAAGGGACATCAATATGGTGAGCATGTTCATCGAATTGATGAAGGTACAAAAGGATTGGTAGTAGTTGCAAAAAATCCAATCGCTAAAGGGATGCTAGATCGAATGATCGAACAAAAGGAAATTGTACGTACTTATGAAGCGATTGTGGAAGGACAAATGAAGAGCAATCATGGAACGATTCGTGCAGCTATAGGCACTGATCGTCATCATCCTACTAGAAGACGTGTATCTCCTTCTGGACAATTAGCCATCACTCACTATGAAGTAGTAGGCAGAGATGAACAATTTACAAAGGTTCATGCTATTTTAGAGACGGGTCGCACTCATCAAATTCGAGTACATTTAGCTCATCTAGGACATCCTATTGTCGGTGATGATTTATATGGAGCAAAAAAATCACCTACAAAAACGTATGAATTACATGCATTCAAGGTACAGTTTAAGCATCCTATTACAGGACAAATGATTATTGCTGAGGATAAACGATAAAAGATTATCCTCTTATATACTAACTATGATACAAAAACATCCAATTGAAATAATTGGGTGTTTTTTTAGTTAAGAAATATATAGATGAATAACTTCATATTTCCTATTTTATCTTTCTAAACGAACAAGATCTTTACACTTTCACTGATTAAAGTTTAATTGATTTCCTCTTTTTGGATTATCTATCTCACTTTCCAACAGAATCGCCGTCTATCTGCTCACAGAAGAAAAATCCAAATAGCCATCGTTCGGTTTGTGTAGACATTTACTTAATATCCTAATATAATATGATTATAAAAATTAAAAAACACGAACATTAAGGTGGTTTATATGTTAAATTATTCGATGGTTTTCCAAGGCACAGCTTTTACTAGCAGCACACCAAAGGAAGTAAAAATTCTTAAAGACAATCTGTTTTGTATAAATGGAGAAGGGTTAATTGAACGGATAGTATCTCCTGCAAATCCTGAATATCAAGCCATATTAGATATTTATCTACATAAAGAAAATTTTCATCGTCTAGAAGAAGGACAATATATTCTACCTGGGTTTGTTGATCTTCATGTTCATGCTCCACAATGGGCACAGGCAGGAACTGCATTAGACCTCCCTTTATATGATTGGTTAAACAGCTATACGTTTCCGATCGAATCCAAGTTTGCAGATTTGAATTTTGCTAAAAATGTGTATGAGGAAGTGGTCAATACCTTATTAGCGAACGGTACAACAACCGCTTTATATTTTGCTACAGTACACAAGGAAGCAAGCATTTTATTGGCTGAAATTTGTGCACAAAAAGGACAGCGTGGCTTAGTTGGAAAAGTTGTCATGGACAATCCAGATCAGACTCCTAATTATTATCGTGATGCTAATACCCAAACTGCCCTAACAGATACAGAGGATTTTATCATAGCCGTTAAGGAGTTAGGAGAGAAAACAAAACAAGGAGTGTATCCAGTCGTGACGCCTCGTTTTATACCAAGCTGTACAAATGAGGCTTTAAAGGGCTTAGGAGAATTAGCAGTAAAATATGATACTCATATTCAATCGCATTGCAGTGAAAGTGACTGGGAGCATGGCTATGTTCAGGATCGTTTTCAAAAAAATGACGCGCATGCCTTACATGATTTTGGTCTTTTAACCGAGAAATCTGTTATGGCACATTGTAATTTTCTTGATGATGCTGATGCTGATCTTTTTGCACAAACTGGTACCGCGGTAGCGCATTGCCCTGTATCCAATGCCTATTTTGCAAACAGTGTTATACCTATAGCACATCTACATTCTAAGAAAGTAGAGATTGGATTGGGCTCTGATATTTCGGGAGGCTTTTCTCCTAGCCTATTCGATAATGCTCGTCAGGCAGTTATTTCTTCTAGAATGCTAGAGGATGGAGTGGACAAAAACCTTCCGCCAACAAAACGTGGTGTTCCAAACTCACGTATTACTATTAATGAAGCATTTTACCTTGCCACGGCCGGAGGTGGCGAAAGCTTAAGTCTTCCTATAGGACGTATTCAAGAAAAATATACATGGGATATTCAAATTATAGATACAAAGCTTCCGACAGCAAAGCTTCCTCTATTTGAAGTAAAAGAGAGTCTAGAAGATATCTTCCAAAAAATAATGTACCTTGTCCGTCCAGAAAACATTCAAGAAGTATGGGTACAAGGCGAAAAGGTACATTCTCGAAAATAGTAATCTCAAAAATATTTGGAGGGTTTTCCAGTGAATTTAAAAGAAGACAATAACGCACAACGACTAACCGTATTACCTGATGAAAAAGTATCTTTTGGACAATCTACATTACTAGGATTACAGCATGTGTTGGCAATGGATATTTATGTAGTTCCATTCCTTGTTGCATTATTAATCGGATTATCCTCTGACCAGTCAACTGCTTTAATCCAATCTACCTTTATAGCAGCAGGAATTGCGACCATTATCCAAACATCTTTTTGTATGAAGCTACCAATCGCTCAAGGGCCTTCTTATGTTCCTCTAGGAGCCATCGTTGGGATTTACGCAGCGAGTGGTAGTGGTTCACTTGGATGGAGCTCTGTATTAGGGGCAAGTTTAATCGGTGCTGCATTAGTTATACTTTTAGGCTTTACAGGGCTATTCAACAAAATTGTGAAGATATTCATTCCTCCATTAGTAGGTGGTACGATCATATTCGTTGTCGGTCTTTCCCTTATGCCCGTAGCGATTAATGATAATATATACAACGGAGCTGGAGCTACCGTCAATCAAAATGTCTTTTTGGCAATTATTACCGCATCTGTTTTAATCCTTTGCGTTATGCTTAGCTCATTATTACAAAATAAGGGGCGTATTTTTAAAATCATCTCTGTCATCCTCGCATTAACAGTCGGATGCTTGGCAGCAAATGCTATGGGCGTTTTGGATTTGTCAGCTGTTAGCCAAGCCAGCTGGTTTAGCTTGCCACAAATACCTTTTGTAGATTTCGGTTTTTCCTTCAACCTTTCTGCTATTATAACAATGATTATTATATATATTGTATTGATGGCTGAAACTACTGGAACATGGTTTGCTATCAGTAATGTAATCGATGAGCCCTTAACAGATAACCAAATAAACAAAGGTGTGTTATCGGAGAAGGTCTTGGCTGTTTCGTAGCATCCTTGTTAGGTTCTACACCAGTAACTGGTTATTCAACAAATGCAGGCGTCATTTCTATCACTGGAATTGCAAGTCGTCGAGTATTTGTTGCTGTAGGTTTTTGGTTCGTTTTATTTGGATTTTCTAGCAAGCTCGCTGCTTTAATAGCATCTATTCCTTCTGCAGTAATTGGTGGCGTGTTTATAATTATATGTGGAATTATTGCTATAAATGGCTTACAGGTAATACGCAATATTTCTTTTGGTGAAAAAGAAATGTATGTAGTTGCAATCCCAATGATTGTGACTTTAGCTTTAACACTTATTCCTGATGAATTTCTATATTCATTACCTTCTACTATGCAATACATGTTCAGTTCTCCAATTGCAGTTGCATCACTTCTTGCAATTATATTGAATAAAATATTACCTAGTGGAAAACAATAAGAGGAACCACTTAGTATAAAAGATGCTTTCCCTTCATTTACATAAGATTTTTTCCAATGTAATAGTAGCAAAAAAATGGTCATTACTGATATTCCCTCAGTAATGACCATTTTTTATATACATTAAGATTGTCTAGTTCTGATCCTGTGCGCTAATTTTGATTGATTCATCAAAACTTTGGCATAACAGGAGTAATACGATCTTAATCTATTTCTATAATCATTGGTTCATATACTGAAATTATATTTACTATATGTTCAATACAATGTAATGAGTAATGTACAAGTGTACCATTTGGAAAATACGAATTATCTTTTTGAAGAGAGCTTAATAAATTTGACCTTTTATAAATTACGAAGGAATCACCTTGAAATTCCTCCTCATCATTCCAACGTGTATAGTCATCGTAGATAACGGAATACGTTATATAGTTTTTAAAATCAATTTGTAACCTCGTCACCTTGCTATCTGGGTGGGGATAAATAAGTAAGTCTGTTGGATTCTTACTTTGATTTACTATTATTCTAAGCTGAACTTCATCTTTTCGAGGTTCGGAAATACTCTCAAAAGAAATATGATATCCTTCTTCTTTCGTCAGCTCATCAAATGACATTTGGCACCCCTCATTTCTGTTAAAGCTTGTTAAGTTCCAAAGTAATGCTGTCCTTTGTTACTAAAGATAGCACCGTGGTCTATTAGAAATTCGATAAAATACCTTTCCCACCCTTTGTTTCTAAGGTGCGGATTCTTTCCATTCCAGTAATAAATGGTTTTGCACGTTTTATTAATTCTTGAGTAGCTTCATGAGTAAGAGAAGCTTGATGGGCATTTTCATTGCTCCACACTTCATAAACATAAACAGAGTTTAGTTCACTTTCAGAAATGTTTATTAGATATATCTCACATTCATCCAGATTTTTCATTGATTCTGCTGCTTCTAACAAAATATCTACCATTGCGTCTCGTTCGCCTTCTTGTACTATAAACTTAATAAACAAACTAAATTTACTCATATTGTCCTCCTCTATTATGTCACCTGGTAATTATTTCTACATTGAGAGATAATTATCCTACCTTCTATAAAGAATGTTTGTTAGCATTGATATAAACTCCAGTATATTTTAGTGCGTTCACCACAATAAAAGCCTTCCAGATTACAAGATTTAACTATTTTATTTACTGTATTTTTATCTGAGCACAACATGGAGAAATGACTATCCCAATGGGTGGTTAACAGTATACTATGATCATGAGTAAAGAGGTTTATTGGATGGTTAGGAAATGCGTTACAATCTCCAACTAAATCATCAATATATTCTAATTTTCGCTCTGTACCTAATTCATCACCATACCAAATCCATTCATGTCCTTCTTTTTTTATACTCTCAAGTAAACCTGTTATTAACGGTACTGGAAAACATCCCTCCGAGGGAGCAATAATCTCTTCATTTTTACATACATCTAGAATTGTCTTAGCTACATCTTCATTTGCAACATTCTTATTTAGCCCTGAAATACTAGTTCTTAGTCCAATATCCAATTGTTTATAGTTTTCAATCTTAGATATTTTTAAAAACTGTTTCCAAGTAAGCATCTCACAATGTTTTATAATGTCATTTATCATTGGATATGTATCTGGCTCAAAGAGTTCATAAGTAATCGTTTTTGGTTGAATAAAAGGATGAAAAAAGAGAAAAACTTCCTCAAATACTCCTTTGTAATATTCCTTAATTGAAATACCCTCTGGCGAACAAACAGCATATTTATTCGGTCTAGGTAAAATCCTCTCTTTTGCCATTAGTAATCCCTCCTTCGGTAGAATCGCTTCCTTGAAGAAACATCATACCTTCTAACATAACTTCTAGAAAAGATTATTATTCCCTTCTTATTTCAGTTGTTTCTTAAATAGTTCTTTACCAACTTTAAACGAACCCTCTTTGTTGATTGTAGCGGCAGGCGGCGACTCCGTTGGGATGTGTGAGACAGATAAGACATCACAACATGTGTGAAAGCGTAAATCAATTTCAATTTTTTTGTATAAAGTATCGCCTTATGGGAAATATTAAGATAAACCCCCTTTATTGACGCTGTTTTCCCTTTTATAACTTCCTATACTTTCTCTCAAGGAAAATTCTTACAATGAAATAACAGCGCATAAAAAAGGTCATTACTGATATCCCCTCAGTAATGACCTTTTTGTATTATTTAAAGCTAAAATTGTCTGGGTCTGCTCCAGTACGCTCATTTAAATTGAGGGCATCAATGTTTTTCATGTCCTCAAACGATAATTCAAAATCAAAGACATCAAAATTTTCGTGTATTCTTTCAGGCGTTACAGACTTTGGAATAACAATTAAATCATGCTGTAAATGCCAACGGATAATTACCTGAGCGGTAGACTTTCCATACTTATCACTGATTCGAGAGAGAGTTGGTTCCCCAAGTAATCCACCTCTTGCAAGTGGGGACCAAGAGGTAACTGCAATACCTTGAGAAGCACAATATTCTCGTAAATCATACTGCGTCAAACGAGGGTGACACTCAATTTGATTGACCATAGGCTTAATATTAGCCTTAGCTGCTATAGCTTCAAGGTGATGCTGGTTATGATTAGACACTCCTGTTGCTCGAATAAGTTTTTCCTCGTACAAACGCTCGATGGCACGATATGTATCTACAAAACTGTCAGCAACTGGCCAATGTGTTAAATATAAATCTACATAATCCATTCCTAATAGCTTCAATGACTTTTCAAAAGCTCTTAAAGTTTGGTCATAGCCCTGATCTGTATTCCAAACCTTAGTAGTAACAAATATTTCATTACGTGAAATTCCAGAAGCTCGTACTGCCTCTCCAACCTCATTTTCATTTGCGTAGAGAGAAGCCGTATCAACATGACGGTAACCAGATTCTAAAGCATAAGTAATAGCTTTTAGAGCAACTTCTGGCTCTGTCATTTTATATACTCCTAGTCCAATACGTGGCATCTCTACTCCATTAGCCAGTCTCTTTGTTGAATTCTCTAGTAATTCCATTTACATCATCCTTCCCTTTTTATGTAGAAAAGCGCAATCGCCTATATCTGCCCCGACAGGCAAATGGGAAAATGCGAGGAGGCAGCTCCTCAGCCACCGCAGTATTTTCCTATTTGACCCCGAGGGGCAAGGCGATGGAGCTAGACAATAAGAAAAGCGCAAGTGCCTATATTTGCCCCGACAAGCAAATGGGGAAATGCGAGGAGGCAGTTCTACAGCTTTAACTTTCAAGAAAAAACGACTGAAGAATCAGTCGTCTTTCCTCTTCTTCATAATTGTAGCACTGTCGGACTGTGCAGGGTCTGATACACGATTATCTTCTTCTAGCTCTTGGTTATCTCTCATTCGTTCCATTTGTTTACCTAATGTTTTTACTTCGTCCATGTTTGTTGCCATTGAACCGTTCTCTGGACCATTTTTCAAATTATCCATTTAAAAAATCACTCCTTTTTATCTATCCTAGTAGAATCACACGTTACATGCAACTTTGACATGAAATAATTCGGACATAATTTCGTTTTATTGTTTCGTTTCATTTTTTCATGAATTAGGTTATACTAATGATTAGAATATATATAGGAGGCGCTTAAGTATGAAACTAATCCTTATTCTTGGCGTTTGTATTACGTTTCTTTCTGCAATTTTCACTGCAGGATACGACGACAAACCAGGTGCATCTGAAAAATAATTAATATTCAACATAAAAACGGACGAGTCTTTATAAGACTTCGTCCGTTTTTTTAATGTAAGTTTGGATAATCCTGCTGGCGCAATGCTTCGTATATAAGAATTGCTGCAGTGTTCGATAAGTTCAAGGATCGAATATTATCATTCATAGGAATTCTAAGGGCGCGATCTGGATGTGCGTCAATGAAGTCACGAGGAAGTCCCTTCGTTTCACGTCCAAATATAAAGAAATGTTCTTTATCTGAATCGCTAAAGTCAAACGTAGTATGCGGCTTCGCGCCAAACTTAGTGATTAAATAATATTCACCTTCAGGATGTGCTGCGAAAAACTCTTCTAACCCATCATAATAAGTAATATCTACATGCTCCCAATAATCAAGTCCTGCACGCTTTAACATTTTATCGTCTGTAGAAAAACCTAATGGACGAATAAGGTGCAGCTTTGCTCCTGTTCCTGCGCAGGTTCTAGCAATATTACCTGTATTGGCAGGAATTTCTGGTTGATACAATACAACATTAATACTCAATGTTTCCACTTCCTAATTTTGAATTGTGTAAAATGCAAGACCCTTACGAATCTCTTCTATTACCTGTTCTTCTTGTTCCGTTTTTTCGGCTTTCTTTAAGGCAAGTAAGCCTTCCTCTGTATTAATCTTTCCTATTGCCCATGCTGCAGTCCCTCGAATTACTGGTCTTGCATCGTGAAGCATGAGTTCTATAAGAGTGGGAACAGCTGCCTCTTCTTTAAAATGAGCCAATGCAATGATTGCGTTCCGCTGAATAGGATTCTTCCCTCTCCACGAACCAGACATATGCCCATACGTTTCTTTAAAGGTCCGATTTGACATGCTTAACAGTGGTAGAAGTAAAGGCTTCACTAACTCTGGATCAGGCTTGAAGGCCTCTTGGTGTAAATTAGCCTTGCCTTTGTTTTTCGGGCAAACCGTTTGACATGTATCACAGCCATAAATTCTATTTCCTATCTTTGCTCGAAACTCATCTGGAACCATCGTTTTTGTCTGAGTGATAAAGGCGATACATCGCTGTGCATTAAGCTGACCACCTTCTATTAAAGCTCCAGTAGGGCAAACTTCTAAACAAAGACTGCAGTCCCCACACTGATCCTCCATCTGTTCACTCGGAGCAAAGGGAATAGAGGAAATCATTTCACCCAAATAGACATAGGATCCAAACTCTGGTGTGATTATGGAACAGTTTTTTGCACTCCAGCCAATCCCGGAGCGTTCAGCAACAGCACGATCAGACAACTCACCAGTGTCAACCATAGAACGTAGTCTAGCATCTGGTATATGCGTTAAAATATATAATTCTAATTGAGCAAGCTTTTCTCTTAAAACTGTATGGTAATCTATTCCCCAAGATGCTCTAGCAAATATTCCCCTTCTAGCTCCCTTTACACTTTGTGGAGCGTTCTTCATCTTAGACGGATAAGCAATTGCTATCGAAATAATACTTTGTGCTTCCTCCAATAAAAGCTCAGGGTGAGTTCTTTTATCAAGGTCAGGCTCTTCGAAGCCTGAAGCATATCCTAGCTCCTGCTGGCGAATCAATCTATTTTTCAACTCATGAAATGGAGAAACAGTGGTAAACCCAATTTTATCAATTCCAATGGTAGCAGCATATTCTATGAGGTTTTGTTGAAACTGGTTTATATTCACTAGAGTTCTCCTTTCTTTATGTTACAATGAAGAAAATATATACAAGGATGGTTTAAAATGTTTGTAAAATTAGATACAGCTCTATTACAAATAGAGCCTACTTTTAAAATCGGCCTTATTTATTATAACAAAATTATTGTATCCACTTCGCCACAAATGCTTAAGGGGCGTCTCCAATTATTTCAAGAACAATTATTCTTCGAACTAGAGGAAAAATCTGTTAATGATTTTGAAGGGATAAAGGAATGGCGAGCTCTTTGGAAAAAGCTTGGGGCGGACCCGAATCGTTATCGTCCTTCCATGGAAGCAATGTATAGAAGGATTGCAAAACAAAATTATATCACACCTATGCATTCTGCTGTAGATTTAAATAACTTCTTCTCCATGAGATATGAAATTCCATTAGGAATTTATGATCTGGATGAGGTTAAAGGGGATATCTTCCTCACAGTTGGCAATAAAGAAACAAGCTACCTTGGGCTGAATGGTAGAGAAAACAACTTAAGTGGGATTTTAACACTTCAAGATGAAGTTGAAGCATTTGGAAGTCCATTTGTCGATTCTAAGCGGACAGCTGTTACAGAACATACAACGAGTGCTTTACAGGTAGTCTTTCTAAGACCTTCTATGGGTCAAGAAGAGGCGGATAAATTATTAGAATCTATGGGTCAAATGTTTACCCAAGTTCATGGTGGAGAAGCCGCAAGCATTATTTTAGATAATAACCAAGTTGAATGGAGGATATAAATTTATGGCACATATACTTCTTGCAGAGGCAGTGAAGCTAAAGAGTATTTTATTGAAACGAGTTCAAGAATTGGAAATGGAAATCATGCGCGTTGGTTTCACTGTTATTGAAAAGGGGACTCTTCCTGCTCCTCCTATAAGAACTGTGGAAGCAATAGATTTAGAAATGAACGATATTCGCAATGATATCCGAAAGCTTGATAGACTTATTTACGAGGCAAACTTAAATAATACAATTACCTATAAAGAAGACCCTCTCACCATCGTAGAGGCAATTGAGCTTGCTACTCAGCTACGCGCACAGGCAAGAGTATATAAACAGTTAGGAAGCCATGAAAAACAAAGAATCCAGTTTGGAGGCTATGGCGAAGGAACTACTTATGTAGAGGTTGCCTTATATGAGCCAGAGGAATATCGAAAAAAAGCATTGGACTTTGAGAAGGACGCAAATAAATTATCTGGACTTATTAATGCCAAAAACTATTCTGTTACTATTGCCTTTGATGAAGAAAAATATGCTTAACATAAATCCTTGGTAAGGTGAGACTCCTTGCCAAGGCATAGCAGGAGGTCATTACAATTTAAATGATGGCAAACCAATGACCATTTACCATTTACTTTGTGACTAATGACTAATGACTAACCATTGCAATGGCAATCAACCCACAATTAATTAGTGTTTTACCCGACCTTCTGCTATGAAAAACGCTCCTCTCCATATTTGGAGGGAGCGTTTTTACTTGGTTAATTTTCAAATAGCTGTGTTTGTTCTCCGTCTATGACAAGGGACCATTCCCCTTTTTCTGGAATTGTAATATTTCCTTGATAATGATAAATTGTTCCTTGATTATCATAAGGGGCATTGGGATCTAGTTGAAATATACTTTCTTGCTCTATTATTCCTTTTGAATTCATCAGCTGTACCTCTATACTTTGTTCCTCACCACTGCGGTTTTCTATGATTAGTTCATGAGTCTTTCCAACTGGGATTTCTTTTGGTGCATCTAAAAGGATATAGTTTTCGGTTTTTGGTAAGGGCGGAAGAACCTCAATTCTAAATGCCTCGAACAAATTCTCCTCTACGTAAAAGGAAAGCTGCCATTCTCCCTCTCCCGTAAAGGCCGGGAAACTTGTTAAAATGTGAGCATCTTCACTATATAAACCAGCGCTTAACACTCCCTCTGATAATAGAAAAGTCTCTCCGTAAATGTTCATAGCCTCCACTTTATATTCCTTCCCTACTAACGATTCAGGATTACCCCAATAGTAGAGCATGAGTTTCGCAACTCGACGAGTGTCCTCTGCCACGAAATTCTCAGGACCAAGGATGCCAATCTTTCCATCCAGCCCTATTACGTTTTGATCTCGATCAGGTAAAGTAAAAGAAGTAGCTAATGGCGCTTCTACTTTAACCGTTTTTTGAGATTTATTATTTAGACCATATATTTTCCCCTGATATTCCATAGTGAACTTGATTTCTTCGCTTGCCTCTAATAATTTTTGTATTTCCACTTCCGAATAATTTGCGTACAGTGATTCAAAAGCTACCGTATAATGGTATCCATCCTCGCTCGGGGTTGAACTATAGCTTACTGAATTTCCAATACCATATCCATCCTTTAAGAAGAGGTGTGGGTTAGCAGCTCGAAACTCTACAGAATTCCACACATCGATTGGTATAAGCTTCTTAGATTTCAAAAATACTTTTACTCTTACTCCATGCAATGTCTCCTTCGATGAATCCATTGTGACCTCCGAGCTTTTAATGCCGGCTATTTCGAGCTCAAAGCTTTTTAAAAAATTCTGTTCCTCCATTGAACCGAGACCTAACTTCAACTCTTGAGTTATCTCTGATTTATACATAGGACTTGCTAAATAAGCAACCATTAAAAGACAAGCTGCTGCTACAAATACAGATAGCGGTTTTAGAAATTTTAAACGATTTGGTTTTGCAGCACTGCGAATACTATGGATAACTTTTCTTTTATCCTCTTGAGTAAGAGAATGCTTCGGAAGGTTTCTAAGCTGTTCCTCTAAATCATCGTGTTCTCGCTTCATACTCAAATCCCTCCGTTTCTAGAATGCTCTTCAGTTTCTTGAGCGATCGATGATAAAGAACATTCACATGGTTTTCATTGGCCTCTAGTATTTCTCCTACTTGTTTAGAGGTCATTTCAAGTATTGCTTTTAAAATTATTACCTCTTTGTTTTTTGCTGGCAATCTATTAATTGCTATATAAAGTTCACGATTCATCTCACCAAGCAAAATAGTATGGTCTAGATTTTCTGTTTGTTTTTCATCTCGTAGTAAGTATTTTATCCGATTCCAAATATTATTTTTTCTAGCCCGATCAATGACGATATTTTTGGCAATCGTTATTAACCATGTTTTCGGATGTGACCCTTCTCTAAAATGGGCAATCTTTTTCATTCCACGAAGAAAAGTTTCCTGTACAAGATCCTGTACATCCATTGACCCTGTATAGTAAATGAGGAAACTGGTTACATCTCGCTCATATAACTCAAACCACTCCTCGATTAGCTGCCTTTCCAAGTGATCCCCCCTATCTCTCTACTATTTAATTAGACGATCTATTTTACTTAATCTTACAAGATTTTTGAAAATAAAAAAATCAGCCATTGAATAAACAATGACTGATTTGTACTTTCTTATTTGGTTAATAGGATCTTCCGAACCAAACTGTGTGTTTCGATTCTTTTCCACAGTTAATACAAGTTGATTTCTCAGCAGGTGGATTGAATGGAATATTGCGTGTTGTGAATTTCGTTTCTTCTTTTACATGCTCTTCACAAGCATCGTCTCCACACCATCCTGCAAGGATCCATCCTGGGATTTCTCCTTTTTCTGCAGAGTCGTCTAAATGTTGTTTTAGCTGATCCATGGAATCTACATGAGTATGAGAGTTTGCATCACGGAATGCACGTGCTTTTTCTAAAAGACGAGTTTGCATTGTATTTAGCTCTTCTTCTACGCGCTCAACGATGCCATTAATATCAATGGATTCTTTTTCATCTAAATCACGTGCCTTCATAAGCACTTGACTGTTTTCTAAATCACGTGGTCCTAGCTCAACACGAACTGGTACACCTTTTAGTTCCCACTCGTTAAATTTATATCCAGGTGATTGATCAGAGTCATCTAATCGAACACGGATACCTTTTGCTTTTAAAGCAGCAAAAATTTCATCTAATTTTTCAATAATTGCTGGGTTCTTTTTCCATGGTCCAACTGGTATTAATACAACTTGTGTCGGTGCAATACGTGGTGGCAATACAAGACCTTGCTCATCACCGTGAACCATAATCACAGAGCCGATTAATCGAGTAGATGTTCCCCAAGATGTTGTATGCACATGTTGGTGTTTGTTTTCTTTGTTCAAATATTTAATATCAAATGCTTCAGCAAATTTAGTCCCAAGATAATGAGATGTACCCGCTTGAACCGCTTTTCCATCCTTCATCATTGCCTCGATAGAAAACGTATCTACAGCCCCTGCAAAGCGCTCTGAAGGAGTTTTTTGTCCATCATATACCGGAATGGCCAATAGACCCTCCACTACCTCTTTATAAATATTTAGCATTTGCATTGTTTCTTGACGAGCTTCTTCTTCGTCCACATGAGCGGTATGACCCTCCTGCCATAAAAATTCAGAAGTGCGTATGAAAGGAAGTGTTTTCTTTTCCCAACGGAACACGTTAGCCCATTGGTTGATCAATACAGGTAGGTCACGGTAGCTCTTGATCCAATCAGAATACAAATGACCGATCATTGTTTCGGAAGTTGGACGAAGCGCTAAACGTTCCTCCAGCTTTTCGCCTGCTGCCTCAGTTACCCATGGAAGCTCTGGAGAAAAACCTTCAATATGATCCTTTTCCTTTTGGAAAAAAGATTCAGGGATTAGCATTGGGAAATACGCATTGCGGTGTCCCGTTTCTTTAAAGCGTTTGTTCATTTCTGCTTGGATATGCTCCCAGATTTCGTACCCGTCCGGTTTAAATGCGATACATCCACGCACTGGTGTGTAATCCATTAAATCAGCTTTTTGGATTGTGTCAATATACCATTTAGTAAAATCGTTTTGTTGTTGATTAGTCATGATAATTCCCTCCTTAAAATATAAAAAGCACAAAGCTGTCCTTGGAAAAGGACGTCCTTGTGCTTGAATAGACGTGGTACCACCTTAGTTTAGCTTAAAATAATTTAAGCCCTCTAAACGTTTGGTAACGAAAACGAATCGGTTATGTTTGCATAACATCTCAGTGGTAGGTTTCAACAAGAAGCGGTGATATAGCTCTCAGCAATTGCTATATTTTCTGTCTCACAATTCTTATTTACTTGTTCACATCACAGATTATATATTATTAATAATATACCAAAATCAAAGCTTTAATACAATGCACTTCTTTTTAACCAAAAATTTAAACTATCAGAAGATAAAAAATACATTATACTTATCTTATAACAAAGTAAAAATACGTTGGGGGAAATTAAATGAACCATTTAAAAAATTCCTATGACAAGTGTACTTATCGATTAGCTGGTCATGGAAAACGAGACGTTTCTGTTTTACAAGATGCATTGAAGGACATTTCTGGAGAACAGCTAAGTGATATATATGGTGAGGGGCATATTATCGAAGATTTCCAAAATAAAATGGCTAAATTACTAGGCAAAGGCACAGCTGCGTTTTTCCCTAGCGGTACAATGGCCCAACAAATCGCCTTACGCATATGGTGCGATGAGAAAAAATTAAATAAGGTTGCATATCATCCCTTATCCCATTTAGAAATTCATGAAATGGATGGATTAAAGGAAATACACCATATCAAGACTATTTTATTAGCTGACAAAGATAGAGTCATAGAGTTAGATGATGTGGTAAACCTTGAAGAGGACATTGCCTGTCTTTTATTGGAACTACCCCAAAGAGAAATCGGAGGCCAACTTCCTAGTTTTGAAACATTAAAACAGATTTCCGCTTATTGTCGTGAAAAGTCTATTATGCTTCATTTGGACGGTGCACGTCTTCTAGAAGTGTTGCCTTTTTACAAAAAAACTGCAGCTGAAGTTTGCGACCTTTTTGACAGTGTCTATATGTCCTTTTATAAAGGAATTGGCGGGATTGCAGGAGCAGTACTAGCCGGTGATAAGGATTTCATAGAGAAATCTAAAATCTGGAGAAAACGTTATGGTGGAACGCTCATAAGCTTATATCCTTATATTCTATCAGCTGACTATTATTTTGATAAACGAGCAAATAATATGGAACAATATTATAATAGTGCAATGGAACTCGCAAAGCTATTTAATGACTGTAAGGATATTTATACAATTCCAGAGGTACCAGTTTCAAATATGTTTCATGTGCATTTTAAGCGTAACCAAGAAGAAATAGCAGCTATCTTGGCGAAAGTACAGTTAGCTAACCATATAGGGATTACAAGCTATCTAAGCAAGCAAGATGGGAATAGCTGTACTTTTGAACTTAGTATCGGAGACTCTTGCTTAGAAATCCCCAAGAATCTAATAGACAAATTATTCGATAGCTTAAGAGAAGAAATGAAATAATATAAAAAACTCTCAACGCTTAGTTGAGAGTTTTTTATTGTTGCTGTTGAAATTGCTCTGTTTTTAGTTCTTCATATATATGGTTTGCCTTGCTTTCAGCTTCTGTTTTGGAAGTTGCATGTACCTCGATAATTTTTCCTTCAATAATAAAATTGTATGTTTTAATCATTTTAAATTCCTCACTTTCATGTTTATCGCGTCTAGATATGTTATTCCCTATTTTAGAAAAATAAAACTTCCTAATTATGTTATTTCATATTTATACTCATATTAAGGTTGAATGACTACTACTGAAGAATTTGTATTTAAAAGAAGCATCAGAAAAAAAGTGGCTCCATACTTAAGAGCCACCCAACAATTCTATAACCCATTCCTTTACATCCACAAGACGATTAGAAGGGGGTCTTTCTGTCTCACCAACAATCACCAAGGGAACAACAGAATCTACCCGGTGGAGTGACCCATGCGCTCCTCCACCTGCATGATCGTGACTATGTTTTTCAATAAATTCGTAAGATGGCTTTGCATCTACTATAATAACTTTGCCTTCTTGCGAGTGAAGCGCTCCGTGTAGCCTTGCTAACGCATCAGGATACGTGTGATAGAGTATAGTTCCATGCTCATCCGGTTTTATATCTAAAATAGACATATCCCCATCCAACTGCCACGACTGCTTATATTCATCAATATAAGGTCCGTTTGGTGAAAAGGTGAATTCTTTATCACTTGCGCTCACGACATGATTCGTTTGCTGATCACTCCATGCAATAAAACCAATTCGCTCATCCTTTTTGAGAATATCTACTACCTCAGTAAAAGGAATCTGTTCATCCTGCAAATAAATATAGGCCATTCGTTCATTGATTGCGATTGCCAACTGCACATTTTCTTTTCCACGTTCCCAGAATGTGTAACCCTTCAACAAGTCATTTAAATCGATTAAACCCATTTCCTTCTTTTCCTTGACTGATGATTGTCCACTATCACCAAGGACAATCCAGGTTACCTCTTGAATGGCCTCTTCCCAAGATCCAAAACTACCGAACATTTCCTGGATCGCTTGATCAGCCTTTTCAATCGCTGTACTATCAGTAGGACCGTTTTTGTGTATGGAAGCATCAGCATCCGGAAGATAAGCGAGCGTAAACGGAGGAAGCTTCTTTTGTTCAATTAAGTACGTCATCTCATTTACGGTAAAATCATTATTAACACCCATTCGTTTCCAGCTGTATTTATATTTGTCGTTCTCTGGATTATATTGAGATAAGGCACCGAGCGACAAAATCATTGGACCATTCACCTCTAGTTCTTTTGGCAATAAATCTGCAAAAGAAAGAAGCTTAGGGACATTTAATTTTTGGGGAATGCTTCCCCTATATAAGAGACCATTGATGGAAGCAGATTGCATTTTGGCGTTCGCAAGTTCTTCGTGAATCGTAAAAACATCTTTACTTAGATGCGATTCATTCAGGTGAATAACACTATCCGCTGCCACATGCTTTATCCCGTTATCCCACATTTCCCTTATACCACTCCCATAGCTAATCATACGATTCTCATCCTTTTTAAACCATATCAATCCTGGTAGTTTATGTCGGTCTGCATATGTTCCCGTCAACAAGGTGCTATCAATCGTAACTGACATAGTTGGATAAGAGCTAATAAACTCTGGATAAAAATCACCGTTCTTTGTTAAAAATGAGAAAGCAGGTGCCTTCCCCTCTTTCAGTGCCTCTTGTAGCGGCTCAGTCATTAATGAATCGACAACAATAAGAATCACCGGCTTTTTGGAGGCTGCTATCTTTACTTCATTAAGCTTTTTTGTCGGAGACATAGAAATACTCAATACAAGGCCTCCGCATATAACAAGCAATAAAGCTAATATGATGAGTATTGTTTTCTTCACTTTAGTCACCTATCTTCCATTCGTAGCTTTAGTATGGTGATTTACAAATGAATACATGCTTGTTTATTGTTAAAAACTCATGTTTAGTCAGAAAGTATGTAAGAATATTCATCGACATCCATTTATATATATCAAACATAAAAAGAAAACACCTTCACCGGTTGATTTATCTTTATAAGAATCAAAATTGTTCATCTGCTTCAACTATCTTTTTCTCCATCACCGCCATTGCTTTGCTCACCTTCTTTTTCGTTTTTTGTGCTTTCCCCAGGGCTATCTTCCTTTTCACCCAAAGCTCTGATAAAAAATGCGGTTGGCAACAAAAGACCGATGGCTGCTTGTATAAGTGCAAAGAATCGCGCCTTTCCGACAGGTACCAAGTCCCCATAACCTACTGATAATATGGTGACTCCACTGAAATAGAGATAATCCAAAAAATTCTCTCCTCCATCTTTCCCCTCTTCAGTGCTAACTCTTACTACATCCCCTTCCATGGACAATAAATAATAAAGAACAGCAAATCCAAAGGTAATGCCAAGCATAGTAAAAAATAGTTTTTGGAATAAAGTTGACTGAAAATAACTTTTCTTATACTTACGACCTGAAAAGAAATAGTATAAGTTTGTTACCATAAATAAAATCGTCAATCCCATTAGTATCGTGGAAAACATGCATCTATCCCTCTCCTATCGTCTCTCTAGTTCATTCAGTTTTAGTTGTATGAATTCCTCGATAATGAATATAATTAATGTCGATATGACTATCTTGTCAATCGAATATAAAATATATACAAATTAATTAATATAGGAAACGGAATAGAGATATATTCTCAATTCATGGATTAAGACATTTGCATGCTAGTGTACATATGTATAATAAAGTATTAATTTAGTAAGTAAGTGATCGTATAGGACATAAAGACATTGAAATGACTCTCAAGGGATTATTCTAATGAAATAAAAGAACTGAGGATAGAAGATGAGAAAGCTTATGACGTCTGTGTAAAACATAAGTAAAAAAATTAAAATCAATGGAAACTATTAAAAAATAATCATGAATGAGAATATAAAAAAAGCTTACAAAAGCTGCGGTAACAGCATTCATAAGCTTTAGTCAAAATATCAAATTGTAAGTGATATTTCATAATAGATACCGGTGGTCGGGGTCGAACCGACACATCCGAAGATACGGGATTTTGAGTCCCGCGCGTCTGCCAATTCCGCCACACCGGCATAATGAAGGCAGTAAATACTTTTTAAAAATTGGAGGCGGCAACCGGATTTGAACCGGTGATAAAGGTGTTGCAGACCTGTGCCTTACCACTTGGCTATGCCGCCTTAATTTGGAGCGGAAGACGAGGTTCGAACTCGCGACCCCCACCTTGGCAAGGTGGTGTTCTACCACTGAACTACTTCCGCAAAAAACTGGGGTACCTGGATTCGAACCAGGGCATGACGGAATCAAAATCCGTTGCCTTACCGCTTGGCTATACCCCAATGGGGCGACCGATGGGAATTGAACCCACGAATGCCGGAATCACAATCCGGTGCGTTAACCACTTCGCCACGACCGCCACAGAATAAAAAAAAGAGCTAACTAAAAGGAATATGGGGCGACTGATGGGAATTGAACCCACGAATGCCGGAATCACAATCCGGTGCGTTAACCACTTCGCCACAACCGCCATTATTCAAAGTTAACTTATTATTTGGCAGGGGCAGTAGGAATCGAACCCACATCAAAGGTTTTGGAGACCTCTATTCTACCGTTAAACTATGCCCCTATTAAAAACTGGTGGAGGGGGACGGATTCGAACCGCCGAACCCTAAGGAGCGGATTTACAGTCCGCCGCGTTTAGCCACTTCGCTACCCCTCCACTGGTGAGTGGTGCCGGAAAGAGGACTTGAACCCCCAACCTACTGATTACAAGTCAGTTGCTCTACCAATTGAGCTATTCCGGCATAATGGTGGCTCAGGACGGAATCGAACCGCCGACACAAGGATTTTCAGTCCTTTGCTCTACCGACTGAGCTACTGAGCCTCTTCGATTTACGCTAAGCTGCGCTACTCTTTGTCAGCTTCACTCACTCATTCAGTCACGTACTTTAGTACGCTCCTTCTTTCGTTCGATTGCTTCCTCGATTTGCTTGCTTATCCTAAATCTCTATGTTGTTGAATAATAAATGGCGGTCCCGACCGGGATCGAACCGGCGATCTCCTGCGTGACAGGCAGGCATGTTAACCGCTACACCACGGGACCATTTGGTTGCGGGGACAGGATTTGAACCTGTGACCTTCGGGTTATGAGCCCGACGAGCTACCGAACTGCTCCACCCCGCGACAATAAGAAAGTGTTGAAATTTAAATCAACTACGCAATTAGTGAATTTTACGTCTTCCACGCTACGCTTGCGTCGACGTTAATCGCTTTCTTCGTGAAACGATTTGCTCCACCCCGCGACAATAATAAGTGTTGAAAATTTATAATGGTGGAGGATGACGGGCTCGAACCGCCGACCCTCTGCTTGTAAGGCAGATGCTCTCCCAGCTGAGCTAATCCTCCATAGTGCTGGTTTTAATTTAAATGGTGACCCCTACGGGATTCGAACCCGTGTTACCGCCGTGAAAGGGCGGTGTCTTAACCGCTTGACCAAGGGGCCATTATATTATGTAAAGAAGAAATCTATCTGGCGGAGAGCAAGGGATTTGAACCCTTGAGACAGTGTTACCCGTCTACACGATTTCCAATCGTGCTCCTTCGGCCACTCGGACAGCTCTCCTAGAAATGGCTCCGAAGGTAGGACTCGAACCTACGACCGATCGGTTAACAGCCGATTGCTCTACCACTGAGCTACTTCGGAATAATATCGCCTAGCGACGTCCTACTCTTGCAGGGGGAGACCCCCAACTACCATCGGCGCTGAAGAGCTTAACTTCCGTGTTCGGTATGGGAACGGGTGTGACCTCTTCGCCATCATCACTAGACTTGAATAATTACTGAAAGACATTTTCTATTATAACAAGTCTGTAGATTATTACAAGTGTTATTTTAATAAAAATTTATTCTTTCAAAACTGAATAAACTGACATCTTAGAAACAAACAATTTGGTTAAGTCCTCGATCGATTAGTATTCGTCAGCTGCACGTGTCGCCACGCTTCCACCCCGAACCTATCTACCTCATCGTCTTTGAGGGATCTTACTTACTTGCGTAATGGGAAATCTCATCTTGAGGGGGGCTTCGTGCTTAGATGCTTTCAGCACTTATCCCGTCCACACATAGCTACCCAGCGATGCCCTTGGCAGAACAACTGGTACACCAGCGGTGTGTCCATCCCGGTCCTCTCGTACTAAGGACAGCTCCTCTCAAATTTCCTACGCCCACGACGGATAGGGACCGAACTGTCTCACGACGTTCTGAACCCAGCTCGCGTACCGCTTTAATGGGCGAACAGCCCAACCCTTGGGACCGACTACAGCCCCAGGATGCGATGAGCCGACATCGAGGTGCCAAACCTCCCCGTCGATGTGGACTCTTGGGGGAGATAAGCCTGTTATCCCCGGGGTAGCTTTTATCCGTTGAGCGATGGCCCTTCCATGCGGAACCACCGGATCACTAAGCCCGTCTTTCGACCCTGCTCGACTTGTAGGTCTCGCAGTCAAGCTCCCTTCTGCCTTTACACTCTTCGAATGATTTCCAACCATTCTGAGGGAACCTTTGGGCGCCTCCGTTACACTTTAGGAGGCGACCGCCCCAGTCAAACTGCCCGCCTGACACTGTCTCCTACCCGGGTTACGGGTATGGGTTAGAATTTCAATACAACCAGGGTAGTATCCCACCGACGCCTCCTCCGAAGCTGGCGCTCCGGGCTCTAAGGCTCCTACCTATCCTGTACAAGTTGCACCAAAATTCAATATCAAGCTACAGTAAAGCTCCACGGGGTCTTTCCGTCCTGTCGCGGGTAACCTGCATCTTCACAGGTACTATAATTTCACCGAGTCTCTCGTTGAGACAGTGCCCAGATCGTTACGCCTTTCGTGCGGGTCGGAACTTACCCGACAAGGAATTTCGCTACCTTAGGACCGTTATAGTTACGGCCGCCGTTTACTGGGGCTTCAATTCGCACCTTCGCTTGCGCTAAGCACTCCTCTTAACCTTCCAGCACCGGGCAGGCGTCAGCCCCTATACTTCACCTTACGGTTTTGCAGAGACCTGTGTTTTTGCTAAACAGTCGCCTGGGCCTATTCACTGCGGCTCTTCTAGGCTATACACCCAAAAGAGCACCCCTTCTCCCGAAGTTACGGGGTCATTTTGCCGAGTTCCTTAACGAGAGTTCTCTCGCTCACCTTAGGATTCTCTCCTCGACTACCTGTGTCGGTTTGCGGTACGGGCACCTCCCACCTCGTTAGAGGCTTTTCTTGGCAGTGTGAAATCAGGAACTTCGGACTAAGTCCTCGCCATCACAGCTCAATGTTACAGAGTGCGGATTTGCCTACACTCACACCTCACTGCTTGGACGTGCATAACCAACAGCACGCTTACCCTATCCTACTGCGTCCCCCCATCACTCAAACGGTGGGGTGGTGGTACAGGAATATCAACCTGTTGTCCATCGTCTACGCCTATCGGCCTCGACTTAGGTCCCGACTAACCCTGAGCGGACGAGCCTTCCTCAGGAAACCTTAGTCATACGGTGGATGGGATTCTCACCCATCTTTCGCTACTCATACCGGCATTCTCACTTCTAAGCGCTCCACCAGTCCTTCCGGTCTGACTTCAACGCCCTTAGAACGCTCTCCTACCACTGATACCAAAGGTATCAATCCACAGCTTCGGTGATTTGTTTAGCCCCGATACATTTTCGGCGCAGCGTCACTCGACCAGTGAGCTATTACGCACTCTTTAAATGATGGCTGCTTCTAAGCCAACATCCTGGTTGTCTAAGCAACGCCACATCCTTTTCCACTTAACAAATACTTTGGGACCTTAGCTGGTGGTCTGGGCTGTTTCCCTCTTGACTACGGATCTTATCACTCGCAGTCTGACTCCCAAACATAAATCATTGGCATTCGGAGTTTGTCTGAATTCGGTAACCCGGGATGGGCCCCTAGTCCAAACAGTGCTCTACCTCCAAGATTCTAACGTTTGAGGCTAGCCCTAAAGCTATTTCGGAGAGAACCAGCTATCTCCAGGTTCGATTGGAATTTCTCCGCTACCCACACCTCATCCCCGCACTTTTCAACGTGCGTGGGTTCGGACCTCCAGTAAGTGTTACCTTACCTTCATCCTGGACATGGGTAGATCACCTGGTTTCGGGTCTACGACCACATACTCATTCGCCCTATTCAGACTCGCTTTCGCTGCGGCTCCGTCTTCTCAACTTAACCTCGCATGTAATCGTAACTCGCCGGTTCATTCTACAAAAGGCACGCCATCACCCGTTAACGGGCTTTGACTATTTGTAGGCACACGGTTTCAGGGTCTATTTCACTCCCCTTCCGGGGTGCTTTTCACCTTTCCCTCACGGTACTGGTTCACTATCGGTCACTAGGTAGTATTTAGCCTTGGGAGATGGTCCTCCCGGATTCCGACGGAATTTCACGTGTTCCGCCGTACTCAGGATACACTCTGGAGGGAATGAATTTTGGACTACGGGGCTTTTACCCTATCCTGCGGACCTTTCCAGGTCGCTTCATCTAACTCATTCTTTTGTAACTCCGTACAGAGTGTCCTACAACCCCAAGAGGCAAGCCTCTTGGTTTGGGCTCTTCCCGTTTCGCTCGCCGCTACTCAGGGAATCGAATTTTCTTTCTCTTCCTCCAGGTACTTAGATGTTTCAGTTCCCTGGGTGTGTCTCAGATGCGCTATGTATTCACGCAAATGTACTGCCCCATTACGGGCAGTGGGTTTCCCCATTCGGAAATCTCCGGATCGAAGCTCACTTACAGCTCCCCGAAGCATATCGGTGTTAGTGCCGTCCTTCGTCGACTCCTAGTGCCAAGGCATCCACCGTGCGCCCTTATTAACTTAACCTAAAAGTTAAAAGTACTACACTTGCAATCACGTAAGTGATCACAATTTGAATATCTTGCGTTTGTTTCTTTTTTTGATGTCGTTTTATCCAGTTTTCAAAGAACAATTATATTTTTAATGGTGGAGCCTAGCGGGATCGAACCGCTGACCTCCTGCGTGCAAGGCAGGCGCTCTCCCAGCTGAGCTAAGGCCCCGAAATTAAAAAGGTATGGTGGGCCTAAATGGACTCGAACCATCGACCTCACGCTTATCAGGCGTGCGCTCTAACCAGCTGAGCTATAGGCCCTCTTTGAATTTCCATATCTATTAAAAATGTTAATATAAATATGAACATTCAAAACTGAACTGCAAAACGTTAAGATACAGATAAAAATCTGTATTCCGAATATATCCTTAGAAAGGAGGTGATCCAGCCGCACCTTCCGATACGGCTACCTTGTTACGACTTCACCCCAATCATCTGTCCCACCTTCGGCGGCTGGCTCCCAAAAGGGTTACCCCACCGACTTCGGGTGTTACAAACTCTCGTGGTGTGACGGGCGGTGTGTACAAGGCCCGGGAACGTATTCACCGTGGCATGCTGATCCACGATTACTAGCGATTCCGGCTTCATGTAGGCGAGTTGCAGCCTACAATCCGAACTGAGAACGGTTTTATGGGATTAGCTCACCCTCGCGGGGTTGCGACCCTCTGTACCGTCCATTGTAGCACGTGTGTAGCCCAGGTCATAAGGGGCATGATGATTTGACGTCATCCCCACCTTCCTCCGGTTTATCACCGGCAGTCACCTTAGAGTGCCCAACTGAATGCTGGCAACTAAGATCAAGGGTTGCGCTCGTTGCGGGACTTAACCCAACATCTCACGACACGAGCTGACGACAACCATGCACCACCTGTCACCGCTGTCCCCGAAGGGAAAAGCCTATCTCTAGGCCGATCAGCGGGATGTCAAGACCTGGTAAGGTTCTTCGCGTTGCTTCGAATTAAACCACATGCTCCACCGCTTGTGCGGGCCCCCGTCAATTCCTTTGAGTTTCAGTCTTGCGACCGTACTCCCCAGGCGGAGTGCTTAATGCGTTAGCTGCAGCACTAAGGGGCGGAAACCCCCTAACACTTAGCACTCATCGTTTACGGCGTGGACTACCAGGGTATCTAATCCTGTTTGCTCCCCACGCTTTCGCGCCTCAGCGTCAGTTACAGACCAGAAAGCCGCCTTCGCCACTGGTGTTCCTCCAAATCTCTACGCATTTCACCGCTACACTTGGAATTCCGCTTTCCTCTTCTGCACTCAAGTCCCCCAGTTTCCAATGACCCTCCACGGTTGAGCCGTGGGCTTTCACATCAGACTTAAAGGACCGCCTGCGCGCGCTTTACGCCCAATAATTCCGGACAACGCTTGCCACCTACGTATTACCGCGGCTGCTGGCACGTAGTTAGCCGTGGCTTTCTAATGAGGTACCGTCAAGGTACGAGCAGTTACTCTCGTACTTGTTCTTCCCTCACAACAGAGTTTTACGATCCGAAAACCTTCTTCACTCACGCGGCGTTGCTCCATCAGACTTTCGTCCATTGTGGAAGATTCCCTACTGCTGCCTCCCGTAGGAGTCTGGGCCGTGTCTCAGTCCCAGTGTGGCCGATCACCCTCTCAGGTCGGCTACGCATCGTCGCCTTGGTGAGCCGTTACCTCACCAACTAGCTAATGCGCCGCGGGCCCATCCTGTAGTGACAGCGAGATGCCGTCTTTTAACATTCCCCCATGTGAGGAAATGGATTATTCGGTATTAGCCCCGGTTTCCCGGAGTTATCCCAATCTACAGGGCAGGTTGCCCACGTGTTACTCACCCGTCCGCCGCTAAATCAGAAGAAGCAAGCTTCTTCATCATTCGCTCGACTTGCATGTATTAGGCACGCCGCCAGCGTTCGTCCTGAGCCAGGATCAAACTCTCCATAATAGCTGGCTGGCGATACACAGCGCATTGCGTTGTCAGCTTCGCTTACTCGGTCAGTCACGTACGTTAGTACGCTCCTTTTCTCGCTCACTCGCTTCTTAGCACTGCACTACGTCTCGTCAACCAGAAAAAATAGAACTAGTTTAAAAGCTCATTTTGTTTTGCTGGCATCATCATTAAATGATGTCAAAAATTGTTTTGCGTCAATACAACCGAAGTTGTTTGAAGCTATATATCTTAACGTTTTGCATGTTCAGTTTTCAATGTTCATTTTTGCGTTGTCGTTTTTTGCGACTTCTCTAATTTATCACCATTCAACTGGCTAGTCAAGAAGTTTTTTAAAAAACTTTTTTTATTAATTTTCTGCTGTTTTTTAATTCGTTTTTGACGACGCTTATTATAATACCGCATATTTAATGTATATGTCAACAAAAAACGAGCATTTTTTTATTTCGTTTTTTGTTGACCTTTTTTTACTCTTTAACTTTGTAGTATCTATGCAGAATATGGCTGCTTTTAGTAGGTTGTTTTTCTATTAGAATTAATCCTTTATCGACCAAGAATTCTATAAATACTTCAAGGTCAACGGAATAGTTTTTTAATTCCTCTTGTTCATGAATCTCTTGTATCGTCCAATACTCTTTAGAAGAAAGTACTTCGATTATATGTCGTGCCCCATCCTTTGTTCTTGAATGAATTAAGAAGTCACTTGCTAAAAATAAAAGTTCTAATCTTTTCTCTAATGTTTCTCCACTCGACACTAACTCATCGTACAATTTATATATAGAAGGATCTAATTGCTTTACTTGCTTCCACACCATAACCTCCGGGTGCATCCCCTTTTCAATAATAGCTAATCTAGCTAGATGATGCAGTGAGTTTACAATATGATTATAAGCATCTAGATAATTTAATTGCTCAAAGAATACTTTAGCTTGCATATAGCTTCTACTAAGCTTTGCAAATTCTATTCCCATTCTTACATTTCGGCCGTTTACCGGGAAATCCTGTAATTCCTTTTTAAGGTTTTCTACATATTCATTTCGATCAAATATTACTCTCCCATTGATCATCCAGCCCACCAACTTAGGATTGGCTCCTACTATAAACCATTTTCTAATTTGTTTCTCCGTAATAATATGCAATGCTGCCTTTTTGTCGTTATACGTATAATGCTTAGTAAAAACCGGAATAGGAGAATCTTTAGTTATAATGAACAATATGGAATCAAAGGTATCAGTAATAGGACTGACTTCTTCTATTTTTTCTATTAATATTATGCCTAATGTATTTGAATCACTGGCTCTTTCTTGATAGATAGGTCTTAACAACGCTTCCAATGTGAAAGCCTCCTTTATTAACTTATGTATTATTCTTCGACAATAATTTGATATTTCCTCTTTAAACTTTAATAACATTCCTTTATAAAAAAATATGTTATAGTGTAGGTATAATTAGGAGGCTAAAAAATGAAACCCTATAAAAACAAAATAAATCGAATTCGTTCCTTTGCTCTTGGTCTAATATTCTTTGGCTTTATTATCATGTACGGGGCTATCTTCTTTAGAGAGAACGCTATCTTAGTAACAATATTTATGACACTTGGGTTACTTTCTATTATTGGAAGTACAGCTGTATATGGATGGATAGGTTTATTATCTACTAAAGCTGTTCAAGTAGTATGCCCCAATTGTGGAAAACACACGAAAGTTTTAGGACGAGTAGATATGTGTATGTATTGCAAAGAACCACTTACATTGGATCCTACTCTTGAAGGAGAAGAATTTGATATTAGCTACAATAGAAAAAAATAATCCCTGCACTTTGCTTTTAAGCAAAGTGCTTTTTTATATTAACATAGTATACTCATATAGAGTGAAATGAAACGAAGTCTTCTTTCTCTACTCTCCATATTGCAAGCATCGCATTATTAGCATCATCATGATAACCAGCACCTCTGTTTCTTAGAAGATATAGAAACTCCTCACTTTTTAAATTAGCCAACACTAATCAATTGGAATGGATATCGACGATTTCTTACTATGTATTGTAAATCAAAATAATTTTCCCCATTTACTCTGCGTACCTTTCCTATTTAGGTTAAATAAAAAAGTCTAGGTGGCTTTGAGAACTAATTTCTCCATTTGTTTAGGCAGTCATCGACCTTGTACTATTCCCGTGTTTAATTACCTATACGTATCAATTATTTTTCACTTTATTGTATTGTTTTATTTTTAAGAATAAAATTAATCAAAATATTTTTAGTTGACGGATAATTAATACTACTTTAGACTTAAAGCGAAAGAAGCGGAGGGTACCATTATGTCTATTAGAAAAAAACTGAACTTTTCCTTTTTATCTATTTTCTTTTTATTACTTATCACTTTAGGGGTAACATTCCTACAATTACTATCTATTGAAGAAAAATTTGATTATGCATTAGATAATCGTGTACAACAACAGCTCTTAACGGACGATATTCAAACAGAGCTTGGTATGCAAGGACTTTACATAAGAGCTATGATTTTAAATAATACAGATAAGGCAAAGGACTCCTTAGTTATGCATCAAGATTTGTTGAATGAGGCAATTCTAAATTTAGAAAATTTGGCTTCATCAGACACAATGAAGGGCTATTTGAGTGATATCCATAAACATAACGACGCGTTTAACACTGCTGCTACAGAAGCTATGGACGCATTAAACAAGGGAAACAAAGACAGTGCGTTACAAATAGTAAATAATGACGCTCAAATAGCAAATGAAGGTGTTTTAGCCACAGCACTCAAAATAAATGAATATCAAGAAGGTCAATTAAAGGTAATTACAGATGAGACTAAACAGGTAGTCAAAAATACAATTATTTTTAGTCTGGCGATACTTGCTATTAGTATTATGGTCGCTTCTGGAATTTCTATTTTTATAAAAAAATCCATTACTATTCCTCTTGTGAAAGTAGCAAGGGCAACTGAGATTATAGCGAATGGTGACTTAACAGCACCTGATATTAATAGCCAAGCAAAGGATGAAATAGGTGATCTAGCTAAATCCTTTAATAAAATGAAATCTAACCTGAAAGATCTAATCATTAGCTTACATGAAAATGCCAATCATTTATCGAGTGTATCTGAGGAGCTTTCTGCTAGCACAGAGGAAGTGACCATTGCGTCTACGGATGTGGCAAATCGTGTGGAAATGACTGCCGAAGGTGCACAAAGCTCTGCAAGATCTGCCAAAGAAAGTGCGACTGCTATGGATGAGACTGCTGCCGGAGTGCAACGTATTGCTGAATCTACCCAAATTTTACATAGCAATGCATCAAACACAATTGAGTTTGCTAGTAAGGGTGAAGAAATATTAAAAACAGCCAAAGAACAAATGCAACTGATTTATGATTCATCTAATGAAACGAATCAGCTTATTAAAAAATTAAGTGAGCAATCCCTTGAAATTGAGAATATCACAAAAGTTATTACAGCTATCTCTGAGCAAACAAACTTACTTGCCTTAAACGCTGCTATTGAAGCTGCTCGAGCAGGAGAACATGGAAAAGGATTTGCAGTAGTTGCCGATGAAGTAAGGAAACTTGCTGAGGAATCTAAACAGTCTGCTAGCCAAATAGTATCCTTAATTATAGAAATTCATAAGGATACAAAAAATGTGGAAAAATCCGTTTTGGTCGGACTTCAAAATGCTGAAGAAGGTGTGGAAGTAATTAACGAGGCCAATACTTCCTTCCTATCAATTGCTAGCTCCATTGAGCAAGTTACCTACCAGATAGAAGATATTTCAGCTACATCTGAGCAAATCTCAGCAAGTGCTGAAGAAGTTGCAGCATCAGTAGCTGAAATTGCCAGCCATACGATAGAAGCATCCTCCCAGACCGAAATGATCTCTGCTGCTGTAGAGGAACAGACAGCAACCATGCAGGAAATCAACACAGTGGCGCAGGACTTAACAGAAAAAGCAGTGGATTTAGAACAACTTATTGGCCGCTTTAAAATTTAGACAAAATAAAAACCGAGCGAATATACGCTCGGTTTTTTATTGGACTTTAGTTGCTTGTTCCTTACATGTAGGACACGAACCGTAAATCTCCATTCGGTGAGAACTAACATCAAAACCGGTCAAATGAGAGGCAAGATGCTCTACTTCATCTAATCCTGGATAATGGAAGTCAACTATTTTACCGCAAGAATTACAAATCATATGGTAGTGGTCATTTGTGATGAAATCAAAACGACTTGAATTATCGCCATATGTTAATTCCTTTACTAAGCCCGCTTCTCTAAACACACGTAAGTTGTTATAGACAGTAGCAACGCTCATGCTGGGAAATTTACTTTCAAGCGCTTTATATATATCGTCCGCAGTGGGATGTGACATAGATTGAATAATAAATTCCAGAATCGCATGGCGTTGAGGCGTTATACGTACACCGGTTGATTTCAATGTATCCAAAGCGTCTCTTAAATGTACTTCCGTCATCGCTATGCACCTCTCTTTATAATCATTATTAAATGATAAGTTTATAATAAGTATAAAGAAGAAATACTATCGCTGTCAAATTTTTCGACTATTAACATAGTATTAATACACTTTAGTATCCTCGTGAAACGTCTATAACATTTTCAAAATTGCTTTCTTCATTTAAATAGGAAGTTAAATTTCTAGAGAAAATTTCAAGTGCTCTCACCACATATTGAGAGGAGTGACTAGAGATATGTGGGGAGATGATTACATTTGGCATACTCCAAAACGGATGATCACTTTCAAGTGGTTCCTTTGCAAAAACGTCTAATACAGCATAGGCTATACAATTATCCTCCAAGGCTTGTTTCAAATCCTGCTCTTTCAATAAGTCCCCACGTTCGTAATTCATAAAAATAGCACTCTCTTTCATAGATTTGAAGTGCTCGTATGTTAACAGTCCTCTCGTTTCTTCAGTGCTAGGAAGTATGGAGATTACTATATCAGCTTTTGGTAATACCTCTTTTAATGACTTGAAGGATACCATCTCATCCATATAAGATGCTGTTTTTCCACTACGATTGCAACCAATTGTGTGTACTCCAAATGCTTGTAACAGTCTTCCTACTTCTCCTCCAATTGCCCCCGGCCCTATTATTAATGCTGTTGATCCATAAAGCTCCGATGAGGGAACTCTTTTCGACCATTCTGCCTTTTTCTGATTTTCAGCTATGAGAGGCAGGGACTTTTTAATAGAAAGTATATGAGCCAAAATGGATTCGGCCATAGGTGTTTTATGAATACCTCTCACATTTGTGAGAAGTATGTTCCTTTGGGCTATTTCTTGTAAAGGCATTTTTTCTAAACCTGCTGAGGCAACCATAACCCATTTCAGTTTTTTAGCACCTTCTATATGTGAAGGTTTAAGGTCCTCCCCATACGTCACAAAAACACTAGCTGTTTTAAGTTCATTCTCATTTAAGTCCTTATGGAAGATAAAATCTACTTGGGGAAAGCGATTGATCAAGCTTAATCGCTGCTCCTCCTTTGGTAAAAAGGAAAATAATATTTTCATCTATTTATTCACCAGCTTTTACTAAGGATTTTAATGTATGTAGCACTTCTTCTACGTGATCTTTTACTTTAACCTTTCTCCACTCCTTCACCACTGTCCCAGTTGGATCGATCAAAAATGTTGTACGTTCAATTCCCATATATTCTTTCCCAAAGTTTTTCTTCAATGCCCATACTCCGTATGTCTCTGAAACCTCATGAGTATCATCGATCAATAAAGAAAAAGGTAGTCCATGCTTTTCTATAAATTTTGTATGTGCCTTCTCACCATCTGCACTTACTCCAAGAATGACTGCATTTAAATCAGAAAAATCTTCATAGGCGTCTCTAAACTCACATGCTTCCGTCGTGCAGCCCGGTGTGGAGTCTTTAGGGTAAAAGTACAAAATGACATACTGCTTTCCAGCAAAGTCTTCCAATGATACTACTTCACCCTTTTCATTTTTTAATGAAAATTTAGGTGCGGCCATTCCTTCTAATTGTTCCATCAAAATCCCTCCTCTAATATTAGTTATATCGTAACGAACTTTATAAGTATGTTCAATTTCTTTAGCCTTTTTCCTCTTATTTGTCTAAAATATTAAAAGTAACCACTATGACTAGAAGTTTTAGGAAAGACAAGTTATAATTTTCATCTTACATACATTCAATACTGGAGGTAGAACATTGAAACATACACAATCTGAACAAATACAGGTACATGCATTAGAACATATCGTTGGAGGAGTAAACAGCCCTTCCCGATCCTATAAAGCAGTTGGAGGCGGAGCACCTATTGTCATGGAAAGAGCAGAAGGAGCATACTTCTATGATGTAGATGGAAACAAGTATATCGATTACTTAGCAGCCTACGGTCCTATTATTACCGGACACGCTCACCCGCATATTACAGAAGCTATTACAAAAGCGGCCCAAACAGGCTTATTATATGGTACCCCAACAAAGCATGAGGTTACATTTGCTAAAATGCTAAAAGATGCTATACCTTCAATGGATAAAGTGCGCTTTGTTAACTCAGGGACGGAAGCAGTAATGACTACAATACGAGTTGCACGTGCCTATACAGGAAGAACAAAAGTAATGAAATTTGCTGGCTGCTATCACGGGCACTCTGATTTAGTTTTAGTTGCAGCAGGCTCTGGCCCAGCAACTCTTGGAACTCCCGATTCTGCCGGAGTACCTCAATCTATCGCAAAAGAAGTTATAACGATTCCATTCAATGATCCTCAGGCATACAAGGATGCTATGGAAAAGTGGGGTTCTGAATTAGCCTGTATTTTAGTGGAACCAATTGTAGGTAATTTTGGAATGGTGGAGCCTAATGAAGGATTTTTAGCGCTAGTTCACGAAATTGCAAAAGAAAAGGGAGCTCTTGTTATCTATGATGAAGTAATTACAGCATTCCGCTTCCATTATGGAGCTGCATCTACTATGCTTGGCCAAATACCGGACTTAACTGCATTAGGTAAGATTATTGGCGGAGGACTTCCGATTGGTGCATATGGCGGTAAGAAAGAAATTATGGAGCAGGTAGCACCACTTGGACCTGCTTATCAGGCTGGAACAATGGCTGGTAATCCTGCGTCAATGCAAGCAGGAATTGCTTGTTTAGAAGTTCTTCAGGCTCCCGGTTTATATGAAGAGCTAGATAGATTAGGTGCATTGTTAGAGAAAGGAATTTTAGATGCAGCTAAGAAAAATAATATTACAATTACAATCAATCGCATAAAAGGTGCACTTTCCGTTTATTTTACCGATGTAAAGGTTGAAAACTACGAACAGGCAGAAGCTAGTGATGGTGAAATGTTCGCTAAATTCTTCAAGCTTATGCTTGAGCAGGGTATCAATCTTGCACCTTCTAAATACGAAGCTTGGTTTATTACTACAGCTCACACAGAAAATGATATAGTAGAGACAATTAATGTTGTAGACAATGCTTTTGCTCAACTAAATAAATCAAAGTAATAAGGTTAACGAAAGGATAGGATGGAATGAAATTAGGCGCACGCATATTTAAAACTGGAGTTGCTATAGTATTTTCCTTGTTTATAGCTGAACTACTTCAGCTTCCTAGTCCTGTCTTTGCAGGAATAGCAGCAATTTTTGCGATACAACCATCTATCTATAGATCCTACTTAACCGTTATTGAACAAATACAATCTAACCTAATTGGAGCAGCTATTGCAGTCATTTTTGCATTAGTTTTTGGCAATCATATTATTGCTGTTGGCTTTGCTGCAATTGTCGCCATTTCCATCATGCTCAAATTTAAGCTAGAAAAAACTGTTTCGTTAGCATTAGTTACTGTGATAGCCATTATGGAGATACAAAGCGATGAATTTTTAACCTTTGCACTGATTCGATTTTGTACCATTCTCGTTGGGGTAATTTCAGCCTTTGTCGTAAATCTAGTATTTCTTCCACCTAAATTTGAGACAAAGCTTTTTAACTCTATTCATTACACACAGGATGAAATTATAAGATGGATTAGAATCGCTTCCAGAAACGCGGCCGATCACCAGTCTAGTAAGCAGGCAATAAGTCAGCTAAAAGGTAGACTAGAACGAATCGATCAAATATACTCCTTTTTTAAGGAAGAAAGAGTATATACAAAAAAAGCAACACATTCAAAAGGTAGAAAAGCAGTCGTTTATCGCGAGCTCATCGAGATTTCATACAATAGCTTAGAAGTATTAAAAAGATTGCATCTCCATGAAAATGAATTAAATGATCTTCCAGAGCATTTTAGAATGATGATAACTGAAAGATTAGATTCTCTTTTGACTTATCATGAGCAGCTCCATTTGAAATTTATTGGCAAGCTTAAAGCAGATCATATGGAATGGCACGGTCCAGAGGCATTTATTCAAAGACAAGAGGTTATGAATATATTCGTCCAACAAATTGCCTTAACCCAAATAGAGGAGGAGTTCTCTACGTACCATCTCCTGCATTTACTATCTTCTATTTTAAAATATGAAGAACAGCTAGAGCATGTAGATAAGCTCATAACTGCTTATCAGAACTTCCACAGTAAGGAATTAACTGTACAGATTGAGGAAACTCCTTATTAAAACTAAAAAACACGTATCTCCATTTGGCAATGAGTGCCATTAGGAGATACGTGTTTTTTAGTTTTTCATTCTTGGATCCAATGCATCCCTTAAGCCATCACCCATAAGGTTAAAACCAAGGACTGTTAACATGATAGCAAGTCCTGGGAAAATCATTGTCCACGGTGCTGTTCGGAGGTGGTTTCGTGCATCCGCTAGCATTTTGCCCCACTCGGGTGTTGGTGCCTGTGCTCCCAAGCCTAAGAAGCCTAGTGCGGCAGCCTCTATAATTGCAGAAGCAATGGCCAAGGTTCCAGCCACAATAACAGGTGCCATAGAGTTAGGTAAAATATGCGAGAAAAGGATACGAAAATCCTTCATACCAATTGCCTTAGCAGAGGTTATGTATTCCTCTTCTTTAATACTTAACACTTTTGATCTGATGAGTCGCCCGAAGTTAGGAATATTGATGATTGCAATCGCAATCAAAGCATTTTGCAAAGAAGGACCTAACACAGAAACTACTGCAATCGCTAGAAGAATGCTAGGAAAAGCAAGTAGAATATCAAAGATACGGGAGATAATCATGTCAACCCATTTCCCGTAGTAGCCGGCTACTATTCCCAATATACTTCCTATAATGACAGAGCCGATTACTGAGGAAAAACCTACCCATAGAGAAATTCTAGCCCCATGCACAATTCGAGAGAATATATCTCTGCCAAAATCATCCGTGCCAAACCAAAACTGACTAGATGGTGCTAAAAGTCGATGTTTCGTCATGGATTGTTCATCAATGCCCTGTGGGACCAGAAAAGGTCCTATTAGTGCGACTACTATAAAGAAAAATACGATAAAAGTGCCGACAAGCGCCACCTTGTTTTTCCGGAAACCTCTCCACGCTTCTTTCCAAGGACCAGCTGATATGTCCTTTTCGGTAGCCAATAAATTATCCGGTGCTTTTGGAACCATTTGGGTCATCATCATCTCTCCTTTTAGTCATACTTGATGCGTGGATCAATTAATCCATATAAAATATCAACGAATAAATTGATCATAACGAATATAAAAGCAACTACTAATATTCCAGATTGAATAACAGGGTAATCACGGAACTGAATGGCATCGTAAATATAGCGACCAATTCCCGGCCATCCAAAGATGGTTTCTGTCAATATAGCTCCTCCTAAAAGTAAGCCCATTTGAAGACCGATTACTGTTAAGACTGGAATGATGGCATTTTTCAAAGAATGCTTATATACTACCCAAAACATTTTTTGGCCTTTAGCTCTTGCTGTTCGTACATAATCCGCTCTCATAACCTCTAGCATACTAGATCTGGTCATTCGAGCAATAATAGCCATTGGAATAGTAGCCAAGGCAATACTAGGTAATAACAAATGCTTGAGAACAACACCAAGCTGATCAAAACGGCCATTAATAATAGTATCAATTACATATAAGTTGGTGACTGCTGAAACTGGGTCTCTTGCTTCCTGCCTCCCACCTGTTGGAAGCCAGTGTAATTCTACGGCAAAAATCCATTGCTCCATTAACCCCAACCAAAATATTGGCATCGAAACACCTATTAAAGCTAGTACCATTGCTAAGTAATCGAACCAAGAGTTCTGGAACCATGCAGATATAATTCCCGCGTTTACCCCTATAATAACTGCTATTAGAATTGCAAAGAACGCTAGCTCAAACGTAGCAGCAAGATACGGCCATATTTCAGAAGCTACTGGCTTAACAGTTCGCATCGACTCACCAAGATCACCTTGAAGAAGACCAAATAAATAATCAAAATATTGCACATACCAAGGATTATTTAAGCCTAGGCTTTCTCTTAGTGATTCAATAGCATCCTTAGAAGCTAATTGTCCCAGAATAACCTGTGCTGGATCACCTGGGATAGCACGAATAATCATAAAAACTAAAAAAGTCATACCAAGCAATACTGGTATAAGCTGCAACAGCCTCTTTCCAATATAGTGAAGCATGTTTTTTCACCCTCTTCATCTTAAAATATGAAATACAAGCTTCTCTCTTTGACCTGACAATTAAAATACTTCTTATCCTTTAAAAGAGGAAGGAATCAAGAAGATTCCCTCCCCCATCAGTCTTTACTTAAAGTCAACGTTTCCTAATTTGTCTGAGCCAGTTGGATGTGGTGTGAAGCCTGTCAATTCTGCTTTACCAGCAAGTAATGGTGTTGAGTGAGCAAGTGGAACCCATGGTGCATCTTCAAATATTATTTCTTGAGCTTGTTTATATAATTCAATACGTTTGTTTTCGTCTACCTCTGATTGTGCTTCGATTAGAATTTCGTGTAATTGGTCATTGCTATAGTACGTGTAGTTATTACTTTCGATATTATCTTTGTCTAGCAATACATAAAGGAAATTATCCGCATCCCCGTTATCACCAGTCCATCCAAGTAAGAAAGCATCAGCTTCTCCTAAACGAGCTTTTTCTAAATATGTTGCCCATTCATAAGAAACGATTTTTGCATTGATGCCTACTTTTTCTAAGTTATTTTTAATTGCTTCTGCGACCTTTGCTCCGTCTGGCATATAAGGTCTTGGAACCGGCATAGCCCATAGCTCCATATCAAAGCCATCTGCTAATCCAGCTTCTGCTAAAAGTTCCTTTGCTTTTTCTGGATCATATTCGTAACCAGGAATATCGTTATTGTAGCCACTAATAGAAGAAGGCATAGGGTTTTTAGCGATTTCAGCTCCGCCCTCAAAGAAAGCATCTACAATTGCTTGCTTATCGATAGCATAATTCATTGCTTGGCGTACTTTTACGTTGTCAAAAGGCGGTCTAGTATTCGTTAGACCTAAGTAACCAACGTTCATGGACGGGCGCTCATACAGTTGTAGAGTAGAATCACCCTCAACTGTTTTACGATCAGACGGATTTACTCCATCAGCCAAATCAATGTCTCCAGCTAGTAGGTTGTTTAAGCGTGCTGCGTTATCCGGAATAGCACGGAATACAACTTTATCAAGCTTAGGCATACCATCTACCCAGTAATCTTCATATTTTTCAATTGTAATGGAATCATTTCGTTTCCATTCTACGAATTTGAATGGACCTGTTCCTACTGGATTATCTCCAAATTTCTCTTCATCTTTTTCAAATGCCGTTGGGCTTGCTATTCCGAATGGACTCATAGCAATATTTTTTAAGAAAGGAGCTTGTGGACGTTTAAGTTTAAATACTACTGTGTAATCACCATCAGCAGTAACTGACTCAATTACATGTCCTTCATCGCCTGCATATCCTCCAAACATAGAGCCATAGTAATAGAATTTTTCCTCTGAGCCATTAGCCCAGCGTTCAAAGTTTTTCACAACAGCCTCAGCATTAAAATCTGTACCGTCGTGAAATTTAACTCCTTCTTCTAAAGTAAATGTATAAGTTAAACCGTCATCAGATGTTACCCATTCTTTGGCAAGGCCTGCTTGAATAGTAGTATCTTCTTCACCAAAATTTAATAGTGTTTCAAATACATTTTGTGTAACTTTAAATGATTCACCGTCAGTTACTATAGCAGGATCTAGAGAAACAGAGTCTCCCCCTCGACCAAACACTAATACTTTATCCCCTGATGATGAGGAGGATTCTCCTTTTTTATCTCCTCCGGTTTCATCACTTGAACAAGCAACAATTGTAAAAGCAGCAAATATCATTAAAAACATAAAAGACAATAATTTCTTTTTTCTCACATGGACCCCTCCAAATTTATATTATCAATGCTGGACTGCCTCATTATAAAGATGGCAGGCAACAAAATGACTGTTCTTAACTTCCTCTAGCTTCGGTTTAACGGTTGTACAAACGTCCATTTTAAAAGGACAACGTGTATGGAATGTACAGCCTGTAGGAGGGTTAGAAGGGCTTGGAATATCTCCTTCTAATATAATTTGCTCCCTTTGAAATTGTGGATCAGGTACTGGCACAGCAGAGAGAAGTGCTTTTGTATAAGGGTGCAGCGGCTCTGCATACAAATTCTCACTAGGTGCAAGTTCGACCATTCTACCTAAATACATAACCCCTACTCGGTCGCTAATGTGACGGACCACTCCTAAATCGTGGGCGATAAATATATAGGTCAGTTTTAACTCCTTTTGCAAATCCTGCATAAGATTTAAAACTTGAGCTTGAATGGATACATCGAGTGCAGAAACGGGCTCATCCGCTATAATCAGCTTTGGATTGGTCATAAGTGCTCTAGCGATTCCAATACGCTGTCTTTGTCCACCACTGAACTGGTGAGGATATCGTTTTGCGTGATAGCTGCTCAGTCCTACAATTTCTAAAAAGTCATGAACCTTTTGTCTGCGAGTTTTAGGATCTCCGATTTGATGAACTATAAGCGGCTCCATTAAAATCTTCTCCACTGTATGACGAGGATTTAGAGAAGCATAAGGATCCTGGAACACCATTTGGATATCTCGTCTAACCTTGCGCATGGCCGAGTCTGAAATCTTCGTTAAATCCTTTCCTTCAAACATCACATTTCCTTCTGTTGGCTCTAGCAATCTCATAAGCATACGGCCTGTAGTAGATTTACCGCAGCCTGATTCTCCAACAATCCCTAACGTTTCTCCCTCATTCACAAAGAAAGATATGTCATCTACTGCTTTCACATAACCCACTTTTTTTGACAAAACACCCGAACGAATAGGAAAATATTTTTTCAGTCCGTCAACTTTTAACAGCGGCTCTGTCATAATCTGCAACCTCCTTAGAGTCATACAAGAAACATCTTGTTTTATGTCCCTCCGATGTTTCAAAAAGAGGAGGATTTTCCTGCAGACAGCGTTCGAATGCAAATTCACATCTTGCAGCGAATCGACAGCCCTGCTTTATAACTCCTGGCTTTGGCACATTACCAGGAATAGAATATAGTCGTTGCTTTTTGTATCTCATGTCAGGCACTGATGCAAGTAGCCCCTTTGTATATGGATGCTGAGGGTTTTTAAAAATAGTGTCAACTAGTCCTTCTTCTACTACTTTTCCTGCATACATGACCACTACACGTTCACAGGTCTCGGCCACTACACCAAGATCATGAGTGATAAGAAGTACAGCTGTATTTAGTCTTTTATTCAGATCTCGCATTAGCTTTAGGATTTGTGCTTGGATCGTAACATCTAATGCTGTAGTCGGTTCATCAGCTATCAATACCTCTGGATCACATACAAGCGCCATTGCAATCATAACCCTTTGACGCATACCACCTGAAAGTTGGTGAGGGTAGTCCTTCATAAGTGCTTCTGCTCTAGGAAGACCAACAAGCTTGAGCATCTCAACCGCTCTGTCCTTAGCTTGTTTTTTACTCCAGCCTTTTTTATGTAGGGTTATAGCTTCCATAAGCTGATTCCCAATTGTAAATAAAGGATTTAAAGAGGTCATCGGCTCCTGGAATATCATAGCAATCTCATTTCCTCTTACTTTTCTCATCTCTTTTTCAGAGAAAGTAGTTAAATCCTTGCCTTTAAATAAGATTTCTCCATTTGTTATTTTTCCAGGGGGACTAGGAATTAGACCCATAATTGATAGTGAGGTAACACTTTTACCACAGCCTGATTCGCCTACAATGCCTAAGATTTCCCCTTCTCTAACATGGAAATCTACATAATCAACAGATGGAATAACACCATCATCTGTAAAAAAGGAAGTTTGAAGACCTTTCACTTCTAATACTTTTTTTCCTTGTTCCATGATAACTCTCCTTTTTTACAAGACTATTTAAAATTTTCATTATATTTGTTCATATTGATATTTTACACATTTTAGCATTTTATGCAATACTTTTCGGACTATTTAAAACCTTCCCTATATTCAATAATCCATAAAAATAGTATAAAAAAACACCCAATAAGAACAAAATCGCCTTATTGGGTGTGTTTGTTAGTCCACAGTATCTAATTGTTGTATTTGAAATAAGTTATAATATACCCCTTTGTCCTTCATGAGTTTAGCATGAGAACCTTCCTCTGCTAATTCTCCATTTTCTATAACAAATATTTTATCTGCGTGAGTTATTGTGGAAAGTCTATGTGCTACGATAATTGTTGTTCGATTTTGTGCCAAACGCTCTAAAGAATCTTGAATTAAAGATTCGCTCTCTAAATCTAATGCTGAAGTCGCCTCATCTAGAACCAATATCGTTGGATTTTTTAAAAATACACGTGCAATTGCGACACGTTGCTTTTGACCTCCTGAAAGCTTAACTCCACGCTCTCCAACCTTTGTTTCGTATCCATCAGGCAGTTCCATAATGAAGTCATGTGCATTAGCAGCTTTTGCCGCCTCTATTACTTCTTCATCACTTGCATCTGGTTTACCCATTAAGATATTCGATTTTACGGAGTCACTAAACAAAATATTATCCTGTAGGACAATTCCTATTTGTTGTCTAAGCGATTCAATCGTCACGTCGCGAACATCTTTTCCATCGATTTGTACGCTACCTGATGTCACATCATAAAATCGGGGAATCAGGCTAATAATAGTGGACTTACCCCCACCACTCATCCCGACAAATGCAACTGTTTCACCAGCATTTACTCTAAGGTTTATATTATTAAGGATAGTTTGACCGTCTTTTTCATATTGGAAGGAAACATTGGAAAAGGTTACTTCCCCATATGTATTGCCTAACTTTTTAGCTTCAGGTTTATCGACAATATCATATTTCTCATCCATCAACTCAAATACTCGATCCATAGAAGCAAAGGATTGTGTTAATGTTGTTGAAGAATTAACTAATCGTCTTAAGGGACTATAAAGGCGCTCAATGTAAGCTATGAACGCAGCCATCGTTCCTACAGATAATCTTCCATGAATAGCCTCATATCCAGCGTAAGCAATTACTAATAGTGGAGCAATATCCGTAATAGTATTAACTACAGCAAATGCTTTTGCGTTCCATATCGTCTGATCCACTGCTTTATCTAGAAATTCTCCGTTCGTCTCATTGAATAATTTTTGTTCATGTTTTTCGAGTGTAAAGGTTTTAATAATACTCATCCCTTGGACACGTTCATGAAGATAGCTTTGTACTCCTGCAAGAGCCTGGGATCTCTTTCTTGTTAAATCACGAAGTCTTCCAAAAAAGAATTTAACACTGAATGCGTAGAACGGAAATGCTATTAAGGTAACTAATGTTAGCTTGACATTCATTGTCAACATAATGCCGATAGCTATTAGAATGGTAGCTAGATCAAGCCAGACATTCATCAAGCCAATCATAACAAAGTTTTTTGTTTGTTCTACATCATTAATAACGCGAGAAATCACTTCTCCTGCACGTGTGTTGGAATAGTATTTTAAGCTGAGTTTTTGAAGGTGTATGTATAGCTTTTGACGTATATCATACAAAATTTTATTGCTGACTAATTGTGCCAAATATTGTCGATAATACTCGATTGGTGGTCGAACGATTAAGAATACCAATGCGGTACCACCAAGCCAATAAATCAGTTGTTGGATTTTCTCATCCGTTGACATATCGCCGCCAATAATATCATCAACGACAATCTTAATCAATACAGGTATAAATAGTGGAATTGCAAATTTTATAACCCCAATAACAATTGTTAGGAATATTTGCCAATTATAAGGCTTCACAAATTCCATATATCTTTTCATGGTACTCACAAAATTACTTCCTTTCTTAAAACGGAAGAACCTGTTGTAAAGTCAACAGGTTCTTCAACTATTCATTCAGCTGTTTATAAAAATGATAACGACTTGTCCATGCCTCTATAAAGTCGGGAGCAAACGGCCCTCTTCTTTGCTTAATCCAAGAAATTAGTTTTTCTATATTTCGCTCAAGAATAGCATCCATCTCATCTGGATAATTCATTTCTCTTTTGTGCTGTTCGTATTCATCCTCATCTAAAATAGTGTAGGTCATGTCTGGAAAGACCTTCACATCTAGATCATAATCAATATATTTTAACCTTTGATTGTTGTAGACAAATGGCGAACTAATGTTGATGTAATAATATACGCCGTCTTCTCGAAGCATACAAATAATGTTAAACCAATGCTCTGCATGAAAGTAACAAATGGAAGGCTCTCTTGTAATCCATGTTCGGCCATCTGCCTCTATTACAAGAGTACGTTCGTTTGCACCTATCACAATATTCTTGGTGCCTTTTAAAACCATCGTTTCCTGCCAGACACGGTGGATACGGCCATTATGCTTGTAGCTGTGAATTTGAATAATTTCTCCTTCTGTTGGAATCGCCATGATTTAGCCACCTTTTCACCAAGCGCAAAATTGAATATTATACTTATTTCCCTATTATAGCAATCCATAGGAAAAAACTGTAGTAAAAAAATCAGCGAAGGCAAAATGCCCTCGCTGATTTTTGGTGAATCCATGTTATTTTGATTGGTTAGAAGAACCGTTCGAAAACTTCCCGCTAGCTTGTTGTTTTTTCATTTCAGCTTGACGGTTTTGCTCTTTAACTTGTTGAATTACAGTTTCTGAAGCAAACTCTTGTCTTTTGTTTGGTTGTTGACTGTTATTCTTTTTCATGGATTTCACCTCCGTACAAAATATATCATGTGCACTTTTGGAGATAATATTCATTTGAAATTTAAAAATGTTAAATTGAATTTTTTACTGCGGCGAACTGGAAGAAAGTAATTGATTTCCTCTCTATGCGGTCCAAATTAATGACCACATACTAACAATTACATTTTAATCGAACGTCCACCGTCCACTATAATAGTTTGTCCACGGATCATTGATGCGTCGTCGGATAGCAGGAACATTGCTGTTTTTACCATGTCTTCAATTTCAACCATTCGACCTGCCGGAGTGTTCAATCGAGCATCCTCTAATAATTGCTCTCTGTTTGGGAAATGCTTTAAAGCATCAGTATCTAATGCTCCACCGGAAACTGTATTAACTGCAATTCCTTTTTCAGCCAGCTCTACTGCCAAATATCGAGTGATAGACTCAATAGCAGCTTTAGATACACCTACTGTTGTGTAGTTTTCTAAATATCTAATAGATCCTAATGAGCTAATACCTAAAATTTTACCGCCATTCGGCATAAGCTTCGCAGCTTCCTGTGCTCCGAAAAGCATTGCTTTTGCATTAATACTCATCGTCCAGTCCCAATGGGATTCCTCTAATTCCATTATTGGTCGAAGAACGCCAGAAGCAGCATTACTAACGAAAATATCTAAACGACCGAACTCATCTTTGATTGTTTGGAACATCGCACGAAGCTTCTCTATATCTCCTACGTTTGCACGAATAAGCAAAGCTTTTTGACCTAAAGCTTCAATTTCTTGAACAGTTTCTAATGCAGCTGTTTTACTGCGCGCATAATTGACCACAATATCATAGCCATTTTTCGCAAGCTCGATGGCAATTGATTTTCCTAAACCTCTGCTGCTACCTGTTACTAATGCTACCGGATTTGTCATGTGATACTCTTCCTTTCCTTCCATGCATTCCACATTTTTAATACGGGAATAGGCATTGGTTGATTGTTAACTTCTTCTATAGAATACCATTGGCTATTCAATGATATTTTTTTTTCGTTCATAAGCTTTGCTTCGAAGCTTTCGATTTCCCAAACAAGATGAGAAAAAATATGCTTAAATGCTATCAATTCTTTTCCTTTTTGAATTTCCACTCCATAGTCAAGCTCTACCACTTCCTCAACTGTATGGGTGGAAGTTGGCAGCTCAACCATAGGGAATTGCCACATATTTGCAAGCAATCCTTTAGAGGGACGCTTCTCTAACAAAATTTTACCATCATTTCGTTGAATCACTACTGCCTTCATTTTATGTAATTTTGTCTTTTTATTTATTGTTTTTATTGGCAGTTCCTCTTGAACTCCCTCATAAAAAGCCGAACAATATTCTCGCACTGGACAAAGTAAACATTTGGGCTTCGTAGGAGTGCATATAATAGCCCCAAGTTCCATTAAACCTTGGTTAAATGCTGAAGGGTTATCCTTAAACATCAAGTTCATAACAGCTTCTTCAAATATCTTTTTCGTCTTTTGTTTAGCAATGTCCTCTTTTATCAATAAAATTCGAGAGAGTACTCTCATTACATTTCCATCAACTGCATGCTCCGGAATATCATATGCAATGCTTAACACTGCTCCAGCCGTATAAGGTCCAACGCCCTTTAGCTTTGATATTTCCTTTCGGTTGTTCGGTACTACGCTATTATATTCTTCTACAACTTCCCTTACTCCTGCTTGCAGGTTACGGGCTCTTGAATAATAGCCCAAGCCTTCCCACTCTTTTAATAGTTCTCCCTCTTCCGCTTCTGCAAGTGATTCCAGAGAGGGATATTTAGAGATAAATCTCTCATAATAAGGGATAACTGTATCAACCTTTGTTTGCTGTAGCATTACTTCGGATACCCAAATTTTGTATGGATCTTTTGTTTTTCTCCAAGGCAAATCTCGTTTTTCCTCTAAAAACCAGGATACTAGTGACTCACCAATTTGCTTATTATATAATTCGTTCACATTTAGATTCCTTTCCCTGCGATTATTGTATGTAATAATAGGGTATAACTTTAATAATTACTTTGTTAATTTATCTACTTTATCTTATGATTAAGATAACTTGTTTCCTAAAGGAGCTGGTCACACATGGATACAGGTACACATATCGTTATGGGTATTGCACTTGGTGGTTTGGCAATGGCAGATCCCGTCGTTACAAGTAGTTCTCTAACTACTACTGCAGTAATTGCAGGAACTATAATCGGATCTCAAGCCCCTGATATAGATACTGTTCTAAAATTAAGAAATAATGCAATCTACATACGCCATCATCGTGGTATTACCCACTCTATTCCAGCCGTTCTTTTATGGCCGTTACTAATATCTGGTGTATTATGGTTAATTATCCCTGAAGCAAATTGGCTTCATCTTTGGCTTTGGACGTTTTTAGCAGTGTTTCTTCATGTCTTTGTTGATATTTTTAATTCATATGGAACTCAGGCATTGCGCCCCTTCTCTAAAAAATGGGTGGCATTGGGAGTCATAAATACATTCGATCCAATCATATTTGGTATTCATGTACTAGGCCTATTATTATGGATGTTTGGATTTAATCCAGTACCTACATTCCTTACAATGTACGCTATAATCGCTATTTATTACATTTTACGCTTTGCGGTGCAAAGTGCTGTTAAAAATAGTGTAAAGAAAACGATTCCAGATACAACAGAAATTATTGTTGCTCCCACTATAAAATTTTTTCAATGGAGAATTGCAGCTAGCTCAGAGACCCATCATTATGTAGGTAGAGCATACGGACGTTCCATTACAATTTATGATAAGTTTGAACGAGAGGAAATTCCTGATTCTCCTTTAGTAGAGGCAGCACTTAAAGATACAAACCTAAGTGCCTTCACTTCGTTTTCGCCTATTTACAGATGGGAAATAACAAAGTTCGAACATATTCACGAAGTACGTCTTATCGATTTACGTTATAGAAGTAACGATTATTATCCTTTTGTGGCAGTTGTGCACTTGAATGAAGACTTGGATATTATCAACTCATACACAGGCTGGATATTCAGTGAAGATAAGCTAAGAAAAAAATTAGACTTTTTACCTCATTAAAACAGAGACGCTAGGAATCATATTCCTAGCGTTTAATCTGTATCCAGTAAATGCTTGTATTTTTCGTTCGTGGTTGCAAACTCATGCAATTGTCCGCCGTAGCCATCTATCCACTTTTTAATGACCATTTCTGTCACCGCTGCACCTTTGTATTCATAACCTGCACGCGCATAGGATGATTCAAAATCAGACCATAGTAATTCTATCCAAGCCCTTGCCTTTTCAAAGGACAGCTTATCATTTTTCTCTAGTAATAAATTTGTTAACTCATTTATTTTAGTTTCCATATTATTTTCCTTCCTCTAATGGCTCTAGTATAGAAATTGGTAATGCTTCCTCGTACTTATCTCCACCTAAACGATATCCCCAAGCAAATTTACCTTTTAAATATTCTACTTGAAAGAACATCCCTGGGTCACCACTAATTCTATACATTTCTCCTGGTTTAATCGAATTGACATCAGTAAGGAAAGATTGAGCCATCATTGCTTTTCGTTCATATACTGCATACTCATTAACGATGCCTAATTGCTCTGCCTTTCTTGCCTTTTCTTTTAAGTTAGCAATTTCAGTTCGAAGCTCCTGCTCCGACATCTGACTATATTTTTTATTGTTCATCTAGTGCTTCCAACTCCTTCTTTTCTATATACAAGTCTATATGCTCAGCAGGAAATCCTTTTAGGTAAAGTGCCTGCTTCACACGCTGTTTCAGATCAAAGCCACTATATTTGGAAGAATACTTCCTCCAGATCTTCTCTCCTTGAGTTGCAATTATGTCTAGCCATTCTTCATCTTTCTTTTCTAGCTCAAAGGAATCAATTGCTTGAGAAATGATGCTAAAGTTATAACCTTTTCTTTGAAGGTTTTCCTGCACCTTTTGTTTGATTTGCCGAGGGGTTTTATTTTGGTTTTGATTGATAATTTTTTCAGTTAGCTTTTTGGCAATAGAAACCTGTTCCTCTTCCGAGTATGTAGCAAGCACTTCCTCCTGAAGTTCCTTTTCTATCCCTTTTTTCTTCAGTTCCTGACGAATAGCAGCAGGGCCTTTCTTGCTACTATTTTTTTGAGTCTCAACTAAAGCCTTTGTAAAACTTTCATCATTTAGAAATCCGTGCTCATACAATTTACGAATAGCTTCTAACACGACAGCCTCGCCGAACTCACTTTGTAATAGCTTTTGCTTTACCTCATGCTCACTTCTCATCCGAAAGCTTAAATAATTGATGGCTTTATTATAAGCCTTTCGCACTTCATCATCAAAAACAATTTCATCTAAAGTGAAAGCCTCAATGACTTTTCCTTTAGTCAGTTGATATTTTATCAAGACTGCCTCGTCTACACTAAAGGCATACTTTTCATCCAAATATAAATTATACCGTTCATTATTCTTTTTTTGACGTCCTATTTTTGTAATAATCGGCATACGATAATCTCTCCATTCCACTTACTTTAAGTATAACGTATAAATTCGTGTGTGATAAATGATTGAACTGTTACTATAGTGTAAAGAGGAGGCTGATTTAGATGAAAGTAGCAATAACTGGCGGAACTGGTTTTGTAGGAAGAGCTTTGACGAGGCTGTTGGAACATAAAGGACATGAAGTTATTATTTTATCGAGGTCACGCTCGCATCAACAAGGTAACGTCACATACATTAACTGGCTTTCAAATGATACTAGACCTGAGGAATATTTGGAGGGTATTGATGCAATAGTAAATTTAGCTGGAGAATCGATTAATAACGGACGTTGGTCAGAAAAGCAAAAAGAAAAAATCTATGATAGCAGAATGCAAGCCACCAACGAAATAATTCGTATTATAGGATTATTAGAGCAAAAACCAAAAGTATTAATCAATGCAAGCGCTATAGGAATTTACCCCGCTTCTAACGAGAGAATATATAACGAACGTTCTACTGAGAAAGGACATGACTTCTTAGCTAAAACAGTAGCTGATTGGGAGCAAAAAGCTTCCTCCGCTGAGGAATATGGAGTCCAAGTAGCTTTTGGGAGATTTGGAATTATATTAGGCAGAACAGAAGGAGCGCTTCCGTTAATGGCACTCCCCTACAAAATGTTTGTTGGCGGTCCTATAGGAAAAGGAGATAATTGGATGTCCTGGATTCATGTTCAGGATGTCGCTAATGCACTTTTATTTGCAATTGAGAACAATATAGGCGGACCTTTTAATGTAGTTGCCCCCGATCCTAAAAAGATGAATGAATTTAGTAAAACACTGGCGACCGTATTAAAAAGACCGCATTATTTTCCGGTTCCAGCATTTGCTTTAAAATTTGCACTTGGCGAAAAAAGCCAACTTGTCTTAGAAGGTCAAAAAGTACTTCCTGAAGTATTGATAGCAGCTGGATTCGCCTTCGACTTCCCTGATTTAGAAAGTGCCTTAAATGATATATATAAATAGTAAGTCCACTTGCATTATAGTAAAACTAACCAACTGGTAAAAATGAATAAATCCCATTCCCAAGTGCAATCTATTTTTAAAGAGATTGCGCTTTTTTGTGCAAACATTCATTAGAAAAGGAGCAAATAATTATGTGGAAGCAGCACGTAATAGGAATTATAATAGCAACCTTTATCATAAGCCTCGGCTTTTCCTATGAGCCATTTACGGCAGAAGCGAAGGAGATACATTGGGGATTTAAAAAAGCTCGAGATGAAGTTCCACCTGAGGCCGGAGCAGAACTAGATGCATTGTTAGAAAAACACGGGGCAATTTATAAAGGCCCTGCTGACAAGAAGATTATATACCTCACCTTTGATAATGGTTATGAGAACGGCTATACCGCTAGTATTTTAGATACATTAAAAGCAGAAAATATTAGTGCCACCTTCTTTTTAACAGGCCATTATCTAGAGAGTGCCACCCCACTCGTAAAACGTATGATTGAAGAAGGACATCAAATAGGTAACCATTCTTACGGGCATCCAAATCTTGCAAAAATGTCAAAGGATGAAATAAAAAAAGAACTACAGAAATTTGATAACCGTCTAAAAGAGCTTACTTCTTTAGAGAGAACTACTGTCACTAGACCTCCCGAGGGAATTTTTGATGAAGATGTATTAGCTGCAGCAAATGAAATTGGTCATCAGCATTTTTTCTGGTCAATCGCTTTTATTGATTGGCATCGAGATCAGAAAAAAGGTGGTCAATATGCTTACAACGAGTTAATAACACAAATTCATCCAGGGGCAATCGTCCTTATGCATACCGTGTCTCCTGACAATGCAGATGGGCTTCCGGCCTTTATTAAAGAAGCGAAAAAACGAGGCTATACATTTGGTAGGATTAATGATCTTAACTTATCCAAACTAGATATACCTGATTATTCTCTTCCACAGTAAATTCCTTTATAATAGATGTTAATGCAACTAGGTGCCAGTTAGTATCATTAACTGGCACCTTTAACTTGCAACCGACCATATAAAAAAGTTATACTGTTTTATTGGTTGATAAAGGACGTGAAGGATATGAAAGAACAAACAGTTATAAAAGTAGGACAAGAGTTCCCACTTACTATAAAGAGGCTAGGCATTAATGGTGAAGGAGTCGGCTTCTTTAAGCGCAACGTAGTATTTGTTAAAGGAGCACTTCCTGGAGAAGTGGTAACTGCTCAAGTAACTATAGTAACTCCGAAATACGCAGAAGCAACGATAAAAAAAATCAGACAGGCTTCTCCAGACAGAGTGAAACCACCTTGTCCAGTATACGAAGCATGCGGAGGATGCCAACTTCAGCATATGACCTATGAGCGAGAGCTAATTGAAAAAAGAGATATGGTAATCCAAGCGCTTGAGCGATATATGAAAGATCTAACTCCAACGATTGAGGTCAGATCTACGCTTGGGATGGAAAACCCATGGTTATATCGAAACAAAAGCCAGTTTCAAACAAGACAGCTAGGTAATGATGTAATCGCCGGTTTATATGCAGAAGGTACTAACAAGTTAATCGATATTAACGAATGTATGGTACAACATCCTGCCACTACCCGTATCACAAACGAAATAAAAGCGTACTTAAAAGAGCTTAATATTCCAATTTATGACGATAAAAATCCTCAGGGACTTGTTCGTACTATTGTTGTGCGTACCGGAATGAAAACTGGGCAAATCCAAGTGACTTTAGTGACTACCCAAAAGAAAATGCCACGTAAAGAAGATCTTGTACAAATGATTCGTAAAATCGATTCTAATATTGTGTCCATTAGCCAGAACATTAACCCTGGAAAAACATCTTTAGTGTTTGGTGAAACGACCTTCAATTTATTTGGTAAGGAAATCATTCATGAAAAACTTGGAGAATTGGCATTTGACCTATCTGCCCGTGCATTCTTCCAATTGAATCCTGAACAAACTGAGCACCTTTACGATGAAATTGAAAAAGCTTCCGGGTTAACGGGTAAAGAAACAGTAGTGGACGCATATTGTGGTGTCGGAACAATCGGGCTTTGGCTTGCTAAAAATGCAAAAGAGGTTCGTGGTATGGACATTATTGAGGAGTCTATTAAGGATGCTAAGAAAAATGCTAAACGTAACGGCTACCAAAACACGATGTATGTTCATGGAACTGCAAAAAAATGGTTGAAACAATGGCAGAGCGAAGGGTTTGTACCAGACGTACTGACAGTAGATCCGCCTCGAACTGGATTAGATCAGGAGCTTCTTAAAACAGTGCTAGAAATAAAACCTAAACGTTTTGTGTATACTTCATGTAATCCTTCCACTCTTGCAAAGGACTTGCAGGAGTTGACGAAAATTTACCATGTAGAATATATGCAGCCTGTTGATATGTTCCCACAGACAGCTCATATTGAAGTAGTTACTTTGCTTACGTTAAAATAATGGTTCATTGTAAAAAGGATCCGGGAATCTGAGTGATTCTCGGATTTTCTTCTATACTGTTTATCACTGTAGAAGGAAGGCTATTACATAACATTAGAAGCATATGCATTTGAATGCTAGAGGAGGATTATAAATGGAAAATAATGATATATTGATACGATTGAGATATGCATTAGATATTAAAAACAAAGAAATGGTTGAAATCTTTAAACTTGGTGGCGTAGAAATTTCCAAGGAAGACGTTTTGAAGCTGTTAACTAAATCCAAGGATAGCTTTGAAAGTGACTATGATGAGAGTCCTGAGGAAGAGGATAACCAATTAAAATGTAACAATAAAATGTTAGAATCCTTTTTAAATGGTCTTATTACTTTTAAAAGAGGACCACAGGAGCAAAAACAAGGACAACAAGTAGCCCCACCATCCCCATCTGGAAATAGTGAAAGTGTCAATAACATGCTTATGAAGAAAGTGAAAATAGCATTGGCATTAACTAGTGAGGATATGATTGATATTCTCGAAGAGTCAAGAGTAGCTATTACGAAAAGTGAGTTAAGTGCCATCCTACGAAAAGAAGGTCACCGCAACTATAAAGAATGTGGCGACAAATTTGCTAGAAATTTCTTAAAAGGGTTGGCCATCAAATATAGAGGTTTATAAATCCTCGGTGACTGTCCTCTGAGTCCTCTATCATTTAAAATATATTGAAAAGGCAAGAATGCTGCTGTTAAACCAACATTCTTGCCTTTTTATATGTTCTATTTTCAGACCATTTTTAAGAGCTTACCAGCATAAATATTATCTTTTTAGAAACAGTTTACTGAAAATATTTTTTAATAATATATTTTTAATTTAGCAAAGACATACCCCTTATGAAAGCCAATCTAAATCTTAATTAAAATTAGAATAAAGATTCATTATACATGCATAAAAATTCATGAATTATTTTATTATTCTGTTATAATACATTATACAAAAATCCACTTAAATATATAGATAATTGTTATATATCAATTATCTAATGTTAAATAATTGTATATTAACCAATTGTATATTTTCAATTTTAAAAAGAAACTTTTTTTTCTAATTGTGAATAAAAAATGAATTTATTTCTTGCTTTCTTTTTTTTTCTGGTGCATGATGTGATTATTGCAAGGCGTCAGACGTCTGAGCATTAAGTGATAAAAATATTATTTTTGGGGGCAATAAATATGATTTATGCAAATCCTAATACTGCTGGTGCAGTAGTTGACTTTAAAGATCATTACGATAATTTTATCGGCGGACAATGGGTAGCTCCAGTTAACGGAGAATACTTCGATGTAGTCTCACCACTTACAGGTAAAGTATTTACTAAAGCCGCTCGTTCTACAGAAGCAGATATCGAGCTTGCATTAGATGCTGCTCATGCTGCTAAAGGTGCTTGGGCTGCTACATCTGTAGCCTACCGTGCGATTATTTTAAACAAAATTGCTGACCGCATGGAAGAAAACTTAGAAAAAATTGCTGTTGCGGAAACATGGGATAATGGGAAAGCTGTTCGTGAAACATTAAATGCTGATATTCCATTGGCAATAGATCATTTCCGTTACTTTGCAGGGGCTATCCGTGCTCAAGAAGGCGGTATTAGTCAAATTGATAACGATACAGTAGCTTATCATTTCCATGAGCCAATCGGGGTTGTAGGACAAATTATTCCTTGGAACTTCCCTCTACTAATGGCTGTTTGGAAAATCGCTCCAGCCTTAGCTGCAGGTAATACAATTGTTATGAAACCAGCTGAACAAACACCTGCTTCATTAATGGTGTTATTAGAGCTTATCCAAGATATCCTACCAACTGGTGTTTTAAACGTTGTAAACGGTTTCGGTGCAGAAGTTGGGAAACCACTTGCTACAAACCCACGTATCCAAAAAGTAGCGTTCACTGGTTCAACTGGTGTTGGTCGCTTAATCATGCAATATGCAACTGAAAACATTATTCCTGTAACATTAGAGCTTGGTGGTAAGTCACCTAACGTATTCTTCGAAGACGTTATGGATGCAGATGATGAGTTCTTAGACAAAGCAATCGAAGGCTTGGTATTATTCGCTCTTAACTCTGGTGAAATTTGTACTTGTCCATCTCGTGCACTTGTTCAAGAATCAATTTATGAAAAATTCATGGAACGTGCATTAGAACGCATTAAAGCTATTAAAATTGGTAACCCATTAGATACAGAAACTATGATGGGCGCTCAAGCTTCCAACCAACAATTACAAAAAATTCTTTCTTACATCGAAATTGGTAAAGAAGAAGGCGCAGAATTGTTAATCGGCGGAACTCAAAATAAACTTGAAGGTGACCACGAAGGCGGTTACTATGTTGCTCCAACAGTATTCAAAGGGAACAATAAAATGCGTATCTTCCAAGAAGAAATCTTTGGACCAGTACTTTCTGTTACTACATTCAAAGACTTTGACGAAGCAATGGAAATTGCGAATGATTCTGAGTTCGGATTAGGTGCTGGAGTTTGGTCTCGTAACATTGACACGGCTTACCGTGCTGGTCGTGCAATCCAAGCTGGTCGTGTTTGGACAAACACTTACCACCAATACCCTGCTCATGCAGCATTCGGAGGATTCAAGCAATCTGGTATCGGTCGTGAAAACCACTTAATGATGCTTGAACACTATCAACAAACTAAATGTATGCTAGTTAGCTACAACAAATCAGCAATGGGCTTCTTCTAAAAAGTTAGAAAAGAGATGAAAGAATGGTAGAACGCATCGTAGCAACAGAAAAAGCTCTTACGCTAATCAATGAGCTTGAGACAAAGCATGGGGCAATTATGTTCGTACAGTCTGCTGGCTGCTGCGATGGTTCTGCTCCAATGTGCTACAGGCAGGGAGACTTCTATATCGGAAGTCGTGACCTCCTAATTGGTACAGTTGGAAATGCGCCCTACTATATGCACCAGTCTCACTACACTTATTGGCAACATACACAGCTAATATTAGATGTCGTCGAGGGTATGGGGGCCGCCTTTTCTCTCGAAAGCACAGAAGGTATTGCATTTCATATTCATTCTCGTGTATTTTCAGATGAGGAAAGAGCGGAATTACCTACTCTTTAACTTGATATGGATAAAAAGAATAATCTTTTTATCCATATTTTTTTATACCTATTTACACAAATAGTGTAATTAGACTTTCCTCTTTGAAATTTTTATTATAAAATTATTAGATTGTAATATTTCTGTTTGAAAATAGAGAGTTGGTTTTTACACAAAACCAACTCTATTTATTTACTCAACACTATTCATCTTACAAAATGAGTACTTGTGAGATGTTTAGATAAGAGAAATTAAACCAATCTATATAAAATAGGTATTACATAACTAGCGTTACGGATTTTTAGGAGGAATTAATAATGAGTTTGTTTGAAAGTATGTTACAGGATGTGAATAATGCTTTATATTCTTACATATTAATCATACTCTTAGTAGGAGTAGGAATATTTTTCACAGTAAAGACAAAGTTTATTCAAATTAGATTAATACCAGAAATGTTCCGTGTTGTTACAGAAAAAGCTACTGTTGATAGTTCTGGAAAAAAAGGCGTCTCTTCCTTTCAGGCTTTTACAATATCTGCGGCCTCTCGCATTGGTACCGGCAACATAGCTGGTGTTGCAACCGCTATTGCGCTCGGAGGACCTGGAGCAATATTTTGGATGTGGATGATTGCTATTATTGGTGGTGCTTCTTCTTTAATAGAAAGTACTCTGGCACAGGTGTACAAAGTTAAAGATGGTAATATGTACCGTGGTGGACCAGCGTACTATATGGAAAAAGGATTAAATAAGCGTTGGATGGGTATTCTTTTTGCAGTTGTGATTACTCTTACATATGGATTTGTGTTTAATGCAGTGCAAGCCAATACTATCACTATTGCTTTTGAAGAGAGCTTTGGATCTAGTCGAGTAGTAGTTGGTATCATTTTATCAATATTTACTGCAGTCATAGTTTTCGGTGGTCTTAAACGAATAGTAAGTGTTACGCAAATTCTAGTACCAGTGATGGCATTAGCATATATTGCTGTTGCTCTTCTTGTAGTTTTTTTGAACATTAGTGAGTTACCAAATGTATTCATTCTTATATTCAAATCAGCATTTGGTTTTGAAGAAGCATTTGCAGGGATGGTCGGAGCTGCCATCATGAATGGGATTAAAAGAGGATTATTCTCAAATGAAGCAGGGATGGGTTCTGCCCCAAACGCAGCGGCGACTGCTTCCGTTTCTCATCCTGTGAAACAAGGTCTCATTCAAACACTTGGTGTTTTTATTGATACAATAATTGTTTGTACATCAACAGCTGCCATTGTTTTACTAAGCGATGCATACCTTCAATCTGAAGCGGCTTCGGTCAATTTAACACAGGTTTCTTTAGTTGATAGCTTAGGTAGCTGGGCAAGTACATTTTTAGCCATCGCGATATTTATGTTTGCTTATAGCTCAGTAATAGGTAACTACTATTACGGCGAAACAAACATCGGATTTATCAAGGAGTCCAAGACTATGCTACTTATTTTCCGTGTGCTTGTAGTCGGTTTTGTTATGTTTGGTTCTGTGGCAAAAGTTCAACTTGTATGGGATTTAGCTGACCTCTTTATGGCTTTAATGGCTATCATTAACCTAGTTGCTATCCTTATGCTATGGAAAATTGCCAAACGTGTTATAAATGATTATGTGTTACAACGAAAAAAAGGATTGGATCCTGTATTCTACAAGAAAAATGTGCCTGACATAGGAGAAGTAGAATGCTGGGGTGATGAAGACAAAGATCGTTAACATTATAAATGGTTGGTAGTGAAATATCACTATCAACCATTTTTTATTGCTATTTAGTATTTTCTATAATACAATGAAAACAGAATATACGTTCGCATTAAAAGGGGATGACCTTAAACATGGAGAATAGATGTAATTGGGTAGTTGGCAAGGAACCTTTATACAAAGAATATCATGACCGAGAATGGGGTGTCCCCGTTTATGATGATAGACACCTATTTGAGATGCTATGTCTCGAAGGCGCTCAAGCAGGACTTAGCTGGTGGACAATACTACAAAAACGTGAAAATTATCGCCAAGCATTTGATAACTTTGAGGCCAACAAAATTATTAATTACAATGAAGAAAAGATTCAATCTCTTCGTGAGAACAGCGGAATTGTTCGAAACCGTCTTAAAATTCTTAGTGTGATAACTAACGCCCACGCTTTCCTAAAAATTCAAAAGGAACATGGATCTTTTTCTAATTATATTTGGAATTTTGTTGATGGCTCTCCTATTATTAATCATTGGAATTCGGTTACTGATGTACCTACTTCCAATGAAATAAGTGATTCAATGAGTAAACGTTTAAAAAAAGATGGCTTTGTTTTTGTTGGAAGCACTATTTGCTATTCATATATGCAGGCTGTTGGAATGATCAACGACCACACGATAGACTGTTATCTTCATCCCTCCAACTTAAAAAAGCGTTAAAATATACTGTATTTGCCCTTTAGTTCTAATTTCCCTTGTTTTAATGTAGGTTTGGACAGACTTATTCTATATCATTGCCGAATAATTTTAGACTGTTGAGTCCACTGACTTTACGTCTTTTTAATAATCTTATAGATATGCCTGTCCGTAGACTTCCTACAATGCTGAAGGATTATCATTCCCCGCAAAACACGATGTCTAAAGCTAAGATCAAGATGCTCTCCTATAATCAAAGGGATTAAAGCTATCGTTTAGATTACTCTTTTATGCATTATAGAATTCATTTGTGAGCCTCTCCATGTATTCCTCTTCACTTTCTCCGTCTCCCTGTTGGTATTTTTCCATTAAAATTGGTGTTAGCTTAGACCAAAGTACATCCATTATATAGATATCTCGATCAAAGATATTATCTAACTCCTCTAAAGTAACTCCAATGCTTTTAGCATATTGCTCCTTTTCTTCTGGAACAATGCCCTTTACATTCTCTTCTATATAGCTAGCAACCTCTGAAGGTTTAACCTCGATATTATATTTCTTTTTAGCCATTTCTATCGCCAACAAATTTTCCTTCACATAATATTGGGAGTATACTTTTAACTCCTTTTTATCATATTCTTTATTTCCTATAACGCTTTCTACCTTTAAGCGGAACTCCATTTTGTCTTCATTGAAGTAAGTTGAGAGGCTCTCCTCTGTACCCTTTTCAATTTCTTCTTGAACTGAAAAGCTAGGGATTTCCTCCAAAACCTGTTCAATTGCTTGATCTAACTTTGCATAATCTAATTCCACAATATTTTCTTCACCTTCGTGGCTATGTCCCTCATGGTCATCATGGTCATGACCGTCATGCTCCTCCTCAGCTATACCTGTACCATTAGAAATTTCCTCATCCTTACCACAGGCTGTAAGTATACTCAAAATTATCAATCCCAACAAAAATATATTTATTTTCTTCATGTCATCTCTCCTTCAATAAATATTGACGTCCCTTATGTTTTCCTAATAGATGTTGTGGTAAAGAAATAAAAAAACAACTTTAGTAGGGTGTCAATTGTTTGATTTAAACTGGATGGAAATCTGGCGAATAATCCTATTAGGTGTCATGGCTTATATCGTCTAAATCATCATGTTGAGACTTGCTGGAAAACGCTCCTTAGCACAGTTAAATGCCTTTGACTTGTAATCACAGTATCTATTGGTTCAGTATTTGCTACTATTATGCTTGTAAGGTCTCTATTTTCGATGGAATTGCAGCTTTATTTGTGTTAATTGCTCTCCAATGGCTATTTTCGTTTAGCAGTAAAAAATCAGATACTTTTGATGATATTGTAACTGCAGATGTAGCATTGCTTTATTACAGTGGAAGCTATTTTTATAAAACAATGAAAAAAGAAAGAATACGTGAAGATGAAGTTATCCAATCGGTTCGAATGGATGGTAATTTATCTATGGATGAAGTTCAAGTCGTTATTTTAGAATCCATTGGTGAGCTTTCTATCATCCCAAAATCTAACCATTCCAAGGAAGATACAATAATTAACATAAAAAATCGATCATGACGCGCAAGCCAAGATAGTTAATTTAATGCACTATGCTATTTTTTGAATTTGAAGTTTTTTTTACTTCCTCCAGGGTAATAATTAATATAGAAAACATTTTAAAGGAGGAGATAGCTTGAAGGCAGTAACTTATCAAGGTGCAAAGGATATACAAGTTAAAGAAGTTCCCGATGCCAAAATTGAAAAAAGCGACGATATTGTTGTACGTATTACTACTACTGCTATTTGTGGGTCAGACCTACATATTTACAGAGGCGGTATGCCAACACGTAAGGATTTTGTAATCGGGCATGAACCCATGGGAATAGTGGAAGAAGTAGGTCCATCAGTAACAAAAGTAAAAAAGGGTGACCGGGTTGTAATTCCTTTTAACGTTTCATGTGGAGAATGCTTTTATTGTCAAAATGAAATGGAAAGTCAGTGTGATAATTCCAATGATAATCCGCTAATCGACTCTGGAGCCTACTTAGGCTACACAGAGCGATATGGCAACTTCCCTGGTGGCCAAGCCGAGTATTTACGTGTGCCCTATGGAAATTATATGCCTTTCAAAATACCAGAATCCTGTGAATTGGAAGATGAGTCATTGCTGTTCCTTTCAGACGTACTTCCTACAGCTTACTGGAGTATCGAGCACTCAGGGATGAAACAAGGAGATACAGTTGCAGTACTTGGCTCTGGACCTATCGGACTCATGGTACAGCAATTTGCTTGGATGAAAGGCGCAAAACGTGTTATAGCGGTCGATCATTTAGCATATCGTTTAAATCATGCTGTTAAAATGAACAAAGTAGAAGCATACAACTTCGAAGAATACGATGATATGGGTAAATACATTAGAGAAATTACAAACGGCGGTGTAGACGTGGTTATCGACTGCGTTGGTATGGATGGCAAAATGTCTACAATGGAAAAAGTCGGACAAAAGCTTAAATTGCAGGGTGGTACTTTAAGCGCCATTGATATTGGAATAGAAGCGGTAAGAAAGTTCGGTACAATCCAATTAACCGGTGTTTATGGTTCCAATTACAATATGTTCCCTCTCGGTAATATTTTTGAGCGAAATGTAACTATAAAAACCGGACAAGCACCTGTTGTACACTATATGCCTAAACTATATGAAATGATTACTAATGGAGATATTGATCCTACTCAAATTATTACGCATAGAGTCCCGTTAGAGCAGGCTAGTGAAGCCTATAAAATATTTCATGATCATGAAGAGGAAAGTATTAAATTTGTCTTAAAACCATAAAACACAAAAAACGTAAGCTAGAAGCTTACGTTTTTTATAACTCATCTGCTATTCCTAATAAAGCAATGCCCACGATTACTACGATTATTACACCGTATTGCTTCTTCGTTAGCTTCTCTTTTAAAAAGACTCTAGATAGTAACACAGAAAAAATACTATAGGAAGCAATGATTGGAGCCGCAATGATTGCATTTGAAGACATGGCAAATACATAAAAGAACTGACCTATTGTTTCTAAAATAGCTGCACTTGTCTTGTCTCTTTCTTTGAATATATTAAACTTGACTTTTTTTATAGCCTTCAGATAAACAAAAGCCACTACCGCACAAATAAAAAATGTAAACTCATACGCTAGTAGAGCTGCGTCCTCCCCGATTAAACTAAGCTCATCTAAATATACTGCATCAGCAAACGTTCCAAGCCCGTCAATTAATGCGTACAAAATTGGAAATATAATAGCCATAAATCCAATAGTATATTTAGTATCTATAGTTTTAGGTTTTGCTTGCAGCACTTGTTTTTCCAGTTGTTTTTCAAAAACAGCTAGTCCGATTACCCCTAATGTAATAATAATAATAGATATTATTTCTAAAGCACTTAGCGAGTGGGTAAAAAAGATAAATAAGAGTATCGTTGTAATAGCGCCAGAGGAGTTTTGAACCGGCGATGCTATTGAGAGTTCTAAGTATCTCAACCCAATATATCCTATAGCCATTGATAGTATGTAAAGTGCAGAAACAGGTAGATACAACACCATATCCATCGGATCAAATTGAATGCCCTTAAGGAACATGTACAATGTTCCATGAATTCCCATGACCAAACCTACCATTACAACTATTTTTAAATGGCTAAATTTATCCTTGGGATCTGTACCCTTTTTATAAAATAAGTCTGCTCCTCCCCATGCTAAGGCAGTCAAAAGAGCAAATATAAACCACATAAGTCTTCCCCTTTTCTCTTTCAATTCTTGAGATATCAAATGTAAATGAAGCTATACAATTATATTAAATGAACTTGTAATGTCAATACTCTAGGAATAAGTTGGAATACTAAATAAATTTGGCTACCATTGCTCAAGTGAGTGATGGTAGCCAAATATTGGTTCACATTTTATCGGTCACAAAGTGGATAGGATTCTTAGATTTTGTAAAAAATATAAGTATAGCAAGAACACCGAGAAGTATAGCGATGAGAATTAGAAAGCTAACTCCCTCAAACAATTGAATAAACAATCCTCCAAAGAAGGGGCCTGAAAGGCTTCCTAGACTGAAAAAAATACCACAGATTAAATTTCCAGTAGGCAATAGCTCTTTTGGGGTTAAATCAGTCATATAAGCTATGCCGAGAGAAAAGGTAGATCCTACAAAGGTTCCCGCTATAAAGAAGAAAGCACCTACAACTATTGCAGAGGTTTCAAAAAAGCTAGCTGCTCCAAATGTACAAGCACCTAATCCAAGCATACTATACAAAACTTGCCTTCTGCCCAAGCGATCACTCAACATGCCAAGGGGTAATTGAGAAGCTACTCCCCCAATGGAAAATGCGGCTAAAATATATGATAAATGACTAATTTCAATCGAGTTCCGTAGAGCATATACCGGATAAATAGCATTCAGGGAAGATTCCAAAAAGCCATAACTAAATGGCGGAATAAAAGCAATCCATGCTACAGCAAAAGTTGCTCCAAATCGTTTCCATGTCCCGTTTACAGTTGAAGAAGAAATTGTTTCTGGCTTTTCATTTTTCAAGAAAAATACTAGAACCCAGGCACATAAACATAAAAGCCCTGAGACGATAAACGGAAGACCCTCAAAAATTTCTACCAGTTGAACAAACAAAGGTCCAACTGCAAAGCCTAGCCCAAAAGAAAGTCCGTAAATGGCTATATTTCTTCCCAAGCGATCCTGAGGAGAAAAACTAGTAATCCACGTTTGAGTAGAAAAATGGAGTGCGTGATCACCAATTCCTATTAACAAACGAAGCACAAACCAAAAGGCTACGCTTTTCCATAAAGGAAAAAGCAGAAGTGAAACTATAACTATAAGCCCACCTATAACAATCATCGGCTTGTATCCATATTTGCGTAGTGGTGGCTCGATGAACGGGGAGATTAACAAAGTACCTATGTATAAACCTGTCGCACTCAATCCATTTAATGTTGCACTTACCCCATCCTGTTCAAAAATGACCGAGATTAAAGGCAAGAGCATCCCCTGCGAAAATCCTGAAATGGAAACTATAATAACTAATATTTTAAAACGTCTGCTCTCTAAAGCTGTAAATTGTTGCATTGGATAACCTCTTCATCTTTTTAATATAATCCAGGTTATCATAACAAAATTTTCATGCTATTTAAACAACAAAAGGCTCAGTCAATATCACTTAAGATTGACCGAGCCTTTATATATTACTAAAATCCTTGTGAGTATTCATAACTGCATTTGCGGCTATTTTGCCGGTGAAATGTCTGAACCGCCTCCTTCTAATGATTGATTGGTTTCGACTATTCACTACGGCCTCCTTTCGTATAACTTATTCATACCTTATCACATAAACAGAATAGTGTAAATATTTTGAATGCATTAATTAATAAAATAACTCTTTTTACCTATCTTTTATGCCGCTGATGTTATATTCTTATCTTATAAAGTGAGGTGTTATTCTGTGGGCAATCAAATATCAAATTCAGAACAACAAGTATCTTATTTAAAAGACCGACTTCAAATGTTTCTAGAAGTACTTGATTCTATTGAACCTGAGACGACTGATTTAGAAGATATAGACAGACTTATTCAAATGATGGATGATTTAGAACTAAAAATGGAACAATTTAAAAACTCTAAAGAGTAGTATTTTTAGCTAAAGGTATCGGAAAATTAATTTCCGATACCTTTTGTTTTTGGAGTAATTATTATTGTTTCTAGAATTCTATTTTCCTTTCAATGAAACAAAGTTCATGAAATATAAACGTCATCATTGCATAAAAGAGCAGTCGCTAAGCTGCTCTTTTTTTCATTCCATTAAAATAGTATACTTGTAATGTTTGTTACTACATACATAAAAGGGGCGCTACCAAATGCAATTGGGACAACTAGAGAGAAGTATTTATGATTTGATTACCGAAACTTCTACCAACTTACCTAAAGATGTGAGAAGAGCGATTCAAAAAGCAAAAGCTGCTGAAAATGAAGGTACTCGTGCTGCAATGAGCTTAGATACAATTACAAATAATATTCAAATGGCAGATGAAAATATTTCACCTATCTGTCAGGATACAGGACTACCAACTTTCAAGATTAAAACTCCTGTTGGTGTAAATCAAATAGAAATTAAGGAAGCTATTAAACGAGCTATCATTACTGCTACTAAAGATGCTAAACTACGTCCAAACTCCGTTGACTCTTTAACCGGAAAAAATAGTGGCGATAATTTAGGAGAAGGTGTACCTGTAGTTAAATTTGAACAATGGGAAAAAGACTATATAGAAATGAAGCTTATTCTTAAGGGTGGCGGATGTGAAAATAAAAACATCCAATATAGCCTTCCAACAGAATTAGAAGGTCTTGGACGTGCAGGAAGAGACTTAGATGGCATCCGTAAATGCATTCTTCATTCTGTGTATCAGGCCCAAGGTCAAGGCTGCTCAGCCGGCTTTATAGGAGTAGGAATAGGTGGCGACCGCTCTTCTGGATATGATTTGGCGAAGGAGCAATTATTCCGTTCTGTAGATGATATTAATCAAAATGAAGATTTAGCCATACTAGAAGCTTATATCGTGGAAAAAGCAAATACATTAGGAATTGGTACGATGGGCTTTGGAGGCGAGGCAACTCTGCTTGGTTGTAAAATTGGTGTCATGCACCGTATCCCTGCGAGTTTCTATGTATCGGTAGCATACAATTGCTGGGCATATCGCCGTATGGCCATTAATATAGATCCTTCCACAGGAGAAATTATAGAATGGCATTACCAAGATGGTGAGAAAATTGAATTTAAAGACGAAACTCAAAAAGAAGCACCTAAAAAAGTTATAGAGCTTTCTGCCCCTATCACCGAAGAGCAAATTCGTTCCCTTCAAGTAGGAGATGTCGTTTCAATTACTGGACGTATGTTCACTGGTCGCGATGCTATTCATCACCACCTTATGAGCCACGACGCACCAGTAGATCTTGATGGCCATATTATTTATCATTGCGGTCCGGTAATGCAAAAGGACGATAATGATAAATGGCATGTTCGAGCTGCCGGACCAACTACCTCTATTCGCGAGGAGCCATATCAAGGTGATATCATGAAAAAGTTTGGTATACGTGCAGTTGTAGGTAAAGGTGGAATGGGCCCTAAAACGTTAGCTGCACTTAACGAGCATGGCGGAGTATACTTAAACGCAATTGGTGGTGCTGCACAATATTATGCTGACTGCATTAAAGAAGTAGAAGGCGTAGATTTAATGGAATTTGGAATTCCAGAAGCAATGTGGCATTTACGAGTAGAAAATTTCACGGCGGTTGTGACCATGGACTCTCATGGTAATAGTCTTCATGCAGATGTAGACAAATCATCTTTAGAAAAATTGTCATTGTATAAAGAGCCTGTATTCTCTTAATTTTAATGGTTGACAGTTAAAATTCTCTAGATTATAATTATTATAAAGTAATATTTAATTTAAATTAACTGGATTTTCCATAGTGAAAATCCAGTTTTACTCTATTTTACAGAGAATTAATAATGAAAATCACTATCAAGAGGAGGATTTATATGTCGACTATAGAAGAAAAGGATACCTTCCTATCTAAAGTAATGCCCCATATAGAATTGATTGCAGCTCTATTTTCTGGGCTTTTAATATTAATCGCCTGGTTTATAGGTAAATCAGGTTTTGAAACAGTCTCCATCGTCTTTTACGTATTAGCTTTTATAATTGGTGGATTTGCTAAGGCTAAGGAAGGAATAGAGGCAACGATAGAGGAAAAAGAATTAAATGTAGAAATGCTTATGATTTTTGCAGCAATTGGTTCATCCATTATTGGTTATTGGACTGAGGGTGCTATTCTTATTTTTATTTTTGCTGTAAGTGGCGCTTTGGAAACATATACGATGAATAAAAGCCGAAAAGAGATTTCTTCGTTAATGGAGCTCCAACCAGAAGAAGCATGGAAGCTTCAAGCTGATGGAAGCACCATACGTGTTTCCATAAAGGATTTAGCAGTCGGTGATAATTTAGTAGTAAAACCAGGAGAAAGAATTCCTGCTGATGGGATTGTGATTAATGGAATGACCTCCGTTGATGAAGCAGCTATTAGTGGTGAATCTATTCCCCTTTCTAAGCAACCAAACGACACTCTATTTGCCGGCACAGTTAACTTAAGCGGCGCCATTACAATGGAAATGACTAAGACCAACGAGGACTCTTTATTCCAAAAGATTATTGATCTTGTACAAACTGCGCAAGATGAAAAGTCTCCTGCCCAACAATTTATAGAACGTTTTGAGGGTACTTATGTAAAAGTAGTTCTAATTGCAGTAGCAGTTATGATGGTTCTCCCCCACTTTTTACTTGGATGGGATTGGAACACAACTTTTTACCGAGCGATGGTTTTATTGGTAGTTGCCTCCCCTTGTGCGCTTGTAGCATCTATCATGCCCGCAACTCTAGCAGCTATTTCAAACGGTGCAAAAAATGGAATATTGTTTAAGGGTGGAATGCATTTAGAAAATATTAGTGAAATGAAAGCAATTGCTCTAGATAAAACTGGTACACTAACTCAAGGGAAACCAGTCGTAACAGACTTCTTTGTAAGGGATGATTTAGATCGTTTATCTACTCTAACTATTCTTGCTACAATCGAATCCCAGTCCAATCATCCACTTGCACAGGCTATTTCGGCATTTGCTAAGACAGAGGGAATTACACAACTTCCAATCATCTCCATTGAAGACAGACCAGGATTCGGGCTGAGAGCTTCAATGGACGGTCAGGAAATTTTAGTTGGTAAGCCTGAATTCGTAAATAAAGCGGATGCTTTTGCTTTCCAAGGTGGAGTCGCTGCTGCCTTAGCTGATGAAGGAAAAACAGTAATTTTCATGCGTGATGAAAAGGGAATTGCAGCTGCTGCTGCCTTGAAAGATACGGTACGCGAAGAAGCTAAAGAGGCTATTAAGCTTTTACAATCGCTAGGTATCAAAACGGTCATGCTAACCGGCGACAATGAAAAAACAGCAAAGGTAATCGCTAAAGAGGCTGGAATAGACCAATATATTGCCGAATGTCTCCCAGAAACAAAGGTTCAGCATATGAAGGAGCTATTAGCGGAGCATTCATTTGTCGGAATGGTTGGGGATGGAATTAACGACGCCCCTGCCCTAGCAACAGCAACAACTGGCTTTGCAATGGGCGAAGGAACTGACGTGGCGTTAGAAACTGCCGACGTCATCTTAATGAAAAATGACTTAAGCAAAATTGCCTATGCAGTAAAAATGTCTCGTAAAATGCAAAGAATCGTAAAACAAAATATCTTTTTCTCTCTTGCAGTAATCACCATTCTTATCGTTTCCAACTTCTTACAGGTTGTAGACTTACCTTTAGGAGTTATTGGACATGAGGGCAGCACCATTCTCGTTATCTTAAATGGCTTAAGAATGTTAAATCGTAAAATTTAATGTAGCATAGCATCCGTCTTGTTAAGACGGATGCTTTTTTTATTGTTAAGAGAAAAAATTCGGGTGCTGTGCGAAATTGTTTGATTTGAGTGAACGATTTTTATTGTTTCTAATCAAACCTTTTTGTGAGCAGCTCCCTCCGTTAGGGGCGCTTTCTTCTTGGTTAGGAGACACTTCTCTCTACTTTAGGAGCGCTTTCTTCTTGGTTAGGAGACACTTCTCTCTACTTTAGGAGTGCTTTCCTTGGTTAGGAGACACTTCTCTCTACTTAGGGCGCTTTCCTTGGTTAGGAGACACTTTGCCATACTTTAGGGGCGTTTTCCTCTTGGTTAGGAGACACTTTTCTTTACTTAGGGGCGCTTTCCTTGGTTAGGAGACACTTTGCCATACTTTAGGGGCGCTTTCCTCTTGTTTAGGAGACACTTTGCCATACTTTAGGGGCGCTTTCTTCTTGGTTAGGAGACACTTTGCCATACTTTAGGGGCGCTTTTCTTGGTTACGAGACACTTTGCCATACTTTAGGAGCGCTTTTCTTGGTTAGGAGACACTTTGCCCTACTTTAGGGGCGCTTTCCTCTTGGTTAGGAGACACTTTGCCATACTTTACGGGCGCATTTCTCCTATTTACGTGATGTTTTCACCTTTTTAGTGGCGACCGCGCAATTTATCAGAAGAGACCCATTTCAATCCTCTAACCAAAAAAACACCAATGGGTTGAATTCATGAATATCTTCAACCCATGGGTGTTTATTAAGCTTTTTTCATTGCTTTCTTATTATCTAGTTGTAACTTTCTCTCTTGCATTACAGAATTGATCTGGCCACCGACCAACAGAATTATTCCTGTGAAGTAGAGCCATAACATGAGGATGATAATCCCCCCAATACTTCCATAAGTCGCAGAGTAGTTAGCAAAGTTACTTACATAGAAAGAGAATCCTAGAGATACGATAATCCATCCCAAAGTAGCAAATGCTGCTCCAGGGAAAACACTTTTTAGTCCAAGCTTAATGTTTGGAACAATCCAATATAGTGCACAAAGCACAATAAACATTATGATCGGGGTAAGTGTCCATCTGATATTATTCCATAGATTCACAAAGTCCTCTTGAAAACCAAAATAAGAAAATAGAATAGTACCAATTTGTTGACCGAAAACCGGTAAAACAAGTGCTACAGCGAAAAGCAGTATCATCAGCAAAGTAAAGACTACAGATAAAGCTCTAACGATAAAAAAGGGTCTCGTTTCTTCAATATCATAAGACCTGTTCAAGGATTTCACAATTGCATTCATCCCATTTGAAGCAGACCAAATCGTACCGAGAATCCCGATAGATAATAACCCGCCATTCCGGCTGACTAGCACATCCGAGACAGTACCATTGATTAACTTATAAACCTCTGCTGGTGCATAGTTTTCTATGAAGCGGAAAACCTGAGCCTCATCTAAATTGAGATAAGGCAGTAATGTAACAATAAAAATTAATAAAGGAAATAAGGACAAAAGGAAAAAGTAGGCTAACTGTGCTGCAAGACCAGTAATATCCGTTCGCTGGATATGAGCGATAAAATGCTTGAAGTACCCTGACCATGATGTTAAGTCATGGTGCTCCTCTTTCTTTTTCTCCTTCTTTTTAAAATTTAATAATTTTAGCTTTTGATACCAGCTTGGAGAGGAAGATTTCTTATTTGATTTATGAGGTTGATCCATCCTTGATAACATTTCTTCCTCTCCTTTCGAATTAAGATTGTAATTTTGGTTCGTAAATACTTTTAGGTTCCTCATCTTCTGGAACTACAATTGATTTATACTCTTCTTTTGATTGAGAGAAAGTATCTTTTGTATCAGTAACAAGAGTTTTAACTTGAGGTGTAATTTCTTTAACCTCATTTACTTTTTGTGAAATATATTTTGCATCTGAAGTGAACTGATTATAAACCGATTGCCATTTATTCACCTGTTGTTCAATAGTCTGCTTCAGCTCGTCACGGTTTTTATTGTAATATTTAATCTCGTTTCTAACTCGGCGAGATTGGTTCATTACGGAATCTCTTGTTTTTCGATCTAACATTGTAAGCGCCCCACCAAGAATAGCACCGTATAATATCCCTTTAACAAATTTGCTTTCACTCATACTTATGACCTCCAAATTTAGCTATTTTATATTAATTTTATTATACCCTGGCTTTTACGAATCAAACTATTAATAATAATATTTTACAAAAATAAGCTTGACTATTTAAGAGAATTTTATGAATATTGTTAAAAGGATAAAAATTAATGTGAAAGGAATTGAATGCAAATAAAGTTAGTTTATTAAAATTTTGTGATTTTCTCGTTTTTTGAGGTACTAGCAAAAACTTTAATAACAAAACGAATTAAGGAGGATATCAATTGGATAAGTTACTAGAAATATTAAAAAGTGTCTCGGATGTACTATGGGGAATCCCTCTACTCATCCTAATAGTAGGGACAGGAATTTTTTTAACCGTCCGAGTCGGTTTCCTACAAATTAGATTGCTGCCAGTAGCTTTAAGGCTTACTTTTTCTAGAAAGCATGATAAAACAGCGGAAGGAGATATATCACAATTCCAGGCTCTAACTACTGCTCTTGCTGCTACCGTAGGGACAGGTAATATTGTCGGTGTTGCAACTGCAGTTTTACTAGGAGGTCCTGGTGCAGTTTTCTGGATGTGGTTCTCCGCTTTCTTTGGGATGGCAACCAAATATAGTGAAGCAATACTAGCAGTTAAATATCGTGTAAAGGATGCTAAAGGTCAAATGGCCGGCGGACCCATGTATTACATAGAACATGGCTTAAAACAAAAGTGGTTAGCAGTGCTGTTTGCTATTTTTGGTGCATTAGCTGCATTCGGAATAGGAAACGGCACACAAGCTAATTCAGTTTCGAGCGCCGTTGAATCTACCTTTGGAATTGAAACGTGGGTTACTGGCATAGTTCTCACTATTTTTACCGCTCTCGTTATTCTTGGAGGTATTAAATCTATTGGTAACGTAACTGCAGTATTTGTACCGGTAATGGCTTTGTTTTACATACTCGCTGGTCTTGTAATAATGGTTACCAATATTACAGCAGTCCCTGAAGCTTTTGCTATTATTTTTAAATCTGCGTTTACAGGAGAAGCAGCAGTTGGCGGAGCTGTTGGTGCAGCTATCCGTTATGGTATTGCACGCGGCGTATTCTCTAATGAGGCAGGACTTGGTTCCGCTCCAATAGCTGCCGCGGCTGCAAAAACTGATTTACCTGGTCGACAGGCTCTCGTTTCTATGACTCAAGTATTTCTAGATACGTTTATAATCTGTTCAATCACAGGAGTTACGATTGTAATGTCTGGGATGTATAAAGATCCTAATATAACTGGTGGGGATCTTACTTCAGCAGCCTTTGGTCACTTCCTTGGGGATTGGGGACCAATAGTAATTGCTGTAGGTCTAATTTTCTTTGCATCTTCTACAATTTTCGGATGGGCGTATTACGGAGAAAAATGCTTCCAGTACTTATTTAAGAATCCATCGTTGTTAATCATTTATCGTATTGCATTTGTTGCCATGGTGTTCATCGGTTCCGTTGTTTCTTTAGATTTGATATGGACCTTTTCGGATATTACCAATGCTTTAATGGCTATTCCTAACTTAATAGGATTACTTTGCCTATCAGGAGTTATAGTTTATGAAACGAAACGTATAAAAAACAAGCTAAAAGAAGAAAAACTGGCTAGCAAGTCTTAATTAGTATTTGACATTCCATCCGTAGCGTGAAATGATATTTCTAATGTATGAAAGGCAGGTACAAAAGAATGGATCTAACACAACCTTCCGTTGAAAATATCAGCTATATGCTTGAAACAATCAAGGAAAAATTACGTATGGTAAATGTAGATGCGATGAAATCAGAGGATTTTAAAGCAACAGCCTATGAAGATCTCGTATATTTATATGAAATGGTCAACAAAAGAGATTCTTTTAGTCCAAGTGAAATGCAAGCAATTGTTGCAGAGCTTGGTAGTTTAAGAAAGTAAGCTGAGCATAAGTCTTTTTCGCAAGTCTAAATCGACGCTGTTTCACAGGAAAAACAAACTATTAGAGAGTTAACCCCGTCTATTCCAAGGTTACCTCTCTTTTTCTTTTCTATAACCGTAGGATGAGTGAGACAGATAAACCATCACATACGACGCGCTAGCGGTGGGGATGGCTTATCTTCCACCCCACGGAAAGCGTCCGACTAAAGCGGAAATCTGCCATCTATTCATGCTTTTAATGTAAATGTAACAAAAAAATCCTTTCCTAAGATTAGGAAAGGATTTTATTACTTAAGATAATTTATTCAATTCAACTGCAATTTTTGCTCCAACTTTTGCATTGTTGTATACAAGCTCGATATTAGATTCTAACGATTTACCTTCAGTTAGCTCTTTTACTTTTCCAAGTAAGAATGGTGTAACGTCTTTACCCTTAATACCATTTGCTTCTGCTTCCTGTAATGCTGATTGAATTACTCCATTCATATATTCCTCATCCAATGAATACTCTGCTGGAATTGGATTTGCGATAATAGCTCCTCCTTGAAGACCAAGCTCCCACTTCACGCTTAACATCTCAGCAACATCTTTTTCCTCATCCATACGGAAGTTAGATTTAAAAGGACTAGTAGCTGTATAGAATGCTGGGAATGCTTCTGTTTGGAAACCTACAACTGGCACACCTTTTGTTTCTAAATATTCTAATGTTAATCCAATATCTAGAATAGATTTAGCCCCCGCACAAACTACCGCAACATTTGTAGAAGCAAGCTCTTCAAGGTCTGCAGAAATATCCATTGTAGTTTCTGCTCCTCTATGAACACCACCGATACCTCCAGTTACAAACATTTGGATTCCTGCAAGATCTGCACAAATCATTGTTGTCGCAACAGTAGTAGCACCAATTTCTTTTGAAGCCACTACGTAAGGTAAATCTCTTCTAGAAGTTTTTCTAGCATTACTACTAGTTGCAAGAGTTTCTAATTCTTCATTTGAAAGTCCAATTTTAATTTTCCCGTCCATTATTGCTATTGTTGCTGGAACTGCTCCATTGTCACGGATGATTTGCTCCACTTTTCTTGCCATCTCTATATTCTGAGGATAAGGCATTCCATGGGAAATGATTGTTGACTCTAGTGCTACTATTGCTTTTCCTTCTGCCATTCCTTGTTCTACTTCTTGTGAGTATGTTAAATATTTTTTCATTGTGTATATTCCTCCAGTTCATTAGTTAGCTTCATTTTAGATAGCTCAGTTCTTACTGTTTCTGCAGATTGTAGTGTTTTTGTTGCGTTTATCATTCCTGTTAACACTGCCTGTTGTACCTCTGCTCCCTCTAGCCACGCATGAAGAGTCCCAGAGACAAATGCATCACCTGCTCCAGTCACGTCAACAACCTGCTCAGTATGTATAGCAGGCATAAACATAGTTTCCTTCTCTTCTCCAGCAAACACGACACCCTTGCTGCCATTAGTGATTATCACGTGACGTATACCTTTTTGAACGAATGCTTCAGCAGTGTTTTTCCATGAATCCTCATCGATAATTTGTTTTTGAAAATAAGTTTCGGCTTCATCCTTGTTAGTTATGAGCCATTCTATACCTTCTAATGATTCTGGCATCCTATTCATCTTTGGAGATGATACTGGAATAATAGCAAGTGGTATTTTGTTTCCAACTGCCAAGGCTTGAATGTATTCCATGACATCCTTAGGACAGTTCATGTCTATTATAATAAGCTGTGCATTGGTCAGATAAGCCTCTTGTTTTTTCATGTATTCTACTGTCAACTGATCATAAATATCCATATTGGCTAAAGCAAATAACATTTCTCCTCCTCTGTCTAAAACAGCTGAGTAAGTTCCCGTGGAGTAGTTTGCAAGTTTTTCCACAGAAAATAAATTCATCCAATGACTAGAAGCCTTTTCAATCGAGGCATATTCCATATCATTGCCGACAACTGTAAGCAAGCGAACGGTATTTCCAAGCCTGCCTAAGTTTTCGGCGATATTTCTGGCTACACCCCCTATGCTTTGGAGACTTGTGGTTGGGTTGGAAGTTCCCATTTGTAATTTATCTTTTACAATATACTTCCTATCAACATTCGCTCCACCTATACAAATAATTTCTTTGTTCTCGGGCAATATATATGCACGTCCAATTATTTTCCCGCTTTTTATAAGCTGAGAAATGATGTTAGCTACAGCTGGCCTAGACATCTTTAGCTCATCTGCCATTTCCTGCTGCGAAGCATATGGATTTTTACGGAGATATGTTAAAACTTTAATTTCCTTTGATTCCAAACCTTTACCTCCTCTCTTTTGAACTTTTGTTTTAATTATAAACTTTTGTTTAAGAAAGTCAAACAAAAACTGACAACTATTTTAAATAATTGTCAGTTTCATCTTTACTGTGGCTGATCGTTTAAGCTACCATCCTCTAATACACGTGGTTGTATCAATACTTCAACACGTCGGTTTTTTGCTCGTCCTTCCCCCGTGTCATTTGACGCAACTGGCCTAAACTCTCCATACCCCTTCGCACTAAAATATAGCGGATCGATTGTTTGATTGTTCACTAATATCTTCAAAAAGTTAACCGAACGCATAACACTTAGCTCCCAGTTAGAGGCATAAATGTTACTAGATATCGGAATATTGTCTGTATGTCCTGTAATGACCACATTTCGAGGTGGATCAAATACTAACAAATCAGAAATATCTTCTGCAATTTGTCTATATTCCTGCTTTACTTCTGCCTCTCCCATATCAAATAAAATACTATCTCTAATAGTCACTAACAATCCTTCATCTGTTAATTCAGTTGCGAATTGTTTTTCGAGTGCATTCACTGCAATATACTCATCTACACTATCTTGAATCTCAGACAATGCTTGCTGGTCTTCAATATAAGCCATGCTTTGATTGGAGTCACCACTATTGTTATTTCTAGGAACATCCATAGGAGATGGCTGTTCCATTAGACCCGTGCCTCCATCAAATACCTGATTAAAAACTGCAGACATTTGGTTTAGCTTTTCTTGGTCTACGGTACTAGAAGCAAATAACACGATGAACAATGCCAATAGCAGGGTTAAAATATCTGCATAAGGAAGAAGCCAAGATTCACTCATTTCCTCTTCATGTTGATGTTTTTTATGCTTCTTTGCCAAGGCCAGCCTCCCCGCTTTCATTTAAAACTTTTTTACGTTCAGACATAGATAGATAAGAAGCCAGCTTTTGTTCTATCACGCGAGGTGCATCTCCTTCTAAAACGGAAAGAATTCCCTCTAGCATCATTGTTTTTTGTCTAATTTCTTGTTTTGATTTTCTTTTTAGTTTATTTGCAAACGGATGCCAAAGGACATAGCCAGTAAAAATTCCTAGCAATGTAGCGATAAACGCTGCAGAAATAGCATGTCCAAGCTTTTCAACATCGTTCATATCTCCCAAGGCAGCTACCAAACCTACTACTGCACCAAGTACTCCAAGGGTTGGTGCATATGTACCTGCTTGAGTGAAAATTTGTGCCCCTGTTGAATGCCTTTCTTCTAATGCGCTAATCTCTTCTGTTAAGACATCTCTAATATAGTCAGCATTTTGACCGTCAATCGCCAAAGTTAAGCCGTTTTTTAGAAATGGATCCTCTACTTCTGTTGTTTTACTTTCTAACGCAAGTAACCCTTCTCTACGAGCCAAATCAGCCCAATTGGAGAACAATTTAATAACCTCACTATCAGGCACTAATTTTTTTTCTTTAAAAATTACACCAAAAAGCTTAGGAATTCTTTTTAACTCATCCATAGGAAATCCTATGACAATTGTTGCTATGGTTCCAACGATAATAATCAGAATAGCCGCTGGATTCAATAGTGCAGCTAACCCTACTCCCTTAAGAACCATTCCTACTCCTAAAGCTACTATTCCTAAGATGAGACCAATTACTGTAGACTTATCCAATTCATTAACCCCCACATTCTATTTCTGTACTTTATTTCGGTTAATTTATCAGTATTTTAATAAAAAGATTCTAACTATAAATTTTATTTAATTTATGTGGACATTTTTTGTCATAATTATCTGTGAAGGATTGATAAAGCACCCTAAAGACTGATACTATATTCTTAAGTAAAGAAAGGAAGTATGAATATGTCAACCTTTGAAAATAAGTTAGAAAAGTATGCTGCTTTAGCTGTTGAAGTAGGAGTTAATATTCAAAAGGGGCAAGATTTATATATTGCTGCATCTACAGAAAGTGTGGATTTCGTTCGCTTAGTAACTAAAAAAGCTTATGAAGTTGGTGCAAAAACAGTATATGTAGACTTTTCAGATGACGAGTTAACACGTATGCGATATGAATTAGCCCCTAAAGATTCTTTTGATTTCTTCCCTCCGTGGAAAGTACAGGAAAGAGAACAATTAGCTGAATCTGGAGCTGCATTCATGAGCATTGTTAGTCAAAGCCCTGATTTACTAAAAGGTATCGATTCTAGTAAAATTTCAGCTTTCCAAAAGGCATCAGGTCAAGCAATGTCTAAATATCGTCAATATGTTCAATCGGACAAAATTAGTTGGTCTGTTGTTGCAGCACCTTCAAAAAAATGGGCAGCCAAAGTATTTTCATACCTACCTCAAGATGAGCAAGTTCCAGCATTATGGGAAGCAATCTTTAGTGCGGTGAGAGCTGACTTAGAAGACCCAGTTGCTGCATGGAAAGAGCATGACCGATTATTGCATACAAAGGTAGACTACCTAAATGACAAAAATTATAAAAAGCTTCATTACACGGCACCTGGTACAGATTTAACAATTGAGTTGCCTACCGGTCATCTTTGGTGTGGAGCTAGTAGCACTAATGAAAAAGGTGAGGACTTCATGGCCAATATGCCTACTGAAGAAGTGTTCACTGTTCCATTAAAAACTGGCGTAGATGGTTACGTAGCTAGTAGCAAGCCTTTAAGCTACGGTGGTAATATTATTGATAATTTTACCGTAACTTTTGAAAAGGGTCGCATTGTAAAAGTAGAAGCAGAAGAAGGCCAAGAAGTATTAGAGCATTTAGTTGCAACAGACGAAGGCTCCCATTATCTTGGAGAAGTAGCACTTGTACCACATGATTCTCCGATTTCTAATTCGAATCTATTATTCTACAACACATTATTTGATGAAAATGCTTCAAACCACTTAGCGATTGGTAGTGCATATGCATTCTGTATCAAAGGCGGTAAAAAAATGACTCGTGAAGAACTAGCTTCCAACGGTTTAAATGAAAGTATTACTCATGTAGACTTTATGATTGGTTCTGAAAATATGAATATTGATGGAATAAAAGAAGATGGCACAAAAGAACCGATTTTCCGAAATGGGAACTGGGCTTTTTAATCACAATCTGTTCACAAAAATAACTTTTTCCTTTTACAAATCTAGTGAAAATAAGTTATAATGATAGTAATATGAATAGTGAGGTGTTAAAAATGGGCTTATTCATAGCAACAGTTCTTGGTTTCGCTGGAGGTATTCTAGCAATTGGAGCAGTAATCATGTTCTATTTCTCAGGGCCAATGAACAACCAAGATGCAATTATTGTAGATCCAAAACCAACAAATAAATTTTAATCTTAGCAACCGCAATGACAATTGCGGTTGTTTTTTATTTTAAAGCTTGTTACTTCTTATTTTTTTCATTTCATTTTGAATACGTTTGTATTACAAAACGAAAACAAATTAGGCTAATATAATCAGTTTCCTACCTTTTAATAGTCTTTTACTAATTGCAACGATTGAAACACATGTAATCTTCCATTATGTAACAAATGGCATTTAGTTTATTTTCCATTATAATAACGTAGAGCAATTGAAATGGAGGAAGACATATGTTGTCAAATTCACATATTGGTATTGATTTAGGAACTGCTAATACTTTAGTTTATACGAAAAATAAAGGCTTACTTATAGATGAACCAACTGTTGTTGCAGTAAACACAAAAACAAAAGAAATCGTTGCTTTTGGATCAGAAGCAAAGAAAATGATTGGTAAAACACCAACCTCTATAGAAGTCATTAGACCTCTTAAGGATGGTGTAATCGCTGACTTTGATGTAACAACTCAGCTTTTAAAGTTGATCATGCAAAAAGCGAGCAAGAAAATGGGAAATGCACTTCGGAAACCTACGGTTATTGTGTGTACACCATCAGGGGCAACATCTGTAGAACGTAGAGCGATTCAGGATGCTGTCCGTCAAAGTGGAGCAAAGGAAGTCCAGCTTATGGAAGAGCCTGTTGCCGCAGCAATTGGCGCAGGCTTGCCAGTTAATGAGCCAGTTGCAAGTATGATTGTAGACATTGGTGGTGGTACAACAGAAGTAGGCATTATTTCTTACGGTGGAGTAGTTGCTTCGAATACAGTTAAAGCTGCTGGTGATCGTATGGATGAGTCAATCATTCACTATATCCGTAAAGAGTTTAATGTAATCATTGGAGAACCTACAGCTGAACTAGTAAAAATGACTATTGGATATGCACTTGTTCCTCATACTGAAGAAGTAATGGAAATACGCGGAAGAGATGTTGTGACAGGATTACCAAAAGTAGTAAAGCTATCCTCCACACAAATTCAAGAAGTATTAAGAGAATCTCTAGAGGCTATTTTAGAAGCAATTCGTGCTACTTTAGAAATATGTCCTCCTGAGCTTTCAGGTGATATTGTGGATCACGGTGTAGTTCTCACTGGTGGAGGCGCTCTATTAAAAGGCTTAGAAGAATGGTTAAGTAGTGTAATCGAAGTCCCTGTCCACCTTGCTCCAGAACCATTGCAATCTGTAGCTATCGGTACAGGTAAATCATTTTTTATTACCACTAATAAAAGAAGAGCAATGAGATAATTAAAAAAAATTAGGAAAGTTTCAAACAAATCTTAAGTAAAGTCCTTTTTTTTCGTATAATATATAGATAAAGAAGGAGGAATTACTATGCCAAGTTTGAACGACATTTTAAACTACAACAAATCATTTGTAGAAAATAAACTCTACGAGCCTTACGTAACGACTAAATTTCCAGACAAACGAATAGTTATTCTAACTTGTATGGATACGCGTTTAGTTGAAATGCTTCCAAAGTCTATGAACCTGAAAAATGGTGATGTAAAGATTGTTAAAAGTGCTGGTGCTGTTATTAACCATCCTTTTGGTGGAATCATGCGTAGTTTAATCGTTGCTGTATACGAGCTTCAAGCAGATGAGATTTATGTAATTGGTCATCATGATTGTGGAATGAGTTCTATACAAACGGATAAGATTCTTGAAAAGATGACAGCTCGTGGAGTTGACCCTCGTGTATTTGATGTACTAAAAAACTCAGGTATCGAGGTAGAAGAATGGCTTGAAGGATTTTCAGACGTAAAGGAAAGTGTCTTACATAGCGTTGATATGATTCGAAGTCATCCATTAATGATTCCAGAGGTTCCAGTTCATGGACTCATTATTGACCCTCACACTGGCAAATTAGACCTTGTTACAGATGGTAATATCGACAAAAAATAATATATTTCCCAGGAAATCGTCATAATAAGAGATTTAGCTTCTGATAAAGTCAGAGGCTAAATCTTTTTTATTTTAAATTCTTCTCTACTACAGTGATTATAATTTCCTTTACCCTTCCAATAAAAAAAGGCTATTCTAGAATAGCCTCCTCTTTTACGCTATAACTCTCCTCTTATAGAAGAATACATATAATGGTCTTCCCATTTCCCATTGATAAATAACAGCTTGCGAAGTAAGCCTTCACGAACAAAGTGATTGTTTTCCAATACCTTGATAGAACCAAAGTTTCTTGGAGATACATATGCCTCGATACGATTTAACTGAACATCCTGTAAACCAAATTGTTTAACAAGTCGAACTGCCTCTGAGGCAATTCCTTTTCCGACGTGTCTTTGATCAATAGAGTATCCAATGAGGCCACTTGAAAAAGGCATTCGCTTTAAACTATAAAGCGATATACTTCCAATCAAGTCATCTCGTTCATGTGTAAAAATTCCAAAACTATATTCTCTTTTTTCCTGCATGAGCATAAGTGATTCTCGAATCTTTTCTCTTTGTACACTAGCTGTATAATATTCTTCTTGATGTAATGGTTCAAAAACAGACCAATACATTTTATTGTCACACACTAAATTCGCAAGAGCAGGTGCGTCTTTCACATTCAAAGTTCTTAAGTAACAACTAGCTCCTTCTAAATATATCAAGCACCGTCACCCTTTAGCATTAGTTAATTGCAAGAATTCTTGGACGTCTTGTATACAAAGGTCAATACCCTTCTTCCAAAACGCTTCCTCTGTAATATCCTCTTGTAGATGTTTCATAGCTAAGTCTTCTACCGACATGACCGCTGTATCCTGTAATAACGCAATATACTTTTCTTCAAAACCTGTACCTTCCTCTTTTGCCTTTGCATAAATACTTAAAGAGAACAAGTAACCAAAAGTATACGGGAAATTATAGAAAGGAACATCGGTAATGTAGAAATGTAATTTAGAAGCCCAGAAATGTGGATGGACTGTGTCTAACGCATCTCCATAAGCCTCACGTTGAGCTTCTTCCATTAATTCATTTAAACGTGTAGCAGAAACAATTCCCTCTTTTCGTTCCTCATAAAATCTTGTTTCAAACAAGAAGCGAGCGTGAATATTCATGAAGAAAGCTACGCTGCGTTGAATTTTATCCTCCAGCAAAGCGATTTTCTCATCTGTCGATTTTGATTCACGAACAGCGGCATCAGCTACAATCATTTCAGCAAAGGTCGAAGCAGTTTCCGCAACACCCATTGCATATCTCGTATTCATCCAATGAACCGGTCTTAAAGCATATGAATGGAAGGCATGACCTAATTCATGTGCAAGTGTGGAAACATTCGACATAGTACCACTATAGGTCATGAAGATACGAGATTCTTGTGAAACTGGCATACCCGTACAAAACCCACCAGGGCGTTTATTCGGACGATCCTCTGCTTCAATCCACCCATTTTCAAAAGCATGACGAGAAAACTCTTCTAGCTTTGGTCCAAATTCTTTAAAATGCTTTAATATGAACTCAGCACCCTGTTGAAAATCCATTTTTTCGGTAGAGGAACTAACTGGTGCATCTAAATCATACCAATGCATCGCTTTTTCGCCTAGCATCGCCGATTTTCTATTTAAATATTCCACAAACGGAGCTTTATTTTTAGAGATTGCTCCCCACATTGCATCTAATGTATCTTGTTTCATTCGGTTAATAGATAGTGGTTCTTCTAAAACATTATCCCAGCCCCGCTTTTTATAGGTCGCTAGGCGGAAGCCTGCTAAGTGATTAAGCGCTTTTGCTATAAAATCTTCTTTTTCTGTCCATGCAAGCTCCAATGCTTCAAACGATTCCTTACGGATTTCAGCTTTGTCGCTAGAGCTCAAATTGTTTGCTTGTCCTACTGAAAGAGATTTTTCTTCTCCGTCAATAGTTATTTTAATACGAATGTCTCCTACAAGCATATCGTACAATTGTCCCCATGCATGATAACCGTCCACCTCAAGTGTAGTTATTAAATCTTCCTCTTTTTCAGAGAGCATTTTACTCGCATTCTCTCTCCATTCATTCAATACAAACTCGAATTGTGATAGTTCATCTGTCTTTAAAAGTTCTTCCCAAACTGTCCCTTCCGTTTTACTAAATACCTGTTGTATAGTATTCATTAAGGAAGACAACCTAGCATACAATGAACCAACTTCACCTTGTAATAATGTTGCTTTTTTATCTGTCGTATCTTGAGCTAGATAGCAGCCAATCACAGCACTAGCTTCCGACAAATTTACTGCTACATCCCTTAATTCTTCAATTGTATGGCTAATTTGTTTCGCCTCTTGTACAGCGGTTGGAACTTCTAATTTTTTTATATTTACTTCAAAGTTACCTAATTTAACTTTTACTTCATCTAAATGTTGTTGTAAAGCTGACGAGCTACTGCCACCTAGATAAAAACGATCTAGATCCCAGACTATTGGATAATTTTGTTTTAACATCAGAAAATTCCCCCTATTTTAAAAATTACCTTGAAATCTATTATACCATGTTTCACCATGTCAATTATTCGTTTTTTTGTCACATTATTTCTATAATTGAATTTGTGCGCTCTTTATTTGAAAGGTATACTTATTAAATATAGAAGGAGGGGGATCTATTGATCAAAATTATCCTTTTGATTTGTGGTTATATTGCAACGATTATTGTTAATATACTTGCAAATACTCTACCTATAAATGGTCAAACAACTGGTGAAATATCTTCTAGAATACCAGCACTTTTTACACCAGCAGGCTATGTATTTTCAATTTGGATCTTTATTTATATATTACTTGCATTCTGGATTTGGAATGTTATAAGAGAATATAGAAATCAACAGAAGATACCCCTACGTAGAGTATTATTATTTTTAGCAACATGTATATTCAATATCTCTTGGATTTTACTATGGCATTATGAAAAATTTAGCTTTGCCCTCATTACAATCATTGCCCTACTTTGGTTCTTATTCTTACTATATCTAACTTATTCCAGCAATGAGTCCAATTGGAAGAGTCGAGTGCCAATATCTATCTATTTGGGATGGATTTTTGTTGCGACGCTAGCAAATTTAGATTATGTGCTTACTTATTATGAATTTAGCGGTTTTGGCATTACAACCTCCTTATGGGTTGTCATTTTCTTAACATTGGCAACAGCTATCGCTCTACATTTTAGGTACCATTATGATGATCGTGCTATTGTATTAGTTTTTATATGGGCTTTTATCGGTATAGCAGTCCGTCATAATATTAATGAATTATTAATTTCAACAGCTTCCCTGTTTTTAAGCGCTGTCTTAGTAGCGGGAATTCTATTTATAAAAAAAACGCCAACGAAAAATTAAATCGTTGGTGTTTTTTATATTGCCTCCTGCCGCTAAATTAACAGAGGGACAAATTTTGTATTTTATAGAAAAGCGCTATTTAATGAAATTCACTCATTTAAATTAATTTAGTTAAAATAATCGGTTCGTCTTTTGTAACTATAATTGTATGTTCAATTTGTGCAACAAGAGATTTATCAGGAGTTACAAACGTCCATCCATCCCCTGACTCTACGATATGTTCAGCTTTTGCTGAGATGAAGGGCTCTACTGCTAGAACCATACCTTCTTTTAAAATTGTTGGATCCCAAGCATCATAATAATTTAAGACATGCTGGGGTGCTTCATGCAGGGACTTTCCGATACCATGACCTGTTAGGTTCATGATGACATGTAATCCATTATCCTTCGCTTCTCTTTCCACCGCTTTACCAATCTGGTTTAGACGAGAACCTGCTTTTACCTTCAGCATAGCACGATTAAATGCACTTTCCGCTACTTGACAAAGTTTTTCCTTGTCTTCGTACCCTTCGCCTACTACAAATGATATTCCAGTATCTGCGAAAAACCCTTCGTATGAACCGGATACATCAATATTTACAAGGTCACCCTCTTTAATCACACGGGAGCCTGGAATTCCATGAGCCACTTCTTCATTTACACTTATACAAGTATACCCCGGGAAATCATACTCTCCCATAGGTCCAGAAATAGCGCCTTTTTCTTTAAATAACTCGCCGCCTATTTCATCTAGCTCCTTGGTAGTTACACCCGGTTTAGTTGCAGCCTTCATCGCTTCTCGTACTTCAGCAACAATTTGGCCTATTTTTTTTAACATTTCTAACTCTTCATTTGTTTTTGCTATCATCTTTACAAGATCCCTTCTTCACTTAGATGTATGATTATCATATCATATATCTTATGAATTCGGCATTAATAGGCGTGGGGCTTTTACGAATAGAATCGCACAAATAAAAGCGGCAAACAAGAACACAGGAATCATATAAGTAGAATTATAAATTAAGGAATAAAGAATTACGTTTTCTCCCTCAGCAAATTCACCAAAAAATAGTATCCCTGATAAAACGTGTGCCAAGTAGCGCAAAAATGAGGCAATTAAGGCACCTATTACAATTGCTATCGCCATTTTTTTCTTGTTTTGATTTTCAAATGCTTTCATATATGCTGGTCTTAATAGACCTGCCATTCCCGCCACCATAAAAGCAATAAAATAATCGATTCCTACTTGAATAACTACTATTTCAAAGGATAATGGCGCCGGGTAAAAGCGCCCCGTAACTACCTGCAATAGTCCAATCAAAAATCCTGTCACAACACCTGCCACTATACCACGGCGAAATGCTATTAAAATAATGGGTACAAGCACAAAGGTAACACTTCCACCCTGTGGCATCCCAAATCCTATTAAATCCATTATATAACCTAATGCTGCGAATATAGCTATTTCTACTAACAATACGACACGCTGATTTCTCATTGTAATCCCCTTTTTTGACCACAAAAAAACGCCGTCGGGACAGAGCCAGACATCGCGCGATTGTCAGTATCCATCCACATCCCTACGCAAGCATGAACTTACAGGTTCTAAGGGTACTATCTCAGCCGCTATAGCGACGCCCCTTGTGGTTTAGAATTTATTTGATTTGAGTTCATTGTAGCCGATACATGTTTATATTGCAACCCCCAAAGGTATTATAGTAGTAATAATAAATCTATTATTAGGAGTGTTTTGGTTGATAAATTTACTTATGGATTTAATCAAAATAAAGAGTAATGATTTGAACGGAGCTAACGAGGCACTGCTTTACTGTAAGGACTGGCTAGAAAAGAGAAACATATCAACAAAAACCTATGAATTAAACACTAAGCTAATGCTTGTAGCTGAAATAGGAGCCGGTGAGGAAACTATCGTATGGAATGGCCATATTGATGTCGTTCCAGGAAATCCCGAGCAATTTGAACCAAAAATTATTGATGATAGACTATATGGGCGTGGTTCTGCAGATATGAAGGCAGGCGTTGCTGCAATGATGCAGGCTTTTTATATACTCTCACAAGATGAACATAAGCTTACAAAAAAAGTCCAGCTACATATAGTTACTGATGAAGAAACAGGAGGAAAAACCTCCAAACACTTAGTTGAACAAGGTCATTGTGGAGACTTCGTTATTTGTGGTGAACCAACTCATGTTAATATCGGTCTTCAGGCTAAAGGAATTTTACAATGGGATATCCATTTAAAAGGGAAAGCCGCGCACGGAAGCCGTCCTTGGGAAGGAGATAATGCGATTGAAAAAGCAATATTATTCGATAAGGAACTAAGAAATTGCTCTTTTATGGAGGCAAGCAATGAATATTATGATTATCCTTCCTTAAACTTGGCAAAAATAGAAGCAGGAGATCGCTATAATATGGTACCTGATAAATGTGTTATTAGTTACTCCTTAAGATTTGTTCCTGGACAAGACGCTGAGAAAATCACAAAGGAACTAAGAGATCTTTTAGAAAAATATCCTGGTAGTGAAATACACTTCCAAGGACACACCCCAGCAATCACCAATAAAGAAGATGACAAGTATATACAAAAACTTTTAGCAGTTTGTAATTCGATTAGACAGACACCTACTGTTCTATTTGGACAGCATGGTGCGGCCGACACACGTTATTATGCAGCTAAGGGTGCAGTAGCTATCGAATTTGGACCAAGCGGTTCTGACTGGCACGGTGATCAGGAATACGTTTCTATATCTTCAGTAGAGGAATATAAGGATATTCTCGTTAGATTTGTACTAGAATAACTAGATATAAGCTATAGATGGATGCTTTCCGTAGGGAGAGCGATAAGTAATAATAATGAGGAGACTATGAATGGATACCAATAAAATTTTAAGTGCATCAACATATTTTTCTATTTTGTTTGCCCCTTTCATTCTCCCGATTATCGTTTACTTCCTTACATCGGAAAAAGAGGTAAAGTACCACGCTAAGCGTTCATTAATTTCTCATATCATCCCTACTATTTTCTTTGTGCTCTTAATGCTGGCTATATTCGCAAACTTTTTACCTTTAGGCTTTACTGGAGATTCTGCTTCCATGTGGACTAGTATGACTACTGCTCTTATTTTTATGGGTTTATATACAGTGATCAATCTAGTTTTACTTATATGGAATATCGTACAAGGAGTCAAAGTGTTACGGCATGTTTAATAGCTCCTCAAATGGGAATAAGATATTATAGAACAACAAGGAGCGATTGATTATGAAAGTAGGAAAACTAGTAAAAGCAGCTATTAAATGGGCACCTGTTGTGTACCCTCTTGTTCGTAAAGCAATGAAATCCAAAAAAACTGTAAAACGCTAATTGAACTAAGTTAGAAACTTATTAATGTTAATATGGGCTCTTTATAGCCTCTCCAAGGTAGCACTATTATTTAGAAGGAGAAGACTTATTAGTCACCTCCAATAAAAAAAAGCAGGAGAAATCAAATGATTTCTCCTGCTTTTTTTGAATTATTACTTTCTCCAAAATTCTCTATAAAAGAATCCTCTGAAAAACTTTGGATATTAAATTTACATTCGTCAACGATAGGTAGCCAGTGGACACTGTTGCTTTAGCTTGAGAATTTCCACTTGCATTTGTACGTTGACTTTCTATAAGTTCCTCGAATGTTAAAGGATTTGGCTTTGGCATCTCATGTTCATATACGAGCATACGTGAATTGTACTTTGTAAAGAACGAATTTGCCATTTGCCGGTAACCTTCCATGGTAGGGTGTACATCAGCAACATTTGGTATTAAAGTACTCTCTTTTCCTTTGAAAGACTCTTCAACCGAAATATAGGTTGCTCCATTTTTCTCTGCAACTGTTTGAAGGATAGCATGCAGCTGATCTAACTCTTTGCCAATTCCCGCCTTTTGTGAATCATGCACATGAGGATATGCAAAATAGTAACCCATTACATATATGTTAGCTTTCGGAGCTGCTGCTTGGACTTTTTCCAGGATTGCCTCCATGTTTTTTCTCACATTATTAAGTGCAAAATTAGCGGATACCTGTTTGTAAGAGACCATTCCACTTGAAGGATTAACCTGTACTAGTCTTAAAAGATCATTAGCTCCTGCGGATATCGTAACTAGTGTTGCATTAGCCAAAAGCTCCTGTGCTTCCTTTGTTTGAACAGTTCTTAAGACATCAGCAGTTGTATATCCGGGAAAAGCTAGGGCTTTAGAATAAAACCCAAGCAGATTTGCTCTATTTAATTCCTGAGAGATTAAATCTGTATAGCCAGCATCAATTGCCTGATTTGGTGTTTGGCCAGCTGCTAAAGAATCACCTAAAGGAATGTACACCTCTTTCCCCTTAGCTTCAACTGTGTAAGTATTAGATATTATAAAAAGGGCGATGAATATGCCTATCAACCTTTTCAACAATAATCAGCTCCTTAAAATGCCCAAGCACCTTTAATGAAGATGGGTTCTTTTGTTCCATCTGCTAATTCACCTGTTATATCCATATTTCCACTTCCAATCATGAAGTCCTCATGAACAATAGAAGTATTAATACCCATTTTTTCTAACTCTTCTGTAGTAAGGCCACGAGCTCCCTCTACACAGGTTGGGTATGCTTCTCCAATAGCAAAATGATTGGAGGCATTCTCATCAAATAAAGTGTTAAAAAACAATACATTCGATGCAGAGATAGGTGATTCATGCGGAACTAATGCAATTTCGCCTAAATATTTTGCGCCATCATCTGTTTGAATTAGCTCTTGTAGGAGTTTCTCGCCTGTGGCTGCTTGAACTTGGACAATTTCTCCATCTTTAAACGTCAATTTGAAGCCATCAATAACATTTCCTTGATAAACAAAAGGCTTAGTGTTGCTTACATATCCATTCACACCTGTTTTTAGCGGCGCAGTGTACACTTCCTCTGTAGGCATATTAGCGATAAATGGCACGGACTGAGCATTTTTACTAGCTCCTGATTGCCAAATATGTTCCTTTGGTAACTCTACTTCAATATCCGTTCCATCTGCCGTATAATGCAGTTTTTTATAGCGCTTTTCGTTCAATAATGCAGCTCGTGACTCTAAATTATTTATATGTTCCTGCCATTGTTGGACTGCAGTTCCTTTTCCAATGCGTACTACATTAAATATAAGCTCCCATAATGCATCCATTTGTTCTGACTCTGGGAGTTTAGGGAAAACCTTCGCAGCCCATTTTTTAGATGGCATTGCTACGATTGACCAAGTAATCACATCATTCATCACTGCTTTACGGTAATTTTCTAAAGCCTTACCAGAAGCCTTTTGATAGTTAGAAATACGATCAATTGACACACCCTCTAAAAGATCGGGATTATCGGCGTCAATCCACAATAAAGCACCTTTATTTTCAATCAATTCATCTCTTTGAGCAACAACCCATTTTGGCACTTCGTGAAATGCTTCATCGGGGCCATATCGTAAAATAATCGAGCATTTACTTCATCCGTATAGTTTACTTCTACTCTTTTTGCCCCTGCTTCATAGGCTTTTTTAGCAATAAGTCTTGTAAAATCGATTGTATCTGTTGTTGTATTAATGAGTAGCGGCTGTCCCTTTTGAATATTTAGACCTACCTTAACAACTAACTCAGCATATTCCTCTAGATTTTTTTGAAAATCCATACATTATTTCCCCTTTTTATCGATTGTTTTAGATGATCCCTCTATTAATTCACCGCGATACCATATTTTTTGGACTGGCTTGCTTGGAAGCTCTTTTGTCCATTTTTTATAAGTTTTTTCGTCGTTATATGTTAAAAGAGTTAATACCTCTCCATCCTTACCTGCTCGTCCAGTACGCCCTGAACGATGTAAGTATTGCTCAATTGAATGTGGTACATCTACATGAATAACATGAGTTAGTCCCGATATATCTAATCCTCTGGCTGCAACATCTGTAGCGATTAAAATGCTCACTTTTCCATTTTTAAAGTCGTCCAATGCTTTTTTTCTCTCTTCTTTTTTCATTTCAGAATGAAGAGATGCAATTGGAGCATCTCGATAAGATAGCTTATAATCCTTCATCAGTAATTGATCTAGACTGTTAACGAATGCTAATCCTCTCATTCCTTTAAAATGCGAAAGCCTTCTTAATAGTTCTGTCTTGTCTCTAGTCTCTGTTTTTACAAAGCTATGAATGACTTCACCTTTTGCTGGGACTTCCTCCGCTGACACATGAATTCTTATTGGTTCCTTCATCATTCGTTCTGCTACTAGCTCAATTTCCTCTGTTATTGTTGCCGATGTCACGACAAGCTGTCTCTCAACTGTTGCATCTATTAATCCTTTAACAGTAGTACGATGCTCTCTACTAAGTAGCTGGTCACCTTCATCTAACACAATCGTCTTAATCTCATGCATTTTAAGCTTTTTCACCTTTACAAGCTCCTGCAATCTACCAGGTGTTCCTACTACTATATTCGGCTTTTTCTTCAAGCCTTCAATTTGTCGGTTAATATTCGCGCCACCGATTAGCTGAGCAACTGAGACAACAGTACCTGAAGCCCACTCTCTCAATACCTCGACAATTTGCATTCCTAACTCTTGAGAAGGTACCATTATTAATGCCTGTGTTTGCTTTTTTGAAGGATCTACCAATTGTAGTAAAGGAAGCACATACGCCAGTGTTTTCCCTGTACCCGTTGGTGATTCTGCTACTATATCTGAACCGTCAAGCATATGCGGAATAAGTTGTGTTTGGATAGGCATCTCAAAGGCAAATTCTGCTTCTGCCCATTTTTTCTGTAATGTTTCATTTAAATTTTGTATAGCTGTCAAGTTTTTCTCCACCTCATCTGTGTTTGACTCAAGTGTACCACATTTCTATTATCGACCATTAGCCATATAAATAGATAAATGCAATTAAAAAAGTGCCTTATACTAGGCACTAATTTGTTTGTTTCTCTTCATTTATATATTGCTTCATTAATTCGTAAAAATTCAATTCATATAATTGTTTTCCATCAATTTTAAAAACACCTTTGTTTACAAGGTCTTCAATTATATTGTCTCTTCTTTGTTCTGTTTGTGTATCTTTTTGTATCATCATTCTTAGTTGTCTCCTTGCTTTTTTCTCTCCGAATAATATTTACCCCGGACGAGAAATTTATAAACTCGTTGCATGATTTTTCTTGAACACCTTACAGAAAACAGGAAATTTCCTTCTAACCAATAAATAAATCAAATAACCTACTAACGCTCCAGAGCTATTTAACCAAAGATCATCCACGTCACTGCTCCTATTTTGCGGAATTTGAACGATTTCTATAAATAGCGAGATAAGAAATCCCATAATTACAGGAAAGGGGAAAATCTCCATACGTTTGAAGACAAGAGGAAAGAGAAAACCAATAGGTATAAATAGAGCAATATTGCCAAGGAAGTTAATATAAAAAGGCTCCCAATACCCTAAATATATGATAGCGTTCCACGTTTCCTCTAAAACTCGAAACAATTCCAAATTGATACTGTTTACATAAGCCTGTTCCTCTCCATACTTTGGTATGATTGTTTGAGAAAACAAGCCAACTAATACTGCAATGAGAAATAATACACCTAACTCATATAAACCTTCCCTTAAATGAAAGCCTCGCCTCTTCCAACGAATAAGCCTCCAGATAATTAGGACAGGTAAAAAAATAGCAATGGTATAAAGCATTTCATCTATATAATTCATAATTACAGGCATCTAATCACCTTCCAATAACTCCTTTAAAAATTTCTCCCGGTGATCTAGAAAATATTTAGTCGTTTGATAGTGAGCGGTTTGCTCATATTCCACTTCTTCAATTTCTCCGTTATCGAAGCTGAGAATCGTTGCATCTGGAAATCCTAATATAATCGGAGAATGAGTAGCAATAATAAATTGGCAATCCTCTTCTTGTATTAAGTCATGCATAATTCTTAAAAAAGCCAGCTGTCTCTGTGGTGAAAGTGCAGCTTCCGGCTCGTCTAACAAATAAATTGCTCTACCGTTAAAACGGTGTAAAAACAACGATAAAAAGGATTCGCCATGCGATTGCTCATGAAGAGACTTCCCACCATAAAAGTTAATACTTTCACTTTCTTCAACATGAGAAGCAAATTGGTAAAATGTCTCTGCTCGCAAGAAGAACCCATTTGTCACCTTCGGCATCCATGATAGCTTCACATATTTACCTAGTGAGCTTTCTGCAGCATCAACCTCATAATAATTATTTCTTCCTCCACCCGCTGTGTTAAATTCACATTGGTCAGCAATTGCTTCCAATAAAGTGGATTTCCCAGTTCCATTTTCACCTACAAAGAAGGTGACGCTATTTGTAAGCTCAAGTTCCCTAAAGTTCCGGATTGTCGGTATAGTGAATGGATATTCTCCTTCTAAAATACTCTCATCGCTTCTAATCATTATTTTTTTTAAAAACATACGAAACTCCCTTCATTCATATAATAAGTATTATGCTTGAAAGGTTGTGAACAGTGGATTTTCCAGTTTGCGTTACAAACAAATACATCTCCCATTCAAAACCTAACATTTCTGTCAATTATCCTCATATTACTAACTTACCTCATTCGTCTGCAGAAAAAAAGATTAATGGAGACATAGTTTCTCTATTAAATAATATGCTAATCGAACAAGGCTTCTATAATGAATATTTAGTGGAAATGGTAGGCACCTACGAAATTAAGACGAACGAGCGAAATATTTTAAGCTTAAGCCTCACCGTGTATTCCTTTACTGGAGGAGCTCATGGATTGACGATTACTAAATCATTAACCTTTGATACTACCACTGGTAAGCAATACGCATTAAAGGATTTGTTTAAACCCAATAGTAATTATGTGGAGAGATTATCTCAAATCATTTCGAAGAAAATAGAAGCATGGGATGTTCCTCTTCTGGAAGATTTCACTGCTATCCGACCAGACCAAGATTATTATCTAGCGGATCATACTATTGTCATTTACTTTCAGCTCTACGAAATAACACCCTATGTATATGGCTTCCCTTACTTTCCCATTGCCATTAAATCAATCGAGGATATAATTCGCTCAGAAGGCCCTCTCAATACATTATTAACATTTTAATCAACCCTAGTGACATACCTCCCTTCACTAAGGTAAAGTAATAAGTAAGTTAGTGGAGGGGGTACATAGATGAAGACAAAGGCTATATTTTTTGATTTGGACGACACACTACTATGGGACAAAAAGAGCGTAGCAACGGCTTTTCAGAAAACATGTGATTATGCCGCTACTAAGGTAGCAGTGAATACTGTAGAGCTAGAAAAAGCCGTTCGTGAATCGGCAAGCCAGTTATACGATTCATACGAAACACGTCCCTTCACACAGATGATTGGCATTAATCCTTTCGAAGGATTATGGGGAATATTTGATGATCCAGGAGAAGACTTTCAAAAGATGAAGGCACTGATTGCTGACTATCAAAAGCAGTCCTGGACAAACGGTTTAGATAAGCTCGGCGTGGAAGATGCTGCACTCGGAGAAGAACTGGCAATATATTTTCCCCGTATGCGCAAGGAAAGCCCATTTGTATATGAAGAAACATTTGAAGTGCTAGACTTATTAAAGGATAACTATACATTGCTTCTAATGACGAACGGCTCTCCAAGCCTACAAAACACCAAACTTGAAATTACACCAGAAATTGCACCCTATTTCGAACATATTCTAATTTCTGGCGGCTTCGGAAAGGGGAAGCCTGATCCTTCCATTTTTGAACATGCACTTGAGCTCGTTCATGTAGAAAAAGACGAAGTATTAATGGTTGGTGACAATTTAATGACCGACATCCTCGGAGCATCCCGTGTAGGAATCAAATCCGTCTGGATCAATCGTGAAAACAAGCCTGTCTCAGAAGAAGTACAGCCAACCTACACTATTGAAAGCTTGCATGAATTAATCGGTATTTTAGAAAAAATAAAATAATGCTCTCTTTCTATAAGTCTTTTATCGCTAAAAAATTATAAAATTTGAAAAGGCAAGAATGCTCATTTAACAGTATTCTTGCCTTTTCACTACTCGTTTTACTTGCAATGAAGCATCGACAGCAAAGTAGTGGAATAATCGCTAATTAATGTCCCTCTTTTTGTCCAGTTACAACATTCTTTAAAACAAAATTATTATTAAAGACAGGCTGTTTTTATTTTCCATTTAAGTGTAAGTTTTAAATAAAGTTTGATATTTTAAGTCAAGACGGGTTACTTTGTTTATTTGCTGTTTTTTAGGGTTAAAAGGATATCTTTTAATCAAACTTTATTTTAAAGCTACGACAGAAAAGTGTTATCTCCTTCATGGTGTGATATTCATTGCTGTCCAGTTACATTAAAGTCTGTTACTGACATTTATAAAGAAATTTTAAAATCACCTCTCTAGTTTAACTTAGAGGTAATTTTTTTTTGATACTTATGTTAAAATAGCTAGAAATTGTGAAGGGTTACACTTAAACTAACGGTGCAGGAGCAGGTTAGTTGCCAAAGATAAATATTCCAATAAGAACTTATTGACTAAAATATGGATAAATTGTAAAATGGGAAAAATATAAACTAAGGAAAACACAATGATTGGGAGTATTAAGGATTATTTATTGATTAGAGAGCTGTCGGTTGGTGAAAGGCAGTCAATAAATTCCCCAACTCGCCCAGGAGTGGTAAGACTGATATTTAAGTCTTAACGGCTAACCTCGTAATAGGTTTTTGAGTGGATTTGTTTTAATTAAACAAATCAAAAAGAGTGGTACCACGTAGGTATAGCCTATCGTCTCTTATGGGATGATGGGCTTTTTTATATTTATAAGGAGGGATGATAAGTGATAATAAAATATCCAGAAGCTTTACAAAAAGGCGATAAAATTGCTGTTACAGCAATTTCGAGTGGTGTAGAGAAACCATTACATATATTATTAGAGAAAGCAAAAAGTAACATTGAATCTCTAGGGTATAAAGTAGAACTAGCAAAAACGGTATGGAATGATGAGAAATCAAGAAGTGCAACAAAAGAAATAAGAGCAGAAGAATTTATGGAGCTATTAGCGGATCCGGCAATTAAAGCGATTATTCCACCATGGGGAGGACAATTTTCTTTAGAAATTCTTCCGTTGTTAGATTGGGAGAAAATTAAAAAACATACTCCTAAGTGGATATTAGGTTATTCGGATATAAGTACGATTAACTTTGTTTATACCACCATAACAGGTAATGCATCAGCACATGGCATAAATTTTGTGGAGATGTCCGCACCAACATTAGATGAAACGAGCAGTAGTTGGCATAAGGTACTGACAGCGAATCATGGAGATATCATAAATCAAAAATCATCTTTTGAATTTCAATCCTCATGGGAGAAGGTATTTATGAATCCAGCAACAGGTTTTTATTTTGATACCAAAACGGAATGGAAAAGTATAAATACACATGAACATTTTTCTGGAAGATTGTTAGGAGGCGTTATTAATACAATACAAAATCTTCATGGAACACCATTCGATCAAGTGGAAGAATACTTAGATACGTATACAAAGGATCAAGGCACTATCTGGTATCTTGAAAGCGTAGGAATGAGTGCGGCTGAAATCTATCGTGCTTTGTGGCAGATGAAAATAAATGGTTGGTTTAAAAATACTAACGGAGTGTTAATTGGCAGATCAAGTGGATATGCTCCAACAAAAGATTATGAACTAGAAGATGTTTTGATGGACATTTTTTATCATGATAATATTCCGTTTATTTATGATGTTGATATTGGACATTTGCCACCACAAAATACATTAGTTAATGGTGCGCTCGCAAATGTATCATACAAAAATGGTATCGGAAAAATAACTATGCACTTTAAGTAGACTTTTTATAACTATCAATGCTAAGCGCATCAATATAGAAGATTTCTTTAGTTTCATCAAGAAGCAGCATTCTTGTAATAAATGAAATGAGTTTTGGATTACCGGCAAAGTTTGTGAATAAATGTATCTAATCAAAAGGGTGCTTTAGTTAAAGATCAAGGGTTGCTAAATGCAACTCTTTTTTCTTATTGAACTAACCGGGCAGGTCAGTTGAACAAGCATAGGTGTAATAACTAATTAAAAGGTGGAATTATTATGATAGAAAAGAGCAATCGAAATATATGGATAGAAGCCGAAGAGTGGGAATCTAAAGAATGGGATGTTGAGGATGTAAATACTGATGTCAAAGTGACTCTTCCAGACCGTTCTGTTTGGATGGCAACATTTTTCACATACAAAAACATTCAGTCACTAAGAGAGAAAAATGAACAGACAGGCGAATGTATGAATGGAACATACTTTCAAGCAAGCGATATGGTTCTAATTGATATTGCAACTAGAGAACGAATTGTTGAAGTCATTGATTACCTTACCGATAGTGGTGAGTTTGAATCAGTTTTTACTAAGTACCCAAATGTAGATGCTGAAGAGGACCATTTGTATACAGAGGGTTTCTTTAAAAGTAGTAATGAAGAAACATCCTTATTGAACTAACGGTGCAGTTTAGTTCAATAAGAAGGTTTTATTGCGATTGTATTGAATAAGTTAATGTATGTAAATATTTGGCCACGAGGAGCGGTTTAGTGGAAGAAGAGTATCAATGATATATAAATCCTTTTCTGTATCTTAGAAAAGGACATGGGGGATAGAATGAGACGTTTGATAAAATTATCAAATTTACTGTTACTTGTTTTTTTTATACCGGGTTGTATAGATGGTGAAGAACAAAACAAAGGAATACAGGAAAAGAAACATGAGATAGTGGATGATAAAAATACTTCTATGGAAACTACTTACCATTTTTCATATAAAGGACAGGAGTTTAAAATTATTTCATTTTTCGATGAAGTGATGGAATACGCAACAACAATTAGTGAGAATCCTGAGCTTGATAAAAAATCTATCTATACAAAGTATGTATTAGTACCGTTTAAGGAGCAATCTTCTATTAATGATATAACATTAGGCGACCCGCTTTCACCATCTTTGGAAATAGAACAGTTAAAAAAAAATACGAATGAGCTACTTGAAAATCAAGAACAAATTAATAAGTGGATAGAGGAAGCCATATTGAAATCGGCAGAACTGTTATCAGGTAAAGATACAAATATTTATATTTTTCCAGTTAATCCTGAGGAATGGCATCTCATTAATACAGGGGGAGGATTGAGTGGGATGACATTTTCTGAAAGTGATTTTTTGCTTATGATTGACCCATCCGTTTCAGAAGAAACCGTAAAGTATGCGGTGGCTCACGAGTATCATCATACGGTTAATATTTTGCATAATAGTGTACCAATCGAGTATAACATTTTAGATTTAACCATGCAGGAAGGTAAAGCAGATTCCTTTGCAAGTATTGTATACCCTGAAACAAAAGTCATTTGGAAAGAGCCATTATCTAATGATGAAGAGGCTAAGGTGTTAGAAGAATTAAGCGTATATGGCAAATCTATGGATTTTATTATTTACGATAAATTGGTTTATGGCAATAAACGTAAAGATATTCCGAGATTCTCGAATTACAAAATAGGTTATCTAATCACTGAAAGTTATATTGAAAATAATCCAGATATTTCTATTTTGGAATGGACAAAAAAGGGTGCCAAGGAAATCGTTGCGGGTAGTAAATATAGTGCTTTGCTCCAGTAAGAATTGATATATTGTAAGGTGAAAATTATTTTGAACTAACGCAGCAGGTAATGTAAGATGGATTGCAGGAAATCATGTGCAATAAATAGAAATACTTACTTAACAAACTATGTAAGGAGATAACACTTTGAACATTTTAACTTTGATTCTAAGTTATTTAATTGGTTCAATCTCTTTTGCTTTAGTAATCGGCAAAATATTTTATAAGAAAGATATTCGTGATTACGGGTGGTAATCTTGGTGCAACTAATGCTTATAGAGTTTTAGGCATAAAAGCAGGAGTAATTGTTGCAATTGCTGATATATTAAAAGGTACATTTGCTTGTTTACTTCCCCTAATACTTGGTTCTACAGTTAACCCTATTGTATCTGGTTTATTAGCCATATTAGGGCACATATTTTCTGTTTTTGCTAGTTTTAAAGGAGGAAAGGCTGTTGCGACAGCAACTGGAGTTTTTTTGTTTTTGATTCCTTCAGGTGTTTTTGTTGGTTTTGTTGTTTTTGTGTTAACTTTGCTATTTACTAAATATGTATCACTAAGTTCAATGTTGGCTAGTATAGCATTATTCATTTACAGTCTTATATTTGAAGATAAAGTTATGATAGCACTTTCTCTACTAATAAGCTTATCAATAATCATTCTGCATAGACAAAATATAAAGAGAATTGTAAATGGAACAGAAAACAAAATAGTTGAAAATTAGTGTTTACTTGTTAAGCTAACGGGTGTTTTAATTTAATATTCGCTTTCCAAAATTAATGTAATTACATAGGATTTTAAAGTTAATACCATAACATTGGGTTACCAACTATAATGTCACTAGACATTTTGAAACAATACGCCAATGATTTGCTAGAAGCTTGTCTAAATAGTCATTTATACTAATCTCCTAATGTATTGGTTCGTAATTTATTATTCATGAATGAATTCATACTACTTCTTCCCTTACTTCGCACTCCATGATTGGAGCAGCAGGCGGCGACTCCGGTGGGATCAGGGAGACAGATAAGCCATCACTAACGACGCGTAAGCGACGGTGATGGCTTATCGCTCACCCCACGGAAAGCGTCCGACTAAAGCGGAAATCTACCATTTATTGTTTATACATATCATATAAAATGTAGTGGATCGATTCTCATAATCATGTAATTTATTCATGAATGAATTCACACTACTTCTTCCCTTACTTCGCACTCCATGATTGGAGCAGCAGGCGGCGACTCCGGTGGGATCAGGGAGACAGATAAGCCATCACTAACGACGCGTAAGCGACGGTGATGGCTTAACGCTCACCCCACGGAAAGCGTCCGACTAAAGCGGAAATCTACCATCTTACAAATCAATTGGAGTTGCATCATATATATCTGCTAGTGCTTTTAATTTCTCAATTCCCTTAACTTCTACATGTTTGTCAATAGTAAGCATCATGATTGCATCTCCACCGACCTCTGAGCGTCCAACCTGCATAGTTGCAATGTTGATACCTTCCTCTGCAAGCAGCATACCTACACGTCCAATTGCACCAGGCTGGTCTTTATGACGGATAAACAATAAATACCCAGCAGGCACAACATCTACGATGAAATCATCTACACGAACGATACGTCCACCAAGTCCATTTAATAATGTACCAGAAACTTTTCTTGACCCTGTAGCCGTTTTCACTTCTACAGTAATGAGACTAGTAAATCCTTTTGATTTTGGAGTTTTTAATTCATTTACTGTTATTCCTAGCCGATCCGCAAGGAACTTAGCGTTTACGTCATTAACAGATTCACCTAGTTTGCTTTTCAACAGACCTTTTACCGCATTGCGGGATAATGGTCGCGCATCAAAATTAGCGAGCTCTCCAGCATAAGTAATATTTATTTCTTCTGGAGGGCCTTCAGTTAAGTCGCTGAGAAATGAGCCCAACTGTTCAGTAAGATTGAAGTATGGCTCAATTTTTGCTAATACGTCTTTCGGTACAGAGGACAAGTTAACTGGATTTTTGACTATTCCTTCTGTTAAAAAGCTTACTACATCATATGACACGTCTATTGCTACAATTTCTTGTGCTTCTACTGTACTCGCCCCTAAGTGAGGAGTAGCAATGACCTGCGGCAATGTTAAAAGTTTATGTTCTACGAATGGTTCTTCTTCAAACACATCTAGTGCTGCTCCGGCAACCTTGCCTGACAAGATTGCATCGTATAAAGCCTCTTCATCAATAATTCCTCCACGAGCACAGTTGATGATTTGTACACCATCTTTCATTTTTGCAAATGCATCTTTATTAATGAGATGGCGTGTTTCTTTTAGTAATGGAGTATGTATGGTGATAAAATCAGCCGCTTTAATTACATCCTCAACCGTACCAAATTGCACACCTAGCTTTTCTGCTTTTTCGGGAGTTAAGAAAGGGTCATAAGCAATTACATTCATTCGTTGACCTTTCGCACGAACCGCAACCTCTTGACCGATTCTACCAAATCCAACGACACCTAATGTTTTGTTCTTTACCTCTACCCCAATATAAGTTTTACGATCCCATTTCTTATTTTTCAATGAATGGAATGCTTGTGGAATCTTACGGGCAAGAGACATTAACATTGCAATAGTATGCTCAGCTGCAGAGTTTGTGTTGCCATCTGGTGCATTAACTACAATAATTCCGCGCTCAGTTGCTGAAGGTAGATCAATATTGTCTACACCCACCCCTGCGCGACCAATAATTTTTAAATTTGTTGCTTTTTCGATGATTTCACGGGTAACTTGAGTTTGACTACGTACAAGCAACGCATCGAATTCACCAATTTTTTCTGCTAGTTGATCGGGAGTTAAGTCTGTATCTACTACTATATTAAAGCCATCTGCTTCTCTTAATGGAAAAATACCATCCTCACTAAGTGGGTCACTGATTAAAATATTGTATGCCATGATCTTCTTCTCCTTTATCTTTGAAATGATTAAGTCTTTTATTGAGCCAAATAGACTTGCTGTGCTGCCGCTGTACCTTTTCCAAGCTCGATATTCTTACCTAGTTTCTTAAGAGCTACCTCAATTGCACTAATGATTTGTAACTGGTCTGCTGGAGAGCAATATCCCATATGCCCAATGCGGAAAATCTTGCCGGTTAAATGCTGCTGGCCTCCTGCAATAGAAATAGCAAATTCTTTTTTCAGAATCTTACGGAACTCCTCTGCATCAAAATCTTCCGGTTGAACCGCAGTAACTGTTGGAGAAGCATCTTCATCTGAAGTCAATAAAGGTATGCCTAATGCTTTGAAAGCAGCGCGTGTCATATCCTTCATTAGTGCATGTCGAGAATATACATTGTTTAGCCCCTCTGCTTCTAATAAACTTAAAACTTGCTCCAGCCCAAATAACAATGACAAAGCAGGTGTAAACGGTGTAGTATCTTTCAATAAATTATCTCTATATTTTTTTAGACTTAAATAAAATCTAGGCTGATCGTTTTCTTCAATGACTTTCCAAGCTTTTTCGCTAGCAGCTACAAAGGTTAATCCTGCTGGAAGCATGAATGCCTTTTGAGAACCAGTTACCATTACATCGATTCCCCACTCATCCATTTTTGTTTCTACTCCTCCCACACAAGAAACTCCATCTACCACTATTAATGCATCTGAAACCTCTTGAACTGCTAAAGCTAGCTTATCAATTGGATTTAATACTCCAGTAGATGTCTCGCAATAAGTTGAAAAGACTACTTTTATTTCTGGATGCCCTGCTAGAAAAGCCTTTATTTCTTCAGGGTTTAATGCCTTTCCCCACTCAACATTCAATACGTGAACTTTAATGTTAAACGCTTCGCATATTTTAGTGAAACGATCTCCAAAGGCACCTGTTACGACAACAAGCACTTCCTCTCCTGGCTTCACGACATTTACAACTGCCGTTTCTAGTCCAGCTGTTCCACTCCCTGCAATAATGGCGACTTCTTGAGTCGTGCCAAAAACTTTTTTCAAGCCTGGAGCAATTTTCTTAAGCATATCCGAGGTTTCCTTGCCCCGGTGACCAATCATTGATTGGTTCATGGCTCTTTGCACACTTGGTGGAATTGGACTAGGTCCTGGAATACGTAAAATGGTTTGATCTTGAAGCATAATTTTTCTCCTCCTTATTTTTAAAAACAAAAAAGCCCTTCGTCCCCTACATAAAATGTAAGGGGCGAAGAGCTAAAAAACTCACGCGGTACCACCCAAATTTACTGCAAACGTTCTGCAGCCTCTTAGTTCATATGCTTAACGCGCATTCACGGATGAGCCTACTTTTTTCAGTTCACCGATTCAAGAGTGCTACTCCACATACGAAATCACTGATTTGCACCAACCATCAGCTCTCTGTAGATTTACAAAATGCAAAGCTTATCTCTGTCAAAATCGTTTAACGCTTATTGAATTAAACCTATCATACTTAGGTTATTTTCAGTTGTCAATATAGTTTGAAAACTTGGAAACGCTATCATTTTTTTACAACGCTTATAAACCTTGATATAAAGCTATTTTCAAAAATAAAAAAATATTTAATCATTCGTATTTATAATTTTTTTGTGTTGTAACTTTGACATTTTTAGTAAAACGCAACCAAAACACGAACTATATTAAGTTTAAAAAATTAATCATACATATTATGAGTGATTATTTTAAAGAAATTAAGCCTTACATATTGACGTATAAGTTTAAAATTTGTACACTGTATAAAATCATTTGTTTTTTCCATAAATACAAACAAACATAAAAGTAAGGATTTGATGAGATGATCGTAAGTAAATTTGGAGGCACTTCAGTAGCTAGCGCAGAACAAATTAAAAAGGTCGCTAGCATCATAGAAGCTGATTCCAAAAGAAAATATGTAGTGGTTTCTGCTCCTGGCAAACGTTTCGAACAAGATCTGAAGGTGACAGACTTATTGATTAACCTTGCCTACGTAGCTTTAAATGGAGAAAATACAGAGCAATGCCTACACGCTGTAATAGACCGGTATAAGGAAATTGCGTTAGGGCTGAACTTAGAATTGCTCATTTGTGATGTGATTGAGAAGGATTTGCAATCCAGGCTTTCTATGGATCATTCAAATAAGGAATTATTTGTAGACTCTATTAAAGCCAGTGGAGAGGACAATAATGCGAAGCTAATTTCTACTTATTTCACTAGTATCGGTATCCCAGCAAGATATATGTGTCCTAAATCAGCAGGATTGGTGATTAATGACTTTCCTGAACGGGCGATTGCCTTGCCAGAAGCTTACGAAAATCTTCAAAATAACTTACAAAATACAGCAGAAGTAATTGTTTTCCCAGGATTTTTTGGCTACACGAAGGATGGATTGCTCCGTACATTTGAAAGAGGTGGTTCAGATATAACCGGATCAATTTTAGCTGCATCCGTAAAAGCGGAACTTTATGAGAATTTCACAGACGTAGATTCTGTTTTTTGCGCCAACCCTAAGGTAGTGAACTGTCCAGTTGAAATCGAGGAAATTACATATCGGGAAATGCGCGAGCTTTCTTATGCTGGATTCTCTGTGTTTCATGACGAGGCATTAATGCCTGTTTATAAGGCTAAAATTCCCGTTTGCATTAAGAATACGAACAATCCATCGGCACCTGGTACGAAAATTGTTTCTTCCCGAAAAGTTAATCGTCGCCCGATTACTGGAATTTCCGCAGACAGTGGATTTTCTATTCTATATGTAAGTAAATATTTGATGAACCGGGAAATTGGTTTTGGGCGTAAGCTACTACAAATTTTAGAGGAAGAGCATATTTCCTATGAGCATACTCCTTCTGGGTTAGATGATATATCGGTTATCTTCCGAAGCCACCAACTGACACCTGAAAAAGAAAATAGAATCATAAAAAGGGTTACGGAGGAGCTGCATGCAGAGGATGCTCACTTCCGTCACGAGTTTTCCATGATTGTAATAGTTGGAGAAGGAATGAACAATAGTACAGGACTTGCTGCTAGAGCTGCTACTGCAATCGCTAGGACTGGTGCTAATATCGAAATGATCAATCAAGGATCATCGGAGGTCAGCCTTTCCTTTGGCGTTCATCAAAGCAATGAAAACAAAATTCTTCAAGAGTTATATCAGGAATTTTTTGCATCTGTAACAATAGGATAATTATTAAAATGACATCCGGTGAGCGTAGACAAAGTCTTAGTTTCAACATTGTCTACGCTTAAGCTTTGCTTTTAAATAAAGGTGTTCAAATAATTAATCCTTACAAATCTTCCTTGTATACAATTCCCTCTTCCAAATATATTTTAAGAAGCGTCATGGCCTCTCCCCATCCCACCGCACAGTTAATGCATGCTTTTATATCCTTGTCTGAATTGGAATAGCCCACTTCTTTCAACATAATAAGTGTTCCTTTTTGATACGGTTCTAATTTAAATTCCACGGTCGTGACCAACTCGCCCGGAGACCACTGGAAAACAAAGGATTCGTCCCTAACAGCTCTCAAAATTCTACCGCCATCCTCTAGTTCCAGCTTTTCCTGACCAAATCCATCCCATTTTAAGCGAATTTCCCCCGTGCCGTCTTGCTCCATATGAAGAGAAGTTTGATTGGTGAACCAAGCGTTCCAACCTTCTGCAGTTGAAAGAGTTTTATATACTTTATCTATACTTGCTTTGATATACGTTTGATGGTTAATTTCTGGCATCGCTTCTTCTCCTATAATGATTGTAATTGGGCAAGACCAACATGCTTTTCGTAGGAAATAATGGTCATTTTTTCGTTGAGAACCTTTTGTTTACCATTTCGAACATAGCCCATCTTTTCATATAAATAACAATTTCTTTCTTCTTGAAGAATTGTATCAAGCTCCCAGCTGTTAATCTCTGGATAAATCATTTCTAGACGTTTCATCACGTTCTGAGCCAGCCCTCTTCCCTGATAACTATCTAAAATATTAATCATATGTAATCGCATGATATTTGGCGCTGTTTTGTACACATGTACACTACCAGCTAATTTACCAGCCTCTAAAATCTTATAAAATGTCCCTTGAAGTAGGCGCTCATTGAATCTTTCAAAGCTTTGCAATGCAGGGGTTGTTTGATGATCCTCATATTTTGTATAAAGTGGTAAGAAAACTTGTTTTTGAAGTTCATATAGTTCTTCAGCATCTTCCATCTTTGCTTTTCTCAAGGAAATTTTCGATTCAATTATTTCAAAGACATTTTCTAATATGTGATAAGCGATAAACTCTCCTCGGTTAACCATTTCTCTAATTTCCTCTATAGTTGCCCATTTGGCATCTGCCACTTCCTCGTATTGAAGCATTAAATCCTCTATCTTCACGTTCTTTCTTATTAGGTAATTGTCATCAAAGCCCCTAGGAAATTTGACCGTAAATAAAATATCTGCCTGCTCCAGATCTATATCAATTCCTAGCTCTTCCTTTGTTTCTCGCACTGCTGCAATTTCAGTAGTTTCTCCTGTCAAAACTGAGCCTGCAGCTGCGCAATCCCACATATTCGGCCATCCCTTTTTCCATGGCTGACGTTTTTGAATCAAAAGCTGATCTTCATCATTCATAATCCAAACATGGACTACTTCATGAAATGTACCCTCCTCCATTTCTTCACCTCGAATATGAGTCATCCCTGTTCTCTCTCTAAAATTATTTAGCATGTCCCAAACTTCCATATTCCCACCAACCTTGTTATAGTTTAGAATAGTTTATCACAATTTTGTTGACCATCAATAACAAATATGATATATTATAGGTTGTTAACAATTTAGGTAGGACATAAAAGAGAAATCTGGCATTCTACTAACGTGTTTTTGAACATACTTATTCACACTGGAGCGACTATAGGGTCGCAAGGACGTAAAAGCAGGAAGGGTTTACGTTGCTTAGGTTAGAAGACAACCAGTGGAACAATTTACCGCGGCATTGAAAGCTTAAGTCTTTCATGGAAATTATTCCCCGAACATTCGGGATGAAATTTAAAAATTCAAAGATTATGTTTTACCTCATACAAAATCAAGGGCTGGTCTCCAATGGAGACCAGCCCTTGTCCAATTTATCGGAAAATGAAAAAGAGAGAGCGAAAAGCCCTCTCCTTCTCTTACATATTAGTGAAGGCTTATCTTCCTCGCTCTTACCACTATATAACAAGTACCCTTCAACTTAATTATTTTTCGCTTGTCTTTTATAATATTCCTTGAACGTAAGCAGATATATGAACCCACTAAGCAGTGCCAGTACTGCTAGTATAACAAACGTCCAAGTGAAACCGATCCAAGTAACAAGTGGTAAAACAAGCGGGGCAATTGTTCTGCCTATTGTGTATCGTAAGCTAGCTGCCGCAAAGTATTGACCCCGCATATCCTCTGGTGCAAGCTTTGATACAAAGCTTTCCTGCAATCCTACTGTAGCTAGTTCTCCTAATGTAAACACAGCCATAGCAAACAGGAAAACCCAGAAGTTAGCAGTCATTGGGAAGATGAGCATAGCAATAGCATATAAGAGCGACGAAAAAAAGAATACCTTGTGTTCTGGATATTTCGTCATCCAACGAGTTACAAACACCGTGAAAATGACTACTAATAAGCCGTTTTCAGATAACAGAATACCGAAAGAACCTTCTCCAGTAATTGTCCATTCCCTGCCAAATAAATTACCAAGAACCTGGACATCAATGGCATCCTTCATATAAACAGGAATAAGCATATCTAGCTGCATATACGTCTGCGCTAGCAAAATCCCAGCTATTATAAATAGGAAAAACACTTTGTCCTTTACTATCAATCCGTATGCCTTCACTTGGTTGAGCACTACTTGAACCCAGCCGTTTCCGCCACTTTCTTTTAACTGTTGTTTTACCTCATCTGGTAATGTTTCCTCCGTCAGAAAACGTAATGCTAAGCCTACTAAACAGAAGAGAATACCTGATACTAAAAGCAATAAAAAGCGATGATTAAAGAATAGGACTGCCCCTACTATCGGTCCAATTACGACAGATATATTAATAGATGTATAGAATACGGAAAAAACCGTACTGCGATCCTTTTCTGGCACAACATCAGCAACAATTGCTTGACTTGCCGGGTGATAAAATGAACCACACATACCTGCGATAGTGAAGGCTACGAAGCTAAGTGTCGGTGATTCATACCAAGGTGAATTGGCGAAGGCAAATAAAATAAAAGCAAAACCTTCTGCGGTTGCAGAAAAAAATAACATCGTCCTTCTACCAAATCGGTCCGCACAATAACCACCGATTAAATTAGCACCAACGGAAAATATTTGGGATATGACAAGCAGCAATCCTGCCATACTTGCCCCAAACTCATCCGCAAAGTATATAGCTAAAAACGGAAAGACCATCCAAAAGCTTAAATTACTAAAAAATTCACCAAATAAACGAACCTGTAAACTACGATTCCAATCTCTAATTCTCATGATGTTTACCTCTCAAATTATAAATTAAACGCTATCTCCCATATTATTTCGACATACGGAATAGATTTTTATATAGTTCTATAGTATTTTAAAAAATATAGCAGACTATATCTATTAAGTTTGATCTGATTTTATTAGGAAGAAAGAACTCGGCAAAAATAAAAAAGTCATAAACCCTAGGATGGGTTTACGACTTTTGACTGTAACCAATTAGTCTCTGTATGTAACGGCAGTTCCAGTTGCCACACACATCATCATGCCCTCACGGATTGTTTCAAAATCAAGATCTACACCAATTACAGCATTAGCTCCAAACTTGCTAGCAAGGGTCTTCATGTCCTCTATTGCAATTTCACGACCTTGGGATAATTTATTTTCATAGGCAGAGCTTCTACCTCCAACAATATCTGTAACTGAGGCAAAGAGATCTCGTACGACATTTGCTCCCATAATGGCCTCTCCAGACACTATGCCATGATACGTTTCAATTGTTTTTCCTTCAATAGTAGGCGTTGTAGTGACTAACATAAATACTCCTCCAATACATGTTGTTATTTTTATCATACAGCATTATTGGAGGAGAAGCATTGATTATTCTGAATCTATTATATTTTCTTTCTAGTAGGGATCATATTAAATAATATATTCAATACGATAGCTGTGAAGCTTCCTGCCACAATTCCGTTACTCGTCAAAATTTGCACACTGTCAGGTAAGGACACAAATAAGTCAGGTACTACCGTAACTCCTAAGCCGATACCTATTGAACATGCAATAATCATTGCATTATCAGGTGATTCTGAGTCTGCAATAATAGTACTTAGCATCTTAATTCCTTGAGAAACAATCATACCAAACATGGCAATCATAGCCCCTCCTAATACTGCCTCTGGAATAATGGTAGTAAGGGAAGAAATCTTAGGTATAAATCCTAGGAATATTAGCATCCCACCCGCGATGTAAATAATTTTACGTGTTTTAACACCAGAGATTTGCATAAGCCCAACATTTTGTGAAAATGTAGTATATGGAAACGAGTTAAAGATACCGCCTAGTAAAACAGCAATTCCTTCAGCACGATACCCTTTAGTTAAGTCTTCCTTTTGAATTTTTTTATTTAGCATATCCCCTAGAGCAAAATATACCCCAGTTGACTCTACTAATGAAACAATAGCTACTAATGTCATGGTAATAATAGGAGACCACTCAAAAGTCGGCATCCCAAAATATAATGGCTGGATCATATGGAACACATCAGCTTCTTTTACCGCAGTAAAGTCTAAAATACCCATAAAATAAGCAGCAACTGTTCCTCCAATAATACCTATTAATATAGAAATAGCTTTTATAAAACCAGTAGAGAAACGGTATAACAATACAATAAATATTAATGTACCAAATGATAATAGAACGTTTTGAATGGAACCGAAATCCTCTGCCCCATCGCCACCACCCATGTTGTTAATAGCTACAGGGATTAGGGTGATTCCTATAATAGTTACTACTGAACCAGTTACTACTGGTGGGAAGAACCTAACTAGCTTACCAAAAAAGCCGCTGATTAAAATAACAACTATTCCGGAAACAATAATAGCACCATAAATAGAAGATATTCCGTATTCTCCTCCAATTGCAATCATTGGTCCTACTGCAGTAAATGTACATCCTAGCACGACTGGCAAACCAATACCGAAAAATCGATTGCTCATAACTTGCAAAATGGTCGCGACACCAGACATTAGAATGTCAATGGCAACTAAATATGTTAATTCCTCTGAACTAAGACCAAGAGCTCCCCCTACGATTAGCGGAACAATTACTGCTCCGGCATACATAGCAAGCACATGCTGTAATCCAAGTGTAGTATTTTTAAATATATTATTCATATGTAGGTGTTCCTTCTAGAAATTCTACAGTCCCATTTTCCAAGGATTTAATGATAGCAAGAGATTCTACACGAATACCTTTTTCACGAATTAGTTTTCCTCCTGGTTGGAATCCTTTTTCAATCACAATTCCAACACCAGCTGTAGTTGCTCCAGCCTGATCAATAATCTCAAGCAATCCGAGAACTGCTTGTCCATTAGCAAGGAAGTCATCGATGATTAACACAACGTCACCCTCTTGAAGAAAATCCTTAGATACCGAAATATCGCTTGTCACATTTTTAGTAAAGGAATGAACTTTAGAAGTAAGCAAATTTCCGGAAAGGGTCACAGACTTACTTTTCCTTGCAAATACAACAGAAACACCAAGCTCTAAACCTGCAAACATAGAAGGAGCAATCCCTGAAGATTCAATCGTTAAAATTTTTGTTATTCCAGCTTCTGCAAAGCGATCTGCTATCTCTTCTCCTATAGCTTTAATAATTACAGGATCAATCTGATGATTTAAAAATGCATCCACCTTTAAAACATCTTTCGATAAAACCTTACCTTCTTCTACAATTTTATCCTTTAATAATTTCAATGGAATTCCTTCTTTCCTTATATTTGAGATACAAAAAAACTCGAATGACAAAGCTCCATCCTTACGAGTGGAGCAATGTCATTCGAGTTATTAATCGAATAATAAAAGAAATGGTTACACTATTGTGTCCCAATTCCTTTATCCATTGTCACTCATAGTCGACTTGTTTACGGTAAGTCGGTAGAAACTTGCAGGCCATATTCCTGAGATTATACGAGTAGGTACTATTTGAATGCTCTCATTATAGCACGGAAAAATTCTTTTACAATAATATAAAAAAGTTCTATCATTCTTAAAATTCTGTTCATATATTTCAATTGTTACATGTATTGTTACATGTATTGTTACAGGTGCCAGGCACCTGTAACAATTAAAGGCAATTTAAAAACACATGAATAGGTCATGTGTTTTGGTTGGTTTCTAATGGAATGAAGATTTTAATGTTTTGAAGGCTTCTATAAAGTAAGCGGGGTTCTCTTTAATATTGTAGGAAAAGACGCCTTGATTGGTATGCAAATATAAGATTCCCCCTCCAAATGAAAAGGGCTTGTGGGATATGTCGTGAACATTTTGGAACTTAAATTGATGCTGAGCAGAGACAATCTCCCTTCCGTCCATCTGCAACGTAAAGCTAGATTCTATATGCTGCATCTGAAAATAGAAGTCAATTTCTCGCTTAACTTCAATATAAATAATGGAGTACTCACTCAAAAACGTCACCTCCTTTAGCACATACTAGTGTATCATGTTTTTATATCATCATTAAACAATAAGGAGTGTATATATATTGATCAAAGCCGTGATTTTTGATTTAGATGGTACTATGTTGAATAGAGATGAGTCATTAAAAAGGTTTATTTCTAGTCAATACGACGAACTTCATACACACTTTGACCATATTCAAAAGGAAGATTTCTGTACTCGTTTTATAGAATTAGATAATCGAGGTTATATTTGGAAAGATTTCGTCTATGCATCTCTAATTCAAGAATTTAATATTCAGAGCATCTCCCAACAAGAATTATTAAATCATTACATAACTAACTTCCATACATATTGTGTACCCTTTCCCAATCTAATATCCATGCTAGAGCAATTAAAAAAACTGTCCCTATCGCTCGGAATAATCAGCAATGGAAAGGGACAGTTTCAAATGAATAATATTATTTCTTTAAAAATCAATACTTATTTTGATACTATATTAATTTCTGAATGGGAGGAAATGAAAAAACCCAATCCTCGCATTTTTGAAAAGGCTCTTAGGCAGCTTAGTGTTAAAGCAGAAGAAGCTGTATATATCGGCGATCACCCTGCGAACGACATAATTGCTGCGAAAACAGTCGGACTCAAAACAATTTGGAAAAGGGATGAATACTGGCCTGCTCCTTCTGCCGATTATGTGATTGAAGATTTAGCTGAAGTTCCTCTTCTTATAAACAATTTTAAATAAGTTTGCTGAATTCCGCAGTCTGATTTTCGAGCTTTTCAGAAGCAGTAGAAATATCCTTGAACTCGTCTAATGCAGTTCGTATCTCCTGTTGGCTTTTTTCTATAACTGTCTGCGAGTAGCTATTGCTCGCAGTTACCTTATCGACCTGCTTCGCTATTCCTTCAATATTTTCTCTTACTTCTACGATGGAAGCCTCAACTCTTCCAGCTAGCTTACGAACCTCTTGAGCTACTACATTAAAACCACGTCCATGCTCTCCAGCTCTTGCTGCCTCAATTGCTGCATTCAATGCTAAAAGATTAGTTTGTGCAGCAATCTCTCTAATGGTCTGAACTATTCCTTTAATCGAATCGGCCTGTTTTTGCAGATTATCTAATGTAGTGGTGTTTTCCTTAGAACCAGCAGCGATTTCATCTATTCTTTCCAGAAGATTTTCACTTCTTTTAATACCTACTTCTGCTCGGTTGCTCAAATTCTCAGACATATGCTTCAGCTCTTCTGTGACACCCATTAAAATTTGGTGGCGCTCCGTTACGTTAGTAGCTACTTTGGTGACGCCAAGCACCTTGCCATTACTACCAAAAATAGGCATATAAGAAGCTTCTAGAAACACACTTTTGCCATGCTTGTCTTTTCTTTCTACCTTATTAAAAAATGACTTACCTGCAAACAGATCCTTCCAAAGCTTTTCATACGACGGACTGTTCACAAAGCTTGGAAAGCAGAATTCTCGGTGATGCATCCCCATTACTTCACTTACTGTATACTTAAGTTCTTTCGCAAAATTCTCATTTACAAATGCCACTCGGCGATCCATATCAAAACGAATAATTGCCAAGTTTTTTTCCAAAGCTTCCACTACGGTCATGTCATTAACTTCTTCTGTTTGTAAGTAACTCATTTCTCTTCCCCCACGCCTAGTCTAATTAGGTGTATATTTTTCAGGATCCAGCACTGTTTCTTTTCCTAATACTAGTTTAGCTAGTTCCGAACCAACGAATGGTCCAGCCGTTAAACCAGAAGCCCCTAAACCGTTTGCAAAATAAATACCGTCCTGCCCATTCAATTTACCAAATACAGGTAAAAAGTCAGGCGTATATGGACGAAAACCAACTCTTACTTCCTTTATTTTCTCATCTTTTAGGCTTTTTGCAATACTAAATGCATTTTCTAGCAGTTCTTTTTTACCTTCTTCTGTTACCCTAATATCATAACCAGTATGCTCTTCATAAGTAGAGCCTGCTACCACTTGTCCATTTTCAAAGGCTAGCATATATTGATTGGTTGGAGGCAGAACGACTGACCATTCTCCAGTAGACAAATTCTCTAATTGGAAATGCATTATTTGCGCCTTTTGAAAGGTCACATTTAAATCTAAACCTAATACAGAGGGAATCTCATTTCCCCAAGCCCCACTGGTGAGTATAATTGCTTCTGCATTTATGGCCATCTCGTCTATAAATAGCTTATTGTCCTTCCATACAGCATCGCCATATACGACCTCTGCTCCTAGTTTTTTTGCAGCACTAGTTAAAGCATCTCTCATTGCCATACCATCTACTCGAGCTGCTCCTTCCACATAAAGTGAATGGTAATCCTCTGAGATGATAGGAAATTTTTCTTTCGTTTCTAACGGAGATAGGATTCTCAACTCCCCAATTTCAGGTGCATCTATTCTTTTCTCCATTGCTCTTTCTAACATTTTTTGCAGTTTTTTTTCATCATTTTGTAGAGCAATAGCTCCTACTTGCTTATAACCTGTAGCAGTTTCACCTAGTTCCTCTAGCTCTATCACTAGCTGTTTATAATATTTAGCGCCATTTTTCACAAGCTCGTACCATTTTTTATTTCTTCTCTGAGAAATCCATGGACATATAATTCCTGCTGCGGCTGCTGAGGCTTGACCTTTGTCCTGACGATCAACCAAAGTTACTTTCACACCGTTTTTTGCAAGATGATAGGCGGTGGAAGCGCCAAGGATTCCACCACCCACAACTACATAAGAAGACATCTATTACTCAACTCCACTATCTATAATTGAAAACTTTACTTCCTCACAATTAATTTCTGCCATTGCTCCATATGGTATAACAAATTTAGGTTCTGTATGGCCAAAGTTTAAATTATATAAAATCGGCAAATCATTTAATCCAAGCTCATTCATAATCGTAATAATGGATTCTTTGTATTCTTCATAATACTTTTCGTGCTGAGGCTTTGCAAAAATAATACCTTTTACTTCTTGCAGTATCCCTTGGGTTCCATAATTTCGAAGCCAGTATTCGATATTAGATGGAAGAGGTAAATCCTCAGTGGTTTCAAAAAATAGTATAGAATCCTTGAAATAAGATTTATCTGGCCAAAGCGAAGTGCCTTTCGCAAACTCCAACACCTCAATACAGCCACCGATTAGTCTGCCATTTACAATACCTTTACCCTGCAGCAATTCGTAGCCTTTTTCATCTTCATTCATCTCACGGCTTATATACTTATTTTCAATAGCCCATTCCAATCGTTGACTAGTCCACAATGGTGACGGTTTAATTTCTCCAATCACTTCATTAGAGAATAGCGTCTTTTTCAAAGATTCTATGGTGTATTCATGCATCTCTACATTCTCTGCAAAATCAGTCAGAATAGCTGGCCCATAAAAAGAAGTAATCCCTGCATTATGACAAAATAAATGGGTCACAGTAGCATCGGAATATCCAATAAAAACTTTAGGGTTTTCTCGGATTACTTCAAAATCTATGTAAGGTAGCAATCTTATGCTATCACTGCCTCCAATATTCGATACAATTCCTTTTATCGATGTATCCTTAAATGCATTCATCAAATCCTCTGCACGTGCCTGTGGACTTTCATATAAATAATTTGATCCCTTCAAACTATTTGGCATAGCTACTACTTCCAAGCCAAATACCTTTTCTAATCTTTCTACACCTTGCTCATATCTCCATCTTAAATCAGGTTCTCCTGCTCCACCCCACGATAGACTAATGGTTGCAATCTTATCTCCCGGTTGAAGCATTTTCGGCTTTATCAACATAATCATATCCCCCTTTCCTTCATTATAATTCAAACACCATCATTTGGATGCCTATTCTTTTAGCTAAATGGGTATAAGAATATAGAAGAATTTAAATAGGCGGTGAAGGGTATGAAATATAGAGGTCGTACACGGAGTTCAAACGTAGAGGACCGTCGTGGAATGAGTGGCGGAAAAGCAATAGCTGGTATTGGCGGTGGTTTCGGATTAATTATAGTACTATTAGTTACGCTACTCGGAGGAAATCCCGATGAGCTGTTAGGAAATTTAGGCGGTAACGAAACAACTAACAGCTCGGTTCCTTATGAGGAAACTGAAGAGGAAAAAGAGCTTGTTGAATTTGTTTCGGTTGTATTAGCAGACACAGAAAAGGTATGGACAAAAATCTTTCAAGAAAACGGACTTAAATATGAGGAACCAACACTTGTTTTATATACGAATAGTGTAAATTCTGCCTGTGGAACAGCTGGTGCTTCTGTAGGTCCGTTTTATTGTCCGGGTGATCAAAAGCTTTACATAGACTTAAGCTTCTACAAGGAGCTTCAAACGCAGTTCAATGCCCCAGGAGATTTTGCAATGGCATACGTTATAGCGCATGAGGTTGGACACCATGTTCAAACCCTTCTAGGTAAAAGCAATGAGCTATCCTCCCTTAGACAAGAGTTAAGTGAAGAGGAATACAATCAATATTCTGTTCGCTTCGAGCTGCAGGCTGATTATTACTCAGGGGTTTGGGCAAAGCATGCTCAAGGAATGGATTTACTAGAAGAGGGCGATTTAGAGGAAGCACTGACTGCAGCTAGTGCCGTTGGAGACGACACTATTCAAAAAAGAGCTCGTGGCTATGTGGTACCTGAAAGCTTCACCCATGGAACATCAGAACAGCGGAAGAAATGGTTCTATAAAGGCTTTGAAAATGGAACAATTAAAGGTGGAGACACATTTAGTGTTAAAACTCCATAAATAAAATTCAAGTGCGTTTTCCCCAAGTAAGTAAATGGAGAAAAGATAAACGTGACGTACCTTTCTTTTCTCCATTTGACTTCAGAGGGTAGGTTCTTATATGAAAGCCTCATTTGAGTCTTTAAAATATTATGACCTGACTGTTTCTACCTCAACTTCTGGTAATTGCTTTAAATATGCTAAGTAAAAATCGCTCATCACTTGTAGCAACTCTTCTATTGTTACACCTTTTGCTGTTGATATATTAATATTAATATGACCAGAGCCTAATCTTAGGTTAGCACGTATAGCCCCTCTTTTAATGGAAGGCAGTGATTCTATGTAAGCATCTCCATCAAATAAGTGTACTGTAATAAAGGACTGTCCTGATATCGAGAAAATACCTATTTCTCTAACACCTCCCCATTCCACAAGTTGCTTACTAGCAATCGCTGAAGAAAAATCATAAAATCCTTCCTCATTTACAACGACTAGTTTTTTCCCTACGATTAGTTGCTTGATAATAAAGCCCAAGCAAAAGCCAAAAAATATTGTCCCTATACCACCAATTCCCATAAGGACTAACTTTTGAAAATTATCCTCTTCGAAACTTGTAATAAGAAGAAATACACAAGTCACAACCATCAGAATTCCCATCAAAACAAACATTAACTGTTTTCTTTTACTTTGATAAACGACAAACTCTTTAATACGAGCACTCCCCTTTCAAATTATCTAATTAACCATATTGGTTATTTTATTCAAATTACCTAAAATATACAATATGAACATTTTACATAAAATGAATATACCAGTCATGTTGACCACTTAACTTCCTCAAACTTATAATAGAACAAATCACAACTGGAAGAAGGCTAAAAAATGATGATACCTTTTACGAAAATGCATGGCTGTGGAAATGATTACATTTATATCAATTGCTTTGAAAATAAAATAGAAAATCCCGAAGCATTAAGCAAGGATATTTCCAATCGTCATTTTGGCATAGGCGGAGATGGAATTGTTTTAATATGCCCTTCTGATGTGGCAGATGCAAAAATGCGGATGTTCAATATAGATGGCAGTGAAGGGAAAATGTGCGGAAATGCCATCCGTTGTGTAGCGAAATATGTGTATGACAACGACATCGTACGAAAAGAAACTCTTCATATAGAAACACTGAGCGGATTGAAAAAGATTGAATTACATATAGAGAATGGGAAAATGAAGTCTGCTACTGTAGATATGGGGCAGGCCATATTAGAACCTTTCAATATCCCTATTGTAGTCAAGGACCAGACTATGCAGGTTAATTATCCAATCACCATTGAAGATCATACGTATTCTATAACCCCAGTATCTATGGGCAATCCCCATGGTGTAATATTCAGTGACGACATTCACCTACTAGACCTCCCAACTATTGGACCAAAATTTGAACATCACCCTATGTTTCCAGAGGGTGTGAATACTGAGTTTATTCAAATCGAGAATCGAAATGTTATACAAATGCGAGTTTGGGAGCGCGGAAGTGGAGAAACTTTGGCATGCGGAACAGGAGCTTGTGCAGCAGTGGTTGCTTCTGTGTTAAATGGATATTGCGATAAAAATACTGATATCCATGTCAAACTAATAGGCGGAGAACTGATTATTCGTTATACAGCTGACACTGTATACATGACCGGTCCTGCTACTACTGTATTCACCGGTCTTATTGACTGGTCGAAATAATGAATAAGACCTATTAGATGTACTCGGCAAAAAGGTTTGGTAGCATGTTTTTTCCGTTTTTTATATTTTTACTGAAAATACTGTCAATTGTAATGATAATGGTAATCCCTTGTAATACACTTGTAACATTCAACTGATACTATATGTTTAGACTAAATAGCAGGGGGATAGTGTATTTGAAGAAAATATTAGGATCACTTATCATTACAATAGTACTATTGGTCAGTGGAGTAAATGTTGCTTTCGCAGCAACAACAACTCACACAGTAAAAAAAGGAGAAACATTATACAAAATTTCTAAGACATATAAAGTTTCTATTAAAAACTTAAAAACATGGAATAACTTAACTACAGACGATATTAAGCCAAACCAGAAACTATCAATAACTCCTACATCTAAAGAAAAATCCAAAACACCTTCTAGAACTAATACTAGTGATAAAGTAGTAAAGGAATTCACGGTGTCAGCAAGTGCATTTACTGCCAAGTGTAATGGTTGTACAGGAATAACTAGCTCTGGTATCAATCTTAAGAAGAACCCAGACGTTAAAGTCATAGCTGTTGACCCAGATGTAATTCCGATTGGAACTAAAGTTCACGTGGAGGGCTATGGTTACGCTGTAGCAGGCGATACCGGATCAGCCATTAAAGGAAATAAAATCGACGTATTTTTCTCGACTACAAGTGAAGCTTATAAATGGGGACGTAAAAACGTAACAATAAAAATATTAGAATAGTTAATGTAGCCAGCTTCTCACAATAGAAGCTGGTTTTTCTATTTATACAATTCAATTAATAGGTACGCCCTCTCATATTAAGTTGTTATACTTAAAAAGAGTTTCATTATAATCCAGGAGAAGGTGCCTAATATGAATAGTAAAGATATAGGAAAGAAAATAAAAAGTGTTCGCTCAAAGAAAAAAATGACTCAACAAGTTTTAGCTGATTTAGCTGGGATTACTAAGAGTCATATATCAAAAATTGAAAACGGCTTAACTACCCCAACTCTAGTAACCCTTTCTAACATAGCAAAAGCCCTTGATAGTCCTACTTCTTGGTTTATCGAGCAAGAGGAACATGGGGAGTTATCTATTGTTCGAAAAGATAAACGTGAAGCAATAGATGAGAAGAATGAGATCGGATATGAATATGAATTACTTGCCAACAAAAAAAATATGAGCATAATCAGCCCAACTATCGTAACTGTTTTACCAGGAGCCGAAAACATAGAACCCTACATACATGAAAACGATGAATTTATCTTCATCCTTACAGGTTCAATCCATCTACTTTACGATGGAACAAAGTATGAAATGACAGCTGGTGACTCAGCATATTTCTCTGGGAAAAAGCCGCATATTTTTCTTTCAAACAGTAAAAGCCATACAACAGTCTTAACAGTTTACGTTGAAAACCAATGAAATAAATTATTATAAAAATTCAGAACAAATAGCATATTAACTTTACAAAAGATATATATTATTATACATTGAGTATAATGCCATTCAACTTTGTTGAATGGAAGTATATTGAAAGGGGAGTTTTATATGTCTAGTTCTAGAATAAGGGGTTTTTATCAATTAACGTTAGAAGAAAGGTTAGAAATCGTTATACATAATAAGGGGTTAACAGATGAGGAAACAAATATACTCACTGGTAATAAAGCATTTCCTATGGCGTTAGCTGATTCTATGGTTGAAAATGTTATCGGTCAATTTAGTATTCCCTTGGGAGTAGCAGCTAATTTCAAAATAAATGGAAACGACGTTTTTGTCCCAATGGCTACAGAAGAGCCTTCTGTAATAGCTGCTGCAAGTAATGCTGCTCGAGCTGCTTATGATTTAGGAGGGTTCTTTACTTCTTCGACAGGAACTATCATGCGGGGACAAATTCAAGTACTGGATATATTAGATCCACACGGAGCTAAAGCCAGAATCTATGAGAATAAAGAAGAAATACTAGCTAACTGTAATCTGCAAGATCCAACATTAGTAAAATTAGGAGGCGGAGCAAAGGATTTAGAGGTTCATCTTATAAATACAGTAAGAGAAACTATGCTTGTAATACATTTAATCGTAGACACTAAAGATGCCATGGGAGCCAATGCGGTTAACACAATGGCTGAGGCTGTCTCTCCCCTAATAGAAAAAATTACAGGAGGACGTGTCGTATTAAAAATAATTACTAACCTCGCGGATAAACGTTTAATTAGAGCAAGAGGTGTGTTCTCTGCAGAGTCTCTTGGAGGACCTGAAGTAGTGAAAAACATTGTAAGCGCTTACGAATTTGCTGATGCTGATCCTTATAGAGCCGCAACTCATAATAAAGGGATAATGAATGGAATCACCTCTGTTGTTCTAGCAACTGGCAACGATACTAGAGCAGTCGAAGCTGGCGCTCATTCTTATGCTGCCAGATCTGGAAGATATCGTTCTTTAACAACATGGGAGATGAATGAGGAAGGAAATTTAGTAGGTTCTATAGAACTTCCCATGGCAGTTGGAATAATTGGTGGTGCTACAAAAACACATCCAGTAGCTAAAGCTGCTTTAAAAATAATGAATGTAACATCTGCTGTTGAACTGGCCGGTATCATAGCTTCTGTTGGTTTAGCGGAAAATGCAGCCAGCTTAAGAGCTTTATCAGCAGAAGGAATTCAAACTGGTCATATGCGCCTTCATGCTAAAAACCTAGCCGTAATGGCAGGAGCAAGAAAAGAAAATATTGATTTAATAGTTCAAAAAGCCGTTAATGAAAAAGATTTACGTTACGATCGTATCTTGCAAATAACTGAAGAAATTCAAAAGGAGGGTTAGAATGGACAATAAAAATAAGGCTAGTTTAGTAGATGAGCACATCAATGTGAAATTCGTTGAGATATTAGGGGATACCATCTCAGGTAAACAACTCATTTTTTCTATTATTCTTAGTGTTTTTGTTAGTCTAGGTGGATATAAATTAGGACAATATATTTTCCCTAAATTTGCTGAAGCTCAAATGGTCAACTCTTACTCTCTTTTGTTAGGCATCGCAGGTACTGTCACAATATTAATCGTTAATTCTGCCGTATTTAGACCTAAGCGTATTCTTGTGGAGGATGAGGTATCTTCTGAAAATTTAAGAGAAGTTTTTCAAGACCTTCAACTGGATTATGAAGAAGAATTGCGCTTAATAGAACAAGATCCTGTTACTAAAAAGGAATTGGAAGAGCTCGGAGTTCTCTCTAATTTTAACAATGCTCACAGGGAGGATCACAAATGAGTATTTATTTAGTTGCACTTTTATTTGCCTTACTTGGAGCAATTGTATTTTCCGTAATTGGTTTAATATCTGGGACTGATGAAACGGCAATTATGGTCCCTATTACATTGCTTGTAATTCTTTTAGGTGCCCCTCCCGAAGGTGTGTTTGCATTCTTTATGGCAGCAGTTTTATCCAAACATCTCACACACGCAGTTCCCACTGCTTTAATGGGAATTCCAGGTGATACAACAGCCGTACCGTTAATAGATCATGCGAATACTTTAAGACGTATGGGTATGCCTCATATAGCTTTACGTAAAATGATTTCTGGCGGTATCATCGGTGCCTTTATCGCATTACCTACTGCTGTTTTGCTTGGACAATTTTTGGGTCAATTTGCCGACTTCTTTAAATCTTCTTCTGGCCTAATTTTTACAATAGCCGCTTTCTTGATTGCCTATTTTTCAAAGGGTAAATGGGCCAGTGTTTTATTAATCATACCTTTTGCATTTTTTATCAAGAGTTTAGATACATTAAGTTTTTCCATATTAGATAAGCATCTATCGATTACTTTTTTCTTAGGGATTGCGATTGGCCCTATGTTATCTGATATTTTAATAGCAGCATCTTCTAGTGCTCGAAAAAGTCTTCAAAGAGATAAAGCCAATGAATATCATTTAGCACCAGAAACAAAGTCCTGGAAAGGTTATTTTCCAAATCCATTTAAAATACTTACAGGAAGACAGACCATATTTACTTCTATCACCACATTTTTATCGTCATTAACATTTGTATTTAGCCCTGTAGGAATGACATCGTTAATGGGAGAAATAGTCGGATCTCGAACGAAGGGTGCCTACAAAAAATCAACTACAAGTCTGACAGTTATGAATGGGGTAACCGAATCTACTTATATCGCAGAAGCTATTATTCCTTTAATAGCATTTGGTATTCCATTAAGTCCAGTGGCATTAGGACCAGCTTCTCCGTTATTCAATGCACCACCAGTGTTTACAGTAGAGCCTATTAATAACTTGCATACCTATTTAACTTCATGGGAATTTTTTATTTTTGGTCTAATAGGAATTACTGTTGCTTCTTTAATCGCTTATCCATTTTCTATGAATTATGCGCGTAAAGCATCTGTATTAGTTTTAAAATATGTTAGTCAAGAAGCGATTGTTGCTATGTTTATTGGGCTGGCATGTCTACTGGCTTATCATGAAGCACAACTCTTAGGAATTGTACTAACATTAACTGTTGCTACTGTTGGTGGTCTATTAAATCGTATTTTAGGTATTGGTGCTGGAGTACAATTTATGGTATTTTACGCTTCTAGCTGGATTATACTTCAACTGTTTGGTTTCTAATTACAAATGCCCATCCAACTTCACATAGAGCTGGATGGGCATTTTATGAACTAATTAAGGTTGATTTTTGATTTGAGTTAATTTCTAACGGATTTCTTAAGATTCCTTATTAAACCAAAGTTCATCTTTGTCATCAACATCACCATTATAATTAATGAGAATCTCATCACCGGCTTTAATATCCGTAAAAGCAAAGAAGTCAAATGTGTGATTTCTAAAATTAATCTCATATGTAGCATTAGGTTCATACGAATGGTTGAATAGCATTCCATAGCCTAAAAGAATGGCAGATTTACCTATCCCATACTCAAAAGCGTAATCACCTATTATAGTTTGCTCAATGTATTGATGCTGTTCGTTTGGATAGGCAATGACAGGTGCTTCATGTAAAAGCTCTCCTTTTTTGATATCGCGCGTAGCAAATACCCCTCTATTGAATTCTCCATTACTTAATGGAGATGTTTTTACTTCTATCATGTTGTTCTCCTTCTCATCTTTAAAAATTTCTATTTAACTGTAACATTAATTTGAACAATGGGCTCCTTTTATTTATAAAAAGCCAAACTACTCCCTCTCTAACAATTCGTCTATCCCCTTAATAATTGCTTCAAAATAAGCTGAAGGATGAGGTACAAAGCTTTCTTTTCCTACAGTTCTTATGTAGGAACTACTATTACCTTGATCATCAAATTTTACTCCTTCAACTTTTATTTCGTCTTCTCTTCCCCTCCATAGGTCTGCAAAAGCACGAAATTCTGTCCGGACAATTCCTGCTACTTCCTCTAATTGAGGGTTGAACTCATCTAAAGATGGAAAACTTCTATAAACAAAAGTATGAGCAAATTCCCTATCAATTAGCTTATCTGAAATGATGGTGTAACCAATAACTCCTATAGAATTGAGTTGATGAAAAGGAACTTTAATACCTAGCTCCTCCTCCACTTCCCGGATGCCATCCTCCACTGTTTCATTGGATAGGATATGACCGGCTGCTGTAATATCCAATAGGCTGGGATAATCTTTTTTAGCATCACTTCGAAGTTGCAAATATATGTAATTCTCACCATGGTCACTCCCTATAAACCAACAGTAAATGTCTCATGCCAATGCCCCAGCTTATGTATTTCCTCTCGTGTTGCTACTCCTACGAAATTTTTATCCTCATCAAATATCTTCAAAAGTTCATCTTCCATATAAACACTTCCTTATATTAAATACACTTTTTTCTTCTAAATAGACTCTCTACTGAGTATATATAAATAATGCAGTCATGGAAAATTCGAAGAAAATAGGTGATTTTTATGAGAAAGCTTTTATTGCTCTTCTGTGTATCGTTGCTAATAAGCGCTCTAACGTTTCCAACGTTGAGTATTGCTGCTTCAGACCACAAGGTGGTAGAAAAACATATAAATAGATTATTAGAACGAAAAAAGGTGACTGCTCCAACTCCAGCACCTGCTCCAAGCTCTAAAGCTAACGTTTACCTAACCTTTGATGATGGTCCTAACAAATTCACGACTACCCATAACAGTATATTAAAGAAATATAATGTCAATGGAACATTCTTTTTTTTAGGAAAGCATATGAAAGACAATGAGGCAATTGTGAAGGCGGTTGCTAGCGATGGGCACTATATTGGAACACATAGTATGACCCACGATAAAGAAAAGGTATATAAAAATGCTCAAGCATTTATTGATGAGATTAATAGCGGTGTAAGTCTCATTGATCAGATGACTGGACACAGCTCTAAGCTTATACGTGTACCTTATGGCAGTAAGCCACATCTAACTACTCCTATGAAAGAAAAATTGAAACAACAGCATTATAAACTATGGGATTGGGATGTAGACTCTAACGATTGGAGATACAAGGATGAGGAATTTAAAGAAATAATAACAAATGTTCAAACAGAAGTGGAGAAGGCATATAAATCTGGAGATCAAGACATTATAGTACTACTACATGATCGAAGCCAGACGACAAAGGCACTTCCATCCATTATTGAATGGCTCCAGAAGGAAGGCTATACGCTGAAAACCTATCAGGAGGACCAGCATGTCGTACAGAATTTCTTTCGCGATGAAACTTTATGAAACTTTAGAACATAAGGATTTTATGTCTTTTAACTTTTATAAAAACACATAATAAACGAAACGGGACCGTCAGTATTTTTACTTAAAATTCTGTCGGTCCTAGTTTTAGTGAGTAGACATTTTATATATTAATAGCCATAAGGACGGTTGAACGGTGGGTTGTAGTATGGATAACGATAGTATGGTGGGTATGGTGGGTAAATTGGAAAGAACGGGAATATAGGGAAAAACGGGTATTGATAACGTGGGCGTCGTCTTCTGCGGCGTCTCCCATAACTGTCATAACCGTATTCATAGTCATCATCATCATATCGATCGTAATTAAATTGTGTCATTATTTTTTCCTCCTTTTGATCTCGATTTAGGTTATGCTTTGTAAGGATTTACCGTCTGTGCATTCGCCCACATTAAAAAATACTAAACTTCAATTTTACAACAAGTAGAATTATAAAAAAAAGACACCTAAATCGAATTAGGTGTCTTTTATAAATTAACTTGTAAATAGAAAATTACATTTAAAAGTATCAAGATATTTATCTACTTACTTACTAAATTTCTTCTTAAACTCTATAGTTGGTTTCTTTATCATTCTCCTTCCTAGTATCAAATTACGTCCATACGCATTCCAATATAAACTCAATTACTATAAAAATAGACCATTGAAATAATGATCATGTTTAACTAAAGCACCCTTTGTTTAATAAGTGAAATTAGTTTATAGCACGATTCATATTGGACTACTTTGTTAGATAAGTTAGCAGTAAATAACTATCGAATTGAGCCAGAAAATTCAATCTGTTTACTATTTAATTTATTAACCCATTCACTATCATTCCAAATATTCGGGTTGTCAATTGTTAGATTTTCTCCACGTACCATGAAATCATAACTATCTTTTGCATCCGTATACCAATCAACAATGACTAATTTGCCGTTTACATTGCGTACGAGAAATTCAGTGGGCTCACCATAACTACCTACAATATTTTTAATTTCCGTAGGTAATTTTAAATAGAGAAACCCCCCATCTGCGTCATCAGTATACTCCACTTCCCAATCCGCTCCCCGAGTGCCAATATCAACACTCTTCACCGAATCATCAGTCAGATCGTTCGTTGAATACATGTCAAATTGGTATTGAATTTTCTTTTGCGTATACTGTTTCAGATTTTCGTTATCAATAAATGCACCCAATTCAATATCCGAGCCGTTCCATACCGCTTTATAATAGTCAGTCAGCACTCTCTTACACATTTCATATGCCGCTTCAGAATCCAGAATAGATAGTTCTTCTTCATTTTTAGCTACATATTCGGGGGAATCCTGTAATATACGTTCTGCTTCAATAAAATCTGGATTTTCCATAATTTCTGGTGCTGCATATGTTAGATATAAATAGAGGTCTTTATTTGGAACTGATGTAGTTGCTTTTAATATGTGATTAGTCTCTTTAGAATATATAAAACGATCATGGTCACCTAGATCAGAAGATCCAACTTTAAAACCATCATAATTATTAAATAACTTATAGAAATAATTTTTATCTACTTTCATAAATATAATCAGTTCTACTTTATCTTGATAAATATAGAATCTCATATTATCTTCGTAAACCATGACGTAATCAGACCCACTTCCGTCCTCATGTTCTTTAGTATAATTTTCACCAAAGATTTTAATAACCTGTGATTGTGGATCACCTAATGTGATTCCCTGTAGATAAAGCATACCTTGTTCATTGGAGATTGCGGGCTGTGACAACCCAATATGTTGTTCAGCTGTAGAAGGAACATTTTCAGTCCGTACTTCGTTTAATACAAAAATCATCAATGACATGGTTAGAATAGTGGCTATTACTACATACCGCCATTTATTTTTTACTGAACCTGAATTGTTTTCAATCGCACTTTCTACATTTTGTATGACACGTTTCTTACTTTCCGTTAAATTTTTTATTTTTGGAGGAATAAAGTCATTCATTTAAAAACACCTCCCATTCAATTTCTTTCAGTTGCCTTCTTAAAAGTTCTCTGCCACGACTTATGCGAGTTTTTACTGTACTTTCTGGGAGAGATAAAACATGCGCTATTTCTGAAATGGACCATTCATTAAAATAAAAATGAATGAGAACCTCCCGATGTTTTAAAGGCAAACCAAGGATGGCGTCTCCAATTATTGCTTGCTCATCTTTTCTAACTAGTTCATCCCTGCTCTCTTTACCTTCTTGTGGAAAAAATTTATTTTGAAGCAGAATTTTTTTATACGCCCAACTCTTCAAGTAATCCTTGCTTTTGTTAACAGTCATTTTTGTTAGATAAGCCTTCATTTCACCGCGTTCTTCATAATTATTCTGCTGATGATAAAACTTAATGAATATTTCTTGTACAATATCTTCTGCCGCTTGAAGATCCTTCACGTATCCATAAGCTAAGCGTATTAATGGCTCTGTATATTGAAGCATTAACTCTCTTAAATCATTTATCGACAAACTGCTCGCAACTCCTTTCACTATATTAAACGACTCTCAGACCACTAAAGTTTGTTTTTTCTAAAAAAACTGATTATTTTTTAAACTCATAGCTTCAGTTAAGATAATTCCGTGTATCACCTTACAACTCAAAGAAAAAAGAACGAATTTCCTCTTTGGAAATTCGTTCTTTTTAAACTAATTCACTTAACCACTTAGTGATAAGTGTAGATGAATGCATACATATGCTGGTGTATTCGCTATCGTATTCATTTCTGTACTTTAACAGCGTAGTATGTTGTTATTTATTTGTAGTTATATCATTCTACCATTTGTCATCAATCAGCATTGTTTGATTCAAAGTTATTGAGCAATGCTCGCACTTCATCAGTTGACTTTGTGTTCATCAATTGATTTCTTAATTCACTTGCCCCTCGGAATCCTTTGACATATATTTTGAAAAAGCGATGCAGAGCTGTGATTGAACGTGGCAATTCTGCTGAATATTGATCTTGAAGATCCAGTTGCAATCTTAGAAGATCAAGGTATTCCGAAGTACTATGTTCTTTCGGCTCTTTTTCGAAAGCAAAAGGATTTTTAAAAATACCACGCCCAATCATAACCCCATCAACCCCATATTGTTCAACGAGCTTAAGGCCAGTTTGTCGGTCAGGAATGTCTCCATTGATTGTTAGTAGCGTATTTGGTGCCACTCGGTCACGTAATTTCTTGATTTCTGGAATCAGCTCCCAATGCGCATCTACTTGGCTCATTTCCTTTCTTGTACGCAGATGGATAGAAAGATTAGCAATGTCTTGTTTCAATATATGTGTTAGCCAATCCTGCCACTCTTCTACCTCCGTGTAACCAATCCTTGTCTTCACACTAACAGGCAAACCTCCCGCTTTTGCTGCTTGTATAATTTCTGCAGCGACATCCGGGCGTAAGATAAGGCCGCTTCCCTTCCCTCTAGATGCCACATTTGGTACCGGGCAGCCCATATTAATATCTACGCCTTTAAAGCCTAACTCGGCCATACCAATACTCATTTGTCGGAAATGTTCCGGCTTATCTCCCCATATATGTGCAACCATTGGCTGTTCGTCCTCTGTAAAAATCAATCGTCCTCGAACACTTTTCTGACCCTCTGGATGACAATAGCTCTCCGTGTTTGTAAACTCTGTAAAAAACACATCCGGTCTACCAGCTTTACTTACTACATGACGAAAAACAACATCCGTCACATCTTCCATTGGTGCTAGTACAAAAAATGGTCGCGGTAAATCACGCCAAAAATTATCATTCATATTGAAATTCAAATCCTCTCATTATGCATTACGGGATAAAATGCTTCTACTTTTTTAACATATATGTCATGTTAAATCAATTAAATTTTAGTTTATAATAGTTAACCAAACCAAACTAACCCTTACATTGTGCGTAATGTATGTGGCAATTCAAGGGATGTCAATTAAGTCATTATTATAGTATAACCTAGCTTTTTTAATTTATCTTCATACAGGTTTCCTGATCCACTAGAAACGAACGCTTGTCACTTTGTTGTTGGAGTGCACGTCGGTGATTCCTGCGGGATGAGTGAGGCAGAAAAGACATCACAAACGGGGTACAATCCATCGCGGAAAGTGTCCGACTAGAGTGGAAGTCACTTATTCTTTATTCACCCTAAAGTATAAAAATGATTGTGCTCTCTTCTATTGTTTGTATTTTTTATAAAAGTAGAAGTTATGAAATGGAATCACAATAAAAAATAAGACTATTTTTCAAACTATCAATCTATTGGGACTTCTTGACATCCTACCTCTATTAGACTAATATTATGGATTGTTCGATTAATTATAACGTGGTTCGAGAACCTCCCACGTAAAAAAACTAAGGAGAAATGAATATGAAGATTAAAACGATGGCTACAAGTGGAGTTATTGCAGCTTTATATGTAGCTGTATCTATGCTAGTGGCGCCTTTTGCATTTGGTGCTTTTCAATTTCGGATATCCGAAATGTTTAATCACCTTATTGTGTTCAACAAAAAGTATTTCTTTGGAATTGTGATCGGTGTATTTATCACAAATCTATTCTCACCAATGGGTCTCTACGATCTAACCTTTGGTGTTGGTCATTCCATTCTTACACTTTCTATTAGTATATTTGTAGGAAAATTTATTAAGAGTGATCTTTGGCGGATGATTATAAACACGCTTATATTTACCTTCACTATGTTTATTATAGCCATTGAGCTTCATTTATATTTTGACTGGCCTGCTTCTATCTTTTCATACACCTGGTATACTGTTGCTCTAAGCGAATTTGTCGTGATGGCAATAGGTATTCCATTAATGCTTGCATTAAATAAGCGTTTAAAGTTTAAGGAACTTCTATAAATTTAACCTTACAGTGACCCAAAAGTTAGACTAACAGGTTACAGCAACTACCAAGACCTAAGTTCAGTATTCTACTGGACTTAGGTCTTTTTATTTTGTCTTCTTTCTCTATGAATTAACCTTGACTAAAAAAATTATGTAACTTAAATGAACTCCTTACGTCTAAATGCATTGACGTCAAAATTAATATAATAAAAGGGAGTTTACATAACCATGAAAAAGATAATGAGTTTTCTTATGTTAACCATCGTATTAGGATTATTAATCGCGGGCTGTTCAAAAGATCAGTCCTCTACACTAGAACCGGAGCTATCTGCTAATGAAATGGCAGATAAAATGTTGGAGAAAGTTGAACAACCTAGTCTAATGGAATTAGAACCAGATCAAATAAAGGATTTATATAACCTAGATCCTGAGAAGCTCGAAGAATATTCGATTAGAATACCAATGATGAACGTAAAAACAAATGAAATCGCAATTTTGAAAGTAAAAGATGCTAAAGATGTACCTGACGTAGAATCAGCAATAAAACAAAGAGTAGAAAATGTACAAAAGCAATTCGAAACGTATCTTCCAGACCAATATGAGAATGCCAAAAACTATAAACTTGTTACGAAAGGCAACTATATATTATTAGTCATCTCAGAAGATGCAGACGAACTTCTAAAAGTCTACGATAGCTTTTTTGAACAAAAATAAGCCACTATGGTATTTAGTAGCTTGCTTTTCTTATTCCTGTTCCTGCCTGCCGTTCTAGCACTTTACTATTGTTCGCCAAGACGGATTAGAAATCTGATTTTGTTTTTAACTAGTCTTGTCTTCTATGCTTGGGGAGAGCCGATTTACATTGTTATTATGTTGGTGTCGACTCTGACGGATTACAGCTTCGGGTTGTTACTAGATAGACCTAATTTGACTTCTTTGAAACGCAAATGGATTGTCGCATGCTCTATTATAGTTAACCTGGCGCTGTTATCTTATTTTAAATATGCTGATTTTCTTATCCAGAATGTAAATACGTTACTTGGTACAAGTATTCCTTTAACGGACCTTCCTCTGCCCATAGGGATTTCCTTTTATACGTTCCAATCGATGTCCTACATCATAGACGTATATAGAGGGACAGCTAAAGCACAACGAAACTGGATTGACTTTGGAACGTTCGTTGCCTTATTTCCACAATTAGTTGCGGGTCCAATCGTGAAATATAGCACGATTGCTGAACAGCTCCATAAGCGAACGGAGAATATCAAAATGTTTGCGGAGGGCGTTCGGCGATTCACTATTGGGCTTGCAAAAAAGGTGTTACTTGCTAACAATATTGGATTGCTTTGGGGCACCATTTCAAATACCAATCCAGATTCACTGACTGTATTAACTGCTTGGCTTGGTATTATTGCATTTGCCTTTCAAATATATTTTGATTTTAGCGGTTATTCCGACATGGCTATTGGTCTTGGCCTTATGTTTGGCTTTCGATTTAACGAGAATTTCAACAAGCCGTATATTGCTCAAAGTATAACTGACTTCTGGAGAAGATGGCATATCTCTTTGGGTAGCTGGTTTCGAGAATATGTCTACATTCCTCTTGGAGGCAATCGTCGAGGTTTAGTCATTCAAATGCGTAATATACTCATCGTTTGGCTGCTTACGGGATTTTGGCATGGAGCTAGCTGGAATTTTATCGCATGGGGTTTGTATTTCGGTGTCATTCTCCTTATGGAGAAATGGTGGGGATTAAAACTACTTTTCCGCTTACCTCGTTGGACGAGACATGTGTACGCACTAGTTCTTATTCTCATAGGGTGGGTATTATTTGCTTTTGATCAGCCTTCTTTAATACTTAGTTACTTGAGTGCCATGGCGGGATTAAATCACCAAGCGCTATGGAATAATGACACGTTGTACTTTTTTTATACAAATATAATTTTGCTTTTGATATTGATTATTGCCTCTTTACCTAAGAAGCGATGGTCAAGAAAGAATGAATTATCGTTTTTACATCTCGTTTGGTACGGATTTCTATTTTTTCTTTCCGTTTCCTATTTAGTAGATGCAACTTTTAACCCATTCTTATATTTTCGTTTTTAGGGAGGTAGAAATCATGGAGAAGAATGCAGAGAAATTATTGGTCTTAGGGTTTGTAGGAACGCTGTTTCTATTTGCTTTCTTCTTTTTTATTTTACCTAAAGAACGTTTCTCGAATTTAGAGAACAGATATTTACAAGCTACACCGCTTCTTACATGGGATAATTTATTATCTAAGCAATATGCAGAAGAGACTGAGAGTTTCGTAACAGACCACTTTCCATTTCGAGATAAATGGTTATTCATAAAATCAGCTGCAGAACAATCTCGGCTGCAGCAAGAGAATAACGGAATCTATCAAGGGAAAGATGGCTATTTATTTGAAAAATTCTTAGAGCCTGATTATACAAAGATTCAGCAATATATAGATTCAGTAAATAAATTTGCCACAAATCACCCGACAGTAGACATGACTTTCATGCTAGCGCCAACATCGATTGGTCTTTATCCTGATCGTTTACCGTGGTTGGCACCGTCGTATTCTCAACAGAAGGTAAATGAATATATCGGTGAGCATATGTGGAAAGGCTTAACCTTTATGAATGGCTTTGATTTTCTAGGCCCGCATGCTTCGGAATCGATTTATTATCGTACGGATCATCATTGGACGACATATGGAGCTTATTTGGCATATGTTGCGTATGCAGAGCAGAAAAAGTGGGATTTCCTTTCGAAAAAAGATTTCCTAATCCAAACTGTAAGCAATTCATTTTTAGGAAGCTATCATACAAGAGGGCAGTTTGTTGGTTTATCTCCAGATGATATCCAAGTCTATATTCCTCGTGATTCCACGTCTACAAACACGTATATCGCAGATACAAATCAAACGATGACGAGTATGTACGATAAAAGCTTTCTTGCCAAGAAGGATCAGTACTCCTATTTTCTTGGCGGTGTTCATGCTCTAATGACGCTTACAACCGACCTTGACTTGCAACAGCTTGAACAAGAAAAGCTACTAGTCATTAAGGACTCTTATGCGCATAACGTAATTCCTTTTCTTACAAGACACGTTCCAGAAATTCATGTGATAGACATTCGATATTATAATGGCAGCATTGATGAGTATATGTCTGATAATGATATTAAAGATGTTTTGTTTTTATTCAACACATCCACGTTGGTTGACGAACCATCTATTTTAAAACTAAATAACTAGGAAATCGGCAAATAAATTAAGTAATTTGCAATGAAAATAGTTTTATGACCGGATAAAATTTTTTATGACCGTTCACGAAGGTTTTATGACCGGATAGAAAAATTTATGACCGTTCACGAAGGTTTTATAACCGGATAGAAAAATTTATGACCGTTCAACAATTTCATTGGCAAAACAAAAGACATTACCAATTTGTAGAGTAATGTCTTCCACTCGATATATATTCTAGTTTAAAAAAGTCCACTTCCAATAGGAAATGGACTTTTTACATTATTCCTTCACAAACTCAATGGTACTTCTTACTGTATCTATAGGTCTTACCATGCTTTCAATCTGAGCACGCTTCGCCTCTAAGAATGGTGGCAGTGAAAGTTTTTCTCCTAAGGTTTCGTAGGGTTCGTCACCCATAAAGCCTGGCCCATCAGTAGCAAACTCAAATAAAATGCCATTTGCCACTCTAGCATATAAAGACTGGAAGAAAAAGCGATCTACAAAACCAGAAGTCTGGAATCCAAAGCTTTCCATACGCTCTGTCCACTCATCTAATACTGCTCTGTCTTCCACGCGGAATGCGGCATGGTGCACTGTTCCGAAGCCTTGACGACCTGGAGGGAGAACAACATTTTTTTCAACAATGACCTGTGCTCCATTTCCACCCTCTCCGACCTCAAACAAGTGAATATCTCCCTCTTGAGCAATCTCCTTAAAAAGTAACACTTTCTCCAAAACTTCCTTCATATAGTCAAATTGAGCAATACGAATATGAATTGGACCTAGTCCAGTAATGGCATGCTCTAATGGAATTGGTCCCTTTTGCCAAGGAGTGCCTGATTCTACGCCTTTATTATACTCGTCGGAAATTAATTGGTATTGTTGGTCGTCAAAGTCTACAAACGATAGTACCTTTACTCCGAACTGCTCTTGAATACCAGTATGCTTAACGTTTAGACGATCAAAGCGCTTCACCCAATAATCAAGGGACGCATCAGTTGGAACGCGAAAGGCTGTTTTATAAATCTCATTCGTTCCGTGGGAACCTTTTGAAATCCCCGGGAAGTCAAAGAATGTCATATCTGTTCCCGCTCCTCCTACATCATCTGCAAAGAACAAATGATACGTTTGAATGTCGTCCTGGTTAACTGTTTTCTTAACAAGTCGCATCCCTAATACATTCGTAAAAAATTTATAATTTTCTTCTGCACTACTTGTAATAGCTGTTACATGGTGCATACCTTTTAAGTGATTCATATTATACTCCTCCAGTATTTTTATCTTTAATTAATATATCTTTAATTCGAGATAATTTTATCATGTAAAAAAATAGAAGTCAATTCAAAAAGTCCGAATAGCATATTTTGCTACTCGGACTCCTTTTCATACATCTATTTCCGTTCCGATTTTCTGCGCCTTCGCTTTGACATAGACACCTTTTGCCACCGCTAAGTCATAATATGCTGCACCAACTGATTTGAATAAAGTTATTTCCTGTTCCTGCTCTCGGCCATTCAATTCCCCCGTCACAAGCTTCCCAATTTCTCCATGAACTTCTTCGAATGACCATTTACCAATCTTATCGGCATACATAAGTTCCCCTGCTTCATCCTTAACGCCAGCAATATCATCTACTACTATTTTGGATGACTTGGTTATGGTCGCTACATCCATCTCAAGCATATGAGGCAAATAAGAGCCAACTCCATTTATATGAGTACCTGGCTTTAAATCATTCCCATTGAAAACCGGCTCATTAGATCTCGTTGCACAACAGATAATATCTGCCTGACTAACTGCAGCAGATACATCCACAAACACCTCATATGGAATGTTGACTCCAAAGTCTGCTAGCTTTTGACCAAACCTTTCTGCTTTTGAGGAAGTTCTATTGACTAGAATAATACGCTCGATGCTACGAACAGCAAGCACTGCAAGCACTTGTTCAAAGGCCATCGCTCCTGTCCCAATTACTGTTAATACCTTTGAATCCTTTTTAGCAAGGTAATCTGTGGCAATACCGCTAAGTGCTCCAGTTCTAAGCCTTGTTAAATAGGAGGCGTTTAGCATTGCCAAGTGTTCTCCATTTTTTGCATCTGAAAGTAAAACAACCCCCTGTGTAGTGGGCTTCCCTTGTACTGGATTATTCGGGAAGATAGTGACTACCTTCACTGCTGTAACCTCCCCAACTAAATCGGCGCTTGGCATATATAAAGCGGAAGCTTCGTGTTGTGGAAATTCAATTACTGTTCTATGTGGATTTGCTATTTTATTCGCTGCCTTTGCTTTTAGGACATCTTTGACATCCCTTATCGCATCCTGCATTTTATATGTATGCATTATTTCTTTTTCATTTATCACTAACATTGTAAGAACCTCCTTCAAAATAAAAACTCGTCTTGCCACCATAGTGTAAGACGAGCTTTATGTACATGCGAATTACACTTTACTTAATTCTTTTTTAGCTGTCTTTGTTACTGCTGTATCATCTTGTATTGTCGTCACATCATCTAAATTCTGCTGGCTTCTATCCTTAACTGCCCAAATTGCTAATAAAGAAATAACAGCCGTGAAGATAATATAGAATGCTACTGGGACATAGGAACCGTCAAATTGAAGCATGAGACTTGTCGCTACTAACGGTGCTGTACCCCCTGCTAAAGCTGCCCCAATTTGATAACCTAATGTGATTCCCGTGTAACGTACTTTTGCATCAAAGATTTCCGAGAACATCGTCCCGAGCACTGCAGTAATTGGCGCCCAGATGATTCCAAGTCCAACTACTGTAGCCACAACCAATAACACAAGCGATTGCTGCTGAAGCATCCAGAAATAAGGGAAAGCAAACAAAATCATCCCAATTGTTCCTGCTACATAAATCTTCTTACGACCAATTTTATCTGAGAGACTTCCCATTATCGGTATAAGGATAGTGGTGATTATTGTGGCAACCATTACAGTATTTAATACCGCAGTTCGAGAGAAGCCAAGTTCAGCAGTAGCATAAGAAACAACAAAAGTTCCAAAAATATAGAATGGTGCTGTTTCAACTACCTTGGCTCCTACAGCTATAATAACCTCTTTCCAATGATATTTTAGCGTATCTGCAATCGGTAGTTTTGGAATCTCTCCAGACTTTTGTACCCTTTTAAACGAAGGTGTTTCTTCAATTCCTTTACGAATCCATAATCCAAAAATAACTAACAAAGCGCTCATGATAAACGGAACTCGCCAACCCCAAGTCATAAAGGAACCTTCTGGAAGTAGAGTCATAATTGATAATGCAACTGTCCCCATTACCATACCGATTGTTACTCCCATTTGTGGGATTGCTCCGTATAAACCACGTTTTTCTTTTGGTGCATATTCAACAGCTAGTAGGAGTGCACCACCCCACTCTCCTCCAATACCTAACCCTTGGATTAATCGTAGCGTGATTAAAAGAATTGGAGCCCATACTCCGATTGCCTGATACGTTGGTAATAATCCCATACCAAACGTTGCAACTCCCATTAAACTCAGTGTAATAACTAAGGTTTTCTTTCTACCAATCCGATCACCAATATGACTGAATATGATTCCCCGAATGGACGGATAAAAAATGCTAAAGCAAATGATGCATATGAGAGCAATAACCCTACAGTTGGTTCCTCTGTTACGAAAAATAGCTGATTAAAAACAAGGGCAGCCACTGTCCCATATAGAAAGTAATCAAACCATTCAATTGAACTTCCTACTAAGCTAGCAATCCAGACCTTTCTCATTTGTTTTGGATCCATTTACATCTCCCTTTCTAAAATTGAAGTGATACTTTAATTTCTCCCTCAGTTTCATTTTAATAGTTTTTAATTTTCTGTCAATATAAATTTAATATAGCTACCGTTGAGGCATTTCCATTTAATAGGTATGATGGTTAATAGAGAAAAAAAGGAGAGATACATATGTCTTCTAATTCAATAGGAACCATTTTAAAAGATTTAAGAAAAGAACGTAAGCTCACCTTGAAAGAACTCGCAGAACTAACAGAGGTTTCGATTAGCTTCCTCTCTCAAGTTGAAAGAGGAAAATCTAGTGTAACTTTAGAATCCCTAAAAAAAATAGCAGATGCGCTAAAAGTCAATCCAACCGTTTTCTTTTCAGATGTCTCATCCAACGATCAATTAGCTGAAATAAGACAGCAGTTTTATTACAAGGATTTATCTAATGGTTTACAGGATGCTTCATACACCCCTATATTAGTGACTCTTCAACCAGGGGAAGACAAAGGAAATGCCTTTTCACATAGTGGTCACGAGTTTCTTTTTGTTGTGGAAGGAACATTAACTGTAGTAGTAGATGGCAAGGAAGAAGAATTGAAGGAACAGGGCTCCACGATGTTTGATGCCAATCTATTACATTATTGGTACAACCTCACGGACAAGCCGGTTCGATTCTTAGTAATTTCTTCTAGATAGGGAAAAATAATAAGTTCAACTGTAGGAAAAAAGTTTGAATTGAAATCTTTTCGAAAGAAATAATTATTATCTTAATTAAAATATTAATAGCTTAAAACCAAGCAAATGCTATAAACTTCTCTCTTACTCTAATTAAATATCCCATTTTCCATGATTTGGATTATTAAAGTTTCTATGAATTAATAGTAAATTAAATGGGAAGGGAATTTATGATAAGGGGGAAAGATAATGGATCAAATATTTTCAGAGCAAGTGAAGGAACTAGAAGTAACTGTTTCAATCACTGAGGAGTATATCGAAAATATAATGAATGCTGTGTTAGAAGGGGGCCAATGGGTTATACATAAAGAGGAACAGGCACAGTGGGTGGAAAAGCCTGCTGGGATATATCAAGATGAATGGGCAGCTCGTCTTTTACTCACTGGAGAAACGCTGAAACTAATAGACAAGAGAAATGAGAATACTATATTTCTCATGACTTTAGATGACTTGTATAACGGCATAGCATTAATTTTCAAGAATGGACACCATAACGGCTTTTCAAATACAGTAACTAAAACTGAAGCAGACGCAATTATTCAATATTCGTTATTTAAAAAACTTCCATATTTAACTTAATACTATTAAACGATACAGCAGCCTTTCTTAGGGCTGCTTTTTTTAAACAGATAACATCGCAATACTTTATTGTATATATTTATTGTCTCCGTCGAGGTCAAATGAAAAAAAGCTCTGGTGGCTGGGGAGCCGCCTCCTCGCTTTCCTCCATTTGCTAGTCGGGGCAGACATAGGTGCCTGCGCTTTTCTTAGAATATAAATAAACTTGGACAGCTAGGTGCTTGTACTTGTTCGTAAATAAAACTGAGAATACCCTAGCTAATAAAGGGAAGGGGGTGTTAGTTTGCGACAAAGAAGAAAAAGAAAACGCGGCTTTTGCGTTCCTGGCTATAATTGGTGTGGCCCTGGTTGCAGCGGACCTGGAGCACCAGTAAACGAAGTAGATGCTACATGTATGATGCACGACTTTTGCTATGAAAGTGGGCGAAGTCAATGTGAATGTGATCGCGAATTTATAGAAAGACTCCGTCCACTTGTTAATCGTCATACCGAATCGGGGAGGCATGCCCGTTTAATGCACAATTATATGCGCTTCCAAAGCAACTTTAGCTGTAAACCCCCTCGAAATAGATTATTTTAAAATTACAGATGTTTAAACTACCACCAACTTAAGGCGGTAGTTTTTTATGGCAATTACATTATCCTTTTTTACTCTAGCCGTATATTTCCTGAGGAAGTTTTCAATTCTATAAGATATTTTCCACTTCCTAATACTCCTTTTGTTTCTTGTTTCTCTTTTTCTTTCTCAATAAACATTTTGCTTAGATTCCTATTACCACTATTAGATTGAACAAGCCAAGCTACATCAGGATTAGCATCGTCCAACTTAATGTCTATATTACCGCTTGTAGCTTTTACAAAGAGATTGCTTTGAAAATCTTGAAAATCCAGACTAACACCTCCACTGCTCCCATTCACCTCTAAATGATCGGCGGATAAGGTTAAGTTCTCCCCTCTCAATTTTCCTGAAGACCCTTTAAATATAATGTCCCCTTTATATTCTGAAGGGATTTTTATATGAAGCTTAGGCATTTTATTTATTTTTAATAGACGAGTAATATCACTACGTACACTTATCAATAGCTTTTCTTCCTTCTCCTCTAAACGGATACCCGGTCCATTGTCTTTCAGCATTAGCATCACTTCTAATGAATCTGTTTCAACTGATTCCAAAGTAATATCTGTGCTTCCATAATCAATTTCAATACTCCTTATATTGTCCAGTTCTCTACTTTCGTAATCTTCCGTTCCCTCTTCTTTAAAACAAGCACTCAAAATAAGAAGTACTAAGATAATAATTCCTGTTAATGATAACTTTTTCATCTATTACCCTCCAATCTATTTAGAACCACCTTACAAGATGACGTTGGGTCATTTACAACTATTTAAATTTTCTCTTAAAATACTTGAAACTGACGTAACGTCATTTTATATAATTAAGGAGGATTGGAGGAGATTTGATGAAACAAGGGGACATCATTATTTACGGTTGCGTTATTATAGGTGCAGGAGTTGGTTTAGTTTTCGATGCTGCGTTTCCAGGGGTATTGATAGGCTTAGGAGTAGGCTATGTCATACAATACTTAACCAAAGGGGAGGATGGATAAATTGCTTCATATCAACAAGGTCGCTGAACTCACTGGTACTACCGTAAGAACATTACGCTATTACGATAAAATTAATCTGCTAAGCCCCGCCTCTAAAACGGAGGGTGGTCATCGTTTATATAACGAGGAAAAACTACAAAAGCTATTACAAATTCAATTTCTTAAAAAAGCAGGTTTTTCACTAGAGGAAATTAAACAAATGCTCTACTCCAACACATGGAGCTGGTCCACTAGTTTAAAAGAACAGCTGAATTATGTCATAAATGAACAAGAAAAATTAAAAACAATTGAGCTTTCCTTAAGAGAATTAATAAATTCATATGAAATGGAAAGAGAAGATAACGCAGTTGTTTTGCAAAAGCTAATGCAACTAGCAGCAACAGACAAAGAAAGCAAAAGAATGTTTCGAGAATCTACGTTTTCTAAAACAGATTTAAAGCAATGGGATCAACTCCCCCATATGTCAAGTAATGAAGAAGCATCTCTTAAATGGATTAGCTTGATTGGATTATTAAAGGATTCTATGTCAGAGGAACCCCATTCTCCTACCGTCCAACATATTATTTTACAAATGGAAGAAAAACGAATACAAGAATATGGTCAACAGAACGATTTTCTCGATAAACTTTGGGAGATTAGAAAGTCAGAAAAAGAATCTGAAAAGCTAGGGCTCTATCCCCTTGACCAAGATTTACTTGAATTTCTGGAGAGTGCCTACGCTATCTACCTAGCCAAGAAGGAATGAGGGGATGTTATGAATATGGAAATTCTTCTAACGATTATGGGATTGGCAGTATTGGACACGCTTAGCCCTACTATAATTGGCGTAACTCTCTATTTATTAGTGATGGAAAAGAAAAGGCTTATTAGACTTCTATCTGTATATCTAATTACAATAGCTATTTTATATTTCTTTTTAGGTTTCTCTCTTATGTTTGGTATAACTTTATCCTTTGATTTTTACAAGGAGCTTTTTAAGCATCAGATTCTTAGCTGGGCAATATTTTTAATAGGAATGATTATGTTTATCGTAAGCTTTTATATGCCAAAGAAAAAAGCCGCCATTCCTTCGGTTCCGAGCAAAAAAAACACTTTCACCATGTTTTTGCTTGGTTTTACCACTTTCTTAATTGAAGGGGGAACAGCGTTTCCTTATTTTGCTGCCATCGGCTTGATGAGTACGTCTAATCTAACATTACTGGAGTGGACATCTATTCTCGGGATCTACAATACAATTATGGTCTTGCCATCCATTATATTGATGGTTATGTATACACTATTTGGTCGTTGGCTACATCAGCCTTTTCGAAAATTAAACGATAGGCTATCTAAAAGTAAAGATTCTGCTCTTTCTTGGGTTATGTGTATTGTAGGGATAGTCTTGATATTTGCCAGCTTAGACTATCTTTAACAATAAAAGATCTCATAGCTAGCAAGCTGTGAGATCTTTGCAAATTAATTTACTTTTTTAGGTCCGTTCCAGTACATTTCTCGAAGACGGAATTTTTGTAGCTTACCTGTGGCCGTTTTTGGAAGTGCCTCTACAAAATCTATTGCTTTTGGAGCTTTAAAATGAGCCATGTTTGAACGACAATATTCACATCCACAACCTAGTTTAATTTAAATATCGGAATGCCCTGCTTAAAACAGATGGTACCACTGATGCATGGTTTTCATCCTGTGCAATAAATATTTCTGTTTTTACACTCTCTTTTAAAGCTGTGTACAAATGATTTGCGTCTTCTACCATAAAGCCTTCTTTGCTACCGGCTGATATAAACAATTTTTTATAATGAAGATTTTTGGGGAAACGGACAAAATTCTCTGCTTCCTTACATAGCTCATATTCATTCCACCAGGCTGAAGGGCTTATGGAAAGATAGCATGAAAAAAGATTCGGTTTCTTAAACAAAGCCCAAATGACAAAAAGGCCACTTAAGGAGTGACCAAAAAGAGCCTGCTTCTGTAGGTCAACCTGATACCTTTTCTGCACCCTTGGTATTAGCTCCTTCTCTAAAAAAGCAAGGAACTTCTCTGCTCCCCCGTGTTTCCCTATATCTTTCCCATTTAATCTCTTTGGATAGATATAGGCTTCTGCCTCTGGTGTAAAGTCTAGAAACCTTCTCTTGCGCGCTACATCTTCTTTTCCAGAATGTCCAATTCCAACTACGATAGAAGGCGCGATAAGAGTTTTTGGTGCGTTCTGTGATTGTAGCTTCACCACATCCCTTGCAAGCTGAAAATACCAATTTCCATCTAGTACATAATAGATTGGAAAGCCCTCCTTAGGAGGTGCGCTGGTTGGGATAGATACCTTTATGTCATATAGATAATTCGTATACTCGGAATCTATTTGCCAATGCTCTGTATCCTCTAGTAACACCTTATCCATCTATTACACCTCCTCTAACGTTTCGTATCCATAGCATACAGGTGAAGCTGTATCCTCATCGAACATAATCTTCGCCTCTATTTGGAAAACCTTTTTCATGACTTCCTTTGTTATAATTTCCTTTGGTGTTCCAGTCTCTATTATTTCTCCGTTTCTCATAGCTATGAGCTCATGAGAAAAGCGAGCAGCATGATTTATATCGTGTAATACCATCACTATGGTACATTGGTGCTTCTTATTGAGCTCTTCCACAATCTTAAGCATTTCTAGCTGATGCGCCATATCTAAGTAGGTCGTTGGCTCATCTAACAATAATATTTCAGTTTCCTGTGCGAGCGCCATTGCTAGCCAAACCTTTTGGCGTTGTCCACCGGATAGTTGGTCGATTTCTCTTGAGCGAAATTCGATTGTCTTTGTGACCTTCATTGCCCATTCAATAATCTCTATATCTTTTTTTGAAAGAGTTCCAATATTTTTTCTATGTGGAAAGCGCCCATAAGAGATTAACTCCTCTACTTTCAATTGAGCTGGGGCTACAGGACTCTGCGAAAGTAACGCTAGACGTTTGGCAATATCTTTCGTTGACAGTGACTTCATATCTAGCTCTTGTAAATAAACCCTACCACTCTTTTGGTGGAGAATACGCCCAATCGTTTTTAACAACGTCGATTTTCCACATCCATTTGGCCCAATAATTGTAGTTATTTTCCCCTTTTGAATGGACGTATTTAAATTTGTGAAAACAATTTGCTTTTCATAGCCTGAACTAAGCTGTTCCACTCGTAATATACTTTCTATCATAGGTATCCTCCTATGCTCTTGTTTTAACTAATAAATATAAAAAGTACGGAATTCCAATAATTGAAACGATAATTCCTACCGGTAGCTCTGATGGCTCGAATACGGTCTTAGCAATATAGTCAGAGAAGACCAATAAAAACATACCTACTGCAGCACTCATCGGCACTACATATCGATGCTTAATGCCTACCAACCTTTTAGCAATATGAGGAGCCATTAAGCCAATGAAGCCAATTCCGCCTGATACTGATACACATGCACTAACAAGTCCTATGCTACACAGCAGTAGGATAGATTTTTCTTTTTCCACAGATATTCCAAGACTCTTTACACTTGCGTCCTCTAGCTGAAGATAATCCAGCAAATGACTTTTGCGATAAATTGCATAGCCAAGAATAACAACCCAAGGCAAAACTGATAAAACAAAAGACCAATTTGCATTATATATACTGCCAGAGATCCAGACAGCAGCCATTTCATAGTCGCTCGCATTCATCTTGAGCGATATATATAAGGATACCGCACCAAAACCGCTACTTATCGCAATACCAGTTAGGATTAGTCTTTGCATATTCAGCACGCCATTTCTCCAGGAGAAAATATATATAATAGCTGCAGCAAGTGCTCCTCCCACGAAGCCAAAGAGTGGCATGATAAACACGGAATACCAGCTATCGAAACTAATATTGGTAGCAGACATTTGAAAGAAAAACATGAATATAACAATGGAAGCTCCTGCTCCTGCATTAATCCCTAATATGCCGGGATCAGCTAAACCATTTCTTGTCACTCCTTGAATAACAGTTCCTGCAATTCCTAGGCCAATTCCTACTAATGCAGCAATTACAATTCTTGGTAATCTAAACTCAAATATAACCAAATCTTGTTTTTCATTTGGATCTATTCGTAGAAAGGTTTTGATGATATCCATGACGTTTATATCAAAGGCGCCGTTAGTAATATGAAAATAAAAGGCGATAATAGTCAGACCAATAAAGATAGACATCATTGTAATAAATCGTATGAAAGGGCCTTTATGCACGCTGTGCTCCCCCTCTCGTCCGAATTAGGTAAAGGAAGAAGGGTACACCAATAATTGCGGTCACTACACCGACTGGCGTCTCAAACGGGAAGTTGATAAAGCGACTTAGCACATCACACAAAGCTAAAAAGACCGCTCCAATAGCCGCGGAGCATGGTATTAGGAATCGGTAGTCTACTCCAACTAGAAAGCGTGTAATATGTGGAATGATTAAACCAACAAATCCTATTTTTCCAACTAAGGCAACCGCAGTTCCTGTTAAACAGACTACTGCTAGAATACTGATGATTTTCACCCATTTTGTCCGTTGCCCCAAACCTACTGCAATCTCATCACCTAATGAGGCAATTGTAAACGACTTGGCAACACCTAATGCTAAAAAGAGGCCAACCAAACCAAAAGGAATGGACAATAATAGCATGTCAGGATTTACTGTATGTAATTTTGCGTTATACCAAACGCTGACACTTTGCGACACTTGAAAGTACATTGCAATAGCCGAAGCTAAGCTACTCAGAAATGTTCCAATGACTGTACCGATAATAGCCAATCTTACCGGAGATAAACCACCCTTTATCAAGGAACCAAAACCAAAGACGAGACCTGCTCCAATTGCAGATCCAATCATTGATAGAATAATCATTTGATAATTAGGAAGCCCCGGAAAAAAGACCATAGCTATTGTAATAACAAACGCTGAGCCATCATTTACTCCCATAATCGAAGGAGATGCCAAATAGTTTTGGGTAATACCTTGCATAACCGCTCCAGCAACAGCTAGAAAAGCTCCAACCAATAAAGCAGCGATTACGCGTGGTAACCGCGATGTCATAATAATGTTATGGTCCACATTATTTTCATCGAATTGCGTAATCGCCTGCCAAACTGTTAGTAGACTAATATCTTTAGCTCCATATAATATAGATAAAACTATTGCTAGCGCGATGAACAGAGGAGAAACTATTAAAATAATGGAAGCTAATGTATTTTTGTTTTTCATTATTCATCGCACCTAACTTTACTTCGATAAATTTTCAATCGCTGCGTCTAAGAATTTTACTTTAGACCAAGCCGTACCACCTTGCGCTAATGGATCAACTGCGTTTACAAATACATGATCATTTTTAGCAGCTTCTATGCTACCAAAAATCGGATTTTCTAAAAGCTCATCTAAGGCAGCTGCATTATCAGTATTTTCACTTGCTTCAAATTGAAGGAATATATAGTCTGGATTTGCATCTGCTAAAGCCTCTAGAGATAATTCTGCCTGAGCCTCTGCTTTTGTAACTACTTCTGGAACTTTCAGCCCCAAATCCTCATAGATAACAGGGTTTAAGTAAATAGATTCAGGATAAGCATTGATGCTTCCTTTACGTATACGTAATACGAGTACTTCCTTATCCTTTAATGATTCTCCTAATTCTACTTTAGCCTTCTCAGCCTTTTCTTCATAGTCAGTAATTATTTTTTCTGCTTCTGATTCTTTGTTTGTTAATTGACCCAGTAACGTCAAGTTTTCTTTCCAATTCGTTGCAACATGAGAGTAAGGAATCATTGTTTGAATTTTATTTAATGCAGTTACAACCTCTTCACCATGCTTAGATGAGCCTAAAATCACATCTGGATTTAACGCTAGGATAGCCTCATTATTAGGAGCAAATTTATCTCCAACGAGTTCCGCTCCCTCTAATTCATCCGCTAGGTATGTAGGAATAGCATTTGCTATTGCAAGAACGCCTACTGGCTTAACTCCTAAGATTGCTGCATCCTCCATAGATTCTAGACTAGCTGCCACAATATTATTTACTTTTGCGGGTACCACGTAGTCTTCGCCTAAATATGTAAGTGTTTGTTCTGTATTTGCTTCATCACTCGAAGTTTCTTTAGCTTCTACCTCTACCTTTTCAGTAGAACTTTCCTCTTTATCTCCACAAGCAGCTAAGCTTAACGCTAGCATCGCTGTTGCACTCATCATCCAATATTTTTTAATTTTCATCATTTTTCATCTCCCTATATTTTTTCTAATTGATAACGATTATCATTTTCATAATATCTCAAAAATAAATTTATTACAATAGCATTTTTAAAATAAATAATAATTAATTTATAGTATAAATCTGATGTAATTATAAGTTTGTAGATTTTAAAAGTGGGAATATTATATGTAAAATAGAAGTTTAATAGGAGGAGTTTTTTCATGGCTAAAAAAACTAAAAAGCCATGGAGCAAAAAGAAGAGGATTGTCGCATCCTTTATTACCGCTTTTGCTCTTATATACATAGCTGTGATCTTATGGCATACATTTAAGCCACTTCCCCAAGGCGTTTCCTATGCAGGAGATTTACATAAAACAAACAATATACGATTTCTAACGGATTTAACTTATGCGCAGGATAAAAAAGGGACAAATACAGTGCATGAAAATAACATTTTTGATGAGGTATATAAAACTATTGAAGAAGCTGAGGAATTTGTAGTATTAGATTTTTTCCTAGTAGATGGTTATTACGATGAGGATCAGGACTTTCCTAATATAGCGGATACACTTTCCTCCACAGTAGCAGCAAAGAAAAGAGAAAACCCGGAGATGCCAATTGTATTTATCACAGATCCTCTTAATCGTGGGTATGGCTCCTATGAAAGCGAATGGTTCAAAAAAATGCGAGATGCTGGAGTAGAAATTGTCTATACAGATTTAGATGCCTTAAGAGATTCAACCCCAGTCTATTCAGGAATTTACCGCATTTTTTTTCAATGGTTTGATATTGGTGGCAAAGGCTGGATTGCCAATGCAATGGCTAGCGAAGCTCCGAAAATGACAGTTGCTTCTTATATGACGCTTCTAAACGTAAAAGCTAATCATCGAAAAGCGTTGATAACGGAAAAAGCTGCAATTGTTACCTCCTCCAATCCACACGATGCTAGTGGTTTTCATGGCAATATAGCTATAAAATTAGATGGACCAATTATTAATGATATTTTAGAGGCAGAGGAAGCTGTTTCTGTATTTTCAGGAGGACCGAAGCTTCCTAGGATACAGGCTAAGAAACAAGAAGGAGAGTATCAGGCACAATATTTAACCGAGAAGAAAATATTTGATGCATTAATGAACGATATAAATGACACTAAAAAGGGAGATAAAATTTGGTTAGGAATGTTCTTTGTCGCCGAACGTAACATCGTTAATGCACTAGTCGATGCCGCAAATCGCGGAGTAGAGGTAGATTTGATATTAGACCCTAATGAGAATTCCTTTGGTCGAGAAAAGTCTGGATTGCCAAATCGCCCAGTCGTACAAGAACTGCTTGAGGATACAAATGAGAAGATTAATATACGATGGTATAACACCGTAATTGGCCAATACCATACAAAAGCTATATGGATTCAGACCCCTAAAAATACAATCATTTCAAACGGTGCTGCAAACTATACGGAACGTGCTTTAGATAATTACAATTTAGAGAACAACGTAAGAATCATTGCCCCAAATGACAGTGAGCTAGCTATTGAAATGGAGGAATATTTTAAAAGACTATGGAACAACGAGGATGCTATGTATACGGTAGAGGTGAATGAGTATCAAAATGATTTTACTTGGTGGCAGCGTTGGATTTATGCCTTCCAAAGCTATACAAAAATTACGACCTATTAAATCCATACTCCCCTATTTAAGTACAGCTAGCCCTCTATGAGAGACTAGCTGTACTGTTTTTTACACATTATTTTTTTAACGTGTGATTAGGTGAGTAATAATAGACATGCAGATATATTACTTCGGTTCAAATGTTTTACAATCTGTTTCATCACTGTTGGAAGCTTGGTTTCCTTTACGGCTTACTACATAAATAGCTTTTGCATTACATTTGTTTCCTTGTCTCCAAAACTTACAGTTGTTCACTTCACAAAGTACATCTTTAGCCATTAGTATCACACCTCCTCTTTTCTAGCATGAACGTTTTCAATAAAAGTCATACTAAAAAAGCGAGATTTCCCTACACTATTTAGTCTCTACAAAATGAGTTAGATGTTCTGGCAGCTCGGAACATCTATTCTTTAAAAATAATGGATATACATTTAACTCTTTCAATTCGTCAAAGGTTTTCCAATAATACGTATGAATTTTCCCTTCTTCATTCTCTTCAAATTCATTTCCTTTTGTTAAAAGCTTATCGTCTTTTAGCGATAGAAGATAAATGAAGCAAATCTCATGAAATTTCTCTTTTAATACTTCCTCTTCAAAAAAGTTTTCGTTGATCCATAGTAAACGTTCGATGGCAGCATCTACTGAGAGCTCTTCTCTAATTTCACGAAGAATAGCATCCTCACTTTTTTCGTGCATGCTCACTCTCCCACCAGGAAAATAATAGTATGGAGAATTCTCGTCCTTCATAATTAATATTTTACTTTCATTTAGAAGTAATCCTGCAACACGATAATTAAATCTGCCTTCATCAGTTTTAAATGATAAATCCATTTTACACCCTCTTTTCTATTCCCAAGCCTTACAAACGTCTACCCATTCCACACCTTTTGCATATGTATATATTTCCTCACAAGTAAGCTCTATAGCACTATTACTACTTCCGCACGCGGGGAATACTGTATCAAACCTTTTCAAGGAAATATCTAAATACACTAATACATTCTCTGGTATACCAAATGGACAAACTCCTCCAATGGCATGGCCAACTTTTTCTTCCACCTCATCCGATGAAAGCATCTTAGCCTTTACTCCAAAGGTTCTTTTAAATTTAGCATTGTCGATTTTAGTGTCTCCAGCTGCAACTACTAGCAGGCAATCCTCCTCTTTTTTGAAGGATAATGTTTTAGCTATTCTTGCAGGCTCTACGTTAAGAACACTTGCAGCGAGCTCTACTGTAGCACTTGAAGCTTCATATTCTAGAATCTTGTCTTCCATACCAAATCTTTTAAAATACTCCTTAACTAATTCGATTGCCATTTACTTCACCTCGTTTGCTTCTTTTTCTCATTTTATTATATAGATAATTCAAATAAATTAAATAGAAGCTTGCTAATTAATATTTACATTAAGCTACCGAAATAACTATTTTAGTAAGATTAGGATAAGAAGTTAGATATTAAACATTGAAGCAAAAGGCTTATAAATACACTATTCATATATTCTTTTGTATAATAAATAAGAAGAGTTATCATAGAAATTTAATAGATAGAGATAACTTAACTACACTATCTTTAAACACTACAGGGGGAAATAAGCGATGACGATTTTACTGGTAGATGACAACACGGTCAATCTATTTGTAATAGAAAAAATATTAGATAGCGCTGGTTATAAAGATACTGTATCTCTTACATCCGCACAGGAGCTATTTGACTATTTACAGATCGGCGAACAAAATCCAACCTGTAATTCAGTAGATTTAATATTACTAGATATTATGATGCCTGAAATAGACGGTCTTGAAGCTTGTAGGAGAATTAAGCAGCAAGAACGATTTAAGGATGTACAAATAATATTCGTGACAGCATTAGAGGATAAAAACAAATTAGCTGAAGCACTAGATGTAGGTGGAAGTGATTATATTACTAAGCCTATAAATAAGACAGAGTTACTGGCACGTATAAGAGTTGCTCTTCGCTTAAAAGCAGAGTTAGATTGGCATACTCAGCATGAAAACAAAATCCAATATGAATTAGATTTAGCAACTCATGTCCAAAGAAGTCTTCTAAACCCACCATTAAATGAAAAAAACATTCAAATTGAGGTTTCATATTTACCATCCTTCAATCTGGCTGGAGATATGTACTATTGGCATAAAATAAGCGAGCATCGTCATGCCGTGATTTTACTAGATATGATGGGACATGGAATTTCTGCTTCCCTAGTTTGTATGTTTATATCTTCTGTATTAAGAGAGGCTATTAAACAATTAGTGGAACCGGAACTTGTTATTAAAGAGCTAAATCGCTATATGGTTTTAATACATAACGAAAAGGTTGGTATACCATATTATTTCACAGCCATCTATATGATTGTGGATACAGAGCAAAAAACGATAGAATATGTTAATGCTGGTCATCCACCTGGATTTGCTCTAATTGATGAAGAAACGGTTGTTCCGATTAACAAAGGCTGTTGTGCAGTAGGGTTCTTTGATGAAATTGAAGTTAAGAAGGAAGTAATTTCCTACGAGAAGAATATCCAAGTTGTTTTATATACAGATGGGGTTCTAGAGGCTATGGGGCCAAATGAGATACAATCTGAAAAACAAATTGAAACTTTAACCTCTAAAAAATGGGATCATTCTCAAGGTATAATTGATAATTTGCTATCCAAAGAAAAGCAACAGGATCAACCCGACGACATGTGCGTCTTAATGGTTCAATGCAATTAAGAATAGAAAAAGCGACTTTATATATTACTGAAAATTTTAGAGAGGATGGCTGTGATGACCTATGTCACGACCATCCTCCTTTTCATAAGAAACACTTTGAATTGAAAAAGCAGGATTCTTATTTTAATATAAGAATCCTGCTTTTTATTTATATCTTTGATAAATACGTTCACTACCTACTACCTCTTGAAAGTTATCCATCACCTGACAAAATTTTAAAGTTTCCTTGTCTCCTAGCCCAAGGAAACCTTGTGGACTTAAGCTCTCATAGAATAATTGTTGTACTTGATCCTGAAGTTCAGGAGTAAAGTAAATAAGAACATTACGGCAAATAATTACATGAAATTCATTAAACGATTGATCTGTAACAAGATTATGCTGTGCAAAGATAATATTTTCTAAAAGAGAAGGATGGAAATATGCATATTGATAATCCGCCTTATAGTATTCAGAAAATGCTTTGTTTCCACCTGCAAGCATATAATTTTTAGTATATGCCTGCATCTTTTGTATAGGAAACGCACCCTTACTTGCCTTTTCTAGCACTTGCTCATTCATATCGGTTGCATAGATAACGGTTTTATCCTTTAGCCCTTCTTCTTCTAATAAAATGGCCATCGAGTAAACTTCTTCTCCAGTAGCACAACCAGCATGCCAAATACGAATTTCAGGATATTCTCTCAAAATCGGTACAACTTCTTCTCTAAATGCTTTAAAAAAAGTTGGATTTCGGAACATCTCGGTAACATTGATCGAAAAATCATTAAGTAATTGCTCTAGAAAACCGTCTTCATGAATAACCTTTTCTAGTAAACCTGTAATGGTTGAAATTCCATTCATCTTCATCCGATTATGAATTCGACGAGAAATGGAAGATCGATTATATTGCCGAAAGTCGAACCCTGATAAGCGATAGACTGCTTCCAGCAGGAAATCTACTTCTAAGTCTTCATGTTGAATATTAACGCCCTCTAGCTCTCCACTTTCATATTGACTGTCCATTTCCATACTCCCTTAAGATGCTAACCAAACTCGAAGAACAGAGAATAATTGATCTAGATTTAATGGCTTACTAATATAATCAGAAGCACCCGCCTCTAGACATTTATCTCGATCATTTTTCATCGCCTTCGCCGTTAAAGCAATAATCGGTAATTCTGTCATATTCATTTCATTTCTAATTTTAGACATTGTCTCATATCCGTCCATATTTGGCATCATGATATCCATAAGTACAACATCTATTTCTGCATTACTTTGTACAATATCTAAGCATTCCAAACCATCTTTAGCAACAAGGATATTAATTCCTCGTCTTTCTAATGCCGTTTTGAGTGCATAAATATTTCGATAATCATCATCGACGATTAAAATATTTTTATTGGAAAATACATTCGCATCCTCAGGAAGAGCTTCAAACTTTTCCTCTTGCTCTTTTATCTTTTGCTCCTGTTCCTCAAGAGTTGAATTCTCTTGTTCCTCCCGTACCTCTTGTATTTCCTCCACTTTCGCTTGAGTAGAGGCAACCTCTCCAAAGCTCAAATCAATCTGCTCTAAAATTGGACCTTTTGGCAGACTAGGTACAACTAAAGTAAAGGTACTTCCCATTCCCTCTTGGCTTTGAAGGGTAATCCAACCACCAAGCAGCTTAGCAAACTCACGGCAAATAGATAAACCAAGACCAGTTCCTCCGTATTTACGTACAGTTGCACCATCTGCTTGCTGGAACGATTCAAAGATCAAATCGTGCTTGTCCGTTGGAATCCCTATTCCGGTATCGGCAATAGAGATCTCAATCCACTCTTTACTAATATCTAACATTTGTTCCGTTTGAAGATTACTATCTAATTGCTTTATCGTTAAAGCAACGGAGCCTTTTTCCGTAAATTTAATAGCATTAGATAATAGATTTTTAATAATTTGTTGGAAGCGTTTTTCGTCTGTAAAGAAAATATCAGGAACATTTTCTGCCTTACTTATACGAAAATCTAAATTTTTCTTCTGGGCTACTGGTGAGAATATATGCTCCATCTGAACAGGTAATTCGCTTAGATTAACCTCTTCAAATAAAACCTCTAGCTTTCCTGCCTCTACTTTAGAAAGATCTAAAATATCATTGATCAAGGATAATAAATCTTCCCCCGAAGAATGAATTACTTTTGCAAACTCTGCCTCATCTTCAGATAAATTACCTTTTCCGTTTTCTGAAAGCATTTCGGAAAGAATTAATATACTGTTTAAAGGAGTACGTAATTCATGTGACATATTCGCAAGAAATTCTGATTTATAATTAGAGTGAATAGTAAGCTGTTCTGCTTTTTCCTCTAATTCCAGACTAATTTTTTCTAATTCTTCCGATTTAGCTTCTGCATCTTTTGTTCGTTCTTCTAATTGTTCATTAATCTGAGTTAGTTCCTCTGTTTGCATTTGTAGCTCTTCAGATTGAGTTTGTAGTTCCTCTGATTGTGTTTGTAATTCTTCAGATTGTGCCTGCAATTCTTCTGTCATTGCTCTTGACTCATTTAGAAGTCGAACAATTTCCATACGGCCCATAACACTATTGATAGATAAGCCAAACGTTTCCACAATCTGTGTTACGAGGTCTTGCTGTAATTTGCTATACTCTGACATTGTCGCTAGCTCTACTACTGCTATTACTTCATCCTCGAACAAAATAGGAACTATAAATATGCTTCGCGGCGGAACCTCACCTAATCCAGTAGAAATATAGCGATAATCTTTTGGAATCTCATTAAAGACAAAAACATTTTTCTCAAGGGCACATTGACCAATTAGTCCTTGTCCCAATCGGAAGCTTTCTCTTCCAATCTCATTTTGAGAATTCGAGTCAGCAAAAGCCGCTTTTTTTATAAAATGAACTTCTTGATTGTTTGTCTCTCTCACATAAAAAGCGCCGTAAGACGAATTTGTCATTTTAGAGATTTCAGACATAAATACACTAGCGAGCTTATCAATCGAGCCTACTCCTTGATATTTTGTTACAATTTCTGCAAGACTTGTTTGCAGCCATTCTCTGTCATCGAGATTATCTAATAATTCGTTTGTTGCTATTGCTAAATCCTTAATCTCATCGTTAGTAGTAACATGAATTCTTTCCTTACGATCACCATTTTCTGAAGCAATCTTTTTAATAGTTTCCGTTACATCTTTGACAGTACGAACAATCGATTTGGAGACCTGACTAGCCATTGCTATTGCAATAGCAGAAACGATCACTAAAAGACCAAATAATCCTATAGTCAACATATTATTGCGATCATCTAACTCTTGCGCTCTAGTTTGTGCATCATTTCTTTCGTATTCTCTAAAATCGTTAAACTGACTACGGATAGATTGCATATACTCACGACCACGATCATTTGCATAGAATTGCTGAATCCCTTGCTCATTATTCTGTCGCTTAAAATCAATTGCACGCTCACCTGCCTCTGCTATCCAAAGGTCGATTGTGCCTTTTACCTCAACAAGCTTTTCTTGCTGTTTTGGCTTGTCCTCTAAAAGGTCAAACAGTTGATCAAACTCTACCTGCCATTCTTCAGCAGCTTTATAATAAGGTTCCAAGTAACTATCGTTGCCAGTAATGACAAAGCCTCTCTGACCAGCTTGCATGTCCATTACATATTTTTCTACATTATTTGTAAATGTTTCCACTTCGGTATTATATTTTATTAAATCATTTCTTTCTTGCTGTAGTGAACGGATTTGACTGTTCAATATTATAACGGAAGCAAATAAACAAAGAATAATGATAATGTAGCCAACGGTAATTTTGGAACGTATGCCAAACTTAAATTTATCCTCCATTTTGATTCCTACCTTTAATTCGGATTTTACTATACTAATAGTATATGAATTGGTTATAAAATAACAGTGTTTGCCCCTATAAAAAATTTAACTAATTACCTATTTTTATGCATGTGAAAATCAACGTGGTTATTGAGTTATTTGATGCAAGAAAAACACATTTACTTCCTTCCATGGTTAGCGCTCCATAAAAACTTTAAAAATGTATATATCTATAGGACCGTGAGCAATAAACCTCCACAGCAGCTCATATATCACTGGTGATCGCTTGCCTGTTTCTCTTACTCCATTGGAATCAATGTTTGCCACTTCAAAATATGTCATGACTTCTGAAATACACTTAAAACTGCAGAAAAAAAACGATGCTAAGGGATGATTCCCTAGCGCCGTTTCTTTTTGAAAAATTATAACTTTAAGGTTAGTGTTAGTAAATTTATTCATCTACTCCCTAGCCGTAAAACTTAAAACTATCACGGTAACTCCGCTCATTTATGCCGTTGCCACGATTAAATGAGCTTTTTCTAAGCGACGTCGAACGACAACACCAAACCATGCAGCTAGTACTGCTTTTATTACACCTACGATAACAAACGGTGCAACGCCACCCATAAACGCTGCTGTCCATGTCAAGTCAGCTATGATTTTTAACCAAACTGTACCAAATACCAATGTGACAACCATACCGATTAAGTTTGCTACAATGGCGTGTGAAATTGTGATACCAAATTTTTTCATGTAAAGTCCCATAAGTATCGCTGATGGCAAGAATCCAACAATATAGCCTCCTGTTGGTCCAATAACAACCCCTAATCCGCCCGACATACCACTGAATACTGGCATCCCTACTGCACCGATTAATATATATACTATCACTGATAATACACCTGTTCTCATACCTAAAATGGTAACGACTAAACCTACTGCTAAGGTTTGCCCTGTAATTGGTACGAGTGGTAGCGGAATCGTCACTTGCGCAAGTATTGCTATAATTGCTGCCCCAATTGCTGCTAAGACGTACTGATATGTATTTCCCTTTTTCAAAATTATTCCCCCCACATATGAGTTAACCACATTTTTATATTGGTTAACACAAATATAAAGTAATTAAGCTTATATTGTCAATCCCCTTTCTAATCTTGCAATCTAGGTCGTTTCGTCCGTTAGATTCTTGCTTTGTTGCGTAACGGCAGAAAGTGGATATATGCTAGCTTGCTTTCCTAAAATGAATAAAAATACCGTGAACTCTTGTTCACGGCATACCTATAAGAAAAGCTATCCCGTAGGATAGCTTTTCTATGTATTATTTTTTTATTAATTCTAAATCTACAGGGATAGAAGCTTCTACTTCTTCACCGTTTAATGCTTTAATAGCTGCTTCCATTGCTTTTTCACCAATTTGTTCTGGTTTTTGAGCGATTGTACCAGCTAGCTTACCATTTTCTACAGATTTTACAGCATCATCTGTAGCGTCAAAGCCAATTACAATAATATCTTTGCCAGCTGCTTCGATTGCCTCTAAAGCGCCTAATGCCATTTCATCGTTGTGGGCAAATACACCCTTGATGTCTGGATTAGATTGAAGAATGTTTTCCATAACGGTTAAACCTTCTGCACGATTAAAGTTTGCTGTTTGTTTGGCTACAACATCTAATTTACCATCAGCCACATTATTGAAACCTTGGCCTCGGTCACGAGCTGCAGAAGATCCCGCGATACCCTCTAATTCAACTACTGCAGCGCCTTCTCCTGCTAATTCTAGTAAATATTCACCTGCAAGCTCTCCACCAGCAACATTATCTGATGCGATATGGGCTACTACTTCTCCACCTTCTGAACTGCGGTCAACTGTTACTACCGGAATATTTGCTGCATTTGCTGATTCTACAGATGAAACTACTGCTTGTGAGTCTACTGGATTGATGATAATAAGGTCAACGCCTTGTTGGATTAAATCCTCTACATCACTTGCTTGTTTTGAAGCATTATCTTGTGCGTCAACAACTGTAACTGTTGCTCCTAATTCATCTGCTTTTGCTTCTGCTCCATCACTTAATGTTACGAAAAACGGATTGTTTAAAGTGGAAACAGATAAACCAATTTTATAGTCACCCTTAGATCCTGTGGATTCTTTTTTAGAATCGGATTTCTCAGAGCCTGGTGCATCCATTGAACATGCTGCTAGGAACAATGCTACGATTAACAGTAAAGCAAAATAAAGTTTTTTCATGCTGTTTTTTCTCCTTTATACTGTTTTTTTGCGATCTATTAAAACCGCTAATAATATAACTGCACCCTTCACCACTTGCTGGAAGAAGGAGGATACACCAATTAGATTTAGACCATTATTCAAGACACCTATTATAAGAGCCCCGATTAAAGTACCAACAATCCAACCACGACCACCTGTTAAGCTTGTACCACCAAGAACTACCGCTGCAATTGCATCTAGTTCAAACATGTTACCCGCGGTAGGCTGAGCTGAATTTAAACGAGATGTTAAAATAAGCGAAGCCAGGGCTGCTAGAGCTCCAGTTAATGCGTAAACATAAATTTTAATTCGGCCAACCTTAATACCAGAAAGACGAGAAGCTTCCTCGTTACCTCCGACTGCATAAACTCTACGTCCAAATGTCGTCTTTTTCAAAATAAAGTAAAGTACTGCAAATGCAACAACCATTGTTACAACTGGCACAGGTATACCCAAGAAGTATCCTTTCCCAATCATTTGAAATGATAGTGAATCTCCTAATCCTGAAATTGGTCTACCTTCTGTGTAAACTAAGGTTAGTCCTCGATAAATAGTCATTGTTGCTAGAGTAGCGATAAATGGAGCAACATTCCCTTTAGAAATAATAATTCCGTTAATTGCCCCTAAAATTGCCCCTAAAACAAGACCTATTAGCATTGCTAAAATTGGATCCATTCCACCAGCAAGTAACCCTGCTGTGACAGCTCCCGTAAGAGCTAAAATCGATCCTACTGATAAGTCAATCCCTCCAGTTAAGATAACAAAGGTCATCCCAAATGCGATAAGAGCATTGATAGAAACCTGTCTTAGAACATTCATTAAGTTATTTACAGTTAAAAAGTTTGGACTCATAATAGTGATGATTACCACTAGTAAAATTAGTCCTAGCAATGGCCCTAATTTTTGTAGCACTGATTGTGAACTAGATTTTAGCAACTTTGTCCCCTCCGGTAGCGTAATGCATTATTTTTTCTTGTGACATTTCTTCTTTGGTTATTTCACCAGTTATCTTTCCTTCATGCATCACGAGCACTCGATCGACCATTCCAATGATTTCAGGAAGCTCGGAGGATATCATGATAATAGATACTCCGTTTTCAGCAAGTGTGTTCACAATGGAGTAAATTTCTTTTTTCGCTCCTACGTCTACTCCTCGTGTCGGTTCATCCAATATTAAAATATCAGGCTCAATGCCTAACCATTTGGCTATTACAATCTTCTGTTGGTTCCCACCGCTAAGTGACTTAACTGTTTGATCAGGACCAGAAGTACGTACGCCTAATCGTTTCACCATAGAATCATATAAGCTTTTTTCTTTTTGGTTATTCACAACACCGTTTTTTGATATTTTGTTGAAATTTGTAATGCCTAAATTTTCTTTAACAGAGAAATCTAATATTAGCCCTTCCGATTTTCTGTCCTCGGTTACAAAGCCAAAGCCGAGCTTAATAGCGTCTAGTGGCGTATTTATCTTTACTTGTTTACCATCTAGAATTAGTTCGCCACTGTCCAGCTTTTTGTAGCCAAATAATGATTGAACTACCTCTGTACGCCCTGCACCCATAAGTCCTGCTACACCAAGTATTTCTCCTTTTCGTAACTCAAAAGAAACATCCTCGAAAAAGCCTTTTCTTGTTAAGTTCTTGGCTACAAGCTTCACATCACCGATTTTAGAAGTTCTGTCGGGGAAGCGCCCACCTAGTTCTCGTCCAACCATCATTTGGACAATTTCATCGAAGGTCGTTTCTTTGACATTTCTAACTCCCACATAGCTTCCATCACGTAAAATAGTGATACGGTCACATATTGCAAAAATTTCTTCCATTCGGTGAGAGATATAAACAAAGGACACTCCCTTAGCCTGTAATGCTCTAATAGTTTCAAATAATGTCTCTATTTCTCTATCTGTTAAAGCAGCAGTAGGTTCATCCATAATGATTACATCTGCATTGGAAGAAATGGCCTTTGCTATCTCAACAATTTGCTGCTTACCAACGGATAGATTTCTTGCTGTTGTTTTTACATCTACATCCAAGCCAAGGTTTAACAATACCTCTTTAGCGGCTTTATTCATTTCCTTTGTTTTTAAAATTCCTGATTTGCCAAACGTCTTTTCATTTCCAAGAAATAAATTTTCTGCAACCGTCAAATCCGGTAGAATATTAAGTTCTTGGTGAATTACTGCTATCCCAGCCTGTTCTGCTTCCTTGGGATTTTTAAATTCAACAGGATTTCCTTTGATCTTGATTTCACCTGAATCTCTAGTGTAAATTCCGGTTAAGATTTTCATTAAGGTAGACTTACCTGCACCATTCTCACCCATTAGTGCATGAATTTCTCCTGGAGCTATTTCAAATTCAACATTATTCAACACTGTATTTCCGTTAAAGGCCTTTGAAATACCAGTCATCTCAATCATTGCTTCCACCACCTTTAAAATATGACACCAGCTTGCAAGATTACATTTGCATAAGGAGTAGCTTCCCCAGTACGTATAATGACTTTAGAATGACTAGTCATTGTTTTAAATTCTTCATGTGATACTTCCGTAATTTGTTCAATTGATTTTCTGACTACATAATTCATTTCAGCATTGGCTGTTTTCATTTCAGCAGCAATATAAGCTCTTTCAACTACTAAATCTTCTAAAACAACTTCTAATATTTCATCGAATGATGGTTTGCCGACAATGTATGATAAATCAATGCATTTAACTCCATCAGGAATAGGCAAGCCACAATCACCTATTGTAATTTGATCTGTGTGACCTAGCTTGGCAAAAATGCCAGCCAGCTCTCGATTTAAAATGCCTTGTTTTTTCATTTACAAGCTCCTTCTAATCTATTGACTACTTCCTCGTGACTTGGCATGCCGCCCTGAGCTCCAAATTTTTCTACTGACAAGGAGGCAGATGCATTTGCAAAACGAACCGCTTGCTCTAAACTTAGCCCTTGCCCAAGTGCATGAACGAGTGCCCCGTTAAACGTGTCTCCTGCACCTGTAGTGTCTATCGCATTTGTTTTAAATCCAGGAACGACAATATGATTATTTCCGTCAAAATATCTAGCACCATCACTGCCGAGTGTAACAATTAGCTTGTTTGGATATTTTTCCAAAGTCGCTTCCATATTTTCACCAAAAATTAACTCGCATTCTGTTTCATTTGGTGTCAGGTAAGCAATATAATCCATAAATTCCAGCTGAAAACCGCTTGCTGGAGCTGGGTTTAGTAATACTGGGACATTTAGCTCTAAGCATAACTCCAATGTGTACTTTACAACTGGAATCGGAATCTCTAGCTGCATGATAACAAACGTACTTTGTTGAATAGTTTCTTTCATATTTTTTATACTTTCCACGGTTAATGAATAGTTTGCACCTGGAACGACAATAATTCTATTGTCACCTTCCGACAGTAAGATATTAGCGATTCCAGTTGCAGCCTCCTCTGTTTGTATGACAGAATCCGTATTCACTCCATTTGCTTTAAGGTCAGCCAATAATTCGTTCCCAAAGCTGTCAATCCCAACACTGGCAAGCATTTGTACTTTGCTGCCTAAACGAGCTGCTGCTACTGCTTGGTTAGACCCTTTTCCACCTGGCACAGTAGTAAATAGCTGACCTAAAACTGTTTCTCCTTGGACAGGGAAGTTGTCTGTTTGCACAACTATATCCATATTCATACTACCTATAACTGTAATCATCGATGTACACTCCTCGTCGTTCCCCGTTCCACTAGCTCAACGGGTACTTGAATAACTCTTTCGTCTAATTCAATTTCTTCAATAATTTTAATGAGTATACGGGTTGCCAAAGCACCCATTTTATAAATGTCTTGGGCTACAGTGGTCAGTCCAGGTGTCAGCATTCCTCCAAGTGAAATACCATCGAACCCCATAATTTGTAGCTGGTCAGGAACACTAATACCCAATGAATGTGCAGCCTTCAAAGCCCCGGCGGCCGATACATCCGTACTTGCAAATATACCGTCTACACCTTCAATTTCTGTTAAAAATTTCTTTGCGATCTTCTCAGATTCCCCAAAATGGAAGGGACTCTCAACAATATGTGTTTGTACATTCTTTCCTTCGACAGCCTTTAAAAATCCAGCCAGCCGATCATCAGCTGGTCCCAACCCTTTAGGTCCTCTCATAAACACAATCTTTTCACAGCCTGAATCCAACAAATGATTTGTTCCCATGCATGCTCCATCTACGTTATTGGAGGAAACTGTTGGAATGGATTCATGAATCATCCGATCTAACGCCACCAGTGGTACATTTAAATCTTCATAATGACTTGCACGTAACTGATTCGTCGTTACTATAAATCCTGCTACATATTTTTGCTTTAAAGTATCAATATAATGTATCTCTTTTTCAGATTTTTCATCGGAATTACATAAAACTACTGTATATCCATAAGATAATGCGATATCTTCAACTGCTCGAGCAAGCTCCGGAAAAAATGGGTTAGTAATATCAGGAACAATCAACCCTATGAAGTTCGTCTGCTTTGTTGTTAAGGATCTCGCTACTTGATTTGGTATATATTCTAACTTATCTATCGCTTTTCTTATTTTGAGCTTTGTATCTTCGCTGATATACCCTTTTTTGTTTAGATATCGGGATACAGAAGCAACCGAAACACCAGCTTCTTTTGCTACATCTCTTATGTTTGCCATCTGTTTTCCCCTTTCCCTTATATATGTGTAACCGGTTACACAAAATATAACAAGTACTTTTAAAACTGTCAATATAAATCTGTTATATCATTTCCTAGAACAATATTTTTGTTTTATAACAGTAGTTTTATAGCCACTTATGGAACTTAAAGAAAATATATTCGTAATATTCATTAAAGAGAAATTATTAAAAAAGGATGAAATCAATGAAACATAGAATTTGGAAGATATTCAAAAATATTATTATAGGGATAGTAGGTCTTGTATGTATTTGGTTTGCTATTCATCAGTTAATGACTGTGTATGAAAAGAACAAGTACGAAGCAATTGGCAAATTAGTAGAGGTTAATGGTAAAGAAATGCATGTTTATGAAAAAGGGGATGGCGACAACACGGTTGTTTTATGGAGTGGTTTAGGAACAACTGCCCCTGCCCTTGACTTTGAACCATTAGTGAATGAGCTATCAAAGGACAATAGAGTAGTTGTAGTAGAACCATTTGGCTATGGCTGGAGTGATCGAACAGATAGTGAACGCACCGTAGAAAACATCGTAGAGGAAACAAGGGCTGCTCTATTGAAGTTAAACATTGAACAACCATACATATTAATGCCACATTCCATTTCAGGAGTATACAGCATGTATTATGCCAACTTGTATCCAGAAGAAATAAAAGCAATAATCGGTATTGATCCAACCTTGCCTCAGGCACTTGAATATTTTGATGAAGCTGCCCCAACGATGCCAAAAGCTTTAAGCATTATTGCTCCTAGTGGAATTGCTCGATTGGCAATGTATATTGCCCCAGAGGATTTTTTGCCTATAGCAGAGGATGGAACGTATTCTAAAGAAAACTTGAAAATGACCAAACTATTATCATCATGGAATGGCTACAACCAAAATGTAATCAATGAAACTAACTATATTCAAAGAAACATGGAATTCACAAAGGAGCTTAACTTCCCTACTGATTTACCTGTCATGATATTTACGACAAATGATAACCAAGCAAACAAGGAAGGGAAATCCAATATTACCTTTTATGAAGAGCAATTAGAGAATAGCAATGTAAGCAAGCTAATTCCTTTAGAAGGTCATCATTATTTACATTGGTCTCAGTCTGAAAAAATGAGCGAGGAAGTGAAGGATTTTGTAAAGGAGATGGATTAACTTTTCCATAGAGTTGTGTCCTTTCCAAAATGTATTCATAAAAAACACTTGATAACTAATTTATAGTTATCAAGTGTTTTGCTTGTTACGGAGTATATTTTTCAGAGACCTTTACTACTTGCCCATCTTCTATGGTTAAATCATATGGTCCTTTTCCAACTGCTAAATAAGATATGAATTCCTTTTCTTCTACTTGCTTAGGCTTGGCGATATCCTCATGGTTAACCAAAAAGAACTCAGCGTTTTCAGCTAGCTTAATGCTTTCGGCCTTCTGAGTTTCATCATAAATCATAAATCCCGTAGGCAAATCCTTTTCAACATCTAGCCCCAGTTCCTTGATGCGTTCTTTATCCGCTTCCTCAATCCATTCTACTTCATCAATGATTAAACTTTTAGTGGAAAGTTCGAAATCTACTATGTAAGCTAGCTTATCTGAAGTAGCCTCTTTTGTTTCCTCATCTTTATTCTCTTCATTACAGGCACTTAAAAGTACTAAGACCCCTATAAGAGCAATTAGGAGCATAGACATCTTATTTAATAGAATTTTTTTCACCGTTAAAAACGTCCTTTCTTATATGCAATTAGATAGGTAAAAATTTTGCCCATCTAATATTTTCACCTGGATGAAAATTTCATCATTACAAGATATAAGTTTAATTTACTTTTTCTTAAAAAGAAACCATAAAAATATGAATATTAAAAATGCAACAATCTCTAATGATAGAATGTACCAAGGATATGGTCCTAAAAAGTCTAACAAGCTTCCACCAGAAGGCTTTCTTTGTAAAAACATATAATTCCCTTCAAAAAGGTAGTTGATCCAAAAGATAAAAGGCAGCAAAATATTTAAAGCAAGCAATGTTGTGAGAACACCTTTAAACGTTGGTCGGTATCCTTTCACCCAAGTAAAATATAATGCAGTTAATATAATCCCTGCATGTGTATAAAAAAAATGAAAGTATCTAAAGTGTGGAAAATCCATATCCAAAACTGGAGTTAGCATGGCCTGTAGAGCACCACCTATGCCTGCATAAAAAACAAACTGATAAACCAGACGATTACCAGTCCATAACAAAACAATCGTCAATAGAAGGCTAATACTGCATAATTCCAATGGCAATGAATTACTTAACTCCCACCTGTCCGATTGAACAAGCCATACATGATATAAAATATCAATCACTAATAAAGACAAGCCAAATAAACGCTCCATGCTCAGAATATTCTTTTCTGATTCGGTCCAGCGTGTCCTCGTAATGAATAGAAGAAGTATGAAGGTAATAAGTACAGCTATTGCACCCCAATGTGCCAATGAAAACATCACAAATCGATTATCCAACAGATTCACCGCCCGTTTTACTACTATTAGTATTCGAGTTAGCCGTTGGATTTTCCTCTTATTTAGTGATTTAAATACGGGAGCCTACCGATTATCCGGGATAACTGACCGATTATTGCTAACAAATGTTTTAAATACTTTCTTGAATTAGTTTCATAATTCCTATAATTATAAAGAAACACGAACTATCGAGAAGAGAATAAAGTATAAAACATAAAAAGAGCATTGCTAGCTCGCAATGCTCTCCTCTTTGTACTATACTTCTAGTTCCCAACGTTCTTTTTCGTCTTTTTTAATTTTCTCTTCAATCTCTTTCGGCCACGCAGTACGGTATTTATGATTGTCTGCCGGGATGACTTCAATCATTTTTTCAATCATGTCTTGTGGGTCATATTGATTCTTCAAGGATTCCTCTTGCTCTTTCATATCTTCCTTTTTCGTGAAATGCTTTTCTTCATTAAACCATTTCCATTTTTCTTCAGCACTTCGATCATTAAACCCTGTATTATATGGTCCAGGATTGATCGTTGCTACCTGTACGCCAAACTGTTCGAGTTCCTTCTGCATCGTTTTTGCAATTGCTTCAACTGTATGCTTAGTAGCTGTATAAGGCCCTACATAAGGAGTTGCTGAAAGTCCTGCTACCGAGCTAAGGAATACAATTTTACCATTTCCTTTTTTCACAAGCTTGCGTGCTGCAATCTGTGCTGTTTCTAAGGTTGCAAAAACGTTTACTTCAAATAATGCACGGAATCGATCCATTGGCACCTCGGCAAGAGGTCCACCCTCATTAATAGCGGCATTAGCTACAAATATATCAAAGTCGTACTCTTCCATTTGAGCACGATCTCTTGCATTGGTTATATCTAACTTGAAAATTTCCATATCTAAATCTAGATCTCTTGCTTCTCGCAATAAATCTGTCTTTTGAGAAGTTGTTTCGGTAGTTGCAATCAAGCGATGTCCCTTTTTTGCTAGTCCTATGGCTGTACCTCTTCCAAGGCCACTTCCAGCTCCAGTAATAAAAATTGTTTTACTCAATTGTATTCCTCCTAACAAATTGTCATCTACTTCTTTTCTTCCCTTTGAGATCTAACTGAAACATAAGAAGGGTAAGACAGCTCTCCCCCCATCCACCACCGATTTTTCCAATTGACCTTAGGAAAAGACACTTAAGCTAGACAATAATTAGAAGAAATAGTTAAAAGTAAAATCAATAAATTTCGTTAACTCCATCGATTCACCATTACTCGATCATACTGATAACGTCTAATGATAATGCTTAACTTTTGAAACCATTGGTTACAGGCTCCCATCGCCTCTTCGTATTGTTCAGATTCCTTATAATCCTCTTTATAATCTTCCAAATAGGTAAAAGAATGGATAGGCTCTGTTAAATCATCGGAAACGATTTTAAAGCAAAGACTAAATTCAAACTCTTCCTCGTCATCTTCTTCATCTTCTTCCTCATCTGTTTCCTTTTCATCCCCGGATTTTATGCGGCTGCTAAGTATACCCTCTTTAGGAAACATCGAGATAGTTTCTCCATCCTCTAATAAAGCAGCTTCTAATATTTTATTGAAAGGAATATCTTTTATCTCAAAGTCGCTTCCCAGCTCTTCCCGACGAGCGATATAAAGAATATTAGTAACTTCATTGATCAGTAAAGCATTTAAATTATTGGGAGACAGTAACATTTGAGTATGTGGAATCTCTTCTAAAACCTCTTCTGTGTTTCTTCTATTCTCTGCTATAATTTCTTCACTTCGCCGCTTCCATTCCCAAGTTCCCCAAAAGAACAATGCCACAGAAACGATTAAGTAAAAACCAATGGAGCGAATATGATCCATTGAAAATGACAGGAAGAAATATATAGCACTTAATAGATAGATTATGAATATTTTCATGTTCACTACCCCTTGTCTGTTATCTCTTTATAGAGACTTTATTCGAGAGATTATGAATTTATTCTTGAATCTATCATTAAATAAAATTAGAAAGGAAATAACTTTCGCTTAAAGTAGGAGGATTGTTTAACAAGGTTATTGAATCTATATGGAAGTCAATCGATACAAAGGAGAAGAATTATGAAGAAATCAATAAAACTTATTATGCCAAAGACGAAGTTCTGTTACTTTCAATAATACAGAGACCGACACTACTGGAAGCCTTGTAATTATTATAGATATGGACTTGATTTCCGCTCTAGGCGGACGCGTTCCGCGGGGGTGAGCGATAAGCCATCACCGTCGCTTACGCGCCGTTGTGTTGTCTTATCTGTCTCACTCATCCCGCCGGAGTCGCCGCCTGCCACTACAATCAACAAATAAAAAATTTTCGTGGTTAAGACGTAAAGTGCTATTTATGCAATACCTTTTTATAATTCCTATGAAGTTCCTGACACTAAAGTTCCCTATTTTTCATTAATATATCGAGAAAATACCGGCTTGTTGTCTTATAAAGTGATCAATTAGGGGATATGTCTCTAAAAAAGAAGGAGGAAGTTTTTATGCTATTTATGATGATTGTTAAAGCCTCGAAGAATTCTGAAGCTGGAGAGCTGCCGAGCAATGATCTTATGGAAGCCATGACGAAGTACAATGAAGAACTAGTTAAGGCAGGCATACGAGTTTATTCTAAAGGACTACATCCAAGTTCAAATGGGGTTCGCATTTCGTACCCGAAATCAGGCGAAAAACCGGTAGTTTCCAATGGTCCATTTACTGAATCGAATGATTTGATTGCCGGGTTCATTCTCATTGATGTGAAGTCAAGAGAAGAAGCCATTGAGTGGGCGCTGCGGATGCCGGACCCGCAAGGTCATGGGGAAGGTCAGATTGAATTGCGTCAAGTATTTTAGGCGCCTGTACTGACCAAATAAATTTAAAATATCGCACTTAATACCTTTAGTTTAAAAAGGTTCTATGAAAGTTCTTCTCACTATCTTTTCATATACTAAATTGTTTTGATACTCTTTAACATTGAACTAAGGTACACAAATCACCTAATAAAGCTTTAAACAAAATAAGTAGAAAAACTTAAAAAGCCAACTTCATTAGAGGTTGGCTTTCGTATGAGTTGTCTTTACTCACTATCTTTGATCCGCAATTGTTGCGTTATTGTTTGTTGCACTTAAGAGCGCTAAATTATCATATGGAGGACCTGTTGTTGTACCAGCTAGCAGTACAATATCAAATTCATTAGCAGGGTTTCCCCATGAGTTTCCAAGGAATGTGGTGAATGCTCGGTCTACTAAAAAACCGCCTTTTGTGTTATACACAACATTATTATTAATTGCCCCAGTCACATTGGGATTAATATAAATTCCCGTTCGCAATGAATAGAATATATTACCTTCAACCGTGAAATTAATACCTCCTTGTGGTACTACTGCCCGGTTTACTATCCAGTTTGCCATGGGCGAAGCTTGCGGTGGACCAAATATAGTATTATTTAAAATGCTCGTATTTGTACCACCTACTTGGATAAATTCTTTTGCATATGGGACATCACTAGTTATATTTAAGCTATTGATCGTCGTATTTTCTGCAGTTACTAATATTGCAATAATATCAGCTTGAAGTTGTAAAAGTGTTCCTGGTTCTCCTAATAAAGTGATCCCTGTTTTGTCCACTAAAATTTGAGACGAAATTGGATATGTTCCACTCAATATATGAACAATTCCTCCAGGGTTAACTGCTGCAATTCCCTCAGATATTGTACCAAAGGGATTTGCCAAGCTACCATCTCCCCCAACGACACCTGCTCGGATATAGATATTGTTGGGATCAACGATTTGGTTAATTGCCAAATCAAGTGCTGCTTGGACACTTGATTTGCTTAGATAGCCTCCAACTGGTCTGGCATTAATTAATTCTGTCGCCGCTTGATCTTTCTGTTCTTCTGTTAGTGCATTGTAAGCTGTTAAATTTAAACCTAGACCAGGGTCTTCAATAGCCGCTCTCATTTCCGCCACGGTTTGAGCATTATTTACCGTCTCTAAAAACACATTACTCCCTGTTAGTACGTAGTCAGTTTGTACCTTAGTAATAGTTATTGTGGCATTTGTATTGAGAAGGTTGTCAAGCTCGCTTGAGTTGATAGTTACAAACTTAACACTACTGAAAAGGTCACCATTAAAAATAGTGAAAAGTATGATCCCATTTAAAAAGGTATTAATATCGTTTCCATATGAAATAATCTTTGTTTCACCAGGGTTCAGACTGAAAGAAACAGTTCCGTCTTGATTATAAGGTTGTTCACCTTCCCGAACAAAGATAGTAATTTGCAGCGTTGATAACGTATTATTTACAAATGTTTTTTCTGCCACTTTTTCACCTCCTATCATTCACTAGTAGTTAACTAGACATTGTAGAAAGAGGATATCTCTTCTCTTTTCTATACTATGAAGAAAAGTAGAATATGAATGGGTGAACTAATCTACTACTTCTATAAACGTTACTAATAGTTAGACATAGTCTGCTAGAGTCTTCTCAAATGTTCTTGTGGCATAAGTATTGAAGAAGATTATCACTTAAGTAATTTGTTACAACCGTATCTGTTCTATTTTATTTGCTTGGATATAAGCTAGAATGGGTTAGAAAAAATGAGCTTGGAGAAGCATCTCCAAGCTCATTTATCTATACAAAATCAATCATTAACTTTTTGTCTGCTAACATGGGGACAAATCTTATTGTTCTCGATTTATAAGGTAGTTTAAAAAATGTTTTAGAAAGGTTGTATCTTTGGACACGTGCTGAAGTGCATCCATTGCTAGACAGTAATTTTCCCACATTTCGATTGTGGCAGCTTCCTGACCCAGGATAGAAACAAATGTAGAGCTATTGTTTTCCGCGTCTTTTCCAAGGTCTTTACCGAGTAGCATTGCATCTCCTTCTACATCGAGTAAGTCGTCCTTAATCTGAAAGGCGATGCCAGCAAAACGAGCAAACCTTTTTAAAGCAATTATTTCCTCTTCCTTTGCGTTGGCAAGGAGAGCTGGCATTACAAGAGCTGCTTCAAATCCTATCCCTGTCTTATAAAAGCATAAGGTGTTTAACTGATCTCGACTAAGTGGTTTTCCTTTAGATTCCAGATCCATCGCTTGCCCTTTACACATATCGGCTATTGTTTGGGAAGAATATTGAATCATCTGAAGTACCGTTTTTGAATCAAATTGATTTAGTTTAGTCTGCTCCCAAATTGCTTTTTGAGTGAGAAAAAGACCGGTTAATTCGGATATTGCTACGTTATAAACTTCATGTAGAGTTGGACGTCCACGTCGCATCGCTGCATTATCCTGAGCAGGTAAATCATCAAATAGAAGAGAAGCCGTATGAAGGTATTCTAATGATTTCAAAAGTGGCATTATTGCAGTTTCATCTAACTCGTACACCTTTACACTCATAAACCATGTAACAATCGGTCTCAGCCTTTTGCCATCCCCTTCCAAGCTATAATTTGCTGCCTCGGCTATAGAATCTCTTCCGAAGGAAGAACTCTCCGTGAGAGGAATGGCTAATATTTGGTTTATTTCGTTTCGCACTGTTTTAATCGTATTTGAGAAATCCTCTCTCTCCTTACTTTCATTCTTTAATACGGTAATCATGTGATCACGCAGTAATTTATCAAAAAAGTCCACGTCAGCTGCTTTTCGAACCATTTCTTGTAGAAGTTTATTGAATCTTGGATTTCCGAATCTAAATAGACTCATAATTTCTTTGTATTTGTTTGTACCTACACGCTTTTTCAATCGCTTGAGTCCATTTATGGCTCTGTCCAATATTACTTCTCGTGTTTTCTCGTCAGAACCATAAACATTATGGATTAAGTTGCTAATGACAGTCCAATACAATTCAAATGGGTTAATCAGGTCTGGTCGAGTCCCGTGATACTTTAAATAATATGTATAGGGAGTTACCGCTCCATCTTTCATATCTTCGAACATATCTGCAAAATCATCTGACAGCTGATTATAAATACCGTAGTAAAAAGTACGGTTATCCATCTCCTTATCGTCAGAGGCACTAAGGACTGAACGGACGATAAGCCTAGATGAGGATGCTTTTAAAATAACGGGTATATATAGTTCTTCATTCGTATAATGAGAGTTCATTAAATTCTTTTCACGATCTACTTCCTGTGAATGGAAAAACACATATGCTTGCTCAAAAAATTTGTTCCTTCTTTCAGGATGCTGATTTTGCTCAATATACTGAAAAGCCTCACCAAGCTCCTGATGTACATAAGTGATCAATTCCTCGTTTTCTCCAAGCCATTCTCCCAATTTTGGTACTTTGCCTGTAGTAAGCGTTGTCCTGATTAAATTTGCATATTGCTTTTCTTCTTCGTCCGACAAAATCTTGGCATCAAGCAAATCGTCAATAAATGGATAGGTCAATCCATAGGAATATCCCAGTCTGATAGCTTTATCGAGCCTTGCAGCACGCTCATTAGATGATATATCACTGTCCATCTCCTCATTCTCTTGCATAATAACCCCAGCAATTATTTTTATAAGTTTTCGTTGGGCGTGCTCTGCATCCATTCCCTTTGGTATATGATTGGACACTTGCTTTAGCTTGTTTAATAGCCAAATATAAGTTAATTCCACACCATCCTTCTTTGCCATCCGATACAGTCCAACCATACTAAATGCTTCAGCTTCCTCGCCATCTGGCTTAGAATTGGTAAGCTGATCCTTTAAGCTACTCACTACACTATGAATTCTGGTCTGCGTATTTGGGGAATCAAGGGACTTTCCTAAATCACGGAGAAAAATATAGGAGATGCTCCTGTTTAAGTAGCTATCTAGCCTCCCTCTATAATTTAAGTACTGTATATAATGGTTAAAGTTCTTAGAATCGTCCTTTCCTTTTCCAAGCGTAAAAAGGGATAACATGGGATGATGAACGTGATCAGATTTCCATGTTTTAATATCGTCCGTTAACACCGGAATATAGCTTTTTTCTGTGGCCTGTACAGTAAGTTTATTAAAATATTGGGCTGCCTTTTGCTCAGCTTCCCTATAGCATTCATCAGGATTTATTATTGGTTTTAAATAGATGTTCATCTGTCACCTTCATTTACTGTTTTTTTATCCGTTCTGGAAATCATCCAGCTGTATAGCATTGCTATTATAACCCACATTTCTTTATTTCTTCACTTGTACCCCTTACTTCTAACTAATTACTTAATATCAATTTATTCTTCAATGTATCTCTAAATGCCTATACTCATTTGGAAGGTGATGAAAAAGAGGGCAGCAATTTTGTTAGTTGTGTTCTTAGCTTATCCTTCCATCACATAATTAGTGTAAATTTCATCTTGTTCGTCGTTAATCTCTCCCATAATGGTATAGTTCATTTTTTTATCGAAAAGATCTTTTGTTGCAATAAAAGCATTGAACGGACAAGTAAGTGATTGAAGGTTATCCAGTTCCTTGAGAGCTGAATAATTCTCCACTTCCTCGAATCTAATATCCTGTAGATTCATCATCCCTTTTAGAACATCCAGATTACTCATTTTAATCCCCGTAATATCAAGCTCACGCAAGCTGAAAATATCTTTAATACCATGAAGATCAGCTGTTTGAATACCTGAAAGATTTAAGTGACTTAACTTCTTACATGATGCCAAAGGAGACAAATCATCTATTACTAAATTTTCAAGTGACAGCTCTTGAAGTAAAGGCAGCTCTTTCAATACAGATATGTCTCTTACTTTGGTGTTTCCAATAGATAATTGCTTTAAATCTTTAAGTGGCTTTAAAAACTCTAAATGCTGCAAAGATGTTTTGGCCAAATAGAGTTTTTTTAAGTCTTGCATCTCAGCAATTGGTGTGAAGTCTGTGATCTCTAATCCACTTGCGATTAATTCGCGGACGTTTTGAAAGTAAGCAAGTGGTTTTAAGTTAGTTATATTAGATGGGAATAACCTAAGGGTTATTATGTTTTGTAACTCATGAATCTTACTAGGCGTTTTACCTAACATTTGGGTAAGAAAGTTTGTCCAGCTTTCATCCAGCTCCAGAGGTACATCCTCTCCTGCACAAGGAGTCTTTTGAAGTTCAATGAGATTATCAAAAAAGTGACCATAATCTCCCCATATAACGTATGGATTACCGTCTTCCTCCGTAATTAGAGAACAATTTCCGTTCTCAAATTGTTGTATTAGTAGCTCGAGGAGCGCATCAAAGCATTCACTTATGACAAACATTTGTCTTTCATCCCGCCCAAAATTTATAATTTGTCCAGCTTTCCCATTCTCCCCAGGTGCAAAGTCCATCGCAAGATAGTTTCCTCCATAATCGTATGCTATAGGAATCCATCCTGGATGGTAGTATGCCTCTTGGATTTTATTCTTTTCGAATGAAATGACATCGGTAACGGACTCTTCATAATAGTTGTTGTACTCCTTCCATGCCGATAAAATTTCTTCGATGGAATACCAGGTTAATCCAAACATTAATCCTAACTTTTTTTCACCATTATGAACAGAATACGTAGCTTTAAAGGATTCAGGTAATGGGTAGCCAGTTTCCCGCTCTAATTTTAGGAGTTCTTTTTTAGATGCACCTTTATTTAAGTATTTTTTATTTTTCGTTATGTATTTTTCAAGTCTTTTAAAGAATTCTTTCCCCATTGCTAAACCCCTCCCTATTTACTTCTCTATCTTTATTAAACCATATAAACTGTAGAATTTTTTTGTAATTTTGGAAAAATAAATGAATTATTATTAGGAGTTGGTTAAGTCGATAGATAGTATAAAATATCGATAATTTTACAATAAAAAAATCAGGGGTGTTGTTCATTCAACACTCCTGATTTCTAGGTAAGTCTTCACCAAAATATGATGAATTCCTTGTATTCTGTTATGATAAAGATTCTTTTTTAAAGGCTATTTCATTAGAAACTAATTGCTTCTCTACTGCATAGTCTGCATGGTCTTCACGAATGAAACTCATAGCTATTGCGCCAAAGATTGCAGCAATACCAATTGCAAAAAAGTTAAACTGTGGCTGCAGATTAAAAGTTAATAAAATTCCCATATAAGTTGGAGCAACAATCGAACCGATACGTCCAAAAGCCATTGTACTTCCTAGAGCAGCTGCTCGAATATCGACAGAATAATATTGAGCTACATATGCATTAGACATGTTTTGTAAACCGACTGATGCAGCACCTATAATGGCAATTAACCCATAAGCTATATAAATATTTTTTGAGTAGCCAATCAGTATTAATGAGATAGCCCCTACTAAGTAAAGTGGAATAAGGACACGTTTGAAACCAAGTAGTTGAATAATGTTACCGAAAATCATTGTACCAGTTATGGCACCAATTTGAAGTACTGCAACAAAGAACAGACTAGATTTCAGATTATAGCCTGCATTCATCATTAAAGTTGGAAGCCATGTATTTAGTGAATACATGAGGATAAATGTACAGAAGCAAGACAGCCAGAACATCATCGTGCTTAATCCAAGTTTGTTTTTAAAAAGATCACGAACCGATGACTTTTGTTGCTGTTCTTGATGGACATATTTAAATTGAACATCTTTAGAGATCATTGGGTTTATTTTTTGAAGGACTTTGACAAGACGTTTTGTATCCTTTTGTTTAATTAAAGAATTAATAGATTCTGGAATGATACGTATAGCAAAAGGCAACACAAGCAGTGGTAAGCCGGCTATCCAGTATACCGGTTGCCAACCGAATCTTTCGAGCAATACCTGCCCGCTAAACGAGGCTAGAATTGCACCAACGGAGTAACCGCAAAATATGATTGAAATAATTGCAGCACGGTGTTTGGACGGAGCGTATTCTGATATTAAAGCAGCTATGTTTGGCATAACACCACCAAATCCTAAACCTGCAATAATACGAAAAACAATAAATAAGATCGGTGACGTTGCAAATCCAGATAATAATGTAAAAAAGCTGAATAAGAAGGTCGTTAAAATAATAATACGCTTTCTTCCAAAACGATCTGAATACAGACCGAATAAAACAGCTCCAACTGCTGTACCGATTGTCGTATAACTACTTATCGCCCCCGCTACTAAATCAGAGATTCCCCACTCCGCTTTTAACATTGGAATGGTTGCACCATAAATGACCACATCATAGCCGTCGAACATCATGATAAAAAATAAACAAATAATAAGCACGTAATGAAAGACTTTCAATTTACTCTGATTAACTATTTCAATCGGGTTGACTGTTCTCATGGTACCTCCTATATACACGTAGTTTAAGGTAGATAATTAGCTATCATTTCTATTTATCTCGCAACAGATTGATAGAATATAAAAGGATAGGCTATTAAAAAAGCAAAGCAATGTGTATGTAAGGAAATTTTAGCACTATACAATTGGTAGCATGTAACACTTATTTAGTATCTCTAGCTATAGTTTTAAACTATAGCTGAACTTGTTCTTCAGCAATTGTTTCTTTTAAATATTCAATATATATAGTCGCTAGAGGACTGTTTTTTACATTTTTATGTGTAATATAGCCAACTGTAATCCGTTCATCTACAAGTAAAGGAACTGAAACAATGTTATTACTATTTAGTTCATGACTTATCACACCAGTTGATATTGTATAACCATTAAGTCCAATCAATAAATTAAAAAGTGTCGCTCGATCACTAACTCGTATATTCTTTGGCCTAGAAAGAGTACTCAAAATTTCCTCCGAAAAATAAAAAGAATTATAATCTCCTTGTTCAAAGGAAAGATAAGGATAAGGAATTAAATCTGATAAAGTTACAAATTCCTGCTTTGCTAGCGGATTTCTAGAGCTAATAAATACGTGAGGCTTTGCTTCAAACAGTTCTTGAAAGATGAGATTACCTTCTCTCAGGAATTTTTGAATCACTTTTCTATTAAAATCATTTACATATAAAATACCAATTTCACTATGTAGATTTTTTACATCTTCAATAATTTCATAGGTTTTGGTTTCTCTTAATGTAAATTCGTATTCATCTCGATTGTATTCCTCTAGCAGACGGACAAATGCACTTACCGCAAAAGCATAGTGCTGAGCTGATACAGAAAAGTGTTGCTGGGAAGATTGAATATTGGAATAGCGATTTTCCAGAAGATTTGCTTGTTCAACCACTTGTCGAGCATAACCTAAAAACTCTGCGCCTTCAGATGTCATGATAATTCCTTTATTAGTTCTTTGGAAAATGATAGTCCCTATTTCATTTTCTAACTCCTTTAGTGCATTTGAAAGACTTGGCTGGCTAATGAATAAATTTTGTGCAGCCTTACTAATAGAACGACTTCTTGCAACTTCAATTACATATTTTAACTGTTGTAGTGTCATTATTTTATACCTCTTTCTGATACTAATTTATAGTTTTAAAAGAAAGTGTGTCTCTCGTTCTCTATGATTTAGTTTTAATTCATTGAGATGTTCACACTAAATTGAACAACCAATACATTCTTCTAAATTTTTATGAGTATTTTAAAACATAACTTAAATTTTGTAATATTACAATAACTTTTAATTTCACAACGCTTCCATTAATTCTTAAAACTTTTATTAAACACAAAAAAAGACAGTTAGCTAACTGTCTTCTTTAAGTAAAAAGTAAATACCTCGCACTATTTTATATATATAATGCTGCTGTTATAGTTTCTTTCATCCAGTTCTGTAACGGAAATTTTTTTACCTGAAGGGCTCCATTTGATTTTCGCATTTCTGACATTTGGAGCTATTTGTATGGATTTACCGGTTGATATATCGTACAGGTATAGTCCACTACTGTCTACATCGTTGATAACAGAATCTAATTGATATGCAATCATTTGCTGATTGGGAGACCAGGAAGCGCCAGTCACATCAGAACCTTCAGTAATCGTACTTTGTATATTTCCATCGGTATCAGTAATTATCAGCCTTTTTGTTGACCCGGTTGCTTGAGTAACTAGCATTTGCTTTCCATCAGGCGAGAGTGTGATTCCATCCGCATTTTCCAATTGCAGATTCTTTTTTTCTTTAGTCACCAGATCCAGCATATATACCTGAAAGGTTGGACTGTCTGTAGTTATATAATAGATTTTTTCCTTCATTTTATGAACTGTGTACAATTGTTCCTCCTGAAGCTCGGCAATTTGAGTTAGATTACCTATCGTGTCAGCCATATATGCCCCTCCGGCATAGGAAGCACCGATTACATTTTGCTCGTCAGTCCACCCAGCTGTATAAGCGCTACCAATAATGTCCTCCGTCACAGAGGATTGCCTCCCTTCCTCCAAGGTCATTAGATAATAGGATACATCCCCAATAGAGTATTCATAATACAAAAGATGTTTTTTATCTGGAGACAAAGTTGCCCCACCAAGAAACATGTTTTTTTGGGCTTTTATCATTTTAAACTCTTTTGTGTCCAATTTGTACTCATATATACTTCTAGGGTAGAACTCTGCATTCTCTAAGAGACTCATTTTTCCAAGTTCTTGGTTTTCTTGTGCAAGGACAACGGTCTGTTCATCGATCCAGTCGGAAATTTCCATTCCCTCGTATTTTTCAATTTTTTCGATTGTAACAAAGTCTAAATCGTTTTCGTTGCTTTCGTTTTCATTATCGACAATGCTATCATCTGGCTCTTCCATGTCTTTACTATTTTCTTCTTGCATACTGCAAGCAGAAAGAGTCAATGCGACTAAGAGGAGAACAGTAATTTTGACAAATCCTAAATTTTTCATTTGAATCATCTCCTTGTCTATTATCTTATGTAAAAACATCTAATAACCTATACAACTAAAATTAAATATTTTACTTATACAGCAAATAAAAATGATACTAGTCTTAGTCTCCTCTTTAATTAACCTGACACGTTTTTTCAAGATTCTACCTTCCAACTAATTATACCATAAAATGGTAATTACATGTTGAGGAAAACAGCCAAATAAAAAAACGAAATCCATCATTGGAATTCGTTTTTCTTATCCTAATTTTAACTTAGCGACCACTTCACAATATGTTTAGTGTATATGATAAATAGGAGATATTGGTTGAGTTTTGAAGAAAGTGCTTGATTCGCTTAGACACACAACGTGACCGGTACTTATAAGAAACTTTATAACTCAATGATGTTTTTTCAGAACTTTTTCTAATTTTCTACCCCTGCAATCCCAAAGCCTCCAGGTCCAGCATGGGTAGAAATCATTGCACCTGCTTGCATCCATGTTACATTTTCGAAGCCTGTTTCCTTTGCGATTTCTTCCATTTGCCTCTTAATACTTTCATCAAGTCCGATAGAATAGATCAAATACAGCTGTTTTCTAGAAATATCATATTGGTTCAAGTAATCTCGCATGAGCTTTTCCGCAACTATACTCATATTCCCACGATACTTTCTAGTGGAAACAAGCTTTCCTTCTTTTAGCTCAATGCAGGGCTTTATTTTTAATAATGACCCTCCAATATAAGCCATGTTACTTACGCGCCCACCCGATCTTAGAAAGTCCAAACTGCCTGGTATGAAAGCCAGCTTTGTTTTAGGAACGATAGATTCTATTTTTTCTATTAGCTGATTATGATCAATGGAAGGTTCTTCCTCAATTAAATTGGCAGCATACAGCACAACTGCAGCTAATCCTCCTGTCACGTTTAGCGTATCAATTAGGAAAAGATTTTCAAAATCCTCCGCTGCAATTAACGCACTTTGAAAGGAAGCAGATGCTTTTGACGTATATCCAATGTGAATAATGATGCTCTCAGGAAAATTAGTTCTGATTTTCATAAACAACTCATGATACTCATGTGTATTCGTTGCTGTTGTAGATGGAATTTTTTTTGTGCGACTATGATAATCGAAGACTTCCTCTACAGGCAGCTCTCCATCTAAATAATCCTTCCCATCCATGATGACGTGCATCGGTACCACTTGAATTTGATGTTTTTCAACCAGGTCCTTCGGTAAATCCGCTCCACTCTCTGTTGATAAAATTATCCTTCTCATAGTACATCCCCTTCAAATAACGCATGCAATGCTGCGTACTTATTTATTTTAGTTATCCTAAATATACACTAAAAGGGGAAAATATACAGATTAATAATCAGAAGATTTCCATATGTAATGGAATATTAAAACTAAGTTAGACAGATAAAACAAGGTATTAAGCTTAGCAATGACGTAAAACCACCTATTCTTTTTCGGTTTAATCCTACAATACTTACTTATCCCCATTCTTATCTGATTAAAAATAGGATAAATATAAAAGCAGACGGTTTAGAAATGCATTATAGCACTACTAAACCGTCTGCTTAGTTACTTTAAACTAATTCCAACCATGCCACTGCTTCGCATTATGTGGCAACACTTTGATGCTAGTGGTTTAAGCAATTAGCTAGGACTTGCTATAGTTAAAGGTAGCCTTTTCATATTTATCTTCATACTTCAATGCGTATAATGATTAATGAAGTTATAGATTTTATAACAAATTATATTTGTATTAACTACGAAAATTCACTTTAAATTTCTCTAACAGTCTTCCAAATATCTTCACTAAGACTAATGGCAGAAATAACTGCAACACCATTAGCCCCAGCTTCACGTACGATGCTACTGTTTGTTGGTGAAATACCACCAATTGCTACAATGGGGACATTCGGATAGTCAGTTCTTGCTTTCTTTAAAAATGCAACCCCTGCTGGTGGTTCGGCATCTTTTTTTGATGATGTTTCAAAAATGGGTCCAATCCCAACATAATCTGCACCATTTGCAATCGCCTTTTCCAGTTCCTCCATCGTATGCACAGAAACACCGATGATTTTATTTTCTGCACGCTTACGAAACATTTCAATATTTAAATCATCCTGACCAACATGAATCCCATCAGCATTAAGCTTTAAGGCTAGCTCTACATCGTCATTTATTAGAAATGGCACTTTGTAAGCGTGACATAAATTTTGGCATTTACGTGCAAATTGTACATAGGAATCCCCAGTAAGTGCATTTTCACCCTTTTCTCTTAATTGAAACATCGTAATACCGGCTTGTAATGCTGCTTCTAACACCACTAAAGGATCACGCCTACAATTAATCGTACCCATAATAAAATATTTATCGAGATTTAGTGACATACAACATCACACTTCCCCTCAAGCTGACGATAGGCAAAATGATTCGTTGGACCAAAACCATGCCCAATATTTAATGGATTGCTAATCGCTAAATGGACAAATTTTTTCGCTTCCAAAACGGCTTCTTGCAAAGATTTTCCTTTTGCTATTTCTGCTGTTAATGCTGCTGAAAATGTACAGCCTGTTCCGTGCGTATGTTTAGTTTCAAATCGATTCGTTTCTAAGACAAAAGGAACCTCCCCTTTTATAAACACCGCATCAATCGCTTTGTCACCAGCTAAATGTCCACCTTTCATAACCACACATTGTACCCCAAGGGAGATAATATCTTGAGCAGCTAGAAATAGTTCTTGTTCCGTATGAATGGAGCGACCACTTATGACCTCGGCTTCTGGTATATTTGGTGTGCAAACAGTTGCAATGGGTAGCAGCTTATTTTTAAGAGCTTGTATAGACTCTTGTTGAAGCAAGCTGGCGCCGCCCTTCGCAATCATCACAGGGTCAACGATAAGAGGTAAGCCTCTATTTTTAAGTGTAGCAGCGACACACTCAATAATCTCTGAATTAAATAACATGCCTGTTTTAATCGCTGTCACATTAAAATCTTCAAGGACCGCCTTCAATTGTGCTTCTACAAATTGTACTGTTGTTGGAAAAATGCCATGTACACCTAACGTATTTTGGGCGGTTAAGGCAGTGATAACACTTGTACCAAATACACCAAGCTCTTGAAACGTTTTAATATCTGCCTGAATGCCTGCTCCGCCTCCACTATCTGAACCCGCTATCGTTAATGTAATCATTGGTGTCCCTCCGCTAAATATTCAAGTTGATTTAGAAAATTCATATGGAATGTCCCAATCGTTGAATACGCATTTGAGCTTGCTTGTTTATAATCACGAAGTAGATTCGCAAGATCTTCGAATGCATTTTCACAGCTTGCGAGCTCTGCTGCACAAAGGGCACTTAATAGACAGCCACTTCCTGTCATTTTCGTTACCTTTTCATGACCACCTACGATCCATTCTATTCTGATACCATCTGTAATCACATCTTGCTCACCTGTCACAATCACAAGACAGTTATATTTGTTTGCAACATGCATGGCCGTCTCAGCTACATCAAGTTCACCCACGCCACTATCGACGCCTTTTGCTTGCCAAGTAACACCTGCAATAGCCGCGAGTTCTCCGACATTACACCGAATTAAATTAATTTTAAGTTGTTGTAATATTTCCATCGTTGTTTCTAATCGAAAATTCGTTGCCCCTGCACCGACGGGATCAAAAACTATAGGAATGTTCTTCACATTCGCACTGTTTCCTGCTAGAAGCATTGATTTTATTGTCTGTTCATTTAATGTGCCGATATTTAATAAAAGCGCATTCGATTTTGATGCCATTTCCGCCGCTTCTTTAACCGCATCGGCCATCACAGGTGAAGCTCCTATTGCTAGTAAGCCATTTGCTGTAAAATTGGCCACGACATAGTTGGTGATACAATGCACTAAAGGTTTTTGTAGATTAATTTTTTGTAGGCTCATTCATATACACCCCTTTTGTCCAATTTTGCATCGTCCATGGCATTTCCCAAAACATCCACTCGTAATAACAGCTTTTTTCAAAATGTGCCTTTAAAACCTTTTGTTTCATGGGCTGTTCCTTCGCAAAACGATTTAACATCGACTTTTGCTTATTAATCGATTGAAGCATTTCGTCAGATGCATATAATGCAATCCATTGCGCATACAGCGGTATATTCGGACGAGCATACTTAAGCTGTTGCCCAATTTCTTGATAGAGCCAAGGGCAAGGTAATATAGCAGCAAATGCTTCTGCTACATCGCCATTATGGACTGCATTGTACATATGACTCACATAATTATAAGTAGCTGGTGCCACCTCAAAATTTTCAATTTCTTCGGCCGTTACATTTAAGTCTTGAAAAGTTGTACGGTGAAGCTCAAGCTCTGCTTCATGAATAAATCTCGCACTGTTTAAAAAGTACTGAATGTCCTCATCATTTGTTGCCTTTGCAGCTGCTAAAGCTAAGACTTTTGTGTAATGCTTTAAATAATACGCATCCTGTAGCATATAAAACTTGAACTTTTCGAGTGGTAAACTACCATCAGCAATACCTTGCACAAACGGATGGTTAAAACTAGCCTCCCAATAAAATTGCGTCTCCTGTCTAACTTTTTCACAAAACTCCATTTTTTTGTCCTCCTTAATTGGTGGACGTAAGTGCAAAAAAGGCGCCTCTAATAGAGACGCCCAAAAAGTGTAGACTACACCCATGATTGCTCCCTACGCCAGTGTTAACTGTCAGGTTCTAAGGGTCAGGTTTTAACCTTCTCAACACAATGTGTCCCCCCGCAATTAAAGTATTTGCAAAAGAAAAGCACCACGTAAAAAATACGCGGAGCTTAAGTAAGTACATATTGATAATCGTGTACTTTGCTCCCTACGTCTGTATTAACAGTCAGGTTCTAAGGGTCAGGTTTTACCTTCTCAACACAAACGTGTCCCCCTGCAAATTCATTTAATTACACTAAGTTTAACTGAAAGCACCGCGGCAAACAAGATAATAATCACGACGTGACAGGTATGAGTTTAAAAATGAATCAAAGACCCTAGCAGATGTATTGAATTTATATCATAAGTAGGAGCTTCTTCCAGACTAAATTTAAATAAGCGAAAAATAAAAAAACGAATTCCAAAATCAGAATTCGTTTTTGAATAATTATGCTAGTTCCAGCCAAGCGACAGCTTCGCAATGTGTCGTCTGCGGGAACATGTCCACTGGTTGAATTTCCTGTGTCTTATAGCCTCCATCTTCTAAAATGCGAAGATCACGTGCAAGTGTTGCTGGGTTACATGAGACATAAACTACACGTTTTGGGCGTTGCTCTATGATTGTCGTCAGAAGTGCTTCGTCGCAGCCTTTTCTCGGAGGATCCACTACTAGAACATCTGCATTTTTTCCTTCCTTGTACCACCGTGGAATGACTTCCTCTGCTGGGCCAGCTTCAAAGTATGTGTTAGTGAAGCCGTTTAGATCAGCGTTTCTTTTTGCGTCCTCAATCGCTTGAGGGACAATTTCTACACCCAACACTTGCTTCGCTCTTTGCGCTAGGAATAATGAAATTGTACCAATTCCACAATAAGCGTCAATTACAGTCTCGTCACCTGAAAGTTGAGCATAATCGAGTGCCTGTTTATATAATACTTCTGTCTGCTCTGGGTTTACCTGATAAAAGGAACGAGCAGATATTTCAAATCGAACATCTCCGATTAAATCCTCAATCGTTGGTTTCCCCCACAATAGGTTTGTTTCGTCTCCGTAGATGACGTTCGTATTTCTTGAATTAACATTTTGCATAATCGAGGTGACTTTTGGTTCTGCTTCTCTAATTAGTTCAATAATTGCTTCCTTCTTTGAAAGCTTAGGATGCTTTGTTACTAAAACGACCATCACTTCGCCAGTTGCTCTGCCTTTACGAACTACTAAGTGACGCAGCTGACCTTTTTTTGTGTCTTCATTGTAAGGGACTAAGTCTAGCTCTAATGCCTTTTCCTTGAATGCTCTCATCAATCGATCAGCTTCATCCGATTGGATCAAACAAGTTGGAGTGTCTGCAATTCTGTGAGACTTCGCCTGATAGAACCCTGCAATCACCTTTCCATCCGCTAAACCAAATGGAATTTGAGATTTATTACGGTATTCCCAAGGGTTGTCCATTCCTTTTACAGGTAATACTGGCGCATCAATCTTGCCTAATCGTTGCATGACATTTCGAACCATATTTTCTTTCCATTTTAACTGACCTTCATAATTGATATGCTGGAGCTGACAGCCGCCACATTCATAAAATACAGGACATGGAGCTTCTACGCGAAATGGGGAAGGCTCTACAATATTTAATAATTTGGCAAAGCCATAGTTCTTTAATGTCTTTAAAACAAGTACTTCCGCTTTTTCATCTGGCAGACCACCATGTATGAATAGTGGATAGCCGTCGACCTTAGCAACGCCAGATCCATCATGTGTCAAATCCTCTATATAAACCGCTAACTGATCATTCTTTTTTACTGGTGTGTTCACTTTAAATCTCCGTTCTTGTGTAATGGATATTATTATATCAAATATAGGCGTCCAATAGTATCAGGTAGCTTAAGTGTATTAAATTTCTCACTTTTTTTACCCACAAAAAAAAGTAAGGAAAATTTCCTTACTCGTTTAACTTTAACATTAATGAATCCTCTATGACAGTCCACTGCTTCTCAGGTAATATACTTTTGTTTAACCGAGCTACAAATTGCTCGGCCTCTTCAAGATTGTAAAATACTTTTATCAGTTGGCTATTTGAATTTTTCAACACTTCTGTAACACCATTCGTGCTACGTGCAATCACAAACATGTTCAACTCCAATTTATGGCATTAACAATTTATCATTGTTATTACCATAGTATCTCATTAAACAAAAGAAAAGTATACATTTTTTGGAAAATCATAAAATTATATATTAAAAAAAAATATAATTTTTAAAATCTCAAAATACATTAAATGTCTTTTTGATAATAGTCTATACAACCTAAAAAAGCAGCATGGCATCAACGCCATTTTTATTTTTAGAAAGTAATTTTAAGAAAGAAGTATCTGTTCTGCAGTTTTCCCTATAGAAGTGGAATCATAATATTGACATTTCTTCCGCAACTTCAAACAAACTCTTTCGTGAAAGTTATAAAAATTTTAGTTTATTTTGCTGATAGTTCACTTTCTGTTACCCACTTATGATTTGTAACTGCTTCCCCGTCTGTAGTTGAAATGTAATCTACCATATATACGGTCGTAGCTTCTGATGAGTCAATTTCTGCATTAGCACCTTCCATTCCAGCCATATGGTCAGCTTCAATGGTAACTTCTGTTCCTGGTTTTAAAGGTTGATCACCGGCATTTTTTATTTCTTCTTGAATTACCCATTTGTGATTCTCCACCCTTTTGCCACCAGTTGTTGGAGTATAAGAAATGACATATACAGATGTATCATAAGCTCCTACAATAGTTGCTTCTGCACCCTTCATGCCGCTCATATGGTCAGTCTCTAAAATTGCTTGACTGCCAATTTCAAAAGTTGGGTTTTCAGCTACTTTCAATCCGTCAGGAACTTCACCAGACCCAGACATGTCCATATTAGAATGATCCATACCTTCCATACTCTCGCCAGAACTTTCATTCATGTTCATATTATTAGGATTAGGGTTTGTATTGGTTTCCTTCTCATCACTAGCACAAGCAGAAATAATCATTACAACAACCAACAAAATGGTACCTATTATTAAATTTCTTTTCATTATAATCCTCCTCAATCTTTATTAATTACACACAACAATATAAACTTTGTTGTTGAAGACAATCATACACTGAAATTATGAAAAAACTATGCAGAACTTCCCCATAAATAATTGACCAAAAAGCTTATATTTCCCAGTAAGTGATTGTGTCAAAAAGTCCTATCATAAGAATTATAATGCCTGCTAAATTCTGAATAACTTTTCCCAGCTTCATACTTTTTTTCATTATTAATTGCCTTGCATCAAATAACCAAATTAATATAAACAAAAGAATTAGCGGTAAGGACGTCGCAAATCCAAATACTGCAGGTAAAACAAAACCATAAGAGGTTGATAAAACAGTAGGCATTAACCAAACAAAAAATAAGATAAACATTGTAGGACAAAATGCTAATGAAAAACTAGCTCCTAATAGAAAAGAACCTAACTTCCCTTCTTTTAATACCAATGGGATGCGCATAGTTAATCTATTAATAAAGCCAAACTTAAAAATCCCTAAAAGTACAAGACCTGTAACCATCATAAGTGGCCCAATCGCTTTACGAAATATTGGGAAGAACTCTGTCATTTTTGTCTCAAAGGATTGACCAAATATCCAAGCCAATAATCCAATTAAACTAAATACAACGATTTTCCCTACGATAAAAGATATAATCTCTCCCCAATTCCCCTTCATTTGAATTGTTCGATTTCCATAAAAGGTAATAGCACTTAAATTCCCCGTTAATTGACAAGGTGCAGCCGCCCCAATTAAACCAAGTAGAAGTGCGACTACAATCGGAAAATGTTCGAAGGAGTGTAAGAAATCAGTAACTGGGTTACTTATTGTTTGACTTATCTTTGACATCAAACTGTACATCTAAATTCACCTTCTATTTTCTTATATTGATAACTCACCATTTGAAGCGAGTTTATCCCAAGAAAATCCTTCGTCTTTTGTTACATAAATATTATTATTGTTTGTAGCTATTACGATCTCTTTTAGATTCCCTGGGTTTATTGCAATAAAGATAATGGGATCCATTTCTAAATCAGATGGTAGTTCAATTTCTGTTTCCTCACTATTCTCTATCATGAAAGATTTTAGAAATACCTTATCATTATCAAAATTAGAATAATAACCTCCTGTCTCATTAAATGTTACATACGTGATATTATTAGTATCATTCTTCCGTTTAAAATTTTGTCCATAATCATCCGAAATAAATAATCCATCCTTGCTTGCTGCAGCAATAGTTTGCTTATACGTTGGGTGTGCAGACAAATTGGAAATATAATCTGACGTAAATCCATTCATAGCAACCTTCTTCCAAGAAACACCTTCATCTACAGAATAGTGTAAACCTACATCCATCTCTTTAACGGGTGTTTCATTTAATACGTAAATTGTATTTGAATCATAGCCAGCCGCAAGATAATGAAAATCAATCTCTCCATAAAAAGCTAATTGTTCGAAACTTGCTCCTTTATCGTTGCTCTTTATAAGACCTAGAGGATTTTTATATTCACTTCCTTCTTCTGGGTGACCACTTGAGAAAAATCCTTCTCGTACAGCTTGAAAGCCCATATAATCATGTTTTTGACTATTTGCTTCTTTCCATCCTTCTTTGCCATATTCATATAATCCTAAATGTGTTGCAATGGCAAATTCGTTTCCTCCATTTATATATCCCATACCGTGTATATGATCAATTTTATTATTTTTAACTTCGTTAAATAAATATCCTTCCTTTTCATTTGAGTTACATGCAGACAGGAGAAATAATATTACAATTAAACCAATTAAAAATTTATATTTTTTCATTTTAATATAACTCCCTTAGCTCCATTTATATCCGATTCCCCATACCGTCTTAAGAAATTCATCAATAGGGAAACCATTAGCTTTCAATTTTTCTCTCAAATTGCGTATATGTGAGTCTACCGTTCTTGTGTCTGTATATGTGCTAAATTCCCATGCAGCATTCAATAGCTCTTCGCGTGTATATGTTTTTTTGGGGCGAGTAATTAATGCTTCAATAATATAAAATTCTTTCAATGTTAGTTGTACGATTGCATCATGGTATTGTAATGAATAAGTCTCCCTATTTAGTATAAAAGCTTCGTAAGTTATAGACACTTCCTCCAATTCATTCACAGATAACCGGCGTAATATTGCATTAACTCTTGCCACCAACTCTTTTTCATCAAAAGGTTTTGTTATATAATCGTCAGCCCCAGTGTTTAATCCTTTTACTAAATCTAACTTTTCAGATCTGGCTGTAAGCATAATTATAGGAACATCAGAAAACTTTCTTATCTTTTTACAAGCTTCCCATCCATCCATTTCTGGCATCATGACATCTAAAAGGACAAGATTAACTTTCTCATTTTGCAGTATCTCTATTGCTTTCTTGCCACTTGTTTCTTTCATACATATGAATCCAAGTGGCTGAAGAAATAATTCAATTAAATCTAACATTCTAGGCTCATCATCCACTAACAAAATTTTCTGCATGAACGCTCAAAACCTCCTATTCAATCCTTACATAATCCTAAATTATTACTGTAAATGTACTTCCTTTTCCCAAAATACTATGAACCTCAATGCTTCCTCCATGCGCTTCCACTAATTCCTTCACAACAGCAAGCCCAATTCCTGATCCACCAAACGAACGTGAACGTGACTTTTCTATACGGTATAGTTTTTCAAATATGAAACTAATTTCATCGTTGGGAATTCCTATTCCACAATCAATAACAGAAATAATTGTCCTCTTCTCTATTTTACGTACATCCAATGAAACCTTTGTATTTTCTTTAGAGTATTTCAATGCATTATCAAGTAAATTCAATACAATTTGCTCTAATCGCAAAGAATCGGCATGTACTTGAAAATTGTCCTCACATACATAACTTAGTTTGATATTCTTCATCTCAAAAGAAGGTCCAACTAGTTTGATGATGTTGTCAAAAAACGGCTGTGCATCAAAATACTCCTTTGATACAGTAAAAGAATTCTCATCCATTTTTGCTAAATCTAATAAATTTTTTACAAGTTCTTTCATTCTTTCTGACTCTTCTGCAATTATTAAAAGATACTGCTCACGTTCTTCTTTACTAATCTCTTTTCGCATTGCTACATTAGAATATCCAATTAGATATGTAAGAGGAGTTTTCAGTTCATGAGCAACTGAAGCTAAAAATTCATTTCGTTCCGTTTTCATTCTTTCTAGGTCATTCGCTAACTTTTGAATAGAACCTGACAATTTCCCGAGTTCATCCTTACCGATGGAAGGAAGACTCACAGCAAAATCCCCTTTGCTTAAGTTCTCCGTAGCTTCTTTCATACGTATTAAAGGTCTCGTAAGTAGTCTAGATAATGCCGTATAGACGATAAACAAGAGGATAACACTTGTCCCACCGGCAATTCCAAAATGCATGTTTAGCTTATCCACCAATTGCTTAATAGAAGATGTACTTTGAAACATGACAACATAACCAGATTGATCATTACTCACTTTATAGGGATGTGCACTTATAATATAAGGTGATTCATTCCACTCTGAAACTAGTACTTCATCTTTTTTCGAATCCAGATTTTTTATTAGTGGGATATAGTCATCTAAAGGCAAATTTTTTTCAAATGAGCTATTTATGATTTCCCCTTTGTTATTTGTAATAACGACTTCTCTTTCCTTTCCCTTTTCCATCAATACGATATGTCTCATAGTAGTATCAGAGTAGTATTCAAGAAGTACCTCGCGATGATTTGATCCGTTTTTTAATAATAAAGAGAACTCCTCATCAATTCTTGCATGTACAATATTTTGATGGAGATAAAAAATAAGGAATGCTTCCATTATCAGTACAGCGATGAAAAAATAAGCTGTTAACTTTGTCGAAATTCTATTCATCAAACCATTTACACCTTCTCACTAAAGAATCCAAATAACCAAATGAAACTAAATATTATGAAGGCATTATCTGCTCCATATATCGCTTTATGCTTTCCTCACTCATCTCACCAGTGATTATTTTCTCAATTTTACCTTCCGGGTTAACAAGAAAAGTAGTAGGTAAAGGATTAATATTATATGTCTCCATTACACTTTTATTTTTATCTATCAAAACCGGGAAGCTCAAACCTTTGCGATCAATATATTTTTGCACTTTAAAATCGGACTCACCTATGTTTACTGCCAGTATTTGAAGACCGTTGTCTTTTACTTTTTTATACTGTTTGTCCATCAGCGGGAATTCTCTCTCACAAGGTTTACACCAAGTTCCCCAAAAGTTTAAAAAGACCCCTTGACCTCTGTAATCAGATAATTTATGTCTCTCTCCATTCATATCAATTAATACAAAATCAGGCGCTGTATCTCCTACTTGTAAAACTTCATTTTTACTTTTACTTAAATTAGTGTATATGGTAAAGACAATTACTCCAACCATTAACGTCAAAAGTGTAAGTCGTATGTAAAATCTTTTTTTCTTTTTGTTTTCCATAGTAAAAAACCTACTCTCTAATAAGTTTTGATTTAATTTAAAACCCTGTAAATCCTCCAAAAAAAGGAGTCAAAAATTCTATAATCTTTGTCAGCATATCAAAATATAGTAAGACTCCCATGACAACCATTAAAGTTCCTCCAAATTTCATAAACATTTCACTTCTTTTTTGTAAAAACTTCATTTTTCCTATAAATAACGACATAATGAGAAATGGAACAGAGAAACCTAGGACATAAAATAACATATATAGGATTCCACGTTCAGGATCAGAAAACCCTAAAGCAATAACACCAGCAAGAATTGGTCCTGTACATGGAGTCCATCCAGCAGCAAATCCCATACCAATCAACACAGACCCTATATGTCCCTTGGGACGCTTTTTAAACTGAACTCTCTTCTCTGAAAGGAGAAAGTCAAAATTAATAATACCTAGTATTACTAAACCAAAAAATATTATAAGAATTGCTCCTATTTGGCGTATTAAGTCTTGGTATTCAATAAAAATTGTTCCTATAAAAGATGTGGAGAAACCTAATGCCATAAAAATGAGTGAAAATCCAAGTAAAAAAAGAAGCGTATGTACCAATGCCTTTCTATTTAACATACCTTTATCTTGTGTAAGTTCATTTAGAGATACCCCAGTTACATATGAAAGAAATGCGGGATAAAGGGGTAATGAACAAGGCGATATAAAGGACAAAAATCCCGCCCCAAAAGCCAAGAATAAACTTAATTGGTCAAACAATAAATTCACCTATCCTTTCATTATCCTCACGAATAGTATAGATAATAAATATGAAGAAATTATGCAGAGGTTAATATAAAAAACTAAAAGAAGTTATAATATCTTTTTATTGTTTTTTTAATGGAAAAGTTGGATTGTAAGAGGCTAATTCTACAGGGGACGGAGCTTAATACTTAACACTCTTTTACAGCGGATACAATGAGAGGAGCATCTTTATAATCTCAAATAATAAAAAACAACAACGTTTATTTGTACGTTGTTGTTTTTCGTTCTTTTGTTATAAAACAAATTAGGAGTGCAATTTGCTTTGTAGATTTGTTTATTCTTTTTATAAAATTGTTAATATTGGAATCTCCTAAAGCTTAAATTTCTAACATTTGACCTCGAACTATTTTTTTCATCTCTTTCCAATCTTGTATTTCATATGTAGGTAAAATAGAAGTTCTATTTTCTTTTTGCTGAGGATTGAACCAGCAAGTATCAATACCAAAATTATTCCCACCTTGTATATCAGAGGTAAGTGAATCACCAACCATTAAAACGCTAGACGGGTCTGTTATTCCTAGTTTCTTGAATGCATATTCAAAAATAGCTGACTGCGGTTTTTGATAACCAACCTCTTCTGAAGTGATTATAGCTTCAAATTTCCCATTCAAAGGAGAACCGTTGACTCTTGCATGCTGGGCTATTTGGAAGCCATTCGTTAAAACAGCAAAACGACAACCAGATAAATCCGTAAGCATTTCCTCTACACCATCGATTAAGTGAATTTCTCTTCCAAGGTTTTCAATATATTTATCACTTACTTTTTCTACATCTAACTCGAGGCTATGCTCTAAAAACAAACGTTTGAATCGCTCTATTTTTAATAGTTCTAGTGTTGTAATGCCGTTTTCTAATTCATCCCATAATACCTTACTAATTGCCTTATAGCTGCTTAAATAATCCTGAAGTCCATTTGGTAATCCATATTCTACAAATAACTGTTGAAATGCATTTTTCTCAGTCATTCCAAAATCGTATAAGGTATCATCTAAATCGAACATAATTACTTCATATCTCATTTATTTCTCCACCCCTTCTAATTCTATTTTAGCATAATCACTTTTCTTGTTTGTTTAGAAATTGTTAAGCAAAAAGGACCTCTACTAATGAGGTCCTTTTTACTTATTCATCCTTAACTGGGCCATCCTTGGTGGATGCCCAAAATGCAATAATAATGGAGCCGATCAGTACGATGAAGGGTGCATAAAAAATTAGAAATTCAGTCATAGCGTTCGTTCCTCCTAAGCGTGATTATTCTTCTTCCCCTTGACATAATCTTTATTGAAAAGAAAAAGCTTCAATAAAAGATATAAGGACGGGATTAACAAGGCTAAACCTAATATAAACACAATTATTAAGGATATTGCCATTGCCTCATTTGTGAAGCTATCATAGATTGTTAAATATGGATAAAGCAAATAAGGTTTATGGGAAAAGCCGTAAGCAAAAAAGGCGATTAAGAATTGTCCTGCCAATAATCCAAATGCCAAACCATACTTACGTTTTTTCCATAATAACCAGACGGTACCTAAAAACAATAGGAATGACAATCCAAAGGCCCACGAAATATCGAGCATATTATTGTAATGCTCCACGTTGTGCGAGCGCAATTCTACAATAATTCCACCAGCTGTAATGATCGTTGGAAAAGACCAGATTAATGCATACTTTCTCATCAAATTTGTTGCTTTTACATCTCCAGCCTTGTTGGCATACCATGTTAAAAAAACAGCCGAAATATATAAAACAGAAGTAAGACTTAATGCTACAATTGACCAGGTTAAGGGGCTGATGAACAAGGCGTTGTAATCTAAGCTTGGTGAGCCGTTAATCATTTCGATAAAACCACCCTCAGAAATGGTCAGGACTGTTGATAATGAGGCTGGTAGTAACAATCCGGATAAACCATACATAAAGGAGTACCCTTTATGCCCTCTGGACCCGTATGTTTCGAACGCGTAATAGGAGCCTCTAATCCCGAGCAATATTAAAGCAATACCCGCTGGGACAAGAAGAGTTGTTCCATAATAGAAAGCTGTCTTAGGAAAAAAGCCAATAATTCCTACAAAGAAAAATACGAGAAATACATTTGTTACCTCCCAAACAGGGGATAAATATCGCTGAATAATATTACTCAATATATGTTGCTTCCCAGTTATCAAGCTATAAGCATTAAAGAACCCGGCACCAAAATCAATGGAGCCAACAATTACATAGCCAAATAGAAATGTCCAAAGAACTGTGAGACCTATGATTTCCAGACTCATTGAATATCACCGCCCTTTTCTGAATTTCTATCTTTAATCTCCTGCTCAACCGGATTTTTTCGGAACATACGAGTAAGCACTACAACGCTACCTATTCCAAGTACCACATACAGACCTGCAAACAGGATTAACATAAAATCTACTTGATCACTCGTAGTAGCTGCATCTTCTACTCTCATTATTCCTCTTAATATCCAAGGCTGTCTCCCTACTTCTGCAAGCCACCAGCCAGCTTCAATTGCTATAATAGCTGCTGGGCCTCCTAAAACGAGAAGCCATCTATAAAACTTAGAATCGACAAATGCCCATTTTAATCGTTTACCTAGCCAATATAGCGCTGAAAGTGCAGCTAATCCCATACCGATTGTCACCATAATATCAAAGAGATAATGTATATATAGCGGAGGTGTTTCATCCTCTGGGAACTGGTCCAATCCAATAACCTCTGAAGTTGGGTTGAAGTGTGCAAGTATACTCAATGCATAAGGAATCTTAATAGCGTATTTAACTTCTCCATCGTCTAAGACCCCATATAAAATAAGTGGAGCATTTTCTTCTGTTTCAAAATGCCATTCAGCTGCCGCTAATTTTTCGGGCTGATACTCCGCTAAGTATTTACCAGAAAAATCACCGATAATGGCTGTCGCAATCGAAAAGATTAATCCGAGCTTTACCGTTAAATATAAAGCTTTTTTATGATAAATATGATTAGATCCCTTTAACAAACGAAAGGCTGCTATACTAGCCAACACAAATGCTGATGTCATATAAGCTGTTACAACTACATGTGCTACCTTTGTAGGCATCGCTGGATTAAACATCGCTAGTATGGGGCTAATGTTAACTAGCTCTCCATTTACTACATCAAAGCCCTGTGGCGCATTCATAAAAGCATTTACAATGGTGATAAATACCGCTGAAAAGGAAGCACCGATTGCTACAGGAATTAGCAATAATAAATGTTTTTTCTGATTCTCAAAACGATCCCAAGTGTACAAATAAATTCCTAGAAAAATTGCTTCAAAGAAGAATGCGAATGTTTCCATAAACAATGGAAGTGCAATAATATTCCCTGCTAGCTCCATAAAATTTGGCCATAAAAGTGATAGCTGCATACCAATTGCTGTACCGGTAACTACTCCGACTGCAACCGTAATTACAAATCCTCTTGCCCAACGTCTTGCCAACAATATGTAGTGTTCATCGTTCTTTTTAATACCTACCCATTGTGCAATCATAATCATTAAAGGAACACCAACGCCGATCGTCGCATAAATAATATGAAATGATAAGGTCAACTCTGTCAAAACTCGACTATAAAATAATGAATCAGCATTTCCCATGCTAAACCCTCCTCATCCTCCAAAAACTCTTCCAGCAATCGAAAGTATCATAATTCCCGCAACTACAAAGGCGAGCCACATCAAATACTTCTCTTGTCTCTTATACATACTATTCCACTCCTTCATATTCCTTATCCAGTATTAGTTTTAAATTATTCCCTAAAAAGATGGATTCCTAACATACTATTAGTAAAATTAGAACAAATATGAATAATGAAGGATTGCATAAAAAAAGTTACACTAAAACCCAGCACTTATATTGTGCTGGGTTCAATAATTTTACGGTCTGTCCTGCTCTCGAATTTCATCGATTGGTACAAAAACCTCAATATGTCTGTATAAGTTATGGAATGTTGCTGGAATGGTACCACCATATTCACCATCTAGATTCAGAAGAACCTTATCGTCAGAAGTTACTTTAATATTTGTCGCTTTCTTATAAATGACATGAGGATCTCCTAAGTGCTCTCCTCGAATAGCGAGTGTTGCCAAGCGAATAAACTCTGCAATATTTACCTTTTTAAGAATTAGTAAGGAGAATTTCCCATCATTAATGCTTGAGTTGGGAGCTAGCTTTTCAAAGCCGCCTACAGAGTTTGTAAGCCCCACAAGGAACATCATAGCTTCATCCTCAAATACTTCGCCATCGTATTCAATACGGACTTTAGTTGCGTTTATGGATGGAAGCATCTCAATTCCTTTTAAATAATAGGCCAGCTGTCCAAGCATAGTTTTTAGTTTACTTGGCACTTCATATGTAAGCTCAGTGATACGACCACCACCTGCTATGTTAATGAAATAACGGTCATTGACCTTACCCACGTCAACTGGTATTGTGTCGCCTTTTATAATAATTTCAACCGCTCGATGAATATCTCTTGGTATATGCACAGCTCGTGCAAAGTCATTTGTCGTTCCCATTGGAATGACACCAATTTTCGGGCGATTTTCAAATTCACTTACACCAGCTACTACCTCATTGAGAGTCCCGTCTCCCCCAGCGGCAATTATGATATCAAATTTATTCTCTACTGCTTTCTTGGCTGCGTTAATCGCATCCCCTTCACCTGTGGTCGCATGGCAGGATGTTTCATAGCCTGCTATTTCTAAAGCCTCCAATACTCCTGGTAAGTGTTTCTTAAACAATTCTCTTCCTGAGGTTGGATTGTAGATAATTCGTGCACGCTTCATACAGATTTCCTTTCTACTTTACAATTTCTTAATTATAAAGACTATATTTATTCACAATAAGTTCCTAACGTACGAAAGAGCCGACTATAGCCGACTCCCATAAAAAACAATGCTCGATTATTTGTTTTGAAGAATTGGCAGCCAGTGACTACGAATATCTTCGTATACGGCTAAATGGAATTCATTGTTAGTCATAAACTCATGAGTCATTTGCTCATAAAACTTCTTTTGCGTTTCTTCAAAAGCAGGATCTTCCTTATCTGGAAATTTCGCTCTACCGTCCATTACAAATTTTTGAACGACCTCTGCACGCGGTCCCCACTTAGAAATTACTTTCCCATCGTCATTGAGCAATAAATAAACAGGAATAGAACGTCCACCATTCGTTAAATATTGATCCATAAGCTCTAAATTTTCATCGCGGTATACAGCACGGGTTTCTAGACCTGCTGCTTCTGAAACTTTACGAATAATCGCATTATTCATCATAGCATCTCCACACCAGTCTTCAGTTATAGCTAGTATATGCGGTTTTTTTGTTTTTAATATCTCAATAAATTCATCATCTGCTGGGACTTCAAATTGGTCATAAATACTAAAGGATTCCTCTTTTTTCGTTGTCATATCATTCATATATTGCTCCAACGTTTTAGCTTCTTCAAAGTAATGCTGTTCTGTTTTCAATGAAAAATCCCCCTTTTTCTTTAGTATACTTCGTTTAACAACTTGTTTCAAACAAGTTGTTGACAGCCGATCTTAATAGGATTAAAGTAATTATTATTTTATATCCATTAAAAGGAAGTGCCACATGGGAAAGAAGCTCTCTTTTTCACCGCCAGTTCTTATTGCTGGTAGTTTTGCTTGTTTAATATTTATCGGAACAATTATGATAAAGCTGCCTATAGCGACGACAACGTATATCTCATGGGTAGACGCTCTCTTTTTGGTAACTTCTGCTACCACTGTTACAGGTCTTAGCGTTTTTGATCCTGGTAGTACTCTTACGCTTTTCGGGGAAATAGTTTTACTTATTTTGATACAATGTGGCGGTATCGGTTTAATGACATTTGCTGTCGCTATACTTATTCTTCTCCGAAAGAAAATTGGTCTACAGCAACGAATTTATTTGCAGGAATCCTTTAACCAGCCCTCTATCGGAGGTATCGTCAAGCTAGTTAAACATATTCTCCTGTTTGTTGTTTGTATCGAGTCTGTGGCTATTATTCTTTTAACGATCCATTGGATTCCGAAGTATGGCTTCGTCGATGCAATCTATTATAGCTTTTTTCATGTAATTTCCGCCTTTAATAACGCAGGCTTCTCTTTGTTTTCAGATAACCTAATGGACTTTACAAACGACCCTATAGTAGTGTTACTTATCACGAGCCTTATAATCATTGGAGGTATTGGGTTTGTAGTAGTAATTGATGTATTACGTAAAAACAGCTTTCGAGTATGGTCACTCCATACTAAGCTGATGATTATAGGGACACTATGTATAAATACTTTTGCAACTCTAGTTCTATTAATCTTAGAATTTAATAATAACGATACAATCGGTGAAATGAGTTTACTAGAGAAGATTATGACCTCTTATTTTAATGCAGTAACTCCGAGAACTGCCGGCTTTAATATGGTCGATTATGGCCTAATGGAGGACCCTTCTCTATTATTTACAATGCTTTTGATGTTCATTGGTGCAGGTAGTGCCTCCACTGCTTCCGGTATTAAGCTAACGACCTTTATTGTCATTATAGCTGCAACAATTGCATTTTTCCGTCAACAGGAGGAGCCTGTGCTGTTTAAAAGGTCCATATCCAGAGAGATTATTATCCGTTCTCTTGTTATTTGTACCGTAAGCTTGGCAACAGTATTTATATTTGCTTTTGCATTAACCATAACGGAGCGCTTACCTTTACTTCCATTACTATTCGAAGTTTTCTCAGCTTTTGGAACGGTCGGAATCACAATGGGTGTCACCCCACAGCTATCAAATATAGGAGAATTCCTAATTTGTATATTGATGTTCTTAGGAAGGATTGGACCACTGACTTTATTCTTCATTTTGACTAAACCAAAAAAGGTAAAATATAAATTTCCAAATGATCAGATATTTACTGGGTGAGGAAAGCTAATGGCCCCTGTCAGATAGCAGGGGCTTTTCTATATTGATATTTTGGAATCTGTCGGTTTAGGGCAAATAATCGTTTCGCTTTACTGATATGCGAACTAACCAGCACTTTTTTCTTCACACAAAAAAACTGCCCTAGAAGACAGTTTCTCTTAAACAATGCTTTTATTCGAATTCTCAAAGGTAATGATATTATTTACTCTTGTGTCTATGTTTCCATCCTTATAAAAGATAGCACTACCATCTGGAAGAGCATAGATGGTTCTCCCTTTAGATAGAGTCAATAGCTCATCATCTGATTCTGGACGATAATGGACTTCTACACTAAAATCCACTAACCCTAATCCTTGTAATATTATTGTGTCAGGGTAATCTTCATCCTTTGTCAGTATGCAGTCAGTACAAAAAGCTAATGCACCTGCGCTATAGCCAATCATCAATCCTGGAAAGCTACTAATAGTTCCAGTCAGCTCTTTATCCAAGATAACCTGAAGCAATCTCTCTGGTTGTCCTCCTATAAAATAAAGAACGTCGTAAGCTTGAATCATCGTCACCATTTTTTCTTTTGATAACTCTTCATGCAATAAACCAAGTGTCACGTTAGGAATGCGAGCAAAAGCCTGTCTCATGCTTTCCATCCAGCTATCATATCTAGATTCGTCTGTTGCAAATGGTATAATCAAAACTTTTGCATTAGGATTAATTTTACACTCCAATTCTTCCAAAACATCATTAAGTTCACCCTTTAAAACATGTCCACCACCAATAAAAAAAAGCTCCATCCTCATCACCCTATCCCTCATAATTATCTCTCATCATAGCACCATTTGTTAGTAAATTAAATGTAAATTAGTTCTCCTCTATCTTTAAGGAATTTGAAAAATGGCTTTTCCTATATATTATCGTAAATGGATATTTAAGTTAAAATATAAAAGAAAGAATTATTTTGGACAATAGAAATAAAAATTGCTAATCAATATAGGGGGATACTAATGCGTAGTATTATTATCATTTTATTAGGTTTTGGACTAGTGTTAACCGGTTGCTCAAATGAAGAAAGTGTTACAGAAGTCAAAGCTTATATGGCAGAAGATATACCTTTGGAAGATGGATCAGGTAGAGTAACTATTGCCTTTGAGCAAATAATCGATGACAGTACTATTGAAGATGGAATTATTGATGTAATTGTATTAGTAAAAGGTTTAAAACCGACTGCAAACTATGAAATTTCACTTGGAGGAGATAATAGCGAAGGAGTTGTTTTTGGACCTAAAGAAAATGTAGAGGTACGATTTGGAACGATGGTTGGGGGAACTTTATTTCAACCTAATGAGCAAGGAGAACTATATGTTTCCATGAAGAACCCCTTAAGAATTATAAATGGCAAAGAAGTGCGAGTTTATGTCTCAGAAAATGGAAAAGAAGTTTTAAGCTCTCAACCTTTTATGGTGTCAAAATAGATATAACATTAGTGTAAAAAATTAGGAAATTCTTGTTGAAGTAACGTTTGCTTTATTAATAAAGACAAAAATAAGCTTATAAATAATACTCAACTTTTGATTGTAGCGGCAGACGACGACTCCTGCGGGAGCAGGGAGACAGATAAGCCATCGCATGCGACGGGGATGGCTTAGCACTCCCCCGCGGAAAGCGTCCGTCTAAAGCGGAAATCTACTATTTAATTGTTCTAGCTTTATGTAGTTAAATAGTTTTGTCCTATACGACTTCCCATTTATACATAACCGCTGATTGTAGCGGCAGACGGCGACTCCTGCGGGAGCAGGGAGACAGATAAGACATCCCATACGACGCGCATGCGACGGGGATGGCTTAGCGCTCCCCCGCGGAAAGCGTCCGTCTAAAGCGGAAATCTACTATTTAATTGTTCAAGCTTTATGTAGTTGGGTGAGTGTTGTCTATACGACTTCCCCATTTTTATACATAACCGCTGATTGTAGCGGCAGACGGCGACTCCTGCGGGAGCAGGGAGACAGATAAGACATCCCATACGACGCGCATGCGGCGGGGATGGCTTAGCGCTCCCCCCGCGGAAAGCGTCCGTCTAAAGCGGAAATCAACCATATATTATTGGCGTTTTTTTAACAAATTATATCTATAATTACTTATACTATACACAAAAAAGATGACCCCTTTAAGGAGTCATCTTCTTTTATTATCTTTTCACAATTTCTTCATTTAGGATTTTATTAACAAGAGGCGGGTTAGCTTGGCCTTTTGTTGCTTTCATAATTTGTCCTACTAAGAAACCAATTGCACGGTCTTTCCCGTTTTTAAAGTCTTCAATGGATTGTGGGTTAGCATCTAATGTAGCTGTAACAATTTCACGAAGAGCGCCTTCATCTGAAATTTGTACTAAGCCTTTAGCTTTTACTACTTCAGCAGCGTCTCCGCCATTTTCCGCCAGCTCTTTAAATACTTTCTTCGCAATTTTAGATGAAATTGTTCCATCTGAGATTAGCTTAATCATGCCAGCAAGATTAGAAGGAGTAAGCTTGATATCCTTCAATTCTTTTTGGTCGGCATTTAAGTAAGCAGATACCTCACCCATTAACCAGTTAGAAGCTAGCTTTGCATCTGCTCCTAGGGCAATAGTTTCCTCAAAGAAATCAGACATTTCTTTTGTTAAAGTAAGCACCATTGCATCATATGCAGGTAAGCCTAAATCTTCAATGTAACGTGCTTTACGAGCATCTGGAAGCTCAGGAATTTCAGAGCGAACTCTTTCTCTCCAAGCATCATCGATGACAATTTGTACTAAATCTGGCTCTGGGAAGTAACGGTAATCATCCGCGCCTTCTTTGACACGCATTAAAATTGTTTTACCAGTTGATTCGTCATAACGGCGAGTTTCTTGTGGAATAACTCCACCTGATAAAAGAACCTCAGCTTGTCGAACTTGTTCATGCTCAAGACCACGACGTACAAAGTTAAAGGAGTTTAAGTTTTTAAGCTCTGTTTTCGTACCGAATTTTTCTTGACCATATGGACGTAAGGAAATGTTCGCATCACAACGAAGTGATCCTTCTTCCATTTTACAGTCAGAAACTCCAGTGTATTGAATGATGGATTTAATCTTTTCTAGATAAGCATAAGCTTCTTCCGGCGTACGAATATCTGGCTCTGATACGATCTCAATCAAAGGAGTACCTTGTCGGTTAAAGTCTACAAGAGAGTATCCATTGCTTGTATGTGTAAGCTTACCAGCATCCTCTTCTAGGTGAAGACGAGTGATACCGATACGTTTCTTTTCGCCGCCTACTTCAATCTCTACCCAACCATTTTCACCGATCGGCTTGTCAAATTGAGAAATTTGGTAAGCCTTCGGATTATCAGGATAGAAATAGTTTTTACGGTCGAACTTCGTAATAGGAGCAATGTCCATATTAAGCGCAAGAGCGGCTCTCATTCCCCACTCTACTGCTGTTTTATTTACTACAGGTAATACCCCTGGATAACCAAGATCAATTACATGTGTGTTTGTATTTGGTTCTGCTCCAAAGTGAGCTGGTGCTGGTGAGAACATTTTAGAATCAGTTTTTAACTCTACATGAATCTCTAGTCCAATAATCGTTTCAAAATTCATTATTTTGCTCCCTCCCATATTTGCGGAGTTTGTTTATGGAAGCTTGTTGCTTGCTCATAAGCATGTGCCACACGATAAATTGTTGCTTCATCGAAGTATTTACCGATAATTTGTAAACCAAGTGGAAGACCGTCTGCAAATCCACATGGGATAGAGATTCCCGGTACACCTGCAAGGTTAACTGGAATTGTTAAAATATCGTTTGCATACATCGTTAATGGATCTTTTACATTTTCACCAATTTTGAAAGCTGGTGTTGGTGTAGTAGGCCCGATGATTACATCATATTTTTCAAACACATTGTCAAAATCTTTCTTGATCAATGTACGTACTTGCTGTGCTTTTCTATAATAAGCATCATAAGATCCAGCACTTAGCGAGTATGTTCCAAGCATAATTCTTCGTTTAACCTCGTCACCAAAGCCTTGTGCACGCGTTTCTTTATATAGCTCCATCAAGTTTTCTACATTGTCTGCACGGAAGCCATAACGAATGCCATCGAAGCGAGCCAAGTTAGATGAGGCTTCAGATGATGATAATAAGTAATAAGCTGCTAGTGCGTATTTAGAGTGTGGTAAGGATACTTCTTCCCACGTTGCTCCAAGAGATTCTAAAACCTTTAGTGCGTCAAGTACAGACTGTTTGGAAGCTTCTCCAACACCTTGTCCTAAATACTCTTTAGGTACAGCAATACGGAGTCCTTTAATATCACCTGTTAATGATTTAGTAAAGCTTGGTACGTCTACATTTGCAGAAGTAGAATCGTTTGCATCTAAGCCTGAAATAGCCTCTAGTAAGAAGGCATTGTCCGCTACATTACGAGTAACAGGTCCAATTTGGTCTAGAGAAGAAGCAAATGCTACTAATCCAAAACGTGAAACGCGACCATATGTAGGTTTCATCCCAACTACTCCACAGAAAGAAGCAGGCTGACGAATAGAACCACCAGTATCAGAACCTAATGAAAAAGGAACCTCACCAGCTGCAACTGCTGCAGCAGAGCCGCCTGACGAACCACCAGGTACATGATTTAAGTTCCATGGGTTACGTGTGTTTTTATAGGCAGAGTTTTCATTAGAAGAACCCATAGCGAATTCATCCATATTTAGCTTACCAATAGTAATTAGACCTGCATCACGCAATTTATGTACAACAGTTGCATCATAAATAGGGTTAAAGCCTTCTAAAATTTTGCTGGCACATGTTGTTTCAATGCCTTCAGTTACAATATTGTCCTTAACTCCGATTGGCAATCCGAAAAGGGGGCCTCTTTCCTCGAAAGGAACTTGATCCATTTCTTTTGCTTGAGCAGTAGCTTGCTCTTCATTTAACGCTAGAAAAGCTTGAACTTCTCCGTCTACTTTATCAATTCTTTTATAGGATTCAGCAGTTAGCTCTTGAATAGATACTTCTTTCTTTTTGATAAGATCTTGAAGCTCTGCTGCTGAATGTTTGAATAATGTCATCAGATGCCCTCCTTACTTTTTCTTATTCTATAATAGTTGGTACTTTAACTTGTCCTGCTTCTTCTTCTTTTACGTTTTTCATCATTTTTTCACGATCTAATCCAGGTACAGATTTGTCATCACGAAGAACATTCACTAATGGTAATACGTGAGTAGTTGGAGCGACATCAGTAGTGTCTAACTCATTAAGCTCGTCCGCAAATTTTGTAATTGCAGCTAGTTGATCTGCAAACATTTCTGCCTCTTCTTCTGTAATTGCAAGTCTAGCTAAATGTGCAACATGCTTTACTTCTTCTTTTGAAATATTCGCCAATTTTTACACCTCCGAATTCAATAACCATAACAACAATCATATCATTTTTCGCACTAGTTGAACAGAGTACGATTGGTTTCATTACTGGTTATAAATATGAACAAATGCGTCCTCTTTTCCAGCTTCTTTTACTAATAATGCCTCAGCCCCATCTAGAGAGGTCACTTGAATTTCTACACTCATCTCGGCAGGGAAATGGTTTTTCATTAATACAGCGAGTTGCTGGGTAAAGCCTATTACCTCTGCAGTGCCGTAAAATTGTATAGGTATTTCAATCGTAAGCTTTTGAAGCTGTTGATCTCTAAAGTAGCCTCTTCCGATAACGCTAGTATAGTTTGAGAAGTATATTCCTACATCTTGCTTAAAGTTGCTAAATATTGTATTTAAGTCACGATATTTTTTTTCGGCATCAGTGGATGGGAACATAATATACTCTTCATCGACCGGCTTCCAATCTGATAAATTAGCTCCTTTTGATGCTACACTATATTGGAAGTAGGAGCCTGGTACTATAGCATTGCGGCTATTTTGTTCAAATAACCCTACAACAATAGGTACTTCCTCTAATCCTTCTATTTGCCTCATACGATTGACAATTTCAGCTGCAATTCTTTCACCGTTTTTCTTAATCTCTTCCTGTGTTAGAGGTTGTTCAAACGTTGCTCCATATTGTTCTTTTTGATAGTAGTATATAGAGTTTAACGAAACTCCTACTGAGACTCCAGCCAGCCTTGCCTTTTTATCAACTACTTCTAGATAGTTTTGCTCCACAATATGAGTCACATAAACGGGAGCCTTTAATGCTTTCTCTTCTCCAGTAAGCCCCTCATCACTTGGATTTAACCCATCCTTTGTTTGACTGTTTCTTGCCAGCCAGGAGGATATTGTTTTTTTATCTAAATATTGTCCCTCTTGGAATAAATACTTGTCTGGAGAAAACTCTGTTTGAGAAATTCTAAAGAGGCCTAATTCGACTTCTTTCATATCATATTTCGTATAAAGATTGGAGACAACCAAGCCCCTGCTAGCGCTCTCCTTATATGGAAAAAGAGTGCGGTAATATGTTTCATCTAGCTGGAGACTTGGAATAATAACAGTCTCACCTTCTTCTTCCTCCGTATTTTGTATAACTTCCGTTTTATCTTTTTGATTAGGAGTACATCCAGTTACGATTAGCAATAAAATCAATATAGACATACCTAAATATTTTTTTGCCATGCTTAGAACTCCTTTTATTCCTCTAAATTATTGAGCAGCTTTTGCTCATCCCATACTTCAATACCTAGGCTAATAGCTTTTTCAAGCTTAGATCCGGCATCTTCACCTGCAATGACTAAATCCGTTTTTTTACTGACACTTCCAGCTACATTGCCACCTAATGATTCAATTTTTTCCTTTGCATCGGGGCGTGTCAGCTGTGTTAGTTTACCAGTTAAAACTACTGTTTTGCCTGCAAAAGGACTGTTTTCCATTGTCGAAGCATCAATAATTTTACCTGTGTACTTCATATCAAGGCCAGATTCTTTTAAGCGACCAATCAGTTGCTGAACCTCTTCTTGCTCAAAATAAGTTACTAGAGAATCAGCCATCTTTTCTCCAATTTCATGTATAGCAGTTATTTCTTCTCTAGATGCCTGCATGAGCGCATCGAAGTTGTGGAATTTCTCTGATAGAATTTTGGCAGCCTTTTCACCAATATGACGGATCCCTAAACCAAATAACACTCTTTCCATAGAATTAGATTTGGAAGCACTTATCGCTTCTACCAAATTCGTAGCAGATTTCAATCCCATTCGCTCTAGCTTGACTAAATCATCTACAGTCAGCTTATATAAATCGGAGATGTCTTGGACAAGTTTCTCTCTGTACAGTTGTTCTACGACCTTCCCACCTAGCCCTTCAATATTCATCGCATTACGAGAGGCAAAATGGTAAATTCCCTCACGAATTTGAGCTGGACATTGCGGATTGACACATCTTAGTGCAACCTCTTCCTCTATTCGTATTAACTCACTTTCACAGACAGGACAATGAGTCGGCATTTCATAAGGAGGTAAGTCTTCTTTTCTTTCTTGTAGGATGACTTCTACGACCTCTGGAATAATGTCACCAGCTTTTCTTATAATAACGCGGTCTCCAATACGAATATCCTTTTCACGGATTAAATCCTCGTTGTGTAAAGAAGCTCTTTGCACGGTAGTACCCGCTACCTGAGCAGGTTCTAATAATGCGGTCGGGGTCACAACACCGGTTCGTCCTACTGTTAGGTCGATACCAATAATAGTTGTCACTACTTCCTCTGCCGGAAATTTATAGGCTATGGCAAAGCGGGGACTCTTTGCTGTAAAGCCAAGCTCCTCCTGCTGAGAATAATTGTTCACCTTAATAACTATTCCATCTATTTCATAAGGAATATCATTTCTTTTTGTCGTCCATTCCTCTATAAATGCCATAACCTCTTCTATTGAGCGACATTCTCGAGTTTCGTTATTAGTAGGTAAGCCTACCTCTTTCATAAATTTCAAGGCTTCTGAGTGGGTATCGATATTAAACTCTTCCCCATCTCCCCCCATTCCATAGATGAACATTGAAAGATTCCTACTTGCAGCCATTTTAGGGTCTAGCTGTCGCAAAGATCCAGCTGCAGCATTTCTTGGATTGGCAAATAGTTCCTCGCCTTTCTCAGCTCGTTGTTCATTTAGCTTAAGGAAGGATGACTTAGGCATATACGCCTCTCCCCTAGCCTCTAGGGTTACATTTTCCTTTAGTCGCAAAGGGACTGCACGAATGGTTTTAATATTGCTTGTAATATCCTCACCTGTAGTTCCATCTCCACGAGTTGCACCACGCACTAGTCGGCCATCCTCATATAGAAGCGAAACTGCCAACCCGTCTATTTTCAGTTCGCATACATAGACAGGGGTCTCATCAATAATATTTCGAATACGCTTGTCAAAGTCTCTAATATCCTCTTCATTGAATGCGTTGGACAGACTTAGCATTGGATTAGCATGGGTAACTTTCTTAAACCCTTCACTTACCGTTGAGCCTACTCGTTGAGTAGGAGAATCTGGGAAGATTAAATCAGGATTTTCCTCCTCTAAAGCGATTAACTCATGTAAGAATTGATCGTAAACTGCATCAGGAACGGTGGGCTTATCTAACACATAATAAGCATATCCATATTCATGCAATATTTTGTGCAGCTCTTTCACTCTTTCTAATTTATCCATGAACTTTCCTCCGCTAAGAAAATTATACTTTTTCGATTGGTGCAAATTTAGCCAGTAGTCGTTTTATACCCGTTGGACTAGGGAAAGCGATATCTAACTCTGTATTCTCACCTTCGCCACGAACGCTTACTACCATACCTTCTCCCCATTTTTTATGAGAAGCCTTGTCGCCAACCTGCCAGCCTAAACGCTCACCACCAGTGGACTGGTATGCTGGTCTTGAAACAGCAGCTCTTGGTACTGGTGCAATTACCTTCGTATCTCTGCTTTTGTTTTTACGGATATCTCGAGACCATCCAACAACCTCAATAATCTCATCCGATATTTCCGAGATAAAGCGAGAAGGGCTGTTAAAGCTACCTCGCCCAAATATTGTACGAGATTGTGCACAAGTGATATAAAGTCTTTCCTCTGCTCGGGTAATTCCAACATAAGCTAAACGACGCTCTTCCTCCATCTCATCATCGTCTCCGATTGAGCGAGCATGAGGGAAAATATTCTCTTCCATTCCAATGATGAATACTACCGGGAACTCCAAGCCTTTAGCAGCATGCATCGTCATTAGGATAATGTTCCCCTGTGACATGTCCTCATCTTCGTCCAGTTTGTCGATATCTGAAACTAACGCTAAATCTGTTAAGAATGCAACAAGTGACTTATCGTCACTATTTTCTTCGAATGCTTTCGTAACAGATAAAAACTCTTCGATATTCTCTAATCGACTTTCTGCTTCAATCGTTTTCTCGTTTTTAAGCATAGTTTTATAACCAGTTTTCTCTAACACCTGCTCCACGATTTCAGTTACTGATAGGAACTCCTGCATTTGTGTCAGGTTTTGAATAAGTCCATGGAACTTAACGACCGAGTTTACAGCTCTAGCTGGTAATCCTATAAAATCTACTTCGTTTAACGCATCTAATATAGAGCGATCCTGTTCAATAGCGTATCTCGCAATACGATCAAAGGAAGTAGCTCCTATATTTCTCTTCGGCTCATTAATGATTCGTGCAAGTGACAAGTCATCGTCATTATTGGCGATCAAGCGAAGATAAGCTAATAAGTCTTTAATCTCTTTTCGATCATAGAACTTAGTACCGCCAACTATTGTATAGGCCATATTCGATTTTACAAGCACTTCCTCCATTACACGTGATTGTGCGTTCGTGCGATATAAGATGGCAAAATCGTTTAACGTCCTATTTTCGGTTTCAATCAGCTCTTGAACTTTTTGTACTACATACTGGGCTTCCTGTTGTTCATCATTGGCGCGGAATAGTTCAATTTTTTCGCCCTCAAGATTTTCTGTGCGTAACACTTTAGGGTAACGACTTTGGTTATTACCAATGACGTCATTTGCAGCCTTCAAGATTCGTTGGGAGGAACGATAATTTTGCTCCAGCATAATCACTTTTGCATTCGGATAATCCTTTTCAAAGGAAAGGATATTTTGAATATCCGCTCCACGCCAGCGATAGATGGACTGATCCGAGTCGCCTACAACACAAATATTTTTAAATTTCTTAGCAAGCATTTGAACCAGTTCGTATTGCGCTTTGTTCGTATCTTGATATTCATCTACATGGATGTACTGAAATTTATTTTGATAAAATTCCAAAACATCTGGTACTCGCTTAAATAACGTTAGAGTAGTCATGATTAAATCATCAAAGTCTAAGGATTGGTTTTTTCTCAGGCGTTTTTCATAACCCTCGTAAACCTTTGCAACCGTCTTTTCAAAAGGATTAGATTCATTCATTTGTGATTTATAAGTATCCGAATCGATACATATATTTTTGGCGCTGCTTATCGCATTCAGCATAGAACGAGGATCGTATTGCTTAGTATCAATATTTAGCTCTTTTAAAATACCTTTAATAACCGTTAGCTGATCGGAAGTATCTAAAATAGAGAAACTTTTAGAATAACCAATTCGATCAATATCTCTTCTTAGAATTCGCACACACATTGAGTGGAAAGTGGAAACCCACATTCTCTCTCCAGTGCCCTCTCCTAAAATAGTATTTATACGTTCGCGCATTTCACGTGCCGCTTTGTTTGTAAACGTTATGGCCAAAATTTTAGAAGGGTATACTTCCTTTTCTACTATCAAGTAAGCAATACGATGGGTGAGCACTCTTGTTTTACCTGATCCTGCCCCAGCCATGATTAGTAATGGACCCTCGGTTGCTTTGACTGCCTCTTCTTGCTCTTTATTCATCCCGTTTAATAGGTTTTTTGCTATAAGTTCCATACTACACTTCCTCTACAAGAACATTTGTTCCTTATATTATACCGTTGGCTATGCATTTACTCAATTATCATTTAACAGCATTCACCGTTTTTAATGCTTCATTTAAATTTTCATATACTTGGTTTCCGACAATAATGGTATCTGCATGGGCTGCCATTTCACGAGCTTGTGCTTCTGTTTTAATGCCCCCACCATAAAAAAGCTGTGTCTGTTTCAAGCCTGATTTTACCTTTGCCACGGCTTGAACTTCTCCGTACATCCCACTGTATTCCATGTAGAAAACAGGGAATTTAAACATATGCTCCACCATTTGTGCATAGGCAATTATATCATCGATTGAATTGACTGGCTCTGCATGTGTCAGCTCTGCAGCCTTACAATCAGGATTTAAAATACAATAACCTTCTGGGATTATTTCTTCCCAATTCATAACCTCACCAAATTCCTTTGTTGCCTTATGATGCAGATCCTTCACCCATTTGGTATCCGTGCTATTTAGAACACTAGGAATAAAATAAAAGTCAAACCCAGGTGTAATGCTGTCAATTGTAGAAACTTCCAATGCCACAGGAACTGCGTATCTCCGAATTCTCATTAAAAGATCTATCACATTATCTAAGGTAACCCCATCAGAGCCCCCAATAATAATAGCATCGGTTCCCGACTCACAAACCTTCTCCAACGCATCAGCAGCAATTTCTTTGGCAGGGTCTAGCTTAAATATATGTCGCCATTCTTTATAATCCATTTTTTCACCTACATATAGTTGTTTATTAACATTAACCCATTATACCAAAAAACCGAACAGACATCGCTGTTCAGCCCATAATGATTCTAAATTTGTAATAAATAATATCTAATTGATCCCTTCAATATTTTTCTAATAATTACGCAGCTTATAGGTGTTAGCTTTAAATCGTTTTTTTACACTCACTTAGATCCCCACATAAACAAAACTAGCTGTCACAAAAGGATGCCGGTTAACTATTATAAAGTTAAAAAGCTAAAGGCAAGAATGACTGTTTTACCAGCATTCTTGCCTTTTCATATTAAATAGCAATAAAGGCTTATGTACGTTTCCTTTTCACTACTACTCTTTTCTATTTATGACAGGTGCTTCGTCTGGATAGAGTCTGCCTAACATTTCATCGTATGCATCGTTTCCATAATCATATGCACGTCTCACTCGTGAAATAGTAGCTGTGCTTGCTCCAGTTTCTTTTTTTATAGATTCATAAGTTTTTTTGAGGCGAAGCAAATGTGCTACTTCAAATCGTTGAGCAAGTGACTGAATCTCGCTAATTGTGCATAGATCATCAAAGAAGCGATAGCACTCATCTATATCCTTCAATTCTAAAATAGCATTAAATAATTGGTCTGTTTGTTTACCTTTAATTTTATCAATCTGCATATAGTTCATTCCTTTCATCGTTTACTTATGGCAAATACTTTACCATGCTTTCTATCCCTGGATTAGTAGGAACAATGCTAATCCAAGTTTTGCCTTGCACCAGCTTGACCGGTACGCCATTTTCCATCGGAACTAATATTCCGTCTACGTTTTTCCACTCTATTTCCTTCATAATACCAGCTTGGAAAAGATATGCTTTTCCTCCATCAGCTAAGGATAGCTTCTGACGACCAGCATTATCAATGGTTTTATGTGGTATTTCCATAAATATTAGATTAGCAAGCTTCACTGGAGTCTGCTTTTCTTTGTCAATTGTCAAAATACCTGCAGATTTTCTTTCGTAAATACCTTGCTCTTGCACATAATTATATTCATTCTCAAAGCTTGTTCCAGAACCATAACGAACGCTAACATTAGAAGCTGGACTACCTAGTTTTGCTCCTTCAGCTGTTTCATAAAATGAAAAAGTAGGAATTTTATTTATTTCCATAGAAGCTCCTACTCGATCTGCTCCTGCAAAAATATTTTCACTAGAAATATAGGAATTATGGGGTGCCTTTCTTTCACTAGAACGCTTAAAGAATATCCCATCATATTGCATACCATTTATATTATCTACTACTCTTGCATTTAACATTTTTTGAGCATCAGGACTATAGCCGTGAGCTACGTAAAAAGCATCTAATCCTTTAGCTATCTCCACAAAGTAATCTCTCGCACTTCGAACTGGTCCTATATTATCAGGGACCTCACTTTGGAAAACAGCCAAAAAACGGGTTACATTCCCTTCTGCCATCACTTCATAAATCATGTCCGCCTGAGAAATTCCGGATTGTGGGCGAGCTTGCGGATGATTATTAATCGTTACCATGACAGGTCTTTGTTTAAGCTCCACTTCAGAGCCTATACCTGTAAAAGGAGCAACAAACGGAAGAGGAACTGGCTCCTCTTCTATCACTTCCTCTACAACATCTTCTATGTCTTCTCCTGTGTCTTCAGCGACAGCTTCTTCAATGCCAGCATCTTTTGAACAACCTGCTAGCAACAAGCAAACAACAGCAATGATTCCCCATTTTTTGAACACTTTCTCGAATCCTCCTACCTCATAACTGCTGGAAATAGTACTTTTTTCTTCATTACATCGAATATCCCTTTTTGTGTTATCCGGACATAAGGTAAATGAGTGGACTGTAAAAACAGCAGTGTATATATAGCATCCCCATGCTTAAAGCCTCTAGCAGCTAGTTCTTTTTTTAGTTCTACCTCTTCTTCTATAAGTGCTTCCATCGGTTTATCAGAGAGTCCTCCTCCTATTGGAAGACTAATAGAACAAACAACTTGTTCATTCTCTACAATGACAATTCCGCCATTCATCTTCTTTATTTCGTTAAAGGCTTGAAGCATGCTTTCCTTATTCTTTCCAACTAACAATATATCCCCCGTGTTGGAATAAGAGGAAGCAAAGCCCATAAGCTTATTCGCAAATCCCTTTATCAAGGTTGATACCTTCCATTTACCATTTCTGTCTATAAGCAACAGGAAGCTTTCATCATGGTTTGTAGATAACTCATTGTCAGTAGTATCTACGCTTACGGAATAGGGCTTTGTAATAACATCATTTACCATCTCTATTCCAAACGGCATAGAGAATTGAAAGTCACTATCAGTAAGATCAAAGTCAAGTTTAAATGGCGGCATTCCTGACCAATTAACTGGATCTAATGCTCTTACTTTTTCACTATTCTTCCTTAACCAAACACCCTTTGACAAAACACTTATTGGCACTGGGTTTTGCTCGTCCTCTAGGAAGTTGAGTGTGGCAAAGCGACCACTAGCAATTACACCATGTAAATTCGATAAGTTATAATATTTTGCTACATTGAAGGAAGCCATTAAATAAGCGTCTATCGGGTCAACTCCAGCATCTAAAGCAACTTGAATACATTTATCCATTACACCGTCCGTATGGAAGGAGGGTGTAGAACCGTCTGTAGTCATCATTAAATGGTCAAAAATGTGAAGATCTTTTTCTAAAATGTCCTTCAAGAGATTTGGCAGATCAGGACGAATAGAAGAATGCCTTAAAGTTACAGCATAGCCATGAAGAATTCTTCTTTCAACCTCTTCAATCGTCATCGATTCATGATCTCCATCTGCTCCTAGTAAACGCATTCTGGCAAGCGTCTTTTCTGAGGCTCCTGGAAAATGACCTTCAATTTTCATTCCATTTGTTTTTGCCTGCTGGAGCCAATAAAGCATTTGGTCATCACCAGATAATAATCTTGGCCAACCTGTCAGCTCTCCTCCCATAATAACATCTGGACGATTAATCCATTCTCCCACTGTTTTAGAGGTGAATAGTTGCTCTTCATTTTCTAATTCTGTTTGAGAATCAAATCGAGACCACCAGTAAAAAGAGAAAGGCAACTTTTTAAGCTCGTCCATAATTGAAAACGCTTTCTTATTTTCCAACATTAGGAAAAGGATTAAATTATCTGAAATAAACGCTGTTGTCCCCAACTGTGCAGCAAAATCTGCAAACGTTTGTGGATTATATAATTGAAAAGGGTGAACATGAGGTTCTATATAGCCTGGTACAATTTTTTGTCCAGCAGCATCGTATACTTCTGTCTGATTCGTAATAAGCGGCATATCAGTACCTGAATAAACAATTCGATCTTTTACAATCCAAATATTTCCGTTAATCCATTTTTTAAGATGACTATGTAAGTAGGTAGCATTGGTTATTAATATGTCTGGTGCTTTCGTTCCGTTCACCACTTCTATTTGATGCCTTATATGCTCGATTTTCCATATTGGATAATGCATGATTCCTTCTCCTTCCTGTAAGTCTTTTATTTAAATAATAGTAGCACAGTACTTTAGTAAAGCAAAGCACTGAAATGTATTTTTTGTAAATTCTGATACATGAATAGGTCTATTGTCATTACTAATTAATCAACCAATTTAAAGGTATATTCCCTTATATTTTATGAAGATGTTTATATCACACTTTAAAATTTACTTCACGAATAAAAGTACTCGATACTATATAATAGTTTTATTTGAAAAAAATATGATAAGAAAAGTGCAAGCGTCTAAGCCTTCAACAAATTGCGGTTGATTTCAGCTTTAGACGTACGCTTTCCGCGAGGGAGCAATAAGCCATCTGTCTCCCTGCTCTCGCTGGAGTCGACGTCTGTCGCTTCAATTAAAAAGTTTTGTAAAAAGAAATATGCTTCCTATCTTAAAAAAGAATGTCCGTAATGTTACCGGACATTCTTTTCGTGGTCATTTAAATGTACGCCAGCCAATATCAGTTCGATAGAATAAGTCATTCCATTCTAGACTAGAAAGACCTTCGTATACTTTATCTTGCGCAGCTTTTAATGAGGTCTCTTTTGCTGCTACTAAAATTACGCGACCCCCATTTGAAACAAAGTCTTCATCCTGTTTCTTCGTGCCTGCATGAAAAATATGCAAGCCTTTTTCAGATAAAGAATCTAAGTTAGGTAGTTTTGCACCTTTGATTGGATTTTCTGGGTAACCATCAGCAGCAATCACTACACCTAACATAGCTTCATCAGACCAAAACAAATCAAATGGCTTTTCATCCATCAATGATTTCATGAACTGCCCAAAGTCACTTTTCATTCTAGGGAGAACTACTTGGGTTTCTGGATCACCAAAACGGGCATTGAATTCAATGACTTTTGGTCCTTCCTTAGTAAGGATTAAACCAGCATATAATATACCTGTGAATGATATGCCTTCAGCCGTCATTGCTTGAACTGTTGTCACCACGATAGTTTCGTAAGCAGTATCCACCACTGCCTGAGAAATTTGTGGAACTGGGGAATACGCCCCCATACCTCCAGTGTTCGGACCTTTATCGCCATCGAAAGCACGTTTATGGTCTTGAGCAATAACCATTGGATAAATAGTCCCTTTGTGAACAAAGGACATAAATGAAAATTCTTCTCCATCTAAAAATTCTTCAATTACAACACGCGAAGAAGATTCTCCAAACAATTGGTTACCAATCATGTCTTCTACTGCAGAATCTGCCTCTTCAACCGTCATGGCAACTACAACACCTTTGCCAGCAGCAAGTCCATCCGCTTTTATAACAATTGGAGCCCCAAGCCTTTCAATATATTCCTTTGCTTTGTCTACCTCTGTAAAGGTTTCATAAGCAGCAGTCGGAATACCATATTTGTCCATTAATTCTTTAGCAAAGGTTTTACTTCCTTCAATTTGTGCAGCAGCCTTCGTTGGTCCAAAAATGCGTAAGCCTTGTTCCTCAAAGAAATCTACAATTCCTTCTGCAAGGGGTTGCTCTGGTCCGACAAACGTCAAATCTATTTCATTATCCTTTGCAAACTTGGCTAATTCTTTAAATGCAAGGGCCTCTATTGGAACGATTTGAGCTTCCTTTGCCATTCCGGCATTTCCAGGTGCTACAAACACTTTTTGCACAGAGGGAGATAAATGAAACTGCTTAGCAATTGCATGCTCTCTCCCTCCGCTACCAATAACAAGTATATTCATGAATGAGGAAGCCTCCTTTAGTGTTTAAAATGACGTACACCTGTAAATACCATAGCAATTCCATATTCATTTGCTTTATCGATGGAATCTTGGTCCTTTATAGATCCTCCAGTTTGGATAATTGCTGTAATTCCAGCTTTTGCAGCAGTCTCCACCGTATCATTCATAGGGAAGAAAGCATCTGATGCAAGGCTTGCTCCTTTTGCAAGGCCTCCTGCTTGTTCAAGTGCAATTTTTGCAGATCCAACACGATTCATTTGACCTGCACCTACACCAACTGTCATGTCCTCAGTCGCTACCACGATTGCGTTAGATTTCACATGCTTCACAACGTTCCAACCTAATGTCATCGATTTCCATTCTTCCTCTGTTGGTTCACGGTCCGTAACAACCTTTATATTTGCATCTTTTAATCCAAATGTATCAGGAGATTGTATTAATAATCCGCCCTCCACCGATACAGTATTCCATTTGTCTTTTTTAGTTTGTTCATAAGAAATGGTCAATAGGCGAATATTTTTCTTTGCTGTAAGCATTGCAATAGCTTCCTCAGAGAAGGACGGAGCTATGATAATTTCTAAGAAAATTCCTGCCAATGTTTTAGCGGTAGCTGAATCCACTTCACGGTTTAAAGCTACAATCCCTCCGAAAATAGAGGTAGAATCTGCTTCGTAGGCTTTTTGGAATGCCTCAGAGATTGATTTTCCTGTACCTACTCCACATGGATTCATATGCTTCACCGCTACAGCAGCTGGCAATTCAAACTCTTTAACAATTTGGATAGCAGCATTGGCATCTTGGATATTATTATAGGAAAGCTCCTTTCCATGTAATTGCTTAGCCGATGCAATTGAGAAATCTGAGCCAAGTGGTCGTTTATAGAAAGCAGCCTGTTGATGAGGATTTTCTCCGTAACGCAACGCTTGTTTACGCTCATATGTAAGGGTTAATAGCTCTGGGAAATCTTCCCCCGCAAGATTTGTCATATAATCTGCGATTAACGCGTCGTATGCAGCAGTATGACGGAATACTTTAGCAGCAAGTCTACGACGTGTTTCAATAGTAGTTTCTCCGTTTTCTTTTAGCTGGCTTAATACTTCATCATAGTCCGCGGCATCGGTAACCACTGTTACGTATTGATGATTCTTTGCTGCCGAACGGAGCATAGATGGTCCACCAATATCGATGTTTTCAATCGCATCCTCAAATGCTACGTCAGGCTTTGATATAGTTTCTCGGAAAGGATAAAGATTTACACAAACGATTTGAATCGGTGTGATTTTATGTTCCTCCAACTGAGCTTGGTGAGAAGGATCATCATGTTTCGCTAATAATCCACCGTGAATCATAGGATTTAATGTTTTTACTCGACCATCCAAAATCTCTGGAAAGTTTGTCACTTGGTCAACAGAAGTAATGGCAACACCATTTTGTTCTAAAAATGATTTAGTACCACCAGTTGATAAAATTTCGTAACCAAGCTGTTCCAGCTCTTTTGCAAACTCAAGAATTCCTGATTTATCTGATACACTGATTAATGCACGTTTTGACACAATAATTCCTCCTAATTTATCGAAAAATCAATATTACTCATTAATAAAAAAAGTGCAGCCTATGTCCGCACCTACTTATTAGCGTGCGGAAAAATCACAAACGACGCATTAGCGGCGGGGATGGCTTATCGCTCACCCCGCGGAAAGCGTCAGACTAGAGCAGAAATCAACATACTTTATTTTATGACATACTTTTTTGAAAGTACGAGCTTATACTACCTTGTCAATGTGAATATTCGTTACAGGCATTGTCTTATCTTCTTCCATTAACTCCATAGCTGTTGTAAGGTCTTCACGTATAATTCATGCTCCACTGCATGGATTCTTTCCTCTGTCTTCTCTCGATCCTCCGCTACAACCTCTACTGCATATTGAGATAGTATTGGTCCGGTATCCATACCTGCATCTACCAAATGTACTGTAACTCCAGTAACCTTTACTCCATGCTTCAATGCTTGACCAATAGCATCCTTTCCAGGAAATGCTGGGAGTAAGGATGGATGAATATTAACAATACGATTTGGAAATGCATCCAACAATATATTGCCAACTAATCTCATATATCCAGCAAGCACTAGCCATTCGACCTGCAGTTCTTGTAGCTTGTTTAAAATCTCCCGCTCATAGGCGTCTTTTGTAGAATAGCTAGTCGGCTTTAAAACAAGTGTTTCTACTCCTACTGCCTCTGCACGTTTTACAACGTAAGCGTCTTGTTTATTAGTTACAACTAATACGGGTTCACCTATTAACCTACCTGTCCGTACAGCATCATAGATTGCTTGAAAATTAGAGCCGCTGCCAGAAGCAAAGACGGCAAATCTTGGTCCTGTATTCATTACACTAAGCTCCCGTCATGTGTTCCGTTGAATAGAACACCTTCACCTTTCACCACACGACCGATTGTATATGCCTTTTCTCCATGAGACTCAGCTATAGCAATCGCCTTCTCTGCCTCTTCTTGAGACAATGCTAGTACAAAACCAATTCCCATATTAAATACATTGTAAAGATCCTTATCCGTGAGCTGACCTTTTTCCTTTAAAAATTGGAATATCGGAAGCACTTCCCATGAGCCAAGATCAATTTCCACCGCTAAAGCCTCTGGCATCATACGTGGAAGGTTTTCATAGAACCCTCCGCCAGTTACATGTGCCATTCCGTGAATGTTTAAATTTTGATGCATCTCCATTACTGGTTTCGCGTAGATCTTAGTAGGAGTTAATAGAGCCTTGCCTATTTTTCCAAGCTCCTCGAAGCCCTCTACTACTGTATCCGTCTTGTATCCTTGTTCTTCAAATACTATTTTACGCACAAGGGAATATCCATTAGAGTGAACTCCACTAGAGGCAATACCGACTAAAACGTCCCCTTCAGCTATCTTTTCACCCGTAACAATTTTAGACTTTTCACATGCTCCAACAGCAAATCCCGCTAGATCATATTCGTCTTCTTCGTATAGACCTGGCATTTCTGCTGTTTCTCCACCGATTAAAGCCGCTCCTGACTGAACACAGCCATCTGCAACGCCCTTCACAATTTGTTCGATGCGAGCTGGCACTGCCTTACCTACTGCCACATAATCTAAGAAAAATAAAGGCTCTGCACCCTGAGCGACAATATCATTTACACACATAGCCACACAATCAATCCCGATTGTGTCATGAGTGTCAGTCATAAAGGCTAGCTTGAGCTTCGTCCCAACTCCATCTGTTCCAGAGATTAAAACTGGTTCCTTATAATTCAAGGAAGATAAGTCAAACATTCCCCCAAAGCCACCAAATGTACCCATGATTCCTTTTCTAGCTGTGCGTTCGACATGTGATTTCATGCGCTCAACTGCTTCATAGCCAGCTTCAATATTTACACCAGCTTTTTCATATGCTTTTGACATTTATAATCCTCCTATCGAACAAGCTCTTTTTCATGTGGTAATTTCGTGTCTGGGAATATATCCGTTGGGTATTCTCCTGTGAAACAGGCTAAGCAATGACCACAATTCTTTTCTCCCTCGGGTCTCCCAATAGCTTTTACCATTCCCTCAACCGATAAGAAGGAAAGGGAATCCGCACCAATTAGGACTCTCATTTCTTCGATAGTATTATTTGCTGCAATCAGCTCCGAGTCGGAACTAATATCTATTCCATAAAAGCATGGATTTTTTAAAGGAGGAGAGCTAATTACTACATGAACCTCTGTTGCTCCGGCTTCTTTTAACATATTCACAATTCTTTTAGACGTTGTTCCCCGAACGATTGAATCATCTACCATTACCACTCGCTTACCTTTAACTACTTGACGCACTGGTGATAGCTTCATCTTCACTCCACGCTCACGCAAATCCTGCGAAGGCTGTATAAATGTTCTGCCTACATATCGGTTTTTTATAAGTCCTAATTCATAAGGAATTCCTGTAGCCTCTGAAAATCCAATTGCAGCAGAGATACTTGAATCCGGAACGCCTGTTACTACGTCAGCATCGATGAAGATCTCTTTTGCAAGCTGTTTTCCTAATCGTTTTCTTGCTGAGTGAATGTTAATACCATCTATATCTGAATCTGGACGAGAAAAATATACATATTCCATTGTACAAATAGCACGATCTCTCTTCTCCATATATCGTTCAGAACGGCAGCCATTATCATTAATGATTAATAGCTCTCCTGGTTCAATCGAGCGAACTAATTCTGCACCTATTAAATCAAAGGCACTCGTCTCAGAAGCAACCACCCAAGCATTATCTAGCATCCCTAAAGAAAGAGGACGCATACCTTGTGGGTCCTGTGCGACTAGCATTCCATCCTCAGTTAAAATGATGAAAGCAAATGCTCCTTCTAATAGTCGAAGAGATTGCTTTGCACGTTCTTCAAATGAAGGAAGTCTACTTTTTTTAAGTAAATGTGCTAGCACCTCTGTATCCGAAGTTGTTTGGAAGATGCTCCCTTGCTGCTCTAAATTACGCTTTAAACGAGTGGCATTTACGATGTTACCATTGTGAGCAATTGCCAGGCTGCCAGTAGTAGAATTAAATAGTAACGGTTGTACGTTCTCTATACCTGATCCCCCTGCAGTTGCGTAGCGGACATGGGCAATTGCTGAATGACCTTCAAGCTGCTCCAACTTCCCATTGTTAAACACATCGTTTACAAGACCTTCACCTTTAACAGCTCGCAATGACTTACCATCTGTTACTACGATTCCAGCACCCTCCTGTCCCCGGTGCTGCAATGCATGTAAACCGTAATAGCTCATAGCTGCTGGGTTTGAGTGTCCCCAAATTCCAAACACTCCGCATTCTTCATTTAAGCCTCTGAGTTCAGTAAGCATGGTATTGCTCCTTTCCAAGCGGAACGGAATTCCTCAACAGAACCGTTTATCCAAGTAGTTCCGTTTTCTTGAGAGATTACTAGATTGTTTGTATCAGTTACCTGTCCAATTTTCACCGCATCTTGTACTAGTGCTTCAAACTGACTAGCATTTTCAGATTTAACAGTCACAATGAAACGAGACTGTGTTTCACTGAATAGGGTTGTTATTGCCGAACCTTGAACCGTCACTTCAATTCCAAGCCCTTTAGCATCGAACGTTTTTTCAGCTAGGGCTACTGCAAATCCACCTTCTGCAATATCGTGTGCAGACTGTACTAAGCCAGCTTTAATCGCTGATAGTAAAGCCGTTTGACGAGCTGCCTCTACATCTAAATCGATAGAAGGTGCTTGACCAAAAATACGTCCTTCTACTAATTTTTGTAGCTCAGATCCACCAAATTCAGTTTTAGTGTCACCAATCAAATAAACTAGATCCCCCGCTTGTTTAACGGATTGAGTCGTTACATGAGCCAAATCCTCCACTAATCCTACAAGACCAATCGTAGGTGTCGGATAAACTGCTGTTCCACTTCTTTCATTATAAAGGGACACGTTTCCTCCAATTACCGGTGATTCTAATGCGATACATGCGGCTGAAATTCCTTCAGCAGACTGATCTAGCTGCCAGAATATTTCTGGATTTTCCGGGTTACCAAAATTCAAGCAATCTGTAATTGCAAGCGGCTTAGCACCAGAACACACTACATTACGTGCTGCCTCTGCCACAGCGATCTTACCTCCAGCAACTGGATCTAAGTAAATATAGCGGGAGTTGCAATCTGTCGTCATAGCAAGACCTTTATTTGTTCCTCGAACGCGTACAACTGCTGCATCAGAACCAGGTGTTACTACTGTGCTAGTACGGACCTGGTAATCGTATTGATCGTATACCCATTCCTTTGAAGCAATCGTTGGCTGTTGGAGAAGATTTAAAAGAGTTTCTTTATAGTCTGTTACTAGTGGTTCTTTGTTTTCCATTGCTTGAAAATCTGTGAAATAAGCAGGAACAGCTGATGTCTTATAATAAACAGGTGCTTCCTCCGCTAATGCATCTGCAGGAACCTCTGCCACTACTTCCCCTTTATGCAATAGACGAAGCATTTTATCGTTCGTCACCTTACCAACTGCTACACAGTCTAGACCGTATTTTTCAAAAATCTCTACAATTTCCTCTTCACGGCCTTTTTTTACAACAATCAGCATTCGTTCCTGTGATTCAGATAGCATCATTTCATAGGCAGTCATACCTGTCTCACGTTGTGGAACAAAGTCTAAATTCATCTCTACTCCGTAACCAGCTTTGGAAGCCATTTCTGCTGAAGAAGAAGTTAATCCTGCTGCTCCCATATCTTGAATTCCGATAATAGCGTCAGATTTAATAACCTCTAAGCAAGCTTCAAGCAAAAGTTTCTCCATAAATGGGTCTCCTACTTGAACTGCAGGGCGTTTTTCTTCAGAAGTTTCCGTCAATTCCTCGGAAGCGAATGTTGCTCCGTGAATTCCGTCACGTCCTGTTTTTGCTCCTGCGTACATCACCGTGTTACCTTCACCAGCCGCAATACCTTTTTGAATATCCTCATGATTGATTAAGCCTACACACATAGCATTTACTAATGGGTTACCCTCATAGCAGTCATCAAACTGAATTTCTCCTCCAACAGTTGGGATACCTATACAGTTACCATAACCAGCAATACCTGCCACTACTTCTTCAAACAAATACTTTACGCGTGGTGTTTTTAGTTCTCCAAAGCGCAATGAATTTAACATTGCAATTGGACGAGCGCCCATAGAGAATACATCTCGGATAATTCCTCCTACCCCAGTTGCAGCTCCTTGATAAGGTTCGATTGCAGAGGGATGGTTATGAGATTCCATTTTAAATACTACTGCCTGACCATCACCAATATCGACTATCCCTGCGCCTTCACCAGGACCTTGCAAAACTTGTGGTCCCTTAGTAGGGAATTTGCGTAAAACTGGCTTAGAATTTTTATAAGAGCAATGCTCTGACCACATAACCGAGAACAAACCAGTCTCTGTATAGTTTGGTAGTCTACCTAGAATGTTTTCTACCATAGCAAATTCTTCATCGGACATTCCCATTTGAGCATATAGCTTCTGTTCTTTAATTTGCTCCGGATTTGGTTCAAGCATGACTGACATGAGATTCCCTCCACTGTTTCAAAATAGATTTGAATAACGCTAATCCATCATTTCCACCCATAATTTCGTTTACAGCACGCTCTGGGTGTGGCATCATCCCAAGAACATTTCCTCTTTCATTTACAATACCTGCGATATCTTCAATACTTCCGTTCGGATTTTCTGAAGCATAGGTGAAAACAATTTGGTTGTTTTCCTTTAAAGACGTTAGTGTTAGCTCATCACAATAATAATTTCCTTCCCCATGGGCAATAGGGATTTGAATAACTTCATTCTTCTCATATGAAGAGGTAAATTGAGTTTCATTGTTCACTACCTTTAAGTCAACTGTTCGGCACATAAATTTCAAGTCTTTATTGCGCAATAGTGCACCAGGCAAAAGGCCAGCCTCTGTCAGTACTTGGAAACCATTACATACGCCTAGTACAGGCTTACCAGCTTCAGCAGCCTTCACTACTTCTGACATAATATTCGAGAAGCGAGAAATAGCACCACAACGTAAGTAGTCACCATAAGAGAATCCGCCTGGCAATAAAATAGCGTCAAATCCGCTTAAATCCTTCTCATCATGCCAAACATATTCTACTTCTTCTCCAAGCTCGTCTTTAATCGCATGGTACATATCTAAATCACAGTTCGATCCTGGAAATACGATTACCGCGAACTTCATTTGCTTACAGCCTCCTCAACCTCATAACGATAGTCTTCGATTACTGTATTTGTTAGTAGCTTTTGACACATCTCTCTTACAACTGTATCTACATCACGTGTTCCTTCTTCAATTTGTAGCTCCAGATATTTACCGATTCGAACGTCAGTTACTTCGTTATAGTCCATAGAGTGTAGAGCACCCATTACTGCACTCCCCTGTGGATCTAAAACACTTTCACGAAGTGTCACATATACTTTAACTTTTTTCATTTTGATAGTCCTCCTAGACGGGAAAGTATAATTTCATAAACCTCTGTTAAGCTTCCTAAATTGCGTCTGAACACGTCTTTATCTAATTTTTTGTTTGTATCTTTGTCCCATAGTCTACAAGTATCAGGAGAGATTTCATCAGCCAGCAAAATAGCGCCGTCAGCTGTTTTACCAAACTCTAATTTGAAATCTACTAAAGTAACACCAATATCAGAGAATATTGGGCGAAGCACCTGGTTAACTTCGAGCGCCATTGTTTGAAGCGTATCTATTTCTACTGGTGAAGCAATTTCTAATAATTCCAAATGTGCATTCGTTAAGAGTGGATCCCCAAGGTCATCATCCTTGAAATAAAACTCAACGATTGGTTTTTTTAAAGGAGTGCCCTCCGCCATCCCGAGTCTTTTTGAAAGACTACCAGCGGCGATATTTCTAACGACAACCTCAAGTGGAATAATTTCCACCTTCTTTACAAGCTGCTCATTTTCAGAGATTTGCTCGATAAAGTGAGATTCAATACCATATTTTTTTAGCTGTTCGAAAAGTATGGTAGTAATTTTGTTATTTAATATTCCCTTACCACCAATTTCTGCTTTCTTTTCTCCATTAAATGCAGTGGCACTATCCTTATATGCAACATAGAGAACGTCTTCGTTCTCTGTTGCATATAATCTTTTTGCTTTACCTTCGTATAATAGATCGCCTTTTATCACGGTAATTTCCTCCATTATTCAGATATGCCTTAATGTTTTCGTTAACTCTATTCGTTTAAGCCTAAGCGGTCAAAAATCATATCGACGTGCTGAATGTGGTAATTGTAGTCAAAACAATCATCCAACTCTTCTTTTGTTAATAATGAAGTAATCTTTTCATCTGCATCCACAAAGTTACGGAAAGCTGTTTGAGATTCCCAAGCCTTCATTGCTAGTGGCTGTACTGTATCATAAGCAATTTCGCGAGCGAGCCCTTTGTCAATAAGCGCAAGTAAAACACGTTGCGAGTAAATCAGCCCTAAAGTAGAATCCATATTTCGTTTCATATTTTCAGGGAACACAGTAAGATTTTTCACGATGTTACTAAAACGATTTAACATATAGTTCAGTGCAATTGTTGCATCCGGTAAAATTACACGCTCAGCAGAAGAGTGAGAGATGTCTCTTTCATGCCATAAGGCTACATTTTCATAGGCAGTCATCATATATCCACGAATGAGACGTGCCATCCCAACCATATTTTCTGATCCTATCGGGTTACGTTTATGAGGCATTGCCGATGAACCTTTTTGCCCTTTTGAGAAAAACTCTTCGACTTCACGAGTTTCTGACTTTTGAAGACCACGAATCTCTGTTGCAAATTTCTCGATTGAAGTTGCTACTAATGCAATTACGCTTAAGTATTGAGCATGACGATCACGTTGTAATGTTTGAGTTGAAATTGGTGATGCTGCTAATCCTAGCTTTTCACATACATATTGCTCAACAAATGGATCGATGTTTGCATAAGTACCAACTGCTCCTGACATCTTTCCTGTTTCAATTACAGTAGCCGCAGCCTCAAAGCGCTCAAGATTACGCTTCATTTCTTCTGTCCATAGAGCTAGTTTTAAACCGAAGGTAGTCGGCTCTGCATGAACACCATGTGTGCGACCCATCATTACCGTATATTTATGCTCTTTAGCCTTGTTTTCTAATATCTCGATAAAATTTTGAATGTCTTTACGTAAAATGCCGTTAGCTTGTTTGATCACATAAGAAAGAGCTGTGTCTACTACATCCGTAGATGTCAGTCCGTAATGCACCCATTTACGCTCTTCCCCCAAAGTTTCGGATACTGCACGAGTAAATGCTACTACGTCATGTCTTGTTTCTTGCTCAATCTCTAAAATACGATCTACAGAAAAGGATGCATTTTTACGAAGAAGTGCGACATCCTCCTTTGGTATATCACCAATCTCTGCCCATGCCTCACAAGCTAGTATTTCTACCTCTAACCACGCATTGTATTTATTTTCTTCTGTCCAAATCGCTCCCATTTCAGGGCGTGTGTAGCGTTCTATCATTTCTTTTCCTCCAAATTAAGACCAAATTTTTGATTGTTCAATTTCTGTCAGTGTTTCCTCGATATTGTCCGAAAGAATAGTAACATGTCCCATCTTCCTATTTTCCTTTGCCTCACTTTTACCATACAAGTGCAGCGACCAGTTTGGATACTTGCTTAGCGAGTTTGTTACAGGGATAACATGCTGTCCTAGTACATTAACCATAATTGCGTTCGTCCATAGCTTTGGTTGTCGTAATGGCCAACCACAAACAGCTCTTACATGCTGATGAAATTGAGAGACATTACAAGCTTCTATAGAATAGTGACCGGAATTATGGGGTCTAGGTGCTAACTCGTTAATCAGTAATTTATCGTCCTCTAGCACAAACATTTCAACAGCAAGCGTCCCTATTAAATTCAAATGGTTCGCAATTGTTTCAGCAGCTTCCACCGCTTTCTCCGATAGAGATGTACTAATTCTTGCTGGAACGATGGTTTCATGTAGAATATGGTTCACATGAATATTTTCCCCGATTGGCAAGCAATAGGTTTCACCATTTCCATTTCTTTGAACGATTACAGAGATTTCTTTATCGAATGGTACAAACGCCTCTGCAATGCACGCCGAGTGTTCAAAAAGAGGCTTAGCTAGTTTTAAAGCATCCTTACTTTTGACAATTTGCTGACCCTTACCATCATACCCTCCTCGCGTAGTTTTCACCACGCAAGGGTAACCAATGTTGTCAATGTTGGACACTAGCTCATCATAGTTTTGTACCTCTATAAATTTTGCCACCGGAACTCCAGCTGCTCTTATAGATTTCTTTTCTAAAATACGGTCCTGCGTAATTCTTACCAAATCTGCCCCCTGAGGAACATAGGCAATTTCTGCAAGACGTTTTAGACCTTCATAATCTATATTTTCAAACTCATATGTTATAACTTCACTTACATCGGCTAATTCTTCTAATGCAGCCTCATCATTATATGGCGCCACAATTCGAATATCTGCAATCTGACCACAAGGAGAGTCCATCGTTGGCTCGAGTACCGCTACTTTAAACCCTGCCTCTTTGGCTGCAAGGGCCATCATTCTACCAAGCTGTCCCCCACCAATAATTCCTATTGTTTGTCCTGGATAGATTGTCTTCGTCATCGTAGCTCACCATTACTTTCTAAGACGCTATTTTTCGTTGCTTTTCTTCGATTCTCTAATCTACTAGTAATTTCTGCATCTTGAATGGAAAGAATTTGTGCCGCTAGTAGCCCTGCATTTGTAGCTCCTGCCTTTCCTATAGCTACCGTTGCTACTGGAACTCCTCCAGGCATTTGAACAATTGATAACAAGGAATCTAATCCATTCAATGCCTTAGATTGGACTGGCACCCCGATGACCGGAAGAGTTGTTTTTGCAGCTACCATTCCAGGTAAATGTGCTGCTCCGCCAGCTCCAGCAATAATAACTTGTATACCTCGATCTCTTGCCTGCTCCGCATATTCAAACATAAGATCAGGGGTACGATGTGCAGAAACTACTTGTTTTTCATATGGAATGTGTAACTCATCTAAGATTTCACAGCAATGCTTCATTGTTTCCCAATCACTAGAACTACCCATAATTACACCAATTTTTGCGTCCATTATTTTCGTCCCTTCCTTTTTAAACAAAAAATTCCTCAAATAAACTGTCTTCTTTTAGAAGAAAAGCAGTTTACTTGAGGAACATAGAAAATGGGTTTGTTATTTGCATATGCATATAAGAACTCACCCTTTTAGTAGTTTCCAAAAGTCGCTTTCCCTCATAGTCCTGTCATTTACGGTGACTTGGTAGAGACGCTAAAGCCAATTCTTTAGCATATATGGGGATAAAATCGTTCTATTACTATTAATATTCTAACAAGTCTAGATAGTAACGTCAACGGTTAAAAGCGAACAATTAATTTTCAGAAAACTATAATGTTCGGTTTTTAGTGCTTATTTCAAGATTCTTTATCTTTTATTCCTTTTAATTGAATCATTTGTCTTATAGGGGTAGGAACTCCGTCTATCTCTGCAAATAAAGGCTCTTCTCTCCTACCGACCACCTGAAAGCCTTGCTTTGCCATCTTTTCCATACAAGCAGAGATGCTTTCGTTTTCCTCCACTTCAAACCATTTGGTTTCTTGCTTCATCTAAATAACTTCCCTTTCCGAACCGTTTTGACCCAGAAGCCCCCATGAATAGTTTTGGGCTCATAAGCAATGATAAATATTTTCGGGTCGATTTCCTTTAACCGATTATACAGCTTAACTTCGTATTTTCTCGGAGTTAATATTTGCAATGCTTGTCTGTGACCTTCCAGACCATTTGCAGTCCAATCTGTAACACCATACCCCTCTTCCCTCAAAATAGAGGATAAGTGGTTAACGTCACTTTCAGTAGAAATAGCATTGACCATAATATATCCTAAAGACATTTTTTCCTCAAGTTTAGAACCAACGATAATCCCTGTACCAAAACCAAGCGCATAAGCAATTAAATTCTGGATTGCATCCAAGTTATCTAACACCAGTCCTAAACCTACTATATAAACGGTTACTTCTATTATACTCATAAACGCTGCAACATAACGATAGCCTTTCAGTGTTAGAATCATTCTTGTTGTTGATAAGGTAACATAAACAATGTTAATCGCAAAGATAATCAAAACCATAGTAAATGCATTTTCTAACATTCTTTCAACTCCTCTTATATAATACTTCCCCATTGGTTGAAGATGTATTAATATATACCCTTTATGGTTAGACCTAATCGGAAAATTGAAGAATTGTAGTTGTTCTTAAGAATGTGTGTTACAGAGGGATGAATGAAGTATGAGGGAAAGTATATGTTTTTGGAATGTTTGATGGAAATTTTGAGTGTTGTGACTGAAATGAAGCTTGAATTGGGTTTGATTTTGGATTTATGACCGTTCGTGGGGATTTATGACCGGATAGCTTGGTTTTATGACCGGATAGGCTGACTTTATGACCGCATAGAATTTTTTATGACCGGATAAATTATTTTATGACCGTTCAGCATTTTTCTACTCATTCTTAAGAAAAGTAGGTGCCAGTTTAACCAATCATAGGTTTATTTAGGAACTTTTTTTGGATGGATTTTGAATTTATGACTGTTCGTGGAGATTTATGACCGGATAGCTTGATTTTATGACCGCATAGAATTTTTTATGACCGGATAAATTATTTTATGACCGTTCAGCATTTTTCTACTCATTTTATATTTTGCACCTTTTCCTTCACCAATAGTTTTCAACTTCATGCTCTGCAATAACCTGGTCGCTGTCTGACTCTTTTCTATCTTTAAGAAACTTCGACAAACACTGTTTGTCATTTCTTCACCAACTAACATAAACCATTCTTTAATAGCTAAAATATGAGCATCCTTGTGCTGATTAAGACAATGTGGACATTTCCACGTTCGTATAACACGCCGCATGCCTATCCTGTTACATACCTCACATCTCACACCTTTGATCAAGTCATTAGAATCTATCCCCCATGCTTTACACATAGGATAAGGATAATAATCTTTATGAGCCTTAAGAATACTCTTACTTAACTCTTCCAATTGATTGGTTGATAGAAAAGCAGCCTTTCTAGATTGTTTCCATATAAAATTCGGAATACTACTTGGATACATAATGCATGCATTCTCTGGAGGCTTTATAATTTCAGACTTTGTAGAGCTTAACACGATGGCCCCAACTAGAGGTATTTGTATACCCCGATTCTCTAGCCATCTATGTAGCATGTTCAAATTTCTTTCCAATTGAACCTCTGGACTCTCAAAAATATCAACATGACCGCTCTCCAGTTTTCTTCTTAAACAAAATGGCTCTCTTTCAAAGCTTAGTTCACCAATAATGTTTTTCGACTCAAGCATTAATATATAATGTCGAGAAATGAATAAGGCATCTATTTGAAACTTACCATCCGCACTAAGGTTCAAATCAAACAAGACATTATATTCGAAGGGAAAAGTATATTTATTAAATATACCTTCTATAATTGCCTCTCCATTAATACCTGCTTTTACAGACATTACTTTGGAATGTATTAATGCTTTCATAGGATGATCATTCCCTAATCGCTCATATAGAGCCTGTAAACCAATGTAATTATAATTTATAGAGCCACTTTTATTAATCAAAACTCCCCTCCTTTTCTGCATAATAGCATAAATAGAGATATTGTAAATTTCTCTTTTTCAACAACAATTTCACTTTGAATGAATATATAACTTCATTATTCTAAAATATACTATATTTCCTTTTAATTATTTTATTTTTAATCTTTCCTGTCATATCTAGTTTCTATTTCCCGGGAAATGTCATTTCGAGGAAAAGACCTTTAATTTTTTCGACATTATAAAAGGACATTCCTTATTAATTATGTTCAACAGTAAAAAGAACTGCTATGTTAATGGAGTGGTTAGTGCCTTCGGTACTTAAAAATTCTTTGTAGAACAAAAAAAGCCGCCACCGATTACTCGGTGACGACTTCCTATAGTTGCCCAGCGACGTCCTACTCTTGCAGGGGGAGACCCCCAACTACCATCGGCGCTGAAGAGCTTAACTTCCGTGTTCGGTATGGGAACGGGTGTGACCTCTTCGCCATCATCACTAGACTTGTCGGCTCCAATCCACTGCGCATTGCGTTGTCAACTTCGCTCGTTCAGTCAGTCACGTACGTAAGTACGCTCCTTCCTTCGCTCACTCGTTTCCTAGCACTGCTTGTGTTTTGAAATCCTCTTGAGTTGTTCACTCAAAACTGGATAAAAGACATCAGTTGAAACAAACAATTTGGTTAAGTCCTCGATCGATTAGTATTCGTCAGCTGCACGTGTCGCCACGCTTCCACCCCGAACCTATCTACCTCATCGTCTTTGAGGGATCTTACTTACTTGCGTAATGGGAAATCTCATCTTGAGGGGGGCTTCGTGCTTAGATGCTTTCAGCACTTATCCCGTCCACACATAGCTACCCAGCGATGCCCTTGGCAGAACAACTGGTACACCAGCGGTGTGTCCATCCCGGTCCTCTCGTACTAAGGACAGCTCCTCTCAAATTTCCTACGCCCACGACGGATAGGGACCGAACTGTCTCACGACGTTCTGAACCCAGCTCGCGTACCGCTTTAATGGGCGAACAGCCCAACCCTTGGGACCGACTACAGCCCCAGGATGCGATGAGCCGACATCGAGGTGCCAAACCTCCCCGTCGATGTGGACTCTTGGGGGAGATAAGCCTGTTATCCCCGGGGTAGCTTTTATCCGTTGAGCGATGGCCCTTCCATGCGGAACCACCGGATCACTAAGCCCGTCTTTCGACCCTGCTCGACTTGTAGGTCTCGCAGTCAAGCTCCCTTCTGCCTTTACACTCTTCGAATGATTTCCAACCATTCTGAGGGAACCTTTGGGCGCCTCCGTTACACTTTAGGAGGCGACCGCCCCAGTCAAACTGCCCGCCTGACACTGTCTCCTACCCGGGTTACGGGTATGGGTTAGAATTTCAATACAACCAGGGTAGTATCCCACCGACGCCTCCTCCGAAGCTGGCGCTCCGGGCTCTAAGGCTCCTACCTATCCTGTACAAGTTGCACCAAAATTCAATATCAAGCTACAGTAAAGCTCCACGGGGTCTTTCCGTCCTGTCGCGGGTAACCTGCATCTTCACAGGTACTATAATTTCACCGAGTCTCTCGTTGAGACAGTGCCCAGATCGTTACGCCTTTCGTGCGGGTCGGAACTTACCCGACAAGGAATTTCGCTACCTTAGGACCGTTATAGTTACGGCCGCCGTTTACTGGGGCTTCAATTCGCACCTTCGCTTGCGCTAAGCACTCCTCTTAACCTTCCAGCACCGGGCAGGCGTCAGCCCCTATACTTCACCTTACGGTTTTGCAGAGACCTGTGTTTTTGCTAAACAGTCGCCTGGGCCTATTCACTGCGGCTCTTCTAGGCTATACACCCAAAAGAGCACCCCTTCTCCCGAAGTTACGGGGTCATTTTGCCGAGTTCCTTAACGAGAGTTCTCTCGCTCACCTTAGGATTCTCTCCTCGACTACCTGTGTCGGTTTGCGGTACGGGCACCTCCCACCTCGTTAGAGGCTTTTCTTGGCAGTGTGAAATCAGGAACTTCGGACTAAGTCCTCGCCATCACAGCTCAATGTTACAGAGTGCGGATTTGCCTACACTCACACCTCACTGCTTGGACGTGCATAACCAACAGCACGCTTACCCTATCCTACTGCGTCCCCCCATCACTCAAACGGTGGGGTGGTGGTACAGGAATATCAACCTGTTGTCCATCGTCTACGCCTATCGGCCTCGACTTAGGTCCCGACTAACCCTGAGCGGACGAGCCTTCCTCAGGAAACCTTAGTCATACGGTGGATGGGATTCTCACCCATCTTTCGCTACTCATACCGGCATTCTCACTTCTAAGCGCTCCACCAGTCCTTCCGGTCTGACTTCAACGCCCTTAGAACGCTCTCCTACCACTGATACCAAAGGTATCAATCCACAGCTTCGGTGATTTGTTTAGCCCCGATACATTTTCGGCGCAGCGTCACTCGACCAGTGAGCTATTACGCACTCTTTAAATGATGGCTGCTTCTAAGCCAACATCCTGGTTGTCTAAGCAACGCCACATCCTTTTCCACTTAACAAATACTTTGGGACCTTAGCTGGTGGTCTGGGCTGTTTCCCTCTTGACTACGGATCTTATCACTCGCAGTCTGACTCCCAAACATAAATCATTGGCATTCGGAGTTTGTCTGAATTCGGTAACCCGGGATGGGCCCCTAGTCCAAACAGTGCTCTACCTCCAAGATTCTAACGTTTGAGGCTAGCCCTAAAGCTATTTCGGAGAGAACCAGCTATCTCCAGGTTCGATTGGAATTTCTCCGCTACCCACACCTCATCCCCGCACTTTTCAACGTGCGTGGGTTCGGACCTCCAGTAAGTGTTACCTTACCTTCATCCTGGACATGGGTAGATCACCTGGTTTCGGGTCTACGACCACATACTCATTCGCCCTATTCAGACTCGCTTTCGCTGCGGCTCCGTCTTCTCAACTTAACCTCGCATGTAATCGTAACTCGCCGGTTCATTCTACAAAAGGCACGCCATCACCCGTTAACGGGCTTTGACTATTTGTAGGCACACGGTTTCAGGGTCTATTTCACTCCCCTTCCGGGGTGCTTTTCACCTTTCCCTCACGGTACTGGTTCACTATCGGTCACTAGGTAGTATTTAGCCTTGGGAGATGGTCCTCCCGGATTCCGACGGAATTTCACGTGTTCCGCCGTACTCAGGATACACTCTGGAGGGAATGAATTTTGGACTACGGGGCTTTTACCCTATCCTGCGGACCTTTCCAGGTCGCTTCATCTAACTCATTCTTTTGTAACTCCGTATAGAGTGTCCTACAACCCCAAGAGGCAAGCCTCTTGGTTTGGGCTCTTCCCGTTTCGCTCGCCGCTACTCAGGGAATCGAATTTTCTTTCTCTTCCTCCAGGTACTTAGATGTTTCAGTTCCCTGGGTGTGTCTCAGATGCGCTATGTATTCACGCAAATGTACTGCCCCATTACGGGCAGTGGGTTTCCCCATTCGGAAATCTCCGGATCGAAGCTCACTTACAGCTCCCCGAAGCATATCGGTGTTAGTGCCGTCCTTCGTCGACTCCTAGTGCCAAGGCATCCACCGTGCGCCCTTATTAACTTAACCTAAAAGTTAAAAGTACTACACTTGCAATCACGTAAGTGATCACAATTTGAATATCTTGCGTTTGTTTCTTTTTTTGATGTCGTTTTATCCAGTTTTCAAAGAACAATTTAAATGCTCATCATAAAAATGAACACTCAAAACTGAACTGCAAAACGTTAAGATACAGATAAAGATCTGTATTCCGAATATATCCTTAGAAAGGAGGTGATCCAGCCGCACCTTCCGATACGGCTACCTTGTTACGACTTCACCCCAATCATCTGTCCCACCTTCGGCGGCTGGCTCCCAAAAGGGTTACCCCACCGACTTCGGGTGTTACAAACTCTCGTGGTGTGACGGGCGGTGTGTACAAGGCCCGGGAACGTATTCACCGTGGCATGCTGATCCACGATTACTAGCGATTCCGGCTTCATGTAGGCGAGTTGCAGCCTACAATCCGAACTGAGAACGGTTTTATGGGATTAGCTCACCCTCGCGGGGTTGCGACCCTCTGTACCGTCCATTGTAGCACGTGTGTAGCCCAGGTCATAAGGGGCATGATGATTTGACGTCATCCCCACCTTCCTCCGGTTTATCACCGGCAGTCACCTTAGAGTGCCCAACTGAATGCTGGCAACTAAGATCAAGGGTTGCGCTCGTTGCGGGACTTAACCCAACATCTCACGACACGAGCTGACGACAACCATGCACCACCTGTCACCGCTGTCCCCGAAGGGAAAAGTCTATCTCTAGGCCGGTCAGCGGGATGTCAAGACCTGGTAAGGTTCTTCGCGTTGCTTCGAATTAAACCACATGCTCCACCGCTTGTGCGGGCCCCCGTCAATTCCTTTGAGTTTCAGTCTTGCGACCGTACTCCCCAGGCGGAGTGCTTAATGCGTTAGCTGCAGCACTAAGGGGCGGAAACCCCCTAACACTTAGCACTCATCGTTTACGGCGTGGACTACCAGGGTATCTAATCCTGTTTGCTCCCCACGCTTTCGCGCCTCAGCGTCAGTTACAGACCAGAAAGCCGCCTTCGCCACTGGTGTTCCTCCAAATCTCTACGCATTTCACCGCTACACTTGGAATTCCGCTTTCCTCTTCTGCACTCAAGTCCCCCAGTTTCCAATGACCCTCCACGGTTGAGCCGTGGGCTTTCACATCAGACTTAAAGGACCGCCTGCGCGCGCTTTACGCCCAATAATTCCGGACAACGCTTGCCACCTACGTATTACCGCGGCTGCTGGCACGTAGTTAGCCGTGGCTTTCTAATGAGGTACCGTCAAGGTACGAGCAGTTACTCTCGTACTTGTTCTTCCCTCACAACAGAGTTTTACGATCCGAAAACCTTCTTCACTCACGCGGCGTTGCTCCATCAGACTTTCGTCCATTGTGGAAGATTCCCTACTGCTGCCTCCCGTAGGAGTCTGGGCCGTGTCTCAGTCCCAGTGTGGCCGATCACCCTCTCAGGTCGGCTACGCATCGTCGCCTTGGTGAGCCGTTACCTCACCAACTAGCTAATGCGCCGCGGGCCCATCCTGTAGTGACAGCGAGATGCCGTCTTTTAACATCTCCTCATGTGAGGGAATGGATTATTCGGTATTAGCCCCGGTTTCCCGGAGTTATCCCAATCTACAGGGCAGGTTGCCCACGTGTTACTCACCCGTCCGCCGCTAAATCAGAAGAAGCAAGCTTCTTCATCATTCGCTCGACTTGCATGTATTAGGCACGCCGCCAGCGTTCGTCCTGAGCCAGGATCAAACTCTCCATAATAGAGAACTTAAAAAGCTCATTTTGTTTTGCTGGCATCATCATTAAATGATGTCAAAAATTGTTTTGCGTCAATACAACCGAAGTTGCTTGATGCTATATGTCTTAACGTTTTGCATGTTCAGTTTTCAATGTTCATTGTGTCGTTTTGTTTCGACAGCTTTATTATCTTATCAAATCTAATCATCAATGTCAACAACTTTTTTTGAGTTGTTTTTTTGAAATCAGAAGTAAAAATGAGAACTTGATAACTATACCACCCTATTTAACTATTCGTCAACAGTATTTTTAATAAAATAAGCGAAAATATAATAACAATCTATTCTGATAAGTCTTTTAAAACCTTTTAGACTTTCTAATCCCTCTCTCCATGCGCTTTAGATGGCTTTAATTCTTGATTTTATTCATAAGCCAGAAGATTAATATCCTCCCACACGTATACTAGCTCATTAAGCTGCACTCCACCAATTTCAACTATTATACTATCAATCTTCTTTGCACCAAGCTTTTCATAAAATTTCCGCGAAGGGTTATCCTCTAACACAAGCACTAACATAGATGGGATTCCCTGGCGCTTTAGTTCTTTTACTATTGGTTTAATCAGTAGTTTTCCGACACCCTTCCCCTGATACTCTTGCAAAATATAAATGGCATATAACTCTCCATTATACTTAGGGTACTTCCTACTTCGTTCCTTGCCACCAGAAGCAAAACCAATCACTTCCCCTTCTTCATTTTCCGCTACATATACTTCTCCATCGGGTATAGCAGAATACCAATACTCTACTCTTTTTTCATAGGAAAGGTTTTTTAGGAAATCCTCTGGAACAATGTTTATATAAGTAGATTTCCAGCTTTCTACGTGAACTCTTGCGATACCCTCTGCATCTGAAGGTGTTGCTTTTCTTATTTGCATCACTACAATTTCCCCCATTATCTTTTCGAGTTTCTACTATATAAACTATTTCTCTATTATCTCTTTATATCCCTCTTCTTGAAATACAAAAAAAGAGAGGCACTTGGCCCCTCTCGATAGCTTGAAAATTATAAGAATATGAAATAGGCGACAAATATTACCCATAGCCCATACATTATCGGATGAATCTCTTTTATTCTTCCAGCTACAATCATCGTGATTGGATAGAATATGAAACCAATTGCTATACCAGTTGCAATTGAATAAGTTAATGGCATTGCAATTACAACAAAGAATGCTGGAACTGCTACTTCAAATTTCGTCCATTCTATACTTCCTAAAGATGAAACCATAAGTACACCCACTATAATTAATGCTGGTGCAGTTACATAAGAAGTTACTACATCTAATACAGGATAGAAGAACAATGATAATAACAAGAGAACCCCAGTAACAACTGCCGCAAACCCTGAACGAGCACCTGCAGCAACACCGGCTGTAGATTCTACATAAGATGTAGTAGTTGAGGTACCAGCAACAGCTCCGGCAGTTGTAGCAATAGCATCTGCTAGTAAAGCTTTACCTGCACGAGGCAATTTATTGTCTTTCATCAACCCTGCTTGGTTCGCAACGGAAATTAATGTTCCAGCTGTATCAAAGAAGTTAACAAATAAGAAGGTAAGTACTACAATTAAAAATTGTGATGTCATTAAAGATGCTGGGTTTTCAAAAATAGGTTTGAGTGCTGCCCCGAAAGTTGATTCCATACTTGGAACCTCTCCAACAATCGCATGAGGGACTTCTACTAACTTAAAGATCATACCTACGATAGCGGTAATCAACATACCGTAGAAAATTCCGCCTTTAACGCCTTTAACCATCATAATAACTGTTATAATAAGACCAAAAATTGTTAATAGAACATTTGGGTCAGCTAAATCACCAAGCGCAACAATCACATCAGGATTACCAACGATAATCTTTGCATTTTGTAAACCAACAAAGGTTATGAATAAGCCTATCCCTGCTCCTACTGCATATTTAAGCTCAGATGGGATGGCATTAATAATAGTTTCACGAATACCTGATAAAGAAAGTAAGATAAAGATTACCCCGGCTACAAAAACACCAGTCAAAGCGATTTCCCATGGAATTCCGAATTTCAGTACTACAGTGTAAGCGAAGAAAGCATTGAGACCCATACCAGGTGCCAAGGCAATCGGGTATTTAGCCAGGACACCCATTAAAATAGAACCTAATGCTGCTGCGATTGCGGTAGCAGTGAAGACTGCCCCTTTATCCATATACATAGATTCAGGTAATCCAGGCACTGATTCTAGTGATAACGTCATAGGGTTTACCACTAAGATATAAGCCATAGCTAAGAACGTTGTTAATCCACCAATAATCTCGCGGCGATAGTTAGTTCCTAATTCCTCAAAACGAAAATACTTTTTCATAAGTTCCTCCATTTTTTGTCGCGATAACGAAAAAAAGTATACAACCATTTTCGGTCGTATACATGTACTATCCCCAATAAGTGAATATAAATAGGCTCACTCATCGTAGTCGAATCATTTACGGTGATTCGGTAGAGACTTTTGGGCCTTATTCCCAACGTTATACGACGACATAATTAAATTATATATGTAATATAACACCGAATTATGCCGAAATCAATACTAAATACGAACATTATTTAATATAACCAAATAATAGTTCGTTTTCTGCTTATAGGCAAAATAATTTTCAAAGTAAAATAGACCTATATTTCTTAGAATAAAAATACCTTGGAAAACCTATAAAATAGGCAGTCCAAGGTTTTATTTATACTATTCCCACTCATAGTAGCATGCTTGCTCGTAATATCGATATCATAAAGCACGCGCCAACCATTTATATATAACGCTTTTTATCAAAACAGAAAAACCCGTTCAGCTCATGTAATTCTTGTCCTCATTTGTAGCTGGTGAACCCCCTGTTTACAACGTTATTAGTTTGAATAATGGCCATGTCGTTTCAATGTCAAAATCAATTAGTGAGGAATGGGATATCTGATGACGAGTTTTTTGTCACCGAATATGAAATTTAGGAGAATAATAGACTCTATCTTCAATTTTTAAAAAAGGACTTCGAGGAAGAAAAACATAGGGAGATTTTAATCTTCCTATGTTTTCATTCATATTAATTATCTGTTTGTTTTTGCTTCTTTTTCAAATACTCCGCACGTATTTTTTCAAGTTGCTGCTTTTTATCAAATTTGGCAGGCTTGTGTTTTTCATGATACTTTGCCACAACTGCCTTACCTTTGGTATCCAATTGGTATTTCCCCACTTTATTCACCTTCTTTTCTTGTCTTTAAAGAGAATCTATTCAACAAATATAATATACCTTACTTTACTGAACTAAACCTTTTTACTTTATTATTGTACTGCCTAACCTTGTATATAACAGTAAAAACTTATTAAAATAATTCTTAGCCAAATGGTATTCATTATACTTATCTTTACGACAAAAAATTTGCTGATTCATTTTAATGTAAAATGACAATAAAGTTATTTAATTTTAAAAGAACAAATAAATATAACCCCATTCTAAATTTAGAACGGGGTTAAAATATAATCGTTTAACTTTTGATGTAAGGTACTTTGCTACACTAAAAATATAACAATAAAGTCGTTTAAAAATCTAAGTTTTTTTTTCTATAATCGCGTTTGTAAATTCATTTTGCTAGTTTCTTAAATATATAATTCCCTTTTAAACCTGCTGAATTTTATTTTTTTTATTACTGTTGATTACCAAGTTAACAATTAGCCATACAACTTGAATTATTAAAGGAAGTATAAAGGCGATTAATAAAACTATAAATGCAGCTAATTTTGCCTCAAGTGTTTGAATTGCACCTGCACCATCAACATCCCTTAACCAAACGAAAGCCGTACCTACTGCAAAAATAACAACCCAAAAAGTGTTAGCAATCCACCAAAAGAACCAAAGCTTTTTCATATTCTCACTCCTTAACTTTCATCATAATTGCTGATAGCAATCGAAAATCAAACTTTTTATTTTATGTGTATTCGTTCCACTACTTTATATTTCTATCTTACAGTGCAAATGAATTCCTGTTAATGGACCTGAGATATATTTAAAACTAGGGCTTGAGATGTATAAAATCCAACTGTTTCCTTCACTTCAACCGCAGCACCTACTAGTAAACGACCATGATGGTCTTTTGCTGCATTTGAAAACTCAATTACTTTTTCAATATCTTTAATAGTAATTAGACCTTTTAGAATGCCATTGTCGTCTACTATCGGTAATTTTTCAATAATAGACCATTTGTTAAATAGAATGACTCGCATTTTTAAAAATTTTATTATTTTTTAAACGACTTTAAAGTCATCAATCAAGTTCCTAATTTTAACTAAACAAAAAAACCTCTTCTAGTTATTTGTTATAAATAACTAAAAGAGAGTTTAATTTTTGAAATATAAATAGTTGTACGTTAATCACTGATAGTTCTTACCATACTAGGCTAGACATGGATATGACTGCGTTTAACCTGTTTAGATTATATTACTGAAGAGTACTATTCCCACTCAATCGTTGCTGGTGGCTTGCTCGTAATGTCATACAGTACGCGGTTGATGTGTGCTACTTCGTTTACTAAACGGACAGATACTTTTTCTAGAACGTCCCATGGGATACGCGCCCAGTCAGAGGTCATGCCGTCGATAGATGTTACTGCACGAATACCGATTGCGTAGTCATAAGTTCTTGCATCTCCCATTACACCGACGCTACGGATATCAGGAAGTACAGTGAAGTATTGCCAGATATCACGTTCTAAACCAGCTTTAGCGATTTCTTCGCGTAGGATTGCATCTGATTCACGCACGATTTCTAGTTTCTCTTCTGTTACTTCTCCTAATACTCGGATAGCTAGTCCAGGACCTGGGAATGGTTGACGCCATACGATTTCATCAGCTAAGCCAAGCTCTGAACCTAACTCGCGCACCTCATCTTTAAATAAAGTTTTAAGAGGTTCAATTAGCTTGAATTGCATGTCCTCTGGAAGTCCACCAACATTATGGTGAGATTTAATCGTTTGAGCAGTAGCTGTACCACTCTCGATAATGTCTGTATAAAGAGTTCCTTGTGCTAGGAAATCCATACCTTCTAGCTTAGAAGCCTCATCATCAAAAACATAGATAAATTCATTACCTATAATTTTACGTTTTTTCTCTGGATCAGATACTCCAGCCAATTTACTCATAAAACGCTCACGAGCATCAATTTTAATAACGTTCATATTGAAGCCTTCAGTGAAGGTTTTCATTACACCTTCTGCTTCGTCTTTGCGAAGTAGATTATGGTCAACGAACATACAAGTCAGCTGGTCACCAATTGCTTTATGGATTAACACTGCAACTACAGAAGAATCTACTCCGCCGCTTAGTGCACATAGAACTTTTTTGTCTCCAACTGTTTCTCGGATTTTTTCAATCTCCATCTCGATGAAGCTTTCCATTGACCAATCACCTTTTGCTTTACAAACATCAAATACGAATTGGCGAAGTAATTCTAACCCGTATACAGAGTGACGAACTTCTGGATGAAATTGTACTGCATATAAGCCTTTTTCAACATTAGCCATTGCTGCAATGTCACAAGATGGACTTGTAGCGATTACCTCAAAACCTTCAGGAGCTGCTGTCACGTGGTCTCCATGACTCATCCACACTACATGGTTAGAAGGAAGATCACCAAACAATGTCGTTGGATTCTTTATATCTATTTCAGCTCTACCATATTCTCTTGTAAAAGACTTTTCTACTTTTCCACCAAATTGGTAAGCCATCAACTGCATTCCATAGCAAATTCCCAAAATCGGAATATTTAAGTCATAGATTGCTTTGTCAATGTGAAAAGCGTTAGTGTCATAAACAGAATTTGGACCACCAGAGAAAATAATTCCTGTAGCGTTCATTTTCTTAATATCCTCTGCTGTTACTGTGTGAGGATGTAACTCACTATAAACTCCGAATTCACGGATACGACGTGTGATTAGTTGATTGTATTGACTACCGAAATCTAGAACAACAATCTTTTCTTGCTCTTTCAACAATGGAGTTGAAGACATATGCATTCCACCTCTTCTAATATTTGTGCCAATTCACTACGTATACAAAAAAACGCGTGCGAAAGTATCCTCTTTCTACGCGTTTATGCTTACTACATTAAAAGGTGAATGCCGCCACCTAAAAAAGGCATGACTGCATTCACCTTCATAGTCAAGTTATTAATGGTAACTTGGTAGAAACATCCGAACCATATTATCGGACATATACGAGGGCAACTGGTCAATTTAATTTGACTTCAGTTTACAGGTTGTTGAGGTTAAAATCAACCGCTTAGCTGATTGATTAAATATTCCCAACTTTCTCTAATTGACGCGTAATTGAGTTCAGTTTTATTGTTACCATAAAATCCTTGTTGATACGCTTTAGTTAGCCTTATCATATGAGTATCGCCAAAGTCCTTGTCTACTTTTCGTGCAAAGTCCATCAAGGTTTGACCTTGCTCTCTTACAAGGCCGCGACGACTCAATTGCCGTAGCAGCTGATGATACATTTTTTCGAAGGAATTCCAGTCATTTTTTCGCAGCCTTGATGTTGGGATTAAAACCTTTGACAACCATTTGCCTCGGTGTATGTAGGCAAATAAGCTTAAGATTCCAAGGATAATGACAAACCAAAGGATTGTTACTTTCTTCTCACTTATCCAGTCTATAATGGTTTGTAAAAAAGCTGTAAAGCTGAAAGACACTTCATCCTCTTTTTTAAATCCTTCGCTCTTAGGAGTTTCCTGTTGTTCTTCTGGCGTTAGTAGTTCGTCTGTCTGTTTCTCAACATCGTATACAATATTAGCGCTTGAAGAGAAGCCGATCGTTGGCTCAAACGTTATCCATCCCACATTTGGAAAATAAGCTTCTACCCATGAGTGTGCGTTATTGTTCGTTACCTCATAGACATCTCCCAAATTCTCCATATTCGTACGATCCCCAGGTGCAAAGCCCTTCACCCAACGTGCTGGAATATCAATAGAACGAAGTAAAACTACCATAGATGTAGAAAAGTTATCGCAATACCCTACCTTCGTATCAAACAGAAATTGGTCTACGTAATCGGTGTCCTTATCAGGTATTGCAGCCATTGTTTGGTTGTAGCTAAAACTATTTGATCTAAAATATCTTTCAATACTATTCGCCTTATCATAGAGGCTTGACTTGTCTTGTGTAATACTAACTGCTAGCTCTCTCACTCTATCTGGCAATGTATCTGGTAGCTGCAAATATCTATCAAAATCACTAGATAATGAATTCAAGCTCTCTGTATTAGTAGCACGCAACGCTTTCAGGCTGTACGTAGGCTCACTAAATGAAACATTGTAATCCCATAGACTAGAATTAGAGCTATTAAGAACCGAAATTTTTTGATTTAATGGGTTTCGTGTAAACATTGCTTCTTCATTTGTTTGTATGCTTTTAATGCCATATGGCTGAAGGATTAACGGAAAATCTTGTGCCATAACTATGTTGGCATCTGTTGTTAAATTATCTTCTCCTGGTGGTATATCGCTTTCAAATATCTCTCCAATTCCAAAGTTTTGAAGCTCTACCTCACTCTCCGACTGAATCCACCCTTTAGAGGTATATGTGTCCTTTGTTTCTACCTTCCAATATTGCTGTGTATTTACATCTGCCCAAAAAATAGGCGTATCATCGCTTTGGAAGGCACCACCTAACTGTTCATCATTTTCTCCATATCCAACCTTCTTTATGCCGCCTGTACCTTTCACTCCTCCCTCACGCTCGTCCACTTCAAGAGTAGAAGTAGTGAAAAAAGGAACAGGATCTGGCCAGATTGGTCCTGCTTTTGGCAAAGCATAAGCTGTGATACCGCTAATTGCAAGCAGCAGTATTAAGCTGCCGATGGAAGCAGTAATAAAAGTACCTATAAGTGATATATTATTCTCTACCAATAGCTTTTGAATGTACAATAATCCCATAATTATAAATCCAGATATTAGAGTAGTGACTATGGAATCTTTACCACTATACGGGCTAAATGCATCCAAAATGGTTATAAATAATACCGTGAGGATAAAAAATAGCAGAAGTGTCTTCCGAACTCTAATCCAATAATTTAATAAGTAGGTCGTCATCCAAAGCAATACAAAAAATAAAAACGTACGGAATGGATCAGTAATCGCTCCCCATTCTTGACTAAAAATAGCAGAAAAGTTATGTAGAAGCTCTACACCAAGATAATCTAAAGAAACCTTCGAGAAAAAGGAGTAATCAGTGTATATATAAACTATTATCCAACATATAAATAATAACTTAATAGGTATAGCAAGCTTCCAATCCAATTTAATAAAGTAAAAGAAGAATGAGATGGCCAAATAAAAGACAAACAATGACAAATGGTCTGTATCTGTCAATTCCATTACCGGCTTTAACCATTCCACCATCAAAAGACAAGTAAATATATAAATGAGAAGAGAAACTATTTTCTGCTGGTAGCTTTCTTTCATGAGCGATTCACCTCCATAAACGCTTGGGCAAAACGATCCTTCGTAATATTATGAACTTCAACTCCTCTACTTTTCGCATACTGGTAGAGGGCATTTTCATTTTTATTTGGTTTTTCGTCTTTATTTTTCACGACAAAACAACGACACACTCGCAGGTTTCCAGCATTTCGTTGTATCCCATCAACCCACTCATGTGTTAACTCGCTAGTAATGTATAACAATGAAGTTGCTTGAGCCAAAGTAGGCTCTTGCGATATTACTTGATCGATTGGCTTGTCTAAATCTGGCTGTACCTTCGTTAGATGATAAAGCACTCTATGAAGCTGTTCCTCATTTTCTACATTCTGTACGAAAAAACGATTCTGCCCTATAGATAGAAAAGCGCTACTAGCTTGGTGACGGACAATCGCCTGCATAATAGATGCAGATAAATCTACCACGTCCTCGAACATAGGAGACAAAGTCCGATCGATTAATATAAACAAATCCTGTGATTGACGATCCTCAAATTCCTTTGTTTTAAGGGTTTGAGTACGAGCAAATGACTTCCAGTGTATCCAGGATACTCGGTCCCCGGGCTGATAGGAGCGAACCCCCGTAGCCATAGAAGTATCCTTCATAACCTGAATTCTTGAGGCCGCTGCTCCCTGATCATACCTAGTTTCGATAGGAATATAAACCATATCCACTAGATTTGGAAAGACGAGTAAGGTTTTAGTATTAGGAATAAATACATTTTTTTTCACCCATCCGAACAAATCGCTTATTTCGATTGATGTTCCTTCTAATACATGCTCCCCACGAGGCATATGTTCAATTTCATATGTCCAGGTAAATTCTTTTTTCATACCCCAAAAGATGAGCTGTTTCTTAGAGCCTGTATGCAAAAGTGAATTACTCACTCTTTCTTCAAACCAAACAAACAGCAAGGGAAAGCTATCATTTCTTGTCACCTTGATTGTTGCAGAGAATTTTCCTCCGCTATATACCTTTCGTGTTTCAATCGTCCGCTCGGCCTCTAATTTGGAGAGAGGATAAAAAAACAGGAGCACCGAATATAGAGCTATAGGGACAATGAGGTAAAAAAGAAACCAGCTCACAAATCCTCCCTGGAACATTGCGTAAACAAAAGCGACCACTAATAGAAGGAGGACTCCACCAATACCTTTAAGTTTCTTAAATCCCTCTAACCAACTATTCATCCGTTTACCTTCCTCTTTATAGGGACAGAAGTTCTTTTTACAACACGAGAAAGTACTTCCTCAGAGGATATACCATCATATCTTGCCTCTGGTCGAAGGATCACACGATGTCCAAAAACAAATGGCACTAAATACTGAATATCATCTGGAATAACATAGTCTCTCCCCTGTAACAATGCATACGCTTGTGAAGCACGCATTAGAGCAATAGAAGCACGAGGACTTACCCCTAGGTAAATATATGTATCAACTCTAGTTCTATTAGCAAGGTCTACAATATAGCCCTTCATGGTTTGATCCACGCTAACATTTTTCACTTGCTTTTGAAGATGAATAAGCTCTTCCAACGAAATGACTGGTTGAAGGCTGTCAATAGGAGAGGCATGCTCTAATCTATTTAACACTTCAATTTCTTCACTTGGATGTGGATAGCCCATTTTCACTCTCATCAAAAAGCGATCTAACTGAGCTTCTGGCAATGGATATGTACCCTCATGCTCTATAGGATTTTGGGTTGCCATAACAAAAAATGGCTTTGGTAGCGGCATAGTAATACCATCGATTGTTATTGATGATTCTTCCATTCCCTCCAATAACGCAGATTGTGTTTTTGGCGATGTACGATTAATCTCGTCAGCCAACACAATATTTCCTAAAATAGGTCCAGGTCGAAACTCAAATTCCATTTCCTTAGGATTATATATAGATACTCCTAATACATCTGATGGTAATAAGTCTGGCGTAAATTGTATTCTCTTAAACTCTGCTCCAATAGATTTAGCAAGAGCTCGTACCATCATAGTTTTACCCACTCCTGGTACATCCTCTAGTAATACATGTCCATCTGCCAAAAGTGAGATGACTGCTAATTCCGCAATGCTTTTCTTCCCTATCATAACTTTCTCTATGTTAGTAATAATTGCTTGAATCTGTGCTTGATCCTTCATATGGTTTCCCCCAAAACTATCATTAAATGATTAGTTAGAAAATTTTTATAATACACTCTAAGCATAACGAAAATAAAAGGATAAAACAATTTAAAAATTACTTATCCTATATAAAGAGTTATATTCTGCCAATTTTTTTGAATCCAAAATCTAGCTTAAAACTGTCTAAAATCTCTGCTGTAAAATTTATAATATATGAATTTAGTATCCAGTTCTTAATCCTATTTTAAAAATTTATAAAGCTGTACCTTAATTTAGACGACACTCATTTAAAAAGGATATATTTTGGAACTCAATCAATTTCATAATTTCTATTTAGTTGATGATACACGAACAATAGAAGAGTAATCGGACGCGTATGCGGGGAGAGCGATAAATATTCAGTTTTAATAGAAAAATTACTAAAATAGGTCCCCTTTAAAAACGCAATAAAAAGCATGAAATTTCTATCTCTAGAAATTCCATGCTTCTATTATTTCCAAAAGTCATCGAAGATAGTTATTGGTAGCTGTCGTTTATGCTCGGAACGGTCGTAGAAGCCAACAATCTTTTCTTCTACTTCCTGTGATACCGTTTTTCCTTCTAAATAGTCGTCAATGTCATCATAGCTTACACCTAGAGCAACTTCATCTGGTAAAGCAGGACGATCTTCCTCTAAATCGGCAGTCGGAATCTTCGTATAAAGATGCTCCGGTGCTCCTAGATGTTTTAATAATTGTTTCCCCTGTCTTTTATTCAAACGGAAAAGAGGAGTTAAATCTACTCCACCATCTCCATACTTTGTATAAAATCCAGTGACTGCTTCGGCAGCGTGGTCAGTACCAAGTACAATTCCATTATGCATAGCTGCTATAGAATACTGTGCCTTCATACGTTCTCTCGCCTTTTCGTTCCCTTTAGCAAAGTCGCTTAAAGTGATGCCAGCTTCCTTCAATGCACGGTCGCTCGCATCTACTGCTTCTTTAATATTAATAGTTACACGCTTGCTTGGTTGGATGAAGCTTAATGCATCCTGGCGATCAGATTCATCAAATTGGACACCGTATGGCAGACTTACAGCGATAAATGTATAAGTACCTGCACCCAACTCTTCATTCAACTCATCTACTGCCATTTGGGCAAGCTTACCAACTAGTGTAGAATCTTGTCCTCCAGAAATACCTAATACCATGCTTTTTAAAAATGGATGCTTCTTTAAATAGTCTTTCATAAAATCGATACTTATACGAACTTCCTCTTTCGGATCAATCTCAGGCTTTACCTTCAAGGCTTCGATAATTTCTCTCTGTTTATCAGACATTTTAATTCCCTCCATTATGTGCTATAAAATTATGTTCCATTTCCTTCACTTCTTGAATGTTACGCATTTTATTGTCCCAACACTTTTGGCTTAAATCGACTGGGTATTCCTCTGGGTTCAGAGATCGTTTATACTCCTCCCAAAGTAAATCTAGATTTTCATGAGCATATTGACGAACCTCGGTGAGCTCTGGATTCTCATATATGACTGCCCCGTTCTCTATAACCTTTACGTGTAATTCCTTTGCCTCAAAGTTCGTGACAAATTTAGAAACGAACGTATGAACAGGGTGGAACATTTTTAGGCGTTCCTCATGGGTAGGATCCTCGTCATGCATCGTAATATAATCGCCTTCTGCTTTACCATTTTCTTTATCAATGATACGGTAGAGTCTTTTTTGGCCAGGAGTAGTCACCTTTTCAGTTGTAGACGAGATTTTAATAGTATCCTCCATCTCTCCGGCCTCGTTTTCTATAGAAACAATTTTGTATACTGCTCCTAGTGCAGGCTGATCATAACCTGTGATGAGTTTAGTACCGATTCCCCAACTGTCTACTTTGGCACCTTGAGCTTTTAAGTTCAAAATTGTATACTCATCTAAATCATTTGATACAACTATTTTGGCATCTGGGAATCCAGCAGCATCTAACATTTTTCTTGCTTCCTTCGATAAGAAAGAAATATCTCCTGAATCTAGACGAATACCGATAAAGTTTATTTTATCTCCTAGCTCCTTAGCTACCTTGATAGCAGTTGGTACACCTGTTTTCAAGGTGTTATAAGTGTCTACTAGGAATACACAATCTTTGTGTCTTTTCGCATATGAAAGAAAAGCATCGTATTCACTCTTATATGCCTGCACCATTGAATGTGCGTGTGTTCCAGCGACTGGAATACCAAACATTTTCCCGGCACGTACATTGCTAGTTGCTTCAATTCCTCCAATAAATGCAGCACGGGTTCCCCATATAGCGGCATCCATTTCCTGAGCTCTTCTAGAACCAAATTCCATTGCTACTTCATCCTTGACCACCTGCTTGATGCGTGACCCTTTAGTAGCGATTAACGTTTGGTAATTTACGATGTTCAATAGTGCAGTTTCCACTAATTGTGCCTCAGCAAGAGTTGATTCGACTCGAATAATAGGCTCATTAGGAAATACTAATTCCCCCTCCTTCATCGAATAAACATCGCCAGTAAAGCGAACAGTTTTTAAATATTCAATAAAATCATCACGATACCCAAGCCCATTTTGTAAATATTCTAAATCACTTTCTGAAAAATGGAAGTCTCTTAAGTATTCGAGACATCTTTCAAGACCAGCAAAAATTCCATACCCATTTCCAAAAGGAAGTTTACGGAAAAATAATTCAAAAACTGCTTTTCTCTCATGCATATTATCAGCCCAATAGGCCTCTACCATATTTATCTGATATAAATCAGTATGTAATGCTAAACTGTCATCTGGATATTTTTTTCTCATGATGATCTCCTTCTCATAACTATTGAACTTAGTATACACTATTTACCCTTTTGCATGGAAAATTAACCACTAGAATAGCGAGGAGAAAGCTCCTTGGTTTCTACGAAAAAGTAATAGCCGATTTCCGCTTTAGTTAAGATACTTTCCGCGGGTCCCCGTCGCTTACGCTTCGTTTTTAGGATGACTTATCTATCTTCCTCTTGTCGCTTCAATCAATATGTAATAGGTGTTAATGAATAGGTAGCAAACTACTATTTATAAAATTACATATAAAAATTTTTCCTTTTTGAACACTCAAAACCATTTAATCCTTTATCCCACAAGAAAACCAGCCCAAAACTGGGCTGGCTAAATGGCCTATCTTATTATTTACCTAAAGGGGATATGACCGTCAAGACATAATCGGCAACGGCGTCAATTTCCTCCTGCGTTAATGTATCTTTAAAGGATGGCATAGAAGTTCCTCCATTAGTGATTCGCTCTATTACGTCTTCTCTATTTTCCGCGAATTTACTATCCTGTAGATTCGGCCCATTATGTCCATTCGCACCTTGATCTCCGTGACAAGCTATACAGCTATTTGTGTATACCCCAAGGCCAAAATCAGAGCTAACCGTCTCGCCTTCCGTTTCTTCAATTACGTCTACCTTTTCTTTAACAGAGCCATCGATCACTTGCCCTTCTGGTAAAGTGCCCCCAAGCTTAAAGGTATAGATTTTATCTCCATGCTTCGAGCCCGCTAAAGCATTACCTGCTGCATAAATTGAAATGTATTGTTCACCATCTATTTCATACGTGATCGAAGGAGCATTGGCTCCTGCATCCATCATGTACTCCCATAATTGGTCGCCTGTTTTTGCGTCAAAAGCAATGAGTCTTCCATCGTTATGACCTACAAATACAAGGTTCCCTTTAGTAGTTAAAACCCCACTATATGCTTGTGCATCCCAGTTTTGCTGCCACACAATTTTATTTGTTTTCACATCTAACGCGGTGACTGTTCCTCTAACCGGCGCATTGGAAACTGGCTGCATTATACTTCCGATATACATTGAGCCTTCTTCAAAAGCTTCTTCTTCCTGTCTTGCAAATGAAAAATAATTATCATTCCCTAAAACATAGAACAATTCAGTATCAGGATTATATGCTGAAGGTGGCCAGTTTGCTCCGCCTGCTGGACCTGGCTTAAGCGTAATTGGTTCCTCCCAGAAAGGAGTAAAAATATCTCCTATTTGACCTTCAAATTCATCTCCTAGATCCTTATCCACGTCCTCCTGGAAAACTCCTTGAGGCACAAAAGCATCACCTACTGGGAAAGGTTGTGTTGGAGAGGTTTTTTGTTCTGCCAGTTGCGGAACTGGCTTCTCTTCAATTCCAATAAGAGGTGTCCCATCTGTACGATCTAAAAAATAAACCCAGCCAGTTTTTCCTGCCTGCCCTAGTCCCTTTCTCATAACCCCGTCCTTCTCTACGTCAAACAAAACAACAGGGTTTGCTGGATCCATATCCCATATATCATGATGTACCTCCTGGAAGTGCCAAACGTAATCTCCATTTTCAGCATTTATCGCAACAACTGAGTTAGCGTATAAATTGTCTCCCTCTCGATTACTACCGTCTAAGTCCGGAGCCGTATTGCCGGTAGCAAAGTAAATATATCCAAGCTCTGGATCAACAGCTGGAGTGTTCCATACAGGGCCTCCACCAGTCAACCATGAGTCATTGTCTGGCCATGAATCGCCATTTACATCTCCTGGTCCCGGTATCGTATAGAATCGCCATACCTCGTATCCTAAATCAGCATCATATGCCATTACACGACCACGAATTCCGTATTCTCCACCTGCTACACCAGTATAGACCTTACCATTATAGTAAAGAGGTGCACTAGTAACGGTATAACCTTCCTCCCATTCTGCCACTTTTGTTTCCCACTGCAATTCCCCGGTTTTTTGATCAAGTGCGATTAGACGAGCATCTAGTAAACCAGCATATACTTTACCATCTCCTACTGCTAAACCTCTTGTTGTCCAGCCACAGCAAACGGTATCCATCTCTTGACTAATATCAGGTTCGTAGGCCCAAATTTGTTCTCCCGTTTTTGCATCTAGAGCAAAAATGTCATTTGCTCCAGTCGCCACGTACATAATTCCATCAACGACTAATGGAGTTGCCTCCCCCGAATACTTCGGCTCTGCCCCAGAACCTAAGCTCGTTACCCATGTCGGCTTCAAATCTCCAATATTCTCAGATGTAATTTGATCGAGAATAGAATACCTCCTATTATAGTAATCTCCCCCATGAGTCACCCATTCCTTAGAAGAATATTCTACTTTTAAATTGGGATTAGATGGACTTGGTGTCACCTTTCCTTCTATCTTCGGCTCTTCTGTTTTAGTCTCCTGTACGACTTCCACTTCTTGTGGCACAACAGGCTGCACTTCTTCCTTGTCCTTGTCTGCAATAAGATAAAGCCCAAATATCACGACCATAGCAATACAGCTACCCACAAATATCTGAGATATGACTGATGATTCTCTTCTTCTACGCATTTCCTTTCCCCCCTTTATTATTCCGAACAGCTAAAGAAAATAGATTCAATACTGTACAAAATATGCGCAGAAATTATTTTTAATTCTCCAAAAAGGAAATACAGTCACATATTTAACAAATAAATGTGAGGTAACGTTAATAGAATTTCCTGTTCTATCGGGCCATGACTATTCAAATCTCTCTAAAGTTAAGAAAGTGTCAGCCTAGTAAACTATCTCCTCTCAACCCTATTTTCCTATGTATATTTTCACCTAGCTAAAAGTCGAACAAAGGTATGTAAATGCATGGAAGCATATGCTTTCTTTTCGTAAAGTGAGCTTGCATGAATCCCAAGATTGGCTACCCGTTTATTTTACGTTGACAGTAACTCGCAGCCATTTCTTCCTCTTAAAGCTTTTGTTTTACATATATAGAGTTTCACTTAATGTAGATGGAAATCCTAGTTGTTCGGAGAGACCTGCTACTGGACAAGCGCGAGGCTCGATCCATGCCCCCTGATAAGCTTCCAACGTAGCAGAAATCAACGGCTTAGAAGTAGATAAAAAAGCCCCGAAAATTTTACGAATCGTAAAATTTCCGAGGCTTTTGATTTTATAAGATGTGTTTTGTCCCAGCATTATTTAAATGATTATTTAGTTAAATCTTGGCAGCCCTTATAAATGAGGTTAAAGAGCTCTTCAATATCCTCTTCTTCTACACATGAGAAGGCCACACGGATATCCGTTTTATTGCTAGCAATAACACCAACTCCATACTGATCTAATAGGTGTAATCGAAGCGTTTCTGCATCTAGATTGTGAAGTTTTAGGCACATAAAGTAGCCAGAGTTAAATGGATAGTATGTCCAGTAAGCATCAAATTTTTCATTTGCGAGCACTTCTTTTGTTTTAGTGGCTCTACCTTGCATAATGTTAAATTTCTCTTGCTTTTCCTTTGGGAACTCATCTGACTGAAGGGACTCAAGGATCATCGTTTGTGAAATGTGAGATCCACTAGAGATTGTACCTCGGATAATTCCCTTAGTTTTTTGCTCCAATGCATCTAAAACATCTGGCCCCGCTGCGTAGGTGATAAACCCAACGCGAAGACCCCAAACATAATTTTCTTTCGTTGCCCCATCTATTTTGATAGGTAAGATATTAGAATGGGCACCCGCAAGCAGAGCAAAAAGAGATTCCTTAATAGAATCCTCATAGAATAAACCAAAGTAAGCATCATCTAATAGTACTATTAAATTCAAGCCTCCATCTGCTGCTTCCTTCAAGGCTTCCACTATTGCTTCTCCTTCTTGAATTGATGGAGTAAAGCCAGTAGGATTGTTCGGGAAGTTTAACACGACAATTGCTTTTCCTGTTTGCTTCAAAAGTGTTGCTCGGAAACCTTCTACATCAAAGCCCCCATCTCCGTTAAATAGAGGGAATGTTTCTACCTTGCCGCCTCGTCTAACTTGAAAGACTGTATTGTAGTTACCCCAATAATGATCAGGAGTAATTAACACATCTCCCGGATTCACAAATAGATCAGCAACAATACTTAACCCATGGGTTAATGCATTTGTAACAATTGGCAATCCAAAGGTTTTTCCTTGAAGAGAGGGGTTATCGATAAGTAGTTTTTCCTTCCAAGCAGAACGAAGTGCTTCCTTTCCTTGCGGCGGAGCGTATGGATAAATGTCACTTGGATTATAATCTACTTTATTTTGGATGTGGCGAAAATGCATCGGCTCTCCATTTTCAATAGCTATTCCAATAGTAGCGTTAAAGCGGTGTGCTTTTTTCCCAGCCTCCGCACTTTGACTCAATATTCCTTTGGGATAGTATAAATCCTTGCCTAAATCGGATAACATATTAAAAATTGCTGGATTTTCTTTTTGCATCTTTTCATTTAATTGGACAGCTAAAGTATTCATCTATTGGTACCTCCAGAATTTCTATTTTAAAAACATTGTACTCTATTTTATTCAGGGATTGTATCCTTTCCCATAATATATTGAGTATTCCACGAGGTTGTCACGACTTTTTATCTTCTATTTCTAGCAAAATAGGGCAATGATCGCTGCCTAAAATATGCGAATCAATCGAAGCGCTCTTTAGTCTAGGAACTAACTTTTGAGAAGCAATAAAATAATCGATGCGCCAACCAATATTACGCTCCCTTACCTTACTCATATATGACCACCACGTATAAGCACCCTCTTTGTCAGGATGGAAGTACCGGAATGTATCTACAAACCCTTCCTCCAAAAGGGAGGTCATTTTCCCTCTTTCCTCTATAGTAAATCCTGAATTTCCTCTATTAGATTTAGCATTTTTTAAATCTAGTTCGGCGTGAGCAACATTCAAGTCTCCACACATGAGGACGGGCTTTACTGTATCCAGCTGCTTTAAGTATGTTCGCATTTCGTCTTCCCATTCTAATCTATAAGGGAGTCTTGTTAAATCACGTTTGGCATTTGGGGTATAAACATTTACCAAGTAAAAATCCTCGAACTCCATCGTAATGATACGTCCCTCATCCTCCGTTTCAAATTCACCTACTCCATATTTAACGGAAATAGGCTTTATCTTAGTGAAGATAGCGGTTCCCGAGTACCCTTTTTTCAATGCATAATTCCAGTATTGCTCATAGCCTTCTAGCTCTAAGAGGATCTGACCTTCTTGAAGCTTCGTCTCTTGCAGACACACGACATCAGCATTTACTTCCTGGAAGTAATCTAAAAATCCTTTGTTTACACAGGCTCTTAACCCATTTACGTTCCACGATACTAACTTCATTTTAGTACCTCCCAATAAGAAAAGCGCATTCGCGCCCTTGCAGTGATAACTTTTCTATATATGTACTTACTCAAAAGCATACAGAGCAAAATATGCTTGTTTTCACTGGAGTCGCCGCCTAGTGCACCTATCGAAAATTACGGCACGAAAGCAAGACAACTACTTTGTATGGAATAAAAACCCGATTTAAAAAGATCAGGTTAACTTTTCTATCATTGTATAACTCTCTTATTATAAAAGGAAACTAAAAGGTCTGTAAATTAACAAAGAGACAAATGTATATAAATCCTAATTGTGTGCCAATATACTGTGAGCAAATTTATTGATTTACAAAAATTTAGGGTATATATTTATCTTGTATTCGAGATATACGAATCAAAGATAAAAGAAATGGAGAGATTAATCATGAGTAAACGCTTTGAAGATAAAGTAATAATTATTACTGGAGCTGGTTCAGGTCTAGGCCAAGTAACGGCAGTAACTGTAGCAAAAGATGGCGCTAAACTAGCATTAGTCGATTTAAATAGCAATGGTTTAGAGGAAACAAAAAAGCTAATTCTTGAAGTGGCATCAGAGGCAGAATTGCTTCTAGTTACGGCAAATGTTGCAGATGAGTCAGCTGTGAAAAACTATGTCGATGAAACAGTAAACAAATTTGGACGTATAGATGGATTCTTCAACAACGCTGGGATTGAAGGTAAACAAAACCTTACAGAGGATTTCGGTATCGACGAGTTCCACAAGGTAGTCAACGTTAATCTAAACGGAGTATTTTATGGCTTAAAATATGTGCTAGCTGAAATGAAAAAAAATGGAGCTGGTTCTGTAGTAAATACTGCTTCTGTCGGTGGTATTCGTGGAGTCGGCAATCAATCTGGTTACTCTGCTAGTAAACATGGTGTAGTCGGTCTTACTAGAAACTCAGGAATTGAATATGGTCAATTCGGTATAAATATTAATGCGATTGCACCAGGTGCTATTATGACGCCTATGGTTGAAGCTTCTTTAAAACAAATCGGTGGTGAAGAAGGCTGGGAAGAAGCAGGTAAGGAATTTGTTTCAGCCAATCCTATGAAACGTTTCGGTAAACCTCAAGAGGTAGCGAACGTTGTGGCATTCTTGTTGTCGGATGAGTCTAAGTTTGTAAATGCTTCTGTAATTACAATTGATGGCGGACAATCATATAAATATTAATGGTTAGGCCGATTAGAATTTAACAATCAGCCTGCTCTGGTCTAGCTTCAACGCCTATATTTGCCTATCGATGGGCAGACATAGACGTTGAGGCTTTTCTTATTTAAACAGTAAAACTCTTAGTATTATTTCTTTGCCGCATTCATCAATAGATAAATAATACCCGCTAAAATGGCTATACCAAAGATAACTACTAAAAGACTAATCAACAACGCAACAAAACTCATTATTCTACACCCCTAATAATTTTTATAATTTGTTTCCTTGCCAATCTTCTTTCCTCTCTAATATTGTTTAGACAAGTAGTTTCTCTAACTCTCTTATACTCTCAACAATAAAAGTGGCATGCTCATTCTCTAACTCTTCTGCCGAACCATATCCATATGTTACTCCAATAGAATCGATGCCAGTTAAATTAGCACCGATAATATCATGCTTTCTATCTCCAATCATGATAAAGCTGTCAGTGGTATAATCTTCGAACTGGTCTAAAATATATTGAATGATCTCTGCCTTAGCTGACCTAGTTCCGTCTAGTTCACTACCTACCACCAAATCAAAATATTCATCGATTTGAAAGTACTTTAAAATCTCAATTGCAAAAACGGTAGGCTTAGAGGTGGCAATTACAATCTTTTTCCCTTCTGTCTTCAATCTTTCCAATAACACGCCAATTCCCTCGTAAAGATTATTTTCGTACATACCAGTTTTTTTAAATCTCTCTCGATAAAACTCAATGGCTTGTTGGCATTGCTTTTCATCAAATCCGTAATACTCCGCAAAAGAAACCTGTAGGGGTGGGCCTATGAAGCATTCTAGTTTTTGAAGATCCGGCTCCACAATTCCCATCTTTTCTAGTCCATATTGGACAGATGCTGTTATACCTTTTTTAGGATCAGAAATTGTTCCGTCCAAATCGAATAAGATAATCTCAAATTTTTTCATACTCCTACTCTTCTCTATTAAATTTTCTGTTACTACTATTATATCTTATTTAATTTCCTAAATAGCACTTTACCAGTAAAACACGAACTTTTGTCAATTGGGGATGGCGTATCGCTTTCCCCATGGAAAGCCTTCCGCCTAAAAGCGGAAATCAATTATGTTTTACTCTTTGAAAGCATGTGGATATTATTATTCTCTTCTCGATTGTTCGTGTTTCTTTATAATAATAGGAATTATGACATTTACTCATCTAAATATTGCTTTCCTTTTTTAAAATAAATTTTATAATGGAATTAACTAACAAAAAGGGGGGCGATTATAGTGGAAGTTCAATCAATCTATGGGGATCTACCTCGATTAGAAACGCAGAGGCTAGTTCTAAGAAAAATAACGCTAGAGGATGCAAAGGATATGTATACATATGCCTCCAATCCTGAAGTCTCCAAATATGTGACTTGGGATACGCACCGTACGATTGAAGATACAAAGGGATTTATACGTTTTGTTATGAAGCAGTATGAAAACAAAGGCATCTCCCCATGGGGAATTGAATATAAGGAAAACGGTAAGCTAATCGGAACAATCGACTATGTAGGGTGGCAGACAAAACATAATAGCGCCGAAATAGGCTATGTCCTTTCCCAGGAATACTGGGGACAAGGGATAACAACAGAGGCTGCAAGGGAGCTAATCCATTTTGGATTTACCCATATGGATTTAATAAGAATACAGGCTAGATGCTTTGTAAAAAACATTGGCTCTTCACGTGTTATGGAAAAAGCCGGCATGTCCTATGAGGGAGTTATGAGAAAAGGGATGAAGGTAAGAGGTAACCATGAGGATTTGAAGATTTACTCTATTTTAAAGGAAGATTTCTCTCTCTAAAAACCAAATGAGCTTGGGACAAAACCCACCTTAAAATTTCAAGCATCGGTGTTCTCCGCTACAGCGGACGCTTTCCTGGGGGCACGGGTCGAGCCTGTAGTCTCTCACACTCGCTTGTCCCCTAAGAGTCGCGGCCTTTGCTCCGAACAACTAAAATTTCTTCGATACCAAGTGAAAACTGTATATAATTTTAAGTAAAAAGAGGACATCTGTAGTGAAATTAATAATTACCAAAACGAATTTCACTCAGAAAGAAATATCCTTCTCGTTAGGGATTATTACAAGAATCAACTCACAGCATTTTTACGTAGCTTGAAACATGTCCCAGCCTTTTCTTCATTAGTTAAATGCCTTCAAGCTCTCAAGTGTAGCTCCTAGAAATTTAGCCAGCTCTAGCATTCCATATTTGCCTGCTTTTTCTTCTGCATCCGCATTATAATTTGTATTTGTATTGACGTCATACGTGTAAACTTCTCCGTTACTATCTCGAATAAATTCGATGCCTGCAACGTCAATATTGTTTGCTTGTAGAAAGGCTTCATAACGAGCAATCCAACCTTCATCTAGATCTTCTTTAATCTCAAATTTTGGTTTAACTTCTGGCTCTTCCCCAGCAGGACAGAACGTATCACCGATTTGACAGGAGTCTGCCGGGCAGAGCTCGAAGCCCTCCGAGGTATCTACTCTAACTGCATATAAGTATTTTCCCCCTACAAACTCTGCTCTAGTAATATATGATTCTGGCGATTGGATATACTCCTGGACTAGTGTGATGCCATCCACTGGTTCTTCAAAAAGTGCCCCATATACATATTCCTTTAATGCATCGATTGTTTGGAACAATTGCACCCCTAATCCTTTACCAGCTCTATTATGTTTAGTGATAAAAGGGACTTTCCCTAATTTTTCTGCTGCTGAAACGATGTGTTCCTTACCAACAGCAGCAATTGTTTTTGGAGTTCGAATACCACTTGCCTCTAGCGCAGTGTACTGATTGATTTTGCTCAACTCTAGATTTAATGCTTTAGTTCCATTGAATACTGTTCTACCATGGTGCTCCAACCATGTAAGTACGCCACCTGCCAATTCTGGTGCATATCTATGTCCTCTAGTGTGAGAAGATGCACTCATACGATTATAAAAAACGCCATTTGGTGGCTCTATTGTCAAGTCCACAATTCCTTTGTCCAAGTGCCAGGTCTCATAAGGCAACTCCAGCTCTTTTAATCGTTTGGTTAAATGAATTGTCCACTCATCATTTTCATGGATAATATAAATTTTTGACATATTAGCAGCTCCTTATCGTTTATTTATTACTTTCCTTATTTGTCAGGCCTTAAAACTTTACCTAGTAAACCACTTGCTTTTATATTACTTTACTACACTAAAACAAATTAAACAATATTCGGACTATTAAAATCATTGCTCAATGAAAACCTAAGTATAAATCACAAGTCCCGTTCACTATTTTAAATTGATAGTCGGACTTAGCTCAGCCTATGGTAGTCTAGCTACTGAACCTTAAAATTGACGTTTTCCTACTATGTATTATAAATAGGAAAAGGCTGTAGACATTTTCAAATTTCTTTGAATATCTACAGCCTGAGCACTATTTTAAGTGTGTCTTTCTCTAATTAATACGGATCTGATTCATGGCTATTTTCTACTGCTTGCTGTGGGGCTTTTTCACCGTCTACATCTCCAAGCGGATGCTGACTAGAGCCACCTTTTGGTGCATTTTTTAAACCTTCTCTTAGAAGTCTTCCGTATTCTTCATCCGCTTCTTCTGCCAAGGAAATCATCTTGTCTTGGATTCTTTGATCACATTTAGATAAATCATTTATTAGATTAGACAACAATTCTGTCTTCTCCCATTGTTCAAAATTACGGTAAGTTTCTCCTGCTTGTTTCGTATTATTTTGACGATCTATCGACTCTCTAACTAAGTTCCCCTTAATCATCGGAGTATATTCTTTGCCAGTTTGTTCAGCCTCATGCAAGCCATCTAAAATTGAAGGCTCATAATTTATGTGAGGATTTTGGAAGGGCCCTCTATCTAAACGGTATGCCATTTGTCCGCCAGTTTGATTGGTTGCAACACGTTTCTTTGGAGAATTGATTGGCAACTGTAAGTAGTTAGCTCCAACACGATGTCGCTGTGTATCTGAATACGAAAATGTTCGTCCCTGAAGCATTTTATCATCTGAGAAATCCAAGCCATCTACTAGTACACCTGTACCGAACGCCACCTGCTCCACCTCAGTGAAATAGTCCTGTGGATTTCGATTTAAAACCATTTTTCCAACCGGCATCCAAGGGAATTGATCGTTAGGCCATAGCTTAGTGTCGTCTAGTGGATCAAAATCTAGTTCTGGATGATCACCATCACTCATTATTTGAACGTTTAACTCCCACTCAGGGAAATCTCCCTTTTCAATAGCATCGTATAGATCTTGCGTAGCATGGTTAAAGTTTTTTGCTTGAATTTCTTCAGCTTCTGCTTGAGTTAAATTGCGTATTCCTTGTTTTGGCTCCCAATGATACTTTATCAGGACTGCCTCTCCCTCTTTATTAACCCATTTGTATGTGTTTACCCCAGAACCCTGCATCATACGGTAGTTTGCGGGAATACCCCAAGGCGAAAAAATGAATGTGACCATGTGGAATGACTCAGGTGAGCTTGCACAAAAATCAAAAAATCTTTCTGCATCCTGAATATTAGTAACAGGGTCTGGTTTAAAAGCATGAATCATGTCTGGAAATTTCATCGCATCACGGATAAAGAAGATTTTCAAATTGTTACCAACCAGGTCCCAGTTGCCGTCTTCTGTATAGAACTTTACTGCAAAACCTCGTGGATCTCTCAATGTTTCAGGGGAATGTCCTCCATGAATAACCGATGAAAAACGTACAAAAAGCGGAGTTTTTTTACCTTTTTCTTGAAATATCTTCGCCCGAGTATATTTTGCAATGTCTTCATCCCCGACTGCTCCATACGCTTCAAAATACCCGTGTGCTCCAGCTCCGCGAGCGTGAACGACACGTTCAGGAATTCGCTCTCTGTCAAAATGGCTAATTTTCTCGATAAAATCATAGTTCTCTAATGTTGCTGGGCCACGGTTTCCAACCGTTCTTATATTTTGGTTGTTTGTAATTGGATGCCCCTGTCTATTTGTCAGTGTATCCTCTGTCTCGCGGTTAGTTTCATTTTTAGAATGATCCTTTGCCATCTTTCATCCTCCTAAGCTTAAACTTTACTTCGTCTTCATTCTGTCCAAAAGTAAAAGTAAATATTCTAGCAAAGGAGAAAGGAAGTAGCTAATATGCAAGTTCCTTCCACTTAGATGCATCACCTAAATTGTTATTTAAAAAATAATACTGAAAGTGCCCTTCATAAATCTGGTGAAGCGCTGGGTGCTCTGCAATATGATGTGGTTGAACTAAATAAGTAGGAGTGTCTATGCTTAAAGTAGAAGATTCATTCATAATCGTAGCTACAAATTGAGAACAAAAATATGCATTTTCCCGATTAATTTTCAATCGAAGGGCAATTCCAAACAAACCAAGCAAATTATATTTATACCTATCTTGTTCCTCCCGAAATGCAAGTACTCTGTTTTGCATTTGCTCAAATTCACTTAAAGATATCTTGCATTGAAAAATAGAACAGTTGGCGTTTTTAAACACCCCGCCCCTCGCGTTTTCTTGAACAAAGCCACCATTAATTGGGTTATATCTCTGTTTTCTACCGAAGCTATACATCTCATTCAATTGCTCATCAAAGGCAATCGACGCGTGATTTCTGTTTCTTCCCGTATACATTCCAATCATTTTAGAAAACCATGTACTTGTGTCGCTTAATATAATATAGACCGTCTTCTCCACTTTTCCACCCCATCAACAAGATGCTCTCTTTTTGTTCCTTCATCATCTCTTATTTAAGAGGATTTACTGAACAGTCTGCAGGAGGAAATCAACTAAGACCTAAGATGTATTTTTTGAATTTATTGGCAATATAATCGAATTTATAATTAATTATATTTAAAAATTAGACAAATAGAAAGAATCTGTTGTGTAGGTAGGCAAATATCAGTTTATTAATGATTGTAGATTATATTTATTATTGATAAAATTCTTTCGTTACATAGTTCTTGTGAAATAGTATATTAAAGAAAATTTTGTCTTATATAGGAGGATAATAATGTCTAATTATAATAGAGAAGAACTAGTTTTATTAAATAACGTACTACTTGCTCTATTTTTAGTAGCAGATTTTGCACTTTTTCTTCATTTCTCTAATAGTTCTTTCCCATGGTTTGCATTACTAGGCGCAGGTATTGGTTTAGCTATTATTGTTCTTTGCTGGGCAGAAAAAGTACAAATCTATTTCATTGCCAGTTTGCTAATTTTTACAGGCTTATTTTTATTAATCTACAATTGGCATTCAATATTCCATTAATCAAATTATAATAGGGGGTTTACAAATATGTCAGAACAAGAAAACAAAGAAACTTTTTTAGATAAACGTTCTTCGAGACGGAAGTTTATCAAAAGCTCAGGGCTTACAGTCGGAGGCTTAGTACTAGGTGGAGCTATTGGTAGCTTAGTTGGCGGAAAAGAAAGTACTACTAAATCTGGAGTCGAAACAGCTCATAAGTCAGTTGATTATAGTGAGACACGCCAGTTTTTTGTTCGTCAAAAGGATTTCGACGCACTTGCAGCTGCTACTGAGCTTATCTATCCAGAAGATGAGCATGGCCCAGGAGCAATTGCTTTAGGAGCACCGTATTTTATCGATAAACAATTAGCTAGCCCATGGGGAAGTAATGCCGATGACTATAGAAAAGGTCCATTTAAGGCTGGAGAAATTCCTTTAGATAACAGTGAAATCTTTTTACAAGGAGTTCGCAAGCTAAACGAGGTTTCAGAGAAGCAGCATGAAGGAGCACTATTCAAAGATCTATCGGAAGAACAACAAATTGCTATCTTAACTGCATTCCAAATGGGTGAAGTAGAAATGCAATTTATCAACTCTGCAGTATTCTTTAATTCATTAAGATCTGCAACACTTCAAGGATGTTTCGCTGATCCACTATATGGAGGAAATAAGGATATGGCAGGCTGGAAGATGAAAGAATTCCCAGGAGCTCAAATGTCGTACACTGCCTATTTAGATAAAGAAGAATTCGTATCAATACCACCTGTAAGTCTAGGTGGACATAAACACTAAGCTATTTAAAAAATGGAGGTTACTAAGGTTATGGTTACAAAATTACCAAAGGTGGACGTTGTAACAACTGGAATGGGTTGGACAGGCGGAATAGTTGCTGCTGAGCTAACAAAAGCAGGCTATAAAGTGGTCGGTCTTGAACGTGGAGTTGAAAGATCTATTGAGGATTATCTGCACGGACATGATGAATTAAAGTACAACGTTCGTAAAGAGTTAATGCAAAAATTAAACAAGGATACTATTACTTTTCGAAACACTTTAAATGACGAAGCTCGTCCAGTTCGCGATGAGTCAGCATTAGTTGTTGGTACTGGAACTGGCGGCGGTGGTGCCCACTGGGGTGGACAAACTTATCGCTACTTCCCTTACGATTTTGAAATTCGCAGTAAAACCATTGAAAAATATGGAGAAGGTAAAATCGGAAAAGATGTAACTATTCAAGACTGGGGCATTACCTATGATGAAATAGAACCTTACTATTCCAAGTTTGAACAAATGGCTGGTATTTCTGGGGAGGTAGATCCTTTAGCGGGTCCCCGTTCAATTGACTATCCAACACCACCATTAAAGAAACTAAAACAAATGAAGATGTTTCATGAAGCTGCTGAAAAACTTGGACATCACCCATTTGTCGTTCCTACAGCAAACGTATCCGAATCATATACAAATCCAGATGGGGAAACACTAAACGCTTGTCAGTACTGCTCTTTCTGTGGTAACTATGGCTGTGAATACGGAGCTAAAGCAGATCCAATCGTTACAGTTATACCTACTGCTAAGAAAACAGGTAACTTTGAATTGCGTACCCACTCTTTAGTAACTCGTGTACTTTATGAGAATGGCAAAGCAACTGGAGTATTGTATAAGGACATCAGAACTGGTGAAGTATTTGAACAGCCTGCTGACGTAGTAGCATTAACAAGCTATACATTTAATAACGTCCGCCTACTTCTTTTGTCTGGTATCGGGCAGCCTTATAATCCGAAAACAGGTACCGGGGTTATCGGGAAGAACTACACAGATCACCATACTATTACTGGAGCAATCGGTTACTTTGAAGAAGAGAAATTCAATAGCTTCATCGGTACTGGCTCTTTAGGTTCTGCATTTAACGATTTCAATGCAGATAATTTCGACCATAATGGAGTTGAGTTTATCCATGGTGGACAAATTGAAATGCACTTATTCGGTAATGAACCAATTGCTAACAATCCTGCTCCTTTTGGAACACCAACTTGGGGTAAAGAATTCAAGAAAAACTCTTTACATTACTTCCATAGAAATGTAACCGTTGTTTCTCAAAGAGCCATTTTACCGAATAAAAATCACTACCTTGATCTAGATCCTGTTTATAAAGACGATAATGGTGATCCATTAATTCGTGTTACATTCGACTACACTGCGGAGGACCATAAGCGTAACGAATTCCTAGTAGAGAAATGTGCGGATGTAGTAAAAGAAATGGGTGCTGACATTATAGATGTAATCCCTATGGCCGAACATTTTGGTGGAAGATTCACATTCCAGCATGACGCTGGTGGAGCAATCATGGGAGACAATCCAGAAACATCTGCAGTAAACAATTATCTTCAAATGTGGGATGCTGAAAACTTATTTGTGTGTGGAGCTTCTGCTTTCCCTCACTTTGGACCGACTAATCCAACACCAACAGCTGCTGCCCTTACTTATAGAGCAACAGAAGGTATGGTACAATACCTTAAAAACGGTGGCGGACAATTAGTATCAGCGACAAAATCAAAAGAATTAGTGTAATCTCTTATATAGGTATAGATTAGTCAACGAATCGAAGCTAGAAGAGACCATTTTTCTGTAATGATGTGTTATAGTTAACATGCGTCAACATTTATATTACAGACAAGGAGGAAACAATATGCCAAATATAGGTATCCCGGGTCTAATACTCGTTTTAATTATAGCTTTAGTTATCTTCGGTCCTTCCAAACTGCCTCAACTAGGAAAAGCAGTTGGTCAAACTTTAAAAGAATTTAAAACTTCTACAAGAGACATCATCAATGATGAAGAAAAAGATGATAAAAAGCTTGAGGATTCTGAGAAAGAAAAGAAAATATAATATATAGTTTCCAAAGAGGTGGGTAGTGACATTAGTTACTAGCCCACTTTTTTGCTCATAAAAGATACTTTAGTGAGCAATAGATATAGAAGTCCTATATTTATATAGCAAAAAAGACAGCTATTTTCTAATAGCTGTCTTTTCTAGCTTAAAGGCACTCTCCGATGTTTTAAATATTTCTAAAAGTGTATCTGCTATTTCTTCAGGTGTTTCTATACACCCTCCCTCTAGCCACTCTAATATTACTCCATACGACCCATACATTTTATAAGTATTAAAATGCTTAATCCCGATGACTTCATTAGACTGGTCTAAATAAGTAATACCATAAAATATTTTCTTAAATTTATTTAAAAAACTCTCTTGAAAGCCTGGTATAGTGTCTGATATATATAAAAGACTGTACACCCTTCTATGATCATATAAATGTCTGAAGAAAGCATTCGAGGTAGGAATAATTTTACCATAATCAACTACCGAACTTCCTAAAAATGGACTGTGAAAGGCATATTCTAGATCCTTTAAAGTTTCTTTTACAAGCTCCTCGGCAAGATCTTCTTTATCCTTATAATATATATAAAAAGTACTTCTATTGTAGTCTGCTCTGTCTACAACATCAGTTATCGTAACATTTTTATATCCTTTTTCTTTCACTAAATCTATAAAATGAGACTTGAATATCTTCTTTGTTCTTCTCACTCTTCTATCTACATTAATATTTTCAGTAGTCACACATATTCTCCTTTATCGAACTTTCCCCTAAAATGGCTATTTTATATAGTTCCAATTCACGATGAATATTATACCTCATATTTCATTCTTTAGGTAGGAGTTTTTTCTAAGTATTATACAAATAACATAGTCCTTATATACTATTATTACCTTGGAAACTTACATTATTACTTTTCGTCTCCTTCTATAATGCATGTTTACTTTCATGCAAAATACATAACAACTTTAAAAAATTCTACATAGAGGAGGTAAGCGAGAACGTGAAAAACTTTATACATTTTGGCTATTTACAAGCAATTTCATGCATATTTCCTGTCATTATTTTTGGAGCTTTAGCTCTTTCTAAGATAGTCTCTATACCATACCTGCCCCGCTATGATTTCATACTTATTATTTGTATAGTTGGCCAAATATTTATGCTAATTTCAAAGTTAGAGACATGGGATGAGTTTAAAGTCATTTGTCTATTTCATGTAATAGGTTTAGCATTGGAACTCTTTAAAACCTATATGGGATCTTGGTCATATCCAGAGAATGCATACAGCAAAATTGGGGAGTACCGCTTTATAGCGGTTTTATGTATGCAAGTGTCGCAAGTTATATTTGTCAAGCTTGGCGAAGGTTCGACTTACATATCTATCATTGGCCACCTTCTATTTCAGCTACAATTATTGGCGCTCTTATTTATTTTAATTTTTTTACACATCATTACTTTTTCGATATACGCTGGTTTTTAAAGGCTCTTTTACTTATTGTTTTCTTCCGGACTGTCGTCAGCTTTCGAGTAAAGGAAAAGGTTTATAAAATGCCAATCGTCTTATCCTTTTTGTTAATTGGTTTTTTCATATGGATCGCTGAGAATATCACTACCTTTTTAGGTGCTTGGCAATATCCTAACCAAGAACAAGTGTGGTCCATCGTTCATATTGGGAAGATTAGCTCTTGGTTTCTACTCGTGATTATAAGCATTATTATTGTCGTTCAACTGAAAAAGGCAAAGAACGGCTCAGCACTTGTACGCTAACTACTATTCATACTGGAGTTCTAGAGTTTTCTAAAGTATGTACGAATAATAACTTAAAAAGGACATTTGTAGAAGGATTCCTCCTTCTAACAAACGTCCTTTTTTAAAGTGTTCAACTTAATTTTTCAATAATTTGTTTTGCTGTTTCTTTCCCGTTCTTAATGCAAGGTCCAATACCAACTCCATAATATGAGCAACCAGCAAGTATGACTTGAGGAAATAATGTAGACATTTTTTTCTCAATAGACTTGATAGCCTCCGCATGTGCCATATGATAGTTTGGCATTAAATCGTTCCATTTCGTTACTTCAACTACTTGAGGTTTCCCATCAAGCTTCAAGCTATGTTGAATATCTTGCATTGCCACTTCTACAAGCTCTTCCTCGCTCATATGCTTCATCTTTGAAAACTCTGGATTAGTGCTCTTATAAAACATACGGACTAATAGCTTGTTATTCTTTGAGGTGTGCTCCCATTTCCGACTAGTCCATGTGCAAGCGTTACATTTCACATTTGAGTTCTCCGAAACAATATAACCAGTCCCCTCTGCCGGCAGCTGTTCATCGGATATATCAAAACCAAGATATATGCTGATTAACGAAGAATTTTTAAACTTGCTGAAGTCCTCATTCAGTTGTTCATTATTTAGCACTTCTTGTGCAACTTGATGAGGTGTGGTCAGCACTACATAATCTGCCTCTATTATTTGTCCGTCTGACAGATATACGCTGTACTCACTTTCCCCTTTTTTCTCGATTTTTGTTGTATGAACACCTTTTATAATTTTAGAATCCTTTAATTCATCTTCTATTTGATTAATAAGTGTAGATAAACCGTTTTTAAATGAAATAAATTTTTTGTTAGCAGATTTTTGGAATTGCTCCTTATTGGCCCCAAGCCCTTTAATAATGCTTCCATACTTATTTTTATAATCAATTAAATAGGGTAAAGTTGTTTCCAAGGTTAGCTTGTCCAAGTCACCTGAATATACACCTGATAAAACTGGAGCTACTTGTTTTTCTACTAGTTCTTCTCCAAGGAAGTATTTTAAAAACGAACCAATTGAGTCTTCTTTTGTAAAGCTTTCGTTAGTTAGCTCTAAGTCCTTCAGTGCCTCCTGCTTTCCTTCCCCAGAAACAAGTGAACTACTTTCTAGCGATTCCACACTTGTAGGGATTCCAAAAACTGAGTCTGCTGGTATTGCATGCAACTCATTATTAGTATAAATATAGGAAATTCCTGTTGCGTTATATACTAGCTCTTTTTGTAAACCAAGTTCCTCCACAAGGGGCAATATTGATTCGTGACGTGCTACTATGGAGTCTGCACCAACTTCCATGATAAAATCGTCCTCATAAACTGAATGGATTTTTCCTCCAAGATAATCATTCGATTCCACTAAAGTCATTTCCATATCTAAAGCTTTTTCATTTTTAAGCAGATGCAAATAATGCATCACAGAAAGTCCAGTAATTCCACCACCAACTACAACTATCTTTTTCAAAAAGCTCACTCCTCTGTTCTTCTTACGTACTATGTTATCTTAAGTATAAACAGAAAATACAGGATAGAGTATGATTTCTCTCACTCTTCTAGGTGATTTTCTCTGATAGTTTACAGGATTGTCAAATTTGGATAGAGAAAAAACAACTGAAGAATAAGGTCTATAATTTTTGCATTTATAATTGAAGTTATTTCTGATCGAAGTGATTAACTATCAGGATTCCCTTGGTGGTTAGTTCTTTTAAATATAGCAAAAGGAGTACTTAAGAATAAAGCTTAAGTACTCTTTTTGCTAAGAAGGATAAAATTAGAGAAAAAAACCAAAGTAATAAAGACATTTTTCTAATTCTTTAAAAAGGAGCAGATAGTATGAAAAAACATTCTTTGAAGTTAGCGTTATTGTTTATGTCTATTGCTTTGATTGTTTCACCATTAACTACAAAAGCTGAAACCGGATCCCAAGAACAGTGTTTTAGCCAAGAAGCATGTCAATTGAAGGGTGACTTAAGAAAGCTTTGGACAGAACATGTCATGTGGACTAGACTTTATATTGTGAGCGCTTTGGAAGGTCTGGACGATCAAGAAAATGTACTAGCGAGGTTATTAAAAAATCAGGAGGATATTGGGAATGCTTTCAAGACTTATTATGGAGAAGCTGCAGGCAATAAATTGACTGCGCTGTTAAAGGACCATATCCTCATCGCCGGAAACGTAGTGGATGCGGCAAAAAGAGGTAACAAAGCTGATTTGGAAAAATACAATAAAGAGTGGTATAAAAATGCTGACGACATAGCCGAGTTCCTTAGCAAAGCCAACCCAAATTGGCAAAAAGCAGAATTAAAGGAAATGTTGGAAATGCATTTAGCTTTAATAACAGAGGATGTTACGGCAAGACTGGCAAAAGATTGGGATGCATCTATTGTTGCTTTAGATAAGGGGTTAGATCATATCATCCAGCTAGCTGATACATTATCAAATGGAGTCGTAAAACAATTTCCTAATAAATTTTAAGACAGGATTGTTAAGAAAAATCTTTAAATAATTAAGCAACCTTCTTACTTTCTTCTTGCTACACTCTATGATTGTAGCGACTGACTACGACTTCAGTGGGCTTATCGCTCACCCTACGGAAAGCGCCCACCTAAAGCGGAAATCAGCCATCCATTGTTCATACATTTTACTGTCGTTACGAGAAAATAAAAGGATAGATAAAAGCGGAACAGCTTTATCCATCCTTTTTTACTACATATAAACATTATCCACTTACATTTTTCTTAAAACAGCACGAACAGGACTTCCATCTGCTCCAACAATTTTTAATGGCAAAGCGATCAGTTCATAGTCTCCAGCAGATACATCCTGCAAATATAAGTTCTCTAGAATGTGTACCCCATTCCTATATAGCGTATGATGTATCGGTAAATCTTTACTATCAGCTGCATCTACTGAGGGAATATCTAAGCCTAACAGGAATATTCCTTTGTTCTGTAGAAACTCACCAATATCTTCTTTTAACAAGGTAAAATCCTCTGGAAATTTTTCAACTTGAACCTTTTCTTTTGTTTTTAAGATTAGCCGCCTAACTCCATCTAGGTCAAAATTCATTAACTCTTCTTGACCAACCCATGGTATTCCAGTTACATCTATTACTTTGGCTGGTCCAATGTAATGATTAACATCTAACTGTTCGATCGTAGCCGCACTACTATTAAAATGAAAAGGTGCATCCGCATGAGTTCCAGTATGCACACTAGCTGTTATCTGACCTATATTAACAGAGCCTGTCTGCTCCTTTGTGTGAGCCACTTCAAAATGAAAAGGAGTATCTCCCGGCCATGTTGCAATTTGGTTCGTTAACGGTTGTGTAATGTCTATCCATCTTTTAGACATCTTTCTTCCTCCTATAAGTCAGTTCTTAGTTCCCAAAGCTCCGGAAAAAATCGATGATCGAGTACCTTGCGCAAATAATTGACTCCTGATGAACCACCAGTCCCAACCTTAAAGCCTATTATTCTCTCCACTGTTTTCATATGACGAAAACGCCATTGCTGTAACCAATCCTCAATATCAACAAGCTTTTCAGCCAATTGATAAAGATCCCAATATTGATCGACATTTTGGTACACAGTCTTCCATGCATCTGCCACTGACTTGTCTCCAGAATACGTTATAGAATAATCTCTATTCAGAAGGGCAGGATTTATGAAAAAACCGCCCCTCGACAAAGCTTCAATCGAGACATCATAAATGCTCGGTGCATGAAATGCCTTCTCTAGCTGTTCATGCAGCTTCGTGTCCTTTTCATAAATTTTCAATATATGTGCTGTTTTATAGCCAAGAGCAAACTCAATCTGCCTATATTGATATGACTGAAATCCAGAGGACTTACCTAAATGATCCCTAAACTCTAAATACTCAGCAGGGGTCAATGTAGACAGCACATCCCATGCTTGGATAAGTTGTGATTGTATTTTCGTTACTCTCGCTAGCATTTTAAAGGCGGATTGTAGATTATTAGCTTGAATAGCCTGTATAGCACTAGTTAGCTCATGTAGGATTAACTTCATCCATAACTCGTTTACTTGATGAATGATAATAAATAGCATTTCATCGTGATGAGTAGATAAGGTTTTTTGGCTAGCCAGAATAGTATCTAACTGAAGATATTCACCGTAGGTCATATCCTGCTGAAAGTTAGTATGAATCCCCTTTTCATTTGAATTATTATCCTCTTGTTTAGCAAATTGTTCGGACAATTCCTCACTCCTTCCTAGGCAATTACTTCTCGTTTATTTTAGAATTTCAAATACTCCTCTTTTTCCATAATCTCCTTTAAAAATTGAACGGTCTCCCATACTTCCTCAAAGGTATTATAGAGAGCAACCGGAGCCAAACGAATGCCATTAGGGGAACGGAAGTCAGGAACTACGCCTTTTTCCTTTAATGCCTTACAAATTCTTGCCGCTTCCTCATGTATTAGAAATAAGTGTCCTCCTCTTCTTTCCTGCTCCAGTGGAGAGACATTCTGAAATGCATATTCACTTAGCAGTTCATCTATTAAACAACGCATATATTCTGTTAGTTTCCATGATTTATCCCTAATTCGTGCTATGCCAGTTTCCTGAAATATTTGAAGAGAACCATACAATGGGGCTGCACTCAAAATATGTGGTGTCCCTATTTGGTATGAGCCGACCTGAGTAGCAGGCGTCATTTTAATGTCTAAGTCAAACTGCTTATCCTTATCTGACCCAAACCAACCAGCAAGTCCTGGGCCAACTCCAAAGTGTTTACGATTAACATATAATCCTCCGACTGACCCTGGTCCTCCATTTAAATGTTTATATGTACACCAAAAGGCAAAATCAACTTCCCATTCATCCATGGCATGTGGAATAGCTCCGATGGAGTGACAAAGATCAAAACCAATTAAAATATCCCTTTTGTGAGCCTCTTCTGTTAACAGCTTCATATTCAATATTTGTCCACTGCGGTAAAGTACACTCGGCAAAACAATCAATGACACGTCCTCTGTCATTGCTTGGATAATATCCACTTCCTCCAATAGCATGCCATCTTGGCTTCTTACTATCTTCATATGCTCGCTTGGATCATATCCATGAAGCGCCAGCTGACTACTAACCGCGTATAAATCGGAAGGAAAATTCAATTCATCCACTAATATTTTCGTTCGGCTGCCATGGGGCTTATAAAAGCTAGCTATCAATTGATGAAGGTTTGAGGTGGTAGAACCGGTAATGATGACCTCCTCTTCCATAGCACCAATTAACGGTGAACACATCCCTCCCAGCCTTTCCGCAAAATAATACCAAGGATGCTGCCCCTTCATCCAACCATCAATGCCTGAATTCTTCCATGAGTCGAGAAGAGATAATACTGCTGATTCAGCCCTTTTCGAAAGCAGCCCCAATGAATTCCCATCCATATAGACAGTTCCAGAAGGAATATAAAATTCTGTACGGTATTTTTTCAGGGTGTCCTCTTTATCTAGCTTTCTAGCGTACTCTTTTGTGATGTCCATTACACGCCCTCCTTTTACCGAATTTTCCATCTATTATAAAAGAATATTATTATATGTATTGTTTTATGTCAAAGCAATACCATTACACTCGACGACTTCTAAATATATGGGAGGAAAGGAAGGTCATTAATGAAGAAGGAATAGTAAGTAAATGTTTCAAAAAGAATTTATCAAATAGCATAAAATGATTAACTCTTTAAAATATATAATTTAAAGTAGTACTTACTACAAGGAAATATCACAAAATATAAACCAATGTATGGAGTTTATTAAAAAAGGTCTTTATTCTTTAAAATAATTTAGACAAGTAGTCCTTTGACCTCTATCAACACATTAAAAAATAATAGGATGTGACAGAGGGGGTGAAAATGAATTTACAAGTTCCTTTAATGGAAATGCTGTTAGGATGTGATAATTATCCTTGCTGCTGTTTCAAAGGTAGTCGAGGAACTACTGGCACTTCTGCGGCTACTGATGTTAAGGAAAAAAATGAGGCTGTGTTATTCTACTTTACACATGCTTTCTTATACTCACGGAACGAACAGTTCCTAATAAGAGGTCGGTCTACTTAAGTCTTTCTTACACAATATTAAACAGATTTAAGGAGGCACAGTCTAAAGAGGATAATGCAGAGCTTAATCGGTTAAAGTAAATAAAATTAACCGACTGCAATATTCGTTAATGGAAAACCAATCCCAAAATACTATGAGACACGTGGTACAAGGCAAAATAGCGGTCTGGCAATTGTTTTCTTGAATAGAGGTGCATTAGTAACCTTAAGAAACCATATTTTTGACCTGCCCGTTACACTATCAAACGATGACGGAAATAGACAAACAAACGTAAACGCTTCACTTATATCCAAATATTGACTGAGTGCATTCAATATGCACTCTACTTTTTTAAAGTAAGAACTAGAAATAGGAGCAATTTTTTTAATTGCTCCTATTTCTAGTTTTTGTTTTTTGAAAGCCATTTATACTATCGTTTAAGCATTTCTTATATTACATACTTTTCTTTTTCTGTTAGAGGGACAAATGCCAAAATATTGTTCATTTTGAAGGTTCTCTTTTTTTTTCTTAAGTAGCAATATGCTTGAAATGAATCAGCTTTTATACTTATTACCTTTATTCTTCTTTTGCTAATTTCCCCATTATCCTTTATATAAATCATCTCTACTAATTGATGATATTTTAAAGCTTTTAATACCAAAATACGCAAGCCCGTTTCCTCCTTTTACAACATTGTATGAAACGTACGTTCTATTTATTACTAAAAAAAATATTATATCCTTTGACTTATATAAAAAAAGAACAAATTCTAGTTAGAAAATGTTCCCTTCATTTACCACATTAAGTTATAGGAGATGATTGATCACTTATAATAGTAGGTTCGTGTAAAGCAGCATTATAAGCGATCAGAGTAACGCCAAGCCTTTCTTCCAGTTCACTTAGCTCTTGTAATTGCTCGCTATCTAGTTCCGCAAATTTATAATCTTCCATATGGATCATCCTTTCTTTCTATTTATCATCACCTTTCTTCAATGATTTATGCATCGTATCTTTAGTTTTCTAGCAGCAGCTATTTTTTTATTGGGCTTGTTTGTATATTTATTGATACATCGCAATAAAGCTATATACTTACCCGACAAAATATTAATATGGTGACCCTATCAATCAATCTCAAATTATACTCTTCAAACAATTTTATTTTCTCCAATGAGTAGGAATTTTTAGTCTGTCGGGTAGCTTAGTAGAAATATCTCCGTTTGCCGCATTAATTTGCATTTGAGTGAGGAAGAACGAACCAGTTAAATCGGCTCCACTTAAATCTACATCCCTTAAATCTGCTCCTATCCAATCGACTTCTCGTAAATTTGCTTCCCGTAAGTCAGAAGCAATAAGGTATGCGCCTCTAAAACTGACACCTCTTAAATTCGCTCGCTTAAGCTTAGCCCCAATTAAATCTGCTCCTCTTTTTGAAAGCTGGGAATTTTTTTTATTTTTGCTGCCATTTCTCATTGCTTCATAGCGTATTAATTCACTTGCTTTTATCAAGATTTCATTTACAAGCACCCTATGTAAAGGAATATTCACCGTTAAAAGACTTTCTATTTCCAAGGATGTTAACTCTTCTGTTTTATTTATCAATACTTGGACATCCTTGTGTAAAGAAGATGTTTTATCATAAGAAAGAATTTCCGACAAATATAAAAGCATTTCATGTAGCTGTTGCATAATTGGCAAGGCAAGAAACATCTGATTAGCTATGTTAGGATTATCTCGCCAATCCATTCCTTTAAAGGTCTGCTGAGATACTTTCTGTCCTGCTCCAAGGCATTCAAAAACAGTACAGCCACGATATCCTTTGTTTCTTAACTCACTGTGAATACCACAACGATATTCAGACTGTAAATGCCGACAAGGTCTTCCTCCGTCTTTATTGCAGGCGAAATCAGAGGAAGCCTCAAATGGTAAAGCAACACAGCATAGTCCAAAACAATTTTGACAATCTGGAACTAGGTCTGCTCGTATTTGATTAGAGTTATTAGACATAACACTTCTTCTCTTTCTTCATTGTTTTTTTATGCTTTATATTCTCAGTTCGGCTCTATCTGACCTATTTGAAATGAGCGCTTTTCTTGATCGCTGGTAATCGCTTCTATTACACCTTTCGAAATTTCTGAATGTGTTAGCCATCTGGATGTATTGCCTTCTTGCATAAATCCTAACTGGACTTGATAATATGAGCAATTTTGTGAAATTGGAAGGCCGTTTCTAGTCTCTTCCACATTCGAACTACTCCCTAATATGTGATAGAGCTTCCAGTTGTGCTCCCACTTAGACATTGCTTTTATTAAAGTTGGTAAAGCTTTGCTTGCATATGAATGAACCCATGCAATAACTACATCAATTTCTCCTTTTTCCTTTATAAGCTTTTGTATCTCTTCTTCCCATTGCTGCTCATTGCTATAGTCCACATATAAAGGTGTAATTGTGTGTGCTCCTGAGGATTCCTCTAAAAGTTTTTGCATCTTTGTTTGATTTCTTGCGACCACTGTTACGTTGAATTTTTTTTCTTGAAGTCGTAGAGTTGCTTCTCTTAGCATTCCTGTGCCACCAATTACAAGTGCATGTTTCATCGGTTCTCCTCCTTAAACAATTGAAAATATATACAATTCTATCTTTATTGTATCAAATTGTAAGAAATTACATTTAAGAATTATTTTTCATAATTTCTATTATATAATTTGATTTACGCTTAGGCGGACACTTTCCGTGGGGTTTATGATAAGTTAATCCAATAAGTGAATGAACAATATTTGGATAGAGTATAGTTAATACTGCCATTTGAAAGGCACTATTATCAATAATTTTATAAATAAAAAAACCCCACTGTTTAAGTGGGGGTAGAAAAGAAAATTATTCAGCTTCAGCAGCCATAAATGCCGCAGATACTTTTTCAAATTCCTCGTCGCTTTCAATGTTAGCTAGCTCGTCTTCGCCTTCAATACGTAAGAAAAATACATCGAAATCTTCATCTGTTTCTTTTTGTACTTCATCCGCAAAGCCAACAGCTGCATAAGTATCTCCTTCAATTTCCAACAAACCTAATACCTCAATATCTTGTTCTTGGTCATTTTCATCTATAACAGTAAAAATATCGCCAATCTCAACTTTACCAGTGTTTTCTTCCATTCCAATCTCCTCCTAACAATGATCTAATCTGTTCAAGTTTTTCCACCTGATATTTCATCATTACATATTTAGAGGCAAAAGAAAAGAAGTAAGATTACAGGAGATGTAATTTTACATATTCTGTTACATCCTTATCCGTTGCCAATGTTAATATGTGCTGCATATGCTTCCTTAATTCTTCGTGATTCAATTTAGCTATTTGTGACCTAGCTTTCAAAATAACCGAAGGATCCATCGACAACTCATCCACGCCTAATGCAAGTAAAAGAGGTATAGCAATTTGCTCACCAGCCATTTCTCCACAAACACCTACCGATTTTCCGTTAAGATGTGCTGCCTCTACAACCTTTTGAACTGCTCTTAAAATTGCAGGATGATATGGTTGATATAAATAGGATACTTGTTCATTCAAACGATCCGCCGCAAACATATATTGTATCAAGTCATTTGTTCCGATAGAAAAAAAGTCAGCCTCCTGAGCGAATAAATCCACAATCATTACAGCTGCAGGCGTTTCCACCATCATCCCAACTTCTATGTCTTCCGATACAATAACTCCTGCATTTAAAAGCTTTTCTTTTTCTTCAAATAGAATTGACTTCGCAGTCCTAAACTCCTCCAGTGTGGAAATCATAGGAAACATAATTTTTAACTTTCCGAATTTGCTTGCCCTTAAGAGAGCTCGCAACTGTGTACGAAAAATTGTCTGCCTATCTAGACTAATCCGGATAGCTCGATAACCTAAAAAAGGATTCATTTCATTTGGGAGCTCTAAGTAAGGCAATGCCTTGTCTCCACCAATATCCATTGTTCGAATCACGGTAGGTCTGTATTCCATCTTGGAAATTACAGCTTGATAAGCTTCAAATTGTTCCTCCTCATCTGGTAGTCTATTGCGATTCATGTACATAAATTCGGTGCGAAATAAACCAATACCTTCCCCACCTTCAGAAAGAACTGTTTCTCCATCCTCAGGAGCTCCAATATTTGCAACAAGATGAACCTGATGCCCGTCCATCGTAACACTAGACATGGAAAAGTAATTTCTCAACAATTCTTCTCTTTCTTCTAATACCTTTTGTTTAGTAAGATAAAACATTTTTACGTCTTCTGGTGGATCGATTATTATTCTTCCCTCTTCACCATCTATAATAAGCAATGTACCATCTTCGATATCTAAGGTCCCTGTTTTTGTACCTACAATTGCTGGAATTCCTAATGAACGAGCCAATATTGCTGAATGAGAAGTAGTCCCCCCAATGTTAGTGATAGTTCCCTTAACATATTGCTTGTTCAAATGAACAGTTACCGAGGGAGTCAAGTCCTCTGCTACTATAATTATTTCAGAATCTATCAAGCTCAAATCAGGCAATTTTACTCCTAATAAGTCGGCAAGTAGTCTCTTTGAGACATCCTGAATATCTATAACTCGGTCTTTCATGTAATCATTATCTAGTGCGAGGAACATCGCCCTGTACATGTCTGTAATCTCAGTTAAAGCTGTCTCTGCATTTTTCCCTTCATTGATTTGTTCAATAATAGCCGCAATCCAAACAGGATCCTCTAAAACGAGCTGCTGGGCAGAAAAAATAGCAGCCTTTTCTTCTCCCAAATGTTGACGAGTTGCTGCATATATTAACTGGAGCTGTTCCTTTGTACTAGCAATGCTGTTTTTAAGTCTATTTACCTCTATTTCTGCCTCCTGGATATGGTTTTGATCATATGAAAGAATTGGTTCTACAAAGCTATACGCCTTTGCAATCGCGACACCAGTTGAAGCTGGAATCCCTTTTAACTCTCGCATAGTTCACCAATCCCATGAGAAAGTATGACTTCAGCTAGCTTTTCTAGTGCCTCAGCAGCATCGTCGCCGTCAGCAGAAATAGTAATGGTTGAATTTACAGGAATAGATAAGGTCATAACTGAAAGTATTGACTTCAAGCTTACTGACTTACCATTGAAACTCAATTCCATTGATGACCGACAAGACGCAGCACTTGAAACTAATAACGCAGCCGGTCTAGCATGAATACCTTCCTGAGCTGTAATTTTAAAACGCTTTTTCATCGTCTCACCCCCGTTAGGTTTATAGAAAAAAAGAGAGGCAGACCCAAAAGGAAGTCGGCCAGTCTTCAATTTATTACTATGTGAGTTTACTCATCTAGACACTTAGGTGAATCAACTTCTAATTTACTGGATACGCCAAATTTCAACCTTTATTTTCGAAGTTTATCTACTTCATCAGCGACAAACTGCACGCTCGTTCCAACAATTACTTGAATGCTTTTCGGACCGACAACATTAATACCATGTATTCCTGATGACTTTATTTTCATTTGATCCACTTGGTCCATATCTCTAACTTCAACGCGTAAGCGAGTAGCACAATGCTCTACTGATGTTACATTTGACTTGCCACCAAGACCAGCAAATATTTTAGTCGCCATCGTTGCAAATTTATTGTCAGTAGTTGATGTTTCCTCAACTTGTTCAACTTCATCATCTTCTCTTCCTGGAGTTTTCAAATTGAATTTGACGATTAAGAAACGGAATAAGAAGTAGTAGATGACCGCAAATACTAGCCCTTGGACAATCAGCATATAAGGTTGATTTGCGATTGGAATGCTCAAGCTTAAGAAATAATCGATAAATCCAGCACTAAATCCAAAGCCTGCTGTCCACTGGAAGGAAGCTGCAATAAATAAAGACAAACCTGTCAAAGCTGCATGAACCACATATAATGCTGGTGCTAAGAACATAAAGGCAAACTCAAGAGGCTCTGTTACGCCTGTAAAGAATGAGGCAAATCCAGCTGCAAGCATTAAAGAGGCAGCTTGTTTTTTACGCTTTGTTTTAGCAGTATGGTACATAGCCAAAGCGGCGGCTGGTAAACCGAACATCATAATTGGGAAGAAGCCCGCTTGATACATTCCTGTTACGCCCTTGACACCAGAGCTCGACCAGAAATTTTTAATGTCACTTATTCCAATCGTATCAAACCAAAAAACAGCGTTTAACGCGTGATGTAAGCCGGTTGGGATTAAAAGGCGATTAAAGAATCCATACAGCCCTGCTCCTGCTGCACCTAATCCGCTGATAGTTTCTCCAAATGAAACCAATCCTCCGTAAACAATTGGCCAAATAAAGAATAGTGCTACGGAAACAGCAAGCATCACAAACGAAGTAACGATTGGCACCATTCGCTTACCACTGAAGAAAGCAAGGAAGTCCGGCAGCTTTACATGACTGAAGCGATTGAACATAGCTGCAGCTATAATTCCTGAAAGTATCCCTATAAATGCATTATTCACTTTTTCAAATGATGCATCTACCTCGCCTACATCAATTCCTTGGAGCAAGGAAACTGTACCTGGAGATAGCATAGTCGTTACGACTAAAAATGCAACCAAACCACTAAGCGCTGCTGCGCCGTCTCTTTCCTTGGAAAGTCCAATTGCAACTCCGACCGCAAACAGGACTGCTAAATTATCTAAAATTGCTCCTCCTGCTTTAATAAGGAAAGCTGCAACTACATTACCACTTCCCCAGCCAGTTGGATCCAGCCAATAACCTACCCCCAGCAATATAGCCGCAGCGGGCAATACAGCTACTGGAAGCATTAATGAACGACCGAGCCTTTGAATATAGCTTTTCATTGTTTAACATCTCCTATTCTCCTTATAGATTTAGGGAATCTTTAAAATGATTGCTTAAGCCAAAACAATTAACTAGCTCTGCTCACCTCCAAATTTCTTTTAATTTGTTCAATTGGAGAAAGTGGTCATCAAAACCGTTTTCCCCTGTTCGCAATGTTGTACTTGTTCTAATTGAACAGTCTTTTCTGCACTATTAGTTATGACAAGAGGTGTCACCAGACTGGCGGCATTCTCCTGTAGAAAATCCCAATCCACCTTTAGTAGCAGCTGACCTTTTTCCACCTTTTCCCCTGCTTTTACACAAGCAGTAAAGCCTTGTCCCCCTAAGGAAACAGTTTCCAATCCAACATGGATCAGAAGCTCTGTATTATCGTCTGTTCGTAGACCAATAGCATGCTTTGTGTTAGCAAGATGTATAATTGTCCCACTACAAGGAGCATGAATATTTCCTCCACTTGGCATGATGGCTACTCCATCTCCTAGCATCCTTTGACTAAACACCGGATCTGGAACATCATCTAAAGAAAGTACCTCCCCACTTACAGGGGCGAAGATGCGTAACTTCTGCTTAGAAAAAAACCTAGAAAACATACTTTTTATCCCCTTTGCACCTCTTTTATCACACTCAATAATTCCTATACACCATGTATATTGTCTAGTCCCACATTAAAGAACAGAAAAAAGGAGCAGGCAATGAAATTCATGCCAACTCCTAAAAAGAATTATCTTTTCTCTTACTCCTTCATCTAAAAAATGCTCTTTGACAAAGTTTCTTCCATCAAAGAGCATTTCAAATTATTTCAAACCACTTAAAAATTCTGTTAGCTTAGAGGCGTCTGTAATATTTTCGTTACATCGTATGCTATCCACGCAAATGGTATTTCCTTGTTTCGTAAATGTTCCTTCATTTCCTTTTTTCGAACTCACCATAAACATAGTGACGTCTTCGAGGTGATTACAGATGGCACAAATTCCTTTCTTCACTTGGTTACCATATGTTCCACGTCTTCCATGTAATTGGCCATCTTTTTCGTATATTATATACTTTCGATTAGTACCATTATCGGTGATACAGAAATAGACTGAACCAATTCTTTCTTCTACGCTTTGTTTAGGGGCCTTTAGTTTTTTATCCTTTGGAAAGAATTTTTTTATCGTATGCTCCGAAACCTCTGGAAAAGGAATTACTAAAGTTCTTAGTTCTTTTAAAAAGGCTTCTAACTGTTCCTTGTTCTCTAGGTCTAAAATTTTATCGATTAATAGCTTCTGTTCTTTGTTTAAATCCGTAAAGGCCTCACTGTTTTTTTCTTGGACAAGTTCCTTTAAAGCTTTGATAACTGCTTTATCCTTAGTAACTCCAAGCCCATTCACTAACTTTTTTGCTTGTTCCTTTAGGATGTTGTATTGAATCGGTTGAATGAATTGCTCCATATCCCTTACTCCCCACTCTAATTTTCTAATATATAAATTACCAATCTTTGTTAATAAGTGCAATTAATTAATTTTTCAAATACAGTGAGGCTTATGTCAAAATATCCAAAAGCTCAGTAATACTAAAAATTACGTGTGTTGGGATAGCTTCGCTTGGGAGAGATATTACATTATTATTTGATTCCTTTGCGAGCTTAGCTAGGAGAATATCCTCCATTCCTTCAGATCCCGCTCTTGCATTGGACTTTACTTGCTTGAAGTGGTTTGGTAGGCTCCTATTGATCCATACAGTCCTTACTCCCGTCTGGTTTGCTGGAATAATATCGTGATCAATTCGATCTCCTATATGTGCTACAACTGCTTGAAGCTCCTTAAACACCCTTGTATCTGGCTTAGCATAGCCAGCTGTATCAGGGGTAATTATTTTATCAAAACATGCAGTAAGCCCTAAAGCATCCAATACAGGCAGCTGATATTTTAAATAACCATTTGTTATAACTGCCAGTGAATATCCCCTTCGCTTTAACTCCTGCAGAACTTCTATAATTCCTTCTTCTAAGAGATAGATTGAGGTTGGCATACAATATTTTTTCACTATCTCTTCCACATTAATCGGGAGGTTCAGGTTTATGCTATTAGTATATGAATTCACAATTTGTTCCCAGTCATATGCCTCAACAAATTTTCCCTGGCTCAATAGAGTTTGATGCTCTAGGATAAATGCTTCTACACAATCTACAGAATCTCTCTTTTTCTCATGGATGATACGCTGTATCTCTGGAAACACATGACTAACAAAAGGGTTTTGCATAATGGTTCCATCCAAATCAAAAGTAATCCATTTATTCATTTTATAACAACCCCAATTGTAAATATTTTAAACCTCTGACCACAATAAAAACCCTCGCTTACACGAGGGCTCGCATTATTTAATAATTAATATATCTTCCCTTTTTAGCAATCTCATGAGCTAGACGAATAGTAGAAACCGACATTTCCGCATATGTCACTTCTTGCTTAGGATTAAATTGATTTTTAGATGTCTCAAATAGCCCGTATTTATTTGCTAGAGCGACATATCCAATGTAATCAGGATTTATATTTTTTGTATCAGCGAAGTCTACCTTGTATATATCATAGTGCTTTGCAGCATGCTCTAAGCCGAGTACTCTAATATACCATGTAGAAAGTTCTTCTCTTGTTACTGGTGAGTCTACATCAAATTTTTTGCCTTCTACGTTCAGAATTTCAGATCCAACCGCTCTTTCAATTACTTGATATAATGGATGCTTTGGATCGATATTATCAAACGTTTGCTCCATTGCTTCATTTTCATAATAATATCTTCCCTCATAGAAGTAGGTGAGAGAATTCATCAGAATTTTAAGTGCATCACCTTTTGAAATAGCAGCATCTCCATTAAAGGTTTTGGCATCCTTCACATCTAAAATCTTCGTGCTAATTAAGTAATTGAGTTCTTCCTCAGCAGTCGGGTGTGAAACAACCACTGAGCTTTGCTCTCCATATAGGCTGCTCCATTTACCGGTCTTAGCATCTAGTGTACTGTAAAGGCTATCGTTGTAGACAGGCACATACAGTAAATCATAATGCTTATTATCCTTCTTTTGCATTTGCTTTGTATAATTTAACTTTACCTTTAAAGAACTACTTAAGATTGCCATTGCCTCTTTCTCAGGAAGTACATCCTTTACAGAAGGCCACTCATCTATTTTTTGTTCATTTACATATAGGCTGCTTAGTGAGCCATCTGCAGAAACACCTACATTAATCATATCTCCATTTACTAGTATTCCATTTACTACTCGAGGGAAGGAGAAGTTAAATGTTCCCATTCCTTCATCATAGTATGGCTCGTCAACTGGCATGCTAAAGTTATGCAAGGAAGAAGGAATCCATTCTTTGATAAAAGCTGTTGCTTTCGCTAAGGCTTCCTTTTGAGAAATTGGCTTTGCTACCGCTTGCTTTTCTCCTAGCTCTTGAAGTAAATATCCCATCATATTATGATATTGAACAATTTCTCCAGTAGCTTTATTAATCTCAATACTAGCACCACTTCCACCATTTTTGTGGTTATACATGTACTGAATGCTGTAAACAGTCTGACCATTATAATTTTCAATCTCATCAATTGATTGGATGCTTAGCTTCAATTTATCTGATTTATTTTGTAGGAGCTTTTCTGCAACTTTTTTAGCTTCCTCTACCGTTATTCCCTTTTGTTTTGCAGGTAGAGGTTTCTCTACAATCTTTGTAACCTTTGTCTTTGAAGGAAATTTATCTGTCAATCCATTTGCAGTTAACCATTTGCCAGTTGAAGCATGGACCCCAATAAAATTACCCGTTGGTTGATAAATCAGCTTAACCGTGCGCTCTCCTGACTGGTAATCCACATTCACCTGATATTGAAGCTCTACTTTAACATTTTCTTTTAATTTACTTAATATATCCTTTTCAGACTTAATGTTTTTTACTTCGTCAAAAGTGTTCTTTTCTTGTTTGGATGGATATTTGTAAAAATTAGTGATTTGACCATTTCCAAGAATCGTCACTTCCACGCGGTTATCCGATATTGAAATATCATTTTTGGTTTTTGAGAAGGAGAAGGAATAATTAATAGGCTCTGTTAAAATGCGAGTTGGATAATAATAATTGTTATCACTTTCTAACTTGTATGAGTCTTCCTTCAACAAACTCTTAACGAAGTCTTCTGCTAATTTTCTTGCTTCATCCTTGGAAACCTTCGCTGGAAATAAGGCATCCGATCCAATTGGTGGTGAGTACGAGTAATGTTCGATGTCTAAATTTTCACCAACAAATCCCACGTTGCCATATACTCTTTTTCCTTCAACCGTTTGAGTAAAGCTTAGATTGTATCGAGTTGTCTCATCCTCTGGGAAGTAATAGCTGCCACTACTCATTTGAAAGTCACTACTTTTTAATGAATCAAATTGCTTTGGAAAATACGAGCGAAACTTTTTAATCAAATCTTCCTTCGTATAAACAACCTCTGAAGATGCTACCTGAACTAACGGTTTATCCGGCTGCCCCAATCCCGTAGTTGCCGCGCTAGCAGTAGTAGAAAATAATCCAACGGTCAATGCAGATGAAGTCAAGATGATCCCAAGCTTATTTAATTTAACCAAGATTGTCCCCCATTTTGTAATCTCATATTTTTTATCTATCTTCCCTATGCTTGTCTATTAATTTCCCCTATGGAATAGGTTGCTTGAACATAATTTAGCTCTTAAGTCTCCTCCCTTTTATAGAAAAACACAAACCTACTTATTTATATGCTAGATAGAATCAGAATATTCCATATTTATGTTTTTTTTATACATTAATAAAGAAATAGTTTTAATGAAATTCACTTTGAGGGGATTGTAGTAATTCGAGGAGTGATTGTCGTAATCCAAGCAATGATTGTAGTAATCCATTGGGCGATTGTAGTAATTCAAGCCTGTATTGTCGTAATCTATTGGGGGATTATAGTAATCCATATCAATATTGTCGTAAACAAAAAAGATCGTGATTTTCATCACGATCTTCATTTAAGATTTATGGATTAGTTGACCATAATCCAGCTGATTTCAGTAGAATTCTTGGATTCATCTTCAGCTGGGCTACCATGAAGTCAGCAATGTCTTCTGGCTGCATAACTTTTTCTGGATTGCCATCTGTAAGATTTAATTCAACTGCCATATCTGTTGCGACAGTACTTGGTGTCAATGTTACTACACGGATATTTTGCTTTCTTACTTCTAGCATTAATGATTCACTTAGTGCGATAACTGCTGCTTTTGAGGCGCTATAAGCACTTGTGACTGGAGCACCTTTTTGGCCAGCAGTAGAAGAAATATTGATAATATCTCCTGCATTTTTTTCAATCATATCTGGTAATACTGCTCTTGTTACATAGTAAACACCCATGACATTCACTTGAATGATTTTAGCCCAATCTTCTGGGTCTACTTCAAGAAACTTGCCAAACTTTGAAATCCCAGCATTGTTTACTAAAATTTCAATTGGACCTAGCTCGCCACGAATTTTCTCAACTGCAGCATTCACAGATTCCATATTGGAAACGTCTGCAGTAGCTAAAGAAACCTTCACACCGTACGATTGCAATTCACTTGCAACTGCCTCTAAATTTTCTATTGATCTTCCCAAAAGTCCAAGGTTGATCCCCTCTTTAGCGAATGCTAAGGCTGTTGCACGACCGATGCCTCGACCTGCACCAGTAATCAATGCCGTTTTCCCTTTAATTGCTTGCATGCGAATCTCTCCTTATGTACACATTTTTCCTTACACATTTAGCGTACCCTCATTCGGAGAAAAAATATATTATTTTGCTTAAGATGGCATTTGCTTAGCAGGCGGTTTTATTTCCTTCACGCTTTCAATCAAGGCAAAAATAACGCCTAATATTAACTGAATAAACCCAAAGGACCTTAAGCTTTCATTTTGCAATCCTATAATTGTACTCACCACAATAATCATTCCAAAAATAATCATATATTTGCATATTACTAGTGGCTTAACATTCCATTCCAAAAGCTCGATTTTCAGGATAAAAAAGATAGCTCCAAATAAAAATAGTAAAGAACCTAAGTATATTAAAAGATATTCCCCTAATAAAACTCCGCTTAGCACAATGACTGGCCCCAAAATTAGCATGAATATACGAATTATTTTGGAGTTAACAGGCTTCTTTACTCTCCTTGTTTTCCTCGAGCTAAGTACCATTGCACCTAAAAAAAATAGCCCCACCCCGTAAACCATTAAGAACGAATTATCAAGCATTTCAACCTTTACAGACATCAAAAGAGAACCACACAGCATAGATAAAACTCCTAATAAAAGTGCCATATAACCTCCTGAATATTTTTACCTAATTATCCCATAAAAAGAAACTAAATGGTATTAATTTTTAACTTAGCAAATACTTTGCTATCAATAAGGCTGTAAAAGCAAAAGGGGTTTGTAATATAAATCCGAGCATTATATATAGAGGTAATTGTTTTCCCTTAATCATTTTAGTTATTAGCAATACACGAATACTATATACGCAAAACGGTATTAAAAGTATAACTGCAGTAATTAGGCCGGGCACATACCTTTGAAAAAAAATACCTTGAAGTACATGACCAATTCCATTCGCTAAAAAAATTCCTCCAACCATCAGCATTAAAAATGAACTAGGAGCCATCCCTAAAAATCTTTTATTTGCTGCAGTGACTAAACATCCCACAGTAACAATCACCCATAGCAAGCTAAAGGCAAGCGCAAATTCTTCTTCTGTTACTTGAAAGGGAAGTGGCAGAATAAATTTCTCTACTGTCAAAATTTCCTCTACATCATGAAGAAGAAACACGATCGGAAACATCCATAAAAGTTTTTTTATTTTTATATCTTCCATTACTTATCATCCTATTTTATCTTGATGCTTATATCATTCTCCAAATAATTAGGATATCCCTGCAATTCAAAGGTCACTGGATTTTCATACATTCCTTTTTCTAAGGTAAATACTTGAAAATTCTCCGTATCAGAGAATCTATTAGATACGCTTAGCACGATATTCTTTCCATTTGTATCTAATCCATTATTAAAAAGAGTGTGCTTATAATGTATATGTTCATCTAGTCTTACTGCGAATCCTTCTTCGCTTATATTTTCAAGCTGTAACGGATACTGCTCGGACATAGAAACAACCTCTTTTTTATCAAAATCTATGACGACCTCTCGCTCATCCTTTGGTAAAGCGACTAAATCACCAATGACTAAAAATAACTCTTTTGGTTCCTGAAAATAACTGCTTTCCAAAAAAAACGTTCTTTTCGTATTATCTGCACTCCCAAAACCACTAATGGAAGAAGATCCATTTCCCCACATATCCCCATCTCCATCTTGCAATTCAATGGAAAGGAAATCAAAAATGACCATATCGTTTTGGTTATCTGTTTCTATCTCAATAGCAGCATGCAAGGGTGAAATTTTCACTTGTTCAACCGTAAACTTTTGCCCAGCTACTACCACCTCTTGATTGATATTATATTTCTTTGGTTTTGCTATTTTATTATTTAATGTAAAAGGTATTACAAATTTTAGTTCCTCCTGCCCTATAACGGACACTTCTAATTCAAAGAATGGATTAGAATAATCGATTACACTACTCGGATCAGAAATTCTAATCGTGTTCTTTATTTCATTGGTTTGTTCATCTTGCGCAAAATCTGAAGTTACATATACAAGACCCAACTCTTCCTCATTCTGTAGCAGTACAGTATTAGCTAAGCGATAATCATTAACGGATTGAGGAGACTCTAGGGTATAGGAAAGTAACATTCCAGTTTCATCTGCAATGACACCGTCTAATGTAAAGGTAACCTCGTTTTCTGTGTTGGATACACCAATTTCCTCAAAATAGTTATTTTGAACACTGTCTTCTACCCCTCTGTCGTATTCAATAATTGCTACAATAGCACCTAAGCCAGGTATGCTCTCAAAAACCTGAGCAAAGGCTGGGGAGATTCGGGTCATAAAGGTAAAGCCAAGGAACAGCACGGCTACTGCTGATAAGCTAAAAACTATTTTTGTTTTGCGTTGTTTTTTTCTCTGGGCTAGCTTGATACCATTTAATATGGCACTTCCAGTAGATTGACTAACCTGGATTACCTCCATCTGCTGATCCATTAATTGCTGTACCTTTTTTATACCGCTCATCAAATATCCCCCCTCGCTCACCCATGAACACACGAATTTTCTTTAATGTATGGTGTAACCTTGATTTTACTGTCCCCTCTGGAATTTTTAGCCTTCTAGCTATTTCACTAACCTTTAAATCATTAAAGTATTTTAAATGAATAAGCTCTCGCTGTGCAGTTGGCAGGGCTTGAAGTGCTAAATTGAGATCTGGGTTAGAAGTATTTTCTTCTTTTTCTACATATTCATTTAAGGATGCTAGCTTCCCTTGTTTCTTCAATGTATCCATGCAATAATTCAACAGTATTCTTACAAGCCATGTTTGAAAAAAAGATGACTCCTTCACTTGATGACGCTTTGTATAAGCTCGATAAGTCACCTCTTGAAGAGCCTCCAATACTTCATGCTCATTTTTCAAATAGATGAAGGCTGTTTTATATAAAACATCACGATGTATTTGCATTAGCTGTAAGAAAGCATCGTCATCTCCAGCGATTGCTCTCCTAACTAGGTGCTCCATTTTCGCTCCCCCTCTTTCGTATCTGTTAGACTCTCTTTTTAAAGAAAACGTTCAATGGAAATAAAATATATTTTTAATGGAAAAAAGCTACGTCTAACGTACTGTATTCTGCATTTTCTCTTCCTCTTCCTTTTATTTGTATGTTAAGATAGTGACCGATTGAAAGAGAGAGGTAATTGATATGAAAAAATGGATTATGTATTTGTTGTCCTTAACCATTTTGTTAGGGGCATGCAGCAGTATAGATGAACTAGTGGAAGAAACTCCATTTACAGGACCAACTGAGGAAACTCAACAAACTGAAAAAGAACCAACAAAGGTCACGTCACCAGGTACCATTCACGATATATCTAAATTTGAAGAATTTCCGTTAGTCAGCGTGATTGATGGAGATACGATTAAAATAAAATACAACGGTGCAAATGAAAATGTTCGTTTTTTATTGGTAGACACTCCTGAAACTAATCATCCAAAGCTTGGAGTACAGCCTTTTGGACAGGAGGCAAAGGATTTTACGAAACAGCTACTAGAGGGACAAGATACGGTCTTCTTAGAGTTTGACGTCTCTTATAGAGATAAGTATAATCGTCTCCTCGCCTACATTTACACTGCTGATGGCAAGAGTGTCCAAGAAGAATTATTAAAAGAAGGACTTGCTCGGGTGGCATATATATACGCCCCGAATACAATGCATGTTGACTGGTTCGAATCTATTCAAAAGTCCGCTCAACAAAAAGCGGTTGGCATATGGTCTGTCGAGAATTATGTAACAGATAGAGGCTACGATAAAGAGGCGATTGAGGAGTCAGAAAAAGTTACTGAAACAGATTCAACAAAAAACAACGATGCTGGTTGTACGATTAAAGGCAATATCAATTCTAAAGGTGAAAAAATCTATCATACACCTGGACAACAATATTACGAAATGACAATTGCTGAAGAGATGTTTTGTAGCAAGGAAGAAGCTGAAGCAGCAGGCTTCCGAGGTACGAAAAGATAACAATATTTTATTTCTTAATAGTTCAAACCAGCCTCATCATTCTGTGATGGGGCTTTCTTCTATATTTAACTCCTTATAAAAAGTATCAACCAATGGAATAATATTAGGTTTGGAATGATAAACTTGGTTTTGGATATTAGATAAGTCTGTATTAAAAACTGTCTTTCCATCATACAAGTAAACAGCGTATCTCCAGCCAACGCTTCCTTCCTGATCTTCATGCGGTATAAATTCAACCTCATTCACTAAATGGAGGAACTCATTGACTTTTTCTTGGTCTTCTATTGTTTTCATTTGTCCAGTACTTCCATCTTCATAAAACGTCTGAAAGGTTTTAGCTTGGAGGGGAGTCTCGACATTACAGCCAGCAAACAATAGAACGACTATTATTAATAAACGCATCATCCAAATGCTCCTTCATTGAAAATCTACATAAAACAAATAGCTACCTCTTCCTTGCTCCCACTCGGCGATTACTTGAAAAGAAGCCCTTCCCTTCAGTTCGCCAGTACTAATTTCGGATAGCTCCCCTTTTAGACCAATTTCTGATTCTAATAGAAAAGCATCAAAGCTTTGAGGAGCGATCTCAAAGGTGAATTCCATTTTTTCTCCCACCTCGACAACAGGTGCTTTCTCTATATTCTTTACACTCGTAGGTTCTATAGCATGGGTCTCTACTGTCATCCAATCACCATTTGAATCTTTGTAACTCCATCCATAGCCAGACAGAAAGACTTTAATGGGGATTTCTCCTATAGTGACAGCTAGCTTCGGTGGTTTTTGTCTAATCACAGACTGATCCAATTGTTCTTTTTTCTTTATAGATGCTATCTTCTCCCCTTCTCCGGACCAATAAAACAGATTTAGGACAGCTGTCATCACTAAAAGTGCTACCTTCAAATAATTGTCCCCCCTTTTTGCATTAGTCGTGTATTATATACAAAAGTTACCATAAGATATGTTGAAGATAATGACCTTAAATTGCAAAGAAGTCTGTCCGGTCTATATACAAAGGAACAAACAAATAAAAAGGCAGCCCACATTAAATGGAACTGCCTTATTCTCTGAAAAATTTAATCCACATTGAAAGTAAATAAAAGCCTATAAAAGTGAAGGCTTTGATGGAAAAGATCGAATCATTTATAGTGACTAGCAAAAGCTGAACAACAAATAACAGTGTAAATGCTTCCCTCATCCACTCTGCTTTTTTTCTATGTAAAACAATTTGGATTATGATAATTACTAGAAATAGTATAGCTATTATAATATTTTCGTTTGCTATATTGTTCATGAATTCATAAGTAGCAAAAAATAACAACAGAAAATACGGTACCTCCATATATAGCCGGGGTTTCTTTTTAGCAACAACTATCACATAGATAATTACTGCAAGGATACCAAGAAAATGCCCTTTAGTTCCTCCATTAAAATAAACGATTGATAGCGGCATTTGGCTAACTAACGAAAAGTTAAATAAAATATAGGATAGCTTCCACACAAGAATATAAGTAAAAAATGCATTACTAACCCATTCTCCTACTTTTTCTTTTAAAGCAACTCGATAGAGAAAAGAACTTATAAAGACTGCTCCTATTACAATTATCCATATCGCAGGAATCGTTATTCTCCCAATTTCTAAATAAGACATTTGGAACTCCTTTTGCAAAAATAATACTAGTTTTCTCTACTATGACACATTCTTCTTTTGTTCGCAGTTATTTGTGCTCCACTTATCAATTATCTCATCCACCTGAAGAATTACCTATACTCAAATAAAAGTCATTCTTATCGCTATTTTAAACACAAAAAAATCCACACTTCTATTTTCTAGAAGTGTGGATTTTTTACTGAAAAGCTGCCTTGCCCCTCGAGGTCAAATGGTTAAAAGCTCCGGTGGCTGAGGAACTGCCTCCTCGCTTTTCCCCATTTGCTTGTCGGGGCAGTAATAGGTGCTTGCGCTTTTCTTATTATCGAATTGTTTTTAGAGCTGTTGCCCAAGGAATAACTTGGTCTAACATTTGATTTACAGAATCTGCTTGAACTGCAGCTGGTTTGAAATCAGTACCATTTTCAAAATCAGTAAATAATGATAAAGCTGGGTGTACGCGAACATCTGCAACTAGTAATTCCCCTAAGATTCCGCGTAAGTGTTCAGCTGCACGAGCTCCACCTACTGAACCGTAAGATACGATACCTGCAGCTTTGTTGTTCCATTCTACACGAAGATAATCTAAAGCATTTTTCAATGCACCAGTAATAGAGTGATTATATTCTTGAACGATGAATACGAATCCGTCACAATCAGCTACTCTTGAAGACCAAGCAGCAGCACCTGAAGCGTCTCCGCCAGCTTCTCCTAATAATGGAAGTTTGAAGTCAGCAATATCAATAATCTCATATTGAGCATCTCCACGTTTGTCTGCTAATTCTTTCACCCAGTTACCTACTTGTGGACTTAAGCGTCCTTCACGAGTTGACCCTAAAATAATACCTATTTTTAACATTTCTTTTCCTCCTATTTCTTTTTCTTTGTTATTTTGTCCAAAAAGTTTATTCCATAAACTCATACTTATTAGCCTCCTAGTTTTAGAACGCCAAATATTCTAACCCTTATATTTCGAATTCGAGATATATATCAAAGTTACCTCAACTTCATATATCTTTAATTCGAGATAATAATATCATATATAAAACTTAGAAGTCAACATTTCTTAACTTTAAATTTTATTTATACTTTATTTATAATCCAAGTGTTAAAATATAACTATCTAAATTTTCTAATAAAAAGGATTGTTTTAATGCATAGATACAACCACATAGAAAAATTGTTGTTTTGTTCAACTCTTTTGAATGAAAAAAAACTTCATAGGAAGCTTGAAGGTAAAACAATTCTTATCACTGGAGCCAGCTCGGGGATTGGAAAAGAGCTAGCGTTTGTTTTAAAAGATATAAACGCCCACCTCATTTTAGTAGCTAGACGCGAGGAACAACTATTATTAATAAAAGCAGAAATTGAACAATCCAATGCCAAAGTTAGTGTCTTTTCTGCCGATCTGAGAGAAATAGTAGAAATGGACAACCTGTTATACTTTTTACATCGACAACCTGATGGAATAGATATTATTGTGAGCAATGCTGGATTATCAATCAACCGATCCATTGAAAAATCCTTAGAACGTTATCATGATTTTACTCGAACAATGGCTATTAATTACTTTGCTCCGGTTCAATTACTCTTGTCTACAGTTCCTTTATTAGAAAAGAATAAGGGACAAATCATAAATGTATCTACCATTAATGCATTACTTCTTCCTATACCTTTTTGGGCAGCCTACCAGGCATCTAAATCTGCCTTTGATACATGGTTTCGCTCAGCTGCTCCAGAGTTAAACGGGAAAGGTATCTCGACTACCTCCATTTATCTTCCATTAGTGAAGACTCCAATGATCGAGCCTACTGCCGCTTACCGGAATACTCCTGCCATGAGTCCAGTTCATGTAGCGAATATTATTGCGAAATCCATGTATACCAAAAACAAAATCTATAAGCCATGGTGGCTATTCATTGGTCAGATTGGTTCGTTGATTGGTCGAAGAATTTTGGAAAAAATATTACCTAGGCTTTTACTGAAAAGAGGGTTGAACAAATGATTGGTTCCTTATTACAAGTATTATGGAAGATGGGCCTCCTCTCACCTCTTGGATTATTTAGTTTAATCTCTACTATTTATACAGAAGGTATTAACTTAATGGTTTTAGTGCGACTGGCGGAAAAAAAATATGGAAATAAAATCGCGTTAGTCAGTGACAAGGAAAGCTTTACTTATAGCCAACTAGCTAAGCAATGCGAAGTAGCTTCGATTTATTTAAAAAACAATTACCATATAGGCACTGAGCTACGAGTTGCCTTTCTCTGTAAGAATCATCACTATTTTGTGCAATCTATTTTTGCTGTTTCTCGCCTTGGAGCGAACATTTATTTACTTAATCCTGATATAAGTAAGAATCAGTTTAAACAATTGGTTGATGCCTATAATTTTGACTTATACATACACGATGAAGAAGCATTTTCACTCATAGACGAGCATCATCTATCCCATCAAGCTATTATTAGTAACTTTGCTAGCAATATTAATGAAAATATAAAAATGAGAGAAGTACCACTCAAAAAGTCCTCTAAAAGTAGTCTCGTCTTACTAACTGGAGGCACAACTGGTACACCTAAAGAAGCAATCCATAAACCTTCTATTCTTAATTACTTAAATCCGTTTTTAACCCTTTTAAAACGCTTGAAGTTAATGCAATACCAAACAGCTTATATAGCGACGCCACTATACCATGGTTATGGAATAGCTATATTGCTTACGTTTATTGCATTAGGGAAAAAAACGATAATTTCCGAGAACTTTCGAGCAGAAAAGGCAAGTAAAATTATTAGTGAGCATAAGGTCGAAGTAATCACAGTCGTTCCGCTTATGATTCATAAATTACTTCAGGTTTCTTCCAATGACTTAAGCTCTCTACAATGTATTGCTTCAGGTGGAGCCAAGCTAAATGCTAAGCTGATAGCTGAGGTTAACAACAAATTAGGGCAAGTATTGTACAACCTTTATGGAACGTCGGAGGCAGGGCTTAATATAATTGCTACTCCTCAGGATTTACAATACTCCTCTTACACTATCGGCCGATTGGTTAAAGGAGTGCGACTACAGACCATCCACAACGGGAAGCCGTTAAAGGAAGGACAGGTTGGTCAGTTTTGTATAAAAAATAAATGGTCTATGAAAAACAAAGGTGCGTCCTGGATAGAAACCGGAGATTTGGGCTATAGAGATTCGAATGGTTATTATTTCTTGTGTGGAAGAACAGACGATTTAGTTATCTCTGCTGGAGTCAATATTTATCCCATTGAAGTGGAACAAGTATTAATACTTCATCCCTCAGTAGAGGAAGTTGCTATTGTTGGCATACCTGACGAGCAGTACGGCCAAAGATTAGTAGCATATGTAGAATTAAAGAGCAGTACTGAGTATGTAACAAAGGACATCTTAATAGAATGGCTTAGCCTAAGGGTCTCTCGTCTTCAACTGCCAAAAGAAATAGTGTTCGTCGATCAATTACCATATACCGCTTTAGGTAAGCTAAATAAAAAACAGTTAGCTTGAAATAGTGGGTATTGAGCTGTAGGAATTGATGAAAGTAAAAGTGAGTCTTTTAACAGCTCTGTTGAAGAGCAAGGTTGATTTACGGAGAATGAGTTTTCCTGTAGATTTCTTTACTTTTGTCTAATGGGTGGCTAAACTATGCACAGAAAGGTGGAGCAAAATGAGAACTTTCGAGGAGTTGCACACAATTGAAGCTGTGGACAGTTTCATTTCCAGCAATCCATTATCCTTTATTTATATTTCGCATACAGACTGTAGTGTTTGTCATGCCCTTTTACCACAGGTCGGGAAACTAATGGAAAATTTTCCGGAAATACAGCTTGCACATATCAATTCCGCAGAAGTGGAAGAGATTGCAGAACGGTTCATTGTTTTTTCAGTCCCTGCGCTGCTTCTATTTATAGATGGGAAAGAATATTTACGGGAAGCGCGTATTGTCCATATGAGTCAATTCGAAGAGAGATTACAGAAGATTTATGAAGGTTATACAAATTAAAGGCTATTCTCGCATTCTGGGGGATAGCCCTTATTTTTAATTCCTGATAAAGTGGATTCTATTTTGTTGTAGGTTTTGGCTAGTAAGTTTTTAAAAGAACTTCAAATAATTTGCAGAGGAATAAACCAACTGTTGAGAGCTATTTACCTAAGGATTGCTCTTATTTACTACAATGTCTTCACTTTTTACGACAATCGTGCCGTATTTTACTACAATCCCAGCGGTTTTTACGACAATCCAGTTCCACTAGAAGTTTCCACTCACCTTTTACGACAATTCCTTCATTTTTTACGACAATCATGCCGTATTTTACTACAATCCAGAAGTTTTTTACTACAATCCTGTTTCACTAGAAGTCTTTTCTTACTTTATGTTAAAAAAATCCCTTTCGAATTTCTGAAAGGGATTTTTTAAGGTTATTTTTTATAATCTGCTTCTAAATCAGCTGTTGTTCGAGTGTTTTTAGAAACTACATTTCCATCCAAGTATTTATGGAAGAACCATTCGCCTGCACCGATAATAACCGCAGCGATAAATGAACCAAGTGCAATAGATCCGTTGGCATCTACTAGAGCAACTTGCATATACCAAATAGTTAGAAACGCAATAATAATATCTCCGCCTGTCGCTATCATATTACGGACATTCTGACTGGAGCGATTTGCCGCAAGACGGAATAATAGAAAGTCTCCTAAAATGTAAGCTAATACAGTTAATACTAAGCTAGTCCAAATAGAATCCATAAATGGAACATCAAAAATGAGCGTCAAAACCACAATAAGGACTACTGCAATCATGACAAATTTAATAAGAAGTGCTTTTAAGTGATTCATAGTATGTCCTCCTTTACTTTTGTTGTATTTTTCATGTACCCTATTTTTCTCTAGTTAAATCCTGTTTTTTATGGGCTAAGCGTACTTCCATTACCTAAATAGAACTTTGCACTTACATATAAAAAGCCTCCTTCTATATAGAAGGAGGCCAAAATTATATACTTTATTTTGTTGTTTCTACTTGATTTTCTTCTTCTAGCTTACGAAGTGCAGCAGGGCTTACATCTACTCGTTTTAAGAAGAAGGCTAATATTAATGCGATTATGTTCATAACCAATGCTACAAGGAAAGAATATTGAATACCTGCTAGGAGGGCTTGTTGACCTAATAATCCCATAGATTGCTCAGTAAGAGTAGCAGGGTCTACTTTAGACATCAGACTTTCCCCTTCTTTTGTAGTCACATAATTCATGATTGATACTAGAACTGCTGTACCTATAGAACCAGCAACCTGTTGAGCAGTGTTATTAACAGCTGTACCATGCGGGTTTAAGCGTGTTGGTAACTGATTCAAACCATTGGTCATGATAGGCATCATAACCATAGACATCCCAAGCATGCGAGTTGTATAAATAGAAATAATATATAAGTATGAAGAATCTATTTGTAACGTGGACAATTCATACGTCGAAATTGCTGTAATAACTAATCCGATTATCGCTAAAAGACGTGGTCCAAACCGATCAAATAATTTCCCTGTAATCGGAGACATGATTCCCATAATAATTGCTCCAGGTAGCATCATTAAACCTGAGTCAAGAGGTGAAATGCCACGTACATTTTGTACATACGCCGGTGTTAAAATCATACCTGAGAACATTGCTACCGAGTTAACAACAGCAATTATAGACGCTAAAGTAAACATCGGATATTTATATACACGCAAATCTAATAGTGGTTCGTCTAGCTTCAGCTGACGTACAACAAAAATTACTAAAGATACAGCTCCGACTATTAAGGTTGTTAATACAATTGGGTCATCCCAACCTGCTGAGCTTGCTGTGCTGACACCATATAATAAACCACCAAAACCAAATGTTGAAAGAATGACAGATGCAAAGTCAATGGTTGCAGTTTTATCCGTCTGCATTACATTTCCTAACTTCCATACAGCTAAGCCTAAACTAATGACTGCTAACGGCAGAATCATGATAAAAAGAACACGCCAGTCATAGTACTCTACTATAAACCCTGATAATGTAGGGCCAATCGCTGGTGCTGTAATCATAACTAATCCAAAAATCCCCATTGCAGCTCCACGTTTTTCACGTGGGAAGGCAACTAGCATAACATTCATCAATAATGGTCCCATTACGGACGAACCTGCAGCTTGAACCATACGACCAGTTAATAGCAGGCCAAAATTTGGTGCCAATGCTGCCATAGCAGTACCTAATGTGAATATCGCCATTGATGTAATAAACAACGTTCTATTTGAAAACCTTCTTATTAAAAATGCGGATGCTGGTATTAATACTCCACTCACTAGCATGTAACCCGTTGCTAACCATTGTACCGTGGAATAATCGACATCTAAATCCACCATAATGGAAGGCAACGCTACGTTTAAAAGCGAGTTATTTAAAAACGACACAAATGCTCCGACAAACAGTACGGCAAGCATTAAGTACGTAGATTTTCTATTTTCAATATTACTCATCTTTCGTCTTCCCCTATTCTATTTTTCTCTTTTTATTTCATTACTCGAATTATATTAAACCATTAGTCCATTTATTTCAATATATTTATACTCAAGGTTTAAAAACATTGAACTTTATGTTCACAAAATATATACTAAAGCCATCAGTATAGTAGTGGAGGACTTATGAATAAACGTAAAAGACATGTCGCAGATGTAGCCTTAATGCTTTTTGTGGAAAAAGGCATCCAACAAACATCTATACAAGATATTATAGATCGAGCAAATATTTCAAAAGGAACTTTTTATAATTACTTTACTTCTAAAAATGATTGTATAGCAGAAATACTTGAAGGATTACGTTATGATGCTAGCCAGCTTCGTATGCAAAGTCAGGTCGGGAAAAACGAAAAAGACCAACAAGTTTTAACCGAGCAGATTTATAGTATCATTCAGTTAAATGAAGAGCGGAACCTTCATGCACTCTTCGATGCCATTCTTAGTTCTAACGAAAAAGATTTAAAAAAATTGGTTTTACAGCATCGCATATTTGAATTAGAATGGTTAGCCATAAGATTTAAAGCTGTATTTGGAGAAGAAATTTCAGAACACGCCTTTGAATGCGCTATATTATTCCATGGTATGCTACAGCACATTATGTTTACGATACGCATAACTAACGCACCATTCTCACTCCATCGGATTGTAGAGGTTTTACTTGAATACATTGGCCTTATCATTCCCCATATGATTCAACATAATACTTCTTTAATCGATCAATCTACTTTCCATTTGATGCGAATGAATATAGATAGAAAACCGCTAGAAATAAACGAACTATTGGAGATGGCCAAGCATCTTAAAGCAACAGGGAACTTCACAATGGAACAAGAGGATCTCTATGAGGCCATTATTTTTGAGCTTAAACAGGAGCGTATACGTAAAAGCGTGCTTCAGTCACTGCTTAATCCTTTCTTAGTAACCTTTAATGGAACATCTATTAAGGGTCAAACTCAGACATTCATTAATGCCGTTTGGTTTTATTTAAAACTGAAATAATAAAGTAAACTCACCAAGAGAAAATCTTGGTGAGTTTTTGCACTGTCTTTTGATACAGTCTCGATTTCTACAAAACAGAAGAGCCTTCTATCAAATAGAGGGCTCTTCTTTAAACTTCTTTCCATTTGTACAACGTTTCTTTTCGTTATACAGCGTTCTTGACCGCTTTTTGAAAATTTAATAACCGAATCTATAGTCTCTGCCTTTTTTAGACATTTCATGTCCTAAACGGATAGTAGAAACTGCTAGGTCTGCATAGGTTACTTGCTTAGTAGGGTTGAATTCATTTTTCTCTGCCTTTACTAATCCCAAAGAGTCTGCCAACACAACATAGCCTGCGTTCTCGGCTTTAATCTTTTTACTATCTGTATAATCATTTTTGAATATTTTAGATTGTTTTGCAGCTTCCTCTAAGCCTAGAGCACGGATGTACCATACTGATAGCTCCTCTTTAGTAATCGGACTATCCACATCAAAGGTAGACTTGTCTGCTGTGAGTACTCCTAGCTCTACCGCTCTTTCTATTGCCTGATAAGATGTATGCTTAGAATCTACATTAGTAAAGGTTTGTTTGACGTTTTCTGAATCTCCTCCAGGAAAACCAGAATACATATACGTCAAGGAATTCATCATTATTTTGATGGCTTCCCCCTTCGATACAGTTGCATCTCCATTAAAGGTTTTTGCATCCTTAACCGTTAATACTTTTGCTTGTATTAAATAATTTAATTCATCTGCTGCGGTTTTATGAGAGACTTCTGGCAACACTTCTCTATTATATTGATTGAACCATTTACCTGTGTTTGCCTCTAATACTTGATAATCTTCTTCATTAAACTGTGGAGAATATATTAAGTTATAATGATTATTTTCTTTCTTCTGATATTCTTTCATGTAACTCGTTTTTAATGAAACAGACTTCTTGAAAATCTCTTCTGCTTCTTTTTCAGAAATCACTTTGTCCTTTGATGGCCACTCGTCAATCTGTGGTCTATTAATACTTATACCGCCTAAAGTGCCATCGTTTTCTAAATGCACATTTATTTGATCTCCTGAAACAAGTACTCCGTCTACAATTCGAGGGAATGAAAAGTAATAGAGACCCCTAGGATCTTCATAAAATGAATCGGTCGGAAGTGCATATTGGTGAAGATTAGAAGGTAAATATTCCTTAGCATATTGCACTGCCTTAGCTAGTGCTTCTTCATAGGAAATAGCTTTGTCATCTTTTTTCTCTTCTAAATATTCAGTTATTTCACGTTTCATACTATGAAACTGAACTAGCTCTCCTGTTTTCTTATCAAATTCTATATTAGATCCAGAACCGCTACCGTTTGAGTAGTTATACATATATTGAACACTGATTACATCTTGTCCATTGTAATTCTTCGTCTCTTCTACAGATTGAATAGATAGCTTTACCTTACTTGAATCTACCTTTAGTAGATTCTCTGCCGTTTTTTTGGCTTCTTCCTTCGTGATACCATTTTGCTTTGCAGGCAATGCCTTTTCTACAATCATTTCATATCCCTTTTTAGCAGGGTGCTCGGCTAAAAATTCATAGCTATTAAACCATTCACCAGTTGTTGCATTTAAACTAAGCACATCTGGCGTATAAACTAATTTTACATCATATTTATTAATTTCATCCGATGCAGTAATTTGATATTGTAGTTTAGCTGTTACATTATCTTTTATTTTTGCTAGTGCTTCTTTTGAATCATTCAATTTTTTCACATCTTCAAACGTTGAAGATTTACTTGTATTAAAACGATTAAATTCTACAATCTCTCCGCTACCTAAAATAGTTACGTTTACATTCTGATCTTGAATAGCAATTCCATCCTGGACTCGATTAAATGAAAAAGAATAACGAATAGGTCTAGTTAGAAGTTGAGGAGAATAATAAAAATCATTCATCCCTTCTGTTAGCTGGTAGCTTCCGTCCTTGATATACTTTTGTACAAAGTCATTGGCAATTTTTTTAGCTTCATCCTTGGATACCTTTGCAGGAAATAAAGCATCAGCGGTAGTCACCGGCTCATAGTGAAAAGATTCTATCTCAAAATTGTCTCCAGAAAACCCAATACTACCGTAGATTTCCTTACCTTTTACTTGCTTATTAAAAGACATATCATATCTTGTTTTGTTTTCATACGGATTTTCATAGGAATGCATATAAAATTCACTAGCCTTTACAGAGTCAAATATCCCTGGAAAACTCGCTTTAAATTTCTTTAGCAGGTCCTCCTTAGATACCGTTACATCCACTGCTGCAACCTGAGTCATCACATTATATGGTTGTGCCCCTCCTGTACCAGCAGCACTTACAGCAGATGAAAACATTCCAATCGATAAAGCCGAAGCCGTTAATATAATACCTATCTTCTTCAAAAATAGTCCCCCTTTTACGGTAATAATTATATTGTAAAGTAAATTTTGGAAATTAGAAACTAAAATTTACCTAATTTTAAAATTATTTAATAAATTTTTAAGAGTTAGATATTATTTGATTATTTTTATTAGCCGTTCTGATTCTGTCTCATCTAAATACTGTGATTTCAAAAATTCTTTAAACGAAAAAAACGCCACTCACTCGGAGGGGCGTTTTCACTTATTTCATATAATTATTTACTAATTCATAGCATCTTTCTTTAGTAAGATCAGCTAAAGCACTCGAATACAGGAACGGCTCAAGTGTTCCACCCTCTGCTTCCTTGGATTTTTCTTCTGCGATTTTATCACGCTGCTTAATCCAATCGCGTTGTTCTATTTTTAAATCCTCCATTTCACTTTCAGACAGTTGCTCTTTAAGTACACCATAAATTTCATTTAGAGCTTCGTCCCACCTTTTGAATGTTTCTGATTTAGCTTGATTCATATCCGTTTGTGTTCCAGACTCATATACCTTGTCGAATTCCTTTAAACTAACTTCAATCTCATTTAATTTATTTAAATAAGTTTCTTTTGTTCCTGAAGGGTCACTAGCTGTTTCTTCAGTATCCTCAGACACTTCTTGAGCTGGTGCAACGTTAGTTTCATTTATATCCTTTTCCGAACTAGAACTGCATCCTACGATCCAAACAAATGGTAGCAGTAACATTAGTATTTTCTTCAATTATATCCCTCCTTCTTCCACTTCTACCCATTAGACGTAACGATAAGCAGGAAAGTTTTATTTTTTCTGTTTTTTATAAAAAATCATTCAAATCTCCTAATGCAGATGCAGGAACCTACTTTTCATAATAATAGATCTTAGTAAATTCATAGGCCTTGCCTTTATCCTCACACCATTGCACAAAGCCGACTGTACCTTCACTTGAAAACGAAATCCAATCACTCATCAAATTACTATAATAAGATACAAGTTGGTAAATATTTATTTTGTATTCTTCCTTTTCTACTTTCTTGCTTAGCTGTTCTATTTTTTTCAGTAGTAATCTATCTTCTTGTATATCACCTAAGTATAGGTCCTCTGAAATATGGTGAAAAGAATACCAAAGAGAATCTATATAAATATCTATTAGCTTTAGTATTACTAATTGTTCCTTATCGCCACCTAATTTTAAGGCTTTATCTAAATAGGTTGTCCGCTTATCGATATTCAGAAATAGACCATACCATCTGTACATTCTTGGGTCTTCAGGATTTAAATCCATCCATTTCTCCATTAAAGGTTTCAATAATCTCTCTTCTAATGGGTGAATAAGTACCTGATGTACATCTTCTGATACTTCAATTACTTCAAAAATCCAGCATGCAAATTGTTGTTGTTTTTTTATATCCCATTCTAATGCTTGCTGAAGAAAAAGATTTAATGACTTTAACGATTGTTTACGTAGACCTTTTTCCTTGTATAGGCAAAACTCTATAAACAACGGATAATCATTTAAATTTTCACTGTTAATAATATTGGTTAAAGCCCTTTCCATTTGTTCACCTTCCTTAAAACTTGGTTTAAAATATATTTATTGTGTAAAAGTGGTGGACATCCACTCATAAAATTTTTCCTTTTCCTCGAATTGTGGATAATGAGCTGATTTCTCAAAGGTAATAAATTCTTTCTGTTCTGCATTTAAAGTATCCAAGTATTTTTTGGCTGTACTATAAGTAGTATGATAATCGTGCTTTCCCATTACAAAATAAACTGGTAATTCAAGCTTTGTAACTATATTAGGTAACGGCTTTTTTAACAAATCAGGTAACATCATTTTCTGTGAGTAGGAAATTCCATAGTTATAACGAATCACGTCCAATAAATTATATTCCTTGCTAAGAAAATTATTTAAGCTATTACCGTCTGGATTTTCGATAAGTCTAGAAGTCCCACCATATTTCATTACATAATTTCTTGGAGTAACTGTGTCACCATTTTTAATATCTTCATCTAACCCCTGTAAATATGTAACATCCTCCATATTCCCTTCCTTTTCAGCTTGATCAATACAGAAGGCTAAGCTCTCTAGCTCACTTTCAATAGTATCACTCATTTGCCCTATACCAATATATGCCTCATATTTTTCAGGTGATTGATATGCAGCTTGGGTAGCAATATAGGTACCTGCCGAATGACCAATTAATATGATCTTTTCTTTATTAAGTCTCTTCGAAATATAATCGGACATAGCTAACAGATCCTCTACTAGTAAATCTGTTGAAAGATTAGAATAGTCCTCTGTAAAATGATATGATTTTCCACTTGCTCTTTGATCATATTGAACAACTGTAAAATCTTGTTCTAGCAAGTCTTGGTATTGAGAAGCGTACGGTATTTCTGAACTTCCTGGTCCCCCATGCACAAAAAGGATAACAGGGTTATCGGTATTATTGCCACGAATCAATACTTCATGGTTACTTCCATTAACCTCCACTTGCTCTAAAACACTAATACTGTTTTCCCCTTCAATAGACGCTGTCCATGTCGGAGAAAAAAGGGCTCCTATTAGGACTACTACAATTGATACTAAAATACATATGATTAATTTCTTTGTCTTTTTCACGCGACCATTCCCCTATTCTTGTACTCTTTTATTCTCTTTCTAATTGCCCTATCTTTCCTTTTTTGTTAGATCTCATAATAAGTATAACAATTTAGTAAAATTTTCTAGTACATCTTCGGAACGAAATTATAGTACATCTTAGGGATGAGATTTTTCTTATCTAAAATAAATAGTGTACGATTGCGAAAAATTGATTCACTCATTACTCTCCCTTCATGAATTTGGTGTTAACACATCCAAGGATGAACTTCTCCCCTTTAAAACAAAAGTCCTTATTACACAAAATCCCTATACAACCTTTCACCTGTTTTCTTAAAATTCAAACAAAATATCAAGCTTTTATTTTCTTATCTCGTAAGGTTTGATTACAATAAATAAAAACCGACGGATTTAGCTCTAAAGCGGGAGGATTAATATGAAGAAAAGCAAAATGGCCTTAGCAATTGTTAGCACAACACTTTTATTAGGAGGTTGCAACGTGGATGTAGAGAATACAAAGGAAACCAAAATACTTGGAAATGGTGATATTGCTTTAGATAGTGAGAGCTTTGTTAGCGTTCAAGATTACAAAGGTGACGAATACACCTTACAAAATGGAGAAAAAACGGACAAAATCGCGGAGGAGAATCGTGATTCGATTGAACAAGCGGTAAAGGAGTTCTTTCTAAACAAGTATAAAACAGAGGTAAAAATCCATAACATCGTGGGAGCTGTGGACGGTGCCTCTGTATTCGTAGAATCTGTTGGAGAGCCTCATTTCTACACTTTTGCCATTGTACCTATTGATGTGGAAAAGGAAAAAGTAGAATCAGACAAAGTGTGGTCTCAAGAGGGACAGATAGAAGATGCAATTTCTACTGGTCTTTATGCAATGATTAATGATCAGGAATTTTCTAACCTTGATAAATACTTAAATGAAATAACTGTAAAAAATCCTGTAGTAGGAGTTCGTATGGAGGCAGTGGAAAGAGTAGGTGCTAATGGATTTGCAACTCCCTATTATTACACAAGTGCCTCAGGCGAATACTTTACAGAGCTTTATAACAAATATATAGAAGACACAACAATTAGCAAGGAAGAATTAAAAAGCTCATTTGAAAAGTATAATTTCGATTCTAATCTAATGCTCATCACTATTACTTTATATATGAAAGAATCCGATACCGACCCAGATGAAGCACTTTATGACCAAATTGTTTCAGATATCGAGCAAATGGAAGGAATACCCCAAGGCTCTTACTCGGTAATTTTACACGATAACTTGATTAACGCAGAGTATGCTGACGGATCAAAAAAAAGCTCGATAAACAAGACTAAATTAAATGAGATTATGAAAGAATAGGAGTGGAAATCTCGATGACTACTATTAATCCTGTTTCTAACGTCCAGACAAATGATCAAGATTTAGTAGAATTAGCTGGTTCTCATGCTTATCGAAATTATCCAGAAGGTAGAATTATAACAGTTAACGATAAAGTATTCAGAGTAGTGGATACCCAATACGGGATGTCTTCAGGTCTTGATGCACTTACCGTCCAAAACAATGAAACAAAGGAATTGACTGTAGTTTTTGTTGGTAGCGCAGACAACAAGGATTGGATTGATACAAATGCAAAGCTACTAGCGGATACTCCTCCCGCTCAATTAGAGGATGCTCAAAAGTATTTTGATTGGGTAAATACTAGTCTTGGAAACGTAGATTCAGTAACAGGTAATTCTCTAGGTGGTGGACTTACTAACTCTGTTGCAATTAATAACCCTCAGGTTAAAGCTGTAACATTGAACCCTGCAATCCTTCCTGCTGGTTTAGTGGATCCTACGATGATGTATGAGAATATCACCAATTATTACAGCCGCTTCGACTTTCTTACGAGCACAGAAGAAGCTATTGGAATGGGCAATAGAATACCAGGGAAAAAATATAACATTAACAATGGGGTTCCCCTGCTTTCACAGATTGTATCGAATCATACAGGCTACGTTACCCCTGATAAAGACGGGAACTTTGTTGTTGAAGTTGGTATAAAGGGACAGCCCGGACATGGATATATCCACATTGGTGCTGACGATCATATTGTAACAAGTATTTGGACAGGAAATCCTATTTATGGAGGCTATACTGAAAAAATTGAGATTAACCAAGAAAATATGATTTTACTCTCCAACGGAATAAGAGACCAAGTAAAAGGTCGAATAACAAATGTCAAAGAGTATATAGGTAACTCGGTAAGTATTGTTGAGGATGAGAGTGCTAAATTCAGTCAGCGTGTAACTACCCTCCAAGAAATCTTTCAACAAATGCTTGAAGAAATAGCCGGAGACCCCGTTTTTAAGGGCATTGCAGAGACAGGGGCCTTTATCAAGGCAGCCATAGATGATCTAATAGATCTTCTTAATACAGCAGAGGATCGTTGTAGAATATTAAACAGCATTTTAAACTCTAAACCGGCTGAAATCATTGAGTTTATTACCTCAACTGACATAAGTGTAGAAACACTCTTCGCTCCAGCAAGAGATTATTTAAATCAGCTTAAGCTAGACGTAGATAATCTAGTGACGAGTGCACACAATATTATGTATAAGGATATACCTGAATTATTTAGAGGAGGAACAGACAATTTTGTCGATGCAGTCGTCGGGGAGCTGGATGCGCACTATAACATCTTAAAAATAAATAAAGAAGAAGTATACAATCAATTAACTGAGTACGAAACTCAGGTTAATGACATTGCCAATTCCTTTATTAACCGTGATGTCAGCCTAGCAGATGCTATACACATGGGATCTTCACCTGGAGATCGTGTAGATGCAGTTCAAAAAACAGAGATTAAGACGATTCAGGAATCCTCTTATTTAGTAGTAGGAATGAAAATTAAGGAAGTTCAAGTCCAATTGGCCCATAATACGATAGTTACTTTAGGAACAACAATATTAAGTCCCATCCTTTCCATCCTAGAAGTTATTGCACTTCTAATAGAAGCTGCATTAACTGCAATTATCCTCGCTGTAAAGGCTGCTCAAAATATCGGTCTGTACGGAAATCCCATCGGTTTGCTGATGAGTTTGTTTACAGATTATGAACATAGAGTAAAAAGTGCTGTAGCTAGTGCCCTCGAGCCTCTTATAGAAATGGAGGTCTTAATGGAAAGTTTGCGCATTGGATTCAATAGGATGAATGTAAACCTACCGGAAATGCTAGACAATTTTAAGCCCTATCTGGATACTGCCATTTTTGAACCAGCTAAATTTGAAAATGTAAAATTGTACAATGTCGCTGCCTTAGCTATATTAGAGGAGATGGAGCTATTATTTAACGAAATAATTTACCAGCTAGCCGATGAAAAAGCTAATGCAATCGAAGAAACGTTAGAGGTCTCGAAGAATGTATTAGGTAATCTACAAATATTAAAGGAACAAGTAGATCGCGGAACATTGTAAAATACAGAGTGGAACTCCAGTGCAGCGTTGCTACATTAGAGTTCTTTTATTTTTGCCCATGCATTGATTTTTTTAATGGATTTAAGCTAAAGCTTGAGCTTTCAAGCTTGCTTTGTGCTTAATCACTCTTTATACTAGACTTTGTGCTAAAAACAAACCGACCGTTCTGTTTTGTGGAAAGGAGTAATTGATATGTCCGTTGGGCAGGAAACTAAACAGCATATAATTCAGACTGCTGGTCATCTATTTCGATGGTATGGTTTTGAGGCAGTTAGTATTGCTACAATCATTAAGGAATGTAATACAACAAAGGGTGCCCTTTATCATCATTTTCCTAATGGCAAAGAAGAACTATTATTAGCAGCTATTCAATATACAGGAAAAATTATGCTACAGGATACAAGGAATTTGTTGAGTGAATCCGCAGATCCTATAAAGATATTATCAAGCCATTTAAATCATATTGCTTCACAAGTTGAGTTGAACCGCGAAATAGATGGTGTCCCCATTGGTAATATTGCTGGTGAAATGGCGATTAAAAACAAAGAGATACGCCTAGCCTGTGATCAGGTTTTTAAAAGCTGGCAACAACTGATAAAAGATAAATTTATTGACTGTGGGATGCAAGAGGAAGATGCAAGTAATCTTGCAATCACATTAAATGCACTATTTGAAGGTGGTATATTATTAAGCATCACAAGTGCTTCTGGTGATCCGCTCAGAGCAATCGCCAAGCAAATTCCTTATTTAGTAGCACCAAAAAGTAATTTATTAAGAGAGTAGGATTTTCATGTCACAACCAATCAAAAAAACACCAATACTAGCAGCATTTCTAATCGCTGGTTTTGTTGGACTATTTAGTGAAACAGCACTAAACATGGCATTAGGCCAATTAGTCATTGAGCTCGGCGTTGAACATACAACTATTCAATGGCTGACTACTGGCTATTTATTAACACTTGGTATTCTAGTCCCAATTTCCGGATTACTGATTCAAAAATTCACCACTCGTCAGCTATTCCTGACTTCCTTGATATTTTCTATAATAGGAACTATTATAGCAGGACTTGCACCGACCTTTGCGTTTTTATTGATGGCTCGTATAGTTCAAGCTATTGGTACTGCGATTTTATTACCATTGATGTTCAATACGGTTTTATTAATTTTTCCAATTGAAAAACGTGGATCAGCAATGGGTGTCATGGGACTTGTTATCATGTTCGCACCTGCGATTTCCCCTACCGTTTCTGGAATTATTTTAGAATACTTAACTTGGCACTGGATTTTCTGGACTACACTTCCATTCCTTGTATTTGCATTGATTTTCGGCTACTTCTATATGCAAAATGTCAATGAGCTTACCCATCCGAAGATTGATGTTCTATCTGTTATCTTCTCTAGTATTGGTTTTGGAGGCATTGTGTATGGCTTTAGTGTAGCTGGCGATAAAGGCTGGAGCAGTTCGATTGTAATTATTGCTCTAGCTGCAGGAGTAATTGGTCTTGCCTTATTCGCTTGGCGTCAAAACAACATGGAAAAACCAATGATCAATTTAAAGGTTCTAAAATATCCAATGTTTACATTAGGCTTAATCGCCGTATTTATAGCCTTTATGTGTATTCTTTCAACTATGATTTTACTTCCACTTTACTTACAAACTGGATTGGCTTTAGCAACATTTGCCGCTGGTCTAGTCTTGTTACCAGGTGGAATTATTAACGGTATTTTCTCTCCAATTGTCGGACGCCTGTTTGACAATTACGGTGCAAAGGTACTTGTAATGCCTGGCTTCATCTTAATCGGGATTGCGTTCGTATTCTTTATGCAAATTGACCAGCAGACATCTCAGCTAACGATTATCGTGCTACATAGTGTAATGATGATTGGTGTATCGCTTGTTATGGCTCCTGCTCAAACAAATGGCTTAAATCAATTGCCTCGTCATCTATATCCAGATGGCACCGCATTAATGAATACTCTTCAGCAAGTATCCGGTGCAATCGGGACTGCAGTGGCGATTACCATTATGTCCTCTGCCCAAGCTTCCTTTGTGACAGAGCAAGGTGCATCAGCTTCATCAGTAGACGCGTTTATTTATGGGGTACAAACATCCTTTAAATACGCTATTGCTCTAGCAGTAATTGGAATTATCCTATCTTTCTTTATTAAAGGAAAGCAACAAACAGCTAAACAAAGTAATTAGTATTTTTGCTTCATTATAAAACACCCTCCAGTTGATTGGAGGGTGTTTTAATTTATAAGGACATCAAAAGTCGAGTCCTCTTAAAATGCTTTGATGACAATTAAATCAAATAAAATGCTTAGGTTAATATAAGAATAAGTTTTAAAGCTTTATACTTTAAATGACACAGTAGGTTAAATAGATAAAAACAATTATTACAGGAACATTCCATTGTTGTGTGGAATACATATAGACTGAATTACTCTGAGCGTTTTCTTAGTGTAATTTATATTGCTAAATTAGTCAGAAGTGGGTTGTTAATCAAACACATTGCCTTTTATTAAGGGGGCTACTCTTTCTACTCTTGATAAACTTCCTCTTCTGAATGAAAACCATCTGTAATAACTGTGGTATTAAGATTGGATTTATTTACTGGAATTGGTGTTAATAACACCGAAGGAACTTCAATTTTTCCGTTTTTAACTTTCTGCCCCGCATTAATATTTTCACCTTTAGCCATGGATACAGCCAGTTTCGCAACCTCCTCTGAGAGCATGTGAATAGGTTTGTATACAGTCATAGTTTGCGTCCCTTTAACTATTCTCTGTACCCCTGCTAAATCCGCATCCTGGCCTGCGACTGGTATTTGTCCAGCGAGCCCTTTGGCCTCAAGTGCTTCTATTACCCCACCAGCAGTAGCATCATTTGCTGCAATTACTGCATCAATCTGTAGATTTGTTGTACGAAGTGCTTCTTCCATATTCGCATTTGCATTTACTGGTGTCCAATCCTTCGTCCATTGGTCATAAATAATGTTGATATCTCCATTCTCTATATATGGACGAAGTACTTTAAATACTCCCTTTTTCAGAAGATGCGCATTGTTATCCGTGATTGCTCCCCCTATAATCACATAGTTCCCTTTTGGTACAAGCTCTGTAATAGCCTTTGCCTGCATTTCTCCCACTTGTTCATTATCGAAGGAAACATACAAATCGAGATCAGAGTTTTTCACAAGTCTGTCATATGCAATCACCTGTATACCTGCAAGATGAGCCTTATGGACAATGGCCGCGGTTGCCTCGGCGTTATGCGGAACAATTACTAATACATCGACACCGCTTTGAATAAGTCGCTCTGCTTGAGATATTTGAAGTGCATCATCTCCATTTGCTGCAAATATTTCTACCTCGGCACCCAAAGCCTCCACAGCCTCCTTGAATAAATCTCGATCCTTTAGCCATCGTTCTTCCAATAAGGTATCCATAGAAAACCCTATTCGTATCGGCTCCTCTTCTTTTGGAGAAGGGGGTCCTTTCTCTGGTTTAATACTTTCCCTTTCAGTATCAGGGGAACAAGCAACTAACAGCAGAATGATACCCAAAAGCCAAATAGGTTTAGCCCTTTGTTTCATCCTTTTCCCCCTCTCATTAAAATTCTATTTTCTTACTTAACATGGTTTTTCTATATTCCTTTGGAGAGATTCCACACATCTTTTTGAATACCTTGCTGAAATAATTAGGATCATGGTAGCCAATTTCAAACGTAATTTCCTTTAAGCTTCGTTCTGAATTATTGAGGAGCTTTTTAGCCTTTCCAATTCGACACTCCGTTAGAAAATCAATATAGTTAATACCTAGCTTCTCCTTGAACATTTTACTAATATAGATTGGGCTTAAGTCGACTTTTTGCGCCAGTATATCTAAGGATATGTCCTTATGGGAATTATCATATATAAACTGTTTGATTTGTTGAATTTTATCAACTTCCATCCGTTCAAAATAGCTCTTATAAACAGTTTGCATACGATCAAGCAAACGTGTAGTTTCCAATCGCAACTGACGATACTCAAGTGCTTGAAGTGGGAAAACAGGTACCTCTGAGTCAATTCCTAATTCATTCATGACTCTATGTGCAATCCACAATAACTCCAATACTCTTTGTTGAGTGTAGATAAGTGCATTTCCTTTTTTTTCATGCTGTTGAATCATATCCAATACAAATAAGCGAATCGACTCCCAATCCCCTAGTCTTAATTGTTCGAAATACAGCTGCTCCCGTTGTCTGATGACCTGATAGTCTGTTTCAACAGTAATAGCCTGAACTTCAGAATAAAACCGATACTTTACAACCAAAGTGGGATCCATCGTAGCAATAAGAGCCTCTTGGTAGGATTGCCTAATTTCCGAGAGTTCCCCATATACTTGACCAATTCCAATAAACCAATCCATACCGATGTTTTCTTTATTTAAGGATAAAATCTCTTTTGAAAATGCTATTGCCTGTGCACGAAATGTTTGATCAGGGTTTCTAAACACAATAATTGGTAATTGCCTTCCATATAAGGCACCAACCCAAGCATTGGTTGTTTGACGAACTTTCTGCTTGATGTCCACATACAAATGCTCTGCACCTTCCGGTAAGAGTATAACAACTACAAATTTTTCTTGTGTAGAAGGGGTATCTAACATTTCCACTAGTAAGTCTATATGCACTTCGTGAACATGATCAAATAATAGCTGTGTTACAATATCTGTCTCTGCTAAAGTCAATGTTTTTTGCCACATTTCATTTGCTAGACGGCTGCTAGCCTCCGCTTCTTTTTCTACTCTACATTCCTCTAATACTTTACCTACAGTAGAGACTATTTCGGTTACTTTACTAGGTTTGAGTAAGTAATCTTTCACTCCAAGCTTAATAGCTTTCCTTGCATAATCAAACATATCGAATGCAGTTACCATCACAAACTTGGTAGATGAATTCGTTTCTTTTATTTTTTCTATGGCTTCTAGCCCATTCATGCCTGGCATCATAATATCCATTAACACTAAATCTGGACGAATACTATCTGCAAGTTCGATTGCCTGCTTCCCGTTTTTAGCCTGATAAAAGGAGTACTCTGGAAAAGATTTTTGAAGTATAGCCTGCATTCCTTCACGTTCTATCGGTTCATCATCGACGATCAGAAGTTTCATCATCATTTTCCTCCCATGCTATTGGAATTTGTATGATTACCTTTGTCCCTTGACCTTCTATACTATGAATAGTGATAGTGCTTTTATCTCCGTAAAACAAAGACAGCCTTTTTACAACATTTTGAAAGCCCATTCCTGTTGAATGCCCCTCGCTAGGCACAATATCTCCCTTAAGTAATTCTTCAATTTGTTTCGTTGTCATCCCCTTGCCACTGTCTTCTATCTCTATAATCACGAATGATTCCACTTTAAGAATTCTAAACCAAATTGTGCCTCCATCTATCTCAGGCTCAATAGCGTGAATAACTGCATTTTCGATAATTGGCTGAAGTGTTAGACCTGGAATTTTTATATGTAAGCACGTCTCATCAATGTGAGATATAAATCGTAATCGATCGATAAAGCGAGCCTTTTGAATCTCCATGTATTGATTGAGAACTATAACCTCCTCAAATAATGTTACCGTTCCATCCCCTCGCTTGAGGTTATAGCGAAGTAATCCTGCGACACTTACAAGTAGGTCACTCGTTTCCTCTGCCCCGTCCAAATAAGCTTTTTTAGAAAGGGTATTTAAAGTGTTAAACAGGAAATGAGGGTTTATTTGACTTTGTAAAGTCTTTAATTGGCTCTCCTTTAGTAGAAGTCTGCTTTGTTGTAGCTCATGCTCCAGTTGTGCCTTTTGTTGAATTTCTTGTATTAAATCATTAATATTGATTCGCATTTCATCAAATGTTTTGGCTAGAAATGCTATTTCATCATTAGATTTCACTTCTATCTGCTGGTTGAATCTCCCCTGTGCTAATTCATTGGCCGCTTTTGTAAGCTGATGAACTGGTTTAGTAATGCTCAATGAAAACCAATAAGTCGCCAGTAGTAGCACACAGGTAATCAATAGCAGCAAATAAATTCCAAGCTTTTTTAACTCTTCGGATTGGTTAATGATTGCCCGATAAAATTCGTTATATGTCTTCAGTTCACGATCCAAAATAGTCAATGTCATTTCTGATATGTACATAGAAATACGATTAGCTTCATTGAATTCCTTGGTGGAGTCTTCTATATCTCGTTCCTGTATGAGCATAATAGAACGCTCCGTAGTCTCTACTAAACTATCAATTAAATGAATATAATTCGTTAACGAAAATGAATTCTCCACGTTTCTAAGCTCTGCAACATCCTCTTGAACCTCTTTTATATCTACTATACTTTTCTCCAGCTGTTGCTTATGTGCTTCTGTAGGATTTAGTAAATAATTGTTTAGATTAGTTATTATTTTTTGACTAGCTGTAGTTACTTCATTCATCCTTAAGTATCGCTGTAATACATCATTTGTTTGCTCTTGTGTTCTTTGGTTGTAATACGTGAGCATTAACCAAATGATACCCATTATAACGAGGACTACTGAAACGAGCATCCAAATCTTTTTATGAATCGTAGTCATTGCTTCGTACCATCCAATTCAGCCATTCTTATTTCAGTTAAATAACCATCAGAGTCAAGGGGAACAGTTTCATTAGTTAACCATTTCATGAGTCTTTTCACGCTTTCCTTACCCATTCTCTCCGGCTGTTGCTCCAACACACCATCTAGTTGCCCCTGCTCTAGTAAAGTTTTGGATTCAATTCCATCATCAAATGTATAAATATGATATGGCTCTACCCTTGTACGTCTCCCAATTTCCTGTATCATAGGTCCAGCATAATTTGCATTGATTGCTATAAAAGCTTGTGCCTGTGGAGTTTCGTTCATAAGTTGCTGAGTTGTAGCCATCACCTGTTCCTTAGTATCCTCGGTCCCTCTTACGGTCACCTGAATTCCCTCATAGTGTTTAAGCACTTCTTGAATTCCTTGCAAGCGTTCCTTCTGATAATGTGCTAGTTTCTTATCTCCTAGAATGATTATATCTCCAGTTGTACCCATTGTACTGACTAATCGTTGTGCGACCATTCTTCCTGCTTCGAGCTGATTTGAACCGATATAGGTCTTTCTTAAACTTTCCTCGACCGGGACATCGTTAGCGACTGTAATGACTGGAATACCGTAGAATGCAGCCTTCACTTTGGTCAATTCTTTAAATTCTTCATTATCTAGTCCCTGAACAATTATTCCGCTAACCTTTGAATGAAGGGCTATCTCCACTCTTTTCAAAAAATCTTCCTCGTTATTACCATAGCTTCCCCAGACCTCTAATTGAACATTTTCTAATTTTGCTTGTTCTGCTGCACCTTGCCCGACTTTATTCCAAAAAGGGGTGTCCAGTTCCTGAGTTATAAGTACAAGGCGAATGGTATCCTCATTAGAGGGAATGGTTTTGGGCATTTCGCTAGTAGTACGGAGCGCATGGGTTGCCGTGGAAAAGGTCAAATAACTAAAGATCAAAATAAGTGCTCCAAGTATGAAAACTACTTTTTTCCCCATTCCCTTCTCTCCTTGCATCTCGCTTTTTCTACTATATTATCATTTGTCCATTAATTGACAATAAGCTATATAAAACGGAAGTTCATTCTTCTATGAAGACACCTCTACTAAGCATGATTTCCGTTTTAGACGGACGCTTTCCGCGGGGGGAGCGCTAAGCCATCACCGTCGTTTGTGATGACTCATCTGTCTCACTCATCCCACAGGAGTCGTCACCTGCCGCTACAATCAACAGACTGATCAATCATTATTTTTAAAGGAAAAGTTATAATGTTGAAAATGCATTAAGATACTGCAATAGTTTTCAAGTATTATAAAAATTGTAAGAAATAAAAAGACAAAAAGGTATTAGACCTTTCTTAATACCTTTTGTCCATTTCTTCTATTAAGCTCTTTGTTTTCGTGTCATCACATCAAATATTACTGCTCCAGCTAAAACCCCACCACGTATCATATATTGATACGATATTCCAACGCCTAGTAGGTTCATGCCACTTGAAAGAGAAGCCATAACAATTGCACCAATGATGGCGCCAGTTACTTTTCCAACTCCTCCTGCAGACGAAACCCCACCTACATAAGCCGCTGCTATAGCATCTAACTCAAAAAGAGTACCAGCTGTAGTGGTAGCTGATTGAAGACGCGAAGTAAATAATATTCCTGATAAGGCTGCAAGCATCCCCATAGAGCCGAAGACGATATATGTAATCTTTTGTACGTTTATGCCACTGAGATGTGCGGCTTCTGGGTTACTACCCACCGCGTAAATGTGTCGACCAAGCACCGTTTTAGTAGATAAAAAATGATAAATAATAACCACAATTACCATAATAACAACCGTCCAAGAAAAACCATTATATCCCGCTAAAATCCAAGTGATATACGCAATAATTCCTGATATTAAAATAAGCTTAATAGTAAATATGCCATTAGACATTACTTCAAAGCCATATTTCAATTTATTTCGTCGATTAGAAAATTCACTATAAATATACAAAAGTATACCGATCAACCCAACAATCAATGTCATAAGGTGTAATCCGTTAATTTGCATAAGAGATGGTATAAACCCATTTCCAATAGCGTTAAATTGACTGTCCTTAATAATAATTGTCCCTGTTCTTTCCGTTACCTGTAAAAGCGCTCCTCGAAATATTAACATTCCTGCTAAAGTGGCAACAAAAGAAGGAATACCGATTCTCGCAACTAAAACACCGTTAAATAAACCTATAACTACCCCGAAGATTAAGACTGTTGGAATTGTAATCCATATGGAAACACCCCATTGTGTCAAAAATATTGCTGCCACTGCGCCTAAAAAACCAGCGACAAAGCCAACTGATAAGTCAATATGACGGATGACGATAACTAGTGTCATTCCGACTGCTAGCACTGCAATGTAGCCCGCGGAATCTAGTAAATTACTTATATTTCTCGAAGACATAAACAAACCGTTTGTCATAATCGTAAATGTTAATAGAATGACTGCTAAAGCAATATACATTCCATAATCTCGTATATTATCTTTCACAAGGTCCTTAGCCTCTTTGAATAAATTCATGATTCTTCCCCTTTCTATCTATTGAGTAGCGAGTTCCATAATAGCTTCTTGAGATGCTTCTTCTGCAGTCAATTCACCTCTTATAGCTCCATTAGCCATTACATAAATACGATCACTCATTCCTAGCACTTCACCGAGTTCAGAGGAAATCATGATAATGCTCATTCCTTCATTGATTAGCTGATTCATAATCGTATAAATTTCAAATTTTGCCCCCACATCAATACCTCGTGTCGGTTCATCCAAAATTAAGATCTTAGGTCCAGTAAACAACCATTTTCCAAGAGACACCTTCTGCTGATTTCCACCGCTAAGTTTGCCAACTATTTGTTCTAGAGAACTAGCTTTAATATATAAAGAATCCTTATATTCTTTACCGACCTTTACCTCTTCGTTTAAGTTAAGGACTCCTCTGCTTGATATCCCCTTCAGATGAGCAGCAGAGACATTACTCTTTATATCTTGTAGTAAAAACAAACCGTCTCCCTTTCTGTCCTCTGTCACATAGGCAATTCCTGCTTTAATCGCATCACTAGTATGCTTTAGTGTCTTAGATACCCCTTGCATTTCTAACGTTCCTTGAAGCTTATAATTCTTGGGATTGCCAAAAATACTTAATGCAAGCTCTGTACGCCCTGAGCCCATAAGACCAGCAATACCAATAATTTCTCCCTTCTTGAGTTGAAGATTTGCATTTTTAACTACGTTTCTTCCTAGCTGTGTATCATAGGCAGACCAATCTTTTAATGATAAAACCGTCTCTCCGATTTTCTTGTCAGGTCGTTTTGGATAAATATCTTCGATGTCTCTTCCAACCATATTTTTGATGATGACATTTTCAGCCACCTCTCCCTTACTTGCATCTAATGTGCAAATGGTTTTCCCATCACGAAGCACCGTTACCTTATCTGCAATATGAATAACCTCTTTCAGCTTATGCGAAATCATAATGCAGCTAATTCCCTGACTCTTCAATTCTTTTAAGAGTTCTAATAGATTTTCGCTATCATCCTCATTCAGAGCTGCTGTTGGTTCGTCTAAAATAAGTAAGTTAACGTCCTTGCTTAGTGCTTTGGCAATTTCCACGAGTTGTTGTTTACCTACACCTAATTCCTTAATCAATGTTTCTGGAGTCACTTTTAAATTCACTTTTTTAAGTAACCCTGTAGCCTGGACAATCGTTTGATTCCAATCAACAAAGGGACCTTTTTTAACTTCATTTCCGGCAAATATGTTCTCGTAGACCGATAAATCAGGAAAAAGGGCTAGCTCCTGATAGATGATTCCAATACCAGCCTTTACGCTATCACTGATTACTTGAAATTGTTGTACCTGTCCTTCGAACACTATGTCCCCATCATAGGTACCATATGGATATACTCCACTTAATACCTTCATTAGAGTAGATTTACCTGCTCCGTTTTCTCCGACTAAGCAATGGATTTCTGCCTTACATACTTTGAAATTTACGTTGGAGAGAGCCTTTACTCCAGGGAACTCTTTGGATATGTTATTCATTTCTAAAATATAGCCACTCATTCTCGTACCTCCCTCACCTATACAAATTAAAGATAGAGAAAAAGTGATTGATCGCTACAACACTTTTTCTCCTCTTATTGGCTTTTACTTTATACCGGTGAATTCACTTGCCTCATAATACTCTGAATCAATTAACTCTGATTTCACATTGTCTTTATCTACAACAATTACATTCGTTTGTTTCGCTTTCACTTCTATAGCACCATTATCGTAAGAACCAGTAGTTTCAGGAGTTTTTCCATCCAAAATTTCAACTGCCATGCCCATAGCGTCTTTTACTAATGAACGAACATCTTTAAACACCGTCATCGATTGTTTTTCATCAATAATGTATTGTACAGAAGCTTTCTCCGCATCTTGGCCCGTTACAAAATAGCTTGTAATAGCACTATCAGAACCAAACACATCTGCGATTGAACGTGCAGTCCCATCATTAGGAGCAAGGATTAAAACATCCCCTTTTAGGTCATCACTCGCGGCAGTTAAATGTGTTTGTGCCTTGTTTTTTGCTTCATTTGAATCCCAGTTAGTCGTAATTTGCCCGATGATTTTTCCGAGCTGATCACGAGAAAGATCTGCAGAATCCTTTAAAGCCTCTGCTTCACTGGAGTTAGCAATTTTAAATGTACCATCAGCGATTTTCGGCTGAAGCACCTGCCAAGCGCCCTCAAAAAATAGGAATGCATTATTATCAGATGCCGCCCCAGCATACAGGTAAAGAGGTGCATTAGAACCCTTTGCATTGTCTACTAAGTACTGAGCCTGTGCTGCACCAACTGCTAAACTATCAAAAGTTACATAGTAATCGACAGCATCGGTATCAGTTATTAAACGGTCATATGCAATTACAGTAACTCCCTCTTTCTTAGCTGCCTCTACTGCAGATGCAGCTGCCGCACCATCATGAGGAGTAATGATTAATACTTTAATACCTTTATTCAACAATGCCTCTACATTTTCTTTTTCCTTTGCAGATGATCCTTGGCTAAATAGGATTTCCGTAGAATAATCCGAATCCGCTAAAGCATCCTTAAAACGTTGCTCATCCTGCACCCAACGAGGCTCATCCTTCGTAGGCAACACTATTCCCACATCTACTGAGCTACTCCCACTTGCGTCACAAGCTGCTGCTACTATGGCAAATGCCATTAACATAAATAAAAATGTGAATCCCTTGAACTTCTTCAACATTTTTAACACTCTCCCTTTGTATAAAATCCTTACCTTTTAATTATAAATTCTGAATACTTTTATGAAAGCGCTATCAATAGCACTCTTTTAATATTACCTATACTTTTTTAACTTTTAAGTATAAAAATAGAGACGAGCCACCTTGGGTTCGTCTCAAACAGAGAATTAAATTTAAATAAAAAATAGAAGCTGGCCAAAAGGATTCCTAAATGAGCGTTTTGGTCAGCCTCTTCTTGGCTTTACTTTTTTAATCTATAGTCTTTAAAAGTTTTTGCATTTCTGTAGCCTGTTTTTGTTGAGTAGTTATAATGTTTTCTACAATTGTTTTGAGTTCACTATTTTGAGTATATTTCAAGATATTTCCAGCCATTTTTATTGCACCTACATGATGGGGGATCATTTCTTCCAGGAAATCTTTATCTATATTCCCTGTTGGCCTGGCATCTTCCATAGACGCAATCATCGTTTTATAGATGTTATTATAAGCTTTTAAGTAAGATGCCTCCGCTTGTACGTTTACTTCTGGGCTCACCTTTATTTTATCTTTAAGAGCTTCCATTTTCTTAATACCTTCCAGTTGTTCTCTTATAATGGTTGCTGCTATTTTGTTGACTTGTTCATTATCGCTATATTTCAAGACATTTTCAGACATCGATACAGCTGCCTGGTGATGTGGAATCATTTCATAAAGGAAATCAAGACTGGGATCACCTGTTTTAATCGATTCTTCCATTCCCTTTTCCATGATTTGCAATATACTTTGATAATTATCATAATACACTTTTTCATCCGGACCCAACTGTGCATGTGCTTGAATACTAAACATGCATAGTATCAATGTAAAAAAACCTATTCTAGTTATTTGAATGCCTGTCCTCATATTGTACCCTCCCATTATTTACGCTCATTTTATTATGCAAGATATAGAATTACTTTATACAAGTCAGAATGTGTCATTTCTTGCTCAGTAGATTGCGATGTAATGCTCTTTCATCAGATTATTTATTTGTATTTAGGGTATACATTTAAAAGATTGAACAACTGAATCCAATATCGATTTCCACTTTAGATGGACAGTTTTAGGCGGGGTGAGTGATAAGCCATCAGCTTCGCTTCCGCATGTTTGTGAGGTTTATCTGTCTCATTCATCCTGCTAGAGTTGAGCCTTTCGCTACAATTGATAATGAGCTAAGTTTACAATCATATTTAAAAGCATTGTCAGGAGGAACATAGGAATCATGAAAAAATTATTACTGATCTTAGTTGTCTGGAGTTTGTGGGCTATCTATCCTTCGAATTCAATTGAAGCTAAGGCAGAAACATATACTATTTCGCCAAATAGCGAAACATATAATAGGAATCTAATGAACGATTCTAATTACAATAATGATACGAAACATTATTATTTACTTCGTACATATCTTGAACGACTTGAAGAAACAGGTGGTGGCACACTCGAATTAGAAAAGGGAACATACATAGTTTCTAATGTATTGTTCGTACCATCTAATACAACGATAAAACTAAAGGATGGCGCGAAAATTATGAATGGTAGTGAAACAGGTAAATCTAAGCTCAATGCTGACCACTCACTTTTCCATTTCATTCGTCCTTCTCTTGGTAAAAAAGAAGGTGTCTATGGAGGGTATGATGGTGAAAAAAATATTTCCATCATTGGAGCTGGTTCAGCGACGATTGATTTGAATTTCGAAAAGGATGCTATTGCTATTATTGCTGGTCATAATCAAAATATTAGGATTGAAAATATTAATTTTCAAAACATGTATTCCGGTCATTTCATTGAGATAGATGCAACAAAGGATGCTGTTATAACCAACAATAAATTTATGAATTCAATACCTTCAACAACTGAAATCAAAGAAGCAATTAATATCGATACTCCTGATAAGCTAACAAATGGCTGGAGCTCTGTTTGGAGTAAGTTCGACAAAACACCTAACTCCAATATGAAGATAGAAAACAATATTTTCTACGGCCTTGATCGTGCAATTGGCACCCATAAATATTCAGGTGGTAAATATCACGATAAAATCATAATCAGAAATAATAAAATAGAGAAAATGCGTCAGGATGCAATTCGCGTGTTGAACTGGAGTAATGCAACGATAGAAAACAATATGTTTAAAAATGTTGCTCCAGGTAAATACAACGCTAACAGGGGGATTATAGCAAGCGGCGCCCTTAATCCTACCTTCCAAAGTAATGTGTTTATAGACATACCACGGGCAATGCAATTTACTGCCTGGAAAAACAGTGATTCTGGTTCCGAATATGATATAACTTATAATGAGCTAAGTGAGGATAATAAAGAGGCACTTTCTACTAATACTATTATTAATTATGTAGAGGATTTTATCCGAATTAATCCTACATTTAAAAAGTTTGATCAAGAGCATACAGAATTTATTCCTTTAAAAACAGTACAGTCTCCTTCTTCACTGAACAGATACCCTGGCTCTTCAAAAGCGCTAAATATAAGGGGTCAAAATAACTATGAAGAGAGACTTGAAAGTACATTTGGCTCTAATGAAGATCTATCCAACTCAAAGCTACTAAATTTACATTTACAAAACTATTTGAGAATGTATCAGTGAAAAAATTGATTGGTACTAAAAATTAAATATTGCTGTTTAAACTTATTACTCATAAAATCTTAAGATTTATACTAACAGCCTCTTAAGAATTCCTTGCTACGATAAACGTACCAAAATTTTTAGGAGGTTACGTTTCATGGATTTACTGAGTGTAGTGTCTGGTCTTTTACCGTATATAAAATATTCTATTTTCATTTTCGTCATCTTAATGATTGGCTACTTCGTATTTAAGATCTTTTTTCAGAAAAAATATACAATAAATCTATCTAAATTTATTTTTATCATTTTACTAATCTGCTGGGGAATTGTTGTATTAGGTATCACAACTTTAAATAGACCGGCGATGTTTGCAGGTCAGTTTAATCTTAGTCTTTTGAGTAGCTATGTAAGTTCATGGAACAAATGGTCAGTGTCTGAATTTCAGCTAATCATCTTTAATATGTTAATGTTTGTGCCATTAGGAGTACTCTTACCGTTAATTCACAAAAAAAACAAATCGTTTTCGCGTGTACTAGTTATAACAATTGTATTCACACTTTGCATTGAAATTTTCCAATTTGTTTCAGGTAAAGGAATTTTCGAACTGGATGACCTTTTGCATAATACAATAGGGAGTTTAGCTGGGTACTTTTTCGTAATGGCAATCATATTAAGCATAGAGCAACGAAAGTTAAAATTTGCTCCAATTGTAAAAGCTATATCTATTCCTATTTTTTTTGTTGCATTATTTGGTGTTGCAACCGTTATATATAATGCACAGGAATTTGGAAATCTGCCATTCGAGCCTTCACAAAAACAAAACATGGATCAAATAGATGTCGAACTGGAAACAAAGCTCTCCAACAAATCATCGAACGCTTGCGTTTATTACAATTCAAATGTTAAAGATATGAAAAATATAAAATCAATCTCTCAATCCATTGCACAACAATTTGAATTACAACAGCAAGGCGGCATCCGCAGGGAAGGAGAAAACCGTCAATTAAAATTTATAGATGATGAAGGCCTTGTCTATTATTTAACTTATTTCATGTCAAATGGTTTTTGGTCCTTTTCCTCTGAAAATTATAGTGAAGAGCCGCCAAAAGTTGATATTGAACAGCAAAAGCAGGTTATAGAAAATTGGCTAGATAACGAAGGTTTATTTCCAAGTAACGCTATCTATCAGCAGCAGGATGAACGTACAATTCGTTGGGATTTAGCTGAAGCAGTGGATTTACAAACTGTATGTGATGATTTTTCTCAAGGTTTCCTCGTAATCACACTCTCTGATCAGCAAATACCCGACAACATCATCTACGATGTTAGTAACAATGAAATAGTTGGGAAAGAGAAAATCATTTCACAACAGGAAGCATATGAAGCTTTGACAAACGGAAAGTTTAACTTATTCAATCCTTTACAAAAAGGAGATACGCTAACAATAACGGATGTTCAATTAGGCTATACTTATGATACTAAAGGGTATTATCAGCCTATCTATGTCTTTACTGGCAGTGTTAACGATCCAGACTCCACAGTTGAAATATCAATTCCAGCTATTCCATAAATAAAACAGCACTTACTTTGACTAGCTAAAGTTTGTGCTGTTTTAGTATGAATTTTATTTGTTACCCCAATCTCTCATATTCAAAAGATGAAAAAGAGGCTTCTCGAAAGTCTAATAAACTTTCGAGAAGCCCCCGCTAATAACCTCATGTTAGCAATTCAATTTAATCTTACATACAAACCCATTCATATTATGGGTTCATACGGCAGGTTACATCATGCCGCCCATTCCGCCCATGTCAGGCATACCCATGCCGCCTGCTCCTGCTGGTTCTGGAATGTCTGCTACTACTGCTTCAGTAGTTAAGAATAGAGAAGCTACAGATGCAGCGTTTTGTAGAGCTGAACGAGTTACTTTAGTTGGATCTACGATACCTGCGTCGATCATGTTCACCCATTCGCCAGTTGCTGCGTTGAAGCCCATGCCAATGTCTTCGCGTTTTAGACGATCTACTACGATAGATCCTTCTAAACCAGCGTTGTTAGCGATTTGACGAACCGGCTCTTCTAATGCACGAAGTACGATACGAATACCAGTTGCTACGTCGCCTTCTTTTGTTTCTGCAAGCTCAGCTACTTTGTTGTATACGTTTACTAGTGCAGTACCACCACCAGATACGATACCTTCTTCTACAGCTGCGCGAGTTGCGTTAAGTGCATCTTCAATGCGAAGTTTGCGTTCTTTTAGCTCAGTTTCTGTTGCTGCTCCTACTTTCACTACAGCTACTCCACCAGCAAGCTTAGCAAGACGCTCTTGAAGTTTTTCTTTATCGAATTCAGAAGTTGTATCTTCTAATTGGCCACGGATTTGAGCAACACGGCTAGCGATGTTTTTCGTATCTCCATTACCTTCTACGATTGTTGTGTTGTCTTTTGTTACTACTACTTTAGAAGCGCGTCCTAGTTGAGTGATGTTCGCAGATTTTAGGTCTAGTCCTAAATCTTCTGTGATTACTTCTGCACCAGTTAGGATAGCAATATCTTCAAGCATTGCTTTACGACGGTCACCGAATCCAGGAGCTTTAACAGCTACTGCATTGAATGTTCCGCGTAATTTGTTTACTACTAGAGTAGCTAATGCTTCCCCTTCTACATCTTCAGCAATAAGTAAAAGTGGTTTGCCTTGTTGAACTACTTGCTCAAGCACTGGTAAGATTTCTTGAATGCTAGAGATTTTTTTGTCTGTGATTAAGATATATGGATTGTCTAGGTTAGCTTCCATTTTATCTGAATCAGTTACCATGTATGGAGAAGCATAACCGCGGTCGAATTGCATACCTTCTACCACATCAAGCTCTGTTGTGAATCCTTTAGATTCTTCGATTGTAATAACTCCATCGTTACCAACGCGCTCCATAGCTTCAGCGATTAGCTCACCAACTTCTTCATCACCAGATGAGATAGCAGCTACTTGAGCGATAGATTCTTTACCTTCGATTTGTTTAGAGATTGCTTTTAGCTCTGTCACAGCAGAAGCTACAGCAAAGTCGATACCTTTACGAATACCAACTGGGTTAGCTCCAGCAGTTACGTTTTTAAGTCCTTCACGAATCATAGATTGTGCAAGAACAGTTGCAGTTGTTGTACCGTCACCAGCGATGTCATTAGTTTTTGAAGCAACCTCTGCCACTAATTTCGCACCCATGTTTTCGAATGCATCCTCTAGCTCGATATCTTTTGCGATTGTTACACCATCGTTAGTGATAAGTGGTGAACCAAATTTTTTCTCTAGAACTACGTTACGACCCTTTGGCCCTAAAGTTACTTTTACAGCGTCTGCTAATTTATCTACCCCACGCAGCATTGCGCTACGAGCGTCTTCACTAAATTTAATTTCTTTTGCCATGTTAATATGCCCTCCTAATTTTTCTTTTTAAGTTCTTTTATTAGCCAATTACAGCAAGAATATCGCTTTCGCGTAAGATTAAATAGTCGTGGCCTTCATATTTCACTTCAGTTCCAGCATATTTAGAGAAGATAATACGGTCCCCTTCTGCTACGTCTAATTCAACGCGGTTTCCGTTTTCTAGTACTCGTCCAGTACCTACTGCAACGACTTTACCCTCTTGTGGTTTCTCTTTAGCAGAGTCTGGAAGTACGATGCCAGATGCTGTTTTTTCCTCAGCTTCGATTAATTCGATTACAATACGATCACCTAATGGTCTTAACAAGTGAAACTACCTCCCTAAAATAGTTGAATTTATTTTTATTAGCACTCTCACACTTTGAGTGCTAACACACTTATAATAATAATTAAACTTAGAAGAATTTGCAAGTGAGAACATCATTTTTTTTAATAATTTTTAACGCTCTAATCCTCAGTTGGTTTAAAACCTATGAGGCTTCTAGTTTTTGAAAACGAAGATACTAAAGTTGACTATTAAAGATGATTATAAAATGGCTAAGGAGCGATTTTATTTTAGTTTTCCTTTACAATAAGGCTAAGGCTAGTACATCTTACAAAAGCAAGATTATCTATTTACTATCCTGATTAGTAAACTTATAAAAGCAACTGCTATAAATAGAAAGGATATTTAGATGAAACAACAAAAGACAGGTTTATACATATTAATCACCTACTGTGTGATGCAGCTCTCCGGTGCATTATTTGCTCCTCTTCTACTAATAATCTTTAACTATTTCGGCTTAGAAAACGCAAGGTACTTAGCTTCTGGATGGTGGGTTTTCCTTGGAATGGGAATTGCTACAGCTATCACCTTGCTTATGATTCGCCAAGACAAGAATTTTATACGACCTCTAAAAGGGAAGGCATCTGGTCTTCCCGGAGCAATTGGCTGGGGAATTCTTGGCTTTCTCATGGTTTTGTACGGCCAAACATTAGCTGCTAATATTGAAATTAGATTTTTTGGTATAGAAGCTGGTTCTGAAAATACGTCGCAGTTTATGGATCTTGGCAATTCAGTACCTTTTGTCTTTTTCTCCATTGTGCTCTTCGCACCTATTTTAGAGGAGCTTATATTCCGTCGCATCATTTTCGGAACTTTACTGCCTAAAACGAACTTCTTTGTAGCAGCGCTCGTTAGCTCACTGTCCTTTGCCGTCATTCACTTTGAGTTCACACACATACTAATATATGCTGTGTCTGGGTTTATATTCGCTTTCATTTACTATAAAACAAAGCGAATAATCACCTCTATTATTGCCCATATGCTACTTAATGGATTCGTAGTAATTGTTCAGCTGTATAATGAAGAAATCGTCAACTTTTTAAAAAGACTTGCTGAGTTGCAGCAATAAGGGGTAATAATAATGACTTTTTCATTTGTAAGTTTTCCTACAATAGAAACAGAAAGACTCGTCCTCCGAAAAGCAATCGAACGGGATGCAAAGGACATTTTAGAGTTATATTCTAATGAAAACGTAGTACAGTATATGGCCATCGGTCCCTTTACTTCTGTTGAAGATGCTAAGGGCGAAATTAGTTGGTACGAGAAAATTTTTCTCGAACAAACTGGTATGCGCTGGGTAATAGAAGATAAAATAACCCAAAAAGTAATCGGTACTTGTGGTTATTTAAACTATGAGACTGAGCATAAGCGTATAGAAATTGGATATGATCTTTCACCTAATGCTTGGGGAAAGGGAATTATGACGGAGGCGCTTAAGCCCATCATTCATTTTGCCTTTCATGATATGAACATGAACAAAATTGAAGCTGAGGTCACTTCAGAGAATGTTGCCTCCCTTCACCTTTTGAGTAAGCTAGGCTTTCACAAAGATGGTGTCCTAAGACAGCATGAGTTTGAAAAGGGACGCTATATCGATCTTGCTATCTATTCCCTACTAAAAAGCGAATATAAATAGGAAAGCCTTCGACTAGATAATAGTCGAAGGCTTTTTTTCTTATAAGATTGGTATCAGCGCCCGCCTTGCCCCTCGAGGTCAAATGGACAAAAGCTCCGGTGGCTGAGGAACTGCCTCCTTGCTTTTCTCCATTTGCTTGTCGGGGCAGACATAGGCGCTTGCGCTTTTCTTATTTGTCTAGCGCAAGCAGCCTTGCCCCTCGAGGTCAAATGGATAAAAGCTCCGGTGGCTGAGGAACTGCCTCCTTGCTTTTCTCCATTTGCTTGTCGGGGCAGACATAGGCGCTTGCGCTTTTCTTAGATCTCGTTTCGAATCATGTAGATGAGTGTTTGAAGTTCAACTGAAAGGTCAATCGTATGTACGCGAATCTCATCTGGAGTACTTATTGGGACTGGGGTGAAGTTTAAAATTCCTTTTACATTAGAGCCCACTAAAAGATCAGCTACTTCCTGAGCCGCACGACTTGGAAGTGTAAAAATCACTAATTCAATTCCGTATTCCTTTAGCTTTTCCAACATCACACTAGAATGAAATACAGGAATGTCACTAATAATCGTTCCTTCGAGTGGTGCCTTCGTATCGAATGCCACTACAATTCTAGTGTTATGGTTTTTTTGAAAGTTATATTTTACAAAAGCTGTTCCTAAGCTACCAACACCTATTAGTGCGACCCGTGCCGCCTCATCTTGGTCTAGTGTTTTTCTGAAAAACTCAAGTAGATGGGGCACATCATAGCCGTACCCTTTCTTTCCTAGCGCACCGAAATGAGAAAAATCTCTTCGGATGGTTGCTGAATCTATCTTCATCGCTTCACTTAGCTGTTGGGATGAAACTCGTTTATGATCTGCATTATGAAAGCTTTGTAAAAATCTATAATATAAAGGAAGTCGTTTCATTGTCGCTTGAGGGATGCGAGGTACATCACGTTTCATAAGTGTCCTCCTATTGTATAAGGCAAATTCATTTTTACACGTTACCTTTCTTTTATTGTAAAGGGAGAACGTTGCAACGACAAGTCCTATCTATTACACTTAGGATAGAATTGAGGTGCAAATTAACGTGATTGTTTTACAAGTAAACCAAGTAACTAAATCCTTTAACGGTGAAGATATATTAACAAACGTAAAGTTAGAAGTTCAAGACCGCGACCGAGTTGCACTGGTTGGGCGTAATGGTGCGGGAAAATCTACTTTACTTAAAATAATTGCTGGAGAAATGTCATACGATTCCGGTGACATTATTATGCCTAAAAATATTAGACTGGGCTATTTAGAGCAGCATGCGGGTCTTGAATCGAAGCTGACGATTTGGGAGGAAATGAAATCGATTTTTAGTCATTTGATTGATTCTGAAAGAGAACTGCGCTCACTAGAAGCACAAATGGCTGACCCTTCTATCTATGAAGATTCAGAAGCCTATGCTAGAGTTGCAGCTACCTATGACGAGCTTCAGCTTGCCTTTAATGAGGCTGGTGGATACCGCTTTGAATCGGATATCCGTTCCATCTTACATGGTATGCAATTTTTCCCTGAGGATTATGATAAGCCAGTACAAGCGTTATCCGGGGGACAAAAAACGAGATTAGCATTAGCTAAAATGCTGTTGAGCAAGCCCGATTTGCTTATACTCGATGAGCCTACGAACCATTTAGATATTCAAACACTCAGCTTCCTTGAAAACTATTTAAAAAACTATAGTGGTGCCATTTTGATTGTATCCCATGATCGATATTTCCTAGACCAGGTAGTAAATTTAGTGTATGAGGTTTCACGTCATAACGTTACGAGATACGTAGGTAACTATAGCGCGTATTTAACGCAGAAAGCGAAAAATTATGAGCTCGATAAAAAGAAATATGAGAAGCAGCAGGAGGAAAAAGCAAAGCTAGAGGACTTTGTTAGCCGTAACCTGGCGCGTGCTTCTACAACGAAGATGGCACAATCTCGAAGAAAGGTTATCGAGAAAACTGACTGGATGGATGCCCCAGATGGCGATGAGAAATCCGCTAACTTCGGCTTTACCATTGACCGTCCTAGCGGTAATGATGTTCTGCGTTTAGAGGATATTGCTGTAGGTTATCCAAATAAAACCGTTTCCTCTAACATCTCATTTTCCGTTTATAAGCAAGACCGCATCGCTTTGGTTGGACCAAATGGTGTCGGTAAGTCCACCTTGCTAAAAACTATTATGAAGCAGCTCCCTTCAGCTGGTGGTAATATTCAATACGGCACAAATGTGCAATTTGGATACTATGACCAGGAGCAGGCAGCTCTTACTGGCAATAAAACCGTCCTTAAAGAGCTATGGGATGAATGGCCTCTGATGAATGAGAAAGATATACGCAATGTGCTAGGTCGCTTCCTCTTCTCTGGAGACGATGTGCAAAAAACTGTGTCTAATCTATCCGGTGGAGAAAAGGCTAGACTTGCACTTGCAAAACTCATGCTATTGAAGTCGAATACACTTGTACTAGATGAGCCTACTAACCATTTAGACTTAGACAGCAAGGAAGTCTTGGAGAATGCATTGCTTGATTTTCCAGGAACGATTATTTTCGTATCACATGACCGTTACTTTATTAATCGAATTGCAACGAAGGTAATTGAACTTTCCTCTGATGATGCCACCCTTTTCTTGGGAGACTATGATTATTATTTAGAGAAAAAGGAAGAGCTCGAGGAAATCGCCATGGAAAATGCAGTGGTTCAAAACACTGTAGTTCAAAAGGTCAATACGTCTACAATTGATAAAGAGGCGAAGAAAAAGGAACGCCAGCTACGTCGTCAAATTGAGGAACTAGAAGGACAGATTCCTTCCATAGATTCAGAAATTGCTTCTATAGAAGAGAAGCTATGTGATCCAGAGATATTCCAGGATCATGAGGCAGTCCAAAAGCTACAAGGCGAATTGGATATACTAAAGGTAAAGCAAGACACAATCTCCAACGAATGGCTGGAGCTACAGGAACAATTAGAAGAGATTACAGGGTAAACCGATTGACTCGGTTTACCTTTTTTTATATGGGGAAAAATAATAATGTCGAACGGTCCGATTTTAGAGAGAAACCGACCAATTTTTGGGGTGAACTGTCCAATTATTTGCTCAAACCGTCCGATTTTTGGAGATTGTTCTGCGCTCCTTCTGAAAGCATATATAATAGCCTTGTTGTATTTTGTCGAACACTGGCATATATATAGGTCAAGTACCTTTTTCAACAAATTCTTTTTCCACATATTTATTAACATCAAAAATACTGTTATATCAATCTATCAACAGGTTTATCCACATTATCCACAGTTTTAAAACAAACTTTTCCACAAGGTGTAAGCATAAATAACCACAATATATTGAAAAAACACAACTTACTAACAAGTTATTCACAGATTGTGCATAAGTACGAATGTTCTCTATTGACAACAGAAATAATACGTGGTAAAAAATCCTCTTTTCTTGTCGAAGAAAAGAGGATTTCATTTAGTTCCAACTATTTAGTTCTAACCCTGGTCTTCCATTCATCGACAAATCTCCCGTTTGCCCTGCTGAGTACTTAGAGCTCCCAGCGGCTGCGATCATTGCGGCATTATCTGTACATAAATTTATAGGTGGTACATAGAATGGAATGTTTTCTTTTTCAAAGGCTTCTTCTAAAGATTTACGAAGTCCTTTATTTGCGGCTACTCCACCAGCAGCAATTACCTGCTTTACATTGAACTCTCTAGCTGCTCGTACGGTTTTAGTAGTCAGTACTTCTATTACACTTTGCTGGAATCCAGCTGCTAGGTGGTTTGGATTGATCTCTTCCCCACGTTGCTCCGCATTATGCTGATAGTTGATGACTGCCGATTTTAAGCCACTAAAGCTAAAATCATAAGAGCCTTCCTCTAGCCAAGCTCTTGGAAATGAAACTGCTTCATCGCTCTCATTCGCCAGACGATCAATATGTGGACCACCCGGATAAGGAAGATTCAAAACTCTTGCAACTTTATCATAAGCCTCACCAGCTGCATCATCGCGTGTTTCTCCGATTAGCTCAAACTGACCGTCTTTCTTCATCAATACTAACTCGGTATGCCCTCCCGAAACTACTAGAGCAAGCAATGGGAATTCCATCGGTTGGACTAATGCATTTGCGTAAATATGTCCTGCGATATGGTGGACGCCTACTAAAGGAAGGTCATTTGCAAACGCGAATGCTTTTGCTGCGTTTATTCCTATTAAAAGTGCCCCAACCAGTCCAGGTCCTTCAGTCACCGCTACTGCATCTAGTTCCTGCGGTGTCATGTTCGCTTGCTTCAATGCTTCTTCGATAACAAGCGTAATCTGCTCCACATGATGTCGAGAAGCAACCTCAGGCACTACTCCACCGAATCGTTTATGACTTTCTATTTGAGATGCTACTACATTGGTTATAATCTCTGTTCCATTTTTGACGATGGAAGCTGCGGTTTCATCACAGCTCGTTTCTATTCCTAATATATATTGATCTTTTGTCATTTGAATTCCACCCACATTACAAGAGCATCCTCTTGTGTATCTGTATAATAGTTTTTTCGAATGCCTCCGTCTTGGAAGCCTAGCTTATAATATAAGTTTTTTGCGACTATATTGGATACGCGCACCTCTAATGTCATGAGGACTACTTTTTGCTCCTTCACGACACGAATAGCCTCGCGCATTAAGCCTTCCCCAATTTTATGTCCTCGCATACGCTCAGCAACAGCCACGTTCGTGATATGACTTTCATCCATAACAATCCACATTCCACAGTAGCCGACAATATCCTTTTCCTCTGTCTCTGCTACTAAATAGTAGGAATATAGATTGGTCGTCATTTCATGCTCGAATGCTTCTCTAGTCCAAGGAAGAGTGAATGCTTCTTCTTCTATTAAAAGAACCTGGTCAATATCTTCTATTGTCATTTTGCGATAGGTGATAGTCTTAGTTTCCATTTTTCTTCTGCTCTTTCATCCAGTTTGCCTCTGCCTCAGTTATTCGCAAATATTCTGGCACCGCTGTATGTACATTTATCGGCTCCATGCTTTGAGCAATTTCTATTAGAACAGCTGCACTTGGTAAGGAGAACGCCGCTCCCGCCTGTTTTACCTTATCACCAAGCACCTCATTTATTTGTTCCCAATGAAGATTTACATCCATCCCAACAAATAAAACCGGCTGCTCCATTTCATCTAACAAAGCTAACAGGTCTACCATCGACATATGAGCTTCCTTCACTGTTTCTCCGTTTACATAAATTCCTGCAAATACATTTCCACGTCGCGCATCCATAATTGAACAAACTGCTCCTTGGAAATATGGCGCGTTCCCAGCTAGCACCTGTAGGCTTGAAACAGAGTAAATCGGAAGGTTCAGCGTCCATGCAAGCGTTTTGCCAATTGTTACACCAATTCGCACTCCCGTATACGAGCCCGGGCCTTTTGCAACAGCAATCGCATTTAGCTCACTCGGCTTGATGTTAGCTTTTTTCATGAGTTCCTCTATCGCGGGCATCGTTCCAATAGAATGAGTTACCTTCACTGAGGATTTATATTCCGCAAGCACCTGTCCATCTTTCACGATTGCTACTGCAAGCGGTGTATGAGATGTATCTATTCCTAACCAAATCATTCAAAAAGCTCCTCACATAATTGTTCATATCGTTTCCCAAAGGGTTCAAACGTAAATCTGCGTTTGTCTCCTTCTAGTCGGTGAATCTGTATCGCTAAACGTTCTGATGGTAAATCATCCTGTATTAAATGAGCCCATTCGATAATACTTACCGCTTCACCATAAAATAGCTCGTCCCAGCCTAAATCTTCATCACTATTAGCTAATCGGTACACATCCAAATGATTTAAAGGCAGTCTGCCCTCATATTGCTTCAATATAGTAAACGTCGGACTGTTCACATTTCTCGTGATTCCAAGCCCCTTCGCCACACTTTTCGTAAAAGTTGTCTTTCCCGCTCCAAGGTCTCCCTCTAATGTCAGGACATCTGCAGGATTTAGTTTTTCAGCGAGTTGTCGGGCTAATGCTTCCGTCTCCTGCTCCGAATCAATCAATCGTTCATACATCGTCGATCGCTTTCCTTTCAAGTACAAATCTATTTGACTCTATTATAAAGAATTACAGCTCATAATGTAACTATAGGGCATTTTTGTCGAGAGATCTCTTAAACAAATTTACGAAAATCTGTTTTGCAATAAACAGTCCGCTCACTGGACTTCGAACGGTTTAAGACATTCCTCAATCTGTTCTACTATTTCCCGCTGTTTTACTACAATCCCATCGTTTTTTACGACAATTCGCGCTTGGTTTACTACAATTCGCGTCTGGTTTACTACAATCAACCCGTAGTTTACTACAATCCTATATCCGCTCTACATTTTCCCTCTGATTTACTACAATCCAATCGTTTTTTACGACAATTCATGCCTGAATTACTACAATTCCCTCGTAGTTTGCGACAATCCCCTTCCAGTTTACTACAATCCCCAATCTACTCTCCCTCTCTCTCTCCCTCTCCCATGCAAATTTTCTCCAAACACTCCAAAACGCAAAAGGACCGCCTCACATCCCTTGTGAGACAGTCCTAAGTAAGATTTTATTGCAGTAATCGAAGCACTTTTTGAACTTCCTGCTCTCCAGCATGCTCCCAGCGGTTTTTGTCAGTGATATTGCCATCCTGATCAACAGGCGTCTGAAACTGATCGAAGCCAGTAGTGGTAAGCAATGAATTTTCATCCTTATCTAAACCGACGTTTACGACATGCTTAATCAAATAGGGGGACTGGAATCTAATGTGTGCATCAGAATCATCAAGCATCCCTTGAGTCACTGTAAAGGGAATTCGAAGGTAGATTGTTTCACCTTCCTCGCGACAGAGGATAGAGTCAAAGCTACCTTTATGGTAATCCCAGTTTCCTCCGATTGAATAGCCTAGACTTGAGATACGATCCTGTAAATCTCCAAAATTTGCGAACTTACCTTCTAGTTCTGTGTTAAGCTGAAGCATTTGCTATCACTCCTTCATATGAATTCTCGTTTATAGAGTTTCCCAAAGCGAGCGATAACATACAGATGAGAAAATCATTTTTCTTTTTCAAAAAATAAGCTAATGACCTTTTCAAAAAGCCCTTTTTTTGGTGGATCTCGATTTATTTCTACGAGCTTATTTGCGATTAAATCAGACAATATTTCGTATCCCGCCTCTCCAAAATGGAGGCCATCATCTTTTTCTCCAATTAAAAGCTCCTTGTAGTTTTCTCTGGAATACATAGCGGTAAAAAAATCGATATATTGACTTCCAGTTTCTTTGGCGACCTCATTTACTACAGTTGCATACCTTTGTAGTCTCTCATTAGTGCGATTTTCTTGTAAGAATTCATCTACAGGAGCTGGTGTGATGAGAATAGTTTTATGGGGACCAATTACTTTAGCAAATGTACATAAGTTTCGTTTATACTGCTCAATGTCTACTAATCGATGTGAGGCAGAATCATTGGCTCCAAACAGAACAGTGACAAAATCAGGTTTTTTTGCAATAACATCTGCGGCAAAGCGCTCGATTGCCTGTTCGGTTGTATTTCCCGAAACTCCAGCATTAATAAAGTCATAGTCAGGCAATTTATGAGATAGCTTAAACGTTAGCGCTGGAGCAGGGTAACCTTCTTTTCTTGCGGTGATACTATCACCAAAGCAAACGACAGTAGTCATATTACAAACCTCCAATCTATTAATTTTTATATTTTTATAGTGCTCTATAAGTTTATATTCACTAAAAAACGGTTATACAAACATATAAGACTGCCTTGGAGGAACATCATGAATAAAAAACGAGTTACTTGGGTAGATGTCACAAAGGGTTTTTTAATGATTTTAGTAGTTATAGGTCATTATCCTGGTGAACTAAACTTCCCATTATCCAAATATATCTATTGGTTTCACATGCCAGCTTTTTTCTTGCTAAGCGGTATATTTTTTAAGGAAATTAAAGAAGATGAAGCATCTAATAAAACCGTCAAAAAGAGATTCTTACAGCTTATGGTTCCGTATCTATTTTTCCTTTTATCCATTACCAGCATTCGTTACGGAATGGAGGTAGCTCAAGGTAATTATAATATATCTTGGTATCTTCAAGATTTATGGAAGCTAATTATTGCAGGAAGATTTGTACGAGGTGCATACGGAGTTTTCTGGTTTGTAACCACTTTATTCTTTACGTATTTACTATTTATGTGGATGACTAAATATTTAAGCAAAACAAAACAAATAAGCCTAATCGCTATTTGCTATTTAGCTGCACATTTGCAAAGTATTTTTGCTAGAGAAGTAATTAGTGAATCTGCAGTAGAGTCAGCACAATCTATTCCAATGGTATGGAATTTAGATGTAGTATTAATGGCAGTTGTATATTTCTCCTTAGGTTATTATGGTAAATCTCTTTGGATGAATGTAACCAAGCCTTGGCTTTTCAGTGCAAGCTTTGTAGCGTTTGGTATGATTCTAGCTGACCAAAACGGATTAATCAATTATAAGCTAAGTATGAAATTTTTACGATATGACCATATGTTATTAGATTTAATCGTTCCGATCTCCTTTATCATCGTCATTGTCGGTCTTTTCCAAAGAGTTACGAAGATTATTTCGTTAGATTGGTTAAGAAAAATCGAAAATCATTCCATTGCAATTATGTACTTACATATTTTTACGGACATGATTCTAAACGATTACGTTGAATATGGAGTCGTCGGTTACACTATATTATGTACTCTAATTCCAATTATTATTTCGGTCATTATTCAAAACGTTATCCCATATGGTAAATTTTTGCTAGGAGATATCCGCGCAAAAAAACCAATGCAGATAGAAATTTAAAAACCGCCATTTTGGCGGTTTTTTGATGTTTCAGTAAATATTTTCTAAATAAAAACTTTACGAACAAGAACATTTGTTCTGAAATGTGTTATAATAGAAAAAGCAATTGCATACCAGGTTGGGCGGCGGTCACTTCTTTCAAAGGGGTGATGCCAATGACAATTTACGAAACGATGAATTTGTTAATGCAGCTAAGTGCTGTCTTTCTAACAGCTTTTTCTATCGTAGTGACATTGATTATTTTCTTCATAAAAAAGAAATAACCGTCCCCTGGCAAAGGTTTGACGGTTATTTCTGACCTAGGACCAACCGCTCTTTCTGCGGTCTGCATATTGTTGGACTGGATATTGCAGTATCCAGTCCTTTAACTTACTTGCTTATTGTTATTATATACAGAAAGCAATGCATATTCAACTCATACTGGTCAAATATGCCTTACTTCTCTGCTTTTTACTAATAGATTTCATTACTAATGGATTACTTCATTTTATGCAACTATATTTTATATGTGTATCCTAAACAGTACAAATCTTAGATTATATAAAAAAGAATAGACATTTAAACGTCTACTCTTTTCTGATTTCTTCAACTCGCCCCTAATAAGTATCATTTCCGAAATATGTAGGCACCACGGTTTCATAAACCTGTCCGTCCAATTCATGTCTTAGACGCTTTACTTCAATTTGGAAATAATTCAAAATGTTTTCTTCCGTCATAACCTCAGAAACACTTCCGGTTATCACTGGCTTTTCTTTGGCGACCATTAAAACTTTATCTCCTAAATAAAATGCATGGTTGGCATAGTGTGTATTGATGACACAGGCTAACCCTTTTTCTTTCACTAACCTTTTAATTGTTTGTAGTATAATCTTTTGCTTTTGCATATCTAGATGCGATTCAGGTTCGTCCAATACTAAAATTTCTGGCTCTGCCACTAATGTTCGAGCGATTAATGCTAATTGCAGTTCTCCCCCACTGACAGATGTACAGGATTCCTCTGCTAAATGCTTGATGCCTACAGAGTCTAATGCTTCTAACGCTAAAGCATAGTCCTTTTTAGATGGCTGGGCGAATGAGCGAATGTAAACTGCTCTTCCCATCGTCACTAAATCTAAAATGGAATAGCTGAACGTCATACTCGAAGCTTGAGGAACGTAACCAATTTTTGTCCAGACTTCCTTAGAATTCATATTAGAAAGCGGCTCGCCATCGAGTAAGGTTGCCCCTCTTTTCCAATCCTGTAAACCCATCATGCATTTTAATAGAGTTGTCTTCCCTGCACCATTTGGGCCAAGTATGGACAATATTTGACCAGGATGAAGCTCAAAGTTGATATCATTTGCATAAAGTAGTTTTTGAGCATCAGGATTTTTGGCTTTTTTGTAAAAATAATTGCCGTCCTTTACCTGTAATATCATTTCCAGCCACCTCCTGTTTTACGAAGTAAATACGCGAAAAAAGGAGCTCCGATAATAGCTGTCAAAATAGAAAGTGGGATTTCAGCTGCCGTTAGACTTCGAGCAAGATTATCAATGACTAATAAGTATACTGCTCCTATGGAAATAGATGCAGGAAGGACATATTGATTGTTACTCCCTACAATCATTCGAGCGATATGTGGGATAATCAGCCCTACCCAGCCAATGATACCAGCTATTGAAACTGCTGCCGCAGTGATCAAGGTTGCCCCTAAAATAATTAGCCATTTCAGCTTGTTTACAGAAATACCTAATGATAATGCCTCTTCCTCCGAAAGGGAAAGGATATTCAATCTCCAGCGCAGCACATACAAAATTAGTATTCCAACCAAAATAATTGGTCCACCAATCATTAAATCGCTATAGCTTGCAGTACCAAGACTACCCATCAACCAATATGTTATTGCTGGCAGCTTTTCTTCAGGATCAGCTAGGAACTTCACGAGAGAGATTAAGGCCTGAAACAATGCACTAGTAACTACTCCTGCAAGGACAAGCATAAATATAGGCATATCTCGTTTTACTCCACCTATTAAAAATGTGAAGCCAATTGCAAGCATCCCCATTACTAATGCAATGATTTGCATCGTAAAGCTATTACCGAATAACAAAATTCCAATTGATGCACCAAATCCTGCACCAGCGGAAACACCTAAAATATCAGGGCTAACTAAAGGATTGGCGAACATTCCCTGGAACGCTGCACCGGCGATAGATAAACCTCCACCGATCAGCATAGCTAATAAAATTCTCGGCAAACGGACATTCATGACGACTGTTTCTTCCATATTAGACCATGTTTGATCCATTGGAATTATTTGTGAAAGTAATATTTTGATTTGAACAATGAAATCAATTTGATACCGGCCTACCCCAATCGAAATCAGACCAACTATGACAGGCAATGTCCAAAGTAATATCTTGATTAATTTAGACTTCATTTTTAAGACACCTTTGTATTAGTATTTTGCTGCTTCCGATGGTGGATTTAGAATTTCTTCCACTTGTGTATCAGTTAAATCATAACTATAGTAACGTTTGTAATAGTCTTTTATTTCTTCGTTCATGTCATACGTAAACAAATCTGGATGATTTTTTTGAGCCATCCATTTTAGCATCAATGGTGCATCTCCACTTGGTGGATACCAGCGATAAATACCGAGCGGCATTTTATAAACCTTTTTATCTTGAACTGCCTTTACTTCACTCCAGTCTTGGCTTTCGAAAACGTTGTTATACAAGTCCTCAGGCTGAGTTTCTGTAAAATTAGTGATATAAATGATATCAGGGTTCCATTTATAAATTTGCTCCATATTTACTGCTTTAATACCATCGACCTCTTCTGCTGCAACATCAATTCCACCAGTAGAGTTCAACCAACGGTTACCGTGCATACCTGTTCCAGCTACAGAAATCTCTCCATTATTATGGTATTGCAATACCATTACTCGAGGCATATCTTTCTCTTCAATACCTGCTTCGTCCAACGTGTCATAAATCATTTGTTGATTTTCTTCACCCTCTGCAATTATCTCTGCAGGTCGATCTGTTACACCAGTAATCTCTCCAGTTAAGGTCAACCAGCGATTCAATGTATCTAGCGGGTTAAGTGAGTCAGTAGCAGTGTCTAAAGCGACCGTTGTTATACCCGTATCTTCAAGTTTTTTCACCGTTTTTTCTTGATTAGCAATCTCAAAATATACATCTGGATCTAAAGACAATAGCTCCTCTACATTTACTTCACCATTTTCAATAAAGTTCGTTTTAGCATCTAGAATAGATGGTGAAATTTCCTTTAAAATAGAGTGGGAAGCTGCATTATAAGAATTTGGATGTATCCCTGCAATCTCCTCAGTAGAATTTGTAGCGATAAACCATGTAGAGAAGTATGGTAGTATTCCACCCATTACAATACTATCCAATGTTCCTGGTATCTCTACCTCTCTATTTAATTCGTCTACAATTAGCTTCGTTTCTTGGCTAGCCTCTAAATCCTTACTGCCCACTTCATTATCATTATTACCGCAGCCTGTTAGCAATAACGCTATGGAAGCCGATGCAATTAAATATCTATATGTACGTTTCCTCATTACATTTGTCCCCGTTTCTTATTGAGAATCATTTTCAACTACTAACTAACTTATAATAATTATCCCAAAAGGTCAAGAAAGCTTATTAAAAAAATAATATTCAGAATGCAATATAGTAAAATTTTGTCTTTTCATATTTTTAATTTTTGTGTTATGATGCAAACAAATGAGAATAGTTATCAATTAAATTAAATGGAGGGCTCTTTTTGGCTAACTCAAACAGTATTCTATATTTGGATCCAGGTCATGCCTTTGGATTGTCCAACCGTACCAATCCTTTCATGAACAAACATTTTACGATTATCGATCAATACCAATTAACTCAACATAATCTAGAGCCATACTGCTGTATAGTAGTTCACGATTTTGCAGACCAAGAGTATTTATATAAAAATAGAGCAATTATTCAAGTCTTTTTAGAGGCAGGTAAAATTGTTATTTTCGGGGGACATTTATTTAGAGAGTGGCTTCCTGGTTGTCCTATTTTTACTCCTAGAACTATTGAATCCCATGAAGATTACAATGTATATAAGAAAATAGATCATCCCATTTTTGAAGGAGTAGACACGGATGATATGACCTATAACAAAGGTGTGGCAGGCTTCTTTGCTAGGGTGACACACTCCCCTGTTCCAGCTGGTTCAGATGTACTTCTGACTTTCCGAGACGGAATGGCTATTACATATATTGATAGACAATCAACGAAAGGCACGATTTTAGTCCATTCTGGTCGAGATCTTTTCGCTCATCGCATGCAAAATAAATCGACAGATCGCATTAGCACTCAGCTGCTTCAATGGATTCAAGATGAATATCAGGTATTACAAAAGGGAGGCAGCACCAAATGAGAAAAATTGCCGTGATTTACAGTGGACATGCGCCTCATCACCGGACTTTTAATGAACCAAAATATAAGCAATACATTGACCGACTAATCTATTTCCCTGAATTCCAGGATGCTTCTTTAGAGGGAGTAGATGTATTGTTTGTGCCCTCTCAATTGAATGAGCATTTATTGATGAATGCGAAGGCGAAAATTCATGCTTTTGCTAATGATGGAGGAATTGTATTAGCCTTTGGGCCTCAGCCCTGGGAATGGCTCCCAAATCAAAAATGGGAAGAACGTGAGACTAATTTTTGGTGGTGGCTAGAAAAGGACGCAAAAAGTGGTTTAGTGTTAGCTGATCCAAAATATGATTTGTTCAACTATATAACCTTGAAAGATGCAACTTGGCACCAGCACGGTGTATTTTGGCCAGAGGAAGGTGCTCAAAAGCTGATTACTACTGAGGACGGAGGAGCTGTTCTTTACGTTGATAAGGTCAGCACAAAGGGTACTTGGATTATTACTACACTTGACCCAGACTATCATTTTGGCTCTTATTTCATGCCCGCAACTGAACGATTCCTAGATGGCTTTTTACCTTGGCTTGCTAAAGGTAATATATAAAAGAAACCTGTATCGAGATAAATCGATACAGGTTTTTTATTTATATTTCCTTCGCTTGAAATCTCTAGCGATTTACTAATTAAAGCTCCCACTATGGGTTCTATTTAATGAAATACGATTGTTTTATTGCCCTCTACAATTATTCGGTTTTCCAAATGCCATTTTACAGCTCTTGCTAGCACTCGTCGTTCGATTTGACGTCCAAGCTTCTTAAGATCAGTCACATCATCCCGATGGTCTACTCGTTCCACATCTTGTTCGATGATTGGCCCTTCATCCAAATTGTTTGTTACATAATGAGAGGTAGCACCGATCAGCTTTACTCCTCGTTCATATGCACGTTCATAGGGACCAGCTCCTATAAATGCTGGCAGGAATGAATGGTGGATATTGATAATGCGATTCTCAAAATGAGCAACAAAATCAGGAGTGAGTATTTGCATATATCGTGCCAAGATTAATAAATCCACCTCATATTGCTCCATTAATCGAATCTGCTCCTCTTCCACCTGCTTACGAATTTCTTTGTTAGCGGGAATATAGTGAAATGGAATTCCTAAAGACTCTACCATCGGGCGCGCCGTTTCATGATTGCTTATGACAACAACAATATCAGTGTCCAGATCACCATTTTGCCATTCCCATAGAAGTTCAATTAAACAATGTGGTTCTTGAGAGACAAAGATTGCAGAACGAATTCGCTGTGCTGGATATGAAAACTTATATTCCATTCCGTGGGTATGTGCTACTTCCTCAAAATCCTTTTCCATTTTAGCTGCCTTTGCCACTAAGTTGTCCCCGTGGTACGCAATTCGTATAAAGAACATCCCATTCTCAGGATTGCTTGAATACTGACTAGACTCTATGATATTGCATTCATGCTCATATAAAAAAGTAGATAGCACTGATACAATACCCGGCTTATCTACACATTTTACTAGTAGGCGTCCTCGATTTTCCAAAGTATTGTGATGCGTATTCAACACTTGCTTAACTTGTACATCGTCCATTTTTTATAACACCCTTTACGTAAATATTAATTTTCTCATTATCCTTCATTTTGAAAATCTTCACAAGTGCTTTATCTTCGACCAGAGAAAAAGCCTATGTAATATTTACATAGGCTTCTAACTTAATCTAAAATGATTAATTTAACTTGCTTTCTACCCCATTGCATTGCATTTTCATAGGATGGCATAAATACATCAATTTTATTACCTTTAATAGCCCCACCAGTATCACCTGCAATTGCCTCTCCATAACCTTCTACCCATACTCTTGTCCCAAGTGGAATTATACGTGGATCAACGGCAATTACTTTTTCTTCGGGATTGGCTCTTAAATCAATACCGTAGGCAGTTGTACCCGAGCATCCTGTACAATAGGCTGTATAGGCTGTTGCTTCCATCGTCATCTCAATGGAACCATCTGTTTTTGGTGCTTCTGCTACAACTGGTGCAGATACTTCAATCTTTGTCGATGCTGAGCTTGGAGCTACTGGCTCATTTGGTGGAGCAGTAACCCCCATCACCTGTCTCTTCGGTGAATCCTCCGATTTCCCAGTTCCTTGCTTCACTATTAATTCATCACCTGGAAATATTAAATCTCCTGTTATATTATTCATATTCATAAGTTCGCTGAGTGACAAATCATTTGCTAGAGCAATCCTATAGAGATTGTCCCCCTCGGTAACCGTGTAAATTACTGGCTCAGAACGAATTTTCATAAGCAATTTCATTGCATATAAGTCATCAAAATGTATATTAAAATCGTCCATCTCAGTTTCTAAGTCAGTTTCTAAGTCAGTTTCTTCGTCTACTAAATTCCTTTGGTCTGAAGCGTCGGTAAGAAGAATCATTTCATCCCTTTGATCCGTAGGGGATAAAACATTCGATGCGTGCGCTACTGAGTTTGTAGTTAAAGTAATTAGCGCAACGAATAAAATAGTCCTAACCTTGAACATAAAGTTCCTCCTTTGTACCTCTTTTCGTAAACTCTCTAGAGTATTGCCCCAAAACTTTAAAAAACAAACCCTCTAAATAAAAAAATAGAAGGTTTCGTTCGAAACAACTAAAGTTTTTAGAGAAACAAAGGACTTTATATCATAATAGATTGAGATTAAATTCATCAAATTCCTATTAATTCCACATTATAAAAATATCATAAAGAGTCATTGTATTAAATAAAAATACCCATTTTTTTCTAAATAAAACAACCCCTTTTCAACATCTACAAAATTGTATTTTCATTTAAAAATAATCGAATATTCACACTTTTAAGTGGGCAATTTTTAAAACTTAACGGGCGCTTTTCTCCATTTTAGGGGCGCAAACTTAGTTTTGGAGCTATATTCTTCGATTTAGGAGCGACTTTTACATATTTAGGAGACACTTCTGACTATGATATGGGCGCTTTTCTTCATTTTAGGGGCGCAAACTTAGTTTAGGAGCGGTTTTCTTCGATTTAGGAGCGGCTTTTACATGGTTAGGAGACACTTCTGGCTTCCGTACGGGCGCTTTTCTTCATTTTAGGGGCGCAAACTTAGTTTAGGAGCGGGTTTCTTCAATGTAGGAGCGACTTTTACATATTTAGGAGACACTTCAGAATCCATTACGGCTGCGAGCTTGGAGACAAATTTCTCATCATTTATTAATTTCACTATCAATTATTAATTAGAATTTTAAGCAAACAAAAATCCAGAGAAGAAAGCGATAAGCTCGTTTCTTTCTGGATCAGACTTTTATATCCATTTTAGGTTCTCCAATAGTTGATGAAAATTTTTTAAAAAGTTCTCCTTGCTCTCCTCGCTATTTAACGATTTAACATCTACCTGACTCATGAAGTGTAAAACCTCGGGATGATGATCCCAATTTTGTTCGAATCGATTCTTCAGCTCTACATACCAATCATATTGGTACATCCTTCGCATATGTCGGACGGCCCTTCGACTCTCTTCCGTGGTTACTTCCTTTGTCCTTCCATCTGAAAGAAACATGGACACTACAAACTTTGAAATATTATTAATATATTGGATAAACGTAGTGGATATCCTTTCTATCATACAATTCCTCCCCTGTCCCATTTACTACTATTATACGCTAAAACAGGTGGAAAAGATTTATTTTTCTGAATTTTATTTGAAAGAGCGTGAAGCTATATTTAGCCTCACGCTCTTTTTATATGAACGGTCATAAAAATTTTTATCCGGTCATAAATCTCGCGCGAACGGTCATAAAAATTTCTATCCGGTCATAAACCTCTCCCGAACGGTCATAAATTTCCCCATCCGGTCATAAACCTCATAATGCCTCGCGTTTCTTCACCTGGTGCTGATAAAAGGACGCTAAAAACGTTAAAAATGCGTAAGTGGTCGTCTTGACAGTAGCTTGTACTAGGTTATCCTTCGTTGGATCAATACATACAAAGTCAATGGCTCCTATCCCTTCACATTTCCCTACTTCATATAAAATATCAAATAGCTCATCCGAACGCATGCCACCGGGTGTGGATGCTGGAACACCGGGCGCATAGGCTATATCTAGGACATCCATGTCTACGGTGACATAAATAAAGTCTACTTGCTCCATCAATACAGATAGTACGTCCTGTATCGTTTGCTCGATGCCTTTTTGTCGCAGCTCCTTCAATCGTATCCGGTGAACCTCATAATCGTTTGCAGCCTCTATTAGAGAAGGTGCATTATAAAAACCATGCAATCCAATATTGTAGACATGCTTCCCCTCGATCACTCTACCTTCTATTAATTGGCGAATGGGGGTTCCGTTTGTCGGACCGTGTTCATCTGTGGAGCGCAAATCTAAATGTGTATCTAACTGTAAAATACCAATCTTCTTTTCTGGCATAACCTTCTTTAATCCACGAATAGTTGCAGCCGTTACTGAATGATCTCCGCCAATTGTTACCTTCAATGCGTTTGGATATTCTCCTGCCACATTCTCCATAGCGTCCTCGATGTGTTGATGGCTACGCAATATGTCCGTGAAATGCATCTTTACATTTCCGATATCCGCCACCTTCAACTCACGAATGTCTATACCTTCATCAATATAGTATGTCGAGAATTTTTCCCATGACTGACGAAAGGCATTTGGAAACTCAGATGCTCCTGAAACACTAATAGAAGACCTAGAAAGCGGTGCCCCAAGAAGCACTACCTCCCAGTCCTTTTTCTCACTTCGCCACTGGGGAACAATCCAGTCCTTGACCTTCATATCTTGATGCTCTATTCTCTGCCAGTTAAATGGAGCAGGCTCAATTGGTGCTTTTTTGTAGTCCATCTATGATCACCCCATTATCCACAACTACTTTTCCATTTTTTACAACGGTCTTCGTATGGTTCATTCCGTAAAAATATTGAAGTTGCTGATAGTTTTCGACATTTAAAATAAGCACGTCCGCCTTCTTACCAGATTCTAAAGAACCTATCTCATTTCCTCTGTTAATCGCATATGAGGCGTTAATGGTGGTCGCTGTCAGAACCTCCTCCATCGTCATGCCCATATTCATACAGGCTAAATTCATGATGAAAGGCAGCGAAATCGTTGGAGAAGAACCCGGGTTAAAGTCAGTTGAAATGGCAACCGGCACACCTTCATCCACCATCAATCGCCCTCGCGCAGAAGCTGCCTTTAAGAAAAAAGCTGTCCCTGGCAACAAAACAGCCACTGTTCCAGCCTGCGCCATTGCTTGGATTCCTTTATCCGAGGCTACCAATAAATGCTCCGCTGAAATAGCTCCTACCTCCGCTGCTAGCTCTGCTCCCTCATATGGCTCGATTTCATCTGCATGGATTTTAGGGATGAGCCCGTGTTCTTTACCAGCCAATAAAATTCTACGAGACTGCTCTGGAGTAAAGACACCCTTTTCACAGAAAACGTCATTGAACTCCGCTAGACCTAACTCTGCTACTTTCGGAATCATCTCATTGACAATCAAGTCTACAAACGCATCAGGATTTTCCTTATACTCAGCAGGTACCGCATGGGCCCCCATGAACGTTCTTACTACATCGATTGTATGATTCTCCTGAAGCTTCTTTGCAACCTGTAGCTGTTTCTCCTCTGTTTCCCAATCTAAGCCATAGCCACTTTTTGCTTCTACTGTTGTTATCCCATGACGAAGAAAATCATTTAGGTGTGCATATGTTTTCTCATATAAATGGTCAAAGGATGACTCTCTCGTTTTCTTCGTGGTAGCATGAATTCCTCCGCCTGCATTCATGATTTCCATGTAGGTAGCTCCATTTAAACGCATTTGGAATTCATTTTCACGAGTTCCCCCGAATACTAGATGCGTATGTGCGTCAACAAGTCCCGGCATAACTACACTGCCAGTGGCATCTAATATCTCTGCCTTCTCCATTAACTCTGGATGCTGCTCCTGAAGTTCTTCCTTAGTACCAACCGCTACAATGCGGTCTTCTTCTATTAATAGACTTCCATTTTCTATAATGTTAAGCTCAGTCATTTCTTTTCCCGTACGCGCTTTCTTACTAGCCGACGCTAGAGTAATTAATTGATTTGCATTTGTAATTAGTAGTGTCATGTATTCTCATCCTTTTGTGTTTAGCATTGGTATATGAACATTCTTCTCCTGGGCAGTTTTAATGGCAATCTCATAACCTGCATCTGCATGGCGAGCAACCCCCATACCAGGATCAGATATTAGCACACGGCTAATCTTCTCTGCTGCCATATCCGTGCCGTCTGCTACGAGCACCTGACCAGCATGCTGTGAATACCCCATTCCTACGCCACCACCGTGATGTACACTTACCCAGCTTGCTCCACCAGCAACATTCACTAATGCATTTAAGATTGGCCAATCGGACACTGCATCAGAACCGTCCTTCATTCCCTCTGTCTCCCGATTAGGGGATGCCACAGAGCCTGAATCTAAGTGGTCACGTCCAAAAACGATCGGAGCCTTAAGTTCACCTGAAGCGACCATTTCATTGACCTTAAGCGCAAAGCGGTGACGATCTCCATAGCCTAGCCAACAGATTCGAGCAGGAAGTCCCTGCCACTTCACCATCTTCTGAGCCATATCGATCCAGTTCACGAGCGCCTCATCGTTTGCAAACATTTCCTTTGCCAGTGCATCTGTCTTAAGGATATCCTCTGGATCCCCTGATAAAGCTGCCCAGCGGAACGGACCTTTTCCTTCACAAAACAATGGTCTAATATAAGCTGGTACAAATCCTGGGAAGTCAAAGGCATTCGCCACTCCCATTTCCTGTGCGTACTTTCTTATGTTGTTGCCATAATCAAACACCTCAGACCCCGCTGTTTGAAAATCCAGCATTGCCTGCACATGTTCAGCCATTGCCTTTTTCGCCTTTTGTTCATATGCTTTTGGATCAACCTTGCGAAGCTTTAGTGCCTCCTCTAATGACATATGGTTTGGAATATATCCGTTTAACGGATCATGTGCGCTTGTTTGGTCTGTAACTAGATCAGGAACAATACCACGTTCATAGATTTCTCTGTATACATCTGCACAATTTCCTACTAGCCCGATGGATGCTGCCTCTTTCTTTTCCTGTAATTCCTTCGCCATTCTCAGGGCATCATCTAAATCTTCTACTAAGTAATCGCAATAGCCTTCTTTTATTTTTCGTTCAATTCTTTTCTTGTCTACTTCTACTACAAGAATGACTGCACCTGCCATCTTACCAGCAAGTGGCTGAGCACCACTCATACCTCCCATACCACCTGTTAGGATTAATTTTCCACGGAGATCTGAACTGCCAAACACCTTTTTACCGGCCTCCACGAAGCTCAAATATGTTCCCTGTAAAATTCCTTGAGCACCGATATAAATCCAGCTCCCTGCAGTCATCTGACCATACATCATCAAATCCTTATCCTCTAGCTCGTAAAAATGCTCCCAGTTTGCCCAAGCTGGCACCAAATTAGAGTTTGCAATTAGTACACGTGGAGAATGCTCATAGGTACGAAACACTGCTACTGGCTTACCAGATTGAATGAGTAGGGTTTCATCGTTTTCTAGCTTTTTCAAGGATTCAATTATTTGTTCATAGCTCGCCCAGTTTCGTGCTGCCTTACCAATTCCTCCATACACAACTAGCTCATCTGGATTTTCTGCCACCTCTGGATCCAAATTATTCATGAGCATCCTCATAGCAGCCTCTTGTGTCCATCCTTTGCATGATAGCTGACTTCCTGTTGGTGCCTTTATATTTTGTAATACATTTTTCATAAAATAACACTCCCTTTAAAATAATATAAATGCGATTGGTGTAACAATGATTAAAGTAAGTACAACCCGTTGGAACCAAATAACGACCATCTGACGAATTGTTAGCGGAATGTCGGTAGAGAGAATGACTGGAATAACAGCCGAGAAAAATAAAATCGCCGATACCGATACGACAGCTACGATAAATTTCGTCAAAGTAGTAGCAGAGGTCACTAATAAGGCAGGAAGGAATATCTCTGCAATAGATACAGATAATGCTTTTGCAGTAAGTAATGGATCTGGAATTTGCAAAGCCCAAGTAAATGGTAGGAAAATATACGCAATCCAATCAAACACCGGGGTATACATAGCAAGCAGCAACCCTAAAAGTCCAATAGAAAGAATGGATGGTAGAACACCCATCGTCATTATTAAGCCTTCCTTTAAATGCTGCAAAAGGTTTTTCCACAACGGCGGATTTGTTCGCACTGCCTGCATCGCCTCTGACCAAGCTATCTGCAGTCGATTTTCGTTAACAACAACCTCAGGGTCTCCTTCCTCTACGATGTACTCATCCTTCAGTTTTGCTAAAGGCCAAATACGTGCCGTAATAGCTGTCACTAAAAATGTTACGACTAGTGAAACCCAGAAGAACCAGCTCCAATAAGCCATTAAGTCCAATGTATTTGCAATTACGACCATAAATGTAACAGAAACAGTGGAGAAGCCTGTTGCAATAATTGCAGCTTCTCTGATTGTGTACTTCCCTTGGTTAAACACGCGATTAGTCAGCAATAAACCAACAGAATAACTTCCTACAAAGGAAGCAACTGCATCTACTGCAGAACGTCCGGGAGTTCTAAAAACCGGTCGCATAATTGGTTGCATGAACACACCTATAAATTCAAGTAAGCCATAGCTGACTAGCAATGCTAAGAAGATAGCTCCTATCGGAATCAAAACACCAACTGGCTTAATCAGCTTATCCATTAAAAATGGTCCGACATTTGGGTCAAATAGCCAAGCAGGTCCGACACCTACCAACAACAATATCCCTACTCCCAGACCAACCAATTTAAATAAGGACATAATAATACTGACCTTATCCTTATTCCATGTTTTAGTGACAAATGGATATACAGCTCCACATACAAGCATGATTACTATATAGATTGTTACAAAAGTAGGTGCATTCACTGATAGCCACGTTACAATATGATCAAGTAGAATAGAAGATTTCTCGTTATACGTAAAGGTAACAAAGAAGCTAAAGATTCCTATTAAACTGCAAATAACAAACTTGAAGACAGAAAGCATCTCGGTCTTACCCTCTTGAATGAGCCCTTTATTCGGGATATTTACCAAACCCACCACTCCTTTTTCAATCAATTATAAAATTCAGAAAAGATTAAATATATGTAATGTTGTTATAAAATAAAGGAATTTCTTTAGATAAGATGGAATTTTATTAAGAAAGAGAAGGAATAATTTATGATTTTTTGACAGAATGAATAAAATCATAAGAAATTCCTAAGGGGATAAAGATTTAAAGCTAGATAACTATCGTAAAAAATGAGGTGTAATTGAGTGAAGCTCTTAATAATTGACCGAGATCAAACAGAAAGAAATGGAATTCAGTGGTATATCAAGCGATATCAGTTAAATATTACGACTATTTTAGAGGCTGGAAATATTAATGAGGCGGTTCAACAGCTTGAAGCAGAGAACCCAGAGGTTATTTTATTGGAGATGGAACTGCTTACTCAGGAGGAGTCAAATCGATTGAGAAAGGCTTTATCGCTAAATTCTCAGCACATCATTGGTATGACGGCAGAGCCTCTTTTTAAGCACGCATTAAATGCTCTATCTCTACGAGCACTCACCCTACTCGTTAAACCCCTCGATTTAAACATGCTAAAGCAATATATAACTCATGCAATAAGACAGAAAATAAATGTTCAAAGAGAGGTTCTCCCCTTAGTTGGCGATCATTCTATTTATCCTTCTTTATTTTTAGAGAAGCATCAGGTAGTAAATAATGAATTTACATTCTGTCTCATGTTAGAAACAGAGTTTTTGGAGCAAAACGAGCAGCTATTTCATTGGCTAGAATCTTTAAATCATCTGACTCTTTTACCCCTTTCTAAGCGCATTGTGGCATTTTCAACGGATGATTCCCTGGAGGGGCTTACTAAAAGAGCAAAAGCAATTATTAGAGAATGGACAAGCACACATAACGCAAACTTAAATATCGCGATCTATGATTTACCGAGAAAATCCATTAAGGAAATGTATCAAGCTATAAAAGAAACTCTAAAGCTACGTTTTCAGCATGGCTTCGGACAAGTTTTTCTTGTCAGCAAGCTTCCTAAATTTCATAGTTTAGATCCTTTTTTGACTATAGAGCAACAACGACTGTGGATAACAAGTCTTGAACAAAACGATGTTCAAACTATCAAGAGGTTTTTATATAGCATCACAGCCAATGAGATCTACTATCAGCCGGACACCATCCGCATTCAGCTTACTAGCATACTTGCTCAGGTAAGGAGGTTCATGCTGAAATACCAAATGGAAAAGCGATTAGATTTAGAATTGCGATACAACCGACTCTTCGATATCATCCTGAATCATCCGGTCCTTTACACGATTATTCAGGAATTCGTCCTATTCTGTCAGGACACCATGAACCAATCGATAAAACAAAAAGAAAAAGGCCAGTTCGACTATGTAAATGCCGCCCTAGACTTTATCGATTATTCCTATACGGATCCTAAGTTAAATTTAGAGGTACTAGCTAGTTTTATAGGGATCAGCCAAAGCTATTTAAGCATGCTCTTTTCACAAACAAAAGAGATGACATTCAAGCAATACCTTAACCAAAAACGTCTTACTCATGCAAAGCAGCTGCTTCAGGAAACCAATCTAACCATCCATGAAATTGCATCAAAGACCGGCTTTAATGACGCCAACTACTTTTCAAAACTGTTTAAGGGGAAGTATGGAGAAAGCCCACTTTTGTATAGGCAACATGCAACTTTATCTATAGCGAAAGGCGCAGGTACCCTTTAAGTGTCATTTTTAAAATAGCTGTTTTCCGTTGAAGTAGTCGCCTGTTGCTATAGCTATAACAATAAAAATCGTATAAAAAATAAAACCATCACGTTAACAAACGTGATGGCTCCTATATTAACCAAACAATATTTTAACCAATTCACTTATTCCCAAATAACCAAACATAATGAGACATCCTATTAGTACGGCATTGGACACTAATTTGTTACGTGATTCTAAATTCTTGGCATTAAGAAGCAATACTAAAGAAAGGGCTAAAAATGGCATGAATAGAGATCCTAACGCTCCATAAATAATGATTAGTTCTACTGGTTTTCCGAAATAAAACAGAACCATTGGAGGGAATGTCAGCCATGCTAAATAGAAGCGATAAGCTGGTTCCTTTGTAGAAACCTTCTCTTTTCCAGGGCCTTTCTTTTTACGAATGGTTTTCATGAAATCTGCGAACAGATAAGGAACGCCATTCCAAACACCTAGTAGAGAAGTGTATGCTGCAGACCAGAAGGCCACTAAGAACATCCAGCGCATAGGTGTTCCGAATTCAGCTCCTAGCATGTCAGCTAGCTTAACCAGTCCTTCATCATCTCGAATACTCACTCCCGTACCTGCTAGGAACTGTGCCCCTATGACTAAACCAGCTAGTGTAAAAAGAGCTGTTAGAGTATATGCGACTTTGGCATCCAGACGCATGGCACTAACCCATTCCTTACCCTTCCACCCTTTCTCAGTCAACCAATATCCGTAGGAGGCCATTGTTATTGTCCCACCTACTCCACCGATTAAACCAAGCATAAGAATAAATGAACCTTCTGGAATACGGGGTACAAATCCAAACGCGAAATCACCAAAGCTTGGTAAGAACATTACTGCTGTACCGATAATCGTGATAAACATGACTCCAACTAAAACAGTCATTACTTTTTCAAACAGAAGATAGCGACCAACCCATATTAATATAAAACCTACGATTGAGTGGATGATAGCCCAAGCCCAAATTGGCATAATTGGGAACATGGCATGCATCGCCATCCCTGATGTGGAAGCAGCTGCTGCACCATATACAAAGCCCCATATAATTGCATAAACACCAAAGTAACCAGTTGCCCATTTACCGAGAGAATGCCAGCCATCCACAATCGTTTGACCGGTTTCTAAATACAGTCTCCCTACTCCCTCGTTCAAGAAGTATTTTAAAATGGCACCAACAATTACTGCCCATACAAAAGTCATTCCAAAAGATGTACCTATTACAAGCGATGTTATTAAGTCGGCCGTTCCAGCACCGGTTGCCGCCACGACGATTCCTGGACCAACCTGCTTCAGCTTCTCGCCAAATGTAGCAGGTGGAATTAAATATTGATTTACCTCTTTACTCATCATATCATCCTTTGTATTATGTATTTTTACATATTCTCCAGAAGTACAGCCATCCCCTGGCCACCTCCAACGCATAGCGTTGAGATTCCAAATTGTTCATTTCTATGCTTCATTTCATGTAATAGCTTCGTAAGAATAATTGCACCCGTAGCACCTAGGGGGTGTCCTAAAGCAATAGCCCCTCCATTAACATTTACCTTACTTATTGGAATCCCCACTTGTCTGATAACTGCAAGTGATTGAGAGGCAAATGCTTCATTTAGCTCCCATAGTCCAATATCCTGTACCTTCAAGTCTGTTTGTTTTAGAAGTTTTTCAATTGCTGGGACTGGACCAATCCCCATATAACGGGGGTCTACTCCAGTTGTGGACCAACTTTTTACTTTCGCCAACGGTTTTAAGCCTAGTATGTTTGCTTTCTCTGCAGTCATAAGGATAATCGCACTTGCCCCATCATTTCTTCCGCATGCGTTTCCAGCAGTTACTGTTCCGTCCTTTTTAAACACCGGCTTTAAACTTGCTAATTTTTCTAATGAGGTGTCACGCATATGCTCATCTCTTGCAAACACACTAGTTTCTTTTTTATACTTTATTTCAATTGGTACGATCTGAGAGTCAAAACGGCCTTCCTCCCAGGCTTGCTTCGCTCGTTTTTGACTTTCCAAAGCAAATGCATCCTGATCTTCGCGAGATATGTCATATTTTTCAGCTACATTTTCTGCTGTCATACCCATTCCTAAATCCTTACCATACATCTCCATCGGTTGTTGACCATTTTCTAAATTGGAATCTACGATATATGGATTTCCTTCTCCAAAACGAGAATTTCGTAAATACAAAGGTGCTCTACTCATATTCTCTGCTCCACCTGCTAGAACAATATCTTGAGAATGGAAAGCGAGATGCTGAACACCGGATATAACCGATTGCATACCTGATGCACAAAGGCGATTTACTGTATAACCAGATGACTCGATTGGAATTCCTGCTTTCAGAGCCGCGACTCTAGCCAAATTGGAGGCTTCCGTCGATTGCCTTACTTCACCGAACACTACTTCATTAACTTGTTCGACTGTCAATCCTGCTTGGGTAATTGCTTCTTTCATCACGGTAGCAGCAAGATCAGCAGCTGGAACGTTTCTTAGCTGCCCACCAAATCTGCCTACCGCTGTTCGATTGGCACTAACAATCACAAATTCATGCTCCATATTCTAATCCCCCTTGTAGTTTCTTCTATCTAATAAATTGATAATGTTGGAGACACAATAAATTTCGCAGGTGTAATTTCTTTTAGCTTCTCTACTGTCCAACCGTCTGCTAGTTCCTCCAGAACCATTTTGTTTTCTACAAAACGAAACACGGCATACTCCGAAATAAGTGTACTTACGATATTCTTTGCTGTTACTGGGTAGGTACATTCACTAACGATTTTCGGCTCGCCATCCTTGGAGCAATGCTGAGTCGTTATAATGACTTCCTTTGCACCAGCTACTAAATCCATAGCCCCACCTACTCCTAAAATATCCTTTCCAGGAACTGCCCAGTTTGCTAAATCCCCTGTTTCACTAATCTGCAATGCTCCTAGAATGACCGTATTCACATGCCCTCCACGAATCATGGCAAAGGATTCGGAGGAAGAAAAATAGGAAGCGCCTAGTTGAGCGGTAACTGGTAGCTTACCCGCATTAATAATTTCGAGATCTAACTGTTTCTCGCTCGGAGATGGACCAACGCCTAGCAATCCATTTTCCGTATGTAAATAAACTTCTTTGCCTGTGTCTAAATAATCCGCTACTAACGTCGGGATACCTATTCCAAGATTCACAATGGAACCGTTTTTTATTTCTTCCGCGGCTCTTTTCGCGATTTTTGCTTTACTACTTATAGTTTCCATTTTTTCACTTCCCCTCCTCCACAATATAATTGACAAATAAATGTGGGGTGATGATATGCTCAGGATCTAGTTGCCCTACCTCCACTAACTCTTCTACTTGCACAATAGTGATTTTGGCAGCCATCGCCATATCAGGATTAAAGTTTCTAGCAGTCTTTGAAAAAACTAAATTGCCTAGCTTATCGGCCTTTTTAGCTTTAATAAGGGCCACATCCGCCTGAAGAGGAAACTCCAATACATATTCCTTACCATCTATTACTCGTGATTCCTTGTTCTCTGCGAGCAATGTACCAGCTGATGTACGAGTGTAAAAACCACCAAGCCCTGCTCCAGCAGCTCTAAGCCTCTCTCCAAGCGTCCCCTGAGGTACAAGCTCTACTTTAAGTTTTCCATCCTTTGCATATTGGACCGCATCCCTATTGCTTGTAAAATAAGAGCCGATTGCTTTTTTTATTTTGTTTTGCATTAATATTTTGCCTAAGCCCTTACCACCTGGTTCTCCTAAATTGTTGCTAATAATTGTTAAATCAGAAACCTCATGCTCAGCTAGTGTATCCACAAGCTGAAGCGGACAGCCTATTAAGCCAAAGCCTCCCACTGCAACGATATCCCCATTTTTAATAGAAGAGATTGCTTTCTCAGCAGTCACAATCTTGTTCATGTTGATAAATCCTCCTTTGTAGAAACCCTGAAAACCCTTACATTTATGTATAAAAAATATAGACATCATTGCCATACTTCTCATTAAGTTGTACACTATCCGTACAGTAATACGTTATGTGTTCTATAATTATATATATTAATTTTTTATTTTTCAAGAATAATATAAAATATTTAGAATATTTAAGGATAATATTGTAAAATAATCGTAAGGTTTCATATATAGAGGAGAAGATTTTTTTGAAAAAAAATAATAATGGTTACTTTGTAAATTCCGTTGCCAAAGGATTTGAGGTGTTAAATGCCTTTACCTCCAATGCTAGTACAATGTCCCTTCGTGATTTGGAAGAAAAAACAGGTATCAACAAGGCTACAGTCAGAAGGTTTGCCCTCACTTTAGTCGATTTGGGCTATCTTCGATTATTGCCAGAGAATAAATTTCAGTTAAGCCCCAAAGTATTAGATCTAGGATCCAATTACTTGGAGACTCTAAGCCTGCCTGACCTATCACTACCAATCCTTCAGGACATTGCTAAAAATGTGAAGGAGTCAACCAATATGGCAGTGCTTGATGGACCAGAGGTTGTCTATGTACTACGTGTCAATGCCGCCGAACGAATCATTGGATCAAATTTGCGCATTGGATCTAGACTTCCCTATTTTGCAAGCTCCCTAGGAAAAGCACTTGTTGCTTGGCTTCCAGAGAGCGAAAGGAAAAAAACATGGGACTCTGCAACGATAGAGGCCTTTACGGAAAAAACCATAACATCCTATGAAGAATTTGAAGCCCATTTGGCCATTTGCCGTTCCCAGGGCTATGCTGAAGGCAATGGCGAACTAGAGGTTGGACTACGTTCCATAGCAATGCCCATTTTCAATCGCAGGGGATTACCAATAGCAGCCATCAACATCTCTACCAACTTATTACGAAGCTCTGAACAACAAATTGCTGACGTCTATCTACCAGCCCTAAAAGAAGGGGCAAGGACCATCAACCGACAAACTGAACATTTAAGTTGAATAAATGGAAGTAAACAGAGACAACTTAACAATTTCCTGTATTGTCAGGACACATAAAACTAATATAAGTTATCCTAACTCTTAGCCGCTTTAATGAAAGGAATAATGACAGGAGGAATTTAAATGCCAGTTTACAATAAGCTAGTACGAGACCTAATTCCGCAAGTAATTGAGAACTCTGGAAGTAGGTTTTCCACTCGTATTTTAGATAAATCAGAGCATCTAACCGAAGTTAAAAATAAATTTTATGAAGAAATGAAAGAATTTGAAGCTACGGATAATAGAAAGGATGCCCTCGAGGAGCTTGCTGACATTCTAGAATTAATACACGCAGCACTTCCTATTTTTGAAGCTACGTATGAAGAGCTTGAACAAATTCGGATAGCTAAAAAAGAAAAGCGAGGGGGCTTCAATGATGGAGTCTATTTGATAGAGGTTGAGGATGCGTAAGCTGTGGATAATTACATCTAATTAAAAGTCTTTCTCTACATTAAGTACAAACAAGGTGGCGACTGGGATTCATTATATCTTCATTAACATTACCATCGATACCTTTGTTTGTTGGGGCAGTATCCACTTTTGCAGACGGCGTGTTAATTGTCTTTGAATTTTTGGATCGAAACGTTTGGTTGCTGCTTTCTAGGATCATCCATCTCATTTTTCCTTATTGTAGCATGCGCGTTCTGAATATCTTGATTAATACTGCCATTAGTATTAAAACGATACTCCATGATGGTACAACCACCATGATCTCTGGATTCTCAAACAATTATTTTCTTCTTGTCGTTACTTAGACTATATTCATGTTATACAAAGTATAATTGTTTCATAAAAAAAACACCTGTTACCTATAAGGCAATCAAGTGCTTTATTTATGATTAAATTTTTAATATCATCTCTATACTACTGAGCCTATTAATCTTAAAATTCTAAGGCTACCCGTCTATATAAATTTTTTATTCTTTTTCTGTCATCTTCTGCTTTAGATAATCAGCAATTTCTTTTTGTCCTCTTTCTACGGCAAATGCATAGGCATCCATATCTTTCATGGTTTCTCCAGTGTATTTTATAAATATATTTATATTATTCTCAACTAATAATTTAACAATATCCATATGTCCTCCATATATTGCAGCAAACAGAGGATTTCTATCGGGTTCACTAATATCAATCTCCACATTCTCTCTAATTAGATAATCAGCAATATCTAAATGTCCTTTAGCAGTAGCTCTTTCAAGAGCATTTGTAGAAAAAGTTCCACCTTTTGCATTAATATCTATTCCAGCATTAATAAGATATCCTACTATTTCTAAATGCCCATGTGCTGCCGCTACATGTAACCATGTACCAAAAGGTGTCATCCATGTTAACATTTCTGGTTCTTTCTCAAGTAAATCTCTCAAAGTATCCAATTTACCACTTTTTATGGCACTTCTAATATCTTTAGCAAGTTGTTTCTTATCCATCTTAATTTCTCCTTTAGCCTCTATTTCCTAGAAGCAATATCAGCTGATTTAATATAATTTAAAATAAAAAACCTTGAAAAGCTTTGAGCCAAACAAGGTAACAAGTAAAATTTCTACTCTATTTCAATTCCGTCATAAGCATCTCCTAGTGATTCAAAATCATCACTATACCAATACCAACTCTCACCTTCGCCTTTACTTACTAATATTCTATTTAATAAATCAGTAAATGAAATTGCTACAACTGTACTACTACCTACTACACCATGGGAATCCCAGTGACTATCATAGCATTTTCCTAACCTGTCAGGATGTAAATCAATCGATAAATAATTACCACTACCTAGGTCACCGAAAATATACCAATGTGAGGAAATATCATATTCGCATTTTTCCCCCACAATTATAGGGTTTGCCAGCACGAATTTATCAGAAGGAACGATAGAAACGCCAAAATCTACATTAGTAAACAACTCCACTCCTCCACAAATCGTATAAAATTCAAGTAAATCTTTCGGAAGAACGTCACCCTGTTCAATATTTTCTGGAAGTCCTTGAAGTGGGTAAACTTTACAGTATTCTGTTTCATTTATTTTTTGAAGAATCTCTTTTATGCTCATAATAGCCTCCTTATTATTAGTCTAGTGTATATAAATATTTATTTATTTGTCTGTAATATTCTCTCCTAGTTAATTCCGGAACCTTTGCAGCATCAAACATATCTTCTGATAATTTTTGTATCTCTTTAGGACTAACATTTTCCAATCAACTTTCGCTCCTACAGGTCTACCTGTTCTCTCCCGTAGCCATTTTCTATAGACCTATTTAGTTGCTTCGTGCATCCCACCATTATTCCTATCTGTGAGAGCAACTGTAGGTGACTTACCAACTTTTTCTTTATATCCTGGAATATTTTGCTTTGCCCACTCATTCATTACTCCATGATGATTTTCGAGACCGTGCTTTCCATTTGCAGGACGATAAGAAATTACATCATACTCTTTTACAACTTTTTCCGTACCCTTAGTATCTACATCCACATACATTATATTTAAGAATAGTCTTAAGATTTATTGACTCATATACTAGTCACCTAAGTCTATTTTTTCATAATGCTTATCAATTAATTTCACTAAATAATCATCTAATTTTTCAATATTTTAGCTTTCACAAGATTTTTTTATAATTTGTTTTGTTGTGAAAATGCTTCTAAAATCCTTTCAATAGGTAAACTAGCAGTTTTTAATAATTTCTCTACTTTGTCCTTTATTTGCTTATTAGAAGCAATTATTTTTTTATACTCTTCTCCATCAAAAGAACGTAAAGAATCTATTGCATATTCAGCCACTTCATCACTCTCATTAAGTAAGTCTAATAATAAATTAAATCCATATACTCCGTTATCCTCATCTATACAGTAGGCCAATCTAATTTTATATTTATCATCTTTATCTTTTAATCCTCGAATTAAATTCTCCCAATCAATATTAGTAAACTCACTCATCAATTCTTGCACATACATAAATTCATCGTCATAAAAATAATTATCTGCGCTATTTTCAGATAATACTGCATCTACTTTTTCATACATTCACTTTCCTCCTCTATTTACTAAAACCACCTGGTAATGGAGCATTATAGTATCCACTTTTGCAGCTTTGTATTTTTGAATGCAAGCGTTTAGTTGCTCAACTTTATAGGATCTCCCTTGTCATCCATCTCATTAAATTTCTCCTTGGTATCAAAAGCTGCATAGTTCTCCTTTACAACAGATTAATCATCTTTAGATATACTTGCTATCATTTTTAATAAATTCTCATCAATAATATTTTTCTGAAATAATATAGTGGAATTGAAATCACCAAACTCCAATTTAATCAATTCAATTAATTTATTTACTTCATACTGAAAATCATTAAATTGCATTTGCAATATCTATCTGCATCGATTCTAATGTACTTATTTCATATGTTTTTTCAATCCATTGATATGAAGACATGCAAATGCCCCATTTGCTCTCAAACTTTCTTTTGCATTTATGTTCTCAGGCATTTCAAAGATTTCCCAAAATAAATTGTCATAGTTATAAGATTTAATATTCATTCTGAGAAATAAAGTCCATTTGTCTTCGTTGCATTGAGGCCAGAATACAGCATTAACAAAATATTCACCCACAACCTTATAAATACAGTTGGATATCACCTTGAATTTTTGTTTTTTCGCCTCTTGCTTTATGTTGGTCATTATCATTTTTTCTATTTCTCGGTTTTTTTGATTTTTGCTCATATTCTATCAATCTCTTTCCGATTCAATTCTTACTTATAACCACTTGGATATTGTATTCTCTCAATTGTTTATTAATAACTTGAACAAATTTTAAACAGTTCTCACTTGCTTCATATTTAAACCCTACATCAATAATGTAATATTCAAACGATTCATCTGGATAGGTCTGTGCGTACTGATTTGATTCTATAAAACTTAGATACGCATTAATTTTATCTTGCAATAAGTTTAAATGCTCTGCTTCATTTTCCCAATCTAAATGGTCTGAAAGCATTAATCTCAAGCCTTTCCCATCCTTGCTTATACCCATAGCATCAATTTTATCAGTTTCTAATATTGACATATCTCTCGCCTCGCTATTCTGGTCTAATAATCTCTACTTTTGTAGGAGGTATTTGTGTACCACCTTCAAACCTTCCTTTACCTTTACCTACTACATTTCCCTCACCTGTAATTCTGGGAAACCTTTTGTTTGATTTTTTGTCAAAGGTGCTGTTGTTAAAAGCTGCCGCCGGATTGTATATTTTAACTAAGTGCTTCAGAAAAAGCAGATTCAAACTTTTGGTCAATCCCATAGATTTTAAGTCCATTAAATTCAATTCCACTCACTCTTTGTAAAAATTCATAGTATTCCTGAGGCAGTACTTCTTCACCAAATTTTTCTACTACAGATTTACGAAATTCTGATAACTCGTTTTCATTGGCAGGTAAATTGAGTTCTCGATTTCGTTTCTCTCTCATTTTGGAAATCTGACTAACTTGCTCTCTCCACATATAATAATCACCTTCTAAATATTATTTATTTCTTGGGTAAATGTCTCCTTCTAGAATAGGAAAATGTTATTAGACCAATATCAAAGATTAGAAATTGCATTAAAGTTAGGGAGAGTGCGAAACAAGAAAGCCCAATAGTAGACAATCAAGTGCTTTAATTTTATTTCACCGCTTTTAAAATATTTGATAATATCAACTTTTTAGCACGACCGTCTCTAGTAAAAATACAACCCCCAAATTTTAAGCCCAAGCAATATAAGAACTCTCTTTCACGTAATCTTATTGTTATCGCCACGAGATTTGTCATTCTCGTTAGTTTTTTAGCCATTACATGTCATAGCTACCCCCGCCATGTAAAATGTCGTCTCGCCCAACTCATACTTTTCTTCCTAGCCAGTATTAAAATAAAACTCCTTGATGGTATAACCATCATGAGCTTTCGATTCTCAAACAAAACACATTCTTATTGTCTCACTCAAAAATCTTACTTGCAAAACCTACAAACTTAAGGCAATGACAAAGCTCATAATGCTATTATTCACTATCTTTATGTATCCGTATCGTTACCACCAACATGTGAAATGTCAAATCGACCATTTCTTGTACTTTTCTCTTATCATTCCTATATAAATAAAACTCCATGATGGTATTACCTTCATGGAGTCTTTATTTTCGAATATATTCTAGTAAAAAATTCTTATTCTAAAATTTAGATAGCTTTAATTTCGTAAAATTCCATACCCGTTAATTCATTATTTTCAATTTCTTTTTTAAATATTTCTGAAACAAAAATAGGAATTTCCTGTCTATTTCCCAATTTAAAAATATCACTATTTTCTACTTTACTCTCATAAATTGCATATTTTCGTACATTATATATTGTCCCAACACTTTTAGTCTGTATTTCATGGTAGTCTGATTCTTCTAAACAAATTGCATCGACCACTTTAAGAATATTAGCAATATAATACCCTTCTAAACTATCTCCACTTTTCAACTCAACAATGTCAACTGGAAAGTACTCAATTTTTGTATTTAAGGTCTCCATAATAGTTTTCAATCTTCTAGATACCACAGACCATCCCATATCATTTGCAAGATAGTCTGTAGGCACTTCTCCCTCACTTTTATCATAGTAAAATTTAAAACTTCCATCCCATCTATTAAAAGTCTGTCCAGTTTTAAATTCATATTGTTGAATACTTAAATCATCCTTATAATGACAAACTATATCATTTTCACCTGAAACTTCTATGCTTAGCTTATAAAATTTCATCTGTATTCCCTACCTATTTTTAATTTAACCAATACTCTTTGTAAAGCATATCTGGATTTTCCCTGACTTCTTTCTTTAAACCTTCAAATAGCTCTAAAAAAATTTCTTTATTCCCACGCGCAATAGCATCATATTCATTTATCCTGTCTAACACATATTCATGATATGCGTTCGGATCTCTACCTTGAGGTGGCAATAATTCTTTATTCCAAGCGTCATCTAATTCCAAACCATACTTTTTTTTCACATTTTCTAACTGGTGAGTATACGTTTTACTTTTATTTGTCGCATAGTGATGAACTTGTTTTGGTTTTTCTTTTTTAGGCTTACCCGTACCCTTAGGAATATCGAAAAATATACTTTATGAAAGGTGGCAGTCTATTCAACCACCACCCAAATTGATTAACTAGCTATTGTTACAAGTTGCTCTGGCATGATGTAAGCCGTTTTATTTTTCATCATACCATAGATTATTCTGACTAATCTTCTCATAATGCAAAGAAGGGCTTATATCTCTGACCATGCTTTGAATGATAAAATCTCTAGATGTCTGATATTCTCGTTTTACTTCTCCATCATCTTGGACTAAAGATAATATTAGTTCTGCTTTTTTAGTTGAACAAGCTTTGCTACTCGCTTCTAATAGAAACTTTCGTAAGTCCTCTACTGTTTTCCCATCCAAATGAGAAGGTGAAGGGTAACTCTCCCAAAAAGCTAATGCAGTTTTGCCATCCACTTCTGAAAAGAACTCCTTGTAGCTTGGAAAATGATAGTTTAATTGCATATGCAGTTGGTTTTTCAAGGCTGTTTGTGCTTTCACTATCGTATTTCTTCTTCCAACCAATTGAGAGATTATCCAATGAATATCGGATGGTGTAGCTTCAGGCAAATAAGGTAGGTCACGTATTAAAACCCTTGCCACACATTGAGCGTCCCAACTATCATGTTTTTGTGTCATCGCATAGCTGTTTCGTTCTGCATTGGATAAAGAGGAATTAACAAACTTCACAATATACCCTTGCTCTAAAAGGTATAACGCTAAATCTCTTCCGTAACCGCCCACATCTTCTAATCCAAATACAGGGGTCAACCCTTCTGTTAGAAATCTATTCACATATTCTAATAAACTAGGAAAAATAGATGGTTTATTTTGAAAAGTCATCTCACCCAACTTCTCAAACCAACAATCCACTATCACCGCTGTATGTTGAAACTTATGTAAATCTAGTCCTATATAAATATACTTATCTCTTTTCATCAGAAATCCTCACCCCTACATTAGATTAAACGGATAAAGCAAGACAGAGAATGTCGGCAACCTTAGGTCGAGCGTTAGTCACTTGGACTCGCAAGGGTACGAAAGCCTATCCATTCTCTATCTGTTAACCGTTATAAAATGGCTTCGTGTTTGCCATTTGCTGTTATTTCTCCATAGTGGTATAAACCACTATAAAACGCTTTTCTATCTAAAATCCGTTTGATCTGGACTTTCGTAAACCATTTTCCTTGTTTTGTTCGATGTCCTTCTTCATTCAGTTGTTCTGCTAGTTGAGTTAAAGACCATGAAGGAAACTGTTCCTTTAAGTCAAACACTCTTTGTACGGTCTGAGCCTGTCTGTCATCTACTACAAGGCTTTTCTGACCTTTCTTCACTTTGTAGCCTAAAGCCACATTTCCTCCTGCATAGCCGCCCTGTTGGGCTTTCTTATTTCGTCCTCTCCCTAGCTTTAAAGAGATTTCTAATCGTTGATATTGGTCTAATAACTCCATTAAACCATTAATTAAAAAGTCGCTAGGGTCTTTCTTATAGATACTGTATTGTGGTTGTTCAATACTCCGAATGTCTAATCCATACTTTTTCAATTCTCGATGGACTAACACTTTCACAATGTCTGACCGCCATAAACGGCTTGTATTCAGTGTGACAACATAATCCACCTCATGGAGGGTGAGATACTCCAACATCTCCTGAAAGCCCATTCTGTCCACTTCTAACGCTTCTTCATCTACTTTAGCCCCACTGATACCCTCATCTTTAAATAAGCGTAAAAGTGTATATCCTTGAGCCTGACAATATGCCTTAATTTCATCTTCTTGGTAAGCAAGACTGTATCCATCCCTTGCTTGTCCTTGTGTAGATACTCGAATATATCCGATAACTTTCATGGTATTTTCCCCCTCCGTTACGCTAATTAGGATTAACGTAACGCTTAGCCGCTATAATTAACATAAATTCATTGTATGCGGCTTTAACGATACAATCAACCCCTTTACCGATACAAGTTTGTGATGTATCGTAAAAGGTAACATGAATAAGAGGAAGGGAAGTACCATGCCTATTACAATCAAGCTAAAGGAAATCCTTAAAGAACGTGACCTTTCACAACGTGAATTGGCACGAATGACAGGGCTTCGCCCTAATACAATAAGCCATCTTTGTTCAGACAACGTGGACAGGGTTTATTTATCGACATTAGAAACAGTATGCAAAGTGTTAGACATCGACATTCAGGAATTAATCGAGGTGGAGTAGTCCTCACTCTAGTAATCGTTCTATGTACGTCATAGTTGCGAAAAATTTTAAAAAGCATGGGAAAGCAAAGGTATAGTATTTGAGAATATAGATGGTGGTAACTGATGATTTTGTGACTACTTTTAAGAGGTAGAATACATTAAATTGGTTATACGTTTTAAAGGTGTTGTACGCACTTTATAATTTGTTAAAACATTATATAGGGCTTACAAGGCTTATCTCCACTCTGAAAATAATAAGTCGTTCATTCGGCACTAGGTAGCCCCCACAAAAAAGAAACCTTGAAATTTTTTTGCCAATCAAGGTTTCTAATAAATCACATCATATTTTAGGTATATCAATCTCTTTGCCTGGAGACTTACTAATTAAAACATCAGGAAGGTCTGGATTATTCTTTTTCAACTTATACTTTTGAATTTTTGTTAATTCAGGGTCAAAGGAAATGTCTTGTGATTTAAAGTCTAAGCTTAATAGTTTATTATAAATCTTTCTCAAAAAAACTTTCCATTCCTCTAATGAAGAACTTGAAACTTCATCTGAACTCTCTAACAAACGATAGCCATCTGCATAATGGAACATTAGTAAACCTGTCCCTAAATCACAAGCCTCATTATCTAAGATGACTGTTGGTACATCAAACCCACTATTCCAATTATAATTTGCAGCAAAGTAATGAAGTATTAGTGAATTATCTACTTTTTTTAACTGGCTGATTAAAATATTTTTATCTGTATTATAAAGCAACCCCACCAGATAAGTAATTTCTGAGTTAACCATCAACTAAATCATTTCTCCATACCTTAAGATTTCTCTTACTCATAATTTGTAGCAGCAATAAAATCAATAGCACCTTTTGAAATAATTTCATTTTTATATTCAAAATTATATATTAAAATTACTGCATTATATGATTTCTTTAGGTCTATACTTTTCTGGATTTTTGGGATGACAATTTCTTCATACGAACACCCATTTAATAATACTGAAATATCACTACTACTATTCTTATAGACCGCTTTTTCTATAGTATCCTCATCTGTTTCATCCATATCAATATTAAAATCGATAAAAAATTGGGATGGGACAGACTCTCCATCCTCATCATACGTTAAATCAACATACTCTCCTATTGAGTCCTCATCGTTAATATTCCCTAACCAAATTGAAACCCATCCTTGTTTTTCCATTATAGTACCCTCCTACTTTAATCTTAGACCTTGTGGTAAAGACGAAACTCCACCCTCTAATCTATAATTAGCCCAGTTATTAAGTCGTCTAACAAATGTATTATAGTCGCTAGAAGTATCTATTATTGCTAACAATTCATTATGTGCCTTAGTTGAGCCTAACCCTCCATGAACACCGTTTGGATTGACAAATTTGACATCGGATATAGCTGTTCTTAAATCTTTAATCTCCTCAGCACCAATATTCCAATACTTAAATTGAGGAGCTCTTGAAACTAAGTGCCACTCATGTAATCCTCCTGGTTCTCTTAGTTGACGTTCAATTTTCTTTCTAATCTTTTTATCTTTCCAAAGTTCGTCTAGTTCACTACTTGTGAGGGAATTGAAAAATTTATTAAAATGCCCACTCTTTGCAGTTGGTATATCTTCAACAGTTAATTTTGTTATATCTTTAGCATTATCTATACCCTTAGTATCTACATCCACATTCATTATATCTTTATTAACATTATCATAGATACTTTTATTTGTTGGGGCAGTATCCACTTTTGTAGACGGCGTGCTAATTGCCTTTGTACTTTTGGAGGTTGTAGGTATATCCATTTTCGCTGTTGGCATATTAAACATTGATGGACTATTCAAATGGTTGAATGCTAGAGCGTTCGGTGTCCCATTCTGTAAGCTAGTAAACAGATTTAATTTTGTCTGTGTTCCACCCAGTGGACTATTGACCACATCCCGGTAAACTGAAGTATAGACAGATTCTACAGCCTCATCACTTAAGACATTTTTGGGCTGAAAAAACTTGCTACCTTTATTTACAAATTTTGCTCCGGTACTTCCCCAGCCTGCAAATGGAATCATCGCACCAAACGAGAGTGTTGCGTTCAACTTATCTCCTCTAGCTGTATAAATAATCCCATTTGCCCCATCCGCTATTTCTCCGATTCCGGGTATTAGCCCTACTAAATCTAATCCAAACTGTATTCCATCCAACAGTTTATTTTCTTTTGGTGGCTCAACTTGGACTACTTCTTCCTTGTATTCTACTTTAGAAACGATTTCGTAGTATACTGTCCCGTTTTCCGAGTACTCTTTTATCAGGAGACCATTTGCATACTGATGGTATTTTACATTCTCTCCGACGTTTTCTTCAATTGTATTCATTCTTTTCAAATCTAGGGCTTGAAAAGTTTGGGTACTAATCATCGTACCGATCATTTTTTCATGTTCTTCTACCCATAAACTATTAGGATCTAAGTATACTTTAGGAAATAGTTCTGTTCTAATTCCACTTCCAAACGTAAGTGCATTCCATTGACTCGGTTGGAAATGAATGTCCTTCACTCCTGCTTTGAACATTCCCTCCATATCTGCAAGCCAAGAGCCCATCGTTTGAATATTCTGTTCCACCGGGTTTAGCGAAGTCGTTTGAGAGGCATCAAATTCATGTAGCTGTAAAACTGTGTCATCACGTTTCTTTTTGGAGTTTTGTACCCCTTCTTGCACCTCACTGTCATTCAAGTGAGGTAAAGCAACTATATCACTTACCGAGTCCATGATACTGTTTGCCTCGTTCGTAAGTCTTTCCGTTATATTAGCAATTAGCGTAAGTCCCTGTTCCAGCTCTCCCTCTAAAAACTGTTCGAGAATATAGCCAGCTGCATCCGGTTCTAATGATATGAGGGCAGCTTCAACTTGTTGGAGCTTTTGCTTGAAGCTGTCTGAGAAGACAAGAAAAAAATGAAGGAATGGCAAATGAACATCCGAATAGAAGCCTCGGATTGCACTACCTCCCGCCCCCTTCAATACCTCTTCCATTGCTACTAATTCTTTAACTGTGTCTTGAATATTTCCTACTTCGTTTTGCAGTCGTTCAAGCATAGCTATGTTACGTTGCAGCCCATCTTGAAGTAAGTCTACATCTAGGATTTTCATAGGCATGTCCTCATCGAATCAGGTACAATGAAGCATTTCCAATTTTCTCTATTATACAATATTCCCCACCAGATAGACATAAAATCTCCTCCTCTAGCAAACTTACATTACCTATAATATTCCATTTTTTATATAGAAAGGTAAAGTGAAGACTGTCATTTCATATTAAAATGATTCAGAAGAATTGTCTTTTTTTAGGAAACTGGTTATTTAGAAGGAATGACTTATAGGAGCATAGGCGCATTTATAAAGTGCTAATTATTATTATTTAATTCTAATTTTGATACTCTTCCTATACAAATTAATAAGACTCCCTATCAATAGAAAGCCTTTTAAAACTACTATAAATTTAATACTCTAATACTTTTATACAATGCTAAGAGCTTTGTGTTAAATTTATCTCCTTAGTATTATGAAAGTATCATGGTACATATTTCTCCCCCTTTTTAGATTATTTCTTATTATTATCTATTAACATTTCTTATTGTTTCCACAAAATGTTTTAATACCCGTGCTGTTAATCCCCAAATTGTATAGTTTTTATAATCATAAAACCATTCTTCAACATCACGGGGTCTCCATTGGTATTTGTCTCCATTAAAAATTTTTTCAAATGGAAAGTCCATCGGAGGCATAGGTTGAACAGAGACAGTGTGCATATAAGGCTCATAGTTTAAGAGCCAGTTGATTGGCACTGTAAATACTTCTTCAACCTCTTGTTTGTTAAAATTTTCGATTTGATGATGATCAATAGTCGCTACAAATGGATAAACTACGAAAGATGAAGAAGTGATATAAGGACTCATTTGTCCTAAAATTTTTATAGATGTCGGGGCTACACCCAACTCTTCATGGGTTTCTCGTATAGCAGCTTCCATTGGAGATGCATCTGTAGCATCAATACGACCACCTGGAAAACTAATATCTCCAGGCTGCTTTCTCATCGTTAAGGAGCGCACTTCAAACAAAATATGCCATTCTCCTTCCACTTCCACAAGTGGAAGCATGATTGCCGAGCGCAGAGCTGTTTCCTCCCCAATAAATAGTGGCTGTCTATGGTGTAATTCTTTCTTTAGCTCCTCCAAGAACATGGAGTTCCCCCTTGCTTAGTTTCTCTATTATAAGAGTAACATTAATATTGTCTCGTTTAAAATAATGTGAAGTGCCATTTAGATATATGAAACGTCTAATTATGTATTTTACTTTAGACTTAATTTATTTATATTCATTTTAAAAAATGCCAAACAAAAAGCCGCTACCGATTAATCGGTAACGACTTCCTATAGTGCCCAGCGACGTCCTACTCTTGCAGGGGAACCCCCAACTACCATCGGCGCAGGCTGCGAAACCAGATGGACGGCAGATTTCTTCGTCAGCTACGTCGATCGGTTCTCGCGTATGCTATACGCTCCGAGCCTCTCTTCCTTGCTTCCTCGAACTCTTTGCCCCTCTGCTTTCTCGCTCACTTGCTTATATAAGGTTGATTGCCTTCGGCCTTTTTCTCCTTAATACAAAAAAGCCGTCATCGATTTCTCGGTAACGACTTTTTTCAGTGCCCAGCGACGTCCTACTCTTGCAGGGGGAGACCCCCAACTACCATCGGCGCTGAAGAGCTTAACTTCCGTGTTCGGTATGGGAACGGGTGTGACCTCTTCGCCATCATCACTAGACTTGTCGGCTTCCAATCCACTGCGCATTGCGTTGTCAACTTCGCTCGTTCAGTCAGTCACGTACGTAAGTACGTTCCTTCCTTCGCTCACTCGTTTCCTAGCACTACTTGTGTTTTGAAACCCTACTGAGTTGTTCACTCAAAACTGGATAAAAGACATCATTAATGGAAACAAACAATTTGGTTAAGTCCTCGATCGATTAGTATTCGTCAGCTGCACGTGTCGCCACGCTTCCACCCCGAACCTATCTACCTCATCGTCTTTGAGGGATCTTACTTACTTGCGTAATGGGAAATCTCATCTTGAGGGGGGCTTCGTGCTTAGATGCTTTCAGCACTTATCCCGTCCACACATAGCTACCCAGCGATGCCCTTGGCAGAACAACTGGTACACCAGCGGTGTGTCCATCCCGGTCCTCTCGTACTAAGGACAGCTCCTCTCAAATTTCCTACGCCCACGACGGATAGGGACCGAACTGTCTCACGACGTTCTGAACCCAGCTCGCGTACCGCTTTAATGGGCGAACAGCCCAACCCTTGGGACCGACTACAGCCCCAGGATGCGATGAGCCGACATCGAGGTGCCAAACCTCCCCGTCGATGTGGACTCTTGGGGGAGATAAGCCTGTTATCCCCGGGGTAGCTTTTATCCGTTGAGCGATGGCCCTTCCATGCGGAACCACCGGATCACTAAGCCCGTCTTTCGACCCTGCTCGACTTGTAGGTCTCGCAGTCAAGCTCCCTTCTGCCTTTACACTCTTCGAATGATTTCCAACCATTCTGAGGGAACCTTTGGGCGCCTCCGTTACACTTTAGGAGGCGACCGCCCCAGTCAAACTGCCCGCCTGACACTGTCTCCTACCCGGGTTACGGGTATGGGTTAGAATTTCAATACAACCAGGGTAGTATCCCACCGACGCCTCCTCCGAAGCTGGCGCTCCGGGCTCTAAGGCTCCTACCTATCCTGTACAAGTTGCACCAAAATTCAATATCAAGCTACAGTAAAGCTCCACGGGGTCTTTCCGTCCTGTCGCGGGTAACCTGCATCTTCACAGGTACTATAATTTCACCGAGTCTCTCGTTGAGACAGTGCCCAGATCGTTACGCCTTTCGTGCGGGTCGGAACTTACCCGACAAGGAATTTCGCTACCTTAGGACCGTTATAGTTACGGCCGCCGTTTACTGGGGCTTCAATTCGCACCTTCGCTTGCGCTAAGCACTCCTCTTAACCTTCCAGCACCGGGCAGGCGTCAGCCCCTATACTTCACCTTACGGTTTTGCAGAGACCTGTGTTTTTGCTAAACAGTCGCCTGGGCCTATTCACTGCGGCTCTTCTAGGCTATACACCCAAAAGAGCACCCCTTCTCCCGAAGTTACGGGGTCATTTTGCCGAGTTCCTTAACGAGAGTTCTCTCGCTCACCTTAGGATTCTCTCCTCGACTACCTGTGTCGGTTTGCGGTACGGGCACCTCCCACCTCGTTAGAGGCTTTTCTTGGCAGTGTGAAATCAGGAACTTCGGACTAAGTCCTCGCCATCACAGCTCAATGTTACAGAGTGCGGATTTGCCTACACTCACACCTCACTGCTTGGACGTGCATAACCAACAGCACGCTTACCCTATCCTACTGCGTCCCCCCATCACTCAAACGGTGGGGTGGTGGTACAGGAATATCAACCTGTTGTCCATCGTCTACGCCTATCGGCCTCGACTTAGGTCCCGACTAACCCTGAGCGGACGAGCCTTCCTCAGGAAACCTTAGTCATACGGTGGATGGGATTCTCACCCATCTTTCGCTACTCATACCGGCATTCTCACTTCTAAGCGCTCCACCAGTCCTTCCGGTCTGACTTCAACGCCCTTAGAACGCTCTCCTACCACTGATACCAAAGGTATCAATCCACAGCTTCGGTGATTTGTTTAGCCCCGATACATTTTCGGCGCAGCGTCACTCGACCAGTGAGCTATTACGCACTCTTTAAATGATGGCTGCTTCTAAGCCAACATCCTGGTTGTCTAAGCAACGCCACATCCTTTTCCACTTAACAAATACTTTGGGACCTTAGCTGGTGGTCTGGGCTGTTTCCCTCTTGACTACGGATCTTATCACTCGCAGTCTGACTCCCAAACATAAATCATTGGCATTCGGAGTTTGTCTGAATTCGGTAACCCGGGATGGGCCCCTAGTCCAAACAGTGCTCTACCTCCAAGATTCTAACGTTTGAGGCTAGCCCTAAAGCTATTTCGGAGAGAACCAGCTATCTCCAGGTTCGATTGGAATTTCTCCGCTACCCACACCTCATCCCCGCACTTTTCAACGTGCGTGGGTTCGGACCTCCAGTAAGTGTTACCTTACCTTCATCCTGGACATGGGTAGATCACCTGGTTTCGGGTCTACGACCACATACTCATTCGCCCTATTCAGACTCGCTTTCGCTGCGGCTCCGTCTTCTCAACTTAACCTCGCATGTAATCGTAACTCGCCGGTTCATTCTACAAAAGGCACGCCATCACCCGTTAACGGGCTTTGACTATTTGTAGGCACACGGTTTCAGGGTCTATTTCACTCCCCTTCCGGGGTGCTTTTCACCTTTCCCTCACGGTACTGGTTCACTATCGGTCACTAGGTAGTATTTAGCCTTGGGAGATGGTCCTCCCGGATTCCGACGGAATTTCACGTGTTCCGCCGTACTCAGGATACACTCTGGAGGGAATGAATTTTGGACTACGGGGCTTTTACCCTATCCTGCGGACCTTTCCAGGTCGCTTCATCTAACTCATTCTTTTGTAACTCCGTATAGAGTGTCCTACAACCCCAAGAGGCAAGCCTCTTGGTTTGGGCTCTTCCCGTTTCGCTCGCCGCTACTCAGGGAATCGAATTTTCTTTCTCTTCCTCCAGGTACTTAGATGTTTCAGTTCCCTGGGTGTGTCTCAGATGCGCTATGTATTCACGCAAATGTACTGCCCCATTACGGGCAGTGGGTTTCCCCATTCGGAAATCTCCGGATCGAAGCTCACTTACAGCTCCCCGAAGCATATCGGTGTTAGTGCCGTCCTTCGTCGACTCCTAGTGCCAAGGCATCCACCGTGCGCCCTTATTAACTTAACCTAAAAGTTAAAAGTACTACACTTGCAATCACGTAAGTGATCACAATTTGAATATCTTGCGTTTGTTTCTTTTTTGATGTCGTTTTATCCAGTTTTCAAAGAACAAAGGGCTTGTTCCTTTGCGACGAGTAATCGCAGGAGCAAGTATAAATGCTCATCATAAAAATGAACACTCAAAACTGAACTGCAAAACGTTAAGATACAGATAAAGATCTGTATTCCGAATATATCCTTAGAAAGGAGGTGATCCAGCCGCACCTTCCGATACGGCTACCTTGTTACGACTTCACCCCAATCATCTGTCCCACCTTCGGCGGCTGGCTCCCAAAAGGGTTACCCCACCGACTTCGGGTGTTACAAACTCTCGTGGTGTGACGGGCGGTGTGTACAAGGCCCGGGAACGTATTCACCGTGGCATGCTGATCCACGATTACTAGCGATTCCGGCTTCATGTAGGCGAGTTGCAGCCTACAATCCGAACTGAGAACGGTTTTATGGGATTAGCTCACCCTCGCGGGGTTGCGACCCTCTGTACCGTCCATTGTAGCACGTGTGTAGCCCAGGTCATAAGGGGCATGATGATTTGACGTCATCCCCACCTTCCTCCGGTTTATCACCGGCAGTCACCTTAGAGTGCCCAACTAAATGCTGGCAACTAAGATCAAGGGTTGCGCTCGTTGCGGGACTTAACCCAACATCTCACGACACGAGCTGACGACAACCATGCACCACCTGTCACCGCTGTCCCCGAAGGGAAAAGCCTATCTCTAGGCCGGTCAGCGGGATGTCAAGACCTGGTAAGGTTCTTCGCGTTGCTTCGAATTAAACCACATGCTCCACCGCTTGTGCGGGCCCCCGTCAATTCCTTTGAGTTTCAGTCTTGCGACCGTACTCCCCAGGCGGAGTGCTTAATGCGTTAGCTGCAGCACTAAGGGGCGGAAACCCCCTAACACTTAGCACTCATCGTTTACGGCGTGGACTACCAGGGTATCTAATCCTGTTTGCTCCCCACGCTTTCGCGCCTCAGCGTCAGTTACAGACCAGAAAGCCGCCTTCGCCACTGGTGTTCCTCCAAATCTCTACGCATTTCACCGCTACACTTGGAATTCCGCTTTCCTCTTCTGCACTCAAGTCCCCCAGTTTCCAATGACCCTCCACGGTTGAGCCGTGGGCTTTCACATCAGACTTAAAGGACCGCCTGCGCGCGCTTTACGCCCAATAATTCCGGACAACGCTTGCCACCTACGTATTACCGCGGCTGCTGGCACGTAGTTAGCCGTGGCTTTCTAATGAGGTACCGTCAAGGTACGAGCAGTTACTCTCGTACTTGTTCTTCCCTCACAACAGAGTTTTACGATCCGAAAACCTTCTTCACTCACGCGGCGTTGCTCCATCAGACTTTCGTCCATTGTGGAAGATTCCCTACTGCTGCCTCCCGTAGGAGTCTGGGCCGTGTCTCAGTCCCAGTGTGGCCGATCACCCTCTCAGGTCGGCTACGCATCGTCGCCTTGGTGAGCCGTTACCTCACCAACTAGCTAATGCGCCGCGGGCCCATCCTGTAGTGACAGCCGAAACCGTCTTTTAACATTCCCCCATGTGAGGAAATGGATTATTCGGTATTAGCCCCGGTTTCCCGGAGTTATCCCAATCTACAGGGCAGGTTGCCCACGTGTTACTCACCCGTCCGCCGCTAAATCAGAAGAAGCAAGCTTCTTCATCATTCGCTCGACTTGCATGTATTAGGCACGCCGCCAGCGTTCGTCCTGAGCCAGGATCAAACTCTCCATAATAGAGAACTTAAAAAGCTCATTTTGTTTTGCTGGCATCATCATTAAATGATGTCAAAAATTGTTTTGTGTCAATACAACCGAAGTTGTTTGACGCTATATTTCTTAACGTTTTGCATGTTCAGTTTTCAATGTTCATCATGTCAGCCAAACTTGTTTACCTCTTGGCGACTTCTACTATATTACTCTCGTTTATATTATAAGTCAACACTTTTTAAAAACTTTTTTAAAAAGATTTTATTAGAGTCTCATTCCTCTTCAGAGTTAGCTACATTAGTAGAATGTTCTAGGATTGATATTAGGCAAAAAATTATATGATAAATCACTTTCCTTCTATATATATTAGTATACATCTCCTTGCAATTTGGTTATATAAATACGCTGGCAATAGTTATTCTTCGTTTATGGTAATTCAAAACTATATTTCGCTCTGTTCAACCTTGTTATTTTCTACAGTCGATTCAGACAATACTCCTTACAGAAACAAATAATAAGCAGTAGAAAGTAATATCCTTACTTCCTACTGCTTCTTTAATTACCTTCCTATTGAGTTTGCGCTATGTAATACTTCTTTTTGGCGTGAACGGTTATAAATATTTTTATGCGGTCATAAAAAAATCTATCCGGTCATAAATCCTCGCTATCAGGTTATAAAATTTTCTATCCGGTCATAAACCCTTGATAGCCGGTCTCAAATAGTAATATCTCTCTGCTAAAGGACTATATAGTATGAAGAAGCTCTAACGTTTCGATTACACTGCTTAGAAAATCATCTATTTCGCCTATATTTTCTTCTTTAATTTTTTGGTGGAAGCTTAGCAAAATTGTATTTACATAGTTTTTCTTTAATTGTCCGTATTCAAAGCTTAAACGCTGAGTGATTGTTATATCGTCCTCCCATATTTCCTTTAGGGCTAACTCAATACTCTTACACTCTTCAGGTACTTCTATTACACTTTTTTGAAATTTTAACTGTAACGTACAGCCAGGGGCCTTACCAGGAGTCTCCAAAATTTCGGATGCTAACTCCTCCAAGGAAGCTTCTATTATAATCTCTGCCGTTACTTTTTGTTTATCGGAAAGGACAAATTCAATAGAAAAGTCTCTTTTTATAATAGAAAAATCCATTCGATCTGTTCTGTTAGTTATATTGATTTTGCGTTCTATATTGTCCATATCATATAGAAGATTCTCAAATGCAACCTTTAAATTTTCGAAGACGGTTGGATCATACATGTGATTTCCTCCTTAGTTATACAGGTATTGGCAGTAGTGTCATGATAGCGAAGAAAACTAAAATAGCCGCTACGAGCACAAATACATGCCACACTGCGTGATGGTACGGAAAGCCTCTCCATACATAAAAGACCGCCCCTCCGGTATAGAGCAATCCGCCAAGCGCTAGCAAAACAAGTCCCTCTGTGGACATATTGGTGATGAGCGGCTTCCATGCAAAAACTATTAACCAGCCCATCACAACATACAAGATAGTAGAGGTATGCAAAAACCGCTTAACAAAATAGGCTTTGAACACTGTACCTGCTATCGCTAGTCCCCACATAATACCAAACAATGTCCAACCTAGCGGACCTTTTACTACTAAGAATAGAAGTGGAGTATAGGAGCCTGCTATTAAATAATAAATAGAAGAATGATCCATGATTTCAAAGAAGTCTTTGGCTCTTCCCTCTGGAAATGCATGTACAAGGGTCGATGATGTAAACAATAGCACCATGGATGCCCCAAACAGTGTAAAACTCACCACATGCCAAGCATTCCCATACTTGACTGAGGAAAGGATTAAAATAACAAGTGCAGCTATACTTAAAAGTGTACCAACACCATGTATAATTGCATTTGCAAGCTCTTCTCGTTTAGAAAATATATGTGTATTACTCATCTCTGTCATCTCCATTAAAATCGTTTATTCCATTTTATCCTATCACTTTTCATCAATAAAAGCAGACACTCATCAAATCTGATAATGATATAATAATTGAAGTAGTTAGCTATAGACCTGACTTCCCTCATAACTTGTTCAAAAAGGAGCTATCTTATATGTGTCTCGTTAATTTTCAATTTAAAACTCATCCTACCTATCCACTCATAGTAGTTGCCAATCGAGACGAATTTTATGAACGTCCAACTGAGTCTGCTCATTTTTGGACGGATTATCCTAACATCCTTGCCGGACGAGATTTGCTTCAAATGGGAACATGGCTAGGGGTTTCTAAAGCTGGTCGCTTTGCAGCATTGACCAATTTTAGGGATCCTCAACTAAAACCGGGTCGGCTTTCTCGAGGTGATATCGTTCGAGATTTTTTAGCTGGCAATGAAGAACCAATGGAGTTTATCGCAGGCTTAAAGAGAAAAAGAGAAAACTACGGTGGCTATAATGTTGTCATTGGGGATAGTAATCACCTGTATCACTATAACAATATCCTAGATGAAATGAATGAAATTGCGCCTGGTACACATAGCTTAAGCAATCATACCTTAAATACACCCTGGCCAAAGGTGAAAAAAGGAAAGCAGAAATTAGCTGAATATCTTCTATTAGATAAAGTAGAAGTTGAGCCTCTGTTCGAAATACTTAAAGACGAAAATGTTGCACAGGATTATGAGCTTCCCGAGACTGGTGTAGCTCTCGAGCTTGAACGTAGCTTATCTCCAATGTTTATCAAAATACCTAACTACGGTACACGCTCCTCGACTGTATTGTTAATGGACTACAATCAACTGGTTACCTTTGCAGAACGAACCTATTCAGAAGGTGAAACACAGTCTGAAAATTCTTTTGCATTCAAAACAAGCCTGACATAACTAGCTTCTATAAAACTGAGGTCATATCAAGAAAAAGTTTCCCCTGTTGCGAAAACAATAGCAGCCTATAACAAAAAATAAAGCTTCGAAAATTTTACTGTTCATAAAATTTTCGAAGCTTTTCATTTTTTAAGGTGAGTTGTGTCACAGTCTTTATTTTCCACAGCATTTCTTATACTTTTTACCACTGCCACATGGACACGGGTCGTTTCGGCCGACCTTTTTATCTGTTTGTTTGCTCTCCGGTGCAGCTGGTACTGCTTTTAGATTTGGCTGCTCCATCAAAGTAATTTCATGTGGGGTATGACCTCTATTGCCCCACAGGCGAGTTGTTACCGACACGAAGGCAATTGCCTGCACATATTCATTGAACATTTCCTGATCTTGAATGTTATGACGAACAGCAAATTGCTGAACCACCGTATTAATACTACTACCGACTGTTCGCATATCTCCGATTAGCTGATCCATATTTTCTTTGATCATTAATGTGCTACCACCAAATAGATCCTTTTGCATCATGGACGCAAGCTTTTCTTGATAGATTGTTTCCTCGTAATAATTAGGATCTGCATAACGAAGAAGCTCTTCCTTTGCTGGCACGTAATAAGGCTTTCCTACAGAGCTTTCTTTTAAGATTTCATAATCATTGGAGTTTATCGAAGTATGTACAAACTCATCTGAATTAACTGTAACAAATTGATTTTGTAATTGTTCTGACGATTTATCTATAAATGACAATAATTCATTTCTCGTCAGAGCTTTAACATTTTGCGAATTATATATATCTAGAAATTTAGAGAAGTCAATAATTCCATATAAGTTAATACAAGCAGCTGTATACTTTAAAATAGCTTCCGTGTTTTCTGAATGCTCAAGAATAGTAGATTCTCCACCTCGATATTTATCCGTGAGGACAAGATAATTATCATGATCAATTTTCTCCCACTCTGTCTTTTTATACTTCACATTTTTAAGCAGTTCATTTAACTTGTCTTTATCAAAAGGTTTAAATTCCTGATGCTCAGCCCAGCCATACATATGTAAATAATCCGGATGATTAGGGTTGGCCATAATTTTTTTAAATTCCGAAAAGCCAATTGGACCACCAATATCTTCAGGAGGCGCCATGCCTTCTCCATCCAATATAGTAGGATAACCAAAATAATAATCCTCTACTATCTCTTCTAGCTCTATTAGAATTCTCCAATCGTCTTCAAAGTCATAGTTATAAATGAGGTAACCCTTCTCTTGAAGATACTTGTCAATCTTTATACGGGTTGGCTGCTTAACCTCTTTGCCTTCATACTTCTTCCCTTTATATTTTTGTATGATTGCTTCATCATTCGTAATATACTTGTCGTTTGTTTCTATCGCGAAGGAATGATATGGTTCCATCATGCTTCGAAAATTTGTCACGTATTGAATGGTCTCATGAAGTCTATTAAATGTCGCATCTGCCGGCAGAACGATTCTTCTCCACACCTTCGGATCTACGTGCTCAAATGATAATTTTAAAATATAAGCTTTCAAATAAATTCACCTTCCTCCATTAATCATACGGTATAAAACTGTTTTCTTCGAGCAAAAACTTCTTTTAGGAGAACGCTTACGCAGGGATTCTATATAATGTATTTTAGGAAGGTCTTTTGCTTTTTAGATAAAGGTAAAATAGTAGGGATAATGGAGTGTATGTAGGAGGAATTTGAAAAAAGCTGTCCTTTTCTATATTTGCTAGTATGATTGCTCACTTTGTACAGAGAAATAGACTAAGTAAAAAAGGACTCTACTATGTAGCAGTCCTTTAGAGTGTAGACAAAAGGGTTGGAAATCATTTCTATTTCCAACCTTTTTCCAATTATTCTAGGTTAAATCTGGTTAGTTTCTTAAGATTTAAGTCAGCAAAAGTAAGCATCGCCTGCATGGACAATTTTTTTTATTCCATTAGGGTTGTCCATCGCATACCATGCTTTTCTTTACTCTTTCCATATATTTCTTTCATGGTTGTGTCGCAAGTCCTCAGCTATATTATCCGTCCCCTCATTCCTTTAATAGGAAGCATTGTTGATTGGAGCGGAGAGCGGCGACTCCAGCGGGAATAGCGCGAGCTGAAGACCCTGGACAGAGCGTAGCGAAGGAAGCGGCTGAAGCCGTGCCCGCGGAAAGCGTCCGCTCGGAGCGGAGATTAACATTTCTAGCTTTATCTCTTAAAGGAAAAAAGACTGTAGGCAAAACACCAAAATTCATGGTGTTTGTCTACAGTCTGAAGGACTCTACTATGTAGCAGTCCTTTTGAGGCTCTCATTAATCACGGAACGTATGATATGTAGGGAGCTCCATTCACCCATGGAGAAGCGAGTGATGGGATATTTCTTCGGAAAAATAATATGGGTTATTTCTTCTTCACGTTTACCCTCCGCATGAAGCTGCAAGATACGGTCCTGTATCTCTAATAAATAATGTAACTTTCTTTCGAGTTGTCTCCTACCCTTCTCTAAGTAGCCTGCATGGCAGCAATAAACTTCATCAAAATCATACATAAGAACTCGCTGTAGGGAGTCTATTAATGTCGGGATGCTTTCCTCTCGAAGCACGACCTTCGTTCGTTCCTGGCAATAGAGATCTCCTGTAAACAATTGACCGGTCTGTCGATTAAGAAATGCTAAATGATCCTTGGCGTGACCAGGTGTAGGAATGACGTCCCATGTGGCGGATTTGGAAGTAAACGTCTCGCCAATCGGTTCTGCTTTAAACGGCTGCCTCTTCCCCCAAAATAGCTTGCGATAGAGAGGATAGTCGGCTTTCGTTTGGCAATAATCTATATAAAGCTCATTCATATAGATTGTTTTACCTTGATTTTGTAGATAAGAAGCACAGCCAGTATGATCCTCATGATAATGAGTAATCATTACTTGATTTACTTCCTGCTGGTGAAAAAATGGTTTAAATTCCTTTTCGAGAGATTGTGACCCTGTATCTATTAAAACGCCATCCACTACAAAACAATGGACATTTAGTTTAACACCCTGAAAGGATACCTTCCCGTTTCCCATTATCACGCCATTTTTAGTGGAAACATCAAATTCCTTTTTAAAAAGCATACATTCTCCCCTTTTAAAAATATTCTTTAAAGAAGAATATCATAAAATGAATAACTATTCACTATTTTTAAACATTCCTAAGTACTGGTGCTTAGCTATTCATTATATAAAATATAAGATAATTATTTATTCTGTTTTACAGGATTAGGGAAATACTTTGAGATATCTTAAGTACTTTACTGGACAAATGAGAAGTTACGTTATATACTGAGTTCAATAGTTAAATTGCTTCATCAAAACATTGAATTCACATATTACAAAAAGTGATCGTGAAATGTTTGTCGATACTCTTTGTAATATGTGAATTTTTTTATCTGTTGAAAGATTTATATTATTTAATTTATTTTATGGAGGTTTTTTACATGACACAAGGTACAGTAAAATGGTTTAACGCAGAAAAAGGTTTCGGATTTATCGAGGTTGAAGGCGGAAGCGACGTATTCGCTCATTTCTCAGCTATTCAAGGTGAAGGATTCAAATCTCTTGACGAAGGTCAAAAAGTTGAATTTGATATCGAAGAAGGTAACCGCGGACCACAAGCAGTTAACATCGTAAAACTTTAATTCTTCGGAATTAACTTGATAAAAGCCGTACACTCGAAGTAATTCGAATGTACGGCTTTTTATTTTTGATATTTATTACTACCTGGTAGCTGTTTGATAGCATTCCAAGCATCGATTGCATCCTGACGTGTTTTTTCTTTATTGTTAGGATCGGCAAAAAAGTCTTGAGTGAAGCGGTTATATTCAAATTGAGGTGCAATCTCTCTTTTATAGGTTGGATCTTTTTTACGTTCTTCTTCCCCTTTCCAAGCATTCACTGCATCACGGTATGTTTTTCCAACGTTATTTTTAAAATAGTCCTGAATAAATGTAGAAAAATGAAATTTTGGTCCAATGGTATGCTGAAAAAATGCTCTTACTTGTTGGCTACAGCGATGTCCCTCATTTATAACAGTATCTAAAGATAACACTGCATCTGCTTTAACCTGTTTAGTCCTCCTGACTGGTTGAAGTATTTCACCTGAGCGCAAGAAAACCTCTATTCGATTGGCAATTTCTATTTTAGAACCAGAGGGACTAATACTGTGTTCTCTACAAAACTTTTGAAGTTCTTCCTTTAACCAATAGTACTGTTGAAATTCCTCTATGCTTAAATTTTTTGTTAGATTAGGTCTCATTTTTTGTTCCTCCAAGTAATTGTTCCATTTTCTTGTCTGCACGGAGCAACACTTCTTTTATTTGTATAATCTGTTCTTCTTTTTGTATCATTTCCCGATATTTTTCTTGAAATAAATTTCTTAGCAATTGTAATTTATCTGTTTCTTCCTCAGTTAATTCACTATCTTTATCTACATGTTCAGTCCACTCAAAGAGTAATTTTATTTCATTTAATGTAAAACCATTCTGTTTTAGCTTAATAATTACTTGGATAGACAGTATATCCTCTTCTGTGTAATCTCGGTGATGGCACTCTATGTTTGGCTTTAATAGTTTTATCTTTTCATAATAACGAATAGTATCCTTGCTAACCCCGGTCTGGGAAGCAAATTCTCCAATTTTCACAATATCACCCCTATTACAATTAGCATATGAAAAACAAACCGAAAACCATGGTGACTATAGCTGATCCTTCCCTTTGTCTGTATTCCTTCCCAGATTGCTAGCAAATGTAGACTTATAAAACAGACTACTATTAAATACAACGTCCAGTTTGGAATGAACGAGCTTACAACCAATGCAAGCGAAGTTAACACAAATAATAAGGATCGTATAGAAAAACCCTTTTCCTTCCATTGTACCACTCCAGCTACTAATGTTAAGAATCCATACATACAAACTAAACTATGAACAACTATTTCCATCTCCAACACCTCCTCTTTGACTTTAAATCGTGGAGTTAACTCCATGTCAACAATGTTTTTAAGCTACTTTAGACTATTTTTATTAAATTTTTATCAATAAATTCCTTTTAGTAATAATTTTTCATTAGCCTACTTCAAATGACATTACTAATAGTCGATAAATACGAAGTGATTATATTTATTGGAAAGAAGGCAGCTTATGAGTATCGGCAAAAAGTTAAACATCGCATTTATCACTATTCTAGTTTTGTTATTAATCTCTACTGGAACATTTATGCTTACATCTGCTAATGTGGAAAGTAAAGTGGATGAGGCTCTCGACTATAGAGTCACTCAATTACGAATAATCGACGAGATTCGTTTTGGGATTGGAATGCAGGGTCAATATTCACAGGAACTGTTAATTGATAATTCTCCAGAGACGAAGGAGCAGTTAGAATACTATATCCAGTATGTCGACAACAAAATTGCTGAAATTGCATCTCTTGCCCACTCCAAAACTATGAAGGAATATGTTGAAGAGATTTACGTTTATAAAAATGAATTCAATGAGGCATCTGGAATATACTTGGAGTATGCTAAAACAGGTAGCATGAGCTCTGGAACAAGAATTTTAAAGGATCGTATTACTCCTGCAAATGCTGGTATTTTAGATGTTGCAAAAAAAATGCTCGATTATCAGGATAAGGAACTGAATAAAATATCGGAAGATACGGATAACGCTATGATTCTGTCTAACATTGTAGCAATTGTTATGTTAGTCATTATTCTGATAAACGGTTGTTTTGTTATGTGGTTCACTCGTAAGCAAATCTCTAATCCGTTAAAAGAAATGGTGAGCGTGTCCGAAACCATTGCGACTGGAGATTTATCGGTGGATGATTTGAAATACGTATCTAAGGATGAAATAGGAAAGCTCTCTTCTGCTACTAATCAAATGAAAAACAATCTTCAAACGTTACTCAAACGCATACATGAGAATTCGGAGCATTTAAGCGCAGCTGCTGAGGAGCTATCTGCTAGCACAGAAGAGGTAACCGCCTCTACAAATGAGATGGCCAATCGTGCTAATGACACTCTAGAATCTTCCACTTCTGCTGCCCAGTCAGCCAACGAAAGTTCGCGCGCTATGGATGAAACTGCAACGGGAGTTCAAAGAATTGCCGAATCAACACAGAGCTTACATGACAATTCGAACGAGACGTATCAAGCAGCACTCGCTGGAGGTAAAATTATTCAACAGGCTAGCGAGCAGATGAATACGATTAACCATTCTTCCGAGATGATGAATGATTTAGTACAAAAGCTTAGCAAACAAACAATTGAAATTGAAAATATCACTAATGTGATTACGAATATCACAGAGCAGACTAATCTCTTAGCTCTAAACGCTGCAATCGAAGCAGCACGAGCAGGAGAACATGGAAAAGGATTTGCAGTTGTTGCTGATGAGGTTCGCAAGCTTGCAGAAGAATCTAGACAATCCGCAAATCAAATAGTGAATTTGATTAAGGAGATAAAATTAGATACAAGCAATGTAGAGAAAGCTGCTGAGGACTCCCTCACTTCTGTTACAGAAGGTGTAAAAATTATTGGAGAAGCAGGCCAAGCTTTTGAGGAAATTGTCACTGCTGTAGAGCAGATGAACATTCAAATTGAGGAAATTTCAGCTACTTCTGAGGAAATTTCAGCTTCTGCAGAACAGGTTTCAGCCTCTGCAATGGAAATCGCTAACGGAGCAGCAAATGCTTCCTCTAACGTAGAAAGTATTGCAGCAGCTATCGAGGAGCAAACAGCTAGTATGGAGCAAGTCAGTGGTGTGGCGGTTGAGCTGTCACAGAATGCTCAGGACTTACAAGAAGAAATAAATAAATTCAAACTAGCATAAAAATATCTCCATTTTACTCTTTTTCGAAAGCTACAGACCTATAGTCCATTCAATACCGAATAATTTTTAGGAGGATGATCGCACTTCATGATCGTCCTCCTATTTTAATATTTATCGATCACCTCAATTAAAAGTGAGCGCCTATAGCAATACATTTTTATAAAAAAACAGCTACCAAAGTTTATGACTCTGGCAGCTGTTTTGAGGGATAAGAAAAGCATATAGACAGGCGGGGAGGTAGACAGCTAAGGCCATTCCAAATGACGTGTAAGCGACAGGGCCAGCTTTTTCACTCCCCCACCAGAAAGCGCCCGCTTAAAGCGGAAATATCTTAAAACCATCTTTTAAGAATCCCTTATATCTATTCTTCCTCATTAATAATCACTTGTTTCCCTCTAGCCTTTAATATAAGAGGGACTAACAACCAAGCAGCTGCCACAATTATGAAAACTAATGATAATGGTTTCGTAAAGAAGATACTAAAGTCTCCGTTAGAAATGGTCAGTGCACGGCGCATGTTATTTTCTATCATAGGACCTAACACAAGTGCAAGCACTAATGGGGCAACTGGGAAATCATTTTTAGATAAGAGATACCCAAGTATTCCACAGCCTAATAATAAAAACAAATCGAAGGTTGTGTACTGTACAGCGTACACTCCGAAAAATGAAATGGCTATAATCATTGGTAGCAAATATTTTTTAGGTGTTTCAATAATTTTTGCAAACACTCTAACTAATGGCATATTCAACACAAGCAGCATCAGATTCCCAATGAACATACTAGCAATCAGACCCCATGCAACCTCTGGATGCTCATCAAATAATAACGGGCCTGGCTGAATATTATACATAATAAGTGCTCCCATAAGGATCGCTGTTGTCCCAGATCCAGGTATACCTAGTGTCAAAAGTGGAATCATCGCTCCACCTGAAGCTGCATTGTTTGCTGATTCTGGACCAGCCACTCCTGCAATATTCCCCTTGCCGAAAGTTTCAGGCTTTTTGCTAAATTTCTTCTCTGTAGTGTAGGAAAAGAAGGATGCAAGTGTAGCCCCTGCTCCTGGTAAGACTCCAATAAAGAAGCCAAGTAATGAACCTCGGACAATAGGTACAGAGCTGTCCTTGATATCCTGTTTAGTGGGTAGTATGCGGTTTATCTTTGCTATATTACCCGTCTCTTCATCTTTCTCCAATATCGTTTTAAATACCTCACCTAGTGCAAATAATCCTACAGCGATTGTTAAAAACTCTAGACCAGAATAAAGAATCGGTTGGTCATATGTAAAGCGAGCAATACCGGAAACTGCATCAATACCAATCGTTCCTAGCATGAGTCCTAAAACAGTCATTATTAATGCCTTGGTCATAGACTTTCCTGCGAGCCCACTAACGGCAGCTAGCCCCAGCAGCATTAAAGAAAAGTACTCAGCTGGTCCGAATTTAATCGCGACATTAGAAAGAGGCTCGGCTAGCAGCACTAGACCGAGAAGGGCAACAATTCCTGCCACGAATGATCCGATAGCAGCGATGGATAAAGCAGCTCCTGCTCTGCCCTGCTGTGCCATTTGGTATCCGTCTAATGTAGTTACAACGGATGAGGACTCTCCCGGTGTATTCAATAATATAGATGTCGTTGACCCCCCATACATAGCACCATAATAAACCCCTGCTAACAATATAATAGAGCTAGCTGCTGCAGCTTCTGTTGGCATCCCCGACGTGATAGTTGCAGTTACCGGAATTAGGAGAGCCACACCGCTCATAGGTCCAATCCCAGGTAAAACGCCAACAGCGGTTCCAATAATTACACCTACAAATGCAAATAATATATTTTGCCATTGGAAGGCAACACTAAATCCATCCATTAAAAACTGTAATGTACTCATCGCTTGATGTCTCCCTCCTTATAGCAGTGGAAATCCTGGTAACGAACCTCCGAGCAGCTCTGAGAATAAGTAATAAACCCCGACTGAAAATACGGCAGATATGATGACCGAGTAAATAACTTTTCCACGTTCAACTGTTTGAAAAGCAACAAGCAGAAAGAGAAAAGTAGAAATAACATAACCAATCTTTTCGAGTAAAAAGGCGTAAAGTAAGGCACTAACAAAAATTATGATAAATTTCTTATATTGAAGCTTTTCTTTGCCAGATTCCTCTGATTTATATTTAAACGTTTCATATATTAAGCGAATACTAAGAAGCATTAATATAATTCCAAGCCACATCGGAAAGATTTTTGGTCCTACTGAGGAGCCATATGCGCTATCAGAAATTTTTTGACTCTCCACCAAAAAAATTATTCCTACCAATAAAAAGCCAATACCAGCAAAGCGGTCAAAGCTTTTATTCATCTATCTATCCCTCCCACCAAAAGGAAAAGGCGACTTTACTAGTCGCCTCACCTGATTATTTCTGCATACCAAGAGCTGTTAGCAATTCTACAATTACTTCATCTTGCTCTTCTAAATAAGCGGTAAAGTCTTCTGAGTTACGATATTCACTAGCCCAGCCGTTTCTCTCAAGCTCTGCTTTCCACTCGTCTGTCTCCGTCATCTTTTCCAGCTTTTCTGACCAATAGGTTACAGCACCTTCAGACATTTCCTTAGGGCCAAAAATTCCACGCCAAATAGTGAATTCTGCATCAATTCCGGATTCCTTGAATGTTGGAACTTCAGCAAGCTCTCCCTCTAATCGTTCACTAGAGCTAACTGCCAAAACTCTCACATCTCCAGACTTCACATAAGTTGCGATAGTAGAAGCATCTGTAGCTATCACATCAGCATTTCCACCAAGAAGAGCAGCAACTGCTTCTCCCCCTCCGTCATAGGGCACATACTTTACAGACTTAGGGTCGATTCCCGCTTCATGTGCTGGTAGTACTCCAACTAAATGATCCATAGAGCCCGGTGCTGACCCTCCAGCTAAAGTAACTGCTTTCGGATCTGCTTTAATAGCGTCTAGCACGTCTTGAAGTGATTCAAACTTAGAATCATTTTTTACTACGATTGCGCCATAATCACGAGTAAGCTGTGCTAAAGGAGTAGTATCCTTGTAGCCATATGGACTATTCCCTTCAGCCTTGTTGTTATTAATAAGAATTGGTGGTGATTTAACCATTAGGACATGATCATTTTTTACTTCTTTCGTAGCGAATTCTGCCATGTATACAGCTCCACCACCACCTGGTTTATTCTCCACTGTAATTGGCTTCTCCACCAATTTTGTATCGTTTAATGTTTTTGCAATGGCACGTGCTGTAAGATCCCAGCCACCACCTGCTCCAGAAGGAGCAACAAGTGTAATGTTATTCTTTGGATACTCCGATGCTTTAACACCTCCATCATCCGATGAACACGCTGCAAGACCTAATGTAAGTGTTGCGACTAAAGCGATAGGAGCAAATTTTTTCATCCACATCTAACTTTCCCTCCTTATAACCTATTTTATGAGAGCGTTTTCATACGCTTTCTATTAATTTATCAAAACATTTTATATATTCAATGTTTGTGGTTATAAGTTCAATAAGGAACATAAAAATCATTTTGTTCATATTGTTCACGACTGATTTATAAAGTATCTTCTCTCTGGTCTTCCTACTGAACCGTAAATAAGCTCTGTATAAACGATTCGTTCCGATACTAAATACTCTAGATATCGCCGTGCAGTTGAGCGACTAACACCAATATCCATTCCAAGTCCCTCTGCTGTAATCCCATCCTTAATTTGTTTAATATGATTGACTACCTTTTCCTTTGTAATTGGATCTATCCCTTTAGGAGGTATTGCTTCCTTTTCTAACGTACCGTTAGTTGTACTGTTTCCCCAAAGAGATTTGATGATGCTTTCCTGGACTTGGCCCTCTTCTTCTAGAATGTCTCTTTTTGCCTTGTACGCAAGTAAGCTTTCTTTAAATCTTTCAAAGGTAAGTGGCTTTAAGATATAGTCTGCTACACCGCTTCGGAATGCTTTTTTTACAATATTAGATTCAGAGGCAGCTGTGATGAAGATAATGTCTGTTTCTGGACTATATTCCTGAATGACTTTTAGTAGCTCTGTCCCTTTCGTATCAGGTAGGTACACATCTAGTAAAATCAGATCCGGCTTATATGAAATAATCCAATCCTTCGCCTCTTCTCCCGTGAAGGCTGCACCAATCATTTGGAATCCTTCAATTTTCTCTATAAATCTACGATGAATATCAGAAATTCGTCTGTCATCCTCTATGATTAAAACTTCAATTTCCTTTGTCATGCAAGTAACCTCCTTTTGGTATAGACACGATAAACAATGCCCCACCCAAATCTCCTCGTTCAATGGAAATCTTTCCAGCTAAATCATTTAAACTATCCTTTACCTTAACCAATCCGTATCCATGATCTCCCTCACTTTTTGTGGATATCTTTTCAGTTAGTACAATATCTAATAGCCCATTCGGCATTCCATCTCCAGAATCCTCGACTTCTATAATAATTTCTTCTCCATTATCAAAAATATATATCCGAACATTTCGTTCTGCTTCTGGTTTAGATTCGACCGCCTCAAAGGCATTTGTCACTAAATTTCCTATAATAGAGACAAATAAATGCTTTTGTAAATGACTTGGAATCTTTTCTAAGTAACTATCCTCATCTAAGATAAAGCGCACCTTCAACTCCTTGGCACGATTTAAAAAGCCAATCACAATTCCCCCTAAAAAAGGGTCCTGCAGTCTTCTAGTCATAAATTGAATAAGCGACTGATGCTCTGCTGTCTCTAACTGTATTAACTCAATCGCATCCTCGTAGGAATGAAGCTGTATTAAGCCAGAAATTGTGTAAAGAAAATTGTGATACTCATGAGTTTGTGCTCTTAGGGCTTCTGTGTACTGCTTTACCTGTGAAAGCTCCTCCGACAGCTTGTCTATGTCAGATTGAAGACGAAAGCTTGAAACTGCTCCTATAATTTCCTCACCGACACGTATTGGAATTCGATTAACAATAGCCTTTTTCCCTTTAATCTCCATAGGTCGGTCTAAATGCTGCTCCCCAGTCTCCATAACCTGCAGGAGGTATGTATTAGGGATAACCTCCCAAATGTTCCTCCCAACCAATTGGGCTTCCGTAGGTAAAGAGAGAACTTCATGAGCTGCCGTATTAATCATGGTAATGATTCCCTTAGCATCGACCATTATGACTCCCTCCCGTATCGACTCTATTAAAGCATTTCGCTCCATGAACAAGTTAGCAATTTCCGAGGGTTCTAGATTAAAGAGCTCCTTTTTAATAGTCCGTGCCAAAATACTAGAGCCAATAATTCCAATGGCTATTGCAATCAAAACAATATATGCAATATTATCAATATACCTTGCAAAGATAAGACTCATGTCTTCCTTTAAAAACCCTACCGAAATAATCCCGACTATTTCCCCTTGTTCATCCAAAACAGGAGCCTTTCCTCTTAACGCAGATCCCAATGTCCCAGTCGCCTCGGAAACGTAGGATTTCCCATAAACTAATGCTTGCTCATTGTCATCGCCAACCATTTTTTCTCCTATTCTGTCCTCTACTGGGTGGGCGTAACGATAGCCTTCCTCGTCTCCAATAACAATATATTCCGCTCCGGTTAAACCCTGAATCTCTAGAGCTATTGGCTGTAGGAGCTCAGTAGGATTTTCTGACTGAAAGCCCGCCAAAATATCCGGTCGCTCCGCTGTCGTCTTGGCTATACTGAGTGCCCTTTCTCCAATTTCATCTTCTATTGCATGAGACATTGTAAAATAAAGAGAGACACCGATAATAATTGCAACTAATGACACAAAGATTGCACCAAACCCAAATATTCTTTTTTGCAATGAACGTTTCTGCTTCTTCATCTCATCCCCACCATATATTCGATAAATAAATGACAACTGTTACTGTTAGGCAGCTAACAACGGTTGAAAACAATACTATTTGTGCTGCTAGGTTTGGCTCCACATCATATTCTAGTGCCAAGGTTGAACTGTTTCTAGAAGTCGGAAAAGCGCTTGCGATAAACAAAGACTGAGCAACGACTCCATCCAATTCCATTAAAGTGATTAATCCAAAGGCAAGCAATGGGCCTATTATTAAGCGACCAAATGTGCTAAACAAAATGAGCTTGTTGAAAATAGTCTTTATATTGAGCTGCGCCAATTGTGCGCCCAGTGTAATAAGCGCAATTGATATAAATGCATTAGCTAAATAGTCGATTGGAATTCTCAATGATATAGGAATGCCAATATTCCAGTAATTCATCAATGCCCCTATTATCAGCGCATGTACCAATGGGAGACGAAATAAACTTTTCAATATGTCCAGTCCAGATTTTGTAGTAGATATCAAATTATAAAGTCCATATGTATAGGTCATGATATTTTGAAAGATAACAATAATGATTTGAATAGAAGTTCCCAGTGGATTGGCATAGAAAAGCATTTGACTGACCGGAATCCCATAGTTTCCAGAATTGATCAGCACGATACTATTACTAAAAATAGCTGACTGCTTCTTCTCTAGCTTTAAAAGTTTTCCAAGCAGCCAGCTAACCACCATTAAGCAAGCACTAAAAATAAGCAGATATAGCGTAATGCTTCCTAATATTCCTGCATTAACTTCAGTCTCATAAATGTTAATAAACACAGCGGCTGGCATTAGACAATAGGTGATTAGGTTAGATAACGCTTTCAGGTTAAACGAAAACTTCCATTGTAGCCATGCACCAATCATCAACATGATTAAAATAGGTGCTACTACCTGTAAAAAAACCATACTTAAATATTCCATATCCCCTTCTCCTTTCATAATTTTTCCCCCGTAAAATTTTTAGATGTTATTTAACTTTTTAAATTTTCTGCTATATCATTATATAGAAAAACCACCAGTTAATGGTGGTTCTCCTGTATTTCATTAATTTTTTCAATAAAGCTAATCATTTTCCACAGCATTTTTTATATTTTTTACCGCTGCCACACGGACATGGATCATTTCTACCTATTTTTTCGCTTACTACTGGTTGGGAAGCCTGTGCTTGTTGCTCTTGTTCAAACTCTATGGCGTTTTGCTCCGCAATTTGCTTCCATTCTCCCAACGAATCATGTGAACGTCCCATTACTGTATAGAAAGCGTAAAGTGTTTGTTCTAAATCAATCATACCGCCATGGTAGCCATTACTAAGGTAATCCTCTATTAAAGGAAATGCTTGCTCTGTTAAGTGAGCTGTTATAGACTCAATAACAGTCTCTTTTCCAGTCTCATCTAACTTATCATAGCTTTTTATTAGTACTTCTATTGCTTTGTCCGTTTTCGTTTCTTTTAAAATACTGGTCGCATAAATACACGTTTCATTCTTCATCGCATAGGGAGCAACTGCTTCCACTACATCATCTAATTGAAAGCTACTAAGTGCAACTGCCACTTCTTCTAATAGAATATCTTCTTCTCTATCTAATAGGGTAGCAAGCGAAGGTATATATTCATTTAACTGTAGGATACCAACTGCTCTTACAGCTAAAATGCCAGCGACCGAGAAATGTTTTTCTCCTATCTCTTGCTCCAGAATTTTCTTCACTTCTTGAGGGCCATAGCTGTCCTTCTCAATCATTCGTCCAAGTATCTTTTTAGATTTTTGAAATTCTAGCGCGTTGAATCCATCACGGTTAACATTCCCAACAACCTCCTCATACGTTTTCCAAAGCGCATCCTTGCTTGCCTCCAATAATAATTGATTGAATTCAATGTACTCCGTTCCAATATAAGGAGTAAGCTGATTTGCTTTGTCCACCAGAACCTGAGAAGGTAGATTCATGACATATTGAAGGACTAAATGTCTCTTCGACTTTGTTACCTTTTGGAGGAGCTTCATCAGAATCGGGAACGTTTCTTCTGTTACATTATTCTCCTGTCCCCAGACTAGAATGGAATCCCTTTCTTGTACGTCAGCATTTAGCGCATTCGTTAGTTGTTCATTTACCGTCTCACTTGGCGTAAATGGAAATTCATTCAGTACATACGATGCAAATTCTCTGACCAGTCTTTCCTCATGATTAATCATGGGAGTTACTTTGTTTAAGAATGCTTGATTCATTTGAATTCCTCCTTTAATACTCTCAATATACTTCCTTTTAGTAGACAATTGCAACTGACCTATAAATTTATGCAAGTTACCTCCTCCAACTTACCACTTACCGAAATACAGAAGAATGCAAAGCAGAATCATCATACACTTGGTTTATAAATAAAACGGGAGGGATTATTTTGCATATTATTGAAGTTCAAAATTTGAAAAAATCTTATGGGGATAAGGAGGTACTAATAGGTTTAGATTTTCAAGCAACAACGGGGGAAATCATCGGGGTGATTGGAAAAAATGGAGCAGGTAAATCTACTTTTTTAGAAATTCTCATGACTATCAAACAATTTGATGCTGGAAGTGTCCTAGTACTAGAAGAAAATATTTGTTCCATTTCCATGCAGCGCTTAGAAGAGCTTCGAAAACAAATTGCGGTTGTTCTACAGCCGACTCAATTTTATCGTACGTTAAAGGTAGAGGAATTATTAAAGCTATTTAAGTCCTATTATAGATCCTCCATTGATATAGAAAAAATTATGGGAGACTTTAAATTAGAGCCACATCGCAAAAAATATTTTGATAAATTATCTGGTGGCTGGAAACAAATTGTAAGCCTATCTATTGCATTTTTGTCCGAGCCCAAGCTGCTTATTTTAGATGAGCCAACCACTGGTTTAGATCCACATATGCGTAATATGCTGTGGTCCTATATAACTCAATACAATGAACGCACCGGAGGCACCGTCATTTTGACTACCCACAATATGGATGAGGTAGAGCTGTACTGTGACAAGGTATTGCTAATCAACAATGGTACAAACGAGGTTTTTGCTACAACCGATGAAATTTTAGCTTTAGGCCACCGCTCCATCAATGACTTTTACCTTCAGAAAGTATCTATCTAAGGGGGACTTATCATGTTAGCTACACAATTAAAATATGATTTACTTATGTTTTCTAGAGAAATTTTTTACCTTGTCTTTGCCATTGTTATACCACCAATCACGTATATCTTTATGGGCCAATTATATGGTGAAATGACGTATGATCATGGATTAAATTATGCACAATCTTATACACCATCCTTTATTTTACTTATAACATTCACCGTTGTCTTTTTTGCTTTTGGGTTTGATCAGGTCACTCATCGTACAACTGGTGTTGAAAAACGAATTCGTCTATCTCCTGTACCCAAAAATATTTTACTAACTTCAAGCATTTTACGGGCGATTATTATTACAACCATAGGCTACCTTATGATATTTGGCATTGGATTAGTTATGTATGATTTGTCCTTTGATTTAATGAACGTTCTTACTTCCTACGTTTTTTTTATACTTATGAACGTTGCATTACTAATCATGGCGTCTGCTATTTACTCCTTTTTCAAGAATATGAACAGTGCTCTTGTATTTTCTATCGTTATCATGCAGGTTGTCATTTTTACCGGGGGTTTTGCACAGCCGATTAACTTAATGCCAAAGTTTGTGCAGGTTATTGCAGAGCTAAACCCTCTCTATCATATGAATAACATGTTTAAGGCAGTGTGGAATGGTCAGCTTTCTTTGTCTAATGAAACACTGATTTCTCTTAGCTATATTGGAGGGGTTCTGATTGTATCTATCCTCCTTATTCGTTTCATGCACAAGCGGAAAATCTAAAGACAATTATTATTTGAAGGTTTACACTATTGATAAGAGAGGTGCTGTAAATGAAAGTATCGTTAACTATTGATAGTGAATTTAAAGAGACGAAAGTCAAAATTGAAACGCCTAAGCTAAGTGAATCAGTTCAGGAATTATTAGAGTTTATAAAAGGCAGAGAAACTGAATTTTTAGTTGGTAAAATAGGTGAAATGCAGCATATTTTAAAGCCAGAGGACATTCATTATTTTCATACAGAAAAGGAGGCGGTTATTGCAGTAACCTCAACTGGATCGTATAGATTGAAGGAAAAGTTATATGAGCTAGAGGAAATCTTACCATCAAGCAAATTTATACGTTTATCTAAATCAGTAATAGCTAACCTCTATGAACTCAATCGTTTTGAGGCTTCTTTCAATGGGACGCTATGCGTTTACTTTAAATCTGGAGCAAAAGAATATGTCTCTAGAACGTACGTCAATCATATTAAGGAGGCCCTAAAGATGAACAGGAGGAAAAGCGAATGAAAACTTTTTTGTTTAGAAGCATGATTGGTATCTTTTTCGGTGCATTTATAGCTGTCCTATTAACAAATGGTGTCGTTCTCTTTAGTGACAGAGAAACATTAAACGGGCCGCTATTCTTGAAAAATTCATTAGGTTCTATATTTTGCGGTTGGTTATTCACAGTAACTCCACTCTACTTCGAGAATATGCGTTTTACAATGATGCAAGCAACTGTCCTCCATTTTCTAACTGTTTTTGTAGCATATTTTATCTTTGCCTTCTTTATAGGCTGGATTCCTTTTACCTTGTTTAGTTTTGGAACTGCACTTACCATTTTCGTTGTTGTTTATACCTTACATTGGCTAGCCTTCTACTACTATTTCCGTATACAAGCAAAAAAACTAAACAAAGAACTAAACTCTATATAAGAAAAGTGTAGGAAATCTGTGGAGGTAGTTCGCAGATTCCTATTTCCTAACACATGAATAATAGGTTATGAGGAAAACTCGCAACCTATTATTCATGTATTGGTACATATCCTGTTTTTTCAACTAGTTCCTGCCCTTGCGGAGAAAGAATCCATTCGATGAGTTCATCTACATGGGGATTTTTAGTATTGGTTGTTATTACATAAAACTCTGATGCAATTGGATATTGGTTGTTTCGAATATTCTCTTTCGTAGGTGCTATCCCGTTTATGTTTAATAGTTTAATCTGGTCGTTTTTCACCATTTCATTCGAATAAAAACGAAAGGTGTAACCAATAGCATTTTTATAATTTTTATATTGGGCTACCTCTTCAATAATTCCATCCATGGCATTCACAATATCCTGAGTCGGAGCTTCCATTAAAGGAGTTTCTCCCATTAAACTTTGTAAAGCTGTTTGACTCCCACTACCCTCAGGTCGTTGGAATGCTCGTATAGAATCGTCACTTCCTCCAACATTCTGCCAATTTTTAATGCTCCCTGAGTAAATATCCTGGATTTGCTTAATACTGAGCCCGTCTACTTCATTTTTTTGGTGGACAAAAAACACAAATGCTTCTCTCCCAATCGGTGTAAGTTTAAGCTCTACACCATTACGCTTTGCGTGATTGATTTGCTCCTTAGAAGGCTGCGCCACGAAAATCATATCTACCTTACCTTGGATTAAATTATTGTATGCATCGGGAGTTGTATTCACCATGACTTCACTGGAGCCTGGCTCATATGTTTTTTCTGGGTAAATCGCCTGAGCAAAAGAAGCATACAAAGGATACAAAGCAGTCGCTCCGTCCATCTTAGGAAGATTATCTGTAATTTTTAGCGACGCCTCTTCTTCTAGCGTTGCAATCTTTAAAGGCTCAATGAATGGCTGATACTCCCTAATATCTAATTCTGCCCCCACTGTTGGAATACTATTCTCGTACATCTTTTTAACAGGAGTAATTGCACTAATTGCTAGAGCTATTCCCATGATTCCTAAAAACCATTTTGTCCTTTTTTTAGTAGTAAAAAAATTAAACAATCGGAAAATGAAAAATAAGTACAGGGCAATTGCTCCAGTTATTAATGTCGCTATATAATAAATGTTTCCAGTCAATGCAAGTACTACGAGAATGAAAAATGTTATCATGCTTAAGCCTATTAAACTAAAAAATGCATAGAATATTTTTGCTCTTAGTGACTCTTTTCGTTCATCCATTCTATTACCCCCTAATACTTTGCAGAAGTTGTCAGCATAGGCTCATACATCATTATCGCGTGATTTTGCGTAATGAACTCATCATCAATTAACCCACCCTGCAAATCATATACTCTTCTATAAATACTGTTGTCTCTAACATAGCCTCCCCAATATTCCTTCGAAATTAAATGGTCCTTCTCGTACACCTCATATCTACTAGTAGCAGGGTTGTCTGCTCTCCATTCTCCTACTAAATGGGTATCCGTTAGATATAATATTAATTGATAGGGCTGACTTGTTTCATTCGTAATCTGCAGATCCAAGTAATTGTATGCACAGGTAGCCCCGCTTCCAAATGGTTGACTGCGATTAGAATCGGGGAATACATCATAACTATGGCGATATCGCTCCGTTACCTTAAGCGGTGTATGCAATGTAATCCAATAGATCAGGTTTGATAATTGGCACAGGCCACCTCCGACTCCTACCGTTACCTTTCCATAGTGTAAAATCATGCCTTCGACGTAACCCTTTCTCTTACTCGTATTTCCGATTAATCGCCAATATGAGAGCGTTTCTCCAGGTTGAACGATGACACCACTTATTTGCTTAGCAGCAATTTTAAGATTCCTAATCTTGTTATGCTGTAGCCACATTTCTACATCTTGTAATTCGCGGAGTAGAAGCGTTTGATGAGAGGCAATAACCTTTGGCTTTCTATTCTCTACCTTCTCTAAAGCATATTTTTTCTTTCCAGCATACCAATCAACATAACGCTTCATACGAAAATACTTTTTTCCAAAGTAAATGCGTAATTGACTTCTATCTATCGGCTTCAGTGATTCCACTACTTGTCCCTCCTGTTCTGAATTAGACATATAGCTCAATAATAGACCAACTTTTCAGAAATAAGAAGCATCACTTTGATAATATTGACAAAATAGGAGTTAAATCCCTTGTAATAGAGGAGCATAAATTAGACAAGTTATTTGACATAAAAAAACACTACCCATACAGGTAGTGGCTTAGTTCATCTTATTCGTTAATAAATAAATCAAATACATCCTTGAAGTCTTTTTTCAAGTATTTGTCTTTTTGCTCTAGCATCCAATTCGAAGAGAATTGAGTAATTGCTTCGAATGAAGACAATGGAGTAGTATCTTTACTTTCCATTTTGCCGACGGACTGAGCCGCATAGCCTAAGCTGTTTTGAGCAATTTCATATTTCTTTTTGTTGTCTATCGTTTGAATTGAAATGGTATGGATTGCCTTATACAAATCTTTAATTTCTGTCGCAAACTTTTTGTGAATATCAATGCTTAATGGAACATTACCAATCGTGAATTTAATCTCCATATCAAGATCAATGGTGCCTGCAGTTTCGAGCGCTACATCAGTAATCGGATTGTACGCATAGTCATAGCGGCGTAATGTTCTTTTCTTGCTAATAGCATTTTCCCCGTCTACATGAAACAGAGCTTTGTTGGTAAAGCAATATTCATCAGATTTTGTTTTAATGAGAAAATAAACTATCTCACCTGCTTCGTGCATGACAAAGTCATCCGATTCTGTCTTATCAAAATCTGCTTTAGACACAACAACTCCGATATCTGAAATTCCTAAAGCATCTGACGCAAGCTTTTTAAACATATAATTGACCTCCTTAAGTTTCCTTCATCTTATAATATTCCCTATTTCCCGTAAAGAAAAGTGGTAATAATTATTATTTTTTGATAATATTAATTTCTACATAGTATGAAAGGAATGTGATACATGAAAAGAATCACAAAGGCGCTAACTCTATCCCTTCTGGTAGGACTTGCTCTTGCAGGCTGTACTGACAAAGAGGTAAAAGAGGACGCTGATAAAGTAAAAGATGGTTTAATCGATAATATTTCAGATGAGTATTTATCATCAGTTGATGTAAATTATGCCTACGAATTTACTAAAAGCTTAGAAGAATTTAAAACAAATGAAAAGCTTGGATACCGAACTGCTGGTTCTGTGGCTGAACTAAAAACCGGTGAAAAAATTGGACAAGAGATGGAGAAAATAGGCCTTACCGAAGTAACGAAGGATGAGTTTTCTTTAGATACTTGGACATTTGAAAAAGCCGATTTAACGTTCACCGATGAAAACGGGAAGGAACATTTAGCTGTTCTTGGTGGGTATCAGGTTAATTTCAATACAAATGGTATGAAGGAATATGATATTGTTTACGGTGGAAAAGCAACTGCAGAGGATTTAGAAGGCCTCGACATCGAAGGCAAGCTCGTTTTAATAGATATTAATCAGCGTGAGGAATGGTGGATAAATTATCCTGCTTATCAAGCCCATGTAAAAGGTGCTGCAGGTGTTATAGCCGTACAAGAAGCTGGTTATGGCGAAGCATCCCCAGATGCACTGAATGCTCAGGATATTTGTGGACCAGATGATGCCCCTGCATTTTCAATGTCCCAAACTGATGGAAATAATCTTAAAAAAGCATTGGAAGCTAGTGAGACTGGCTCCATTAAAGTAAAATTTGATGCAAAATCTACTGTTGAAATGGATGGTAAATCCTATAACTACTACGGAAAAATAGTAGGAAAGGATCCCGAGTCCTATATTATCCTATCTGCCCATTATGACTCCTACTTCACAGGTTTTCAGGATGACAATGCAGCAATTGGATTGATGATGGGTGTTGCAAAAGGGTTAGTCGACAGTGGCTATCAGCCGGAAAAAACAATTATCTTTAATGCCTTGGCAGCTGAGGAATGGGGAGTTTCTAACTCTCGTTATGACTGGTCAACTGGAGCATACAATCAAATCTTTAAAATCCATCCAGAATGGGTTGGAAAAGCATTTGCCAATATGAATTTTGAATTACCTGCTTATGAGCATACTACACAGGATGAAATTCGAGCTACTTACGAATTGAATAATTATCTTACAGAGTTCTCTAAAGATGTTCCTACTGTAGAAGGAGTTTATAAAGACGGAATTTCTGTTGTATCTCCATTACGTACTTGGTCAGATGATTTTTCCTTTAATATTGCTGGCGTCCCTGCCCTACGTAATGATTTCCAAGATAGCAATTATATGCGTACTCATTACCATTCTCAGTTCGATACAGAGGAGCAGTATAATGAGGATGCATTTAAATTCCACTTAAACTTGTATGGACTTTTAACCATGCATTATGACAAAACTGCTGTTGTACCTTTAGATTTTACAACCCGTCTAAACGCTATGAAAGAAACATTAGATGAAAATATCTTTGAACAAGCTGAGGTATCTTCGGACAAGCTAATAGAAGAAATTGATCATGTACTTAAAGTGGCAAAAGACGTAAATAAGAAGGTGGCAAAGATTAATGAAGATTACTTAAATGCCCTTTCTAAGGATGATCATGCCACTGCTAAAAAGCTTTATAATCAAAGCCGTCAGCTCAACAGTGACTTGCTATCTGCATTTAAGCATACAGAGGACAGCTTCACTCGCCTTACTTGGGAGGATGCAGTTATATTCCCATTTGAGCATCCGCAAAACAACATTAATAACTTAACTCTATCAATTGAAGCATTAAAGGATGGAGATATCGCTACACCATTAGATGAATACCTTTGGAATATTGATAATAATTGGTATGCCTATGACTTCGACCAAGAAGTATTTGATTACTTCACAGCCTACGTCCTAGATGCGCCAGCCGATAAGCTAATGTGGGGAGAAGGACGAATCGTTGGACACGAAAATCTGTACACATTAATCCACTCTCTTAAAGAAAAAAGGGATACAGAAAATCCAGACCTATCAGAAGAAATTGCAGTTCTGGATCGAGTATTAAAATCTCAAAAAGCACTATTGAAAACAACTACTTCTGAGCAAGTTGCTGACTTGCGAGAGCTTGGCAGACAGCTTGAACAATTGAAATAAGGTAAGTAAAAGGGGCACAAGACTACAATTAGTCTTGTGCCCCTCCTTTTTTGACCCTGTGAGTCAGCTCAGCACATATCGGTCGGTTCTACTCCTAGTATCTCAGTTAGCTTTAATTTATTTTACGGATAGCTTCTCCTTTTAGAAAAGCTGCAATGTCCTCAACTGCTTCTTTAAAGTAGGTACAGTAGTTAATCTCACTCACATAGCCTAAATGCGGAGTTGCTAGCACATTATTTAGTGTGCGGTATGAGTGATTTTCTGGTAGTGGCTCTTCATCGAATACATCTAAGCCTGCTCCTGCAATCCACTTTTCACGTAAGGCTTTTATTAACATTTCCTGGTCTACAATAGCAGCGCGAGAAGTATTGATCAGATAGGCGGTACTTTTCATCTGCTGTAATTCCTGTTTTCCTATTAGCCCTCTTGTTCGGTCGCTTAATACTAAATGAACAGAGACAAAATCACTTGTTACTAGAAGCTCTTCCTTTGAATTTGCCAGACGAACACCATATTGGTCGGTTTGCTCCTTCGTTAAGTTTTGGCTCCATGCGATAACATTCATCCCAAATGCCTTTGCAATTATAGCCATACGACTACCGATTTTACCTAATCCAAGCAATCCTAAAGTTCTACCGTGTAGATCTGTTCCTACGGTGCTCTGCCATGCACCATTTTCTCTTAATGATCTATTCTCCTCTGTAACTTTTCTGGCAAGGTTTAAGATTAGAGCCCATGTCAGCTCAGTCGGTGGCTCTGAAGAGCTCGCTGTTCCACATACAGTTACTCCATGTGCAGCTGCAGCTGCTAAATCTATAGAAGCGTTCCTCATTCCTGAGGTTATTAAGAGCTTTAGCTTGGGTAACTTTTCAAAAAGTGATGCTGTAAAGGGGGTCCGCTCTCGCATGATAACAATAATTTCACAATGGTTAATTGCTTTTAATAGTTCCTCTTCCTTTTCAAAATGCTGAGAGAAGGATTGTACATCTACCTGCTCCTTCACAGTTGACCAGTCGGCCATTTCCATAGCTACATGCTGGTAGTCATCTAAAATTGCACAATGTAATTTCATATAACCTCTCCTTTCCTATTACTTTATATAATCAATTACTATTTGCACTATCAACAAAACTGTTACTACTCGTAGAAGTGGCGTTATGTGCTTAGATTTTAATTTGCGCGCTAGCCTTACTCCTAGCTGCGCTCCAATAATTGCTCCTAACATAAGCGCTAGAGTAACTGGCCACAAAATTTTCCCAGTGGATATATACGTAATAGAGGCTCCAAAACAGCTAGCAAATACACCGATTCTAGCTAGCCCTACCGCTCGGATATAGGCAATTTTCTCACTAGCATACAAGTATAATGCCAGTGTACTACTTCCGGGTCCGAACATTCCATCATACATTCCAATCCCCACTAAGGAAGGAATCGTTTTTTTATTCAGCTGGAAGGTTGAAGTTCCATCAAAATTACCTTTTCCCATAAAGGAGTTAATAAATGCAAAGCTTAATAACACAATCGCAAGGATCATCAACGTCTCTCCGCTTAGGAACGACGCAGTGAGTCCCCCTAATATTCCTCCCCCTAAACAAAATATTAATACAGAAAGTGCTTCCTTCGCTGACACTTCCTTTTTAGAAAAAATGACCAGAAAACTTGATAAAGAGCTAACTGTATTTGATACCTTGTTCGCACCGATCGCTGAATGTATCGGTAAGCCCATAAGCAGCATCAATGGCAGACTGATAAGTCCTCCGCCCCCTACTAGCGTTCCTACCGTATTCCCTGCTATTCCAATTATAAAAAAAATTAGAAATTCCATTGTCTAGCCTTCTTTCTTAACTCTTCTGTAAATTCAGCATACCCTCCCTCTTATGATAAGTAAATTCGATAGAATCTATCGATTATCATTTGTAAAACTTATTGTCTTAGGCAGGATTATGCTTTTCTTTAATAGAAGTACTAACTGGAGGAGGTTTTTATATGAAAAGACTCATACTATTATCACTTATTTTATTCGGATGCTCTCAGGAGGCAATTGAACCTGAAAAAGAAATTGCAGAAAAAGTTGCGACCAATTTAGATATTCCATGGTCAATCAACCAGCAGGATGGCATCTTTTATATATCTGAGAGAGTTGGTACCATAGCTGTTATTGATGGAGCAACTGTTACTCACGAGGAGGTCTTGCTTTCGGATAAGCTATCCTCCGCTTCCGAGGCAGGGCTACTTGGCTTTGTACTTAAACCAGACTTTCAAGAAACTAAGGAGGCTTTTGCCTACTATACGTACGACCTAAATGGTGAATCTTTTAATCGTGTAGTTACTTTAAAGCGAGAAAACAAGAAATGGAATGAAATAGAAATACACATCGATAAAATAAAGACTGGTAATATCCATCATGGCGGAAGACTAGAAATAGGACCTGATGGAAAACTCTATGTAACTATTGGTGATGCAGGTGACCCTAATAATTCTCAGGATGACACATCAATGAACGGAAAAATTGTACGAATGGAGGACAATGGCTCTTTCAAAATTTTCTCCACTGGTCATCGCAATCCTCAGGGACTTGCATGGCATGAAAATGGTACACTTTTCGAGGCAGAGCATGGCCAATCAGCTAACGATGAGATTAATATAATTGAACAGGGCAAGAATTATGGCTATCCCATTATTGAAGGGAATGAGACAAAGGATGGCTTTGTGACCCCAATCATTACTTCGGGCAGTAGTGAGACATGGGCACCTTCCGGCATCACCTTTCATAAGGGCAAGCTATATGTAGCCTCTCTTCGTGGAGAAGCAGTAAAGGTGATGAATGTAGAAACGGGCAATGTAGAACAGTCCATCACTGGCTTTGGACGTGTACGTGATGTCTTTTCAGATGGTGAAGCACTCTATTTTGTCACTAATAATACAGATGGTCGTGGTAATCCAAGCGAGGACGATGATATTTTATATAAGCTAAAATAGGAAAACAAAGCATATATTTTTAAAACATAAAAAAGCATCTGGTCCAGATGCTTTTCTTCTATTTATATATTTCGTTTATATCTTAAGGAAATGGCTTGATCCTCTGGCTTGCTCTCATAGGATTGCTGCTCATGCTGAAATTTAAATCCTCGTGCCTCATAAAAAGGAATTCCAAGCATATTGTCTTTCGTTACCGACACCCATTGTTCATGTGAACCGTATTTACTTCGCTGAACATCTGTTAGATAGCTCAGCAGCCTTGTTCCAATTCCTTTGTTCCTTTTCTCTGGATCCAAGTAAAGGACATATACCTCTGAAATTCCTTTATCATCTACTCCACCGCCAATTGCACCAACGATTTCATTGTTGAGAAGCGCAACAAAGTATCCATTCCAATCACGATTAGTTTCCCCAATTTCCTTTTGGATTCTCTCTACCGTGTAAAACTTTTGAATAACACCTTCTATGTACTCCTTAGAATATAAATCATTATATGTGTTCCATTGTGCAGCTACACATACATCAACTATCCCCTGCTCATCCCCTTGCTGAGCTTTACGTACTAGTAATTCATTTACCTTAAGACACATAGCTATTTGAAATCCTGAACGCCCTAAGTATCTGCGCCCCTCATCTATGAATCCATTCTTTAAATAGACAGCCTGGGCAGCCTTATTGGCTTCGTTGACCCCGAGCACAATTTGCTTTATATCTGGGAAATGCTCTTTTACAAATGAAGGCAGAAGCTTAATAGAGGCTTTAGCTAATCCTCTCCCTTGATAATTGGGATGAATGGAATATCCTCTTAGTAAAATACTTTCTGGTATATCGGTGTAATGTAGCTTGTCATCTCCTATGTCTAATACAAAAAAGCCCGCTACTTGTTCCCCTTCTAATATAACTATTGGAGTGTAGGTAGGATTTGTTTCACTTTTTTTCAACATTTCTATTGGATGACCTGTGAAGGCTAGGTGTTCCTCAGACAATGTGTAATTGTCCAATGCCTCTCGATAGTTTGGTTCATATTTTGCTAATGCAATCATGTTTCTCCCTCCCCTTTTTATTAGCATAACATAAATTTTCTGCTAGACTAGATGTTATTAAGGAGGATGGTTAACGTGAAAATTTCCATAATTGGTGGCGGTATTGGAGGACTTTGTGCAACAGTGACTCTCCAAAATCAAGGTCAAGAAGTACAAGTTTTTGAGTCTGCTAAAGCCTTTCAACCGGTTGGAGCAGGAATAGGAATCGGCTCCAATGCTTTGCAGGCTCTAATGGGAATCGGTGTAGGAGAAGAAATTTTCAATAACGGCTACGTGCTGCATACACAAGTTTTTCAAGATGTGCATGGAAAAACGTTAAACACCATCGACTTCTCCGTCCTAAAAAAAATGTATGGACAAGAGAATATCACCATACACCGCGCTGACCTCCACCGAACCTTTTTAGAGGCTCTCAAACCAAATACCATTCAGTATAATAAAAAATGCATTCACATTCGACAAGATGAAAATGGGATTACAGCTTTTTTCGAAGACGGATCTACAGCTGAAGCAGAGCTTCTAATAGCAGCTGATGGTATTAATTCTCCTATCCGCCAACAGCTTTTACCTAATACCACACCCAGATATTCTGGCTATACTTGTTGGAGAGGTATAACAGAGAACAAAGGAAGGGTAGAAGAATACACTTCCAAAGAGCTTTGGTCCACAAGAGGCAGGTTCGGCATGGCACCAATGAGAGGCGGGCTTATTTATTGGTTTGCTTGTATTAACACCACTCCTAGAAATCCTGCCTATCAACAGCTAAAGCCTCAAGAAGTGGCAGCTATCTTCACTCATTTTCCTAGAGTAGCATCCGATATTATTGCTACTACTCCTGCGGAAAATCTTCTCCATCATGACATTTACGATATTAAGCCTCTTCAAAATTTTGTGTTTGATCGAGTTGTCTTATTAGGAGATGCTGCCCACGCAACCACACCGAATATGGGACAAGGCGCTGGACAGGCAATCGAAGACTCAATTGTACTAGGAAACGGATTTAAACAATTCAAAGATGTAAATAAAGTATTGGCACATTATGAGAAGAAGCGAGTAGCCCGTACAGCTAAAGTAATTCGCCTCTCTAGACAAATTGGGGAAACTGCTCAAATTTCCTCACGTCCTATCGCCGCTGCTCGAGACTTTCTATTCCCTCTTCTCCCATCTAAAGCATTACTATGGCGCCTCAAGTTTTTATTTGATGTGAGGCTATAAAAAAAAGCGCCTGCATTAAGCAGGCACTTATTATTTATTACTTATTTTTTCTAAAATTTCAATGAGGCGATCGTTTTGTCTCTCTATATTTTTTAATCTCTTTTCAATTGTACTAGAAGAGATTAAAACGATTAATAATAGTGCAATGCCTATAAATAAACCCAAATTATTCCACTCCTAATTAATAAATTTGCAAACCTAATGGATCATCTATTTCTATATGTTTCGGAACCTTTAGGTGAATATATGTGACGCCTCTTACATTTTCATACGAAAACACTTCATTACTATCATCCGGGAGAATCGTTAAACTGTTAGAAAACTTATTAAATTCTACTTTTTGTCCCGTTATCTCCTTCGAAACTAGGTGGTTCCCAGACCAATATATCATATGAAGAGGTATTTTTTCTTCCATAGGTATGCCAAATATAAGGGTGTTAGTTCTATAAACTTTACCTTCTACGACTTGATCGCTAGAGTCCGTCCATTCCACCACAAACCTAGTCGAGTAAGTGTCAATTCCTTCATATCCAATAGATAGATTCGTTCCACTTAATTCCTGTGTCCACTCTTCAATCAGAAATTTTTCAGTAAGACTATTTGTCTCAGAGTTTTTTAAAGCTTCTTCTAATGCTTTATTTTCTGCTTCTAGATCTTGAACCTCTTCCTTTTTTAGAAGATTTGAATGATTACTTGGGATAAGCTCAAAAACAAGCGTTGCCATTAAGAGAATCACAATATAAGTAAAAATAATATACTTCTTAAGCTTAAAGGAGCCATTGAAGGACCTTTTACGCTTTTTAAACAGTTGTATTAAAATTAAAGCTACTACTATTATTAAAACAATTGGGAGAAAGGCTACTAGGAATACAAACATGCTACTCATGCTCTTACCTCCCATCTATTTGCGGCTACAAGTGAAATGATAAAGAAGATTACAGTTACACCAAGTACTTTTAGCATAAAGCTCCACAAGTCTCCATTTACTATAAAGAAATATTGTATAATATTTTGCCCCAAGGAGGTAATCACTAGCCCTACAAAGAGTAAAGGAAGTAATATTATAAATCCCTTATGCTTTTGGACTAATGCTCCAAGCAAGTACCCAAAAGAGGTCAACATCCAAATAAGGATGAACAATAAAAGAAGAGTCATGACTGTTTCCCCTGGCTCGTTCAATATTCCTGGGCTTTTTATAAACTCTACTTTACTAAACACTACTTGGTATAAACGCAACAGGTAGGTCGATAAAAAGGTAGTGACCGCTGCAATTATACTTACAATCATCAGTACAATTATATTGGCTATATTACTGCTTAGTCGAGTAGAGACAAACGAAAAATCATCATAACGATACGCCTTAGTAGTGATTAAATTCCCGACAAATACGGCCCATATTGCTACAAATACAAAGACACCATCAAGTGTAAAAATGTTAAAAGTGATTTCTGTGCCATTAAAGCTGGTTCCGCTCGTTCCAGTACTACTAGTAAGTAGCAGTGCTAACACTTGGATGAATATTAATGAAAGAAAAGATCCAATAAAAGCCTGTAGCTTAAATTTCACCTGTGCTTTCACTACGCTTGCTAAACTGACATTACTTAAAAACATCATCAATACCCTCCTTAGTATCACTAGTCACGTACATGCACACATCGCTTGCCGACAATGACTGAATACTAGCACCTTCTGCACAAGCCTTTTCAATGGTAGAAGTGTTTTTCACTACTACGTATTTTCTCTCACTATCAATCTGCTTTGAGTAATAAATTTCTTCCCCTGCTGTCCATTTATCTAAATCAGCTGTCGTCCATTGAAGTCCCACAGCATAATCTCTTATTTCATCAAGTGATTGATGTAATATTACCTTCCCTTGATGAACCAATAAAATATCCTCTAACAAGTGCTCTATTTCCGCTAAGTGGTGACTAGAGATCAAGATGGAACGTGGATGTGCTATATAATCCTTCAGTAATGCTCGGTAGAAATCAGTCCTCACTGCTTCATCCATCCCATTCATCGGTTCATCCAGCATAGTTAGCTCACAGTGCGTAGAAAGTCCAAAAATCAGATTAAATGTAGCAGATGCCCCTTTGGACAAATTAGAATACTTAAGCTTTGGATTTATTTTAAAATAATTTAGTAAGCGTTTGGCAAGCTCAGCATCCCATTTTTTATAAAAGGTTGGTGCTAGGTTTAAAATTTCTTCTAGATTCAGAGAGTCTGGAAAAGTCATCTGATCATCTACTAATATACTGTTCGCAGATACTAATAAGTCATTATAGGGATTTCTCCCAAAGACACATACTTCCCCTGAGCTAGGCATGATAAAACCAGTTAATATTTTCAATAATGTTGTTTTACCTGCCCCATTGCGACCGATAAGGCCTGTAATTTTCTGATCACTTAGCTCGAAGGTTATATCCTCTAAAGCATTCATATTACTATATTTTTTTTTGACTTCTCGACATTCAATTGTCTTCATCAATTTTCCCCCCCGCATTTATGAATCAGTTGAATTAACTCCTCTTTTGTCACTGACAACCTTTTAGCTTCTAATACCAGATCTGTTACCATTTTTGTAAGTGTCTCATTTCTTCGTTTATCTAGAATCATCGTCTTGGCTTCTGTCGCAACAAACATCCCAAGTCCCCTTTTCTTATATAACGTATTTTCCTCTACTAATATTGTAAGTCCCTTAGCTGCAGTCGCAGGATTAATATTAAATAGTTCTGCCAGCTGATATTGGGAATATACCTTTTCGTCACTTTTAAACCGCTCGGCTATTATTTCATTCTCTAGCCATTCCGCAATTTGTACATAGATGGGCTTTGCACTATCCGTATTTAAAATCATTGCGGTAAATCCCCTCTCAATTGAAGTTAGTACATTAGTGTTGTAATGTAGTATATAATAATTAAACGAAATTGTCTATAAAATTTAGGCAATAAAAAACCACACCTTTAAGATGTGGTTTTTAATTTGATTTGAAAGAATGTATTTCCGAAAAAAACATAAAGGTTATAATGAGTAGAAAAACGACCTTATAAAAAGGTACCCCTGATATTCATTTGTCTACTCTAACTCCAGATCAAAATTTAAATTAACTGGTTCAGCCGGCATACTATCAGGAGTATTTAAGTTTGTTGTAGGAGTTTTATCATCCACTTCTTCAAAAGCAAACTCGTCCATCCATATACTCCCTGAGCCTTGCAATAAAACACCGAAGTAAATCACTCCTGCATTTGGAGGTACATCTAGTACAACGCTATAATGATTCCATCCAGTGGTCCCTTTAATAGGACGATTGCTCATATTATCAAATTGAAGTGTGTCGCCGTCCTTGGCGTCAATCCGCATCCAAAGACCAGCAAACCCATCTATATTCATAGACTTTATAAAACAAGATAGCTTTAATCGTTTACCGCAGTATTTACTTGCCTGAAACTGTTGCATGACAGTGCCGAATTCTTCATCTTTTGTAGCCATTACAGAACGCAAATAGCCTGAAGCATTTCCCTTATGCACCTCTTGAAAATCTCTACCCATTTCATAGCTCTGTGGGTTCGTACCACTTATAAACCAACCTTTCATAACCTCTACCTCCTTTGAATTTTCTAGTAAGGTACGCATGAGCATTCTATACTTCCCTGGCGGCAACCCATGGGCCTTACGAAAGGCTCTCGTAAATGCTTCCTGCGACTCAAATTGGTAAGTAAACGCAATGTCTAGAATACGTTCATTTGTATAAATCAATCGCTGTGCTGCTATCGTAAGTCTTCTGTTACGAACATATTCATGTAACGACATTCCAACCTTTTGCTGAAACAATCGATGAAAATGATAAAAAGAATAGCCAGTAACTTGTACTACTTCCTCGTTACGAACTGGTTCCTCTAATTTATTTTCCAACCAGTTAATTGTTTGTTGAATTATATTCATTCGCTCATGCACCTCCTATTAATTACAGTTTATCTGGTAGAAGTTAGGATTTTTTGATATTTTTTGCGGATTTTCGTTGGAAAGATAAATTATAGATATAAAATAACAGTAGTTAGGAAGAATTTTTGGATTTATGACCGTTCGTGGAGATTTATGACCGGATAGAAAAATTTATGACCGGATAGAGTCATTTTATAACCGGATAGATTTTTTTATGACCGGATAAATTATTTTATGACCGTTCAATATTTCCTCTTCTTATCAGTCACTCTAACCTCGTCAGATCCTTTCAATTTGATTTTTTTCAAACATATTATTCCAATTAAATATATGCCTAAAATAATACTAAATCAGCTACGCTTTTACTTAAAGGATTAAATTATTTTCTTTCTGTCATATTTCGTTCCTATTTCCCGGGAAATGTCATTTCAAGGAAATAATCGATAATTTTGTTCGACATAATAAATAATCCTCTTAAAATGATGACGAAAGATGCGCTTATAAAGATTTCATTTAATTTAGCATTGGAGAAACAATAGCATCATGGACATTCCTTCTTTGGAAGAGAAGCTTACTTTCGACTTTACTTCTTTAATAATACCAAACAAAAAAGCCGCCACCGATTGCTCGGTAACGACTTCCTATAGTGCCCAGCGACATCCTACTCTTGCAGGGGTAACCTCCAACTACCATCGGCTCGGCTGCGAAACCAGATGGACGGCAGATTTCTTCGTCAGCCGCAGTCGATCGGTTCTCGCGTTTGCTATACGCTCCGAGCCTCTCTTCCTTGCTTCCTCGAACTCTTTGCCCCTCTGCTTTCTCGCACACTTGCTTAGTTAGAAATGGTTAGGTGCCTTCGGTATTTCTAATTTCTTTATAGAACAAACAAAAAAGCCGTCACCGATTTCTCGGTAACGACTTCCTATAGTGCCCAGCGACGTCCTACTCTTGCAGGGGGAGACCCCCAACTACCATCGGCGCTGAAGAGCTTAACTTCCGTGTTCGGTATGGGAACGGGTGTGACCTCTTCGCCATCATCACTAGACTTGTCGGCTTTCAATCCACTGCGCATTGCGTTGTCAACTTCGCTCGTTCAGTCAGTCACGTACGTAAGTACGTTCCTTCCTTCGCTCACTCGTTTCCTAGCACTACTTGTGTTTTGAAACCCTACTGAGTTGTTCACTCAAAACTGGATAAAAGACATCATTAATGGAAACAAACAATTTGGTTAAGTCCTCGATCGATTAGTATTCGTCAGCTGCACGTGTCGCCACGCTTCCACCCCGAACCTATCTACCTCATCGTCTTTGAGGGATCTTACTTACTTGCGTAATGGGAAATCTCATCTTGAGGGGGGCTTCGTGCTTAGATGCTTTCAGCACTTATCCCGTCCACACATAGCTACCCAGCGATGCCCTTGGCAGAACAACTGGTACACCAGCGGTGTGTCCATCCCGGTCCTCTCGTACTAAGGACAGCTCCTCTCAAATTTCCTACGCCCACGACGGATAGGGACCGAACTGTCTCACGACGTTCTGAACCCAGCTCGCGTACCGCTTTAATGGGCGAACAGCCCAACCCTTGGGACCGACTACAGCCCCAGGATGCGATGAGCCGACATCGAGGTGCCAAACCTCCCCGTCGATGTGGACTCTTGGGGGAGATAAGCCTGTTATCCCCGGGGTAGCTTTTATCCGTTGAGCGATGGCCCTTCCATGCGGAACCACCGGATCACTAAGCCCGTCTTTCGACCCTGCTCGACTTGTAGGTCTCGCAGTCAAGCTCCCTTCTGCCTTTACACTCTTCGAATGATTTCCAACCATTCTGAGGGAACCTTTGGGCGCCTCCGTTACACTTTAGGAGGCGACCGCCCCAGTCAAACTGCCCGCCTGACACTGTCTCCTACCCGGGTTACGGGTATGGGTTAGAATTTCAATACAACCAGGGTAGTATCCCACCGACGCCTCCTCCGAAGCTGGCGCTCCGGGCTCTAAGGCTCCTACCTATCCTGTACAAGTTGCACCAAAATTCAATATCAAGCTACAGTAAAGCTCCACGGGGTCTTTCCGTCCTGTCGCGGGTAACCTGCATCTTCACAGGTACTATAATTTCACCGAGTCTCTCGTTGAGACAGTGCCCAGATCGTTACGCCTTTCGTGCGGGTCGGAACTTACCCGACAAGGAATTTCGCTACCTTAGGACCGTTATAGTTACGGCCGCCGTTTACTGGGGCTTCAATTCGCACCTTCGCTTGCGCTAAGCACTCCTCTTAACCTTCCAGCACCGGGCAGGCGTCAGCCCCTATACTTCACCTTACGGTTTTGCAGAGACCTGTGTTTTTGCTAAACAGTCGCCTGGGCCTATTCACTGCGGCTCTTCTAGGCTATACACCCAAAAGAGCACCCCTTCTCCCGAAGTTACGGGGTCATTTTGCCGAGTTCCTTAACGAGAGTTCTCTCGCTCACCTTAGGATTCTCTCCTCGACTACCTGTGTCGGTTTGCGGTACGGGCACCTCCCACCTCGTTAGAGGCTTTTCTTGGCAGTGTGAAATCAGGAACTTCGGACTAAGTCCTCGCCATCACAGCTCAATGTTACAGAGTGCGGATTTGCCTACACTCACACCTCACTGCTTGGACGTGCATAACCAACAGCACGCTTACCCTATCCTACTGCGTCCCCCATCACTCAAACGGTGGGGTGGTGGTACAGGAATATCAACCTGTTGTCCATCGTCTACGCCTATCGGCCTCGACTTAGGTCCCGACTAACCCTGAGCGGACGAGCCTTCCTCAGGAAACCTTAGTCATACGGTGGATGGGATTCTCACCCATCTTTCGCTACTCATACCGGCATTCTCACTTCTAAGCGCTCCACCAGTCCTTCCGGTCTGACTTCAACGCCCTTAGAACGCTCTCCTACCACTGATACCAAAGGTATCAATCCACAGCTTCGGTGATTTGTTTAGCCCCGATACATTTTCGGCGCAGCGTCACTCGACCAGTGAGCTATTACGCACTCTTTAAATGATGGCTGCTTCTAAGCCAACATCCTGGTTGTCTAAGCAACGCCACATCCTTTTCCACTTAACAAATACTTTGGGACCTTAGCTGGTGGTCTGGGCTGTTTCCCTCTTGACTACGGATCTTATCACTCGCAGTCTGACTCCCAAACATAAATCATTGGCATTCGGAGTTTGTCTGAATTCGGTAACCCGGGATGGGCCCCTAGTCCAAACAGTGCTCTACCTCCAAGATTCTAACGTTTGAGGCTAGCCCTAAAGCTATTTCGGAGAGAACCAGCTATCTCCAGGTTCGATTGGAATTTCTCCGCTACCCACACCTCATCCCCGCACTTTTCAACGTGCGTGGGTTCGGACCTCCAGTAAGTGTTACCTTACCTTCATCCTGGACATGGGTAGATCACCTGGTTTCGGGTCTACGACCACATACTCATTCGCCCTATTCAGACTCGCTTTCGCTGCGGCTCCGTCTTCTCAACTTAACCTCGCATGTAATCGTAACTCGCCGGTTCATTCTACAAAAGGCACGCCATCACCCGTTAACGGGCTTTGACTATTTGTAGGCACACGGTTTCAGGGTCTATTTCACTCCCCTTCCGGGGTGCTTTTCACCTTTCCCTCACGGTACTGGTTCACTATCGGTCACTAGGTAGTATTTAGCCTTGGGAGATGGTCCTCCCGGATTCCGACGGAATTTCACGTGTTCCGCCGTACTCAGGATACACTCTGGAGGGAATGAATTTTGGACTACGGGGCTTTTACCCTATCCTGCGGACCTTTCCAGGTCGCTTCATCTAACTCATTCTTTTGTAACTCCGTATAGAGTGTCCTACAACCCCAAGAGGCAAGCCTCTTGGTTTGGGCTCTTCCCGTTTCGCTCGCCGCTACTCAGGGAATCGAATTTTCTTTCTCTTCCTCCAGGTACTTAGATGTTTCAGTTCCCTGGGTGTGTCTCAGATGCGCTATGTATTCACGCAAATGTACTGCCCCATTACGGGCAGTGGGTTTCCCCATTCGGAAATCTCCGGATCGAAGCTCACTTACAGCTCCCCGAAGCATATCGGTGTTAGTGCCGTCCTTCGTCGACTCCTAGTGCCAAGGCATCCACCGTGCGCCCTTATTAACTTAACCTAAAAGTTAAAAGTACTACACTTGCAATCACGTAAGTGATCACAATTTGAATATCTTGCGTTTGTTTCTTTTTTTGATGTCGTTTTATCCAGTTTTCAAAGAACAAAGGGCTTGTCCCTTTGCGACGAGTAATCGCAGGAGCAAGTATAAATGTTCATCATAAAAATGAACACTCAAAACTGAACTGCAAAACGTTAAGATACAGATAAAAATCTGTATTCCGAATATATCCTTAGAAAGGAGGTGATCCAGCCGCACCTTCCGATACGGCTACCTTGTTACGACTTCACCCCAATCATCTGTCCCACCTTCGGCGGCTGGCTCCCAAAAGGGTTACCCCACCGACTTCGGGTGTTACAAACTCTCGTGGTGTGACGGGCGGTGTGTACAAGGCCCGGGAACGTATTCACCGTGGCATGCTGATCCACGATTACTAGCGATTCCGGCTTCATGTAGGCGAGTTGCAGCCTACAATCCGAACTGAGAACGGTTTTATGGGATTAGCTCACCCTCGCGGGGTTGCGACCCTCTGTACCGTCCATTGTAGCACGTGTGTAGCCCAGGTCATAAGGGGCATGATGATTTGACGTCATCCCCACCTTCCTCCGGTTTATCACCGGCAGTCACCTTAGAGTGCCCAACTGAATGCTGGCAACTAAGATCAAGGGTTGCGCTCGTTGCGGGACTTAACCCAACATCTCACGACACGAGCTGACGACAACCATGCACCACCTGTCACCGCTGTCCCCGAAGGGAAAAGCCTATCTCTAGGCCGGTCAGCGGGATGTCAAGACCTGGTAAGGTTCTTCGCGTTGCTTCGAATTAAACCACATGCTCCACCGCTTGTGCGGGCCCCCGTCAATTCCTTTGAGTTTCAGTCTTGCGACCGTACTCCCCAGGCGGAGTGCTTAATGCGTTAGCTGCAGCACTAAGGGGCGGAAACCCCCTAACACTTAGCACTCATCGTTTACGGCGTGGACTACCAGGGTATCTAATCCTGTTTGCTCCCCACGCTTTCGCGCCTCAGCGTCAGTTACAGACCAGAAAGCCGCCTTCGCCACTGGTGTTCCTCCAAATCTCTACGCATTTCACCGCTACACTTGGAATTCCGCTTTCCTCTTCTGCACTCAAGTCCCCCAGTTTCCAATGACCCTCCACGGTTGAGCCGTGGGCTTTCACATCAGACTTAAAGGACCGCCTGCGCGCGCTTTACGCCCAATAATTCCGGACAACGCTTGCCACCTACGTATTACCGCGGCTGCTGGCACGTAGTTAGCCGTGGCTTTCTAATGAGGTACCGTCAAGGTACGAGCAGTTACTCTCATACTTGTTCTTCCCTCACAACAGAGTTTTACGATCCGAAAACCTTCTTCACTCACGCGGCGTTGCTCCATCAGACTTTCGTCCATTGTGGAAGATTCCCTACTGCTGCCTCCCGTAGGAGTCTGGGCCGTGTCTCAGTCCCAGTGTGGCCGATCACCCTCTCAGGTCGGCTACGCATCGTCGCCTTGGTGAGCCGTTACCTCACCAACTAGCTAATGCGCCGCGGGCCCATCCTGTAGTGACAGCCGAGACCGTCTTTTAACATTTCCTCATGTGAGGTAATGGATTATTCGGTATTAGCCCCGGTTTCCCGGAGTTATCCCAATCTACAGGGCAGGTTGCCCACGTGTTACTCACCCGTCCGCCGCTAAATCAGAAGAAGCAAGCTTCTTCATCATTCGCTCGACTTGCATGTATTAGGCACGCCGCCAGCGTTCGTCCTGAGCCAGGATCAAACTCTCCATAATAGAGAACTTAAAAAGCTCATTTTGTTTTGCTGGCATCATCATTAAATGATGTCAAAAATTGTTTTGCGTCAATACAACCGAAGTTGTTTGATGCTATATGTCTTAACGTTTTGCATGTTCAGTTTTCAATGTTCATGTTTTGCTATAGTTAAATTGGAGCGGGTGAAGAGAATCGAACTCTCATCATCAGCTTGGAAGGCTGAGGTTTTACCACTAAACTACACCCGCATATATAATTTATTAAATAATTGTTTTATTGGCGCGCCCGGCAGGAGTCGAACCCACAACCTTCTGATCCGTAGTCAGACGCTCTATCCAATTGAGCTACGGGCGCTTAGTAAGAGACATTGCTTGGTGCGGCCGAGAGGACTTGAACCTCCACGGGGTTATCCCCCACTAGGCCCTCAACCTAGCGCGTCTGCCGTTCCGCCACGACCGCTTAGTTATAAAATGGGACGAACTCTATTATAACTCACTCGCAAGAGTCTGTCAACAATTATTGTAATAATGATGAGCCATGAAGGACTCGAACCTTCGACCCTCTGATTAAAAGTCAGATGCTCTACCAACTGAGCTAATGGCTCACGAAACGAAATGGCTGGGGTACCTGGATTCGAACCAGGGCATGACGGAATCAAAATCCGTTGCCTTACCGCTTGGCTATACCCCAACATGGCGGTCCCGACCGGGATCGAACCGGCGATCTCCTGCGTGACAGGCAGGCATGTTAACCGCTACACCACGGGACCTATGTATGTTTTATTAAATTTAAATGGTGACCCCTACGGGATTCGAACCCGTGTTACCGCCGTGAAAGGGCGGTGTCTTAACCGCTTGACCAAGGGGCCTATGTAAGTTATATGGCTCCGAAGGTAGGACTCGAACCTACGACCGATCGGTTAACAGCCGATTGCTCTACCACTGAGCTACTTCGGAATAATTTTTGTCGTTTTGTTTTACTCGACTTTTTCTATTATAGAGAGGGTTTGGACAAACGTCAACACTTTTCATCAAATTTCTTATATTTTTTTTGAAGAGCTTAAAACTAAGTCGCCAAAACACTTGCCACACTTGAATTTGTGAGTATTTACTCGAATTTTCCGTCTATATAACAACCCACATTTTGAGCATTTATACATGTAAACTTTAGTACGTGGTTGCCTTTTAGGCTCTACTAAAGTGGAACAAAATCTGGGGGAATCTGTTTGTTTTAGAAGCTGGCGAAAATCTGCATCTCGATGTTTGTAGCCTTTTGCTTCTATATGTAAATGATAATGACATAACTCATGCTTGATCACTCCTATTAATTCTTTCATTCCATGCTTTTCTAGAACAAGAGGATTTATTTCAATTATATGAGTTCTTAACATATACCTGCCTCCAGTACTGCGGAGTCTTTTATTAAAACAGGCTTTATGTCGAAATTCTTTCCCAAAAATCTCTTTTGAGATTTTACTTACTAATTCACTCAATTGTTCATCTGTCATATTACCTCTCCTAAATAAAAGAGTTTGTCCAATGATTCTATCATTGGACACTCTTATTATTACACTTGTTGTTCCGGCGGAAGCATAGTTAATGCGATTCTACCTTTGTTAGCATCGAACTGTTCTACCCAAACTGTAACGATATCTCCAAGGGAAACTACATCTAGGGGATGTTTTACAAATCCTTTTTTAAGCTTGGATATATGTACAAGTCCGTCCTGTTTAACACCAATATCTACAAAGGCTCCAAAGTCTACTACGTTACGAACAGTTCCTTGAAGCTCCATTCCAGCCTTTAAATCCTCTAACTTCAAGACATCTTTCTTTAGTATAGGCTGTGGGAAAGCTTCGCGTGGATCACGTGCAGGCTTAATAAGTGCATCTAAAATATCCTTCAAAGTAATTTCGCCGATTCCTAATTCCTTACTAGTTTCTTCTATAGAAATGTTATTTAATGCTTCTTCTGCTACCTTAGAACCTATTTGGCCTTTCTTCAATCCTACAATTTCTAGGACCTGTTCAGCTGCCTTATAGCTTTCTGGGTGAATTCCTGTTGCATCAAAAGGATTTTTTGCATCTGGTACACGCAGGAAACCAATTGCCTGCTCATATGTTTTGGCTCCAAGACGCGGAATTTTTTTAAGCTGAGCTCTTGAAGTAAAGCGCCCTTGTTCATTGCGCATATTCACCACATTTTCAGCAACCGTTTTAGAAAGACCAGAAACATATTGCAGTAAGGAGGCTGACGCTGTGTTTACATTGACCCCTACCTGGTTAACAGCAGTTTCTACTATAAAAGAAAGTGATTCCGAGAGTTTTTTTTGTGAAACATCATGCTGGTATTGCCCTACCCCTACTGCCTTTGGATCTATTTTTACTAACTCCGCTAAAGGATCTTGAAGTCTTCTGGCAATAGAGACTGCACTTCGTTGCTCCACTTGAAGGTCTGGAAACTCATTTCGCGCTGTTTCGGAAGCTGAATAAACAGAAGCACCTGCTTCGTTGACAATAACATATGCTACTTCACCCTCTACTTCTTTCAGGCAATCTACTATAAATTGCTCTGTTTCACGAGAAGCTGTACCATTTCCTATTGCAATTAAAGTAATTGGATATTTTTTAAGATAAGAAAGTACCTTTCTTTTCGAGCCTTCCACATCCATTTTTGGTGCATGTGGATAAATAGCCGATACCTCTAGTAATTTACCTGTATCGTCTACAACTGCTAGTTTGCAACCTGTCCGGTATGCAGGATCCACTCCTAGAACAACTTTCCCCTTTAACGGAGGCTGAAGCAATAAGTTTCGTAGATTCTCAGAGAAAATATGAATAGCTTGTGTTTCTGCTTTTTCAGTAAGTTCTGCTCTGATTTCTCTTTCTACTGAAGGCTGTATTAACCGTTTATAGGAATCCTCGATTGCTTGCTTTACCTGCTCTGTAGCACTGCTAGATATATTATTAGGAATCCATTGAGTTTCCATTACTCTTAAAATCTTTTCAAGTGGTACCTGGAGACCAACTTTTAATACATCCTCTTTTTCTCCACGATTCAATGCAAGAATACGGTGAGGCACAATTTTCTTCACTGGTTCATCATATTCATAGTACATTTCATAGACATTTTTTTCATCAAGCTCTGCTTTCTTTAGCGCAGTAACAATTTTCCCGTCCATACGGGATAGATTTCGAATCTGTTCGCGTATTTTCGCATCATCAGCAAATTGTTCTGCGAGAATGTCACGAGCCCCTTGGAGTGCATCCTCCGTCGTCAATACTTCTAGCTCTTCATTAATATAGGCTTGTGCTAAATCATAGATAGATGCTTTAGGGAAGGTTAATAGTTCATCTGCTAAAGGTTCAAGCCCTTTCTCCTTCGCTACTGTCGCCTTTGTTCTTCGCTTTTGTTTATAAGGTCGATATAAATCCTCTACTCGCTGAAGCACCGTAGCATTTTGAATGGAAGTAGTAAGCTCTTCCGTCAGCTTTCCTTGTTCATCTATTAAACGCAGTACTTCCTCTTTGCGTTGTTCAAGCTGTTGTATATATTGATACCGATCTTCTACTGCTTTTATTTGGACCTCATCTAAAGATCCTGTTTGTTCTTTACGATAACGAGCTATAAAAGGAACGGTGTTTCCTTCTTCTAAAAGTTTTATTACTTGTTCGGCTTGCGTAGTTTTTATGCCAGTTTCTTTAGAAACAAGCTGAAGCATTTTCTTTAGTTCCAACACAAATTCACCCTTTCCATATACCCTTTATTTTAACATATTTAGCGCTTACCCCTAAATGAAGACAGTAAAAAAACTTACCCTTCTATTATGAGAGTAAGCTTCCTACAATAAACGTGGCATCATCACCATGCTCTATTTCCTTATATACAGTTTCGTACAAACATTTTGCAGAGCCAGATTCCTTAATAGTAGATTTCGGGCTATTCATCACTACTCCATCTGAGTGAAGAAGAAATAGGTCATCTTTTGCGCAGGCATACGTTTGGGTATTAATTTTTTGCTTTCTTCCAGATAGGTAGCCCATCACTGGCAAAGGATATATCATCTTTCCTGTTGCTCTCTGGTACATGTAAAATTTGATATTGCCAACACAGCTATATGAGATAGTTTGTGTTTTGTAATCTACTTTCACAAGAGCAACCGCTGCTCCTCGTTTTTGAACCATCAACTCATTGCATTTCAACAATAAATTATCCAGCGTCTCCTCAGGGTATTGTTCTAAAATTGCAGGTATAACATCTGCAGATTCCTTTGCTACAGGACCGTTACCTAGTCCATCAGCAATGGCACAGAGCATAAAGTCCTCATGCTTTGATACATAGTATGTATCTCCAGATTCTGCGTTTCCTGATTTTGCTTCCTGAAATACTAGCAACTCAACTTTTTCATCTGAGTAATTTATCAATTTACTAAACCACCTGACGATAATATTGCCTCTTGCAATTTTTTTATTGCCTTACGTTGTATTCGTGATACATGCATTTGAGAGATGCCAAGACGATCTCCAGCTTCCTTCTGACTCAGTTGCTCCATGTATGTAAGTTTAATAATTTCTTTTTCTCTTTCAGATAAAACATTGAAAGCTTCGGCTACAAGTAAGCGCTGGTCTGTTTTTTCAAATTCTCCATCGGTTTGGCCAATCACATCAAATAATGTAATAGTACTTCCATCTGCATCCGATTCTAAAGAATGGTCCATAGATAAGGCTTGATAACTTTTCCCCATCTCCATCGCCTCTAATACATCCTCTACCTCTACATCAAGATAATCCGCGATTTCTGGCACAAGTGGAGATCTTTGAAATTCTGTTGTTAACACTTCAACAGCTGATCTTATACGCGGACCTAATTCTTTAATTCTTCTTGGTACATGTACTGCCCATGTTTTGTCTCTTAGAAACCGCTTAATCTCCCCAATTATAGTTGGGATAGCAAAAGCCTCAAAGTTCTTACCGAATGAAGGATCATATCTTCTAATAGCTCCTAGAAGGCCCAGCATACCTACTTGTACTATATCCTCATGATGAGATTTACCATTAGAATATTTACGGGCAATAGACTCAACCAAACGCTCGTAGTTTAATACTAGATTGGTTTGAGCCTCTTCGCTTTCTGTGCTTTGATATTCTTTTATCCATTCTAGAATCTGTTCTTTTGACTCCTTAGGAAGAGATGTGTTCGACATTTTCATCCACCTGCTTTACTCCGACATGCTTCGTCATAAATACAGTTACACCCTCTTGGTGATGGACCTTCACCTCATCCATTAAAGTTTCAATTAGATATAGGCCAAGGCCACCTTCACGTAAGAACGATCCCTCCTCCAAATCATGGTAAGGTCCCACTTGCGCTTTTGTTTCCTCAAAATTAAAACTTTTCCCATGGTCAGCAATCATAATTTCTATTTTGTCATTATATAAAGCGCAGCCAATTACTACTTCGCCATCCTCATCCTCTGTGTAAGCATGTTGAACTGCGTTAGTAATTGCTTCACTTGTTGCAATTTTTAAATCTTCAATATCATCATAAGAAAAGCCCATACGATTCGCTAATCCAGAAATTGTAAGACGTGCTACACTAACATATTGAGGCTTTGCTGGTAAACGAATCTCAACATAATCAAACGGTTTCATCTATTTTCACCTCTTCGCTCGCTTGGATGTCCATGATATCTCCTAAACCGGTTATGTCGAACAATCGTTTTAGTCGAGATGATAGCCCTGTTAATTCCATGTGAACGTTGGACTCTTTAGCACTTTTATAAAATCCTACGAATACGCCTAAACCAGTACTATCCATGTAAGTTACGTCTGTTAAGTCTAACTCTACACGTAAGTTTTCCTTTAAATTAATTTCTGATAGCTTTTCTCTTAAAAGAGGTGCTGTAAAAGCATCAATTTCACCTTTTATAATTCCTTTGACGCGTTTATCTTCTTCGTATAATTCTACTGATATATTCATTTTCAATTATCCCCCGTTTTCGCTATATATAGTGTATCTATACCACGTTTGAGCCAACGCTAAACATGTTCACAGTGATTTTTTGAAAATGACAAGAGTAAAATCATCACGCTGTTCAAATTCCTGCAATTCTTCTAGCTTATGGAATACATACTCAACCATTTCTTGAGCTGGTTTATCCTTAACGCTTTCTATAATACTCAGGATTATTTTTTGGTCGATAAAGCCTTCCTTTGAACGACATTCGGTTACTCCGTCAGTCATCATCACGATAAAGTCATCTTTTTCAAGAACTATTGAATGTTGCTCATATCTTACATTAGGAATAACCCCTAGCAACAGACCTTTTGCCTGAAGTTCTTTAAACTCGCCTGATTTAGCACAATAAAAAAGAGGTGGCTCGTGCCCAGCTGAAGCATAAGTGAATTCACTTAAAGCTGAATCATATGTGCCATAAAACATGGATATAAACATTGAATCGCTAACACTTTTCTCAACAATTCGGTTAATAATATCCAATACTACGACAGGATCTGTTTCTGGACCATCTAAACTATCCATTCCATATTTAATCATGGACATGCATAGAGCCGCTGGTATCCCTTTTCCGATAACATCAGCAACAGCGATTCCTATTGCATTCTCGTTACTCAAAAAGTGAGTGTAATCCCCGTTCATCTCTTTAGCAGGAACAGAAATAATCCCAATGTCCAAGCCATTCATATTTGGAATTTTAGTTTTTAGCAATGTTTGTTGGACATTTGTAGCCAAATCCATTTCCATTTTAAAATTTTGTTGTTTCTCAATTAGGGTTTGGTGCTCTTTTAAAGCTAAGCCATATCTAATCATCACTTCAATTAAAAAATCAAACGAGTGTAAAACTTCCTCCGGTAAGCCTGGTATAATCTCTTCAAGAGAGGCTTTATGTATACTAATAACTTCCTCCGGAGAGATGCTTTTTTGAATAAGCTGTCTACTAACGTTTTGACCTTCATATAAATTATGCTCTGTTTGACTTAATGTATACTGTTTTAAAATTTCCTTATACTGCTTTTTAAACTCTTGAGGCACTTATTTTACCCCCTATCTCAACCACTTTGTGGCAATGATTGTTGTACCATCTCCGACTACAGTCTCAATTTTAAAGTCGTCCATTAGACGCTTTACCCCTGGCAATCCTGCTCCTAGGCCTCCAGATGTAGTATATCCGTCTTCCATTACTTTACGGACATCAGAAATACCTGGCCCTTCGTCAGAAGCTATAACCAAAATGCCTTTGAGATTTCCTTCTACAATCTGTTTTATTTCTATATTACCTTTTCCTGCATATAAATATATATTTCTAGCGAGCTCGCTAATAGCAGTTGTAATTCTAGCTTGGTCTACTGTGCCAAAACCAGCATCTTTTGCTTCGTTTCTTCCAAGCTGCCTAGCAGCAACTATATCCCACTCACTTATTATGTCAACAGAAGACTTCATATTCATAATGGATTAGTCCTCCAATTCTCGTTCAAGTTTTTCCAATCCATTTTCTAAGTCTAAAGCTGTTGCTACATTTTCAAGTCTTATTCCTAGCTCAATTAATGTTATAGCAACAGCTGGCTGTATTCCTGTTATTACTACCTTAGCTCCCATTAAGCCTGACATATTGATAACGTCTCCTAAAACTTTAGCGATAAACGAATCAATAAAGTCTATTGGCGTTAAATCCAAAACTACTCCTCTAGCAGCAGTGGTATGAAGCTTGTCCAATAAATCCTCTTGAAATGCTAATGCTGTCTGATCGTCCAGTTCCCATTGAATAGATACAATTAAACAATCTCTTAACTTTAAGATTGGAATTCTCGTCATCATTATGAGTTCACCTCTACTATCGCTCGATTTGTTAGTGCTAACGCCTGTTCAACTCCACGTTGTAACGTACTAGTTGTCGTAAAGTCATTAAGATTAATGCCAAGTGTAACGATTGTTTGTGCAATTTCTGGACGAATACCTACTAAGAAACATTTAGCTCCAACAAGGCGAACTGCATCAGCTGCTTGAATAATATGATGAGCGACCATTGTATCAACTACAGGAACTCCAGTTATATCTAACAATACAACCTCTGCACGGTGTTTCACTACACCTTGCAGTAAGTTTTCCATTATAAGCTTTGCACGTTCCGTGTCAATTGTTCCGACTAAAGGCATTACAGATATTTTCTCAAAAACAGGGATAAGGGATGCTGAAAGCTCTTGTAAAGCAATTTTTTGTAGATTCACTGTCTTTTCCCATACTTTCGCGTAGGCTTCAACGATCGTATGAGTAACAGGTGTTAACCAGTTATTTAAAATAGTACGGTAAGATTTGTAATTACTTTCATTTAAGTGTCCTGCAATTTCCATATTTTCGTAAATAACCTCTGTAAAGTTATTTAATGCTTTTAACACAAAGGATATGGACCAGCCGTAACGAACAATTTGAACAGAAAAGTCATTTAGCTTTCCAGTATAAGTTTCATGATCCTCTGTAAGACTTGAAATCATTAACTCCCCAAATTCACGAGCAGTATGATCAATTACTTGTTCTGACATTATTTGAAAAAAACGATCGTCTTTTTCATCTTCCATTTTCTCTTTCCATTTTTCTAATATTTCATCGATGTCATCGTGAATGTACGTAGCTATTTGTTTGTTCATTTGGGTATACCCAACTCCTCACAAAATTAATGGTAATTATATTGTAACGAATCTTAAAGAAATTTACATCTTTTATAATTTCCGAAAGATTCTTTTTCACATTTAGTTGATAGAGAAACACTATTATATCTTCAACAATGATTCTACCCGTTATGCAGAATACAGTAACATATATTTTGGGGAAATCCATTTAACATTAAATGGATTAAAATATTTAGATGAAGAATAAATGGAATAAATCTAGAAACAAAAAAACACAATGCGTATTTGTCGGCTACACATTGCGTTTTGTCTATGTATTTAAAATTTTACGATTCCTAAGCTGATGCCTAGTGCATGATCGACTTCTTCCATCACATCTTCATCTAAGTGTGTGATTTTATCCGTAAGCCTTGACTTATCAATAGTTCGTAACTGTTCTAATAATATAACTGAATCACGTTCAAAATCATACTCTTTTGCATCGATTTCTACATGTGTCGGCAATTTCGCTTTTTGTATCTGAGCGGTAATCGCTGCCACAATTACAGTCGGACTAAACCGATTTCCGATATCATTTTGTATCACCAGTACGGGCCTAGTTCCACCTTGTTCAGACCCGACTACTGGTGATAAATCTGCAAAAAAAACGTCCCCACGTTTTACGATCAAGTTTTCATCCTCCACTTACGAGTCGCTCTGTCGTATGTTGGGCTTCATATTCCGCATGTAGACATTCCATACATATGGATAAGTTAATATGAGACATCTCAACATAACCTTTCATCATCGCTTCTCTTATAAGATTTGCCTGGCCTTTCTTCATATATTCATTTGCATGTACACGAGCAACGCTTTCCCTACCAGTTAATGATTTAGAAGTTTGCACTCCCTCACTAACCATTTGCATTGGAATCTCTATAAGCGCTTCTTTTTTCTTTTTATCACTTACCACAGCAAACACCTCCGACAAAACATTTCCCTATCTGACAATATACTTCATCTTACCATTACTAGAGGTGAAATAAAAGACATAATAAGAAATGGTTAGACAAATTATGCATGAAGAACTACGTTTTGTCGACATTTTACTTGTGATAAATTCTAGGTATTCTAGTAGATAGAGTACAGCATACCTCATATGGAATTGTTTGAAGCGTAGTTGCCCATTCTTCAACCTTAATTTCCTCATTTCCTTGTCTTCCCAGTAAAACAACTTTCTCTCCTATATCCACCGGTCCATTTAAACGAATCATACATTGATCCATACAAATTTTCCCTACAATAGGCACCCTTTTTCCTTCTACTAATACTTTTTGTGTGTGGAGTTTTCGAAGCAAGCCATCGGCATACCCGATTGGCAATGTGCCAATCCATTCTTCTGTTTCCGCTGTATAGGCAGCCCCGTAACCAATAGAGTCTCCCTTATTAACCTTTTTGATGTGCACAATTTCTGTATGCAAGGAAAGAGATTTCTCCAAAGAGAAAGGTAGATGATCATTTAAATAGGGGGAAGGGGCTATTCCATACATTGAAATCCCAAAGCGAACGGCATCCCAACTTTGACTTGGATGCTGTAGAGCAGCGGCGCTATTGGAAGTATGAATCATTTTAGGCTTTTCTTTAAATACTTCTAAAAAGCTTTCAAACCTACTCACTTGTTTTTCAAAATACTCCGTATTCACATCATCTGCAGTTGCAAAATGTGTGTAAACTCCCGTTATTTCTAGAGAATTTGGCTCCTCATTTAAAAACTTTAAAGCTGTCAGGAGGTCCTGGGTGCTTGAAAAACCAATCCTCCCCATACCACTATCAATTTTTATATGCACTTTAACTGGTTTTTCGTTTCCCTTAGTGGCAAAAAACCAGTCAAGTGAATATGCTGTTAAAGTAATATTTTGGGCACTTGCTTCAGGTAAAAAGGAAACTGGTACGGCCCCTAAGACGAGAATCTCTTCTTTTATATCAAAATCTCTTAAATGCAAAGCTTCCTCTGGAGTTGCTACAGCTAGCATGGATGCACCTGCTTGAATGGCAGCACGAGCAACCTCAATATCGCCATGTCCATAAGCGTTTGCTTTTACTACTGCAATTACCTCTGTTGAAGAAGGCAGCATCTCTTTGAGTCGAGCAATATTTGTTTGTATTGACTGTAAATTAACTTCTACAAAAGTCGGTCTATATAATTTTTGTGACATTGCTGAACCTCTTCTTCCAATTCTTTATCATAATTATGCTCCTCAGAAGAAGAGGTCGTCAACTAATAATCATTTTAATTCAGAAACTGTCATAGATGCTGCAACCTCGATCATTTCCTCTTTCGTTAAGCTAGATGAAGCAATGAAGAAGGACATACCATCTTGTTCCCAACTGATGGAATGATCAGTTACTGCTCCAATAGCAACACCTAAATCTACTGGATCTCCAGGTGCAAACACAGGGATAGAGGAAGATACATTTGGATCGCTTAATTCTTGAATCACAGTGAAGCCTTTATCTCCACCAAAAGTTAAAACTACACGTTTTTGGTCTTCTAATTTAATCACTTTTTCCTCTACTAGAGGGGTGTTTTCCCATTTAACTACTGGATAATGTGTTTCGAACTCCTTGCTTTCTAACTCAGCAGACGTTTCAACCTTTTCTCCCTCTTCCATTGCAGCTGGTGTTTGTTCAATTTTATAATCTCCAGCAGCACGAGTCTTACCTAGAGAGACTTTGTTAAACTTAATATGAATCTGCTCTTCTTTGTTCTCATTTAATATAGAAACGTCTGTTGGTAACAACGTCTTTTTATCTATATAGATTTTTTGAGAAGGAAGCATATTTTTGTGATTATTAGTTGTTTTTGCTTCAAATACATATTTGTCTCCTTCTTCTTTAAAAGTAGCAGATTTATCTTTTTTAATATCCTCTGCCAACGAACCAATTAGATAAGCTTGGCTATTTTCTGAAGGCCACTTACTTTGGAATTTATAAGTTTTGTTAAGGGCTGGTGTTACGACGAAAACTCCCTCAGCGTTACGAACGATCATTTGAGTATTTTCTGCGTTAGCATCGGAGACCTTTACACGATAAAACTCAGGTTTAGTATGCCAAACTTCTACATCATAAACTCTTGGTTCTGCACCCGTTAGAATACTCATTTCTGCGGTAAGCTCATATCCTTTTGCGTCACTCCATTTGTTACTTAGTTTTTTCACTACGTCTTCCTTCGATTCAGCTCCACATGCAGATAGTACCAGGATCATTGCAAATAAAACTACCAGTTTAGCCACTAGGCTCTTCAATTTTGTCCACCCTTTCTATTATCACTGCCTTCGTTCATTGTATGTAGGTGGACGACCGGTTATGATTGAAGAATTACTTGTGCGGCAGCATAATCTTTTGTGTGAGTGATTGAAACAAAGCCATTTAGAGGCTTTTCCTTAAAATATAGTACAGGTTTACCATTACTTTCTTTTAAAATTTCTATATCCTGAAAGCTACAACTTTTTCCTATTCCAGTGCCTAAAGCCTTGGAAAATGCTTCTTTTGCTGCAAATCTCCCTGCTACAAATTCTAATTGCCTTGAGGATGATAAAGTCTCCATTATTTCTATTTCTTTTTTCGTTAAAACTCGTGGAATAAATTTAGAGGTTTTTAATAAAATGGACTCTATTTTTTTTATTTCTGTTATATCTAACCCTATACCGATAATCATAATTGTTCTTCCTTTCAAATATGGCCTTTTCAAGATATACTATATAGTAAGAAATCCGAGGTGACAGTATGTTTTCAAGAAGAGAAAGTTTTAAAGAATACATAAAATTATATCCTGTTGTATCTACATTATTGGCTATAAATATTATTATTTTCCTGTTAACTATTATACCGGTTTATGGAATATATTTGCGTTATTTTGGAATGGGTGTCAACCTCCTCATTGCAGAAGGAGAGTATTGGAGACTGATCACTCCAATGTTCCTGCATTCAGGTTTTGCTCACCTACTATTTAATATGTTCTCTTTATATATATTTGGCCCGGAATTAGAGCAGCTTTCAGGAAAGGCAAGATTTTTAACAATTTACTTCCTTTCTGGTTTTATCGGAAATGTGGCCACTTATTTGATTCATGACTGGAACTACGCAAGTCTTGGTGCCAGTGGGGCAATCTATGGAATTTTAGGCGCGTTTGCGGCATTAGTCCATTACACGAAGCACTTGTTACCACAGCTTAGACAAATCATTATTCCAATCATCGTTATCGGTGTCATACTCTCGTTCCTACAGCCGAATGTAGGTGTGACCGCACATATTGGTGGATTAATCACTGGTTTTGTCCTAGGAATGGTTTTCTTTCATCCTAAGCGAATTGGCTCTTGGAAGAAGAAAAAGAAAAATCCGTATACAGTAGTATAGTAAATCATAAAAAATCTCATAAGATGAAATGAAAAGAACAGCCCTTATTCGGACTGTTCTTTTTCTATGATTGTTTTAGATTTTCGTGTTGGTTCATACCAGTTTAATAGTTTTTCCGAATCCACTTTTTCTATGTGGGGAATCACTGTTTCTGCCCCTCCAACTCCAGATTTAATGGTCACCACTATAGATGCAACATCTGATTTCTTTTGAAAATATGTTGTTCGAGCAGTCATAGACTGAATTCGTCTCTTTTCCATCCAAACGGTCACTCTACTAAATAATCGATATTGAGCGACTAACTGTGTTTCCTCTATATAAAAGCCGGCAGTTTTCTTTTGCCAAACTCCTAAGCCAAAACTAGCAGGTATTAATAGCAGAGATAATAATCCATATGGATAAAAGAAGTAAATGACTGCAGCGGCTATAGGTATAATCCACAGCAAGTCTAAGCGATAGAAAAACTTTCTAGATTTGTTTGGAACTCTTTGAAAGCTAGGCTGTAGCTGAAATTCCGGAAAAATCTCTTCTAAAATAGGATTTATTTCTGTTTTTTTTATTAATGGAAGCAGACGAATCGTTTCGTCTTTTTCTGCCATTGATCCTCCCGCGCTATCTACAGTTACCGTGGCATATCCAGTGAGCTGACGAAGGGGATTTTCTACTAAGCGTATTCCTTGTATGCGCGTTAAAGGAATGGTGATTTTCTTTTTCTCTAAAAGCCCTCTAGTAATAATAATCTCCTCATCCTCTATTCTAATTGTAAAATCATAATAGTTGATGAAAGTTAGCAAGACAGAAACTGCCCATGCAACGAGTAAAACAGAGAAAACAACTAATGCTACCATGAGTACACCAAATTTAATGAAGATCATAATCTCATTATAAATTCTCTCGTAAGGTATCAATTCAGAGAACTGGGATGCAAATACTGCAAGACCAGAAAAGAATACACCTACTCCACCTGAGGTACTTGCTAGAACCAACAGTTCCTTTGTAGACATACGAAAGATTGGCTTTTTTTCTTCCTTCATGGTTTCTGTAATCTCTATTCCCTCTTCTAGAATTGGAGTTTCTTGACTTTTAGCCAGCATTATCTCTTTTTTTATTTGTTCTGCAGCTTCCTTACTAATCGCAGTGAGCTCAGCGTCGGCCTCCTTTGTTGGCCCTCCTCCTGCAGTTTCTACTTTTACCTTAACCAATCCAAAAGGTCTATGGAAAATACCTTCTGTATAGTTGAGGCTTTGAATACGGTCAAAAGGGATATAACGCTTTTTCTTTACAAAAAGTCCATATTCTATTCTGAGTTCTCCATCTTCAAACCAATAGCGGAATCTCTTCCACTTGATAATTCCACTCACTAACATGAATAAAAGTACTATTGCATAAATTCCATATGTGAAAAGTCCAGACCAAAAGTTTGAATCGTCTCCAAAACCATTCACCACCAATAAAACGATTAATGGAAGAATCATTTCCTTTAACACTTTTACAAAATTAATCAAGGCTGAAATCGGATGAAGCTTATACTTTTCTTTAGACATCTTCTTCCGCCACCCTTGCAAGCACTGATATTCTTCCGCGCAATTCATCTGCTTCCTCCGTTATTAACGCGGGGATAGTGTGACTTGTTGCTGCTGTAGAAATTGTGATAGAAGCTAAATCATACTTTCGTAAAATTGGTCCTTGCTCAGTATCTACATGTTGCACCCTAACCATTGGTACCAGTGTTCTCTTTACTACAAACAATCCGTGCTGCAGCTCGATTTCCTGATCTCTTACTTCGTATCTCCATCTACTCCATCTTACCTTTGGAAATAAGTAAATTAATAAATATCCGACAAGCAATACTACTGCTCCTGCCACTATGTATAGCCATATATAATTTCCGGTAAAGTAGTTGATAACTCCTGTCCCTATCCCTAATAACAAAACAATTAGGGTCTGGATTATGCCATAAATTCTCCAAACTCTTAAACCTTTTACGGAAATTCGGTTAATCGGTTCTCTTCGCATTCTTATGCACCTCTTCTCTTGTCATTGTATACGAAAGTGAAAGGGAAATGTTTCATTTTATCATACATTGAGTTCATAATTTTTCTTTATTTATAAATACAAGATAAAGCATTAATGAATTCTGCTTTTATCAAATGACGCGTTTCGTGGTATTAGGATGTTGCAATACTGCTTATGTATAAAAAAAGGTGAATCCAATAAATTGGATTCACCTTTATATTTTTTAGAATTAGCCTTCGTTACGTGGTGAACGAGTTCTTGTGCTACGTTGAGTAGAACCGTCACGTGGTCCGCTGCTACGACGGCCGCTTGGACGTGAACTGCCACCTGTACGAGAAGATCCGCGATCACTTCCACGACTTGATGAACTACGTCCTCCGCCGCTACGGTTACCTTTGTATCCGCCGCCACCGCTGCGTCCGCCACCACTGCGCTCTCTACGAGCAGGTAATGGGCGTTCTTCAGAAAGTGAGATTGGTGTATCGTCTGGCTCTTTTGTCATTGATTTAATTGCTGCTGCAACTACATCAATAGCTTCGTGCTTTTCAAGCATTTCTGCTGCAAGTGTACGATAGTCACCTAAGTCATTTTTGTTAATAATTTCAGTAAGAGCTTCAATTGCTACACGTTGCTGTCCAACTAATGCTTCATCTGAGCTTGGTGGACGAAGAGCTGTCATACGCTTTTTCGTAGTGTCTTCTACAATGCGCAGGTAGCCCATTTCTCTTGGAGTAACAAATGTTACGGCAATACCACTTTTACCAGCACGACCTGTACGACCGATACGGTGAACATAGCTTTCTGGATCTTGTGGAATATCAAAGTTATAAACGTGAGTAACGCCTGAGATATCTAATCCACGAGCAGCTACATCTGTTGCAACAAGTATGTCAATTTTGTTTGATTTGAACTGCTTCAATACAGACATACGCTTCGCTTGGCTTAAATCTCCGTGAATTCCTTCAGCTAAGTAGCCACGAATACTTAAGGCATTTGCAAGCTCGTCTACACGACGTTTAGTGCGTCCAAAAATAATTGCAAGCTCTGGTTGGTGAACGTTCAAGATTCTTGAAAGGAAATCAAATTTTTCACGCTCTGTAGCTTTTACATAGAACTGCTCAATATTTTCAACAGTCATTTCTTTTGATTTAATCTTTACTTCAACTGGATCTTTCATGAATTTATCAGCAATTTTACGAATTGGTCCCGGCATAGTCGCAGAGAACAATAAAGTTTGACGATTGTCTGGAACACTTTCTAAAATTGTATTGATATCATCAATGAAGCCCATGTTTAACATTTCATCAGCTTCGTCCAAGATTAATGTTTCTACTTGATCAAGCTTTAAAGTACGACGGTTAATATGGTCAAGGATACGACCAGGTGTACCAACGATTACTTGTGGCTTGTTTTTAAGTGCACGGATTTGACGGCCAATTTCTTGTCCTCCGTATACAGAAAGTAAACGAACTTTTTTATCATAGCCCAATTTATATAGCTCTTCAGAAACTTGAATTGCAAGTTCACGTGTTGGAGCAATGATTAAAGATTGGATATTAGGGTTTTTAGGGTCAATTTTTTCAATCATCGGAATACCGAAAGCGGCAGTTTTACCAGTACCTGTTTGTGCTTGGCCAATAATATCGCGGCCTTCCATAGCATGAGTAATAGTACCTTCTTGGATTGGTGTAGCTTCTTCAAATCCCATTCGTTGTACGGATTTTAGTGTAGAAGCGCTAATATTTAATTCTGAAAAATTTGTCAAAATTTTAATCTCCTTTTTGTTCTGTTTTGACAAATGGTTACATTTTCAGATGAAATTGGCAAATTCGAGCCTATACGAGGAACGTTTCCGTTACTTAAAATTCTCTGTGGTTTTAGATCAGAGGGGTCTTATATAAAGGGAAAGCCCGGTCTTTTGCCGAGCGGTTCGTTAATTCTTGCGTAAACAAACCGTTATGTTCAAAAAAAAGTACTCTTCAATAAACGCTGAAGAGTCTTCACACAAAATGTATCCATTGTTCTAAACGTAGTATAGCATGCAATTTTGCTAGTTGCAATGAATTCGAATTTATATCCAGTAGTTAACAAATCTTTTCCTGCACTTCTTCCCTTAAAAATGCAAGAGCTTGTGGAAACCAATTCTGACAATCATCGCTATAGCAAATATGATGCTTTCCGCTATCCGAAAAGATTAGCTGCTTGTTTGTAGATTTAATGTGGTCAAATAAGAAGGGCGCTGCCGTATAAGGAACTATACCATCCTTTTTCCCTTGGACTAGACATACAGGGATAGTAATTTGCTCATAATAGGGTTCTACCATCTTAACCAGGCGTACAAATTCTAAAGCTGCTGGAATAGGGGTTGCACGTAGCTTTTTACTATAGATTTGGAAAAGTGTATTTTCTTCAGACTTACCTTCCACTATTTTTTTTGCTACGTCCCCTATATCATGTAACAGCTGTGCTGGATTTATGTATTTTGCGGCAGCACTTAATAAAACCATTTTATCAATTTTATAGCGCAGAGCTAAATAAATGGCAATAATTCCGCCCATAGAAAAGCCAACTACATACACACGATCTACTTCCTTTTGAAGCATACGCAGTGCCTGTTCGGCAGCCATCATCCACGATTCGGCGGTTAAGCTTTTTAATTCTAAAATTTCTCCATGACCAGGAAGAGTAGGAACTACAATTTGCCAGTCTGTATTTGCTTCCAAGTAGTCCACGAAAGGCTGCACCTCGTATGGACCTCCAGTAAAACCATGTATGCAAAGTATTCCTGTTTTCATGTAAGACCTACTCTCCTATAGCTACTATTTTTGAAAGGGTTCAATAACCTTTTCTAATCTCATTCCCCTTGAACCCTTCACTAAAACAATAGAATCCTTCTTAATGTTTGAATTTAAAAAAGATATAAGCGATTCATAATCATCTTCCACCCATTTTAGCTGTTGTTCACTGAATTTATCTGCCAGCTGGTCATATAACCATTTCATACGTGGACCAAATAAACAAATACCAGAGAATACCTCATTGGAAATCGAATGACTAATTTCTTCATGGAATGATTTTTCATTTGGACCAAGCTCTAGCATATCCCCTAGCACTAACCACTTATCTGGTTTAATAGTCGATTTTTCTAGAAAGTGAATGGCAGCTTTCATAGAAGTTGGCGCCGCATTATAGGCATCGTTTATAAAGATACTGCCATTCTTTGCTTCGATGACCTGCATTCGCATATCTGTTAGTACGATTTGCTTTAATGCCTCACGCATTTGCTGGGCAGACAGTCCAATTTCCTTCCCAATCAGTATAGCTGCCAAGGTGTTTTTCACCTGATGCTCCCCAAGAACAGGTATAGTCATTTCTTCGTTTAGCTCACCACTTACCATAAAACTACTTCCCTGTTCTGTAAAAGTCACCTGTTCAATACGTAAATCATTTAACTCATCAGTGCCAAAGGATTTAGTGTTTAGATCGGGAACATTTGATATGAATGGTTTCAAAAGCGGTTCATCACCATCATAAACAAGTAGTCCGTCCTTGGCTAAACCAGAAATAATTTCAAATTTTGCTTTTGCAATACCTTCACGAGAACCTAGATCTTGCATATGTGCCTCTCCGATGTTAGTTATAACTGCGTATGTCGGTTTTGCCATATTAGAAAGGAACTCTATTTCTCCGAAAGAGCTCATACCCATCTCAAGTACTGCATACTCGGTATCTTCCTCTAAAGAAAGAATAGTAAGAGGAAGACCTAGCTCATTGTTAAAATTTCCTTCTGTTTTCTTCACTCGGAAGTAAGGGGTAAGCATACCTGCTAGCAAGTCCTTTGTGGAAGTTTTACCGTTAGAGCCCGTGATTCCTATAAATACCGTAGAAAGCTCAGACCGATAAGCTCGAGCCATCTGCTGAAGTGCCTCTTCACTACTTTCTACAAAGAGTAAGGGAACATCCTTCGGAGGATTCGGCTCATCCTTTAACCAAAATGCTGCAGCTGCTCCATTTTCAAATGCAGCCTCTACAAATTTATGACCATTCACATTCTCACCACGAAAGGGAATAAATAAATCTCCTGGTCTTAATGTGCGTGTATTAATAGATACCCCTGTAACTACAGGGTTACTAGTTGGCTGTTCTAATCCTAACCACTTTGCAATTTGTGCTAATGTCTTTTTCAACTTAGTCACTCTCCGTCCTTTGAATGCTCAAGCTGCTGTTTTTCCTCATAGCGTTCGATAGCTAGTGATATTAACTCCTCGATTAGGTCTGAGTATGATAAGCCAGAAGCCATCCAAAGCTTTGGATACATGCTAATTGGTGTGAAGCCAGGCATCGTGTTCACTTCATTGATTAATACCTCTTCTGTATCCGTAACAAAGAAATCTGCGCGAACCAATCCAGAGCAGTCTAACACTTTGAATGCACGAATTGCAGCATCCTCTAATGATTTTTGCAATCTATCCGATACTTTTGCTGGAATAGCATAGTTTGTAGTGCCATCTATATATTTTGCAGAGTAATCATAGAAGTCTTTCGTTGGTAATACTTCTCCAGCAACCGAACATCTTGGCGTGTCATTTCCTAAAACACTCATTTCTATTTCACGAGCTACAATACCTTGTTCTACTAGGATTTTACGATCATATTTAAAAGCAAGGTCGATTGCCTTTATTAGTTCCTCACGATTATTTGCTTTCGTTATCCCAACACTAGAGCCTAGATTAGCTGGCTTGACAAATAATGGCCACTTCAAGCTGCTCTCAATCTTTTCAAGTAATAACGCTTGATTGTTTTTCCACTCTTTACGGATGAAATGTACAAAAGGAACCTGCTTTAAACCTGCTTGTGCAAAAAGTTGCTTCATAACTACTTTATCCATTCCAGCAGCTGAAGCTAATACTCCATTTCCCACATATGGCAAGTTCAATACTTCTAGTAATCCCTGAACGGTACCATCCTCTCCATTTGGGCCGTGAAGCAACGGGAATATCACATCTAATCCTTCATTACCAGTCGATGCATCAAGCTCTTGTGAAGAGTTCTCCGCCGGCAGGAAGCTAGTTATGTCATTCGCTTTCCCTGTATCATCCCCAAATTGAAGTGTTTCTACTGTTTCCACAGGACCTAATAGCTTTTGACCCTTTCTCCATTCTCCTTCCTTTGAGATAAAGACGGGGTATACTTCATATTTATCAAAATCAATTGCTTGAGAAACTGCTCTTGCTGTTAATAAAGAAACCTCATGTTCTGCAGATTTCCCACCATATAATAATCCTAATTTCAATTTCATCACTTGTTACCTCCACGTTTTGGATATTTCTATTTTATCACTTCTAATATTAATACATGAACCATTAGCCAAAAAGTTTAAGACCTACGACTCCAAATATAATACAGCTTAAAAAGAATAATTTCAGACGGCTCTTCTTTTCGTTAAAGAAGTACATACCGACTAACACACTTCCCGCTGCTCCTATTCCAGTCCACACTGCATATCCTGTACCCACAGAAATATCCCTTAAAGCCAACGATAGTAAAAAGAAACTTAAAGAAGCAGAAATAATGGTAAGGGCTGTAAATTTTTTGTTTGTAAAGCCATTGGAGAGCTTCATGCAAATAACAAAGGCCACCTCAAATAATCCCGCAGCAATTAGTGTAATCCATTCCATTATTCCACCTCCTCGGTATCACTTAGCTTCAGACCTATAATGCCGAAGAGTAATATACATAAAAACACAATTTTCCCTATACTAACTGGTTCATTAAACCAAAGAATTCCGACAATCGCCGTGCCGGCAGCTCCTATTCCGGTAAATATAGCATATGCAGTTCCTATTGGAATCGTCTTCATCGCCCTCGCGAATAAAAAAAAGCTTATTATAAGAAATAATATTGTGATGATGGACGGGACTAGCTCTGTGAAGCCATGCGCTTCCTTTAAACCGATCGCCCATATGATTTCAGTTAATCCTGCAATTACTAGTAGAATCCAAGCCAATCTCAATCACCTCATATACATAATAAACGCTTTTGCAACGAAATGTAGCAAAAGCGTTCCCTTATACTTCTATTATGAAATCATATGGTCTTTTTATATGGTGCTTAATATCCTCTAGCACCTCATCCGGGAAAATATTTTCCGGTAAGCAACGTATCTCAATCCCATAATTGGTTTTATCACTTCGGAATAAAGACATAATTACTCCGTCCTCATAAAAGTCTGTATACCTCTCCACTGTGGTAGAGGAAAGCTCTGGCAATATAACGTTATTCTTTTTTCTCCAAAATGCAGTAGATTTTGTTTTATCTTTAATCTGTTGGTTAAACCAGTCAGCAATTAAATAATAAAAATCTTCATGATCTCTAAAGTATATTTTAGTAATATGCTGATCCTCATCAGTCATATAAACAAATCGATTTTGAAGATGATGATAGAATGGTGAGCGAAAAGCTTCCTTCTTGTGAGCTATATATAAAAGTTCAGCTTGTTCCTGTGGCGTTAGCATATTTAATTTTCGTTCATCCGAGAAATCTAATAAACACAGCGAAAAGGACTTTTCAGCCATTTCCTTTAAAAAGTGTGCATATTGATTTTTTCCTATGAACTCCATTTGCGTATGCATATTAAAAGAAGAATCTTCATATCGATGCTTTAACAATAATAGGAAGGGCAAATCAGTAAACTTCAAAAATTGTTGAACTGAAATCCCACTAAATAATGCAAAATGCTCTATCTCATTTGTATGAACATATAGATGAGCTAAATAATCATCTATATCTCTCTCTTTTTTAGCCACTGAATTCACTCCTCATATAAGATATATATTAGCATAATTTCATTTAAACGAAACAACTGTTTTTGTAATATCGTCTATATTACTCACAAGCAAAAAGCGAGTATTTAGGCTATAATAGAAAAAGTGTGTTTCCCTCGATTTAAGAGAGGGAAAATGTAACAAAAATTTGTAATTAGAAAGAAATCTAGGTGATTTTTATGGAAAATAAAAAAGGCTTCGCTGATCGCTTCGATTGGACATTAGCTTTTATCATATTATTATTTTTAATTGTTAGCTTGTTAGCTATTTCTTCAGCTCAGACTACAGGTCAATATGCAAGCTATAACTTTGTATCGAAGCAGCTTTTTTGGTATTTAGTTGGTTGCGTTATTATTGGATTAGTTATGTTTTTTGAGCCTGAGCAATATAAAAAGATGGCTTGGTATATATTCGGAATAGGAGTTTTCCTATTAGCCCTTCTCGCTATACTTCCAGACAGCTTGTCATTAGTAGAACCGCGGAATGGAGCAAAAAGCTGGTTTCATTTACCGATAGGAGACATTCAGCCAGCCGAATTTATGAAGACCTTTTATATTTTAGGATTAGCTCGCCTTATAACCTATCATCATGAACAGTATGCGATGAAAACAATTAAAACAGACTTTATTTTGTTGGGGAAAATAGGAATAACCTTAATAATACCTTTAGCTTTTATCATGCTTCAGCCCGATTTAGGTACATCCTTAGTTTTCTTAGCCATTACCGCTGCGTTAATCGTCGTAGCAGGAATCTCATGGAAAATTATTTTACCTTTATTTTTAGGTGGAGCTAGCATTGGCGGATTTTTGTTGTGGATGGCCTTGTATGCGCAGGATTTCCTTGCCAAGCATTTCAACTTCGAACCTTACCAATTTGCTCGTATCTATTCTTGGATAGATCCATATTCATATGCTTCTAATGAAGGAATGCATCTAATAAGCGCATTGAATGCTATTGGATCAGGAGAAGTTTTCGGTAAAGGATATGGTGGTCGGGTAGTATATGTACCTGAAAATCATACAGACTTTATCTTTGCCGTTATCGGAGAAGAATATGGCTTTGTCGGTGCCAGTGTCGTAATCAGTCTTTACTTTTTACTTATCTATCATCTAACGAAAATTACTTTACAGCTTAAGGATATGTACAGCACGTATGTGTGTGCAGGAATTATTGCGATGATTACTTTCCATGTTTTCGAGAATATCGGCATGACAATTCAACTGCTACCTATAACTGGGATACCTTTACCATTTATAAGCTATGGTGGTAGTTCGCTTATGGGTAATATGCTCGCCATTGGTTTAGTATTTAGTATGAAGTTCCATCATAAAACTTATATGTTCGCTAAAAACGAGGATGAATAAATTACAGAGGAGGCTCGCTGCATACTGCGGTGTTAGCCTCCTCTTTCCACATAAAAAAAGAGACTTGAGCGTTCGTTTTAAACGAATTTACAAGTCTCTCTTTTTTTAGGAGTGCACATGTGGACTTTGTGCTGGTGGTGATAAAGCCTTAAGCATTTCAAGTCTAGATTTTGTCATTGTAACAGTCACACCAAGTTTCGATAGATTACTTACAATTTTCTTTAAATCAACTTCCTTAGCCAATCCACCTCAGTCCCTTCCAATTATTATTACGAATTTATATTTAAAAAGTTTCTTTTATTTTTATTTATTCTTACCTTATCATACCACTTTTTACATAGTCTAAACCTTTCATTTTTATTACATATTTTACGCAATTGTAAACCATCCTAACCTTTAAAGGAGTGATATCGATGATTGTACAAGATGTAATGAGCAAGCAAGTGGTTACGTGTAGTCCCCAAGATTACGTGAACGAAGTTGCCGAGCAAATGCGTTCATTGGATATCGGTTGTTTACCCGTAGTAAGCAAAAACAAACTCGTTGGGATGATAACTGACCGCGATATTGTAACCCGAGCTGTTGCTAAAGACGTTAAATGTAAAGTGGAAGAAGTCATGACTAAATCAGTCATTTCTGTTTCACCACAGGATACTACAGTAGATGCTTCTAATGTGATGGGTGAAAATCAGGTTCGTCGACTCCCCGTTGTGGAGGATGGGACTTTAGTAGGCTTTGTATCCCTTGCAGATTTAGCCTTTCCTTTTCCTCATATTCAAGAAGTTTCCGAAGCTATACAAAGTATATCCGAACCAAGAAGTTATTAAACAGGTGGAGCTATCCTTGTAAAAATAGGGTAGCTTTTTTGATAATACCGCATTTTCTCTGCACCATTTCGAGATGAAAAATCCTGAAGAAAGATGTAATATAAAGGATATGGTTTGAGAAAGCAGGTTTTACAATGAAAAAATCTCTCTTTATATTAATGTCAGTCCAATTTTTGGTCTATCTTGGTTTCGGGCTTATTATCCCCGTATTACCTGAGGTTATACTCCAAGAAAACTACAACGAGGTGCATGTAGGAGGATTACTGACAGTCTACGCTTTGGCGTCCTTTTTCACAGCTCCTTTATGGGGAATGCTATCTGACCGAATTGGACGTAAAATGCTCATTTTAATAGGTTTAGTTGGTTTTAGTTTAAGCTTTTGGTTATTTTCCTTATTTTTTGATTCATTGTTCATGCTCTACCTCTCTCGTGTAGTAGGTGGATTATTTTCAGGGGCGCTTTATACAGCAGTAACTGGTTTTATAGCAGATTTATCGGATGAAGAAAATCGTAATAAGTATATGGGATTCATGGGAATGTCTATTGGATTAGGGTTTATCTTTGGACCAGCAATTGGAGGAGTTTTAGGACATATAAGCTTAGAAACTCCGTTTATCGTCTCCGCTATTCTATTGTTAGTTATTTTTGTTTATGCTTTGATAATTTTAAAAGAACCTACACGTACTGGTGAAGCTAACAAACGCGCGTTACTTCCTAAGGGAGCTTTAAGTTTGTGGTCCTATCGCATTAAATACTTATTCCTATTCTCCTTCATGGTTACTTTCCTGCTAGCAGGCTTAGAGGCAACCTTTCAGTTATTTCAAATTGAAAGAGTCTCTATAACACCTTTACAAATTGGCTATCTATTCATGTTCAGTGGATTTGTCGATGCAGCAATTCAAGGAGGAGTCGTTCGACGGATCAAGAATGGAACGGAGACAACCTGGTTGATATATGCACAAATCGTTACGGCTATCGGATTAGTTATGACAGTGTTTACAACTAATATTTTTTGGGCAGGGTTTTCCCTTTGCGTATTCACCGCAGGTAACGCCCTTGCAAGAACTACTATTGTATCGCTGACCTCTAAGGAATCTGGTGGTCGATATGGAACAGCAGCTGGAATGACTTACTCAATGGATAATCTGGGACGCATTATCGGTCCGCTTTTATTCGCATGGTTATTCACTAAACAGCCGGATAATATTTATGTTTTATCTGGTATTCTCGCGATTCTAGCAATTGGTTTAATTTTTGGTTATCGCAAATCAACTAAAACATTAAAAAGAACAGTATAGGAAAATGCCAAGGAGTTATTTCCCTTGGCATTTTTTATTTTAAAAGAAGCTGATTCTATTTATGTGAGAAAACACTACTAATGAAGAGCGAATAATGATTTCCGGCGAGCGAAAGCCATCATCGAAACTCGCGACCAGTTAATAATGGCTTATCTTCCTCACTCTCCCACAGGAGTCGCCGCCTGCCGTTCCAATCAACAGACTTACAAATATTCGTGTTTCCCAGCTTCGCACCTTGCCCATATCACGGCTGTCAATTTCTTACTCCGGCTGAGGTTCTGGAGAAGCGTCTTCTCTACCTTTCGAAAGCTCAGGATGTGCTAATTTAATGACGGTCGGTCTTGCAAGCACTAATACAATCGCTATTAGGAGGATGCTTGACACGATTAAGATAAGCTCTGCCGCTAGCACATCATACAGAAACCCAAAGATAACCATCCCAAGTGGCATTAACGCCATGGATCCTGTTTCTAAAATAGAAAATACTCTCCCTTTGTAATCGTCATCAATCGTTTTTTGCATCATGACCATTATTGGCGTATTGGTGACAATCATAGATACCCCAAAAGCAAATAAGACTACGATGTAAAATAGAGTGGTCACAAAATATGACATATTAACTAATAGTGGTGTAGCAATGGCCCCTAATAAAATTCCAGTTGCAATTATACTCCACTTCGATACAAGGAATGGGTATTTTAACTCCTTTGTGCTGGAGAAGTAAATAGACATTAGCAGCATTCCAATGGCAAAGGCCATTTCTGTATAGCCAAAATGGACAGGGTCAAGTTTTAATTTTTCGATTAGAATAAACGAATATCCCACTTGAAATGCTCCAAACAAAAAGTTAACGATCAATGAGATGAAAATCATAATTTTTAATATAGGCTGCTTCATAAGATAAGAAAATCCTTCTTTGATGCTTTGTAACATGGATTCCTTTGGTGCCCCTTCTACTACTTCTTTTCTTGTAGCAAATAATTTAAAGTTCATCGTGGATTCTAAAATCACAGCTATAATAGACGCAGCTAAATAAATTTGTAGAAAAACCGGCATAGACACTGTACCGTATAATATACCTCCTACCGCTGGACTTCCGATTGCTGCAAAGGAAATCGACATTTGGTTTAGAGACATTGCTTTTTGAATTCTTGATTCATCTACTAACCCTGTCATAGAAGAACTAAATGTTACTCCAGAAAACGTGGATGTTATGGATAAAATAACCGTTGTCGTGTAAATTGCAAACAATGATAACTCAGTTGTTAAACTGACGATTAATAATCCACCTATTGCAAGTGATGCAGCGATTTGAGCACCAATTATAATGGCCTTTCTAGAATATTTATCGGCTGCATAGCCTGCAAATGGAGCCAACAGAGTTCTTGGTAAAATACTACAGATTAGATTGGCAGCAAAGCTAGTTGCAGATCCGGTTAACTGCAGAATGTAAAAACTGATAGCAAATGCATATACTTGTGCACCAAAAGTCGATAGGAGCTTGCTAATGGTAAATGTCCACAAATGATACGTCGCTTTTTTTAACTTTAATACCTCTTCCATAACTATTTCCCCTTTGTTTAGCCTTTTCAATTTCACCCTAAATAGTTCTGAAAAAACTAAAAGTTTAATTTTATTAAACAAATAATATCATATTCATTCTTCCATTACAACAAAAAGTTTAATATAATTAAACTAACGATAAATGAGGTGAAGCTATGCAGACGCTTGGAGAGCGAATACGTACATTAAGAAAACAACAAAAGATGACTCTAGAGGCTCTTGCAGGTACTGAGTTAACAAAAGGAATGCTCAGTCTAATTGAAAATAATAAGGCAAAGCCTTCCATGGAAAGCCTACAATACATTGCGAATCAATTGAATGTGGAAGTATCTGAGTTATTAGAAGAAGTAAGTGGTCATGAATTACGAGAAGTTTTAGAGAAGGCTGAAATACTTTTCAATACAAACTATGATGTTCTATCCGATGAATATGAGCAATTAATACATTTAGTCGAGCCTTATTTGCCCAAGCTAGGTCAGGGATATGAATCTGCTCGTTTACTAGAAATGTATAGCCGCTGTAAACACCAAGCACACAAAAAAGACTGGGAAGAACCGTTGAACCAGGCTGCAGAAATATATGAAAAGTTAAATATCACTGCTAGGAGAGCTAAAATTGGAATCGTACGAACGGCAGTTAAATTCCAAGAACATAAATATCAGGAAGCCTTAAACATCCTTCAAGAAGAACGTGCTGATTTAGAGAAAAAAGGAATTTGGATGGACCCCGTCTCTCGACTTGACTTTGACTATGTAGAAACAGCGCTTTACTACGCAATAGGCGACCATGAATCCGCATTAAAGCTTATGGATCAAGCAATTGAGTATTCTAAAGAAAATAAAACATTTTACCACTTAGATGACCTTTATAGAATCGCGGCAGCCCATGCCATGATGAGCAGGGATGAGGAAAAAATAGAATACTATTTAAAAAAAATAGAAGCTTATGGAGTTTTTGCAGACGACATAGATGCAGAACGTTTCTCCTTTTTTGTAAAAACCCATTACCTGAATTCTTATAAGAAGCAATATGAAGAAGCAGACAAATTATTTAAAACGTATAATTTAGAAAAAGACAAGTTGTTTACTCACTACTTTCTATTAGAAAGAGGAAAAACCTTTTACGGTTTAAAACAATTTGAAGAAGCAATCGAACAACTGGAGCAGGTAGTAATACAGGATGTTATTAACCATCCTATTGATTTATCAATTTTTTATGAAAAGGATGCTTATCTAGCCTTATGCTATACAGCAATTGGTCAAACAGAGAAAGCAAAAGCATTTGCCCAAAAAGCACTCGATCTTATAAAAGAAATGCCTGACACTCCTTACAAAACTTTCATACAGGAAACTTACAAACAAATCGTAACAGATTAAAAAATTACTCCATCCTCCTGTTGTGCTATGCGACAAATAAAGAAAAAGGCCGGCTTTCATAGAGAAGAGCCGGCCTTTTCATTGAACGGTCATAATTTTTTTTATGCAATCATAACTCCACTCTATCCGACAATAAATTTTTCTACCCGGTCATAACTCCGTGCTATCCGGTCATAAATTTTTCTATCCGGTCATAACCCACGCTATCCGGTCATAAATTTTTCTATCCGGTCATAACTCCACGCTATCCGGTCATAAACACACCCAAAAGAGTCATATCTGAATAAAACATCTCAATTCAGGCTGCTTTGTTGTTCACTATCATGATATAAACGATAATTAGCGAACCATTTTACAAACTTAGTCCAAGCAAGCTCGAAATCAGGCTGGATACAAGAGATTTGTATAAGTCCCTTTTCCTTTAGATAATCACTTCTGTAGTGCAGGTCGAAGCCGGACATTCTAGCATCCTCGGCAAGGTATGGGAATTCCTTTTCCTGGATAGTGAAAATCATTGGATAGTTATGATTTGTAAAAAGTTCTATGTCGAGCCTTTCTATTTCTTCCTCGATAAACATCCAGCGTTTATGTAATAGCTTATATCTTTGTCCATTATCATAGGCCATTAATGCATTTTCTAGGCTAAGGATGAATTGAGATGGCATTGTAAAAGGAATAGCAGAATTTGTTGTTAAACCTATGTCCAAGTAAGTTGGAATTCGCTCACAGGATACTATTTCTGAGTTAGCAAATACAAATGACAAGCCACTCATAGAACCTATCGCTTTTCCACTAACTCCAGTTGCCAAATATACCCCTTCCATTGAAAACGGTAGAGAACCAAATGAACTCACACAATCTGCACACAGCAACACGTTATAGCGTTTACAGATTACTTGTAGTTCATCTAAATTATTTAGCATTCCTGTGGAAGTTTCACCATGAGCCATGAGTAACCAACTATAATTGCCGGAAGATAGTTTTCTTTCAATTGTTTCTAGATGATAGGTCTGTCCCCATTCATAGCTCAACACATTATATTCTAGTCCCCATCGCATCGCCTGCTTTTCAAGACGCTCTCCAAAAGCCCCGTTCGTCAAAATCAAGCCTTTTTCATCTAATACCTTCAATTGAGCTATCATCGCTTCATTCGCTAATGTACCACTGCCCACTAGTAAATGAGCATGTTTAGTGCCACTCATTTGACAAAGTCTGCTTTTCACACGTTCGAGCATAACTTCATATTCATGAGAACGGTGAGTAATTGGATCTTCTTGAAAAGCCATTTGGATTGGTGCAGTTAGATGAACTGGGCCAGGATAAAAGGAATGCCTTTTCTGCTTAAAGCGCGCAGCTACCGAATTATCAAAACGCTCTCTTGTCAAAACCATTGGTACATAGAGAGCACCCTCCGCTCCTACTGGGTCAGCAAACGGTTCGAAGCCTAATTGGTTGTAAAGCTTTTGCTCCCTTACCGTACCAGATATAACAGCCGCACCATACCCATTCTCATATGCATAGTCAGATAACGCCCTAGCTAAATAATAAAACACACGCCCATTGCGATGTTTTTTATCTACTGCCAGTAAACGAACCTCGCAAAGCATTCCTTGAAGCGCATCTTCCGGCAGAATATTCTCCACCGGTCCTAGCTTCTTGTCTAAAGAAAATGGTCGCTCCGCTCTAAAGGCGACCATTCCAGCAAGCTCTTGATCTTTTAACACAATCACGTACACATTTTCATGATGAAATGGATCAACTCTCATCCCACTTGGATTTGGTTCATGCTGTGGAATCTCTTCTACAAATGTTTCATAATTTAATCTAGCTATAGCTTCAAATTCTTTTTCTGATCTTGCTATTTTACACCAGTACATACCCATCCTCCTTTTTACTCAATTGAATGGCCACGTTCTGATTTCTTTTCTAAAAGATATATTGCTCCCGATATTAACGTAGCCGCAAGTAGTAGCATCATCCATAAGTACGTCGAAACAGCACCTAAGGTTTCCCCATATATGGTAATTCTTTTTAATGCTTCCATTGCATAGTAGATTGGAGAGAGCCATTTCATGGCCAAAAGACCTTCCGATTGTACTATTTCAAGGGGCCAATAAGCACCTCCTATCATGGCAAAGGCAACTGCCAGTAACGAGATAATTACTCCGCTTTGGCTAACTGTTTTGACGAGAGAAATGATTAGCAATGATACAGCTAAAACTAATAATACATAAATACTCGTTATAAGAATTACTTCCAAAAGTGCTCCGTACATATTGGTTCCTACCACAAATCGAAAAACCAAAATAACTAAAAGCATTTGCAGAAGCCCAATTATAAAGCTAAAGGATAAATGCCCAAAATACAATTGGAATCTACTAATAGATGCTAGCTTTAAGCGATTCCATACGCCAGTTCGCTTATCCTCCAATATAAATTGAACATTAGTAGAAATCGTGTAAAACACAAAAAAGAGCATATATCCGAATAGACTTTGAAGTGCTCCGTCATATCGAAAAACCTGTGCTTCATCCATCGCACTTGTGTTCATCTGAAAGGCTTCTTGTTTACTTAGATTCTCTTTTACCTCGAGCCATTTAAGTTCTCCACCAATCTCTATTATTTTTTGTTGGAAGGCATTTTCGCTATATGCAGATTCGATAGCAAGCGAGATTTCCCTTACAGAGTCTGTCTCAGTACCCGTCAGAACTGTATAGGCTGTTTGAGTCAGATGGACGCCGATTAAGTCTGGATCTTGTTCCACTTTTTCATAAAGAACATCCTTTATTACCTCTTCTATAGAATACTCCTCAAATGTATTTAGCTCGTCTAAAACTTCCTTACTTGTAGATGTATTATCTAAAGCAATTAAGATCGGTGTTTGGCTCCCTACTCCTCCACTAAGAACGTAGGCAAGCACTAAGGTCATGAGTGTCATCATTATAAGTACTAATGGTTTTCTTTTTAAATTCTGAAGCCTTGCAATCCAAATTCCCTTCACGACTTAGCACCTCTTCTCGGAAATAGAATTATGGAAAGTAATACACATATAAAAATTCCAATATAAAGTACATTCAGATGAAGCCATATTCCGCTAAGCTTTTCCCCAGATTGAATAGAGAGTATTGCTTTCATCGTTGCACCATTTGGTGTATAACTCCCTAAGTTCGCTAGTGTTTCCGATATATCGCTTATTTTGAAAAAGGAACCGCCTAAGAAGGAGAAAATAGTAATGACCAATCCATTAAATACATTAGCAACTCCTTCTGTTCCAGTCTTAAATTGAAGGGTAGTGAGTAGAGCGGAAAGTCCCCCAATAAACAAACTAAAGCTTAGAACAATAACGGCCATCGATGGCCAGCCAATCCAATCAATACCTAATGCCAAACTGCCATACATTAATACTAAAGCTTGCTGTATGAGCGCCACAATTGTTCCAGTGATTAAAATAGATAGTACATATAAGGTGCTAGATACTCCTGCCAAAATAATTCGATCATACACCTTCCACTGTACTTCCTGTAAAGCAAAGCCCGCCAGAAAAGATGGTATATAAAGCGCAAACATCACAAGCATTCCGATTGAATAATATATAGAGGACGGAACTGTTCGCTCGCCCTTTGGCAATACTTGCTCTATTTTTATTACTTGCTCCGTTGCTCCTATAACTTTATTTGGAGGTATTCCAGCTTTCGTAAGGGCTAAGGACTGGCTATATCCTCTTTGCCACTCCTCAATAATTGATTGGACAATGGAGGCTCTGATTTCACTGTTTTGGTTTAAAAACAATTCAAATTTCGGTTCTTCACCCGTGTTGAAATAAGCATATTTTATATACTCTAATCGAAAATTTACAGGAAAAGATAAAATGCCATCGATTTGTTCATTCTTTCGAAGGCTTCCTAGGTCTTCAGCTTTTCCGTTTTCTACCTTTAGATATTTTTCTATTTCTGTGGAAGAAAGAATCGAGTTTTGTAAAACAAAAATAGGATCATTTTCTTCCAATGTTTGAAGAAGAGAATCTTGCGCCGGTCCTGCTAACCCCTCATTCTCTAAAAATAATTTTATTTCCTCACTTTCCTGCTCCCAGCTGGATGAATCAACTATTACTAAATCTGCTTGAATAGCCCCCTCTGCTGTACGGTTCATAACGCCTGCCAGAGCAGAGGATAAAATAGTGATGAGAACAATCGGCATTACCAATAAAATAATAAGTGGTTGCTTATTTCGAACAAGCATTTTTAGCTGCTTACTAATTAGGCTCAATAACATTCCTATCTTCCTCCTAATCTCTCAATGCTCTGCCTGTTAAATGTAAAAAGACATCCTCGAGAGAAGGCACCTTAACTATAGCTGAAGTAATGGTCACCCCATTCTCAGCAGCAATTGCAAAAATACGCGGTAGTGGTTCTTCCTCTTTGGCTAAGGCAAGTAAGAGAGATTCCTCCTCGCGGTATACGGTAGCTGCAGGAAAATGCTTCTGAAGTGACTCTTCAAATAAAACTGGCAATGTATGACCCTTTAGTTCAATTGTTTGGTTTCCGGAGACAAGAGATTTTAGTTCTTCCTTTGTTCCAAATGCAATAATTTCTCCTTCATCCATGATGTAAATTCGATCACAAAGTAACTCAACCTCTTCGATATAGTGACTTGTGTAAAGCAAAGTCATACCTTCCTCTACTAGTCGTTTGACTGTATTTAAGATATAGGCTCTAGATTGAGGATCAATTCCAACGGTAGGTTCATCCATGATTAACAACGATGGGAGGTGTAGCAGAGCAGCCCCGATATTGAGTCTACGTTTCATCCCTCCTGAAAAAGTCTTGACTTGATCCTTCTCCCTCTCCTTCAACCCTATTTTAACTAGAACATCTTCTACTCTGTGCTCTAGAATTTGACCTTTAAGACCATATATCCGTCCAAAAAATTTTAGGTTTTCCCTCGCAGTGAGCTCTGGATATAAAGAAATTTCCTGAGGAACTACTCCTAATGTTTTACGAAGTGCTTCTGGATTATCCTTAATGGAAACATTATTCCACAATACATCTCCACTAGTTGGTTGAACTAAAGAAGACAACATAGATATAGTTGTAGATTTCCCTGCTCCATTTGGACCTAATAACCCTACTGATTCTCCTGCACCGAGCTCCAAATTTATCTTTTTAACAACTTCCTTTGTTTTAAATTTCTTTTGAAGGTTTCTCGCCTGTAGCATAATCCCATCTCCTTAAGTCAAAATCCCTATTTAATTATATCAAATAATTCAAACTTCTTTTCCTGGAAATTCACTAATATTAATCACTTATGCTTATGGGTTTACTAAATATGTTACATTTCTTCTTTCTTTTAACTAAATCGGATATACTAGAGAAGAAAGACATGTATGATTTGGGGGTGCAATTTTGGCTGCAAGTATTTATGGGTTTATCGTTTCTGGAATACTAATTTTGAATATCTCGCTAGCGATTGCCTTAATATTTTTAGAGAGACGAGATGCTTCCTCCACCTGGGCTTGGATATTAGTTCTCTTCTTTATCCCCATTCTAGGATTTGGAATATATTTATTGTTCGGGAGAAAGCTGCGACGTAAAACACTTTTCCGTTGGGAAGGAAAAAATAAAATCGGCATTGACAAACTAATTGATTTTCAAATGGAAGCCATTGAGGATGAATCATTTGATTTTCGTTTAGATGACGCCAGCCATTACAAGGAATTAATCGTTATGCATCTGCATAACAATCATGCTGTTCTGACACAAGACAACAAATTGGAGATTTACTCGGATGGGCGAGAAAAATTTGATGCACTTTTAGAGGACATGAACAATGCGAAAGACCATATTCATATCCAATATTATATTTTCCGTTTGGATAATTTAGGACGAGAAATATATAATGTCTTATTGGCTAAAGCCAAGCAAGGCGTAAAAGTACGTATACTATATGATGACACAGGATCTCGATCATTAAGAAAGAGGCATTTTAAAGAATTAGTTGAGCTAGGTGGTCGCGTCGAGTCCTTTTTCCCTTCTATTCTTCCTCTGATTAATCCACGAATGAACTATCGTAATCACCGTAAAATAGTTGTAATTGATGGGCGTATTGGGTATATCGGTGGCTTCAATGTGGGAGATGAATATTTAGGAAAGAAAAAGAAATTTGGTTACTGGAGGGACACTCATCTTCGGATAGAAGGAAGCTCAGTACATCCATTGCAAACTCGCTTTATATTGGACTGGAACCAAGCCTCTGCAGATCATGATATTGAATACTCAGATCATTTTTTCCCTGCTATTCCTATGAAGGGCTCTGTTGGACTACAAATCGTATCCAGTGGACCAGACTCGGAATGGGAACAAATTAAAAATGGATATCTTAAACTAATAATGATGGCTAAAAAGTATATATATATCCAAACTCCTTATTTCATTCCGGATGCAAGCTTTATGGACACTCTTCGTATCGCCTGTCTATCAGGAATTGACGTACGGATTATGATTCCTAATAAGCCTGACCATATGTTTGTATATTGGGCAACTTATTCATATGTAGGAGAGCTTATCAGAGCAGGTGCTAAGATATACATTTATGAAAATGGCTTCTTGCATACAAAAATGATTGTCATTGATGACGAAGCCTCTACTGTAGGTACCGCCAATATTGATGTTAGAAGTTTTAAGTTAAATTTCGAGGTGAATGCATTTATCTATGATCGAGAAACTTCCCATCAGTTAGCAGAGCTATTCGAAGAAGACATGAAGCTCTCTACCGAATTGACTTGGGAACTTTACGAACAACGCACATCTTTAATTAAGTTTAAGGAATCACTTTCTCGATTGATTTCTCCTATTTTATAGGATGAACAATTAGCTACCAACATAAAATACGAGATCCCAATGAATAACTGGAATCTCGTATTTTTATATACCTAAATATTCTTCTAAAGTAGTGTTAGCTTCGTATATTTTTGTTGCATGATCTACGCCAACATATCGGAAATGCCATGGCTCAAACATATAGCCAGTAATTTTCTCTTTTCCATTAGGATAACGCATGATAAAACCATATTTGTGAGCATTAGCTGCCAACCATTGGCCGGCTGGTGTCTCTCCAAAACTTTCTCTGGCAAAATGTTGCTCAAAATGTAGTTCACCTATATCAAACGCAAGACCGGTTTGGTGCTCAGAATATCCAGGACGGGCACTATATCGGTCCGCTGCATCTACTCCGTCATTGCTCACATATCTATCATAAAGCTGCTGTTGATAGTCAAATGATCGATATGTACTAAATGCTACTAATTCGTAATCAGATAGCTTTGCTTCTGCTGCCAATGCCTCAAAGGCTTCTCTAGCTTCTGCACTTTCTCCTGGTGCAAAAGTAGAAGGTAAAGGGTACCTCTTACTTGCTATTAATATTCCATCTACATAAGTAGGCTCTGCAGGTAGAGTTTCATTGCCCACGTAGCCTTTTGCACCCGAACGATCCACTTCTTCTGCAGGTTCCTCAACTACGGGCTCTTCCATTGGTGGTTCTTCCACTTCATCTATTGACTCTGTTGGTTCCTCTACTATTTCTACCTCTTTATCTTCCTTAGTTGGAATTCCTAATGATTCTAAGCTCTTATTTATATTCCAATCATTTATACCAATCCATGCAACGACACTAACAACTATTAAACCCGCGACTATACCCGAAACAATTTTCGGCCATTTTTTCTTTTTCTTTTGCTTCATAAAGCTAAATCTAGATTGCATCCCTTGCTCTTCCTTCTTTCCAATTTACGATACTATTAGTTTAACATTTTTTAATGAACTAATCCCTAATCAATTCAAAATGCATTATAATATATTAGATAAATATACGAAAGCAATGAGGTCGGCTATGAAATCCCAAAAATGGTTATCTATCAACTTCTTTACTTTTTTCTTTACGTGGGGCGTGTTTATGCCGTATTGGACAGGCTATCTAACAAATGCAAAAGGTTTAAGTGTTACCTCTGCAAGTATTGTAATGGGAGCAGGGATGCTAGCAAGAGCCTTCTCCACCTTTGTTTTATTTCCCAAAGCAACGGGTCTTTTTAGCATGCAGAGAGTTCTACGATTGCTTGCACTGTTCTCTTTTGCAGCTATAGTTTTATACATACCTTTTAATTCTTTTTATTCTCTCTTAGCCATTACTGTTATTTTTAGCTTAATATATCCAAATCTTTTACCTGCCATGGAGAGCAGTGCCTCCATACTTATGCAGAAGGACAAAATCCACTACGGGAAGAGTCGTTCCTTTGGATCTGTGGGATTCATGGTCGCCTTATTATTTATAGGTGGAGTAACCGCTATTTGGGACGAGCAAGCGATACTATGGACGATGTTAGGAGCACTTGCCGTCATTATGATAACTTATTCCAAGCCAATGCCTGCTTCTTTGAGCGAATTACCTCACCAGGTAACTAAAGACAACACAGGCAATTGGAAAAACCTATTTACCTCTAAGCAATTTATCGTTATTTTAATCTTAACTATTCTTATTCAAGGCTCACATGCCTCTTATAATAATTATGGATTTATCTATCTGCAGGATATTGGAGTAAACAGCCTTTATATTGGGATTGTTTTAAACGTTGCAGTAATCTTTGAAATTGTATTCTTTCTATTTGCAGACAAGCTATTTTCCAATAAAAAAGTATCCTGGATGCTATTGTTAGCCGGAATTGGCGCAACGGTCAGATGGATTAGTATTTACCTATTTCCTTCCGTCTGGATATTCATCCTAACTCAAGTTCTACATTCCGTTTCATTTGGTATTGCCCATTACGCTTTTATCCAATATATTTCTCGAACGCTGGACAAAAGCCTTATACCTGCAGCCCAAGGAATTTATGCCGCATTATCTATGAGTCTAAGCAGTGCATTCCTAACTTTCGTTGGCGGTTACTTATATGATGTTGAGCCAAGACTTGCATTTTTAGGAATGGCCTTCTGTACAATTCCAGCTATCGTAATACTTCTCCTATCTAGAAAAAAATATGCCTACTAACTACGTATAATTCCATAAAAAAACATTACCTACGAAAGGTAATGTTTTTTAATTTATTATTAAAACTAAGACTAGTACAAAAAGGATGGTGAAAACTATTGCCATCGTTCTCATCCACTTTGCTTCACGGATATGCCCTTTTTCCTTAAAAACAATTGCCCGATAGCCATTACTTAAAATAAAAATAACTGTCATGAATAAAACAGCGAGATTAATGTTCCCTTTAATAATAAATACTAAAGATGCGATACTCGCAGCAACAATCAAAATACCAAATATCCAATTTCGTTTCATTTTATCACCTCATAACTTAGTAAAACGCAAACGCCTATGTCTGCCCCGACTAGCAAATGGAGAAAAGCGAGGAGGCAGTTTCTAGCCAAAAAAAAGAAGCTCTTTTTGCAAAAAGCTTCTCCTTGTTTTATACAGACTTTTCTGCTTTTTCAGGATGATTTGAGTAGAATTTACGTCCTAAATATGTTTGGAATATCAACAAAATCCCACCAACAGCCCAATATAACGGTAGCGCTGCCATAGAACTAAATGAGATAAACATAATCATAATAGGTGAAATATAAACCATCATTTTCATTTGCTGCTGTTGTTGCTCTGGAACTGTCCATAGAGACACTTTTGCTTGTGCAAAGTACACCGCTCCTGCAATAAGTGTCATAGCAATATCAGGAGATCCCAGGTTATACCATAAGAATTCATGAGACTTAATATCTGCAGAATACAATATTGCAAAATAGAGTCCCATAACGATTGGCATTTGAATAATCATTGGCAAGCAACCCATATTTAAAGGATTAACGCCATGTTTACGATATAAGCCCATCATTTCTTGTTGTAGAGCCATTTGCTCTTCTTTTGACTTAGTTTCTTTTAGCTTCTTTTGGATTGAATCCATTTCTGGTTTTAGTTTGTCCATTTTTTCTTTCATACCTTGTTGATTCTTATAATTTTTAAGCATTAAAGGCATGAGAGCTAAACGAATAATAATGGTAATAGCGATAATCGCTAACCCATAGCTACCGTTAAAAATGTCCCCAAAAAATTCTATTAAAAATTCAAAAGGTCGAACAAATATATTGTAAAAAGTTCCTTCTTTGTTTTCTACTCCTGAACAACCACTCAGTAAAACTGCTGCAAAAACAAGAATAGAGAGTAAACTAATTTTCTTCTTCATCGTTTCACCTACAATTTTCAAACTATAAAGAGTATACCCTCTATGAAGCTATTTTTCAAATATTACTTAGATGAAAAATCAATAAGTTTTGGGCTCCTTTGGAAAATTATACTTAAAGTTCGGGTGTTCCTGATGATCCCTAAATTGTTTCGGAGTAAGCCCTGTATACTTTTTAAAGATACGAGTAAAATAGCTTTGATTACAAAAGTGAAAAGAATTCGAAATTTCCGAGATAGCTTTGTTTGTATGGCGCAAAAAGTATTGACATTCTTCTACTTTACGAATATTTAAATATTCTACTAATGTTACTCCAGTATGTTCTCTAAAAATTCTAGATAGATGGCTAGTGCTAATATTAAATTGCTTTGCAATGTCTTCTACAGTTAAGTTTGTTTCTATTTCGTCATTAATATAGAGAATGACCTTGTTTACCGTTTGGTGACCAAAAGAAGGCTTCTTTCTTTCTGTTATAACCATTACAAAGAACTCAACGAGTTCATCGGCACATTGTAAAAATTGTGCATCACTCATTTTGGTATCAATAATTTCCACACTCGCATTATTAAACGCCATAACTTTATCTAATGGAACCTGGCTTTCATACAACTTTCTAGCCATGACAGCTGATAATTGTATGTAGTAGTATTTTACGTTTTGAATCATTTGTTTATTATTAGTCGCTATAATTAAATCAATAATCTCTCTCAGCACTGTTTTTGCTCGTTCAATCTCGAAAGAATACATATCTAAGAATAACTTTTTTTCTAATTCAAAAAATTGATCGAGACCTTTAACTCTATTAGTAATACCCATTTCCTTGGCATAGGCTTTTGTGAAGTAATCTAAGAATATTTTTTCTGTATTATCCATAAGAACCTCATCTTTCTAATCAGTTTTATAGTTCTTTAGTAACCTTATGTTTATAGGGATGTAGAATCATTTTATAACATTTAATTGTAAAAAACTAGCCTTTTTCATTTATTTAGATTTTTTTAGGCAAAAGCATATTTAAATGCTTTGGAAGAACCTGGATATCAAGAGGAGTACAGTCTCCCTGATCACCATCTACATTGCAAAATAACGTTCGGTTCGAGTCAATGTGTAATCTTTCTGTTTTAAAAGTTTCTACACCTTCGTCTTTACCTAATGTGCCTAGCATTACTTTAGCACCCATACGCGCAATTGAAGTAAAGCCTGCCTGTTTAATAATAAAAACATGTAGCTTCCCATCATTAATTTTAGCAGAATTAACCAGATCCTCGAATCCACCTACAGAATTGGTTAGAGCAACTAAAACTAATATAGAAGTACCCTTCCAAGTACCCTGATCATGCTCTATAGTCATTTCCACTTCTTCATTGGAGAGTAAGGCTTTTGCGCCAGCTACTAAGTAGGCCATAGAACCATATCTGGTTTTTTGCTCAACCGGAGTATCTGCAACCTTACTTGCAATATCTCCTATTGCTACCACGTTCACAAAATATTTATCCCCGATACGTCCTACGTCTACTTGTTCTGTATTAGTCATTTTTAACGCTTCAATTGCTATATCTGGCTCAAGAGGAATACCTAAAGCTCTAGCAAAATCATTTACAGTTCCAAGCGGAACAAAAGAAAACAATGGTCGATTTTCTTGTTCTGCGAGACCGTTCACTACCTCGCTAATAGTCCCGTCCCCGCCCATAGCCAAAAGAAAATCCATCTTTCTTTCACAGGCTAATTTAGCGAAATGGGTAGCATCATCTTGCTTCTGAGTTTCCTTTTCCATAACCTCATATCCTAAATTAGTTAAAACCTCTATTGCTCTATCCTTAAATTGACTAGCTTCTTCTCTTCCGGAAGAAGGATTATAAATTAACATGGCCTTTTTCACTTTTGCATCCTCCTTTAGAATATAATCGTCTCTTTTTCGTACCCTAAATATCCTACCTTGAAACTGCATAAGTATTAAAAAAATGCTAAATCAATAATATAGACGATATAGAAATGAGATTAGTTTTATTTGAGTAAATAATGGAAATACCTGCTCCCCTTATTACTCTCTAACTTAACAGGTATTTTTTAGAAATTATACAGTAATATCTATATATGTAAAATAAAAAAGGTGCCCGAAGGCACCTTTTTAGAAAAGTTTATTTTTCTCCCGCTTTAGCATCATTGTCGGGAGTAGTTTTTATATCATCTTTTACTTGTTCTTCCTCATTATAATACTGAACGCTTGTCATCGCACCCTCATCCACCATTCTGTTATCTTCTTCATGATATGGATTTGGGTTACCTGTATTTTCATTACTAGTATCTTGCTGCTTTTGAGCTTCCATAAAGGAATTTACTTTATTTTTCGTATTATTAAATGCTTCCATTGCTTTATCACGATTTTCCTTTTTCCTAAAGTAAGCATAAGCCCCTGCTGCAAGCCCTGCTAACAAAAGAGATTTATTTTTTGCCATCTCTATTACCTCCAATATTCTTATTGATAAACTATATATACCCTAATACATACAATATAACCCTTTTTTAATTTTTAGACGTCATCATATACACATGTGGGATACCGTCTTCCTCGAACTCATTCGAGATAGTATGAAATCCTACTGAATGATAGAATTTTTGCAAATGACTCTGTGCACAGATTCTAATGCTTGGAACATTCCAAGTCCTCTCTGCTTTCTCAATAGCTTCTAACATAAGAATACGAGCTAAGCCTCTTCCTCTAGCATGCTCCTTCACAATAACTCTTCCAATAGAGCATTCTTCATATTTATGTCCACCAGGGATAATACGGCAATAAGCAATAATTTCATTGTTCTCTTTATAACTTAGATGAAGGGCATGCTGATCATAGTTATCTAGCTCTGGATATGGACAATTTTGTTCGACGACAAAAACTTCTACACGAAGCTTTAGTATTTCATATAAATAATTAATATCTAATTCACTAAATTTCTTCAAATCCCAGGACATGTTTGCCTCCTATGTAAAAATGTTTATTTTCAATATTTTTCTATTTAATTATAGAAGATTAACAGAAATTTTGTTATGATTACAAAAAGCTGAAGAGGTGATTTCAAATGATAAGGGCGACTACGTTAAAAGATATTACTACTATTCAACAGATCGCTAGGATCAGTTGGAATGATACTTATAAAGATATAATACCAGAAAATGTTCAGGAAATATTTTTGGAAAAAGCTTACTCTCCTATGATGCTAGCCAAACGAATAGAAAAAACAATTTTTTTAGTTGCGGAATATAAAGATGAAACTATCGGCTTTGCTAACTTCACTTATGTTGATGAAGATGGTGATGCTGAGCTCACCGCAATTTATGTGCTTCCCGAGTTCCAAAAAATGGGATACGGTAGAAAGCTGTTAGAAGCAGGTGTGAATCATATGTCTGTGGGAAAACAATTATTTGTTTATGTAGAGAGCAAAAATGAAAGCGCTCGTATTTTTTATGAACGGTATGGATTTGAATGTCTAGAAGAATTTGATGAGTATTTCGAGGGTCACCCTCTATCTACCGCAAAATATTTATATCCATTAAAAACACCGGCCTATTAGGCCGGTGTTTTTTTAATAAGTTTGTTCAGTTGAATATTCTTCTTCAAATTTAACTGGTGTTTTGCGTACGAAGCACATAATTGCAGCAACATATAAAACGATGGATGTTAATGAGATAATTCCTGCAAAAACTCCCCCTACAATAAACATGATTCCTGCTAATTTTGGCTTTTTGTTTTTCGAAACGAATACAATTCCTAAAATATTAAATACTAAGCTAATAACAAACGTTATAACAGCCGCCCAGCCAAAAACGCCAAACAAGTCTACAAATACTTCCATAAATTCCGTAGCTGCAGCAGCTTCTTCAGCAGTTAGTGCTGGATCGCTATAAATGTCTTCTTCAAAGACTTGTGTGAACCCTTCCTCCTGCATTACCGAACTACCATTAATGACAATCAATGAAACTAGTATAATTGCTATTACATTAAAAACAGCTCCAACTACGCCTAAAACAACTTCTCCTGTACGTGAAATCATTTTTTTACCCCCTATTATTAATTGATATAGCTATTTTACGAAAACATAGCCAAAAGGTTTCATCAATCTCTGATTTCCCTGCAATATTTTTTATAAACCTGTTTGAGTCTACTAATAACAGGGTAATTTAATAGTAAGACCAAAATAGAAAGGAAGATTTACATGGAAAAGAAACTTATCTTTAATCAAACCGACTTCTTATATACACTGGCAGGTGCATCAGCATTAACTGGAATTCTAGTTCTGTTTACTTCTATTTAATCATTAAAACGTAAAAGGCAATCCACTTTATATTAAAGAGGATTGCCTTTTATTATGCCTTTATATCATCATATTCGTTAGATTTAGCAAATGCATCTACTACGTATGAGCAAACTGGCTCCATTTTCAATTCATTTTCTCTTGCATAGGAAGCGGCGCTGTCTAATAACTTTTTCGCAATCCCCTGGCCTCTTAGCTTACTCGAAACATAGGTATGGTCCATAACCATTACATCACCTAGTAATGTCCATGTAATTTCTCCAAGTCTTTCCCCATCTTCTATTACTTGATAGGCAAATACATCATTGCCAAGTTCTTTATATTGAAAATCCATTAACACACACTCCTTTTTTAGAATCTTAACATAACAATCATTTAATTGACAACGGACGGAGCTTCGCTTCAATTTCTTTTCGCTTCGGCTCTAAAAATGGTGGTAGGGCTAACTTTTCACCAAGCTTTGCTAAATCCTCATCTGTATCAAATCCCGGCTCGTCAGTAGAAAGCTCAAACAACACTCCATTTGGTTCTCTAAAATAAATAGCTTTGAAGTAGTGACGATCGACGAGACCAGACGTTGTAAATCCGTTTGCTCTTAACATTTCCTCCCATTTAGGATAATCCTCCATGTTTGGAATACGGAAAGCCACATGATGTACACTACCTCTACCAGGTCTTTCCCTCGGTAAGTCTTTTCGAGTTTCAATATGCACCTCGCCAGCTGGTTCTCCATCCCCAGTTGAATAAACCTTAATATCTGGAGCATCTGTAACAACTGAAGGATAGGAGCCGATAAAAACAAAGCCTAATATATGCTCTAAAACCTGTTCAGTAGCACTTGGATCCTTTAACGTTAAAGTAACAGGACCTAAACCAACGATAGCATTTTCTGCAGAAATCTCTTCTTTTATCCAAGGCTTTCCAAAAGGAATACCCTTACCATCATCTACAACTAACATCATTCTAGACCCTTCAAAGTCTTCAAAATAGAGTGTTTTTCTGCCAAACCTTTCGACTATCTTATCATGAGGAACTCCGAAATCATGCAATCTTCTTTCCCAAAATTGTAGAGCTTCTTCACTCTTCACTCTAAAACCAGTATTACTAATACTCGACACTCCAGGATATGTTCTGCCAGCCATTGGTATGTCAAAGTAGGTCATGTCTGTACCAGGAGTACCTTCTGCATCTGCATAAAATAGATGGTATGTGGATGGGCTATCCTGATTTACACTCTTTTTCACTAATCGCATTCCCAATATTCTCGTAAAGAAATCATGATTCTTATTTATATCTGCAGTAATAGCGGATACATGATGAATTCCTGCTAATTTCATTTGATTTTCCTCCACTCATTTATCTCGAATTCGAGATAAATTATTTTATTTTATCTTATCAAATAATCTTCTCCACTTCAAATAATTTATCCTCGCTATTAACAAAAGAAAATCTACCTGTAATTTACAGGTAGATTTATCATTTAACTAAAGATAGATCGAATGGAATCGATTAGATTGTTAAAGAAATCTTTGACACTTTGCCAAAATCCTTCGTTATCTTTTATTTGGTTAAATTTATCTTCGATTGTTTTACTAAAATCATTTAACTGATCAGACCATTTACTAAAATCTATATCTAGTTGACGAATTCGATCCATCAAATCAATCAGTAGTTGACGATCCTTATCGGAAAGTTCAATTTTAAGCTTAGATAGCTGTTCTGAAACAATTTTTTCAACTTCCTCGCGGGATGCTGGGTTTTGCTCAGCAATTTGCTTTTTAATTTCAGTTAAGAGCTCTGTTACCTTTTCTTCATCTACCCCACCTTGTTTAGACAGGATAGTTGCGACAGATAGCTCATCGTTTGCTACATCTGTACGTTCCGGGTCTAGTTCTCCTCCCGTAACCTCATATGCTTTATAAATACCCACCAGGGCGGAGTGTCCTGTTACAGGCTTAGGAGCTGCAATATCTACTACCGCGTCTTCTATTCCAGCAGTAAGCATAGCGTTAGCAAACATATCTGCCGTAACTTCAGTAATGTTATCTGGAGTTACGATGTTAATAATTAGACCAGATCCAGCATCTTTTCGGGTAATTTTAGCAGAAGAGAACATTCTAGCCGAAGCGTCTCCATCATTTAGATAGGTTGCTAGGTCCTTACCTGTAACTACAATTTCTTGTACATCTGATTTATCTGTAACTTTTAAACTCTCTTTTACACTATTTTTTTGATCGTCAGTTAGGTTACCTCCATAAACAACAATAGGCGCCCCAAACTTTTCATTTACAACTTCAGTTTCAGCTTCTCCATTTGTATCAGCTAAAGCTACAATAGGACTTACTAGTACTCCAATGACAAGTAAAAATGCCAAGTACACTTGTACCATTTTTTTCATTCCATTAAAACCCCTTTCTATTGGTTGGTACTATCATTAGTACGTGAAAAGGAGTAAAAAGTTCCGATGGTCATCGATGCTTCTTACTCCTTTTTATCTAATCTTATTGCTTTAACTCAGTCCATCCGTCCTGTTGGTTAATTTTTTTCTCTTTCATCAGCTTCCCTAAAGCACGCTTGAAGGCAGCCTTACTCATCGAAAACATTTCTTGAATTTCCTCAGGTGTAGATTTGTCTGTGAATGGCATTTTCCCACCGACATCATTTAAATAGCGATAGATTGATTCGGCGTCGTCGCCCATACGTTCATGCTTTCTAGGGAGAAGAGAGCCATTGAGAGACCCATCATCCTTCGTATCAATAATACGCACGGTTAAGTCTTGTCCTAATCTAGGTTCCTCAACTCGCTCTGATTCATGAACGAAAATACGATAATTTTCGGGAACGCTAAGCAAGAAGGTTCCTACAGGAAGTAGTCTGTATGGCCTTGCTTGTAAATTTTTGTTTAAAAGTGTGGTTGGCGCATCTATATATAATTCCTCTACACGATCCTCCGTAGCAAGACGGCCAAATAATTCACCCTCACGATCTGTTCGAAGTGTCATATATAAATGGTCCCCTTGAGTTGGCCACAACTCTTTGATCTTTGGCAAATCCTCGGCTTTCACTTGCACCTCTTTAGAAGTACCAATGTCTACAAAGGCTCCTTCTTTATCTGAAACTTTTATAACTCTTGCCCATCCGTAAGTTCCCTTTTGTATGGTAGGGAGCTGTGTAGTAGCAGAAAGATTACCTCTTCTATCTACGAACAAAAATACTTCTAGTGTATCGTCGACTTGTAATTCTTCTGGAGCCTCGGAAGCATTTAAAGATATCTCCATATCCTTGTGCTGAAGAATCCATTTCGATCCTTCCCTCATTTTCACTTGTAATTTTACTATTTCTCCTGATGCTAATTCTGTCAAAGTTACCGCTCTCCTTCTGACCATATATGAAATTGGTCGTTACCTTTTGTTTTAGTATATCTAGTGCACTTTCTACTCGTTCTAACAAAAAATATTTGCACTTTTTAGGCGTCAATTAGTATACTTTTCGATTCATTGTGCTTCCGAATCTTTTGCTACTTCCCTTATAACCGATTCATCCTCAATATAAACAACTAGGCATATCCTTCTTATAGTAATCACTTGCTGGGATATTCTGTACTTTAGAATTTATTTATTTAATCATAGTTACCATTATTATGCCCAAATTATTTGCATACTTGCTTAAAATTTTCGCCAAGTGACCTATGTACAATAGAAGTTTGACTCATCTAATAATATGTATTTATACATTGGGAAAAAATTTCTGAGAGATTTTTTTCACAATTTTCCTAGTCTCATCCAGTGGATTAGTCATAGCATTGTCAACCTTAAGAATATCAACGTATTTCTAGCAACTCCTGCCAAAAACTATATAGCAAGACTTTGCATGACATTCTATTCTATTCCATTCCTACAAATACTTACTCACTTAAGTCTTTTCTTAACTCTAAAAGTTGTGTCTGTATAGAGGCATTATCTTCTAAGAGTAAGACCAAATCTGCAATTCGATCAATGGAGTTCCAGCTAAGATGATGTTCGATCCCTTCCACATCAGCATAGATATTTTCTTCCTCCACTCCTATAAGGCGTAAAAATTCCTCTAACAGTTCGTGTCGTTTCACTAGTTTCTTTCCTAGCTTCATTCCTTTAGTCGTTAAAGTAAGCCCACGATATTTTTCATATATTAAAAAGCCATCCTTATCCAATTTTTGCACCATTTTGGTTACGGAAGATGGCAGTACAGATAATGCTTCTGCAATGTCAGACACACGTGCATAGCCTTTCTGCTCGATTAGTATATAAATTTGTTCGATATGGTCTTCCATGCTTGGTGTTGGCATATTTATCTTCCTTTCATCACTTCTTATATTTTACTACAACAGACCTACCATCTCAATTTATGTTAGTATTCCCCTAACTTTTACAATAGTTTCACTTTATGAACATTATAATAGCAGCAAAAATTGGATAATAGCATCATGCAAGCGTAGATATAAATTCAAAGTTCTTTTTTAGAATTCTCCGAGTAATAAAGTATAAAAGAACCTTATCGAATGACAAGGCTCCTTTTCTATCTATGAGGATATTTTCCAACGACATGAATGGAATGGATGATTCTTTTATTAATCCACTCTAAATTTTCTAAAGTATTCATACGTTCAAAAACAGCCTTTCTTCCTTTTTCGGTTGTAACATAGTGGGTTGGAAGAGTATTTAAGCTTAAGGCAATTATATCTAATTCACATTGAGGACACTTACAGAAAGTTTGATACTCTGTTCCTCTCATCAGCACTCTCACAAGGCTTTGAACGATTTCTTCCATTACATTTGTTAACAATTCTATCCTTCTTTCATTATTCAAAAATATCAAAAATGTTTAACCCTTAGGTTATAGGGGTAACTTTCTAATAATAACACGTATCAACAATTTTAAGAAGAAAGGATGACTAATAATGGGTAAAATTTTATGGGGTATTGTAGTAGTTCTTATCGTACTATGGTTGTTAGGACTACTTCTTGACTTTGGCGGAGGATTAATCCACACGCTATTAATTATTGCAGGTATTATTTTCGTTATTCAACTTGTCACTGGTAGACGAGCTGTCTGACAAAAGGGGTTGCCATTAGGCAACCCCTTTACTTTTGGTTTTAGCATAAATACACGTATCTCTTAATCTCTTACCATCGGCAGACAAAGAATCATGATGGAGAGTCCCCTCTAGGGTATAGCCAAGTCTTTCAGCAACAGATCTACTTCGGACATTCTCACTATCACAGCGAATTTCAACTCGATTAGCTTTTAGCTCCTCAAAGGCAAATGTTGTAATGCGTTCGACTGCCTCTGTCATCAAGCCTTTACCCTCAAATTTACTATCAATCCAATAGCCAATTTCAAATTTTCGGACATCCCAGTCTATACGATGGAGTCCAGAACATCCTACGAATTCACCTGTTTCCTTTAAAAATAAATGAAGTCGTAGATCCTTTCGCGTGATGAAATCTGCTACTGCTTGACGAAGATTTCGCACTCTTTGTTCAATAGATTCCTTTTCTTGTGCCCAAGGCATCCAGTCTTTTAAAGCATCTTGAGAAGCAACTACCGCTCTTTGCACTGCTTCTGCATCCTCAACTTTAGGAGCTCGGATGATTAATCGATCCGTATAAAATTCCTCTGGAAAAACTAATTCCTCTTTTACTTTTTCAATTATATGAAAGTCATCATCCCACTTAACCGGGGTTGAGGTACCTTTCATAAAGTCGTCTCTCGTCATTCCATATGTAACAGCATCGTAGTATGAACTTTCTTTTGGAGAAAACCATGCTTGTCGGAGCTGTGCCTCTTTGACAAAGCCTGCACGCTCAAACGTTTTTCGCATTGCAAAATTATCTTGGCGGGTATGACCTTCTAAGCGAATTTTACCCTCCGGTAGATTAAAAACATATTCCGTAATCTTTTTTAGTGCAAGTGGGCCATACCCTCTACCTCGAGCCTCGTCTGCAATACGCAAATCGAAAAGAGGAATATCATCCTGCAGATCATAAATCTTCACAATGCCCACTTTTTCATCTTCGTCATTCTCAACCCAGAAGGTTTTCACTTCATCTGATTGATAACCGCCCTCTTCAATTGTTTTTTCAATCAACTCTCGTACAGGGTGCGAATTTCCGTGATATGGCCATGTATTCGTTGTCATGAAATGGATCAGCTGCTCCTGCTCCTCCATTGTCCATTCTGTAAGCTTCATTGATAACCCTCCGAACCTAATGAATAAATATATTCTGTTCTAAATATTCTCTCCCTGTCCTGTAGTCTGGACAGGGATTTATCAAACAATATGTTGAAAGTGTTATTTCCAAGGGCTGTTATCTTGACTGAATGTAGTTAATAACCGTAAGGAATTTAGAACTACCAGTAATGTAGCACCCATATCAGCAAAGATGGCAATCCATAATGTTAACCATCCCGGAATGATAAGAAGTAGCGCAATAATCTTTAACCCTAATGCAAACATAATATTTTCTTTAATAATATGCAATGCTTTTCTGCTTAAACGTATTGTATATGGTAATTTTTCTAAGTCGTCAGCCATCAAAGCTATGTCAGCAGTCTCTAAAGCTGCATCTGTACCAGCCCCACCCATAGCTATTCCGACATTTGCTGCAGCTAAGGCCGGAGAATCATTGACACCATCTCCTACCATGGCCACTGCTCCGTATTTTTCTTTTAAGCTTTGAATGGCAGTTAGCTTTTGCTCTGGCATTAAACCTGCATTTACATCAGTCATTCCCAATCTACTAGCAATGGCATTAGCTGTTTTTGGGTCATCACCCGTTAGCATAACAGTATGCTTAATCCCATTATTTTTTAAGCTTTGTAACACTTTTTTGCTATTGGATCGTATTGGATCTGCAATGGCAATAAAGCCTCTATAATTCCCTTCTTCAGTTGCAAGAATTACTGTATTTCCTTCCGTTTGTAGCTTTTCAACTGCTTGCAGAACCTCCTCTGAAATAGAACTAATGGTTTTTATCCAGGTAACGCTCCCTACAGACCATTTTATACCATTAATAACTGCTTCGGCACCTTTTCCAGTTATTGATTGAAACTCTTCTACTTCTATCGGATGAATATGCTCCTTAGCCCCATACTGAACAATAGCTTGAGCAAGCGGGTGCTGTGAATAGGCCTCTATAGACATTATATTTCGTATAAAATCTTTCTCAGAAGCTGCCTCTACATAGGTTACTTCTGGATAGCCTTTTGTAAGAGTGCCGGTTTTATCAAATGCAATTGCCTCGATACGACCAATCTCCTCCAAATGAATACCACCCTTTATCAAAACTCCCTGCTTTGCTGCGTTTCCAATAGCTGTCACGATAGCAACTGGAGTAGATACGACCAAAGCACAAGGACATCCTACAACTAAAACAGCTAGCCCCTGGTAAATCCAAGTCTGCCAGTCTGCACCTAAAAGTGGCGGTATAATTGCTACTAAAAAAGCAATACCAATAATGGCTGGTGTGTAATACTTCGCAAACTTGTCTACAAAACGTTGAGAAGGAGCTTTTTCTGCCTGTGCCTCTTCCACTAAATGAATGATTTTAGCAATTGTAGTATCCTCTACACGCTTGGTCACTTGTATTTCCAGGGAGCCCTCTTCGTTTAGCGTCCCGGCGAAAACCTCCTCGCCTTTCTTTTTGACTACGGGTACAGATTCTCCGGTAATAGATGCTTGGTTAACTGTCGAGCTACCTTTTAAAACAATGCCGTCCATTGCAATTTTTTGTCCCGGCTTCACGACAAGTACATCTCCAATTTGAATAAACTCCGTATCTAATTCAATCAACTCATTGCTACGTCGTACGGTTGCTGTAGGCGGGGCAATGTCCATCAATTCACTAATAGATTGTCTAGCCTTGTTCATGGAATATGCCTCTAATGCCTCACTCACTGCAAACAAGAATACTACAACTGCTCCTTCTCTCCATTCCCCAATTATAGCCGCACCTATAATAGCAATCGTCATAAGTGTCTTCATATCGAAATAGAAGCGAGAAAGGTTAATAAGACCACCCTTAAACAACTCAAATCCACCAATTAAGATAGATAAAACAAATAAGGAGAGAGCTGCTGGATGAGACTCCTCATAAACAAAGGAAGCAATGATTCCTCCTATTAGAAAAACAAATGAAATCATTGTCACAACGTTTTCATGCCGTTTAAAAAAAGGAGTCTTTTCTATTTTTCTTTGCTTAACGGGCACGACTTTAATTCCATCAAATGCACCTGCTTTTTCTATGTCACCAACGGATACATCGCCTATGATAGAAACTTTAGAAGCTCCAAAGTTAACAGTCGCTTCCTGCACAGTTGGAAGACTCTTAATATTTTTTTCGAATTTCATAGCACAGTTGGCGCATGATAGGTTTTCTAAGCGGTACTCTTTTTTATCTAAGTTGTTCATTTGAATCCAGCTCCTCTTCAACCGAATGCTCATATGCGATCTTAACTAATTCATTCATGTGATGATCAGCTAAAGAATAATAAACTAATTTTCCCTTGCGACGAGATTTTGCTAGAGATAGATCTCTGAGAAAGCGAAGATGATGGGAAGCTGTTGCCACTGATGATCCAATTATTTCACTCACATCACATACACATAGTTCTTCTTCAATTGTTAATGCGTATGCAATCTTAAGCCTTGTTTCGTCAGCTAATGCTTTAAAGAGAGTTACAACCTTTGTTAAATCCGGAAGCTGTTGCTTCACCTCTCCTACTATTTTTTCATTTACTTTTGTTACATCACATATATCCTTTGATTGCATATGGACACCTCATTCAAATGGTCGTTTGATTATTACCCTCATTATATGTTCAGATAATTCGAAAAGCAACTATATTCAAATACAAATTTTAATGTAATCTAACAAATCGGGAAGAAAGTATATTTTATATAAAGCACACTTATAGATGGCTGATTTCCGCTTTAGGCGAACGCTTTCCGCGGGAGGAGCGTTAAGCCATCACCGTCGCTTGCGCGTCGATTGTGATGTCTTATCTTTCTCCCTAATCCCGCCGGAGTCGTCGCCTGCCGCTACAATCATAGGTTGTGTCTGAATGGTATGTTTCATATAAATGCAAGTGCTCTGAATATTTTTCACTAAAAAAGGAACCGAGAGAAAAATTCTCGGTTCCCTAGCTGTCTTTCAATCTTCTAATTAGCTTTTAATATCAATTCAAAGCCTTCATCGATATCTCCATCAATTACCGTGGTGTGATAATTACCATCTGCCCAGTCTCTTACCTGGCTGTGATACCAATCAGATTTAACATGACCAACTTGGCCCGGGCCTACAATATGGTACGCCTCTGAAAGGTCAGACAAATCGGCAACAAACCTCCAAGAGGCACCGTGATCTACACTACCATCTTCACCATAGCCTGCAGCTTGAACGGTAATATTAGACCCTCCAATAGGCACCGGCTTAGGATTTAAGAAATAGGCAAGTATTGGAGAGGCACTTGAGATTGGGTGATCGAAGGTTAATTGGTGGAAATCTCCCCATCTCCATTTGTCTTCATTTTCACCAAAATCCTCTTCTATCTCTTTAACAGCAATCACAAATGAATCGTAGACCCATTTATCAATTCCACCATACTCTTCTAACCAAGCACTGGCTTCGTTTTGATAACCCTTTCTTAATAATTGATCAGAAATATTACCCTTGCCCGGTAACATAGCATAGACGTCCTCGGGCATTTGCCTCTCAAATAAAGTTTTTGGAAGCTGTTTCATCCATTTGTGGAAAACTAATGGGGCAGACTGATCTTTATCGTCCACTTGGTCCCAATTCTTTAACATGACTAATACATCCTTGTATTGCTCATTGCTATCTTGTTTTTCCACCGACTCTACCATCGAAGCTAAAAATTCCCTTGCATATAAGTTTTCTTGGTCCATCTGAAGGTCCATCATATCTTCTTTAGTAAGGTCATCCTTGCCCTCAAGCACTTCGGCAATTCTTTCGTAGCGATAGGATTGAGCCCAAAAATCAGTTATATGATATGGATAAGAGTCATTTACTACCTCATTATTCGCTGTTGCGATAAAACCTTTCTCCGGGTTTACAACCGAGGGTAACTCATTGTAAGGCACATATCCAGTCCATCCGAATTCATTTGAATCTCCTGGAACCGGTAGCTGTCCATCCCCTGTTTTACGTAATGGAATTCTACCATTTGCTTTATAAGCAATTGTTCCGTCCTTCGCTGCAAATACAAAGTTTTGTGCAGGGGCATGAAAATCTTCTAGTGCATTCTCAAATTCATCCCAATTAGATGACTTATTCATCTTCAATATTGCCTGTAATTCTAAAGTAGGCTCTAGCGCTGTCCACTGCATAGAGAATAGACCTGATGCTTCCTCCTCTTTGAACAGCACATCAGAGATGATTGGCCCATGCCGAGTCACTACAACCTCAAATGGCACATCCTCTTCTCCCTTTACTTTTATGTTTGTTTTCCGTATATCTGCTTTCTCCCATTTACCTTCATACATAAATTCCGTACGATTGTCAGGGTTCGGTGTTTCTATATATAAGTCCTGTACATCTGGCCCTACATTCGTAACTCCCCATGCAACCTCTTCGTTATGGCCCAATATAATACCAGGGATTCCTGCAAAAATTACTCCGCTCACATTTTGGTCTGGTGATTCTAAATGCATTTGGTACCATATGGATGGTGTGCTAAGCCCTAAATGTGGGTCATCCGCTAATAGCGGCATTCCACTAGCAGTCTTCTCACCACTTACTACCCAGTTATTACTGCCATTAAATTCATTCGGCAGTACAGTAGTATCAAAACGGCCACTAACAGTAACTGGGTTCTTCAGATTTGCTTCAATAATAGATGGTGAATCCTCAGGATAAGTTATAAAAAGCTCTTCTGCTTTCTCTTGCTCGAACTCATTGATTGCCCAATGCCTGATTGCTAAGCTTGACCAGTTACCACCTAAGTCATAAGCCATAAACTTTCCAATTGTTAAGGAATCAACCGGAGACCATTCTCTCGGCTCATAGCCTAGTAATTTAAATTCATAACTAAGCTTGCCCTCTTTTATCGCATAATCAATGAATTCATTTACTCCTTCTGAATACCAATCCAGCACTTGCTTTGCCTCATCACTATAGCCTGCATAGGATTTTTCTGCTGCATCTCGTAGGCTAAAAGTCAAAAAGAATTTATCTGTATCCAACGCGCCTTTGCCCACTACCTCAGCAAGCTGACCACTTGCCTGTCGTCTAGCTAAATCCATTTGAAACAAACGATCTTGCGCCTGAACAAATCCTTGAGCACGATAAAGGTCTGCATCGCTCTGCGCTTTAAGATGAGGAACCCCATCCTGATCCCTTGTTACCTTCACTTCTTCATCCAACACATCTACAGCCAGCTCACCACGAATAATAGGTTTTGTGTTAGACAAAAAAACATTTAAACCAACCACCCCCACAATTACAATAGCTACTAGAATCCCAATTATCCAGACAGCTACCTTCCAACCCTTTTTCAAATAATTACCCCCTTTATCTATCTATGACATAATTCGACGAAATGCATTTAACCCCTGCTCATCCGTTCAATTTCTTATAAAATAATCTAATGTAAGTCTCTAAATGAAAATAAAACAGGTTCTATGAATTATGTATATTCATAGAACCTGTTTTATATTATTTACTGTTCTCACCAACGATTTTAACTTCTAGTTCTAGTTCCACCCCGAAGTTGTCACGCACCGCTTTTTGAACCATTTCGATTGTATTAATATAATCTGTTGCTGTTGCATTGTTTTTGTTGACGATAAAACCTGCATGCTTGGTAGATACTTCTGCTCCACCAAACCCTTTACCCTGCATCCCGCTATCTTGAATTAGCTTACCTGCAAAATATCCTGGTGGTCTTTTGAAGACACTTCCTGCAGAAGGATACTCTAATGGTTGTTTAGATTCGCGTTGAAAGGTTAAATCAGCGATTTTTGCATTTACTTCCTCTGGATTTCCTTGTTTCAGCTCAAATTCCGCCGATAACACATAGTAGCCCTCTTTCGTAATGATGCTTTTACGATACTCTAACTCCAGCTCATCTTTTGAAAGAATAAGTTTTTCTCCGCTAGGTGTAAGAACGGTACATTGCAAGATTATATCCTTGATTTCTCCGCCATAAGCTCCAGCATTCATAGCCATTGCTCCACCAACTGTTCCCGGAATACCGCACGCAAATTCTAATCCTGCTAATGATTCCTTCGCAGCTGCTTTAGAAACATCAATAATAGCAGCACCACTTTCAGCATATACATGATTAGCTTCAATAATGATTTTATTCAGCTTTTCTAAGGAAAGAACAATGCCACGTACTCCCCCATCTCTTACAACCATATTAGAACCATTGCCTAACAATAACAGAGGAATTTTATTTTTATGAGTGTAATCAACTATGAAAGCTGCTTCATCCTCATTTTCAGGTGTAACAAATAAGTCAGCCATGCCACCCATACGTGTCATCGTGTGTACATGAAGTGATTCATCTATTTTTACATTATTTGGGTCTAGCTTTGTAATTAAGTCTTGGTACCATACTTGTTTGTTCAAAAAAGACAATCCTTTCTTCTTTAACCTGTCACCTTACATAGTATGCGTTTTCCTATATAAATTTTCAAGTTTATTATTATAACCAATCCTTGGACCAATTTTCAATCCCAGTTATAACATTTTTAAGGGCCATTCCTTTGTCAGTTAGGTTATATTCTACTCGAACTGGCACCTCAGAAAAAAGAGTTCTCTGAACAATACCTTCTCTCTCAAGCTCTTTTAATCGTTCAGACAACAAACGTCCACTAATAGGAAGAGAAGACTCTATTTCATTAAATCTTTTAGAGCCATCTAATAATTGATAAATAATTAAAGTTGTCCATCTTTTACCTAACAACTCCATAGCCTTGGAAAGTCGCGGACACAATGATAATTCTTTCATATAATTCACCTCTATCACTACGCATTATACGCCTTTTCATATTTTTTGTAAAACCAAAGTAATTAAATTACTTGACGTAATCATATTATTAAATTATAGTTACTTACATAAAGTAACTTGTAGCAAGTTGCTCACGACTCTCAAATATAAAATATTTGAGTCCACATCCATCTTTTAGATGATGGAGCCATAAAAATAGATTTATAGGAGGAAATGAAAATGACAAAATTTAACTTGGACGCAGCACATTCTAGTATCGATTTTTCTGTAAAACACATGATGGTTTCTAAGGTAAAAGGAAGCTTTACTAACTTCACTGCTGATTTAGAAGGAACTGCTGAAGACTTAACAGGTGCAGAAATTAATTTTAATATTGACGTTAATTCCATTAATACTAATCATGAGGATCGTGATAATCATTTACGATCAGAAGATTTCTTCGATGCTGAAAAGTATCCAAATATTAAATTTGTAGCAACAGATATTAAAACTACTGACGTAGGCGAATACGATGTAACAGGTGACATTACGATTAAAGACGTAACTAAGCCAGTTACATTCGAGGTTGAGTATGGTGGTAAAGGCAAAAATCCTTGGGGGCAAGAAGTAGTTGCTTTCTCGGCAGAGACTAAGATAAACCGCAAAGACTTTGGCTTAGTTTGGAACCAAGCACTTGAAACAGGCGGCGTATTAGTTGGAGAAGATATTAAAATTACAGTAGAGTTAGAACTGAATCCTGCTGAATAAAAAAATTTATGAAAAAGGGCATTCCATAAGAAATGGAAATGCCTTTTTTTATATTTCTCAATGAAAACACTTACATAATTTTATTAATAAATTAATTATTCTGAAATATATTATATACTTTATTCCGATAAAGTTTTATGTTAATGTATTGATTATTCTTTATTGTCAGAAAGGACGGAAAATTATGCCGCAAATGCTTGCTTTAGTTATAGTTATTGCTATTTTATTTATTGGAGAATTGGTCTCCACTCGAACAAAGGCCTGGATCCCCTCTGTTTTTGTTTCAGCCGTCCTTTTCATCATTGGCTATTGGACCTTTTTCCCTAAGGAAATCGTATCTATAGCAGGAGTACCACCTGTAGTTGCAACTATGATGATTTACCTGCTAATCACTAATATGGGAACACTTCTTTCTCTTCAACAGCTAAAGGAACAATGGAAAACTATTTTAATATCATTAGCTGGTATTTTAGGTATAATTGTCGCTCTATTCACGATTGGAATTCTATTGTTTGATTTTGAAACTGTTGTGGTAGCTATCCCTCCATTAGTTGGTGGCGTTGTATCTGCATTAATCATGTCAGAAGGTGCGGCAAATGCAGGACTTACAACTTTGTCTGTATTTGCAATCGTTATCTACGTTATGCAGGGATTTGCAGGGTATCCCCTCACCTCAATTGTTCTCAAAAAAGAAGGAAAGGATCTACTTAACAAGTTCCGTCAAGGAAAATTAACTATTGCTGGGCAACTAGAAAATTCAACTGAGGATTCAAAAGAAGAACTTAAAATGTTTAAAAATTTACCTACCAAATACAATTCAGATTACTTCAAGCTATTTAGATTAGCGTTTGTCGGGTTCCTTGCATATGGAGTTTCTACTCTTTTAAATCCTATTGTAGAAATTAGTCCCTTTGTTCTCTGCTTATTATTTGGCATTATTGCTGGAAGTGTCGGATTCTTAGAACGTAACGTACTTCAAAAGGCAAATAGCTTTGGTATTTGTATTCTTGTTTTAATGCTATTTGTTTTCGATGCTTTAAAAAATGCTACACCTTCCATGATCATGGAAATTCTTTATCCTTTGGTGGGGACAATCGTTCTAGGTGTAATTGGAATGTACATATTCTCCTTTATCATCGGGAAAATTTTAAAGGTAAGCAAAAACATGGCATTTGCTGTTTCTTTAACTGCTTTATACGGTTTCCCTGCTGATTACATCATTACAAATGAAGTTATAAAGGCTTTAACAGAGGACGAGAAGGAAAGGGAAGTTTTAACTAGTCACATGCTTCCTCCAATGCTAGTAGGAGGATTCATCAGTGTAACTGTTGTATCTGTTATTCTAGCTGGTATTTTCGTAGGATTTTTATAAGGAGTGATAGAATGATAGCCAATCAGCAAAGAATTGAACAGCATATTAACCTATTAAGTGAATATACAGCAACTCCTGGAGCTGGAGTGACTAGACTTACATATTCAAAGGATGACTTAGATGCTAGAAACTATATTAAAGATAAAATGAAAGAATATAACCTCTCTGTATCGGAGGATGGCTTAGGTAACATATTTGGTAAATTAGTAGGCTCTAACCCTGAAGCCCCCTCTGTTTTAGTTGGCTCTCATTTCGACTCCGTGCCAAACGGAGGGGCTTATGACGGAGCTGCTGGTGTAATAGTAGGATTAGAGGTCGCAGCTCTTTATCAGGAACAGCAAATCCAACCAGTTAACTCGCTTGAGATTATTGCCATGGTTGAGGAGGAAGGAACTCGCTATGGTGGAGGATTAATGGGCTCAAGGGGAATGATGGGATTATTGTCAGAGGAAGATTTTCAAGCCCTCGTTGATAAAGACGGTATTTCTATAAAAGAAGCTATGACTAGTATTGGCTTGGATTGTACAAAGGAAAAATACCGTGACCCAAAATCAATTAAAGCCTTCTTGGAACTACATATTGAGCAAGGCCCTATTCTGGAGGAAAAAAATATATCCATTGGAGTAGTTGATGCAGTCGTGGGGCTGACCCAGCTAGAAGTCACTGTCCAAGGCATGGCCGGCCATGCAGGTACTACCCCTATGGACAGAAGGGCAGATGCATTAGTAATAGCAGCCGAAATAATATCAACATTTCCAAAGCTAGCTGAGGAAATTGGACATGGAACAGTTATTACAACAGGTCAGCTAGAAGTTTTCCCTAACGGTTCCAATGTGATTCCAAACAAAGTGATTTTTTCAGTAGACATTCGTTCTGGAGATGAAAAAAATGTTCAGTACTCGATTAGTAAAGTGAGGCAACTGATTGAATCTAAGACCACCCCAACCATACGAACTACTATAGAGCAGTTGCTTTATACTACTCCAAAAATGATGGACGAAAATATTGGTACTATTTTAACTGAAACCTGCGAGAAACTTGACATTCCCTATTGTCATATCAACAGTGGTGCAGGACATGATGCTATGATTTTCTCCGATTACACAGCTTGTGGAATGATTTTCATCCCTAGCAGAGATGGATTAAGCCATTGCCCAGAGGAATGGTCCGATGTAAACGATCTTGCTAAAGGGGCAACTATTTTATATGAAACAGCATTACGACTAACGGAGGGACAGCATGATAAACAATCAAATTAAAGAATCTATAAAAAACAATAGTAAGGAACTAGTCCAATTACGCAGAACATTGCATAGTGAGCCTGAATTGTCATTTGAAGAGTTTAAAACGACGGAATTTGTTTGTGATTATTTAGAAAAACTAGGAATCTCCTATCGAAAAACCAATCCGACTGGTGTTATAGCAGAGATTAAAGGAAATCCCGCTGGAAAGACAGTGGCTCTTCGAGGTGACATGGATGCATTATCCATCCAGCAGCTAAATGACGTCCCTTACGCTTCTAAGACAGATGGAAAAATGCATGCTTGTGGACACGATGCTCATACGTCCATGCTATTAATCGCTGCCAAGGCTTTATCAGTGGTGAAGGATCAGCTGCCAGGGAATGTTCGGTTATTTTTTCAACCTGCCGAAGAGGTCGCTCAGGGTGCTAAAGCTATGGTAGCACAGGGTGCTATGGAAGGCGTGGACAATGTTTTCGGTATACATATCTGGTCACAAATGCCGACCAACAAAGTATCCTGCACACCTGGCCCTTCGTTTGCAGCAGCAGATCTTTTCACAGTTAAATTTAAAGGACGCGGTGGACATGGGGCGATACCTGAGGCATGTATTGATGCTGCTCTTGTAGCTTCTTCCTTTGTGATGAATGTTCAGACAGTCGTATCGCGGACAATCGACCCGCAAAGCCCGGCAGTATTAACAATCGGAAAGATGGTGGTTGGTACGAGGTTCAATGTAATTGCAGAAAATGCAGAGATTGAGGGAACTGTTCGTACCTTCCATCCCGAAACTCGTGATTTTATTGAAAAATCCCTTACCCAGTATGCTGAAAACGTGGCTGCTATTTACGGAGCGACAGCAGAGGTAGAATACACACGTGGAACTGATGCGGTAGACAACGAGGAAGAAAGCGCAAAACTTGTTCAACAGGTTGCGGCTGAAGCATTTGGCCCTGATTCAGTTTATAACGAAAAGCCTACTATGGGCGGAGAGGATTTCTCAGCATTTTTAACAAAGGCACCTGGAAGCTTTGCCCTTGTAGGAAGTGGAAATCCAGAAAAGGATACAGAATGGGCCCACCACCACGGAAACTTTAATATCGATGAGGATGCACTTGCAACAGGAGCAGAGCTTTATGCTCAATACGCTTGGGCCTACCTAAATAAATAGAAAATCTTGAAAAGCTATTCTAATGGTCGATACACACCTAATAGAATAGCTTTTCCTTTTTTTGAAATTACTTTACTAATTGGAAACTATTTTCTTTATTTTTCGTATATACTAGGGAAAAAGAAATAGGAGGAAATAACATGGAAGACTTTTTTGGACTTTTTATTGGATTCGTTGCTGTAGTGATGGTTTTTTCAATCCCTTTAACCGCAATTTGGACAACCCATTTACGCAAAATGCAATCTATGAAATCTAAAGTAATCAAGGACGAAATTGAACTAGAAAAATTAAGATATGACAATTTCCTATTAGAAACGGAAAAAATGCGATTAGAATTGCAAAACAAACAAGCTAGTCTGTTAGAAATGTCTGCGGATCCGCTAGTTGTAGAACTACAAAAGAGACCTAAAGCAGAGACTAAGGCATTATAAGTATCGTGCAACTCACTGTTTGCACGATTTTTTTCTTTAAAAATTTACAAAGAAGAAAGGAGTGTTTAGGATGTCCTCATCCACTAAAAACTTTTTTCAATTACTGAAGAGTTTAAAATGGCCAATCAAAATGGCTATTTTAGCAATAGTCCTTTCCTTATTGAGCACTGTCATTAGTCTAGTTGTACCTTTAGTAACTAAAACCTTGGTTGATTCTTTAACCTCTGCTTCCTTCAACTGGACACTTATTCTCATATTATTGGGTGTATTTATATTGCAGGCGGTATTCGGAGGGTTCTCCTATTATCTCTTATCTTACATTGGTGAGTTTGTAGTTGCTGATTTAAGAAGGAAACTGTGGAGTAAGGTTCTCCATCTACCCGTCCCTTATTATGATCGCCATGAAAGCGGCGAGACAATGAGTCGTATCACACAGGACACGACCACATTAAAATCATTGGTTACCGACCATTTAGTCAATTTTGTGTCAGGCATAATAACGATAATTGGTTCAGTTATTATTTTATTTTTCATCGATTGGAAAATGACACTGATTATGCTGATTAGCGTACCATTAAGCATGGCAATTATGATTCCTCTTGGCTCCAAGATGCATAAGGTAGCTAAGGCTACTCAAAAAGAAATGGCCTCTTTTTCTGGATTGCTTGGCAGAGTACTTTCTGAGATAAGACTCGTTAAATCATATCGTGCAGAACGTACCGAAACAGCTAGTGGCGGAGAAGCCATTCATAGCTTATATCGATTCGGTTTAAAGGAAGCAAAAATCCAGGCATTCATATCCCCTTTAATGACACTTATAATGATGGGAATTTTAGTGGTCATATTAGGCTATGGAGGCTTACAGGTCTCTAATGGCAATCTCTCCGCTGGAGATCTTGTTGCTATTATCTTCTATCTTGTCCAAATTATATTTCCTTTTGCTCAAATGGCCACTTTCTTTACCTCCTTTCAGAAGGCGGTTGGAGCAACAGAACGTATTCAAGAGATATTTAAAATGGAAAGTGAGCCTATTGAACAAGAGGCAAACAAACCATTGGAGGATGGTGTTATAACATTCCTGGATGTTCATTTTTCGTATGGAGAAGACAAAAAAGTCATTAACGGAGTTTCGTTTGAAGCTAAACCAGGTACAGTTACCGCCTTTGTAGGTCCAAGTGGTGGAGGTAAAACAACTATATTTTCTTTACTTGAAAGGTTTTATGAGCCAAACGATGGTGTTATCTATTTTAACAACTCTCCTATCCAAGAACTTTCTTTAAGAGATTGGCGTTCGAAGATGGCTTACGTCTCACAGGAGAGTCCTTTAATGAGTGGAACGATTTTGTCCAATATGACTTATGGAATGACCGATATTCCCTCCATGGAAAAAATTAAAGCTGCAGCAGAATCGGCAAATGCCTCTTCCTTTATCGAAGAGTTACCAGACAAATACGATACATTGGTAGGCGAACGAGGTATGAAGCTTTCAGGTGGACAAAGACAACGAATTGCTATTGCGAGAGCCCTTTTACATGATCCTAAGATACTACTGTTGGATGAGGCTACCTCAAACTTAGATAGTGGATCAGAAACTTTTGTTCAAGAAGCTTTAGAACGGCTGATGAAAGGTCGCACCACTCTAATCATCGCTCACCGTTTAGCTACTATTATCCATGCAGATCAAATATTCTTCTTAGAACAAGGGAAAATTACAGGCAAAGGTACACACGAGGAATTAATAAATCACCATGAGTTGTATAGAGAATTCACTCAAGGCCAAGGGTTGTCTTGATAATCACATAAACACCATCAGTAATATTTTTAGTAGATTGTGAATAAAATTACTTAACCCTCAAAATTCACCTAAAAAAACAAAATTATAATGTAAATATTTTACTTTGAAGTCTCTAAACTACTATCTTAGTCAAGAAACACTGTAGTAAAATTAATTCAATTTAAATCCAATTAATAACAAAATTTAAAAGAAACATAACTATTTTATGAAAGTGAACGAAGAAAACCTCACTTTTTTGACCTATTTCGCTGTTCACTTTCATAATAATTCAATTCTATACTTTTTTCAGTTTTTTTATGCTATCTTTATTATAGTATCTGATTTTGTTTCCTATTAAGATCCTACTCGAGGGGGGTTGAATTAGGTGAATATAGGGCAGCTAATCAAATTAGAACGCCAAAGACAAAATATGAAGCAGGAGTATCTAGCTTCAGGTATTTGCGTTCCTTCTTACTTAAGTAGAATAGAAAATGGGTTAGTTATCCCTAGTGAGGATATACAGCAACACTTATTAAAACGATTAAACGTGCCTTTAGATGCATTAAATAATGATGGTGATGAAGCAAAATTATCGTACTTCAAATCACTTTTTAAATCAGTCATAAACTCTCGAGATAAACAAAAAGCAAAAAGTCTATATCAAGATGTCCATATTTACATAGAGGAACATCCATTTGAACCTAATAGACTTACTCTTCTAGTAATGGAAACAAGACTGATGCTTATGTTACCTAATTGCGCTAACGAAATTCATACAAATTTAGCAATCTTAGAAGAATTTAAAAAAGAAATGGATACTGAACAACTTTTTTATCTTTCAACAATTCAAGGTATTATAGCTTATCAAAATAACCAATTCAGACAGTCTTCAGAAATACTTACGCAAATATTTACTATAATTAAAAATTACCGTATGGAAGATTGGGAAATGGCAGAACTTTACTATATATCGAGTTTAGCGCTTCTTTCCGAGTCTAGATATATATTAGCAATAGATTATGTTAAATCTGCATTATCCTATTTTAATCAAGAAATATTGATTGAACGCTCTATAGAATGTTTAGTGATTTTAGGTATTGCCCAAAAAGATAGCGGGGTACTAACAGAAGCTATAGCTACCTACAAAAAGGCAAAAGAGATAAGCTCTAAAATAGACTCATTAAAATTTATAGGCATGATAGAGCATAATTTGGGAGCAGCATATTCTTTACTAAAGGATCATGAAAAAGCTTTATTTCATTTCCAAAATAGCTTAAAATCTAAAGTCAATCCTATACAGAGGATAGTAACCAGCTTATCAGTTTTAAAAGAATATTATAAAAATGGTGATCTTGAGAATTCTATCTTATGGTTAGAAGATGGTATTAAACTTTTAAACGAGTTACCTGAAAATACCCGAGCATTTTATGAAAATCATTTTAAAGTATACGAGGCACTTCTTTTTGAAGAAGTGGATTTAATTAGCACATTTAAAAATATTCTAGATTATTTTGAAAGTAAACAAGAATATAAGTATTGTTCTATATATTGCTTTGTGTTAGCTAAGAAACTTGCATCTGATAAAAAATATAAATTGTCTACTATTTATTACGAACATGGATTTAATTATCATATGAAACAATCAAAAGTATCTACTTGGGAGGAATTATCATGAAAAAATTAGTTTGTGGAACACTTTGTGGTCTTGGTTTACTTGCAATAGTATCAGGATCATCTTTTAATCTAGCTGTTAACGATAAACCAGAAATCACTTCTTCACATAACCTTGCTGTGAATGACAAACCGGAGATCACTTCCATTGGTGGTTTGCTTGCTGTGAATGACAAACCAGAGATTACTTCTTTTGGTGACTTGCTTGCTGTGAATGACAAACCAGAAATTACTGCTTTTGGTGACTTACTTGCTGTGAATGACAAACCAGAAATCACATCAATCAAACCTGGATTCAAAGCAATATAATTTTTTTAACATTTAAAGGTCCCCAGTTCTCTGAACTGGGGACCTTTTTTGATAATCTATTCAATATGTTCTATCTAATTGTACTGCTTCGTCTAAAATAATATGGTGACTGTAGACTTCCGCAAATTCTAATGATTCTTCGATTTTATCAACCATTTCGAAAACATCAAGAATCATCACTAATTTTATTACTGTCTTTTCTCCAAAGGCATTGGTATAAGTGACGTCTTTAAAATGTTCCTTTACTAAACGATCTACATCTTCGAATCGAGGTGCTCGAACGATGTTTATCGTTTCTTCAAATGTTTTATTAGGCATAGATTCAGGCGAGGAAATATGTTCAAATAATAGTTTGACTGAAAACGTTCTCTCCATTTTTTTCACCTCTATTCCTTTTTTTTCTTATCTTAATTATTGTATATTTTTATGTTAAAAGCCATATCTTTAAGTTGTGAAAGTACCTTCTGAAAATAGCACTTAAACGTGAAAAATTATCGCTACTTTCATACTAATATTCCTTTCTTTTTTTATATAATTCGACTTATATTTTACTTTACCACCCTAAAGTTGCTAGTACTAAATTACTTTTATTTAAAAAAAGTCCTCTGAGGCCATTGACAATCCCCAGAGAACTTTTCCTTTTATATTTTAAATTGACTTTCATATAGCTCAAAATAAAAGCCTTTTTTCTGTAATAATTCCTGGTGAGTCCCTGATTCAATAAGCTCACCTTGATGAATTACTAAGATTCTGTCTACATTTTCAATTGTTTTTAGCCTATGCGCAATGACAAAGCTAGTTCGTCCTTCTGATAATCTATTTAGTCCACGTTGTATTTCAATCTCTGTTTTCGTATCTATACTAGAAGTAGCTTCATCTAATATTAGTATATCGGAATCAGCCAAAATCACTCTAGCGATAGCCAGTAGCTGTCTTTGGCCTTGGCTTAAGCTCGATCCACCTGATGTAATGAGTGTTTCATACTGCTCCGGCAAATGCTTGATAAACCCATGTGCTGATGCTAGTTTAGCAGCCTCAACTACTTCGTCATCAGAAGCATCTAATCGCCCATATCGGATATTCTCCATAATCGTACCTGAAAACAAGAATGTATCCTGAAGCACAATCCCAATTTTTTCACGTAGCTTGTTAACTTTATAGTCTTGTATATCAATTCCATCTATTTGAATTTTTCCAGAATCAATATCGTAAAAGCGCATTAGTAAATTTATAATGGTTGTTTTACCAGAACCAGTCGGACCAACTAGTGCAATCTTCTCTCCTGCTTTTGCTTGGAAGCTAATGTTCCTTAAGATAGATTCTCCCTTCTCATAGGAGAAATTCACATGAGAAAATTCTACAGTACCCTTCAAAGATTCTATTTCTATGGCATTTGTCCTATCCACCATGTCTGGGGATTCATCCATAATCTCAAATACCCTCTCTGCCCCAGCAATTGCGGATTGAAAAGTATTTAGTAAGTTAGATAATTGGTTAATCGGACGGAAGAACTGTCGGGAATAGGTAACAAAAGCTGCAATGATCCCAACGGTAGCCATTTCCTGAACAGTCATAAGCGCACCAACTCCAATAATAAGGGCCAACCCAAGATTATTTATAAAGTTATTAATAGGTCCAAGAAAACCTGATACTGTATCCGCAGCCATTGCTGATCCTCTCAAACGCTCATTCACTACGGAAAATTTATTAAATGTATTTTCTTCTTGACCAAACAGGGTAATTACCTCATTACCTGAAATTGACTCCTCGATGAAACCATTTAACTCTCCTAAATCACGCTGTCTCTTAATGAAGTTACTACTGCTATATTTTATTATTTTCTTCGTTGTAAATATGATAAGCGGTATGATTAGTAGTGCTACTATAGCTAATAACCAGTTCAAAGCAAACATAGCAATCGTAACGCCGGCTACCATCAGAACAGAGGAAAATATTTGAATAACGCTTTGACTCAATGCATTATTAAGACTCTCTATATCATTCGTGACTCGACTCATGAGATCTCCATGTGTCCGTTTATCAAAAAAACGCAACGATAATGTTTGGAACTTATTAAACAAATCTTGTCGAAGTGTTTGAATAGTTTTTAGCGATACACGTACCATTAAAAATGTTTGGAGCCATGTGAAAACGGAAGAAGCAATGTATACTATTCCTAAAAATATTAAGAATCGAATAGTGCCATCTAAATCCTTTGGAATAATATAATCATCGATAATTACCCCTATCAAATATGGGGCCAGCAAATTCAGCAAGGTCGAAATAATGACAAGGCCACTGGCTGCTATCAATGCTATTTTTTGCTTTTCCATATAGCGCCATATTCGTTTGATCGTACCCTTGCTATCCTTTGCTTTAACAACTGGTCCTCCGAATCCTCTCGGCCCTCTCGCTCGGCCCATGGCATTTGGTGGTGGAGTAGATGCTTTATTCATCTGATAGAACCCCCTTCCCACTTTGTGTCTCATAAATATCTCTATACACCTGGCTCATTTGAAGAAGCTCTTCATGCGTACCAGCTGCTTCAATCTCTCCATCATCTATCACTAGTATTTGGTCGGCATCCATAATGGAAGATACCTTTGAAGAAATGATAAAAACTGTTGTTTCTCCATAGTGATCTCTTAACGTTTTTTGAATAGCAGCTTCCGATAATGCATCTACGGCTGAAGTTGAATCATCAAAAACAAGTATTTTAGGATGGCGGATGAATGCTCGAGCCATAGAAAGACGCTGTTTTTGCCCACCAGATAGATTGGTTGCACCCTGCATGAGCTCATGATTGAATCCTTTATCCAATCTCTCGATAAACTCATATGCTACCGCTGAACGAGCAGCTATCTCCATTTCATCTTGATTTGCATTTTCTTTCCCATAGCTTAGATTTTCCTCAATCGTACCAGAGAACAAGGTTGCCTTTTGAGGAACAAAACCTATTAAAGTTCGCAATTCCTCTAACGAGTAATCCTTTAAATCTTTTCCACTTATTCGAATGGTACCCGTGTCTGGATCATATAACCGGGATATAAGTTTTACTAATGTAGACTTACCACTTCCTGTTGAACCAATAATACCGATTGTATCTCCAGCGCCAGCATAGAAGGAAATGTTTTTTAAGACATACTCTCCATTTTTACTATAGCTAAAGTTAACTTGGTCAAATTCTACCGAACCCTTTATGTCGCTAGTATGTATTGGATTTACTGGTTCTTCAATATCTACTACCGTCTCTAACACTTGTTGAATACGATTAGCAGAAGTAAAGGAACGGGTGATTTGCATTAATACATGGCTACTAGATATAAGGCCATTCATAATAATGTTAAGGTAATTAATAAAAGCAAGTATGACCCCAACCTGCATAGTCCCTTCATCGACTTTTATAGCACCCATCCACATACCAAAAACGACCCCAACATTAACTACAAATAACATTACAGGCATAAGGGATAGGATAACTTGTTCCGCTGCCATGTTTCTTTTTGTTAAAGTGTCATTAACATCCTTAAAGGAATCCATTTCATAATTCTTCCGATTGAATGCCTTAATTACTCGAATTCCAGAGAAGGTCTCCTGTAGCTTAGTGTTCACCTTATCCATAGCTTTTTGGACCTTTACGAAGAGCTTTCCAGTTTTAGAAGAAAAGAAATAAATGAATGCCATCAAAATAGGAATGGTTACAAGTAAGACCGGGAATAACTCTCTTGCTGTGACCCATACGATAATAACGGAGCCTATGAACAAAAGTGGGCCCCTTACAAATACGCGAAGTGTCATCATTAAAGCTTGTTGGACAGAAGTGACATCATTTGTAACAATCGTGATTAGCTTTCCTGCCCCATATGTGTCTGTATTTCTGCTAGAAAACTGCTGTGTTTTTCGAAAAACATCTCTTCGAATATCTGCAGCAAAATTGACTGCAGCCTTAGAGCTATAAACCGTACACCCAGCTCCACCTATTAAACCTACGAATGCAGTGACGAGCATCAATAATCCCATCTGAATAACATAAGCATTGTCACTCTGTGCAATCCCGTTATCAATGATATGCTGCATAATTGTAGGTTGAAGTAAGTCCATTGCCACTTCTATACACATTAGGAGAGGGGCTAATATGGCAAAAAGAGTGTATGGCTTTAAATATTGAAGTAGCTTTTGTAGAGACTTCATGTTTCCTCTCCTTTCTTTTGTATTTCTTTTTGTAATTGATTTGTCGTATCTTGAATAAATTCAATCAGTCTGGAAGTACTATCTTTATCCTTCCTTGAGGCTTTAATCGCCTTTCTTAGTTCATTTTCCCATTGATCGATCACTTCTTTTAGTTGGGTTGCTTCCTCTGAATTTTGCCATTCCCATCTAGCCTTCCAGTCTTCCCAAAAATCACTCTTTTTTTTATTGGAATGTTCGGTTAGGCGAGTTCTGCCTTTGCTCCCTAGAGAATATACCTTCTTACCTGAATCAGGTAGTAACTCAATCATTTCCTGCTCCATCAACTCCTGTAATGCAGGATAGACTGTTCCGGCACTTGCCGAATAAAAGCCACCAGAGCGATATTCTAATTCCTTCATTATTTGATATCCATGCTTCGGCTCTTCATCAAGCAAATGAAGGATAGCCAGCTGCACGAAACCTCTTCTCCTTTTCATATCATTCACACCCTTCATGTATATCGATAATTTTAATCGATATATTTTAGGAAGACAATAGGTGGAAGTTAAAAAGACAAAAAAAGCCGAGAAAGCATGGTTCCTCTTTCTCGACTTTTAAGCTAGTTTCCGACGCTCTTAGAAACAGCTAATTTAATTTTTCTAATGGTTCAAACGTAGGTCCCTCTAACACTTCGCCCTTGTAATTAAAACGGGAACCATGACATGGACAATCCCACGAGCTTTCTGCATTGTTAAAAGCTACATCACATCCCATGTGTGTACATACAGGCTTTACTAAATACACTTTTCCATCCTGGTCCTTGTAGGCTCCTACCTTTTTACCGTCTACTTTTACAATATCTCCTGTGCCTTCTTTTAAATCCTCTAGCTGAAGATCTACTTTTTCTGTCTTGCCTTTAACAAACTCCTTCGCTACACTAGCGTTGGCTTTTGTAAATTTAGTAATATCTTCTTTTTTCATTTTAGATCTTGTAGGTGAAAAAAATTCTGAAAACCCATTTTCTTTCGATAATACGTTATCTACCATAATTTTAGCTGCGACTATACTATTAGTCATTCCCCATTTGCGATATCCTGTTGCAACTAATACATTTGGCTTGCTTGAAGTCATTGCACCTATATATGGAACCTTGTCTAATGACTCCAAATCCTGTGCAGACCATCGATAATTGTACTGTTCAAAATTAAATTTTTCACGTCCGAAAGCTGCTAATGCCTCATAGTTCGCAGTGGTGTCTCCCTCATTTCTACCGGTTACGTGACCTTCACCTCCTAAAAGGATATATCTTCTACCGTCAGAACCAAGAGTAGAGCGTATCGATTTAGTTGGTTGTTCTACGTTAATGTACATCCCTTTTGGAAACTTTTTATCGGCAGGAGCGGCTACTACGTAGGATCTATTTGATTCTAAACGTGTAAAATACAAACCGTTTTCATCATTAAAAGGAAAGTGACTGCAAACGAGAATTTTTTTCGCCTTAATCTTGTGACCATCAACCGTTTCTACTACATTTTCTAAATTAAGGTCTTTGGCTCGTGTCTCCTCAAAAAAATGGACACCATTCTCGATAGAAAAGTCCACTAATGCCTTTGCAAACTTTACTGGATGAAATTGCCCTTGATTTTCTAGTTTGAGGGCTTCCTTTACTTCATAAGGAAGCTCTGTTTCTTTTGTTAATGAAGCAGGACCAATCCCTATCTTCTGATAGGCATCCATTTCTTTTCTTACAATTTCTACCCCTTTTTCGGTATCCGCATATATGTAAGCAGGTACTTTTTCATAATCACATTTAATATTTAAATCGGAAACAGTTTGTTCTATGAAATTAAGTGCCTCATTTTGTGCAGTATAATATAGTCGGGCTTTCTCAACATCAAAAGTATCAATAAGCTGTTGATAAACATGTCCATGTTGGGTTGTTACCTTAGCGGTAGTAAAACCTGTTGTACCATTTAAAATTTTACTTCCCTCAATAACAGCTACTGATTTTCCACTCTTGCTTAATAGATATGCAGCTGTTATTCCTGTTAAACCTGCTCCCACAATCAGCACATCAACTTCTATATTTTCATTTAGTTTTGGAAAAAACGGAAGATCATTGGTAGATAGCCAATAGGACTCTGAGTTCCCGGGTAAAATTGTTTTTGTCATCATTTTTCCTCCTTTTTACTAGTTTCTATCTATTCAGCAAACTTTATTCAACTAAAACGAATATAAAATGGAAAGAGATGTTTATTTAGTTGTTTTTTATACTGCTTGTAGGTCTTTTACGTTCTCATTTTGGTCAATGCTAGATAAAGGTACATTAATTCTCTTAAACTTTTTGTACCCGCACATACTAGAACAAAACGTGTCGTTAAGATAGTTGATAAGGAATGTAGAATGTTACTTGCTACTTCCCTAGCTTGTACGATACAAAAAAGCCTGCTTCCCTTAAGGAAAAGCAGACTTATTCTTTATCTATCTTCCTCTTCCCAGCATTCTGTGTTTTTCAGACCTGGAATTGTTTTTGCATAAAATGTTGGATCCTGTCCTTTTTTTCGTTGCCTTGTAAAGTCATCCAATACTTTAAAGGCTACTTTACCTAAAAGTATAATGACTACTATATTCATTGTGGCCATTAAACCCATAAATAAATCTGCTAGGGTCCAAACAAGCTGAACGTGTGCAAGGGAGCCGAACATTACCATTCCTAATACAAGAAAACGATAGGCAGTAAGCCAGCCCTTGCCAGCATTCATAAATTCTATATTAGTTTCTCCGTAGTAATAGTTCCCCATAACAGAGCTATAGGCAAAGAAAATAATTGCTATGGCCACAAAATAAGGAGCCCATTCACCTACATGTACTGCCAAGGAATTTTGAGTCAGGATGACACCGTCATCCTCCCCAGTACTATAGAGCCCAGCTAAAATGATAATAAATGCGGTTGCTGAACAGATAATAATGGTATCGAAGAATACCCCTAAACTTTGAACAAGCCCTTGTTTTGCCGGATGAGATACACTTGCTGTCGCTGCAGCATTTGGTACACTACCCATACCTGCTTCATTCGAAAATAATCCTCGTCTAACCCCTTGCATGATTGCAGCACCAATTGTTCCTCCTACTGCTTCCTCTAGGCCAAACGCATGTGTAATAATTAGTTTGAATACTGCGGGAATTTCTGAAATATTAGTAATAACTACAAAAAGTGTTATAGCCAAATAGAATACTGCCATTACAGGTACCACTATTTGGGTGACACTGACAATTCTATGTACTCCGCCAAAAATTATAATTGCTGTTAGTAACACTAATACTATCCCGATAATGTATGGAGGAATGTTAAATACATCCCCTACTGAAGCAGCTATTGTATTAGACTGCACTGCATTAAATATGAAGCCAAAACACAAGATTAATAGGATACTAAAAACTATTCCAAGTTTACGACTACCTAATGCCTTTTCAATATAATAAGCAGGACCACCTCGGAAGCTATCTCCATCCCTTACCTTATATACTTGCGCTAAAGTACTTTCTATAAAAGCCGTAGCCATTCCGATAATAGCTATGACCCACATCCAAAAAACAGCCCCAGGTCCTCCTATACCAATTGCTAAAGCTACCCCGGTAATATTACCAGTACCTACGCGGGATGCTGTGCTAATTGTAAATGCCTGAAAGGGAGAAACTCCACTTTTATCTTCTTTTTTTTCTGTGATTAAGCGAAACATCTCACCAAATAAACGAAATTGCACAAACCTCGTACTAATTGTAAAATACAACCCTGCTCCAATGAGCAAAGCAATCAATATATAAGTCCATAACACATTGTTTAATCCATCCACAATGGTTTCAATCCAACTCATATTTCTTACCTCCAATTTTTATACTCTATGGTATATACCCTATTCGAACTATAAATAACAATTATCCTTCGATTAATTTATTTTCTTCCTAAAATGATTTGTTACCTAGAAGAAAATAATTATAAAAAAAACTTCCTAGTAAGTTTACTAGGAAGTTTTTATATTTTAATTTATTCGGCTAAAGCCTCTGTTAACGCTGGTACTACTTGCTTCTTACGAGATACCACGCCTTTTAAAAGCGCAACATTATTAACAAATGTTACATTAAATGCAGTCTCTGCTTTTAGCGCCATTTTACCTAAAGCTAAAGCAACAGAGTCGTTATTTAATATGTCTGTTACAACGAAGAAGAAGAGGTCTAATTCTTTTTCTTGAATTTCAAGGTTAATTAATTCCTCTAATTGATCCTGACGTCCCATCACATCATTTACATCGACAGCGTTCACTTGAGCAATGATTACTTTATGCTCTCCCATACTAAATTCTTTTGCATCCAGGGAAAGTAGGTCTTCTAGGCTCTTATCGCTAAGGTCAGCCCCTGCTTTTAGCATAGCTAGTCCATACTCCTCAACGTTTACTCCTGCCATTTTTTCTAGCTCGCGTGCAGCTGTAATATCTTCTTCTGTGCATGTTGGTGATTTAAATAATAATGTGTCCGAAACGATAGCTGATAACATCAATCCTGCAATATTAGATGGAATATCGACACCTTTTTCTTTAAATATTTTATTGATTATCGTAGCTGTACACCCTACTGGCTCTGCACGATAATATAAAGGATCTGCCGTTTCAAAATTAGCAATACGATGATGATCAATAACCTCTGTAATTTGAACTTCTTCTATTCCAATAGCACTTTGCTGTTTTTCATTGTGATCTACTAGAATTACTTTTGTCGCTTCAGTTTCTACATTTTTTATCAATCGTGGAGCTTCAAAACCAAACTTTTCAAGCGCATATTTAGTTTCGTTATTTAATTCTCCTAAACGAACCGCCTCTGCCTCTACCCCAATAGCATTCTTTAAATAAGCGTATACAATCGCAGAAGTAATTGTGTCTGTATCTGGATTTTGATGTCCAAAAACTAATACTTTTTCCATAAGTAATCCTCCTAAAAATCTATTTCCGAACTTATTTTATCATATATCTTGTCTATCATTAAAAAGTAAATTTGCTAATACATCCTTGTTATTGAGAAAGTCCGCTAATGTATATTCATCTAGTATCATTAGATACGCCTTGAGTGCTCTATTTAAAGCTCTACGTAACCCGCAAGCTGGAGTAATCACACACCGGTTTGCCTGACAGTCAAAGCATTCTACTAGATGGAAATCATCCTCCGTCTTCCTTACAACTTGTCCTATATTAATATCCTCTGGCCCCATAGCCAAACGGATACCGCCACCTCTGCCACGAATCGTTTCGATATACCCAAGTTTTCCTAAGTCATAGGTCACTTTCATTAAATGGTTTTTAGAAATACCATATGCTTCTGAAATATCTTTAATAGTTGAAAGTTCCCCTTTTTCTTTAGCTCCTAAATAGATCAATACTCTAAGGGAAAAGTCTGTATACATTGTCATTCTCATACTAACACCGCCATTCATTCCATTATACCTACTATGACAAACTCGTGAAAGAAATGTGACTGTTTATTTACAAAAAATAAAAGAAGTATTTTAGATATTGCTTTTAATTTTTAAGAGGAGTATGGTGAACTTATAAAAACAAAGCGCTAATATTTCAATTGATTAAACATTGATAGCGCTAAAAACTAAAAGGATGTGCAAACGCATATGTTATCACAAAAAACTATTGATATAGTCAAATCTACCGTTCCAGTCCTAGAAGTTCACGGAGTAGCAATTACTACTACATTCTATCGAAATCTTTTTGAAGCCCATCCAGAGCTATTAAATATTTTCAACCACGCAAACCAAGAAAAAGGTCGCCAGCAAAATGCTCTAGCTAATACTGTTTATGCTGCAGCTGTTCACATTGATAACTTAGCTGCCATTATCCCAGTAGTTAAACAAATTGGGCAAAAGCATGTCAGCCTAGGGATTAAGCCTGAACACTATCCAATTGTCGGGCAATATTTATTGGAAGCGATTAAAGAAGTTTTAGGTGATGCGGCTACTGATGAAATTATTAATGCATGGGCTGAAGCATATGGAGTTATAGCTGATGCTTTTATAGGAATTGAAGAAGAAATGTACGTAGCAGCCGAAACGCAAGAAGGAGGCTGGAGATTTTTTAAAGACTTTATCATTATAGATAAAGTAAAGGAAAGCAATAACATTACATCATTCTACTTAAAGCCTGCAGATGGGTCTGTCTTACCTTCATATGAGCCTGGTCAGTATATTACAGTTCGTGTAAATATCCCAGGCGAACAATATTTGTTAAACAGACAATATAGTCTGTCCCAAGCCGCTGACTTGAAATCATTCCGAATTTCTGTAAAAAAAGAAGATGAAAACAATCCCGAAGGTAAAGTATCAGTACATCTGCATCAAAATTTAAATATCGGAGATAAGGTAGAGGTAAGTGCTCCTGCTGGGGAGTTTACACTTAGTAAAGAAAGAACCACTCCAGTTACTTTCATCAGCGGAGGTGTTGGAATCACACCTATGATGAGTATGCTTGAAACAGTGGCGAAAAGTCAGCCTGAACGTTCTGTTTCCTTTATCTATAGTGCTCGTACGAAAAATCTACATCCCTTTGACCAAGATATTCGCTCTTTAATGGAATCTTTGGAAAATGGTACTTATAAATCTCTCTATTCAGAAGAAGGAGACGGATATATAACGAAAGAAATCATTCAAGAGTACGCTCATCTAGATGGAGATGTGTATGTATGTGGTCCTGTCGGTTTTATGGAAACGATGATCAATCATTTACTCGATATTGGCTTGGCAAAAGATAATATTCACTATGAGTTCTTTGGACCTGCGCTAAATTTAAATTTAAAAGAAGTTTAATAAAACCAATATGAAAAGGTGCTACTCCCTAGTGAAGTAGCACCTTTTTTAGGTATTATTTTACCAATTAACATGCTTTTAGATATATGCTTAGTCAAAAAGGAGTGCTATAATTAGCCTATATTTATTTTAAAAATAGAAATGGGTGATAAATTTATAATGGTTAAACAATTTGAAAGTAAGTATATTCCCCTATCTAACTACTTTAAAAAGTGTATTAAAAAAGAATTTATTCTTACATATGAAGAAATTGAGGCTATCATCGGTCAAGCGCTACCAAATGCAGCTTACTTAAGTAGTAGTTGGTGGAAAAAAACAAAACCCCCTGCTTTACACTATTTTGCATGGATAGATAACGGATATTCTGTTAAGGACGTTGAGCTAGGAAAATCGGTCATTTTTCATTCGAGCAAAGAGATAGACGATGAAGAGGATGACAAAGAACAAGATATATTAGTTATTCGAGAAGCAGAGCTGGAAGATGCTCGACCATTCATCAATCTCCAGGAAGCTATTTTTTCTGAAACAGACTTCATGCTATATGGAGAATCTGACTTTCAAATGACCGTTCAGCAAATAAGAAAAAGGATGACCTCTTGGAAAACCTCGTCTAATTCTATTCTTTTTCTGGCCATTATGAATGGACAGATTGCAGGCTTTATATTACTTCAAGGTACGCATGCTCCACGAGCAAGACATCGCGCCTCCTTGGTAGTAGGAGTAAAAAAGCAATTTTCTAGAAAAGGTATTGCCACTTCTCTTATTAATAGGGCGTTTCTGTGGGCAAAGGAAGTAGGAGTTACTAAGCTGGAGCTCTCCGTTATAAAAGAGAATACTATTGCCCACAAACTCTATCAAAAGGCAGGCTTTGAAAAGGAAGGAACAAGAAAAAACTCCTTACTGATTAACGGCCAATACGTAGATGAATACTATATGGGTAGAATAATAGAATAAGAAAAGCATGTCTCCTAGTGAGTGATCTCCGCTCTAGGCGGACGCGTTCCGCTACAATCAAATATGGAATGATAAAGTAATTTGGCTAAATTAACTTAATCTAAATTATATAGTCTGTCAGAGGTAAGGAAACTCTGAAAAAATTGTAACTAAAAAAGCCGACCACATTTGTGATCGGTCTTTTACTTACTCTTTTTTTAACGCATTTTCGATACATATGGGTTGTCAGTTGCCCAAAAGCGATACGGATAATGTACTGCTTCTCCACTATTATCTATACCAATTCTTGGACCGGTAGAGATAGATATAGCCTTCTCTCCCTCTGTCATATACAAGGGCTTTTTGCTCCAATGATGCCCGTAATATTCCATTGTAATCGCCATTGCCTTCGTTAACTTTCCAGGGCCATTCGTCCATTGCTTCATCGGAAGATCACGCCGATTTTCCTTCATCTGTTCTAAACCTTCTACAGGCTCTACAGCGCGTATTAAAATCGCATGAGGGGTGCCTAACGGGGCTGCCACCACATTAATCAGCGTATGGGTATGCATTTGATAAGTATAAATATGGCCTGGCTCTCCAAACATTACTTCCGTTCGCTTAGTTCTACGATTACCGAAGCTATGAGCTGCTTGATCCTCTGCCCCAATATACGCTTCGGTTTCAACTATCTTACCAATCAGAAGACCACTTTCATGCTCATGAACTATATACTTTCCTATTAAATCCCTTGCCAATTCTAAAGTAGGTTGATGAAAAAAAGATGGCTCGATTGGCTTCATATTAGATAAACCCCATTTTTTTCGCTTCGAATGTTAGTTCTTCTCGGAATTTAGGGTGAGCAATTGCTATTAATTGCTCTGCTCGCTTAGAAATTGGCTGACCAAACATACTAGCTACACCGTATTCCGTTACAATCATATCGATATCGTTTTTAGAAGTCGTTACTATGGAGCCCGGTGACAGTGAAAGCTTAATACGAGAAATTTCATCATTCTTTGCGGTGGATGTCATACAGACAAAGCCTTTTCCCTCTTTGGAAAACCTTACACCTCTTGCAAAATCAGCTTGTCCTCCAGAAGATGAATAATATTTGCCAGCTACAGTTTCAGAGGCACATTGCCCATAAAGGTCAACCTCGGTAGTTGCATTTATAGAGACAATTCGTTCCTCCTTAGCAATTTCCCTTGGATCGTTGACTACACTAACTGGTAGGAATTCTACCGAAGGATTGTTATCTAGGAAGTTGTATAGCTTCTTGGATCCATGAGCAAAGGTCGCCACTATTTTTCCTTTATTCGTGAACTTCTGTGTACCATCAATTGCCCCAGCTTCCACTAAATCGACTATACCATCTACAAACATTTCTGTATGAATTCCTAAATGTCGATGATTTTTAAGTAGGCTGACAACTGCATTCGGTATAGAACCAATCCCGATTTGTAAGGTGTCCCCATTACTAATCATTTCTGTAACATACTCAGCAATTTTAATATCCTTTTCTACAATTGGCGGAGCTACATCTTCGAACAAAGGACGATCATTCTCTACATAACCAAGTATTTGACTAATGTGGATTTGATTTTGACCAAATGTTCGAGGCATATGCTTGTTAACCTCTAATATGAAAGGTACCGACCCAATAAATTCGCTCACTATATCCGCCTGGGTCCCGAGTGAAAAATAACCGAATTCGTCCATAGGAGATGCAACAGCCATTATCATGGAAAGATTAGTAGATGTTTTTAAAATCCTCGGCATCTCATGAAAGTTGTTTGGTACTAGGTCTACCAGGCCCTGATGAAAGTTCTTTCTTGTTGCTCCACTCAAAAAGTAGGAAACATGCTTTAACTTATCAGGAAAAGCCCCTTCCATATAGGGACGTTGCTTTAATGACAGTAGCTGATGCACCTTCACGTTTATTAAATCATTTGCATTCTCTTCTAATATATCTAAAAGTTTATGTGGTTCTCCGTTAGTTAAAGGCAGAATAATATCTGCATTTGGAGGAATAAACTCGATTATTTGCCTGTCACTTAATATTTTGTCTTTCATTAGTATGCACCCCTATTATATTTTCATTTGTTGTCCGAGCAGTGTCTAAAAAGGCCTTTACTTCCTTAGGGTTCCTTAAGATACATATGTCTCTTTGAGTGGACGCATCTTCTAAGACATTTAATATTGCAGGTCGCACTTTCTTAGGGAAGCTCCATACAAATCGGAGAAATTCCCAATCTAGCTTTTCATTGCATCCTAAAGCCATATCGTCTCTAGTCTTCCCTCGATGCATCCATACTCGCTTTAATACTCGATACGTACAGAGTGTTCGTTGGAAATCCAAAAATATGATTAAATCAGCATACTCTGTTCTCCACTCAAGCGTAGACTTAAAGTTCCCATCCATTATCCACTGTTCTTCTTCCAGCTTATCTTTTACTATTTCTATAAACTCATCTTTTGGAGTAGGAACCCACCCCTCGTTCCAATAAAGGGAATCTAAATGAATTAATGGCAAATTCCACTTTTTTGCTAACTGTTTAGAAAAAGTCGACTTACCCGCTCCACTAGAACCAATTATTAATACCTTTTTATGTCTAGATCGTTCCATTTATAATTCCCCTTTCCTGAGTCATATTTATTGTACTATGTTTTAACTCGGAGACAAATAAAAAGCTGCTCCCTAGGGAGCAGCTTTACTCTTATTCTAATTCTATTTGTTTTGTCTCAGTACCTAAGAATATAACTGCGATTACTCCAATAACGATAGCGATACAAAAAATACCGAATATCCAGCCAATTTCATAGCCTGCAGTCACTAATGTACCAACTAGCAATGGTCCAAGAATACCTCCTATACGACCGACTGAAGCAGCCATCCCCGATCCAGTTGCTCGAATAACTGTAGGATATTGTTCAGGAGAGTATGCATATAAAGCTCCCCAAGCACCTAAGTTAAAGAAGGATAGCAGCATTCCTGATGCGATTAAGATAGCAGTCGACTCTGCTGAACCAAAAACAAATGCACTTGCTGCAGTACCTAATAAGTAAGTAACCAATACAAATTTACGTCCTGCTTTTTCAATGAGCCACGCGGCAGAAAAATAACCAGGCAATTGAGCCAAAGTCATAATGAGTACATATTCAAAGCTTTGGATAAGTGAAAAACCCTTCATGACCATTACACTTGGAAGCCACAAAAACATACCATAGTAGGAGAACACCACCGTAAACCATACAATCCATAGCATTAAAGTTGCCTTAGCAAACTTCTTTGACCAGACATCTTTCATATTTTGGATTATTGATCTAGTCTCCGTATTCTTTGATGTAAATTGTGGTGAATCAGGTAACTTCAAACGCAGATAAATAGCATAAAAGGCTGGTAAAGCAGTTATCAATAGTGCAACTCTCCAGCCATATTCAGGAATTATAAAATAGGCAATTACTGCTGAAACAATCCAACCTGCTGCCCAGAAGCTTTCAAGAAGAACAACTACACGTCCTCTCTCCTTTGCTGCTACACTTTCTGATACTAGAGTAGATGCTACAGGTAGTTCTCCACCAAGCCCCATACCTACAAGAAAACGTAATGCCATAAATGCAAATAACGTGGTAGTTAAAGCAGATAGCCCACTAGCTACTGAGAACAAAATTAATGTAATCATAAATATTTTCTTACGGCCTACCTTGTCAGCAAATACTCCAAATACAAGAGCACCTACAGCCATCCCAATGGAGTTTACACTACCTATCCATCCCATCTCGTTTGGTGTTAATGCCCATTCACTTGCCAATGCAGCAATAACGAATGAGAGAATTCCCACATCCATTGCATCAAACATCCACGCAAGTCCTGCTATACCAAGCAATTTATTTTTAGATAATGGTTTTTCTACCTTCTTTGTATTTTTTTCTAGAACTGCTGTCATAATTATCCCCTGTCTTTACACCTGTAATGTTTTTTGTTTACATCAATAGTATACTTATAGAACTGTAAACTTACAACAGAAATTTTCACTTGTATTTTTCGATTATTTAGAGTAAAATGTCCTTTATATAAATACAGTTGTTTATCTAAGGAGAACAGAAGGGCGGAAATCACATGGCTTGGCAAGGACTAATTGAACAATATAAAGAATTCTTACCTGTAACTGAAAACACACCAAAACTTACATTACTAGAGGGCAATACCCCTCTCATTAAATTAGAAAACCTGTCCAATGAACTAGGCATTGAATTATATGCGAAAATTGAAGGAGCAAATCCAACAGGATCCTTCAAAGATAGAGGAATGGTCTTTGCGGTAGCTAAAGCGAAGGAGGAAGGAAGTAAGGCAGTTATATGTGCTTCTACAGGAAACACTTCTGCTGCAGCTGCAGCTTATGCAGCCCGAGCTGGGATGCGTGCAGTAATTGTAATTCCTGAGGGCAAGGTAGCTGCGGGGAAGCTTGCTCAAGCTTATATGTATGGAGCAGAGGTCATTCAAATAGAAGGCAACTTCGATGTAGCGTTAGAAATGGTTCGTGCTATTAGCGAGTCCTCACCTATTACTCTCGTAAATTCTGTAAATCCTTATAGAATAGAAGGACAAAAAACAGCATCATTTGAAATTTGTGATGTACTAGGCTCTGCCCCAGATTACTTAGCCATTCCAGTTGGGAACGCTGGCAATATCACAGCATATTGGAAAGGCTTCAAAGAATATAATGAGAAAAAACAAACTGGTCTACCTAAAATATATGGATTCGAAGCAGAAGGGGCAGCGGCTATCGTTCAAGGTAAGCCGATTGAATTCCCTGAAACAATTGCTACAGCCATCCGAATCGGTAATCCAGCTAGCTGGGATTACGCAGTAGCTGCCCGTGATGAGTCACAAGGACTGATTGAAGCTGTATCAGACGATGAAATGCTTGATGCATATAAACTAATCGCTAGTAGAGAGGGCATTTTTGCAGAGCCAGCATCCTGTGCTTCTATCGCCGGCGTTATAAGATCAGTCAAAGAAGGCAAGATAATACCCGGTAGCAAGGTCGTTGCAGTTCTAACTGGAAATGGATTAAAAGATCCACAGACTGCAATAGATGTAAAAGTGGCACCACCACATAAAATTGAAAGTAATGCCCCTGCACTAAGCGCATTTATAGAGGGGGTGCTTGCATAATGACATGGTCTATTTCCATACCTTCAAGCACTGCAAACTTAGGTCCAGGTTTTGACTCGATAGGTATTGCATTAGACAAATATCTAGAACTAGAGGTGGAGCTTGCCTCCCAACTTTCAATCGAAAACTTGACTGAAAATCTGCCTTTTGTCCCTAATCCGGCTGATCATTTAATTGTACAGTCCGCGGTAAAAACGGCGGCTATGCATGGACTAGAATTACCTGCTTGTACATTGAAGTTAAAAAGTGAGATTCCTCTGGCCCGCGGTATGGGTAGTAGTGCATCGGCTATCGTTGCAGGTATAGAGCTAGCCAATCAATTGCTTGAACTCAAACTGACTGCTCACGATAAGCTAAAAATTGCTACGATGATGGAGGGTCATCCCGATAATGCCGCTGCCTCTATTTTTGGAGGATTTACTATCTCTTCTAGTACAGATAACGGTGAAATCCACGTATTTCATTCGTATCACATAGAAGCTAGCTTTGTTTTATCTATTCCTCAATTTGAATTGAAGACAGAAAAAGCTAGAAATGTCTTGCCTGATCATTACACACGATCAATCGCAGCTCAGGCTAGCGCATCCGCCAATTTATTGGTAGCCGCATTTCTATCACAGTCTTTTGAACAGGCAGGTATCTATATGGAAGAGGATTTGTTTCATGAGCCATATCGCTTAGGTCTTATCCCACAAAGCAAGGAGCTAAAGATTGCAGCTAAAAAAGCTGGAGCATTTGGTACTTGTATTAGTGGGGCTGGTCCAACTCTATTATCACTTGTCCAAAAGGGCAAGGAACAGGAGTTTATCTCCCAAATGAAAGATAAATTCCCAAGCTTTGATCTTGTTCCAGTTTCTATCAACAAGACAGGAATCATTGCAACTAAAAACAGGATAAACCCGAGCTCCTCCTATTCCTACCCCGACACACAAATAAGGAAAAGCGAGATATCAGATTCACAGCTATCTCCCATTTGATCTCTAAAGCTTCGGGAATGACTTGTTTCTATCATATAGGAAGAATTTAAGAGAGGATGGTCAGTGACCCAAGTCACGACCATCCTCCTTTTGCGTTAATAATAAGTTTTTTGCCAATCCGTGATTAACCTTACAGCTTCCACATTAATGATTGGAGCAGCAAGACGGCGACTCCTGCGGGAGGAAGGAGACAGATAAGACATCGCATCCGACGCGTTAGCGACGGCGATGGCTTATCGCTCCCCCCGCGGAAAGCGTCCGACTAGAGCGGAAATCAACCATTAATTGTTCATGTTATTCCTGTGAATTTTTTTGGAGTTAATTGATCCATACTACTGTGCCGTGTTTGATTGAAGCGACAGGCGGCGACTCCTGCGGGAGGAAGGGAGACAGATAAGACATCGCATCCGACGCGTTAGCGACGGTGATGGCTTATCGCTCCCCCCGCGGAAAGCGTCCGACTAGAGCGGAAATCAACCTATAATTCATACATTCCCTGTTAAGGATATATTCATCTAACCATACAATTTATACTTTCTCGCATTTCTAAGTAACCGACAAGTAAAAGAGCTCAAAAAAGCATGCACTCCCCTCTTATTAAGGAGAATTGCACTGCCTTCTCTTTATGCCATTAACACTAAACTTAAAGCCATCACAAGCATCCCAGCCACTACTCCATACATAGAAGAATGAGTCTCATCGTATTTCTTAGCTGCTGGCAGTAGTTCATCCAATGATATAAACACCATGATACCTGCTACTGCTGCAAAAATTACTCCGAACATAATTCCATTTAAAAATGGCATCAATATTAAAAAGGCAACTAAAGCGCCTACTGGTTCTGCAAGCCCTGATAAAAACGACAATTTAAATGCTTTCATTCTACTGCCCGTAGCATAAAATATAGGAACAGCTACCGCAATCCCCTCTGGAATATTATGAATAGCTACCGCAATAGCAATTGCTATACCAAGATTAGGATCCTGTAATGCTGAAGCAAAAGTGGCTATCCCCTCTGGAAAATTATGAATACCAATAGCAAGTGCAGTGAACATACCCATTTTCATTAAACGAGCATCTTCTGCATTAGCTGGCTTGAGTTTCATATCCTCAACACTTTTTACTTCATGCGGATTTTCATGTGAAGGAATCAATCGGTCTATTAAGGCTATGAAAATCATTCCTCCAAAAAAACCAGCTAATGTAGCCCAATAGCCATTAGTAGATCCTAGTTCTTCTACTAAGGAGTCTTTTGCCTTAACGAAAATCTCCACGAGCGAAACATAGATCATTACTCCCGCTGAAAATCCAAGAGCTACAGATAAGAATTTTTTGTTTGTTCTACTAGTAAGTAAAGACAACAAACTCCCTATCCCAGTAGCAAGGCCAGCAAACAAAGTAAGTAATAATGCAAAAACTACATTTCCATCCATTGACCCATCTTCTTTCTCTCTAATATAAACTTATTATACTTAAAAAGTTTCCTTCAAGCAACTTTATTCAACACAAGAAGATATCATAATATTTGGCTTTTAATATATTCACCGATTTTTATCCAATCTTCTTCTAAAAAATCTCGATTAGATGGACGATAGAATACTGAAGCAGGATGATAGGTTGGGATAATGGTATAGGTTTCAGTGGACCACACAAATTCTGATGAGTTTAGCGACTGTAGAAATTGAACAGGCTTTTGTAGTAATTGCCCATGTAATTTAGAAACCGTTGCTTCTCTTCCTAGTAATCGCTGTAATCCTACATTTCCTAAAGTAACAATTAGTAAGGGTGAAATATTTGTTATTTCGTAGTCCAAAATAGGGGCATGTGCAATAATTTCTTTTTGAGTAGGCGGTCGATTATATTTTTTTCTTACTGCTTCTCCGTTTCTTTCCTTTTTCTCTCTCCAAACGAAGGGACGACTTCTTACGGCACTTGTCATATATACGTCTTCCCTTGTTAAACCTATACTGGCTAGGGATTTTTTCAATTCCTCACCTGCTCTTCCGATAAAAGGAATACCCTGAATGGCTTCATTTTCTCCAGGCGCCTCTCCAATTAGCATAAGAGTAGGCTTTCTTGGACCTTTCCCTTTTACAAAACCCTCAACCGGATAACCCTCTATTCTTTTTATGCATAAATCCATTAAATGGTTCGGTATCTCAAACAAAAAATTTCCTCCTTACTAAAAAATCCCCTCCGTTAATTGGAAAGGATTTATAATTTATTCTTTTTACTTTTTCTGTTACGTTTTCTAAGCTCGTACCAAATAGCAACTAGTATAAACCATGTATACCCTGCCATCCACCCAGCAAACACGTCTGATGCATAGTGACGTGATTCCGCTATTCGCGAAAGACCTATCATAATGGTCATTAATATGGCTCCTGACCAAATAGTTAACGAAATTTTTTTGTTTGTCTGATGCTCAGTAGCTAAATAAGCAATTGTAAACAAATAGAGCAAGCCTACCATCGCATGTCCAGATGGAAAGCTAAACGTTTCTAATTGATTGGATACATCAGGACGTTCTCGCTGAATCACTTTTTTTAGTAGTTGGTTTAAAGCATTCCCTACCCCAACTGTAAACAAAACAAATAACATGCCACGATAATTATGAGATCGAATCCACAACAATAATATGATTAATAGTGCGATAAGCAATATAAATTTTGTATCTCCAAAATAGTGAAATGCCGTGATGAATTGACTGCCACCAAGTAGGTTAGACATTTTGTGGTCTAATGACACCACTTCATCTTTTGTAATGTTTAAATACAGCATTGCAAACCCTAGTAATGTAACAAGTCCAAGTGGATAGAACCATTTCTTCACAGTATCCCTCCTATTAGTTATAAAAATTATAAGCTAGATAACTTATAAGTACAAAGAATTAGAGAATTACAGTTTATAAAAATATGTAGTGAGCAATATAAAAGGACTTTTCTAGTCCCTTCATTCAATACCTAATGAAATAGGTAAGTACACAAATATATCTGACCTTGGAATAGACTATTCTATGTGATAAAACTTTATGAAGGATGGTCATGACTCATTTCAAGGCCATCCTGATGAATAAAGTTATATATGCTTTTATATATTTAGAAACGCTCTTCTGTTAAATCTGTGTTAATAGATACTGCTGCTTTATTTCCGTCTGCAGCCGCAATCATTAGTGATGAGGGAATAGGCTTTCTTGTTTCTCCAGCCACATAAACATTTTTTTGAGATGCACGACATCGAGGATCTGTCATTACCCTTCCCTTTTCATCTATTTCGCACCCTAATTTTTCTGCAAAATAATTTGGACGATAATATGTTGGCGCCACAAATCCCTGAGTTCTATTTATAATTTCTCCAGATTCTAACTTTACTCCCTTTAGATAACCCGCTTCTCCTAGAAGCTCATCTATTTTTTCCATCTTTATTTCAATATTATGTTTAGCCAACTCTTGCATACCTTCGTGAGATAATTCTTTTCCATTAGTTAGAACCATCAAGTCATTTGACCAATTATAAATTAGCTTAACCATATGAAGAACATGTTCTTCTTTCTCCGCTAAAATTAAAAGAGGCTTATCGCGCAATTCCCATCCATCACAATACGGACAGCTAAATAGACTTTTTCCATAAAAGCTTCGAATACTTTCAATTGTAAACATTTCTTGGATGCCAGTAGCTAGTAAGAGCTTCTCTGAAACGTATTCTTCATTATCTCTTGTTCTAACGATAAAATTACCTTCGTTTCCTTCTCTTCTAATTTCAATAATCGTTTTGTTGAAATAAGAGACATTCGGATAGTTCTCTAGCTCTTTAAGTCCTATACCTTTAAATTCATGAGGTTTTATCCCATCCCGAGTGATAAATCCATGCGATTCATGGGTCACTCTGTTTCGATTTGTTCCATCGTCAAACAAGGCAATTTTTCTTCTTGCTCTTCCTAACGTTAAACCTGCACCCAGCCCCGCTGGACCGCCTCCAATAATAATACAATCATACATGCTTAGTGCCTCCTTACATTAGACCAGCAACCATCCAATTTGCTTTAAGTAAATTTCTTCATTAGTGTTCCCTATTTTTTTCTTTTACTAACATTACTTTTCTAAGTAAGTAATTAAAATATTCAAGCATAAATGCAATGTAATCTTTTTTTACAAAAAAACACGAGGAATTTCTCCTCGCGCTCAGTAGTTATCAAGTCTAACTGTTCTATAGCTAATACAGTTACCAGATATTCTTCTGGAACAGGTAAACGATTTATTGCATTCTTTATTGCATTTAACTTGTGCAAAGTAGTTCTCTATTTCTTTATAAATTTACTACTAAACAAAAAGTCTGCATGTAATTGTCAGATACCTAACAATTACATGCAGACTTGAAAATTTAAATTAGATTAGATAGTTACAGCATTATCAATAACTTCTTGTGGGATTTCGATTTTATCGACTCCATTAAAGTTAGAGAAATCTGTCTTTAAATCTTGTTTCATATTAATAGACTCGCCTTCTGCTTCCATGTCCATATCTACAATTACATCGTATTTAGTAGTTTGGAAGCTTTCTTTATCAATATGAATTAAATAGTTAATTGAGTTAATTTTAACGTCTAGTTGAACATCTTCTCCAGCCTGTGCCATGCTTTGCATTGTTTCATCTATTTGTGCTTGTACTAAGTCGTTAAATTTGTCCCCTGATGCATCAAGTGTCAAAATATAATTTTTATCATCTTGCTCAAATTTAAAGTCTTTTAAATATTCTTCAATTTCAGCTAGTGAATTAGCAGGATTTGCAGAATTTGTTTGTGCCATGACGTCACCCATTGCTTCTTGTGGTAACTTCATCCACTGCTGCGTTGTTCCTTCATACATATACAAATCAGTATCATTGAAGTATATTTCTGTATCCATTGTTTCGTTCATAGAACCATCTTCAGACTTCATAGAAGTAGTTCCTTTTTGATAAATCTGCATAGGTTCTATTATTAAATTCATGTCCATAGCAGTGCTAATATCTACATTCATCTCTTCGCTCGGTATATGCATCTTTTGTGCTAAGTCTACTTTAGCAGAGACACTTTTCAATTCCTCAGACACTGCCATTGATTTGTTATACACTTCTTCTAAAGTCATCTCACTAGTTTCTTTTACGTTCTTGTTTGCTGGTGTGGCAGTTTCATTACAAGCGGCTAAACCAAAAGTAAGTGTAGTAACTGCTAAAAGCGTTTTCCATTTTTTCACTTTATTCCCATCCCTTCTTTGTTTCACAACATAACTTACGAACAAATTAACGAAAGGTTTCACTTTTTAAGAAAAATTAACGAATACCGCGCATGTATTTTTGGATTAGTGGTGTCATTACATATAGGATTAACCCCAATCCTATCGCTATTGCACCAATTACTCCAAAGTACATAATCTCCGTTTCAGGCTTATACAATTTAACAACCTGAGCATTGATTGCTTGTGCCGAAGCATTTGTCATAAACCATAAGCTCATTGTTTGAGCAGCAAAGGCTGCCGGTGCTAGCTTTGTAGTTGCAGACAAACCAACAGGTGAAAGAAGTAATTCACCAAGTACTACTAAGAAGAAGCTTAGAACTAGCCACATCGGGTTAGCTAACGTATCAGTACCATTAAAGTAAGCAGGGAAAATCATCACAACAAAAGACAAACCTGCAAAGAATAATCCATATGCAAACTTACGAGGAGTAGACGGCTGTCTATTTCCAAGTTTCACCCATAGCCAAGCAAAGAGTGGAGCGAGTGCAATGATGAATAATGGATTCAACGATTGGAACCAGGCTGGTGAAATTTCAAAAGAGCCAAGTGTTAAATCTACTCGCTCATCAGCATATTGGGCTAAAATATTGGAACCCTGTTCTTGAATTGCCCAGAACATCATAGCTGCTACGAAAAGTGGAATATAAGCAAGTAAACGAGACTTTTCGTCTGCTGTTGACTTATCACTTCTATACATAACTATGAAGTATAGGGTTGGTATAAGAATACCCAATATGGAAATAGTCATTGTGAAAACATCAATCGTCATAATACCAGCTTGGATTAAATAGAAACCAAGGGCGGCAATAATCACAACACCAATTGCTAATCTAGTAAAGAATTTTTTCTTTCCTTCACTAGAAAGTGGGTTTGGTACATAAGAGCCTGCCAAACCTAAATATTTTTTCTTCGTAGTTAAAAAGACTACTAAACCTATTGCCATACCTACTGCTGCAAGTCCAAATCCTAAATGGAAATTGTACTCTAAACCAATTGTTCCTACGATTAATGGTGCAACGAACGCTCCCATGTTAATACCCATGTAGAACAAGCTGAATCCTGAGTCTCTACGAGCATCATCCGCTGAATACAAATCACCAACTATAGTAGAAATATTAGTTTTCAATAGACCTGTACCAATGATGATAAACGCCATCGATAAAAATAAGGTAGTTAATCCTCCAGGAAATGCCAGTATTATATGACCAATCATGATTAATACTCCGCCATAGAACACTGTTCTAGTAGTACCGAATAACCTATCAGCTATCCAACCACCGATAATCCCAGACATATATACTAATGAACCATAAACGGCCATAATAGAGTTAGCTGTTGATCGTTCTAGCCCTAAACCGCCTTGGGTCACTTCGTAGTACATATAATAGATTAAAATTGCTCTCATACCGTAGTATGAAAAACGCTCCCAAAACTCCGTGAAAAATAAGGATAGAAGACCCTTAGGTTGGCCAAAAAACCCTGTTTGAGGTACAGATTTTACTATTTCTTCTTTCGATAACATCTTATTACGCCTCGTTTCTACAAAAAATATAATTAAATATTCCCTAATTTTTCAAAAAAGAAACATTATAATATTTCGACAACTGAAATTATTAGTTATAATAGTCGTTATGACAATGAAAAGGGAGTTACGAGATGCTTAAAAAATTTTTTTCATTTTACAAACCACATAAACGATTATTTATTATTGATTTCAGCAGTGCCGTTTTTGTTGCAATTTTAGAACTAGCATTCCCAGTAGCTGTGCAATGGTTTATAGACGATCTTCTTCCTACCGGTAATTGGGCTACAATTGTTCGAGTTAGTATTGTGCTCTTATTCGTTTACATTATTAGTACCGTTCTCCAATATGTCGTGAGTTATTTGGGGCATAAGCTAGGTATTAATATTGAGACTGATATGAGACAAAAACTGTTTAACCACGTGCAACGACAATCATTTCGATTTTTTGATAACACCAAAACGGGCCACATTATGAGTAGAATCACAAATGACCTATTTGATATAGGAGAACTAGCACATCACGGACCAGAAGACCTATTTATCGCTATTATGACGATTATAGGGGCCTTCACTATTATGTTCAACATAAATCCTGAGCTGGCTGTTATCGCTATTATTATGGTTCCTTTTTTATCCATCGTTGCAACCTATGGAAATATAATGATGAATAAAGCATGGAAGAATATGTACGGCAAAATCGCTGACGTAAATGCAAGAGTGGAAGACAGCGTTTCCGGAGCCCGTGTGGTCCAATCCTTTACAAATGAAAATTTTGAAATTTCAAGATTCAAAGAGGACAATTCACAATTCCGATTAGCAAAGCTAGCAGCTTACAAAGTCATGGCAGGTACTCATTCTAGCATTTATATGATGACAAGGCTAGTAACTTTAGTTGTACTAGTAGTAGGAGCCTGGTTCTCTTACCAAGATTACATAACCTCTGGAGAGCTAGTAAGTTTTATTTTATATGTAAATGTACTAATTAAGCCAGTGGATAAAATTACCGCTTTATTGGAATTATATCCAAAAGGAATGGCTGGTTTTAAACGCTTCCTAGAATTAATAGAGCAAGAGCCAGAAATTGTAGACAAGCCAAATGCCCTTCAAGTTCAGCATTTAAAAGGAGATATTTCCTTTGACCATGTTAGCTTCCGATATGATGATCACCAATCTGTTTTAAAAGATATTAATCTATCTATTCAAGCTGGTGAAACAGTTGCGTTTGTAGGACCTTCTGGAGCAGGGAAAACAACCATTTGTTCCTTAATACCTAGATTTTATGATGTAAATGAAGGAGCAATTTCCATTGATGGACTAAATATTCAAGATTTGGCGCTTCACTCCCTTCGTTCCCAAATTGGAATTGTACAGCAGGATGTCTTTTTGTTCACTGGCACCATTCGTGAAAATATCGCTTACGGCAAAAGAGACGCTACCGATGAGGAAATTCATAGTGCTGCTAAAAAAGCTCATTTAGAAAGCTTAATAGCTTCACTCCCTGATGGATATGACACGCAAATTGGTGAACGAGGTCTGAAGCTATCTGGTGGACAGAAGCAAAGACTTGCAATTGCTCGTATGTTTTTAAAGAATCCACCTATTCTCATTTTGGATGAAGCAACATCCGCTCTCGACACAGAAACAGAGAAAATTATACAACAATCCTTAATGGAACTCGCAGAAAATCGAACTACACTTATAATTGCCCACCGTTTGGCAACAATTCGTGATGCAGATCGGGTAATTGTAGTGACAGAAGAAGGAATTGCCGAGGATGGCTCATATAATGAGCTTGTGGCTAAAGATGGAATATTCGCTAGACTTCATAATATACAATTTCAACAAATTTAGTTTATTTGAGCAGAACATAACTTAATGTTATGTTCTGCTTTTTTATGGATTGACTTGATAATAAACACATATAACTGTTAGTATATTTTTTCTCACCACCAAAACCAGTAATGAATGTATCCTTTATACAGCTTTAAATCTAAAAACAAATACTTGATTGGAGCGACAGACGGTGATGGCTTATCGCTCCCCCCCCGCGGAATGCGTCCGTCTAGAGCGGAAATCACTTAGTAATTGTTTACTCTTTTATGTAAATTTAAATTAATATATTTTCTTCCCTTTCAAAAAAGCTGCCAATCATGGCAGCTTTTCCTTTTTATAATTGATATACATATTCTTCAAAGCGATTATAATCTGATTTTTTGAGCTCTACATGCACTAAGGTCCCTTCTTCCTCATAGGAGGTAGATTTGACCGAAGCGTTCTCATTTAGATAGGAGACAATATCTCCACGGTCAAAGGGTATTAACAAGTTACATTGAACGTAGTCTGAGAAAATATATTTCTTAATAGTCTCTAGCAGCTCATCTAGACCTTTTCCCTCTTTAGCAGATATCCAAATATTATCTCCCGATATATATGGATACTTCAACTCTGCCAAGTCTGATTTGTTATAAACATAGATAGTTGGTACGTCCTCCACCCCGACATCCAGCAAGGTATGATTTGTGACATCCATCATATATCGGTGTTCCTCGTTCGATACATCCACTACATGAAGCAATAGATTTGCATCTCTTGCCTCCTCCAAAGTTGAACGGAAGGCTTTTACTAGATGATGGGGTAATTTGCTGACAAATCCAACTGTGTCAGTGAGTAAAAATTCTTTTTGATCCGATAATTTTATTTGTCTCACGGATGTTTCCAAAGTAGCAAACAGCATATCTTTTTCAAAAACTTGTTTAGATTGCTCTTGCCCAATTTTATTTAATAGCTGATTCATGATAGTCGACTTTCCAGCATTAGTATAACCGACTAAAGAGACTACTGGAATATTGTTTTTCTTACGTTGCTTTCTTTGTGTTTCCCGCTGGTCCTTAATTAGTTCTAATTCTTTTTTTAGCTTCGATATTTGGTCTTCAATTTTACGACGATCCAGTTCTAGCTTGGTTTCACCAGCACCACGGTTCTTGAATCCTCCACCAGTTCCTCCACCTTGACGACCAAGAGACGCCCTAAGTCCAACTAATCGCGGAAGCATATATTGAAGCTGTGCAAGCTCTACCTGCATTTGTGCTTCATTAGACTTTGCACGTCGAGCAAAAATATCCAAAATCAGCATGGTACGATCTATTACCTTACATTCTAAGTCCCGTTCTAAATTTCTAATTTGAGATGGAGAAAGCTCATCATTAAAAATGACTAAGTTAGCATCCATTGCGTCAAAAAGATTTTTAATCTCCTCTACCTTTCCTGTTCCTACGTAATGGGAGGATGTAACTCGTTCAAGATTTTGAGTCATTTCACCGACTACTTCCACATTTAAAGCTTCGGCTAAGTTATAAAGCTCCTCTAGTTCATAATCAAAATGCTCATCCTTTTGTAGCTTTACTGCCACTACTATGGCTTTTTCCACTAACTCTTCCATTCAAAATCCTCCTCATAATAATTTAAAACGATATTCTCCTTGTTCGTAAATAATAGCTTCTTGTCTGGAGTCGCCTTTGATTTGCATACTTATTAGCCTTTCTTTTGTTCCATCTTCAAGCTGTTTAAATACTAATTTCGTATTTGGTAGCAATAGTGTTTGATCATCATATTGCTCTACATTCAAGTATTTTTTCCATTTTTTTATTATTTCCCTAGGGTTTTTAACATGAAACTCACAACTTTCAATGGACAGCTGAAGATTGCTTTCCACAATTGTTCCATCTTTTTTTAGCAACTCATACTTATCCTCATCTGTTTCCTGCCATTCAATGAAAAAAGGCATTGGTAATTGGTCGCTTACTTCCTCTCGGATAAACAGCATCTTCCATTTACGTACAAATCCACTGGTTGTCTTTCTCTCAGCATATAAGACTCCGGAGGTTTCTATACCTTTCTCTTCAAGTTCTTGTTTCAATACGTCAATTTTAGATGTCCGAATGCAAATAGTCCCAAATCCCGGACTTTTCTTTAAATCATGTAACATCAAACTGATTAAAGGATGATCTGTATTTTGAGCAATATGCTCATCTTCAATTGACAGCCATTCTATATAACTATTTTTTGTATAAAGAAGCGCATTATACGTTCCCCAGTTTATATGTTGCCCTCCAACTACAGCATGAAGCCCTTGCTGTTGCCAATCCTCAGCTATTTCTAATGGATTTTTTTCTACAAAATGAACTATATGGTCTAGATACATGCTTTCACCTCTTGTCCTAAAATTATGTTCCATTTCCTTCATTTTAGTATACAGGAAAACAGAAAAAAGCACCGATTGTAATCTCGGTGCTTAAAGAGTAAACAATCTCTTAATATAAGGATGCTCTATGACGCTTTTGTTAAGCTTTATACTTTTTTGTCGATTTCCCAGGAAATATACCTTTTATACCTCCACTCTCTTTTTCGACATTTCTCTGAGCAGAAACTTTTGAATTTTCCCAGAAGCGGTCATTGGGTATGCATCAATGAATTCAATATACTTCGGTATTTTATGATAAGATATTTTCCCCTTACAATATTCCCTTAAAGCCTCCGGAGTAAGATTTTCACCAGACTTTAAAATAACCCATGCCATAAGTTCCTCACCATATTTTTGGTCTGGGACTCCTACTACCTGTACATCTTGTATAGATGGGTGCTGATAAAGAAATTCCTCTACTTCTTTAGGATAGATATTTTCACCACCTCGAATTACCATATCTTTAATTCTACCCGTTATGTCGATATAACCCTCATCATCCATTACCGCAATGTCACCAGTGTGCAGCCACCCATTGTCATCAATTGTCGAATTTGTAGCCTCTTCATTTTTGTAATAGCCCTGCATGACTAAATATCCTCTTGCACAGAGCTCGCCAGGCACTCCTGCTGGGGTATCTTCTCCAGTTGCTGGGTCAATAATTTTCACTTCTACTCCCGGATGAGCCTTACCAACCGAAGATACGCGTTTTTCAATTGCATCGTCTGTTTTAGTTTGCGTAATAACTGGAGATGTTTCGGTTTGTCCGTAAGCAATGGTTATTTCGGAAGCACCCATGTCTTCTATCACTTTTTTCATGACCTCAATTGGGCAAATGGAGCCAGCCATGATTCCAGTACGTAAGGAAGACAGATCAAATTGTTTAAAATCTGGGTGGTTTAACTCCGCTATGAACATAGTAGGTACTCCGTGCAAGGCAGTGCATTTCTCATCCTGTACCATTTTCAATACTTTCCCTGCATCAAACTGTTCAATTATAACCATCGTTGTGCCATGCGTTACCGAAGCAATCGTACCCATTACACATCCAAAGCAATGAAAGAAAGGAACAGGAATACATAGACGATCATGTTCTGTAAGATGTATGTAGTCCCCAACGAGTTGACCGTTATTAACAATGTTTTTATGGGATAGCATTACTCCCTTTGGAAATCCAGTAGTACCGGATGTATATTGAATATTAATCACGTCATCATTGTGAAGCGCTTCCAAAGACTCATCTAAAGCCTCATCAGACACTTTATTTGCAAATGCAACAAACTCTGACCATTTATATATCCCTGGATAGTCATTTTCACTCATTACGATTACTCTCTTAAAATGAGGGAGCTTTTCAGATTGGATGTTTCCTTTTTCAGACGTAATAATTTCAGGACAAATTGCTCGAATAATATCGAGATAAGAAGTAGATTTAAAGGATTCACATAAAATAAGGGTAGTAGAATCAGATTGTTGCAAGAGATATTCAAGTTCTTTCTCCTGATAGTTAGTATTGACGGTTACTAAAACGGCTCCCATTTTGCCAGTGGCAAATTGGCTTAGTAGCCACTCTCTTTTATTGTCTGACCAAATGGCTATATGTTCCCCTTTTTGAATACCCATTCCAATGAAGGCTTTTGCAAGCTCATCTGTTTCAGCATCAAACTCTTTATACGTTTTACGAATCCCATGCTCTGGATACACATAGGCCTCTCTATTAGGAAACAAACTCGCTGCTTCCTTAACAATCTCTCCAATCGTTTTTTCATTTAACAAACCAATCTCCCCTTTCGATTGACTACTTATTATTTATATTATCATAAAATTCTGATATTATAAAAGAGTATTAAGTGTTTTCTCTCGTCTCATAAAGGAACTTCTTTACCTACGTAATATCTCGTTGTGATACACTATTTTCAAGTATCTTACGAAAAAGAAGGCGATATTAATGGAATTCCTGGAAATGAAAGAAAAGGTATTAGACCAAATTTTATCTAAACAACTTATTCAGGCGACTGTTAGTCAACCAAGGGCTAAATCAAATGAAATTAAACGTGTAAAATTAAAACCTATTGAGATAAAAAATATGTATCATATCCAATTAGAATACCAGTACGAACGTATTTTAAAGCACGAAAATATTCTATTAGAAGAATTTCCTGCTATATGGGACAAGTTACTGGAGGATTTCCGTCAATTACATGCTGATTTTATTGAGGAAAAGCTTCAAATACAACTCTCTAAGAAAAATAAAGTTATGTTTAAAGCTGAAAAAACAGCTTCTGTTAAACAAGTGAATTTGTCTCATAACCGCAAAAAAAATTATTTGTTAGACGAGCACACACCTTATCCTTTTTTAATTCGTTTAGGGGTACAAACTGCTGAAGGAAAAGTGAAAAAACAAAAGTATGATAAATTTAAACAAATTAATCGCTTTATTGAATTCATTGATGATACCCTTGTTTACTTACCAAAGGATAAAACGGTTAGAATCCTCGATTTTGGCTCTGGTAAATCCTATTTAACGTTTGCGCTATACCACTACTTAAAAATTGAAAAGGGCTTAGACATTCGTGTCACCGGGCTTGACTTGAAGAAGGAAGTCATTGAGGAATGTTCACAAATAGCTAAAGACTTAGACTATGATCAGCTTGAATTTTTAGTAGGAGATATAAATGATTACAACGAAGAAACTGCCGTAGATATGGTTGTCACCTTACATGCCTGTGATGTAGCGACAGATATGGCACTAGCGCGTGCAGTCAAATGGAATGCGAGTGTCATATTAAGTGTTCCTTGTTGTCAGCACGAATTGAACAAACAGCTCGAAGCACCTAATTTAGATATCATGTTGAAGCATGGTCTCATTAAAGAACGCTTTTCAGCACTAGCAACAGATTCTATTCGAGCGGAAATCTTAAATATGGTAGGATATGAGGCTCAATTAGTGGAATTTATAGATTTAGAAAACACACCAAAGAATATTTTAATACGTGCTTATAGAACAGGAGATAAGCCAACCTCTAAACAAATGGAAGCCTATCAACAATTTAAACAGATGCTAAATGCTCAGCCATTTTTAGAAAATGAATTAAAGGAATACTTGAAGACGAACTAACCACTTCATTTCAAGGAGAGAAAATAGTGAAAGATCCTACTTACCAAAAAGTTGCCTATGGCATCGTTATGGCTATTGCAGTGATTATTGTCCATTTCTTAAATGTAAGAATTTATCCACTCCACCCGATTCTGTCTTTTGTCATGGCCATTTTGATAATATACGCAGGCATTACAGCAGTTAAAAAATCAGGGAAATTTCAGCAGACGATTTCAAGAATGAGATATAATTTATTAAATATGATTGTAGTATTTGTACTATTCATCGCATATTTTACTATTGCCGCATCCTAACACGAAATGCGCAAGCGCCTATGTTTGCCCCGACAAGCAAATGGGGGAATGCAAGGTGGCTGCTCTTCGGCCACCGCTGCTTTACTCCATTTGACCTCGAGGGGCAAGGCGCTGGAGCTAGACAAACACGAAATGCGCAAGCGCCTATGTTTGCCCCGACAAGCAAATGGGGCAATGTGCTGGAACTGGAACAAAAAAGTGAACAGATACCGTAATGGTACCTGTTCACTCTTTTTTGTCTTATAGTTCTTGTCTTAAGGCTTGAATTACGTCAATTTTAGTTGCTTTCTTAGCTGGTCTCCAGCCGGAAATCATTGCTACGCCTATACTTATGAAAGAAGCAATTGCAACAAGCTGCCAAGGAATTAATGAAAAAGTAAGTGCCATGCCCTCAATACTCTCTTCCTCTAATGCCATTCCAACTACGATTGGCAGTACCCAATTTGCTAAAAAGCTTACTGCATAAGAGATAATGACCGCCAGCACAGTCCCTATAATTCCAATCCAGGCACTTTCCATCAGGAAAAGGCGTCTAACTAGTTTAGGACTTGCTCCTATTGCTTTCATAACACCAATTTCTCTTGTTCTCTCCGTTACTGCCATTGTCATAGTATTGAAGATACCAATAGATGAAATTAAAACTGCGATAGTACCGATAAATATAAGACCTATTTTAAATACCATGAAAAACACGTCTAACTGCTCTAGCTGTTCAGATACAGAGTAAACGCTGTAACCCATTTCTTTTAACTCTTCCGTCACTGCTTTCACATGCTCTAGGCTTGCCGTATAAATGGTAGTTCTAGTATATAAAAAGTTCTCTGGTATCTCTCCAACATTCGTCTTATATGCTGCTACTAACTCGTCCATCCAACTATTGTCTATAAGTATATTTTGGTCCACTATCCAGTCTCTTGCTGGTTGAGCTGCAACCCCTACAATCGTAAACGTCCATTGCTCTGGGAATACTTCCTCTTGATCATATGGCTGTAAGGATAAGGTGACTTCCTTGCCTAGAATGGAGCCCTCATATCCTTTGGGCATATCACCTTCTTCTCCTCCCTTTTCTTCCCATGTTGATCGCTCTTGTTCGGTCCATAAATTTTCTGCAAAATGATAACCAACTACAATTTCCTTATCATTTGTAGGCATTCTACCTTCAGATAGTTTAAGATTTGATTTTTTTTCTTCCTCAAAGTCTGTCATCAGGGCATTCCCGTATATTGTTCTATCATCTAGTTGAAACAAGTTTTGTGTTTCTATACTGGTTCTTTGAACAACTGCACCAATAGACTCTATATTTTTTATTTCCTCATAGTCAATGCCATCTTCCTTTTCATATACTTCTATCTCCGTGATAGCTTGGTCCTGGAGAATTTCAGTACGCATCATATCCTGTACCCCAAACCCGATTGATGCTAACACGATTAAAAATGCGCACCCCATTGTCGCTGCAAGTACAGTCATAAATACTCTTAGTTTATTTTTCTTAATATGCTGGCTCACAAATTCTAATTGATCTTTAAATAACATGAGACATGTCCTCCTTTTTCAACTCTCCATCGTGCATCTTAAATTTACGGTGAGCAATGCTTGCTACTTCATCGTCATGTGTAATAATGACAAAAGTTACCCCCATAGTCTGATTTAAGTCCTGGATGAGCAGCAGAATGTCTTGTTCTGTTTCTGAATCCAGGCTACCTGTTGGTTCATCTGCCAATAAAATAGGCGGGTTGGTTATCAAGGCACGAGCAATACTTACTCGTTGCTGCTGACCACCGGACAACTCATTAGGATAATGATCAGACACAGATTCCAACCCAACCTTTTTCATAAGTTGGAGGACACTAACTTTGCGTTTTTTAGGTGATACCCCCTTCAGCTTTAAAGGAAGCTCAATATTTTCGAAAGCAGTCAATCCTGGCATAAGTTGAAAGCTTTGAAAAATAAAGCCAAAATTGTTTAAACGAAATTCTGCTCTTTCTGTTTCATTTAATGCAGCCGTTTCTTGCCCATTAATAATAATGGATCCTTGTTCTGGACTCATAAATCCTGCTATTGTGTTTAATAAGGTAGATTTACCAGAACCACTCTTTCCTACAACCGCTACTATTTCTCCCTCTTGCACATTAAAGGTTAGCCCTTTTAGTACCGGTACCTTCTTTTCCTTTCCTTTCTTTCCTATTAAAAATGTATGATTAACATTATTTACGTGTATCATGCCTATTCCCCTTTCATATTTTGCTATACACTCATTCTAGCCAGCCTTTCTTAACATTTAAGAAGGATAAAGATGAAGAATTTCTTAAGATTGTATATAACTTTATGTAGATAGGGTATTTTCGACACAATCCCATGTCACTTATAAGCAAATAACAGATAGTAACGATAAAGTAATGGCCATCTGATTTTGTGGAAACCGACGACCGATTGTTAGAAAGTAATACTGCATCAACAAGCAAACACTCCCTTTTCTCATTTTCAGGGGACTTTCAAGATAAGTCTTTAAGGGGTCAATGTGCTAAGACAAAAAAACTGCTCCCCTCTCACTGTTAATGAGATAGGAGCAGTACTATTTTAAGATGGCATAGGTGTGTCTGTTGGTTTTGCATAGCCTTCTTTATATGCTTCGTCTATCGCTGCGCGAATTTCAGTAAGTGACTTACCTTCTTGAACCATTTTGATAGACGTAACGGCTGTTTCTAAACAAGCGGCACAGCGTGTACCATGGTCATCCCAGACTACTTCGCCATTTTCTTTAATTTCATCGACGAAACAGTTGAAATTGCTTTTATGGCCAGCACTATCGCCACATCCGCAGTAGCAAGGCATCCATTTAAGGACATCATTTGCTTTTGCAGCTGCCTGATAGATTAGTTGCATATCTTCAGATTGTTCATTCAAAAACTCTGGAAGCACGTCTGTAGACGACGTGGTTTCTTGAATATCGCCGTTATCTAAATGAGTCACATGGTCGTGCTCCATGTGTTCTTTCTCTTCTTTACTCTCTTCTTTTTGACTGCATGCGGCAAGAACCAATATAGAACAACATAATATAAATAGAATTTTTTTCATATTAACCTCGATTAAATCATTTTTTCTGGTCGTACAATTTCATCAAACTTGTCAGCAGTTAAAAGCTCTAGCTCAATTGCTGCTTCTTTTAAAGTAGTGCCATTTTTGTGGGCATGCTTAGCAATTTTCGCAGCATTCTCATATCCAATGTATGGATTTAAAGCAGTTACAAGCATTAAAGAATTGTTTACGTGATGTTTAATTGTTTCTAAGTTCGGTTCGATTCCAACTGCACAGTTGTTATTAAAGCTAATGATTGCATCACTTAATAATCGCACAGATTGTAGGAAATTGTGAATGATTACAGGTTTAAATACATTTAACTGGTAGTTACCTTGACTCGCCGCAAAACTGATGGATGTATCATTCCCCATAACTTGAGCAACAACCATAGTCATCGCTTCACTTTGAGTTGGGTTAACTTTACCAGGCATAATAGAGCTTCCTGGTTCATTTTCAGGAATTGAGATTTCCCCAATACCAGAACGGGGACCACTTGCAAGTAAGCGGACATCATTAGCAATTTTCATTAGGTCCGCTGCAAGAGCCTTAACTGCACCATGTACATAAACAACATCGTCATAGCTTGTTAAAGCGTGGAATTTATTTTTTGCTGATGTAAATTCAATTCCTAGTGCCTTGGATATTTCGGCTGCCACTAGGTCACCAAAACCTTTTGGGGCGTTCAAGCCAGTACCTACCGCTGTCCCTCCAACAGCAAGCTCTTTCATATCTGCCACAGCTGTTGTAATCATTTTAGAAGATTTCTCTAGCATTCTGTGCCAGCCACTAAATTCTTGACCGAGGGAAAGGGGTGTTGCATCTTGTAAATGTGTACGTCCAATTTTAACAATATCCATGAACTGTTCAGATTTTTTACCTAACGTCTCTTGTAGAACATCAATTGCAGGTAAAAGATCTTTTTCGACAGCAAGAACACCTGCAATATGAAGTGCAGTTGGGAATGTATCATTTGAGCTTTGTGATTTGTTTACATCATCATTAGGGTGAAGTCTCTCTTCACTACCTTTTTCTTCTAATAGTTGATTGCCTCGATTGGCAATCACTTCGTTAACGTTCATATTAGACTGTGTACCACTACCAGTTTGCCAAACAACTAATGGGAAGTGATTGTCTAATTTTCCTGCAAGTATTTCATCTGCTGCTGCTGCTATAGCATCTTTCTTTACTTCTGATAAATTACCAAGAGAGTGGCTAACGATTGCTGCAGATTTTTTTAATAGAGCTAGTCCATGTACGACACCAATCGGCATTTTTTCTGTGCCAATTTTAAAGTTTTCTTTAGATCTTTGTGTTTGTGCTCCCCAAAGACTGTCTTGTGGAACTTTAATTTCTCCCATAGAATCATGCTCAATACGATAAGACATTTTTTCTCGCTCCTTTTCTTTACCATTGATTATTGTGTTCTTCTAACATTTTAAGAAATTCATCTAGAACCTTTGGGTTAAATTGAGTTCCCCTACCATCCTTCATTTCCTGAATGGCTTCTTCAAAGGTCATTGCACCCCGATAGACCCGGTTAGTTGTCATTGCATCAAACGCATCTACAACCGAAACTATAGATGATTCCAAGGAAATTTCATTACCCAGCAGTCCATAGGGATACCCTTTTCCATCATACCTCTCATGATGCTCTTCGACAATAAAAGCAGCTTCACGAATACGTGGAATTTCATGATTCCTCATTATTTCTGCCCCTAATGTCGTATGCATTTTTATAATTTTCCATTCTTCCTCTGTAAGCTTTCCAGCCTTATTAAGGATTTCAATGGGAATTGCTAATTTGCCTATATCATGAAAATAGGAGCCTAAACTTAATCTATCCACCCCTTCACCATTTGGCCTCATTCTTTTCCAAAGCTCGATGGAGTAATCTCTAATTCTTGCACAATGGTGATAAGTATATCCATCCACCTCCTGAATGCGCAGAGCATCCCGATGAATTATACTTCTTTCTGAAAAATTTCTTTCAAAATAGTTAGATGTCATTTCGATTAAAATCTCAACTATATCCTTTGCATGACACGTTATGAGTGCATCATAAAATTTTGGTTCAATTACATCACCAGGGCTCAAAATTACTTGTTCGTCACACCAATTTATTTTTAATCTACCAGTTATGATAGTATATTTCTCTATATAATTCTTAGTATTATTTTGTTTACTGTATATCCATGAGGTACTTGCAGGCGTCAGTGTATAAAGGGCATATGAAATATTATTAGAACTACCAATATAAGTAGTAACCGTTTTGTCTGTGATTACTTTTGGTAGACTTTGCTTTTCTTTAATATCTTGAAGTTGCTCTCTTGTAAGTATCATTATTCCTCCGGAGTCCAACAAAATTCGACATTCTTAACCTCAATTATACAATTAGTTACCTACAAAGGAAATATATACATAAAAAAAGAAGGTTCTCCAGTCATTGAGAACCTTCTTTTAAATACTAATATTGTTAGAAATATTATTTAACTTCTTGAACTTCACGTACTTCCTGTTCATCCTTGGATTTTTTTACTTCCTGAGTTAATTGTTCAATGCTTGGGCGAATATTTCCTTTCCCCGCATAACTCTCGAGCATCTCCTTCACATCGATTCCGGAGGAAGCCTTTAAAGTTTCTTGAAGTGTAGACATCAAATTAGTAGCGTAAGAGGTAACCTTGTTAGCACCGCCGCCTTCTCCACCACCAGTGTCTACTACAGTTATTTTATCAATATTCGAAAGTGGGCTAGCAATTTGTTTTGCATATTCAGGCAACATATCTACAACCATATCCAAAACTGCGGCCTGACCGTACAGATCAAACGCTTCAGCAATTTTTCGTTTTGCTTCCGCCTCTGCAAGACCTTTAAGTCGAATAATATCTGCCTCAGACTCCCCTTGTGCACGCTGAGCGTCTGCTTTAGCTAAACCATCCAAACGAACTTTTTCCGCATCTGCTTTTGCCTTTGCTTCAATTCGATATTTTTCTGCATCGGCTTCGGCAATTTCACGTGATTTGGATGCAGCTGCATTTTGTTCGATAGCATAGCGATCTGCATCCGCTTTTTTCTTAACCTCTGAATCATATTGCTTTTCACGACGTAGTATCTCTTTTTCTTCCAACTCAATTTGCTTTTGACGTTCGATAATTTGAATTTGCATTTCCTGCTCGGTTACTTCCTGCTTAGACCTAGCTGTTTCTAACTCGTAGGCTTGGTCTGCACGTGCCTTCGCAATATCTTGCTCACGTCTATATTCAGCAACCTTTAACTGGTTGTCTTTTTCCGCCTCTGCTATTTCTGTCGCTCGCTCAATTTCTGCCTTTTGAGCATCCTTGGAAGCCTCTGCTCGCTTGATGCGCGTCTCTTTTTCTGCCTCAGCTGTTGCGATATCCGCATCACGCTTAACTTGTGCGATTCTTGGTTTCCCTAGTGAATCCAGGTAGCCATTTTTATCGCGAACATCTTTAATCGTAAATGAAACAATGACTAATCCCATTTTCGCTAAATCTTGTGAAGCTACCCGTTGTACTTCCTGAGAGAACTTATCTCTATTTTTGTAAATTTCTTCTACTGTCATAGACCCTAGAATAGAACGTAAATGACCTTCCAGTACTTCTTTTGCTTCATTTTCTCTATCCTGCTTTGATTTCCCTAAAAACTGCTCAGCTGCTGTAGCAATTTCTGAAATTGAACCACCAATTTTTATAATAGCTGTCCCGTCAGCCATAACTGGAACTCCTTGTTCAGTATAAACTTCTGGGGTGGTTACTTCCAATTTGCTTGATAAAAGACTAAGTGGCTCGCCTTGCTGGAATACTGGAAATACAAATGTACCTCCACCGCGAATAATTTTAATGCGATTACCCGAATCATCTGTATGGACGTTTTTCGAACCCAAATAGCTGCCTGTAACTATTAGTGCCTCATCTGGCCCAACTGTTCTATATTTTGTTACGTAGACTGCCAACATTATTAATAGAACAAATACAACTACTCCTATAACTATTAACATTTCCATTCCCACTATAATTCCCCCTTTTTATTTTATAAAAGGCACATATTCTTTGACTAAAAAAGTGCCATCTTTCACTTCAATTATTAAAACCTGTTTATCATAATTTATTTCTTCATTGTCAAAACCTGTTGCTCTTTTTGCAATTAAACCGTTAACTGTCTCAATAATGATTTCACCATACCCATTTGAGGGTATAGGAACAATAACCTTTGCGACTTGCCCTTGTAAAGATTCGTTTGTATAGGCTGTGGATACTTCTGCAGAAGCAAGGGGTAAAAGGACAAAAAAGTAAAGCAAAAAGGTTAAAAGGACTGATATGACAACAGAAACAGCGATTATTACAATTTCACTCCAATTAGTTAGCTTCATAAGAATGAATCCAGCAGCACAAATAAATAATAGGAAGGAGAGTACCGTTGTCGGATTAAAAAATCCCATTTCCAAGCCATCTATTGCATCTGCAAATAACACATAAAGAATAGTAAGAAGACCAATTACAATTAAGCCGTATAAGAAAATTTGATCTATTTTTCTCACCCCTTTACCAGTTTATTGATTGCTTACTAGTTATACGTATCTAATACAAAGAAGTTTCAAAATTTAACAATAATTGATTGGTTATTTTTACAAGTTATTACCGTCAAAGTTCGTCAAAATTAGGCTTTTTCGCCTTTTATTCCCCCTTTATCTACACTGAAATGTTACAGAATTGTAAATTTCGCAAATTTCAAGTAAAAAGTGTGTAGATTTTGCATTTTTTTTGGTATGCTATTTGAGGTAAATTCATAGCAACAATACATTCTCAAAGTCTAGGAGGCTTTTATGATTAGTTCAAAAAAACCAGATCCTTTTTTCTTGTCCCTGTTAAAAATTGCAGAAAATGTACGTGAAGCCACTCATTACGCAGATGATTTCCGTATTAATAATGCTTCAGATTTAAAAGAAATTAGCTTACACCTTAAGAATTACGAAACAGCTGGGGATACATTAATTCATGAATTAATCGTTATGTTGAACAAATCCTTCATGACACCGATTGAACGTGAAGATATTCTGGAATTAGCAATCCGAATGGACGATATTTTAGATGGAATCGACAATTTCACTGCGCATCTGGAGATGTTTACTTTAGTTGAAATCGATGATTCAATGCGTACCTTCTTAGGGTATATCGTTAAGAGTACTGACGAAATTGTTAAAGCGATGGAGCTTTTAGCTCAGAAAAAATTACTTAAAATGCATGAGCATTCCATTCTCATTAAAGATTATGAGCGCAAATGTGATGAGGTACTTCGCTCTTCCATTAAGCAATTGTTCTTAAACGAAAAAAATCCAATTCGCATTATTCAATTTAAAGATATATATGAACAATTAGAAGATATCGCAGATTATTGTCAAAACGTAGCTAATACGCTTGAAACAATTATTATGCGTAACGCGTAGGAGTTTCAGTAATGGATACTATTTTTATACTAACAATACTAGTTGTATTTTTTGCACTTGCCTTTGATTTTATTAATGGTTTCCATGATACCGCAAACGCAATTGCTACTTCAGTTTCTACAAGAGCTTTAAAGCCTAGAGTTGCTGTTTTAATGGCAGCTATTATGAATTTTGTAGGAGCTTTAACTTTTACAGGAGTTGCTAAAACAATTACAAAAGATATAGTCGATCCTTTTACTCTTCAAAACGGATCGTTAATCATTTTAGCGGCTCTTCTTTCAGCGATTATTTGGAACTTAGTTACTTGGTATTACGGAATTCCATCTAGTTCGTCCCACACTTTAATAGGCTCTATTGCTGGAGCAGCTATTTCTGCTGCTGGATTTGGGGTTTTGAACTATAATGGTTTTACCAATATCTTAATCGCATTAGTTTTATCCCCATTCCTTGCTTTAGCAATCGGATTTTTAATGATGTCTCTATTTAAAGTTATTTTTAAAAAGGGAAGCTTGTATGGGACAAACAAAAGATTTCGTATTTTTCAAATTGGTACAGCGGCATTACAATCGTTTACTCATGGTACAAACGATGCCCAAAAAGCAATGGGTATTATAACAATGGCTCTAATTGCTGCCCAATGGCAGGCTACAGATGATATCCAACTTTGGGTTCGTATTGCTGCAGCAACCGCAATGGGTCTTGGTACTTCTATCGGAGGATACAAAATCATCAAAACAGTTGGTGGTAAAATCATGAAGATTCGTCCTATTAACGGGGCGGCAGCTGACTTATCATCTGCTATGATTATTTTTGGTGCAACAACTATTCATTTGCCAGTTTCTACAACACACGTTATTTCATCCGCTATTATGGGGGTTGGAGCAGCACAACGTGTGAAAGGCGTTAAATGGGGAGTTGCTAAAAAAATTGTCTTAACTTGGATTATCACTTTACCTATTTCTGCTCTAGTAGCAGCTATCATCTTCCAAATCTTAAATTTATTCTTTTAAATAATTAAAACCTCGTAATTGAATACGAGGTTTTTTCTTTTACTCTTTTATGATTACTCCTAACGATTTGGCAAAGCCTATCGCTTGCTCCATGGACACAGTGCATCCCTTAAGGTCCTCCATTGATACTATTAGATTTTCATAAGTTGAGGTACTTAAGTCAATTCCATTCAATGAGGTATCTGTAAAGTTTGCCTCGTTTAGTTCACAGTTTTCTAGCTCTACCTGTTGAAAGGTTGAATCTACAAAATCTGCATGATTCAATATGCACTTAGTAAAAGACACCTTTTTTAACTTAGAAAAACTTAAATTTAAGTAGTTTGCGAGGTTCTCCACCAGCCTGACATCTGTTAGTCTGCCGTCAGTAATGTTAGCTCCAAAAAGCTTACACTCGATAAATTCCACTCTGTGGAATAGTGCTTGGTCCATTACTACATTAGATAGATCACACTTTTCAAAAATACAATCAATAAACTCTACCTGGTAAAAATGTAAGCTCTCAAATGATGCTTGCTGGAAATGAATTTGATCAAAAACGACTCTTTCCTCCCACTCGGTAATCCCCTCCAGTGAGCTAATAGTTCCGTTAGATATATAGTAATCCTCCTCTAAAGCATCTTTTATGTTAATAGCCTCTAATTCTTCTCTACATTTTGGAGCTGTAATTTTCAAGGTTACTCCTCCTTCAAAAGTTTACTCTTATCATAGCATTATATTAGCAGTTGAACTTACTTTCTATTACAATAAAAAGGAAACTCTACCACTTTGATCTTACTGTTTAAATTGTAAGCTATATATTATTTGGCTTTACCTAAGGAGGAAATATATGAAGTTTTTAGCTAACCTAGTGACACGTCACTATAAAGTCACTTTGGGAATATGGATCATCCTGTTTGCCGCTCTCGCCTTTTTTGCCCTACGTCTTCCGGGTTTATTGGAGGGCGACGGTTTTAATATGGATGGAGAACATCAGAAAGTAATGGATGAGCTTACGGAAACCTTTGACCTTCCAGCAGAGACGCTCTTTGTTGTATTTGATAAAACATCGGAACAACAAATCGAGGAAACGTTAAATGATATAGAAGATTTAAAGATTGTAAAGGACATTCAATCACCATTAGAGGATCCTGCTCTACATAAGGAAAATGTATCCTATGCAATGCTACATTTTAACAATGATACTGAAAGTATGTCTGAAGTAGTAGATGAAATTCGTGAATCTATCGGCAACCAAGAGGGCATCACCTTAACCGGTGCAGCTGCCATCAATAAAGATATTAATGCCGCAAGTCAAAAGGATTTAGCTAGTGCCGAAGCCATAGGTCTTCCGATTGCCCTAGTCGTGCTGCTCCTTGCATTTGGAAGTGTGGTAGCCGCCCTGGTTCCAATTGCTATCGGTATTGTAACGGTAGTTTCCGCACTTGGAGTCCTGACATTCTTTGGTGGATCCCTAGACTTATCTATTTTCGTATTGAACATAGTCCCAATGCTAGGGCTAGCACTTAGTATTGATTTTGCATTATTGCTCATCAATCGTTATAAGGAAGAGCTCGCCGAAAATTCTGTTATAGAAGCAGTACAAATTTCTGTAAAAACAGCGGGTCGCTCTATTATTTTTTCTGCGCTTTGTGTATTTATTGGCTTAGGAGCCATGTTTGTTTTAGAAGTAGAAATCTTTCAAAATATTGCTCTTGGTGGAATGTTAGTTGTTGCTTTAGCAGTTTTAGGCTCAATTACACTCCTACCTGCCTTACTCATGGTATTAGGAGAACGCATCAATAAATGGACCCTTCTTCGTGTGAAGCCTGGTGCTACTACTAAATGGAGAAATTTTGCCTCCTTCGTTATGAAGCGACCGGTCACTTTAATAATTGTTGCTTTGGTATTGCTAGGAATTGGTATAATTCCAGTTAAAGAGATGAGGTTAACAATTCCATCTGTAGATTCTCTTCCAGAGGACTATGATTCGCGACAAGCGTATGAATTGATGGAAGATGAGTTTGATATGGGGGACCAGTCTACGATCTATGTAATTGCTGATCGTCCAGATGGTTGGGAAAATACAGATGGACTAAACTCAATTAAGGATTTAGAAAAGCAATTGTTGAACGATCCCGATGTAAAATCGATAGATACGATTTTCACAGCCAGTGAGATATCGACAGTCGAACAATGGGAGCAAAGCATGATGGTTCCTGAAGTTTCTAGTCAGCTTACTCCACTAGTAGAGACATTTATACAAGAAAACAAATTAATGATTCCTGTCACATTAGGGCTTAATGGCTCATCCGATGAAGCACAGGATTGGGCGAGGGAATGGGCCGACAAAGATATTGGTACAGATATTTTAATAGGCGGTCAACCGAAGTTCAACCAAGAAATATTCGATGAAATATTTGATAAGGTTGGGATTCTCCTAGCGATAATACTTGGCTCTACCTTTGTCATACTAACTGTTGCATTCCGTTCAGTGCTAATCCCTTTAAAAGCTATCATCATGAATGTTATTGGTTTGGCTTCGACGTTTGGCATACTGGTTTATATATTTCAATATGGTCATTTTGGTTTAGAGGAAACGACTATTGCTTTAATTATTCCGGTAATTGTCTTCAGTCTAGTGTTTGGGCTAAGTATGGATTATGAGGTATTCTTGATATCACGCATTCAAGAGGAGTACTTGAAGCATCACAACAATACTAAGGCAACGGTAGATGGGTTGACCTCTACTAGCAAAATTATTACCTCTGCTGCATTAATCATGATTGTCATAACTGGAGCATTTGCCTTCACGGAAGTAATGCCTGTTAAGCAGATCGGTATAGGTATAGCTATTGCTGTGGCTATAGATGCTTCCATCATACGCTTGCTTCTAGTACCAAGCCTGATGAAGCTCTTCGGTAATTGGAACTGGTGGTTGCCTTTTAGAAAAGGACCTTACAAAGCAAAGAACTTTCATTAAGTTGAAGTTACAAACTAATAGTAAAACATCATGGTTTAAGTGAATGATGCGATTGCCATTACTTAAATAAACATGACACAATAAAAAAAGCCTAGTAGATATTCAAAACCTACTAGGCCTTTTTATGCTTTATCGTGAGCTGAACAATTTTTCTTATAAGTTCTTTTTATACCATTCCTTAGCAGCTTGCACTTCGTCTTGCGTCAATTGGTGACCATATTCATGCCAATATAGTTCTACGTTTGCTCCTGAATCCTGCAATATATCTCTCAGTTCTTGGGATTCTGGTGCTGGACACATAAAATCATTCTTCCCTGCCCCGATGAACACAGGCGTACCAGGCATTGTTGGAACCTCTACGCCGCGTCGTGGCACCATTGGGTGATGGAGAATCGCACCCTGGAAGACATCTTTGTATTCAAACAAAAGGTTTCCTGCAATATTGGCTCCATTTGAATAACCAATTACAACTACTTTATCACGGTCAAATTTGTAATTATTAGCCGCTTCTTCGATGAAGTTTTTTAACTCCTCTGTACGGGCTTGTAAGTCCTCAAGATCAAATACGCCTTCCGCAAGACGTTTAAAAAATCGTGGCATTCCATTTTCTAATACATTCCCACGTACACTTAGAATATTTGCAGAGCTGTCTATTTCCTTTCCTAATCCCACTAGGTCATGCTCATTTCCACCTGTACCATGCAGTAATAATAAGGTCGGTTTCGAAGAATCCTCACCTTGCATAAATAAATGCTTCATAACAATAGCTCCTCTTTTATCTCGAATTTGAGATAATTATAGCCAAGTTATAATCTCTCGTCAAATAATGTGTTTTACTGCACTTTTAATAGTTCCATCAGCTTCGTCGGTTCATCTACACGGATGGCGAATTGTGTCACCCTCTTTTCCTTGCCCATGAACATAGTCGCCTCTACAGGCTCATGTAAGTGTATTATTGCCTGAGGCTCTAGTGTTTCAAAATCACGATACATAAATTTAAGGACATTTTTATCTGGTAAGGGTGCACCCCATTCTACTTCTTTAATCAGATGAAGAGGGACAATTATTCGAACACTTAGTCCTTGTGTCACATACAATTTTTCGTCTTTTATCTCCGCTGGGTGTAGTCGAGTCACTTGAATGTCAGCTAAGAAATAGAAAACACTATAAATATTTAAAGCTAATAGGACCAAAGACAATATAACAGATTTATCATGTAGCCACCAATGAAGACCAATTGTTTCAATAACAATTGCATGAATAAGCATTATATTAAAGGCTATATAGCTTGTCTTTTTATGCAGGGTAATTACATTTGGATGACTCGGGGCCTCCTTTTTCCAAGTAAAAATTGCATAATAAAACATTAAAAATTCGGAAATGATAATACGGATAAGAATATTTTTTGTAACTACTTCCTTAACAGAAGGTATCAAGCTATATAGTGCCGAAGTCTTCATATCAGTCATATGCAATTTAATCTTTGGAATCTTGTAAATGACTAGAAAAACTAGGCTTAACTCTGCCAAAATTAACAATACTTCAAAAGCAATACCAATATAAAGCAACCCCGAAAACGGAGCAAATAATTCAAAAGGTATAAAAAATCTAGCTATGAACACACCACCAACCATAAGACCGATTACTTGTTTGATAGAAATTTTAAAGGTGGCATAGACTAATAAAGGTGCTACAATAGCTAAATCAATAAGAGACCCTATTGCTACGCCACTGTGAAGTTGAAGTGAAAAGAAGTCCTGCACCTGTGGGCGATACAATAGAAAATTAGACAGAAGCACGAGCAAAAGAAAGGCTAATGCAATATTGGCGGCCTGTGTTTTTCGATAAATCATCTCTATTCCCCCTATACGATTATAATTTCATTATAACTTTCCTTATACTCGCAGTTCTACTAGAATTAGTAAATTATTCAGAAAAGGAGCACGACTTTGTGAACATTAATCCAAAGCAACTAAAAGATAGAATTCTTGTTTCCCAAGGGAAAGCAAAAGCTGATTTTATTCTTCGAAATGCAAAGGTGGCAGATGTCTATTCTTTAGAATGGAGATTAGCAGATATTGTAGTATCCAGCGGAAATATCGTGGCTGTTGATACAACAAACACTTTTGAAGCGAAGTCTGAGGAAGATGCAAAAGGTAAATATGTCATTCCAGGTCTAATAGATGCTCATATACATATTGAATCTTCTATGGTAACTCCATCTGCATTTAGTGATATTCTCCTTCCGCGCGGCGTTACAACAGTTATCACTGATCCACATGAGATAGCAAATGTCTCAGGACCTGATGGCATCCAATTTATGCTGGATGATGCTCAAAAAAGTGAAATGGATATTTTTATTATGCTGCCCTCTAGTGTTCCATCTACTCCTTTCGAAAATTCCGGAGCTGTCTTAAAAGCTGAAGACTTACAACCATTTTTAAGCAAAGAAGAGGTTCTAGGCTTAGCTGAAGTAATGGACTTTCCTGCAGTGCTTTCCGGAGATCCTGAGATGCTAGACAAGCTTATAATGGCCATCGAAGCTAATGTCCAAATAGATGGCCACGGAGCTGGGCTTAAATCAAATCAAATTAGGGGCTACCGAGTGGCAGGAATCCAAACTGATCATGAATGTGTAACTGCCGAGGAAGCATTGGATAGGATTTCACAGGGCATGTATGTTTTGATAAGAGAAGGGTCTGCTGCCAAAAACTTAAAAGATATTCTACCTGCCGTAAATACGCACAACGCTCGTCGATTTATGTTTTGTACTGATGACAAACATTTGGACGAGCTAATAAAAGAAGGAAGTATTGACCATTCCATCCGTCTAGCTATTAACGAAGGTATGGAGCCCTTACAGGCAATTCAGCTAGCAACCTTAAATGCAGCAGAATGCTATAAACTTCACAACAAAGGGGCAATAGCTCCAGGTTTTAACGCCGACTTTTTTATGATAGATAATCTAGAATCATTTCGTGCAGTTTCTGTATGGAAGAATGGGCAAAAAATTGCAGAAAATAACGTGATGTTAAAAAAAGAATCTTTCCAAAACTACCTCTCCAAAGAAATTACAGAGACCGTTCACCTACCTAGACTTTCTGTTTCTGATTTTTCCATTCCTATTACGAACGATGGAACGGCCAATGTAATAGAAATAATGCCCAATCAAATCACTACTCGCAAAAAAATTGTCAAAATTCCTGTTTCCGATGGTCTGTTTACTCCTTGTACAGAGAAAGATTTCCTTAAACTTGCAGTGATTGAACGTCATCAAGCAACTGGAAATATTGGTCTCGGAGTTGTAAACGGATTTGGCCTTCAGAAGGGGGCAATAGCAACTACTGTTGCTCATGATTCCCATAACATGATTGTACTTGGGACAAATGATGAGGATATGCTTGCAGCCTGTAAGTACTTGCAAAGTATACAGGGAGGATTTGTAATTATGGATGAAGGAAAGGTAATGGCTTCCCTCGCCTTGCCTATAGCAGGGCTGATGTCAGATAAACCTGCACATCAAACCGTCGAGGAGTTAGAGGCTTTACACGATGCACTACACTTAATACATCCTCATTTAGACTTTCATTTGTTTTTAACTTTATCTTTCGTAAGCCTACCAGTCATACCAGAATTAAAGCTCACTGATACAGGACTTTTTGATGTCGTGAATTTCAAGCACATACCCATACAGGCATAATGCAAAATAAAAGAGCCCCCTTAATACAACTACATCTTAACCATTATTACAGCATATAGGATTGAATCGTCCTTCTAAAGTAGAAATCAGCCTTCTATGGATGCTTTTCCTGTAATTTAGTATTGAGTTATTTATCCAAGCAACTTTCTCATTTCTATGCAACTTATGATTGAAGCGACAGGCGGCGACTCCGGTGGGATGAGGGAGACAGATAAGACATCGCAAACGACGCGTAAGCGACGGTGATGGCTTATCGCTCACCCCACGGAAAGCGTCCGCCTAAAGCGAAATCAACCTTATGTGGATGCTTTTCCTGTAATTTAGTATTGAGTTATTTATCCAAGCGACTTTCTCATTTCTATACAACTTATGATTGAAGCGACAGGCGGCGACTCCGGTGGGATGAGGGAGTCAGATAAGACATCGCAAACGACGCGTGAGCGACGGTGATGGCTTATCGCTCACCCCACGGAAAGCGTCCGCCTAAAGCGGAATCAGCCTTATGTGGATGCTTTTCCTGTAATTTAGTATTGAGTTATTTATCCAAGCGACTTTCTCATTTCTATACAACTTATGATTGAAGCGACAGGCGGCGACTCCGGTGGGATGAGGGAGTCAGATAAGACATCGCAAACGACGCGTGAGCGACGGTGATGGCTTATCGCTCACCCCACGGAAAGCGTCCGCCTAAAGCGGAATCAGCCTTCTCTTGCTGATTTTGAGTTAGAAAAAAAATCTCCATAGCGATAATCACTAAGGAGATTTGTATTCATTCATCTAACTTTTCAATTGTTTTAGCTTCACCTGAAGCTGGATGAGATTCTTGTAAAGACTCATATCCAACTTTAACTAGGTCATATAACTCGAAATCGTTGCGCTGAGCCATCGAAATTCTAAACCAAGTGGCATTTGTTCCAGCTTCTATCGCTTCTTCTACCGTTAACTGTGTTGCTTCCTCTTCAGTTAAATCTCCTACAACAAGGATACCGCTATCCTCCGTATCAATAATAATTCCAGTAGTATAGCCTATCGGCTGTGTTTGTGTAGGATTATTCTCGAAAAAGTTCATGATGAAGTAAAATGTAGCTCCGATAGCTACGAGTAAAATCGCTATAATAATTACTACAGTCGATTTTCCCTTCATATGAAAACCTCCTTATCTTTTTCCACGTCGGAAGCCTTCTTCTAAAAGATAAGCTTTTGCTTCATCATAGGAGCCAAAGCTTTCTTCTAGGTTGTAGCCATGATAAATATTCCAAAGAGTATCCTCTTGTAAAAGAGTCAATTTAGAGCTTTCTTTGTTTGTCCACTCCTCTTCTACTTCTTCATCAAAGGCTTCTTCCTCCTCCGTTGCCAAGTAGTCAATAGAGTCTTTAATCATTTTACGAAGCTCATCTGCTGATACTTCTCGAATATTCACTAATCCTTTTTCTTTTGCTTCATATTGAGGAAGATCTCCAACATAAACAAAACCATTTCCGTTTGGATGTAAATGGTAGATTACTGTAGTTTTATCGTATAAGCTCTCTTCATAATGGTAGTTAACTCGCTTCATGGATACTTCCTTACGAGTTAGTTCCGGAAATTCTTGAATAATTGCTTCTTTTTCTTCAAATGTTAGCATATGATTCCTCTTTCTTTTCTTATCATTAGTATATTATTATACCATAAACTCTATCCTCTTCGCGTCCACCACTCTGCTACTATAACAAAACAAATGACAACAGCAATTGCTACTGCAAAAAACCATTCTGGTAAGCTGCCCAAATTATAATCCTCCTAGCACATCCACATACCTTACAAATGTGAATACTATTTTCTAAACTAGTTGAGGAAAATAACTTCTCCCCATCTTTCCTAGTGTCACTCTACCCTTTTTTAGCATAATGCTTCTAACTATACATCTTTTTAAAGATCCTTATCTCTGTTGCTAAATTAACTTCGTACCTCGTAAGTTTAATCCTGCCTCTTTCGAATAGATATTACCGCTCCAATGTGATAAACTAAGGGACAGACAATAAGAGGACGTGAGAGAAATGATTAAAATCGAATTACCAAAACCAACTGTAACAATTACTCAACGTAAGCAAGCACTAAATGAAGGAGAAGTTGAAATCCCATCAATTTACGGATTTATCGACTTCCACCAAATTCCTAGAGATAAAGGCGGCATTTTTATGTTTTATAACAAAAATGATGAGCTATTATTCGTAGGAAAAGCACGTAAAATTCGTCAACGCATTAAAAAACACTTTGAGGATAATGTTTCTCCAATGATTAAGCATCGCGAAGAAGTGTATAAAATTAGTGTTTGTGTAGTTGAAGAGCCAATGGATCGTGAAATATATGAAACATATGCCATCAATACATTAAAAGCAAAATATAACATCGATAAAGTATTTTACAAATAAAAATCTCATGCCTCCTAATAGAGGCATGGGATTTTTATTTGGATTCTTCAAAAAGACTGGTACTATGTTTTGGCTGCACTCGAGCTTTTGGGTCTATGAAGGCTTTAATATGACTGATTGCATTAGGGACTTCTCCGAATCCAACAGCTATTAGCTTCACTTTCCCAGCGTGTGTACACACATCACCCGCAGCATATATTCCTTCTACACTTGTTTCCATCTTTTCATTGACTACTACCGAGTTCTTTTCCATCTCGAGGCCCCAGCTTTTGAGTGGTCCAAGCGAGGCAACATTTCCGTAGTTGACTAGCACATGATCTACCGGGATGTTTTCCTCTATCTTGTCCTTACTTACCACTACAACTTCTTGAATACGTTCTCCATCGCCTATTAATTCTTTGATTGCATACGAGGTTTTAACAACTACCTTTGAATTATCTAACTGCTGAACAGATTTTTCATGCGCTGTAAATTGCTCTCGTCGATGACAAATGGTCACACTGGAAGCTATGTCCTCTAGCATTAACGACCAATCTAATGCAGAATCCCCGCCACCCAAAACTAATACATTGGAATTTTGAAAGTCATTTAAATCCCTTACTTTATAATGAAGGTTTTTTCCTTCATATTCCTTGGCTCCAGGCACAGTTAATTTCCGTGGTTGGAAAGAACCAACCCCTGATGTCAGGAGAATTATTTTTGAATAATGAACCCCTTTATCAGTTTTCAATATAAAATACTCATCCTGCTTTTCAAGCTCGTTTGCAGTTTCCTCTAAACATATTGTAGGATTGCTGTAGGCAGCCTGTTCAACTAAATTAGCTACTAAATCTTTTGCCAAGATTTTAGGCAACCCTCCAATATCATATATATACTTATCCGGATAAAGTTCCATCAATTGACCGCCTAGCTCTGGAAGGCTGTCAATAATCTTAACCTTTAAATCACGGAGTCCAGCATAAAAGGAAGCAAATAAACCTGTAGGTCCTCCCCCTATAATTGTTACATCAAAAACTTCTTGCTTCATGTAATCAATCACCTCATCAATCTATTATTTACTTTTATAAAAAACGGCTTCGTACTTCTGGAGAAGGAAGCATACAGCTATCCTTTTGACCAAACCATTTATATCTATTCTTTGCGATAAATTTGTAAATACTATTTCTAATTGGTCTTGGAACAAATATAAAAATATACATGTATCTCCATATTCCTTCTAAATTTCTACATACCCTTAGCGCACCATCAGAAAATTTATAGACTTTCCCGTCTTCTATGAGAATAAAACTGTCTATATTATGAGAAATACTGTATTGTTCTTTTAATTTCATTCCTGCATCGCTTTGAAGCGCAGCAAATTGAAAATGACCTTTAGAGTCTCTTTTGATTATAAATTGAACACTGGAATCACAAAAATTACACACACCATCAAACATTACGATAGCTTCTGCCATTTTAAATTCCTCCTTGCCTCTAGTGTATCAGAAAGAATTCAGGCTGTTAAATGAGAGTGGTTGATATTTCTTAAGACTTTTGACCGATGCTAAAAAAGACATTGCTTCAACATTCTATAAAATAAAAATTAAAAAATAAAAATGATGCCCAATACCGTATTGGAATTGGCATCATTTTTATCATTTATCCTGCGGTGTATCTGATGATCCAAAGGCTTCCACATCTTCAAAGCTATTTTCAAAATCCCTGATTTCTCTTGCTTCTTTATCCACTGGATGATCAGTATCAGCATTTAGTCTATCCTCTTCTACAGGTCGAAGATCATTTACCTCTTGCTGCGCATGGTCTACACAGGTTAGAGTTGTCGGAACAGCTTCTAATCGTTCAATAGGGATTTGCTTGTCACATACACTACATTTTCCATAAGTACCCTCATCTAAAGCCTGTAAGGCATCTTTAATATCTTCTATTTCTTCTTCTGCATGCTTTCGCAGAGCCAATCTCGTATGTTGGTCAGTTAAATCAGTAGCATTATCAGCAGGATGATTGTCGTAATTAGACAACTCTGTTGTTTCAAATTCCTCATCATTATTTAAGCTTTCCTCTAGTTCGTTAAACCGATCAAGTAAATTTTCTTTTAACTTTTCATATTTCGCCATATCAATTCCTCCTTAACGTTAGTATTAGGATTACCCCAATGTAGGGAAAATAAAACTAATTAGAATTCTTGGAAGTTTCCACTACATGAATTTCGGCTATTTAGGTAATATAAAAGAAAGGAGTGATTAACAATGGGTATCCATCGTTTTTTTACGAGCATGAATGACTTAGAAAGAATCATTCGAGCACCAGGCAGGTTTAAATACGAGGAACATAACGTTGCTGCACATTCATGGAAGGTAGCTCAGTATGCTATGTTCTTTGGAACCATTGAAGAAAATAATGGTGCAGTGATTAACTGGAAATCCCTGTACGAAAAAACCATTAACCATGACTTTGCAGAGATTTTTATCGGAGATATTAAAACTCCCGTCAAACATGCTTCCCCGGAATTAAAGCAAATGCTTTCCCATGTCGAAGAAAAGATGATGGAAAAGTTTATATTAGATGAAATACCTGAAGAATTCCGTCCCGTCTTTTTCGACAGAATGAAAGAAGGTAAGGACGAAACAATAGAGGGTCGTCTACTAGAGCTGGCAGATAAAATGGACCAGGTATACGAAGCCTTTACAGAACTCCAACATGGAAATACCGATCCTGAATTTATTAAGATGTACGAGACAGCCTTACGAAAAATATTACATTTGCCATTAGAAAAGAGTGTGGCCTACTTTAAAGAAATAATGCTTCAGGACATTATGGCAGAGGAATCTGTAATTGACGTTAAAAGTATTACGCTAAAAATTTTAGTAGAATAAGGAAATCTTTCAATAAAAACTGCGATATATTGTATAATATAGTGTATAATATGATTCAACTAGGAAAATTTAAGGAGGCTGTCTCATGCCTATACCAGTCGATCATACTAAACCAGTTCGTACTACAGCGAAACTTCATGCATTTAATCAGCTTCAACAATGGATTATAGATGGTACTCTACAACCGGACGAAAAGTTAAACGATATAGAGCTAGCCCAAGCTTTAGGAGTTAGCCGGACACCCATTAGAGAATCTCTTCAGTTATTGGAATCGCAGGGCTTTGTAACGATGCAACCAGGCAGAGCAACACAGGTTACGCCAGTGGAGCCTGAAGATATCTATAACCTGCTTCCTCCACTGTCTGTATTACAAGCACTTGCAGCTGAACTAGCAACACCTAATATGGATGAAGAAACATTAAACCTGTTAGAACAAAAAAACAATGAATTTGCAGAAGCTCTGCATGCACAGAATTTTACAAAAGCATTAAAATTAGATGAGGAATTTCATCAGCTGATTGTGGCTCGAGCTAATAATCCATACATATTCTCTATGGTAGAAATGCTTCAAGCACATGTTCGTAGACTTTACTATTATGAAAAAATTAACTTAAGGGAATATTCCATTGAACAGCATAAGGAGTTAATACGATTATTCAAAGAAAAGGATATTCCAAAGCTAGCTGAAGTAATGCGTGCTAACTGGATTTATACCATTGAAAAATTCTAAAATTAAATAGTAAATAAGGGTGCACGTTATAGAGAATGCTACTTCCTATAAGATTTCACACTTAACTACAAAAGCCTATCGACAAAATTAGTCGATAGGCTTTTTAATATTAACTATTTAATGGTACTGGTCTTTTCCCATTTATTCGAGCTATAACACCTGTTATAAGAGTAATAATCACGAAAGGAACTATCCAACCAAGACCTACATCGTAAAATGGTAATACATTGTCATAGAAATCTAGGATGGATTCTAACCAACCAAAGTATTCGATTTCTAATGAATCACATAGTGCTTTTAAGCCGTCAATTATGCTTATTAGGAATGTACAAATCATTACCGCTACGTACACAAATCGTGCATGATAAAACAACGGCGACAAGAAAGCTAGCAATATCAAAACAATAGCCAATGGATATAAAAGCATTAGAACAGGTACTGAGTAAGTGATAATATTCGATAAACCAAAATTAGCAATCACACATGTAAATACACTAAAAATGATTACAAATGCTTTATAGCTAATGGAAGGAATTAACGTATGAAAGTACTCTGCACAAGCAGTAGTTAACCCAATGCTTGTTGTTAGACACGCTAGAATAATTACAATTGCTAATAGAATAGCTCCAAAGGATCCAAAGTAATGCTCCGAAGCAGCGCTTAAAACTGGTCCACCATTTTCCATTATTCCGAACAAATCAACAGAAGTAGCTCCTAAGTAACCAATACCAGCGTATATTATTCCTAAAAAGAAAATAGCTATAGCACCAGACTTGGCAGTGGCCGCTAAGATGCCCTTCTTAGAAGTTACACCCATAGAGCGAACTGCATTTATCACAATAATACCGAATACTAATGAAGCTAACGCGTCCATTGTATTGTATCCTTCTGTGAATCCTGTCATAAAAGCATTATCAATGTAACTGCCCTGTGGCGTACTAAATTCACCCATAGGTTTAAAGATTACAAACACCAATAAGATTAAGAGCCCTATTAAAATCCCTGGTGAAAGGTATTTCCCTACATTATCTACAATCTTGGATGGGTTCAAGGAAAGCCATAAAGTAAGACCAAAGAAAACGACTGTAAATATCAATAAACCGATTTGTGTATATTCTGAATTTACAAAAGGCATAATCCCAATTTCATATGAAACAGCTCCGGTTCTCGGTAAAGCGAAGAAAGGTCCAATTGTTAAATATAGCAAGGAAGTAAAAATCACAGCAAAAGTCGGATGTACTCTACTAGATAGTTCCTGTAAATTTTTACTTCCTGAGAAGCCCATTGCTAAAGTTCCTAAGAATGGAAGACCGATACCAGTTATTAAAAAGCCTATTATAGCAAACCATAAGCTTGTCCCTGCGTTTTGACCCAGACTGGCTGGAAAAATTAAGTTACCTGCTCCAAAAAACAAAGCAAATAACATTACTCCAATAACCAAATAACTTGAAAAAGATAATTTATTGTCCATTGTACTTGCCCCCTGTGATATAAAAAATAATCATTACTTTTTATTTTGTTCTAGTTGTATTAAATACATGTGCTAAATGATTATTCATCATCACTTAATTGCTAATAACAATCATGATAATACTATGAATTTATACAGAATGCAATATATTATATAAAATTAATAGAACATTTATTTAATTTAAAACATAAAAAAATAGCTAGCTAATAAAAAATCTATTAGCTAGCTATTTTTCGCGTTTTCATCTTCTTCTTCAAATAGGATTTCCGTTAAAGAATTGTCGGAAGAATTATCTGCTAATTCTACATTTGACCGATAAGCAGCTCTTGTTAAAAGGTGACCCGCAACAGGAGCAGTTAAGAAAACAAATAGTATTCCTAATATCAAACGTACACTTACGAAGCCATCATGTACCCAGAAATAGATAAACGCACCTGAAAGGGTTAGTAATACTGCAACCGTAGAGCTTTTAGTTGCAGCATGTGAGCGGGTATAAACATCGGGAAGTCTAACAATCCCAATAGCGCTAATAACACTCATTATGCTTCCTAAAAGGACAATTACAGCAGCGATTAGCTCAATTATCTGACTTACGCTCAATGATAACCCCCCTTTCAATATATCGGGCAATAGCAATTGTACTGATAAAAGCTAAAATTCCTAAAATAAGAATTGCCTCCAGAAATGCCTTTGTCTTAAGTACAATAGACACTATGGCTATTATAGATATTAGGTTAACTCCTATCATATCTAATGCTACTGCTCTATCTGGCATTGAAGGACCCTTTATAATTCGAAAAAGTGCGATTCCTATGGAGATTGCAAACAAAGAAAGTGAAAGTACTAATATTTTTTCTACCATTAGCGAGTCACCTCCATAATTGCTTTTTCGAACTTAGTTAAGGAACGCAAAACATCAGCTTTTGAAGTTTCCATATCCATCGCATGAATATAAAAGGTATCTCCCTCTGGATTTACTTCCATTACGACAGAACCAGGAGTTAAAGTAAGCAATAACGCAAGCGTCGTAATTTCCCATTCACTAGACAACTTCGTTCTATAAGTAAATATCCCTGGCTTAATCTTTAGCTTAGGACTTAATATTTGTTTACTAATAACTATACTAGATGTAGCCAATTCTCTGATAAAGATAAATATCAATTTAATAATTGCAAATAGACGCTTTAAATAAAATTGTGTTCCAAAAAATCTATGCATAAGGAACACAATCCCGATTCCTACGAAGAACCCACTTACAAAAGTTTGTAATTGTAACTCCTCAGTGTCCATGAGCAGAGTCCACAAAAACGCTATAAATAAATTAAGTAGAAATTGTGCTGGCATTGTTAATCACCTCTCCCATTACTCTTCTCCGCCTAATATCGCATCAATATATATGGCAGGATTAGACAGCGTATTTGCTGCATCAGTAACATATCCGGAAATTACCTCTGCTCCAAGTCCTAGTGCAAGCGTTCCAATACCTAGTAGGAAAATTGGAAAAATCATACCAAACTTCATAGGAGTTTCATCCTCTAAGCTGATGATTGTTTCACCGAAAATAGAGTTTAAGAATATACGAAGTAAAGAATACAGAACTACTATACTGGAGAGGAATGCCAAAGCCAATAAAATATATGATCCTGACTCTATCGCCCCTTGTCCTACTAAAATTTTCCCTACGAAACCACTAAGTGGTGGAATTCCAGCTAAAGAACAAGTAACAACAAAGAACAGCCAACCAAGTAAAGGATAGTTTTTTATTAAACCACTAATTTCATTAATCTTTGTTTTTCCTGTTAAAGAAATCATCGTACCCACCAATAAAAATAGCATTGCTTTAGCAATCATGTCGTGCACTATATAATAAATTGATCCCTCAATGGCTACAGGAGTTCCTATCGCTAAACCTACAAGCATAAATCCTACTGCAATCACTACATTATAGGAGGCTATTAATCGTAAATCCTTATAAGCGATTGCTCCCATACAGCCAACGACGAGTGTAATACCAGCCATAACACCAATAATCGTGTGAGTTATTAGCGTATCGTGATAAAAAATGATCGTAAAGGTACGGAACAATGCATAGATACCTACCTTTGTTAAAAGAGCTCCAAATAAGGCAGCGATTGCCATAGGAGGCGCACTATATGAACCTGGCAACCAAAAGAATAGTAGAAGCCCTGCTTTTATACTAAATACGACTAAAAATAGTATACCTATAGTTGTTAGCAAGGGATCTTGCCCTGCTTCAGCTACTCTTTCTGAAAGGTGTGCCATATTGAGCGTTCCAAGAGAACCATATAAATAGGCAAGCGCTAGTAGGAAGAACCATGAAGCAATTACATTAATCACCACATATTTAATAGATTCTCTTAGCTGGCGTTTTGTACCACCCAATGTTATTAGCACATAAGATGCCAGAAGCGTAACTTCGAAACACACAAATAGGTTAAACATATCACCAGTTAAAAACGATCCGTTTACTCCAGCTAATAGGAACAACACAAACGGATAAAAGTACATCTTCTCGTGTCTTTCTCCAATGGAAGAGAAAGCATACATAACACAAAGTGCAGTTACAATGCTTGCAGTAAGCACTAGTAGCACTGAAAACGAATCAGCAACAAATAGAATTCCAAACGGAGGCTTCCACCCACCAAAATCCAATCGAAGAATTCCTTCTAATTGAATCTTATTTAAGATAAATACACTAATCCCGGTGATTGATAACACCGTCAATAAAGTAATGATACGTTGCAGCTTAATATATCGATTAAAGAATACTAATAATACTCCTATCATTATAGGAATTATTAAAGGCAAGACAATTATATTATTCATCATTTGTTCCTCTCAATGCATCCAGGTCATCTGTGCCAATATCCTGATACGCTCGGTATGCAAGAACAAGTATGAAAGCTGTTACTGCAAAGCTTATTACAATAGCAGTTAATATCAAGGCTTGTGGCAACGCATCTGTATAAGGACCATCTGCTTCCTTTAACAAAGGCACATTCCCTCTTTTTAAATCTCCCATAGTCAATATGAGTAAATGAGCTGCATGTGATAACACCGCAGTCCCTAAAATTACTCGAATAATATTACGTGAAAGGATTAGATAAGTAGCAACGGCAACTAAAATACCGATCAATATAACCATAATTGTTTCCATTAGCTATCATCCTCACTTATGCTTAAAATTATTGTAACTAGCACCCCAACTACCGTTAAAGCCACTCCTGCTTCAAAGATTGTGACGGTTGTAAGCTCTGTTTTACCGAAAATAGGCAAATCAAAATAGGCAAATGATTGTGACATAAATGGCACCCCAAATATCAATGAACCAAAACCGGTTGCTGTTGCTAATAGCACTCCCACAGCAGCTACTAACTTAAAGTCTAAGGGAAGACTATTATGAACCTTTTCTATGCCATTCGATAAGTACAGCAGAACAAATGCTGAGGCTAATACTAAGCCTCCGATGAAGCCTCCTCCCGGCGTGTTATGACCTGAAAGAAATAAATAAACCCCAAAGGTTAAAATAATAAACACACCTATTTTAGCAACATTTCGAAGAATAACATCATTAATTTTCACTATCGGTATCCTCCTTTTTTGCTCTAAGCTTAATCATGGTATATACACCTAAGCCAGCTATAAAGAGAACGACTACTTCTAACATAGTATCAAAGCCACGGAAATCCCCTAATATAGCATTAACAATATTAGTTCCTCCAGCTAAATTATAAGCATCTTCAAATAGGTAAGAAATCCTTTCAAACTGGTCATAATTTAACACAGACAAACCAACTAAAACTACTACTAGCCCTACCCCGATTGATATAATGGCATTCATGTTCTTGGTTTTCAAGGATACTTTTTCTTTTTTCCAATCTGGTAAATGAGAGAACGCCAATAGGAAAAGTGCAGTGGTTACTGACTCAACTACCAATTGTGTCAATGCGAGATCAGGAGCTCTGAATATTACAAAGAAAATAGCTACGGTATAACCTAAAACTCCATTGAGTAAAGTTGCAGTAATTCTCGATTTAGCACGTAGCATGGCCAAGCTAGCAATTACCATAATAATCACCAAAATAATCTCATATGCACTAAACTTAGCACTTGGAGTTGTATCAACTGAAAATGCACCCGAAATTATTAAATAGCCACCAACTGTCACAATAAAGAATATATAAATATATAGAAGATAGTCTCTTAAATAACCTGTCATATAACTTTTCGTTGTAACTGTAGACTGCTTCTCTGAAAAATTTAAAAAGTTGGTATATAAAGCATTAAAGGAATATTTCTGTGGTAATATGCTATAAATTGGTCTCCAATATTTTAAAATCTTAAAAAGAAGAAAACCGACAACTATTACTCCAATTGTCATCTGTAGCTCCGTATTAAAACCATGCCATGCGTAAATAGAAGGTGTTAGTTTCTCCGGATCACCAAAAGTTGGATAGATACTAGCCATTGCTGGCTTCAATATATAATTCCCTAATATATTTGGAAAGAAAAATATACCTACAACAAAAACGCTTAATATGATTGGCGATATAAGCATACCAATCGGTGCTTCATGAATCGGTTTATCCAGTTTTTCCGGCTGTGCATCACCCAGAAAGGTTTTAAAGATGAAAATCATACAATATACAAACGTTAGCACACTCCCTATCCATGCGATGACCGGGAAAATAATACCCCAATTTTGCAAGGAGAAGACATCTGCCTCCATTATATAAACGGTAGCCGTAAAAAACATTTCCTTACTTAAAAATCCATTAAATGGCGGCAATCCTGCCATTGATAAGCTACCGATTGTACCTACTGTAAAAGTAATCGGCATTAAAGTCATTAACCCGCCTAATCTTCGAATATCCCGTGTTCCAAGCTCGTGGTCAAGGATACCAACAACCATAAACAGAGCACCCTTAAATGTGGAATGATTAATCATATGGAATAGCGCTGCAAAGGTGGCCTGAGTATAAATAACCGAATCCTCAGAGTAACCATATTGTAATGCAACTGAACCAAGACCTAGTAAACTCATAATTAGGCCAAGCTGACTAACTGTGGAGAAAGCAAGTAATGCCTTTAAATCTGTTTGCTTAACTGCATTGAAGGACCCCCAGAACATGGTGATCATCCCAACAATACTAACTGTCCAAAACCATATTTGGTCTACTCCAAATATTGGTGTAAAACGCGCCACCAAATATATTCCTGCTTTAACCATAGTTGCTGAATGTAAGTAAGCACTAACTGGTGTCGGCGCTTCCATCGCATCTGGTAACCATATGTGGAATGGAAACTGTGCAGATTTAGTGAATGCACCCAACAGGATTAAAATCATGGCAGGTATGAATAAATGATGATTCGTAATTTCCAATACCATCGGAATGATTTCTCGAATACTGAAGGTGCCAGTCATTGTATGTAGCATGATAAATCCTACTAGCATTGCTATACCACCGCTGACAGTAATAAGCATAGCCTTTTGAGCCCCACGTCTAGAAGCATTACGATGGCTCCAGAAGGCTATTAATAAGAAAGAGGAAACACTCGTTAGTTCCCAAAACACATATAAAACCATCAGGTTATCAGAAAACACTACACCTAGCATGGCTCCCATAAATAACAAGAGGTAACAATAAAAATGATGTAAAGATTCCTTAGTGGAAAGATAAAAAATAGAATATAGTATAACTAAACTACCTACACCAGTAATAAGTAAACCTAATATTATACTTAGACCATCTAAATAAGTAGTGAAGTTTATATCTAATGAGGGGATCCAGCTATATGTGTGAGAGTATGTTTTTCCACTTGCAATTGAGGGAATATAGCTTGCAAGCATTGCAAACAAGATGGTCGGTACTAGCAACACAAACCAACCAATATGTATTTTTTTAAAATTCCTATAAAAAATCGGTATAATTGCGGCTACTATAAAAGGTAAAATAATAGCAAAGTTAACAGAAAACAAATTGTAACCTCCTATTTCCATATATTGAGGGTATTTTCTATATAGAAAGATTTATTTCATTTGAAAGAGAGACTTGACTATAAGGGTAACTAGTTGCATAATAGGATTCCATATGGGGTTCCAATAAGAGCATTAGTTGAAACAGGGGTGTTTACCATTGCTGAATTTAAGCTAACTTGTTTGGTGTGATTTATAACGAAATGAGTGGCTACAAAACGTATAGACAAGGACAGTTAATAGTCCTATTTATAGAGGGTATGTCCAATGCATAAGAGGTTAGGAGCAAAACAATCCTCTATGCAAATTTTAATAGTGAATCAAAGACAATTTTTTTAAAACATTTAGAGCATATGGTAAATCTTTAGAACTCCTTAAAAATAACTAATAGTATTTTCATGATTTTCCTAAGTAAATTATACACTAAATGATGTATCTCTGCACTTCTGGTGCTTACAATAGCTTATAATTTGCAATATTTTATACATGTTACTAGAATAGATGAGACTATAATAAATGAGGTGTAGACAACCGTGAAACGCGTAAAAGGTAGAATGGACGAAAGTATACTTGTCTGCGTATACTATGGACCAAATGGTGAACGACTCATTAGAAGAGGACACAAGATGGCAAGTATTATGGACTGTCCACTCTATATCTTAACTGTAGATCCACTTCCGTACGATGCTTTCGATGCGGAAAAATCAGGATACGTAGAGCAGTGGAGAACTTTAGCAGATGAACTAGACGTGGAAGAATTTATCATCCGTGATAATGAAAAGCGTCCTTCTCCTAAAGTGATTAAGGAAGTAGCACATCAATTTAATATCACCCAGATTATAATCGGACAAACAGCTCAGAGCAGATGGGAAGAAATTACGAAAGGCTCCTTTATGAATGTACTATTAAAGGAAATCCCATTTGTAGATTTCCATGTGGTCTCGGTGGAACGTGCGATAAAAGAAGAAGAAGAAGGAATATTTGAAAAAGGTGTAAGAGCCTATTTGGTGAATGATGGAGATACTTATAAAGTATCCTTTACCTGTGCAAAGAATATGTGTCAGGAAGGAATTTTCTTTAAAGAAATTGGTACAGATTTTGATAATGGGATATTCAAATTTATGCATAATAACAAAATGCAGCAAGTTCATATCCAAGACAATCTAGTAACTGATCCATCTCAAGTTCCAGCTGATTGTAGACTAAAAGCAAGATAATATATAAGAGCAATCCTATATGGATTGCTCTTTTTTTGTAAATATGAAAGCTCGGCGCTGCTCCTGCGTAAGCTAGTTACAAACAAGAGCGTTTGGAATGACTAAGGAACTGTCCCCTCACTTTTCTCCATTTAACTGACACAGGCGCTTGCGCTTTTCTTATGCCGCAACCTTCCCATCCTTTGGTAGAGCAAAAGCTACTAATCCTAATATAGGAAGAAGCGACACAACCACCATAGTTGAATACACTCCTATGTAATCCATAAGAATACCAATAACTACTGCTCCTATAGCTCCCATTCCAAACGCCAATCCAACCGTAAGACCAGCCATTGTTCCAATTTTGTTTGGAACTAGCTCTTGTGCGTAAACAACTGTCACGGAAAAACTGAGCATGATTGAAAATCCAATAGCAGTTAGTAGTATTAAAATAGCCCAAACAGGCACATAAGGTAATACAAGACACAATGGTATTGGTACAATGGTTGAAATGACAATCACTTTTTTTCTTCCAATCCTATCAGCCATCGGACCTCCAAAAAACGTCCCCACTGCCCCCATAGCTAAAAACAAGAAAATAATTAGTTGGCCTTTATCTGTTACGAAGTTATAGTTTTCCGTCAAATGAAAAATATAAAAGCTAGTAATATTCGTAACATAAAAAGAGCGCACAAAAATAATTATCATTAAAAGCCCTAGTGCAATCCCTACTTGTTTCTTAGTCAATACAGGCAAAGAAGATATAAATGCTTTTTTCTTAGCACCTAAATCCGCTTCTCTTAGTTGTTCCTTATACCATCTAGAAATTTTACTCAATATAAAAATACCTATCGCCGCAACGATTAAAAATAACGCGGCTCCTCTTTGTCCAAGCGGAAGTAGTATAAATCCACTAATAAGAGGGGCTAAAGCTTGTCCAGAATTCCCTCCAACCTGATAAATCGATTGAGATAGTCCTCTTTTATTCCCCGCTGCCATATAAGAAACCCTAGAACCCTCTGGATGGAATACTGCTGATCCCAAGCCTAAAAATATAACAGCTACGAGTATTATCCAGTAATCTGGTGCAAAAGCTAATCCTGCCACACCGATAAAAGAACTTACCATTCCTAGAGGAAGAGCATATGGCATTGGCTTTTTATCACTTATAAAGCCAACCACTGGCTGTAGTATAGAAGCAACTATATTAAGGGAAAATGTTATAAATCCTAACTGAGTAAAGGTTAATCCAAGTTCACCTCTAAATATTGGAAACATAGCTGGAACAATAGATTGTAAAGTGTCATTAAAAAGATGACATATTCCCATAGCCACCATAATAGGATAGACAGGATTCCCCTGTCTATTCAGAGTTTCTGTTTGCGACAATTTACCACATCTCCCTATAAAAATAGTTTTTGGATCAATTTTATAATTTCTATCTATATGAAAAACATGAACAAAAATGATTTCCACTCTAATCGGTCATCTCTCATTAAGCTGGTATCGTCGCAGCTTATACAATCAAAAAGTTATAAATATTCATGTTTAATAGTAAGTGCAATTATGAAAATAACCCAATTTAGTTATTATATCGCAAAATCATTGAATTTATAAAATTTTCCTAAAAGAGAATAGTTAGATGCTAGTGGGTCACAATACATAGAAGTATATTTAAAGGAGTATTGATCACAATGGCTGATATAAGTTTTTGGGAAATGATTTGGAGAACTACCATCTCATTTGCAGTTTTGCTTTTTTTAGCACGCATAATGGGAAAGAAGCAGATAAGCCAATTAACTTTCTTTCATTACATTACAGGAATAACTATAGGATCTATCGCTTCGGAAATTGCTTCACAAAAAGAAACTCCCTTTGTGGACGGAATTATATCACTAATATGGTGGGCATTACTTACAATCCTTATGACATATCTTTCACAGCTTTCTCCTAAGTTGCGTCTGCTTTTAGATGATGAGCCAACAATTATCATTAAAGATGGAAGAATATCTTTAAAATCCTTAAAATCTTCTCGCATGAACATGGATGATGTAATGATGTTATTAAGAGAACAATCCATCTTTTCTATAGACGATGTCCAGTATGCAGTATTAGAAACAAATGGAGAGCTAAGTGTTTTTAAAAAACCTGCAGAACAAAATGCAACAAAACAAGATGTGAAGGCAGACGTTTCCATGCCCACTTATATTCCAACCGAAATTATATCAGACGGTAAAATTGTACGGAAAAATCTAAAAGAATTGAAACTAGACGAAGAATGGGTAATGAAGAAGTTGCGCAAGCACGGGGTTCAGTCAGTCGATGAGGTATACTTTGCACAATTACAAACAAATGGATCTCTTTCGGTTAACCTAAAAAATAATGGTCTATAAAATAACCATGAAGACAACAAAAGGTATGGGGAATTTTTCCCCATACCTTTTTACTTCCTTTTAAATAGGAAGCTTTTGCTATTTTAAAATATTATTTGTTAGTTCTTCAGCTAAATTATTTAGTTCATTTACATTAATAGAAGAAAGTTGATCGTTGCTTAGTTGATATTTCTCCTTTAACTGAAGAATACGTTCCACGCTCCTATCAATTTGTTCTACCTTTATTTCTTCATTTCGTACGGCCTCTAAAATAGCTTGAATTGCTCTGTGCACTTTTTCATAGTCATGTGCGATTAATACAATATCATTACCAGCCTTGACAGCTTCAACTGCTGCCTCTCCTATTTCATAATTATCCAAAATGGCCTTCATCGTCATATCATCCGTCATGACGACACCTTCATATTTCAGCTGCTCTCGTAGTATTTTCGTAATGACCACATTTGAAATGGATGATGGCTTATTAGCATCTATTTCTGGTAATAATATATGACCAATCATGACCACATCTGCTCCACTTTTTAAAGCATTTTGAAAGGGAATGAATTCTAAAGCCTGAAGCTCTTTCATATTCTTACTTACTATTGGAAGTTCAATATGAGAATCTACTTCTGTATCCCCGTGACCAGGAAAATGCTTAATAACTGAAATAACATTTTCACTTTGCAAGCCCTTCATAGTAGAAATACCAAGCTCACTCACCAATTTAGGGTCACTTCCAAAAGAACGATCTCCAATAACAGGATTATTAGGATTACTGTCAACATCAAGCACAGGTGCAAAATCCAAATTAAATCCAAACGCATTCAGCTGCTTGCCTAATAATTCTCCCAATTGAAATGCTAATGCTGGATTGTCCTTTTTACCAATTTGTTTATTGGTGGGAAGATTGCTGAGCTCTGGAATCCTTGTCACTCTTCCTCCCTCTTGGTCTATCCCTAAAAACAGCGGATATTGCTGCTGCATATTCTCAGCCTTAATGGAATTAAGTAATGTCACTATCTGATTTGCATTTACCAGGTTATCTTTAAAGAAAATGATTCCTCCAACCTTATCCTCACGAATCATTTCCCTACTTTTCTCCGATAATTCTACTCCCTCAATTCCTCCAAAAATCATTTGACCCACTTTTTCTTCTAAGGACATACTATCCACTGGAGAGGTTGTCACCGGCGAGTCTACCTCCTTTAAGTCCGTATAAACTGAAATATGATGAACGTTAGGATTCGGATCATTTTCCGTAGGCTTTGGCAGAATCCATTTTAATTGTATATTCGGGAGAATTTCATAAACTAAAATAGTTTCTTCTTTCCCTTCATCCTGATAGCTACGTATAATATCTGGCTCTCCTGCAACCGAATGGATGTCTTCCAATTGAACCTCTTGTATATATGTTGAGTTAGTTCGGATATCAAAAACAGTTCCTGAATGATGTCCAACAGTTGCGTTTCGAGATAGATAGGTGTCATAAATATCATTCGAAAGATTGCTGCTCTCATCAGGTACTCCCCATAGCTCGTACAATTGTTCTGTATCTGTTTCGCCAACTATAAAGGGTACATTTATAACCTGTCCTTTTTCAGCTAGCTCAAAAACAAGAGAAACAACTGCCTGTCCTTCGTTAGCTGCTTCTTCTTCACTTATAAACTCTTTTGGTTTCTCTTCTTTGTTAGTTGTTAAGACCGCTTCTATTATAGTAAACATAAAAATTACTACTATGATAATTCCAATTTTTTTTATCATTTTAAAGGCCCCCGAATGATCGTCTACCCTATTGTATTTCAATTAGTACCGACACTATACCTTTTTTCGTATTTTAATTTTAATAATCAATCATTTTCAAATGTCAAAACTAAATTAATTAAACCAATTTGCACAACAAATAATTAACTTAATACAGAATGAATCATAATCTCGAATTCAAGCAACATATCTCTACGGTACTCACTCTGTACTTTATTTCCACAAAAAAATCCCCAAACGGGGATTGGAAATTATGCCTGTGATTTATGGCGGAATGGACATTTCCCTTGAATTGGCTCACTATCATCACCAATAAAGGATTGCTTCCATTCGTTATGTGTCGGGTCGCCGAAGTGGCCTATGTCTGGATGCTTAGGTAGCTGATCCCACACTTCTACACGTTTACGAACTTTTTCACGTGACATAATGCCACCTTTTTCAGTTCCTTCTAACCCTTCAAAAATTTTACGCGGTTGGAATCCAAGAACCATCGCATTTCCTAGATGACGTGTCTTTCGCTTCTTGTATGCAGGAGCATTTCCAAACACAAAAATTGGCTCACCATTGAATCGGAAATCCCATAAATAGTGCTCTGGGTCGCGAGGACTGTCTTCGGGCCATTCCACTTCATCGACTTCATGTAAGTATTGGAGGATATCCCAAAACTGCTTTCGGTAATCTTCAATAGAACCCTCTTGCTCAAAAGGCTCCACAAATACAAAAAGACCGTGTCTCTTGTAGTTTGGTAATTTAAATAAATTTAGAAATTCTTCTACTGCAGAAGGTAGATTACTCCAGTCATCTTGATTGATATAAGCATAGCGGAGCTCGCCTTTTAATTCGCCACTCATTCCAAAAAAACATGGAAACGTTTTATCTGTTACTGTGTTATGAAAGGTTTCGTATTCTTTATAAAGCCAACTAGGCAAGTCAGTTCTAGTATGAAAATCTTCTTTTGTTAATAATGCTTGTTCCTTTGTAATCATACGATCTCCTCCACTATATTCATTCTTACATCTTATTATGTCTATTCTTCACTTTAACTAATGTACATATTCTTTACCCCATTCTAAAATTCTTGAAACAACTAGGTACAAAAGGAAATAAATTTCACAAATAGGTTATGAAATGAAAAATTAAGGGAATACAAAAGTAATGAGTGAAGAAAATGGAGGATTACTTATGGTGAAAATAATTCAAGATAAATCTCAAATACATTGTAAAAGTGAATATGGAACGCTTCAAAAAGTAGTCTTATGTGAACCACAATTCATGGAAATTAGAGAAGTGATTAATGACGTACAAAAAAAATATATAAATGATAATATAGACCGTTCACTTGCCATTTCGCAACATCAAAAGTTTGAACAGACTTTAAGGAATGCAGGCGTGGAAGTGATAAAACTACAACCAAGCAAAGACCACCCTGAACAGGTCTTCACTAGAGATATTGGGTTTACTTTGGGTAACCGTTTATTTATATCCGAAATGGCGAATCCTATTCGTCAAGGCGAAGAGAAAGTATTGGCAAATTGGATGAATGAACATGACATTTCGTATAAGAAGCTTTCCACGCATTCCATTGAAGGTGGCGATGTAATCGTGGATGGCAATCGTGTGTTTATTGGAATTAGCCATCGTACATGTAAGGATGCTGTTCAAGCTTTACAAAAAGAATTGCCGGATTTTGAAATTATACCTATCCCTTTTAATCCAAAATATTTGCATCTAGACTGCGTGTTCAATATTCTTTCCTCAAAAGATGCATTAATTTATCCTGATGCGCTCGATCCTAAAATTGTAGAAAATTTATCGAGCATGTATCATTTAATCGAAGTGAGCGAAAGTGAGCAATTCTCAATGGGTACGAATGTGTTGTCTATAGGGCAAAACCGAGTGCTAAGTTTGCCAACAAATCGTGATGTTAATAACCAGCTGAGACAGCATGGTTATCAAGTATTGGAAATCGAATTCTCAGAAATCATTAAATCAGGTGGATCGTTCCGATGCTGTTCAATGCCTATTCTGCGCGGATAAGAAAAGAGTAATTGGCATCTTAAGAAAGCATTCTATTGATAAATGAGCTTGGAAATGTAATTCCAAGCTCATTTTTTAATTTGAATCAGTATGATCATTCCAGGCACTTAGAGTTACTCAATCGAATATTAAACAAAATTAAAAGACCTCGGTTGCACACCGAAGTCATTTTTATTGCTACTATGTCATTTACTGAACTTATACATCATTTAAAGAAAGCGTTTTGGCTAATCGATTAATTCGGAATTATTTCATACGCAAGCTTTCGAATAATGAACTCATGCTCCGGAAAATTCTCTAAAAGTTCATCCTGAGTGAAAAGCTCAAAATCTTCATATTCAAATCCAGGAGCAACCATGCAACCCACTAAAGAAAATTCTCCGCCCTCTAAAACTGAGGAGCCGAAAATAGAATTTTTAGGAACGATTACTTGTGGCATTTCTCCGTTGGCTATATCTAACCCAAGCTTATATTCATGATAGTTTCCTTTTGGGTCAATTACATGAACAACTAATGGGTCTCCACCATGAAAATACCATAACTCATCTGACTTTAAACGATGAAAGTGGGAGATATCTTTCTCACCAAGTAAAAAATAAATGCTTGTATATAGATTTCTAGATGACCCAGATACATCTAGAGTTTCTGTAGAGGCGAATGAAGACTTAAAGTAACCGCCCTCTGTATGAGGTTCTAAGCCTAAAAACTCAATATAATAGGAAGCATCCTTTTTCATTATACTTCCCTCTTTTCTAAATGCTTCATACAATTAAATAGATGACAGTGGTTTGCCTCGTCTTGCAGCTCAACGATGGTCAAAGAGGTATTTCCTATGTCTTTAGAGAATTCTCCATCCGGAATAAGCGCATATAAAATTCTTGCAAGAAATCCTCCGTGGCTAACAACTAAAATCTTTTTACCTTGGTGTGCTTTTTTTATGTCCTCAATGAAGGACATCCCTCTAGCGATAATAACTTCTTCCTTCTCGAAGCCCATTTCCTGCTCTCTCCAATTTTGTCCCCATTTCGCAACTCGTTCATTTTCGGTAGTTCCTTCTATTATACCGCCACCAATTTCACCTAAGCGCTTATCTACTCGAAAATCAATACTAGGCTGCTTTTCTGCTATAATTTCTGCAGTCCGCTTAGCCCGAATAAGATGGCTAGTGTATATGATATCCCACTGTTCCTTCTCCATCCGCTCAGCAACTCGCTCTGCCATTAGCACCCCTTCATCATCTAAAGGTACGTCTGTTGTACCCTGTGCTCGTCCTTCTTTGTTCCAGGCGGTAACACCATGTCTAATAAATCCTATTGTAGTCAATTAAAATCCCCCTTTGTTCAAAGATAAAATAGAATTTCCTTTTCGTAAAGTAATTGTCCATAAGCCTTGTAAAAATGTCTGAGTAGATTTAAATAATATCACTTGACCTTTACGCTACGTGAACCCTTAGACTACTTATAACAGGAGGTGAAGAAATGGAATACACGATTCAAAAGCTTGGGGAACTTGCAGGAATTAGTACTCGTACTTTACGCTATTACGATGAAATCGACTTACTGAAACCAGCCCGATTCAGTGAGGCAGGCTACAGAATTTATAGTTCAGCCGAAGTAAGCCGACTCCAACAAATATTGTTCTATCGAGAGTTGGGGATAAACTTAGTACGAATAAAAGAAATCATCTCTTCTCCAAGCTTTGACAGTACTGCTGCATTAAAGGAGCACAAAGAAAAACTACTTCAAAAAAGGGTCCAGCTTGATTTGTTAATAAATAATGTGGATAAATCGATTCAAGAAAAAGAAAGGGGTATTAAAATGACAGATAATGAAAAATTTGAAGGCTTTAAACAACAGCTTGTGGACAACAATGAGGATAAGTATGGTGAAGAAATTCGAAATAAATACGGAAATCAAACAGTAGATCAATCCAACTCTAAGCTAAAAGATATGACACAGGAACAATATGAGGAGATAGTTAAATTAGAACAAGAAGTATTAGATAGTTTAAAAGAAGCTATGACAGCTGGCGATCCAACAAGTGACCTGGGGCAAAAGACAGCAAGCCTGCATAAGCAGTGGATAAGTTTCTATTGGCCAAAATATTCGAAGGAAGCTCACGCGGGTCTAGCCGAAATGTATGTGGCAGACGAACGTTTTGCAGCTTATTATAATAAAGTTCAGGCTGGGGCAGCTCAATTTTTACGAGATGCTATTCGTGAATATACTAAAAACTAGAAGGCTTGCCTTCTAGTTTTTTAAAAGTTGCTCAAGTATGTGGATATCATCGGGATAAGCTAATGGCAATCTCTTAATATCGTCCAATGACTTCCAAGCAATTTCGTGGATAAATTCATCTGGATCATGGATTGTCAATTCTCCACTAACAAAGTTCACCACAAAGTATTCTACATAATACGAAATACCATAATCACTTAGTAAACCATTCTTTTGATGTACCTTTTCACTCGGATGAACAGTTAAACCTGTTTCCTCCCAAAATTCTCGGACACAGCATTCTTCAAATGTTTCTCCCTCTTCCAACGTACCTGATGGAACTGTCCACAGCTTATCCTCTCCTGGTGCAGCCTGTAAAACCATCAACACTTCATTTCGCTCATTAAAACAAATACCAGCTGCCCCTTGCCACTTGAACATATTTCCCATTCCCCTCTTCTGCCACATATCATTTTGCTTTAATTATACCGCACCCCAGAAAATCGGTGAAGTAGCGGGATTATGGGAAAGTGGCCCTAAGTTAATGATTAATCTATATTTTCGAAAGGATTCGCACGTAAACAGTAGTAGAAAGTGGCACCTAAATCCAAGAGGCGCCCCTATTTACTAAGTTTTCGCCCCTAAACCACATACAAATGTCTCCTAAAGTCGACGAATGCGCCCGTAAACAGTAGAAAGTGGCACCTAAATCTCATACAAATGTCTCCTAAAGTCGCCGAATTCGCCCATAATCAGTAAAAAGTAGCACCTAAATCGAAGAGGCGCCCCTATTTACTAAGTTTTCGCCCCTAAACTTCATACAAATGTCTCCTAAAGTGGCGGTATCCGCACATAATCAGTAAAAAGTAGCCCCTAAATCGAAGATGCGCCCCTATTTACTAATTTTTTGCCCCTAAACTTCATACAAATGTTTCCTAAAGTGGCGGTATCCGCACATAATCAGTAAAAAGTAGCCCCTAAATCGAAGATGCGCCCCTATTTACTAATTTTTTGCCCCTAAACCACATGCAACTGTCTCCTAAAGTGGCCAATTTCGCCCCTAAACCTGTGCAACTGTCTCCTAATGTCACCGGATACGCCCGTAAACAGTAGAAAGTGGCACCTAAATCAAAGATACACCCCTATTTACGAAGTTTTCGCCCCTAAACCCATGCAAATGTCTCCTAAACTATCTGGGTTCACCCGTAAATGAAGAAAAAGCAATCCTATAATTTATATTATTTTCCACAGTACCTTGCAATGTATAATAGCATATGATATATTACTTTCAACGGTACTGTTTATTGAATAGTAGCTAAGGGAGTGAAAGAAAAGTGAATATACAGTTTAAAAAGGGTGTTTTAAATCTGTGCGTGCTTGTCTTGTTGGATAAACAAGATCGATATGGTTACGAGCTGGTACAAAAAATATCTGATCAAATCTCAATTTCTGAAGGCTCGGTTTACCCACTCCTTAGACGATTAACTAAGGAAGGCTACTTCACAACTTATTTACAGGAATCAACGGAAGGTCCCCCACGTAAATATTACAAGCTGACGGACCTCGGTAGAACATATCTTCATGAGCAATTAAATGAATGGAAAAGCTTTACGGATGGTGTAAATAATCTAATCGAAGAGGGTGTAAATAATGACTGAGCAACAATTTATTAAGGAATTGGAACTTGCATTACATCAAATGACTACTGACGAGCGCAGTGAAATTATTTCGGATATTCGAGAATATTTCTCTAATGCACGGGAAGATGGAAAAACGGACAGCGAAATATCTGCCTCACTTGGTTCACCAAAGATTATTGCGCAGGAGCTTCTTGAGAATTATGTTCCAGAGAAGTCCCAGCCAAAAGCGTTTACAAGCGATAAGTTGATACGCATTCCGGAGCCTAACTTTTCTAATGTGTTAGTAGATCTTGATTATGGTTCTCTAAACGTTTTTCCGTCTGAAACGGATGAAACTACTGTGGAACTGATTGGGGATAATGACAAGCTTTCCTTTGTAGTCGAAGTGATAAATGATACTCTCTCCATTAAGTTAAAATCTAAAAAAATGAGCTTCTTTACTTTTATCTTTCAGGTGAAAGAACTAAAAGTAAATGTCGCTCTACCAAAAAAACTTTATTCAACTATTATTATGAAAACTGATGATGGTCGTATTCGAGTAGAGAAATTGCTTGGTAAAAATGTGAAGATTACTTCTGACAACGGCTCCATTGCACTTCAAGAAATAGCTGCTACTATTATGGAGGTTAACACAGACAATGGTCGAATTGAGTTAGATCGAGTACAGGCTGACAAGCTAACTACTACGACCGACAATGGCAGAATTGAACTCCGCAATGTGGATACAGAGAAAACTTATGCAGAAACAGACAATGGCCGCATAACGATGCAATATGTTAGTGGGGATATCCTGGGGAAAACCGACAATGGACGAATCGAACTGTTAACAACTAGCATTGATCGAATGATTGATCTAAAAACAGACAATGGCAGTATCATGATTGAAACCGAATCCGAGCCTAAAGATGTATCTATTTACGCTAAAGTGGACTGGGGTAAAATAGACATTTTTGGAGAACGTAATTCCAAAACTGTTTACGGTGCAGGAACGAATCAAGTAAAGTTAACCTCTGACAATGGCAGATTAACTGTAGCAAAACGGATAATATCCGGGATTACTAACTAATGGTACCTAACTTAACCTAGCACAAGATCCAAACACCTTTTTTCCTCTTTTCTCATAGACTAGGTAAGGACTATAACAAAAGGGGAAATGTATGAATAATACCGAAAACTATAACCAACAGATGTATGCCCAACAGGCTTATCAGCAATCGTTAACATTAATAGCCGAAGCCGTACAAGGAGAAAAGGAAGATCAAGTTTTTTATGACTACCTAATCTCCTTAGCTCCTAATCAAGAACAAATAGAAATAATCACGTCTATCCGAAACGATGAGATAAAGCATAATCAGTGGTTCAGAGAAATGTATAAAGCATTGACTGGTAATGATGTGGTGGTTACGACAGAAGAGCAATTGGTTTCTCCTGCCAATTATGAGGCCGGTATTAAGAAAGCTTTTTTCGGAGAGTTAAAAGCAATGGAAAAATACAGAGTAATACGAGCAGGACTACCCTACCGCGAATACAGAGATATTGTTTTCGAAATTTTGACAGACGAAATGAAACATGCTCAACTATATAATTATATTTTAACGGAAAATATTTCAAAAAATGTACCGGAAAGCATGCAAGAAAATACTTCAGCAAATACTTCTTGGAACAAGCCTGAGCCTGTTGGCTTCCCTGACCAGTGGATTCAATATACACAATACCTTGTAAATGAAGCTCTCAGTGATGTGGAAAGAGGCGTTAATTTAAAGCATATTCTCCAGGAATTTATACTCATGGGTGTCCTCGTTGGTAAAGGATATACCCCAGAGCAAGCATATGAAACAGTAGAGAATTGGGAACTCTCAGGCGAATCTCAGTTACTCTACCAAAGTAAAAATATTAAGTAACACAACGCTGCGTATAATACGCGGCTTTTTTTTATGCCCAATTATTGTAATTCTCATGTTACTCTAAAATAAATATTTCATTTTTTGAGAAAAATTTAAAATTTGTGCGTTATATAGAGTGTAAAAGCTTTTACAAATACCAAAAGGAGCTATTGTAGATGAAATCAACTGAATCTAATTTTATCCACAGGCTAAAATCAGAAAAAGAAGACGCACTGGAATATGTTGTGGATAATTACTTACCATTAATAAAAGGCGTTTCCTACAAGGTTCTTTCTCCTCTAAAAAATGATGGGATGATAGATGAATGCATAAACGATATCTTTTTATCTATTTGGCATCATGCAAAGGATTTTAATGGCGACACAACTGATTTTAAAAAATGGATTTGTATAATCGCTAAATTCAAAGCTATCGATTACTACCGAAAAGCAACTCGTAATATGGAGGTTTCTAGTGAACAGATGGAACTTCAGCCAGCTGACTCTATAGAAAAAAGTTTGATTCTAACAGAAAATCGAAATGAACTAATGCAATTAATCCATAAACTAGATCCAATCGATCAACAGATCTTCATCATGCGTTTTTTTCTTGGCGAAAGTACAGAAGCCATCGCTAAGAAGCTAGGGAAAACAAAAGCATCTGTTGATAATCGTATATACAGAGGAAAAAAGAGGCTAAATGGACAGGTTAAGAAATTTCTTCTAGGAGGTAGCTATGTATGAAAGATCTTTACAAGCAATTTAATAATATTGAAATAGATGTAGACGAATTTGAAGAGATGGAAGTAAGCGAATTTGAGCGAGCGAAGGTAAAAAAAGAATTAAAAAATAAAATCAACACATCTAAACAAAGGAAAAGTAAAAAGTTTTTAGCTGCCGCTTCCCTAGCCGTAGGACTGAGCGTCTCAGCTATAGTAGGACTATCTTTCACTGCCTACGCGGACAATATCCCAGTAATCAGCAATATTTATAAATTCTTTTATGAAACTAGTGGTGTCAAAGGAGATTTTTACGCGGGGTACGCAGATGTGTCTACTCCTATTAATTTAACCGCAACAAGCAATGGAATTAATATAACAGTAAATGATGCCATTTATGATGGTGAATCTATGATTGTCACCTATACTATTGATGCCAATAGAGATTTAGGATATCCAGTAGTAATTAGGGGAATTCCACACCTTCAAAATTCTCCGAAAACGGGAAGTCATGAAGCAAGTAAAGTATCAGAGAGCGAAAACAAATATGTAGGTATTTTCACTATGAAAATGGACGAAGAGGATACCTCTTTACCAATAGAATGGAACATAGATTATTTACGTCCAGGAAGAACCATTGATAATGACCCTATTGAAGGTGATTGGAAATTTAACTTTACTTTAAATAAGGCAGATATATCTATCTATAATATAGATAAAAAGCTTGAACAAGACGATCTTACAATCCATCTTCAAAAGCTTACGATATCTCCAAATTCGTTTCACTTTCTTTATGAACAAATTCCCTCCGATAAATTGCAAGAAGAATGGGATAGTATCGCAGTCGACTTAATAGTACGTGATGATTTAGGTAATCTTTATTCGCTGGAAGAGCAAAGTGGAAGTGGTGGTTCTTCTTTAAAGAATAACGAGAATAATATTAAATGGGGCGCTATATATGAGAAAATTAACCCTGAGGCTACTCAACTCATAATAACTCCTGACGTAGAATTATATGATTATGATATCATTAGATATAGCGAGGGTGGTTCAATTATTGGTCGTGGCCGCTCCTATAATAGCACCGCGGATCAAAAACAATACAAAATGGATGACATAATCATCGATTTAAAATAAACGAATTCTTGTTTAACCTTAGCTAAGCCCATTAAAAATAAGCTTAGCTTTTTTCCTTTATAAAGGCAATATCTACTTAATACAAAGGTAATTTAATAGAAACAGTTGCTCCGCCGTCTTCGTTATTAAAAGCTTGGATAGTTCCATCGTGTTTATCAATAATTGTCTTTGCTATATACAGACCAAGGCCAGCATGTCCGTTTCTGCGGCTTTCTCCAGTTATACCTTGATAAAAGGATTCGAATACTTTCGCTTCCTTTCCTTTTTCAAACCCTTGGCCATTATCCACCATTTTTATATATAACCAGTCATCCGTCATAAGTACATTTAGGCTAATCTCTCCTTTTTGTACGAATCTAAGACTATTGGTGAAGAGATTATCCAGTACCTGCGATATTCTATTGGAATCAGCGAAAATATCGATTTTCTTACTTCTTTCATCTTTAAGCTTACCTGTAAATACAACTTGTTCTTTCATACACCAGTGTTCATATTCCTCCATCTTCCCCTGAAAGAAATAAATGGGATCAATTTCTTTTTTGTCTAACTGAAAAAAATCGTTTTCTAGAAGAGTCGTTTGATTTAAGTCGTAAACTAGCTTAACTGCACGCTGAATATTTGACTTAATCACAATTAGGTATCTATCAAAACGATCAATTCCTTTTTTCTTTGCTTCTTCTAAGCCTTCTACATGACCCTGGATAATAGTAAGTGGTGTTCGTAAATCGTGTGCCAGGGCAGCAATAGCCTCCTTACGTTCTTTTTGAAGCTTCCACTCACGTTGTAGAGAATCACTCAGCTCGCTTTGCATATTTTCAAAAGCTTCTATTAAAAGCTGTATTTCTCTTATTTTTTCATACTTATTTATGTTGAAATTTAAATCCTTTTTACGTACAAAGCTTGTCGCAATCATTAGTTGCTCTAGAGGTAATTTTATCTCTCTGCTAAGTCTTCGTACAAATATAATAGTGAATAAAATAATATAGAAAAAAGGTGTAAGCAGAATTAATGGGATTCCCACTTTTAGCAACAGAGTATCAGAGGATTCGATTGGTGTAACCTTCAGTTGATAATAAAGCATAACTACTCCTTGCAAGTTTTCGTTGGCATCAATTATAGGGATATATTTAACAAAGTAATTTTTCTCACTGTAATCCACAATATTTAATCTTTCATATAGTTGTTTGACATCTATGTCTAATTGATCCTCATGGCTGCCGTATTTATATGTACCCGCTATATCGATAACCTTATATTTAAAACCTTCGGATGGAATAATCATATCTAACTTGTTTTTTTGAGAAACTTCTAAGATTGAGTCTTTTTCTAATCGAATTTTCGATTCTATTTTAGGAATCATTTGTTCATAAAAGCTGGCCTCACGCATTTTTGATTCTCCGATATATATCAAAACACTCCATGTAAGAATTGTACTTAGAAGGCTGCATAATAAAATGTAGACAATTAATCGATGAAGTCTCTTATTAAGAGTTGTTGTTTTTACCCCCATCTATAGCCTACTCCCCATACAGTTTGTATATATGTATTGTCCTCCTTGATTGCTTGAAATTTTGCTCTTATTTTCTTTATATGTTCGGTAACTGTGGAATCCTCTCCATTAGCTTCTAATCCCCATACTCGCTCATAAATATGTGATTTAGAAAAAACTTGTCCTTTATTCTCTGCAAGTAACCAAACAATATCAAACTGTTTGTTTGTTAAGTCTATATTCACTCCATTTATATGGATCATTCTACCTTTGTAATCAATGGTTACTTCCCCATATTGTTTTACTTCATAAGCATAGCTTTCGATTCTTCTTTTTTCTCTTCTTATATGCGCATATACTCTAGCTTTAAGCTCGGTAAGACTAAATGGTTTAATGAGATAGTCATCCCCTCCAACTAACAAGCCTTTAATTCTATTAGATTCCTCCTGACAAGCACTAAGAAAAATAATAGGACCAGAGAGATTGGATCTTATTTTTTCACATACCTCAAATCCATCTATCCCATCCATCATTACATCTAGTAAAACTAAGTGTGGATTCTGTTTAGCTAATTGAATAGCATCGTATCCATTGTGAGCAGTTAAGATTTCATAACCCTCGTCCTCTAGAGAATCCTTCATAAAAGAAACTATATCCACTTCATCGTCCACAATTAGGATTTTTTCTTTGAGCAATATGGCACACCTCCCCTTTTACTCATACTATTTCATACTTATAACAAAAGTATAAACTTTTTACTTATTATTTTATTATATTTCAATTCTATTCTTATTCTTATAACAAGTTAAGGAGGAATTAGTTTGAAAAGAATTGAAGTTATTGATGCTTTAAGAGGTTTTGCATTATTAGGGATTTTGTTAGTGAATATACATTTTTTTAACGAATCACTTCAAGCAATTAGTTTGGGAGGAGTTCCTATAGAAGGTAAGCTCAACGAGTCGATTGACTTTTTTACTGCACTTTTAGTTGAAGGAAAGTTTATGCTACTATTTTCTTTTCTCTTTGGGTATGGAGCCACCATTTTGTACATGAAATCTACTACACAAGGTATAAAATTTACCCCTTTATACTTAAAAAGGATGTTTGCCTTATTCATCTTCGGATTGATTCATGGCTTGTTGCTTTGGTATGGCGATATTTTAACCACTTACGCAATAGTTGGCATTGTAATATTATTTTTCTTAAAACGAAAGTCTAAGACAATACTTATTTGGTCTCTTGTATTACTTTCTATTGTCCCACTTCTACTTGGTATATCTACCATATTGACAACTGGAACAGGGGACTATTCTTCTATGGATTTTTCCGAAGAGATTAAATTATCTCAAGAAATAGATAAGCAAATTTATGCGGAAGGAAATTTTGGTGAAATAGTAGCAAAACGTTCTATGGACTTTGTTATGAGCTTTTTCAATATGATATTGTTTTTCCCTCAAATTTTAGGGATATTTTTACTTGGAGTATTTTTTGGAAAAAGAAGGCTATTAGAGAACCTTCACGAGAAAAAGCATTCTTTCCTTGTTTTTGGACTAATTGCCACATTTTCCGGAGTTATCTTAGAATTACCTATGTTATTGTCGAACTCCTCGAATCTTATGTTGGAAATGATAGGTGTATTTATAGCAGGTCCATTACTGATGCTAGGCTATCTTTGTTTCTTCTGTCTTGCTTTCCTAAAATATAAAGAACAACTATTATTCTTTTCTTACATTGGAAAGCTTGGTTTTAGTATGTATATTTTACAATCCGTGATTTGTAGCCTCTTATTTTATAGCTATGGTCTGGGCTTATTTGGAGAAATTCAGCTTTGGCAAACCACTATCATCGCTATATCCATTTATATATTTCAGTTTTTACTTAGCTATCTTTGGATTAAACATTTAAAGTTTCAATCAGGTCCCTTAGAATATGTTTGGAGGTTATTTTACAGAGGTAAAGGGTTCAAACATAAGGCTAGCAAGTAAGAAGCTTTGAAGAAATTCCCACTGTCAGCAAGACAGTGGGGCTTTTCTACATCTGCTCCGGAGCATCTATCCCAAGTAAACTTAACCCTTCCTTTAAAACTATGGCAACCGCATAACAAAGTGTCAGCTTCGATCGCTTTGTTTCATCACCAACTAATATTTTTGTGTTCGCATAATATTTATTGAAATGGCGAGATAGCGTTAGGCAATATTTTGCGATAAGTGATGGATCTGCATGTTCAAAGGATTTCTGGATAACCTGTGGAAAGCCTTGAAGTGTCATTATCGTTGGCCATGCAAGTTCGCCTAGTCCTTCAAAACTCATGTTATTAGTCTCAAACTTACCTTTTTGAAGGAGTGAGTTTATGCGTGCGTGAGTGTACTGAACATAGGGTCCAGTCTCACCCTCGAAGTTAAGCATTTGCTCCAGAGAAAATTCTACATCATTCATACGATGATTTTTTAAATCATGGAAGATGACGGCCCCTACTCCAACTGATTTAGCAACCTCCTCTTTGTGAAGAAGTGAAGGATTTTTCTCCTCAATACTTTTTTTCGCCTCCCCGATAGCTTCGTTTAAGACTTCTTTTAATAAAACCACTTTTCCTTTACGAGTCGACATCTTCTTACCATCCTTAAGCATCATCCCAAAAGGTACATGCTGACAGTCCTTTGCCCACGCATAGCCCATTTTTTGAAGCACACTGAAAAGCTGTTTAAAGTGAAGTGATTGTTCGTTGCCGACTACATAAAATGCTTTAGTAAAGGCATAGTTATTTTGACGATACAAGGCTGCAGCTAAATCTCTCGTTGCGTATAGAGTAGCTCCATCGGTTTTTTTGATCAAACATGGCGGCATATTCTCTAACTCAACTACTAATGCCCCGTCAGATTCCACGAGCAAACACTTTTCTTCTATTTCTTTGACGACCGTTTCCATTTTGTCATTATAGAATGCTTCTCCATTAAAGGAATCAAACTGAATTCCTAGTAATTCATAGATATATTGAAATTCTTTAAGAGAGGCTTCCTTGAACCATTTCCAAAGCTGTAGTGCCTCTTCGTTACCCTGCTCTAGACTCTTGAAGGCAGCTCTTGCCTCAACATTGAGCTCTTCATCCACTTCAGCCTTTTCATGGAATTTTACATAGATTTTCAATAATTCCTCTATTGGGGAGGCTTCAATTTTTTCTTTGTCTCCCCATAGCTTATAAGCAACGATCAGCTTTCCAAATTGAGTTCCCCAATCACCTAAATGATTAATACGAACAGCTTTGTAGCCATTTTTCTCAGAAATATTGGCAAGAGCATTTCCGATTACAGTTGAACGTAAATGTCCCATAGAGAATGGCTTAGCAATATTTGGTGAGGAAAGGTCTATAGTAACTTGTTCGTCTTTCATTGGTAGCTGGCCATAATTGTTTTGATTTTTAAGTATTTCCCCTAACACTTCTTTCGCAATAGTTTTCTGGTCATAAAAGATGTTCAAATAGCCCCCTACTGCCTCTACATTAGCAATAAGTGAACTCTTCACCTGTTTTGCCAATTCAGAAGCGATAAGCTGTGGTGATTTTTTATATAATTTCGCTAGCGTAAAACAAGGAAATGCTAAATCTCCTAATTCAATGTTCTTTGGTTTCTCTAAAAGCATTTGTATTTCTTTCACTGTTAACTTACTTTCTAACTCAGTCTCAATCGAAATAGCAATTTGCTTTAATAGTTCCATATATATTCACCCTCCATTTTGTTTTTCCATATAAAAAAGCTCTCATCTCTATGAAGAGACGAGAGCTGAAATTCCCGTGGTACCACTCTAGTTGTCACATATTGTGACCGCTTTAACGTTATTAACGAGGACTTCCCCGATCTTTTCTACTCTAGTTCAAAAAGCTTCTCCAAAGTGCGTTTCTCTGAAAAGTCCTGTATCAGGCTCTCACTACCCCTGACTCGCTAATCATTATCTCATCAGATACTCTCTTTATCATCGAATTGTGTATGAATTTTCACTAATTTTAATCGAATCAAATACTAAAGTCAATATGTGAATAAATGTCTCCTTATCTATCTAACATTTACTATCTCATTTATTCCCCAGCTTTAAATGAACTGAATCCATCAACTTTTGATAACCAATTTCTTGATATATTTTGTTGGATGTGGGATTTAACATATCGGTATATAAAACACAGAAGTCATATTCCTTTAAAAGCTCCTTGCTGCAGGCTGCTACCATTGTTCTTGCATAACCTTTGCGTCGCTTTTCTTTAGGAGTAAATACCATAGAAACAGTCACTCCATGAGTTGATGGTCTAGCCTTCTTCATCATAGACACAATCTCTCCATCGTCCTCCCATAAGAAAACCTCCTGTCCATTCAACATAGCAGTCACTCTCTGGGCTATTTCCTCTTTAGCAGTACTTGGAAGTCCGGTATCTTCTTCAAACTGGCTATACCATGATTCTATTAATGGAGCATCATTGTTATTAGCAAATCTCCAGGATCCTGGGCTATTTTCTAGCGTATCATCCACTTCATCTAATCGATATAATCCCTGGTCCATTAATAGCGAATTTGCTTGTCCCGTTTTCTCTTCCCATTTTGACGCGAAGCGAATAGCCCATTCCTTTACACTTATGATCGAGTTTATATGTATACCACGTTGTAAAATCTCTTCAATACATAAATCGATTAACGCTTCGATTTTATTTAAATCGACAAAAATAATATTAAGTGGATGTGGTGGAGTCATCTGAAAAAGTGCCAATAACTCCCCATCCTCCTCAATAGTAGCCATCAGTGGGTCCTCATATCCTCCCACTCTAATTCTTTCAAGCACACCTAAAAATAAGCTAAATTTGTCCTCGTTTTGCTTTAAAAAAGGTTTTGCAATATCGTAAAACTTCTCTGCACTTTCATAGATTTGAAATCTCATTTTTACATCCCCTTTGCAACGTTTTATGTTAATATAACGTAAAACGTTGCATGATGGGAGATATTTATGAAAATTATTTCTATTCGGGATATTCATATTGGGGAAGGACTACCAAAAATTATTGTTCCACTAATAGGAAAAAATAAAGAAGCCCTTTTTAAGGAGCTACAATTAGTTAAGGATGCATCTCCTGATGTAGTCGAATGGAGAGTAGATTTATTACAGGAAGTTGAAAGCTTAGAATCTGTCAAAGACACCCTTTCATACATACGAGGTTATTTATATCCTACCCCCCTTTTGTTTACTTTTAGGAGTCACAAGGAAGGCGGCAATAAAGTTATTGAACCTGATTATTATAAGCAACTTTTACGTGAAGTGATCCAAACAAAGGAAATAGATTTAATTGATATTGAGCTTTTCTCAGAGGAAGTTGAGGAGCTAGTTTCTTTAGCTAAGGATAATCATATTTCTGTGGTGATGTCCAACCATGATTTTAATGGAACTCCCTCAAAAGAGGTAATAATAGAACGCTTAACAGCTATGCAAAGACTAGGTGCAGATATTCCTAAAATTGCTGTTATGCCTAATAGTCCAGCCGATGTTATTACCCTCCTGGATGCTACCTATACGATGTATTCTACATATGCGGATCGTCCGATTATTACAATGTCTATGGCTAAATCAGGTATTATCAGTCGTTTATCTGGAGAAATTTTCGGTTCAGCAGCTACCTTTGGTTCAGTTGTATCAGCTTCCGCTCCAGGACAAATTGAAGCAAAAGAATTAAAGAAAGTGTTAGGACTTTTACATAACGCATAGTAATAACTGCTCCCAATCATTATTCGGGGGGCAGTTTTAATGTTTAAGGCTGAGGAAATTCGCATTCTAATTGGCAAAATTAAACATTATAATTCTTAGAAAATAAAAGATCCACATAAATGAGCTAGGAAATGTATATCCCAGCTCATTGTATTTTCACTAAATCGATCATTAGTTTAAGTAATAGTTCACATTAAATTTACTTTAGAATTGCCTTACTTTAAACCTGTTTCTTTTTCATATAGCTTGATATGATCACCACTCACGCCGTACACAACACCATTATTTTTCCACCCGTATTTTTCATAATAGCCTTCAAGATCTGTGGACAAATAAAGCTTATCATATCCTTTTCTTGCTGCTTCTTTCAGGCTGTGTTGTAACAGCATTAAGCCTATTTCTCTACCTCTATATTCTTCTTTCACGAATAAGCAGGCGAGCCATGGGCAAAGGTCTTGGCGGCTATTAAGGTCATTTCTTAATAACGCATAAGTTCCAATGATCTCCTCCTCTTCAATCATCACATAAAATCTTGGAATATCTGAAAAACGACAAGAATGAATCATAGCATCTTCATAAAATTTATAATTATGCTCATTTCCCCATTCTTTCCAAAATACTTGAATTGCTTTTTTGAATAGGTTATTCCTTTCCTGTAACTCAATAATTTGCATTATCTTTCCCCCAATCCAGCATAACCTGCTCCGTTAGTAAGAACACACCTCTATTAAGTAATGAAATGACACGCTTAGAGCTATCTTATTTTTCTGTGGATAAAATCCTCTCTAGTCGTATCATATCCACACAAGGAATGCCGTTTTCCACAATCTCTTCGGGATAATTAATTTTAAAAAAATCCTTATCCACAGAAACAATTCTGAATCCACACTTTTGATAGAGTGCAAGCTGATTTATGCTGGAGTTTCCTGTACCTACTTCTATTTTTTGATAACCAAGCTCTTTTGATTTCTCAATGGCATCGAGAACTAATTCTTTTCCTATTCCTTTTCCTTGATGTTGTTCATGTACAGCTATATTTTTAAGCTCCACAGTCTGGTTATTCAAAGGCACTAAGACATATACGCCAATTATTTTATTTCCTGCTTTCGTTATATAGCATTGACCCTTATCTAAATAAGCTTTAACTAATTCCTCTGCGGGATCTGCTAACAACAACAAATCCATTGGAAAATCGCTGTCTATTTTGTATACATTCATTTACTTTCCCCCCTGGAGTATTTCTCAACATAAATTGTACCAAAAGAAAAGCCGTCCTTCTCTATATGAGCGGACGACATATTCTTTAAGACTCTGGAACAAGAATTTCTAAAATATCCTCAGACACATAGGTTTTCTTGTTGTGCAGAACGGGTGTCTCTTGAAATTCTCTTATACTTCTGTTGTATCCATACTTCAGCTCTCCCCTAGTAATGGAAAATGAGCTATTGCCAAGCTTTAAGTACACACTATTACGTTTTGGATGGGACATTACTTCATATCCTAAATACTGAGCCACCTCACGTATAGGAATCATCTTAACTCCATTTTGAATTAAATGGTCATTCTCTATTATTTTGTTGAGCTCTTTTTGAACAGGTTCAATATATTCTAGTGCAATAATTTTTGATGGAGTCGTAAGTTTTTGATTGTTCTTAGGTGAACTATAAAATACGATTAACTCCTTGTTTGTTAAATCATTCTTGGAAATTTTCTTTCCCTTTTCATCCACCAATTCTGTTTTGTTGGTAATTTGAAGTTTCAGCTCTTTATCTAGACTTACAAATTGCTCATCGAATTTTGACACCTTCACTAGGCCACTCTTTTCTTCATGAGCAACAATGATTTCTGGAGAGATTCTTGGTGGATAAATTAAAATCATTGGTTTATTTTTATCGTAATAGGCATCAATTTTCATCCCCTTTTTAAAGGATTCAATAGAAATCGCTTTTGTTGAAGCGCTATTAAGAGCTATTACATCTTTATTTAATACTAAAATTGAAATCTGAGGCTCTTTCTCATTCGTTTCTACAGTTAATGTTACTTCTTTATTATTTTTAGAAACTTCCTTAATAGTACCGGAGAATTTCATAAAGTTGCTTGCATCTTTTTCTTCTAAAACAACTACTTTGTTCGGTATTGTTTGAGCAGGAATACTTCTTGTCGAGGTCTTATAAAATACAATCAGCTCATTACCCACTAAATTTTTTTGATCGATACTTTCTCCATCCTTATTAACAACAAGCGTTTCCTTAGAGAGATTCAGCTTTAATTGGTTGTCTTCACTTGTTAACTTTTCATCGAAGACCCCTACCTTTGTAAAGCCTACATTTTTGCCATCATGAGCAATTATTAACTCTGGCGAAATTTGGGCTGGATAGATCATAGTCCTAGCTTTTGTTTTATCATAGTAGGCTTCTATTCTTTGCCCTTTGACAAATTCCTTTTTTTCTATTTCCTTGGCTGTGCCGCTATTATATAAAAGCGTCTCGTTTGTGATTGTAAAAACAGTGACAATCGGTTCTTTTTGCTCTGTTTCAACAGTAAGTATGACATTGTCTTCTTTATTTACGACTTCTTTAACGATACCAGTAAATCTCTCCAGTTTAGAGTTTTCTTTAACCATGGTATCCTCTCCCTCCTTCGCCAAAACAAATGTAGGTGTGAGAAGAAGACAGATTGCTATAAAGCTGAACGAAAGATAGTGTAATTTTTTCATTTCTGATCATCCCCTTTGTTTTCATCAATGAATTAGACGGAAGACCATGATAAACGTTTCAAAATTTTTTGAAACATTTATTATTCTAATGCGTATAAAGTAGTACGAAAAAATACTTAGGAATGGAGCTTAAACATGGCGTTAGTAATTAACGAAGTAACCAAACGTTATCAAGATTTTACTGCAGTTGACCATCTCTCCTTCACCATAGAAAAAGGTGAAATATTTGGTTTAATCGGTCAAAATGGTGCCGGTAAAACTACGACCTTTCGGATGATACTAGATTTACAGGAAACTACGGAAGGAACCATCACATGGGATGGTACAAATATCAATAATATTAATAGAGATCTTTTAGGTTATTTACCCGAGGAGAGAGGTATTTTCCCTGCTATGAAAGTGGAGGATCAGCTTTACTTCTTTGGAGAGCTTCGTGGTAAATCCCGTAAGGAGCTAAAAAAAGAAGTGGATTACTGGATTGATCGTTTTGAATTAGAGGACAAACGAAAAGCGAAAGCTGAAACACTATCCAAAGGAAACCAGCAAAAGGTGCAATTGATCGCAAGCTTCATTCACCAGCCAGCATTTCTTATACTAGACGAACCATTTAGTGGACTGGATCCAGTAAATAAGGATTTGTTGAAAGGTGCCATTTTAGAGCTAAAAGACAAGGGCACAACTATATTATTTTCTAGCCATCAGATGGAAAATGTAGAAGAGCTTTGTGATCATTTATGTCTTTTAAAACGTGGTGTCTCTTTGTATGCTGGAAGCCTGCTAGACTTAAAGAAACAATATGGAAAAACAAAACTTACTATTCGTACGGAGCTTTCAAAGGAGACACTTGAAAGCATGGAGGGCGTTAAGTATGTCCATGTTGGAAAAGACCAGTATATCCTTACACTAGCAGATGAAAAATATGCGCAAGCAATCTTTGACTCTATTTTTGATGGCAAGTATATTGAGAAATTTAGCTTAGATTATTTGTCATTAGATGAAATCTTCAAGGATAAGGTAGGTGGCAAGAATGTCTAAATTTTGGTTGTTAGTCAAACAGTTATATACTCAAAAAATAAAAGCAAAATCTTTTATAATCATGCTTGCCATCTACGTTGGTGTGATTTCCATCGTGATGTTTTGGTCAGATATAAAGGCTGCATTCTTTGAAAGTGAAGCATTAGAAATTGCAGTTATAAATGAGACAGAGGCTGATATAGAGGCTTTATTCCAATCTAATAATGATTTAGCATTTTCGTTCCCTACTTCTCCAAATGATGAGGTAGAAAAAGAAGTCATTGACGGAGACTATGCAGCTGCCATTTTTATCAAAGATGAAGAGAATTCTCTTAACGCGGAAATAGCAACATATGAGCCATTAGCATTTACTGATCAGCTCAGTCTATCTTCCACTCTTCAATATGCTGGGAAATTGTATGAGGTACAGCAGCTGAACCTCACAGCCGAAGAAGCAGATAAAATTCTACAGTCCGAAACCATCATTACAATGAAAAATTTAGATGAAGCCTCTGCTGGGGGCAAGAGTGAGGATGAGAAGGCGGTAGGAATCGTCGCTTCTATGCTCATCGGCTCCTTAATTTATGGTTTCTTAATATCCTTTTTATCTATGATAACAACAGATGTGGCTTCTGAAAAAGGTTCTCGTGTTTTAGAGGTTCTTCTTGCAAGTGTTAAACCATCTACTCATTTAATAGCTAAATTAACAGGTACATTTCTCTTGGCAATTACACAAATCGGAGCTTTGATAATTTTGTTAGCAGTTATTTTTATGACAGTTGATGGTGGCTCTAAAATTGATAGTTTACAGCCTATGATTGAAGAGCTTTCCTATTCTTATATTGGGTATGCCCTAGCATTTTTAATCATGACCATTGTGCTAAATTTAATCATTGGTGCATTGTTAGGCTCACTTGTATCTAAAGTAGAGGAAGCTGGTCAGGCAGTTATGCCAATGACTATCATCGGAATCATTGGATTTTATGTATTAATTTTCGGAGCGCAAAGTCCAGACACCATGCTTGTAAAGGTATTCTCTTACATACCATTTACATCGGGTATGGTAATGCCATTACGCATTGGTGCAACTGACATCGGGGCATTTGAGCCGATGCTAGCTCTACTAATACTAACCGTTACCTCTATCGTAGCATTCATCATCAGCCTGTCCTTCTATAAACGAAGCGTTCTTACTTATAGCTCAGGCGGTATTATCCAAAAGATTAAAACTGTATTAAAGGTAACAACATAATCCTAAATGAAAGTACCACGAACCTCACATGTTCGTGGTACTTTTACTTATTTCGGTCACTTATCTCTCGTCACTTTTTCAGCACTTTTTTGCATATACTATGGGGGTGAAAGAAGGGATGCGAATTATATGTGTGGAATAACCGGATGGGTTGATTTTAGAAAAGATTTACGGGGGTATTCTCCTGTTGTGGAGAAAATGGCAGAGAGTTTAAAAAAGCGGGGACCAGATGATCATAGTGTGTGGAGTGCGGTCCATGCTCTCTTTGGTCATCGAAGATTGACTGTTGTTGATCCCGTCGGAGGCAAACAGCCAATGAGCAAAAGCTATCAATCTAGGAATTATACGCTTTGCTATAATGGAGAGCTTTATAACACGGAAGATTTACGAAAGGAATTATTAAGTAGAGGGCATTCATTCTCAGGGCATTCAGATACAGAGGTATTATTAACCTCTTATATTGAATGGAATGAAAAGTGTGTTGATTACTTTAATGGAATTTTTGCTTTTGCCATTTGGGATGAAGAAGAGCAAAAGGTTTTTATAGCAAGAGACCGCTTAGGAGTAAAGCCATTGTTTTTTACGGAAAGAAATGATGGATTGCTATTCGGATCTGAATTAAAGGCATTGCTTGCACACCCAGATGTTCCAACAGAGATTGATCGGAATGGATTATCAGAGATTATTGGGCTTGGGCCTTCCCGCACTCCTGGATTCGGTGTATATAAAGGGATAAAGGAGCTTAGACCAGCACATGCATTAACTTTTTCGAAAAACGGCCTGCGTATGTGGCGGTATTGGAACGTGGAAAGTAAAGAGCATACCGACACATTAGAGGAAACGATAGAAAAAGTACGTTACTTAGTAACAGATGCGGTAGAAAGACAGCTTGTGTCCGATGTGCCTTTATGTACATTCCTTTCGGGAGGAATAGATTCTAGTGCTATTTCTGCAATTGCTGCAAATGCTTATAAAAGAGATGGAATACCCCCTCTTCATACTTACTCGATTGATTATGAAAACAATAATGTTCACTTCAAGGGAAATGAATTTCAGCCTAGCGAGGACTTCCCTTTCATCCAAAAAGTCTCTAGCTCTCTTCATACTACTCACCATTTTTCAGTCATTACACAGGATGATCTAGCTCAATTTTTAACGGAGTCAGTCCATGTACGTGATTTACCTGGAATGGCAGATATAGACTCCTCTTTACTATGGTTCTGTAAAGAAATAAAAAAGGATTTTACCGTAGGATTGTCCGGAGAATGTGCGGATGAGATATTTGGGGGCTATCCTTGGTTTCATAAGGTTGGAAATGCAGAAACAGGCTTCCCTTGGATTCGATCCAAGCATGAAAGACACTCCTTGCTAAACGATAGCTGGCAACAAAAATTGAAAATAGAAGATTATGTACAAAACGCATATGATATAAGCGTAGCAGAAACACCTCAGCTGATTGGCGAGTCCTCCTTAGAAGCAGAACGAAGAAATCTCTTTTATATGAATATGATTTGGTTTATGTCCACACTTTTGGAACGAAAAGACCGGATGAGCATGGGAGCAAGCTTAGAAGTGCGTGTCCCCTTTGCAGACCATCGTCTTGTAGAGTATGCGTGGAATATTCCGTGGGATTTTAAAATGGTTGGAAACCAAGAAAAAGGCATTCTTAGAAAGGCATTAGAGGGAATTCTTCCAAACGAAGTGCTCTATCGTAAAAAGAGCCCTTATCCAAAAACCCATAATCCGGTCTATGCAGCAAAGGTTCAGCTCATGCTGAAGGAGCAACTGCTAGATAAGAATTCTATATTGCATGAACTATTTGACCCTAGAAGTCTTCAAACGTTAATCGAATCTAATGGAGAGGCCTTTAAGATTCCTTGGTTTGGACAATTGATGACTGGTCCCCAGCTATTAGCTTACTTAGCTCAAACGCATATTTGGTTTAAAGATTATAATGTTCAATTGGTGGATTAATAAATGTTAGAGGGTGGCGGTGACAAATCACTTTCACCCTCTTTATTGTTCAGCTATTTTTTTACTCCAATATACAATAGGTGAGAGGATATCCCTAAAATATAAGGGTCATTGGCTTTTTCAATCAGCAGGTCAATTAGATTTTTGTATTCCTGCTCACCTTTGTCTTTCCAGTAGTCCCAATTTTCCTTATTCAATATTGAAGCGACATTTGAGCCTATTAATTCTAAGCTTTCAAATCCATGCGCTTCCATGAACGGCTTTATCTCTTCGATATTAAAATAATACGCTCTTGTAAAACGCCCAGCTTCTTGGTGATTAAAGCTGCCTGTGTCGTTAAATTGTTGAATGCTTTTCATCTGGTTATTTGGCTTCCAATTTTCAGGGTACATGAGAGAAGTAAGTATGTGCTTAATCCTAGGCATAAACGCAATAAAAACAAGCCCATTCTTTTTTGTTACTCTATGTAATTCACGTATTGCTTTTATCCGGTCGGCTTCTTCCTGTAAATGATACATAGGTCCAAGCATAAGAGCCGCATCAAACTGCTCATCTTGGATCCCGGATAAGTCTCTTGCATCTGCTACAAGAAAATCTGAAAAGTGATTTTCCAGATGAAATTTTTCTGCTTTTTCTTTCGCTATCTCTACTAGTTTCGGTGTAAGGTCAGTTAGGGTTACCCTATAGCCCTCCATTGCTAGCTTGATTGAATATTTCCCCGGTCCCGCCCCGTTATCGAGTATATTCCCAGCAGGAGGAAGATATCTCTTTATGTAATGCCAATTCACCTGAAATTCAATTGGTTCTCTTTCAAGTCTCCCCCACTCATCAAATTGGTTGTAATAATTAATAATGTCACTCATAACAAACACCTACATTCTTCATCAATTTTAATATTAGTTCTATTTACAGTAGGATAATCCCTGCTAGATGAAATAATTTATACTATTTTCAACTATTAAATAGAAATAGTTTACCCGGCAAGCATGTATATAGATGACAAATTTCAGCTCTCGGCGGGGGCATTCCGTGGGGTGAGCGATAAGCCATCACCGTCGCTAGCGCGCACGTTGTGATGGCTTATCTGTCTCACTCATCCCACTGGAGTCGCCGCCTGTCGCTCCAATCATTAGATTGAGAGTAATTAGAAGGGAATAACTTATACTGTTATATTCAGCCATCAAATAGAATCAGCTTAAGCGAAAATCATGTGTAATAGATGGTACGATTTTGCTAATATCACCTCCAATTTTCAAAAAAATTCAATCCTACTCTAAAGGCAATAAATCAGAAGACTTTATTGTTTCTTAGAAAAAAAAGACAGAGATTCATCATCTCTGTCCAGTCTATTTGCTTGTAAGTGTTCTGAAGTATTTGTCTACAAAAGGAACGAGATAGTCTAAAACCTTTTCACTTGGATTCATCTTCGCGTGGTGAAGTCCAAAAGGAGAATCGACACCAGCCCAGAATAACATGCCTGGTATGTCCTTTAAGAAATAGCCAAAATCCTCGCCTGTCATCGCGGCCTCACAGTGGATGGCGTTGGTTGCTTCATGCTGCTCTGCAAAAGCTAGAAAATCATTGGCGATATCCTCATTGTTATATACCTGATAATAAGAAGACCCATAATCGATTTTCACGTCACAATCAAATGCTATTTCAGTGGCATGGCAGAATGCTTCTATTTTTTCTTTAATGAGTGTCATTGTAGAAGCATCCATTGTCCGAATAGTTCCCTCTAAACGAGCATGACCAGAAATAATATTTTGGACAGTTCCCGATGAAAACTTTCCAATAGTTAAAACTGCAGGCTTCATTGGATTGACTACTCGGCTAACGATAGACTGCAACTGTAGCAAAAGAGTCGCTGCCGCAATCGACATATCCTTTGCTTGGTGTGGATAGGCAGCATGGCCCTCCTTCCCTACTAAGTCCATATAGAGCTCAGAGGTATTGGCAAATAGTAAGCCAGGGCGAGTAGCTATCGTACCAACTGAATATTCTGGAGCTACGTGATAAGCAAAAATCTTGTCTGGCATAAGCTCGGGCTGTTCTTCCTTTAGCCAATGTAACATCGGAAGAGCACCACCTGGACTTTCCTCTGCTGGTTGAAACAAGAACACCATATGATCGTTTAATGGTGACTCTACTATTTTTTGAAGCAAACCGAGCGCAACGGTCATATGCATATCGTGCCCGCAGGCATGCATTCTACCCATGTGCTCAGATGAAAAGGCAACATCGGTAGCCTCCGTGATTGGGAGACCGTCAATATCAGTCCTCCAGCCAATCGTTTGAGTTGGCTGGAGTCCTTCTACTTTCACGACAATACCTGTCTTCCACGTAACAATCGTTAATCGATCCTGTGGAAGCGAGTGGATTTGCTCCAATAAGTAAGCCTGCGTTTTCACCTCTTTAAATCCAAGCTCCGGTATACGATGCAAATCGCGACGAATATCAAGTAAGGTTTTCATGTGTCACCTTCTTAAATTTGACGTAGTTCTTGCATAATTTCTGTTTTAGATTTTGTTTGTGCATCGATATCTTTAATTACCTTAGCTGGTGTACCCGCAACTACTGTATATGGCGGTACATCTTTTGTTACAACTGCTCCGGCAGCAACAACTGCTCCTTTGCCAACTCGGCACCCCTCTAAAACTACAGCATTAGCACCGATTAATACGTCGTCTTCAATTATTACTGGAGTTGCAGAAGGTGGCTCAATAACACCTGCAAGCACTGCTCCAGCTCCAATGTGACAGTTATCTCCCACTGTTGCACGACCACCAAGGATTGCTCCCATGTCGATCATTGTACCTTTACCAATGACAGCGCCAATGTTGATTACAGCACCTAGCATGATAATTGCATTATCACCAATGCTCACTTGATCACGAATAACTGCACCTGGTTCAATTCTTGCATTAATACCTTTTAAATCTAATAAAGGTATTGCAGAGTTTCTGCTTTCATTTTCAACTACTATATCTTCAATTTGTGCTTTATATTCATCTAATGTCGGTTGAATTTCAGACCATTCTCCAAATAGAATAAGAGAATTCCCTTGTCCAAAAACCTTTGTATTTTCTCCGAAAGAAAGTTGGTCAATCCCACTTCCTTTTATGTATACCTTCACTTGCGTAGATTTTTTTGCGTGTTGAATGTAAGAAATAATCTCATGTGCATCTAACTGTTTCATGTTCTCATTACCTCCTCAAATATGTGCTTATTGTACATTAATTTTTATTAAAAATCACGAATTTAAATACATTTTCAAATAATTAATTATCTTATCTACATATTAAAAGAGATTGTTGCAGGATTATTACAGGTGCCAGGCACCTGTAATAATCCTGCAACCATTTATAAAAATCAGAAAATACTGATATTTAGTTGTAAAATTATAGATTAAAAGTATAATATTAATAATCATCTATTTGATATGCCAACTGGCTTATTTTTTTACAACATAATGGAAGCGCTATCATTTGGGTGAAAAATAAACCTTGGGGGAGAGAAATTGAAAAAAAAGAGTCTTAGTCTTGTTTTGTTAATGGTTTTGGCACTTTTGGTTGCAGCGTGTAGTGGAGGGAAGCCAAATATTGCTATCGGCCCTCCAGCTAGTGAGACTAGCTCCGTCTCTAAGCTAATTTTAGATGCCTATGGAATTACTGATGATGATTACAAAGCTTATCAGGAGGGCTTTGGCGATGCTGCTGATGGTGTGCAGGATGGAAATATTGATATTTCTATAGGTATCCTTGGGCTCCCGGCTGCAAGTATCGAAAGCTTGCAAAATTCTGCAGGAGATGTTGTGATGATGAGCTTATCTGATGATGCAATCTCTTATATTGAAGAGAATAGCGGATATAGACGTCACACTATTCCTAAGGATACGTATGACTTTTTAGATTCAGATGTGGAAACTGTGACTGCCTACGCTATTTTAATGGGAAGTACAGATACGATCGATGATGAGCTTGGTTATGAGCTAGCAAAGATAATGATTGAAAACGCAAGTGAAAATACACATGCTCAAGCAAAGCAGATGATTTTAGAAAACGCACTAAACGGGGCTGAGGGGCTTCCTATTCATCCTGGCGCAAAGCGTTATTATGAGGAACAGGGTCTCACTATTGACAACCCAGTAGCAGAGCTTACTGCTGACAAAAGCAACCGCAAGAATGATTTTATACTCGGAACTGGAAGTCAAGGCGGCACTTATTATCCACTAGGGGGAGAGATGGCAAGTATTTGGAATAAACATATCGAAGGATTTAACTTAACAAACACAGAAACTGGCGCATCTGTAGAAAACCTATCTAGTATTCGAGATGGAAACATGGATTTAGGTATGTCTGTACATGTACCAGCATTACAAGCAGTCAATGGCGAGGCAGCATTTGAAGGACATGAAGTTCCAAACGCCGCATTTATTGGTCATATTTATCCAGAGGTTATTCAAATTGTTACGCGTAAAAGCTCTGACATTAAAAGCTTGGACGATGTGAAATAAAATCGAGGTATAAAATCCAATTAAAAATGAGGTGAGACAATGAAAGATCAGCAACCAATAAATGCACAAGATATACTAGAGAAATATGATAAGGAAAATCAGTTTCGATCAAATATTGGAAAATGGGCATGGGTTGTTACCTTTTTAGGGGTGGCCTTAACCGTATTCCATTTATACACGGCCTATTTTGGAACCCTGCCAACTCAAAAACAAGGTGCCGTTCATGTAGGAACTGCTCTCGGTGTCATTTTTCTATTGTACCCATTAAAAAGAGACCTACTTAAAACACAAAAGAAAATACCTTGGTATGACATCGTGCTTGCCTTTACCGCCATGTATGTAACCTATCATAAAATAATCTTTTTTGATTCTATTCTACAGAGCAGAATTTCCGGATATAGCATACCTGACATAATCATCTCCGTCCTTGGGATTCTTCTTGTCCTAGAAGCGACCAGAAGAACGGTTGGCTTACCAATCGTCATAGTGGCTTTAGTAGCCATACTTTATGCTATCTTCGGAAATTTTGTCCCTACTCAAATCCTTTCCCATCCTGGATTTTCTTTAGAGCGAACCGCTACTGCACTTTGGTACAAAGAAAGTGGAATATTCGGCACCCCTGTTCAAATTTCAGCAAAGTTTATATTCCTCTTCCTATTCTTTGGCGTAATGCTCGTACAAACAAATGTAGGGAAGTTCTTCAATGATTTAGCCTTTTCTTTAACCGGAAGATATACAGGAGGTACTGCAAAAACAGCTGTTGTAGCAAGTGCATTGCAAGGGACTATATCAGGTAGCTCCGTTGGTAATACAGTCGCAACAGGGTCCTTTACTATCCCTATGATGAAAAAAGCAGGTTTTAAGCCTGAATTTGCTGGCGCAACCGAAGCTGCTGCATCTACCGGAGGACAAATTATGCCTCCAATGATGGGCGCCGCGGCCTTTATCATGATGGAAATTTTGGGTGTATCGTATGGAACTATTATGATGGCGGCGATTATACCAGCGATATTGTATTTCACAGGTATCTTTATCGGCACTCATTTTGAAGCAAAAAAACTGAAAATACTTGGGCTCCCAAAGTCTCAATTGCATTCTTTTAGAAAGACTATGAAACGAAATTGGTATATGCTTTTACCTCTCTTCGTTATTACTGGGACGATAATTTATGGTTTTACCCCACAACGTGCTGCACTTTTTGGAATAGTCGCTGCATTTTTAGTAAGCTTAATACGCAAAGAAACAAGGATGTCCTTTAAGCAAACTATAAATGTATTAGAACAAGGTACAAGAGTCGCTCTACCGGTTATAGCAGCCGTTGCCACAGCTGGTGTCATAGCTGGAATTGTTAGTATGACTGGCCTTGGCTCCAAATTTGCTGCTGGAGTTATAGCTCTATCAAACGGATATCTCATTCTCGCTCTAATATTTACCATGATTGCTTGTATTGTATTGGGGATGGGATTACCCACTACAGCAAACTATGTAGTCACAGCTACTATTGCCGCTCCAGTTTTAATAAATGAATTCGGAGTAGCTCCAATTGCTGCCCATATGTTTGTATTCTATTTTGGTATAGTCGCAGATATCACTCCACCTGTCTGTCTTGCAGCTTATGCCGGGGCAGGTATTGCAGGAGCAAACCCTTTTAAAACAGGTATGAACGCCGTCAAACTAGCCATCGCTGCCTTTATCGTTCCGTTTATCTTTATCTATAATCCAATCTTAGTAATGGTAGATGTAGAACCAGTAATGCTTATCATCTCTGTTACTGCTTCCTTAGTAGGAATGGTAGCTGTCAGCAGTTCCATGATTGGCTATTTTATAAGGTACTCTAAGGTCTGGGAACGATTCATCTTATTTGTGGCTGGGTTAATGCTTATTGTTCCAGAAATTTTAAGTAGTGTACTTGGGCTTGTACTCATACTAGGAATTTGGTTCATACAAAAAAGAAGAACAGACGATGAGCTTGGAATAGAGGGCCCTAGGTCGAGTCAAGCATTGTATTAATTACCTCTTTAATTTTCAGAAGAATATGTTATATTATATAGTAACTAATATCGAAGGGACGATGGGTGGACAATGATTTTATAATCTTATTTCTCGCTTAATATTACTGCTTCATGCAGAAAAATATTTTTAGCTTTGACGGAAATAGGATTAGTCTGCCCATTTTTCAAATTGAGATAATAAATTACTACAGGCATATATATTTGTAGTTATTTTTTTGTCGTACACTAAATGGCCAGTAAAATCCTTCCGTCTAAATCGGAGGGATTTTTTTTATCTCTCCAAGGGAGGTAATACAATGACTTTACAAGGAAGATTAACGAACATCAGCATAACCCATGGTGACAAAGAGATCATTAACAATATAAAAACCGATATACATTTAGGGGCTGTAATAGGAATTGTCGGTAGAAATGGTGAAGGAAAATCTTCTCTTCTTTCCATTCTTTCAGGTGAAAGCTCTCCCACTTCCGGACAAATCGAATGGATAGGGACTACTCCCACCATCAGCTATTTCAAGCAAGAAGATGAGCATTTCCATTCAAATGTAGAGGAAAAAGATGAACGGACTTATATCAGTAAGTGGTCTGTCCCTAATAATCGTCCTTACGATGCATTAAGTGGCGGAGAAAAAATGAAAAAAAGACTGTCTAAGGTTTTTGCAGAAAGTTCTCAGTTACTTTTACTTGATGAGCCTACTAATCATTTAGATCAAAGTAGTCTATCCTTCTTAAAAGAAGAAATAGCTACCTATTCTGGAACGATTATATTAGTATCACATGATCGATACTTTTTAGATGAAGTATCAAATTATATTTGGGAAATTGAAAATAAAAACCTAACCGTCTATACAGGAAATTATTCTACCTATCGTAAAAGAAAAGAAGAAAAACTTATCACTCATCAAAGAGAATATGATGCACAACAATCAAAAATCCGACAAGTTGAAAAGCAAATGGAAGTATTGAAAAATTGGTCCAACAAAGCACATGAAGAATCGACAAAAAAAGACGGTGCAAAAGAGTATTTTCGTATGAAGGCTAAGAAAAAGGATGTTCAAATTCGCTCCAAGCAAAAACGACTAGAGCTAGAGCTTTCCAAATATCAAGTAGAACGTCCAGTAGAGGAAAAGGAAATCAATTTCTCTATTGAAGGTAATAAGAAAAAAGGGAAACGCGTTATAGAAGCTAAAAATTTAAGCAAATCTTTTAACGAAGAAATTCTATTTCAAAAAGCTTCCTTTACTATCCAAGCTAAAGAACGTGTTGGAATCCTCGGATCAAATGGTAGTGGTAAAACAACCTTTTTCCGAATGCTGACTGGAGAAGAAACATTTGAAGGTGAGCTTTGGAAAACCGAATCAATGAACATCGGCTTTTTACGCCAAACAGTATTCGATCTTCCAGAAGATCAAACCCCCTCTGACTTTTTTGCAACTACCGATTATGATACAAGGGGTGTAATTCAAACCTTAATGAACAATTTGGGCTTCTCTAAGGATCATTGGTTAAGACCAATTTCTACAATGAGTATGGGAGAAAGAGTAAAACTAAAGTTAATGGAGTTCATGGTAGATCAAAAGGATGTACTCATTTTAGATGAGCCTACGAACCATCTCGATTTGCCTTCTCGAGAACAGCTAGAAAGGACACTGTCTACGTATCCCGGTACTATTTTACTCGTAACCCATGACCGTTATTTTTTAGAAAGGCTAACAAACAAGCTTCTTATATTTGATAAAAATAGAATTCAAAAGCTTGAGATGAATTATACTGATTGGCTTAGTAGAAGCGAAGAAAACGACAATAACAAGTTACTTCTAGCTCTAGAAACAGAGCGACAAGCTGTACTAGGTCAATTAAGCTATCTTCCATCTAAAGATTCCAAGTACATGGAATTAGATGAACAATTTAAAATGCTAACCCAAAAGATAAATCAACTAAAAAATAAGTAAACAAAATGGCTGCTCAAAATCCCAGAGCAGCCATTTGTCGTTAGGAGCATAAAAATGTCGATTTCCCGGGAAATAGGTCAACGGATTCAATTTTTTTACATTCTATTAGAATCAACATATAATATAATAAATCCAATCAGAAAAGTAGGTTTTATCATGAAGACAATTCCGAAGCCTCTCGTTATGGTCAATCAATGGACAATTGTAATCTCTGTCGTCATCGCGCTTATCACTCAATCAGCATGGATTCTGCTCATTCCGTTAATTGCCAATTTATCTAGTTTATTATTTGGTTTTCATCCCATTTTAGTTGTAGCCAAAAGATTTCTAAAGAAGCCTAGTAAGAAATATATTCAAGAAGATTATGCTCAGCTAAGGTTTAATCAATGGTTGGCAGTTGGCTTTTTACTTATAGCTAGTATTAGCTTCTTTTTGAAGTGGAGTATTTCATTTAATATTGCAACTGTTATGGTCGGTTTAGCTGCATTTATTGCTATACTAGGATTTTGTATAGGCTGCTTCTTTCGTTTCCAATACCAGCAATGGAAGTATCGAAGAAATAACTCTGCAACACATTAAGATTTTCTACAACTAGAAAAGAGAAGAACTGTTTGTAATCATAGTTCTCCCTTGTTTTTTCAATCTTTTCTTTTTAAGGCTCTAAACTATAGCAATAAGTAATTATATGGCTGCTCAAATCATTTAGAGCGGCCATTCTTAAGTCATTATATAAGGTTTTCCCCATTGCACTAGTCACCGTAATAGGTTCTGGTGTTTCTCCTTCATTTAATCGTTCTTCCTCTCCCTTACCGAAAAATACACTACAACTGTAAATACAGCTACAAATAAAATTCCAATTATAAAAAACGGTGAATCGGGATCCCAAAATGCATATCTGTTCCCCCCATATGGACCTCCTCGCTCAGCCACTCTATAAGTCCCTGAGGAAACTTCTACTGCAATTGCCTCCTTACTACTAACTTCCTTTACTTCATAATATTTAGTTCCTCTTGGGTAAGCATTAGAAAAATTCCCTGAGTAAGACCCTTCTAGATCGGAGTATTTTGTAACATGACCAATTTCCTTACCAATTTCATTGACCTCTTCATCTTGCAGAACATAAACATATCCATCCCATACTACGAAGGGATATGCCCAGTCAGCCATTGTTTTGATAGGGCTTGCTATGAATAAAATAACTAAACATGTAGCAAAAAAACTTCTCATCCTATTCCCCCTTTCTACATTTGACGCATCACAAAATAAACAGTTTCTTGAGTCCTAATTTATATATAAAAGTAGTGTTTATAATTCGCCTATAGCAATAAACTAACATCTATTATTCATGTTTTTTAAGTAGATAGATTACTTTCTACTCAAAAAAAAATCCCATCTACAGCTTCCTGTAAATGAGACTTTTACTTTCCTATATTTATGCTAAATCTACATTATGATAAACCTGCTGAACATCCTCTAAATCTTCAATAGCATCAATCATTTTTTCAAATTGGGCTTGTGCATCTGCATCTAACGCAATATCGTTTTGTGCAAGCATTGTTAGCTCAGAAATTGTAAATTCTTCAACTCCGGCAGCTCTTAAAGCTTCTTGCACCACATGGAATTGGTCAGGCTCAGCGTAAACGATGACTGCATCTTCTTCTTCTAAAATGTCACGAGCATCTACGTCTGCTTCCATCAGGATTTCCAACACCTCATCGGCAGTTTTGCCTTCTAAACCTATAACTGCTGTTGCATCAAACATATAAGACACAGAACCACTAACTCCCATGTTGCCGCCATTTTTACCAAATGCAGCACGAACATCAGAAGCAGTACGGTTTACGTTATTTGTTAATGCATCTACAATAACCATTGATCCTCCTGGACCAAATCCTTCATAGCGAAGCTCATCATAGCTTTCCTCTGATCCACCTTTTGCTTTTTCAATCGCTTTATCTATAATATGCTTTGGCACACTGTAAGTTTTTGCACGCTCTAATACGACCTTTAAAGCTTGGTTAGAGACAGGATCTGGCTCACCTTGTCTTGCTGCAACATATATTTCACGACCAAATTTAGCATAGATACGGCTAGTATTAGCATCTTTGGAAGCTTTCTTTTCCTTAATATTATTCCACTTACGACCCATAAAAGTCCCACTCTCTTTCACATATTGTTTTCGTACTCTAGAATTCTACTGTGTTATTATACATTAGAACCAGTATAAGTAGCAAAAATAAATACATTAACTTCCATTCAATTCTCGCTCGGATACAATTTTTGTAAAAAAATGATAGATTGAGAAATTATTTCTTTAAGAACTTCTATATTGATATCCTCTACTTTATTGATATAAACACATGCCTTACCTGAAGTATGTTTTCCTAATCTACTTAACAATTCCGCGCGTTCTGAATCTCCGGTAGCAAAATACAAACTAATCTTTGCCTTTCTTGGTGAAAACCCAACAAGAGGAGCATCCCCTTCATGACCGGAAGCATATTTGTAATGGTAAGTACCAAATCCAATAATACTTGGCCCCCACATTTTCGCTTGATAGCCAGTAGATTCTTCAAAAATCTCTAGAAGTGTATATGCATCCTCCCTTTTCTTTAAGCTATCGACTCCTTCTATAAACTCTGCCACATCCTGATTAGTTTCTAAGGTCTTCGGTTTATATTTAGACATTTAAACGCTCCCTTATATCAAGTTAGAAAAAAAGCCTCTCCATGATTGGACAAGACTCTTTCCTTATTTTTGTTTATCATTAGATTTTATTGTGAAGTATAATCCCACGTTATTTCTAGATATCTAAAATTCAGTTCACATAAAAAGCAGGAACAAGAGGGGGATTTCCACTTTAGTCGAACGCTTTCCGCGGGGTGAGCGATAAGCTATCCCACTGGAGTCGCTAACCTGCCACTCCCATCTTAAGTTGGTTATCCTTCTTCTATAATGTTACGAACAGCGTTCCTTAAGTTTATAGTAACAGTTTGCAAGCTTTCTAGATTATTTCGTTCGAAAGGTTGCTCTTGATAGAACTCTGCAAACTGTTGTCCCTCATATCTAGGGACAACGTGCATATGATAATGAGTCAATTCACTAAACACTCCACCATTTTGGCAAATCGTAATCCCATCTGGTGCGTATAATTGTTTAATTGCCTTGGAGATAAGTCGGGAAGCATCCATTATAGAATAGGCAACCTCTACATCTAAGTCATCCACATCCTCATAATGTCTTTTTGGAAGTATAAGTACGTGCCCATTATTAAAAGGTTCATGGTCTAGAAAACATGTGATATGGTCATTTTCAAAAATAACGAAAACATTTTGTTCCTTATTAGCTAACATACAACCTAAGCATTCAGTCATTTAAAATCCTCCCTATAGCATTTTTTCTAACACGATTTTATGCTTCCCCTTATCACTAGTGAAAGTTTCCTTTATATCAAAACCAAACTTTATATTTAAGATAAGCATCTCTCTTTTTTCATTGCGCGAAATAGTACGAGCCTTTGTATAACCCATGGATTTTACTAGTTCATGCTGTCTACTCATCAGCTCTTTTGCTATCCCTTTTCCTCGGTAGTCCTTGTGAACCCCACCAAGCCAGCTATAGAATGTACGATTTCCGTAATCATATCCAATTTTAAATCCAATCACTCGTTCATGATCTTTAGCTACGAATACTATCAAATTACTTTTTTCTTTCAACTTTTCAGTTTCCAACTCGGAACCCTCGAATACATGCTTATGAAGCTCCAAGACTCCTGAAAGTGTTTGAGTATCGGGAACACCTTGAAAATACATATAATCCATTCCAATTTCCTCCTATGATTGAAGCAGCTCTTTATGGTCACTCTTTACTTTGTTTAGTAGTGCTTCACAGCCTTCTATTACCAAATCGTAGGTTTCCTGAAAATCACCTGTGAAATAAGGGTCTGGCACATCTTTTTTGTGAATGGTTAAATCTAAAAATCGAATAATTTTTGGATGATTCGGTTGACCAAGCATCTTACGTATATCTCTAATATTATTTTCATCCATCCCAACGATATAGTCAAATTCTTCAAAATCTTCCTCTTTAAGTTGGCGTCCAGCCATGCCCTTCGTTGAAATGTTATATTCTTTTAGCTTAGCTATTGTCCCTTTATGTGGTGGATTTCCAATATGCCATCCACTTGTTGCCGCTGAATCTACTTGTATATATTGTTCTAATTTTTCATTTTGAATTAGATGCTTAAATACAGCCTCTGCCATAGGAGAACGACAAATGTTGCCAAGGCAGACAAACAAAACATTAACCATTTTTATCATCCTTTCTAAGCCTTCTGTTTTTGAAATACTTCAATTACTTTCTCTACATTTCTTCATACTTTTTTAATACCTGTTTAATTCACTTGCTAAATCAATCAGATTTTCTTTGTTATAAAAGCACCAATACCAATTAACATAAATAAAATCATCATGTAAACAATGAGCATTCCAGTTTCAATTGTCTCCACACCAATTGCAAATAAGATCAACAATATAACACCACTCCCAAACAGGACAAAATACAGGACAGTAGAGAAATACTTTTTCATCATTACAGCTGTACGCTCGTCCATATCAGGAATTTTGCCATTCTTTTTTTGACGCAACCATCCAAATAGAAAAAAGCCTATAAAGCCCCCTAATGATCCAACTACCATCGGTAAAAACAGTCCCCAATCAAAAATGCCTTCCTCTTTACCTGCAATATACACCCCTAAAAAGGCACCAACAATGATACATCCACTAATAATTCCGTACAGTAAAATTCTATAGCTTTTTGTCATTTTCATCCCCCTCAAGATAAAATAATTCTTCTATGGGTACTTCAAAGTAACGCACTAGTTTAAGTGCCAGCTCTAAGCTGGGATTGTATTTATTGTTCTCAATCGCAGTAATCGTTTGTCGGGTAATTTGTAAATCACCAGCCATTTGTACCTGTGTGATCCCCTTTTTTAAACGTATCTCTCTTATATGATTAATGACCTTTGTCATCTGTTTCCTCCTTGCAACCAATGTAAATATATCTTTACATAAGGATAATCTAAAACCATATTTATGTAAAGAAACCTTTACATTAAATTTAAATAACTTATGAACGTCAATTATTGTTATAATTTTCAAAAAGGTACAGGAAGGGAGTTCAAATGAGAAATAGAGGAGCCACTATTATTTTAGAAAAGGATAGAGTTGCACTAATTAAAAGGACAAAGCCACATACTACCTATTATGTATTTCCAGGCGGTGGTATTGAGACTGGGGAAACCCCTGAGGAAGCTGCTATTAGAGAGACATATGAGGAGATAGGCGTGCATGTTAAAATCCAACGTCTTTTAAAAGTATTACCCTATAGCGGAAAGCAATATTATTATTTAGCTGAAATTATAGGCGGTACCTTTGGTGCAGGTACTGGGGATGAATATAAAAACCCTTCTATAAAAAAAGGAAGCTATGAACCCATTTGGATCAACCTTAAGGACCTAACCTCGTTAGATGTTCGTCCTAAAGAAATAGTAGAAGCAATCTTGGCAGATTAAACAGTCCAAGGAAAGCACAAAAAGACAGGGGTATTTAACGTAAATATTTTAGGATAAATGAAAGGAGTGTTTAACCATTGGGATGGGTAGAATCTATTCAACAAGCAAAGTTATTCAACTATATATTTCTTAACTAAAAAAACACCCAATTATTTCAATTGGATGTTTTTGTATCATAGTTAGTATAAGAGGATAATCTTTTATCGTTTATCCTCAGCAATAATCATTTGTCCTGTAATAGGATGCTTAAACTGTACCTTGAATGCATGTATTTCATACGTTTTTGTAGGTGATTGCAGGGCATTCGGTTCATGATGAACAACCTGAAATTTACACAAAGATGGTAGAAGTATTTATAAAGACTGTGCAAGTTTCTTAGAAATCCAAAAGTTAGTTGAAAATTTGAGGATGATTCCATATATTAAAAAACTGCTACCTTCTTTTGATGGAAAGAAGGTAGCAGTTTTAAAGTTGTTGTCTAATTCTATGAATAGAAATTTTTTGTTATAGTTAAGCAAATTTTATTTGTTTATTTAGAAGCGTCTCGTTTTTAAACTAAAGATCCGCCAGTTTTTAAGTATTTTTCAATACCTTCTGCAGCGCGATATGCTAGTGCTCCAACTGTGCCAGTTGGGTTGTAACCTGAGTTTTGAGCAAAAGCACTTGCACCTGGTACAAATACGTTTTCACAATCCCACATTTGTAGATAGCTGTTTAAAGCACTTGTTTCTGGATCAGAGCCCATAATTACTCCACCAGTATTGTGAGTAGATTGGTAGTTACGAATATCGTAATCTCCGACTTCGCCACCATTAATTTTGATATCTTTTGCACCCATTTTTTTCATGATCTCAGCTGATTTTTCGCCCATAAATTTCATTAGTTGACGATCTTGATCTTTCCAATTAAACGTCATACGGAGTAATGGATCACCGAATGCATCTTTATACGTTGGATCTTGATCGATGTAATTATCTTGCCAAGGAAGGGAAGCCCCTTGTGCTTTAACAATAAGAGCACGGTTTGCATTTGTAACAGAAGCGTCTTTAAATTCTTTCCCCCAAGTTGGAACGCCTGCTGGAACCTGATTGTTTGCAATAGGACGATCCCCTAATTGGGTAATTTGAATTGTCGCACCATGTAAGAAATCTAAGTCAGTGTGATCAAAGAAGTCTCCGTTGAAGTCATCAATTTGGGCTCCTAGAGATCCTGCACCACCGTATAAATTGAACTCTTCATCGAAGAAACCTACAGCAGTCCCCAGAATTGTTTGGTATGCATAGTTTCTACCAATGACTCCTGTACCAGTAACTGGATCATATGGACGGCCAAGTTGAGAGTTTAATAAAAGTTTAATATTGTTCATTTGATAGGCTGATACTACAACTACATCTGCCTCTTGGATAAACTCTTCACCAGTACGTATATCTACGTATAATACGCCAGTAGCTTTTCCATTTGTGTGTAGAACTTTACGTACAACAGAATGAGTACGTACTTCGAAGTTACCAGTTTCTTTAGCTACAGGTAAAACTGTAACTACTGGTGATGCTTTTGCTCCATATTCGCAACCAAAACGCTCACAAAAACCGCAATATTGACAAGCGCCACGAGAAACGCCATCTGGATTAGTATAAGATTGCGATAGATTATTAGAAGGCATATGGTATGGATGATATCCAAGATCTTTTGCTGCACTTTTGAATAATTTTATAGCAGGTGTTTCCAACATCGGCGGGGTAGGGTATTTTATTTGTGGAGAACCAGGTAGTGGATTCGCCTCACCGCTAATACCAGTCATAGCGTCAAATTTATCGAAGTATGGTTCTAACTCTTCGTACGTTATACCCCAGTCTTGAAGCATCATCCCCTTAGGGATTTTACCTTTTCCGTAACGTTTAACAGTTTCTGAATATATCTCGAAATCGTATGGCAGGAAGCGGTAAGTTTGACCATTCCAATGTTCTCCTGAACCACCTGTTCCTTCTCCGATTAGGAAGCTACCCCATTCACGGTAAGGTAATGCTCGTTGTGTCGTATTGTGACGGAATGTAATTGTTTCTTTTGAAAGATCTTGCATCATTTCTTTACGCTCTGCGTAACGTAATTCATCGTGAGCCATAAAGTAATCTTCAGTTGAACGTTCTTTACCACGTTCGATACCTACTACTTTGTATCCTTTTTTTGTAAGTTCTGCTGCGATAATACCGCCTACCCAACCTACCCCTACTAAAACTATATCTGTTTTTGGTAATTTAGTTGCCAAAGTTGTTCACCCTTTCTATTGGTGGATATTAGTGTTGATGCTGAGAGTTTAAGCTCATAGGAGCGATTTTCACGAATTCATCTTTTTCTAAAACATTAATATAAGAAGATTGATGTCCAGGGAAATTCTTCATTTTCCAACCAGCCATATCTTTGTTACCGCCGTACATAGGGTCAGCATATACTCCTTCAATTGTTACTTTTCTAAGTAAAGAGAAGAAAAAGGATGAACTAACAGCTCCATTTAATTTAACTTTATCCGCTTCAAAATCTTTCAAGATTTCAATTTGTTGTTCTTCTGTTAAACTGGCGAATTTAGGTTTATCATCGGATTTCTTTGCAGCCTCTGTATTTAAAGCTGTAATTCCAAGGTTAAACACTTGCTGACGATTCAAATGTGTTTGGTACCCTTGTTGTGGCACTGCTTCTGCTGGGAAGAAAGGACCGGTCATATATTCTTTTGAGTTCAGGCCAAAGCTTCCTGCTAGCTGGTGATCGATATAATATGCAACAAGTAATTCTTTCGCACCGGGTCCTACCTCAGTTTTAGGGAAAATTTGCTCTGCTGCAGCATCTATCGTATCAAATTGTGCTTTGTCAAAATACATCAGTGCTTGGTTGAAGTTAACCCCAGCAGCTGCTGAATGAACCCCAGTCTCGTTAGTTTTAGATGTTGAGTCTTTACCTATTAAGGAACCGAGTGCTCCACCTAGTACAACTCCACCAACTGTTAATCCAGAATTTTTGATAAAAGTACGTCTAGATGAACGTTTATCTAAGTATGGAGCCTTTTTTTCCTGTTCTGACATAATATAACCTCCAACGTAAATTAGTAAAAAATAGCTTAAATTGTTTATTCAGGTAAACAATGAGTTAAAAAGATTCTGATTAATGAAAAACTGCATGCCAGTTATAAACTAATGAGAATAGGATTGTATAAACCAATAAAAATGAGATAAAGTATATATATTTTTTTCCAGTCCAGCAAAGAACAATAATAGCTAGTCCAATACTTGAACCTATTAACGCGAACCAAGGAAACTCATTATTATAGTAAAAGAGGCCAAGAGCTAAATCTGCTACTATAAATAAAGCGAAAATTACTTGATTCAACAGTTTTAATTCTTCTAAGTTATATTGCGTCACTTTTATTCTCCTTTAACATAGTTCACTCAACTATGAAAATGTAATTTTTATACATAAAAAAACAACCGTTGAATAGTTTACTCCTTTTATTTCTTCAATACTATATATTTATTTCGGATCAGAAAATATAATTCTATTCTGAAAAAACATTAAATTCACATAAAAATTGCAAATTAATAGTAAAAACTCTTTTATTATCGGTATAAAGTAACTAGTGTTTTGTGATTGAAAAACGCTAAAGGACTAGTGGTATAAACAATTTATAGAAAGTTATAGAAGGGAAAAAGGAGTGTTTTATATCGAAGAGACTTTTCCAGCTCACACAATTTGATTATTTTTAATACCAAAATATTTACAAATTTAAACGTAGGAATATAATGTTTTATTGATACAAAAAAACCTTTTTTTGTAAGATTAACTACTTTTGCAAAAACCACGTGACAGTATATAGAATCAGTATGGGAGAGAGTATAATACCAAATATCGGAACACTTGGTTTAATCATCATATTAATTATTGCTTTAATCGTGTTCGGTCCGAAAAAATTACCTCAATTGGGTAGAGCAGTTGGAGAGACGTTAGAAGAATTTAAAAACTCAACTAAAGATATAGCGGACGAGGTTGCAGAAGAATTTAGAATAGAAGACAAAGAAACAGAAACTAAAAAAATATCTAATGCAAAAAGCCACCTATTTCTATAATAGGTGGCTTTTTGCATGTGTTAATATACGTTGCTAGATTAATCTACAAGAATCTAAACAAGAGCTTGTTGTTTCATTATTTCTTTAAATAACGAAGAAATAAAAGGTGCTCTTGGTGTTTGTGTGATGGGAGAAAATTTTGAAGTCGACAGTATGATGGATTATTGGATAGGGGGCAGTTATAAAGGCGACACACCAGAAAAATCTGGATACACTGGAAATACCAGCACCAAAGTGGGCAATCTTTGAAGTTCACGGAACACCAGAGATGGAAGTGTATACAGATGATGACCCATCTGATCCAAACTGTTATTCGGAGATTTGGATTCCTGTAATATAAAAAAGTTGAACTAGTTCAGCTTACTAAACGATTGTAAATGAAATTGTGCTACGAAGGGTAACTAACCTTTGTAGCATTTTATATATATGCGCCTTCATATTCCACTTCTGTTAATATCATTTCCTCTTCTGAGTAAGCCTTAAGTAATTCCCTTGCTATATACGATGGTGCTCCTAATGATTCAATTATTGCTTGCTCAGTTTGTCCCTCTTTTAACAAATCACAAAAATACTTTTGGAAATCTCGAACTATTGCTTGGCGTTCCTTTGTATTCAACATATAAAGCTCTTTTCCTAACATCTCAATATAAACATTCGCTGTCATATCTCTCTCTCCCTCGGTACTATTCATTAGATAGTACTATACCATAACACTATTATTCATTGCAAGGTACCTGTTTTAAAACAAAAGAAGTTGGTCTCCTCAAAACGAGACCAACTTCTATTTTATTCAAATATCTCTGGGTAAACGGTTTTAGCTACTAGTTCTACAGCTTCACCAATTCGTGGCCCTGGGCGAGACATAATGTCCTGATCTAATTGGAAAATGGCGTTGTTTTGCACTGCCTCCAACTGATTCCAGCCTGGACGAGCCTTAATCTCACCAATTGGATCTTCTACATAATTTACGGTAGTCAAGATAATCGGAGGATTTTTCTTAATGACATCTTCCTCAGATAATTTAATCCATCCCTCTTGGTCTCCAAAAATATTTACAACTGTAGCTTTACTCAAAACTTCTTGTTGGAAAGTATTTTTTCCTGTTGTAAAAATTTCTGGAGATGGGCTGATTTCAAAGTAGACGTGTTTCTGATCGCTTACACCTGATACTTTGTCCTGAACACTTTGAATAGTAGTTTTAATAGAGGCAACAAGATCCGTTCCTTTATCCTCTACTCCCATTACTGCGGCCAACTGTTCAATATCTCCATAGACGTCTTCAAATGATAGCGCCGATTGAATGACAAAAACATCTAACCCCGCGTCTTCCAACACTTTAAGCTCTTCCTCAGATCCAGTTGTATAAGCAATCACAACATCTGGATTTATCTCTAAAATACGTTCTGCGTTGAACTTCATAGAATCGGAAACTCGTTCAATTTCTAGTGCCTCTTCTGGATAGGTATCGTATTCTGTAGCTCCAACAATTTTATCTCCTACACCAAGGGCAAACAGGATTTCTGTGTTACTTGGTTGTAGAGACACAATCGTTTCCGGAACTTCTTCGAATGTAACTTCTTTCCCCATATCATCCGTTACAGTATATTCTTTTACTTCTTGTACAGAATCTGTTTCAACAGCTGTATTTTTTTCAGCCTCTTGGCAGCCTACAAGTAAGATAGAAAGTATTAGTACCGCTAACCAATTCCTTAATTGTTTATTCATTTGTTAATCCTCCACTTTTTTCTTTTTTCTCATCGGATATGATTTACTGACAAATTGAATTTCTTCTACTTCATGATGCTTATTTACATATACCGCCATTGCAAACAATACATTTGCTAATAGCTGTGTGTAATCAAACAAAATTTCTGGTACTTCTCTTTCTACTGAAACTTTATGTAAAGCCCTTACAGATTTTTTTGCTTCACTACGACACACGTGTAATTCACATGCAGCTGTTGAGCCTTGTGGAAGTACGAATATATCTACTCTTCCTTCCACCTCACTTACGTAGAAATCATACATATCACTTAGAATTTGTAAATCCTCTTCAGTGATTGCTAGCTTCCCTCTAACAGAACCATTTACGTGATATGCCATCGGTGCCAGATACATTAAATCCTCGTAAACTCTTGGAATATCTTTTGTTAAAGAAGCGGCCAATCCAATACGTGTGGTCAATGAGTCTGTTCGAATCTCAAAGTCTACGGTAGACGGCTTTTCTCTCATAAATGGATAACAAATATATCGCATGTCTTTTTTCAATGCTCTGCCCCCTTTCCAAGTTATTTGTGAATTTTCGGCAATACAATACTCAACTTCTTACAGCACAAAAAAACGCCACCCCAAAAAAGGGCGGCGCAATACCTATTTATCGTTAGAAATTTAATCGAAAATAGAAACGTGCCGTACAACCCCTTAACTTCCGAAGAGTATTTATACGTTCAAGAAAAGGCCGGTCTCCTGGCTCATGCATCATTTTACTCTAAGAACCTTCCCATTGGCTTTTGGCCAACAGTGGTATTTTTCTTATTTCATCAGCATTTACAGTTGCGGATACAGCTTCGGTTTTTCACCGAATTCCCTAATTAAGCTGACAAGTCAGCACCTTTTCCCTGCAAAATTATTCACTTATCGTAAGTGTACCATAGCCTTTCAATTGGTGATAGAAGCTTGTGAAACAACCAGCTTTTTACTCTTTTATTAGCTATAAAGTCTGCAATTATTTTGTTTCTACTTCAATTTATGCTACTGTTTTTATATGAAAAAATTTATTCCACTTTTACTTTTACTTGTCTTTGTATTTATAGCCTCCGGGCAGACTTCCGAGCAACAGTCTTTGGAGGCTGTGCTTAAAGAGTGGCTTCCAAGCAAGCCATTGGAGTCCTTTTTATCATTATTTCATATTCCTTATTGGGGATTCTATGTTTCTGTCGAGGAACGTGGCTACTATGCATTTGTCGAATTCTTAATAAGAAAAGGAGTCCACTTTTTTTATTTTGGTTTGATTAGTTTAGCTATTTATATTGCTTTGCCGAAGAGAAAATATCGAAAACTTACTGCAATAATGATTACCTTTCTTCTAGCAGTTGCAGATGAATTCCATCAATCCTTTACGAGTGGACGATCTGCTCTTCTTCAGGATGTTCTATTAGATACATGCGGAGCTATTTTTGTCATGCTTCTGCTAACGTTTGTTCAATGGTTAAAGCATAGAAAAAACGCAAACCTTTAGAAGGAAGCGTTTTTTCCCTAACTATTTACATCTTTTTCTCAACAAGAAAACAATCCCTAGCGTGACTACTGAAAAAACAGTAAGTATTTGATTAATCGGAAGGGCGGGCTTGAATTTAACTTTCTCCGCAGTGATTTCATATACTCCAACCGGTTTTATCGAAAAGGCACCACCGCCTCCTTCTCCTTGACCTGTAGAATTTTCTTCATCTGAAATCGCGCCACCTCCGCCTCCACCTACAAAATAATTTACTTTGGCAACAGGTAAGATTCTTTTGTTCTCCAATACAATCGGTTCTCCGTATATAAGAGATACATCTTTTTCTCTGGAAAACTTTTCGAAAATAGAACGGACGGGGGACTGAAATAATGGTAGCTTTCCCCCCAGTTTTTCTAGGTTACTTGATTTTTCCTCCATTAGATTATCTCCTTTAATTTAGAATAAGTGTCATGTGATGTTCTTCGTAATAGACGTCTCTATCCTTTAAAGCCATTTCTTCTACTCCGAACACCTTAAAACCTAATTGTAAATATAAATTTTTTGCGGATTCATTACTCGACACAACAGATAGATTAATCTTTTCTATTTCATTAGTTTCTCTTGCCTGGTTAATGGCTTGCTCCATTAGGGCTTTTCCTACACCTTTTCTTCTTCCCTTTGAGCTTACATACATGGCAAAAATATTTGCCCTATGCTTCATTTTTAAGGAACTCTCTTGTGCTAGAGTAACCATACCGATTAATTTATCTTCTTCAAACGCACCGAACGTATAATTTCCATTTACCTTGAAATTATCTTTTACTCGTTCAATTGGATTTTCTCTTTGAAGAGCCTCTTCATAGCTTGTTCCAAATGCCTCTGGACTGTTTTGCAGAGCCTCTAGCCTTAGTTCCCAATAAGCAATGGCATCTACATCTATTAATCTTCTAATATCCATTCCTAAACCTCCATAAAAAAACCTTCATTACATATTTCGTGTGCGTATAATATAAAATCTTTGCAGGCTTCTGCACGAGAGCTTTCTGTGTCGAAAAGTGAGGGGAGCTGCTCTGATGACCGTATCCTCATCCCTTCTTTTAGTAAAGTATGCCAACGATAAGGTAATATAACTAATCCCTTTTCTAGAGCTTCTTTTTTTGAAATAATCTGTTGGTACTTAAGAGAATAAAGAATTCTACAAATAGTAGTTGTGACAAACTCCACCATATCATCAGGCAATGAATTAGGTATTTCTTTGGATTTCTTATACCAATATTCGTTGATATTATATTTTAACGTTCCTAAGACATCCTCCCATGTAGTAGAAATGTTTAACTCATGAATTGGACTTCCTTGTAATGCAATCCCATGTTTCTTTAAAATCCACCAAGTTACATGATTGATATCCCAATGGCCAACTTTTACTTCACCGTCTGAGCAATAAGGATACGGCAGGAGAATATCGTTTTTTTTACCCAGGTCAGCTGTTTGAATATACATTCCATCCATCCGAGCCCCTAATTTCTCTTTAGATATATGAAAATGGATATCTTTTATAATTTCTACTTCTTGTTCATTTGCCGATCTTTTTAATAAAACGATAAAGTCTACATCACTCTTCTTTTCATCAAAAGCTCCTAACGCAATAGAACCATACATATAAACACCTTCAATAATGGCACTTGGTAAGGAGGCATTTAATGCCTGTAAATATTTTTGCATTATGTCATGAACAGGATTCGGCAATACATGTCCCACTGTTGTTTCCTCCTACTAAATATGTTCAAAATATGTCCCAGGTTCCGAAATTTCGACAAAACATGACAAGTAACACTATTCCAATAAATAAGACTAGGTTACATTAGCGCTAACAAATTAATTTTTATTGAGGAGATTATCAAACTGTGAATAAAAAAGTTGCTTGGATAACTGATACTGCTGCTTTATTGGAACAATCATTTATAGAAAAACATAATATACATGTCTTGCCATTAAATATTGTTTTTGAAGAGGGTGCATTCAAAGAAACAATTGATATGACACACGATGAATTCTACGACAAATTAAGGACCGCCAAAGTTCATCCTAAAACATCTCAGCCTCCGATTGGTGAGATGGTGCAATTGTATAAAGACTTGAAAGCACAAGGATACGACTGTGCTATTGCTGTCCACACTTCCAGTGAGTTGTCAGGAACCTACAACAGTTCACAAACCGCCTCTAAAATGGCAAATTTTGACGTGTATTCAATAGACTCTAAGATAGGCTCTTATCCGATGGTCAAAATGCTCGAAGTCGGAAAAAGCATGGTAGAGGCAGGCCATGACGTAGCGGAAGTCGTGAATCATATTGAAAACATGACATTAAACTCTGAACTGTCCTTCATTCCATCTAGCTTAACTCAGCTCCATAAAAGTGGCCGTGTATCTGGCACTAAAGCCTTTCTGAGTAATCTATTAAATATAAAAGTGGTCATTTCCTTTGATAACGGAAAAGTTGTTATGAAAGCAAAAGTACGTGCTGATAAAAGAGCTAAGAATTATGTAATGGACTTACTTCGAAATGATATGAAAAAAGCTGAAATTCCAGAAGTCGCCGTGATTAATTGCAACAATATAAAAGATGCTAAAACCTGGAGAGAAGAAATTCTGCAGGAATTCCCTAAGCTAAAGGTAATTGTTATCCCATTGAGCGCCTGTGTAGGAGTTCACGCAGGGGAAGGTACAACTGGACTAAGCTGGGTAAAATATTAATATATAAAGTGGAGGGTTTGCTGCTATTTCGCAAACTCTTCTTTTAATAAGGAGCAAATAGCAGCATCACAAAAACGGCCTTTTTCAAATGCTGATTTTCTTAATGTCCCCTCGTACACAAATCCTGCCTTTTCTAAAGTTCTTCTCGAAGCAATATTCTCCGGGTCATATAGTGCTTCAATTCTATGCAGATCCATTTTTTCAAAACCATGTTTTAAAATTGGCTCTAAAACCTCTGTCATTACTCCAGCTCTCCAAAACTCTGGCGTAACCTCAAAACCGATTTCCGCCTTAAAATGTTCTTTTTCCCAATTATGATAGCCGCAGCTTCCTACAATCTTATTGTCTTTCTTAGTTGCTATTCCCCAACGTAACCCCTCATTTTTATGGTACCTTTTTTGCCAGTTATCAATTATTTTTCTTGCTTCGCTAATATCCTTCAAGACATCTAAATCATAATATTTCATGACCTCGTCCTGTGAAAAATAATGGAATACCTCTGTCGCATCGTTTGCTTCTATTTGGCGCAATAAAAATCGTTCTGTTTCCATCCTCGGAAACCTCTTCTTACGTAGATCATAGCCCAATAATATAAAGAATTGAGCAATCGCAAGAATTCCTACTAATGCGCTAACAAAGATGCTAATCCAAACATGTGCAGAAAATTTCACATCGCCTAGAGGCCCTACTTTTGGCTGATACATGTCGTATACACCATAAATATTACCTCCTAATAAAACAATTCCTGCAAACAATACAAGCCATTTCATCTTGCTATACCCCCTCTTTAGCATTTATTCGAGATAGAAGCTTTAAAATCCTTTTCTCTGCGAAACTTGGGAGCTTAACTGCTCTAGGTGACCCCGTTTACGACAATCCCCACGGTTTTTACGACAATCTGGCCATGCTTTACGACAATAACGCGGCAGTTTACTACAATCTACGCATTTCTCACTCGTTTTGACCCCGTTTACGACAATCCTCACTATTATTACTACAATCTAGACATGCTTTACGACAATGTCGCGGTAGTTTACTACAATCCACGCATTTCTCACTCGTTTTGACCCCGTTTACGACAATCCTCACTATTATTACTACAATCTAGACATGCTTTACGACAATGTCGCGGTAGTTTACTACAATCCACGCATTTCTCACTCGTATTCACCAGATTTACGACAATCTCCACGGTTTTTACGACAATCCCGCCATGCTTTACGACAATGCCGCGGTAGTTTACTACAATCCACGCATTACTCATTCGTTTTGACCCCGTTTACGACAATCCCCACGGTTTTTACGACAATCCCGCCATGCTTTACGACAATGTCGCGGTAGTTTACTACAATCCACGCATTGCTTACTCGTTTTGACCAGATTTGCGACAATCCTCACTATTATTACTACAATCTAGACATGTTTTACTACATCCAGGCATTACTTACTCGCTTTGACCAACTTCGCGATTTATTGTCCTAGCTGCTGTTCAATAAAAGCTTCCACTTTCATTTCACCAAGACTTCCAGCTTTATGCTTCCTAACGGAAACAATCTGCTTCTCCATTTCTTGGTCTCCGATAATCAGCATGTAAGGATGCTTTTGCATTGCCGCCTCTCTTATTTTTAGTCCTATTTTTTCTACACGGTCATCTATCTCCACTCGGTATCCCTTCTGCTCTAGCTGTTGCTTTACATCTTCTGCATAAGCGACATGTGCATCTGCAATGGGTAAGACTTTTACTTGTACTGGTGCTAGCCAGAGAGGGAAACTGCCTTGAAAGTGTTCTAATAAAATAGCCATAAAACGTTCTATAGAGCCATAGATGGCACGATGAATCATGATAGGCTGACGCAATTGGTTATTCTCATCGACATACTGACAATTGAATTTTTCAGGCATTTGAAAATCAAGTTGTACTGTTCCACACTGCCAACTTCGTCCAAGCGAATCAAGTATATGAAAGTCGATCTTAGGACCATAAAAGGCTCCATCTCCTTCGTTTACTTGATAATCGACTTGTTTGCTTTTTAGTACAGATTCTAGTGCTTCTTCTGCCTGATCCCATGCCTCTACGGAGCCCATAAAATCTTCCGGACGAGTCGATAGCTCAACCTTATAGCTAAAGCCAAACTCCTTATAGAATTCATCTACTAGATCTATCACCTTAGCAAGCTCACTCTCAATCTGATCTTCCAGAACAAATAAATGTGCATCATCCTGAGTAAATGCTCTAACACGTAATAGTCCATTCAGTGACCCCGAAAGCTCATGGCGATGTACTAATCCTAGCTCAGCATATCGTATAGGCAGCTCTCGATACCCTCTTCTTTTACTATTAAAAATTAATACTGCTCCAGGACAATTCATTGGCTTTATAGCATATTTTTGTTCATCTACATCTGCAAAATACATATTTTCATGGTAATGGTCCCAGTGACCTGATTTTTCCCAGAGTTCCTGCTTCATCATAATAGGAGTTTTTATCTCCTGGTAGCCTGCTCGCTGATGCTTCTCTCTCCAAATTTTTTCAAGCTCATTTCGTAAAATCATTCCTTTCGGCAAATAAAATGGCATACCCGGCGCTTCCTCCATGGACATAAATAATTCTAATTGCTGACCCAATTTTTGGTGATTTAATCTTTCCTCTGCTTTTACTGACATAATAAATTCCTCCTATTTTTTAAATAAAATCAAAAAGACCACACCCGTCCCGGTCAAGGGACGAGTGTGGTCGTGGTTCCACCCTATTTTGTCGTACTTAATAAAAATACGACTCTCATAAAAGATAACGGTTTCCCGATTACGGATACTAGCAGTAATAGCGTTCCCCCTAATAGCTCTAAGGTGGTAAACCATTCTACTTTCTCGCAGGGCTTTCAGCCGGTGACCCTGCTCTCTAAACAGAAAACATTGAATGATTCGTGTCCTTTTCACAGCTCAAATATAAAATTACTCATGCAAAAAACCACACCCGTCCTGGTAAAGGGACGAGTGTGGTCGTGGTTCCACCCTAATTTTGCAATTCTTAAAGTGAATTGCCTCAAAATGAAGATAACGGTTCCCCGATTATGGATACTTACTGTTCACCATAATAGCTCCAAGGTGGTAAATCATTCGTTTTTCCTACAGGGATTTCAGCCGACGACCCTGCTCTCTAATAAGAAATTATCTAAATGACTCATGTCCTTTTCTTTGCCTAAAAAAGTTAAATTGATTTTTAATAGTATATTCAACAAGTTTTGAATAGTCAACTATTTTTTTAAACCATACTTCTACCCATTACAACGGTATGATAATATTCCCCTTTAGCTAGCATTTTATCGTTTTTTAAAATTCCTTCTACTTCGAAACCATATTTTTGATATAGGGCAATTGCCTTCTCGTTCGTATGTAATACGCTTAACGCAATCTTTTTAATATCATTGGCATCTGCCCAAGCAATAGATTCCTTTAAAAAATTTGTTCCAATTCTTAATCCCCAGTATTCTTTCAAGATGCAGACCCCAAACTCTACTTTATGGGCAAATCGTTTTAAATCGCTTCCCTCACACCTTGAGAATCCAACAATCTGATGATTCACTTCAGCTACTAAAAAAAGATTTTTATCAGATTGGGAATCATTTTCTATTAATTCTTTAAATCCTTCTTTATCTATAAACGCTTCCCCTTGTTCTCTATCTAGGTTTTGTGTTTCTCCATCTATTTGCAGCCTTACCTTAGACAGTTGGTCGGCATCTAATTGACTCGCAGATCTGACTGTATAGGAGATACCCCTAATATTAAATCCCTTTGACTCTATTAGCATTTCCTGTTTCCCACTTTTCTTTATTTATTCTTATCAAAATTCCTTTTAGCCAGCTGCTGTATAGGATCCCAAACCCCGTTAAACGGAGGGGCATACGCTAAGTCCAAATCTAATAAGTCAGGAAGCTTCATGCTATGGTATAGCGCAGTAGCTAAAACATCGGTACGCTTATCTACCCCATGTCCACCCACGATCTGTCCACCTAGAAGCAACTGATCTTCTTTACGATGAAGCAATTTAATCGTCATTAACTCTTTACCAGGATAATACCCTGCAATATCTGTTGCCTCCAGCGTACTTGTTTCAAAGGGAATGTCTAATTCCTTTACTTCTTTTTCTGATAGTCCTGTTCTACCAATTGACAATTCGAAGAACTTCATAATAGAGGTGCCGACAATACCTTTAAAAGGTATTTTATTACCAACCATATTGAACCCAGCTAGTCTGCCTTGTTTATTGGCAGTAGTACCCAAAGGGATATAATCGTTTTTTTGTTTGATACGATTATAATGTGTAGCACAATCACCTGCAGCGTATATATATGGGATGCTTGTTTCCATATATTCGTTTACGATAATAGCTCCATTTGAAAGAGTTTCTATTCCCGTATTCTTTAGGAAAAAGGTTGAAGGTTTTATTCCAATTGCTAACAACACTAAATCTGTCGAATAAGTCCCTTTGTCAGTCACTACAGATTGTACTCGTCCCTTCCCAGTAAATGATCGAACTTCCTCATTTAGTTTAAGCTCCACTTGTTTTTCCTTTGCTTTTTGATGTAGCATATCTGCCATCTCAGGATCAAGGATTGGCATTAACTGTTCTCCTCGTTGGATAATTCGAACCTCTTTACCAATTTCCTTTATATTTTCTGCCATTTCTAAGCCGATATATCCTCCACCTATGATGGTTACATGTTCTACTTCTTTTAAATCGGCTATTAACGCCTCCGTTTGAGGAATTGTTTTAAACGTATGTATCCCATCTAATTGTGTACCCTCCCAGTCAGGTACAACTGAACTAGCCCCTGTAGCTACTAATAGACGATCATATTTAATCTCAAAGCTTTCTCCGCTTCCTAAGACATTACCAGTAACTGTTTGATTTACAGGGTTTACTTTGGTCACTTCATGTCCAATTTTTGCATCTATCTTGTATTTGGTCCGGAACATCTCCACACTGCGTGCTATAACATCTGTTGTTGAAAACACCTTTTTACCAACAACGTAAGGTAACCCACATTGACCGTACGAATAAATATTTCCTTTTTCAAGTGTGGTAATTTGAGCGTCTGGATCATTACGGACAATCTCCATAGCAGCACTCATCCCCGCTGCATCCCCACCAATGATTACATAATGCATACACTTTTCCTCCTTTTAGTACCTCTAGTACTTCTCTTTTCAATAATGGTATTCCTTCTTATGTAAGCAATGCCCTTATATACGCCATTTAAATACAAAATTTTATGTATTTCTCTTTTTTTTAGTAAAGTGAAATGTAATTTATTTTAAAAAGGTATGCCCTTTATCATCGGACATACCTTTTCATTAATTACTATTGTTACTATAACTTTATTAAACAGCTCGATCCCAGAAGCGGTGTTTCGCCACTGCATCAATGAAAGTGTCAACAAAGTGTGTTTTGTCATTTGCAAATACACCAATTTGACCTACAAGTCCCATCTCTTCTAAAATTTCGTCTCCACTAAAAGTAGATCCAATAGGTTTATAGTGTGTAAACGCTTCTTGTACAAACAACATAGCATTCTTCTTAAACGTTGGAGTTTTTCCATCTCCACTAGCCACATAAATTGCGTCAAATAAAACAGAATCCTCGGTTAAGAATGTATGATCGACAGGTAAGCTTGTACCATTTGCTCCAGTCACACTGCCATGATGATCACTAACAATTAGCGGGAGAGCTCCTTTTGCTTTTATGCCATCTATAATGCTCAATAGCTCCTCATCGAAGCCATCGCCTACTAGTATAGCTATTTTTCTAGTATCTGGCTTCATCACTGTATTTAGCTGGCTTAACGCTGGAGAGGATTTAGTTACTGTATTGGCAGCTGTCCCTTGAACAACCATACCAAGATTTTCTGCTACCTTGCTCGCCATTTCTAAATCTACATGAGCAAACATTTCTAATACTTGCGCACGGACAGACTTCTCTACACATTTACCAAGTTCAAAGCTAAATGCATCAATGATGTGTTCCTTTTCAGGTTGACTCATACTATTCCAGAACATCGTTGCCTGAGAGAAATGATCCTTAAAGCTTTCACTACGAGCTCTTACTTTGTGTGCATCTATTTTTTCTTGATAGTGTGTATATCCACCTTCGGCCTCACTAACTGGTGTTGGAGTATTGTTAGCTAGTGAGTTTTTATGATAGCTAACTTGTCCAACGTTTATCGTTTGTCGACCATATCCATCTCGCTGATTGTTATGGAACGGACAAACTGGACGGTTAATAGGTAGCTCGTGGAAATTAGGTCCACCTAGTCTGATAAGCTGTGTATCTGTATAAGAGAACAATCTTCCTTGTAAAAGAGGGTCATTTGTAAAATCAATTCCTGGCACAACATTACCAGGGTGGAATGCAACCTGTTCCGTTTCTGCAAATACATTATCTACATTACGATTTAATGTCATTTTTCCAATTCTTTTAACCGGCACATCCTCCTCCGGCCAAATTTTAGTAGGATCTAATATATCAAAGTCAAAGGCAAACTCGTCCTCTTCTGCAATAATTTGTACACCAAACTCGTATTCTGGATAGTCACCCATTTCTATAGATTGATAGAGGTCACGGCGGTGGAAATCCGGATCCTTACCATTAATTTTTTGGGCTTCATCCCATACTACTGAGTGAGTTCCTAGCAATGGCTTCCAATGGAATTTTACAAAATGAGCTTTTCCTTCTTCATTTACGAATCGGAAAGTATGTACGCCAAAACCTTCCATCATACGATAACTACGTGGAATTGCTCGGTCCGACATTGCCCACATAATCATATGTGCAGATTCCTGATTGTTCGCTATAAAATCCCAAAATGTATCATGTGCTGTAGCCGCTTGAGGCATCTCGTTATGAGGCTCTGGCTTCATGGCATGGACTAGATCCGGGAACTTAATAGCGTCTTGGATGAAGAAGACAGGAATATTATTGGCTACTAAATCGTAGTTTCCTTCTTCAGTATAGAACTTGGTTGAGAATCCTCGAGCATCACGTGCTAGCTCACCAGAGCCACGCGATCCTGCTACTGTCGAAAACCTTACAAATACAGGGGTCTTAGAGCCAGGTGTTTGTAAGAACTTCGCTTTTGTATAAGGCTTCATGGATTCATAAAGTTCAAATTCTCCATGAGCACCGTACCCTCTTGCATGCACGATTCGCTCTGGGATTCGTTCATGATCAAAGTGTGTCATTTTTTCTCTAAAATGAAAGTCCTCCATAAGAGTAGGACCACGCTCACCAGCTTTTAAAGAAAATTCATCCTCTGAAACTTTTAAACCATGATTAGTTGTCATAGCTTTGTCTTTATCTACAACACGAAATTGTTCTAATTGTTCATTCTTACTATTTTCATTTATCTTTTTATCCAAGTTTACTCCTCCTCTTATCTAATTCGACTCTATTAGTGTAAATACCCGAAATTGTATTTAGAAAACTTCTTTTTTATAATCTTTATTAATAAGTAATAACTTTATAAGTTTTAAATATTTATGAAATTTCGCTAGCCATCGACTTTTAAGCTATTCTCTCTCCCCGATTTCTAGCAATGATGATGGCTTGTCGCTCCCCAGCTCAAAAGCGTTCGCCTAAAGCGAAAATCAGCTATTATGAGTCGGACTTTTCATGTGATTATAGCTTTTAAGATAGAATATTAAACAACTAATTTATATAGTTGAGTCAACCTTCATCTGCACTTACCACATTTCCAACACACTTGGGATTGTAGCGATAGGCGACGACTCCGGCGGGAGCAAGGAGACAGATAGCCATCACAAACGACGCGCAAGCGACGGTGATGGCTTATCGCTCACCCGCTAAAAAGCGTTCGCCTAAAGTGGAAATCAGCTATTATGAGTCATGCTTTTCATGAAATTGTATTTTATCGAGGGCAATGTGCGAGAATCTGGACAAATAAAAAAAACTGTAGTTGAATAATACCAACTACAGTTCAATAAATTATTTATCCCATAATATTATATCCAGAATCTACGTACACAATTTCCCCTGTGACACCTCTAGATAGGTTGCTAAGAAGAGCCACTGTCATATCGCCAACTTCTTCTTGTGTTACATTTCTTTGTAAAGGAGCAGTTTCTTCTATTTTGTGTAAAATTGTGTTGAAGGAAGATATACCTTTTGCTGCTAAAGTTCGAATTGCCCCTGCCGAAATCGCATTGACTCGAACATTTTGCTTACCTAAATCTAGTGCAAGATATTTTACCGAAGCCTCTAATGATGCTTTAGCTATTCCCATAACGTTGTATCCTTCTAAAACACGTTCTGCTCCTAAGTATGTCATCGTTACAATTGATCCGCCCTCTGTCATAAAAGGTGCTGCTTCTCTTGCTGCAGCTATTAAGGAATACGCACTAGTGTCTTGCGCAAATGCATAACCCTCTCTAGACGTTTTAATGAAATCATCCTTTAAATCTTCCGCATGGGCGAATGCAACAGAGTGTACAACTCCATGAATGACTCCTACTTCCTTGCCTATCATTTCGAATGCTGACTTAACGCTTTCATCACTATTAACATCGCATTCTACTACTAGCTTAGCTTCCAAGTCGTTAGCACTTAATAATTTTTGAATTTTACCTAATGATCTCTCTTTACGATAAGTAAAAATAACATTAGCCCCTACTTCATATAAGGATTTTGCAACTCCCCAAGCGAGACTTCGCTCATTTGCCACACCCATTACGACAATGTTTTTATTTTTTAATTGTATTAAGTCCTTCATAAGAACCTCCCGTTTTCACCTGTTATTAGTACCTGTTACTAACTTTAATCATACCATACGCAGCTAATTTTGTACTATGGATTTTGTTTTTTTGTCGGAGTGGTTTATTATTATTTTCATAAAGATATCGGGCGTAGGAGGAAATAACTTGAAGTTATTAATAATTGAGGACGATATTCGTTTGGCCGAAAGTATTCGAGACCTAGTGAGTGACACCTTTGAAGCCCGTATGGCTCACAACGGTGAAGATGGTTTGTTCATGGCTGAGCAAGGAATCGAAGATGTTCTAATTTTGGATATCATGATGCCAATATGAACGGCTATGAAGTATTAGCAGCTCTAAGAGAAAAAAACATTATGACCCCCGTTCTTATGCTTACTGCGAAGGATGGAATCTCCGATAAGGTCAAGGGCTTTCATCTTGGTGCAGATGATTATTTAGTTAAACCCTTTCATAGGGACGAACTACTGGTCAGACTGAATGCTCTTGTTAGAAGATCTAATAAACAAGTCAGAGACCACACCCTTTCTTTTCAGGATTTGCAATTAAATTTAATAAATAAGATGGCCTCTATTAACGGAGAGCCTGTGCAACTAAACGGTCGTCAGTTTGATGTACTGGAGTTTTTAGTAAAGAACCAGGGAACCATTGTGACAAAGGAACAATTATTCGACCGAGTGTGGGGCTTCGATTCAGAGACATCTCAAACGGTAGTAGAGGTTTATGTTAGCCACATCAGAAAAAAACTTAAGCCTTTTGGTTATGATCAATACTTTAAGACCTTTCGGGGCCTTGGATATATGTTAAGTATTGGTGAAAAAAATGTATAGAAAAAACATACTGAAGAAACAACAAAATAGATTAGTGTTACTAAATTTTATAGCATTCAGTCTGATTTTCTCCATTTTTTCTTTCATCATTTATCAGCTAGTCGAAGAGACATTATATTCCTCCGTAGACAATGAATTATTACGAGCCAAAGAGATGAGTGAACGTCCAAACAACAGAATGCCAGTTCCATTTAATCCACGAATGATTGTGCTACTTCGAGATGCAGAAGGCGCGATATTAAATGAGGAACAAATTGGGACAAGGTTTATCAATGAATTTTCTGAGGACCTCCCTTTCTCCCTTGAGACTATAGAGACGATACAGACAACAAAATTAGCAAATGACTATGTGTTTCGTTCCTTAATGTATCCAAATAGTAATGGAAGCTATACTGAATTATTAATTAGTGTGGAAGCTGAACAAAGTATAGTTAATAACTTTATAAAAATTCTATTTGTCTGTACAATCATTTTTGTTTTACTTTCGATAACAGCAAGTTATTTTTTAGCAAAAAGATCGATGAACCCCATTATTAATTCTTGGAGCAAACAATCTGAGTTTGTAGAGAATGCCTCCCATGAGCTTCGTACACCTTTAGCTATTGTGCAAAGCAAGCTGGAGCACCTGCTAACTAAGCCTGAAGATACAATTATGAACCAATTTGAAAGTATAGGCCTAAGCTTATCGGAGATTCGCAGGATGAATATAATGACCACCCATCTCCTCACTTTAGCTAGAGCAGATTCGTTGGAGCAGCAACTACAAAAAGAGCCAGTAAACTTAGGTAATTTAGTTAATGAAGTTATTCATCCCTTCTTCGAATTAGCAGAGCTAGAACAGAAAGAAATTATTACCCAAATACACAGCAAACGAACAATTTCTATTGATAAAAACCGAATTCATCAACTTCTTGTCATTCTTTTAGACAATGCCCTTAAGTACACAAGACCGCACGACAAGATCCACGTGGTATTAAGAGAAGACCCAGAGTACCTAACCATAGATGTGAGTGATACGGGTATTGGTATAAGGGAAGAAAATATAAAGCGAGTGTTTGATCGGTTTTACAGAGAGGATAAAGCTAGAATTAAGGAAACAGGTGGCACCGGACTAGGATTATCTATCGCACAATGGATAGTAGAAAGTCATAACGGTACAATTAGAGTTTCTTACAAACCATCTAGCGGAACTACCTTTCAAGTAAAGCTTCCATATAAATAATTTTTACGCCTCAAATTCAAAATAAGAATTTGAGGCTTTTTTTTATATGAAATTATTTAGATTTTAAAACTAGTTTAAGGTTTCTTTAAGGTTTGCTTTTTATACTTTGTACAGATAGGAAAGGAGGATGACATATGAACGGTAGACATGAATTGAAGCATGAAATGACAAAGGCAGATTGCTATCTCCTTAAACATAAACTCCAGCATGTCATGTCTAAGGATTCACATGCGGGACCAGATGGAAAGTACTTCATTCGAAGCATCTATTTTGATAATTTTTCAAATAAGATTCTTACAGAGAAGAAGGAGGGCTTTTATCGAAGACAGAAATTCAGAGTAAGGTTGTACAACCATAAATTCGATTACTTAAATTTAGAAAAAAAATCGAAGATCAATAACATGACATATAAAGAAAAATGTCAAATCACCCCTGAAGAGTATGAAAGAATCCGTCTTGGTGACATCGATTGGTTGCAAGCAGATGAACGAAAATTATTGAACGAGCTTCATCTTCATATGACGCTATATCAAATTAGACCAGTCAGTATCATTGATTACGCGAGGGAAGTCTTCATTAAAGAAGAAGGCAACGTCCGTATTACATTTGACAGTGATGTAAAAACAAGTTTTCATAACACGGACCTATTAAATCCCCATATACCAATGATAGACGTGTTAGATTATGGAACAGTCATAGTCGAGGTTAAATATGATGGATTCTTGCCGGATGTTATAAAAAAATTACTACAGGTTAGTGATAGACAGGCTAGTGCATTTTCTAAATACCAATTAGGCCGAATGTTTGGCTAATATATTGTTTAATAACGGAGGAAATTGAAATGAATAATAATACAACTACATTTTCAGATATTTTCAAGTCTAGCTTTTTAGACCAAACTGCTAGCTTTTCACTTGTCGATTCCTTGATAGGATTGCTCGTTTCGTTTGTCATTGGATTGTTTATATATGTTATCTACAAAAAAACATTTTCAGGTGTCATTTACTCTCACTCTTTTAATATTGCATTGATTGCCATCACAATGATTACTTCTCTTATCATTATGGGTATTTCCACAAATGTCCTATTGTCTCTTGGTATGGTTGGGGCTTTGTCAATTGTTCGTTTTCGTACGCCAATTAAGGACCCAATGGATTTAATATATCTTTTCTGGGCAATTGTTGTAGGAATTTTATGTGGTGCAGGCTTTATCCCACTTGTTATTTTAGGCTCTGTCTTGATTGGAGTCGTGTTAGTATTGTTTGTCAATAAGATATCTATTGAAGACCCATACTTATTAGTAGTAAAGTATGACAATATTCATACAGAAAAGACATTAGAAAAATTAGTTGGCAATTTATCGAAAAAGCATTCTGTAAAATCTAAGTCAGCTGTTGGAAAACAATACTTTGAAATAACATATGAGGTTCAGTTGAAAAAAGAAGAACAAAATATCGTTAATATCATTGCAGATGTAGAAGGAGTTTCTTCGGCTGTAATGCTTAGCTATGATGGCAATTTCACTGCATAAAAAGGAGGATACAACATGAAGAAATCACATGTATTCTTAGTGTTTATCATCCTAATATGCCTCTTTCTAAGCTTTCTATATTTATATCCAAAATTAGGATTGGAGTCTGCTGATAGAGGTTATCAATACATGAATACAGTTTTCAATCAGGAACAAGTCACTAACGTTGACATAGAAATGGCTGACAGTGATTTTGATTCAATGATTAAAAATGCATCGGATGAAGAAATATTCGAGGCAAACGTCACTGTTAATGGGACTACTGTAAATAACGTAGGGATTCGTACGAAAGGAAATCTATCACTTCGTTCCGTCGTACAAATGGATGATTCCGAAAGATATAGCTTTAAGATTGATTTCGATTACTATGACAGCACGAAAAGCTTAGACGGATTAAAAAAATTAAATTTAAATAATAATTACAGTGACGCATCGCAAATGCGTGAATACATGTCCTATAAATTAATGGAGCAATTTGGAATCGCCACTCCAGGCTACTCCTACATGTACGTCTCCATCAATGGTGAAGAGCGAGGGTTATACCTCGGAGTTGAAGCAATAGAAGAAACATTCCTAGCACGTAATTTTGATAAAGGCTCAGACTCCTTATATAAACCTGATGGTGCAGGAAGCGACCTTCAGTATATTTCGGAGAACTATGAGGATTATTCTGGCATCGGGGCAAAGACATCTATTAGCGTTCAGGATGAGAAAGAGTTTCTGAAATTTATCAGTGCTATTAATGAGGAAGGTTCCAACTTAGGACCCGTATTAGATATCGATGAGATGCTTCGATACTTTGCTGCCAATACAGCCCTTGTTAATATGGATAGCTACCAAGGAAATATGAAGCACAACTACTATCTATACGAAGAGGAAGGGATTTTCTCTATATTGCCTTGGGATTATAATATGTCCTTTGGAGGCTTTGGTGCTGGAGGAGCCCCTGGTGGTGGCGGAAAAACTGGATTCCTGGGTCAAGGAAATGAACGAGCGGAAGCTGACGAAAACCACTCCTCTCCTGCTGTCGCCCCCGAAACAAATGAAGCTACTCTGCCACAAGGTGCAGAAGACACAAACTCAAACCTGGAGAATAGACCACACAATCGTGGACAAATGGGCATGGGAATGATGGGTGGTAATGCTGTTTCAGAAGAAAACATTAACTTAAGCATTTATGAGCCCGTTAGCGGAGTTACAATGGAGGATCGTCCTCTTGTTAATGCGCTTCTAACTGATGAAGAGAACATTACTATATATGAAGATTATTTAAATGAGATAGCAACTACCTTTTTAGACAAGGATTCATTTACTTCTATGGTAGATGAAATTCATACAATGATTAAACCATACGTAGAGAAAGATCCTACAGCTTTTTTCAGCGTGGATGAATTCGAGGAAGACGTATATGGTGAAACAGGAATTATAGAATTTGCAAGCCAAAGAAGTGATTCTATATTAGCTCAGCTATCAGGTGAATTAGTCGTTCAAAATAACACCACCTCCCTTGAACAAGCTAATCCTTCCGAGGAAGGAAATCTAGCATCCGAAGGAATGGAGCCTCCTAATGGCGAGCAAATGCCAGAAGGTTTTGAAGCGCCGGAAGGGATGGAGCCTCCTAACGGTGGGCAAATGCCAGAAGGTTTGGAAGCACCGGAAGGGATGGAGCCTCCTAATGGTGGGCAAATGCCAGAAGGTTTGGAAGCGCCGGAGGGGATGGAGCCTCCTAATGGTGGGCAAAAGTCTAATAATGCTATGTCTGGATTTGGTCGAGAAGGATCTTCAGAGAGCCAGTCAACAGGCTACTCCAATGTATTTGTAATAACTTCCGCAGCTGGGATTGTTATACTCTTAGCTTTAATCTTTATAGTGAATCGTTTTAAACGTAGAAGATCATAACTAAAATAAAGCTTCTCTCGAGTTTGGAGAGAAGCTTTATTTATTATATCAGAATAATAAGAAAGCATACAAACCGATGAAAATAGATAAATACTTATATTTGTATTCATGCCCTCCTCTCTATTAATAATATCTTTCCTCCATTCAATAACATTTTAATATTAGGATTGTTTATTACTAGTCCCCCTCTATAAACCGCTATACTATGCCAATATAACCAATTAATTATTTTTTCTGAATATAAAAACTTTTTAAAATGAGTAGATTTTATGACAAATAAGAGTAAAATTGAGGACGGTTATTTTTTTAGATTATTAAGTGATAATTTTTATAAAAGAAAGAGGAAAAGATGTGTCAGCTTACAATTTAGCAGAATTAAAAATATTAAACCAAGTACTTTTTGCATTATTTATAGTAGCAGATTTAGCACTTGCTTTATTTTTCTATAACTCTTCATTTCCTTGGTTTGCTTTACTAGGCTCTGGAGTCGGGCTAGCAATTATAGTTCTTTGTTGGACTGGTAAAAAACATGGATATTTTATAGGTTCCCTTTTAGTGTTTACAGTTTTATTTTCGTTAGTATACAACTGGAGTAATCTTATTCACTAATGAAAGTAGTTAACAAATTTTTTTATCCAGATATTTACTTAAGTAAATAGTTACATGAATTTTCAATCATTTTATGTTGGAGGTATTTATATGTCAGAACAGGAAACAAAAAATCAATTTCTAGAAAAACGTTCTTCTAGACGTAAATTTATAAAGAATTCAGGATTAACAGTAGGTGGAGTAGTTTTAGGTGGTGCTCTTGGGAGTCTATTAGGAAAAGACTCCACTGAAGTAACTAAAGAATCTCATGTTGCATCTAAATCTTCTACAAACTACAATCAAGCACTTATGTATTTTGATCAAGCTCAATTCGCTACAATCGAAGCGGCGACAGAACAAATCTTCCCAAAAACGGATGCAGGCCCTGGAGCAAAAGAATTACTGGTTACTTACTACATCGATCATCAGCTGGCGGGAAACTGGGGACTTAACGCTAAGGAATACATGAGCGGTCCTTTCTATCCTGCGGAGGCTACAGCTTTATTTGGACATCAAACTCACTTAAATAGACAACAAATATTTGACTTAGGTATTGAAGCATTAAATGCAGAAGCAAAAAAACAATATGATAAAAAATTTGCTGAGGTTAGTGATGAAGAGCAAATAGCTATTCTAACAGCTATGGAAGCTGGAGAAATTACTTTAAATGGCGCAGTTAGTTCTAGTTATTTCTTTAAACTACTGAAAAGTGCAACCATCGAGGGTGTTTATTCAGATCCTTTATACGGCGGAAACAAGGATATGCAAGGCTGGAAAATGAAAAACTTCCCTGGCCATCAAATGAGCTATACAGACATTATTGAAAAAGAAGAGTTCGTCACTTTCGAACCTAAGAGTTTAAATTCACAACACAATCATTAATTTAAGGGAGTAAATAATTATGGCTAAAAAATTACCAAAAACAGATATAGTTTTAGTTGGAGTCGGCTGGACTGGAGGTATAGTCGCTGCCGAATTAACTAAAAAAGGTTACAAGGTAGTAGGTTTAGAACGAGGAAAATCTCGTTCTACCGAAGACTATATGATGGTGCATGATGAGTTAAGATATCAACAAAGAAATGAAATGATGCAAGACCTTTCGAAGGAAACTGTAACAGTACGTCATAATCCTTCACAAAGAGCATTGCCTTATCGCCAACACGGTTCATTTTTAATCGGTGATGGTGTGGGTGGTTCCGGGGAACACTGGAATGGTTTAACTTACCGTTTCTTTCCATATGACTTCGAAATTTATACAAAAACGGTAGAACGTTACGGAAAAGATAAAATTCCTGCAGATATGCCACTTCAAGACTGGGGTATCACTTATGATGAGCTAGTACCTTATTTTGAGAAGTTCGAGGCAATGGCAGGTATTTCAGGTGAAGAAAACCCACATCCAGATGTTCCAAAGGTAAAATATCCAACTGTACCATTAAAAGAAACGCCATCTATGAAAATGTTCAGAGAAGCTGCAAAGGGATTAGGATATCATCCTTATATTGCACCAGCTGCCACTCTTTCTGAAAGCTATACTAATCCTGATGGAATATCACGTGGTGCTTGTCAATATTGTGGTTTCTGCGAAAGATTCGGATGTGAGTATGGATCTAAAGCATCTCCTGTAGTAACAGTGTTACCAGTAGCAAAAGAAACTGGTAATTTTGAAGTCCGTACGTTCTCTGTTGTTCGTCGAGTACTTCATACGAACGGAAAAGCAACTGGAGTATTATACGTTGATACCCGCACTGGAGAAGAGTATATACAAGAGGCTGATGTAGTCGTGGTTTCTGCATATGCACTAAACAACATTAAAATCTTATTGAACTCTAAACTTGGTCGTCCTTACAATCCTGAAACTGGTACTGGAGTTATTGGAAAAAACTATGCATACCAAATGACTTCTGCTGCTTCTACTGGTTTCTTTAAAGATAGAGAATTTAACCTTTATGCAGGTACAGGTTCACTTGCTGGAGTAATAGACGATTTCAATGGCGATAATTTTGACCACACTGATTTGGACTTCATTCATGGCGGTAACATTGCACTAGGACATTATGGTAAACGTCCTATTTCAAATAATACTGTACCAAAAGATACTCCAGGCTGGGGTAAAGAATATAAAGATGCGAGTATTTTCTGGGCAAATCGCAGTTTATCAGTAGGTTCCCAAGGCTCTGTAATGCCTCATAAAGATAACTATATTGACTTGGATCCAACTTATAAGGATGCATTTGGTGATCCACTTATTCGTATGACGTTTAACTATCATGATAATGAAAAAAATCAGCAAAAATATATTAAAGAAGTAACAGCTAAGATTCTTGAAGAAATGGGAGCAGAAATGATTTCAGTTCCTGGAGATCAAGGAGATTGGGATACTACCAAATATCAAACTACGCACAACACTGGCGGAGTAATTATGGGCGCAAATCCTGAGACAAGTGCCCTAAACAACTACCTACAAATGTGGGATTGTGAAAATGTCTTCGTACCAGGGGCATCCGCATTCCCTCATAACTCAGGAATGAACCCTACAGGTACAGTCGGAGCATTAGCTTACCGTACAGCAGAAGGTATTGAAAAATATTTAAAAACAGGCGGATTATTAGTCTAATAATATAATATTTTTTTCTTAATAGAATTAGCCAACAACTTAAAAAGCTACTTGTTTTCCCTTATAGGAAAGCAAGTAGCTTTTTTAATTAATCACTTCTTCTAGTGAATTGGCTAAGCTTATATTTTTAAGATTTTTGCAGGCAAAATATTGCATAGAGCCTGGACCACCTATATAAAATTTAGTTTCCTTATGCTGTTCAGCAAACTGATCCAAACTTGCTAGTAATTTAGGATTTCGTTCAAAGGGAATGCTTGTCGAAGCAGACATTAATACTTTTTGTGGCTTTAGCTTCTCAACCATCGACTCAATTGCTCCAGGTGCAGGGGATGCGCCTATTAATACAGACTTCCACCCCTTCATCATAAATTGTAACAACAAAATATGAACGGGTATTTCATGTGTTTCATGAGGAAGACAGCAACCTAACACTAGAGGCGCATCATCCCTGTAATGAAAATTACGACGAATTTGTACTAGAAAATCGCGGACCATCATACTAGAGACAGCTTCCTGGTATTCATCCCATTCTTCCTTTTCCCAACGATTTCCCACTTCATGGAGAAAGGGCAATACGACCTTATTCAAAAAGTTATCTAATCCATAATGAAAGTACGCTTGCTGTAAAGCATAATTAAGTTCTATCTCGTCACAAGCAGTCCCGTGCTCTAACAGCTTAAAAACGAAATCATTAAACTCCGGATAAGATTCTTCCTGTGCAAAGGGTAGCTCACTTTCCATTTGAACTATCTCATCTTCCTCCAAAACCTGTGCCACAGCTTGCTTTAATGAGTATCCCTTTTCTGATAAAGTCTTAACTTTTAATAGTTTTTTTACATCCTCTTCACTGTAAATCCGATAACCGTTGTCTAAACGTTCAGGCTGTATAAGTTCATAGCGCTCTTCCCATTTTCGGATAACTTGCTTAGACAAACCTGTAACATTGGACACCTGCTGAATATTATAATTCCCACTTGGGCGAGATTGCATCATTCATATTCATCCTTTCAGCCTCATTATAAAAGCTGCTATTGCTCATTATAGCTAACCAACAGTATAACATTCAACCGTTAACATTATACAACAATTCTACGAAAAAGAAAATTCCTTCCGTATTTATTGTATAAACACCATTATACAATAGCTTTTTATATAAGCCTTTTATCTCCTACAAGAATTATTTTTTGTATAACTTTTAATAAAATAAATTATACAAACATTTGACAAAGAGTGTACTTCCTGTTAATAATAGGTGTATAAGATAACCCACTTACACTCATACATTAAAGTTGTTCACAAGGAGAGATTAAATTGGTATTACCTTTTACAAGAAAACGAGTTAAAGAACCAGAGGATAAAACAACTTTAAAAGAACCGGTTATACAACTGGATCGTTATCCAGAATTACAGAAGCAAATGAAACTTATTGGATTGACGACAGAAGACTTAAGGCAAATTATTACGTTTCAGCCATATGTGGAAAAGGGTATTAACGATATTGTCTCTGTTTTTTATGAGCAAGTCCTTTCAGTTCCTTCCTTACGAAAAATTATTGAAGATAGAACTCAAGTTGATCGTTTAAAGAAAACCGTTGGTAGTTATATTATTGAAATGTTTAGTGGTGAATTCACCGAGAATACCATTGAGAGAAAACGAAAACTTGCTCAAATGCACTTCAAAATTGGATTAGAGCCTAAATGGTACATGGGAACCTTCCACCAAATCCAATCTATTATCATTTCTTTAGTAAACGAGGAAATAAAAGTGCTTGATGAGAAAGAAAAAACTTCACTTACTATTTCCAAGCTCATTAACTTAGAAATGCAAATTGTTCTAGAGGAATATGAAAAAGAAAATGTGAAGCTGCGCCAGCAACAGTATGACATTGTTAAAACTGAGTTGAAAAGCAAAATTTCCTCTATAAGTGAAGACTTAGCAAACTTAACTGAGGAGACCACCACTTCTATTGAACACGTAGAATCGAATACATCTAGAATTCGTGAAAGTGTTCAGGCTAATATAGATAGCGTAAAACAAATTCAGTCAGACGCTAATGATGGCAACAAGCTAATAGAGCTTCTTCAAACTCAAATGGAGCTTGTCACTGGTAATACAGAAGAAATGGCTATGATTATTGGAGATTTAAAACAATCCTCCGATGAAATTTTTCAAATTGTCGGCTTAGTAAAGCAAATAGCTGAACAAACAAATCTTCTTGCATTAAACGCCTCTATTGAGGCCGCACGTGCCGGTGAGCATGGAAAAGGCTTTGCCGTTGTAGCACAAGAGGTAAAAAAACTAGCAGAGCAATCCAAAAGTTCTGTAGAAGAAATTACATACCTTGTTCAAACCTCTACTAAGCTAACAAACAAAGCGGTTTCTACCATTTCTGATATGGAAAAGAGCGTTGAATTAGGATTGGAAAGCTCAATGGATACTAACCGTAAATTCAACAAAATTCTTCTATCAATAGATGAAAATAATAACCATATAGACCAAGTAGAAATACAAGTCTCTAACCTCGTACAAGTTATTAGAGACATATCAAACGATACAAAGACAGTTGCCGTTACTGCAGACAGTCTCTATCAAACAGCAGTACAGCTTTAAAAATTTAGATAGGAAGTGAAAGAATGTTTTTAGCATGGAATGAAATTAAAAAAAATAAACTACGCTTTTTCCTAATCGTAGGTGTCCTAATGCTAGTTGCATATCTTGTGTTTTTTCTTTCAGGTCTCGCTACTGGATTAGCAAACCTGAATAGAGAGGCAGTAGATAAATGGAATGCAACAGCCATTGTATTAACCGAAGAATCGGATAAAAGTCTTCCTCAATCATTTATTAGCACTGAAGAGCTAGATAATATTGAAGCAAAAGATAAGGCAATTCTGGGACAAATAAGTGCTATCGCAACAAATGGGGATACTAAACAAAATGTATCTATATTCGGCATAGATAAGGAAGAGTTTCTAATGCCCAGCGTTAGCGAAGGAGAAGAATTCTCCAGCGAAAATGAAGTAGTAGCAAGCGACAATTTAAAAGATGAGGGATTTAAAATTGGGGATGAACTAGAGCTGTCCTCTTCTGATGAAACATTAACTATAGTCGGCTTTACAGAAAGCTCTCGCTTTAATGGGGCACCCGTACTTTATGGTGAGCTAGCAACTTTTCATAAAGTAAAATTTGGAGAAGCTGCTGAAGCCAATGAAGATAAGATTAATGGGGTAGTTGTTTCAGACGACAGTCTGTCCTCTATTGAAACTTCCAACAAAGATTTACAAGTTACTGAAATTGAAAACTTTATTGAGAATCTGCCTGGTTATACCGAGCAGTCACTTACCTTAAACTTTATGATTTATTTTCTATTTGGTATTTCCTCTGTAATCGTTGCAATTTTCTTGTACGTATTAACAGTACAAAAAATAAGTATGTTTGGTGTAATGAAGGCACAAGGAATTTCGAATGGTTATCTATCTGTATCAGTAATTGCTCAAACCTTCCTCCTAGCATTCATAGGGGTTCTTGTAGGGTTTGGATTAACAATTTTAACAGGACAGTTTTTACCAAGTGCAGTTCCTGTTTCCTTTGATTTGACAACAATGTTAATCTACGGAGCAGTATTAATTGTTGTTGCAATTTTAGGGGCAGTGTTTTCAGTGTTAACCATTGTAAAAATAGATCCACTAAAAGCGATTGGAGGATAAGAAAATGGCAATTTTAAAGTTAGATAAAGTAAAGAAAACATTTGGTTCCGGCCATAAACAGGTAGATGCTTTAAAGGAAACAGATTTTGTAGCAGACAAAGGAGAACTGATTGCAGTTATAGGTCCTTCCGGTTCAGGCAAGAGTACTTTCCTTACAATTGCCGGGGGCCTGCAATCCCCTTCTAGCGGAGAAATTATAGTAAACAATCAAAACCTTTCTAATCTAAATGAAAAAAAACGTTCCAAGGTCCGACTTAGGGAGATAGGCTTTATCCTCCAAGCCTCCAATCTAGTCCCGTTCCTTACAGTAGATAAACAAATGAAGCTGCTCGATAATGTTAAAAAGGACAATATGACAAAAGAAGAGCTAGAGGCTTTATATGAAAACCTAGGAATTACGGAATTACGAAAAAAATATCCTTCAGATCTATCTGGAGGAGAACGTCAGCGAGTTGCTATTGCCAAGGCGCTTTATAGCAAGCCTTCTATACTATTAGCTGATGAACCAACAGCTTCTTTAGATTCTGACCGTGCCTACGAAGTCATGAAGCTATTAAAAAAAGAAACAGAAAACAATGGTACTACTACTATAGTGGTTACCCATGACACTCGTTTGATCGAATACTGTGATAAAGTATATGTTATGACAGATGGTGTTTTAGAGGAAAAGAGCAAGAAAGAGGTAGAAAAAACAGATCCTCTTTCTCACTAGCTTATCCGATATGGAAAAAAGAGGACTGTGGTTAAACCACAGTCCTCTTTTTAGAAAAATTGTGCTATATTCTTTTAAAATTTACATCCTTCCTCTCTAAATAAAATAAGTAAAATGTAGTGGCATTTTGGATGGGTAGACATAGAAGCTTATAACTTTGGTTTCTTCTAGTATAAAATGATTGTTAGGCGAATATTAGATTTAATTGTCTAGTTATCAATCTGCTTAATTCGACAATATACCTTACTTGAGTAACAACACATCCTATTTAAGCAAAAACCTTTATTCCGTAACAGTAGTTTTTCAATATTTTTTCACAATATTAATATAATTTGTGTTATGATGATACATAAAAATTTATTAATTGTTTGTAAGGGAGTGCGCTTATTAATGAATATCCAACCGTCTACTAAAATGTCCTTATTTGAGCCCGCGATTTTTGGAGAGTTAAAAGCAGCCGCAGCTAGGAAAAGAGATGCAGGCTTTGAGTTATATGACCTAAGCTTAGGAAGTCCCGATATACCACCAAGTGAGGCAGCTAGGAAAGTATTGTCTGACTTGAGCTACTCAGCTGATTCTTATGGATATACATTAAGTGGCACTAAACGTTTTTATGAGGCAGTAGCTAATTACTATGAACGTCGCTATAACGTTTTACTAGATCCAACTACAGATATTGTTCAAACAATGGGCTCTCAAGAAGGTTTAGTGCACCTCCCCCTTGCCTTTTGCAATGAGGGAGATATTATTCTTACGACTAACCCCGGTTATGTGGCATATGACGCTGGTATCAAACTAGCAGGAGCAGTGCCTTACTATATGGATTTGTTAGAAGAGAATGACTATTTACCTGATTTAGGAGCAATTCCTACAGAAATTGCTCAAAAAGCCAAGCTTATGATATTAAATTTACCTGGAAATCCAGTCCCCGCTATGCCAAACAAGGAATTTTTCCGCCAGGTAGTTGCTTTTGCTAACACTTATAATGTCATTATTCTACATGATGCAGCATACTCTGAATTTTACTTTACTGGCGACTCTCCTAGCAGCTTCCTTTCTACACCTGGGGCTCTTGAAGTAGGTATGGAGATTAACTCCCTATCTAAAAGCTTTAGTCTAGCAGGGACTCGCATTGCTTATATAGCAGGAAATACTAAGATGATTGAGATTATGAAGCAATTAAAATCTAATCTTGATTTTGGGATTTACGGCCCAATTCAGGAAGCAGGAATTGTGGCATTAGATCACGCAGAGGAAATTACCGACGCTTTACGAAAAACATTTTCAGAGAGACACAAGGTTCTAATGGATGGTTTAAAGAATCTCGGTTGGACAGTAGCTCCCTCTAATGGTGGAATGTTTGTCTGGGCCAAGTACCCTTACGAAATAGATGATAAGGAATTCGTATTTGAAGTCATCGCTCAAACTGGGGTAGTAATGGTACCCGGGACAGTCTTTGGATCAGCTGGAGCAGGCTACGTTCGAGTAGCATTAGTACAAGATACAGAAATACTTAAAAAAGCTGTCGAACAATTAAAGAAATTACATTTTCCTTCATTAGTTCGATAACATTCTTATTATTACAAAAAAACCATCGACACTTTGCTGTCGATGGTTTTTTAGTAAGAAGTACTTTCGTTAATATAATACATATTTTTCCCTGCTTTTTTAGCTGTGTACATTGCGTCATCTACCATTTTAAGTAAAGAGGAAGCTGTAAAAGTAGCTTCTTTAATATGTACCACACCAATGCTACTCGTTATAGAAATGAGTGACCCTTCTATTAACCAGGGTTCTTTTATAGCTTTTTGAATTCGTTTTACCTTTTCTATAATTAGTGGGATTTCCTTAATATTCGGTAGCAAGATGATGAACTCATCTCCCCCTAATCGTGCAACAAAGTCTGAATCGTCTAGGGAGTATTTTAGACGTTTTGCAAATTCATGAATCACTTCGTCCCCTGTCTCATGCCCAAACGTATCATTAATATACTTAAAGTTATCAATATCTAGCATGACGACCGCAAACTCTTCTAACCCTGCTTTTATCTTAGCCAGCGCCTCAGATAACTGATTCCTAAAGAATCGCCTGTTGGGAAGGCTTGTTAAAGAATCATGGTACGCAAAGTATTCTAACTGACTTTCATTCTCTTTTTGCAAAGAAATATCACGAGCTATTAGCACCATATGTCGAAAGTTATGAAAAGCATCGTAGACTGGATTACCATTAATTTCAGTCCATATCCATCCTCTTTCCCCATGCATCCCCTTTAACTCTATAGTAAAAGAGCTTCCTTCTGAAACTGAATGCTGAAACTTCTGCTCTAGTAAGGAAACATAATCAGGATGAATATTAAAAAACGGTGCCTTTTTATCAATTTTTGTATTATCAAATCCAAAGACTTTTTTACTGGAAGGAGAAACATACAGATACTCTTTGTCATGATTCATCAAAATGACAACATCCTGTACATTTTCAGCTATTATTCGGAAATTCTTTTCACTTTGGATATACTGACCTAATAGTTTGTCTATTTCACGCATGTCTTTAACGATTGCAAATATGCCTAATATTTCTTCTCTATTTTTAATCGGTGCAAAATGGATTAAGCAGCTTATTTTTTCACCTGTTTGTTGAAGTAAGCGAATGCGATGGCTTTTTAAATCACCTGTAAAAGCCAGGCTAAATGCATCAGAAATCTTTTCTCTGTATTTGTAATCCAACAGCTCTGTGAAATTTTCACCTTTTAATTCTTTTACAGTTCTACCACTCACAGCTTGAATCATTGGATTACCATCTTGAATAACTCCTTCAAGGTCTAAAGAAAATATAGCATCTCCGTTATAGTCAAATAATGAACGGTATTCAGATTTTGTTTCTTCTAATAATTGTAGATTTTCTTCAAACTCTATCTTTACGCTTTTCTCTTCCGTAATATTTTTCGCAATTGCAACAATATGGGTACATTCATTATTAGAATTTAATATTGGAGTGAGTGTTGTTTCCGCATATCCATTTTCAGGAGAAAAATGAGGAACTCTGATCTCAAATTTAATAATCTTTTTAGTGGTATAGGCTTCGGCAAAATGATTTTCTAAGATTTCTGCAATCTCTTCAGGTAAAACTTCGCGAAAACTTTTTCCGACAGCATATTTCCCTATAATGCTATTCGCTGCATTGTTAACAAACTCATAAAGGAATCTTTGTTCTTCCTCGACCCGCATAATAAAAACTACTTCTTGAATCCCTTCTGTTAATGCTTTTACTAAAGAAAGCTTAGAAGATTCATACATTTACCACACCACCATTACAAAATATTGGTTGTCTTAATTTAAGCATAGATATAAGTGCTTGGAAACCTAAACCTTTAACCTTTCTACCAATCCATAGAATTTGTACTATATAAAAAGGCTAAAAAGCCAAACAATTAAACTGTTTGGCTTTCCAAATCGGAGTTATCCTTTTTTTTATGAACAAGTGCATACTTTTCCCATTTTCTACTTTTCCATCTAAAGAACATGATAATACCACGAAGCCACTCATCTGCTGCTATAGCCAACCAAATACCTGGTAGTCCTAAATCTAATACAAAAACAAATAAATATCCTAACGGCACACTCATCATGACCATAGACAAGGCTCCCATGATTACTGGGAAGGTCGCGTCTCCTGCTGCACGCAATGAATTTATAATTACGATATTTAACGTTCGACCCGTTTCGAGAATGATACTTAAGACAAGAACCGATGCTCCAATTTTAATAATTTGCTCATTATCCGTAAATAAGCCCATTAGTGGATAGCGGAATATGATTACAAGGGCAACCATCGCCAACGTAAAAATGAATGCTCTTTTTACACTATACCAAACTGATTTATAGGCTTCCTCTTTCTCATCTGCACCCACAAATCGCCCGACAATAATCGCAGTTCCCATACCAATTGCGACAGCAAATAAATAAGTGAACATAGATATATTAACGGCATACTGCCTTGCAGCCAAAGACTCAGTCCCTAAATAAGTTGCATAATACAAGAAGATAATTTGACATCCTTGGTATAAAATTTGCTCAAAGGCAGAAGGGAGTCCAATCTTGAGGATTTTCTTAATGTATTCTTTCGAAATAGTAAAGTAATAACTTACTTGAACACGATATTCCATCACTTGATATAATAGCCAAAAGAAAACAACTAGTGCTATAAACCGACTTATAACAGATGATATTGCTGCACCCTGAACTCCAAGCTCAGGAAAACCAAACTTACCAAAGATTAAAGCATAATTACCTACTACGTGGAAGATATTCATCCCTAACGATACAAACATAGTTTGCTTTGTATAACCATGTACACGAATAATGGCCGCTAAAGCATTAATAAGTGCCTGAAGAAAAATACCTCCGCCAACAATCATTAAATACTGATTAGCAAAAGCAAGTACCTCGCCATCTAGGTTCATGGCAGCCATAATATTTTTTGAAAATATGACAAATCCTATGCTTAAAAGTATCCCTACTCCTAAATTTAAAGTTACCGCTAGACCTGAAATTTTAGATGCCTCCACATATCTTTTGGATCCTAGATATTGTGAGACTACGATAGCAGCACCATTGCCTACTACCTCTAATATTAATATCGCAATATGGATATATTGATTGGCTGCTCCTACACCAGAAACCGCATTATCAGACACAGCACTAAGCATAAATGTATCTGCTATACCCATTAACATAAACAAAAATACTTCTAAAAAGATCGGCCAAGTTAAGTGAAATAAGCTTAGCTTTTCTCCTAAATCCTTCTTCTTTCTAATCGCCAATTTTATTCCTTCTTTACATATACATTTTTTCAACAAAAGAATCTTACCACAGAAACTTCCATTCTACTATAAGATAATTTTCACAACATATAGATTCTTTTATTCATTCAATTATCAAATCGCCTTTTACCAATTAAACACAGACAGCTCTTCTTTGTTGATTGTAATGGCAGGCGGCGACTCCGGCGGGATGATTGAGTCAGATTAGACACCACAACTCATTGGACCTTTCTTGGTTGTTTGTATTTTTCATAAAACTGGAATTATAATATTATTTTACTTATTAAACTATCGCAAAAAATGCAAGATTAAAGAGGATAAGTATGGGTAGAAATAGAATATAATACTCGTGCAAATCTAAAATAGGAGGTCTATTGCAAATGTCTCACTTTATCTCCCGTATCGCCACCGTAGAAATTCCTGTCAGTAATTTAGAACGCTCTATGGATTTTTATATGTCTGTTCTTGGAGTTCATGTTGAATCTAAAGGAGACAAGGCCGCCATGCTTTCCTTTCATACAAAAGGAGTTCCTACAATGTATTTAGTAGAAACAAAGGAAGTTAGACCTTTGTTTTTTACTAATACACACTCAAATGTGGTCCATAGCGTAATTGATTTCTATACGCCTCTGCTAAAAGACTTTTATCATTGGCTAAAGAAAAATAAAGTGGAGGTTGGTCCACTGAATGTTAACGAGGAAGGCTTGGGAGGATTTGGTTTTAAAGATCCTGATGGGAATAATTTAAGTGCAAGCAATATTGAACATTTTGGTCAGTAATCGCCATAATAATATAAAATACGTCTAACTCCGCAGAGATAGACGTATATTATACTTAATGGATAGATGGGTACTCGATACCTATGTTTTCGTGGATATATTGCTTGAAAGCTGGCTCGGATAACTCTATCTCGTTGATTTGTAAACTATCCTTCACGTATGCAAGCTTATTTCTTTCAGTAGCATATGATTGAATGTGTAGTGTATTGTCGATATACAATATTCCTTCATTTGTAATCATTTTATCCTCTTTGCTTAATAGACCTTTCTTTGTAAGCTCCTCTTGCACAACGGAAAGACGGTCCCCCAATCCATCCTTTAATACTTTTGCTAAGCTAATCTCAGATCCTTTTTCAAGAAAATTACATACATAATAGGCCAGTAATGTCTGTTCCTTTACCGTTAATCTCTCCATATTATTTCCCCATTTCGACTCTTTTTATCTTTTATTCCTTTTTCTCCTTATCCTTAAACATAAAGGACCTAAATCTTTTATGATTAGGTCCTTTATGTTTATTCATTTAATAATTTTTTTATGTCTTCATCAAATTCGGTTGGATTGTCAGTTGGCGCATATCTTTTAACAATGTTACCATCTTTGTCGATTAAAAACTTTGTAAAATTCCATTTTATTTTTTTGGAAAGTAATCCTTTGCTGTTTGTCGTTAAGTAATCAAACAATGGATGAGCTTCACTGCCATTTACTTTCACCATCTCGTGCATTGGAAAGGTTACCCCATAGCTCATGCGACAAGCCTGTTCTGCATCGGCACCATTTCCTGGTTCTTGAAAAAATTGATTGGAAGGAAAACCGAGTACAACCAGTCCTTCATCTTTGTACTTTTTATAGAGACTTTCTAAGCTATCAAATTGGTTACTAAGTCCACACTTCGTTGCAGTGTTAACAATTAGCATGGGTTTGCCCTTGTACTCACTTAAATCGTATTCTGTTCCATCTGCTTTTTGTACTTTAATGTCATAAATACTCATTTTCATCATTCCTCCATTTTTGATAAAAAAGCATTTAGTTCTTTTAATTGAGACATGAGTGTAATAGCATTCACGTCTAAGAAATTACAGCTTGTAATTTTCTTTATAATAGATAGCTCAATTTCTTTTTCTGCATTTTTAGCCTTCTCCGTTAAAGAGATAATAGAAGCTCGTTTGTCCTCCATGGATTGTTTCTTTTCTAACCATCCGCGTTCCATCATTCGATTGATGATAGGATTCAACGTACCAATCCCAAGCTCTAAACGATTTCCAATATCCTTCGACTGCAAATGATCCTCTTCCCATAAAGCCAATAATACTAAATATTGAGGAAACGTTAATTGAAAAGGTTCTAGGGTTTTAGCATATAACTTAGCAAAATTACTAGAGGCCTTGTATACCTCAAAACACAGCTGTTGCTCTAATTTAGAGGGTTTTTCTTTACCCATGTCCTACTCTCCTAACAAAAAATACATCGTACACGATGTATTTTTATAATATCCCATTTTATAGAAAAAGTAAAAGAATTTAATTTCTAAATGTTCGTATTAGTAAAATCCTCATCAAAAAAACTTTGCAATTGCTCAAAAAAAAAGCTCTGCAAAGTTTAATAATCAACCGCCAATATATAAAGTACACTGGCTAATCGCAATAAAAAAAGCTGGATTTTGAATAGGAGAGTCATCGGATATTTCAAGCTCAATCAAGAACTCCTCTTCAAGCTTTGCTCTCCATCTAGCAATTTCCTTACCCTCCCAAAGATAGCGTGTCCAATCTTCTAGTTCCTTGTCAATCACTATATTTAGGTCCTTCCCTATTATTAAAAGGTCTGCGACTAGCTCCTTCCATTTGTCGTATGTAATCGTGTAATGCTCTTTTGTTTCATAGTCATAAGCCTGATAATAAACTCTTCCCTTTTTCGATACTTTCTTACATGTGAAAATGATTTGGTCATTTAAATCATATATATCGTAACGAAGGAAATATCGATATTCCATAGCTCTATCCAGCAATCTCTTCAAATTATTAGAATAATACCGTTGAAAAGTGCATACTTTTTCTCCATTTGTTTTATAGACTATAGATTTAGGGGTAATATCAATTGCTAATGGTTGTGTGTAGTGATAAATGGGCATTTGTTTTCTCCTTTTAAAGCATTAATTTTAATATATCATCTTTTAATCTGCATCAAAATATTTTAAGCTTCTGCTTATTACTATTATATGTAAATTAGTGTATAATTTTGGTATTTTCAAATGGTGTACTATCAAGTCTTAAAATAGGGGGATTAAAGGTATGGTAGAAAAAAATACTTCTCAAACTTGGGCAATCTTGTTGTTTTCTATTGGAGTTTTTATGGCTGCCCTCGACAATGGGATAATCAGTGCTGCTTTGACAACCATCAACAGTTCTTTTGATGTTACTCCAAACTGGGGTGCTTGGGGAATAACTCTTTATACTCTTGGTTTAGCGATTAGCGTACCAATTGTAGGTAAGCTTTCTGACCGTTATGGGCGAAAGCGTCTTTTCATTGTAGAAATTGCCATTTTCGGTATTGGGTCTTTATTAGTTGCATTAAGTCCTAACTTTACCTTTTATTTAATAGCACGTTTCATTCAAGCCTTAGGTGGCGGTGGTATCTTTATTATTGGAAGCTCACACATTTTAAGTACACTTCCCATTGAAAAACAAGGAAAAGCGTTGGGAATGCTAGGTGGAATGAACGGTATCGCTGCCGTATTGGGACCAAACCTAGGTAGCGTGTTATTAGACCTTACAGGAAGTTGGCATTTTTTATTCCTCATTAATGTTCCCATTGCAATCGCCCTTGTCATACTTGGCTTTTTAAAACTAGAGGAAACAAAGGATGCAGCAACAGGAAAATTAGACTTTCTCGGAACTATATTAATTTCGTTATCTATTCTAGGGATTATGTATGGATTAACGAATATTGAAGGTGTCAACTTCTTTAAGAGCTTACTAGACTTAAAGGTGTATGGATATGTTCTAGCAGGTATTATTCTCTTACTAGTGCTATTATTTCACGAAAGTCGATTAGAAAAACGTGGTGGTGATCCCATTCTTCCATTACGTTTACTATCAAAGTCTTCTTACTTATTAACTCTATTAATTGGTGCGTTCTCAGGGGCACTCTTGGCGGGCATGATTTTTATCCCTGCGTTTTCAGAGCAAGTACTTGGGATTGCCCAAGAAAATGCTGGATATTGGATGACCCCTCTTGCTCTTGCAGCTGGTATAGGGGCAGCAATGGGTGGTATGTTTGTCGATAAAAAAGGTCCTATTTTCGCTGTATTATTATCAGGTATTATATCAGCAATTGGCTTTCTACTGTTCCCTATGTGGATTGAAGCAAAATGGCAATTCATCATCGCATCCTCTGTAGCAGGATTTGGGATGGGAATTATTCTTGGAGCCCCACTGAATATATTGGCAACGGAGAAGCTAGAATCTGATAAGGGAACTGCATTAGCCACTCTTTCCTTAAGCAGACAAATTGGGATGACCATTGCTCCGACTATTTACGCGGGATTTATCGCTAGAGGTTTCAATCAAATACCAACCATTTTTCAAAATGACTTCCCAAAAATCTTGCAGGATAATATACGAGAGGCAAATATTAGTGAAGCAGGTCTGATGGAATTTCAGTCACTTTCTGCTCAAGTGACATCTGCTGGGGAAATTATTTCCCAGGAAACTATGTCACAGGCTTTAACTCAGATACAAGACCAAGAACTTTTAGAGGTTATCCAAACAAGCGTCAATCAAGTCACCACTGTTGCTGCACAGGATGGCTACGGGGGACTATTTTATTCCGCAGTTGTTATTGCGAGTTTAATTATAATAACTACACTTATACTAATACCCATCCGGAAACGTAGCTTACAGGGATAAATAAAAAAAGATGGCCATGACTTATACATGGCCACCTTTTTTAATGAAGCTGATCGAGTCCCCGATTTGTTTCTCCTAATAAAGTGAATTAAAGGTTAAATGGATTGGTCGATTCGAGCAAGTAGAATTGATTTCCGCTTTAGGCGGGCGCTTTCCGCGGGGGGAGCGATAAGCCATCCCCGTCGCTAACGCGCGCGTATGGGATGTCTTATCTGTCTCCCTCCTCCCGCTGGAGTCGCCACCTGTCGCTACAATCAACAAATAATATATATAATATATAAATGAAAAACAATTACTTATTAAGTTTAACTCTATTTAAAGGTCGTTCAGCTTGAAGAAAAACAGACTAACCTCGAGGTTTGACTAAGCTTCTATTCCTCCTGGTCCTTGTTGCTTATTTGGTTTTATTAAGGTATAAATGATACCTCCGAAAATTAGTAGGATTCCTAGGGACTGTAGAAGTGTTGGTCGGAAATCTAAGATTAACGTGTCGAGTAATATAGCCACTACAGGGTCTATAAAGACTAGTGCTGAAATAACACCAGTAGTTAATTTTCTTAAGCTATCAAAAAATAAATAATAAACAAATCCAGTATGTATCAGGCCAGTGCCAATTATATATAGCCAGTTGGTTGTCGTTAATCCTTGAAATAGAGTGAAATTCAGAAAAGGCAGTAGGATTAGTATACCTATAGATGTTTGTACAAAGGTCATCGCATAGGCACTTAACTGATTAACGCCCTTACCTAGAAGCATCGTCATAGCATAACAAAAAGCAGAGAGAAGCGCCCAGATGAAGCCCGACCCAAGAAAATCGGAAATAGATTGGACCGTATTAATCCCTACAATCAGCATGCTTCCAAGGAAGCAAATCAGAACAGCTATAAGAGAGTTCCAAGTCATCCTCTCTTTTAAAAATAATGTTCCTAGTAGCAATACAAAGATGGGAGCCAAATTATATATAGTAATAGCAATCGTGATAGATGTCACCTCAAATGCTTTGAAAAGAAACACCCAATTTAAAACTAAGAAAATCCCACATAAAAGAATTTGCACTATCTCTTTCTTTTCCCATATCTCCGTCTTATGCTGACCAGTAATTACCCATAACGCCCCGAGAAAAAGAGTGGCACAGATGCAGCGTACAAATACTAATTCTATGGCTGGTATACCGGTCTTCCCTGTAAAGAAACCGATAGAACCAAAAATGGCCATAGACAATGTCATTTTTAGCATTGCCGCTTTGTTCATACAAGATCAACCTTTCCTTGCTTTATTTACTTTCTTATATCCTCTTATTTGTTGCATGAGGAAGAAAAATACGCCAACCAATACTATTAACCCGCCAATTATCTGCCATGCAACTATACGTTCACCTAAAATAATTACAGCTAAAATAGTTGCTCCAACAGGCTCCCCAAGAATGCTCATCGATATAGTAGTTGCATTGACATAGTTTAACAGCCAATTATTTATCAAATGCGAAATAGTAGGAACAACGGCCAATAAAACAAAAATCCCCCACTCCTTTGCATCATAACCTGTGAATGTAACCGAAGTGATGACATTATAGAAAACTAATGCAACGGCTGCAAAGCTAAACACGCAGAAGCTATAAATCCAATGAGAGACTTTTTTTACAGCACTTTGTCCAATCAGCAAATATCCTACTACTGCAATGACACTTAAAAACGAAAGAATATCTCCTAGTATGGCACTTTTACTAAGTCCGAAATCTCCCCAACCTACCATTACAGCTCCTATAACTGCAATACCCATAGTCAGCAACGCACTAGAGGTTGTTCTTTCTTTAAAAAGAATCATTCCACCGATTAGGGCGATAATTGGTTGTAGCGCTAGGATAATAGTAGAGCTAGCCACAGTAGTTAGCTTCAAAGAACCGAACCAAAGGGCAAAATGCAATGCAAGAAACATTCCAGAGAAAAACAACAAATACCATTCTCTTTTAGAAATTTCCTTAAATTCATTTCTCTTTAACCAGACAACAGGCAACAGCAATAAGCTCGCCAGAATCATTCGGTACATACTTAAAATAGTTGCAGGTGCGCTTGACCATTTAACAAAAATTGCAGCAAACGAAATAGCTACAATCGAAACAATTAACGGTAACACAATCGACTTAGATGTTTTTTCTTGATTCACAATCTTACCCCATTTATTTTCTTTTCTTATATCCTTTATTATCCTACAATTTATTACTTTATCAATAAAAGAAAAACATTCATTTAAATAAGTGCCAATTCAGCTTATTTTCTGCAAACTTTAGTACAGGCCTATTATTACGGGATATATATAATTGTTTCATATAAATAAGCAAAAAAATAATCCCCTTATCCGGGGATTATCCTAGCCTGTCTCTTTTCCATTTTCTATATTTATTTAACATGCCTTTCCCACCAGTGCTCACAAGTAAAGCAATAGCTAAACCAATTCCACTTAATGCAGTAACAAGAGAAATCCATTCAAAGAACGAATATCCAGGTACTTTAGACCAATCCGTGAATCCCTTCCAGTCCTCTATTACTAAGTTCATACCATAAATTCCGGAAATAGTTGTATAGATAGTTAGCATGAACAATAACATATTATGACGATTGTTTGTTTGATTTTCCTGAGCACGGTATAAATCATCTAGCGTCTTCTTAACTTCTATAAAAAGATGATTCAAGTTAAAGGTTTCTCTGAGTAAATGGGTAAGTTCCTTCCCCTCCTGCCTGGCTGAAACCTGTCCAAAGTAATATCTTGAATAGAATTTTGAAATAAGCTCAATAAGCTCCTTTACATAATCTTTGTCCTTAGACCAGCTGACCTCACTATGCTCGAACGATAGCTTTAATAGCATAATTTTATAGTAATAATGCAGCAATAAATTGTAATACATAGTCCCCATAAATTCTTCCATATCTTTTCTATAAGTTTGTTCTTCGTTATTTGTTACTGTCGCCTGTACGTTCTCAGAAGTAATAGTATATGTATTAGGCGCATAACGATCATATAGACGCTCTTTTACAAAACGTTCTATATAATCGGAGTTAGTACTTGAAATATATGGCTCACCCTCTACTCTTCCATCAACCTGAGCCACACGATATAAATGCTCCTGTAAAATTTCTTCGTCCTTTTTAACAACTAAAAAGATGGAGGACATCATTCTTGCATCTTCAAAAAATGGAAGACTTCCGTAATACCCTTCTAAATGCTCGTTTCTTATGATAAATGGCTTAACAGATGGACATAAATAATCCAATACTAATTGATTAGTTGTTTCAAAAACATAAGAATCGTTAGATATTTTAACTCCCTTTTCCTCCTCCAGCTTAGGCTCCAAAACCCTAAAATGAGAAAGGAAATGCAAAAAGTCTGAAAGAGTTTCTTGATCTTCCCCTAAAGTACGGATTGTAATAACTCCAATACCAAATGGACAAAGAGTAATATCTACACTATTAATAGCAAAATTACTTTTTTGTCCTCTTAGCTTCCAAACAAATTTCTCGTTAATTTCTTTGGAATATCTCAAAAACCCTCTATTCTTTGTTGTTTTTGGAAACAGTTTATCTTCAATATAAGGCAAGAAAAATTGACTGAGACGTTCATGACGAATCTTTACTCCTTCTCCATAGTAGCCTGCTTGGAGTTCCTTATTATTAAGCTCAAAAAATCTAAAGTGATGTCTTTCTAAAGTTTCCATCAATTTCTGTCTCTGTTTCTCATGAAAGGAGAAAGGAAACATATAGGTAACATACGATTTGTTTATCTCTAATTCCTTTATGTTATTCATCCTTAATCCTCCTCCAATACCTAACCTTAAGATACCACCAACTGCTTTATTTAAACCAAAAAGCAACTTTACCAAAAAGGGTAAAGTTGCTTTTGTTAACTTAATTAAAAGTTATTGTTATTTTCGTTATTATTGTTGTTGTTATTGTTATTATTATTGTTATTACGATTGTTGTTACGGTTGTTTCTGTCGTTGTTGTTATTATTGTTATTATTATTTAAATTTTCGAAGTTGAATTCATCACCGAATTCGTTGTTTTGATTGTTATTGTTGTTATTACGATTATTGTTATTACGGTTGTTGTTTGCCATTTTCTTTACCTCCCCTCTTACCTTTTTAGAATGGGCAAGTAGGGATGAAATATACGTTTTTCTTTTACTTTTTCTGAAAATCCTCTTTACTAAACGCTCTTGCAAATTCCAATTGTGTATCTGTTCGTTGGTAATATCCTGCTTTGTCTCTTGGATTCATTATTCTAGGCTCCCAAATATGCAGCTTAATGTATTGATGTAAATACATCTCACCGACCATCAATAGAAGAGAAATTATAAAGGCAGCTCTGCCAACTGGCACAGAAGGGTCGAATAAGTAAATGCCCATTAACCAAACTAACCCAAGTGCAAGTATAAAGTCACCTATTGTCGCTAATATATTACCTAGCCTAGGCATTAAGAATATATCTCCTATAAAACCTAAAACCGTCAAAACGATGCTTATAATGAAGACACCCAATAGATTAGCCCCATAATACCCGCCAAGTACGATCCAAATGATAGCAGTCGTCATAATTAACTTAATGAGAAACGTTTTGAAATACAACTATTCCACAGCCTTTCACTTAAGTAGATTTTTGACTATATGTTTTAGGATCCTTCGCTTGTTTTGCTATCAATTCATTTAACTCATTGTAGGATAAACCAGAATTGGCGTTTTTCCTCTTTACTTCTTCAATATCAGTTCCAACAACCGTATATTTTGCGTTATTCCCCTTCATATTAGCTCCTCTTTTCCATTTATAGGTGTAGGATTAATTATCTCAACTTTAGGACTAGTTTGATTAAACCAATGGTAATAAAGAATGATAATTAATCCTATCTCAATAGCGTCCCCACCGTAATACATAATCATGCCTCCTATTTCCGCTTCTACTTTGGAAATACCAACCGGAGGATTTGCATATATAAATTTGGACAGGATTGCATGACCAGCTAGAGCAAATATAAAGACTACAGAACGGTAAATATAGCTTTTTCTATGCGGTGTTGGGTCAATATAAAGGATAGAAATTGTAAAAAGATATCCAGCTAGGAAAATGTGTATATGAATGACGATATGGAACAATATATTTTCATGCATCAGTTCAAATAAACGTGTAGTGTATAATAACCAAAGCCCACCAATATTTAATATAGAGGTAACAATAGGATTTTGAAAAAAGTGAACAAATTTCGTTCGCAGTAAGCAAGTTATTTTTCTTGAAGCCTTTACAGGTAGGGTTCTTAGGAACAGTGTCATTGGTGCTGATAATGCTATCAATAACGGGGATAGCATCCCTAAGAACAAATGTCCTATCATATGCACTTCAAAGTCCGTATGCGCCCGCTCTGCAAGTGGCCCTGCTACTGATAGAAGAGCAAGAATAATTCCCGTGATCAATAACAATGTTCGACGTATCGGCCATCGTTTTTTACTTTTATTGGATTTATATACAGCGACTAAATATAAAAGCAGGAGAAGTACAAAAGGAGCCCCAAGTATTATTTGTGCAAAATCTAAACTAGTTTGATGAGGATGATCATGCAATACTATTCACCTCTACTTTTTTTACTCGTTTGCTTTAACAGAACTATACCTACTACAATCATTAAAACTGCCGTTATATTCCACACTAAGTCGTAAGGTAAAATATCCACGTTATATCGAATTTGATGTAAGCCCATGAGCTTGTGTTGAATGGTACCATCATACAGTTGAAAAACACCTGCCCCCAAGAATATCCCTCCTAGCCATCTTTTTGGCCAAAATGCTTGGCGGCGATGAAGATCTGCCATAAGAAAAGCTGAGCCCACGGTAGCAAAGAAACTAAAAGCGTGAAATATGCCATCTGAGACAAGTCCAATGTCTGTGGTAGATTTATCATAAAAGTGATGCCAATGTAAAAGTTGATGGAAAATTACTTCGTCTATAAAGGCAACTACCCCTAATCCAAATAGTATTCCCGTCCACATATTCTTGGTAGAATAATGCCTTTGATTTTCCTTATTAAGCGCATTACTTTTTAGCGTGGCCATAGCGTCCTCCTTTTAGTTTGAAAAGTCTAATTTAGTTTAAGTTTTTCCCTGAAAAGTAGTTCTTAAACAAACTGCTTGTCAAGGCTCACTCAGTTTCCCTTCAAGTGTCTTGAACATTAAGCCGCATACTTTTTGTCACACCAAAAAAGATGTGAATGCTATTTCATTCACATCTTTGCTTTTATTTAACTTAAACTACCTACAAACTTTAACTCTTCAACGCTTACTTGATCTTGTTTTCCTTCTAAAATCATTTCGACATCATTTAGAGTTTGCTCTATTGAAACAGCTTTTCCTGGACCCGTGAATTTTTCGGCAACATAGAATGGCTGAGTAAAATATGCCTCTAACCTTTCTCCGCGTTCATATGTTGCTAGTTCACCTTCTGGAAGCTTTTGAATTCCATGCACAGCGACAATAGAACGTAATTCTCTATAGCGTCTCAGTAGCTTTTGTGCACGCTGTCTTAAACCAAAATGACGTTGGTCAACATCTGTCCCCTCCATTACGGATGAGGTCGAATAGATAGGGTGTAGAGCAGGATACATATGACGAGTTGCAAGATCTGCATCTAGCTGCCACACTGTTTCCAAAGGTCCAAAAGGCATCTCTTCATCTACTACTTCTCCTGATAAATCCACTAAAATTGTTGTAATTCCATCTATATTCTCTGAAATAATTTTTTCCTGTAAATCCAATAGTTCTCCAGAGATAATATAGCTTCTATCTGTGATAAAGATAATATCTCCTGTTAATTCTGAAAGTTTTTCATATGCGTCATCAACAGAAGTAGTTATATAATCTGCTAGCTCTTTTGTCCCTTCTAGCTCACTATGCTCTTTTTGTGGCAATAAAAACACAGAAGTGTGATTACTTTCCTTAAAACGATGCATTAGCTCTGCTAGTATTACTAGCTGTCCCATCCCCGGTCTAGCTACTATTCCAATTGTCCCTTCCTTTACTAGTGGTGCAAAAAAGTCCAATGCTTTAATTTGTGTCTCAATCATATGTTTCTTCTCCCCCCGTATGATCAATTCATCTACCGTGCAATTAGCCAATGAAGCTAAACCAACAAGTGTTTTAACCTCCGCCTTCCCCAAATCAATCTTCCCTGTACATAAATTAGAAACCGTAGCAGGACGAATCCCAATGGATTTAGCAGCTGTCGTCAAGTTAGGCACTTTTCTTCTAAGCAAAGCGACATTCAATCTTATCTCTTCCATATCATCCCTCCTCGATTACTTTATATGGTAAACTAAATTACTCTTAAAAGCAATTATTTTATTTTTGAAAGTAATTATTTTTACTCCAAAATAAAATGAGTACCAGATTCATCAACAAATTCAGTTGTTGATCAACCTGGTACTCGCTATCTCATTATATTTGTATTTGAACAAGCGATTTGTTTAGCATATATAAAATGGTCTCATTAAATAGCGAAGGACAAATACGAGACATTTCATCTATTGTCTTATATTGGATTTCAGCGAAATGTGGATGCTTTTCAATTCCACGAAGAATACTTCTCATGGCATCTGCTGCCTTTGGATTCATTAATATATCGGAAAATGTACTATTTATCGAAAACACACCATTTGGGATTTTTACCTCTTCCACTGTAACATTTTGTACACTCGGCATTGCAAACCAATCCGTGATAGTATAAACATCCACAATCACAAGCTCTGCCTCTATAGCCTTAACTTCAGCTTTAGGCTGTTCCGTTTTTACTGATATAGCAGCCTCACCGGTACCGTCCTTCTCAGGGGTTACAACAGGAGGAGTGGGTTGCGGTAAATTTTCTTTACCTTCGTTACCTGGTGCTGGTGTTGTTTGAATTGGACTAGAAGCTTCTCCTGGAGGTATAACTGGAACTGGCAACAACTTTAACTCCGATGCCTGACCATCCATTTGAGCCTTGGCTTGAGCAACGATTGTGTCGATATTTGCTAGGATAGCAGCTTCCTGTTCCGAATTGTCTATTTTCAAACTAGATTTTAAATCTTGTGCGTATAACTGCAATGCAGCAATACGGCTCTCTTTTTGAGTTTTGGTGAAATTTACTAAGTCTTGTTGAGCTTTAGTCATTTCTTGCTCTAAATCTTCTCCAAGTCCTCTCATCAGTCGATCTGTTTCAGAAGCGACAGCACCTTCAATGTCTTTTACAGACTCATTTTGCTTCTCATTGAACCAATTGGTTAATAACGTTTGTACATCTAAATCCGCTAAAGCTTTATTTAGCCCTGTTCCAAATGTAAGAACTAAAAATAGAGCCGCTACTATTAAAACACTTTTTCTAATTCGTCTCTTTTTCTTATACTTCTCTACTCTACTCACCATGTTGATGCCTCCATTTTGAAGAATAAGAACCTCTTGAGAAAGAGGTTCCTATAGTTTGTTATCAAATCCCGTCAACTAGTGCTGCCATATCAGCTTTAGCATCCTGTTCAAATTTCTTTGCAGCTGCTTCAATTAAGTCTGTTTGCTCTTGTGCTGAAAAGTTAGCCATTCCTTGAGCCCAAAGAAGGAAATCTTTAACCTCTTGATCTACTACTTTCTTAAGATCAGCAGTTTTAGCCTCTACATTGCTATTCAAATTACCCTGCAAATTAGATTTAGCTGCTTCAATTGCTGCTTCTAAATCGTCAATTGCTCTTTCTGTAGTAGCTTCGAGTTCCGTATTTAATGTAGCTAGAGCCGTTTTTCCTTTTTCTGACGTGTGTGCATCCATATCAGATTGCGCTTGTCTTGCTGCCTGTACACCAAGATCATGGAGTTTTTTCTTTTCCGCCTCAAAAATTTTATTGAATTCTGTGTTAGTATAATTTACTAATTCTTTTCTTTTATTTTCTAAAGCATCTTTGTGCTCTTTTAGGTCTTTATCAATATTAGCATTCGCTGTAGCAGTTGAAGTTTTACGCTCATTCTCAATTGTAGTGGTAGTTCCAGCCTTCATCGCATTATATTTTGGCAATGTCTCAGCTACCTTTGTTCCTACATAGCCATTTACATTAGTACTTAAATCAACTTTTGATTGGTTAAATTGCCCTGTAAACCAACCACCTAGTTTAGTTCCAGCATCTGAAGCTCCAAATGCTGCTCCTGCTCCTGCAAATAGTGTTACTGCGATTGTTCCTACCATTACTTTACCTTTAACTGATTTCAATAATTTCATTTTAATATCTCCCTTAGTTTTTATAGTTTTTTGTGAATATATAAATTAACAGGATTATGTCAATCTGCTTACTTTTCGTTAATTAGCTCTTTTACACGCGCTTCTAACTTCAATTTAGAAGCCGCCTCTAGTTCTGCCGCTTTATTGTTAATAGCTGCTTGATGAGTTGCAACTAATTGCTCTGTTTTAGCAGTAATCAAACCAATTATCCTTGTAATCTCATCGTCTACTGCTTTATTAATTTTCTCAACTGTTGCATCACTCTTCGTATCTAGCAGACCTTGTAAATAGGATTTAGTAGCACGAATTTCTGTTTCCAAATCCGTTATTGCAGCATTTGTAGTTTTATCAATTTCTTTATTTACATATGCTAACGCTGCTTGGCCCTCTTTGCCTGTATGACTTTTCAAATCATATTCAGCCAGATTCTTTGCCCCAAGACTTGTAACTTTTAAAGCTGCATTAGCGTCTTTTTCAATTTTCATAAATTGGCTATCTATATTATTTTGTATTTCTACTTTTTTATCATTCACGGAGTCAATATATTTTTTACTTTCTGCTTTAATCCCATCCGTTGCATTAGTAGTAGCGGTATCTCTCGTAGAATTTATATCTGTGCTGGCTTCTTGCTTCAAGCCTGTAGTAGCACTCTTTAATTCTCCGAACTTATTTATAGAATGCTTCGCTGTCTCGAAAGCAACCTCAGTAGTGGCTTTTCTAAATTGCGAATCATACCAGCTTTTAATACCAGCTCCTGCGTCTGTTGCCCCAAAAGCTACCCCAGTACTTGATAAGAATGCTACTGCAACCGCTCCTGCTACTACTTTTCGTTTTATTGTTTTTTTCATTGATAGACTTCCTTTTCTATAGATACTATTTTTTGTTTTATACAAAACTTATAATTCATTTAGTAGGTCTTCTAAAATAACTTCTACTTCTGCATTAATTTCTTCTTTCATTTTCTGTTCATCAGGATAATTATCAAAGTTTGCATTTTCCAGATTAACAACAGTTGCTTGCAATTCTTCTTGTATTGATTTTTCTTGCTCTGCCAATCGAGAGTTGGTTTTATCTATTTCTTCATTTACAAAGAAAGTGATTGAACTAGTAACATTCTCTTTCGTTTCTTGTAAGAAATTATTAACTTCTCTTCCAATCTCTTTGAGACCAGAAATGGTAACTTCTTTAAAAATCTCACTTTCCTTCTTGAAAGCATGTCCATACCATTTTGAGAAGCTAGCCTCTGGAATGCCACTAGCGTAAATAGTACTGGAACCAAGTAATACAGAAAATATTAAAATAAATCCTATTGCTCTTTTTTTCATAGTTGGCACTCCTTTCTAGTAGCGCTTAACTACATGGTTCAAATTGCGCTTACATAATTCTTTATAACTATCATCTCTCTTTCTTATAGGTAATAAGATTATTTTTTACACCACTTCTAGTTAACTTGTAATTATTTCGTAACAGAAGATAACCATAATTATACTTTCGCTGTATATCGTTTCAATAGATTCTCTGAAACTTCTGACTTTTCTACAAAGATAGTCATTTTAAGTTGTTTTACGACCTATAAAACAGGTAAAAAGATACCCTTTTTCTCTATTTTTATTTATTTTTTTCACTTTATGTGAGCCTAAAGTTTTATTAGGAGTATAAAAAAACGCATGCTACTTCATAGCATGCGTTACCTTTTACCTTCTATAATGTAATGATAATCAAGGGATAGCTAGGTATTTGTTTAATCACTTCCAGTATTTTCATTCATTTATCTTTTTATAATAAAACACAGTAGCGTGGAATTCTCCTCCCGCTGACTCAGCGTAATCAGGAATTTTACCCGCTTGGATATAATCAAGTGATGTATATAGTTTGTTTGATGGGTCACCTTCTCTTGTATCCAGCACCAATAAAGTCCTTCCTTCTCTCAGAGCTCTATTTTCAGCCTTAAACATTAACTGACGCCCTATACCGCTTCGTCTGTAGTGTGGGTGAGTCATAAGTTTAGCTATTTCGGCACGGTGTTGGCCATTTTGCTTGCTACAAAGATGTAATTGAATACTACCTATTATACGGTTGTTCCTCTTCGCCACAAATAACAGTACATCTGGTCTCAAGACATCCTCCCAATATCCCATTGCATTTGCTAACTCTAGTGGAGGTAAAAAGCCAATGGAAGCACCGTCTTCAACGACTTGTATTAGCAACTCAGACAGCTCTTCCATATGTTCTTCGGTAGATGTTAATTGCTCTATTTTCACCTCATTAAACATAACAATCCTCCTAATTAGATATACATCTTTAGATATTTACTCATTCTCCAGAAGACTCTTCTTTCCCTTTTATTAAATTTAGAAAAGAAAAGCGAGGATACAGCTTTTGAGAACCTATTTTTCCGATTTGGAACTTACCCATAAATATCTTATCTTACCTATCAAAAACTCCTCCCTATTTGGGAAGAGCTACTTTTTTTATCTATAAGTATCGTGTGTCGGTGTAAATAGATCTTCCTCTGCATTTCTTACAACAGAAAAATTGTCTACATTATAATGTCCATGTAGAGTTTTATTATGATGTTTAATAATTTGCTCTGCCGAAAGAACAGGAGAGTCAGCGGTCGAATGTCCATCGCCAACTAAAGTAACGTCCAAGCCATTTACCGTTGCAGTTCTAACAGCCGTATCTATACAATGCTCTGTTGAACATCCCGCAATGACTACATGTTGAATATTCTCTTTCGCTAAGTATTCTTTTAGTCCAGTACCATAGAATGCATTAGTTGCCTTTTTATTAAAAAAAGTGACTTCAGTAGGTATGTCTATTGCTTGGTGCACTTCAAACCCTGCCCCTTTACCTTCTGCAATATCCAAGTCTCTAACAAAAATAATTTGAGCATCTGCATCCAAAGCTTTTGATATTACAAGATTAATGTTTTCTATTAGCAGTTCCTTTTGAAAAACACTTTTCTCCTGCTCATTTCCCTCTATTAAATCTTGCTGTGCATCGATCACTAATAATGCTTGCTTCATACTATTTCTCCCCATTCTTGATTATAATGTTTGCCTGTTCTATTGGATTTACTTCTTTTAAATAATATTCTTCTCCTTTCCAATATCTCCTTTCGTATTTATTTATTCTTTCCTTCAAGTCACCAGTATAGGATTCTCTTATTAAAATCCGTTCATTTCGAAGCTCTCTCGGACAATCCAAGTAAATAACATAGTCTAAAAAGGAACGCCATTCCTTACGCTGAAGAAATATTCCTTCTATCAAAACAACCGTACAATTCTCTATAGATTCCTCTTTCAAATAGCATCGATCTTCATGCGCATTATAAAACTTAAGCTGAAGTAATTTTTCTTTCTGATGAACAGCCGTAAACAGTTTCTCTTGAATCTCTGAAGCATTCCATTGTAAATGATAGTATTCATGCCATTCGGGCTTTCCAGTATTGTATCGACGTATTCGTTCTTCTATTAGATCATCTAGATGAATTACTACTATTCGATGTCCTGCTCTCTCTATCTCCTTTACTAACTCGTTCGTAAAGGTAGTCTTTCCTGCTCCACTTAACCCATCTATGCCCAAAAGAAAAGGGCGGCTTAAGCTCTTTATCTCAGAAATAACCATTTTTATATCAAACATGACTTGTAGCCTCTCTTTCCAACAGCTTGAAAATAGTGTCCGTGACTACAGTAGGATCCTCCAAGTGGATGGAATGCCCCTTATCCGTTTGAATATGCTCTGTTTTCGATGTCAGTTTCGCTAATAGAAGTTGTTGCTCCTTCCATTGTTTAGTGGAATTGTTGGAGCTAATGACAACTACCGGAATATCCTTATGAATAGCTGCTGAGTCTTTTAGTTGTTGCGCTGAAATAGGGCTATCCTTATATTCTTGATATATCGTTTGGTACGCACCTAGAGTATACCCAGTGTAATTTAAATAACGCTGGTATTCACCAGTTAAAAATTTTCGTCCTACCTTTTGATTTAATAATCTCGGGAAGCCAGTTAAGGAAATAACATATCCGAATGTAACCTTATGTTTAAACCCTTTGTTTTGATTGCCAGGCATATATTGGTTCTCATGTACGGAATCAACAAGGATTAAACCTTTTACTTGTTCAGGGTGCATACTTGCAAACAACCTCATGATTAGCCCACCATAGGAATGACCTACTAACAAATAAGGTGGAGCAAGGTCTACCTTTACTAATATTTCCTTTAACTCTTCTACGTGATCAATAGCCGTGAGAAACTTTTTAGTCGATTGGCTCCATCCGTAATTTCCTCTATCATAGGATAAGACTTTGGCACGCTTCGAAATTTCCGGCTGAATTTGGCACCAATCAATAGAGAGAGAACCTAAGCCCGCCTCCAAAATAACAGTGACTGGCCCCTCACCTGATTTAATAATGTGTACACTTGAGTTTTCTGTTTTAACTATTTTCCCCGGAGGAGTCATTTTATTTTTTTGGTTCATCGATAGATTCCAAAGGGATAAGGGAAATAAAACTATCCCTAGTATATTTCTTATAAAAGCAGCAGCTGTCATTAATCGTCAGCCTTTCTTCACTGTGGATTAATTTTTCGTTTCTAATTCTTCCAAACAGTCATCTAATTCAATTTTACATAATCCTAGTAGCAGTTATATATAAAGCGAGAACCTCAAAGATTTTACTTTCACGTCTGTCATCCTAGCGCTTTGTCCAGAAAGCCTTTGTATAGGCGAGCTTCAAACCAATCCGTTCCATGTTCCTATGACTAACACTCCCAAAGGCAGCCTCACTAGTAATGTATTTTGCCCCTTTTTCGATAGCTTTCTCTATTCGCTTGTGGAACAAGGCATGTTGTACTCCCAAACTTCGATAATCTGGTAGAGTAGCAGCTGCTGCCAACGTGGCAAGCTCCCCCTCCACATACATAACTCCTATGCCAATCGGAACATTATGTCGAAGCGCTAAGTAAAACTCCCAGCCCGGTACATCATATAAAACTTGGTTGTTTTGCTTTATGCCATCTTGTATAGAAGCAGGTAAACCAAAGGCCTCTACATAAATCGCAGCAAACAAGTCAAATTCGTCCTTCTGAAGAGGACGTACCACTATAGAAGATGGATTGCTAAAGCTATCTATATTGTCAGCAACTCTAAAAAAAGAAGCGTGAAAGCCGGATTGATAAAACCCTTTTTCTGAAAGCCTGAGAAACAATGACTCGGAACTATTTTGTGGAGTAACCTCTATTCGAAACGAAATAGCATGATCCTTATAAAAGTGAAAAATTTCATCTAAGTAATCTAAATCCTGATCATTAATACCCCTAACCGTGTTAAAGGCTGGTCCTGGAATATGTTTTACTGCAAAGACATGAGTATTACCTCTCACCAATATCCGTGCTCCCATAGGATTTCTAGGTAACGATTGAATAGTATTTATTCTAGATGTTAGTGTCTGTATTTCCGAAAATTCTGGTATCCTGAATTCCATTTTTTTCTCCTTTATTTTTTATTTATACCTCAAGCTCTCTAACTGTTTTATATAGAAGTAGAATTATAGTGAAAATTGTCTTTAATATATCTATCTCTAACAATTATCTTATACTTTAGAATATTTTACACTATTATTCATTCATGCTAGAATATAATTCATATAATAACAATTACAACCAATACAAAGGGGCGTTTGTCATGAACACAAAGAGGTATAGAAGAAGAAATACGATGGCTTTTACAGTGCTAGCTTATTTCACGTTATTTGCAGGGGTTGTTATGTTTAGTATTGGTCTTTATAATGCAGATAATTTGCAGCTTAATGAAAAAGGATATTATATTGCAGTAATGATTTTAGTGGCTGTTGGTGCTATTCTTACTCAAAAAGTAACGCGCGATAATGCAGAGGACAACGATATCATCGCGGAGCAAGAACAGGAGCGTCAAATGAGCAACATCCGAATTCCTTCTAGTTCTTCTAGCAATAAAGAAGCTTAAAAAATACTACACGAAAGAAATCCTGCCTTTAATTAGACAGGATTTCTTTTAGTTCCACTTGTTGTAATATGTTGTTTTCTATCAAAAAGATGTCAGGGTTTTTCATTTGAAGCCATTGATCAAAACCAAAGGTATTATCGTAATGATTGAAGAGAAGAGCAAGGATATTTCCGTGAGATACAATTGCTACGTTAGTCACGTCATCCCTTCCTATCACTTCATTGATGACCTCTTTTATACGATTTAGCGCTTCGTCACTAGCCTCTCCTCCAGGAAAGCTAAGATCTTTATGTAAAAAGGTACGTTTCAGTTTCTCTAGCCAATCATCCATAGGCTCTTTACTAAGCACACGCTCGCTTAACCCTTCATGAATATGGAGAGGCAAGCCAGTATCCTGAGAAAATGGCAGTATCGTTTGTATCGCCCGTTCATAAGGGCTAGAAATGAGATAGTCAATTTGGAAAGCCTTTAAAATTTCCACAAGGTTTTTTGCACTTTCCAACCCATCTTTTGTTAAAGCAGCAGTCGGCTCCTGTCCCTCTGCCTTACAATGTCTAATAAAATAAATTCTCTTGTTATTCATATGTCATTCCCCCTCCTTAATATTTCTATTAGACCATCCTAATTTCCTCTACCTCTATGCATATCTTCGAAAATTGCCTACAATGAAAGTTGGAAAAGGAGGATGAATGATGAAAAAAGGTTACTTAGCAAATGGATTATTTGGTCTAGGGGATCGCCTAGTAAACGAACTTGTTGCAAAGGAGATTCGTGCCTCACTACCGGGCGTTGACTTATATGTGCCACAAGAAAACGCAGCCATCAATGACAAAATGGCCTATGCAGATAGCTTGCTTATTGCAAGTGCAGATATCGAGGCATTAAAGGAAAGTGACTTTTTAGTTGCAGTGATTGATGGAGTGGAAATAGATTCTGGAGTTGCAGCAGAGATTGGAGCGTTCTCAATGTTAGATCGCCCTATTTATGCTCTTTATACTGATACACGCCAACAAGGTAGAGAGAACACGAAAAAAATTGAAGCTTTAATAGCAGATGGAACAGAAAATCAATTTATGTATCGCAATCTGTTTGTCATCGGATTGATCAAGCAAAATGGGGTCATTGTAAGCTCGATCGAGGAGCTAGGCAGAGCATTGAGAAACTGATACATATATAGTTCTAATATTTATTTCCACACGAGATTGAACTTTTTATAAAAAATCCTGTGCTTCCACACAGGATTTTTTATTTTACTTCACTAGCTTCCAGTTGACCATTTCTTCACTAGTTCCTACTTTTTTCATATCCAGCTTCTCTAGCACTCTCATAGAACCATAATTATCAAGGAGTGTTTCCGCGATGATCACTTCCACTAAGCCAGTTACAAAAGCCCACTGCATAATTGCACCCACTGCCTCTGTCGCATATCCCTTGTTCCAATGTTCCTTTAAAAAGCCATAGCCTACCTCAACTTGGTTATCTGCATCTGGTTTCCCTTTAAAACCGATATCCCCAATAACTTTGCCATTTCTTTTCTCTACTACCAACCATGTACCCCACCCCAATGATGTAGCATCTGCTTTTAGCATTTCTAATGACATGGAAATCTGTGGACCGTTGTCATAACTCTGCTCCACTGCTATTTGAGCAGATTCTTGTGTACAGGGGATAATTTCTAATCTCTCAGTTTCTAATTTCATTTTGACTCTCCTTAGTTTAGATATTTCACCTCTAACAAAGTAAATATACAAAACATAGAACTATCCCCTCTCTGCATTAAAGTAACAATATTATAGCACAATATATTTTTTGTTTTTTCATTTTTCTAAAATTGACATATAATTGAATTGGACATAAAAAATAATCATTACAAAAAACACGAATGAAATATTATTCTCTATGTTGATTGTAGCGACAGGAGGCGACTCCTGTGGGATCAGTGAGACAGATGAGACATCACAAACGTGCGCGACAGCGCTGGTGATGGCTTATCGCTCACTCCACGGAAAGCGTCCGACTAAAGCGGAAATCGGCATCTATAGTTCCTGCCTTTATAAATGGAATATAACTAATAGCTTAAATAGCTAAGTTAGATTATCATCTGACTTTCTTAGTGCCACACCACCTCTGATTGTAGCGACAGTCGGCGACTCCTGTGGGATCAGTGAGACAGATAAGACATCACAACGTGCGCGACAGCGCCGGTGATGGCTTATCGCTCACCCCACGGAAAGCGTCCGACTAAAGCGGAAATCGGCATGTATAGTTCCTGCCTTTATAAATGGAATATAACTAATAGCTTAAATAGCTAAGTTAGATTATCATCTGACTTTCTTAGTGCCACACCACCTCTGATTGTAGCGACAGTCGGCGACTCCTGTGGGATCAGTGAGACAGATAAGACATCACAACGTGCGCGACAGCGCCGGTGATGGCTTATCGCTCACCCCACGGAAAGCGTCCGACTAAAGCGGAAATTATTATACTTTATATATATCCCGAATGTTCTTTCTCTTTGTACGTGCGTGATTGATAATGAAATTATCTCAACATATTTTATTAGTAATGAAGGGAGTGGTTTAAATGAAAAACAATTTAATGGTGATTGAAAAGTAGATAAATAATAAATTCTCTTATCAAACAAACAGATGAAAACATAACTAAAATGAAAAGAGGAAACAGAATGTATCAAGATCAAGAGTTAATGATCCGACCAATTAAATACAATGATTTGCCGAGACTTTGGGAATTAATGTGTAAGGACGAGAAGCCAGAGTGGAAAGAATGGGATGCTCCTTACTATGAATATAAACCAACTCCTTATGATGTATTTATGGAAAAAGCAGATACCTATGTGGATAGCGAAAGGTTCTGGGGTATCGAGGTAGATGGAATATTACGTGGGATCGTGTCATATTATTGGGAACATGAACCTTCTAAATGGCTTGAAATGGGTATTGGTTTCCATGAGGCACCAAGCTGGGGTAAGGGACTTGGCACACGTGCTTTAAAACTTTGGATGAATCACCTGTTTACCATAATGCCACTTGTCCGAGTAGGCTATACAACCTGGTCAGGTAATGAACGGATGATTCGGGTTGGAGAAAAGCTTGGTATGACAATGGAGGCACGAATTCGCAAAGTACGCTTATATAATGGTGTTTACTATGACTCCATTCGAATGGGTATTTTAAGAGAAGAATGGGAAAAGACACAAGCAACAATTTTATAGCCCATCATAAAGAACTAAAAAACACTTGACAGTTATCAGAATTAATTGTAAATTCTCTATAATAAGTTAATGCGATGAAGAGAAAAAGTAAAATGGGTAGATTTCTCCATAGAGAGCTTCGGTAGCTGAAAAGAAGCAGAAAACACCATTTGAACAATGGCCTCTGAGCACTACATTGAACGTGCAGTTAGTTACCTGTGCCTGAGATGCTAGCGGGATTGGTACCCGTTATCCACACCACAGTCTAGGATCCATCTTAATAGGATTCTGCACTAGCTGAGGCTGCTTATGTGAGTAAGCAGTGAACAAAGGTGGTAACACGAGTATCTCGTCCTTTTCAATCCAATGATTGAGGAGGGCGAGTTTTTTAATTCGCTCTCCTCCACAAAAATAATAAGGAGAGTGTTTAAACATGACAGAGGGATTATTAGTATTTCAATCAGATTTTGGTATTAACGACGGGGCAGTAAGCGCTATGCATGGGGTAGCCAATAGCGTGAAGCGTGGGCTGCCGTTATTCGATTTAACTCATCAGATTCCTCAGTACAATATTTGGGAGGCATCCTATCGTCTCCTACAAACCATCAACTATTGGCCAAGTGACACAGTGTTCGTTTCCATAGTAGACCCAGGCGTTGGATCAGATCGAAGAAGTGTAGTTGTGAAAACAGTGAAGGATCAGTATATTGTCACTCCGGACAATGGGACATTAACGCACGTTAACCGATTTATTGGTATTAAAGAAGTAAGAGAAATTGATGAAAGCAAGAATCGCCTACCAAAATCTGGAGAATCACATACATTTCATGGTAGAGATATATTTGCTTATACAGGAGCGCGTTTAGCAACAGGAGAAATAAGTTTGGAGGATATTGGACCATCTATCCCCCTTTCTCTTATCGTGGAGCTACCACTTAAGGAAACAATTATTGAAGATAACTGCATTACGGGTGTTATTGACGTCATTGATCGACCGTTCGGCAATCTCTGGACCAATATTCGCCGACTTCAATTTAAACAGCTGGACGTTACCTATGGAGATGCCTTTGAAGTTTCTCTCACCATAGACGGAGAACTTGTTTATGAGGGAATAGTCACCTATGGTCGCTCCTTCGCTGCGGCAGGGATCGGAGAAGCTCTCATGTACGTGAATTCTCTGGATAATATCGGAATTGCATTAAACCAAGGTTCCTTTGCCGATACCTACCAAGTTCTCACTGGTTCTAGCACAGAAATAACTATTCGAAAAGCTGCTATTGCAATCAATTAACAAGGATGACTGGTTTAAAAATATAAATACGGGGAGAAATGAAGAATGAAAAAGTCTATCTTTTCAACAAAGACTGTTGTAGCGATAGGTATTGGAACGGCGGTGTTCTTGATACTAGCCAAATTTGCAGCAGTCCCTACAGGAATACCGAACACAACGATTCAAACATCCTATGGTTTTCTAGCACTTATTTCAGCTATTTTTGGACCAATAGCAGGTTTATTTGTCGGGTTATTTGGTCATGCTTTAAACGACCTTACTTCTTACGGTTCTATTTGGTGGAGCTGGGTCATTTCATCCGCAATTGTAGGATTAGGTATCGGGTTATATTTTAAAAGGTTTTCTTTTGAGGATGGAGAATTTGGTAAAAAGCATATTATATTATTTAATATCGTTCAAATCATAGTTCAGGCTATTGCATGGGCTTTAGTAGCTCCATTACTAGATATTATCATTTATGCAGAGCCTGCAAACAAGGTATTTACACAAGGAATCGTAGCCGCTATTTCTAATATTGGTACTGTTGCAATACTTGGCACACTCTTGCTTACTGCTTATGCAAAGACAAGAACCAAAAAAGGAAGCCTGAGCTACGAGGAATAAGTAGATAAGGAGATTCACATGAAAAAGCCAGTCATCGAGTTTAAACACTTTAGCTTTCAATATAATAGTCAATCCGAGCCTACTTTACATGACATTAATTTAACAATTTATGAAGGAGAAAAAGTAGCAATCGTTGGACCATCTGGCTCCGGAAAGAGCACGCTCGTTCATTGCTTGAACGGGCTTGTTCCTTTTGCTTATAAAGGCGAAATTACAGGAAATCTTACCATTCAAGAAAAAGAAACAAGGGAACTTGATCTATTTACCATCTCGCAGGAAGTAGGGACTGTTCTACAGGACACAGATGGACAGTTTATCGGCCTTACAGTTGGAGAGGATATAGCCTTTGCTTTGGAAAATAATTCAGTTCCTATGCAAAAGATGCATGAACGTGTTCAAAAAGCCGCTGCACTAGTAAAAATGTCTGAGCACTTAAACTCTCGAATTCATGAACTTTCCGGCGGGCAAAAACAGCGCGTCGCTCTTGCTGGTGTTTTAGTAAATGACGTTAATATTCTTTTGTTTGATGAACCTCTTGCCAACCTTGATCCGGCATCTGGAAAGGATGCAATGAAGCTGATTCACCAGCTTCAAGTGGATTCTAATAAAACGATTATTATTGTCGAGCATAGACTAGAGGATGTTTTGTCTGAGCCTATCGACCGTATTATATTAATGAATCACGGTCGTATTATAGCGGATGGTACCCCTAATGAGCTTCTGGCAGGGTCATTATTGACGGATAACTGGATACGAGAGCCACTCTATATTAAAGCTTTGAAATATGCCGGCTGTGAACTGAATGATCAGATTAACCTAACTCAGGTAGACTCCATCGTGAATGATTCCTTTCATCAAAAACTAAAAGCATTTAGTGATGCAAGATGCTCGCCTATTCAGTTAGGTTTTAAAAATGAGCCTGTACTGACATTAGATAATATTAGCTTCCACTATGGGAACGGCCTAGACATTATTAAAAATGTTTCCTTTCAATTACATAAAGGTGAAATGATCAGTCTTATTGGAGCAAATGGAACCGGTAAGTCTACACTCTCCTCTCTTATCTGTGGATTTGAACGTCCTACAGAAGGTACTATTTATTTTGAAGGATTCAATGCGATTAACGACTCTATAATGGAACGTGCACATCGCGTAGGCTTTGTTCTGCAAAACCCCAATCATATGTTTTCAAAACAAAATGTCCTTGATGAGGTTGCATTTGGGCTTGCTCAATTCGAGTTATCCGATAAAGAGACGAGAAGACGTGTGGAGGAGACATTAAAAATTTGTGGTTTGTACCCATTGAGAAATTGGCCAATTGCTGCTTTAAGCTATGGGCAGAAAAAACGTTTATCCATTGCCTCTATCCTTGTAATGGAACCTCCAATTATTTTATTGGATGAACCAACTGCGGGGCAGGATTACAAGCATACTACAGAGTTAATGATGTTCTTAGAAAATTTAGCGAAAAATGGTACAGCAATTATACTAATCACCCATGATATGCACCTAATGACGGAATACACAGATCGAGCCATTGTCCTATCAAACGGAAGAATTTTAGTCGATGATTCCCCTGCACATATTTTATCTAACCCTACCTTAATCCAGGAGGCAAACTTAAAAGAATCCTCCTTATACGAAATTGCAAAACAGCTCAAGATGGAGCATCCCTCTGATTTTGTAGAGCAATTTATACAATACGATCGGGAGGTGCGCTTTAATGGGCAACGAACTGCTAAGCTATCTTGACCGTGATTCTATTATCCATCGCCTGACAGGTTCCACCAAGCTGATATGTTTTCTGCTTTGGTCCACTGCAGCTATGTTAACCTATGACACAAGAGTGTTAATGGTGTTGCTACTTGGGAGCTTTATATTGTTTTATGTATCCGATATTAAATTAAAGGATATCAGCTTCGTCCTCGGTTTCATCTTAGTCTTTTTATTGTTAAACAATATAGCTATATTTTTGTTTGCCCCCCAGCATGGGACAACTATTTACGGCACTTCCCATCCAATCACAGGATCTCTGGGGCGTTACTCACTAACGCAGGAGCAATTATTTTATCAGCTTAATATTACATTGAAGTATTTTGCCGTCATCCCTCCCGCTCTTTTGTTCTTAGTCACTACACATCCAAGTGAGTTCGCAGCCTCATTAAACCGAATTGGTGTAAGCTATCGTCTTGCCTACTCTGTTTCTATTGCCCTTCGCTATATCCCAGATATACAAAGGGATTTTAAAACAATTTCTCGTTCGAAGCAGGCACGCGGTGTGGACATGTCTCGCAACGAAAGATTATATACCCGTATTAAAAATGCTGGATCTATTATAATGCCGCTTATTTTCTCTAGCCTAGAGCGAATAGAAACTGTCAGTAACACAATGGATTTGCGAGGTTTTGGGAAATTTAAAACAAGATCTTGGTTCAGTTTAAAAGAGTTCAGAAGAAGAGATTTAATAGCTATTCTGTTATCTTTCATGCTATTTTTATTAATGGTTTTATTTATTTTTATAAATAATGGACGATTTTATAATCCATTTATATAAAATCCGATTGAAAAGGGCCACCTCTTAAAGGTAGCCCTTTTTCTTTATTATTTTATCTGAAAAATAAGTATTGACTGTATATGAAAATTATATTAATATTATAACAATTTAACGGTTTAGAATGACATTTATTTGTTATTCAAATATAATGTATTGCTGTAGTCCATTAAGGACTTTTTATTTTTTCTTTTCAACAATATATTTCATGCGATATATTATATAATTAGGGGGATTTACTATGAAACAGGCAACTAAGACGTACTTAATCAATCGAATGTATAAAGGCTCACAAGGACTTGCAAATGCCGTACTTGTAACATTAGGAATTGGACTACTTATCGAGACAATTGGTACGTTTACAGGCTGGGATGGTTTTACAGCTATTGGGAAAACAGCTCAATTGATGCTTGCTCCCGCGATAGGGGCAGGTATAGCTTATCAGCTCGGTGGTAATACATTAGTTATTTTTAGTGCTATGGCTTGTAGTACTATAGGGGCCAATGCTTTAATACTCCAAGATGGAATTTGGGTTCTGACAACAGGGCAACCGATTAGTGCAGTATTAGCAGCAATTGTTGCTATATGGGTCGGAAAACGTATTGCAGGGAAAACAAAACTGGATATGCTAGCCATTCCTTTTGCAGCAATTCTTATAGGCGGGGTTGTCGGGGTCGGCTTGGCCGCTGTAACTACTCCTCTTTTAGAACAATTAAGTCGATTTATAGCAAGCTCTGTGTCAGGGTCACCTCTGGTTGGATCCATTGTTATTGCTCTCGTTTGGAGTATTTTTCTTATGTCGCCTGCTTCCTCCGCAGCAATTGCCATTGCCTTACAGCTGGATCCAGTTTCAAGTGCTGCAGCATTAATAGGATGTACAGCTCAATTTGCAGGATGGACAGCTATGTCCTTTAAAGAAAATGATTTAGGAGCCAACATTGCACAATCATTCCTAACTCCTAAAGTACAAGTTCCAAATTTGGTGAAAAATCCATGCTTAGTAATAGATCCGTTTCTATCCTCTGTGATTTGCGCTCCAATTGCTATTTTATTATTTAATTTTGAGGTACCTTACACATTAGCTGGGCTCGGGCTAAATTCATTTATTGCTCCACTAAATGTTCTAGCAAACCAAGGAATTGGAGTATTGCTAATGTATATAGTATTAGGTGTAATTTTACCTGCAGTTATTTCTTTGACCGCTTATCATTTGTTAAAAGCACGAGGATTAGCTAAAACTGGAGATTTACATATGGAAGTTCAGTAATAGAAAAAGGTCATGACCACTTGTCATGACCTTTTTTATTGGTAGGAAAGAAAAATATTTTCGTTAGAAAGTGGTCTCCTCTCTTTCTCCCGTTTTAAGTCATTTTCCTTCTATATGCCTCCTCCATTACGGAGTTTAGCTTTTCACTTCTTTTAGAAATATACGTTGTCCAAAATTTTTTCCCTATATTAGCAAGCTCTTCAGGGGTGTAATGATCCTTTTCAAATTTCCCCCAACATCCATCCGCAGTTAGCTTGTCCCAGAAAATATAATCGGCAAATTTGTTGTTTTCTGTAGGAACGTCCGATCCCATGGATTCTAATTTTACTAACTCAGGACAAAGCCACATGGCTGTACAAACAGATAACAGACCTCCATGAGTCTCATTAAGTCCTTCTATCCCCGCTTCCTTCAAGGCCTCTTCCCATGCTAAATGTCGATGAGTAGTAATGACGAGCAACTCTGGATATTTAAAATTAATATACTTTACCAATGCTGATTCCCAGTAGGCTCCTCCATGACCATTACAAATCACAAATTTTTTAAAACCTTGTCTATGTAAATTTGTAATTATCTCTTCAATCATAGCTGTCAAAATGTTAGGACTAAAGTAACAGTTCCTATACAGTTGGCATGTTCTTCAGAGGTGTTAAAAGGTATAGTTGGCAACACATACGCCTGTAAAGCTTCTCCAAAGGAATTAGCATAGACTTCTGCTATTAATGTATCTAAGTGCATGAGCAAATATGGGCCAAACTGCTCCGTTGCCCCAAGCGATATGATTGCTGTTTCTGTACCGCTGTCCTTGATCTCTTTAGTTGAATTTTTATAACTTAACATGGGTTTCTCCTTTTAATCTATTTTATGTATAAGCAGAGCAACTGATAAACCATGACAAATGACACGATTGCTGTAATGATAGCTTATCAATTACCCCACTGAACGTAAGCCAATAGGAAAATCAATTTATGAAGTATTTTTTGTTCTTTTCTATATGTTCATACCTTTTATTTCATTACTTATTTGAGTTGACTAAATTTAACAACATAAACGTATTATACGATTTTTTAAACTAGAAAAGGAACTAGAGATTAATTGTATTACCACTTGCTATTGCTAGCAGGTATCATCTACAAAAGATTACTGATTATACCTCTATCCGTATAGATCGTTACTGGCGATTCAATTGATTTTTTGTGTGAAAAAAACCACGTTCTTCTTACTGGTCCAAGCAGGATATATGCTCCATCTTCTTGTTCGCCCATGAAGTTCAAATAATCTACCTCGTCTACTATTTTTCCATCTTGGGGAGGTATACCTAAATGTAATATTTGCTCAGCACTATTAAGGATGTTCTTTGTTGTTAAACCAATTTCACTAATTTCAATAACGTTTCGTGTGGAAAAATGTGTGGATTCCGATGATGGGGCAATACCATCTCTTGCTATATATTCTACTATATTCCCTGCAGGATCCTCAAAATAGCAGGATGTCGCTTTAAATCTACCGGCAAATTCTACCTCATCCTCCCCATCCTCTGTCGATAAAGTAACACGTTCTTGAAGCCACGATTTGGCCTTTTGAAACATATTAGCATGGATATTAAATGCAAAGTGGTAGTAATAATTCCTCGCTTCCAAATCCTTTATTAGTTTAAGTACACTATTTCCGACCTGAAATGTAGCCTCTGTCTCATTCCAGGACTTTAAAGGAAGCTCCAATGTATGCTGATAAAAAGCGACTGTTTCTTCATAGTTAGATATCCACAAGTCAATTTGCATTATCTTCATTTCTATCCTCCTCCCTGTAATTTCTACTATCAATATATACAATTCGTAAAAGAGACAACTCGGCCAATAGCATGAATAGGTTAAATTTCAATCAATAGTCTCATAGCTCCTTTTTAACTTTTTCTAGTTGAATATGGTAAAATTAAGTCACATTAAATAATGCAAGATAAGGGGGTATTTCATGAACATTTCCGTTAATTACTCAGAGGACTATCAGGGTCTGGTTTCAGCTGAACTACATGAAAAATTACAGGCTATTCATGAGGGTATTCAAACAAAAACGAGTACGGGATCAGATTTTCTAGGCTGGGTGAATTGGCCAAGCTCCCTAACTCCAGAGTTCCTTCAAGATATTAAAGTAACAGCAGATCGAATACGCTCAAACTCTGAGGTATTAGTTGTAATTGGAATCGGAGGATCCTATCTTGGTTCAAAGGCAGTGCTTGAGGCACTTTCTACTCCCTTCCAAAAGGATGACCATTTAGAGGTCATCTTCGCAGGACAATTGGTAAGTGGGTCTTATTTAAAGCAATTGATTGCCTACCTAGACTCTAAGGAAGTAACTCTAAACGTTATTTCTAAGTCTGGCACAACAACTGAGCCAGCTATAGCTTTCCGTTTTCTCCGCCAATACATGGAGGAACGTTATGGAGAGGAATCAGCATCTCGTATCATTGTGACTACGGATGAGGAAAAAGGCGCTTTATTATCACTTGCTAAGGAAAAGGGCTATAAACGATATGTGGTACCAGGTGACATTGGTGGCCGCTATTCTGTTTTTACAGCGGTTGGTCTACTACCAATCGCAGCAGCTGGGCATGATATTGAGCAATTGATAGCTGGAGCTAAAAAAGCAGAAGAGGAGTTACAAGTATTTGATATTAAATCAAATGCTGCAGTTAAATATGCTGTAATACGAAAGCATTTATATGATAAGGGTTATCCAGTAGAAATCATGGCAACCTTTGATGAAAAGCTGACGTATGTCCAAGAATGGTGGAAGCAGTTATTTGGTGAGAGTGAAGGAAAAGAAGGAAAAGGTATTTTCCCAGCCTCTGTTCTATATTCAACGGATCTGCATTCCTTAGGACAATACATCCAAGATGGTAAACGTATGCTGTTTGAAACGTTTCTAATGGTAGAAAAAGCATCAGATGACCTGACTGTCTTTGAGGCAGAAGATAATCGTGATGAACTAAATTACTTAAGCGGCTTGACTTTACACGACTTCAAAAAAGCATGTCACGAAGCAACAGCATCTGCTCATTTAGCCGGAGGCGTTCCTCAAATAACGTTAATGATGGAACAACTGGACGAAAAGCATATCGGTCACTTATTATACTTTTACATGATGGCTTGTGCTTATAGTGCTTACTTGCTAGATATTAATCCTTTTGATCAGCCAGGTGTAGAAGACTATAAACGCAATATCTTTAAAATCCTTAAAAAGCCTGGATATTAAAAATGTAGCCCCTGTTTGGGGCTACATTTTTATTTTTTGGGTCGTGTTTTGCGTTTTTTTCGCTATTCCACCCGAATATTGATACCGATCGATTATTGGGTAAAACCGACCGCTTGTCAATTTTTCACTATAAAGCAAACCGTTTTTATACTACAAGCATTGCAGCTCCAAGCATGCCTGCTTCGTTACCGAAGGCTGCTCGTTTAATTTCTACTGGTTTTATCAATAATGGCTTAACTTTTTCTAGAAGCAAGTCCCACCATTCATCAGCTGATTCCGAAACGCCTCCACCGATCACAATACAATCCATATCTAGAACCGCTTGAAGGGTAGAAATGATAATAGCAAAGTCTGCTAAAAAGCGATCTCTTGCAAGCTTCGCACTTTCTATATTTTGAGAGGCCAACTTAAATAAAGTATGTGGTTTCGCCAATTCACCTGTTGTCGGGTCTACCACATCTTCTTCTTTGATTAACCTCTTTAGTGCAGTTCCCGACACATATTGTTCACTGCAGCCCGGTCTACCACAACCACAAACTAACCCATTTGGATATAAGATCAAATGACCGATTTCTCCTGATCCACCGTTTGCACCATTCATAACTTGTCCATCAAAAACAAAGCCCCCGCCTAACCCGGTGCCTACTGTAATACAGACAACCCTAGAAAATCCCTGTCCTGCGCCAATACGTGCTTCTGCAAGAGCTGCACAATTAGCATCGTTATTCAATTCTACTCGCAGTCCCGTAGCAGCTTCTAATAGAGGTTTGGCAGGTGTACCTTCCCAACCTGGAAGCTCCTTCTCAAACGTCACGGTCCCAGTATCCGCATCTACAATTCCTCTAGTCCCAATACCAACCCCTGTGATGTCTGGAAACTCAGCCTTGACCTTTAAAACTTGTTCCTCTAAATAAGGGTATAATGGCAGCTCGGTTGGTACTGTAATATCTGCTAACACTTCGCCAGCTTCATTGACAACACCCATCCGTATCTTTGTTCCACCAATATCTACTCCAAGTACCTTCTTCACTTTATAATCTCCTCTCAAAAGCTAATACCAATGCCTCATAGGGACGTACATTCATCCCTTGTTCTCCCAATTCTTGAGAGTCATAGTTAGCTATTATTACTTTTCCATCTAGTCCATCCACTTCACAGCTTGTCCATTCAAGCTTCTCCGTATTATCTGAGAAATTCGTGATGACAAGCCATTCTTCCTTCTCAGTTTTTCGCTTATACACAAAAAGGCTTGGATTATTGGGTAATAGCAAATGGAAGCTACCATACGTGATGATGTCGTGTTCTTTTCTCAACTCAATAAGCTTCTGATACGTATAAAAAACAGACGTTTTATCATCTAATGCCTGATCTACATTAATCTCGTTAGTATTTGGGTTCATTTGAATCCAGGGAATCCCCGTTGTAAATCCGCCATCCTTCGTCCACTGTATAGGGGTACGAGCGTTATCTCTTCCTTTTGCATAAATGCCCCTCATAATATCTTTCTCTAAAACTCCCTGTTCTATTTTACTGTTATACATATTAATAGTTTCAATATCCTTGTAATCTTCTATTCTATCAAATTTTACGTTAGTCATACCTAGCTCTTCCCCTTGATAAATATAAGGGGTTCCCTGAAGCATATGGAGACAGATAGCCAACATTTTTGCAGAAGTTACTCGAAATTCCTGATCGTTACCAAAACGAGAAACTATGCGAGGCTGATCATGATTATTCCAATATAAACTATTCCATCCTACCTCATGAAGTGCATGTTGCCACTTTTGGAAGTTTTGCTTCAATGCTACTAAATCTAGTGGCTTCACGTCCCACTTTTCAAAAGGTCCACTATCGATATCCATGTGCTCAAAGGTGAATACCATATTCACCTCTTTGTTCGCTGGATTTGTATAGAGCTGCGCATCCTTTGGTGTAGCTCCTGGCATCTCCCCAACTGTTAGCACATCATAGTTTTGGAGTACTCGTTCATTCATTTCTTTTAAATGAGTATGAATTTTAGGTCCATTTATAAAATATGGACTTCCGTCTCCATACGCCTGACCCGGATTCACTTTTCCATCCGGCAGACCTTCCACTTTGGAAATGAAATTAATTACATCCATTCGGAATCCACCTATTCCTTTATCCAACCAATAGGTCATCATCTCATATATATCGTCACGAAGAGCCTTATTCTCCCAGTTTAAATCTGGTTGTTTTTTTGAAAATAAATGTAAGTAATAAGACTCTGTTACCTCATCCTTTTCCCATGCAGAGCCTGAAAACACAGAGCCCCAGTTATTTGGTGGCTGATCGTTTTTTCCCTCTTTCCAAATATAATAGTCTCGATACTTAGAGTCCTTCGAGGATTTCGATTCCACAAACCAGGCGTGTTCATCGGAGGTATGGTTTACGACAAGATCCATTACGATACGTAATCCTCTTGCATCTGCTTCCTGTATTAATCTATCAAAGTCTTCCATTGTTCCAAACTCATCCAATATAGTACGGTAATCTCTAATGTCATAGCCATTGTCGTCATTCGGAGAATCAAAAACAGGGCTCAACCAAATAACATCTACGCCAAGTCTCTGTAAATAATCTAATTTAGATATAATCCCTGGTAAATTTCCAATCCCATCTCCATTAGAGTCCATAAAACTCCGTGGATAGATTTGGTAGACCACACTTCGTTTCCACCAAGGCTCTTTATTTGTTTTCATGCTTCTCCGACCCCCATCAGAAATATTTGATATATTCATTATAATGCAAACGCTTGCATAAAGTGATATCTTTTTTGAAAAACTTCAATCTATTCTTTCTATCTTTTTTATTAAATATCTTAATAACAACATTTTATAAAGAAAAAACCCTTCCACTTGGAAAGGGTGCAAATCAACTCTTTTTTACAAATTCGGATTTTAACTTCATAGCTCCGAATCCATCAATTTTACAATCAATATTATGGTCTCCGTCTACTAGGCGAATGCTCTTTACCTTGGTACCAATTTTTAATGTAGAGGAGCTTCCTTTTACTTTTAAATCTTTAATAACGGTTACAGAATCTCCATCTTGGAGGATATTGCCGTTAGCATCCTTTACTTCTAACTCGTCTACTACTTCTGCTCTTTCTTCTATCAATGACCATTCATGTGCACATTCAGGACAAACTAGAAGAGAGCCATCCTCATATGTATATTCAGAACTACACTTCGGGCAATTCGGCAAAGCTGTCGTCATTATATTACCTCCATTTACTCTTCATTTTAATATAGTAATCTAAGCCATTCAACACATTTCAATATGAGGAAGGTTTATCCAGATTTCTTTGTGGGTAACTAATTATTAACCTTCCTAATTAAAATATATTCAAAAATACGGCGAGAGGAGGAATGGACATGGATGAAGAAAAACGAGTAGAAGTACATCGTGAAGAACGAACAGATTCTGGGATGGTAGGAGCAACTTTCATCAAGTATGCTGCTTACTTAATAATATTCTTTGGTATCCTTTGGTTCCTAATCTCTTACGTATTTCCAATGTTTTAATTGGTATTAAGATCCACGTCTGACCACATGCGGACGTGGATTTTCCCTTTTAAAAATCCCTTTACCTCTCACCCTTCTTATATTTCAACTACATTTGCCTTACTTAAAAGTTCTATTGCACATTCCACGTTGCCTGCACCTTCACTTTATTTTTAGGAGCTAAAGTTATTTACTTTCATATAAAAAAAGAAGCCCTATTAATAAGGACTTCTTTATACGGTTATTCTGTCTCTGGGAAGAATGCTTGTTCTGTGTATATATCCACCAATGTTGGCCCTTTTGTTTGAAGGGCTTGACTTAGTAACTCTTCTAAATTTTCATCACTCTCAACTCGAAACCCTTTCCATCCACAGGCTTCTGCCACCTGAACAAAATTTGGGTTGGTAAGTTGTGTACCTAGCTCTTCATTGCCGGACGCTTGAATTTTATCACTTTCCATTTGAAGTGCTCCATTATTAAAAACGACTACCGTGATATCTAGCCCATAGCGAGTAGCAGTCAATAGGTCGGCTAACGTCATTTCAAGACCGCCATCACCCACCACAGCTACCACTTGTTTTTCTGGTTGCTCCAGCTTTACAGCCATTGCTGCTGGAAGCCCAAAGCCCATGGAACGCCAATAGCCTGAAAAGAGTACCTTTTGGTTGGTTTGTCGGAAGTTCCTGTTCATCCAGACTGTTACATCTCCTGTATCTAAAGTGATGACCGCATCGTCTGCCACCGTTTGTTCTAGACCTCTAGCTATTCGAGATGGATGGACTGGCGCCCCTTCTATTTGGCCTTCCTGTTCATTTTGATCTGCCCATTTTTCTTTTATTGTCTCTATACGATTAAGCCACTCATCATTTTTTTTGTGTCCATTCACACTTTGTTGCAGTAAAGGAACAACTTGCTCGGCTCTTCCCTTTATCCCAAAATCTGCAGCAACTCTCTTCTTGGCATGCTCTAGATTTAGATCAATGTGAATGATAGTCGCATTTTCAGGAACATATCCCTCTGGCCACCAGGTTGCACCTACTATTAAAACAACATCAGCTTCCTTAAAAACTTTTGGCGCATGAGGATTTCCACCTTCCCCAATTCCCTGAAGAAGATGAGGCGTAGAATCTTTAAAGATTCCTTTACCTCCTAGACTTATTAAAATTCCTGCTCCCCAGGTCATAGCAAGCTCTTCTAAATCCCCAGCGGCCTTTCTTGCTCCTGCACCAGCTAAGATCATTGGCTGTCGAGCCTGCTTCATCACCTTGGATACCTCTTCTAAATCGTTCAGTTCAAAGGAGCCTGTCCCCTCTAAAATACGAGGGAGCTGTCGTGCCCTTGCTTTAGTTTCTTTTTCAAATAAATCCTTAGGAACTGATATATGTGTAACGGTACTCTGTTGAAGAGAAATTTCAGCTGCCTTCTGAAGCAAATCTACAATAGCACTTTCACTGTTTAGATTTGCAGAATAGGTCGCGAATGGCTTGAACAACTCCTGCTGATCGACATACTGCTGAAAGTCCGTTCCCATATCTTTTTGAGCAGCCTGTCCAGTTAAGGCTAAGACAGGAGCCTTGTCTGAGTATGCGTCACCTAGCCCATTTAAAAGATTTGCCGCTCCTGGTCCCATAGTGGATGTACATACTGCCAATCTTCCTGTCAATTTTGCTTCCGCCGAAGCCATGAAAGCTGCTACTGATTCATGCTTTACTGCGATAAACTCGATTTTATCCTGTTTGGCCATCGCATCTAACAATCCAATAATGGTATCACCTGTCACACCATAAATGCGCTTAACCCCTAGAAGCGACAGCTGGTCTAATATAACCTCTGCGACGTTTTTACTCATAGAAATCCTCTCCTTTAAAAAAAGTTTGTTACCAATTAAATTCCCTTATACAAATGGGTTAAACAAATTACTTTTAGAAGAGGGAATTATAATACTTACTATTAACATTCTTGTATAGTAAACCTTTGGCAATTACTGAGCAGACAAAGAGGGGTTTTCTAGAAAATATGCTATATTAACTCTATAAAAAGGAAGGTTGGGTGAGATCATGAAAATTGAAGTATGGTCTGATTTTGTTTGTCCATTTTGTTATATAGGAAAGCGTCGTTTAGAGCAAGCTTTAGAGGAATTTGACCACAAAAACAAGGTAGAGGTTAGCTATAAAAGCTTTGAGCTTCAGCCTCATCTACCAAGTGATAAAAATGTAACTATTCATGAAATGCTTGCCAAAAAGATGAATACGACACCTGAGCAGGCTAAAGCGATGAATCAACAAATTATTGCTAGTGCAGCAACAGTAGGGTTAGCTTACCAATTTGACGAGATGAAACAAACAAATACGCTAGATGCACATCGTTTAGTTAAATATGCGGAAACAAAAGGAAAAGGTAGCGAGTTAACAGAACGCCTTTTAAGCGCACATTTCTTGGAATCTCAATTTCTTGGAGAGCAGGAAACTCTTTTAAGCTTAGCTACTGATGTAGGCTTAAATCGTGAGGAAGCAAGCAAAGTACTTTCTGGCTCCGAATATTTAGATGATGTCCGTATGGATCAACAGGAAGGCCAACAGCTTGGTGTTCAAGGTGTACCTTTCTTTGTTTTCAACCGAAAATATGCTATTTCTGGAGCACAACCACATGAAGCTTTTGTCCAAACACTGAAAAAGGTATGGGAAGAAGAGAATCAGTCCTCTCCTCTGCAACATATCCATTCGGATTCGGAAGCAACTTGTACCGACGATGGCTGTGAAATAACCGAGACAAATAAAGAGGCTTAAATCTTGAAAGTTCAAGTATTAGCATAGTAGGATAGAAATCGTTAAAACATGAAAAACCATCAAAAAGGCCATAAGCTGAGTAATACTCAGCTTATGGCCTTTTTTTATTTTATTTCTAATAGAACTTTATAGATTTCACTTATCGTTGGTAGCTTTAGTAATTTTCGTTCACTGTAAATATTAATCAGTTCCTTTTGAATAATCTCCCCAGCAAATTGCTCTCGATTCTCAGCCTTAAACATATTACGTAACAATTTAGGGATTTTGTATTTCGACTTAAATATATCTAAAAGCTTCTGTAGCTCCAACTCATTCAATAAATGATCATAGACGTGCTGCTCCAGCTCTACTTCAAATATATCTAGCATTTCTTTTGCATCATCTTCAATAAAACGATCTAAAATTCTACCGGCAATTTTAGAGGTGAGGATACTACCAATGATTAAACCAACTATACCACCGACCAAAGCGCCCGTGCTTGTGCTTCCCCAAGGAACGAGAACGCCGATGCTGGCACCGATTGCCATACCACCTATACTACCCGCTACATTTGCCGCTGTTTTCGTTATATTCTTAAATAATTGGGTTTTAGACATTTCGCCCTTAACAGCACGTGAAATATCTAATGTTGAAAGCACACCAGTTACAAGCGCTCCCGTAACTACGTTGGCATTGAGCAACAAAATTGTTTTTTTGGCTGCTAGAGAACTGATCATTGCCTTGTGAGTGAACTTCCCCGCAGCTTTCTTTGCTACAACCTTCGCGCCATTTTTTTGAATGGCACCTCTAACCCCACTCCCTAATTCAAAGGCATCATCTAGCTCAATATCCTGCATATCATTTGCCAGTATCTCATCCACTACGGCCTCTCCTACTATATTTAAGCCTGTGTAGACGGCATTTTCTACTGCTTCCTCACGCGTAGCACCATTCCAAGCACTTTGTGCAAAAGCGATAGCAGCACTCATTCCTAATGACTCATTCTGTAGCTGAACACGTCCGCTTTCCTCCAAGATTAGTCCCTCTATTAAGCCCGCCTCTGCTATATAGCGTACTTGCCTATATGTAAAAGCACCTTGCTTCACGGTATCTTTCGCAAGTTCCTCGTTTTGCAAACGTACTGTTAGCTGAGCCACAACCTCATCGTATTGATCAAAAGGTACCTCTAATTTAATAGCACCCAGTTGGTTAACATATAGTAACTGCTCATCTGACAGACTTGACTCAACCGTTTCTTTCACCGTAGAGCAATAAATATTTTGTAAAAAATGCTCATTCTTAATATATTCAATATTTTCCACTTTCGTCTTGCCTCCACTAGTTTCCTCTAACAAATAAGGAAACCATATATCGAAGGAGTTGTACAGATAAAAAGAAATAACAACACTAATTTGTCACACGTTTTTTGTGAAAGGTTATAGCGATGGGTATAACTTTATATTTGTTGTTTAAGTATGGATATTCTGTGTATAAGTGCATAACTTTTGGAGTAAGATGTTAATTTTACTCTGATGAAGATATTTAGCATGGGATATGTGAGTAACTTTGTGGAGAACATCTAAGTTTAGATGTATTTAATACAATATAAATTGTACACTGGGGAAAAGTTGTTTATAAATATAAATCCATAAGATAAGAGCATGGACTGTTCCCATTTACCATATCTAAATTGAAATACCTTCTTGCTCAAAAAAAAAAGAGATACTCTTGTATCTCTCAGACTGTAGACAAACACCATGAATTTTGGCGTTTTGCCTACAGTCTTTTTTTCTTTTAAGAGATAAAGCTAGAAATGTTAATCTCCGCTGCGAGCGGACGCTTTCCGCGGGCACGGCTTCAGCCGCTTCCCTCGCTACGCTCAGTCCAGGGTCTTCAGCTCGCGCTAGTCCCGCTGGATTCGCCGCTCTCCGCTCTCATCAACAGTGCTTCCTATTAAAGGAATGAGGGGATGGATAATGTAGCTGAGGACTTGCGACACAATTTTTAAAGAAATATATGGAAAGAGTATAGAAAAGCATGGTATGCGATGGACAACCCTAATGGAATAAAAAAATTGTCCATGCAGGCGATGCTTACTTTTGCTGACTTAAATCTTAAGAAACTAGCCAGATTAAACCTAGATTAATTGCAAAATGGTTGGAAATCGAAATGGTTTCCAACCATTTTGTCTACACTGTGAGAGGTACTCTTGTATCTCTTACAGCATTTTGTTGGTTTGTTGTTTTTTTTGCTTATGTAGAATATGGGCAGTTCCCCATTCATGCATCGCATTTAAAATTGGTTCTAAGCTTTTTCCATATTCGGTAATGGAATACTCTACCTTTGGAGGGACTTGAGGGTATACCTTTCTCGCAATAATATCCTCTTTCTCTAGTTCACGTAACTGGTTGGTTAACATCTTCTGTGTAATACCTGGTACTTTTCGTTTTAAATCACTAAATCTCTGAGTACCTTCCTGTAATAACGTCAATAAGATGATAGGTTTCCATTTTCCTACCAATATCCCAAGTGCATCGTCTACTCTACATAGTTCAGGCTGTAAGTCCATATTGCACACCACCTTAAGTATCTTTAAGTATACTATACCACTTTTATGTGCGTACTTACCCTAATTTAAAAGATGCGTCATACTCATAATATAAGCTCATCTCTACTTCAAACTTTAAAACAAAGAATAAACACTAAGAGAGGTTGAAGATACATGCAAAACTATAGAATAGACCCAAGCAAAGGCTTAGAATTTGGACTTTATACGCTGGGTGACCACATTCCCAATCCACATACCGGTGAGCGTATTTCCTCTGCTCAACGTATTCAAGAAATAATAGAGATAGCAAAGTTAGCAGAGCAAGCTGGGCTAGACTTTTTTAGTGTAGGAGAAAGTCATCAGGAGTACTTTACAACACAAGCACATTCTGTTGTATTGGCTGCAATTGCACAAGCCACAAGCAAAATTAAAATCGCTAGTTCCTCAACAATAATAAGTACCTCAGATCCAGTACGAGTTTATGAGGATTTTGCAACGATTGACTTAATATCTAAAGGACGCGCAGAGATTATTGCTGGACGAGCTTCTAGAGTTGGTCTTTTCGATTTATTAGGCTACAACGTAAGAGATTATGAGGAGTTATTTGAGGAAAAATTTGAGCTGCTTCTTAAAATCAATGAAGAAGATATAGTGAATTGGAATGGTGAATTTCGTGCACCATTAAGGAACGCCAAGGTTCTGCCGCGTCCTGATAACGGCTTCATCCCAATTTGGCGAGCAGTTGGCGGGCCACCAGCAAGTGCTATTAAAGCGGGTTATGCAGGTGTACCAATGTTTATCGCAACGTTAGGCGGTCCTGCAACCAGCTTTAAGATTTCCGTAGATGCATACCGAGATGCCGCTAAGGAAAATGGTCATGATCCGGCAACACTTCCAGTTGCAACAGCAGGGTTCTTTTATGCTGCCGAAACGACTCAGCAGGCACAACGAGAAATTTATCCATATTTGAATCAGGGGCTACAGCTGATAAACGGGCATGGGTATCCTAAGCAACAATTTGCACAAGGCGCCGATCCTCGTAATGTGATGAATATTGGTAGCCCTCAACAAATTATTGAGAAAATTCTCTATCAGCATGAAGTTTTCGGACATCAGCGCTATATTGCACAAATGGATTTCGGAGGAGTCCCTTATGAGTATTTAGTGAAAAATATTGAATTAATTGGTAATGAAATCCTGCCTGCCATAAAAAAATATACCTCTAAATAGGAGTGTCTTTAGATGAAAATTGTTGGATTATCTGGATCCAGAGTTGGATCTAAAACCCGAACGGCTATGAATTATACAATTAAAGAAATATCAGAGAAGTATCCTGAGGTAGAGATAACTTTAATCGATTTAGCAGATTATGATATTCAATTTAGCGATGGTCGAAATTTTTTAGAGTATGAAGGGGATACAGGATTCGTAACGACAAAGATTATGGAGGCAGATGCCATCATTATAGGTACGCCTATCTTTCAGGCTTCTATCCCTGCCACTCTTAAGAATATCTTTGACTTACTCCCTGTTAGTGCATTTAGAGATAAAATTGTGAGCATGATTGTTACTGCTGGTTCTGCTAAGCATTACTTAATAGTTGAACAACAATTAAAGCCAATCTTGGCTTATATGAAAGCACAAATGGTTCAGACGTATGTCTTCATAGAAGAAAAGGACTTTCATCGCAAGGAAATTGTAAATGATGATGTGATTTTTCGGATTCAACGTTTAGTAGAAGATACCCTTGTCTTAACAGAGACCTACAAGGCAATCAAAGAGAAGAAGGAGGCAGAATACGACTTTTAACGAATCGTCTATACTACACTTCCAGAAGAATAATGGTTGTGTTTAAAGTCTAAGAGGAGCAACTCAACATATTGAGAGCTCCTCTTTCTGCCATTTAATTTAGCTTTGGCATCCTAACCTCTAGTTGGCCATTTTGATAATTCACTGACAAGTCTTCCTTAGAAACAGGGCTCGGTAGTGATACGGAACGATGGAAACTGCTCATGTACTGTGCATTTCGATCGATTGTATCTGCAGAATGGTTAATAACACCATTAATCGTTAACATATTATTTATGACATCAATCTTTAAATCACTATTTTTCTCTAGACCTGGCATATCACATATGGCAACCACTTCATGTTCTGTTTCTTGTACATCCATACGCAAACTTCCGATTGGCAGTTCTTTAAAAAGAGGAATTTCCGCAAAAAAGCGTTCTATTTCTTTAAATATATTATTTGTTAGCTGATTAAATGGATCAGATGGCAGTAATGACATTGATTTGCCTCCTTATTTATTTCATAGTGATTATTTCGAGCAATTGGTTTGTACAATAACCATAAATAGTCTCACCATTTGTATATGCAAATCCATTACGTCCATCTAGGCGAACCATCTAATCGAATGAAGAGAAGTTATTCTTGCCTCATCCTTCAATCCCCTAATTCCTAGCTCTCATAAACTCTCATTAGAAGAATATTAACAATAGTATACCGACGATGAAACAATAATAAGTAAAATAATGAAGCCTTCCATTTTTCATAATTCCCATAAACCATCTCATAGCAAAATAGGACATGATAAATGTACTTATAAATGCTGCTAGATAAGGAACTGCCAGATCTGCCTTGTTAGGTTCATTGATAAAATCTGATAGACCAAGCACAACTCCTCCCAAGCTTATCGGAATATAGAGCATAAAGGAGAATCGTAAAGCGGTCTCCTGTTTCATCCCAACTGCAATGGAAGAAATAATGGTAGCTCCTGACCTACTAATACCTGGTGTTAAAGCAACAGCTTGGCCAAGACCGACAATCCAAGCATCCTTAGTTGTTAGATCTTTCTCCCCTTTTGTCCCCTTCATATTACGAATGGTCCATAAAGCTAAACCCGTAATGAAAAGCATGATTGCGATTACCGTCATACTGATACTTTCAGCTATCCAATCACTCAATAAAACTCCTAATACGCCTGCGGGAATGGTTCCTATAACGATAAAAAGTACAAATCGAAAATCACTTTTGTAACGTGTGTCTTTCTTTTTTACATAATAAATTGAGTTCGTTGCTAGCCTCATAATATCATGTCTATAAATTACTAGAATGGCTAGCAAAGAGGCTGTATTCGTTAGTATTGCAAAGGTGAAGCCTTGCTCTCCAAGTCCTAATAGCTCACTTGCAATCATCACATGTCCACTGGATGAAACCGGGATTGGCTCTGTAAAGCCTTGAACAAGACCAATAACAATCATTTTTAAAGTAAATAGTAAATCTTCCATTTTACCCCCTATAAAACGTTTTATAATTTATACAGACGCCTTAAAATATAGATTGTTTCCATTGTATGCTAGGTAACACAAGGAAAGTAATATTGATTACAAAATAAAAAACTCTCTAGAAGCTATCTAGAGAGTTTTTATGATTAATAAGCGCTCCAGCCACCATCAGCTGTTACTACAATACCGTTGATAAGTGAAGATTCGTCAGAAGCCAGGAACAGAGCAATATTGGATATATCAGTAACCTGCCCAGCTCTAGTCATCATTCCAACACCACGTGTAGATTGCTTCATACCGAATGGGTCGATATTATTCATAGCAGCTGAGAATCCTGTTTCAACATGACCTGGTGCAATTGCATTAGAACGAATACCAAGTGGACCATAATGAGAAGCTACATTTTTAGTCATTCCCACAACTGCGTGCTTCGCCGCAGTATAAGTTAGACCACCGCGTCCTCCCATTACGCCTGCTAAAGATGCCATATTAACAATCGTACCGCTCCCGTTCTTTTCAAAATGAGGGAGTACTTGTCGTATACAACGCATAACTCCCGTTACATTAATATTCATCACTCGATTCCATACATCGTCCTCAACATTAGCAGCAGCCTGCATATTGTCTCCAACACCTGCATTATTCACTAAAATATCAATGTGTCCAAAATGTTCAATTGTAGAGGAAACCATTTTTTGAACATCTTCCTCGTTAGCAATATTCACTTTTACGCCAAAAGCGGAATAACCCGATTCCGTTAATTCACTTACAGTAGATTGCAGAGCTTCTTCGTTGAAGTCAGCAATCACTACACTAGCTCCTTCTTTTGCATAAGCAGTTGCTATTTCCTTGCCAATTCCTGCTCCGCTTCCTGTAATTATGGCAACTTTGTTCTGTAATCTATTCATCTTTAATCTTCCTTTCTATATTACATTTTTGGTACAGGTTGTCCTGATAACAAATTTACTACAATTCACGTTAGTAGTATATCTAAAAACAGTTACTCCATTATCTCCATTTATTAACTAGCTTTAAACCCAGTAACCTGAATCTGTTTTATACAAAAAAGTTTTTTGTAGACTGCCTACACAATATAAAAAAATAAAAATAAAGTACTATATATGTTATAATTTGTAATACATTAGTGTATGATATACAGTATAGAAAAAGAGGTGAGTACAATTGGTTAATTTGTTGGATTCATACATGACTGAGCTTAGAAGAGGAACTCTTCCTTTAGCCGTCCTAAGTCAATTGCGAAAGCCCCAGTACGGATATTCGTTAGTTCAAGGATTAGAAATTGCAGGGGTTTCTATTGAACAAAGTACACTATATCCTTTACTTCGTCGTTTAGAGAAACAAGATCTATTAACAAGCAGCTGGGATACAACAGAAAGCAGACCAAGAAAGTATTATGTATTAAGTGATTATGGCATAGAAGTTTTTGAACAATTAAAAGGAGAGTGGGAGAAAATGACATTAGAATTGAAGTCACTTCTAGAGGGGGATGAACGCAGTGAATTTGATTGATGCTTATGTATATGAGGTAACACGAAGGCTTCCAAAGAAATCACGAGATGATATTGCAATGGAGCTTAGATTTTCAATTGAAGATATGCTTCCAGAGGACTACACCGAAAAGGAAGTTAAAGAAGCATTAGCTAAAATGGATGACCCTGCTGTTTTAGCGGCAAGCTATCGTGACAAGCCAATGTATTTAATCGGTCCTAAGGTTTACGATGCTTATATAGAGACACTAAAAATGATTTTTCCTTGGGCAATCCTTATATGTATCATCGTAAGTGTTGTTGCAAGCATTGGACTGTTCAATGGAGAAGATGCAGTATTAACGGTAATAATTAATACTTTTACAGACATTATCGTCAATGTCATATACGTTGTTTCACAAATATTTATCTGGGTCACTATAGTATTTGTCATTGTAGAACGAGTTGGTCTATCCAAAAATGACCTACCTTTAACGAAGAAAGGTACACCTTGGACTCCTGAGGATTTAAAGAATGTTCAAATCATCCCAGCAAAAAAAATTATATCTACCGGAGAAATAGTTTTTAGTATCATGTGGACTGTAATCTGGGCAGTAATTTATTGGAACGCTGATCACCTCGTTGGAATATACAGATCAACTGAAGGTACCGGCTTACAGCTAGTAATGCCTATTTTTGACCATCAGATGTTACTATCCTATTGGCCTTTAGTAGTAGCATTTATTGTACTGGAGATTGGGTTGGCTCTTTACAAGTGGAACGTTGGTCAATGGACAAAGAATGTTGCAATAGTAAATGGAATCATCCATACGATGAGTATTATTACTTTTATCATCATTACAAGTAATGCTAATTTATATAACGAGGCTACGATTCCTTATATGGCAAAAGTTTTAGAAATGAACATCCCCTCGTTGCTATCTGTAATTGAAATAATATGGATTATCATTGTGGTATCTGTAGTCATTTCTACAGTTATGGAGCTAGTAGACAGCTATAAAAAGGCTAAAATTTAAAAATTAATACTCTTCCTCCAAGCAAATAATGTTTGGAGGATTAACTATTTTCTCGAACACTTATACTTTATGACCATTTTAGAAGTATACGTTCTTCTCCTTCCCAAACAAGACCAATTTCCCTCGTTCAGCTCACCATTAAACATTCTTATTCAATCTTAAATGTGTCTGAAATGTGAACACCATAAAATTTAGTAGAAAAAAAACACTTACACCACTCGAAATTATTTTGTTATAGTAACAACTAGACCGGTCGAAGCAAAAGGAAAAATGGTAAAAAGAAATGTTAAAATCGCTTATAGTCGACATATAGTGATTACTTTTTTTATTTGAAGAGGGAATATGAATAGAGCTCTCTAACTATTATTTCAAATTTTTAATACATCGTATAGATAAGAGTATGTGTTGTTTCTAGCTGTACAGTAATGGTGAATAACATATTTCTCTAAAATGGAACGGATAGTACAAACAGCGAGTTTCAATAGAATTGCATTTTCATGAATGAATTCGATGTAGCTCCTGTCAATTATACTTAAGTTTACAAAACAAAGAAGTATTCCCCTACTGATTATGTCTAGGGGGATTATCTATTTTTAGAGGGAGTTTCAAACAAAGATGAATAAACAGATCAAGACAGGACCGATAATGGCTGCTCTTTTAGTTGCAGGATTTGTCGGACTTTTTAGTGAAACTGCATTAAATATTGCTTTAGGAGACTTAAGTTCATTATTTGATGTTAAACCAACAACCATCCAATGGTTAGCCACGGGCTACTTTTTAACTTTAGGTATTTTAGTGCCAGTAACGGGTATTCTGATGCAAAAATTCACAACGCGACAAATGTTCCTTACTTCTATTTCTTTATCAATTATCGGAACAATTCTAGCCGCTCTATCACCGACATTTAGCATTTTATTGGTTGGACGTATTATTCAAGCAGCAGGATTAGCGATTAATTTACCACTAACTCAAAATGTAATCTTCACCATCTTCCCTCCTAACAAACGTGGGGCTGCAATGGGTGTTATGGGCTTAGTTATGTTAGCAGGACCAGCTTTAGGACCAACAATCGCCGGACTTATTTTAGATACATTATCATGGGAGTGGATCTTCTGGGTAACCCTTCCTTTCTTAGTGTTCTCTGCCGTATTTGGCTATCTATTCTTGCCTAACGTTAACGAAATACGTAAAGTTTCTATCGATATTCTATCTGTAATTCTTTCAACTATTGGATTTGGTGGAGTTGTTTATGGAGTGAGTGTCGCTGGAGAGCATGGTTGGACAAGTACAATTGTTATTACCTCGATAATTGTCGGGATTATTGCATTAATACTTTTCTCCATACGTCAAATGAAAATGGAAAATCCAATGCTGAATTTAAAAGCATTTAAATACCCTCTTTTCATCCTTGGAGTAGTAATGAGCTTTATCACATTCTTTAATATGCTGTCATTACTAGTTGTTTTACCGATGTATATGCAAATGGGATTATTAATGCTTGCCTTCACTACGGGCCTTGTTTTATTGCCGGGTAGCTTATTAAATTGTATTTTAGCACCTACAATTGGACGTATGTTTGATAAGTTTGGTCCAAAAGCTGTTATAACACCAGGTACTATTTTTGTTGTCATTGGATATATTCTTTATGCTTCATTTGGTACTGATACGGCTACTTGGTTAATAGTTGTCACACATATTATCATGATGCTTGGTATTGGTATGGTACTAGCTTCTACGCAAACAAATACACTAAATTCTTTACCAAGAGAATATTATCCAGACGGCATTGCATTGACTCAAACTGTTCAGCAGGTAGCTGGGGCAATGGGTATCGCTATTATGGTATCTCTGTTATCAGCAAAACAAGACAGTTACTTAACAACTGTTAGTGATAACTTAGCAGAAGCAACTGCTTCCGGGTCATCATTCGTATTTACGCTTGGGTTGATCTTAGCAATCGTAAACCTTGTTCTTTCTCTATTCATGAAAAAGCCAGGAGAAGTAAAGCTGAAAGCTTAATAGAAAAAGCTGAAAACTCCCGTAAAATTACGGGAGTTTTTTTATGTTTATATATAAAATACAGATAATCAAAATATATATTTAGTCTTTCATCAGAGCTTTTTCATCCATCAAATCATTCTGCTCCCTGTAAGATGCTTCCTTCATCTCCGCAGCTAATAGATCTACATTCGTTCGGGATTGTCTAATATGTTCTTGGAATACCTAGTCGTATCACATGTCGTATTACGTTATCGCCCAATTTGAAACCAAAGAGGCAGCAGAAACGTTTGCCTTTGCTCAAAAGGACACACAAATGGAGGTCGTCGAAAGAGACCGTCATGACAACCAACACAGATACGAGGACGTACAAGTCGTTGTTGACGCCTATGCGGACTTGACAGATGAACAGCACAATCAGATTGATGTGGCAAAAATCGTCGAACAGCTATCGGACTACGATTATTCCGACTACAACGAACACATCGAATCGCTGATCGACACCCAACTTAACCCAAAATAAAACGCTTCGGCATAGCGCCGTGGGGTTCTTTTTTTATAAACGTGTAGAGAAGGAATAATCGCAAAAAACAGGAGCATACTGAACAGCACAAGATGAAAAATCATCTTGATGATGCACACAAAGGAGACATAAATAATGGCTAACTCTAACTCAAACCAACTCGTTGTTCCCGGTGCAAAGCAAGCGCTAGATAGCATGAAGGCAGAAATTGCATCAGAATTCGGTGTAACACTCGGCGCAGTCGCATCGTCTCGTCAAAACGGCTCTGTGGGTGGAGAAATAACGAAACGTTTAGTGCGTCAAGCACAAACGCAACTACGCGGTAAATAAGAAGACTCACGCCCCTTTTATGACGGGGCTTTTTTTTGTTTTTATGTAAATATGTGGTTTAAAAATCCGATACATAGTCTGAGTCCAAGTGATTAAGACCTACCTTTTTTAAAGCGGAGTGATTTTTTTCTCCCACCTAAAGATGACCTGATGTGATACTTTGTACCGCCATGTGCGATAAAAGGCATGAATATAAATAAACCAGAAATTAAAAGATGAAAGAAGACGATGAAAATGATGAGATTATCGAGAGTATTATTTACCAGTATTTTAGCAATTATTATGGTGCTGACTATTGGTGTCAGTGCAGATGTGAAAGTGAACGCGGAATCCCATGATATCAATACGTTAGGAAAAGAAATATCAGAAAAGGCTAAACTTGGACTTGAACTTGGCATTTCAGATAGTAATAAAGACAAAGTTGTACTTGTAGAAACTGCGGGTGAGACTGAAAGACTACAAGATGCATTGAACCTCGGAGCCGGTAAAATTGTTGTATTACCATATGGTAGTTCGTTTAAGGTGAGCGGATTAAAAGTTCCTGATAATACAACTATTATTGGTTATGGTTCTAAAATTTATAATGATAAAAAGCACACGACACTGCTAACGATAGGTAGCGGGGTGAATATATACGGTTTAGAAATACAGGGCGCAGGCAACAAAGATGCTGGTGTAAAGGGTATCGGAATAAACATTAATGGCGCGAATTCAGCGAATTATGCTAAAAATATTGTTATTCATGATAGCTTTATTCATGACATCGGTTTTTATGGCATTAAAGCCGAATTTGCAGACAATGTGACTGTTACAAATACAAACATTGAGGACATCGGCTATGCAGGCATTGGCGGATTCTCTGTTAGTAATTTCAACGTAGATAAGAGCCATATTAAAGCTATTGCTCCGGGAACCAACGGAAATGCATATGGTGTGTTCTTTTCTAGGCGAGGTTCTAAGAGTGACCTGATACAATATCCACGAAGCAAAGACAGCTCGGTAACAAATAGCACCATAGAAGATATCCCATTATGGGAAGCGTTAGACACGCATGGTGGAGAAAATATTACGTTTAACCATAATAAAATAAGAAACGCGAAAGTCGGTATAGCGTTTGTTAATGCGACAGGTGATGGCAAAAAAGGAATATTTGGTACACAGCGCTCAACGGCAAAAGGTAACCAAATCGAAGGAATCGGCAAAGGTTGTGGCATTATTGTTGCCGGATCAACGTCAGATTATGCCAGTGGTTTTACGATAAGCGGTAACCAATTAACAAATGCAGGGAAAGAAGGAAGCAGTATCTCAGGTGCAATCTGCGCCAAGTTTACGAAAGATTTAATAATAAAAGAAAATACCTTGAAGAATAGCTTCGCTAATGGTATTAGTATCAACACCCATAATAATCAGTTTTTAATTACTAAAAATAAAATTCAGGATGTACAGGACAAGACGTACGTAGTACCTGCTGCTATTGCAATACGCTCTACTAATAACGAAGGAACCATCTCACAAAACGTCCTAACTGGTGATGGTAAGTTATCAAACAAATATGTATCTGTCCGTGGGATTAACATATCCACTAAAATTAATGTAAAGCTGAAAATTGGTACGAATACAAATACCTTTAAACTACCTATTGCTGGTGGAACTGGGAGTCATGTTACGTATGTAAAATAATAAAACAAATAGCCAATTGATACATGAAGGTTTCACCGAAGAACAAGCGACGCACAGTGCAAATATTGTCGGACTAAAATAAACCAAAAATTAAAAGATGAAAGAGGTGAATACAATAATGCTTAACCTAAATATCAGAGACATCAAATTAGAGAACAAAAAGAACAATCGCCACACAAAACATAGACGTGTTGCGCGTCCGGGACTCAAAATGGGAGTCAATTTTCAAACAAGTATTCTGATGATCGTGTGGACTTTCATCCGAAACAGCGTGTGGCACATGACGCCTGCACTATTCCTTCACGGCTTACTGTTCGTCATCCACAGCATTGCGAAAGAGTTAATCGACGGTTACACGGTTCCAAACGGTGGCATTCTATTGCTATTCACCGTCTACGCCATCTGTTTATTCTTCACTATACGCAAAATCAGTGACCATATGGCATACTTCAACGTCAAAACATTGGTGACGCACTACAATATCAACCAGAAGACAATTGCGATTATCAATCAATCGGCGAACCCGAAGCATGACAAAGCATTCATCATGATGGATCACTACCGTACACGAGTCAACCGATTCAGCCTGTTCCCTAGCGTGAAAGAGCTGGCAGTTGAGGACCAAATGTACAAAAATGCATACAAATCAGGCAGCCAAGCCATGAAAACCAATGCAGAGGCGCGCAGACTTCGTTTAGACCTAGAAGCAAAGCACGCGGAGCATATCGCTGCGAAACGAATTGCAGACTGGAAACAGTCCTAGTTCGGCGGCTTGAACGAGTACTATGAACTGGTGAAAAAGCACAGCCATCGCACGATTCCAGCAGTAAGAGACATCATCAGCGATGTGAAAAATTAAGTCATCGCACACAAAAAACCTCACTATTCGATATAGTGAGGTTTTACATATTAATGCTTTGCATGACCCACTGCCTGGTGTAGTAAATTCATCACATGATCATCATCGCTTGAATAATACAAGGTAGTCCCCTCACGTCTAAATTTTACTAAGCGTAAGTTTTTTAAAAATCGTAGCTGGTGAGAAACGGTTGTTTGCCCTAAATTTAATGCCTCTGCGATTTCGTTTACTGAATGTTCCTCACAGCATAAAAAATTTAATATACGAATACGAGTGGGATCACTTAATGCTTTAAAAGTCTGAGATACGACGAATAGCGTTTCATCGTCTAACTCATGCTGTAATTTTTCCTCCATTTCATACCCTCCTATTTATGATTAATGATGATGGTGGTGATGTGCACCTGTGTCCTCGGCTTTAGTTGTACAAAGAATGGAGCAATCATGCTTATGGAATTCTGTTTCCAATTGAATAGTGACATGCTGTATATTTTGATGGGCTAAATCATGCTCAATTTTCTGCAGTAGTTTTTCACCCTCAGCAACTGTCATGTCTTCACTAACTACCGCATGGCAAGAAAGTGCATTCAGTCCACTAGTGATGGACCAAGTGTGTAAATCATGAACCCCTTTAATCTCAGAGTTTTGCTCAATCGTTTGAACAATAACATTCATATCTACGTTTTGTGGCGTTCCTTCCATTAGAACATGAAGAGAAGCTTTTGTTACAAAGTATCCACTTCTTAAAACAAGTGCTGCTACAATCACACTTGCTAATGGATCTGCCCATCCCCAACCAAAGAACATGATAAGTAAGGCAGCAATAATAGCACCGACCGAGCCTAGCATATCGCTGATAACATGTAGAAATGCTCCTCGCATATTTAAGTTGTCTTCCGTGTCACCGCCTCGCATCATAAACCATGCTACAAAAATATTAACTGCTAATCCAATACAGCTAATAATTAGCATTCCGGTTGTAGCTACCTCCGGTGGATTGGCAAATCTAACAATTGCCTCATAAAAGATAAAGAATGCGATTGCCATTAGAGTAATGCCGTTTAACACAGCTGCTAAAATCTCAAAACGCTTATAGCCATACGTTTTGTTCAAATTTGCTGCTTTTTCTCCAAAAGTAAAAGCTAATAAAGCAATAGCCAAAGAAACTGCATCGCTTAGCATATGTCCCGCATCAGACAGCAGGGCCAAGCTATTGGTCAGATATCCTCCTACTGCCTCAATAATCATATAGGTGAAGATAACAAAGAATGAAATGAGCAATACCTTTTTGTTGGCACTATGCGTGTGATTATGTTGATCGGCCATAATAAATCCTCTCCTTCCCCTTAATATAAACAATAAAACTAATATATGATTATATATTCATATATACATAGTATACCATCTTCAATATTTTGTAAACGGGATGAATTAATCAAAGAAGAAAATTAAATTATGGGATAAATCTCCTTTCTAAAGTGACGCATTCGTAGGGTGAGCCATAAACCATCACCGTTGCTGAAGCTAAATAAAACCAAGGAGTTGCCAAAAAAAAAGAAACCTTTACTAATGAAGTATCGGCTCCTTTGCTTTATCGGTATTTCATTTTGGGCCAATATTGGCCTCTCCCTCTTGTTATCAAATATCTGCTCAGCAAAAAAAGTAATAGAGAATATAAGGTTACACCGGCTATAAACAATAAGGCAGGTGCATTGAGGCTGACTTCCTTCAACCCACTATGTTCGTTCCTATGTGCTTCTTCTGCTTTAAACATTGACCATACACATGAAATAGTAAAGCTGTATAGCACAAATAATAACGTATTCTTAAGGTTTATACTTGTTAAAAAGTTGTTGCGTCTCTTATTTTTTGTACTGAAAACTGTCGATAAATATATAAATAAACCGCCATAAACTAAAGAAATAATCAGTATTTCTGAAATACTCATAAGGAAATCTCCAATTTAGTTTGTAATTTCTTTATTATTGTTTTTAATAACGAATGTAAGTGAAATAACAACAGCTAAGATACCTAATAATAAAGAGGTATTAAAAAGCATTTTTAAACCCGTCGTTGGTGAACCTGATACTAAACTACACAGGACCAAGGACATAATCCCAACACAAGCTAAAAAATAATAAAATGGCTGAGTATTACCCTTAAATAAAACGAAACCAATAAGGATAAGTAAGTACGTTCCACTTACAAGCATAGCTAAAGGGTAGGCAGGAGCGAATTTAGCAGCATATATAAAATAGTCTATTGTCCAAATATCATTCGCATGGTTTACAGATCCATTGATCCACTTCGAAAAAATAGCAGTATGCTTCCATTCCCATGTAGAGTGTATAAGCGTACTCCCTTCATACCAAGCTGCGATTGTAGAAAACGCTAAAACCATTATAGCTAAACCTGCTTGAATCGATAGTTTCAAAAACTTCTCACCTCCATTTTAATCTATTTTAACATTATTTCCCTTATAATGGATAAAAAAACTGCTCAATAAGTCTAAACAGCTTTTTATCCAAGTATTATAAAATTTTTGGCTTACTAATCACTACTTCTTGTTAGTTGCGATATACCAACCACAATTGCTAAAATTACAAAACCAACGAGAACAACCGTATTTGTTATTGGTTCGGTAATCCTAGGAATAGAGTCTTGAAAAATCTTTAAAAGTATTACAAATAATATCACTATGGAATAAATAAAGCCATTCTTCTCCAATTCATACGCCCGCTTAGTTGTAATAACGCTAATGTCTAAATCCTTTGCAAGCTGTCGCATAGAAGGTAGGGACTGCCCTTTCTTTAATTCACCTGTAAGGATTAGTTTTTTAATCTGCAAGTAAATTTGCTCGTAAATTGGTTCCTTTGAATTGTTTGAAATAATAATTTGTATGCAAAAAACCATAAATGTATTTCATAAGAAAAAGGGTTATTCAGCCATTTCCATAGCTGAATAACCCTTATTTTATATTTCATTTCTTTCAATTCTTTTAATTAACTCCTCGAGCCAATACGTAGTATGCTCTTTTTTACTTGAAAAATATTCTCCAAGATACTTTACTAAATGCTCTTTTTCTTCCGATAACTGTACTTTAATTTCCAAATCCTTAATATGAGCCCAATGTTCTTTGATTCTAGCTAGTTTTTGATAAAGTAACTCAATCACTTTTTCTCGATCCACGTATTCAATGTTCGCTAACGCTATAACCATTCCGCTAATTGTATCGGCATTCCCAAATAATTGATAAATCTTTTGTGGTAAGGCTTCTCTACCTTTATCAGTAATAGCAAATACTTGTTTATCTGGTCGATGTTCTTCCTTAATAATTTCTACTGGCTCTATTAGCCCTTGCTTTACTAACGATTCAAAGTGATAGTACAGTTTGCTTTCTGTAACTCCGCCTAATTGGTCAAAGGGGATAGGCTCTGAAAGCTCTTTTTTTAATTTATATGGATAGTTATTATCCTGCATTAATTTACCCAAAATATATATTTGAATTGCCATATAGTACCGCTCCTTTGGCAAGAATTATATTCATTGTAGCAAAATCATACAGTAATTTCAGTATTATTTATAACATCCTTTGTATCCTCTACCAAAGTAGCTTCTAATGGAACTTTTTTATGGACGAAGGCAACAAGCAAAATATTAATTAGCATTGCTCCTAAACCTACTGCAATCATACCCCATACAAAAGGCGCTGGACTAATACTACTATACATATTAGCAAAGTATGCTTGGACAGAGTAATACATAGGCGAAATATAACTTACCCATTCATACGGACCATACATCATGTCTCTTGTAATTGTAGCGCCATTAGCAATTGTTTGTACAAGAAGCACTGGTATGTTGAGAATCATACCACCCTCTCCAACAAGGAATATAAACATTGCTGTAAAGTTGAAGGCAACCATGTAGTTTAAAACTTGCTGTCCGAAAAGACTTAAGAATAGTTCTCCACTTGGTTCATTTACTAGATAAGCAATACCCATTGATGCTAATCCTGCTAATACTGCGATTATTAACGCAGTCAATTGCACATATACGAATAAACGAGTTTTACTCGCTTTCCCACGACTTTCGTTAAAGGAAGCTACTAATTGCATTGCTGCAATCATTGCCCCTACATAACCAGCCATCGTTAAGAACATAGGCAACATATTGTTATGCATACCATCTGGAATGTCATTTATAGTCACTACGTTTCCAACATAAGAAGTTTCAATCATTTTTGCCATATCAGCAGCTTGCTCCTCCGGCACATTAAAGTTCATTAATACTCCCTGTGCTGTTTGCTGAGAAAACTGAGCGCTTAACTGATTGTTTATTTGCGTAATAATAGATGTCATAGAGGATGAAACAACCGTTGCTCCTGCTTCATTTACTGTGAAATCAATACTGGATGATACTTCACCGTTTTCCATATCTGCTGAAAATGTTTTTGGAATGTGCACTACTAGAGTAATTTCATTCTCTTCTAATTGTTCTAATGCTCTTTTATTGGTTAAATCTGTTTTAACCTCTTCAAAAGGTAAATTTTCTTTTAGCTGATCGGCAATCATCGTACCGTATTCCCCAGCATCATCATTAACGATCGCTATAGGTAGTTTATCGATATTACCTGGAATAGCCGTATACCCAGGTAAAAAGATACCTAGCATTGCAACTGCATAAAATATCCCCATAAAAATAGAAGCAATAGCTCCCTTTGTTTTCAAAAATTGTGTAAACTTCATGTGTTTAATTTTCCTTCTTTCAAATAAAATTAATTTCTTATATACTTTAAATAAAGTACTTTAATTAGAGTACTTTGTTTATATAACTTTGTTAGTATAATCCTTTATTTTTAGATAGGCAAATGAAAAAGCTCTCTTTTACATATTCTTGCGATAAACTTGTCCAAAATAAGACGAAATCAACATATCACAGCATAATGTAGATAATGTCTTAAATTAAATTAACTATATAAAGAGCTGAAGGATAATCGTTCTTAGTAGTAAGACCCCAGTTTCTCAACTCCGGGTTATGCCTCCAATAGCTGAATGGTGTATCAAAGATATAAAAAAAATAAGAGCCCTGCCTGAACAAAATTTGTTCAGGCAGGGCTCTCTCTATTTTCGTATTAATTAGGCACTTACTACTTTATTTGCTTTGTTTTGATGCATTTTTTTCATAACAAATCTTGCAATAGGCTGTGCAACAATCAATTCAATCCAAAATGCGATAGCGAAGTTTCTCGGCCAAATATGAAGAAAGTTTTTAAAAGGATCTAGAGTAACTTCACCCATGCCAATCCATGTGCCGATTATAGATAAACAGATAGACAAAACGGTTACATTTAATACAGTATTCAATAAAATACGAGCATTAAAGCCATCAGTTTGTCCAACAAACTTTGGCATTATTTTACCTACAAGTGGTCCTGCAACTAGTCTAACTAATAATACTACGACGACCCACATAATAGGAATAATCTTTAGTGTATCTATATAAACTTCTTTGCTAAATTCACGTTCCAACCCCATAATAATTGGAGCAATCGTGTTGACGGAAATAATTGAAATGATTAATAAAAACAAAATACCTTCTTTTGCATTTTGAGGTAGACGATTCTCTCTGTATTGCATAAATTTCATCTCCATACTGTAATATTTCAGATGGCAGATACCTGCAAACAAAAAAAATTGTGCAAAAACGGCACAAAAAAAGCAAGACCATACAGATGGCCCTACTTATTGCTGCACACTGATATTTAAATTATAACACAATTCTTAAAGCTAAGGAGAACTATTTATCCTTTTTTTAACAAATTAAATGATTCAGTTAATATGAGTTATAAAATAGTTGATGGTAAAGTATATTTTCTTTCTTCTTATAATAGTTCCATTAAAAGTCTAATTCTATAAAGCATACTGCCATATATTATAGATAGGTTACTCTGTTAGGAGGTGAGCATATGCCACTTTTTTCACCAGTTCCGGGAAGATCTTTTCCCCCAAGAAATAGACAAGTATTTGGCCCTCCATATCAGGGGCAACAGTTTGGCGGCCCTTATCAGGGACAACAGTTTGGTCCTCCTTATCAGGGACAACAGTTTGGTCCTCCTTATCAAGGACAACAATTTGGCCCCCCTTATCAAGGGCAACAGTTTGGTCCTCCTTATCAAGGACAACAGTTTGGAGCCCCTTATCAAGGACAGCAGTTTGGCCCTCCTTATAATAATAGAGGGAACCAATCTTCTCCAGGTGTTTTAGGAAACCTACCAAATCACATCAACACACTTATGGGTCATGCAGGTACGATACGGAATGGTTATACTATGATGAGACAATTAGGGTCTGTTATAGGTTTGTTTAGATAGTGAAAAGCCGATGTTCTTTTACATATGGGACATCGGCTTTTTCTAATAATACTACTCCCATGCAAAAATTATGAGAGGCTAGTAAAGTAAACCAATAAAATTTGATTAGTTTAAAAATGATTGAGAATACAGAGATCGGATTAATTTGGCCTCAATCGTTACATTCACTGTTGTCTGATTTCTCCTCTAATAGAGCTTGGTAGACTTATGTTCTGGTTAATAAAATCTAGTAATTTTACTGTATAAGGCTTACAATTTTCACCTACTCCAAACGTGATGCTTAAATCTTGTGGGGAATAGATAACTGTGTGTAATGTACCAAAATATTGTTTGTAATAATTAAAAAAGAGTGGAGATTTTCCGTCATTAAATTGATGGTACAACTGATTTTTAGATAGTGTTTTTGTTAATAGTTCATTTAAGTACGTTTTACGCAAAATAGAACTCTGTATATCTTTTCTATTTTTTTCTTTTAATCTATGCGCTTCAAAATGATTAGTACAAGTGATTTGTTTATCTATATTGATATGTATGTTGTTAGAAGCAGCTTCTACAACAACCCCTTTTCCACTACTATCTGTCATTGAATAATTATAACAATAGGCATGAGGAATTTTTTCTATCAGTTCAATTGCTTCCTCTACGTTTTTACAGTTATCCAAGAGAATACGGACTATTGTAGTGGCCATAAAACCTTCTTTACGTTCTTCATTGTTTACAAAATGTAATCCTACAACTAGACCTTTTTCATTCATCCCATCGAGCCTACCAATGATTTGTTGACTAAAACCAACGGATGCATACCCACCTTTTGGTTTCATAAAAACTAATCTTGAGTCATAAAAGTCTGGACTAAAATCGTAATTCCGTACGTACATGCCATTACTAACAAAAGACGTGCAGCCCATTGTTGGGAATTCCATATCATATCCACTATATAATCGAATTGCATGAGGAATATTCATTCGAGCACCTTTTGCAAGTCCTTTGATTTCTTCTAAAATACTTGGGGAGATTTGCTCCAGCCATTTTTCACTTTTCTCGTATTTTGAATGTGCTGTCATCTTCTTTAACATTTCTTGATTTTCAGATGCTACCGAAGTAAGTAATTCCTCACCTTGCTGTACACCAATTTCGAAATAGCTTCCTTGCAATTTTACTAACTTCAATATTAGCTCTTCATTGGACAATTACTTCCTCTCCTCTTCCTCTAAATGAAATACAGGCAAAATAATTTCCATTTCCATAAAATCATTTCCGTAATAGCATTCCATTATAGAACCAACTGGAATCCACTCATTTTCATTTGCGTATTCCAATAATTTCAAATACCCATATTTAACCATCTTAATAGACTCTTTAAATGGAAGTGCAAGTACAATACAAGGCTGCATAATTTCTATTGTAAAAGGTCTCTCTATTTGCTCTAAATCTACTTTGGAGTCTATTACAAAACCAATCCTTACCTTTAAAAAATGATCTCCAGATAAATACCTTAAATAACAATTCTCAAATGTAATGTTCCTCCTTTTTAACAGCTTTGCCTTCGCTTTAATATGCTCACCAAATTCACCAACTTCGCCCTCACTATCAAACCAAATAATTACTTCTTCAGATTTTTCCTTTAAATAAATTGGCTCATTTAAGGAATTGCTATCTAAAAAACGATAGCTAACATCTAATAATTTTCTTTGCTTCTCAAGATTGCTCTTCCATACAGTTACCATCTCGTGCTTTCGAAAATTATCTTTTTCTAGGAGATATCTTTGAATATCTTTTAGAGGCACATTTATAAGTCGCAAGCTGGCTATTAACTTTAACATTTCTATCTGATCATCTTCATATACTCTGTAGCCGCTCATATTTCTATTGGAACGAATTAAATCTTTTGTTTCATAAAATCTGATTGCGCTTGGGGAAATACCGGTCTTTTTAGATAATTCTTTAATAGTAATAGAATGCTTCAAATAATTACCTCCTTAAATACATCATAAACCTTAAAGTAACTTGAACCTCAAGAAAAATAAATGACAGAATTCCTCGTAATTCACATCTTACAATCCTTTACATTTTTCTAATTAATTCAAGTATAAAAGAAATGAAAGATGACACGCATTTTTATGTATTTAAATTTTTGCATATGCTAACTTTTATTGTAGATGCTAAAAAAAATCGACTAGCTCACTTAAGAGGAAGTCGACTTTTTTAGAAAAGAGATACAAAATGGGAATGTATCATTATAACCTAATTGATTCTTTTTTTTTCTTTTTAAAGATCGTGTAGAAAACTGACAAATAAAATGACCCACGACCAAAAGTCTTGTAGTCAAAGCTGAAACACTACCTTATTCTCCACCATGCTTAATAAATAAAGCTTGCTCCTACAATAATAAGTAGGATAAACAGTACTACAAGCAAAACGAAGCCCGATCCACTATTACCGTAACCGCCGCCACCTTGACCTTCATATCCAGACATCATATATACCCCCTTTCCTACTGATACTTACAGAATATGAAAAAGTAAGCATGTGGATAAGGTAATATAACACGTATCAAATAAATAATTTATTGAGCACTGATAATAAATTGTTTATTGCCCGTTAGCAATAGGTAAGCTTTTGAAGCTATCTTGGATTTTAACTGGCTCTTTCTTTTTTTATATGCACATTTATTTTTCCTTCTTTTTATTTTGGAAATAAAAAACAAGGTTTAGATAAAATTACCCAACGGAGTAAAACCAGTTAACCTTTTCAATATCAATTTGTGATGACTTGTCTGTCTCACTCATCCCACAAGAGGCGCAATTGCTTTACTTTTTGATTTAAAGGAAGGAGCCGCCATTATATGTTCCCTATTTGTTTCCATAGATAGGGAACATTTTGCATTTGAAAGGACAATATAAAAAGTAGCGAACACTCAAGTTCTATACATAAGATTGATTTGATCAGCAATATATGCTGAATCTAAATGTAAGCCATATTTTAACCACCACATAATGACGCCGACAATAGAAGCAGTTTTAATATCTTTGTCTACAAAGGTTTTTCTTCCTATATTTTTAGATTGATTTCTCCGGGTTACAATCAAATCCTTCATCAAAAAAAGTAAATGTTTTTCAACTTGTTCAAACTGCACTAACGCAAGTATATGATTTCTTTGCTCACGCAGATAATCCAATAGCTGTATTAAGTTCTCTTTTCTATTCCTATCAAAAACGGCAGTCAAATTTTCTATTTTGTCTGTTAGCACTTGTAAAATGTCATATGTTAAATGTTCCTTTAATTCATTAATATTTTGATAGTGTAAATAAAAGGTGGTTCGGTTTAAATTTGCTCTCTTCGTTAATTCTTGAATAGAAATTTGGTGTAGAGAGTGACCTTCTTGTAACAGTTCAAGTAGGGTAGCTTTAAGCATTTCCTGTGTACGAATGGCACGAGGATCTTCTTTAAAAGACATTTAAATCATTCCTTTTATATATTAAATTTCTACTAATCGACAGAAATGACTTGATTGTATATGGACGTTTTAATTCTTCTGCTATGATATTTTTCAGACACTATGTCGATAATATGTATTATATGGGAAGGAAATTAATATGCAAAATGAAATATCAAATAGTACTAAAAAGTTACTAATTATTATAATGATAACTGGAACCTTTTTTTCTACATTAAATCAAACATTGTTAAATGTTGCATTTAGTGATTTAATGGTTGTTTTTGATGTAAGCACGGCAACGATTCAATGGTTAGCAACAGGATTTATGCTTGTAAATGGTGTGTTAGTACCTATCACAGCTTACTTAATGAAACGTTTTTCCACACGTCAGTTATTTATTAGCTCAATGCTATTTTTACTAATAGGCTCTATTATCTCAGCATGTGCAAATAATTTCGGCATACTATTAACAGGTAGAATGGTTCAAGCAGTAGGTGCTGGAATTATCATTCCTTTAATGATGACTGTAATTGTTTATTTATATCCGGCTGAAAAACGCGGAGCAATGATGGGGAAGATTGGCTTTGCAATTATTTTTGCACCAGCAATTGCACCAACATTAGCAGGCTTTATTTTAGAGTACTTATCTTGGCGATGGTTATTTATCATCATGGTTCCATTCGCAGCATTGATTATTATTCTAGCAAGTAAATATTTAATTAATGTAGCTGAAACATCAAAAGTAAAGCTCGACATAATCAGTGTTATATATTCAACTGTTGGCTTTGGACTTGTACTTTTTGGCTTTAGTAGTGCAGGCAGCAAAGGATGGGATGATCTTATCGTCATTACATCAATTATTGCCGGTTTGCTTGTAACAATATTATTCTGTCATCGACAAATAAAGGCTACTGAACCTTTATTGAATTTAAATGTATTCAGATTTAAAATTTTTACGATGACGTCGATAGTCAATATTGCGATTACAATATTAATGTATGCCGATTTAATATTACTGCCGATTTATTTGCAAGATGGCCGAGGTTTTACAGCACTTGAAGCAGGATTATTATTATTACCTGGCGCCATTATCAATGCTATGCTTTCCCCAGTAACCGGTAAGCTATTCGATAAATTTGGAGCAAAACCTTTATTCATTCTAGGAACAGGTTTAATCGCTTTATCCATGCTTGCAGTGATTGATTTATCACCAGAAACAACAACAGCATATATTTTAGTTCGTACAATTTTATTACGTATAGGTTTGGCGTTTATTACGATGCCATTAAACACAGCCGCGTTAAATTCATTACCAAAAGAATTAGCCTCTCACGGATCTGCGATCAATAATACAGTTCGCCAACTGGCTGGAGCGATTGGTACAGCAGTTATCATGACAATTTATTCTATTCAATTATTGAATGTCTCTTTAGAATCTACGACAGGTTATATTGGTGCAACAAGTAACACATACTTATATATGTTTGTTATCTCTATGATAGCGTTCATTATCACATGGTTTACCCCGAAAAAGACAAATTAAAATAATTTTAATACACTTCGATAGAGGCTGGGACAAAACCCACCTTAGAAAACCAAAAGCCCCGAAAATTTTACGACATGTAAAATTACCGGGGCTTTTTTGTCTTCTCCAAGGTCTTTGTTCTCCGCTATGACGGACGGGGCACGGGTCGAGCCTGTAGTCTCTCCCCCGTGCTTGTCCCCTAGGAGTCGCCGCCTTCGCTCCGAACAAATAGAAGGAGCCTATTTTGAGAAAACTCAATAAAAAAGGCTCCTAATACTTATTGTATAATAATATCTATATCTTAATATTACATCTCTAAATCTGTGAATGCGTAAGGTAATAATTCTCTTAAGGTCAATTCTAATATATCTTTCTTTTCATTAGTTAAATAAACTGGCATTTCAGGTAAACAAAATTCAGCTAAAACTTGTCTGCAAATGCTACATGGTGGAAGAAAATCAACCGTATCGCCTGCTACAGCTATAGCTTGGAAATCACCTTTTTTATAACCATTCGCTACTGCAGTATATATAGCTGTTCTCTCAGCACAATTAGTTGCACCTAATGAAACGTTTTCCACGTTTACTCCATTAATTACAGTACCATCTTTTAATAATAATGCTACTCCAACCGGGAATTTGGAATACGGTACATATGCTTTTACTTTCATGTTACGTGCACTTTCCATTAACATTTCTTTATTCATTTTATCCATCCTCTTTCAAATAAGAATGAACTTTTCACAGTCCCCTTTACGCCAACGTTTGTTGGCAGGACTTCTAATATAATATTTCTACAATGTTTTTGTCAATGTCGTTAGTTATTATAGTAATCATATATCTATGAAACTGGAAATTTAAATGTATTTTTTTCTATATAAACTGTGTCATTAGAATTTTTGATAATGATATTAAAATGCTTACTGTACGGATGCATAAACACTTCGTACTGAATTCTTCTTTCATCATGAGATTGTGTTAAGTAATTCAGATCGGCACCCCTTTCAACAATATCACGGCCCGACCTTCTCATTAATTCTGTTTCACCATCTGTATAGAAGTAAATTTTTAAATCAAATAAATCTGGATTAATAAATCCTACACTCATTCCTTCTACAATCGTAATTTTGTTTTTCGAAGATATTAGCTCGCTTTTCATATAATCTGTATCAATCGTATATAAATCTAAACCATCTCTAACCATTTGAATATCTCTTTCTAAAGAAATTAAATGATGAGCTGATGGATGGCATGCCGTCATTTTATACCGATGATTTTCGTTTTGGTATGTATAGTCGATAATGGCATGTTTTCGAATGTTTGAGGTAATAATATATGGATCTGTATTAATATAATTCACTTCATTTTCATTTAGTAGGCTTATTAATCTATTGGCAAACGTTGTTTTTCCCGCAGCACCATGTCCTGAAACACCAATAATAATTTGTTCATTCGTCATTCTAACCCAATATATAATTTCTTGTAATAGCTTATCCATCATTATCTCCTTTTATTAATGAGCTGTATTTCACAACGATCTGCTCACCTTAGGAAAGTAAATCTCAGTCATTCCTTTTGGCTGTAAAGAATCATTAAATGTTTCGAGCCTAGCTTTTCCTATATCGAGATCGTATTTCTTTTGATTATCCTGGGAACTAAAATACCGCCAGAAAGAACAAATATGTTTTTCTTCAAATCTAAAAACTACATATTCTTCCGCGGACAGGCTTAAAGATACCATCCCTTCCGGTACTTCTTCGATTTTATTAACCATTAATCCTACAGTCATTTTTGATCCATTGTCATGTATCACCATAAAGGTGTTACTAGTCAATGTTTGTTCCATTATTTCGTTTTTTCTCGCTTCAACTCTTGCAAAGAGTTCCTGTTCTTCTTCATAAGACTGTGGTAATTGTTTTTGTAGTCCAATTAAAAATATTTTTTTGAATTGCTCCGTACGAATTGTCCAAAGTGCTTCCATGTCTATAGTATTTTGTTCCATCGTACACATCACCTTTCTTCTATTTTTCTCTACTTTTATTTGTTTGTTACTGTTTTAATACGGCATGGCAATATAAAAAAATCGTTCGCTTATATGAATTATAAGCAAGCGAGTTTAACATTTCCATATTTAAACATTAATTTATAAACTTAATCTTTGCTAAAAACTTAAACAAAATGAATATGATTGGATAGGTTATCAACTATAAGTTGTTCTCATTATGAGTTATATTTTTAGTCCTATTGAAGTTATACTACCGGCTATCCTAGTTTAAGATTAGTTTTTGAAAGAGGTTTTTAGGGTAAATTCAATTGAAGAAGATAAACAAAAAAGAAGAGAGGGATTACGCTGAAAAAGCTAATAATACTACCTTTTATTTTTGTAATGATGACTGCTTGTGGAAATGAAGATAATAAAGCTTTACAAAAGGATGATCCTGAACAAATAGTAGACGATGTTGAAATAAATAATGGTCAGTCAGAAGAGCTAGGAACAGAATATAAAGAACCAGTTAAATCGAATGAAAACGTAACAAGTGATAGTAATGCTAGAAATACAAATTTCGAAAGTATTATCCCGAGTGACTGGGACATTCAGTTACCAACAGATTTCCCTGTGACAAAAGGAAAACATTTAACGGCTATTGCTTCTTCAAAACAGAATGTTGTAACTTTTGAATTTTATCAAACAGACAAACAACTAGAGATGAACGATCCTAAGATAAAAGAAAGTGGGCAATTAGTTGGGCAGTTAGTAATTACTAAACATGCCACGGCAAAATCCGCAGGTGAAGAAATAGATAAAACGGTTTTCAGTGATGGGGAAGCTGTTGATTTAGGGCATGGTATAACTGGGTATCAAGATGCAGGAGCAGGCTCAATATTTACAAGTTGGAATGAAGGGCGCTGGGCCATTATTGCACGTTCAACAACAGAAAAATCAGAGGAAAGCTTAACGATAGCAAAAGAAACTGTGGAATTTTTGGAAACACATATGATGCCAATTCCAGAGCAATATGGCCATCTGCATATTGATGCAAATGATCAAGGTAGCCTTGCAACATGGCAAAAAGAAAAATTTGTCTATACGCTAACAAATTTTGGTGACAACACGCTTAATTGGCTTATAACTTTTGAATAAATACAACAGAAATCCTAGTTGGTTGAAAGATTCACTTTTTCGGTATAAATACACTAGAATCCACCACAAGGCATGGGTTATATGGGGAAGAAGAAAGTGATTACAACGATTTTCATCAATAAAAAGAACTCATTCTTCTCAATATTAATCCTTCTTTTAGGACAAGCCACTCATTAGAAAAAACCTGTTCAGTTACAACATAGTTGCTAACTCCAAAATTCAATATTCTCTCTCTTAATATGTCTGAAGAGTGCTTCACCTTCTGAATTGCCGATATTCACCTAACAACTAAAAAAGCCAAGGAAGCTGTGATTTCCTTGGCTAACCATTACATTTATTTCCTTAACAGCTAAATATTCTGGAACATTATAGCTGTTATAGTAATTCCAAACGGATTCTGCATCCTCTTTGAAGTCTGCTTCACAATTTGTCACACTGGAAATACGATAAGACCCTGAAGATAGAGCCTATATAATTAGGGCGTTTGATCATTTATGTGAGAGCAACGCATCAAGATATTTTTCTCTAGTTGTTCTGGATCCTCGCTTTCAACCACTATTTTGTCAAATTCAAATCCTTTCAAACCAAGGATAGCTACTTTATTTGCGTCATGATAGGATAAGAAATATTTCTTTTTATCAATAATGAAAATCCCAGCTTTATAGCCAATTGTAGTAATACCTGTTCTTTTTACAGCTGTCAAAGGAAACTTGAAATTACTAATTTGTACTTCTTCAACCGAATTGTAAGGAATTTCTATCTTTTTTCTTAATGTAGTAACCATTGTCTTGCCTGATATATTCAATATTAAAGAAGTATCACCAAATTCAATTTGAACACTCACCTTTTATCACCTCCTTTACAATGTCAGAATCGTTTCTCCACACATCTTTAAAGTTCAATATGTCAAAATATTTTAATAATACATACGATTTAATAACCACTTGGTTTCATCATACTGTTCCGTTGGTTCAAGTGAAAATTTTTGCAATCAGCTATTTTAATATAATTATCCAATAAAAAAACACCACTCAGTAAACTAGAGAGGTGATTTAAATATCAGTTGCCAACTATGATCTAACTGGATGTCCAGTTACATTATAGTCGGTATCTCAAAAATTCAATAACAGCAACAAAATACGGGTTTTTCGTAATATTTAATTTTAGTTGGTAACCCATCTAATTGCACCATAAGGTTTTTACATTATAGTTAGTAACTCAATGTTATGGTTTTAACTTTAAAGTACGCATTAATATTATTAATTATTTCGGCTAGCGAATATTTAACTAAGCACCCGTTAGTTGAAGAGTGCTTATTTGACTTTCTTGGCAATATACATAATATGTTCTGCTAAACCCAGCATATCTTCGCGTTCGCATACTTGCTCTGCTAAGTCTAGCCACGCAGACACCACTTCAGGCGGTCGGCTAAGGAGTTCTGCCTCACGTAGATATAAAAAACTTTCGAATTAAGCAAATGTAGTTTTTCAAGACTAAACTGTTCGAAAAATGGAAGTACATCTTTAGGACGAATAAAGAAATTATCGGTAAACCCGTGACCTTTAAAATTCACATCATCCAGCATGATATTTAGTTGTGATTTTTGCTCGTCAGATGGGGAGAAAATCACCAATAGCGAGTCAAATAGCAACCGATTTTGCATATGTTTTAGACATTGATTAACAATAAAATAAGCTAGAAAAAACGCACAGATTTTTGTGCCTGTGCGTTTTATTACTTACCATATTTCTTAATAAATCACGTATCACTTGTTCAACCATCGTGCCCGTTTGTAGCACGATAAATCGCTTCTAATTTGTAGTGTTTATTAATGCTCCCATTAATTCAGTGAGGTTGCGTAGGTAGCTAACAACACGGAAACTATTAAGGGCAAGAATTAATAATGAGATGGCGATTATAAACTTTAATACCTTTTCCATATGATACTCCTTTTGAAAATAAAAATGTTAAAGAAATCCTCTGCAAAATGGCTGTAGGTTTGAAATAAAGTTTGATTAAAAGTATGCTTCAACCATTGATTTTTTTAAAGAAGAAACTCACTCATTTTGAAAAAAGATTGATCAAATGAGTGGGTTTGGTTTTGCAGGGAATTTAGTTTTTATAAAAAAGATTGATTAAAATCACATCCAAATAGCCTGACCTATTACACTTTTAATCCTTCCAAGCCAATAATAGCTTATTCCTTCTAATTTTAAAATTTCATTATCATTAGCATTGAATAAATCTTTTACCGATTCATACCCAGCATTTTTTAATATTGATATTTTATAATCTGTTAATCCGTATGGATAGGCATTAGACTTCTCTAAAATTTTAATATCTGACGATAAGATACCTAACTCTTTAAACTCATCTAATTCCGGCAATTCCACTTCATCTAATTTACTTTTTTTGAAAATTTGAGTGTACTCTTTCTCATGAGTTAACCACTTTTTAAGAAGATCATTTGTTAATCTCCCATGAGGAATAACCTCTAATAAATTACATAGATTGAGTGTATATCGAGCTCCTCTTCCACCACTTTTCATAGCCCTTGAAGATTCTCGTTTAACTATAAAGCCCGCATATTCTAATATCTCAATTTCTAACAAGTACTATATAACATTTAAATAAAAGAAAAAGGATTAAAACGAACGGGTAAACATTACGTATTCCAGTTTTCATCATTAGTAGTGGTGTATAGTTGACTAAAAATTATAGTAAAGTCATTAATTATCTCTTTTCGTTTTAACATTCTATAATACCCTTCAAATGTACCTACAATATCTATACGTCCTTTTACTGTTAATTTAACGATGAAATCCTCAACCTCAATTGTTTCGGTAAGTATACTACCTAATAAATATTTATTATCAAAGCCAAATTCACTTTGTCTATCTAAATAAGTCAATATATCCTGCTTAGATTTAAAGATAATTGTACAAGACAATTCTCTAGTTTTATTACTTAGCTTTTGACTTCTTTTGGCTTGCTTTATTTGCTTTCTTTTCAAATCAAGTTGAGAAAAGTCGTAAACTTCTTCAATCTTTATCGTAACAAATTCTACGTAATTAAGTACCAGTTCTAACGAAGCTATAAAATAGTCTTCTTGAACGGTTAAGCGTTTTCCAACACTCTCACTTCCACCTTGTATAAAATTATCAAAATAAATTCCATCAATGATGCCACCAGCATGTACAAGGAGATTCCTTCTCGAGTATAACTCCTTTATTTCTGTTTCGTCTAAGTTGGAGTTGGCTGTATTTATGTTTAATTTCGTCCTTAAAAACTTATTTATTTCTTTGTAACCACCTAATACAACATTTCTTACTTTATTTTGAATAATTTCGTTTTGGATTTCCTTTATATCACTAATGTTGAGTAAATCAACGACTTTATATTCCTTAGTGCCCTCTGTTTTAAAAGGGTTTAATGTTATTTCACCTAATTCTAGCAAAACATCATTGAAATATAATTCCATAATTGATATAAGCCTTACAAACAATGATTCTCTTAACATATTTGCATATCTATCTGATAAATTCCTTGTTAATTCACTCGGAGACCTAGATATTAGTTCATTTTTATAGTGAAATTTATTGTTATTAGAAATTAATTTTGTTTCCAATTCATCATTTACTCTTGAGATTGTTTCCTCATAGGAAAAAATCGTAACGTAATATATTTTCTTTACCCTACTCCATTCAGTTCTGAAATTTTGAAATGCTCTAATCTTAGTTTTGTATTCCAATTTTAATCTCCCTTTATGTTAATTTTTAATAAGAATTACCTACCATAAGGTAATTTTAATTATCAAATATTGTTTTAGAGATTAGCAAATCTCTACGTTTTTTTATGTATTGCTTTAAGTTAATATCTCACTTTCCAGTTCCAATATTATCCTTTCCACTAGTATATCACCGCTACTTATTAAGCGGGAAATTTAACGTTGCGGAAAAAACAAATGCTATAGCATTTTAATCATATTACGATACCACAATCGATTAGGAAGTTAGGAAGTCTCTTTATTGGTTAATCTTATGTTACTTTCTCCTTTAAATTATTCAATTTTTTAAACAATAAATATTGAAACAGGGAGGGGAAATTATTTAAAAAAAAAACGAGGATGATAAAGTAACCTATTGCTATAGTTGCCGCAAAAAGAGCCTATTCACACGGAGAGATGTGAGTAATAATAGTGGAGGATTAGTAAATAATAATAAAAAAAATTCCTATTTCAAATTTCATACAATAACAGCTTTGATAGCTTAATTTATTTTATTCTTTTCTTTTACAATTAAGTATAAATAACACCGCTCAATTTATGAGCGGTGTTGTTTTTTAAGTTCTAATTTAAATTAGCTAAGGACTCTATTCTCTATTACTTAATACTTCTATAGCCTTCAAAAAAATGGAATAACTGTCTTTTTCATATACATCATTATTATTTTTAAAAAAGTTAGGCTATGTTAAAGGCTAGGGTGATTTAGTTTGTGAAATGTTACACTTAAACTAAAGGGGCATTTTAGTTGAAGAGTGTTGTTTAATTTTTGTTCAACAAGCGGGCCATATTCTTGAAAATTAATTTACAAGTTATTATTGATGTTAATAATAGCTTAAATATGCAAGGAAGAATCCAGTTTTCCAAAAGAACATTCAACCATTAGTAGCGCACCATTTGGGGTGAATGTAATTCGGGTAGCTATGTCATATTTGCCATTTGCCATACAGAGTTTGGAAATTTATAAATCTGATGATCTTATTATTACTAACTATTTTGTTTGGTTATCTATTTATAACTTCAATGGAAATAAATAATAAAACTAAATTTTATAAAGTGAGAGCTATTCCGCAATCGGGCGCGATTGTTCAATAAGTGTCTCTGTTCTTATTACTAACGGTGCTTTAGTGAAACAAGACCATCATTTTAGATGGTCTATTTTGTCTATTATAATCTTAAGTTGTGGTGTGTTAGTAAATGAATTTAAATTCCTGTTTTTATTCCAAAACCAATTAAAATTAAACCCGTTGATTTTTGGAATGCCTGCTGGAATTTGGAGTTGTCCAACCATTTTTTTGCATAATCAATTATATAAACAAGGGCTAGAAACCAACAAACAGCGAGTAAAGTAAGGATTAAGGCTAACATAAACAATTGCTGATTTACATTGTCGTTCAAATCGATAAATTGAGGCATGATAGTTATATAAACCAAAACAGTCTTTGGATTAAGAATATTACTAAGTAATGCTTGCATAAAGGAACTTTTATTATGCTGATTTGAACATTTAGTAGGTGTATTTGCTTGTGTTTGAATCTCTTTTAAAGAAAACATACTCTTAGTAAAAAAACTTTTTATCCCTAAATAAATTAAGTAGGCGGCTCCCATATATTTGATGATACTGAAAAGAACAACGGACTTTGCTATGACAACAGATAAACCAAGAATGGCAATAAGCGTCCAAAAAGAAAGTCCCGTTGCCATTCCGAGTACCGTAAATCGTCCAGCTTTCGGACCATAGGCGAGCGTATTTTTCACTAGCAACATCGTATCTACACCAGGTATGATAACCATCATTGCAGCAATTGAAATATATATTAGTAAGCTATCCATGTTGTTTCTCCCTTCCCCTTCTGATAGTGGCTACCAAAGTAACTACTATCAAACAAAAGTATATCAGAATATTTCAGAAAAAATCAATAGACTTTGTTAAACTATTAGTTACAAATAAATTTGTGTTGGAGGATTTATGAAAGAAAACATTTTAGATACATTAAAAAATTTGAATTTTACCGAATATGAAGCAAAAGCATATCTAACCTTATTACAAGAATCGCCATTAACTGGTTATGCAGTTGCAAAACAATCAGGTGTACCCCGATCAAAAATTTATGAAGTTCTAGAGAGTCTTGCCATGCAAGGAGACATTCTAATCAGTCCAGGAAACACACCACTGTATACTCCTATTCCTGCAAAGGAGCTAATTAAAAATCGTCGGATGAAAGCGGAAGAGCATTTCGAACTTGCAGAAAAATCATTAGAGGATTTTAAAAATTCAGTAAATGACCGTGAAAATATCTGGAATATCACGGGATGCAATGAAATAATTGATAAGGTAAAAGCTTGTATAATATCTGCTAAAAAAAGAATTCTCTTAGAGGTTTGGGAAGAGGAATTCGAAGAATTGGAGTTTGAACTAAGCAAGGCAGCAAAAAGAGGAGTCAACGTAACGATAATTGCTTATGGGGAAATCACCTCTGATTTTGCAAATGTTTACCTCCATTATATGGGTCATGAAATTACAGAAGAGTATGGTGGACGGTGGATTGTCATCAGTAGAGATGATTCGGAAGTAGTAGCAGGTATTGTCTCACTGGGTAAAGATAGCCGTGCTGCATGGACAATGCATGTAGGTTTAGTCATGCCAATTACAGAGGTCATGATTCATGATTTGTATCTAATGGAAATCATGGAAAAACATAAAGAACTGTTGGAGGTGAGTTTTGGGAAAAACCTCGTCAATTTACGTCGTAAATTTTCCATCCATCCAGATTTTAAAAAACATTATGTGAAATAGATTTGTACGATACTCTCATTTATACAACAGAATAAGAACAGCATTACTTCTTAATAAAGTAATGCTGTTCTTATTCAAAAAACGGGTGCTTTACTTGAAGATCACTTAGCTGGTAAGACGGCTCTTTTCTTATTAAACTAAAAATACAGGTTAGTTCAAAAGAGATTTAGAGGTTGAACGATAGTTTTAAATAGTACAGAAACTGGAGAATAAATTAGTACCCTTATAATATGAAAAAGAAGCGTTCTATTGTCTTCGACTATTTCGATAAATATACCTTCCCTTTATAAAGTAAATGTAGTTAGATTTCTTGGTTTGTGGTATATATGTAAGTAGTTACTAGGCCATTTAAGCCACTACTGTGCACTAGATACCGAAAGGAAGAGAAGATATGGAAGTTGTACAGCAAGGTACACAAATTAGATTTGATAATCATGGACATTTCCACAAAATACAAGCGTGGATACAAGATAGCAGACCTTATGCGAACTTAGGGAAATGTGCTAACTACATACCAGCTTTAGAAAGAGCAAATCCTTCGCAGTTAGGTATTTGTATCATTGGTTCAGACGGTACGATGGTAAAGACAGGTGATTTTGATACCGCTTTTACCTTACAAAGTATATCGAAGGTAATTGGCTTTATAGCTGCATGTATAGATTATGGCATTTCATATGTGTTAGAAAGGGTGGACGTCGAACCAACCGGGGATGCTTTTAACTCGATTATTCGTCTAGAAGTTCATAAACCTGGAAGACCTTTCAATCCGATGATAAATGCTGGAGCAATCACTGTTGCCTCATTATTAGGGAGAAGAAATTCAGTTGAAAAAGTGGAATCTATATGCCTCTTAATAGATAGAATGGTAGGAAGACACCCAATTATCAATGAAGAAGTATTTCAATCTGAGTGGCAAACGGCTCATCGAAATCGTGCTTTAGCTTATTATCTAAAAGAAATGGGATTCTTAGATTGTTCTGTAGAAGAAGCAATAGAGGTATACTTAAAGCAATGTTCAATTGAAGTAACTACAGAAGATGTAGCCATGATTGGCTTAGTCCTGGCAAATGACGGATATCATCCTATCCGTAAGGAGCAAATCTTCTCTAAGGAAGTGGCTAGGTTAACAAAAGCGTTGATGGTGACATGTGGTATGTACAATGCTTCTGGTAAATTTGCTGCATCTGTAGGTATTCCTGCAAAAAGTGGAGTATCGGGCGGGATATTGGCAGTAATTCCTCCTCGAGCTAGATCCGATGATTCCCCATTTATGGATGGCTGTGGAATAGGGGTTTATGGTCCTGCCATTGACGAATTTGGAAATAGTGTTGCAGGTGTTATGCTGTTACAGCAAATATCTAGAGAATGGGATTTTAATATTTTTTAAATGTGGTGTCCTATCACAACATTGGAATAACAAATCCAAAAGAAAATGAGGCTAAGCGTTAACTTATTCTTCAACTAACGGTGCAGTTTAGTTAGGACTTCTGTAGATTGTAGAAGGCCTTCTAACTGGTTATAATACATAGCTAGCATATCAGCCCATCCTAACTGGATGGGCGTTTTTTTTACATTTACTCCAACTGTTCCTTAATAACTTGATCGACCCCGAGCAAAATCAACTTCAAACCAAATTCAAATGCTCTGTCAGTCCCCATCAGCTCAAATAATCCGTTCTTGAACATCCTCCGAAACAGTCCCACATCCGTCTCATTCATAGAGTCTAAAAGGCAAATCATTTCTTCTCTTGGAAGCATTTCCTTGGCCTGAAGGATAGCGGAGACATTACGTTGATGTTGTTCATCATCTAGAACAAAGTAATAGACATAGTTAACGAGTGTAGTAACCACTTGCATTTTCTGCACTTGCTCAAGCGGTGTTGATTCCACGCATAGCAGCATCCGGTTGGTGAATCGGATGATATCTGGTTCGTGGGGCAGTGTCATCATCATAATCTGCGTAGAGCATGGATAGCGGCTGAGCACACTTTTTACCGTTACCGCAAGCTCAGTCAACTGTTCCTTCCAATCCCCTTCGGAGTGGAATTCCTCCAAAATTATTTTAGATACCTGGTTGGCTAGCCGCTGGTAGAGATTTTGTTTGCTCTTGAAGTACCAATACAAAGAGGGCGCCTGAATCCCAAGTCTGTGTGCCAATCGTCTCATAGTGAGTTTCTCGATACCCTCCTCTCCAAGAAGCTCCCATGAGGCTTCTAAAATCTTATCCTCCGAAATCTGAGGCTGCTGTTTTTTCATTGGTATCCTCCATTTCATCTAACACTGTAAGTTTATGCTTTACAGATTCATAAGTTAATGATAACATCTAACACTGTAAGATTCAAACTAACACCGTTAGATAAATGTTTAAAAGAAAGAAGTGATCCACTTGGATGCAGAAAACCTCTATTACTTTGAAAAAGCACCGGTCGCAAAGGCTGTAGCTCACTTTGCTGTACCGATGATGCTAGGCACATCAATGAGTGTCATTTATTCCATCTTGAATGCCTATTTCCTTGGTATGCTAAATGATACTGCCATGTTAACAGCACTCGCATTAACCTTGCCGTTATTCGCGATCATTATGGCGCTAGGAAATTTGATTGGCATGGGGAGTGGTACACTCATCTCACGTTTGCTAGGAGAGAAAAAATATGATGATGTAAAGCATGTGTCTTCATTCGCCTTTTACAGCAGCTTAGTTCTCGGTCTTGTCGCAATAGGTGTAAGCTTCCCATTGATTGAGCAAATCGTATATGGCCTTGGGGCAACGTCTGACTCCTTCGAATTTACAAAAGACTATGTCACAATTATGATCATAGGCTCTCCATTTGTCATATTGTTCTTCACACTGGAGAATATCGTGCGCTCAGAAGGTGCGGCAATCACATCTATGATTGGTATGATTATCAGCGTTGTCGTGAATATTATTCTAGATGCACTATTCATTTTTGTCTTCCATTGGAGCGTAACTGGGGTTGCGACAGCTACGGTAACTTCAAACGTTGTTGCCAGTGCATTTTACGCTTTTCATATAAGATATAAAAGCAAATTCCTAACCGTTTCAGCCAAATGGTTCAAGGCTACTAAAGAGATTCTGAGTAATGTATTTAAGATCGGATTTCCAATCTTTATTATGAGTATCTTTTTGGGTGCAATGTCGCTCATCTTAAACCACTTTCTTATAGAATATGGGGATCAGGCAGTAGCTGCTTACGGGATATCATCACGTTTATTGCAATTTCCTGAGTTTATCCTGATGGGCTTATGTGAGGGAGTAGTGCCGCTTATCGCCTTTTCTTTTACAGCGAATAAAATGCGCATGAAGCATACAATCGGATTTACAATTAAAACAATTGTGGTGTTAGCCTTTGTATTCGGCGTTATCGTTTACCTGATATCTGATAACCTAATTAGTTTATTTACGAATGACCCACATTTAATTGAAGTAGGAAGTTACATTCTGCATGTAACGTTCTTATGCTTGTTTATTACCGGAATGACCACGTTGTTTACAGGTATATTTCAAGCAACAGCACAGGGAACTGCTGCGTTTATTATGTCAATTATTCAAGGAATTACACTAATTCCTATGTTGTTTATCGCCAATCATATGTACGGATTCCACGGAGTAATCTGGTCGCTTGTTATTGTAGATGCCGTCTCATTCCTAGTGGGTGCTATCATGCTGTATGTTTTACGGAACAAATTGCAGCCGAATTTAGATAGTTTAGTACAGTAGAAAGATAAAACTTAGCTTCTTGCTCTATAAAACATATTTGTTTTACGTTCCGGAGAAGGCAGGTTCGATACGTCATAAAGACTCGGTTGGGCAAGTAGGAGAAGTATCTGCCAGTAATATTATGAGGATGAACGCAGTTAAAAGCTTTTATCATAAAGAAACGTCAGAGGCAAGAGAAGCACTACAAATTTTAATCCGTCCAGAACAAGAGGATTTGGATAGTGGCATACAGTTTTTTTTGCGAGATGTGGAGCTATTAGAAGGCTGGCAACTACTCGGTGTACCGAAAGAAATGGATGCACCACTTGTCATTCGCAATCAAGTAGCGATTAATGACGCCAAATTCTTTGCAGGGGAATTGTGACAACTACCAAAGCATCATGGCTTTACACCGTGCCTCTATGTGATGGATAGGGAACTTCAAGTGAACTAAACCATTTTATCTAAAGGTGATACGATAGCAGGATTTGAACTGTATGACGATACGATAAAAACAAGTACAAATACAACGATTGTACTGTTCTTAGCAAATGAGCAAGTTAAATAGAATGGAGTAGATGAACGAATGAATAAACTTTATACAATTGTCCGATTTCTGTTAGGTTTCATGATGATTGGTTCAGGTATCTTTATGTTCGTAGCAGGGGGATTTACAACTGAATACGAAAACGAAACAGCACAGCTTTATATGAATGCCATGGAGGAAACAGGTTTCTTTATACCGATGCTAGCAATTGTAAAAATTATTTGTGGGTTATCATTTGTAACAAAACGCTTTATGCCATTGGCGTTACTGATTTTTATGTCACTTGCAGTAAATATGGTTGTATTCCACATTTTCTTAGAGCCATTCACAGGCTTCCCAGCATACTTTATTTTCATTATGACGGTGTTCTTAATGGTGAGGAATTTTCCAGACTACCGAAATTTATTACAAGCAAAAGCGATTGTTTAATGGTTGATAGAAGTATGTGGTAATAGCATTTCATAACTCAAACAGGTAGGTCAGTCTCTAAGGATACCGACATACCTGTTTTTAATGTTTGATTGGCGATATGCTTCTTAGCCGAAGTCGGTACGGATGTCGAGAAGCAATTCCCCAGTTCGGCGCTTTAGAGTTACCAACTATGTTGTAACTTTACATTATAGTTGGTAATTTAACATTAAAAGCAGGTAACTGATATTTTAAACGAACGTTAAAATCACCTCTCTAGTTTAATGAGAGGTGATTTTTTGTTGGGTACCTATGTTAAAATAGCTATAAATTGTGAAGGGTTTCACTTAAACTAATGGTGCAGCATTCCTGTTTGAAACTTATTCGAGGTCTTGCAGAAAAAAGAGTCCTCTAGTATGATGCTGAGTGTCAACGCACATTGACCCATCATCTACAAGGAAGTTTTCAGCCGGGGGATTTATACTTTACACCATTGACTTACTTAGGATGTTACATAAGTTTCCTCATGTTCTAACATAAGAACTGCAACTTCAGAAGTTCGTCAGTTCCGTTAAGTAAGAACTATTGAACGTTGTTCTAGGACTGTCATCCGAAATACGTTCGCAAATCTAAATTTTTCTATTTTTGTATTCCTTATTTCTCTTTGTTTCATTTACATTGAAGGTTTAATTACCAGCTCACTTACATCGACCTGAACAGGCTGTTCAAGAGCATAGACGATCGCACGGGCAATAGCAGTAGTTGGCAGAGCGTTACGTCGGTATTCCTTCATGAATTCTCTAGCCTGGTTGTCGGTAATGCTATCAGCTAGTTCTGATTCCGTTACTCCTGGCGATACAAGGGTCACACGGATCCCTTGACCCACAGTCTCTTGCCGCAAACCGTCCGTTATTGCACGTACGGCATATTTGGTCGCGCAGTAGACAGTTGCTGTCGGGGTCACTTCGTACGCGCCGATGGATGCGATGTTGATAAAATGTCCAAAACCTTGTTTTTTCATGACCGGAAGACCTGTGGCAATGCCATGAAGCACCCCGCGAATGTTGACATCAATCATCCGGTTCCATTCTTCAATTTTTAATGCTTCCAGCGAAGAGAGCGGCATCACGCCTGCGTTGTTAATAATAGCGTCAACTCTTCCAAAACGACTCTGGGCTGCACCGATAATCGCCTGCATCTGTTCTAGTTTTGTCACATCGAGCTGTTGAATGAGTACGGAACCTCCATCCCCTTGAATGTCAGATGCCAATGACTCTAGTCTTTCCATACGTCTTGCCCCGATTACAACATGTGCGCCCAGGCTTGCGAGCAGTCGGGCTGTTGTTTCACCAATTCCGCTGCTTGCCCCTGTAATCACAACCACTTTCCCATTAAGTTCGGACACTATTCCTTGCTCCCTTCCTCCAGATATAGCACCATACCTGCATGATAAAGTACCCCGTTGATAAAATCACCATTGGCAGTAAAGCCTGTATCATCGACATATTCAATATGATTCTCTGTGACGATATAGTTTCCTTGATATGCGCTTTCACGGTTGCCGCGGGCTTCATCGTATCGGCCATTTGAAAGTAGTTCGTGCCGAATATAGCCGTCCGTGGTTACCCACATTCCCACATAGGGATGAGAATTATTTATAAGTTCTTTTTCCATGTATATTCTCCTCTCATGTTTACAAGATGGATGGCACTCAAATTTTGGTAGAAAGTGATTTTAAAACAGAAATTTGAACACCCATACCTAATTGAAGTATCTGACCATAAACTCATTATGAACTTGTAAACCAAAAAGGGGGTAGTCGGAAAATATACAATTCTTGCCTAATACTCCAATAAATTATAGTATAATGGCAAGATATCCATATATGAAACTGGAGAGGAGGAATGTTTCATGGAGCAAATTAAGGAATTAGCGGAGTTAATTGAGAGAAATGTAGCGGTGGATGGAACGCATGATACGTCTATATCCGGATTGCGATTTGTTCGTACCACCCAGATTTCTGAACCCGTTTACTCTGTTTATGAACCTTCCCTATGTGTTGTGGCCCAGGGATCAAAATTAGTCATGCTTGGGGAAGAAAGCTATCAGTACGACTCTGCCAGTTATCTGACTGCTTCCGTCCATTTGCCAATTACAGGACAAATCATAAAGGCTTCTCCTAATAACCCTTATTTATGCGTTCAATTGCAGCTTGATATGAACCAGATTTTCGAAATCGTTCAGTCAACGAATCAAGTAATTTCAAATGACTCCCCGGGACGAGGTCTGGTAATCAGCCAAATAAATGACTCTCTCCTTGAAGCGGTAATACGACTTATTAGGCTACTGGAGACTCCACAGGATATACCAATCCTTGCCGATGGTATCAAACGTGAAATCATTTACCGGATTCTACAGAATGACCGGAATGATTCCATGAAGTATTTTGCACTTATAGGGAGTCAGGCACAACGGATTGCAAAGGTGATCGGGGTGTTAAACCGTGAATTTGCACAGCCCTTATTGGTAAACAGATTAGCGAAAGAAGCCAGAATGAGCTCTTCATCCTTGTACAGCCATTTTAAGGAAGTCACGGGTATGAGCCCAATCCAGTTTCAGAAACAGCTTCGGTTGCAGGAAGCACGCCGATTGCTTTTAACGGAAAATCTGGAAGCTGCTGAGGCAGCGTTTCAGGTAGGTTATGAAAGCCCCTCTCATTTTAGCCGGGAATACAGCCGTAAATTTGGTCTGTCCCCATTGAAAGATGTACGACGACTGCGGGAAATGTTGTAATAAAAGAAGCATACGTTTATCGAGACTTAAGGGGTTATTCTATGTAAGTGGAAGGGCATAGGAATAGTGAATCCAATGAGCTAAAAAGAAAACTATTTTAAATATAAAAAAAGTGCTTGGATACCTATTTAGAGACCTAGGAAAATGATATACCATATTCAATCTTTTGAAATTTCTCGGCCTTCTCCGTTGAATGGTGCTTTCTTCCTGAAGGAGTAAAGCTTTTTTATTGAACTAATGCTGCAGGAGTGCCGCTGAGCCTAGGTCGTATCATAGAGGGGGGGATGCCCGCAATGGGTGCTTTAGTCAATTAGAGCAACGTCCTTTAAGACGTTGCTCCTTTTGCATTTAAAAGTACTTCTGATAATACTCTTTTCTTAACCTTCCGCTTAGCTGAGCATAGATTTTGGTGGTTTCACTCTTCTCATGCCCCATAAGACTTTGTATGACTTCAATAGGAGCTCCATTATTCATCAAATGAGTTGCGTAGCTGTGCCTAAGTTGGTGTGGATGAATTTCTTTATTAATTTCCGCACGATTGGAGATCCGCTTGATGATATATCTCATTTGGGAGACACTCATTTTATGTGGCTGTCTTGCTGTAACAAAGATGGCTGGATTGTGGTCATTCCGACTTTCTAAATAACGTTTAAGCCATATGTCACAACGTGTATTAAAATATACCTCCCTTTCCTTATCACCTTTACCTCGAACGATCGCCGATTGATTGGACCAATTAATATGGTTCTTTTCTAACGAAACTATTTCTCCAATTCTACAACCGGTAGAAAACATGAATTCAAAAATAGCTTTTTCCATTGGGGAATGACAGGATTCACGAAGGTGTTCGATTTCCCGTTCTGTTAAATACTTAGGTATCCGCTTCCCTACTTTGGGTTCTTTAATTTTGGAAGTTGGATTCTTACTAAGGTATCCTTCTTCATGAGACCAACGAAAAAATGATTTCATAAAGCGAATACGATGTGCAAGACTGGCTGGTTTTAAATGCTTACCGGATACAGCCAGATACTCCTTTAGTTGATTTGTATCCAGCAATGCCATCTCTACATCTTTAAAATAACCAATTAGTAGCAAAGACTGTAACTGGTAGGCCTTCAACGTTTGTGGCGAGAAGCCCTCTATTCGCTTATCTGCTTCAAACGAAGCCCATGCTTTTGACAGTAACAATTTTATTCCCCCTAAAATAGTAATATTAAAAGGATTATTGCCAACTTAATAGAATTATAGACATATGGCGTATTTTGACTAACGAAGCAGGTTAGTTGAATAATAAATTGGGAAATAATACTATTTTAGGTACAGTAATATATTGTTAAAATGGGAAATAAGAAGAACCTACGGTAAGAATAAAGGAGACAATAATAAATGAATCTATTTCCTAGAAAATTCCCTAAAGATGAAGATGGACAGGTATTAAAAATGCTTTATAAGGATGGTGTTGATTTTAAACAGCTTCAAAATGTAGATTTTTTTGTGGCAGTTCCAGATAAAGAGAGTGGTGAATCTGTTCTAAAAGAATTAGGCGATAATGGGTTTAATTGTGAATTAGAACAAGATGAAGATACTGAAGAGTACACTTGTTATTGTTTTGTAAAGATGCTTTTAAATCATGAAGATATTGTGAATATACAAAAACAACTTGATGAATTAAGTAAACCTTATGATGGTTACACGGATGGTTGGGGAGTAATGGTTGATTAGTTAAATAAGTGGCTGCCTGTAAGGGTAGCTTTTTCTTATTGAAGTAGCAAATTAGAATTATTATGTTCAATTATAGGGAGGTGTATAAATGAAATTAGTGATGAAAGCATTTATAGCTTCTGTAATAATTTATTTAGTTTATTTAGTTTGCACGATTGGAATTGGTTATATAAAAACAAAATTTTATAAGCCAGATATATCAAGTGAATGGGAGAGTGTAGACTATCTTCAAAATGAAGTAGCATTCGGTATGGTTATTTCCCCCTTTTTCTTTGTCTTTTCATTAGTAGGGATAGCTTGTATATGTGGAATAATTATATATTTATATAAAAAATTCTTTAACTAGAGATTGAACTACTGGAAACGCTTTTTCACTAACGCACAGGTTAGTTTAATAAGAAATGACGCTATACATAACGAAAGAAGGTAATTCTAATGTATTTGAGAGACATAGGTCTAGATTTACCATATCAAAAAAATTATGAATATATCCATAATATGATGTCCAATCACAATTTAACTGAAGAAGAAGCAGTAAGACTAGATTTTGAGAAAAATTGGAAAGAAAATAAAGTTAAGTTTGGTGATGAAGTAAGATGTATTGCAGCGTTATATCTAGATTTATTAGGAAATTTTAAGACAGAAAAAACAAAAAAAATAATGATTAGATGTGTAACTGATTTAGCTATGCATAGTATTGTACCTAAAACTACGGAAGGATTTACAGAGGTATATGTATTATTAGATTTTAATTGTTATCGGGAGTTTTCTAATATTGAGAAGAAAAAGGTTATATTAGAAAAAATTAACGAAGGAATATTACTGATAGCAAATGAATTTTCTTGGGATATTAGTCTTTTTAATCGAGTCTCAAAAGAAATAATTGATAGAAACTATGTTAATGAATTCTCTTTGAAGCAGAAATCCTCTCCAGATAGAAAACATAAAGCAGAAATTTTTTGCCAGCATGATATTGACTTCATTACTATTTCTATGATTATTAGAGAACGAAAGTCAAATGAGATGATAAAAAGTGAATTACTATTTAAAGATAGACCTCATGAATTATCATTTGTTCAAAAACTAGGGGAATTAAAGTGGATTTCAAATAGAGAGGTTACACTTACACAAAGATACAATCTCCGTAAAAAGTGGACAGTTAAGATGGGTGAATGAATCTCATTATAAAGGATTTGGATATGGATAATGAAATTGTTCTTCTTCAACTAACGGGTGCTTTAGCAAAATATGGCCATCATTTCGATGGCCTATTTTTATGTCAAAAACATTAAGTTGTTCTCAGATATGTATTGTGAAATGTTACACTTAAACTAACGAAGCAGGTTAGTTTAATAAAAAAATTTCCTTATTAAACTCTGATGAAGGAAAAGTGATTGTGAGTAACGAATGTTTTAAGGTGTAAATAAATTTTTAATACAAGGAGAAATGAAGCAGTATGGATGATTATAAGGTAATCGAGGAATTCAATGAAAACCAATTAGAAGAATTGCATAGCTTATTTAAAAACGAATGGTGGACACAGAAACGTCAACTTTCTGAAATTAGGAAGTTGCTAGATAACAGCAGCGTAGTAATTGGTTTGGTTAATGATAAAACAGGAGAATTGATAGGGTTTGCAAGGGTGATTTCAGATACTCTTTATAGAGCGTTTATATTTGATGTTATTGCTAAAGAGAATTACAGAAATAATGGTATAGGAACTATTTTGATGAACAGTATTTTGGAACATCCTCAAGTTAGAGATGTAGAAAGAGTAGAACTTTACTGTCCAGATAGGTTGGTTCCGTACTACGAGAAATTTGGTTTTTCAACAGATGTAAATGGAAGTAATTTAATGAGAAATAAAAAATAGCATCTTCAACTAACGGGTGCTTTACTTCAAGAAGGAGTAAAGCTTTTTTTCTTATTGAACTAAAGCAACAGTTTAGTTGAATAACGAATTACCTTTTTGGTTTATTATTTAAAGTAAAAAGCCTGAAGTTTTCTCAGGCTTTTTATCATAGGTAATAATGTCTCAATATTTACGATTCTTAATGTGCTTAGCACCTTTCAGAAACACGTTCCACTTCATCTTTTAGCTTCAATGATGTCAGTAATTCTAGGATCAATTCCCAGACTGCTTCATGGTAACCTGACGTCACGATGTACCAATAATTCGCGTCACGAACAAATGCAAGTTTTTCCAATTCATTAGATTGATCCAAAAAAGATTTCATCTTCACCACTTCCGATTCATCGCAATTGCGATTTTGAGGGAAATTGAAGTGCTGTTTTGATTGTATAGATGGTTTTGCACAAAGGACCCCAAGTCCATCCAATGTAGTCATATGGATGGATTCAGCCCTGTCTTTTTTCACTTCATGGAAATAGCTCAATACCTCCAATTTCTTCGTTCCAAAAACTTGCTGATAACGCGTTAGTATAGACTTACGATTTTCCTCCCAATTACTTGAGGTGTATTTCTCGAATTCCTTTACCAGTCCAATTACTTGTTTTTCATCATCGTAGTTCCACATGGTTTCGAGCATTTCAGCATAAGGAACAGAATAGACTAAGTTTAAAAACTCTCGAATGTTTCGTGCCATATATCGCAGGGGAGGATCATTGGTTGGCGAAACACATACGATTGGTGCTTCGCTTAAATTCGAAACTGAATGAAAATCTGTTAAAAAACCGAAATGAATACCATCGCCACCAGTACTAGCAAAAGGAATCAAATCAGGAGGGGTAATCGAATATGGATCGAATAGATTAATTGGTTGAAAAGCAATTTGACTAAGTGATAGTCCTTCGTTCCTTAATTCATTTTCTAATTGATGCAAAAGGTGAATTTCGTTTGGAATGTCATACTGACCATAGGCTTCTTTCCATTCTTCATTTATCATTAGCACTCACACTATCCTTTCATGGGAAGAGACACACCTCTTTTACATTATTCTATAATATAATTTGATAATCCTTTGTTTTATAAATAAAAACACTTATAAAGATCCATTATTTGCAAGAGTGAATAAAAAAGTTTGTGAAGGAATGTACTTAAACTAACGGGTGCTTTACTTCAAGAAGGAGTAAAGCCTTTTTCCTTATTGAACTAAAGAAGCAGTTTAGTTTAATATGAAAAGTGTTAAAAAAAGTAGAAAGGGATGATTACAAGTGCAGGGATTTCCAGAGGAAAATGATTTACTTTCGTTATTTGAGTGTGAACCTATAATGTTTGATACGACCATGAAGGATTTTTTTTATAATGAAGCAACCTACCAATTTTCTAATGGGTGCTTTAGTTGAATATTCGTCTTCCGAAATATTTTCTTCCTTACAAAAAGTTCTAAAATAAGCATGAAAAATAGCCCCTCTATTGTTCATTCCTTTACAATAGAGGCGCTATTTTTAAGTAATTCCTCATACTACGGGTAATTATCCCTTCAGGTGAATCGGAAACATAAGGGTCGAGAAGTATACGAAGATGCTTTGATAAAGGCGGTAAATCAATAATTTTCATCCTTTTTTCTTTCTATGTACTCTTCTAATTTAGTTTTTATCTCGATAAAATGACGCGGATGTACTCCACCTTTTTTTTGTACTTTCCAAATTCCAAACGGTTCATCTTCTTCTATAAACTCATCTAAAATTTTTATACATCTCCTATACTGAAAATCTTGAACAGACTCGACTATTTCACTTAATAATTGATTTGTACGTGGCAGTTTTATTTCCGTATCTGATCTTACTAAGCTACTTATAATTCCCAGTCTCTTGCCAATAAATGTTCTTGTAATTCTTACTAATTTATCTAGATCTAATAGGTCTTTGTGAAGAATTTTTATTTTCTCGTAGTAATCCTCATCCCTGGCTTTCCAATCAAACGTTTTACAAGATATTATTTTTCGTTTCTTGGGAAGGTGTCCAATAAGCCAAACTTTATCATTTTTGAATAAATAACTATAAATCTTTTTATATTTCTTTGACAACTCTGTCCTAGAATAGTTTGGGATTTGTTTCATAACTTCAAGTAATTCTTTACGGTATTTCTTGATTAACTCCTCTTTACTCACTGATTTAATTTTATCTTTAGATTTAGATTTAGATTTACTAATACCTCTTAGTTGTCTACTAATAATATCCTTAGAAACTCCAAGTTGTTTTGCTATAGCATTTATACTTAAACCATTATTGTGTAACTTATGAATCTCAGCATGCCAACTCTCGCCATAAACTTTAATATATCTTATTCGATATTTATCGTTAGCTGTTTTATCAGGTCCTGTTCGAACGTAAATAAATCCACATGAACAAGAGAATTCGCCAATAGGTTGGGCAGTTCTATCACTTTTAATAAATAGTTTATTCACTACATTTCGCTCGAAGTGTTTCGAAGCTTTATTAAGGCACGGCCATGGTCCTGGTCCAAATGGTCCTTGGTCTGGTTTGATTTCTAAAAATGAGTCAATGTCTTGGCCTAAAAAAAATATCAGTAGTAAATGTCGAAAGGGATGAACATTTTTACCTTCATTGGATGTTATTACATTTAGCCAATTAGGACTTTCATTAATAATTGACGATTCGTATTTATCTAAAAAACCTTTTGGAAATTTAATTGAAAAAGCTCTGTGTAATTCCACTTTTCTTACTTTATTTTTAAGAGTCATTAAATTTCTTCCTCTTAATAGAGCTCGATATTTAAGTACAATGTTTTCTCTAGAAAATTTTCCAAAAGGAACTAGAAACAATTGATATGCCATCTTTGCTAATTTTATTTCAACCATAGAAAATTCATTATGTACAATTCTTTGTGAGACTGATAAATCCATTATTTTCTCATCAAACCGAATATAAGCAAATGTACTAACCGTTCTTAGTTCACATACATATTTCTTCAATTTAGTCTCATGGTGTGCGCAATATTCAATTCCTTGCAATTGATGTTCACGATGAATATGAGGCTCCCCATATTTTTCAATATCTACATTCGCACACAATGAGCAATAATAGAGACCGTCTCTTCTTAAAATTCCTGCCGCCATTCCAAGGCTCCAATATAGCCCATTAGCTTTACCTTTAACTTTAGATATTACTTCTTGTTGACGCTGAACCGAAATAAATAGTGCATAATATGGGTAAATTGTATGATTATTAAGCAAGCTCTCGACTGAATAATTTCTCCCCAGTTGTTCAGCTAATATTGTAAACCTACTACCAAATAAAACACTCGCACCCACTGTTCGACTTCTAAATAATTCTTCTAAAGTATCCTTTAAATTAATGTTACCACTATAGAAATGATAACGGGCTATTGATGAATAGAGCAATTCATCTTTATATGGATCAGTAAAAAATGTAAGAATCTTAATCACCCCCAAATAACTTAATTATTAAATATAAATATCCATTCATCCTCTATAAAAAATCTTATTCCAACATCTTTTTCTGAATATAACTTTCTAACTCTCCTTTTATTTCAAAAAAAGCCGAAAATCTTACTCCACCATCTCTTTGTACTTGCCAAAGTAAAACTGATTCATTTTGTTCAAACATCTTATCAATTATCTTGTAGCAACGACGAATTCGAAAGTCTCGAACAGATTCAACAATACTTTGTAGTAATTTTCCTGTACGAGGTAGTTTATCTAAATTTCTCTCTAAATTCGCAAGTATACCTATTCTCCTCCCAATGATTGATTTTGTAATTCGGATCGGCTTCTTAGATTGCACTAATTCTGAGTGTAATTGCTTAATTTTGTAGTAATATTCTTTATCACGCTCTGCCCAATCAACTATTTTGGTTGTTTCATTTTGCTTTTTCTTTAGTGGTAGATGTTCAAATAGCCATTCCTTATCATTTCTATATAAATGTATATACTGCTTTGGGAACTGCCTGCGTATTTGTGTTCGATTTAAATCTTGAAGTTTCTTTATACCTTCATCTATCTCTACTCGGTATTGATCAATTAAGGCTAAATCTTTTGCTTTTACTTTAACTATCACTTCATTAAAATCCTTTAAATATTTTTTCACAGTCTTAGAATCAACATTAAGTTCTCTCGTAATTGCTCGAATACTTAAGCTTTGTTTTGATAGTTCTTGTAGCCTTTTTTGCCATACATGCCCAAATACTTTCACATGACCTATTCGATATCGATCTTCGTCTATCCTATCCGGACCTTTTCTAGCAAAAATAAAGCCACAAGAACAAGTGAATGTCCCTATTGGACTTTTCGATTTGAAATCTCTCGTTATCTCTATACCAGTAACGACAGGTTGTTTGTAATGTATTGCAGCCTTATTTAAACAAGGCCATGGCCCTTTACCAAATGGACCTATATCGTTACCACTCTTTATTAAGCTCGATATATCCACCTCTAAGAAAAGCATCATGAGTAAGTGACGGAACGGATGCACATGCCGCTTCATATTACGAGTAAGTACCTTCAACCAATTGTATTCACTACTTTCATCAATTGCTGATTCAGATTTTTCTAAAAATCCTTTAGGTACTTTTGCTTGGAACACTTCATGCAAATTGCTCTGTCTTACACGATTTGAAGCTGTGACTAAGTTTATTCGCCGTAAAAATGCTCTATATTTTAAAGATATATTTTCTCTATTTGATTGATTCAGTGGCACTTTTAAAAGCTGATACGCCATTTTTGCTAATGTAATTTGTATCTTTGCAAATTCATCTACTTCATTAATAGGCGACAAATCCATGTACTCCAGCTCAAATCGGATAAATTCGATTCTGCTTTGCTTGTTGGAATCAACAGGATATTTTTTTAACATTATTTCATGGTGACTGCAGTAACCGATACCTTGCAGTTGGTGCTCTCGATGAATATATGGCTCTCCATATTGATCAACATCTTGCTTTGCACATTCATTACAATAATAGAGTCCATCCTTCTTACAAATGCTTCCTGCAACAAGACCTAATCTCGTATATAATCCTTGCCCATTACCCTTTATATCGTTCATGATTTCTATCTGACGCTGTTTTGAAAGAAACAAGGAATAATATGGATAGATTGTATGATTTGCTATTAGTCTTTCAGCAGAATAATTAGAACCAAGTTGCTGGGCTAATGTCGTAAATTGACTTCCTATTTCCACGCTTGGAATCACTGAGCGGCTTAGAAACACTTCTTCTAACGTATCTTTAAAATCAATATTGCCAGAATAAAAGTGATAACGTGCAATCGCAGAATAAATCAACTCATCTGGATATGGGTTTGTGAAAAATGGTAGCATCTTAATTTCCCCTAGTTTTTATTCGAAATTATAAATATAATGTCGATTTAACTAAGTTTTTAAACAGCTCGCCAATAAAATTTTATAATTCAGTTAATTAACTGTAGAATTCATTTAATGGATTTTTAATATATCCGGCTCTTTGCAACGCTTCATACGGATGATTCTTTTTTTCTAATGCTTTTGTTCTTAATGCTAACAATGGCAATAATTGTAGCTTTTTCACCCTAGGCTCTTTTTTCATTTTCTTTTGTTGGTTTAGTGTAATAGCCTGTTGAATAGCATCCGTTTTTAATAAATTAAATTCCATATTAATCGGGTTATTCTCAACAATTTTTGTTATTAGAGTTCTTATATCATTTACATTTAAACTATCAAAAATTCCTAATGCAGAGATTTCCACACTCAAATTTTCAGTCATATCTCGTCTTTTATAATCTAGTGTATTTTGGCGTTCAGCAAATCCTTTTCGAATCTTCCCTTCAAGCACCGTATCATGCTTATGATTGATCATCAGTTCATCTAAATTAATCATGATATCTTCGTATTTCATCATGTCTTTTAAATTGTTGGTACGAATTGCTTTCATCATAGGTTGGATAATTTGCATATCTTCTTTAGCTGTCTTTTTAAGCACTTTAGAATCAATAATTTCATTAACATTATCATCATCAAACATAGCTCGTTCCTGAGCTAAAATAAATAGGCATACAGCAACAGAGGTTATTCCTTGGCATTCGTCATAAAATGTCTTTTTCACCTCATCAGTGATTTCAGAACGTGTAATTAGACATTCTAGTTCCCACAATGTTTCCAAGAAAAAATCCCATTCTTCACTATCCTCAGCCATACGGTCCCAAATAATGGAACCTTCACTTGCTGCTCGACGAGCTTGACGGAAGTTACCTTTAAACAATTTTTGAGCTTTTGACGTACCAATCAACACTGTTGGAATTCCTACCGTATTTGATAATGTAACTATAAAGTTTAACATTTCCTCTTGGTCATTTTTTGAATACAAAAGGTGCTGAATTTCATCTATCACTAGCACACCAATCCCATACATACTTGCTAATGATGTCATATGAAGAAGCATGGTTGACGTAACTCGACTTAAGTAGCCATATTTCTCTAAATAACGTGTTCCCAGTAAATCATCAATCGCCTTAAAAAAACTTTTGCACAATGTAGAAAGACTACCATCATAAGGACAATCTATTTTAAGCCAAACAATTTGAGTACGATTAAAAGGTTGTCCTTCATACGTTTCATGCTTAATGACTTGAGAATACATTAGTAATAATCGTTCAATTGCTGTTGTTTTACCAATACCTGAAATACCAATAATTGACAAACTATCTGCAGTCGAACGAATATAATTCAAACGCTCATCAATATACTTATGAGCTTCATCTTCATCCTCACGCAATTGATGTAACACTCTAATGCGTTCTAAGAAGCTTTTATCTAATGGATTTCTAGCTAAGTAACCTCTTCGAATTAAAGTTGAAAGTCGTCTCTCTACTTCAAAATGTATCGGCAAGGGCTGAATGAAATTCTTTACTCTTTTTAACACATGATAGCGAATATTCCTCTCACTTAGTTTATCTTGCTCAGTAATACGTGGGGTTACCATAAATCGTTCTAGTACATCATCCTCATTGAAAATCGGTGGAAGAGCTTCAATGAAGGGGTTGTTGTTATACTCTGATAAAGCTTGTTTTATATAATTTGCATCCTCTAAATCTCCCTTAAGGACAGTGTTAGTTGCCTTTTTCAAACTCTTCATCTCTCTTCTTCTTTAATTTTTCCATTAGACGTGAGTTCGACTTCTGTGGTAACGCTTCACTTTTCGAAGTTTTTGAAGTGAATTCGACTACTTGCTCGTTTACTTTATCTACTAAATCAAACTTCTCATTATTTCTGTTCATATTTTTTTCTGCCTGTCGGTTTACCCGAATATTTTTAATTGTTTCTGATTTACTTAAATTATTGGGTACAGTACTTTCCTTATCAGCTACTGCTTTATTAATGATAGCTTCAATTTCTGCATCTGAATTAATTGTATTTTCCACCTGGTTAATTGTTTCTTCTTTTTTTAATTCTTCACGTAGTTCTTGAAAAAACTGAATCTCTTCAAAAAAGGTTCCATTAAATTGTTCACTCGTGTCTAATAAATAACATGTATCAAAATTATATCCATCTGTGTGGGGAATATATAATTGATCCATATTCCTTGGATCATAGACGATTTCGATACTTTTTTTTCTATATTTTAGATACCATTGTTCATTCAATGCTCTTTCAGCTCCATAAGAAAGTCCCTTGAACTTAATGCCTTCTCGGGTTATTTTAGCATTTCCTTTAGGTAATAAATTCAGCCTAAGCACACTCTGGTTAGTAACAGTTTGAAGTCGACCTTTTTTATTTTCAATACCCCAATACCATAAGTTACTAGGCGTAGCTTTTAATCTATCCGAAATCATTTCTGTTTCTAATGGATAGTTATCAATAATTTTCTTGTTATGTTCTATCACAAGACGAATAATGATTCTCGTGAATTCAATTAGGTTTAGAGTTGCATCATGACGATAATCATCGTCGCCTCGTTCACGATATTCTTTCTGTATTGCTCCGGGGGCCATACGTTTTATTTTGCCATTCATTGTACGGAAGTATCGTTCTATAATTCCTTTTAGATCTCCACGATAAGGAGAGGTATTTTCAATTTTTACATTTAAGTTATTGATCAAGTTCTCTACCGAATAACCCTCAAATTCTCCTCGATCAGCTATAATAATCTCTGGTAGATGATTAGCTGGCCATTCTGATTCTTTGATTGGTATATCGTACTTATTACAAAACTCAACTTTATTCATTACCATGTTATCTAAAGCCATCATTGCCCCCAGCCAAGACGGTCCTTCTAGCCCAACATATATACCTGTAATCATTCGTGAGTACACATCAATCACCCCATAAACTATGGGACGTCCTATAATTAAAGAACGATCAAATGAACTAATTAAATACACATCTGCAATCGTTGCATCAATTTGAAAGCGTGTTCCCGGACCATCCGTTTCAAGTGTTGAGTTACTTAAGAGTGGACGGTGCTTTAATTCAAACTCTTTCGAACTATGCCTTAGCTGAATATCTAATTGAGGATCCTCAAATTTTTTAAACCAATAGTAAAACTGATCGTAGGTAGGAATTCGTGAAGCATCCCATACATTGTATTTCAGGACATTATACTCATAATACTTATCAGCATAGAATTCTCTCAATAAATAATTATAAGTATCCGTAAGAGAAGGCTGTTCTTTTTTCCGATAATACTTATTGATGACATATTTAAATTGTTTTTTTATTTCTGCAGTAATATTAATACCATTTTCTAATGACAGATACTTTCTAGGGCGGCCTACTTTAGCATCTGTAGTAAGATTCCTTTCTTTCCCTTTTCCTCCTGAATACATATAATCAGGTAATAAAGCATTCTTATTTAATCCACGTTGCCAGAAACGGGTAAGGACACGTTTAACCTTTATTTTGGAAGTATTATATCGGTACGCCAGCTTATTAAAAGCTTGATCTCTCACTTTTTTATTTAATAATTCATCTTTTAAATTAGCCCAGCCTTCAGATACAATACTCCAATCTTCATCGCGTTTTTGAATTTGCTTTTCTGTTAAATCCTTATCTGAGTAATTTTTAGCAAATGGATCTGGAATATGCAATAATATATCACTTTGTATTTCTGCTTCTAATTCCATAGTAGTTGCTCTTTTAGGCATTGATGTAACACCATGAAGTTCTACGAAATAAGTAACATCACTATCTATTTCAATCACGCGAATACGATTTTTTTCTTCTTTATCAGTGTACTGGTATACTTGATTGTAAAAAATCATATTGCATTCACCTTCTCAGAAAAGTCTGTTCGAACTGCTTTTATGCTTAGAATTTTAGTCACATCTAACTTTTCACTTAAGTCAATTTCAATTACTTTAGTCATTACAAGATATTTAAAAATGGATAGACCGCATCCAACTACCATTCCAAAAGCGTTTTCCAACTCTTTTGCAATTTGCTTAACAGTCTTTTCCTCAGCTAATAGAACTTGAAGAAAATAAATACTCATATCTTCAATATCGTATGTGCTACATTCCTCAAAGCCCTCCAACATCGATAAGTCCGTATACCTATGTACAAAAGCTATATTATGAGCCATTGTTTTAGGTACCTCTAATTCTGTTACAATTCCCCAATCAACACTTTGTCTTTCCCAATAAACACGTTCAATTTCAAACTTTTCGAGTATACGTTCATTCATTAAGTCATTCTTATATTTTAAAGTGCGAGCTACATGTTCATGCTGTCCATCGTTTAAGGTCGTTATAAGAAAATCCGTAGTTATTTCAATAGGTTCATTGGTTTTAGGATTAGTAGGATGCTTTAAGCCTAATTCATCTGCGATATTAAGTGTTTCTCCAAGAGGAAGTAAAGGATACTGTTCGCGAATATCAACAACTTCATCTGAATATTCCAATAAGTAAAAGTAGTTTCTTTCCAAATCTGAGAGGAACTCGAATTGTCTCGGTATCTTATAACCTTTTAAACGCGTTGAGCGTCCTAGTGAGCCTAGATCTTGAATAACTATCCAAGGCTTATAATCTGCACCTAATCCTTGTCCGCGACGGTCTTTCATCTTTTTTTCAGTGGACGTTGAACGTTTACGTTTTGACATAACTCACCTCTATCCCTAAAATTAATAAATGATATTTTTTCTAAAATCTATATCATTCTTTTTATCAAAATTATTTCTTTCTCATTCTTTAAAGTTATCCTACAATCAATCAAGACTTCCTCATATATCTTGACATTCCGCACCTCACCTTCTGACTATTCGAAATATACAAAACAAAAAAATACCAATCAACTTAAAGCATAAAAAAGGGTGAAATTAAATAAACATTAGTATTTCACTAATGTTTATTTAATTTATAACACCCTTTCCCAAAGCTTTTTGTTAATTGGTATTTCAAAGATAAACTATCCGCTAACAATGTTGTTTTACCCGGAAAAGTAAAATCACATTCATTTAATTATTTTCCATCAAAACAATTCTTTATACTTTAAATTAATGTAGTTACCAACAATTAATGTAAAGTTACTAACATTAATATTGATGGACACTCTTTGGGATATAGTACCCGAAGAAGTTAATTTTTATCAAACTTTGTTACAAACGATCAATCTTTATTATAAATAATTAAACTTTGTTATAAATGATCAATCTTTTTTACAAAGCTACAATGGCTCCATTTATTGAATAATACGTCCTCTTATATTATCTATTTTAGCACAAATTTTCTTATTCCCTTAAACATTTTAATCACTTCAGATTTACCATTCCTTATTGAACTTAACTGCTGCGTTAGTTTAAGTGAAACCCTTCACAATTTATAGCTATTTTAACATAGGTACCCAACAAAAAATCACCTCTCAGTTAAACTAGAGAGGTGATTTTGACGTTCTTTTATAAATATTAGTTGTAGTTGCAAAAAAGAAGTGTATTCTCCCCCCTTCTCTCAAACCCTTGTCATTCCTGCCTTTCTCCGATTTTCCCATTTTCTGTAGGCAAATGAGTTGTTCCCCCGTTCGCTCCTTTTTTCTCCTATTTTTTGTCAGAATCCTGATTTTTTAGGAAAATAAGTTGTTCCGTAGGAACAGGGATAAGAATGGGTCAGGGATAAGGATTTCTCCTGCTTTTTCTCCTGCCTTTTTTCTTTCTTTTTCTCTGGCTTTCTTTCGTGAAAGTTGATTTATCGGGCATTGTCGTGCTTTCCCTCTTGCTCTTGTTCTTGCCTTTCTCATGCTTTTTTCTGGCTTTCCCTCTGCCTTTGGACACAAAAAAACGAGGAAAACTGGAGGGAATCCTCCGATTTTCTCTCGTTTTAGGGAACAACTTATTTGACCAAGGGAACAATTAATTTGACTTGGGAAAAACTCGATTTTGCTATAACATAGAAGCAGGTGATAGGAAAAAAGGGATTAGGGATTGAGTGCTAACATTTTTCCATTATTCCTTTACTTTCAATAATCTTAAACTGTTTAGGGTAACAATCAATGTTGCTCCCATATCTGCAAAGATGGCTAACCACAATGTCAACCAGCCTGGAACAATAAGTACCAAGGCAAGTAACTTAATGCCTAATGAAAAAGTAATATTTTGCTTAATGATTGCCAACGCTTTTCGACTTAGTTTGATTGTATATGGAAGTTTACTTAAATCATCAGACATCAAAGCAATATCCGCAGTCTCTAATGCTGTGTCCGTTCCAGCTCCGCCCATTGCTATACCCACTGTTGCAGATGCAAGGGCAGGTGCATCGTTTACTCCGTCTCCGACCATTGCTACTTTATCATATTTACTACGAAGCTGTTTAATATAGACTAACTTATCTTCTGGTAAAAGTTCAGCTTGTATCTCCATGACACCAACTTCTTTACCGATTGCTTTAGCTGTTCCTTCATTATCTCCTGTAAGCATGACCGTCTTTTCAATGCCAATTTGATGAAGTTTACGAATTGCCTCTTTAGAACTCTCCCTTACTTCATCTGTCACTGCAATAAGAGACATAATCTCTTTAGAAGTTCCTAAGACCATCACTGTTTTTCCTTGCTCTTGCATATTAGTTATCTGTTGTTTAATATTCTTTTCTATGCTATATAATTCCTCGAATAAATTTGGACTACCTACATAATAAGTCGTTCCATCGATATCTGCTTTTACACCTTTTCCTGTAATCGACTGGAAGTTCTCTATATTCACATCTTTATAAGGTAAATTATCGGCTTCAGCTTTTCTTATAATGGCTGAAGCTAACGGATGCTGTGACCCCTTTTCAATTGCAGATGTAATCGTCATTATTTTTTGTTCTTCTTCATTAAAAGCGACAATATCTGTAACAGAAGGAAGACCTTTTGTAAGTGTTCCAGTTTTATCAAATGCAATAACTTTTAATGCCCCTGTTTCTTCTAAGTGAATTCCACCTTTTATCAAAACACCATTTTTCGCTCCATTTCCTATGGCAGTTACAATGGATACTGGTGTTGAAATGACCAACGCACAAGGACAACCTACAACAAGAACTGCCAAACCTCTATAAATCCACTCCTGCCAATCTCCGTTTAAGAATAGGGGAGGAACTACTGCCAGTAATAGGGCAATAATAATAATTCCTGGTGTATAATACTTTGCAAATTTGTCTACAAACGCCTGGGATGGTGCTTTTTCCGCTTGTGCTTCCTCCACCATATGAATGATTTTGGAAAGAGTGGTATCCTCAACACGTTTCGTAACTTTTACCTCTAATAATCCTTCTTCATTCAACGTACCAGCATATACCTCTTCATTGACTTTTTTTACTACTGGTACAGATTCACCCGTAATGGCCGCTTGATTGATAGTAGATGTTCCTTTTACAACAATCCCATCCATTGCAAGTTTCTGACCTGGTTTTACTATCATAATGTCGTCTATTTGAATGTCATCAACTTGAACCGTAAACTCTTTATTTCCTCTACGAATAAGAGCTTCTTTTGGTGCTATATCCATTAGGGATTGGATAGAATTACGAGCTTTATCCATTGAGTATCTTTCTAATGCTTCGCTAACTGCAAACAGGATAACAACAGTTGCTCCTTCGCCCCATTCTCCAATAGCAGATGCTCCTAATATGGCTACCGTCATCAAGGTATTCATATCAAACTTTAAATGAACTAAATTTTTAAGTCCTTTGATAAATAGGGAATAGCCACCAATCAAAATAGAAAGTGCATAGCCTATAGTCGGAATTAGACTTTCCTCACCATATTGTTTGGTCATCATCCAACTTATCAATAGTAAGACTGCTGATATATATACTTTTATATTTTCTTTTTGTTTCCAAAAAGATTCTTGCTTAACAACTTGCTCTCTTTCGTTTCTTATCTTTAAATTTTCAAATGCCCCTGCTTTTTCTAACTCTTCAATAGTTGTATTTCCAATAACATCAACTTTCGATGCACCAAAATTTACTTTCGCATCTTGAACTCCTTCAAGTGCTTTGACGTTGTTTTCAAATATTGATGCACAATTTGCACAAGTAAAACCTTGTACTCTATAAGTTTTCGTTTGTTGTTGTTCAGACATGTGCTTTCACCTCCTGATTATGTTCCAATGCAATAAGGATTAACTGTTTAATATGGTCATCGTCTAATGAATAAAAAGCCAATTTTCCTTCTTTTCGATGCCTTAATATAGAAAGTTTATGAAGAGTACGAAGATGATGGGAGGCTGTCGCTACAGATGTACCTAAGATATTGGCTACATCACAAACACATAGTTCATCTTCTTGACAAAGAGCATACGCAATCTTAGTACGATTTTCATCACCTATTACTTTAAATACTTTGGAAATATTACTGATATCTGCCTTCTCGATTTCCTCTTGAACTCGATTTACTTTCTCTTCATCGTAACAATAAATTTCACATGTATCTTTTTTACTCAAATTCACTTCTCCTTTCTCATTCAAATGTTTATTTGAATATATTATAACTCTAACCCCTTTGTTATTCAAATATATATTTGAATGAAACGAAAAATTATTCTTATCTTTATGAAAATCCCACAAATTAAAGGATTTTATTAATATTCCAAAGAATACAGATACACAATAAAGTTTTTAAACGAGGAGTTCTAAAATGAATAGCACATGGAATCAAATTATCTATAAAGTATGGTCGCCATTTTATGACCAATTTTTCAATAAAGGAATTTTTTTAAAAGCAAGAAGAGAGGTATTTAAGGATATAGAATGGATTCAGGAGGAAAGGGTACTCTTCGTAGGTTGTGGTACAGGTGCAGATTTAGAGTATGTCCCTCATAATGATATCGACATAACAGCCATTGATTTTTCCAGTGACATGCTGGATAAAGCAAGAGAAAAGTTTCATCATACAGATATTACATTCCTGCAAATGGATGCACAGGATTTAACATTTCCTGATGAATCTTTTGACATTGTAATAGCAAGTTTACTTCTTTCTGTTGTCCCAAATCCTCATAAGTGTATGGAAGAGATGATTAGAGTAACGAAACCTAAAGGGAGAATATTGATATTTGATAAATTCGTTCCTGAGAACCAAGAACTATCCCTTTTCAAAAGGGGAATAAGACCGCTTATCTCCTTGTTGGGTACAGATATTGGATTGAGATTTGAACAAGTGGCTAATCCATTTTCTAAGCAATTATCCATACAAATGGATTCACCAATTATGCTAAATGGTATGTACAGAAAAATTATTGGAATTAAAATCCAAAATGATAAAAAAGTAAGGAATTAAATACTCAAGGTTAATTGAATAAAAAATGCTTTACTCCTTATTGAAGTAAAGCACCATTTGTTTAAGAAGAACATGTACAGACCTTCTATCCTGCACAACAAGATAATTTTGAAACGTCTTTATCAAACATAAGAGAAGCCAACTTTAACCCTTCTGCCATTGTTAAGTATGGTGCAAGGCTTTCCTTTAAGTCTTCAACAGTTAGACCAAATTTCACAGCTAATGTTCCTGCATAAATTACATCACCAGCATTTTCAGATACAACATGGACTCCTAATATCTTTAATGTTTTCGCATCTGCCACTATTTTGAATACACCTGTGGTTTCACGATTCACAATTGCTCTTGGAACAGCTTCTAAAGGTAATACAGATGTTTTGACATCATATCCTTTTTCTTTTGCTTGTTCTTCTGTTAAACCAACGGTTGCAATCGAAGGATTTGTAAATGTAACACCTGGTACAACCGATAAATCTAATTTTTTATTTAACCCACCAATTGCATTATCAGCGACAATTCCACCTTCATAGGCCGCTACATACACAAATTGTGGTCCATGTGTTACATCCCCAGCAGAATAAATCTTTTCATTACTTGTTTGAGCATATTCATTTATTTTTATTTCTTTGCGGTTTCCCACTTCAACACCTGCTACACTTAAATTTAGAGAATCTGTATTTGGTTTTCTACCTGTTGCAACAAGGAGTTGCTCTGATTCAATTATTTTTCGTTTTCCTTCAACCGTTACATAAACCTTTTTTATTTCTCCTTCTTGTTCCACACGCTCAAAAGTTGCCCCTTTTATTAGGTTTATACCCTGTTCTGTTAAAGCTCTTTCCACTGCTTCAGAAATCTCAGGGTCATATTCTTTTAATAGACGCCCACTTCTTTGCATAAGTGTAACTTCCGAACCTAAATGATGAAAAAGTTGCCCAAGTTCCATTCCAATATACCCTGAACCAATTACCGTTAAGCGTTTTGGAACTTTTTTTAATTCAAGTAGCGTTGTACTTGTTAAATAATCTACTTCTTCAAGTCCTGCAATCGGTGGTAAAGATGGAGAAGCACCTGTTGCGATTAAAAAGCGTTTTGCTGAAAGTTTTCTTCCATTTACCTCAACTATACTTTCATCAACAAATTTAGCTTCACCCTCAATTAAATCAAATCCATATTTATCAATTAAATTAACATATTTTTGATTGCGGAGTTCACTAACCAATTCATTCTTTTGCTTTACTAACGGTGCTAATTCTACTTCTCCAGCAGATGTTTGTAACCCAATAAATGGATTTGATTTTGCTAAATGATTGATTTCCCCAGCTCGTAAAAGGGTTTTTGAAGGAACACAACCAATATTTACGCATGTTCCCCCAACCGTTCCACGCTCAATCATCCCAACTTTTGCCCCATATTCTATTGCTTTAATGGCGGCCGAAAAGGCCGCTCCACCAGAACCGATAATAAGCAGGTCATAATCACCTTCATTACCTAAATCCACATCTTCCTTTGATAACACATCTTCTATTTCACCAGGTTGATATTTTGCTTCATTGATAGCTCTTTTGGCAATTTCAACCTCTTTATCATCAGGTAATTCAAATAGAGCTTCACCACGACTAAAATTAGCTTTAATGTTTTTAGCTCCTATATTTTCAAGTGCAACAGCCACATGCTCCTCACATCCTGTACAAGTCATTCCCTCAATTTGTATCCGATATTTTTTCATGTGTTTTATCCTCCTTAATCCTTTTATTTTAATTTTTTAATAGCCTTTTAACCATCTACTCTTTTTTAATCTCAGCCTCGAAACCCTACAAAAGCTGTTACCATAAATGAACTAAAAATATCACTAACAGTTTTTACATCTTTCTCATTTCTACACAAAAACAAGCAGAAACGATATAAAATCTTGCTGTTGCTATTTTAACGTATAACCAAATACCCAGTTCTTATAGGTATCCTTCAGCCATTAGCGTATAAACAAGCATCCCTAAAACCAAAACCGTTGTAATCCATAATCCAATAATAGAGCTTCTCTTTTTACACTTTCGCCCATAAATCAAATAAAATGAGTATGCCAATAAAACCAATGTAACTGTTATTAACATCGTTTGATATTTCGTTGCATAAATAGCCAATCCTCCAGCAAAGCCTGTTAAACCAAAAGGAATCAAAATGAAGGGTCCTAAACAACAACCTGCCATCACAAATCCAGAGAATAACGTTGCTACTTGTGAAACTTTCTCTTTCAGCACTATCACCACCTATATATTAAGAGCAACAAGAATCATTCTTAGAGCTGGATTTATTTAACTTGTCATAAGAGTAGAATGTTAAGGCAAGAAAAATTGCTAAAACTGGAATTAGAATGTAATCTAAATAGCCAGTTATCGCCCCTAATCCAATAGCACTTAATAAAATAACTAATATCGGTGTAGCACAACATAGTAGAACAACAAATATACCTACCATTCCTGTAATAAAGCTCTTTTTATGTTTCATAAAAATCTCCTTCTTATTAGTCCTCAATCAACGCTTCAATAATAGGACATTCATGTAATTCCTTTTCATCTGGACATCTTTTCTTTAAATCTTTCAACATACGTTCAATCCGCTTTAAATCTTCTATTTGTTTTTTTACTTCTTCTTCTTTTTTTGATACAAATTCAAACATGTCTTGGCATCGAATTTCATCTTTATCAACAACCCCAAGTAATTTATAAATTTCATTCAAAGAAAAACCCAGCTCTTGCATTCGTTTAATAAACCCTACACGCTTAACATCATCCTCTGAATATATCCGATAACCTGAATTTGTTCGAGAAGGTTCTTGTAATAAATTCTGGCGTTCGTAGTATCTAATGGTTTCTTTATTAACCCTACACTTATCCGCAAATTCACTAATACGATAACTCAAATTATTCACCCCATATAAAAGTATAAACCGTGTACTATAGTACACGGTCAAGGATAGTGTTATACATTTTTCTTAAGACTAAAAAAGCAATACCCTTCTATTAAAGGAATTGTTATTGGCGTGGTGCAAACAACATCACTGAAACACCAACTAAACATATACCTGCACCCACCCAGTCATATAAATCTGGTGTCTTTTTATCAATACCCCATCCCCATAATACGGAAAGTATTATAAATACTCCTCCATAGGCCGCATAGACTCTTCCAAACGATGGAAAGGTTTGAAATGTAGCAATAACACCGTATAAAGCTAATGCAACACCTCCAAATATACCCCAATAAAACGGCTTACCTTCCCTTAGCCACAGCCAAATAAGATAACCTCCTCCAATCTCAGCAATTCCTGCAAACAGAAATAATGCGATTGTATAAAACAAATATAAACACTCCCTTGAACAATTTAATGAATAATAACCTTTTAACATTCCCAGTTACTTGAATATTTATAGAAACTTCCTATTTTAAGGAAGTTTTGAAATCCCTGTTGAAAAATATTTAAATGAAATAATATTATTTTCACTTCTGGAAATCTTTCGTTTTGGTTACAAAAGACTGCTGAATTACGTCTTTATCTTTGTTTAACAGCGAATTTCTTTCAAGGAGAATCTCAATAAATTCTTTAGCAAAACCAATCAAATCAAAGTAATCAAATATATCATCAATATTTATGTAAACATATCGACAAAATCTTGAATTATAAATAGCCAACTTATCTATTTTAGGAAAGGAAGGTGTAAAGAGAGATAAAATATAATATCCGATAAGTTGACTCATATGGTCTGCTTTATATCCAAACTGGGACTCAGTTTTTATCTCAATCAACGTGCTATCTATTAAAATATCAGCATCTGCTCCTCCTACTAAAATAGATGCTTTTTCAAATGAAGGATTACATATAAGAGTATGGTTCATTATGAAAAGAGAAGAAAACTTTTGAGTCTCTCTTGTTAAATTTAACAAGTCTGTGATATCCTTTTCTGACACATAAAAAACACCTTGTTCATGTATATAATTAGAACGATAGAAAGCATCCAAATTCCCCAGAATCATACAATCTTCCATCAGTTGAGTATCATCAACTGATTCCCCTAAAATGTAAGAATTTCTTCTTTCAATAATATTAACATAAATAATTTCCCCTTCAGAATAATGGGTAGTTATTGTAAAGTCCCCAAAAAACTTTAGCTCCATATTTTCAAGGATTTCATCTGTGTATTTTTCATGTATGTAATCAAGGACTGCTTCAAACCATTCATCAGATGTTTTATTCTCTTCTTTCATTTTCAAATAGGTCTCATAATAATAATTACCGAACTCTTTTTCTTCTTCTTTTATGAATGGAAGGTGATATTTGTAAGCATCTTTATCGAAAAATTTTTTCTCTGTAAAAAGCAAGGATAGACCCTGATAAGCAACTAAACTATCATTTTCTTGTAAGCGGTTATTTATTCGTTGTATAAACGCTCTTAACCAATAATCATATGCGTGTCCTACAATGGGGTTTGCTCTACCATCTGATTTCACAATAATTGGTGCTTTCACAGGAAAGGCAGGACCTTCATTAAGTGTCTGAAAAAACTGTTTCATATTTGGAATTGACTTGAAAAGTTCTTTTATCTGCTTATTATGGTTTAGTAATCTCGTCAATGACATTTACCGTACTCCTTACATATTTCAATTAAGACTATCGAAGAAAAGAGTTACCTTAGCAACTTTACTCAATTTGGTAAAATAAATACTCCTCCCTATTTTTATGTCAAAAAGGGAATTTTTTACTTCCTGCATTAATACACACAGTAATGAAAACAACCACCTTTAAGCTCCGCAAAAAAGGTGGTTGTTTCGTAAAGCAAAAAGGGTGCTCGTTCTCATAAAAATGTCCTTTCGATGCACGAAAACCCAAAGCTCCGCTATCATATTTTACCAAAACTCTAAACAAACAGAAAGTAAATGCAGGAAAGTTGTGTAAATTAAATCATTCTTTCAAATCTTGTTGAAGCAAACACAATAATTCTTCTTTTGATTCCTGTGGAAGAATACTGATAAATTCTCTGATGCCCATATTGAATAAGCACAACATCAACATTTTTTGTCTTTCATTGTTAAAAGGGAGGAAAACTCCTTGAAAGAATTCTAACTTGTTTAATGCAGGAGTATATTCTTCGTAAATCTTATAATTAATAAGCTGAGCTTCTATCTTTGGGATTAACATAAGGTCATAACTACCTCCTCCAGGTTTTAGTACAATAAGGACATTTCCATGCAAAGATAGAATCCCAATTGGAAACGCCAATTTTCTCACTTACGTATCGAAGTTTGTATTTCTTTTGCTCTTGTTCCGAAAGAATTCTTATCAAATTCTTGCCACAATACGGACAATATTCTTTTGGTATTTCTTGCTCATTCTTCATTTTGTTCTTTTCCCCACTCAACTTGTTTACAAATATTTTTCCTTACCAGTAGATGGGCATCTAAACACGCACTGGAAAAATCAGATTGGCTATATACCTCTTGTGACCAGAAGTTCTCATCATCTCTATCTTTATTATTAGAAACAACATGCAAATTCTCTAACATTTGATAGTAATTCACTCTTCCCCCTCCTCTTTAACGTCTAAATCTTGTTCAGTTAGCATCTTTCGCAATGTCTTCCTTGTATCATCGGAGATGAGTTCTAAAAATCGCTTTAATCCTGTGGCATGTAAACCGAGCAAAAGCATATTTTCAGCCCCATCCAGTTTTCCCTTCTTTAGAAACATGTCTTTTGGTAAGCACAATGAAATCACATTGTCCTCAAGAAAAGCTGGTTCTTCTGTTATCTCTAATTGTTTTGCGAACTGCCACTTTTAATGGTCTTCTCTAAATTGCTCTATTTTGTAAATAGGCACTCCAAACCTTTCAGATATTGGTTCATCATCATAATCAGTGGTCTCCAGATAAATTCTTGCCATTTCTTCCGCTATCTCTTGCCTTGCTTCCTTTTTCATATCCTCCAGAAGTTCTGCTCTAAACTTTTCCTTCCAATCTTGTTCCATTAAGACTTCCCTCCTTTATTTACGATTCTTATTTCATCATCTCTCCAATAGATATTCTGAAATCTCGTTTAGTGTTGCAAAATACTCCTCTTCCCTTTCCACCTCATATCCATAATTCTGCAATTTAACAGGCGGTGTCTGTAACCATTCTCGAATATCATTATCCAATTCTAATTCAGCATTAAATGATAACACCTCCATCAATTCGGTAATATCAATTTCCTTTTCCTGCTTAAATCCCTTATTCATTCTTATATCCTCCTTGTTCCTATTCATCATCGTTCTTTAAGTTGTAATCTGACCTGTTTATAACATCCACGAAACTCATTTCATTCACAAATTAGTCATCTCCTTTTGATTACAGTCTTTAATAAAGCTAACTACATAAGAAAGAAAACTTTCACATAGTAGCCAATGACTAAAGAAACAGCAATAGTAAGTGCGTCTCCAATTAATTCAATAGAAAGATTTTGTAAAGACCCTTTCAACTTTTCCAACAACATTCTCTCTCCTCCTTTCGATACAGTTTGGAAACAAACACAATTAAAAACGCCCAGTCCTATGACTGAGCGTTAATTTATGCAATATGGACTTTTGCGATTAATATAAAAAGTCGCCATTTTGTTTCCTCATTTCAAATAATTATTATTTTCTATAAATTTATGATACCTACAGCTCTTCCCAATATCAAGCCAAACCTTGCTAAACTAATCTTATGAAATAATGCTACTTATCCTTTCAAACTCCACTTCTAATTCCTCTATCCATTCACCCCGAATACCAGCTACCCTCGCTACTCTCCACCATTGCACATCATATCCTTCTCGTTGGCATTCTTTAATCGCCCATTTGATTCTGCGAATTTGAAAATCTCTTACCGATTCAATATGTTGTAGCAAGTATTCATTGGTTTGAGGCAACTTGAATAGATGCTTTTCCAGCAAGGATAATTTGCCTACTTTCTTCCCAACTCTACTTATCGTTACTCTTTCAGGCTTATTAGGGGAATTAAGTATTTCTTCTACAATTTCCTTTACGGACTCAAGAGTTTCCACATCTCTTTTATCCCAATCCACCCGATTATTTACCATAGTAATTTGCTTCTTTTTTGGAGAGTTTGAATTTAACCACTCCCTATCATTGCGATATAGCCAAGTATAAAGACCACTATTAACCTTCCGCAGTTCCGTTTTACTCTTTTCGGGATATCGCTTCTGCAAATCCAGCCATTCATTACGAAAACTATCCTTGTTAATAAGATTGTCTTTTCTTTTATAACCGAGTTCCGCTTCGGTTTCTCCTAAATTCTGACCATATTTCTTTACCGTATTTACATCTACCTTTAATCTTCTTGCGATTTCTCTCATACTTAAATTCATTTGAAAAAGTTCTTTTAGCTTTGATTCCCATACTTCTCCAAACTCTTTTATTCTTCCAACCTTGTACCTATCATCTTCACTGCTATCAGGCCCCTTTCGTGCGTAAACAAACCCACAAGAACAGATAAATGTCCCAACTGGCCGTTTAATTTTGCTGTCATACCGTATAGACACTTCAGTTATTACTGGCTGTAAATAGTGGTCTGCTCCAGCATTCAAACATAGAAAAGGACTTTCACCAAATGGCTGATAATCTGTTTCCTCATTCCATAACTCTTCCAAAGTAATTCCTAAAAATTGAACCAACAGTAGATGTCGAATTGGATGAACCGTTTTACGTGACTTTCTAACCATCATACTAAGCCAAGAACTGTCACTATCATTAATAGTGGATTGCACTATTTTCAAAAGTGATTCTCCATAAAACTCAATAAACTGCTGTCTAAGTTCCTTTTGTCTTACACTTCCATTCGTATTTGCTAATCCCATCAACTTTAACCTCTCTATGTATTGAGAGAAAAACCATTCAGGTGGTTTATTGGGATAACGATTGTTTAATAGCTTATCCACATTATCCACAACCTGAATATATTTGGAGATAAATTTACTTCCTATAACCGTTTCTATATTCGGAGAAATTATATGTTCCTCATTAAAAATGCAATTATCTGTAGTTGCTGGAATAAATTCATGTTTATTATAGGGATGCACAAAAACTTTGCTGTTATAAAGCAATGTCTTATGCTTGGAACAAATGATAACACAAGGAACTTGGTCGCTTCGTTTCCAATATATCTCGCCATATGTTTTTAGCGATTCCAATGCACAATCCTTACAAAAACGGATAAATTTATTTTCTACAATCGTACTTGCCATAACTCCTATTCGATTATGGATGCTTCCACCGCTGTTTCCTTTCATAGATTGTAAGATTGTTTTTGCACGTTCTGGAGGAAGAAAGGCACTATAAAACGGATATAACGTGTTCTCCATTATCAACCTTTCCGCAGTATAATTACTTCCAATCGGCAAATTGCTTATCAAGCTATCTATGTTGGATGGTAAATCCACAACAGCAGTGACAGAACGAAAACCAAATAATTCTTCAACGGTTGCTTTTGGGCTGATATTACCGCTTCTTACATGGAATCTTGCTAACGTACTGTATAGCAATTCATTCGGATACGTTGTTGGGAAAAAGGAAATCATAATGCTTACACCACATTAAAGAAATCATTTTCTACGGATTTAATGATTCCCTTTTCGTTAAGAGCTTCATGGGCGGATAGACCATTTTCTTTTCCTTCTGAAACAATCAATCTTAAATCTTGTTTGTTTTGCAACTCCATTTTCTTTAGTTTCTTAGTGGGTTGAGGACTATTTTCTTCTATACTAATAGACAGCTTAAACGCCTCTTTTACAATTCCCCTTACATCTAAGTCTTCTCCTTGCTGTTCAATTACTAAATCAACACATTTTTTCGCCCTACTTGGCTCAACATCCAGTTCAATCAGCTTTAAAATAGCTTGTTCCTTCACGTTCGTCTTCCAATCCTTCTCCTGCTTTTTCTTCGCTTTTTGAAGCTCTTTTATTTTATGGTTCATTGAGGTAGTAGCAAATTCTTTGTTTATAAAACCCTCTATATCAATTGGGGTGATGTCTTCATATCTTGAAATGGCTTTAATATCTCCACTTCTTAAAGCGTTAATCATTGGTTGGATTAGTTGTAAATTCTCTCTTGCTACCTTCCTAATTAATGAAGGAGTTATTTCCTCTTTGCCACTGGAAATGGCTTTCACCTGGGACATCATAAAAAGTTTAATAGCAATATCTGTTATTGCCCCCGATTCATCGAACATAATATCTTTTATCTCCTGAGTAAGTGGAGTGGGTTTTCTCACCCACTGATAATCCCACATTCCTTCAAGAATTAAATCCCAATTTGAATCCTTCTTCATCCGCTCCATTATCATATCCCCCTGACTACTGCCTCTTCGTGCTTGACGGAAGTCGCCTCTTAAATAAGGCAGTGCCTTTGGTGTTCCTATCAGAAGAATGGGAGTCCCCATATTAGATAGGTAATGGAAGAAGTTCATCATTCTTTCAGCTCCACCAGATTTGGCTACACTCAACGACTGTACCTCGTCTATTACCAGTAGTCCAACACCATGAACCTTTAGCATTTGGGATAAGGCAGGTTGCATAGAGGCAATCGGCATTCTCGCTGAACCAAATCGCTTATAATAGGATGTACCCAGCAAACTATCCAAACTTCTAAATGCGTCAATGCAAATACCCTTTATATTTCCGTCAAACGAGCAATCTAATTTAAGCCAGACCAACTGATACATATTAAAATCATTATCCTTAAAGCGTGAATGAACAATAAGTTGTGGCAAAGTTGAGAGTATCATATTAATCATTTTACTCTTCCCAATACCAGATGGACCCAAAATCGTCATTGCAGATGACGTGCTTTTGAAATTGCTATTGTACATATCTATGTTTGCGTTTAGAATCGACTTGTAGTTTTCATGCAATCCTTGAGCGAATTCTGGTTTAATAGGATTTCTATGAACATACCCCATACGAATCATTCTGGAGACTCTCGATTCCAAATCAAGAGATTGAAAAATCGGCTGGTAGTATTGAAACAAACGCTGAACGAGATGGACTCTTATATTACTATCCAGATTTCGTTCATTTTCATCAAAAGGTGGATAATAAGCTAATTTATCAATTGCTTCCTCTTTAGTAAGAATAGGAGGAAGAGCCTCAATAAACGGATTATTTTGATACTCCATAACTTCTTGCTCTCTATACTCTGCCATTACAGCCTCTGAACCATTAAGAATCATTACTTTATTCTGTTTTTCCATACGCTCTCTCCTTCTGTTTCTTTCTTAATAGGGCTATTTCATCTTCTAACTCTTCTTGCTCCTGTTCAGAATCTTGATTAATCATTCTATTAAAGGAAACAACTTGCCCCTTTTCACTTGTTACTTTCTTATCCAGCTCGAATGCCTCATTTTCTCTATTAATCATTTTTTCTATTTGTCTATTTTTGCGGATTCCCTTTAGTTTCTGAGTCTTGCTTTCTGTTCCATCCTGCTGTTCTTTTGTCATCTTCTCTGCCTCTTGAACTATATTCTCTATTTCGGAAATCAAATCAATTTTTGACTGTAACTGTTCATCCTCTTTTTGCTTCTTCAGCAACTTTTCATACTCCTGTAAGTATTCAATCTCTTCCAGGCTCTTGTTTTTATGAGCTTCTTGATAGTCAAGGATATGGCATTTCTCGAAATCTTTTCCGTTTTCCTTCTTTATATATATGTAGTTTAAATTTCGTGGCTCGTAGGATATCTGAATCTTCTCTCCACTACCAGTTATACGAGCACGTTCAAAACTACCTTCTCTAATAAGATTTGAAGAAGTATAAAATAATCCTTTGAATTTAATTCCTTTTCCAGTTATATAAGCATTTGCAGTTGGCATTAAATTCAATTTCACAATATCTTCTGAAACGGAGCGTAACAAACCAGCTCTATTTTTTATTCCCCAGTTCCACAACTTTATTGGAATCGGCTCTATATCGTCTGCTATCATCATTTCCTCACGATTGTAGTTGGAAAGCCAACTTTGGTTATATTCGAGAATCGAATAAATCATAACTTGGGTAAATTGGAACAAATCGAGAACGCTATCAAGACGATAATCTCGGCTTCCTCTCTTACGGAAATCAGTTTTCACAGTTCCAGGTAAAAATGGTTGTACGGATTTCTCATTAATAATTTGAAATTTTCTTTCTACAAAAGGTTTCATATCGGCTCTATAGGGACTTGTGTTCTGTACTTTAACATGTAAGGAACTAACAAGTGTCTCAACCATCTTACCCTGCAACTCTCGGTCAGCTATCAAAGTATCGCAAAGATGGCGGGATGGCCATTGCTCCTCTATAATCTCAATATCGTACTCTTTGCAAAAATCCACTTTATTACTTGCCGAATTAGCAAGAGCACTCATAGCCCCATTCCAAGAAGGTCCTTCTAAGCCCACATATAGTCCTGTAATCATCATGGAAAACTTGTCCACACAGAGGTAGATGACGGGCCTTCCGATTATCCAATTTCTGTTATATCTGGAGACTAAGTAAACATCAGCAATGGTGGCATCAATTTCGTAATAACCTGGTCCATAAGCCTCTACTGTAGAGTTACCCAATAATGCTCTATGATTTTGCAAATACTCTTTCGACCCCTGCCTTGAGTATATTTCCTTCTTCAAGTTTCGCTCCTTATAAAAGAAGTATTTAAACTGTCCAAAGGTTGGAACTGCACTGGATGGTTTTAATATTGGCTTCCTAATCCCTCCATCTATCCTGTAACCATCTGCATAAAATTCCTTCCTCATTAACTGGTATGCAGTGTTTAAGGAGTTACCAGACTTTGTATAGTAAAATTTATTAAGTGCTATCCTAAATATCCGTTTCGTTTCTTCATTGACATTTACACCTTCACCCACAATATCCTTATATTTTTTTGGTCTCCCCCTTTTTTTACCTGTTGCTTGTTTTTCCTGAGACCTCCCTATATTCTTGTAATCTGGCAAAAGGGCATTCATGTGTTTTCCCCTTTGCCAATATCGCCTTAAATACTTGTAGACTGTTTTATTACTTACTCCAAATTTTCCACTTGCCTTTTTAACAAGTTCTGCACGTTTCTTTGCATTAAAAACTTCTGGTTCATTTTCTTTCTCCGCAATGGCTTTTATTATCTCCCATGCTTTATTCCGAATCTCCTTCTCTTTTTCACTAATCTCATTATCATTTCTAAAAATTTGGAAAGGGTCATCTTTAATAACGGTTGCACCTTTAATCTCAATATCATTAACAATGTCTTCTACATTTTTATATATTGGAGTGCTCTTGTTAGCATAAATATCAATCAAAACTGCAACTGTATAATCACTGCTAATCCACAATATTCTTTCAACGGTATCCTTTAACGAATCTCCCGTATAACCGATTAACGTATTAACGGTCAATAGCAATTTTTATTTCACCCTGCCTTTCTTGCGGAACAATCTCTAAAACTTCTGCCGATTGGTTTAATTCAATCTTCTTATTCATATCTATTTTTATCTGTTTTGTTGTTAATAAATGTTTAAATAGCAACAACCCTGAACCAGCTTCAAGATTTAGTTGAGAATCAACTGAACTTGTTATCTCCCGAACTGGTCTTTTATTTTTATAGAGTGATTCCAAAAGAATTCCTGAAATATACGAAATATCACCTTTAGTAAAATCCGTTGTTTCCTCTAAAAACCTCGCTGGATGTATCCACTCGATGTTTTTCGCCTTAACTATTGGAAGCTCCTTTTGGGTTAATAACGCCCAATCAATACCTTTTTTCCAAAAATAACGTCTTATTAACTCGAAGCGTTCAATCACTGCCTTTCTTTCCAATTCATGACTTGCTTTAACACTCCTTGCAACATCATAGGTATTTCCGTCATTTCCCCTAACTGTAATTAGAAAGGTCGTGGTTAAAATGTAGGGAAATCCCGATTGTTTATCCTTAAATTTCCTTATATCTATATCTTCTTGCTCCCCAACTACTTCTTCAAAATCGTATAAAGGCACATGCTCTTTCACTTGTAAAATTGAATCGTCAAACTCAGTTAGGTAGAAGAATCGTGTTTCTATATCCGACAGTAGGTGGACAATCCGATTACATCGCCAAGTTCTTAAACGACTGCTTCTGCCAACCGAGCCGAAGTCCTGCACTCGAATAAATCCTTTATAGGATTCAAATTCTCCCTGTCCTCTACCTTCCTTTAAATACCTTTGTAATTTTTCCTCGTTCCACTCACTTCTCATTTCTTACACCAGCTTTTCTGTTTCTATTAATTAGAGCTTGTACTTTCCCAAATACGACCTTATTTATCAACGGTTTATGATTCCCCTCGATAATCAAATCACTGTGTCTTAAAACACCTTTATAAAAATCATTCTTTAGTATCCCAACCAAGGCCTGTTTGCTAAATCTGTTCCCCCTACTGCTTCTTACCCCAGAGTTGTCTAAATACTTTTTAAGTTTCCCAAGACTGCGTAACTCCAAATACTTTTTGAAAATCAATTCGATAATGGCCGCTGTTTCTTCATCAACAATAATCTTTGCTTTATCATTCCACTTATAGCCAAGAGGAGCATTCCCACATGCTTTATCGCCCATTTTAATTTTTGTTCTACGGCCTTTGTTGAGCTTCATAGCGATACTCATTCTCTCATATTGGTCGAGCAATTCCATCATCCCATTAACCAAAAAGTCATTTGGATTTTTCGTGTAAATTCCGCTGTAATTAGGCTGTTCAATGCTGATAACGTCAGCCGAATGCTTCTGAAATTCTCTGTGAACTAAAACTTTGACTGTATCACTTCTCCAAAGTCGGGAGGTGTTTAATACTACAACTTTCTTTACTTCACCAAAAGAACTAATTAAATCATTTAATCCGTCTCTGTTTGCAATCGTTCCAGAGATTCCCTCATCTCGAAATACTTCAATTAGGTCGTATCCATTCTTTTGGCAAAAGTCTATAATTGCTGATTCCTGCGTTTTTAACCCATACCCATCCATTTGAGTTTTTGTACTAACCCTTATATATCCAAAAACATCCAACTTGTTCTTCCCCCACTTATATGTAGTCAATTATTATTCATAATGTCTGACTTAAAAGCTGAAAAAATATAGGACTATCAATGTCCAGTTGCTCTTTAAGTCGTATGTTAGTGAATTGGTCAATTTATTAGTTAATTGCAAAGCCCTTTTCGGTATCACCTCCTTGAATATAGTCATTGGGCATAAAAAATAGCCAGTAGTCAATCCAAATGTTTTTTTTTGGAAAGACTACTGGCTATTCTAATTTTTTTATAAAAGTCAAAAGGGCTAAATCTTGTCCTCCGCCCTTAGATGTTTTTCGTTTGTCATCATCTTATCTCAAGAAGTAACAAAACTCAAGCAGAAATTAACTGAAATCTTCACTTTAACAAATTCATAAGAGGATATAGGCGGTTATTGTGTTCACGTTCAAAGTTCACTCAGGTTAGTAAGATAAACAGCATTACTGCTATCGTTCTTGTCTACAATAGAGTCCTTGGTAAAAATGTATTTGCTACTATCCAGTGTTTTCCCAATGCTTTTGAAATAGGTTTCTGCCTCTCTCCTTGTGTAGAATATTTCTGTGTTCCCCATATTCCCCCAACACTCGACAGCCCAATTCTTTTCCATTTTAATTTCATCCCTTTATTCCGAGTTTCTTCTATTATATATGTTATATTTTATAAATCTGGATTCATTTATACAAGAGCCTTGTTCTTTAAACCGACCCTCACATTCCGAAGTCATCATACCTCAATAAATATGAAAGAAAATCTATTCAAATAACAGGCAAAAAGAAAAAACTGCAATAATTAACTCGCAGTTCTTCTAAGACTGTCCTAACCCAAGTTCTTCTTTATTCTTATTCCAATCCTTTTACTTAGTTTTATATTGATAATCAGACCTCCTATACACATCACACCAATCAAACCAGTAAACAAACCCATCAAAAATGTCATTTCTTTTGTAATATAGTCGCTAATATTTATTACCATAATAAGAATGATAAGGGCAAATATTGTTCTCCGATGGCTTTTCAATATTCTCATGCTCTTTTTATCATCTTCAAGATTACTATTTATTCGATGGACTGACCCTAACATATTTAGCACTTTCTCTGCCTCCTTTTTTGTCGTTGTATTTTATTATAGATTTAGCGAAGATATCTATAATCTAAAATAATGGAAATTGAAGGAGAATTACTAAGCCCTGATTAATCATCTTCTAATAGGGGATTTTTCTTATAAACTACAAATTGCTTTATCTCCTCTTCCGTTAAGTCTTCTACATCGACATTTTTCGATTTACAATACTCCTGCAATGCCCGAACTTTGACTTTGTAATGTGATGGAACAGCATAGACACCATCATCAATATCCAAATCATCATCAAACATATTAACACCTCCATTTACCCAGATATATTCTCAATATCTCAATCAATATAACATTTAAATGCTCCAGCAATTGACCATCTCTTACTCGATTCCCTTACATTATTTTCAATAAATCTTAAGAAGGAATCATATCCTTCCATAAATATCTTGCCTTCAACAAAGAACACCAACAAAAAATTTTTAATTTCCAATGACCTCCAAGCTGATACCTTTATTTCATCAACTATCTTATTAGATTGAAAACAAGGAAATCTCCCCTCTTCTGCCAGTTCAACTAACTCTTTTAATGATGATAATTCACCAATCATTTCCGAAGCCGATACAAAACAATCTGTGTCCCTTTGCTCTTGAGGATACAGCGAATACAGAAACTGCGTAAATTCCAGCAATTGCTCTAATGCTACCGTTTCTTTAATCTCGATAATCACTTCTTCATGAGTTTCATTTATTTCGTACAAGGTAATATCCAAGTGTTTATTTAACTCATTTATCATTCCCTCTAATGTACCCTCTAACTTGTCCAATCTTTTTTTATCAACTTCCAATCTATAACAAATTCCCATTTGAAGATATTGTCCCATTATTATCTCCCCTTTTCCTTCAGCCTTACTACTTGCCTTTTCTTTCTCCTCTATATATTCAATCAGCATCTTTTTCAAGTCCTTCGATAAAATCTTAGAACTGCTTATTATTTCTTGGGGAGGTGTGTCTTCGATATCTCTCTTTGCAGATTCCACACGACATTGATAAATCCTTCCCATTGATTCTTGGTCAAAAAATCCGTCATTTTCTACATAACTATCAAATTTATCTTTCACATATTCTACGAATTCCGACTGTTCCACTACCTCCACAGCTCGATGATAACAAATTCGACAGTGCTCTATAATTTTTGGCAGTGGCAAATAATCCAAACAATTTACTGCTAATTGCATCCTGCTTTCATCAGATACTTTTGCTGAAATAATTTTTAAAGCCTCAACAAATCCAGCTTCAAAACCTTCATTATATCCAATATTGTATGGTTCAGAATTTCTCATGCTTTACTTCACCTTCATTCCCTAAAACATGGTCAATATTTACACTTTCTGCAAATAAAACATCATGGTCAAAATCCACCCCATTCTCGAACACTACCGTTCGTGCTATTCCATCTACCCTTGCAGTTCGGAACAAATCAATATCTAAAATTTCCTTTAACACACCCCTATCCCTTTTCAAAAATCTTTTCATATCCAAGAGCCGATATTCCCGATTATCAAATTCAAGTATCAATTTAAAATTGACGGTTGCAAGAACAGAAGTAATTTCCAAATTATTTTGGTAAATACACTCTAAATCTGTTCCTTCTCTTAACTTTGGCTCTCCTTTCTCTATCTCCACTCTTTTCGGTCTTAGCAATAGCTTTACTCTTGCAAACATACTGCCTTTTTCAATATTGCTGTCCAGGATTTCATATCCCTGTTCGGCATACAATTTCCTATTAGATTCAATCTGGGCATCAACTATATCAGGATGGCATCCAAATTTTGATACCCATGTTCCTTCCCATTTCCACCATTCTGGCTTCTCCGCATGTTTTATAGTTTCAAATTTTTCAGGCATCTTTAATCCTCCTCTTGTTATTGCTTATAGGAAAAAAATAAAGGCATCTTGACAATAGACAAAATTTTTCCTTTTTTTAAAAGAAAAACCTCTATTGCAAGATGCCTCTATAAATTACGAAAATGCAAATGCAGATTACACCGCAGAATTACTCTTAAAAGCAATTAGTCGATATAACTTTGCTATACATTACAACAAATTATGAACTAATCAATCTGTTTTAATTTTAAAAACTTATCAATATTACCTAATAACTCATAATCAATAGAAAGAGTCAATTTTTTTTGGTTTTCATATACCTTATTTAGATATTCTGCTAATTCTTCCATCAATGGATTATCATCAACAACTACTATGCCTTTATGACCGTCAAAGCTCTTGATAAAGAAATGTCCGTCTTCACATCTGAATAGCATATGAAAGTTTCCTTGTGAGCGAAATTTATATTTTACCTTTGCTGGAATAGAGTGTACTTGATTGATAATAAGCTCTGTTGTTTGGTAGTCATCATTATCTTTTACTTGAATTGTTCCAAGAATGTGTGTATATTCATAATCACAAACTGAACAATGAACATTTCTACTCATTTTCCATCCTCCTATATATCATAGCATGATTGATATTTTACAAACTTATCTTATAAGCTATATTTTTATTCGTATTTCACTACAAATTTATTTAACTCTATTAATTTTCTAAAAAATTAACAACTCTTGTATTAAGAATATCTCTACATTTAAGGAAATGCAACTGCCATTGCTGACTCATTGACAACATTTAAGCTCCATACTATTTGTAAATCACTACAGGAGAGTGGAATTATCTCTCTTCATCTTTCACATTAAAAATCGCACTTAGTAATTTTCCATTTTGATTGTCCGTATCAATCGCTTCTCTGTATCGTGAATACAAAAATTCATAAGCCATTCTTATTACAGTAAAGGCCTGGAACTCTGATAGTTGATTTAATTTCTTCAATAGCTTATCGACATCAACACCAAATATTTCATCAGCTACGTTAATTTGAATATCGTCTTCTACATTAGCAACTAACACTATTTTATTGGGCAATTCAGGGGAATATAAGTGTCCATTAAACGCATTGACTATAAGCCTCGCTTCATTTAAATCAAAAAATCCTTTTAGTTCTCTTTTTGTACCTTGATAAACTTCATTCAGCATATACACCATCTGTTTAGCTTTGAAGGAATAATCGTCAAGCTCTGTTTCCATAGGGAATTGATTAAATCCCCACCACTCAGGTTCAAAATCAAGAAAATCCATTTTAAATTCATGTTCAATTACTACATCTTGCATTTTTTACTTCCTCCTTAACATTTGTTTTCTCAATATAATAATCAAAATCTGTAAGACTTAAATTTAAAGAATCCACAACGTATGTCCAAACCCATAAAAGAATCCGACCGTATCATCGTTTGTTGCTTTACGCAGAAATGGTATTAACGTTTGATGGTACTCTTCATTATTAATATCTTCTACATACAGCATGACAATTTCTCTAAAACCGCTCGGTTCTTGTTCGTCTACAATTCCTTCAATTTGTGCTCCAATATAATTGGAGTCCCGTTCAAAATATCTTTCTACAATTTCTAAAATTCTTTGAGTTCTTTTCACTTTAATTCCCATCCTTTCATTTTTTATGTTTTTGAAAACGCAAAAAAGGCTAACCTATTTAGCCTACACACCCACATAGACTGACAGAATTTAGCGTAGAGTAAACCCTCGCAAATTAAGTCAAACTATATAGCTGTATTAAACTAAATACGTTAGCCTCTTACTAACATCAGATGATAATACATTTATAGAATAAATGTATTAATTAGTCTCAAAAAATCTTCTTTAGGCAACAAATTAATTTGCATTGCCTGTATTCATAATTTACACCCCTATTTATTATATGTCAATAACTTTTTTATCGACTATTGTCTTACTAAATATATCATGGTGGATATTTTTTGGGGAAAATGGCTTCTTTATATTAAGCAATCTCTCTCTTTACCTTTTTAATTAAAGCAATAAGCATCTTTATTATTTCGCAAATTTCCTTTTCTAACTGCTGGTAGGTTTCTAAATTTACGTAGCCAACCCGATAAATTAGCTCAATTTGTGCTCTTACCTCGTATGCAGAACCGTTCGCAATTGCGTAGAAATGCAACATCTGATTAGGAAAGAGACCTGCATAACCTTGTCCCTCAGCGAGATTGCTTGAAATAGACACCGATGCTCTCTCGATTTGAGACCTTAGACCATATTGTTCGTGTTGCGGAAAACTCTTTGTCAGCAAGTAGATTTTTTCTGTTAATGACACTGCTTTTTTCCAAACCCCTAATTGTTTAAAGTCTCTTGCGAAAAGGTCCTGTTCGTTCATATCCTTTTTCACTTTTTCTCTCTCCCTTCTTTTCTATTAAGCAGTTCTGTATAGACTTTCAAGTTTTCTAACATCCGCTGTTGCGTCTTCTTTTAACTCCTCTTTTAACCTAATTTCAATATTTGCGGATGTTTCCAATAACCGAAATCGAATATGCTCCAGTTCCTCTATATCCAAATCCTTATACGATAGCCATAAAAAGGATTCTATCAATTTTTCAACGTTCACCTTTTGTATCTTTAATTCTTCTACATCGAGTCCGTATAATGAATCAAAAAACATGAAATTTTCAACCTGATTCAAGCTCCATTTAATTTGGTCTATGGACATTCAATTAGCTCCTTTCATTGCTTGTTTCCTTATAATTCAATTGTAGCAACTGACAAGGATTTTTTGGGGTAAAAGTGGTCGGATGATGTTCGAGCACCTTCAACCCTGTGAGCTACTTTTCTTTCCCTTCTATCCACTGCAACAACTTTATAAAATATGTTTCAAACACTATTCATTTGTTAAAAATTTACATATAGATACTTTATTAGACTAAATCACTAAAATATTGTTTTGCACGTTCGCTTGATGAAAACCTTGAGTTGAATTATGTCGAAATACTTTCAGAAAAGTTGTATTAGTCCTTTTCTTGTATAATGGGGATATTTATTTTTATACAACTTTTTGGGGACTTTCTCATAAATGAATCAACCAGCATCATACAGAACTACTTTTAATGTGCCAATAGCACAAATAAAATTCTGCTTTTCCGAAAAATCTAAGGTCTTTAAATAACAGGAAACTTTTACATAAAGCCTTCGCTTTTCTATGATTTAAAAAAGTCCATATCTATTGAAAAAGGGATTTGGCAAAACCATCTAATGCAATAATCAAGCACCTTAAGGCAAAAGTTCACATATAACAAAACACTGATACATCAAAACATCACTATGATTTGGAACTATGAGGTTCAACAGATATAATTCAATGTGCCAGTAGCACCTAAAGCAGATATCCGTAAAGCTATGGTATATTGTAAATACCACTGAAGATTAACAAATACCTTGACAACTGCATCTACAAAAGAGTCAAGAGACATTGAAAAAGGCTCTTTTGTTACCAAAAGAACCAAAACCATCTATCGAATCGCCATAGTGCAATTGAAACACCCCCTAAACAATTAACTATAAACAAAACATTCAATGAATATTTGTGTAATACCAGTGCTATATGTTTTTACAAAGGAGCTATATAATACAAAGCAAATGGATAATAGCACTGTTGACCTTACGTTTAGATGTTGTTTTTCTTTATCCATTTGGCTTATGTAAAAGTCGGTTTTCATTTTAAATCATCCAGTGGTTTAGTAATAAAGGTTTACTTTACTTTTGCAGACAAAGACGACTATAGTCACTTGATACCGATGACACTTTCTTCTGACTCTTGAACCGAATGAACACGCAATACAACTATTACCGATTTATCAGAAAAGGGTGTCCATAAAGACGCCCTCTAACCCTATGATTTAAAAATGAACTTTTGGCCTTTACTGGTAATTTGATTGACTTGTAGAAATGGAAGTAAATCATCCAATAACTTTGTGAAATTCCCACTACTCTTTATTCCAATTTGATTACGAATCTCTTTCTTTGTAATCTCAGCTCTCCCTGATTCTTTAAGATTTGTAAGGATGGATTTAACCTCTTCAACTCTTTTATCAGTCAGCCTTGGCTTCTTCTCTTTTCCTTGCTCTTTTGCTCCCGCCTCTTTCCCTACCTTACTCACTTCGATTTTGCATTTATGATATTGAATACCTGGCATCTGCTCCAGAACCGTATTTATCACATCTTGATTGCTATTAAATACATGAATCTTGGCATTTATTAGATTATCACGAGCAATTCGTCTGATTGCCTGATATATCTCCCCAGCAATTGTTGATAATCTAACTTTTTCAATATCTTCATCTTGGAAAATGGAAATAGTAGCAATTGGAAGGTTTTCATGACATTTGTAAAAGAAGTTAGTGAGGGCATATGTCCCATAGTCAAAGTTCGGGGTTTTCTGTACGATGACCGTATTAAACTTGCGGTAATTATTTTTTCCAATTAAGTTACCAAAGTAATCAGTAACTATTGGGATGCCTAATGTTTCTTGCATTCCCTCCAAGGTGTCATTGAAATATGTCTCAATCCCTTTCTCTACTTGCTCCTTTTGCCCCAGTTCCGTAACGAACAGCACACCACTACTATCTTTCAAATCTATTCGTTCTAATGCCTTTTCTGTAAGATTTATATAGTTTTTTAATGCCTTTTTACTGGTATTTAAATCGTAATGGTAAAATTCTGCTTGTGAGTAATCAAATATTTTAGGCTGTTTAATAACGTTGAATTTGGTCGAAAGAGAATATCTATAGTCGAACCAATTTGCATCCAATATGATATTGCAATCTAACATTGCAAATTTAGGTGTAGAATCAAAAGTGTGAAATCCCCCTTCGTAGTAATAAGCACCATTGTTCAGAATCTGTTGGAACTTGAACAACAATTCCTTTTGCTCATTCCTCTTTGTCTGCCCAACCTTTTTTAGCAATTGCTCGATGACCTCTTTGTATTTGTCATATTTTTCTGATTGGAAATTTACGAATACCATTTCCTTATTTTTCAGAACCTCAGAATCATTCGAGTATTTATTCGCCATATCCCTTAAAAGACTTGCAAGGTCATCTGTTTCCGTAAATCCATATTGGAATATTTCAGTCCATAACTGCCCTATCTCTTTGTTTGTTACGGAAATCTGTTCTAACAAGTCTGGGTATTCGTCTATTACTAAAATCCTTCTATCCGCTATTAAATCCTGATGGTCTCCTCTGCAGATATTAGAATACATTTTATGGGTAATACAAAGAGTCCTTGCCTCGATTGCTCTTTTTCTTGCCCTTTTCTTTTTCGTATCTTCACCTGTAAATGCCACCGCAATTTCTTTCCCAGCCAGTGAATTAATCCGCTTTGCAGTAGCATCCAGTTCCCCATCCTTTGAAAATCTTTGCACGTATAACGCTCTATCTTCTGTTTCCGCTAAATACTGCTGTGCACTCCTGCTCTTTCCAGCTCCAGCCTCGTATCCATAAACTGAAAACACTTTGCTATTCCATTTGTTTCTATCGAATATTTGATTTTTTAAATCATAAAATACGCTTGTTGATACTACATTTTCCAATTTATACTTCCTCCTTTGTTGACTAATGTCACTTGTTGAAAAAAGTATAATTCGGAAAGTCAATTGAAAATATAGCACTTCTGTCGAACAACGTCTTACCTAATATTTTACAAATAACAACTACTCATTACTTCTTTAAAAGATGTCCATCTCCAAATTGGAAATTTTGGTATTTAGCAATTTTCGGCTTCAACTGGTTTTTTCATATAGATAGATAATCCGTTAAACTGTTCTTGGTTTTATTGAACTTAGATTTGTACTAATTTAATCGCATACTGGCGATTCAAATGTAAAAGTTATCCTTTACATTGTAGTGACGACAACTTCAATAGATGTTGTATTCCCAAAAGGCTTTTGACGTTTTGTAAGATGTATGACTTTTTTCATCCCTCGTTTTATAAGAATGATAGATTTAATTTTTCCCTTTACAGCTTGGCTGTTGATAAAAGTTATTTTTTTGCAATTACACTTTAGATTTTTTAAAATAGTCGAGGTTTTTAAAAGAGTCTTTTGACATTTCGTAATAACTTTTCCCTGCAATATTCAAATCAATTTTAGATTTTATTGAGGACTATATAGGTTTATGTATTCCGAAAGTTACAAAGCCTGGTTCACCTTACAGCCTCAAGGGAATGAGAAGTTTCAAAACAGAAAGAATCCAAAATTTTTATTCTTGCTTTTCTTCCCTCTTTTTCTCAAATGGAGTTGCATTTTAAACTCTTTTTAATTATCCCACTTCTTAGTCAGACGGTATCGAACATTGAAAACGTAGTATCGGTAAGTAGGTCTTGGTATAATAAGCATTGTTAAGAAGTCGGTAAAAGGTTTAGGGGGAGGAAAGGAACTGTTCATGTTCGTTAAAGCAAAGGACTTGAAGGCAGGAATGATAATCGAATTGGAAATGATGGCTTCCTATCATGCAAGGAAGAATAAGGTGACTAAAGTGGTAGAAATTGAAGAAGACGTTTTTTATTCGGAGGGGGATAAAGAGGTCATGGTCGATTTTATTGATTGCAATACAAAAAAAGGTGGAGTGATTATGCTTCCCCCATTTCAAGAGTATAAACTGATTCAAGGTGAGGCTTAGGGCTTCATCCGTCTCTGTTTCAAAATTGAAATAGACAACTAAAGCCCCAGTCTTATCACTGTTGATTATTGAGCTTCCAAATCAGGCTGTTCAACTTCATCGAAATCTATATCTATTGTATCCATGTAATGAATAATACTCTCAATACTCTTGTAAATATTTGTTTCATATATAGGCGTAGCACTCATAGACCAAGCAAGGAAAATTTGGCCAAGAATAGTCAGAATTGGGATTAAAACCTTTTTCAAAGTGCTTACTTCTTCTTTGTTTAAATTCCCTTCCTGAACTTCAGCGTTTGTCGCATTAACAATAATATTGATTTTAATGGCCATATCGAAAAAGTACGGCCGCTTTATTTCAAATTGAACATCTTCCTCATGAAGTTCCTCTACTTCATCTAAGTTATCACCATCTGTATCCTGAATATATTCACTTAAATTGTCCACAAAAGAACTATTGATTGCAGAAGATATATAATTTAAAAAGGGAGCAAATTGATAAGCATTTGAAAAAGCTAAACCTTGGTTGCTCATACCTGCTACAGCACTTGCCATTTGAGAAAGGTCATGACGTGGGATGTTAGCCATTGTGTGCATAGGATTATTAATTAAATGAGCAACCACATCACTGTTCATCAATTCTAAGATATTAGACTGCTTATAGATAGCAAATGCATCACTATTCATTAGTGTACTTGCCATTGTATTTGCTTTTTCAAACGCACTCGCATGTTCCATATAACTTGCAACAACACTACTATTCGCCATTTTATTGGCTAACTCACTGGCTCTGGTCATACGATTTATCATTTCTTGATTCCTATTTATTTTATTCATCATCTTTTGCCATTTTCGTAAATGCTTAAATGAATCATCCATTACTGTTCACCACTTTCAAATATCCTTATTTGAAATCATTTCTTAATCCATACTGTTTTTGCTCAATTAACAGTCTTTTTAAATTACTTAATACAATAGAGCTAAAGTTTTTTATCTGGAGCTTTTCTTCAAACTCCTCGTAGATTACAGGTAAGTTATATGATTTTCCTTTTATATCAGATTTTCCAAAAGGAGCATCAGTTTCAATAAGCAACTTATCCAAAGGTACAGCTTTTATGATGTTTAGACCCTTTATTGAGGTAAGCATTGAATAGTTTACGGATAAGTAATACCCATTTCTATTGATTTCTTCTAAAAGGCTTTTACTGCCAGAATACCAGTGAAATACTGCAAACTTAACCCTATTATCTATTAAAATTTCTAAGGTGTCTTTCTCAGCCATTCTGGAATGTATCGACATTATCTTGTTTGTCTCTCCTGCTCTTTTACAAATGTATTGAAATGCTCTTTGTTGTTCTGTTTTAGTTGCTATAAATTCTTTAGAATAATCTAAACCAACCTCACCAATATATTTAGTATGAGGAAGCCATTTATCAAACAGCCTCATGTTGAATTGATGCGTCTTTGCTAATTGTGGGTTGTAACCCAAACCTATCTTCACATACTTATTATCAGGAAATTCCCTCTTACACTTCTCAAATATTTCAGGTAAATTCGTAACAAAAAGAGCATACGTTTTGTTATGATTAAAGTAATCATACATTTCTCTATAATTTTTGTAATAATCTATATGAATATGAAAATCAACTAAGCTGGGCATCTTCTATTAAATCCTTTAGCCCCAAATATTCTATTAAACCGCCTCCACTTTGTGCATCTTCAAACTTCAACATTTCTAATAATTCATTCATAGATTTATGATACAACCGCTCGTAGGAAGTAATTTCATCCATAGATAATGGACCTTGCCGAACCAAAAGCGTTCTAATGTATTCCTTATCATCTTTATGTTTGAAATATCTCCTTAAGCTAAAAAGCACAGCCTTTAAATCACTTGCCCTACCTTGCAATTTGCTATATTGGGTTAAAAACTCACTATTTAATTTATATACCGAATTATAAACAGTGTTATCCTTACCGATTGCTAAGAATGAGGCTCTTCTAATAAGACAAGGGTAACAATATCCACAATTACAAGGAATTTCAATACTTTTATCGTATTTTCTATCGTATCTTGATAAACAAGGGTGGGAACATGAAAGAGTTCTATGTGCATTATTTTGAAAAACAAGTTTCTCAGTATGCTCTGCTACAATTTCTCCTTTAGATTTATCCCAATAAAAATTCTTGATTGTATGTTTTAACCCGACCAATTGCAGGATTTGATTCAGTGTTTTCAAAAAGATAGGGTGGGTCGTTCTCGTACTACAACTTCCACTTCTGCTATCAGTTAAAGGAACATTAATGCCAATAAATCCGTTCTCTGGAATAAACACGGGCGTTCCTTCTCCTATTATCGATGCAATCGCAACTGCTCCAGCTAAAAATAAAAATGACCTGCTTCTACTTGAACTCTCAGCACCCAATCTACCCTTTTCTCCATTCCATTGAATCGGAGCTAAGGGATTCGCATTAAATAAAATTAGCTCTTTGTTTATCGCAGGATATGCCTTATCAATCTCATTAAAAAGTTCGTGCTGTCTGCTTGTCAAAAGATTGTATTCCCTGAAACCCACAAAACATGTGTTTTTTTGTTTTTCAGATAAGGTTAAAGCTCCGCAGAATGAGTCCAAACCACCAGAAAATAGACTTACTGAATCATATTTTTGTTTGTCGATAAGTTTATACTTTGTATTTTTCTTATTAGACCTAAACTTGCTTGTTGATTGTCTGAATTCAAATGTCCAGTTATCGCCACTTAAAAATCTAAGAGTTTTTTCCAGTTCATTTTTTACTACAGTCCATTTTTCTACTTCAAGAACAGGCAAGTGGAGTCTAATACGTCTTGTCCAATTATCAGTTGATTTTTTTCGAGGTATTCTTTTATCTGCACAAAAAACACTTATGGCTATTACCAACAAGTCCTCACTAATGTCCGATAGAGATTGACATCCAAATCTTCTCCATAGTTGTTCTGCATCAGTCTTAACATTTGATTTGTTGTTCTTATCGAAAAGATTAAACACTAAAAGATTTTCAGTTTGGTTTCTGCTATTTGCTAAATCATCATCTTGCTTGTTAATCCATATGTTAAACAAGTGTCTCACTCCAAACAGATAATATTTCAAATGCCTTGTTACATTTCTCTGCAATAATTTGATTGCCTTGCTGTCCATTCCAGTCAACTTTTTGAATGTCAACTATTGTAAACTCAGACTCTAAGGATGTACGAATATACGTCTTTACACTTTTTTCTGCAATATCATATTTATCCAATTTGTCAAACATTGTAAGTATTTTCTCCGCAAAATTAGCAAAGAAACAGTTTTGAATAAATTTTACAATGAATTCCCTAATGAATTCACCAGTGTTAATCGAACCAATTATATTATTATAATCATCTTCATCTTCAGCACTTTTTAATAGTTCACGCATAAGCTCACTCATACTTTGCTGAGCAACGCTACCGTAAAAATCACTTCCGCTATCATTAAAATATTCTAAGAGACCTGAACGAAGGCCTTCTGAAGATTGACCTCGCAAATGCGATAGCCCAACCTTCTCTAAAGCATCGAAAAATCCATAACTCTTAACAGCTTCAATAAAATTGACTGCCTTTGTTCCTATTTTAGCAACTGAACCTGAATAAGATTTTCCTCCATCACCCATTGCCTTTGAAAAACTTGAAACTGCTTTACCTATTGAAGATGGGGTAAATCCATTTTTCACCATACCCGTTACATCTCTTTTAGCTTCTGGCCATAAATATCCTGTTGGCGGTAAATATCCTTTAGATGTTCCCATTCCTTTATCACCCTATCTCCCATAGCTTTTTAGACGAGTTTTTTTCGTTAATATAATAATCTTTAAGTTTATCGAATGTTTCTTTATCCATTTGCTTAAATAACAATATTTCATTTGGAGTGATTGAGCCTCTCTTATACTTTTTTAACTCTTCAAGTATTTTTGGCTGATATTGCTGGAACATCTTATAGAGTTCAATTAACACCCATAAATGATTCTTGTCCTGATTATATTTACTAATAATTCCTTTTATAATTTCGTTTCGAGTAACCTCATCCATCACTTTTAGTTCTTCAATCTTTTTCTTTCTAATAATTTCAGAGACGGTTAGATTACATATTTGATTTATTATTTTTCTTTCTTCCTGATTTAAGTTTATAGAGAATAGTTTTTTATCTGAAACGGAATCACGAGCTAAATAGAAATATTGCGACAAATCAACTTCAGATAAATTAGTTGGTTCAACACCAATCCATCTTTTTATTTTGTCTCCAAACCAAGCACTATTTTTCTGTTCTTGACTTGTTTTAGGCTTTTCCTCATCATTTAATCCTTCGTTTAATACCTGATTTTCAATATCTGATAACGGTTTTGGAATTCCATCATTTTCAAACTGCCACTGATACAATTCTCTAAATAAATCCCTATCGGTGTATTCAAGAACCATCAACTTTGCTAAAACTGATAAATTCAGTTCTATTCTTTGTATCTCAGCAAGACGTTTTCTCATATAGAATGTATTTAAAAATCGTTTGGTTTGTCTTGGATTCCCTTTAAGAGTGGCCGCAATTACACTTCCAATACTATTGAATATTTGAATTTGTTCTTCAAAATCCGATTGGCTGTAGCCCTGTTTATACTTGTTTCCATTCGCACTTGTTACACCATTGATTATTTCTACTATCTCTTTCCCGCTTATAATTTCCCCTTTAACAAAAATACCCTTATCCCTTAGCTTATTGATTAATTGGTTTAATACATCTTCACTTAAGTACATTTCGCTTATCAAAAGAAGCATATAATTTTTTATATCAGTCTCAGCTAACTCAGCTATTCTGATAGGAAGCTGAACTATTTTTTCAATGTAATCAGTCGATACATCTATATCTACATCATCCAATTGAGGATATTTTCTCTTGATTGAATAGGTGATGATGTTCTCATCCATAGCAATAACAAAAGTAGTCTTTTCGACAGCAAGAAACAGCTTAATAGCTTCAAGTGTTTCGATTATTCTGTCGGGATTACATCTATCTAAGTCATCTATCATTATGATTAAATTATCTATCTTAGATGTACGAATAATGTTTACGAAATCCTCTCTGAATTTTCTTACATTTTCAATGATATTTTCTTGTTGCGGGGCGTTGATGTAGTCTTTTTTCATTTGAGATGCCTTGTCCAAATGCTGTCCAATCTCTTTTTCTGAATCAAAATTTTCAGGATTGAAACCTCCGAGAAGCATTGGCAAAGGATTTCCTGCTAATAGACTCAAAGATAAAGGAATGCCCTTTTTTAAGGCTGTACTACCTACCCTTATCCAATCAACTCGTTTAATTAAGTTTTTAATCTTATCAGTTGATTCCTTAAAAAATGTTTGATTTTCTTGGAGACTTTGCAGAATTGACTCCATTAATGCTGTCTTTGCATCATCATACCCCTCAAACATCCAAGCATTTACTGTAACAACTGCAATTCTTTTTTCAGTTTGATTCATGGTATTCTGTTCAATCAGATGAAGCAAAGTCGATTTTCCACTTCCCCAATTGCCAAATAATCCAATTGTCAGGGGATTCATTCGTTCGCTTGTTGCAATTTCACTAATAAGATTTGCGTAAGGTTCATATGCCAACATATCTATCTTTGAAGCATCATCAGCCCACATACATAACACTCCATTCATTTTAAAAGAGGTTTTCCACAAAAATAAAACATATGTTCTCAAATATTTTAACTTACAATAGATTTACTTTTCAAACACTATTGTCTAATCTTATTGTAGCTTATTTACTCTATTATGTTGGGTATAAATATAGAAAGGATTATGAAGGGAGAATAATATGCCTGATAACATGTCCAAAGAAAATAGAAGCAAAACTATGAAAGCCATCCGCTCTCAATCAAAACTTGAAAATCGAATATCAAAAGAACTATGGAGAAGAGGATATAGATTTAGAAAAAACTCAAAAACCTTGGTTGGTAAACCTGATATTTCTATACAAAAGTATAAAATAGCTATATTTATCGATTCTTGCTTTTGGCATGTCTGCCCCTTACACAGCAATCAACCTAAAAGCAATCAAGAATATTGGGAAAAGAAACTTCTACGTAACCAGCAACGCGATAATGAGGTAAATGATTATTACATAAGTAACGGTTGGAATGTAAAAAGAATATGGGAACACGAAATTAAAAAGGATTTATATGGAGTGGTAGAAGATATTGCGGATTTCATAGAAAATGTAAAAAAATCAAATTAAAAGAGCCTTGGCAGTCAAATTGCTGACCCAAGGCTGATTCAACACTATATCGTAAATTCGACCTGCTCTTCTTTTGGAGCTACGTCATTATTTTTCTCTTTGTTTTTCTGCTTTGTTGCTGAACCTTTTCTATTTTTCTTCGTTTTACCTGTTGATAGCATTTCACTTAACTCTTCTTCCCATTTAGAAGACTCGGTTTCATACTCTATTCCAGCAAAGGATTTTAAAATAGCCTCAATGATTACTTTTGCTCCATCTGGCGGAACAGCCATCCCTACTTGCTTTCTAACCGCCTCTTTGCCTCCAATAAATTCAAACCAATCTGGGAACGTCTGTAGCCTTGCCCGTTCACGACTGGTTAAAGCTCTTGGTTCATTGTAGTGATACATGTGAGTACCACCGCCACCACTTCCAGTAACAGTATATGCTGGTGCAGTAGGGTCTAATCTCTTATAGATATTAGACATCTTTGCACCCTTGACATTCAGCCTTAAATGTTCTGGAAGCCCTTCAAACCATGCGTTTTCTCCTGGAGGTATGTGCTCCAACATTTCTATTACCTTGCTTTGGTGCTTCGTTAATTCATGATTAAAAGCATCTTCTGGAATCGGTGGTTCTTCCAATGCTTGACGAGAAGTTTTCCAAAAAGAAGAATCTTTGAAAGGTGCTTTCGGCACTTTAAATGTCCATCCAAAATCCTTACGGATACCAACAATAATTATACGATGACGTGATTGTGGTACTCCATATTCTTGGAATTTATATAGGTGAGGTGTAATATTGTATCCCGCCTCTTCCATCTCTTGTAGGATTTTAATAAACGCCTGTCCTTCATTTGCGGATTCTAACCCTCCAACATTTTCAGCAATAAACCATTTTGGTTTATGATGTTTTAAGACTTTTATTCCATACGTATATAAAGGACCATACTCTCCTTCTAAGCCTTTTGATTCTCCAATAATTGAATAGTCATTGCATGGAAAACCAAAAGCAAAGGCATCAATTTCAGGAAGTTTGGTAATATCCAATTTCCGTACATCACCACAAATAACTGTTTCGGGGTTGTCTGGACAAATATTATGACGAAAGGTCTCGCAAGTTGCTTCATCGTAGTCATTTGCCCAAGCATGTTCAACTTTAAAAAGTTCCCCGTCTTTTTCAACTTCAGCCATTTTTGCACCAAGCGTTAAACCGCCAGGTCCGCAAAATAGCTCTCCTTTTTTAAATATCATTTACGACAACTCCAAATGTTCGTTCTTTGTTCGACATATCAAATTATACACTATACAAGTTTTATTGAAAATAATCAAGACTTACTAAAAAAAGACTCCAAATAAAGGAGTCTATAATGAATCTATTTCTGACATCGTGATTACAGAGTTATTTGCAAACAATATTCTAAGTGAATTATGGTCAATTGGAGTAGCTTGGTAACGTTGAAGCAGCCTAATAACATTTCTTGCAGTAATAACACTGCCATTTACATTTGTTCGGTCGGCTATATTCTGAACTTGAGAAGCGATGTTGCTTCCGAAACCGTCAGCAACATACATAAAAAACTCAACATTGCCATATTGATTTTGATAAGTTGGTATATAGTTGTTTACCATTCTATTTCTATGGTCATTATTAATCGTATAGGTGCGGTATGCTTTTGTATCTATTATTCCAGAGTAATTTTGTGGCGACTCCACAAATATGTCAGGATGTAAAGCATGATTACCGACATGCTCCGCATGGAATCCTAATTGTTCAAAAATACCACGAGTCGCAATTTCAAATTCTGTTGCCAGTTCCGTTCCGCTTATTGCCATATTAAGATAACTTGCCTCAAATTGGCTAAAGGTATCTGGTCGGAATCCATCCAACGCATCTTCCACTTCACGAATACTATAGCCTGTTGAATCAGCAATTTCTCTGACTAAAGACACTGTAAAGTTTGTGATAGGTCTCGTACCCGCAATATGAAGCAAATCACTGCGAATCCTTCTCTCCCTATATAAATTATCCGTAACTGTCTGACCGCCAAAATTGCGATTATCTCTGTTTTGCCCAGGTGCTAAACCAAATCCCCTTTGAAAGTTTTCAATACCATAAGGATGGTTCGTGTCAAGCTGTCTTATATTAGTTCCATCATTTAAAATTGAATCTACATCACTGATTCTGTCCTGTGGTATATAAATACCATTTGAATTTCTTTCGATAAGTTGCGTGTACTCTAAATAATTTATAAATGTATTCGCAATATCCTCTAAATACGATAAGGTCTTTTCTCTTGAACGCAAACCAGTTGTACTACTTAGGTACTGCTCTTCAAAATCAGAAGGTAATATTGCATCTCCATTTAAACGGTAGCTGATTATTCTCTGCACAACATGTTCAAAACAATTACGTGATTCATTCTCACCTTCTGTGATTACAAACCGACCGATTTCCTCTTTAGATAAAGACTGGACTCGGCTATCAGCAAGTAGTCTTAGTAAAAATCTAAACGGTCTTACTTGAAAGCGATAATGAATATTTACTCTTCCTCTAACTGAATATGGAGACGGATACTGCAACTTCATTAACTGATTTGTGATAATAGGTACAGGAGGCTGACCAGCTAATAACGCTTCTCCTGCTAATGTTGTTCGGACAATATCTGTATTTGTTTCCTTAAAAATAAGACCCAAATTGTATAGCCATGATTCATAAGTTCTTGCTCCACCCGCTCGTCTATCTCTTCTTTGCCCTGTTCTTTTTAATCCATATCGTTCTAATTCTGCTTCAAAATCCAGTTGGCGATTTAAGTTACTTCTCCAATTGTCTCCTAAAGTTTGTAATGTAAAAAGCGAAAGAACATCAACCACTGGGTACAGTTTTCGCTTGTTTCGAGGAACTTGCCAATTATTAATCATAGTTGCAACTCCAATGCAAAAGTTTTCTTATATGTAAAATGCCTAACCCACACTAAAAAATCTTATATATACTATAGTCAAAATTATAACAAACATTAAAAAAACTGTAATCAAAGTTTTCTAATGGATTTGAGTGTGTTTTTAAATTCAATCAAGGGTAGGTATGGTATTTGTAATAGATACTATATGTGAGGTGCACAGAATATTCTTTTACCCTGCAGCCACACTTAATTAATGAGAGTAAAGAGAAAGTGTTTAACCGAAAAAATAGCTAAAACACAGCTGCCATTTTTTATGCTATGTTAGAGCTATAAAATATAGTTGAGGTGGTAGCTTTGGCGAATACAGTGCAAGTTGAGGATTTATTAAATCGTGTGGGGAAAAGAATTTTTGTAAAATACTATGAAGATTTTAAGGAATTAGAAACGAAGAATGTTCCAAACCAAGTAGTTGTTGAAAAGATTCAGGAGGATTTCACACAAAAGTCTAAGAATTCAAGAACTGCAAAAGCTAAGCGTATATTCGTTGAAGGAAAACAAATAGAAGCACTAAAAATTATTGTAGAATCCAATCATCCGAGTGTACATTCATTTCAAGGAAAAGCAAATGAGTTGCTCCGTAAAGAATTAAATAAAGAACTTATTGTGTAATTAAAATAAACTATGCTTTACTCAATACAAACAATTTTCGACTGCATTATGCAGTCTTTTTCTATTAAAATGTCATTTTATTTAACTCACTAAAAAAACACCATAAAAATGGCGTTCTCTACATATCTCTATTTTTCAATCCCTCAACAAAGCCATTCCACATTTCTTTCTCTTCTTGTTCAATCTCTTCACGTTCTTGTTGAATTTCAGCATTATCCTTTTCAATTACTCTTACTATCTCAGGATTCTTCAATTCGTTTTCAAGATACATTTTAACTAAATCTATGTTAGAGTATTCTGTTAGATAATCCGAGTCAATGGATAGATTTCTAAGCAACTCGCCAATTTCATTTAAATAAAGAGCCACTACTTTATTGCCAATATTATAGTCCCCTTCTTTTTCTGGAAAAGACATCCCGTTTTGAGAATCACTAATAAGCGTTTTTGTAGCTTTCACATGTAAATCCAATCCGCCAAAATGAGCCAATTCTTGGTCATCTACACCTTCACATTTAATCATAATATCATTTCCCTTACGGTCAACACTATGTACTTTAAACCAGCTTTTTTCCATTATGTATATCTCCCTTTATTAATTTTTCAAAAATTATAGTTGGTTATATTTTGAAATAATTTAATTGTTTTGTCTATCCTTTATTCCCATATTATTCAATAGTGTTTTCATACCTTTTAACCTAATCTTTATATTCAGGGTGATTATGGCGATTGCAACCATAGAGATAACACGCTGTCTGGATAGATATATCGAATTCCATAGCAGGAACATAGCCAGACGAGACTTTTTCAAACATTTGCTCATATCCTTTCTTTTCATTGAGCAATTCTTTAATATGGGCTTGTTTATCACTCTCTGTCCAATCTTCATCGCATTCTTCTTCATGTGCATCTTTAATTTCTTCTATTTTTTCGTTAATTGCTTCATTCAACAGTTCTTGAGACCGAGTAGGATTGTTCACTTTTAGCAATGAATGGATATATCGACCAATCCAATTTGGTTGTTTCCAGTAACTATTCCAACCTTTTTCAAACCATTTTATCGCTTCTTCATAACAGCCTAACTCAACATATAAATCTGCCACATCTACTTCTCCGACAAGTTCATTATCATTTTCTGAAAATGAATCAAGTTTACGTTTTGCCTCACTGCTATTTCCTATTTCAGTCAAGCACTTAACATGGCTATACAATGCGAAATCAGACGGTTCAGAAGCTAAAAGGAAATACTTTTTAGCATCTTCTATATTCCTCAAATGATAATTAGCAACCGCCAAGTTGTTATAGGCAGTTTTTGAAGACTGGATAAAAATTGCCTTTTCCAATATATCTTTTGCAGATTCCCATTTTTCCTGCCTACAATAAATCTCCCCTAACAAATTATAGGGAAAATATGATTTTGAATTCATATTTATTGCTTCCTCTAATAAAGGAAGAGCCTTTGTGTCATCATATTCCTCATAACAATAAATCCAAGCAAGGTTATTTAGAGATTGGACATCTCTGGATATTTCTACAGCTTCTTTAAATAACTTTAACGATTCATCATATTTATTTTCTTCCAGCATTTGAATCGCTCTTTGATTAATATTCAATGGAATTCCCTCACTATATCTTCTTTTTTACACACTTCTCTACATCATAGCCAAATTCAATTTTAACAAACATAAATCTACACATAACTATCCTGAATAAAAACAAGTGTTTTTTCAAATAGCTTTGGTTGAATTTTTGAATAAGTAAGACTATCGGGAAGACTATCAAATAGTTTTACTTCATCAATTTCTGAAACTGGCAATTGACCAAACTCCTTTATCCTCCCAAAATATAACCTTCCAAAAGTTTTAGTAACAGAATCATCCATTGAATAATCGCAAATTGGAATTAAATCAACATTTGTACAGCCCGTTTCTTCAAAAAACTCTCTTTTTGCTGTCTCCTCAATTGATTCACCCTGTTCCCTATGACCACCTGCAATCTCCCAAGTTTTTCTTTCTTTATGTCTAACATAAACCCACTTACCCTTATAAATAGCATTAATTACCGCAAATTCTAACTCCGTTTCATTTACAGAACCTAAAGAATAAAATGAGACTTTCATATTTACACCTCAAATATTGGAATTTACCTTAAATAATTCTTTACACTATGTAATTTCACCTTTGAATTATTAAGAATTACTAAAGTCATGTCAAAAAAAAGATGTGAACTCAGCTTATCAAAATTTGTCTAACAGTATCCTTACATCAATGTTGATTGTTTTCAAAATCTATTGGCTTTGTAATAGGATACCCACTTCCAATCTATAATCTAATAGTTTTACACAGCAGGAGTAATCATTTTACATTGGGAAAGGATGCAGAGCATGAAAAAGGTGGAGATAATTCTTACAGAAGCGTTAGAACGGGAAATAGGTGAAATTTTACAACTTAAGTCTTATGGCATTTATGTAGCAAAGGAAGAAGATGTTATTTTGAAGGTATTAGAACTGTACACAAGTCGATACAAAAACATGGTAAAAAGTTCAATACGTGCAACAGAGAATGCCTAAGAAAGCAATAGAAGCCCTCCACAGGGCTTCTGGTACTATCCTATTTCTCTTTCATTTACATATTTGACTTCTCCTTCGTATTTTTCTTTTACCTTGCCCAAATCGACTGTAAATGGATTTAGCGTAAGCCACACTTGGGTTTGATAACATTTAAACTCTGTAAGCCTATACAGCTCTCCATTTAGCTTGATGACCATCTCCTTTCGATACCAGCCCACAAATTCTGGCTTTTTGTCTATTTCTCTTTTAAGGATTGTCCATAAATTATGGTGAAACTCCCCTTCATAATTTCTTTCAATTTCAATTATTTTCCTCACTTTCATTCCTCCGTTTCTTTAAAATCAGACTGAATCTAATAATTTAGTAGTTTACATAAATCATATTGATAGCGAGTTCTCTTTAACTTTTGCGGAATAAAAATTCCATTTTCTTTAGTCCATTCTAATGAAAAGCTCCTACGTTCACCGTCATGGTAAAACTGATAAACTGTTACCGCATCGACAAAATACGTTTCGTTCATATCTCGAAAATTGAATACAAATCCAGCAACCACTCCATCCATTTGACTGTAACGATGCAATGATTCAACTTGGTATGGCTGTAAAGCTCCGAAAGGAATTGATTTACCTTTATGGCTTTTAAGCTCTAAGAGGTAGATATTAGGAGTTTTATATAGAATAAAGTCACAGGCGTTTTTCACGTTGGCGAATCCTAAACTATCATCTTTCATTCTGTAAGCAAATATATTTTCTGGAATAGAATCATAAAAATCTTTTTCAAATGCCTTCCCAGGATTCTTACTACAACTGCCTTTCTTCTTGTTCTCTATTGCTATTACTATGAGACTTCCCTCCTCTCTCATGTTCACTTGTATATGATAGTAATTCAGGAGCAATCTTATAACGCTAATCCTGCCGAACCAAAAGGACAGTGTGAATATTTAATTTTGAGCCACTTCGATTACATAATCATAAGCCACTCTTTGTTTTTAGCTCCTTCCAACCTTACAACACCTTGCATGAAGTAGCCCCGACACAGTGCAGTTATAAAGAAAAAGCAAGTCTACTATAATATTAAAAAACTAATAGAAAGGAGCAAAGCACACATGAATAAAGATAGATTTTTTACAATGGATGTAGACAAACGTGCAGAAGAAATAAACAAAATGCTTGTAAATAGTGATTTAAAAGGAGTTGCAGAAACGTTAGGAATCGCCTATTCCAGCTTCACAAAAGAAATGCAGAAGCAAGATTTCGTTTTTATAGCCAGAGAGAATCAATACTTCAAGTTTATTCGGGATAAAGAATTATTAGGAACTACGAAACCATCTGATAAAGCAACCACTGGCTTTCAGGAAGAACTAACCTTTATAAAAGAGAATTTAGAAACCTTGAAGAGCTTAGTGTCTACCGTAAACGAAAAACCTACTCTTGTCTTAGATAAAGAGATATACAATTCTAAGGCAAAATACGTGAACAAAAATTTGAAACTGAATGAAGCCATTTATGAAAAGTTCTCCAAGTTGTGTGAGAACCAGTTCCCTCACCTAAAGGTTCAAGACTTAATTGCACAAGCCTTGTTATCATTTACAAATGAGTTTCAGACAAATGAATAGAATGTATTTATTTTAGGCACAGATAAAAGCTACTGTGCCTTTTTTCAATTTCTAAACAAGAAATCCTTACATAATGACTTGCATTACCGCAGTTTCTATATGAAAAAGACATGAATATTTTCATACTTTCTATGTAATTGCTCCGAACAATTGCGAAGATAGCAAGAATTATTATGAATCTATTTCGGAATTCTTTCTCAATTGTTACGATATATTTAAGGAACAAACCACTAAATGCAACCTTCTCACTTACATAAGAAGAATAATAGAATCCGAACAGCAAAAAAATGTACATTGAAAAAGAGGTGTCTATATGAACAGACAATTTTCTAAAGAAGTCATAAACAAGTTAAAATATTATGTTTATATTTATTCTGACCCCGAAACTGAAGAGATATTTTATGTAGGGAAAGGTATCGGTAATCGGGTATTTTCCCACTTAATCGACTCTGATGACCCGCTTTATAAAACGCATAAGGGACAGATGGCAACAGCCTAAAATTGAAATTCTCATTCATGGCTTGGAAGATGAACATACTGCATTAAAAGTTGAGGCCGCTATTATTGATTTAATCGGGAGAGATAAATTAACTAATAGAGTACGAGGATGGCAAAGTGGGGTTTTTGGAAGGGTAGAAGTGAATCAGTTGATTTCACATTATGAAAGAGAACAAGTCAACATAGATGAACCAGCAATTTTAATTCGTTTGAATCGTTTGTTCCGCTATGACATGAATGACATTGAACTATACGATGCAACAAGAGGGGTATGGCGAATTGGAGAAGACAGAGAAAAGGTTGAATATGCCTTTGCAATATTTGATGGAATTGTTCATGAGATTTACAAGGTAATAGCATGGTTTAAAGCTGGAAGTACCTTCAATACAAGGGGTCCATTAGAAGATGAACCGACTCGCTGGGAGTTTGTCGGTCAAACAGCCGAGGAATCTATAAGGTCTAAATATATTGGGAAATCAGTTGAGCATTACCTGCCCAGAAGTGTTCAAAATCCAATTAAATACGTTAATATCAAAGAAGATTAAATAGGCAATAATTAAGGCACTGGATAATCCAATGCCTTGTTCCTGCTCATTTACAGACTGTATTCAAATTCTTCCCGCATATCAAGTCTCTCCTCCTCACCATAAAGAACATCATTGCTGAATGCCAAGATAAATTTTTCAGCAACATCTACTAACCTATCAACTGCTTCTCTCACACTTTTTCCTCTTGATTTAAAGGAGTAATTTATAGTGTGCTTATCATCCAAAAATTTTAGCTCCTTCCCAATTAATTCTCTCGCCTTATCTTCTCTCTCTTTTATTTTGTAATAGATTGGCGGACTAAACTCTCTAAATCTTAACTCTACGAACGCACGATAACGCATATCCTCTACTGATAGCATAAGAGACACACCAGATTTTCCGAATCCACATGGGATAATCCTCAAACTATCAAGATTGGATTTCTGCCTTTGAAATGATAAAAAATATGGAATCTTTTTTCTTAATTGCAGTAAGAGATAATTGTTTACATCCGCTCTATTAGTAAAATCCCAATCAATCTTTTCCTTGTATTTTTTGTTCCCCTTAATTGAGCGAATAATGCTCATTTCCTTTTGTAATTGGATAGGGTTAGAGACTTCATTGAGGATATGAAGGTTTTCATAGACTTTCAACTTATGTGTTCCACTATTCAATAAGTCAATTCCCTTAAATAATTCAGGATTAATCGTTACAAAGTAAAGGTTGATTTTTTTACCTGAATTTAATATTTTATTCCTTAACTGTTTTACATACTTATCTTTAAACGCTACCGCTTGATAAATAATAATCCCCTTATCTATTGCCTCTATAAGTTTAAGAAGTCGGTATTGGTGAGAATAATCCGATTTTAACAACACATTCTCTACAAAGACCTCTACTCCTGAATCCTGTTCTATTCCATACATATCAATTTTCAATCCTGCAAATTTTGTTTCTAATTCTAATCCTGCTAATTTCAAGTTCAATTCCTTTTCTAAAATTTGAGGATTTTCAAATTGCGAAAGTGTAAATATGAATTCTCGCTCACTGGAATTTTTAGACATTTACCTCTAACCTCCAAAAAATATAGAAAAAGAGAACCAGTAAAAAAATACATAGTTCTCTTTCCTCGCCTGTTTGATGATTATTTTAAAGACCTTAAAAATGTATCAACTCTGTTTAAAATCTCCACAGAATCCAAATGTTTGCTATGTTCTTCCCATTCACAATCAAGTAATGCCTCTATTAATCCTAATAAATCCTCCCTTGTTTCCATAGTCGGAAGTTTCCCTTTTATAAGATATTCTTGATTAACCATAACTTCTTGAATACTTTTTAAAGGAAGCTCACCCTCGCTTGGCTCAATATCAATCAAATCAGTAATATCTACCTTAAGTGCCTTTGCCAAATTTTTGATTATGGGATAGGTAGGAGCTTTTTTCTTCCCACGTTCTAAAGAATTTACATAGCCTGGGTCAATTTTCGCCATCATCCCCAATTCCTTACAGGTATAACCTCTGAGACCTCTATAATATTTTAATTGTTGGGCAAATGTTCTTGGCATCTCTCGTACTTCTCTACTACTCATAAAATTCATTCCTCCTGATTCATCTGTCTAATCCGAATTGATAGATTAGAACATCCTGTTTTAATAGTTTCTAAATAGAATCCTTTTGTAGTTTATTAGAAACTTGCTATATTATAGATTCAACCCTTTCAGATTATTCAATGATTGAGAAGGATAAAACAAGATTAAACAATAAAACAGGCTACTCTTTACTCTCTTAAATAATGCTGTTATGAAATTGCCTTATAGTACAATACTGGTAAAAAGGGGATTATAAATCTATGAGGATTATTAGTTTGTTCATGCTTTTAATGGCTCTGGTTGTAATCGTAGGTTGTTCGCAACAGACAGTAGGTATGCCCGATAAAGTTGTGATTGAGAGAATCAACGTTGAAAATGACACCTATGAAGTAATTAAAACCGTAACTGACAAAGAAGAAATAAGCGATATAATCCAACTGGTTGAAAGTACGAATTGGGAACATGGTCAAATACAAGTGAGTATGGCACGACCAGCAGATTTTAAGATAAATAATACTGATTACTTACTTTGGATTACACCTTCAAGAGATAGGTTTAGGTGGAGAGTAAATATGGGAAATTATCAAAAGGAAAATCCGAAGAATTGTACTTACTAATTTAATGCAAAGAAAATTTGTAAATTTATTAAAGGATAGCTTTTCTTTAAGAGGCAAAAAAATAATCGCATGAAATCAACTCTCTAAATGAACGAATTTCATGCGATTACTATTCTATAGTTTTGGAAAAGACTCTCTCTTATAAACCTAATTTTCTTTCAGCTAACCACTTAATCATATTTGGGTCAGCATGTGAGAAGAACTGGCTTTCTCCAATATTTAAGGTCGCAATGGCTGTTTTGTCTTCATCAGTCAAGCTGAAGTCAAAGACATCAATGTTTTCTGCCATACGTTCTGGATTTGTCGTTTTTGCTAAGACTACAATTTCTTGCTCCACGAGCCAACGTAAAATAACTTGTGCAATTGACTTGTTATATTTCTTACCTATTTCACTAAGAATTTCATTTTGAAAAATCTCATTTTTCCCTTCTGCAAAAGGGGCCCATGCTTCAAGACAAATTCCTTCTGCTTTTAACGCTTCAATAGCTTCTGTTTGTTGGTTGAATGGGTTAATCTCAATTTGGTTAATAGCTGGAGTTACTTCGTTGAATAATGATAAATCTACTGCTCGGTCAACCGCAAAATTTGAAATACCAATGGCACGTATTTTCCCTTCCTTTTGAAGTTCTTCCATTGCTCTCCACGCACCATAAACATCATTATAAGGCTGGTGTATAAGTAATAAGTCAATATAGTCTAAGCCAAGACGATTAAGTGAACCTTGAAAAGAATTCATTACGCCATTATACGACACATTTTCAATCCATATTTTCGTTGTAATGAAAAGCTCTTCACGAGCAATACCTGAATTTTTAATTCCTAATCCGACTTCCGTTTCATTCATATATGATTGTGCGGTATCAATATGACGATATCCAGCTTTGATAGCATCAATCACCGCTTGTTCTGTTTTTTCTGCAGGGATTTGGAATACTCCAAAACCTAAAATTGGAATTTCAACTCCATTATTGAGTTGTACAGTTTTCATTCTTTCTACCTCCTAATTGCTTACTTAATTACATAAGCTACTATAAACTATGGAGTTAGCTCCATAGCAAGAAATTTATTCGCCCTTTTTGAAATGTTTCATCTCCCATAACTTCTCCACTTTATCTTCCGTCAATTCACCACTTTTGAACTTCCTCATATGAACATCATAGGTATCAATCTTATATTGTAATAGGGAGCGTACTTCTTTCATTTTCTCTATATTTTTTTCAATTTCCTCTAACTGGTCAACCAATATTTGTTTTTGAGCTTCCTCCACATTTTGGGTTTCTCTAAGCCTTGCAAGTGAAGCGAATTCAATCAATGACTCAATGGATAATCCTGCCGAACGAAGACTTTTTACAAGAAAAATCCAATTCAAATCACTGGTTTGATAATTACGATAACCATTTTTATCACGTGTAACTGGTGGTATCACACCAATTCTTTCATAGTAACGAAGAGTGTCGACCGATAGGTCAAACATTTCTGCAACTTGTTTACTGTTCATAATTTTCCTTCCTAAACTTTTTTAAATTTATTTTACCCCCGATTTAAAAATAGAACTTAAGTCTCCAGGTTTTAGCAACGGGCTAAAAGGGGGGAACTTCTTTCGACTTACCTGTCCCGTTTGTTCAATAACCCAAGAACAAGAAAACTGTCTAAATATTAGTATATATACATCTTATCTATAAGAAATAATTCATAAGAAAAAACGCATAGAGTCTGAAAAACTTGATAAATTACTCAAAGAATTAACTCAACTTTATTATGTAAATTTAGAAATTCAAACGACCTTAACTATCACGCATATCCCGATAGAAGATGTACCTAAAAAATATTATCATGAAGAGAGGATGAACACGATTTTGTTCAAATTGGATTTTAGTTCAATTTAACCTTAGATGTTTTTTATAAACGGACTACTTCTATGTTATGAGAGTGGGTCAGGCTTATCCCACTCTTTTTTAGTATTGAAGGAATTTCCTTATCTCTTATACTGATAAATCTTTCGGCTCTACTCCACCTTTTTCATTCTTACAGTAATTCCACAAGGCTCTAACTTTTACTTTTGGGTCTCCTGGTCTTCGGCCTATTGCATAAACTCCGCTTGGGAACGCATCGTCAAATTTCATCATTTCTTCAATCACCTTTTTATCAACTAACATATTCCCACCGCCTTTTAAAACATTATACCAACCTTCCATCAACTATTTGACATGAATTTGTTTGTACAATCATTTACTTCCCTAAACCCTTTCCCCCCTAACTTCAAATCCACCTTAGACTTCATTTCAAATTAAGCCCTGCTTCTATGTAGTTGCAAAAAAGAAGTGTATTCTCCCCCCTTCTCTCAAACCCTTGTCATTCCTGCCTTTCTCCGATTTTCCCATTTTCTGTAGGCAAATGAGTTGTTCCCCCGTTCGCTCCTTTTTTCTCCTATTTTTTGTCAGAATCCTGATTTTTTAGGAAAATAAGTTGTTCCGTAGGAACAGGGATAAGAATGGGTCAGGGATAAGGATTTCTCCTGCTTTTTCTCCTGCCTTTTTTCTTTCTTTTTCTCTGGCTTTCTTTCGTGAAAGTTGATTTATCGGGCATTGTCGTGCTTTCCCTCTTGCTCTTGTTCTTGCCTTTCTCATGCTTTTTTCTGGCTTTCCCTCTGCCTTTGGACACAAAAAAACGAGGAAAACTGGAGGGAATCCTCCGATTTTCTCTCGTTTTAGGGAACAACTTATTTGACCAAGGGAACAATTAATTTGACTTGGGAAAAACTCGATTTTGCTATAACAACATAACCTAAAAATTTATTTAACCCTATTACTCAACCGTAACAGATTTTGCCAAGTTTCTTGGTTTATCCACGTCACAGTCTCTGTGTAGAGCAGCGTAGTAGCTGATTAGCTGTAATGGGATTACGGCTACTAGTGGAGCTAAGAATTCGTGTACTTTAGGAAGTACGAAGCGGTCGCCTTCTTCCTCATGGCCCTCCATTGCGATAATACATGGGTTAGCGCCACGTGCCACTACTTCTTTTACGTTACCACGAACATTTAAGCTTACAGCCTTCTGTGTTGCTAAAGCGATTACTGGTGTGCCGTCTTCGATAAGGGCGATTGTACCATGCTTTAATTCTCCGCCAGCGAAGCCTTCTGCTTGTATATAAGAGATTTCCTTAAGCTTTAAAGCACCTTCTAAGCTTACATAGAAGTCCACATTTCTTCCGATGAAGAAAGCGTTTCTTGTAGTAGAAAGGTATTCTGCTGCAATCTCTTCTAGCTCTTCTTTAGTGTCTACAATCGCTTGAACCGCATTTGCTACAATTCCAAGCTCCTTCACAACATCAAAGTCTAACTCTTGGCCTTGTGACTTAGCAAATACAGATGCAGTTACCATAAGTACTGCTACTTGTGCCACATAAGCTTTTGTAGAGGCTACAGCGATTTCCGGACCAGCATGAAGTAATAACGTGTGGTCTGCTTCACGAGAAAGCGTAGATCCTGGTACGTTAGTTACGGTTAATGTTGGATAACCTTTTTCTTTGATTTTCACTAATACTTGGCGGCTATCTGCTGTTTCGCCAGATTGCGTGATGAAGATGAATAAAGGTTTTTTTGAAAGTAGAGGCATATTGTATCCAAACTCACTTGAGATATGCACCTCTACTGGAATACCAGCAATTTTCTCGAAGTATTCTTTACCGATTAAACCAGCGTGATAGCTAGTTCCTGCTGCAATAATGTACAAGCGGTCTGCTTCTTTTAGTGCATCTAAAATTGCAGAGTCAATAGTAAGCTCACCTTGTTCATTTTGATATGCTTGTATAATTTTACGAAGAACAGCTGGCTGCTCATCAATCTCTTTTAACATATAGTGAGGGTAAGTCCCTTTTTCAATATCACTCATGTCTAGCTCTGCTTTGTAAGGAGCACGCTCTACCTTTGTACCATCAAGCGTTTGGATTTCCACTGATTCCTTGCGCACGATTACGATTTCTTGGTCATGAAGCTCTACGTATTGCTCTGTAACTTGTAGCATAGCCATTGCGTCAGAAGCAACTACGTTAAATCCTTCTCCTACACCTACAAGAAGTGGAGATTTGTTTTTAGCTACATAGATCGTGTTTTCATCTTTATTGTCTATCAATGCGATTGCATAAGAACCATGGATTAAGTGCAATGTTTTTCTAAGAGCATCTACCGTAGATAGACCATCTTTGGAGAAACGTTCGATTAACTGAACGATAACCTCAGTATCTGTGTCAGAAGCCATTTCAACGTCTGCTAAATAAGCTTTTTTCAGTAAATGATAGTTTTCGATTACACCATTATGCACTAGTGTAAAACGTTTTGTTGTACTTTGATGAGGGTGAGCATTTTCTTGGTTTGGAACACCGTGAGTTGCCCAGCGAGTATGACCAATTCCTAGATTTGCACTTACATCTCCATCTACCGCTTCACGTAAATCTGCGATACGTCCTTTTTCCTTAAATACCATTACTCCGTCTTCATTTAAAACTGCAATTCCCGCAGAATCATATCCACGGTACTCTAATTTTTCTAAGCCTTTTAATAAAATTTCTTTCGCATCGTTTTCACCGATATATCCTACAATTCCACACATAATTTATATTCCTCCGTTATCATTCATGTCAAAATAAGCATGTTGAAAAGCTTGCCTTAGCGATAAAACGCCTGTGGAAACACACATAATCTATGCGATACCACTATTGCGCTTATCCTAAACATCTTTCACATACACATACCTATTAAGCTAAGAATGCCTTCTTTTCCCTTTTGTCATTCAATCACTTGAATGGTTTATGAAAAAGAATTACAACCGGGCAAATACGGTCGGGAGGCATCCGCCGAAATATCGATAACCTCCACCTCGTCTGCTGAAGATTCGTTTCGTCCAATTTCTTCAGCTCAGGCGCTATAATTGTTTTCCTGCTTTTAACGCGTTACCTATCCTTCCTTTCTACGCGGTTACCAGTATTCTAATATAATGTAACTCCATCATTATATCTTCTCATTATATGTGAGTCAATCGAAACCACAAGGCCAAAAGTACCGAGAAATGTATAAATGAAGAAAGAGACCTATCGCTAATGGTCTCTTTTACTCATACAATAACTGCTCCGTAAACAAGCGCTATTATGATAACAAATGCAGGATGTAGTTTTACCTTCTCTAAAAGCAAATAGCTTCCTACTATTAAGATAAGAGTTGATATTATGCCAATACCATCTAATGATTCTTGTGCAAACTGGATAGTCATTACACCTAGTAATACAGCTATTACTGGTCTTATCAGCTTTGTAAGGTTTTTGACTTCTGGCGCTTCTTTATATTTTAATAGAACAGCCATCATACTAATCATGAGTATTAAGGAGGGTGCAACGGTCGCAAAGAGAGCAATAGTTGCCCCTAATATTCCGCCCTCTGCATAACCAATATAGCCTGCCATTTTTGTAGCTATTGGTCCAGGTAATGAGTTTCCAAGGGCTACAACCTCACTAAATTCCTGAGTTGTCATCCACTGATAGTTTTCAACTACCTCATGCTCTATCAATGGAATAGAGGCAGGGCCACCACCATAGCCCAATATACCTGGAAGAAAAAATGCTAAAAACAATTGCCAGTAAATCACTTGCTTCCCCTCCTTTTTAATAGAGGGAAAAAGGCGATTGCCATACAAACTACTATGATAATTGCTGGATGTATATGTATAAGCTCCATAAGCAATGCAGCAACAGCTATTATTAAACATGCCTGCCACCATCCAAAGGATTCTCCAGTTTTTTTGATAAAGTCCCAGGTCATTAATGCTAACATAACTGCGACAACTGGAATAACTGCAGCTGTCATATTTTGAACTCTTGGTGAGTCCTTAAATGATTGCAGAAATCCTAGCAGAAGAATCATCAGTATTACTGTAGGGATGACCGAAGCGATGAGTGCATTGACACAACCCCAAAAGCCAGCAATGCGATATCCGATGTAGCCTGCCATCTTGGTTGCTATTGGACCTGGCATTGTATTTGCCAGTGCTAATGTATCACCGAATTCCTCATCATCCATCCAATTATACTTCTTAACAACTTCCTGATGAACTAGGGGTATCGAGGAAGGTCCACCTCCGAATCCAAGCATACCAACTCGGAAGAATGCCCAACTTATATCTCTTTGAAGTACCGGCTTAGGACGCACAGAGCTTTTCTCCAAAGGCTGACGTTCTACCACGCTGCGATAGCTCCATCCGTTCGAGATTCTGTTCCCCCTTGTAGAACGCCCGTATCTGCATTTCTCCAAATAATCTGCCCACGTCCAAAGCTTCCTCCATCAGTTGCCACTTGGATATCATGCCCTTTTCTCACCAAACTTTGTACCAAATAGTTAGGGAACTCTGGCTCAACATGTACAGTTTTACCCTTCATCCACTGCCAACGAGGAATATCAAGCGTCGCTTGTGGATTTAACATATAATCTATGGTACTAGTCACTACTTGAAAATGCCCCTGTGGCTGCATATAGCCTCCCATTATGCCAAATGGCCCTACTGCTTCTCCCTCTTTCGTTAAGAATCCAGGGATAATGGTGTGGTAAGTTTTTTTACCTGGCTTCAATACGTTAGGATGTGATTCATCTAAAGAGAAGTCATGTCCTCTGTTTTGGAGAGCAATTCCTGTCCCTGGAATGACAACACCTGACCCAAAGCCCATGTAATTACTTTGAATATAAGAAACCATATTTCCTTCTTCATCGGCAGTTGCCAGATAAACCGTCCCGCCCTTTGGTAATTCATACGGCTCTGGATCTGCTGCTTCATCTTGAATTACCTCTTTGCGTTTCTCGGCATACTCCTCTGACAATAAATGCTCGAATTTTACTGGCATTGCTTCGGGATCTGTTATAAATGCCTGTCCATCTGTGAAAGCTAATTTCATCGATTCAATTTGCTGATGAATGGTGTGTGCACTTTGCCACTGAGGTTTATCCATCTTTTTAAATACATTTAATGCCATTAAAGCAACCATTCCTTGGCCGTTTGGTGGAATTTCCCAAACATCATAGCCCCGATAATCCACAGAAATGGGATCTACCCACTCAGGCTGATAGGATTCCAAATCACTTTTAGAAAGATATCCTCCATGCTTTTTCATGAAACCATCAATTTGATCAGCAATTTCTCCTTCATAAAAAGCTCTAGCTTTAGTTTCTCCGATTGCTCGGAGAGTGCTCGCATGACCTGGGGATTTCCACACTTCTCCAATTTCAGGAGGACGTCCATCTGGAGCAAACGTTTCAAACCATGCGTTATACTCCTCGGTCGTAAAGCTTGCTTTAAACTTTTTGTATGCCACCTTCCAATATTTCCCTAGTATTGGTGTCAGAGGATAGCCTTCCTCCGCGTACTGTATAGCAGGCTCTAGTACCTCCTTTAACGGTAGCTTGCCAAACCTTTCAGATAAGGCTGCCCATGCTGCTGGAACTCCGGGTACAGTTACTGGAACTACTCCATACACAGGAACTTTTTCTAAACCTTGTGCTCTTAGCTTCTCTGCTGAAATGGATTGTGGCGCGGGGCCAGATGCATTCAAACCATGAAGCTTGTCCTTTGTCCATATTAAAGCAAAAGCGTCTCCTCCGATTCCATTAGAGGTAGGTTCCAAAACTGTTAATGCAGCGGCTGTTGCAATAGCTGCATCAATTGCATTTCCACCTTTTTTTAATATATCTAAGCCGGCCTGCGCTGCTAAAGGCTGTGATGTTGCTACCATTCCTTTTTTAGCAAATACGGTACTTCTCTTACCTGGAAATGGGTGATATAAGTAATCCATGATGTGATTCCCCTTTATAAGCTTTAAATTTTAGTCCCTGCAAAGTGACAGGCAGCAAAGTGACCTTCCTTTACCTGCTCCCATGCAGGCATATCTTTTTTACAAATATCTTGGGCTATCGGGCAACGTGTATGAAACGGACAGCCCGATGGAGGATTGGCTGGATTAGGAAGGTCCCCTTGAAGTCGAATACGTTTCGAACTTCGATTTACCGAAGGACGTGGAATAGCGGACAGCAACGCCTGAGTGTAAGGATGCGTTGGATTTTTAAATAAGTCCTCTACTGTGCCAAGCTCTACCGTATTACCTAAATACATAACTAGCACTCGGTCGCAAAAATAGCGAACTACTCCTAGATCATGAGAGATGAATAAGTAAGACAGCTGGTATTTTTGTTGAAGAGTTTTTAATAGCTTTAAAACTTGAGCTTGAACAGATACATCTAAAGCAGAAACAGCTTCATCACATATAACGAAGGAAGGATTTAAGGCGATAGCTCTAGCTATCCCAATCCTTTGACGCTGCCCACCACTAAATTCGTGAGGATAACGTTCGTAATGCTCCTCTCTAAGCCCTACTTCATTTAGGAGGTCTATTACAGCATTACGCCTTTCTATTTTGGTTAAGTTTGTATGCATAACAAAGACCTCTTCTAATGCATGCCCAATTCTCTGTCTAGGATTTAGGGATGCAAAAGGGTCCTGAAAAATCATCTGCATTTCCTTAACAAACTTTAACTTCTCTTTTCTCTTAAGGTTTTGAATTTCTTGTTCCTTAAATATTACTTTTCCAGCTGTCAGTTCCTCTAGTCCTAAGATGGCTCTACCTAAGGTAGATTTGCCACAACCTGATTCTCCAACTACCCCAAGGCTTTCTCCTTCGTATAACTTAAGGTTTACCTCTTGAACTGCCTGCACATGACCTTGAACTCTCTTTAATATCCCGCCTTTAATAGGGAAATACTTTTTAACTCCATTTAATTCAAGGAGGACCTTCTGATCAGTTTTGGGTGACAAGTTGACCATTTTTTACTTCCTCCTCTTCGTATAACCAGCAACTTACCATGTGGCCCTGCTCGTCATTTATCTCTGGTGGTGCCAGCTCTTTACACTTTGCGGTGGCAAACTTACAACGTGGGTGAAATCTGCAACCTTGAATTTTCTCCTGCAGACTTGGAAGAGAGCCAGGAATAGGCTCTAATTCAAAATCAGGATCGTCTACATTTGGCACAGAGTTTAAAAGTCCTTGAGTATACGGGTGTTTTGGATTTTTGAAGATATCTTCTACCATGCCTTCCTCAACCTTCTTGCCTGCATACATCACCATAACCTTATCCGCTACCTCAGCTACTACTCCCATGTCATGTGTAATGAGCATGATGCCCATATTTAGCTTTTCCTTTAACTCATTGATGAGGTCTAATATTTGGGCTTGTATTGTCACGTCTAATGCTGTTGTAGGTTCGTCCGCAATAAGTAAACCAGGATGGCATGAGAGAGCAATTGCAATCATAACCCGCTGTCTCATTCCTCCGCTCAGCTCATGGGGATACTGACTCATCCGTTTTTCAGGATAAGGGATTCCTACTTGGTTTAGCAGATCAATACCTTGTTTGTGTGCCTCCGATTTAGATAATCCATGATGAAGCATTAAAGGCTCTCTCAATTGGTATCCCACTGTCAATACTGGATTGAGTGCTGTCATCGGCTCTTGGAAAATCATCGAGATCTTATTGCCCCGCATCTTTCTCAATTCTTCGTATGGAAGGCTTTGAATTTCTTTTCCCTCATACTTGACTTGACCTGCAGCGATTTTACCATTGCTTGGCAAAAGACCAATGACTGACAAGGATGTAATACTCTTACCACAGCCGGACTCACCAACGATGCACAGTGTTTCTCCTTTTGAAACAGAAAAGGAGACATCTCGCACGGCTTGAACATTACCGTCTGCCGTGCGAAATTCAGTTACTAAATTGTTCACTTCTAATAATGTCTCCCTCATCAGATATACCTACTTTCCAGTTACATTTTTTAATGTCCATTTACCAGTGGAATCTAGGTTCAATCCTGTGTAGGTGTTATCCAAAGCCGATGTAACAACTCCGTGATACATAACTACTACAGCATTTTCTTCTAGCATTAATTTGTTTGCTTGGTCTAATAATTTTGCGCGCTCTTCTTGATCAACTGTTGTGCGTGATTGCATTACTAAGTCGTCAAATGCTGCATTGCTATATTGTGCTCTGTTAGATGAGCCTACATTGTCACTATGGAAGTTCGGGTAAAATAATTCAGAACCATCTCCCGTTACATTTGACCAGCTTAAGAATGTTAAGTCATATTCGCCTGCACGAGCTGAGTCTAAGTATGTTGCCCATTCCATAGACTCGATTTCAACTTTAAATCCTGCCTCTACTAGTTGAGCTTGTACTATTTCAGCCATTAATGTTGTATTAGCACGGTTAGCTGTTAATAATTTTAGTGGTTGATCACCGTATCCATTTTTCTCCACTAATTCCTTTGCATGATCCAAATCGTAAGGAGTTCCAGCATTCTCTGCTGACTTATCATATCCAAATACCTTTGGTCCAACTACGCTATCACTTCTAACACCTAATCCATTCAATTTAGAGACAAACGCATCGCGATCTATTGCTGAAGCAACTGCTTCTCGGAATTCCGGATCTTGATTCATTTCTTTTAAGTGGTTAAATGCAAAGTAATAGACTGGAGAGCCATCTATTTTTTGAATGTCAATGTTGTCCATCGATTCTAAACGATTGATTTGTTCTGTTGGAAGGTTATCGATAAATTGAACCTCACCTGTTTGTAGCATAGAAATTGCTGTAGAAACCTCAGGAACCACCTTGAACACTACTTTCTTTAAATCAGGTGCTCCGTTCCAATATTCCTCGTTTGCTTCTAGCTCCAACTGGTCTCCAGATGTCCAACTAACAAATTTAAATGGTCCTGTACCTACTGGCTCTTTCATTAAGTCTTGTTTTTGGTCAGCGCTAGGGCTTACGATTGCCGAGTTTGTATGAGAGAGTGCTGCTAAGAACGCTCCATAAGGATATTTCGTTGTAATTTTCACTGTGTATTCATCTTCCACTGTGATTTCTTCCACTGATTCTAAAAGAGAAGCACGTGGCGCGCCAGTTGCTGGGTCGCGTAATTTATCAAAAGTATACTTAACAGCTTCAGCGTTAAATGGAGTTCCATCATGGAATTGTACGCCTTCTTTTAGTTTAAAGATCCATGTATTTTCATCAGGATTTTCATAGGATTCTGCTAATTTTGGTTCAATTTCCAATGTTTCTGAGTTACGTTGAAAAAGTGTTTCATAAACCTGTTCAATAACATTTGCAGAAGGAGAATCGTTGGTCATGATTGGTGACAAGCCAACAGCATCTGTTGTAGTTGCATAAGTAAAGGTTTTACCACTAATATCGCTTCCGGAACCACCGTTTTCTTTTGGTGCTGATGAGGATTCTCCTCCAGAACAAGCTGCTAGCACGATTGAAACAACAAATAATAAAATAAATAACCATTTTTTCTTCATTTTCATATTCTCCTCTACTTCTTTTTATTGGATGTCCATATTTGGATCTAATGCATCTCTTAATCCGTCTCCTAGTACGTTAAAGGCAAACACGGTTAACATAATTGCTATTCCAGGAATAATTGTTAAATGAGGTGACGTCCACATATAACTTTGCCCTTGTGAAATCATTGCTCCCCATTCTGGTGTAGGAGGCTGTGCCCCTAATCCTAAGTAACTGAGAGAAGCTGTTGAGAGGATAGCTGTTCCCATTCTCATTGTGGCAAACACGATGATCGGTGCCATGGCATTGGGTAGAATATGACGAATCATAATCCTTAAATCAGACGCTCCTAATGATTTTAGAGCCATAATGTACTCTTTTTGTTTAATAGAAAGTACCGAACCTCTGACTATGCGCGCGCAGCTTGGTATTGACCAAATACTAATGGCTATCGCCACATTGACCAAGCTAGTACCTAAGATAGCTATGATTAACATAGCAAGCAGAATTCCAGGGAAGGAGAAGAGCAAATCTACTATTCTCATAATGATTCCATCTAGCTTTTTATAATAGCCACCGAGCAACCCAAGAGTAATTCCTCCAAGCAACCCAAGACTAACGGCTGCGATTCCCACTAATAGAGAAATCCTTGATCCATAAACAATACGAGACCAAACATCTCGCCCATAATTATCTGTCCCTAACCAATGTCCGTCTGAAAAGACTGGAAGTTCACTTGCTACAAGGTTTTGCTTTGATGGGTCATATGTTGCTAACCATGGAGCAAAGACAGACATGATAATCAGCCCTAAGATAATAGCAAAACCTAAGACTGCCAATTTATTTTTAAAGAGGCGCTTCATCGTCGTAACTATTACCTTATCCTTCTTTCTTGTTGCAGTTGGAAGTTTATTATTAACTGAAATGGTGTTAGACATATGATCCCTCCTTCTTAGTCATAGCTTATCCTTGGGTCTATGAATGTGTAGACAATATCAACAAGGAGATTCACGACCACGAATAATGTTGCAACTAATAAAACGGAAGCCTGTACCATTGGGAAATCCCTTTGTGCAATAGCATCCACCATCAACCTTCCAACTCCGTTGATTGCAAACACTTTTTCCGTAATAATTGTTCCTCCGAGTAAGCCACCAAAGTTAACACCAATGACCGTCACTACTGGAATCATTGCGTTTTTTAGAGTATGTACCCAAATGACTGACCTTTCTTTTACACCTTTTGCTCTGGCCGTTCTTACATAATCGGCTTTAGCTACCTCTAGCACGGAGGATCTTGTCATCCTCGAAATCATTGCTGCTGCACTAGTGCCAAGTGTGATTGCAGGAAGGATCATCTGCTTAAAGCCTTCTAACGTGTAAAAAGGTGCTGATAAACCACCTACTGGAAGCCATTGTAAATTTACAGCAAATACTAATATCAACAATGCTCCCAACCAAAAGTTCGGTATGGATATTCCTGCAAGTGCTAGAGTAGTAGATGTCATATCGAGCCATGAGTTTTGCTTTAAGGCTGATATCAATCCGGCAACCACCCCTATTATGATGGCGACAATCATACTCGCAATGGCTAACTTAAAAGTATTTGGTAGCCTGATAGCTATTGCCTCAGAAACTGATTGTTTAGATTGATAGGAGTAACCAAAATCTCCTTGAACCGCATTTTTTACATATCGACCGTACTGAACTAGGAAAGGATCATTTAGTCCCAAGTTTTCTCTTATGGACTCCAAATCCGATTCGGTTGCTGTCGGCCCACCTACCATAGTGGCAGGATCCCCAGGCGCTATGTACATAGATGAAAATACTAGAAATGATATACCGAAAAGCAAGAAAAGAAGCTGTATACCACGCCTTACTATTAAAGAAATCACAATCCCACCAACCTTTTCTACACTTGTTAATCATTTCTTTGTTTTTGGTTAACAAATGACTGATTTTTAATAGTTTTGATTATAATACAACAATTAGCAAAAATCTATATGAATTTTCAAATAAATTTATTTATTTCATTTATTCTTTACTTTTAGACTTAATAAATAATTTATCTATTACTTTTCGAATAGAATATCTCCTATTTTATTACTTTATGTATTATTATTGTTTTGTACAAAAGTAAACGCTTCCATTCTTTTTGTCCATGCAAAAAGGCATCCTCTAAAGGATGCCTTTTATAATTTTAAGCCACTACGACTTTTAAATCTTCTCAATAAAATATGGCTTTCAACTCTCGTAATACCTTCTAATGCATACAACTCTTCATTGATAAATTTTTCTAGACTAATGAAGTCATCAACTAACACATGCATATGTAAGGTGGAAGGTCCTGTCATTTGGTAGCAACTCGCTACACTTGGGTTGTTTGCTAATTTCTCTGCAACTTCCACTAATGATGAAGGCTCACAATCCACTTCAAAAAAGCCGGATACCCCTTTACCTACTTTTTCAGAATTGATCACTACAGTGAATCTTTCAATAATTCCTTCCTTCTGTAGTTGATGAACCCTCTCCCTTACAGCAACTCTAGAAAGATTTAATTCCTTCCCAATGTCTACATATGATAATCGACCATTAGCTGTTAACAGTTCTAGAATTCGCTTGTCTACCGCATCAATTCCCATTGTATATCTCCCTCCCATCTAATATAATAGATGATTAACTTTACTTTAGAAAGCAAAAATATCATTATAACGACATAATGTAAAGAAAAATACAGTTTACTCTTTACATTGAAAAAATCTATATATCTTTTGCATATACATAATGCGTGGTTGAACCAAATAGAAAATTTTAGAACACATAATTAAAGGCAAGAATGTGTTGATTTAACAGCATTCTTGCCTTTTCTAGTTCTATAGTTTTGTTTTTAGAAAGACTAATTGAAGAGCCTTCCTATTTACATTAAGCTAACAGCTTCACGATTTCACGGTTAAATGCCGGAATATCGTCAGGCGTACGACTTGTTACTAGCTGGTTTTGACAAACGAATACTTCTTCGTCATGGAACTTAACGCCAGCATTCTCTAGATCCACTTGAATGGATTTATAACCAGTTGCATCGCGACCATTTAATGTTTTCGCAGTAATTAAAAGTTGTGGTCCGTGACAGATTGCAAATACTGGTTTCTTAGCATCCATAAAGTATTTTGCAAATTGTACGAAGCGATCATCCGCACGTAAAATATCTGGAGAAAAACCGCCAGGAATGAACAATGCATCGAATTCCTCTGGTTTTACATCATCAATCCCATAGTCAATCGTTACATTTACTTCTCCGTTTTTACCTGTTACTTGTTTTCCAGCCTCTTCTTCAATTGCAAACACCTCGTGCCCAGCTTCGTTTAGTGCTTGTGCTGGTTTGGCGTATTCTGAGTCCTCAAACATATTTGTGATTAATGTTGCTACTTTAGCCATTTCCTCACTCCTCAATTGTTTGTTCTCTCTTATAATTCCACACTTTAAGGTGCATTAAACATTTTTGATAAAAATAATAGTTGAGGATAGACTAATCGTCTAATTCCTTTTAGAATTCTCCCTCCCTTTGTTGGGTAACCTATCTGAAAGGAATTGAGAACATCAGAAAACAACTGCTATGTACTATGACTCTTTACATACAAAAAAATCCTCGACCATTAGGAACTAACAGTCGAGGATGCAAAATATTTATATTGAATGATTTCTATTTATTCTACTAGGCCCATTTCAGCTTTTACAACTTCTACGATACGGCTCACATAGTTTTCACAGTCTTCCTCGGAGGAAGCTTCTACCATTACACGCACTAATGGCTCTGTTCCAGATGGACGCACTAATACACGGCCGTTTCCAGCCATTTCAGTCTCTACTTCGTTAATAATTGCTGCTACTTTTTCATTTTCTGTTACAGCATGCTTATCTGTTACACGAACATTAACTAGTTTTTGTGGGTATATCTTCATCTCAGCTGCAAGCTCTGAAAGTTTTTTACCAGTTACCTTCATGATGTTCACTAACTGCAAACCAGTCAGCAATCCATCGCCTGTTGTATTGTAATCTAGGAAAATAATATGTCCTGATTGTTCTCCACCCAAGTTATATCCATTTTTCTTCATTTCTTCCACAACATAGCGATCTCCTACAGCAGTTTTAACGCTAGTCATTTCATTTGCCTCTAGCGCCTTGTAGAAGCCCATATTACTCATAACAGTAGAAACTACCGTCTGGTTATTTAAACGTCCTTGGGAATTTAAATACTTGGCACAGATGTACATAATTTGGTCGCCATCAACTATGTTACCTTTTTCGTCCACTGCAATAAGTCTGTCTCCATCACCATCAAATGCTAAACCAACAGCTGCTCCCTTTTCCAAAACAAATTTCGCTAGGCCGTCTGGATGAGTAGAGCCTACTCCATCATTAATATTTAAGCCATTAGGAGAAACGCCCATCGTTGATAGGTCAGCATCTAAATCAGCAAATACATGAGTCCCTAAAGAGGATGTAGCCCCATTCGCACAATCTAAAGCAACATGGATACCGACGAAATCTTCATCGATCGTTTGCTTCAAGTATTGAATGTATTTTTGTCCGCCTTCGAAGTAATCGGAAACCGATCCAACTCCCCCACCAGTAGGTCTAGGAAGTTCGTCCTTCTCTGCATCAAGCAGTTGCTCAATCTCTTCTTCTTGTTCATCGGAAAGTTTAAAGCCGTCTGAACCAAAGAATTTGATGCCGTTATCTTCCACAGGGTTGTGGGAAGCAGAAATCATGACACCTGCATCTGCACTCATTACTCTAGTCAAATAAGCTACACCTGGTGTACTAATTACACCTAAGCGCATTACTTCTACCCCAACCGATAAAAGACCTGCAACAAGGGCGCCTTCTAGCATATGACCAGAAATACGTGTGTCTCTTCCGATCAATACCTTTGCTCGTTCCTTTGACTCTTTTGTTAATATATAACCGCCAAAACGACCTAATTTAAATGCAAGTTCTGGTGTTAGTTCAGAGTTTGCTACACCTCTTACGCCATCTGTCCCAAAATATTTTCCCATTTTGATCTACTCTCCTTAATTACCTGTTATCCTGCTTTTATGCTTCTATTATCGTTAGTTTTGCTTCGGATTCAGATGTTTGCCATTCTATATTCGAAGGGCCATCAATTTGAATAGGGAGAATCGCTTCTCCAACTTCTGAATTTTGTGCATCAACATATATGGATATATCCCCTGATTGCACTTTCTCTAATGCTTCAGCTGTTCCCTTTCCCACTAAAACGACAACCCCATCTGCAGGAACATTAAACTTACTCTCTAATTCCTCAGGTAAACCCTTTATAGCGATTTTCATACCTGGAAAGGATTTTTCTATTATTTCACTGGATGCAGATGTATCCTCTTCTTTCACCGTTTCTTCTGCCTCTGTTGTAGAAGGGGCTTCGGTGACATCAACCTTTACTTCAATTTTTTCTTGAGATATCCTTGTGATTCCTTCAGGTTGAGTCAGCTTCACATCAAATGTACCGGCTTTCTCAATTTTACTCACATCTACATCGACATTCAACCTCTCAATTTTATCCACCGTTGCTCGTGGGCCATATATCCGAACGGTTTCTGTGTCTTTAGATATATTATTGATTGTTAACCCAGCCTTAGGTGTTCCTTTTCTCACAATCGAAATTGGTACTTCTTTACTGTATTCTTCCACAGTCAATTTAACTTGCACGGTCCTTGGTTCAACAGATACATCTAATTTGTTCAGGTCTAAGTCCAGGACTCTGACACTTGCTTGCTGTTCAAAGGACTTATTGATGCCTTTTTCACTTGAGATAGTTGCTTTTACATAACCTATGCTTTGAATGATACTTTTTGCACCTGTAATCGTAACTGTTTTTGGTTCCACACTAGAAGATTTTAATACATAGTTCTCTGCTAATAAGTTTTCATTCATATCTAGGTCGACTTTAAACTCTTGTGTGATACGCTCCTCTATTACAACATTTACATAAACAGGATCAGTACGAACCTTTAACTTTTCGGAGAAATTCTCATTCGAAATGGCAACTCTATGTTCTCCAATTGGAAGTTCTCTTAAATCTACAAATAGTTTATAATCCTTCATGATTTTTGCTGATGTTACGAGCTGAGTAGGGCCTTCTATATTGACGTCTACCGTATCAGGTACTCCAGTCACAACTAAATTTTCATCATCATAATAAATCTCTACCGGTACTTCTCTTATCATATCTATCGTTTTGCTGCTTGAGTTCTGATTGTCAGATTCAATGTCAGATTTCACGGATACAAACAGCAGTATGGCAAAGGTAAGTGTGATAATTCGCAAAAGCCATGGATTATTCATCATTCTATCCATTTTGTTTCCCCCTCCATAGCCACTTAGAAGGTGTTGCTTGCTCCTCTGAAGGACCAAACCAAAGTCTTGTTAAATGATTTTTAAATTCATCTATAGAAAGATTTCGATGTAGGTCTCCATTAGATGTAAGACTAACTGCACCTGTTTCCTCCGATACCACAATTGTTATCGCATCTGTGACTTCACTGAGTCCTATTGCAGCTCGGTGCCTTGTTCCAAGTTCTTTAGAGATAAAAGGACTTTCAGAAAGCGGCAAATAACAACCAGCAGAGGCTATCTTATTCTTTTGAACAATAACAGCGCCATCATGTAGTGGTGTATTTGGAATAAAGATGTTAATCATCAACTCAGAAGTTAAGTGGGAATTTAGAGTTATTCCTGTCTCTATATATTCCGTTAATCCAGTCTCTCTTTCTATAGAAATCAAGGCTCCTATACGTCTTTTTGCCATATAGCTAACCGATTTGGTCATTGCTTCTATTAAACGAGTTTGCTCTTCTTCTTCATGCAGTGAGCTTCTAGAGAACAATTTACCTCTACCTATTTGTTCTAACGCTCTTCTAATTTCAGGTTGGAATATTATAATGATAGCTAAGAAACCAAATTCAATTACTTGGTTTAACATCCAGCCTAGAGTATCCAGGCCTAGAAAATCTGTTACTACCTTTGCAATGACTATTACAAAAATACCTTTTAACAATTGAACTGCTTTTGTTCCTTTAATAAGAGTTATTAATTTATATATAACAAACCATACGAATAAAACGTCTAAAATATTGACGATTACATTCACTGGCATCAAGTCCGTAAATTGTTCCATAAACGACATTGGGCATCCCCCACTTTTCCTCGCGAATCCATATAAAGAAAGTATAACATACATGTAGTATAGATTTCTCTTTCTAACTCTAACGAAAAAAGTCCATCCAAAGTTTCCTGGATAGACTTTTTATTCGTTTGTCTTTTCATTTTTAAAGAAGGAAGCTATATCTTTAGCACTATCTTTTATGGTATACCATAGCCAATCGAATACTTGATTTATTTCCTCCGTTTTACCTGTAACATTTGCGGTAGAAGCCATATATTTAGAGCCGTCAATAATGGAACCATTAATAACTGTTAGATTACCATCCAGTTCACCATCTACTCTAACATCCCCATTTTTAACTACCAAGTCGCCTTTAACGACTTGTCCTTCAGGGATTATAACCGTTTCTCCCTCGACGATTACATGCTCTTGCTTAGTAAACGAAAATTGCTGATCGTTATTATAATTTGAGAAAAGTGCACTACTCATTAACAAAAGAAACATTGCAGCTGCAGTCATAACCGGATGTTGTCTGAACCATCTGCTTACTCCAGTATGTGATTTCTCTTTTGGAAGTCTAGACATAACGGACAGAGTAAAATCATTTGGTGCCTCTACATGAGCAGCACCCTTCACAAAAGCCACCACATCGCTCAGCTCGTGCATATGATTACGACATTCCGGGCATGATTGCAAGTGTGATTTGAGCTCCAGCTCGTGTTCACGACTAATTTCACCATCTAGATATTCATGCATATAGTGAACAATTCGTTCTGGACACGCACTCATCATGATTCCTCCTATTATAGATTAGGTTGTTTACTTAATTGTTTTCGAAGTGCTTCCCGACCTCTATGAATTCTTGTTTTCACTGTACCCAATGGGAGGTCTAAAATTTCACTAATTTCCTGTAAAGATAGTTCCTCCATATATTTAAGTACAATTGCGGATCGATACTTATCAGGAAGCCTGCTAATCTCATATTGAATTCTTTCTTGTAGCTCCAGCTTCATCAGTTCTTCCTCAGGAAGTTCCTCAGACGCTGCAATTTGGGAATACATATCTAGACCTTCCGTACCCTTTACTTCTGCATCTAAATAATAATCAGGCTTTTTTTTACGTATACGGTCGATACATAAGTTTGTTGCTATACGGTAAAGCCATGTTGAGAATTTTCTTTTTTGATCAAACGTGTGAATATTAATATAGGCTCGCACAAATGCTTCCTGTGCAATGTCCTCAGCCTCGTGACGATTGCCAAGCATTCGATAGCAAACTTGGAAAAGCCTATTTTGGTAAAGGTCGACAATCTCCGCGAATGCGTCTTTATCTCCTTTTAACACTTGTTTTATTCTCTTGTTAACTAACGCATCCATCGTGTGATTTTCCCCTCCGCTCTATGCGGCTGTCTCTACCTATACGTTTAAGGATTCAACAGGTTTCATTTTTTTATGTTATTTTTAATTTTATCAAACATTTCCAGCTTTGTGTTGATTTTAAAAAAAGAAAAAGCAGACCATTTGCCTGCTTTTCAAAAAAATACTTAAAACAATTATATTAAACTTTCTCCAAATAATGAGCCCATAAGTGCGACTGCCGCATCAGCTGTTCTATTTTTTTCATCCAGGATAGGGTTTACTTCCACAAACTCTGCTGAAGTAATTAAATGGGAAGAATACAGCATTTCCATAGCTAAGTGACTTTCACGATAGCTTATTCCACCTGGTACTGGTGTCCCTACTCCAGGAGTATAAAGTGGATCTAGTCCATCTAAATCTAATGATAAATGAACTCCGTCTACTTTACGTTCTAGGAAATAATCCATTGTTTGATTCATAACCTCTGTCATCCCGAGTTTATCTATTTCATGCATGGAGAAAACTTTAATACCTTTTTCTTTAATCAGTTCTCTTTCCCCTGGATCAACTGAACGTGCTCCGATGATTACAATGTTCTCCGGTTTAATCTTTGGCGCAAAGTCACGGATATTCACTAAATCATCATGACCTAGGCCAATACTTACTGCTAGCGGCATTCCGTGAATATTACCTGATGGAGATGTTTCAGCTGTGTTTAAGTCAGCATGAGCATCATACCAAATAACACCTAGATTTTCATATTGATCCGAGAGCCCTGCTAATGTACCAATTGCAATGCTATGGTCTCCTCCAAGGACAAGTGGAAATTCTCCTTCTGTCACAACGGAATGGACTTTGTTAGCTAAAGCTGTATTTGCTTCTATCACTTGTTCTAAATTTCGAAGAGTTGTATTAGGTGACTTTTCTTCTCTAGTTTGACTGATTAAAATGTCTCCTTCATCTTTCACCGTATGCCCAAGAGCTTTTAAACGCTCAACGACACCAGCATATCGTATGGCACTAGGTCCCATGTCGACTCCTCTTCTATTTTGCCCAAGATCCATAGGAACACCGATAATTGATACATTTAATTTATTCATTATTTTATACCCCCTTCAGTTCATACATCCATTGTAAATCCTAAGGGTCAGTTGGCTCAACCGAGCAATTTTATGTATATTTATTCAATAAAAACTTTAGTTGTTTTTTAACCTCTGCCCACTCATAATCCACAATGGAGTATACCACTGTATTTCTAACTGTTCCATCAGACCTGATGCGTTCATTTCTTAACACACCTTCTCTGATACCCCCAATCCTTTCAATTGCTTGTTGAGATGGCAAATTTAGCTCATCAGTTTTAAACTGTACGCGGATCATACCAAGATCTTCAAAGCAATAATTGAGCAGCAAAAGTTTACATGTCGTGTTCACATGTGTACGTTGATATTGTTTTCCATAGAAAGTAGAACCGATTTCACAAGCATGATTAACTCGATCTATGTTATAAATGCGAGTAGTACCCATTATTTTTTTGGTAGTAGTGTGTTCTACTACATAAGCAATAGCATTTTTTTGGTCATTCATCTGCTCAATACCAGCTTGTAGCCATTGCCTTAACTGCTGCTCATCCTCTATCTTATTTAGCATATATTTAAATACGCTAGGCTCGTATAGCTCCCATAGCATAGATATATCCGATTCGGTTAATAACCTTAACGTAACGTCTTTATGAGTTAATTTTTCCACCGATTACACACCCTTTGTTCTTTTTTCTAATCATAACGCTTTTAGAGTATGATGAATATATTTTTTGAATCAAAAAAACTCTTCCCATATTAAATGGAAAGAGTTTTATAGATGGAGCCTAGCGGGATCGAACCGCTGACCTCCTGCGTGCAAGGCAGGCGCTCTCCCAGCTGAGCTAAGGCCCCACAATTTATGCTGAGTTGTAATGGCTGGGGTACCTGGATTCGAACCAGGGCATGACGGAATCAAAATCCGTTGCCTTACCGCTTGGCTATACCCCAATAACTGGTGGAGGGGGACGGATTCGAACCGCCGAACCCTAAGGAGCGGATTTACAGTCCGCCGCGTTTAGCCACTTCGCTACCCCTCCAGGCTAATCATAAAACATAAATGGTGGAGGATGACGGGCTCGAACCGCCGACCCTCTGCTTGTAAGGCAGATGCTCTCCCAGCTGAGCTAATCCTCCGTTGCTGTGTCCTAATTAAAAACCGGACAATAAATATTTTAGCATAAAGCCTTCTTCAAAACAAGCACTTTTTTATGTATGTTTTACCTGCTCTTAGTAATGAGAAAAGCTTCCAACCGGATTTGAACCGGTGACCTCTTCCTTACCATGGAAGCACTCTACCTACTGAGCTATGGAAGCATAAAAATGGCTCCGAAGGTAGGACTCGAACCTACGACCGATCGGTTAACAGCCGATTGCTCTACCACTGAGCTACTTCGGAACGTTCTTATCATTTAAAGTACAAATATAATTATAACAAGTATACTTTAAATTTCAAGCTTAATTTAGATATTTTCCCAATGAAATATTTAAAATGTAATATTATAGAATTTAAGGAGTTGAAGTAAAATATTTTGTTTAAATATGTACTCTTTTTCTATATTTGGAATTATTTCATTGGAATTGCTTCACCATATTATATTGGCCTTTAAATATTTAATTATACATGGAAAGTTAGTTTAATTGATCCTTTTGAAATGGATAGTGTGTTTCCTGATGGCTTTGGACTGGTCTTTTGCTATAAGATAACCGAGGATTTTTTTGAGAGGGAATTGTTATCCTTCCTACGAGTAGAGCGGCTCCCGAAGATACAATTTCGGGAGCTATCCTATTTCTTTATAAGTGGAGGACTTCTTATCTTTTTATTAACAAGGCTATGTTAAAGTGAAAGGTTGATTTAAAATTCACAAAAAGTGAGCTGGAAAGTGTATCTTCAAGCTCATGCATTTACTGTCCATTTTACTAAAGTGATTATAAGTTAAAATAGGAAATAATGACTTCACCAAATGGTTGAAATCAAGCGAATTATTACTCTTGGTATAAACATTATGATGTTCCAGACCACTTCCACCAATCTCACCTAAAACTTCTTTAAAAAACCCATCCTGCTTTTCTTTTTTTCTTTGCCATCCAACATCTCCGAATCCCTTAATTTACACCTTCGGTAACGAAACTGCCGCGTTAGTGTAACGTGAACACCTTCATAATTTTTTTCTATTTTAACAATAATATTCAGTATTGATTAAATTAATTTTAATATATGTTGGGCAACCTTCACCATACCATTTTTCGATAAATTAACTTTTTTCTTTATCAGAGCCATTAACAATAATAGAACATTTGCATATATAAGAAACACTTAACATTATTAACGAATAGCTTCTTTAGATTTAGATGCTTTTGGGCTGCGAAACCAGATGGACGGCAATTTCTTCGTCAGCCGTAGTCGATCAGTTCTCGCGTATGCTATACGCTCCGAGCCTCTCTTCCTTGCTTCCTTGAACTCTTTGCCCCTCTGCTTTCTCGCACACTTGCTCAGATAGAAATGGTTAGTGCCTTCGGCACTTCTAATTTCTTTATAGAACAAACAAAAAGCCGCCACCGATTACTCGGTAACGACTTCCTATAGTGCCCAGCGACGTCCTACTCTTGCAGGGGAACCCCCAACTACCATCGGCGCGGCTGCGAAACCAGATGGGCGGAAGATTTCTTCGTCAGCCGCAGTCGATCGGTTCTCGCGTATGCTATACGCTCCGAGCCTCTCTTCCTTGCTTCCTCGAACTCTTTACCCCTCTGCTTTCTCGCACACTTGCTTAGATAATGATGATTGCCTTCGGCCTTTTTCTCTTAATACAAAAAAGCCGCCACCGATTACTCGGTAACGACTTCCTATAGTGCCCAGCGACGTCCTACTCTTGCAGGGGGAGACCCCCAACTACCATCGGCGCTGAAGAGCTTAACTTCCGTGTTCGGTATGGGAACGGGTGTGACCTCTTCGCCATCATCACTAGACTTTTCGGCTTTCAATCCACTGCGCATTGCGTTGTCAACTTCGCTCGTTCAGTCAGTCACGTACGTAAGTACGCTCCTTCCTTCGCTCACTCGTTTCCTAGCACTGCTTGTGTTTTGAAATCCTCTTGAGTTGTTCACTCAAAACTGGATAAAAGACATCATTAGAAACAAACAATTTGGTTAAGTCCTCGATCGATTAGTATTCGTCAGCTGCACGTGTCGCCACGCTTCCACCCCGAACCTATCTACCTCATCGTCTTTGAGGGATCTTACTTACTTGCGTAATGGGAAATCTCATCTTGAGGGGGGCTTCGTGCTTAGATGCTTTCAGCACTTATCCCGTCCACACATAGCTACCCAGCGATGCCCTTGGCAGAACAACTGGTACACCAGCGGTGTGTCCATCCCGGTCCTCTCGTACTAAGGACAGCTCCTCTCAAATTTCCTACGCCCACGACGGATAGGGACCGAACTGTCTCACGACGTTCTGAACCCAGCTCGCGTACCGCTTTAATGGGCGAACAGCCCAACCCTTGGGACCGACTACAGCCCCAGGATGCGATGAGCCGACATCGAGGTGCCAAACCTCCCCGTCGATGTGGACTCTTGGGGGAGATAAGCCTGTTATCCCCGGGGTAGCTTTTATCCGTTGAGCGATGGCCCTTCCATGCGGAACCACCGGATCACTAAGCCCGTCTTTCGACCCTGCTCGACTTGTAGGTCTCGCAGTCAAGCTCCCTTCTGCCTTTACACTCTTCGAATGATTTCCAACCATTCTGAGGGAACCTTTGGGCGCCTCCGTTACACTTTAGGAGGCGACCGCCCCAGTCAAACTGCCCGCCTGACACTGTCTCCTACCCGGGTTACGGGTATGGGTTAGAATTTCAATACAACCAGGGTAGTATCCCACCGACGCCTCCTCCGAAGCTGGCGCTCCGGGCTCTAAGGCTCCTACCTATCCTGTACAAGTTGCACCAAAATTCAATATCAAGCTACAGTAAAGCTCCACGGGGTCTTTCCGTCCTGTCGCGGGTAACCTGCATCTTCACAGGTACTATAATTTCACCGAGTCTCTCGTTGAGACAGTGCCCAGATCGTTACGCCTTTCGTGCGGGTCGGAACTTACCCGACAAGGAATTTCGCTACCTTAGGACCGTTATAGTTACGGCCGCCGTTTACTGGGGCTTCAATTCGCACCTTCGCTTGCGCTAAGCACTCCTCTTAACCTTCCAGCACCGGGCAGGCGTCAGCCCCTATACTTCACCTTACGGTTTTGCAGAGACCTGTGTTTTTGCTAAACAGTCGCCTGGGCCTATTCACTGCGGCTCTTCTAGGCTATACACCCAAAAGAGCACCCCTTCTCCCGAAGTTACGGGGTCATTTTGCCGAGTTCCTTAACGAGAGTTCTCTCGCTCACCTTAGGATTCTCTCCTCGACTACCTGTGTCGGTTTGCGGTACGGGCACCTCCCACCTCGTTAGAGGCTTTTCTTGGCAGTGTGAAATCAGGAACTTCGGACTAAGTCCTCGCCATCACAGCTCAATGTTACAGAGTGCGGATTTGCCTACACTCACACCTCACTGCTTGGACGTGCATAACCAACAGCACGCTTACCCTATCCTACTGCGTCCCCCCATCACTCAAACGGTGGGGTGGTGGTACAGGAATATCAACCTGTTGTCCATCGTCTACGCCTATCGGCCTCGACTTAGGTCCCGACTAACCCTGAGCGGACGAGCCTTCCTCAGGAAACCTTAGTCATACGGTGGATGGGATTCTCACCCATCTTTCGCTACTCATACCGGCATTCTCACTTCTAAGCGCTCCACCAGTCCTTCCGGTCTGACTTCAACGCCCTTAGAACGCTCTCCTACCACTGATACCAAAGGTATCAATCCACAGCTTCGGTGATTTGTTTAGCCCCGATACATTTTCGGCGCAGCGTCACTCGACCAGTGAGCTATTACGCACTCTTTAAATGATGGCTGCTTCTAAGCCAACATCCTGGTTGTCTAAGCAACGCCACATCCTTTTCCACTTAACAAATACTTTGGGACCTTAGCTGGTGGTCTGGGCTGTTTCCCTCTTGACTACGGATCTTATCACTCGCAGTCTGACTCCCAAACATAAATCATTGGCATTCGGAGTTTGTCTGAATTCGGTAACCCGGGATGGGCCCCTAGTCCAAACAGTGCTCTACCTCCAAGATTCTAACGTTTGAGGCTAGCCCTAAAGCTATTTCGGAGAGAACCAGCTATCTCCAGGTTCGATTGGAATTTCTCCGCTACCCACACCTCATCCCCGCACTTTTCAACGTGCGTGGGTTCGGACCTCCAGTAAGTGTTACCTTACCTTCATCCTGGACATGGGTAGATCACCTGGTTTCGGGTCTACGACCACATACTCATTCGCCCTATTCAGACTCGCTTTCGCTGCGGCTCCGTCTTCTCAACTTAACCTCGCATGTAATCGTAACTCGCCGGTTCATTCTACAAAAGGCACGCCATCACCCGTTAACGGGCTTTGACTATTTGTAGGCACACGGTTTCAGGGTCTATTTCACTCCCCTTCCGGGGTGCTTTTCACCTTTCCCTCACGGTACTGGTTCACTATCGGTCACTAGGTAGTATTTAGCCTTGGGAGATGGTCCTCCCGGATTCCGACGGAATTTCACGTGTTCCGCCGTACTCAGGATACACTCTGGAGGGAATGAATTTTGGACTACGGGGCTTTTACCCTATCCTGCGGACCTTTCCAGGTCGCTTCATCTAACTCATTCTTTTGTAACTCCGTATAGAGTGTCCTACAACCCCAAGAGGCAAGCCTCTTGGTTTGGGCTCTTCCCGTTTCGCTCGCCGCTACTCAGGGAATCGAATTTTCTTTCTCTTCCTCCAGGTACTTAGATGTTTCAGTTCCCTGGGTGTGTCTCAGATGCGCTATGTATTCACGCAAATGTACTGCCCCATTACGGGCAGTGGGTTTCCCCATTCGGAAATCTCCGGATCGAAGCTCACTTACAGCTCCCCGAAGCATATCGGTGTTAGTGCCGTCCTTCGTCGACTCCTAGTGCCAAGGCATCCACCGTGCGCCCTTATTAACTTAACCTAAAAGTTAAAAGTACTACACTTGCAATCACGTAAGTGATCACAATTTGAATATCTTGCGTTTGTTTCTTTTTTGATGTCGTTTTATCCAGTTTTCAAAGAACAAAGGGCTTGTTCCTTTGCGACGAGTAATCGCAGGAGCAAGTATAAATGCTCATCATAAAAATGAACACTCAAAACTGAACTGCAAAACGTTAAGATACAGATAAAGATCTGTATTCCGAATATATCCTTAGAAAGGAGGTGATCCAGCCGCACCTTCCGATACGGCTACCTTGTTACGACTTCACCCCAATCATCTGTCCCACCTTCGGCGGCTGGCTCCCAAAAGGGTTACCCCACCGACTTCGGGTGTTACAAACTCTCGTGGTGTGACGGGCGGTGTGTACAAGGCCCGGGAACGTATTCACCGTGGCATGCTGATCCACGATTACTAGCGATTCCGGCTTCATGTAGGCGAGTTGCAGCCTACAATCCGAACTGAGAACGGTTTTATGGGATTAGCTCACCCTCGCGGGGTTGCGACCCTCTGTACCGTCCATTGTAGCACGTGTGTAGCCCAGGTCATAAGGGGCATGATGATTTGACGTCATCCCCACCTTCCTCCGGTTTATCACCGGCAGTCACCTTAGAGTGCCCAACTGAATGCTGGCAACTAAGATCAAGGGTTGCGCTCGTTGCGGGACTTAACCCAACATCTCACGACACGAGCTGACGACAACCATGCACCACCTGTCACCGCTGTCCCCGAAGGGAAAAGCCTATCTCTAGGCCGGTCAGCGGGATGTCAAGACCTGGTAAGGTTCTTCGCGTTGCTTCGAATTAAACCACATGCTCCACCGCTTGTGCGGGCCCCCGTCAATTCCTTTGAGTTTCAGTCTTGCGACCGTACTCCCCAGGCGGAGTGCTTAATGCGTTAGCTGCAGCACTAAGGGGCGGAAACCCCCTAACACTTAGCACTCATCGTTTACGGCGTGGACTACCAGGGTATCTAATCCTGTTTGCTCCCCACGCTTTCGCGCCTCAGCGTCAGTTACAGACCAGAAAGCCGCCTTCGCCACTGGTGTTCCTCCAAATCTCTACGCATTTCACCGCTACACTTGGAATTCCGCTTTCCTCTTCTGCACTCAAGTCCCCCAGTTTCCAATGACCCTCCACGGTTGAGCCGTGGGCTTTCACATCAGACTTAAAGGACCGCCTGCGCGCGCTTTACGCCCAATAATTCCGGACAACGCTTGCCACCTACGTATTACCGCGGCTGCTGGCACGTAGTTAGCCGTGGCTTTCTAATGAGGTACCGTCAAGGTACGAGCAGTTACTCTCATACTTGTTCTTCCCTCACAACAGAGTTTTACGATCCGAAAACCTTCTTCACTCACGCGGCGTTGCTCCATCAGACTTTCGTCCATTGTGGAAGATTCCCTACTGCTGCCTCCCGTAGGAGTCTGGGCCGTGTCTCAGTCCCAGTGTGGCCGATCACCCTCTCAGGTCGGCTACGCATCGTCGCCTTGGTGAGCCGTTACCTCACCAACTAGCTAATGCGCCGCGGGCCCATCCTGTAGTGACAGCCGAAACCGTCTTTTAACATCTCCTCATGTGAGGAAATGGATTATTCGGTATTAGCCCCGGTTTCCCGGAGTTATCCCAATCTACAGGGCAGGTTGCCCACGTGTTACTCACCCGTCCGCCGCTAAATCAGAAGAAGCAAGCTTCTTCATCATTCGCTCGACTTGCATGTATTAGGCACGCCGCCAGCGTTCGTCCTGAGCCAGGATCAAACTCTCCATAATAGAGAACTTAAAAAGCTCATTTTGTTTTGCTGGCATCATCATTAAATGATGTCAAAATTGTTTTGCATCAACATAACCGAAGTTATTTGATGCTTTATGTCTTAACGTTTTGCATGTTCAGTTTTCAATGTTCATATAATGTATTTTGTCGTTTTGTTTTGGCGACCTTTGTATCTTACCATCGTTTAAACATGAATGTCAACACTTAATCATAAAATTTATTAAAACAAATTGAAAAGGTGTGTGTTTCTTTGAAAACAAAGCTTTTAATAACTATCTCCTCTGTACTGTTATTCATGCTTTTACTCTTTATGCCCAATACTTATTCTACACTTCTTCCCGTCTTTCAAGTGACAGAAAAACCAAGCGTTATCTCCAAGGGGACCTATGGAAACACTGTCACTATAGATCTGACATTTGGCAGAGAGGATGTAGAAGCATTAGTAAAAGATTTAAAAGCACCTTATCCTCACTTTTTTATTAGCATTGAATGGATTGAGCGCTCTGAGCCGATTGTTAAATTGATGCAAGACAAAAAAATTCCTATTAGCCTGTTAGGGAAAGAGGGTTTACAGTATACCGAGGACCGCAGTCTCTTTAAAAAAGAAGTGGATAGATTTGAAAAAGCGATTGGTGAGAAGCCTAATTGGTTTAGAACTTCTGATTATGAGTTTCCAACGGAGCTTCAAAAGGATGCTTGGAAGGAGGAAATAAATCTGCTGGGTTCTTCTTTAGTTTTAGGAGATAGTATTCCTAAGCTTGGTAAAGGAGATATACTTACCGTTCCCTTACATCAAGAGGAACGAATCGACACGGTCCAACTTGCAAAATATTTAAAATCTCAACCTTTTGTTACTATTGAACAAAATATATTTAATTTAAAAATGAAAACAAAAAGCATTCCTGATTAAAGAAAACTGCTCCGACTAATTAGTCAGAGCAGTTTTCTTATTTACCCTTCACAGCTGTTGCTGCTTCTCTTCTCGCTTTTCTGCGAGCTTCAAGTTTTAAACGGTCTTCATCAGATTTAGCGTTGTACTTCGGTAAAGCCAACAATTGGTATGCATTAACTGCAAGTATAGGAAACAATAATAAAGTAACCCAGCTATCTACTTTGTCAGCATTAACCATTAAGACTGGAAGCCACTCTAACGTGGAAACTACTATCATAAAGAATACAGCCGAAATTAGCGCATGCTTTTTTGTTTTATTTGCTTTTATTATACCCACAACTACAGCCGTTATTATTAAAATTGCCAACAAGATTCCGTATAACCAAACTTGTCCCGTCGTTTCAGCATTTGGACGAAAGCGGAACATTATCAAATCGAATATCACAAACGCAATAATTAATAATTGTACCCAATTCCATAGTGTTAGGGTTCTAAATATATTTACGCCCATTTGATGAATGGTTAAATAAGCGAAGAATCCCATTTGGGCAATTACACTAATAGTGAAACCCATTACTACCATAAAAACAAATGCAGCAATAAATTCACTCCATTGTCCTGCTTCAAAATATTTTGCAAAGGCATCATCCCAACGGATGAACAAACCTAAAACTCCTGTAATGAGGCCGCCGATAATCATTGAATTAAGAAAGAATTTAAACCAATTTCGAATTGTCACAGCAAGATTTCCTCCATCTACTCTATTTCCTCTTACGATTGTATCAACGATTTGGGAAAAAATCTATTTCTTCATAAATGCAATACATATTTCTATTTTAAATGTGAACAATAATTGAAAGGACGGTGAGGCTTAAATGAAATATTTTGCCCTATTTTTATTGAGTATTGGGCTCCTAGCTGGTTGTAGTGAATCTTCTAGCACTCCTTCATATGAAGAAAACAAAAAAATGTTAATCGATGCATTGCAGACTGAGGACGGGAAGAAAGCTATACGCACTCTTTTAGAGGATCCTCAATTTCAAGAAATGCTTGTAATAGACAGTGAACAAGTAAAAAAATCGGTCGAAGAGACTATACTTTCTAAGCAAGCGGAGGATTTTTGGAAGGAACTTTATCAGGACCCTAAATTTTCTGAGACTATGGCAAAGAGTATGCTGAAACAACAAGAAGATTTGATGAAAAAAATGATGAAGGATTCAGAATACCTTAAGGACTTAGAGAGTTTCTTTAGTTCTGCTGAGATGAAAAAGGAGTTAGAAAAAACATTAAAATCAAGTGATATGCGTAAAGAGATCCAAAAGGTTGTAGAAGAAACTATTCAAAGTCCAACGCTACAAACAAAATGGCAGAAGCTAGTAGAAGAAGCGGGCGCCTCAAAAGAGGAAAGTGGCGGTGGCTCTAAGGAAGAGGAAAGCAAGAAAGAGGAAGAAAAATAAGGCCGCTCCTATTAGGAAACGGCCCTTTTTTTATGCTTTTTCTATAATTTTTTCAGCGATATCCAAATATATTTTGCCCGTCTCATGGGTTTCAGAATATACGGAAGGAGCAAAATCGATATCATTCCAGTCAGGCTGACCAAGAGGAATCTGACCTAGAAGCTCTGTGCGAAGTTCTTCCGCAAGTTTAGGGCCTCCGCCTTTACCAAAAACGAACTCCTTCTCACCAGTAGACTTAGATTCGTACCATGACATATTTTCAATAACTCCTAAAATCTCGTGATCCGTTTGTAAAGCCATAGCACCCGCACGAGCTGCTACGAAAGCTGCTGTTGGATGTGGTGTAGTGACAACGATTTCTTTAGAGGCAGGCAGCATTTGATGAATGTCTAATGCCACGTCTCCTGTACCTGGTGGTAAATCTAATAGCAAGAAGTCTAACTCTCCCCACTCTACATCTTTAAAGAATTGGTCCAAAACTTTCCCTAACATTGGTCCGCGCCAAACAACAGGAGTGTTGTTTTCAACAAAGAATCCCATTGATATTACTTTGACGCCTTTGCGCTCTACTGGAATAATACGATCTTCTTTGATTTGAGGAACGTCTTTTACTCCCATCATATCCGGTACGCTAAAGCCGTAAATATCTGCGTCTACTAAAGCAACCTTTTTCCCTAATCGAGCAAGAGCCACAGCCAAGTTCACGGATACCGTAGATTTACCTACGCCTCCCTTACCAGATGCGATAGAGATAATCTTCACTTTACTGTTTGGAGAAAGAATATCCTCGCTATCGCTCTCTTTTCCTTTTCCGCGGAACTGCTCTAATACTTCCTTAGGAAGCTCTTCAAAACGAATACCAACCGTGTTGGCACCAGCATTTTTCAATATTTCCACTACTTTAGTTTGTAACTGCATTTGCTCCGCTGAGTTAATCTTTGCAATTGCCAATTTGACACTAACATGATTTTTCTCTTCCTTTATCGAAACTTGAGAGATACCATTCGTTTCTTCAAGAGTTCTATGTAAAAACGGATCGTTTAATTCCCCAAGTAATGTACGAACTTGTTTCTCATTAATCATTGTGCAGACACTCCCCTTTAGTTAACTATTCGCAATATAGTATACCATATACGAGTGTCTACCATCCCTTCATCGGCTCAATAAACGCTTTCTTCTACGAATAATCTAATTCCATCTGCGATAGCATTTACCATATCATTTTGATATTTGTCCGATGTAAGCAATTCTCTTTCATCTGTATTGCTTATGAAACCAGTTTCCACTAAAACTGCTGGTGCTTTTGCTTTCTTTAAGATATAGACTTGCTTGATAGCGAGTGCCTCTCTTTCAGTATTGCCAATATTGCTTTTAATGGATGATTGGATGGATTTAGCTAGTAGCTGTCCGCCCTCATGTCCCTCTGCGTGATAAAAAACTTGAGCGCCTCTCCATCTTTCCTCAGGAACAGCGTTGACATGCATACTAATGACCATATCCGGCTCAGAGTTATTCATAATCTCTTCTCTTAGCAATAAATCTGCACGTTTTCTCGCACGAGTTGTCGGGTAATCCTCATCAGGTAAATGCTCTGCCACAGCATCCCCCTCTTTTGTGCGTGTCATAACAACCGTTGCCCCTTGAGACTTTAAAATTTTTTCTAGTTTAAGAGACATAGATAGAGTTATATCTCTTTCCACTACTTCCCCATAACTCGCCCCGCCATCTATCCCTCCATGCCCTGGGTCGATGACAACCTTTACCCCACTTAATGGTTCTGGCAGGAAAAAACCAATATCACTTGCTCTTGTGCTGTAAGTTACCGCTAGTAGAGTGACAAAAAACAAAACACCGATTATTAGCCATTTTTTCAGGTTAATCGCTCCTTTTTCACTCATTATACGTAAGAGGGACAAAGAGTATGATTAGATTCTCGGCTTCATTTTAGAACTTATAAAAAATGATGGGACAGATAAAATAGTAATGAAAGATATGATAAAGAATACTGCTGCTCCACTTCCTACATTATCTAATAATATTCCTCCCAAACTAGGACCTATAATTCTTCCAACAGATTTTACACCTGTAAGAGCAAAATAAGTCCCTTTTTCATGATCCTCACACATACTATCAATATGTATATCTACCATTGTAAAAACCAGTACTTCTCCTGCTGTAAAGATAATCATCGCTACAATTAACACAATAATATTTGGACTTTGCCCGAAAATTAGTAATCCTATAGATAACATTCCACTTCCAATCATTAGTGAATAAGTGGTACTTATCCGCTCTCCTAGCTTATAAACAAAGTATTGTATGATTAAAACCGTTATTGCATTTGTCGTAATCAACCATGAAAAATATTGAACTGCAAGCTCCGCGTCAAATGTCTTACCTAAGTACTGACTAAAAGTCGAATCAAACTGACTATATCCAAAGGTTATAAAAATCAAGGCAAGCACAAAAATACTGAAAGCATAATCTTTTTTAAATACATGGAAAGACTGAAAAATAGATGATTTTGAAGAACTAGCTGCAGGTTTCTCCATCGGATACTTCTTAAATAACACCATAAACGTAATAATATTTACTAGAAAGATAAAACCGACACCGAAAAATATATTCTCAAGCCCGAACCGCTGAAAATAGACGGAAGTGAGCGGTGCTACAGCAGCAGAGATATTAATCAAAAAATATCGTATATTAAAGATTAATCTTCTATTCTCTGGTTCTGTGTAAAGACTTAATAGTACACGATAGGTTGGCTCAACTATTGATTGACTCATCCCTAGTAAAACCGCAAAAACAATAAACCCTGCATATTGATCGATAAATGGAAAGTAAATATAGCAGGCTAGATATCCGCTTAAACCAGTTAAGATAACTTTGTTTTTTGGAAATTTATCAATATAGGGACCTACAAAAAAACTCATGAGAAGACCAGAAAAAGCCAAGGTGGATAATATAGCTCCTATCTGCACACCCGAATAGTCAAACTCATTTAACAAAAACAAAGTAAGATAGGGAATTACCAAAAACGTCCCAAACCTCGCTAAAAAAATGCTTACCAAAATGGTAGAAGTAACTACATTAAATTTCTTTCTCATCTCAACCCTACTTCTCTCTATTTTTCATATACATATAAGCAAACTTGCTTATCGCTTAATATTATTTCTCTTTCTAGCTGCATACCTATTTTTTTTGCTACCTTTCTAGACGCTAAATTTGGCTTTTGAATAAGCGATATAAACCTTCCCACTCCTAGCTGGTTTAGACCTCTTTGTAACAAAGTCTCCGCAGCCTCACTCGCATAGCGATTTCCCCAATACTCTCTAGCAACCCAATAGCCAATTTCTAATTCCACTTGCCCCTCAATTAATTGTGGAACAATACCTGCATGGCCAATTGTCACTCCATCTTCCTTACGTATCAATAACTTTAACCCATACTCATTGTTTTGCTCATAATGTTGAAAAATCCACTGTAAAAAATTGAAGGTTTCCTCACGATTCCTTGTCTTCCCGTTCCCTATAAATTCTGTCATTCTTTCGTCTGAAAGCATGGAATATAAAAAGTCTAAGTCAGCCTCTGTATAGGAACGAAAATCTAATCTTTCTGAAGAAAACATTCTCCCACCCCACTTTATGTATAATTGCTTACTTAATATACACTTACGCAATTTATGCTACAATCCCTTTTTCGGCAGAAGATAAATAATTCTTAATAATTTGTCATTAAATAAGATGTCCTAGGTAATTATTTTTTTCAAAAAATAATAAGGTAGATTAGAGTCTAAGACCCAATCTACCTTTAGCTAACCCATTCTTTTTACTAAGTAATACTGTTTACTATCCTTCGTAGGAAAATCATCGACGATACCAATTACTTCATAACAAAACTTTTGATAAAAATCAGGTGCTTGAAAGCTAAAGGTATCTAATTGTATAAGCCTACAGTTATGCTCTATCGCAAACTCTTCTATTTTAGTTAGCAATTCTTTTCCGTAACCTTGACCTCTCAAAGACTCATCCACCCATAGGAAATCAATATGAAGATGATACCAAAAAATCTCACCGGTAATACCTCCAAGTATTTTTTGTTCTCCATCTCGAAGCACATAGCTGATCTGCTTTTTAGGGTGCTTCACCTCTTCAGGTATCTTGGACATATTATATTCAATAACCCTTTGGCGAATATAATCAGTATCCTCCTGATTCCATTGCTGTGTTATTTTCAAGCTCGACACTCTCCTATCCCTATTTTTTCCTTTACTATTATAACTTAAATACCTTTTAATACCATCTGCTATTTTTAAGTTAGTTACGCTAGTAAATACGGCATTTCAATTAGTTTTTTAAAATAAAAGAATCCCTTCTTTGACACCTAGAAAAGATTTGCTTGTAATAACCCATGTGAATGATTTGAATGACAATAAAAAAACTCCCAACCATATAGGTTGAGAGTTTTTGTAATTTTGTAAGATTAACGTTTTGAGAACTGAGGTGCACGACGAGCGCCTTTAAGTCCTGGTTTTTTACGTTCTTTCATACGTGGGTCACGTGTTAAGAATCCTGCAGATTTTAAAGCTGGACGGAAATCAGGATCTACTGTAAGTAGAGCACGTGCAATACCGTGACGGATTGCTCCTGCTTGACCTGTGAATCCACCACCATTAACGTTTACATGAACATCATAGCTACCTAGAGTTTGAGTAGTTACTAATGGTTGTTTAATGATTTCACGTAAAGTTTCGTATGGTACGTAATCTTCTACGTCACGTTTGTTGATAACGATTTTTCCTTCGCCTGGTACTAAACGTACGCGTGCTACTGAGCTTTTACGGCGACCAGTGCCGATATATTGAACTTGTGCCAAGTGTATGTCCTCCTCTTAATTATTATCCGCGAAGCTCAAAAGCTTCTGGTTGTTGTGCTGCATGTGGATGTTCTGCTCCAGCGTAAACGTGAAGTTTCCCGAACATTTGACGACCTAAAGTGTTTTTAGGAAGCATTCCTTTGATCGCTAATTCGATCATTTTTGTTGGGTACTTAGTACGCATTTCTAAAGCAGTACGTTGTTTAAGTCCACCAGCAAATTGAGTGTGACGGTAGTAAATTTTGTCATTTAACTTGTTCCCAGTTAAATGAATTTTTTCTGCATTGATGATGATCACGTGATCACCAGTGTCAACGTTCGGTGTGAAAGTTGGTTTGTTTTTTCCACGTAAAATAGCTGCTACTTCAGAAGCAAGACGACCAAGAGTTTGGCCTTCAGCGTCGATAACTAACCATTTACGTTCTACTTCGTGACCTTTAGCCATGAATGTTGTACGCATGTATTTTGTCCTCCTAATTCAATCATAATCGATCTATAATTTTCTATATCCTCATACCAATAAGTTTCGGGGCTTATATTGTGGGGTTAATGAAAATACCATACATCATCATAACCCACACACTGTTAATAGTCAAGTATTTTTCCATAAACACCTGGAAAAGTTGCTACATCATGAATACTCTACTTTTTCTAGGTATAAACCGTGTGCTGGCGCGGTTTTACCAGCATTTTTTCTATCGCAAGATTGAAGAATTCCTGGTAGCTCGTCCACATTTTTTTTTCCTATTGCAACTTCCCATAAAGTACCTGCAATAATTCGAACCATGTTATATAAAAAACCATTACCGCTGATAACCATATGCAGCTGGTTAGAGTCTTCTTTCCATTCAAAATCTATTGACCTTACTGTTCTGACAAAGTCTTTTACACTAGTTTTAGATGCACAGAAGCTGGAGAAATCATGCGTCCCTAAAAGATGTACGGAAGCTTCCTTCATCAAATTTACGTTAGGCTTATATCTATCCACATGGACAGTATAATTACGCTCAAACGGGCTCTGAATCTCATTTAGCGTCCATTTGTATCGATAAGTTTTGCCCTCCGCATGATATCTTGCATGAAAGTCTGCAGCAACTTCTTCTACGGAGTGTATTCGGATATCCTTTGGAAGTTGAACATTTAAAGCAGTTCTCCAGCGATCCATAGGTAAGTTGAAGTGACTATCAAAATGAATTACCTGACCTGTCGCATGCACCCCTGCATCCGTACGACCACTTGCTACTACCTTCACTAGTTCACCTTTATGGATTGTTTGTAGAACTCGTTCAAGCTCTAGCTGTACTGTTCTTTTTCCCGGTTGAACCTGATAACCAGAAAATTGACTTCCATCATAGCTGATGATAGCTCTTAAACGCATACCGTTACCTCCCATTACTGTCTAAAATAAACAAGTATAACTGCTAAGAGGACAAGTACAACTAGAATTGCCGTATCCTTTTTCCTCCACTCTAGCTTGCGATATCTTGTTCTACCTTCGCCACCTTTATAGCCGCGAACCTCCATAGCTGTCGCCAAATCCTCTGCTCGTTTAAAAGCACTCACAAATAGCGGAATCAGCAACGGCACAATAGCATTCATTCGCTCTTTCATACTTCCTGAAGTCATATCCGACCCTCTGGCCATCTGCGCTTTCATAATCTTATCAGTTTCGTCCATAAGTGTTGGGATGAACCTTAAGGAGATTGACATCATAAGCGCTAATTCATGCACTGGGAGCTTCCATTTCTTCAAGGGGTTCAGAAGTATCTCTAAAGCATCAGTAATCGATATAGGCGTTGTAGTGAGCGTTAAAATGGATGTTAGTATAACGAGTACGAAGAAACGGATAGATATGAATATCCCCTGCTTCAAACCCTCCTCATAAATTTTTATAAACTTCCATTCAAAAATAAGAGCGCCCTCTCGAGTGAAAATCATATGCAATAAGAATGTAAAGATTATCAAAAAAACGACAGGTTTTAAACCATTGATCAGAAAATATAATCTTATTTTCGACATACGGATTATTAAGAAAGTAAATAACACCAATATTCCATATGTGATCCAATTATTCGCGATGAAAACCACGGCGATAAATAAGAAAACAAAGATTAATTTAGCTCTGGCATCTAAGCGGTGAATTAATGAATCCCCAGGTATGTAACGACCAAAAATCATCTTTTCTAGCATTCGTCCTCACACCCCTTTTTTAACAGGTGCGCCATTTCTTTCGCCAATACTTCCTCTGTTAAACAGAGAATCGGTAGCCTTCTGCCCATCATTTGTTCTAATTTCCTTTGAAACTTTACTGTTTGTGGCAGCTCCAACTGATAATCTTTTAAACGAGTTTCATTTTCAAAAACCTCTTCCGGAGTGCCTTGCAACACACATTTCCCTCTATACATGATTGCTATTCGGTCTGCGTATCTAGCTGCATCTTCCATGCTGTGCGTCACGAGGATAGTCGTTATTCCCTTCTCTTGATGAATGCGATAAAAGAGGTCCATGATTTCCTTGCGACCCCTTGGATCTAAACCAGCGGTCGGCTCATCCAGTACTAGGACTTCTGGGTTCATAGCTAGAACTCCTGCTATAGCGACGCGTCTCATTTGGCCACCAGATAAGTCAAACGGAGATTTGTCCATGACCTCTTCAGGTAATCCTAGTAGCTTAACCAATTCTTCTGCACGTGCCTTAGCTTCAGCCTCTGGTACACCATAGTTCATAGGACCAAACATAATGTCCTTGAGTACTGTTTCGTCAAACAACTGATGCTCTGGAAATTGAAACACTATGCCTACTTTTTGGCGCACTGCACGCAATTGTTTATTTTTCTTTTTACCTTGGACCTCTATGTCTCCTATCCTAACGGTACCTTCCGTAGGCTTTAATAAGGCATTCAAATGCTGCAACACAGTAGACTTTCCTGAGCCAGTGTGCCCTATAATAGCTTGATAAGAGCCAGAAGGTATATTCAAATCCACATCAAACAAGGCCTTTTTTTCAAAAGGGGTATCTTTTGCATAAGCATAGCTTACTTGTTGAAGTGTGATGTCCATAAATCGTTCACCAACTCTTCTTCTGACATATGTTCAGCGATTAGGGATATCCCTTGAGCTTTTATAAGCTTGGACATTTTCATCGCAAATGGCAAATCTAAACCTAAGTCCACTAATTCTTGCCCACGCTCGAAAATTCCTTTTGGAGTATCCTCTACATATTTCTCACCCTGATTCATCATAATAACTCTATCTGCAAGCAAGGTTTCCTCTAAATCGTGCGTTATGGAGATAACCGTCAGATCCGTTTCTTCTCTTAGCTGACGAACCGTTGACAGCACCTCTTCCTTCCCTTGCGGATCTAGCATGGAGGTTGCTTCATCTAACAATAAAATGCGTGGCTGCATCGCAATAGCACCCGCTATAGCCACCCTTTGCTTTTGGCCACCTGACAGATGATGTGGCTCGCTATTCATAAAATCCTGCATATTGACCTTTGCTAATGATCGTCGTACTCGTTCTACCATTTCCTCAAAGGGGATCCCATTATTCTCTAGGGCAAATGCTACATCGTCCTGGACAGTAGCCCCAACGAATTGGTTATCGGGGTTTTGAAATACCATGCCCATTTTCGATCTAGTTTCCCAAAGATTTTCCATCGTTAACGTCTCACCAAAAATACGCACCTTTCCCTTCTGAGGAAATAGAAGACCATTCATTAATCGGGCTAACGTGGATTTACCAGATCCATTGTGACCTACAATAGCAACCCATTCGCTTTCACCTATAGAAAATGACACATTATGTATTGCGGGTTTGATATTAGTATTTTCTTCGGAATAGGTATATGTTACATCCTGTAAGGAAATAATTTCTGCTTTCATGCCCTTAACCTCCCTTAACTAAACTCTGCTCAGCTTAACTCCATATTAACAAATTTATAGACAAATTAAAAAAGCGCGCACCTCATTTGGAGAAATGCGCTCTTCTATAACTTATTTCTAGACTGGTTGCTCAAGACCAGTCAGAAAATGAGGTGCGTAGAGCTAGACGAGACGCTACTAATGAAAGTCCGCTCATCATAACACTCAGCTTTTATAATGTCGTATAAATCTGTTTGAAAAAAGAAGAGGGTGGTAGCAACACCAACATCCCTCTTCAGCTTTGAATTTTAACTTAGCAATCGAATAAACGACTGATCCATTAAATTAAACTAACTCAATTACTACAACTGGTGCTCCGTCTCCGCGACGAGGTCCAACTTTCATAATACGAGTATAACCGCCTTGACGATCTGCATAACGTGGTGCTACATCATCAAACAATTTTTGCAAAGCAAAAGTTGTTGATTCTTCGCCTTCTTCATCAGTAGTAGTAACTACTTCACGACGAATGTATGCAGCTGCTTGACGACGAGCGTGCAAGTCTCCGCGTTTACCTAAAGTGATCATTTTTTCAACAACAGAACGTAATTCTTTTGCACGTGCTTCAGTTGTTTGAAGACGCTCATGAATAATTAGGTCAGTTGTTAAGTCACGTAACATCGCCTTACGTTGAGAACTTGTACGTCCAAGTTTTCTGTAACCCATGGATGTTTCCCTCCTTTGGTGAATAGTTCATATCTAGCTATATCAAAAATCGCTTAGTCTTCTTTACGTAATCCTAAGCCAAGCTCATCTAACTTAGCTCTTACTTCTTCTAAAGATTTACGTCCAAGGTTTCTTACTTTCATCATATCGTCTTCTGACTTGCTAGCAAGTTCAAGTACTGTATTAATACCTGCACGCTTCAAGCAGTTATAAGAACGAACAGAAAGATCAAGTTCTTCAATAGTCATCTCTAAAACTTTTTCTTTTTGATCTTCTTCTTTTTCGACCATGATTTCCGCAGTTTGTGCCTCATCTGTCATCCCTACAAAAATGTTCAAGTGCTCTGTTAGTATTTTTGCTCCAAGCGAAATCGCCTCTTTTGGACCGGTGCTGCCATCTGTCCACACATCAAGAGTTAATTTATCGTAGTTAGACATTTGTCCAACACGAGTGTTTTCCACTTGAAAATTAACGCGTGAAACTGGAGTATAAATAGAGTCGATCGGGATTACGCCGATAGGAAGATCCTCACGTTTGTTTTGATCAGCAGGAGTGTAGCCACGGCCTCGCCCTGCGTACATACGCATACGGAAATGACCATTTTTGCCGATTGTAGCAATATAAAGCTCCGGATTTAAAATCTCCACGTCACTGTCATGAGTAATGTCAGCTGCTGTAATAGTTCCTTCTCCTTTTACATCTATCTCTATGACTTTTTCTTCATCAGAGTAGATTTTAAGAGCTAGTTTTTTCACATTCATAATAATAGATGCTACATCTTCCACTACGCCTTCAATAGTTGAAAACTCGTGTAAAACGCCATCAATTTGAATAGAAGTAACTGCGGCTCCTGGTAAAGAAGACAGAAGGATACGACGTAAAGAATTGCCCAAAGTATTTCCATAGCCACGTTCAAGCGGTTCTACAACAAATTTACCAAACTTGGCATTTTCGCTGATTTCTACACTTTCAATCTTTGGTTTTTCAATTTCGATCATTCCAATTTACCCTCCCTCAAAACATCGAATGTATAGGTTCTTTCCATCATGAATTCGATCGTTTAACTGATTGCTGTGTTGCACAACCTCAGTCTGTACAATAAATGATGTTCTCAAACATATTGAGGATCACCTATTAAACGCGACGACGTTTTGGTGGACGGCAACCATTATGTGGTACTGGTGTTACGTCTTTAATTGCTGTAACTTCTAGACCTGCAGCTTGAAGTGCGCGGATTGCCGCTTCACGACCAGCACCAGGACCTTTAACAGTTACTTCTAAAGTTTTTAAACCATGTTCCATTGAAGTTTTAGCAGCAGTTTCAGCAGCCATTTGTGCAGCGAATGGAGTAGATTTACGAGAACCTCTGAATCCAAGAGCTCCAGCACTTGACCAAGAAAGTGCGTTACCTTGCATGTCTGTTATAGTCACAATAGTGTTGTTAAATGTTGAGCGAATGTGAGCAATACCGGATTCGATATTCTTTTTCACACGACGCTTACGTGTTTGTTGTTTACGTGCCATGTTAAGAAGAAACCTCCTTTACCGATTATTTTTTCTTGTTAGCTACTGTTTTACGTGGACCTTTACGAGTACGTGCATTGTTCTTCGTATTTTGTCCGCGTACTGGTAAGCCGCGACGATGACGGATTCCTCGGAATGAACCGATTTCCATCAGACGTTTAATGTTTAGTGATACTTCACGACGAAGGTCACCTTCTACTTTGTATACACCGATTTGTTCACGGATTTTGTTTAGCTCGTCTTCAGTAAGATCACGAACGCGAGTCTCTTCAGAGATACCAGCTTCCGCTAATACTTTTTGTGACGTAGTTTTACCAATTCCGAAAATGTATGTTAATGCAATAACAACGCGTTTATCGCGTGGAATGTCAACACCAGCAATACGTGCCATATGTGTCGTGCACCTCCTTCTTATTATCCTTGTCTTTGTTTGTGTTTAGGATTTTCACAGATTACCATTACTTTACCGCGTCGGCGAATTACTTTACATTTTTCGCAGATCGGCTTCACAGATGGTCTCACTTTCATCTAACCCAACCTCCTTAGTAGTCCGGAGTGCAAAAGATTATTTAAAACGGTACGTGATACGACCGCGAGTTAAATCGTAAGGAGAAAGTTCAATTGTGACTTTATCTCCAGGTAAAATGCGGATAAAGTGCATACGAATTTTACCCGATACATGCGCAAGTATCGTATGACCGTTTTCTAATTCTACCTTAAACATCGCGTTTGGCAAAGTCTCAACAACTGTTCCTTCGACTTCAATTACATCATCTTTCGCCATCAACCCTGTCTCCCTTCTATATACAAATCAGGTTCTCATCAATATTCAAACGTAATTTGCTGTAGTATAGCCTCAAAATGAACGAAACTATTCGTTTTAAGCATATGTTTGGAAATCATGAGAGATGTTCGAAAGACACTCGTAAGGTTTCGTTTTAACGCAATCCACCGAGTAGACTGACTGGTAGAAACCTGTCTCCCTCATGTCAACATGTTCGTACGAATGTGTTGGATGAGTTCCATAGTACCCGTTCGATTAATGCTTTCCACGAAACCCATTATACCCTTTCAGAAATCAAAATGCACGTGGACTAGGGGGTCCTCGCTGTTAACACATTTCAAGTTCATCCAGTTCGTATACCGGGCGCAATATGCTTTTGCAGCTCTCGAAAAAAACGTTTACGTTCTTTGCATACTACCCGGATATTCAGTCGTCTGCGACGGGCACCGGGCTCTTAGATGCGGTTGCCCTGTAACAGAGCATCGATGTCAGCGAAGACTACTTTAATATCTTGCTGGCCATCTAAATTACTTAAAACACCTTTGTTCTGATAAAAATCAAGCAAAGGTTGTGTTTGCTTCATATTTACTTCCAGACGGTTTGTCACCGTTTCGGGATTATCGTCCGCACGCTGATAAAGCTCTCCTCCATCTTTGTCACAAACACCATCTTTAGCAGGTGGGTTGAAAACAAGATGATAAGCAGTGCCGCACTCTTTACAAATACGACGACCTGTTAGACGTTTAATCAATTCTTCTTGTTCTACTTGAATATTAAGCACATGCTCAATAGATTTCCCTAGATCCGAAAGTAAAGCATCTAAAGCTTCAGCTTGAGGAACTGTACGTGGGAAACCATCTAATAGGAATCCTTGATCGCAATCTGGTTTACTTAATCTTTCACGAACAATACCAATCGTAACTTCATCGGGTACTAATGCACCATGATCCATAAACGATTTTGCTTTTAAACCAAGCTCCGTGCCTTCTTTAATAGCTGCACGAAACATGTCGCCTGTAGAAATATGAGGGATTGCGTACTTCTCAACAATTTTATCTGCTTGTGTACCTTTACCGGCACCAGGCAGACCCATTAAAACGATATTCATACGGAAATGCCCCCCAGGACTATTTGTTGATTTTTAGGAACTCTAACCGTTCCTAAAAACCGACATTATTTCATAAAGCCTTTATAGTGACGTTTAACTAATTGCGATTCTAATTGTTTCATTGTTTCAAGGGCTACCCCAACAATGATTAGCAGACTTGTTCCGCCAATTTGTATAGATTGTGGTAAACCAGCAAACTTTACAAATAATAATGGCATAATAGAGATTACTGCTAAGAAAATAGCACCTACAAATGTTAAACGGTATAAGACGCTTGTTAAGTAATTTTGTGTGTTTATCCCCGGACGGATACCTGGAATATACGCACCTTGCTTTTTCAAGTTGTCTGCTACATTTTCCGGGTTCACCTGAATGAACGCATAGAAATATGTAAAGGCAGCTATCAAAGCAACATAAATGATCATACCTACTGGCTGAGTGTAATCTAACATATTTCTAATAAATTCTGTCGTTTTGTTCTCACCAAAGAACAAAATGATAGACTGCGGAGCCATAAGGAACGCAGATGCAAAGATTACTGGGATAACTCCCGCAGCATTAACTTTTAAAGGTAAATGTGTTTGTTGACCTCCAGTTTGAGAAGAGCCAGCAACACGTTTTGCATATTGAATAGGAATTTTACGCAACGCTTGTTGAACGTAAATAACTCCTACTGTAACAGCAATGATTGCCAATAAAAGCAAGATAATAATCACGATGTTGATGAATAAAGCATCACCAGCATCTTGAATTTGTTGAGCATACAATTGGTTTATACCGTTTGGAATAGCTGCAACAATCCCTGCGAAGATAATCACAGAAATACCATTACCAACGCCTTTAGAGGTGATTTGCTCACCTAACCACATTAAGAATGCAGTACCTGCAGTTAATACGATTGCGATGGTTAAGTAGGTCATGATTCCTTCATCTTTTATCAAAGAACCGCTATACATTTGGTTAAAACCATATGACATAGCAATCGCTTGTATAAAAGCTAAAACAATTGTGAAGTAACGAGTAAATTGAGCAAGCTTCCGTCTTCCGACTTCACCTTGTTTTGCCCACTCTGTAAACTTCGGAACAACGTCCATTTGTAACAACTGAACGATGATTGATGCTGTAATATATGGCATGATACCCATTGCTAAAATAGAGAAGTTAGCAAGTGCTCCACCACCAAATGTATTTAAGAAACCAATTAAACCTAATTCATCGGTTTGCTTTAACGCATCTGCATTAACGTGAGGTACTGGAACAAATGTCCCAATACGAAACACGATTAGCATCAATAAGGTAAAAATGATTTTATTTCGAATATCTCTCACACGCATAAAGTTGGAGATTGTCTGAAACATTAAACCACCTCAGTTTGTCCGCCAGCATTCTCGATTGCTTCTTTTGCTGTCGCAGAGAATTTGTGAGCTTTTACTGATAGTTTCTTCTCAAGAGTTCCATTACCTAAGATCTTAATACCAGATTTTTCACTACTCACAACACCTGTTTCAATTAATAGAGCAGGTGTAACTTCTGTGCCTTCTTCGAAACGATTTAATGTGTCAAGGTTCACAATTGCATATTCTTTACGGTTGATGTTAGTAAATCCACGTTTTGGTAAACGACGGAATAAAGGGTTTTGACCCCCTTCAAATCCTGGACGTACTCCTCCGCCTGAACGAGAATTCTGACCTTTATGACCTCTACCTGCAGTTTTACCGTTACCAGAACCGATACCACGACCTACGCGGTTACGTGTAGAGCGAGATCCTTCTGCTGGTTTTAACTCATGAAGTTTCATATGGTGGCACCTCCTTATTCTTAAAATAAACCTTAAATTTCTTTCAAAGTTACTAAGTGAGCTACTTTGCCAACCATTCCGCGGATAGCGGCGTTGTCTTGGTGCTCAACTGTTTGATGAAGTTTACGTAATCCAAGAGCTTCTGCTGTTTTGCGTTGATTTGGTTTTGCACCAATCAAGCTTTTAGTAAGGGTGATTTCTAATTTAGTTGCCATTGTAATTTCCCCCCTTATCCTAACAGTTCTTCTACTGATTTACCACGTAATTTAGCAACGTCCTCAGCACGTTTTAGTTGATTTAAACCTTGTACTGTAGCACGAACCATGTTAATTGGTGTGTTAGATCCAAGTGATTTCGAAAGAATATCAGTAATACCAGCTAATTCAAGAACCGCACGAACCGGTCCTCCAGCGATAACTCCAGTACCTGGTGCTGCTGGTTTAACTAGAATAGATCCAGCTCCAAAGCGACCAATTACTTGGTGAGGAGTAGTTCCGCCAACTCTTGGTACTTCAATTAGGTTTTTCTTCGCATCTTCAACTGCTTTACGGATAGCATCTGGAACCTCTTGAGCTTTCCCAGTACCAAATCCTACATGTCCGTTTTTGTCTCCAACTACTACTAATGCAGTAAAACGGAAACGACGTCCACCTTTTACAACTTTAGCAACACGATTAATTGTTACTACGCGTTCTTCAAGTTCAAGTTTGTTTGGGTCAATACCACGCATGAAATATGTCCCTCCTTCTTCTTAAAATTCTAAGCCGTTTTCACGTGCAGCTTCAGCTAACGCTTTAACACGTCCATGATATAAGTAACCGCCACGGTCGAATACAACAGATTTAATGTTCTTTTCAGTAGCGCGTTTAGCGATTGTTTCTCCGATCAATTTAGCAGCTTCAACGTTTCCAGCTGTGCCATTGAAATCTTTGTCCATAGTTGATGCACTTACGATTGTTACACCTTGTGCATCATCAATAAGTTGAGCGTATAAGTGTTTATTAGAACGGAATACATTTAAACGAGGACGTTCAGTAGTACCCGTGATTTTTGTACGAACACGTGCATGACGTTTCTTACGAACTTGATTTTTGTCTTGTTTCGTAATCACAGTAGTCACTCCTTTCTAATGCGCAATGCATTATTTACCTGTTTTACCTTCTTTGCGGCGTACAACTTCACCTTCATAGCGAATACCTTTACCTTTATAAGGCTCAGGTGGGCGAACTTGACGGATGTTAGATGCTAATGCACCAACGCGTTCTTTGTTAATACCGCGAACGATAACTTTTGTATTAGAAGGAACTTCAACTTCAAGTCCATCTTCAGGAGTGAATTCAACTGGATGAGAGTACCCTACGTTAAGTACAAGTTTCTTACCTTGTAATTGTGCACGGTAACCAACCCCAACTAATTCAAGTCCACGTGCAAATCCTTCAGAAACACCAGTAATCATGTTTGCTAATAAAGCACGAGTTGTGCCATGGATTGTACGGTGTTCTTTAGAATCTGAAGGACGAACTAAAGTAATAACATTACCTTCTTGTTCAATCTTGATATCTTGGTTAAAAGAATTTGTTAATTCACCTTTTGGTCCTTTAACGACTACTGAGTTATCAGCGCTAACTGTAACAGTAACGTTAGCAGGAACCTCTATTGGTTTTTTACCTACTCGAGACATTTTGTTGCACCTCCATTCGTTTGTTGATTATTACCAAACGTAAGCTACGATTTCTCCGCCAACTTGTTTAGCGCGAGCTTCTTTATCTGTTAATAAACCATTTGAAGTAGAAACTAAAGCAATTCCTAAACCGTTCAATACTTTAGGCACTTCGTTTGTTTTAGCGTAAACGCGTAGACCAGGTTTTGAAATACGTTTCAAACCAGTGATAACGCGCTCGTCGTTTTGACCATATTTTAAGAAGATACGGATGATTCCTTGTTTGCTATCTTCTACATATTCAACGTCACGGATGAAACCTTCGCGTTTTAAAATTTCAGCGATTTCCTTTTTCAAGTTTGAAGCAGGAATTTCTAATTTCTCGTGACGAACCATGTTAGCATTACGAATGCGTGTTAGCATATCTGCAATTGGATCTGACATTGTCATTACATTTACCTCCTTCCCAGTTATAGGGGATTACCAGCTTGCTTTTTTAACGCCAGGAATTTGTCCCTTGTATGCAAGTTCACGGAAACAAATACGGCAAAGCTTAAATTTACGATATACAGAGTGCGGACGTCCACAACGCTCACAGCGTGTGTATTCTTGCACTTTGAACTTTGGCGTACGTTGTTGTTTAACGATCATTGATTTTTTAGCCACGTTTTCGCCTCCCTTATTTTACTTTTGGAATGGCATACCGAACTGTGTTAATAACTCACGAGCTTCTTCGTCAGAGTTCGCAGTTGTTACAATTACGATGTCCATACCGCGTACTTTCGAAACTTTATCATAATCGATTTCAGGGAAGATTAATTGCTCTTTTACTCCTAAAGTGTAGTTACCGCGACCGTCAAATGCTTTTTTAGAAACACCACGGAAGTCACGTACACGTGGAAGAGAGATAGAGATTAATTTATCCAAAAAGTCATACATACGCTCTCCGCGTAATGTAACTTTTGCACCGATTGGCATACCTTCACGTAGACGGAATCCAGCGATCGATTTTTTAGCTTTCGTAACTACAGGTTTTTGACCTGAAATAATTTGTAATTCTTCAACAGCAGCATCAAGTGCTTTTGTATTAGATACAGCATCACCCACACCCATGTTGATAACAATTTTATCAACTTTAGGAACTTGCATTACTGAACTATATTCAAACTTGCTCATTAGAGCAGGAGAAACTTCCTTAAGATACTTTTCTTTTAGGCGGTTCATGTGTGTACCTCCTTTCTCTTTACTTATTTAATAATTTCACCAGATTTTTTCGCAACACGAACTTTTTTGCCATCTTCTACTTTATAACCTACGCGAGTCGGCTCGCCAGTTTTTGGGTCGATTAACATAACATTCGATACGTGAATTGCAGCCTCACGGCTCTCAATTCCTCCTTGCGGATTAGCTTGGTTTGGCTTCATGTGTTTTTTGATGATGTTGACACCTTCAACTAAAACACGGTCTTTCTTCGGATAAGCTGTAAGGATAACGCCTGTTTTCCCTTTGTCTTTACCCGAGATCACCATTACTTTGTCGCCTTTTTTAACATGCATTCTTGTCGCACCTCCTTGATTGGCACTTTCATGATAATTAAAGAACTTCTGGAGCTAAAGATACGATTTTCATGAAGTTGCTGTCACGTAGTTCACGCGCAACAGGTCCGAAAATACGAGTTCCACGCGGTCCTTTATCGTCTTTGATAATAACGCATGCATTCTCATCAAATTTGATATAAGTTCCGTCTTTACGGCGTACGCCGCTTTTAGTGCGAACGATAACTGCTTTAACTACGTCACCCTTCTTGACAACGCCACCTGGTGTTGCTTTCTTAACTGTACATACGACGATATCGCCGATATTAGCAGTCTTACGTCCAGTACCACCAAGTACTTTTATTGTTAAAACTTCACGTGCACCTGAGTTGTCTGCAACTTTCATACGAGTTTCTTGTTGGATCACTTAGGTTACCTCCCTCCGGAATTAATTATTTCCGAAATTTATTATTAGATAATAACCGCTTTTTCTACAACTTCCAGTAAACGGAAACGTTTTGTAGCTGATAGCGGACGAGTTTCCATGATACGGACGATATCGCCGATTTGGGCTTCGTTTTGCTCATCATGAGCCTTAAATTTCTTAGAATATTTTACACGCTTACCGTATAATTTGTGTTTTTTATGAGTCTCAACTAAAACAGTAATAGTTTTTTCCATTTTGTCAGAAACTACACGGCCAGTGTATACTTTGCGTTGATTACGCTCAGTCATGCCTGAAAACCTCCTTTATCAGTTGTTTGCACTGATTTCTCTTTCGCGAATCACAGTTTTCATACGTGCAATCGCCTTACGAACTTCACGAATGCGAGCTGTGTTTTCTAATTGACCAGTCGCCAATTGGAAGCGAAGGTTGAAAAGCTCTTCTTTCAGTGATTTTACCTTTTGTTCAATTTCTGCAGTAGTAAGTTCACGGATGTCATTAGCTTTCATTAGATTCACCACCAATTTCTTGACGTTTAACTATCTTACATTTAATAGGAAGCTTATGAGAAGCTAAGCGTAAAGCTTCGCGAGCTACCTCTTCAGATACGCCAGCAATTTCAAACATAATTTTCCCTGGTTTAACTACAGCTACCCAACCTTCAGGAGCACCTTTACCGGATCCCATACGAACCTCTAGAGGCTTTTTCGTATAAGGTTTATGTGGGAAGATTTTAATCCATACTTTACCGCCACGTTTCATGTAACGTGTCATTGCAATACGAGCTGATTCAATTTGACGACTTGTAATCCAGCTAGCTTCAGTTGCTTGTAAACCAAACTCACCGAATGCTATTTCTTTACCGCCTTTTGCTTCACCACGCATTTTCCCACGGTGTTCGCGACGATATTTAACGCGTTTAGGCATTAACATATTATTTGCCTCCTTCCTCAGAGTTCTTCTTAACTGGAAGGACTTCACCACGATAGATCCATACTTTAACGCCTAACTTACCGTAAGTAGTGTCAGCTTCAGCATGTGCATAATCGATATCTGCACGTAATGTATGAAGTGGTACAGTTCCTTCGCTGTAATGTTCAGCACGCGCAATGTCAGCGCCGCCTAAGCGTCCAGATACTTGAGTTTTAATACCTTTAGCGCCAGCACGCATTGTACGTTGAATTGCTTGTTTTTGAGCACGACGGAAAGATACGCGGCCTTCTAATTGGCGTGCAATACTTTCAGCTACTAATTTAGCATCAAGGTCAGCTCTTTTAATTTCTACGATGTTGATGTGTACACGCTTGCCAGTGATATCGTTCAGGTGTTTACGAAGTGCTTCGACTTCAGTACCACCTTTACCGATTACCATTCCTGGTTTCGCAGTGTGAATAGTGATGTTAACACGTTTAGCAGCACGTTCGATTTCTACAGTAGAAACTGAAGCATCTTTTAAACGAGTTTCAATATACTTACGAATTTTTAAATCTTCATGAAGTAAGTTTGCATAGTCTTTACCAGCGTACCATTTTGACTCCCAGTCACGAATGATCCCAACTCGCATTCCTATTGGATGAACTTTTTGACCCACGAATTATCCCTCCTTCTTCTCAGATACCACTACAGTAATGTGGCTTGTACGTTTGTTGATAGCACTTGCACGACCCATCGCACGTGGACGGAAACGTTTTAATGTTGGACCTTCATCAACAAATACTTCAGAAACAACTAGGTTGTTAATATCTAAATCATAATTGTGCTCAGCGTTTGCAATAGCAGATTTTAATACTTTCTCAACAACAGGAGATGCTGCTTTAGGAGTAAGTTGTAAAATTGCAACTGCTTCACCGACTTGCTTACCTCTGATTAAATCAACGACTAATCTTACCTTACGAGGAGCAATGCGCACTGTTTTAGCAATAGCTTTTGCTTGTGACATTTGAATGACCTCCTCTCAAATTAGCGTCTTGTTTTCTTATCATCTGCACCATGACTTTTATAAGCGCGTGTTGGTGCAAACTCGCCTAGTTTATGACCTACCATATCTTCAGTCACGTATACCGGTACATGTTTACGTCCGTCATATACTGCGATTGTTAATCCGATAAAAGTAGGGAAAATTGTTGAACGGCGAGACCAAGTCTTAATCACTTGTTTTTTCTCAGAGTCCTTTTGTGCATCGACCTTTTTCAATAAATGATCGTCTGCGAAAGGTCCTTTTTTCAAGCTACGACCCATGCTGAAACCTCCCTCTGTGATTGCACCACGGCTCGTTCTTTGAACCGTAGTAAAACCACTTTATTTTTTACGACGACGAATAATAAGTTTGTCGGATTTGTTTTTCTTGCTACGAGTTTTGTATCCAAGAGTTGGTTTACCCCATGGAGACATTGGAGACTTACGTCCGATTGGAGTACGTCCTTCACCACCACCGTGTGGATGGTCGTTAGGGTTCATTACAGATCCACGTACAGTTGGGCGTTTACCTAACCAACGATTACGACCTGCTTTACCGATGTTTACAAGTTCATGTTGTTCATTTCCTACTTCACCAACAGTAGCGCGGCAAACACCTAGGATTAAACGAACTTCACCAGATTGTAAACGTACGATAACGTACTTACCTTCTTTACCTAATAATTGAGCAGATGTACCAGCAGAACGAACTAACTGACCACCTTTACCAGGTTTCATTTCGATGTTATGGATAGTAGTACCCATTGGAATGTTTTGCAATGGAAGTGCGTTACCTACTTTAATATCAGCTTCTGGACCTGACACGATTGTCATTCCAACTTCTAAGCCTTTAGGAGCTAGGATATAACGTTTTTCCCCATCAGCATAATTTAGTAATGCGATGTTTGCAGAACGGTTTGGATCATATTCAATAGTAGCAACACGTGCTGGAATACCGTCTTTGTTTCGTTTGAAATCAATTACGCGGTATTGGCGTTTGTGTCCACCACCATGATGACGAACAGTAATTTTACCTTGATTGTTACGGCCGCCTTTACGCTTAACAGGAGCAAGAAGTGATTTCTCAGGCTTGTTCGTTGTGATTTCAGCGTAGTCAAGTGAAGTCATGTTACGACGTCCGTTTGTCGTTGGTTTATACTTTCTAATCGCCATTTTATTCCCTCCTTCTTGATTATTAATTCCTTGTTAAAGGATTAAATTTCGAATAACTCGATTTCTTTGCTGTCTGTAGTTAATGTAACAATCGCTTTACGACGTTTGTTAGTATAACCGCCAAATTTACCTACGCGTTTGAATTTACCTTTGTAGTTCATGATGTTAACTTTTTCAACATCTACTCCAAAGATTTCTTCAACTGCATATTTAACTTGTGTTTTGTTAGCGCGAGTGTCCACTTCGAAAGTGTACTTTTTATCTGCCATTACTTCAGAAGAACGCTCGGTAATGACCGGACGTTTAATAATATCACGTGCTTCCATTAACCAAGCACCTCCTCTACTTTTTCTACTGCAGCTTTAGTCATCACTAATTTATCGTGACCAACTAAATCTAATACGTTAATGCCTGTTGCAGACACAACTGTGATTCCAGGGATGTTACGAGCAGCTAATGCTACGTTTTCATCTAAATCAGCAGTTACTACTAACGCTTTTTTATTGATTGAAAGGTTAGATAACACTTTCACAAATTCTTTTGTTTTTGGAGCATCAAATGCTAACCCTTCAAGTACTACGATGCTTTCTTCACGCACTTTAGATGAAAGAGCTGAAAGAAGAGCTAAACGACGTACTTTCTTAGGTAATTTATAGCTATAGCTACGTGGAACTGGACCAAATACAGTACCACCGCCACGCCATTGTGGAGAGCGGATCGAACCTTGACGAGCACGACCTGTTCCTTTTTGCTTCCATGGTTTACGACCACCACCAGCTACTTCAGAACGATTTTTCACTTTGTGATTACCTTGACGAAGTGAAGCACGTTGAGAAATGATAGCTTCAAATAGCACAGATTCGTTTGGTTCAATTCCGAAAACTTTGTCGTTTAACTCGATTTCCCCAACAGAAGATCCTGCTTGATTGAATAAAGATACTTTTGTCATTCCTGTTTCCTCCTTTCTTCAGAGAATTATTTCGATTTAATAGCAGCCTTAACAACTACTAATGATTTACGAGAACCAGGAACATTACCTTTTACTAATAATAGGTTACGTTCAGCATCCACTCTTACGATTTGTAAGTTTTGGATTGTTACTGTGTGTCCACCCATTTGACCAGGTAATTTCTTTTGTTTGAATACACGGTTCGGAGCAACTGGCCCCATTGAACCTGGACGACGGTGATAACGAGATCCATGGGCCATTGGTCCACGAGATTGTCCGTGGCGTTTAATAACACCTTGGAAACCTTTACCTTTAGTAATACCTGTTACATCAATTACATCGCCTTCTGCAAAACTTTCTACGTTGACTTCTTGACCAACCTCGTAATTAGCTGTATCCAAGCCGCGGAATTCGCGGATGAAGCGCTTAGGAGCGGTGCTAGCTTTAGCTACGTGTCCTTTAGCAGGTTTGTTAGAAAGCTTTTCGCGCTTATCTTCAAAACCTAACTGAATCGCTTCGTAACCGTCTGTTTCTGCAGTTTTCTTTTGAAGCACTACGTTTGGAGTAGCTTCAATAACTGTTACAGGGATTAAGTCACCGTTCTCAGCAAATACTTGCGTCATACCGATTTTTCTACCTAAGATTCCTTTGGTCATCCGTCACACCTCCTATAATAATTAGTTGTTTTTTATCTTTTACCATTAAAGTTTGATTTCAATATCAACGCCAGATGGTAAATCAAGCTTCATTAACGCATCAACAGTTTGTGGTGTTGGGTTAACGATATCGATAAGACGTTTATGCGTACGCATTTCGAATTGCTCACGAGAATCTTTATACTTATGAACAGCACGAAGAATCGTATACACAGATCTTTCAGTCGGAAGTGGAATCGGACCCGATACACTTGCACCTGAACGTTTAGCAGTTTCTACAATTTTCTCAGCAGATTGATCCAGGATTCTGTGATCATACGCTTTTAAACGAATACGAATTTTTTGTTTTGCCATTATTTTCCCTCCTTTTCGCCTATTTTCTAGACATTCTCCACGAAAATTTTCCGTACACTCGCCATGGCAAAGCGGCCGGGTGTGTCGGTAACCTCTCGTTTCATCGCAGTCAAAGACCAACATTCAACATTATATACAATAAAAAAAGAATATGCAAGTCTTTTTCTTGAATTCTTTTTATATGCTTCAACTATTTATATATTCATTTAAACTATGCGTTTTTTTAGCCGTTTTCTAGTATATAAAATTCTTATTTAAATTACAAATGAAATGAATGGTAGCAATTCCTCGGATAAGAAAAGTGATTGCTCTATTGTATCCCTCGATAATTATTGGGAAATGTCATCTATTATCTTGCCCTATATAAAAAGAGCCCCAGAGGAGCTCTTTCTCTTATAGTACATATACTACTGCAAGCCAGCCAAAAATGATTAACGGTATATTGTAGCAAATGAATGTCGGTACTACTGTATCCCAAATATGATTATGTTGTCCGTCAACGCTTAAACCAGCTGTTGGTCCAAGTGTGGAATCAGATGCCGGCGAACCCGCATCCCCCAATGCACCTGCAGTCCCTATTAAAGCTATAGTAGCTAAGGGGCTTAATCCTAACTCTAATGCTAAAGGAACAAAGATCGCTGCGATTATTGGAATGGTGGCAAAGGAAGAGCCAATTCCCAAAGTTACGATTAAACCAATTACTAACATAATTAACACAGCCAAGCTGACATTACCCTTTAATAATTCTGCAGATGCCTCTACTAAACTTTCTACATGACCAGTTGAACTGATGACAGCAGCAAATCCGTTTGCTGTAATCATAACAAACCCTACGAATGCCATCATACGCATACCTTCTGTTAATAGCTGGTCAGCTTCCTTCCATTTTAAAGCACCTGTTACATAAAGTATTGTGATTCCAGCTAGAGCCCCTGCTATCATTGAGTCGGTTGCGATTTGTGCATACAAAGCCGCAATCAACGAAATAATTGTGAAGAACACGCTGCTTTTTTTAACGTTTAGTTGTAATCCTTCTACTTTAACTTCTTCTTGACGGTATTGTCTTGGCTTTCTATATAAAACAAACGCCATAACAAGCCCTACAACCATTCCTAAGGCTGGTACTGCCATCGCGCGAGGAATATCCTCTAAAGCAACTGTAAGACCAGATAGCTCCATCTGTGTTGCCACAATTTGTTGATAAATCGCTCCGAACCCATATGGTAAGAACATATAAGGGGTAATTAACCCAAATGCCAAAATACATGCAATCAATCTACGATCTATTTGGAGCATATTTAATACTTTTAAAATAGGTGGAACTAATAATGGAATAAATGCGATATGAATCGGTATTAAGTTCTGCGAGAAAATAGCCATCATCAATAGCAATAAGAATACTAATACCTTAGCTAAACCTGTCTTTTGGGAATCCCCTTCCCTTCTGACAACCTTGAGAATTGCCGCCACTAATAACTCTGGTATGCCTGTCTTCGATATGGCAACCGCAAAGCCTCCTAAGAGCCCGTAGCTAAGCGCTATTGTTGCTCCTGCACCTAATCCTCCAGTAAACGCTTCTATCGTTTCTGTGACCGATAAGCCAGCTGTAAGCCCACCTACCAATGCACCTATGATTAATGAGAACACTACATTTATACGAAGTAAACTCAGAATTAACATAACAGCAACTGCTATCAATACTGCATTCATTTAAAACACTCACTTTCACACACTAGATTGCTAATATGATAGAAGTTTATAGTTAATCCATTTAAAAGTCAATAAGAAAAACTCTTTGTTGTAAAACAAAGAGTTTTCTGTATACAGACTATAGTGATTCATTGACTACTTTTTTATAGTATCCGACCGTAAGGACAGCAAATACAGAGTAAAGAATAATATAGACTCCCATCGTTATGAGTAAAGGAGCTACTAGTTCTGTACCAAATAACATCCAGCCCGATTTAACAGCAAAATAGCTATGCGCTAAACCAATGATTAATGGAAATCCAAAGTTGAATAATTGCTTTCGATAGATTCCTCTCATTAGTTCATTTGTTGTAAATCCGATTTTACGAAGAATGGTATAAGATTCTCTTTCTTCATCGGCCTCCGACATTTGTTTGAAGTATAAAATACTACCTGTAGTCACTAGGAAGGCTAATCCAAGAAAACCTGTAATAAATATAACTAGACCAAACATATCTAGCGTAGAAGAGCGATACATTTCCTGCGAGTCAACCTGAAAGTGTTCACTGTAACCATCACTATTTGCTGCTTCATTATAACCGTCATTCGTAGTAGACTCGTAAATATACTGTGCTTCTTTTTGATTGGAGGAATCTTTTATATTAATGCCTACTTGTTTTTCCCAAATAGTATTTTGACCAATTATACTATCCTTAGCGAGCTGTTCAAACTGCTGATCCGTTACTATAAAAGATACTCCTGCACCCGTAAGTTTATAAACAAGAGGTGACTCTTCCTTGACTTCTTTTATATGTAAAGAGATATCACCTTCAGAAGTCGTTATGCTTACCGGTTTATCACTCTCTATCTTTACAATTTCAGACATCATACTACTATAGCCACTCACATAGCCCTCACCCTCCTCCAAAGAAAGCTGTGGCCACATTTTTTGTGCATCACTAAGTTTCAGCAGTTGATAGAATCCTTTGGTATTCATCTCCATACCAGCTGGAATGCCTGCTTCGTAGAGCTCAGCAGTCTCCACTTCTGCATTCAGTAGATCGATTTCGGTTTTATTATAACTAATTCCCTTGTTATCTAGTTCCTCTAAAAATGCTTCACCATGTTCATTTAACAATATAAAATCAAAAGGAACATTCCGTTCTGCCATAGAACCTGCAGAATAGTAGGAGATATAAGATAAACAAAGTATTGCTAAAGCAGTTGCCGATATAACAGTAATTGTCGTTAAGGACATCGCATTTGCTTTCATTCTGTGCATGATTGGTGTTAATGAAAGAACATCTTCAATTGATAAATGTCCTTTTTTTCGCTTTCTTGCTAAGTTCATAAGAAATGCAACTGAAAAACGGAAGACTAAGAATGTACCAAAAATGGTCGAACCTAAGATCGATAGCATTTTAATTAGTAGCATATTTGCGTTCTCCGAATATACCTCAAACAAGGAGGTAGATAAGTAGTAACCATATCCAATCATTAATAATCCTAAAAGTCCAAGGAACATTTGGAAACCACTAAATTTCTTTATTTTCTCCTCTGCAATAGCAGTAGAATGGAAAAGCGTTATTAAAGAAACTCTTCTAATAGTAAACGTCGTTTGTATCAGGACTACTATGAGCAACACTAAAAATACTAAAACTGTCATTTGTAAAGCCTCTACTGAAAAGGTAAGGTCTACTAAAACATCCTTTTCCAGCACCTTCAATAAAATCATTGCAAATATCCGAGACGTTAGGAATCCAATGATTACCCCTAAACTAAGAGCACCAATCCAAAGTATTGTGTTTTCCAATGCTAACAATCTTGTTACTAAACTTTTCGACATACCAATAAGCTGATATAAACCTATTTCCTTACTTCTTCTCTTCATAAATAAGCGATTAGCATATAAAACAAAGAAAACAACTACAAATAACAACAAGTAAGAAGCGGCCTTTAAACCTGCAGTAACTTTAACGCCTACCGATATTTCCACTATGCTTGGATTATATTGAAGCGTGACGAAAGAAAAATAAAGTGTGACACTAAAGATTAAAGCAAAGAAGTATAAGTAGTAATGCTTAATATTCTTTTTCATACTACGGAAAACTAGCTGACTAAGCGTCATAACCATCACCACCAAGCACACCTTGCGTATTCATAATCTCCTGAAAGAACTGTCCGCGATTATTTTCCCCTTTGTATAGTTCTGTATATAGCTGGCCATCCTTTAAAAACAATACACGCGAGCAAAAACTTGCTGCCACCGGATCATGTGTTACCATCATAATAGTAACTTTCTTATCCTTATTAATTTTTTCCATGTTAGTAAGTAATGCGCTTGCTGCTTTAGAATCTAGTGCCCCTGTAGGTTCATCCGCAAATACAATGGTTGGATTCCCAATTAAAGCTCTTCCCGCAGAAGTTCTTTGTTTTTGCCCCCCTGAAATCTCATTTGGATACTTATGAATAATATCTTCTATTCCTAGAGTCCTTATAATTTCTTGAAAACGATCTTCAGCCTCTTTTTTCGTTACCTTACTAATCGATAAAGGGAGCAGAATATTTTCTTTTACAGTTAGCGTATCCAATAAATTATAATCTTGAAAAATGAAACCTAATTGTTCTCTTCTAAAATTAGATAACTGTTTTTCCTTCATTCTACGCAAGTTATTTCCTGCTATTTCAATAACCCCTTCTGTCGCTTGATCTATAGAAGCTAGTACATTAAGAAGCGTAGTTTTTCCAGAACCGGATGGTCCCATTATTCCTACAAACTCACCTTCTTGAACCTCTAAATCAATTCCCTTTAAAACTTCCTGCGCTGTAGATTTTTTTCCATATACTTTTTTTATTTTACGACCGCTTAATATGATCATGGATTTTCCTCCTATACCTTATTAACCTTATTTTAAAATGTTTTCTTCCTTTAATCGTTCGATTAACATGACGAATAAATAAAGTAGATGACAATTTTGTCACCTACCTAAGATGTTGGACATTTCATTTTTCAAGGGAAATTGAAGTATAAAGGAAGTTCCTTCATTAACCTTAGATTGAACACTAATTTTTATACCTAGTTTGTCTGCAGCATTTTTGGCTAGGTATAGCCCCATTCCTGTTGAGGCATTCGTTTCACGTCCCGTTGTACCTGTGAAGGCCCTGTTAAATATTCGTGGTAAATCCGCTTGTCTAATACCACTACCAAAATCTTGAATTGTTAGAAGTTGATGACCGACTGAATCTTTACGTAAAAACAATTGAATAATGCTGTTTTCTTTACTGTACTTAACACCATTTGATATTATTTGTCTTAGTATAAATGCCAACCACTTTTGATCAGTTAGGACAGTTTTTTGAAGATCATCTATGTCAAAACCAATATTCTTTTGAATACACCATCCCTGCAGTTCTTTTATCTCCTGATAAACTACCTTTTTTAAGTTTACCTGCTCAATAATATAATCCTTTTCCAATGAGGATAGTCTCGTGTGATGCAGCTGCTGATCTAGCAATAGATGAATTCTAAGCCATTCTAATTCTAGCTTTCTTTGCATTTTAGAATCCTCTAAGGAGTCAATCATTAGCTTCATACTTGTTAATGGAGTTTTCACTTCATGAATCCATGAAACAATTTGGTCATCTTCCTCTAGGTGTTTAACCTTTAAATCGTTTAGTTCGTCTATTCCTATCCTAAAGCAATCCTCTAATACCTCAGTTACTTTCTTTTCAAAGCTAGAACTGCCTTCTGGAAACACTTCTTGGAGTCGATCAAAACTTGATTCCACTCCCAGGTTCTCTTGTAGACTTTTTATATACTGTGTTTCTTTTCTAAATCGCCATACTAGAAACAATAAAAAAGCAATTGCATTTATCATATTTATATAAAGTAAGGAGACATCCTTAAAGGCAACATCAAGGGTTAATATAATGTTCAACCAAACCTGGAGGGTAAGAAAGAATATTATCCACGATATTCTTTCTTTGAGAAATGTCAGCAACATGTTTATCCCTCCTTTGAAATGGCCATATAACCTAATCCTTTTTTGGTTTGGATGACATCAGTCAAACCAATCTCTTCTAATTTTAAACGCAGACGATTCACGTTAACGGATAAAGTATTATCATTAACAAATCTCTCGTCATCCCATAGTTTTCTCATTAATTCATCGCGCGATACAATCTTGTCTACAGATTGCAATAAAACCCGCAAAATAAATAATTCGTTTTTAGTTAATTCTACAGAGAGGTCGTTCCTTAAGAGAACACCTTTCGAAAAATCTACCGTCGCTCCGTTCCACCTTGTCATTTCATTTTGCTCTTCCCCATAATCATAGGTTCTTCGAAGTATTGCCTGAACCTTCGCAAGTAAAACATCCATATGAAAGGGTTTTTGTACGAAATCATCTGCACCAATTTGCATTGCCATGATCATATCCATTGGATGATCCCGAGAAGATAGAAATATAATCGGTACTTTAGAAACTGCCCTTATTTGCCTACACCAATGAAATCCATCATAAGCCGGAAGCTGAATATCTACTATAACTAACTGTGGAGCTTCTTGTATGAAATCATCCATTACATGCTGAAAAGTTGATGGGCCTATAACTTCTAATGCCCATTGTTTAAAACGATCCTGTATCATCTCGAATATTGACATGTCATCTTCAATTAAAAATACTTTTACGCTCAATGGAACCACCCCTTTAAAATTAGTTTACCATTTTTAAGCACAAAAAAATCCACCTCGTCGTCACGAGATGGATTTTATAATTTAATTATAGATTACTTAGTGATAGTAGCAACTACACCAGCGCCTACAGTACGTCCACCCTCACGGATAGAGAATTTAGTACCTTCTTCGATAGCGATTGGAGAGATTAGAGATACAGTCATTTCGATGTTATCTCCAGGCATAACCATTTCTACGCCTTCTGGTAAGTTACAAACACCAGTTACGTCAGTTGTACGGAAGTAGAACTGAGGACGGTAGTTTGAGAAGAATGGAGTATGACGTCCACCCTCTTCTTTAGAAAGAACATAAACTTCAGCTTTGAAGTCTGTGTGTGGAGTGATTGAACCTGGTTTAGCTAAAACTTGACCACGTTGGATCTCTTCACGAGAAACCCCACGAAGAAGAGCACCGATGTTGTCTCCAGCTTCTGCATAGTCAAGAAGTTTACGGAACATTTCAACTCCAGTTACAGTAGTTGATTTTGCTTCTTCAGTAATACCGATGATGTCTACAACGTCACCGATTTTAACTTGTCCACGCTCAACACGTCCTGTAGCAACTGTACCACGACCAGTGATTGAGAATACATCCTCAACTGGCATCATGAATGGTTTGTCAGTTTGACGTTCTGGTGTTGGGATATAGCTATCTACAGCGTCCATTAATTCAACGATTTTTTCTTCCCATTCTGGCTCTCCTTCAAGAGCTTTAAGAGCAGAACCTTTGATTACTGGAATGTCGTCGCCTGGGAAATCGTATTCAGAAAGAAGGTCACGAACTTCCATTTCAACTAATTCAAGTAATTCTTCGTCGTCTACCATATCACATTTGTTCATGAATACAACTAGGTATGGAACACCTACTTGTTTAGATAAAAGAATGTGTTCACGAGTTTGTGGCATTGGGCCATCAGCAGCAGATACTACTAGGATCCCGCCGTCCATTTGAGCTGCACCTGTGATCATGTTTTTAACATAGTCAGCATGTCCTGGGCAGTCTACGTGAGCGTAGTGACGAGTTTCTGTTTCATATTCAACGTGAGAAGTGTTGATTGTGATTCCGCGCTCTTTTTCTTCAGGAGCGTTATCGATGTCAGCGTATGATTTAGCTACTCCACCCATTTTTTTAGAAAGAACTGTAGCGATTGCAGCAGTTAAAGTTGTTTTACCATGGTCAACGTGTCCGATTGTACCAACGTTAGCATGTGTTTTGGAACGGTCAAATTTTTCTTTAGCCATTAGAGAAATCCTCCTCAGTAATTGTTTGTTTTTTTTATGATAAAAGATAGGGACAAGTAGTCCCTATATTTCATACACTACAAGAAAGTTATACTTGAATCAAGATGAAAATTCAATTATTCACCTTTGTGTTTTTTGATAATTTCTTCAGCAATTGATTTTGGAACATCTTCATAGTGATCAAATACCATCGAGAATACTCCACGACCTTGTGTATTTGAACGTAATGATGTTGCATATCCAAACATTTCAGCAAGTGGAACCATTGCACGTACTACCTGTGCGTTACCACGAGCGTCCATACCTTCAACGCGTCCACGACGAGATGTGATATCACCCATGATGTCTCCTAAATATTCTTCAGGAATAACAACTTCTACCTTCATGATTGGTTCAAGAAGTGCTGGGTTTACTTTAGAAACAGCATTTTTCAATGCCATAGATGCTGCGATTTTAAATGCCATCTCATTCGAGTCAACATCATGGTATGATCCGTCGAATAATTTAGCTTTAATATCGATTAATGGGAATCCAGCGATTACACCGTTGTCAAGTGAGTCACGAAGACCTGCTTCAACAGCTGGGATATATTCACGTGGTACAACCCCACCAACGATAGCATTTTCAAACTCAAAGCCTTTTCCTTCTTCGTTTGGAGAGAACTCGATCCAAACGTGTCCGAATTGACCACGTCCACCAGATTGGCGAACGAATTTACCTTCAACTTGTGCCGATGAACGGAAAGTTTCACGGTAAGATACTTGTGGAGCACCTACGTTAGCTTCTACTTTGAATTCACGACGCATACGGTCTACTAGAATATCAAGGTGAAGTTCGCCCATACCAGCGATGATTACTTGACCAGTTTCTTGGTCAGTATGTACGCGGAATGTTGGATCTTCTTCAGCTAATTTTTGTAGAGCTTGACCCATTTTATCTTGGTCAGCTTTAGTTTTTGGTTCAACAGATAGTGAGATAACTGGCTCTGGGAATTCCATAGATTCTAGAATTACTAGAGATTTTTCATCACATAATGTATCACCAGTTGTTGTATCTTTTAAGCCTACTGCTGCAGCGATATCTCCAGCGTAAACTTGTGAGATCTCTTCACGAGAGTTAGCATGCATTTGTAGGATACGACCTACACGTTCACGCTTACCTTTAGTAGAGTTTTGAACGTATGAACCAGATTGAAGAGTACCAGAATACACGCGGAAGAAAGTTAATTTACCAACGTAAGGGTCAGTCATAACTTTAAACGCTAATGCAGAGAATGGTTCAGAATCGTCAGAGTGACGTTCTACTTCTTCTTCGCTATCAGGATCGATACCTTTCATAGCTGGAATATCAAGTGGTGATGGAAGGTAAGCAACTACTGCATCAAGAACTTTTTGAACACCTTTGTTTTTGAAAGCAGTACCACATACTACTGGATAGAATTCTACGTTAAGGGTACCTTTACGGATACCAGCAACTAATTCTTCAGTTGTAATTTCTTCTCCACCAAGATATTTTTCCATTAAATCTTCATCAAGCTCAGCTACCGCTTCAACTAATTTTTCACGGTATTCTTCAGCTTGTGCTTTATATTCTTCTGGAATTTCAACTTCTTGGATATCAGTACCTAAGTCGTTTCCGTATAAAGTAGCTTTCATTGTCACTAGGTCAATGATACCGCTGAATTCATCTTCAGCACCAATTGGTAACTGAATTGGATGAGCGTTAGCTTGTAGACGGTCACGAAGAGTTCCTACAGAATATAAGAAGTCCGCACCTGTTTTATCCATTTTGTTTACAAAAACAATACGTGGTACGCCATAAGTTGTAGCTTGACGCCATACTGTTTCAGTTTGTGGTTCAACACCAGATTGAGCATCTAGTACTGTAACCGCACCATCAAGTACACGAAGTGAACGTTCAACTTCAACTGTGAAGTCTACGTGTCCAGGTGTATCGATAATGTTTACACGGTGATTATCCCAAGCAGCTGTTGTCGCAGCAGAAGTGATAGTGATACCACGTTCTTGCTCTTGCTCCATCCAGTCCATTTGTGAAGCACCCTCATGAGTTTCCCCAATTTTGTGGATTTTACCAGTGTAGTATAGAATACGCTCCGTAGTAGTCGTTTTACCAGCATCGATGTGAGCCATGATACCGATATTACGTGTTTTTTCTAAGGAGAACTCTCTAGCCATATTGTATTTCTCCTTCCAATTTCGGATTAGAGTATGATTGTATTAAAATCTTACCAACGATAGTGAGCAAATGCTTTGTTAGCTTCCGCCATTTTATGCATATCTTCACGTTTCTTAACAGAAGCACCAGTGTTGTTAGATGCATCAAGAATTTCATTAGCTAAACGCTCTTCCATAGTTTTTTCTCCACGAAGACGTGAATAGTTTACTAGGTAGCGAAGACCTAAAGTATAACGACGGTCAGGACGTACTTCAACCGGTACTTGGTAGTTAGCACCACCAACACGACGAGCACGAACTTCAAGAACTGGCATAATGTTGCTTAATGCAGCTTCAAATACTTCTAATGCATCTTTACCAGAACGTTCTTTTACAAGATCAAACGCTCCGTATAGAATTTTTTGAGAAGTACCTCTTTTACCATCAATCATCATTTTATTGATTAAACGAGTTACTAGTTTCGAATTATAAATTGGATCTGGTAACACGTCACGTTTGGAAACAGGACCTTTACGAGGCATGTGTTTTCCTCCTTTCGACGAATGTCAAATTATTAAATATAAATTATTTTTTAACTTTAGGGCGTTTTGCACCGTATAATGAACGGCTTTGCATACGACCATTAACTCCAGCTGTATCAAGAGCACCACGTACGATATGGTAACGTACCCCTGGTAAATCTTTTACACGTCCTCCGCGGATAAGTACAACACTATGTTCTTGTAGGTTGTGACCTTCTCCTGGAATATAAGCAGTAACCTCTAACGTATTTGTTAAACGTACACGCGCATATTTACGAAGTGCTGAGTTTGGTTTTTTCGGCGTCATAGTACCAACACGAGTACAAACCCCACGCTTTTGAGGCGAGTTAAGATTTGTAGCTGATTTTTTAAAGCTGTTATAGCCTTTTCCTAATGCTGGAGACTTAGATTTAGTGATGTTGGATTTACGAGGCTTACGGACCAATTGGTTAATTGTAGGCATCGATTATTCCTCCCTTCATTTGTTCTTTTAATACCACACATCCAGGTGGTTCATTTTTTGGGTAAAAACAAAGTTTTTGTGTATTACACAAAAACTGTTACACAGTAATCGCCACAACGGCAGCGCTTAAACGCAAACCACAGGCTCTACCAAGCTCTAATTTAGACTCGACATAGGTTATTGGAACATCATTTTCTTGTGCTATCTGACGTGCTAATTCAATGATTCTCAATTCTACATCCAGTGCAATATATAATTCTTTGACAAGCCCTTTTTTCATTGCTTTTACTGCTTGCTTTGTACCAATGATCGTTTTGTCTGCTTGTTTTACTTTTTCATAAGACATTTACATATCCTCCAAAGCTACAAGTCCGATAACTATCAACCTTAAATATATTATCATTCCTTGAAAAAGGTGTCAAGGCTTAACAATAAAATATTAGGGAGAAATATAAATAGATCTCCCTAATATAAGTTATTCTGCGTTTACTGTTTCTTTTTCAGCATCGGCTTCGTTTGTAGTTATTTGAATTTGACGGTAACGTTGCATACCAGTACCAGCAGGAACTAGTTTACCAATAATTACGTTTTCTTTCAATCCAAGTAGCTCATCACGTTTTCCTTTAATCGCTGCATCAGTTAAGACACGAGTCGTTTCTTGGAAAGATGCCGCTGATAAGAATGATTCTGTTTCAAGAGAAGCTTTTGTGATACCAAGGATAACTGGGCGACAAGTTGCAGGGATTTTACCTTGTAAAACTGCTTCTTTATTCGCTTCAGCAAATTGGTGGATATCTAAAAGTGAACCAGGTAGCAAGTCAGTTTCTCCTGCTTCAATTACGCGCACTTTGCGAAGCATTTGGCGAACCATTACTTCGATATGTTTATCCCCAATTTCTACCCCTTGCATACGATAAACTTTTTGTACTTCTTTTAATAAGTACTCTTGAACAGTAGAAACATCTTTTACTTTTAACAATTCTTTAGGGTCTACAGAACCTTCCGTTAATACCTGACCACGTTGAATAACGTCATTTACTATTACTTTTAGACGTGCATTGTATGGAGCTAGATATTTACGTGTTTCTACATTACCTTGAATTGTAATTTCTTTTTGTCCTTCTCTAATTTCGTCAATTTCAGTAACGGTACCAGAAATCTCAGAAATAACCGCTTGCCCTTTTGGATTACGAGCTTCAAAAATCTCTTGAATACGTGGAAGACCTTGTGTAATATCATCACCGGCAACCCCACCTGTATGGAATGTACGCATCGTTAACTGTGTACCAGGTTCTCCGATAGACTGAGCTGCGATAATACCTACCGCTTCCCCTACTTCTACCGTATCTCCAGTTGCTAAGTTCAAGCCGTAACATTTTTTACATACACCATGTTTTGTATTACAAGTAAATGCTGAGCGGATAGTTAATTGAGTAATTCCAGCTTCTTCGATAAGACGTGCGATATCTTGAGTAATCAAGCCATCTCTTTCTAACATTACTTTTCCTGTTTCCGGATGGAAGATTGTTTTCTTCGTGTGACGTCCAACAATACGTTCGCCAAACTCTTCAATTACTTCCGTACCTTCCATAAGAGAGCCTATTAGTAAGCCACGGTCTGTTCCACAGTCATCCTCACGTACGATTACATCTTGAGCTACGTCAACAAGTCGACGAGTCAGGTAACCTGAATCGGCTGTTTTAAGAGCTGTATCGGCAAGACCTTTACGAGCACCATGCGTTGAGATGAAATATTCAAGTACTGTTAACCCTTCACGGAACGATGATTTAATCGGAAGTTCGATAATTCGACCAGCCGGATTGGCCATCAGCCCACGCATACCTGCAAGCTGAGTGAAGTTGGACGCGTTACCACGGGCCCCAGAGTCACTCATCATGAAGATTGGGTTCATGTTATCAAGTGATCTCATCAGTTTTTCTTGAATAACTTCTTTCGCTCTACTCCAGTGTCCAATAACGCTTGCATAACGTTCTTCCTCTGTTATTAGACCACGACGGAATTGTTTCATTACTTTATCTACTTTACCTTGTGCTTCTTCAAGAATTTCACCTTTATCTGGAAGTACGACGATATCAGAGATACCGATTGTAATACCAGCTTTAGTTGAATATTTAAATCCAAGTGATTTCATACGGTCAAGCATTTTAGATGTTTCTGTAATATGGAAACGTTTAAATACTTCTGCGATGATATTTCCAAGGATTTTCTTCTTGAATGGTTGAACAAGATCCGTAGATTCAATATGTTTTTTCACGTCTGTCGTAGTAGAGATGAAATATTTTTCAGGTGTTTCTATTTGTAAATTGTAATCCGTTGGTTCGTTAATATACGGGAACGTTTCAGGAAGTATTTCGTTGAAGATTACTTTACCTACAGTAGTCAACAACAACATCTTGTTTTGTTCTTCCGTAAATGTTGGATTTTTCAAGGAAGATGCAGCTATGGCAATACGAGTATGCAAATGTACATGACCTGTATTATATGCAATTAGCACTTCTTCTGGACCGTAGAATGTAGAACCTTCTCCCGTTGCGCCTTTACGCTCAAGTGTTAAGTAATAGTTACCTAGTACCATATCTTGAGATGGCGTAACAACTGGTTTTCCATCTTTCGGGTTCAAAATGTTTTGTGCAGCAAGCATTAGTAGACGTGCTTCCGCTTGAGCTTCTGCTGATAAAGGTACGTGAACAGCCATTTGGTCACCATCAAAGTCAGCGTTATATGCTGTACATACAAGGGGGTGAAGACGAATTGCACGACCTTCTACTAATGTTGGTTCAAACGCTTGGATACCTAAACGGTGAAGAGTAGGTGCGCGGTTTAGTAAAACCGGATGCTCCTTGATTACATCTTCTAATACATCCCAAACTTCTGGATGCATACGTTCAATTTTGCGTTTTGCACTCTTAATGTTATGCGCCAAACCACGTTCAACTAGTTCTTTCATAACAAATGGTTTGAATAATTCAATTGCCATTTCTTTTGGAAGACCACATTGGTACATTTTTAGGTTTGGTCCTACTACGATAACGGAACGACCAGAATAGTCTACACGTTTACCAAGTAAGTTTTGACGGAAACGACCTTGCTTCCCTTTAAGCATATGTGAGAGTGACTTTAATGGACGGTTACCTGGTCCTGTTACTGGACGGCCACGACGACCATTATCAATCAATGCATCAACTGCTTCTTGAAGCATACGTTTTTCGTTTTGAACAATGATGCTAGGAGCACCTAAGTCCAATAGACGTTTTAAACGGTTATTACGGTTGATTACACGACGGTATAAATCATTTAAATCAGATGTAGCAAAGCGTCCGCCGTCTAATTGAACCATTGGACGTAATTCTGGTGGAATAACCGGAAGTACATCTAAGATCATCCAATCAGGCTTGTTGCCAGAGTTACGGAAAGATTCTACTACTTCTAAACGTTTAATAGCGCGTGTACGGCGTTGACCTTGTGCTGTTTTTAACTCTTCTTTTAAGTTCTCAGTTTCACTTTCTAGATCTATCTCTTGTAATAGACGCTTAATAGCCTCTGCACCCATAGCAGCTTGGAACTTACTACCAAACTTATCTCGGTATGCACGGTATTCTTTTTCAGAAAGTAATTGTTTCTTTTCAAGAGGTGTATCCGCTGGTTCAATTACAACGTAAGAAGCAAAATAAATTACTTCCTCTAGTGATCTTGGAGACATATCCAAAATCAGCCCCATACGGCTTGGAATACCTTTGAAATACCAAATATGTGATACAGGAGCTGCCAATTCAATGTGACCCATACGCTCACGACGTACTTTCGAACGCGTAACCTCTACTCCACATCGATCACAAACTACGCCTTTATAGCGAACACGTTTGTATTTACCACAATGACATTCCCAGTCTTTTGTAGGACCGAAAATACGCTCACAGAATAACCCATCTTTTTCAGGTTTTAGTGTACGATAGTTAATTGTTTCAGGTTTTTTTACTTCTCCATAAGACCATGAACGGATTTTATCTGGTGAAGCTAAACCAATTTTCATATACTCAAAATTATTAACGTCTATCAAGGAGCCTACCTCCCTTTAGTCTTGAGTCTTTAGAAAGACCTTCCAAGTAGCTCTGCATAATGCAATTTAATACGGAAATACGGACAGGCATCACCTGTCCGATTTTTTATCTAATCAATTATTCCTGCTTGACCTTACTCTAAGTTTCCAACTGGCTCTTCTTCATTAGCTAGTGGTAATAAACCAAGTGCATCAGCTGCCGGAATATCGTCATCTTCATCTAAATCACGAAGTTCAATTTCTTCTTCGTCAATTGTTAACATCTTAACGTCCATACCTAAACTTTGTAGTTCTTTAATCAATACTTTGAATGATTCAGGAACGCCTGGCTCAGGAACACTTTCACCTTTAACGATGGCTTCATATGTTTTCACACGTCCAACCACGTCATCAGATTTAACCGTTAAGATTTCTTGTAATGTATAAGCAGCACCATATGCTTCTAGTGCCCATACTTCCATCTCACCAAAACGTTGTCCACCGAATTGCGCTTTACCACCAAGAGGCTGTTGCGTAACAAGAGAATAAGGTCCTGTTGAACGAGCATGAAGCTTGTCATCAACCATGTGGGCAAGTTTGATCATATACATAACCCCTACTGAAACGCGGTTATCAAATGGTTCACCTGAACGACCATCATAAAGAGTCGTTTTACCATCACGGTTCAAGCCTGCTTCTTCCATCGTGTTCCATACATCTTCCTCGTTGGCACCATCAAATACAGGTGAAGCCATGTGAACACCAAGAAGTCTAGAAGCCATACCTAAGTGAAGCTCTAGTACTTGCCCAATATTCATACGAGAAGGTACCCCTAGTGGATTTAACATAATGTCCACCGGTGTTCCGTCTGGAAGGAAAGGCATATCTTCTTCCGGAAGAATACGAGAGATTACCCCTTTGTTACCATGTCGTCCGGCCATTTTATCCCCTACAGAGATTTTACGTTTTTGAACGATATAAGCACGTACTAGTTGGTTAACACCAGGTGATAGTTCATCCCCATCTTCACGATTGAAGACTTTTACATCTAATACAATTCCGCCTGCACCATGAGGTACACGTAGAGATGTATCGCGAACTTCACGAGCTTTTTCTCCGAAAATAGCGTGAAGTAGACGTTCTTCAGCAGTAAGTTCTGTAACTCCTTTAGGCGTTACTTTACCTACTAAAATATCTCCGTCTCTAACTTCAGCACCGACACGGATAATTCCACGGTCATCTAAGTTACGTAAAGCATCTTCTCCGACGTTAGGAATGTCTCTCGTAATTTCCTCTGGCCCAAGTTTCGTATCACGTGATTCTGACTCGTATTCTTCAATATGCACAGAAGTATAGACATCATCTTTCACAAGACGCTCACTCATGATTACAGCATCCTCGTAGTTATATCCATCCCATGTCATGAAGGCAACTAGTACGTTACGTCCTAGCGCAAGCTCTCCTTGTTCCATAGATGGACCGTCTGCAAGGATATCTAAAGGTTTAACACGGTCTCCAACCTTAACGATTGGACGTTGGTTAATAGATGTACCATGGTTAGAACGTTCGAATTTGTGAACTTTATAAGTTGTTAAATCACCTTTAACTTCTTTTCCATCCACTTCTTCAATGCGACGAACGCGAATCTCTTTCGCTTCTACATGTTCTACGATCCCGTGATACTTAGCAATAACAGCGGCACCTGAATCACGTGCATTGACATGCTCCATACCAGTTCCTACAAACGGAGCTTCTGGGTTTAAAAGAGGAACAGCTTGACGTTGCATGTTCGCTCCCATTAGGGCACGGTTAGAGTCATCGTTTTCTAAGAATGGAATACATGCTGTAGCAGCAGAAACTACTTGTTTCGGTGATACGTCCATGTAGTCAATTTGATCTCTTCTAAATACCGTGTTGTCACCACGGAAACGGCCAACTACTTCTTCGTTTACGAATGCACCGTCGTCAGAAAGTGGAGAGTTAGCTTGCGCAACAACATAGTTGTCCTCTTCATCTGCTGTTAGGTAATCAATACGTGAAGTTACAAGACCAGTTTCAGGGTCAACTCGACGGTAAGGAGTTTCGATAAATCCAAATTTATTTACTTTCGCAAAACTGGAAAGTGAGTTAATTAAACCAATGTTAGGTCCCTCAGGAGTTTCAATTGGACACATACGACCATAGTGAGAGTAGTGAACGTCACGAACCTCGAAGCCTGCACGCTCACGCGTTAAACCACCGGGTCCTAAAGCAGAAAGACGACGTTTATGAGTTAACTCTGCAAGTGGATTTGTTTGGTCCATGAACTGAGATAATTGAGAACTACCAAAGAATTCCTTGATAGATGCAATTACTGGACGAATATTTATCAGCTGTTGTGGAACAATTGCTTGTGTATCGTTTATTGACATACGCTCACGAACTACACGCTCCATACGAGAAAGACCAATACGGAATTGGTTTTGTAATAACTCTCCAACTGAACGTAAACGACGGTTTCCTAGATGGTCAATATCATCCGTGTTTCCAACGTTGAATAATAGGTTAAAGAAATAACCAATAGATGACACGATATCTGCAGGCGTAATGTTTTTAACTTCGGTTTCCACATACGCATTACTAATTACATTTATCTCTTTTTGCTCGTCATCATTTGGTGCATAAATTTTAATCGATTGAACCGTAATATCGTCTTCTAAAACTCCTCCAACTTGAGAGAATGTTTTAAATCCAATTCCATTTTCCAAATGAGGGATCAGTCTGTCTAATACACGACGATCGATCAGTGTACCAGCTTCAACTAAAATTTCACCTGTTTCTGGATCCACTAACGTTTCCGCTACTGTTTGGTTAAACAAACGATTTTTTATGTGTAATTTTTTGTTCATTTTGTAACGACCAACATTTGCTAAATCATAGCGTTTTGGGTCAAAGAAGCGAGAGTATAGCAGGCTCTTTGCACTTTCCACAGTTGGTGGCTCGCCTGGACGTAAGCGTTCATAGATTTCTAATAACGCTTTTTCAGTAGTTTCTGTGTTGTCCTTTTCTAGCGTGTTACGTAAATACTCATTGTCACCGAGTAAATCAATGATTTCTTGATCTGAACCGAATCCTAAAGCGCGAAGTAAAACAGTTACTGGTAATTTACGAGTTCTGTCAATTCGAACGTACACTACGTCCTTTGCATCAATCTCGTATTCAAGCCATGCACCACGGTTTGGAATAACAGTAGCACCAAAACCTTTTTTACCATTTTTGTCTGTTTTGTCATGGAAGTAAACACTTGGTGAACGGACTAACTGAGATACGATTACTCGCTCAGCACCATTAATAACGAAAGTACCAGTTTCTGTCATGAGTGGGAAATCACCCATAAAGACATCTTGTTCTTTCACTTCATCCGTTTCTTTGTTGTGGAGACGTACTTTTACGCGAAGTGGTGCTGCGTATGTTGCGTCACGTTCTTTAGATTCATCGACTGAATATTTTGGATCATTCAAACTATAGTCGACAAACTCCAATGATAGATTGCCTGTAAAATCCTCGATAGGTGAAATATCCTTAAACATTTCACGCAAACCTTCTTCAAGGAACCATTCATAAGATGCTGTTTGAATCTCAATAAGATTCGGTAATTCTAGCACCTCACTAATACGCGCAAAACTTCTACGCTGGCGGTGTTGTCCGTACTGAACTAGTTGACCTGTCAACTCATTCACCCCTCAATAAAGCGATAATAGGTCTTTTCGATATAGACATTTTGGTGTATGATATCGAAAGACAAAAAGAAAACGAGTTCTTAATAAGAGCTCATTTTTGATTCACCAAACTTTTTCTCGGCCAGTATACCCATAAAGTATAGCCTTTATACAAAAGGGCATAAGTCCTCAAAATAATATTTTTGCATTTTATTATAATATCATAGCGATTTTGTCAAGTCAATCTTTTGTACCCTTTATAATCCAATAACCTTTTTCTTTGTTCACAACTTCCACTTGACCAAAAATCTCTTCTAAAAAACTAAAAGTAGATGGTGCCCCTTGTTTCTTTTGAATGACAACCCACAATTCTCCCCCTGAAACTAATTTTTCAAAGGAATCTTTATAGAAACGAAATATAGTCTCTTTTCCAGCGCGAATGGGTGGATTAGTTATAATAGCCGCAAAGTTTGCAGTTTCCACTGCGGACAACCCATCACTTTCATAGATTCGCACATTTTGTACCCCGTTAGCAGCCGCATTTTTTACTGCAAGTTGGATTGCACGCGTGTTAACATCTACTAAATGAACTGTTCTTTCTTCATTTGCTTTTGCAATGGCAAGCCCAATCGGACCATAGCCACAACCAACATCCAAGAAGTCTCCCTCTTGATCTGGCGCTTTGAAAGCATCGATTAATACACGGGAGCCAAAATCTACTTCGCTCTTACTAAAAACACCAGCATCTGTTTCAAATCGAAAATTATGGCCTAGCAATTTAAAGTTCCAATGTTGTGGCTTACTTTCCGTTTGAGGTTTTCTAGAATAATAATGTTCAGACACCGTTTAACCCTCCATCATACATACGAAGAAAAGCTCGTCGTTTAAAGACGAGCTTTTTCCCCGGGTTGTACCAAAAATTACTTAACTTCTACGTTTGCTCCAACTTCTTCAAGTTGTGCTTTCATAGCTTCTGCATCTTCTTTAGATACGCCTTCTTTAAGTGCTTTTGGAGCGTTGTCAACTACTTCTTTAGCTTCTTTCAAGCCAAGACCAGTGATTTCGCGAACTACTTTGATTACTTTAATTTTTTGGTCTCCTGCAGATGCAAGGATAACGTCAAATTCAGTTTTTTCTTCAGCAGCAGCAGCACCGCCACCAGCAGCTACAGCTACAGGTGCAGCAGCAGTAACACCAAATTCTTCTTCAATTGCTTTTACTAAGTCGTTTAATTCAAGAACTGTCATTGATTTGATAGCTTCTAAGATTTGCTCGTTGTTCATTTTATTTTCCTCCTATTATTGGATATGTTTTAGGCTATTAGCCGATTTTTGTGCAAAGTTCCATAAGGAATTATGCGCCTTGCTCTTCTTTTTGTTCTGCAACAGCTTTTGTTGCAAGTGCGAAATTGCGCACTGGAGCTTGAAGTACAGATAAAAGCATAGATAGTAGTCCTTCGCGTGATGGAAGTTCTGCTAAAGCTTTTACATCTTCTGCTGAAGATACGTTTCCTTCGATGATCCCTGCTTTAATTTCTAATTGTTCGTTCTTTTTAGCAAAATCATTAATGATTTTTGCAGGAGCAACTACGTCTTCGTTAGAGAATGCAACAGCATTTGGTCCAACTAAGAATTCGTTAATTGCATCAACTCCAGCGATTTCAGTCGCACGACGTGTAAGTGAGTTTTTATAAACTTTGAACTCAACGCCAGCTTCACGAAGTTGTTTACGTAATTCTGTAACTTGAGCAACATTTAAACCACGGTAGTCTACTACAACTACTGAAGCAGCAGCTTTAAATTTCTCTGCAATGTCGTCTACAATCACTTTTTTCGTTTCAATTGCTTTGCTCATCTTGGCACCTCCTATAAGAATTGGGCCATTTATACCGACAAAAGAAAAGCCTCTGATCTACGGATAGACACAGAGGCAGAAAGTCATCATCTAATTAGAATCTGAATTTACGTGTCCTCGGTAGGATATTAAGCGACAAGTCGCTCCTACTGTCTTCGGTACAAATGTATATTTCACAACAAAAGTCATCTTAACAGATAGACTATTAGGTTGTCAATTATTATTTTACTGATGAAGCATCAACTTTAATAGCTGGACCCATAGTAGTTGTAACATTTACAGACTTCATGTAAATACCTTTTGAAGCAGCAGGCTTAGCTTTTTGAACTACTTCAAATACAGACATAAAGTTTTCTACTAATTTGTCGTCTTCGAAAGAAACTTTTCCGATTGGAGCGTGAATGATCCCTGCTTTGTCAGCACGGTATTCTACTTTACCAGCTTTGATTTCTTCGATAGCTTTAGTTACATCAAATGTAACAGTACCAGTTTTAGGGTTTGGCATTAAACCTTTTGGTCCAAGTACGCGACCAATTTTACCAACTTCACCCATCATGTCAGGAGTAGCTACGATTACATCGAAGTCAAACCATCCTTGTTGGATTTTGTTGATGTATTCCACATCACCTGCATAGTCTGCACCAGCAGCTTCAGCTTCTTTAAGTTTTTCACCTTTAGCGAAAACTAATACGCGTTGAGTTTTACCAGTTCCGTTTGGAAGAACTACTGCCCCACGGATTTGTTGGTCGTTTTTACGAGTATCGATTCCTAGACGGAAAGCAACTTCAACTGTTGCGTCGAAATTAACTGTGCTAGTTTTTTTAGCAAGCTCGATTGCTTCTTTAGCTGAATACAATGTATTTTTGTCAACTAATTTAGCAGCTTCTTGTAACTTTTTACCTTTGTTAGCCATTTAAAATGTCCTCCTTGATAGTGGTTTTAGCGGAATAAACCTCCCACGTGTAAAGGTTGCAGTTATTCTTGGGAACAACTACAACCTTCCAAAAAAACAATTGCGTCATATCAAAATCACATTAAGTATTAGTCTTCGATCGTAATACCCATGCTACGTGCTGTACCTTCAACCATCAACATAGCTGTTTCAACAGATGCAGCGTTTAGATCTGGCATTTTTTGTTCAGCGATTTCGCGAACTTTATCACGTTTAACTGTCGCCACTTTAACGCGGTTTGGTTCACCTGATCCAGATTGAATTCCTGCTGCTACTTTAAGTAACACTGCTGCCGGCGGAGTTTTTGTAATGAAAGTAAATGAACGGTCTTCAAATACAGAAATTTCAACCGGAATGATTAGACCTGCTTGATCAGCAGTACGTGCGTTGAACTCCTTACAGAATCCCATGATGTTAACACCCGCTTGTCCTAATGCAGGACCAACCGGTGGCGCTGGATTTGCTTTACCAGCAGGAATTTGTAATTTTACAACTTTAATCACTTTTTTAGCCACGAGACACACCTCCTTAAGTCCGTGATGTGGTAATTGGGTTGCCCCTCCCACTCAAATATCTGTCTCTCAGCTCTGCGCTGATAACATTTAGAAAATTCATGCAGACTTTTTTTCAGTCTGACCTTTGAAATGATACCACTTATCCATTTTTTTAGCAAGTAATAAATTATACTTTGATTACTTGTTCGAAATCTAGTTCCATATTTGTTTCGCGACCAAACATATCGATAGAAACAGTCACTTTGCCTTTTTCGGCTTCAATAGCTTCTACTTTACCTTGGAAATGTGCAAATGGTCCTTCTAATACTTCTACCAATTCTCCGATGGAGAAGTCTACTTCAACTTTGCGATCATTCATACCCATTTGTTTTAACATGGATTGAACTTCTTCTGGAGCAAGAGGAGTTGGTTTTGTACCGCCGCCTGATGAACCAAGGAAGCCAGTAACACCAGGTGTGTTTCTCACTACATACCAAGCATCGTCTGTCATGATTAACTCAACAAAAACATATCCTGGGAATGTTTTTCTAGTTACTACACGTTTTTTCCCATCTTTGAAATCTGTTTCTTCTTGTTCAGGGATGAACACTCGGAATATCTTATCAGACATCCCCATTGTTTCTACGCGTTTTTCTAAATTTGCTTTTACTTTATTTTCATACCCAGAGTACGTATGAACAACATACCAATTTTTTTCCATAGTGTCGGGACTTAAGCGTCCTTCCCTCCTTTTCTAAGACAAATGAAAAAACCCGTTCGTTGACTAAGACGGGCTATTTTCAAATATTTACATGCTACAAACCTATAACTCCAAGTACCAACGGAACAATTCAGAAATTCCTAAGTCTACTACTGCAAAGAATACAGCCATAACCACTACTGTTGCAAGCACAATGATTGTATAGCGTGTTAACTCTTTACGTTTTGGCCAGCTTACTTTTCTCATTTCTGATACTACGTTTTTAAAAAAACCACCAATATTAGCCATTTTAGCTAAACCTCCACATGGAAAATCTATCTTACTTCTATACTCATATCGTTTGTTTGTGTACTGTATGAGCATTACAATGCGTGCAATACTTTTTTCTTTCTATGCGAACAGAACCGGTATCTTTAGATGCAGGGACTGTATAATTGCGGTTACCACATTCTACGCAACTCAAGACAATTTTCTTAGTCATTTTCTCACCTTTTCGGCGTATAAGTCTTTTTCAAGATTATCACCTTCGCCATACCATGTCAACAAAATCCCAAATTATGCATAATTACTTCCAATTTCCATATAACGCTCCAGTTTACGTTTTACTCGCTGTAACGCGTTGTCTATAGATTTAACATGACGATTCAATTCTTCAGAAATTTCTTGGTAGGACTGTCCATCTAAATACAAGGCGAGCACTTGCTGCTCTAGTTCACTTAATATCTCTCCCATTTTACCTTCAATGTAATCATAATTCTCTCTATTTATGATTAATTCTTCAGGATCGTCTACAACTGAGCCAGCAATCATATCCATTAGAGTTCGATCTGATTCTTCATCATAGATAGGCTTGTCCAAGGAAATATAAGAATTAAGCGGGATATGTTTTTGCCTAGTAGCTGTTTTAATAGCAGTAATAATCTGTCTAGTTATACAGAGTTCAGCAAAAGCTCTAAAAGATGAAAGTTTCTCTTCTCTAAAATCTCGAATCGCCTTATATAAACCAATCATTCCTTCTTGAAGAATATCTTCTCTATCAGCACCTATTAAAAAATAGGATCTACCTTTCATTCTTACAAATGAGCGGTATTTCGTTATCAAATAATCTAGCGCTTCAGTGTTTCCTTGATGAACCATCTCTACAAGCTCTTCATCTAGTAAACTATCCAATTGTTGTAGATCCAGCTCTGTTTTTTCCAATGAAGTCACCTCAGCTAAATTAGACATATTTACCATCAGTATACAGGAAGCAAATTTATAGCGTCAATGAGTCATTTCATTCCTCTTCGCCATTTTTCGAAAATTTCCGCTACTTCCTCCGATAAAATAATTGTCGAAGTTGGCTTATTCTCTTGGATATTCTTCACTTTTTTCGTAATATTCGAGGAAATAGAAAGCATTTCAATTTCTAGTTCTCTAGCAGATTTTCTTAGCGCACCTTGTCCAAATATGACCCTTTGTTCTGTCATATCAGAGGTGGCTACATAGATTTGCACTCGCCTTCCACTTAGCTCTCGGGTTAGCTTTTCAATCCGTTCGTCTGCTGTTTCATTTTCTCTCGTATAGATAATTTCAACATCATACTGCTTCTTTTTGTTTTCTATACCCGGTACTAAGTGAGCATCAAACACAACTATTACTCGAATACCGGTAAATGCTTTATACTCCGCCATTTGCTCGATTAGTCTATCTCTAGCATCTAGTAATTTATCTTTTTTTAGTTTTCTTAACTCGCTCCATGCGCCGATGATGTTATAACCATCGACAAGTAGAATTTGCATAATCCTATCCTTTGAGCGGGTTTCTTACGCGCAATACTTCATAAAGAAGTATCGACGCAGCAACTGACGCATTCAAGCTAGTTACATGACCAACCATCGGCAAATGGTAAAGAAAGTCGCATTTATCTTTTAACAATCGGCTCATCCCTTTTCCTTCACTGCCGATTATTAGAGCTAGTGGAAGTGTGGCATCCATATTTCTATAGTCTGTAGATTTGGCAGCATCTGTACCTGCAATCCATACCCCACGCTCCTTGAGCTCGTCCACTGTTTGCGCCAAATTTCCTGCACGATAAACCGGTATATGCTCAATAGCACCTGTAGATGCTTTTGCTACGACTGCAGTTAAACCAACCGCTCTTCGCTTCGGAATGATAATACCATGCGCTCCTACCGCATCTGCAGTTCGCATAATGGACCCTAGGTTATGCGGATCTTCAATTTCATCCAAAATAATAAAGAGAGGATCCTCTTTTTTACTCGCAGCTAGATTAAACAAATCGTCTAATTCCGCATATTTATAGGCAGCAACAGATGCAACAATTCCTTGATGATTTGCATCGGTTAAATTATCCAGTTTTTTCTTTGGTACGAACTGAACAATAATGCCAGCCTCCTTTGCCAGTTGAATAATTTCCGTCACTCCACTTTTTTGGATGCCTTCCGCTATCCACACTTTGTTCATATCTCTTCCTGAACGTAATGCCTCTACTACAGGGTTTTTACCAGCAATAATTTCTCCTGTTTGTTCTGTTTGATCAGCCATTATTTTTTCTCTCCTTTCTGTCCATCAATAAAGTCAATGGAAAAATTCAGGACCTCTTGCAGGCGTTCTGCTTGCTCACTTAAGTATAAGCTTCCAATAACTGCTTCAAACGCGGTACTATAATGATACGTTAAAACGTCTGTATTTTTAGGGACAGTTCCAGATTTGGCATTTCTGCCTCTTCTTAAAACAGCCTCCTCTTCCTCTGTCAAAAATTTAGTGTTTAACATTTCTTTCACTATCATCGCTTGCGCCTTGGCAGATACATACTTTGTTCCTTCCTTATGCAGGATATTCGGTCTTACACGCCCCGAGCGGATGAGGTGTTCGCGCACAACTTGCTCGAACACCGCATCTCCCATATAAGCTAAGGCCAAGGAATTAAGTTGCTTTACGTCAGATACTTTAAAGTTTAACAAAAGGTCACCCTCTCTTCCATCGGATACCTTGGGCAGTATCTTCCAAAATAATATTCATTTCTTTTAGTTGATCTCTAATTTCATCTGCACGAACAAAATTGCGATCTTTTCTCGCTTGATTTCGTTCTTCGATAAGAGCATCGATTTCCTCATCCAGGACTTCTGTCTCCTTAGAAAGGGTAATTCCAAGAACTGCTGTTAAGGAATCTAAAATCGAAATAAATTGCTTTAGCACTGCTTCAGATGTTTGCTTCTCTAACAGATATGTGTTCGCTAATTTAGATAGCTCAAATAATGCAGCTATTCCATTTGCCGTATTAAAATCGTCATCCATCGCTATTTCAAATTGCTGTTTTACTTCCTCTATTTTGTGCATCCACATGTCATGCTGATCACCTAAATCCGCTGTTGTTTTTAAGCGATGAAGAACATTTTCATACGAGGTACGGATACGTTCCAAACCTGCCTCCGCTTGCTCCACAAGTTCCTGTGAGTAATTAATAGGATTACGATAATGAACACTAAGCATAAAGAAACGCAATATTTGTGGGTCAATTTGCTTGCGGATATCATTCACCAATACGAAGTTGCCGAGCGATTTAGACATTTTTTCGTTGTCTATATTGATATAACCGTTATGCATCCAATATCTTGCAAATGTCTTACCGGTCCTTGCCTCTGATTGAGCAATCTCATTTTCATGGTGAGGGAAAGTTAGATCCTGGCCTCCTGCGTGAATATCAATCGTGTCTCCTAAAATTTCACGAGCCATAACAGAACATTCGATATGCCATCCCGGACGACCTTGACCCCATGGGCTTTCCCAGAATATCTCACCCGGCTTTGCAGCTTTCCAAAGGGCAAAATCTAATGCATCCTCTTTCTTTTCACCTCTCTGAATACGAGCCCCTACTTTTAAGTCATCCACCGATTGATGGGAGAGCTTTCCGTAGCCCTCGAACTTTCTTGTACGATAATAGACATCACCTTGTGATTCATAAGCATAGCCTTTTTCTACTAATACCTTTATAAAATCAATGATTTCCACCATGTGATCCGTTACACGAGGATGGGAATCTGCTTTTGAGCATCCTAAAGCTTCTACATCTGCAAAATAAGCATCGATAAAGCGACTTGTCAATTCGGATACATCTTCTCCAAGTTCATTTGCAGCTTTAATAATTTTGTCATCTACATCTGTAAAGTTTGATACGAATGTTACGTCATATCCACGATACTGTAAATATTTGCGTACAGTATCATATACAATAACTGGTCGAGCATTTCCAATGTGAATATAGTTATATACCGTTGGACCACATACATACATTTTTACCTTTCCTTCTTCTATTGGCACAAAAGGCTCTTTTTCACGTTTTAATGAATTAAATATTTGAATTGTCATGACGATTAGCTCTCTCCTTTTCCTCTGTCAGTCGATCAATTTCTTGCTGCAGCAACACAATCTTACCTTCCATCTCCTTACAGCGATCAGCGAACGGATCCGGTAAATCTTGATGGTCTAAGTTTCTCTTTACCTTTTTGCCATCCTGAATAACGACTACCCCTGGTATTCCAACTACCGTCGAGTTCTCTGGAACATCCTTTAAGACTACAGAGCCTGCTCCAACCTTACTGTTGTTGCCAATTGTAATGGAACCCAATACTTTAGCTCCAGTAGCTACTAAGACATTATTTTTAAGTGTAGGGTGTCTTTTTCCTTTTTCTTTTCCCGTCCCACCTAAAGTTACTCCTTGATATATGGTACAATCGTCACCTATTTCACATGTTTCTCCAATAACAACACCTGAACCATGATCAATAAAGAAACGTCTGCCAATTACTGCTCCAGGATGGATTTCTACACCTGTAAAGAATCTGCTTATTTGGGATATTAGCCTTGCAAGAAAGTACCATTTCTTTTTATAAAAGGCATGGGCTATCCGATGACTCCAGATTGCATGTAAACCGGCATATGTTAAAACAACCTCTAGCTTGCTGGTTGCGGCTGGGTCCTGCTCAAATACCACTTCTATATCTTCTTTCATACGCTCAAACATTAAAATCACTCCTTTTTTCCACAAAAAAAGTCTCTGTCTATAAATATAGACAGAGACGCTCATTCGCGCGGTTCCACTCTGATTGGAAAGATACACATACTCTTTCCCGCTTCACATCTTTAACGCAGATGATACGTCCAGCCTACTCATAGTTCGGCATGGCGCTCTGAGGTGCATTTCCATAACTCATTGGTTCAGACCACTTTCAGCCGGTGATGGTCCTCTCTAAAGAACTTGCGTTACGTACTTCTCCTCTTCTTAGCTTTCTTTTTTTCGTTCATGAATTGTACACTCATTTTCACACCTTGCAGTGGAAAAGTCAATTTTATTGTTTTGCGTATTTAGAAACTCTAGCGATTACTTTTTCTTTCCCTATTAAGCTGATCGCATCTGCTAATTCTGGACCATGCGTCTGACCAGTTGTTACGACACGGATAGGCATAAATAGGTTTTTCCCTTTATGTCCAGTTTCTTTTTGGACCGCTTTAATAGACGCTTTAATCTCAGCTGCCTCAAATGTATCTAAGCTCTCTAATTGTGCTTTAAATGCCGTCATGACTTCCGGAACTTGTTCGCCAGTCAAAACTTCTAGAGCTTCTTCATTATATGCAACGTCGTCGTTGAAGAACAATGATGACAATTCAATAATTTCTGCTCCAAAACTCATTTGATCGTGATAGAGGGCTATTAAATTAGTTGCCCATAGTTGTTGCTCCTCTGACAATTCTGCAGGAAGAAGACCCTCTTTTTGCAGATGTGGCAAGGCAAGCTCTACTACTTTTTCAAGTGGTAGCTGTTTAATATATTGATTATTCATCCATGTTAATTTTTGCTTATCAAACATAGATGGTGATTTTGAAAGACGAGTAACGTCAAATAGCTTGATGAATTCTTCCTTAGAGAAAATCTCTTCCTCTCCTTCAGGAGACCATCCTAATAGAGCAAAGAAGTTAAACATAGCTTCTGGAAGATAACCCAGGTCTTTATATTGTGCAACAAATTGAATAATTGATTCATCACGTTTTGATAATTTTTTACGACTCTCATTAATGATTAAAGTCATATGACCATATTGTGGATACTCCCAGCCAAATACATCAAACACCATTAATTGTTTTGGAGTATTTGATAAATGCTCTTCTCCTCGGAATACATGTGAAATTTCCATTAAGTGATCATCTAATACTACTGCGTAGTTATACGTTGGGATGCCGTTAGCTTTTACAAGTACCCAGTCTCCAACGTCTTTCGATTCAAAGGAAACAGAACCACGAACTAAATCTTCAAACGTATACGTTACATTTTCAGGCACACGCATACGGATAGTATAAGGCATTCCAGCCGCTTCCTTCTCTTGCACTTCTTCTTTAGATAAATGTCTGCATTTTCCGTTATACATCGGTGCAGCCACGCCATTTTCTTTTTGTTGCTCACGGTCAGCTTCTAATTCCTCTGAAGTACAGAAGCATTTATAAGCATGTCCTTTTTCTAGCATTTCTTCCGCATATTTTGTGTAAATATCTAAACGCTCCATTTGTCGATAAGGCGCATAAGGTCCACCGATATCTACAGATTCGTCGTATTCCATTCCTAACCACTTTAAGTTATCCAGCTGCGATAATTCTCCGCCTTCAATATTACGCTCAATATCTGTGTCTTCTATACGAACGATAAATTTCCCATTATGGTGGCGAGCAAATAAATAATTGAATAATGCTGTACGTGCCCCTCCAATATGGAGATTTCCTGTAGGACTTGGTGCATAGCGTACGCGAACTTCTTGTGTCATTATAAATCCTCCTAGTTATCTTGCGTTTAAATTAAACCTTCGTCTGGAAAGTGGAATCAATCAGTTTTTAAGGCAAGGCATATCTTCACTTTTGCCTGTCTGCTAAAGTAGTAAACTTTATCTATTCTACCACTGCCAGTAGTTTTTTTAAAGTTAGTCTTTTTTCAATAAAAGGATGGTAGCTAAAGATGCAATTCCTTCCTCTCGTCCAGTAAATCCTAACTTTTCAGTAGTCGTTGCCTTCACGTTGACTTGAGACACATCAGCTTGCAAAAGCTCTGCAACTTTGGCACGGATTTCCTCAATGTAAGGAGCCATTTTAGGCTTCTGAGCAATAATAGTGCAATCTACATTTCCAAGCTTGTAGCCTCGCGCATCTACTAGCTTCCATATATGCTCGAGTAATTTAGCGGAATCTGCATCTTTAAAATCGGGATCCGTGTCAGGGAAATGTCTGCCAATATCTCCTTCTCCAATAGCTCCTAGCGCTGCATCTGTAATTGTATGAAGCAATACATCCGCATCCGAGTGACCAATTAGCCCTCTTTCATAGGGTATCTTGATTCCTCCTATTATTAATGGGCGATTGTCTGCAAATTCATGTACGTCAAAGCCTTGTCCAATTCTTAACAATTTATTGTTCCTCCTGCTTTCGTTTATTTAAAATTACTTCTCCAAAAAGTAGATCCTCTTGAGTGGTAACCTTTACGTTATCATAGGTGCTCTCCACGATGTGAACCTTTTCACCTTGTCTTTCTACCAACATGGCCTCGTCTGTTCCTAAAAAGGACTCTAGCTCTGCCATTCTTTCGGCTTTTTCCAATATGTTATATTGAAAAGCCTGTGGAGTCTGGATGATCCATAGGCTCTCTCGTTCAACCGTTTCCTGTATTATACCATTTTGAACTTTTTTCATCGTATCTTTGGCACGAACTGCTGCTACAGCGGCTCCAAATTTTTCAGCGGCCTGTACTAGACGATGGATAACGTCTTGATGGATGAAAGGTCTAGCAGCGTCATGTACTAACACAACTTCTTTAGAGGGGCTTGCCTTCAAGCCTGCATACACACTGTGCTGCCTTTCTGCTCCTCCTTCAGTTATTGCCGCAACCTTTTGAATAGAATACTGCAGAAGAAGCTGCTCTATATATGATTGTTCATCTTTTTTTACCGCTAAAACAATATGAGCACATTGGGGATCTCGTTCAAATACGCGGAGGGTATGTATTAGTACAGGTATATTTTTTAATTCTATAAAAAGCTTGTTATGCTCTGCTCCCATTCTTTTGCCACTTCCCGCAGCTGGTAAGATTACTGTGTAAGCCATTTCGTTTTCCTCCTCCGTTACAAAGAAAAAGGGTATGCTCCTAAAAGGAAACACCCCTTACTACTTATTTCGTTTCCTGTGGTTTCGCAAAGATCATTCGTCCTGCCGATGTTTGAAGGACACTTGTCACTTCCACATTAATCGCTTGTCCGATGAACGCTTTACCACCTTCAACTACAATCATCGTGCCATCATCTAAATAAGCTACACCTTGATTATGCTCTTTTCCATCTTTAATCACAACAACATGCATTATTTCCCCGGGAATAACTACGGGTTTGACAGCATTAGCTAAGTCATTAATATTCAATACCCGCACTTGATGCAATTCACATACTTTGTTTAGATTAAAATCATTGGTTACTACTACGCCACCCATTTTTTTGGCTAGACGCATTAGCTTTAAGTCGACCTCTTGAACATCATCAAAGTCTTCCTCCACTATTAAAACCGCAGTGCTTCTTTCATCCTTCAATTTGTTTAAAACATCTAGACCTCTTCGTCCTCTTGTTCTTTTTAACGTATCAGAAGAATCTGCGATATGCTGAAGCTCCGTTAAAACAAATTGAGGAACTACTAGCACACCTTCCATAAAGCCCGTTTCCGATATATCTGCTATTCTTCCATCAATAATGACACTCGTGTCTAGCAGCTTATAGGTACCCAACGGAAGTTCCTTGGCTTCCTCCTCAGCTGTTTTTTTCTTCAAAGAAGGTAGTTTAGAGGACGGGGTGAACACATGTAGCAATTCGTCTCTCTTTTTGTATCCTACCTGGAAACCTAGATATCCTAAAATAATGGTTAAGAGAACAGGGGCAACCGAACGAATGACTGGTAGCTCAATAGTTGATACAGCCGAGCCAAGGAAGAAAGCTACCACTAACCCGATTACCATCCCTAGTGTCCCAAATAACAAATCTCCGATTGGGGCCTTTAAAAGCCTTTCTTCCATCCATTTGATAAAATGTATTAAGTAATCTGTTAAAAATAGGGCAGCCACATACAGCATGATTGCTCCGATTATTACGGAAACATATAAATTATTAATCAAAGGGTTGTCGGATAAATTGATTAGTTCATATAAGTGCGGTAAGAATAGCAACCCTAATGTTCCACCTATCAATACAAAAGCAATTTGGATAATCCACTTTAACAAATTTTCCACCTCCATTTAAATTTTATTATACTTCCTGTTTTCCCTATACGTCTAATAAGTCGCAAGGAAGAAGGTTATCCCTTGCCCGCTAAACTAACATGAAAATGTCAGATTGACACTCTAACGTGTACAACCAAAGCAAAGGATTACCTATCTGTTACTTTTAAATCTATGAGTACACCCAGTTAAAACAAGAGTTAAACTTGAATACTTTATTCCCCCGCAACATCTTATTTCTTTTTATGAAAAGGCTTCTTTCATCACCTGGTTTACAGACTCTACTCCAATAACCTGCAGACCCTTCGGATAATCCCAGCCCCCCATATTAGATGCAGGGATAATTGCTCGTTTAAAGCCTAGCTTAGCTGCCTCTTGCACTCTTTGTTCAATCCTAGATACTCTTCTTACTTCTCCTGTTAATCCTACCTCACCTATAAAACAGTCGGTTGGAGCAGCACCCGTATCTCTAAAACTAGATACGATACTTACTAGGACGGCTAAATCGATGGCAGGTTCGTCTAATTTTACTCCACCGGCAACTTTTATGTAGGCATCCTGCGTTTGAAGTAGCAGTCCCATGCGTTTTTCTAGCACGGCCATTAATAAAGAAATTCGATTTTGATCAATCCCTGTGGCCATCCTTTTTGGATAATTAAAGCTCGATTGTGTCACAAGCGCTTGAATCTCTACTAAAATCGGTCTTGTCCCTTCCATTGAGGCAACAATGGCAGATCCAGCCGCTCCCTGGGAACGCTCCTGTAAAAATAATTCAGATGGGTTAAGTACTTCCCTTAAACCCTGTTGCACCATCTCAAAAATAGCAATCTCATTGGTAGAACCAAATCTATTTTTTTGTGAGCGCAATATGCGATGATTATGATGACGTTCTCCCTCAAAGTATAAAACAGTATCTACCATATGCTCGAGTATTCTTGGACCAGCAATTTGGCCTTCCTTAGTTACATGTCCCACCAAGAAAATGGCAATATTTTTAGTTTTCGCAATCCGCATTAGCTCAGCTGTACTTTCACGCACTTGGGATACACTTCCTGGGGCACTTGTTACCTCTGGATGATGAACCGTTTGGATAGAATCCACTATTACAAACCGTGGGCTTACTTGATCAATCGTTTCATTGATCAATTCTAAATTGGTTTCCGAATAAATATAAAGTTCATTTGAAGTGACTCCTAGACGTTCCGCTCGGAGTTTTGTCTGGCGGATTGATTCTTCTCCTGATATATAGAGTACTCTTTCCCCTTTATTCGCAAGAAGAGCAGAAACTTGTAAAAGAAGCGTTGATTTACCTATACCTGGATCTCCCCCAATTAAAACTAGGGAGCCTGGCACAATTCCTCCGCCTAATACACGATTCAATTCTACTAAATCAGTTTGTACACGTGGTTCCTCGACTGTTTCAATGGATATGATTGGGGTTGCTTTTTGAGTGACTCCAGACGAATGCTGAAAAGAATGTCTAGGTCCCTTAGAGACTACCTCTACCTCTTCCACCATAGTGTTCCATTCTCCACACCCCGGACATCTACCCATCCATTTGGCAGCCTCGTAGCCGCAAGAGTTACACATAAATTTTGTTTTCTTTTTAGCCATATGAACCTCCTATTAAGAAAAGCACAAGCGCCTATGTCTGCCACGACAACAAAATGGAGAAAAGCGGATGAGCAGCTTTTTTCCATTTGACCTCGAGTGGCTAGGTGCTGGAGCTAGACAAATACTTTACACAAAAATCATAAACTTTCTTAACCTGTAAAAAAGGCATTCCGGTAATCTCGGAATGCCTATATTATTAACTTTCTGTGACAGGTTCTGTTGTACGAACAACAAATTCGTCATTTTCTACATCAAATACTACACGCTGACCCGTTAAAACTTCCCCTTTCAACAATTCCTCTGAAAGGCGATCCTCCACATGTTTTTGTAATGCACGGCGCAACGGACGTGCTCCGTATGTTGGATCGTAACCTTCGGTAGTAATTTTGTCTTGGGCAGCTTCCGTAAGCACTAGCTCTATTCCTTGTTCTTTTAGACGCTTCGCTAGCTGTTCAGTCATTAATGTCACTATTTGTTTTAAGTGTTCTTTTTCTAATGAGTGGAACACAATCATTTCATCCAAACGGTTTAAGAATTCTGGGCGGAATGCTTTTTTCAATTCTTCAAGCATTTTACCTTTCATATCTTTGTAATCCGTTTTCCCAGCCTCTTGTAGATTAAATCCTACATGCTTATTGTATTTAAGTGCGTCAGCTCCAACATTTGACGTCATAATTACTACTGTATTACGGAAGTCCACCGTACGTCCTTTAGAATCTGTTAAACGACCATCTTCTAATACTTGTAGAAGGATGTTGAAGACATCTGGATGTGCTTTTTCGATTTCATCTAAAAGAATAACCGAATACGGCTTGCGACGAACTTTTTCAGTTAATTGACCACCATCATCGAAACCTACATATCCAGGAGGTGAACCTACTAAACGAGAAGTAGAGTGTTTTTCCATGTACTCAGACATGTCTACTCGAATCATTGCATCCTCGTCCCCGAACATTACCTCTGCCAACGCGCGAGCTAGTTCTGTTTTACCTACTCCTGTAGGACCTAAGAAGATAAACGAACCGATTGGACGCTTAGGATCTTTTAGCCCTGCGCGAGCACGACGGATAGCACGAGAAATAGCATCTACAGCTTCTTTTTGACCTATAACTCGTTCATGTAATTTGTCTTCTAGTTTTAATAATTTCTCAGATTCTGTTTGAGCAAGCTTGGAAACAGGGATTCCCGTCCACATAGAGACAACAGAGGCAATATCCTCTACAGTAACTTCTGATTCTTCTTTGCCTTGTTTTTCTTTCCAAGTGTTTTTCATTGTTTCTAATTTATCTTTTATCTTCTGTTCTTTATCACGGAAAGATGCTGCTTTTTCAAATTCCTGGCTTTGAACAGCTGCATTTTTCTCAGAACGAACAGCTTCTAACTTAGCTTCTAATTCTTTTAAATTAGGAGGAGTTGTATAGGAACGAAGTCGTACCTTAGAACCAGCCTCATCGATTAAGTCTATCGCTTTATCAGGCAAGAAACGGTCTGAAATGTAACGGTCTGACATTTTAACAGCTGCTTCTACTGCCTCATCTGTAATTTTCACTCGGTGATGCGCTTCATAGCGGTCACGTAATCCATAGATAATTTGTATCGCTTCTTCAGCAGAAGGCTCGTCAACTTGAATCGGCTGGAAGCGACGTTCCAGTGCAGCATCTTTTTCAATATATTTGCGATACTCATCTAAAGTAGTTGCACCGATACATTGAATCTCTCCACGAGCTAGAGCAGGCTTCAAAATATTAGAGGCATCGATCGCACCTTCTGCTCCACCAGCACCAATTAATGTATGAAGTTCGTCGATGAATAGAATGACATTCCCTGCTTGGCGAATTTCATCCATTACTTTTTTCAAGCGGTCTTCGAATTCTCCCCGATATTTAGTACCAGCAACAACCGTACCCATGTCTAAAGTCATAACACGTTTATCTCTTAATATTTCCGGTACCTCATTTTGTACAATTTGTTGAGCAAGACCTTCTGCAATTGCAGTTTTACCAACACCTGGTTCTCCTATAAGAACTGGATTGTTTTTCGTACGACGAGCCAAAATTTCTATAACGCGTGTAATTTCCTTGCTACGGCCGATGACTGGATCTAGCGTACCTTCTCTTGCAATTTGAGTTAAATCCCTTGCTAACCCGTCTAACGTAGGCGTGCTAGCTGGAGCGACCCCATTGGAATTGCTATTACTATGAGATTGATCGGAGCTTCCTAATAATTGAAGTACCTGCTGGCGCGCTTTGTTTAAGCTTACACCTGCATTGTTTAACACTCTTGCAGCTACACCTTCTCCTTCACGGATTAACGCGAGAAGTAAATGCTCTGTTCCAATATAAGAATGACCAAGCTTTCTAGACTCATCCACTGAAAGTTCAATCACTTTCTTAGCGCGAGGCGTATAGTGAACAATAGGGCCGACTTCCTCTGCCCCAGTTCCAACTAGCTCCTCAATACCTGCTTCTATTACTTTTGGATCTACTTCAATTGCTTCTAAAGCTTTTGCCGCAATACCACTGCCCTCTCGAATAAGTCCAAGTAATATATGTTCTGTTCCTATAGATTCGTGCTTTAAGCGAATAGCCTCTTCTTGAGCTAATTGTAAAACTTTTTGCGATCTTTGCGTAAATCGATTAAACATCATGCAGGTTCCTCTCCTTTTGTTTTCTCTTTTTCTCCTTTTTGCAAACGTTCCCTTAACAGCTTAGCTCGAAACATATCACGCTCCGAAGCATTTAAAGTTGTACCAGCATACTTTTGTAAAAATCCTGGCTGCATAAAAACCATACATTCATTTAAGATAGACATATCCACATCTTGAATAAGTCCAATATCTATCCCTAAGCGTACATCGGATAGGCATCTTGCTGCCTCCTCCGTTGTCATAAGACGAGCATAGGATAAGGTTCCTAACGAACGATAAAGACGATCCTCTAGTGTATTGGGAGAATGCTTTAATAGTGCATCTCGTGCTTCTCTTTCTTTTTGAATAATTTGTTCCGTAATGCTTTGAAGATCAGCAAGTATATCCTCCTCAGTCTTACCAAGTGTCGTTTGATTTGATACCTGATAAACATTGCCGAGCGCTTCACTACCCTCTCCATATATCCCTCTTACTACCATTCCAAGTCGAGAAATAATGGTTACTATTCGATTCATTTGTTTTGTTTTCGTTAATGCAGGTAAATGCATCATAACTGATGCCCTAAGTCCAGTGCCCGTATTAGTAGGGCAACTTGTTAAATATCCAAACTGTTCATCGAATGCGTAAGGTAATTCTTTTTCCAATAAGCTATCTATATTATCTGCCCGTTTATAAGCCTCTTCAATTTGGAGGCCTGGAAAAAGGCACTGGATCCTAATATGGTCCTCTTCATTTACCATGAGACTAACAGATTCATCCTCCGATAAAAGGACGGAGCCTGTATTCGGAGAATTTGCCAATTTGGGACTGATCAAATGCTTTTCTACTAACACTTGGCGTCCGAGCTCAGATACATCTTTTATCTGAATGGAGGAAAATTTCATTTGCAATGCTTCATCAGCAGCATCCAACAAAGTGGCTGAAACAGATTGGTCAATTTTATGCGCTTCGTCCTCTGTAAATGCAAGAGGGAAGCGAAATCCATTCAGATTTCTAGCCAATCGGATCCTTGTGCTCATCACAATGTCAGAATGCTCTCCTTCCCCTTCCATCCAACTAGATCTGGAATTATCTAAAAAGTTATCAACCGACATAGTGGTCGCCACCTCCTTCGGCAAGCTGTTTTTCTAGTTCTTTTACTTCATCTCTCAGCTTAGCGGCATCCTCAAATTGTTCATGCTCGACAGCATCCTTCATTTGTGTACGTATCGCTTCAATTCTTTTCTTTAAAGCTATTTTTTCACCAAGTACCCCTGGTGCTTTTCCAATATGTGTCGTATTGCCATTATGCAGACGTTTTAAAACTTGGGGTAAATGAGGACGAAAGCTTTCATAACAAGAAGCGCATCCAAACTTACCTTCCTCTAAGAACCTCTCAATAGACCAGCCACATTCATTACATTCAAGTGTTTTCTGTTGTTTTTGTTGAACCATCTGCTGATCCGCGTGGTTAAACCAATTAGATAGAAGCTGATGGAGAGATAATGGGTCTTGTTTATATTCAACATAAAACGGGTGTAGGCTATTTGCACAAACCTCACAATAATGTCGTTCAAAGTGTTCTCCGTTATGCACCTGTGTAACCGTCACTTTGGCCGGTCTTTGCTTACAATTTTCACAAATCACTTTTCAACACCCCGTTCATTTTTCACTTTTTTCATATTTTAACGTTAATAGCATCGCACAAAGTATTCGTGCTCTTAGATCGTCTCTTGCAGGCAGTGGGATGGCTAAAGTCGTTCTGGCTAAGGCTGCTAAAATAATTTTTGCTTCTCGCTTAGTTATCACTTCTTCATCCAATAATCTAAATACAATATCTTCTGTCGCGGACTCAGACGCCCCGGCTTCCAGACTTTGTATTATATGCTCAATCAATTCAGCTTTTGTATGGGCCCGAACGCGGAGGATTCGAATATACCCACCACCACCTCGCTTACTTTCCACCAAATAACCACGGTCCTGTGTAAATCGAGTGTTTATAACATAATTTATTTGCGAGGGGACACAGTGAAATTTTTCAGCGATTTCACTTCTCTTTATTTCAATCTGCCCTCTACTTTCTTCTTCGATAATTGACTTCAAATAACCTTCAATAATGTCAGATATATTTCTCATCTTCTCTCACCTCTTCTCATTAAAACTGACTTTGACTATATTTGACTATATTATATAGCGAAATTTTTGTATGTGCAATTGATATGCCTAACATAAAAACAACAAAAAAACTACCAACATTTATTGTCAGTAGTTTTAGGTTGTATCAAAATGGAAACTTATATTCTTATATTTGTGAATTGTATTTGAGTTGTGTAATAAAAAAATTAGGCTCTACTTCAATGTCCTTTATTTTGGAAAAGTTGTGTCTTTCGTACAAAGTAAGCGCCGGTTTATTTTTTGCACCAGTAGATACTATAACACTTACACTATCAGGAGCGAGGTCCAATACGTATTTTAACAGCTCAGAAGCTATTCCCTTCCTGAAATGATTAGGGTGGACAACTAACCTACAGATATCCATTTCATCTCCATTAATTTCATATGAAATAAAACCAAGCAGTTGTTCCTTTTCATACTTTCCTATATAAATTTCTTTAGAAGCTTTAATATCCTCTGTAGTTTCCTTAAGCTGCGGAATGCCATCAAAACCGATAATCTCCACTTCCTTTCGATAAGCCGGAAGCTGTACTTCAAGCATTTCTTCTGCTACAGATTGATTGTGATGATCAAGTAATAAAATCATTGCGTACCTCTTTAAACTTTTCTTTTTTTATTGTTTTTTTGGGCTTTAGATAATTGCTTCCATTTATCTCGCTCTGTTTTTTGTGCAGCCAAGTCGTTTTTACGTTCCATATGGGCAAGTTCACGTAATAATTTTACATAGCTCCTATAACGGTCCTCTTTTAGTACACCAGAACGAATAGCCTCCTGAATCGTACAGCCAGGCTCTTTTTTATGCTGACAGTCTCTAAATCGACACTGCATTGCAAGCTCTTCTATATCTTGGAAGCTGTTGCTAATCCCCTCGCTTGAATCCCATAGCTGAAATTCTCTCATCCCTGGTGTATCTATCAATAGCCCTCCTCCAGGTAACAAAGAAAGCTCTCTATGAGTTGTTGTGTGACGCCCCTTACTGTCATCCTCTCGAATGTCACTAACCGCCATCACTTCTTCTCCTGATAGAGCATTTATCAAGGAGGATTTACCTACACCTGAAGAGCCAAGTAATGCACCTGTCTTCCCTTCGCCAAGAAGAGCGGCCAAGTCTTCTATTCCTTCTCCTGTAACACTAGAAACAGCAAAGATTTCGACGCCAAATGCAATAGATTCGACTTCATTGATATAATAATCCAATTGCTCACAAGCATCTTTTTTCGTTAGAACAACTACTGGTGTCGCCCCCGAATCCCAAGCTGCGAGTAAGTAACGCTCTAACCTTCTAACATTGAAGTCTTGGTTGAGTGACATCACTAAAAACACATAATCTACATTCACTGCAACCAATTGGATTTCCATAGTTGTACCAGCCACTTTTCTTGAGAATTGCGATTGTCTCGGTAAAACCTGTTGAATAATCCCTTTCTCTTCTCCTGGCATTTGCTCTAAAACAACCCAATCTCCTACTGCCGGAAAAGCTTCTCGATTGTTGTCAAATTTAAACTTACCTGAAAGGGAGCATAGCCACTCTCCATCATTTGTGACTACTCGATATAAATGTTTATGCTCGAGTAAAACTCGGCCTACTAATCCTTTGCTCGTCATCTTTTCTTCCCATTTACTATTCCATCCATACTTTTCGATTAAATTCAATTTAAATTTCCTCCTAATTTTCCCTAAAAATATTTTAATCGCCATTTTTTATTCGGCGAAATACTGGGCAACAAAAAAACCATGATTGCACGAATCAGCAATCATGGTTTCCCGATCATTAGTAAAGAAATTTCAAAAAGTATGGAGAAATAAGCTCGATTGTCTGTTTACAATCAAACCAATACCTATTCAGCCTACATTTAGAAAATTACAGAGTGGGACATCATGAACTTACTGATTCGTTTTGTGTTATATACAATAGCCATAATGCCTCACTCCTTTCCTTAAGTTAAATTCAGAATACTACAAGTTTTTGAAATATGCAATAGGCAATTACGCCGTTACATCACGTTTTGTAAATGACCAGTAGCTTGTTACTAGGAATATTAACAGATACACGACAATTATTATAATAGAAAAACTTAAGGTCATGCTTTCTATTAGCGGTGTATTTGTTCCGATAAATTGACTTAAATTTGTATTGGCAAATATAATGTATTTCGGAAATTCAAAGTCCAGCATTGCAAGAATTTGAGTTACTTGTACTCCTGCAAACATTAGGAAAATAGATATTCCAATTGCTAATGAGCTAGAGCGGAACACTGAGCCAATCATAAAAGCTAAGGATCCAATTACAAATACATTTACTAAAGACAGAGCAGTTAAAAGCAATAATCTGCCCCAGTATGAAACCTCCACTACCTTGCCATCGACTAGCTCTAACTGCGTACCTGGAACATTATCAAAGAAAATGTATCCAAAGATTATCCCCGAAACAAGAAGAACTATTGACATCATAATTGCAAACAGACCAACTGTGATTAGTTTAGACGTTAGAATTTTCCATCGCTTTATTGGTCTAGTTAGTAACATTTTAATTGTTCCTTGGGAAAATTCAGAAGCTACTATTCCACCAGCCACTACTACCGTAAATAATGTGACAACGGACATCATATTTGGAAGACCGCTGATAAACCCTTGTGCACTATCGTCAACGATAGGAGACAAATTATTATCAGTTCTATATTTAGTTAGTTCAGGACCCTCAGAAATGGCAGTCATCTCTTCTACAGTAATAGTTTCTCCTTCACTACTCTGTGAAATATCTATTGAATATACCCATTTTACAAGACCAGCCGAAGCAAGCATTAACAACACGAGCAATATAGTCATTACCCATGTTGATTTTTTAGTCCAAAGCTTTAACCACTCATTTCGTACGAGATTCAGCAATTTGCCCACCTCCTGTAATTTCTAAGAATTGATCTTCTAATGTTTTTCTATGTGGTGTTACGGAATAGATTTGTAAATCATTTGTAATCATTTCTGCAACAAAAGCAGGAACTTCTTCTTTGTTTAGAGGGATTACATAGCCAGTTCCTAAAGACTCAAAGGTGATTTCCTTATAATTAAAGAAATCTACTACCTTTTCTTGATTTGATGCTTCAATGTAATAATGAGATTTTTGCTGTTCATTTACCTCTTTAATAGATAAGAGCTTCCCATTTTGAATAACTGCAATTCTATCGCACATTAACTCTATCTCAGCGAGCAGATGACTTGAAACAAAGATAGACACACCTTGCTCTACTGCTATTTTTCTTAAATACATACGGAATTCACGAATACCTGCAGGATCTAGTCCATTGGTAGGCTCATCTAAAATGAGAAATTTAGGCTTATGTAAGATAGCCTGTGCTAAACCTAGACGCTGTCTCATTCCTAGAGAATAAGTAGATACCTTTTCGTTAATACGCTTTTGAAGTCCTACCTGAGCAATCACTTCGTCAATGCGTTCCTTGGTTATATTCTTATTCATTCGTGCAAAATGAACTAAATTCTTATACCCACTCATATATTTATACATTTCAGGGTTTTCTACAATCACCCCGACCTTGCTCATGGACTCCTCAAAATTCTCTGAAATAGGCTTCCCCTCTATAAATACCTCTCCTGATGTCGGTTCCATAAGACCTGTCATCATTCGAATAGTGGTTGTTTTCCCAGCTCCATTCGGCCCTAAAAATCCTGTTATTTGCCCAGGATATAAATCTAATGTAAGATCATCAATAATTTTCTTTTTCCCGATTACTTTAGTAAGATTTTGTAGTCTTACTATTGGTTTTCTCTCCATTTAATTCACCTTCCTTATCAATAATTTTGTTCTTATTAAGGTATACGTCTATAAACTAAATAAGTTCTATAAAATTCCATTTTTATTTTTCTTGGAAATTTAATATGACTTTGCTGCTTCTAACTCGTTCTCTCTTTGTTCTTGGAATAAGTTAGTCATCCAAGTCGTAATATCTTTTCTTTGTGATTCTCTTATATCTTCGACCAACTCATGAGCAATAACCGAGCCCTCACGCATCACGACAATTTCATCTAAAATTGGTTCCATATCCTTCAGCTCGTGAGTAGATAAAATTATAGACTGTGTCTCTATATCTATAAACTGTATAAATCCTCTTATAATAGACTGTCTTACCATTGGGTCTAAGCCAGAAAGAGGCTCATCTAGCAAATAATAATCTACCTCTCTACCTAGTGTAGCGGCAATTTTTGCTCGCCCTCGATTTCCCTTTGATAATTTTTTTAAAGGGGCATGTATATCTAGCTGTAAAAAATCAGCTACGATACAAGCCTTATCATAACTAAAATCATCGAACTGAGAACTAGAATCGAAATAGCTGTTTCACTGTGAAATATGGAAAAACGTCATCCGCGTCTGGTAAATATGCTACTTTTTTAGCTACGAGATATGACACAGGCTCTCCATCAATTTGAATGGACCCACTTTTAGTAAGCAATACCCCTGCCATCAGCTTTAAAAGTGTAGATTTCCCACTTCCATTTTCACCGACTAAACCAATTATTTTACCTTTAGCAAAAGTAATTGTTACATCATTTACCGCTATCTTGCCTCCATACCTCTTAGTTAACCCATTTATATCAATCAATTCAACTCACCTCTTTTACGGGAGGATAACTGGACAATAATCTCCTCTTCTGTAAATCCAAATGACTCCATTTGATGAAGAAATGTAGTCACTAGCGTCTGCTTCATCTCTTCTCTTAGCTCTTCTAATCTTTGCATATCCTCAGTCACGAACGTCCCCTGCCCTCGTTTGGTCTCTGTTAGGTGCAACAACTCCAACTCTTTATAGACACGTTGCATTGTATTGGCATTAACACCGAATTCTAGTGCATATTCTCTTACCGAAGGTAAACGATCCCCAGGCTTCACGTTTCCCTTTAATAAATCCCCAAAAATTTTCTCCATGATTTGTTGATAGATGGGCTTATCCGGAAGAAAATCAATCATAGGTGTATCCTCTCACTTTCCTTTGTAAAACAAATGTTGAGATTATAAATAAGCATGTAAAAACAACAAATTCCAATATAATTTGTCCTACGTAAAAGTGATCCGTAACCTCTAAAAACATATAAAAATCTTTGGAGCTAATTTCTCTTACATTCATCTCAGGCAGGTTTATTTTCCAGTAGCTAGTTAGTGTTTCATATAGCTTACTTTCTGTAAATTTTGCGTAGTTATGGAATGCAAAGAAAAAGAAGACGATAGATACTATATTAGATAACGCTTTATTGATTGGTCTTAAAAGTCGGCCAAGCACCCAAGTAACCAAGATTCCGATAGTAAAAGTAAGTGCTGCAAAAGCTGAAGTAAATAAAAAATATACCTCTAATTTCATAATCCAAAGCATACTAGTATCCTCTAAGGGTTGGAAAAGCCAATAACCAATCATTGTAGTTATTATGACAACTAAAAGTGATATAAAGGTGAATACAAAAAATGCAAATAGCTTTGCCCCAAGCAGCTTATACATAGATGCATTTGTATGAAACCACATGTCCGAACGTTTCATATCCTTTTCTAAGCTTGCAAAGAACAAAATAGGCATTCCTATAATGTGCCCCAAAACCCAAATCGATGATAAAACAAGCAGTACATTCCCTAAACTAAAATCTATTCCGAAGATTACCTTTAACAAATATGGGCCCATTAGTACTACCAGTACGTTAATAAGTAATCCAATTAAAAGTAAGGATTTATACGCCATCCATTCTTTCCAAATCAAGCCTTTCCATTGACTCATATTTCATCCTCACCATCCTAGTGTATTAGTTACATAATACACTAGGATTTAACATAGAGTCAAACAAATTTTCAATTTAATTCCTTTCATGGGAATAACGGATGAAAGGTTGAAAAAATGAGAAAGGCAGATTCCGTCCACCATAACCCTTTCTATTTGATATCAAGGGATAATGTTTGTAAAGCTAGATCACCACTTTGAAAAAAACAGAAAAGCTCCAGCACCTTTTTATACTTCTAAAAAAGTAAAACTTGGAACAAGTATGGTGGATTTCCGCTTTATACGGCGGAAGCGATAAGCCATCACCGTCGCTAGCGCGTCGTTTGTGATGTCTTATCTGTCTCCCTTACCCCGCTGGAGTCGCCGCCTGTCGCTTCAATCCACAACATAATAAATGTTGGAGGAAGAACAAACTCCTATATATAAAATTAAATTTTTCTTTAAAAGATCTATTTGATCTGCTCAACTTCGCTAAATTTAAAGGTCTTTAGCTTTTGGGACATAATTTATATACTTCTCTGTAAATAAAAAAACACCAATCCAATGTTAATTAGACTGGTGGTTTTTAAAATATCAATTATAAAGATGACATGCTACAAAGTGACCCGGCTCTTGCTCTTGCCAAATCGGCTTTTTCTCTGAACATATTGCCATAGCATGCGGGCAGCGAGTGCGGAATACACAGCCTGACGGTGGATTGATCGGACTTGGCAACTCACCTTGAAGGATAATTCGTTGACGAGATTCTTCGATATCCGGATCTGGAATTGGGATAGCGGACAACAATGCCTGAGTGTAAGGATGTAATGGGCTATCGTATAATTGGCTACTTGTTGTCAGCTCAACCATATGCCCTAAATACATTACACCGATACGATCAGAAATATATTTAACCATAGACAAGTCATGCGCTATAAATAAGTAGGTCAAGCCTTTTTCTTTTTGAAGGCGCTGTAATAATTTTACTACCTGGGCTTGTACCGAAACATCCAATGCTGATATTGGTTCATCTGCTATGATAAATTCCGGATCTAGAGCAAGGGCTCGAGCAATTCCAATACGTTGTCTCTGCCCTCCAGAGAATTCATGGGGATATCGATTGGCATGATCACGATTAAGACCAACATCCTCTAACAATTCATAAACCCTTTCTTTTACCTCTTTTTTAGAATTATATAGTTTATGAATTTCCATAGGCTCAGCGATAATTTCTAAAACAGTAGATCTTGGATTTAAGGATGCATAGGGATCTTGGAATATCATTTGCATTTTCTTTAAATAATTTTTGCGTTCTTTATCGTTCATTTCATGAACATTTTTCTCTTCGAACAGCACATCTCCCTCTGTTCGGTTATACAAACCTAAAATAGTGCGACCAGCAGTAGATTTTCCACAGCCTGATTCCCCAACTAGACCAAATGTTTCTCCCTTGAAAATTTCAAAGCTAATACCGTCAACTGCTCTTAATGTACTGCCCTGACCTACCTCAAAATGACGTTTTAAATCCTTTACAGATAATAGAACATTCTCCGTCATATGTTTCCCCCCTAACCGTCATATCTTCTTACTGCACATATCTCTTTTTCTAATTTTGAGCCTTCTAACACTAAAATCTCCACCGACTTACCTGTCGAAGGCGAATGTAATAATTGGCCGTTCCCATAGTAAAACCCAACATGTCGCACGGGTCCAGTTCCTTCATCATTTGCAAAAAACAACAAATCTCCTCTTTTCCATAAAGAGGGGTCATCCTTCGACACTTCTTTTCCTTTTATGGCCTGATCACTTGCGTCACGAGGGATCAAATAGCCACACGCCTTTAACATATTGTATGAAAAACCAGAGCAATCATAGCCGTATGGGGACATTCCTCCCCATAAATAAGGTAAATCTAAATATAATTCTCCCAGCTTCACCGCTTCCTCTGGTGGAAGTTTTGGTAGTTGCTCAATAGACTCTGCAAATTGTACATTTTCTTTTCGGATCAATGTCTCTCCATTTGGAGCTTGAACCTTATAATAGCTACTTGTTTCCGATATAACAGGAAGGATTGCATTAAATGGTAGAACAAGTAGGGGTTTCTCTTCCATATCCCATAGCTGAGTTTTACTATCCTTCACTCGGACAATGCCTTTATTTTCGACCTCAGTCACTTCTTTTAATTGGACTAACGGCACCCAACCAGGATATCCTCTTACATCTTTTTTAGATGGTTGCCACACTGCGATAATTTTAGCCCAACCATCACTTATCTCATCCACCATAACCGGCTCACCATAGAGGAGTTGGGTTTGAACACGATTTTCATCACATAAAGCAAGACGTTCCTTGTATGGAAGAGCTTCTAGCCACTCTCCTAACTGAACAGGATTTGAAATTCCTGGACTGTCTACTTCTCTAGCAGAAGCAGGCTCTGTCCAAACAGTTGCGACCTTTACTGCACAAATCCAATGATTACTCACTAACGTCATTGCTTCTCCCCCTCCGTTTTTATGCTCTCAATCCCTAACCCATAGCCTTCTGAAAATGTCATGCTGCTAGCTTCATAGATTACACCACCAGTGACTATGTCCTCTGCAAGCATTAAAGGAGCATCGAAATCATAGAATTGAACATTTGGTTGGCTTGCTGCGAAATGAGCAGCTGCTGTTATGCCTAATTTAGTTTCGATCATGCTGCCCACCATACATATAACTCCACTTGCCTCTGCTAATGCGTTAATCTTTATAGCTTGATGAATACCGCCAGATTTCATTAATTTAATATTAATCATGTCAGCAGCACGCATGTCTAACACACGTTTGGCATCATATACAGAGAAAACACTTTCATCCGCCATAATAGGAGTGATTGTTCTTTCAGTTACGTATTTTAAGCCCTCTATATCATCTGAAGATACTGGTTGCTCAACAAATTCAATATTTAGCCCTGCGTCTTCCATTGTTCCGATAGCACGGACTGCTTCTTTTGCATTCCAGCCCTGATTGGCATCTAATCTAATTTTAATTTCTTTCCCTACCCGCTTCCTAATAGCCTGAATACGATTAATGTCTTCTTGAATTGTACCTATTCCAACTTTCACCTTTAACGTTTGAAAACCTTGACCAACATAACGATAGGCATCCTCTGCCATCTCAATAGGATCATTAACGCTTACTGTAAAATCAGTAATCAGCTTGTTTCGATATCCTCCTAAGTACTGGTATAGTGGTAGTTTCGCATATTGACCTAAGAGATCAAAGATAGCCATATCAACAGCAGCTTTAGCACTCGAATTTCTGACAATAGCTTTATGAATTCTTTGAAAGATTAACTCTTTCTCTAATAAAGAAAGCCCAATTACTTGTGGGGATATTACTTCGTTTATAGCGTAACGAATACTTTCCAAGGAATCACCAGTAATTACATGTGTTGGAGGAGCCTCCCCAAAGCCCACTATTCCTTCCTCGGTAGTTACCTTCACGACTATGGAATAAGCAGTAGTGACCGTACGAAGTGCGGTTTTAAAAGGTTTTGTCAGTGGCACTGCCACATAAAATGTCTCAATAGATTGTATTTTCACTCGTGACTCCCCCTTACTCAACTCCAGGTAATATTGCTAGCGTCAAATTCTCCGTATTCAGTACCGCTTCCACTCCTAAAGGAATTGCAAAGTGCGGCTGACAATGACCAATCAGAAAACCTTTTAATGCTGGCTTCCCTAAATCCCCTAAATAATGATTAAAAACTTCATCCATCGTTAATGATTTTTTTCCTCTCTTAGGCTCCGCATCACAGAAATCTCCAATGACAAACCCAGCTGCCGCGTTTAGCTTACCCGCTAACCTTAATTGATTGAGCATACCGTCAACCTTGTAAGGCTCTTCTCCAATATCCTCTATTAATAACAGCTTCCCTTGAGTATCAACTTCATATTTAGTCCCTATCCCACTTGCAAGAAGTGATAAATTACCGCCTACAAGTTCTCCTCTAGCGACTCCAGGCGAAACTACTGATAGAGGAGATATATCCTCTGTATAATGTAGCTCCATTGGCTGGAATAATTGAAGAAACATTTTTTTAGATAAATCACTAAATGTACTTTTTCCAACGTCTGACGCTAACATAGGGCCATGAAATGTAACGATATCAGAGTATAAATTCATGCTAGTATGTAAATATGTAATGTCTGAGTAACCCCAGAAAACTTTAGGATTTTCATTCATTAGTTGATAATCTATTTGGTCAGCATACCTTGCCGTACCATAGCCTCCACAAGCACATATAATACCGTCTATATTTGGGTCCGCGAACATCTCATGTAAATCTTCTAGTCGCTCTTCGTCTGTGCCCGCTAGATACCCATTAACTTGTTGTACACTTTTTCCCATCCTATAAGATAATCCTAATTCCTCTAAAAACGATAGGGAGCGGTTCAGTTGATCTATATTAGGTGGACTAGCTGGAGCAATAATCCCAATTGTGTCCCCTTTTTTTAATCGTTTTGGTCTTATTTTCATATGTATAATCTCCTTTGTTTTTAAAGAAAAGGGGCGGCACTCGTAAAAGTGCCGCATCTTTTTTTAGGGAATAAATCTTTATTTATTCTTTATCTGCCCATTTTAAATCCATGTATCCAACTGGATGTCTAACAATTCCTTTGACATTGGACTTCTCAAGCGTAACTTGGTTGTAATAGTGAATAGGTACAACCGGCATTTCTTCTATAAGGAATTTATCAGCTTGAATCAGCATATCCCAACGTTTTTGCGGGTCTGTTTCATTTTTGATATCTGCTATTAATTTATCAAATTCTGGGTTAGACCAAGTAGTACGGTTCATAGAAGAACCAGTAATAAAGCTTTCTAATGCATTAACAGGGTCTGCATAGTCAAATAAGAACGAAGAGCGTGATAACATATATTTAAACTCTTTTTGTTCTGAAGCAAACACGCTTGCCTCTACATTTTGTAGGGCTATTTCAACTCCAAGAACTTCTTTGAACTTACTTTGAAGTGCTTCTGCAATTTTCTTATGAGTATCACTAGTTGAATAAGTTAAGGTTACTGTTGGAAGTTCATTGTATCCTTCCTCTTTCATACCTTCTTCTAAAAGTGCTTTTGCTTTTTCAGCATCATGTTGAATGAGCTTTCCAGCAGTCTCTCTAAATTCCTTGCCATCTGGACCAATAAATCCGTAAGGAACAAATCCTTCTGCTGCTTTTTCACCATTTTTTGTTACGAATTCTACTATTTCTTGTTGGTCAACAGCCATACCGAACGCCTGGCGAATTTTTTTGTTTGTAAAAGGCTCCATAGAAACGTTGAAACGATAGAAATACAGACCTGCTTGGTCTTCATTTTTTAACTCCGGATCGTTCAACAATTGATCTGCAAGTTCAGATGGTACACCTGAAACGTCTAAATCACCAGTTTTATACATTTGATACTCCGTATTAGAATCATCAATCATTGCCCACTCAACCTTGTCTAGCTTAACAGTATCTGCATCCCAATAGTTCTCGTTTTTCTCAAAAGTAAAGCTTACATCGTGATCCCAGCTAGCTAATTTAAATGGACCATTTCCTACAAATGATTCTGCTTCTGTAAACCATTCTGGGTTTTCTGTAGCTGCCTTCTCATTTACAGGGAAGAAGCTTGGATTTGTAATAATATTTAAGAATGCCTCTGTTGGCGCAGCAAGTTTAACTTCAAATACTTTCTCGCTAACTGCTTTAATAGCAACCGCGTCAGCTGCTCCTTCTCCATTATTGTAAGCTTCTGCCCCTTCAATGAAGTAAGCTAAGAATGCTGCTGGAGAAGCAGTTTCTGGATTTAACATATGCAACCAGCCATAAACAAAATCACCTGCTACGACAGGATCTCCATTTGACCATTTTGCATTCTCACGAATTGTAAATGTATATGTTAAACCATCCTCTGATACGTCAATCTTTTCAGCAGTAGCTTCTTCTGCTTGATGGTCCTTATTTAGTCTTACAAGGCCTTCCATCAAATTGTTTAATGCGCTCCAAGATACCGCATCAAACCCTACTGATGGATCAAATGACGTAGGTTCGTTTCCGTTGTTTAGCTTAAGCACTTTTTCCGTTTCCACAACAGGTTCTTCTTTTCCTTCACCTTCTGTCTTTGTAGTCGGCTCTGTCTCAGTCGGTGTTTTCCCAGCCTCTTCATTGGCTGTACACGCGCTTAACACAAGAACAAACAAAGCCATAATTAATAATGAAAGCCATTTCTTCATCCTATTTTCCCCCTTTGTTTTCTATATGTGAATGCACTTGCGCGCCCTCATCCTGTTTTACTTTTGTACTTGTAATACTTTTGCTCTCTCATCCTGAAGCCAACAATCTACTGCATGAGCATCTGATAGCTTACTAGTGTATGGATAAACATGATCACACACTTCCATTGCAAATTTGCAACGAGCAGTAAACGGACAGCCAGTCGGTGGAGCGAAAAGATCCGGTGGTGTTCCATCTATTGGTTGTAGCTCCTCCTCCATTAAATCTAACCGTGGAACAGAATTGAGAAGCCCTTGTGTATAGGGGTGCTGTGGAGTGTAAAAAATTTCTCTTTTATCACCTATCTCCACAATTTTACCAGCGTACATTACCGCAATGCGGTCTGCAATTTTAGCCACAACACCTAAATCATGTGTGATTAAAATAATGGAAATATCCGTTTTCCTTTGAATTTCCTCAAAAAGTTCCAATATTTGTGCTTGTATAGTTACGTCTAAAGCGGTCGTTGGCTCATCTGCTATAAGGAGTTCTGGATCACAAATCAAAGCAATTGCAATAACAATACGCTGCCTCATCCCTCCTGAAAATTGATGAGGATATTGCTTTAACCGTTCTATTGGATTTGGTATGCCTACTAGGTTAAGCATTTCAATTGCCTTTAATTTTGCTTCATGCTTCCCAATTTTTTTATGGGTGCGCAAACCTTCCGTTAACTGCTCACCAATAGTGAGCGTTGGGTTTAACGCAGTCATAGGGTCTTGAAAAATCATAGATATGTCAATACCTTGGATTTTTCTTAGTTCAGATTTGCTGAGCTTTGTTAATGCCTTCCCTTTAAACAAAATACTACCATTCTTAATCCTGCCGGCTGGTTCAGGTATCAATCCCATAATTGCATTAGAGGTGACACTTTTCCCACAGCCAGATTCGCCTACGATTGCCAACGTCTCACCCTTGTAAAGATCAAAATTGACCCCTCTTACTGCTTCTACTTCTCCACCATATGTTTTAAAGGAAACTTGTAGGTTATTAACCTGTAAAATTTTCTCGTCTGTAATTTTTTTTCTTTCTTTTTTACCATTCCGACTCACTAGTGAGTCATCAGATTGTAAAGATACTGCTACCTCATCCACTTTCCCTCGAGCAAGTTCCTTTGCATGATCTAATTGATGTTCATTCATCCATTCTTACCTCCTAAGCTTTGGATCAAGGGCATCTTGTAAGCCGTCCCCTAATACGTTAAATGCAAACATCGTCACAGAGATAAAGAATGCAGGGAAAAACAGTCTCCACCAATGACCAGATAAAATTACAGGTAGTGCATCGTTTGCCATTACCCCCCAACTGGCAGCTGGTGCAGATACGCCTAACCCTAAAAAGCTAAGAAATGCTTCGGCGAATATAGCACTCGGAACCGTAAGAGTCATTTGTACTATAATCGGCCCCATTGTGTTTGGTAACAAATTTTTACGAATGATTCTAGAGCTTTTTGCACCAAAGGATTTGGATGCAGTTACAAATTCGTAGTTTTTAATCTGTAAAACTTGGCCCCGTACGATCCTGGCCATACCTACCCAGCCGGTTACAGTTAACGCAACGATAATAGTCGTAAGGCTTGGCCCCATAACTACCATCAATAAAATAACTACCAATAAATGCGGTAGACCATAAAGTACTTCAATGATGCGCATCATTATCGCATCGGCTCTTCCACCCTTATAACCACTAAAACCACCATAAATTACACCTATAAAGAAGTCGATCAATGCAGCCATTACCCCTACAAATAAGGAAACTCGTGCACCATACCATGTCCTTGTAAAAACATCTCGTCCTGCTTCATCTGTTCCAAACCAGTGCTCTGCCGATGGTCCTTGATTTTGCATTGGATAATTCATCTCATCCATAGAATATGGGGAAAAAATTGGTCCAAAAATAGCAAACAGAGTTAAAAGGATTAAAAAGAAAAGACCACCCATTGCCAGCTTATTTTTCTTTAACCTTCTCCAAGCATCCTTCCAATAGGATAAGGAAGGCCTTACAACGAATTCCGCCTCTCCGTCTGACTTTTCTTTAGGACGGAACCATTCATCCTTTATTTCCACCGGGGATACTATCTCTTGCGTTTTAGTCATTATGCATCCCCCTCTTTACGATGTAATTTAATACGTGGATCTAGTACTCCGTAAACAATATCTACTAAAAAGAGCATAAATACTAAGAATGCGCTATAAAATACTGTAGTTCCCATAATTACGGGATAGTCTCGATTGTTAATGCTTTCCACAAAATATTTTCCCATTCCCGGAATAGCAAAAATGCGTTCGATTACAAAGGTACCTGTCAAAATACCTGCCAGCATTGTACCCATAATTGTTACAACAGGCATTAAGGCGTTCCTTAAGGAATGTCGAAAAACAATTCTAGCTGGTGAAAGTCCTTTAGCTCTAGCCATTTTGATATAATCCTGTGTTAACACTTCTAGCATGCTGGAACGCGTTAAACGAGCAATAATTGCTGTAGGACCTGTGGCTAAGGCTAGAGTTGGAAGAATCATATGCAACGGACTACTCCAAGTAGCTGGAGGCAACAGTTCCCAATTTACCGCCACCTGTTGAATCAACAAAGTGGCCAAAACAAAGTTAGGAACTGATATACCAATAACAGCAAAGGTCATTGCTAAATAATCAATAATACCGTTATGCCGGAGGGCTGCCAATGTACCTAAAAGAACACCTGACAATAATGCAACTAAAATAGTCGACATACCCAGTTCAAAGGAAATTGGAAATCCCCTTGCCAACAGTTCGTTTACCGATTCATTTGGTTTCTTAATGGATGGTCCAAAATCAAACGTTACAATCGATTTTAAATAGTTTAAATACTGCACATACATCGGTTGATCTAGCTTATAAAACTTTTCTAAGTTTGCTTGAATAGTAGGATTAGAAGTTCTTTCTCCATCAAATGGAGAGCCCGGTATCGTGTGCATTAATGCAAATGTTAGAGTTGCAATGATGAGGATTGTTGCAATCATCATTAAAAAACGCTTAATAATATACTTTGTCACGGAAGGCTTCCTCCTAACAGAATTTGGTTTGCATTGCTAGCTCTACCATGACAAGCATTGCACGATATGCTTCTAGAATGTCTTTTGCTTCAAATTTTACAATTGTTGTTCCTTCTATGATTTCACATCCTGGCATTAGTGCTGCCCACTCCGCTTGTCCATAATTAGTAAATTCAATTTTTAAAACAGGTTGTTCTGGTGGTATAAGTGGTAGTATTTCATCTCTTTTCTTAATAGCCTCTGCCACTTTTTCTTTAAGAAGAGCTTGCGACTTTTGAGGGTGTAGGGTTTTAACAGCAGACCTAGATATAGATTGTTTTACCGCAGCTGTTATAATACCTGGAATGAGAGCCTCCGCCTCTCTACAAGCTCCGTCATCTCCAGCAACCATAATGACAGGAACTCCATAATAACCAGCCACGTATGCATTAAGACCAAGCTCTCCTATCACTACATCATTGATGTACATATTTCGAACTCCAAAAATCATAGAATGACTCATGACTCCTGGTTGTCCAGCTCTAGAATGGTATCCAGCAAAAACTGCTCCTATGTAGCTTTCATCTAAAGATTGAACCATAGAATATGGCTTTAAATCTCCGGTTATCAAAGATGCCTCTGGATGTAACTCCTCCACTAAAAGATTATTCATTTTGGAATGACTATCATTAACCAGTACGTCTTTAACACCTGTAGAAAGAGCCCCTTCTACAATTGCATTGGCTTCCTGTGTCATTATTCGTCTCGCTCTTTCGTAATTATGCTTGTTCGATTCCACAAATGTGTAATCCGGCAGGCCTGTTATGCCCTCCATATCAACTGATATAAATAACTTCATCTCTTCTTCCCCCAACCTTCAACTCTATTTTTCTATTGGTAAACATCACTTTATCAAAATATACGGAAAATTACAATATCTCGTTTTTGCTATCAATTGGCGGATTTATATAAAATAAAAAAGCAAATGCACCTCATATTAAGGGCATTTGCAATATTCGATAAATATAGACACTAAGCTGGTTAAGTCGACGCTACACTTCTATAGCTTTTAACGGAATCTAGAGAAAAATCCTCGATGGGATCCCCCTTGGGATGGGTTGTTAACAGGGTATGCTTGTTGAACTCCTGGTACTACTACGGTTTCATTTGACTCTGTAACGAAATATTGAGGAACATTTACGATGTGCTCTCTATTGACATTTACAATTGGTTGAATGACTGGCTGCATTCTTGGTACGAAAGAGTCACTAACACGATATTGTGGTGGACAAACAATCGGTTCCGCTGCTGGTAATTGTCGTCGGCAACCACATGATTGACCCCAACCTTTTGTTTGGCCGCACGAATGACACATATGGTGATTATTCATTATTTTCACCTCCTCTTGCACTTATACTAATAGATGCAAGAAAGTGGCAGACAACCTAGACAAACACCTCAATGCCCAATAAAAAAAGAATGCCTTTTTTTAAAGACATTCTTTTTTTACTATGCTTAAGGTAAAATGGCAAAGGACCTTACGGGAAATCCAGATGCTTTTTCAGGTTTTGGTACTATATTAAAAATCACTGAACCTTTGGCAGGGATCTTATCCAAGTTCGTTAACAGTTCGATTTGATATGTATCCCTTTCTAGCACGTAGTATTCTCCTAGTAATGTTCCGTTTCTTTGATAATCAATTGCCGAGTCAGTGTCAAATGTTTCATGACCAATAGCTTTAATTTTTCTTTGCTCAAACAAAAATTTTAATGCTTCTATTCCCCATCCTGGAGCTCGATTATTCCCCTCCATATCCTTATTATTAAACGCTTCTACATCTGGCCAGCGCTTGCTCCAATCTGTTCTAAGCGCTACAAACGCACCCTCTTCAATTTCCCCATGCTCTTCTTCAAACGATATAATATCTTCTTTTGTTAAAGTATAATTATTGTCCTCCTTCGCTTCCTTAGACTTGTCAATTACCACTAAAGGAAGGACCAGTTCTTTTAATTCTAGTTCCTCTAAATAACGAGTGTCTCTTACAAAGTGAATTGGAGCATCAATATGTGTTCCATACTGACCTGCAAATGTAAAAGCTTGGGCAAAAAAACCGTCATCATGGTTAAACAATGTTTTTATTTCTGCAGCATCAAATGCTGAAAAATGTGGGGAGTTGGGACCGAAAGTATGTGTAAGATCTACCCATTGTTTTTCTTTTAATACTTTTAAAGCCTGCAGCAGTTCTAATGACATTTGTTCATTTCTCCTTTATGTAAGATTGTTGAAACAAAACTACACCCCTATTTAAATAAGAAGAGGTTTACACATCCATGTTATAATCTCGCTTCTTCTTTAAGACCTATGACCCCTAGAATTTAGCAATATGTAGGCTTTTTATAACTATTAATATATATTGGTTAAAATTAGATTAAATTTAATCAGTTAAGCTGTCAATAAAATAGTTATTTTATTCAAATAATTTAAACTTTTTATATTTCATACAAAATAACTAGTTTAAATGTTTAATTATATTAAAAAATGGCTATAAATATAAACAATACGATGATTTTGGGTATATGGGTTGATTAAACAACTTTATCTTAGTATAGTATTACACTTAACTTAGTTGATTTTAAAAGGAGGAAACATGAAGAATATTTCAAAAGTATTTTATATTACAATAGGCCTTATCATTTTGGCCGTCGGGTATGGAGCCCTAGCTCCCGAGAGTTTTGAGGCTATTACTACTCGTGCTAAAACATTTGTTTCCACAACATTTGGTTGGTATTACATGCTACTCATGTCCGTTATGGTATTAATTAGCATCTTTTTTATCTTCAGTCCCTACGGGAAAATACGATTAGGGAAGGATACCGATCGACCAGATTTCAGTTTAATATCTTGGCTTGCCATGCTATTTTCAGCAGGTATGGGAATCGGACTTGTCTTCTACGGAGCCGCTGAACCTCTATCTCACTTCGCAACTAGTCCTGCCACTGAAGACCCTAATACGAATGCTGCATTTAAAGAAGCCTTACGACAATCCTTTTTCCATTGGGGATTCCATGTATGGGCTATGTATGGAGTAGTTGCCTTATCTCTTGCTTACTTCCAGTTCCGCAAAGGGGAACCGGGATTAATTTCATCAACGCTGAAGCCAATCTTCGGCAAAAAAATGGAAGGTCCTTGGGGCGTCCTTGTCGATGTGCTAGCTGTTTTTGCTACAGCATTTGGAGTAGCAACTTCCCTTGGCTTCGGCGCTGTTCAAATTAACGGAGGTCTTAACTATTTATTTGGTGTTGAAATGGGCATCTTCTCACAATTTGTCATTATTGCGGTTGTTACTGTCTTATTCATAGGATCTGCATGGTCTGGCCTAAGTAAGGGCATTAAATATCTTTCCAATCTTAACTTAGTCCTAGCTATTGCTCTTTTAGTTTTTGTAATTGTTTTAGGACCAACCTTACTAATCTTGAACATGTTCACGGATTCATTTGGTGGTTACTTATCAAATATTGTTCAAATGAGCTTCAGTACTGCTCCACTAGATTCTTCCAACCGAGAATGGTTAGATATGTGGACAATATTCTACTGGGCTTGGTGGATTTCGTGGGCACCATTTGTTAGTATGTTCATTGCCCGCGTTTCTAAAGGAAGAACCATTCGTGAATTTATGCTCGGAGTACTAGTCGTACCCACTCTTTTGAGCGCCATTTGGTTCTCATCTTTTGGTACAACAGCGATTGATTTACAAAAGAAAGGCCTTGCAGATTTAGCAAGTCTTCCGACAGAATTGACTATTTTTGAAATGTTTAATACAATGCCATTCTCTTTAATCATTTCTCTATTTGCAATTCTTTTAATCGCATCTTTCTTTATCACATCTGCAGACTCTGCAACATTTGTTCTCGGTATGCAGTCGACCAACGGTTCACTAACGCCACCTAATAGCGTTAAACTTACATGGGGCGTTATTCAATCGACCGTTGCACTTATTTTATTGTCGGTTAATGGACTCACCGCCTTACAAAACACTATCATTATAGCGGCTCTGCCATTTTCTTTCATAATGATACTTATGATCATATCACTATTTAAATCACTAAATGATGAAGCTAAGTTAATAAAGAAAAAATAAACAAAAAAATGCCAGGATTATTCCTTGGCATTTTTTGTTTTAATTTATTTTTTAAGGGATATTATGAGATAATATACAAAGAACTGGTTGAAAGTGTGGTTTACTCATGATAAAGACGATAGGTAGAACAACTAGCCAAGAAATAATTATGGATTTTCCATTAGAATACATACAAACGAATCAACTAGAATGGTATTGGGTCGATATTGGCGAGCCTACCAAGGAAGAAGAGAAGCTCTTAAGTACTTTCTTCCACTTTCACCCTCTCGCTATTGAAGACTGTTTACTAATGCTTCAACGTCCAAAAATGGATCACTATGAGCAACACGAATTTTTTGTCCTTCATACCTTTAATGAGAAACTGATGGAGGCAGAGGAGTTAAATTTATTCGTTGGTAAGGACTTTGTAGTTACTTTTCACTTCCCACCGATGAGAGAGTTAAATGATGCGAGAGAGCGTATTAAGCTATATTCTAATGGATGGGATAGAGGGACCATGCTCGTCACTTATAATATTGTGGATAAAGTGGTAGACACTTACTTTCCAATTGTTTACCATATCGAAGATTATTTGAATGAAGTAGATGATAAGTTATCAATGGATATGAATCACTTGTCTATGGATCAGGTTTTTGACCTACGTAGTGACTTATTACGTTTACGAAGAACCATCATTCCTATGCGAGATTTGCTATACCGGGTGATGTATTCAGAACGCATTAATTTAAATCAAATGGAACGGGCTTATTTCGATGACATTTATGATCATCTTCTAAAACTAACAGAGATGGTAGAAGCAAATCGAGAGCTAACAGCAGATATAAGGGATAGTTATGATTCGATCAATGCTAGTCGGATGAATCGAATTATGATGATACTAACCATTGTATCTACTGTATTCATCCCTTTAACGTTTATCGTCGGAGTGTATGGCATGAACTTTTCGAATATGCCTGAATTGGAGTGGAAGTATGGTTACTTTACCGTGGTTGCTTTAATGATAGTTATTGCGACTGGGATGATTGCTTGGTTCAAATACAAGGGCTGGTTTAATCTGTTTAGAAATTAAAAATTGTTTGAGGTGATTGCGTGATTGAAATTAAAGGGACACATAATAATGCGGTGGTTTATACGGATACAATAGAAGACACAGCCAAATCTCAGGTAGAGCAGCTTTGTAGTCTACCCTTTCTCCAAGATACTAAGATTAGAATGATGCCCGATTTACATGCCGGAAAAGGTTGCACAGTGGGCACTACTATGACTATTACCGATAAAGTGGTTCCAAACTTTGTAGGCGTCGATTTAGGCTGTGGAATGATATGTGCAAAGCTCGATACAACGAAAGAAAATGTGAATTTTGCAAAGCTCGATAAGACTATTAAAAAAAATGTACCGAGCGGAACTCGCATTCGACAAAAAGAACATCGAAATACAATAGAAATTCCTTTTGAAGAGGTATCTGCTCCTATCAATGAGCAACGCGCACGGCTGAGTCTTGGTACACTTGGAGGAGGCAACCACTTTATAGAACTCAATGAAGGCGAAGACGGTAGTATCTATCTAGTGATTCACTCTGGAAGCAGAAACTTAGGAAAGCAAATTGCTGAGCATTATCAACAAGTAGCTTCTGATGCTTTAGGTAATAGCGTATCAAGGGACCTTGCTTATGTAGAGGGAGACAATATGAAGGATTATTTATACGATCTTTCTATTGCCCAGAAGTACGCGGCTTTTAACCGCAAAACAATGGTTGACGTTATTTGTAGAGGGATGAATTGGAGTGTCCAATCCGAGTTTGACACCATTCATAACTATATTGATTTAGACAACATGATTTTGCGTAAGGGAGCAATATCTGCACAGAATGGTGAAATAGTTATTATTCCAATGAATATGCGCGATGGTTCGCTTATCTGTCGTGGAAAGGGAAATCCCGAATGGAATTATTCTGGCCCTCATGGAGCAGGTCGCCTCATGAGTAGGTCTCAAGCGAGAAAACAAGTAGCTTTGGAGGACTTCCAAGCTTCTATGGAAGGAATTTGGAGCACCTCTGTCGTTTCAAGCACTGTAGACGAGTCTCCTTTTGCATATAAGGCTATGAAGGATATCCTTGCGCATATTGATGAAACCGTAGATGTATTGGAAGTTATTAAACCGATTTATAACTATAAGGCGCACTGAGAACGCCAGAGAGGTTGATCATGATAATTTCATGTTCAACCTCTCTTTTTACTTATAGCCATCAAGACTGGTTTGCTGTCCAATAATAGAACAAAGCAGTAAAGGTTAGCTTTTCTATATTTGAAAGTCCTTCTGCAAGTGAAACATGAACATTCATCCCTTGTAGCTCAAAAGCCGGGTGGGTAGCATAAGGAAACATACCAAAACGATAGGATGCTAATCTTTTGCCATTAAAGTCGTTTATATCTATATCTCCATACATACTTTTTGCTTCCATTTGATGTGTTTTTTCACGATTTGAATCAAACACAATTGCTCTGTTTTTTACCGAAAAAATTGGAAGCACTGTCGTTGAAAGATGTACTTGGTTATGATCATATACTTGTATTTGCATAAATTTAAGTTTGTTCGCAATAGTAAACTTGCTAACCAACTGACCGTCCATCGTTACAACATCATAAGTAACCGGCAATAACATTCCCTTTCGGATAAATGGAAATGCATTAAGCTTTCTTACGACTGGCTGCTCCTCCGTAGGACTGATGCCATAAAGTCTCTCACCAGTATGAGACACTAAATAGCTCCTCGGAATAATAGAGACATCACTTTGGTAGTTTAATTCCTTTAATGGAAATTCGGAAGAAAATTGTTGTGTATCTATCTTTTGTTCTATTGGTAATTTGTTGGCTGCTTGCTGAAACATGAAGGCTACGCTAAATAATATAATTAGTGTCCACCCCATCGTTATATGCAGTTCAAAATCCTTTAATAGGGAGTCTCTAAAGATTATAACTAACGATATGTACATGATTAAACCAATTAGGCATCCCATTTTGGCATATTGGGCGGTACGTTCGTATATGTGCTTCATCTAAATCACCTCTATTATTTTACGATAATCTCTTTAAATAGTTTCAAGAAAAGCGCAAGCGTCTTTTAAGAGCAATTTTATCAATCATATAAATATAATTTATAGGAAAAGCATGCATAATAGATGGCAGATTTCCGCTTTAGGCGGTCGCTTTCCGCGGGGGGAGCGATAAGCCCTCCCCGTCGCTATCGCGTCGTCTTGGGATGTCTTATCTGTCTCCCTCCTCCCGCCGGAGTCGCCGCCTGCCGCTACAATCAACAAAGTGATTTCTGGTGTGTGTAATAAGTAAAGTTGATTAGTTTATTAAGCTTTTCCTATATTCAATATCCAATATAATTTTTTTCCATTCAAAAATCCCTCCAGAAAAATTATATCCTGGAGGGGTTTTACTAATGCTCTAGAGCACGTTTAAACAATTTTTTTAGGAATTGCCAGAGGACATAAAGACCGATCGCTAAAAACAATACGAGTAGTATTGTTTCTACTGCTGAAGGTAGACTAAATGGCTCTATAAAAATTTGAAGCAACACCAACAAATATACAATACCTGCAATTCCTGCAATAATAACAACTCCCATTATCGCAAGCTGTGAGTAGGAGAGCTGTTTTATCTGGTGACGATGTATGAATAATTCTAATACGATTACCAGTAGAATGACGGTAAATGTAATAGTTACCTCATGTAAGTAAATGGAATTTATTAAATAGATAGCAAGAAATAAAATCATTAGGTACTTATAATTTTCATCGACTAGCTTTAGCATACAGCCACCCACCTGCTCTTAGTATTTCATATTTAACCGTTGTCTTCGATGCTCACGTCTTGCTGGACCCGTTTCGTATAAACGTTTTTCATCTTCCGTTTCAGGATGTATGCCCGGCACCGGAACTGGTTTACCTTCTTCATCTACAGCTACCATTGTTACAAATGACTCCGTTGTCAGCTTCTCTGCACCTGTCAGGAGGTTCATGGAAGTCACTCGTACATACACCTCCATGGAAGTGCGTCCTGTCGAAGATACAATTGCATCTAGTTCAATTACATCTCCAACTTTCGCTGAAGATAAAAAGTCTACTGAGTCAATAGAAGCAGTAACTACAGCACCTTTTGCATGCTTCATAGCGGTGATTGCTGCTATTTCGTCTATAAACGCCAAAACTTTTCCACCAAATATTGTTTCATGGTGGTTAGTGTCTGGAGGTAAGATTAAATGGGTTTGAATGGTTCTTGATTGACTCATTGGATTTGTATTCACAATAATCTCTCCTTGATGATTAACTTCCATAAGATCTTAAGTATTACTTAAAATCTTATTAACTTAGTATAACATTTCTTCTTTAATTTGAGTTGGATGAAGACGCGATACTGGTAGCTGCAATGGAAGAAATCATCATTGCCTGTTGCGCTTGAATAAGCATTTCAAGAGAAGTAGCCATGGATATAGCGGCTGTTTCATACACATTCTTCGAAGATTTCAAGGACAAACCAAATGCAATAGGGAGTGCGGATTCCTTATACCAAGAGAATAGTTTCATACTAGTCAATGCTCTATAAGATTCTACAATGTCCATGAGCTCACTTTCGTTCAATTTTAATGCAGCCATAAAACCGATTATTGGATACTGTGGAGTAGAGACTTTAATCTTTACACTTTTCATTCCATCTCTAATAACTACGACCCTTGACACCGCTTCTGGATCGAAATGTAAATTCGTATATGTTAGAACCTGGGACATCCACTGCAATTCATTTCCAAGGTAGAATTTATGATTTTTTAACTCCTCATAGTATCTATTCATCGTTTCTGCGCGTACAGCAGTATCCCCTTCCAGCTTACCTAGGAACATAGCGTACGGGTAATCATCACTAGCTGTCAAAAAGCGATGATGGACTTTCATAGCTGCCATCAGATCTTTTGCTCGACTAATCTCATAATCCCATTGTTCTTTTTCATCCGACATCATTAAGGCAGCGAGATATGAGTAATTGTTCATCTTAAACGAATTTTTCTTTAGTTCCTCGACTTTTACTAGCAACAGATTTACCGCTTCCTCCGGCTCTAATCCACTAACATCCAGTGTTGCAGTAAATAGTGGCTGTAGCTGCGAACGTAAAGGAGAGAACATACCCACTCGTTTCTTAATAATTTCGGATATTTCCTTGAATCTTTTCTTATCGATTTCCTTATCCAATGCCGCGTAATATCCTGCAAGGGACAATATTATTCTTTTGTCTATACTCCACCCCAAAAGCTCTTTCAGTTCATTATAAGTTGCCTCTATTTTTTGTACATCTAACAATTTCCTCACTCCTTTACTTTTTTACTGTTTAATATCCATAAAGGTTTCACTAATTTGTTATACTATTACCACTAAGAAAAGTAGGTGTTGAATATGCGTATTAATAAATACTTAAGTGAGTCTGGGATAGTATCAAGACGTGGAGCGGACAAGTGGATTGCAGATGGCAAAGTAACTATTAACGGGAAATTGGCCGAACTCGGTAGCCAAGTGGAGGACGGTGATGATGTCCAAGTCGACGGTAAGCCGGTGGTTGTCGAACAGCCTCTAGTATATCTCGTTTTAAATAAACCCGTTGGAATCACAAGTACAACGGAACGCCACATAAAAGGAAATATTGTAGACTTTGTTAACCACCCTCTTCGCATCTTTCATATTGGGCGTTTAGATAAGGATTCAGATGGTCTCATCTTGTTAACAAACGATGGAGATATAGTAAATGAAATATTACGTTCAGAAAACAAACATGAAAAAGAGTATATCGTTACAGTTAACGAAAAAATTACTGATACATTCATTGAAAAAATGGCCTCAGGAGTAAATATTCTTGGGACTAAAACATTGCCGTGTAAAGTTAGAAAGATGGGTCCTAACACATTTAATATTATATTGACTCAAGGTTTGAATCGGCAGATTAGAAGAATGTGCTCTGCACTAGGATTTACCGTAAAGAGACTTCAACGTGTGCGTATAATGAATATCTCGATTGAAGGGCTTACTATTGGAGAATGGCGTGAACTGACAGATCAGGAACGAAAAGAATTATTTGCCCAATTAAATTACGCCCCAAAACGATAGTATTAGAAAAGCAGTCCTACATTTAATGTATGGACTGCTTTTAAATTAGGAATTACCAGCTACACGTTTTTCTAATGGCTGATATAATTTCTTTTTATCTACATCTGGCAGGATGGTTTCTAACTGTTCCAGTGCAATTTTTGCACCATAGTCCATTCCCTGACAGCCACCTAAAAGTACTAAATCTCCTTCGGAAACTTCTCTTAGGCTAGAACTGATGGCTTCCGGAAGTTCCTCATATAGACGAACAGCAATACCTGCTTCATCCATTACTTCTTTGAATACGGCAAGCTCTTGGTCGGAAACAACATCCTTTTGAGTAACATGGGAACGACTTAAAGTAGCAATTACCTCATCAATACCTAATCTTGGTGCCCACTTGGCAATTGCCTCCGCATTTTCTCTATTAACAATTACTCCTCTGTCCCCACGAATAGCATAGACGAGGGAAATACGATTGAAATCCATTTTTTCTAACGTGCCAAGTGTTATATCTATATTTCCGCTGTTTGCAAAGTGATCATCGATTATTTTAAAATCGTCTTCAAAAATGATTTCAAAACGTCTCTCCACCCCTACAAACTCAAACAAGCTCTTTTGAATCGTCTTAACAGGAACTCCACATAACAATCCTGCAACAATACTTACCATTGAGTTATAAACAGAATGATATCCAGGTGTAGAAAGTTCAATAGAGAATTGTTGACGAGGAATTACAACATCTTCTGCCACTAAATCTCTTTGAATCTCTACCGTAAATTTCGCTCGTCCAGTTGATAAGTCTAAATCCTTACATATTACATCTGCTGACTGTTCTTCTATTCCAATTGTAATAACTGAAGCTTTCGTTTTATTTACTAGAGAGGCTGAATACGCATCATCTAAATTTAAAATTGCTATTTTGTCTGCACCAGCGTTACGTATTAAACTTGATTTGTGCTCAAAATACTTTTCAAAGGATGAATGTAAATCAATATGCTCTCTACTTATATTATTTAACGTCACTATGTCAAAATCGACACAGCCTACACGATTTAACTCCAATGCAGAGGACGAAACCTCCATTGTAGCGTGAGTTACACCTTCGTCTACCATCTTAGCGTAAAATCTCTGTAAATCGAGAGATTCTGGTGTGGTTAGTTCTGAAGGCTCTGCATAATCACCAATTTTAACTACTACAGTTCCCATTAAACCTGTTTTAAGACCATGATTCTCTAAAATAGCATTAGTCATAAAGGAAGTAGATGTCTTTCCATTAGTAGCGGTAATACCTATTGTTTTAAGCTTACGTGTTGGATGACCGTAGTAAGCAGATGCAAGTGCAGCTAAAGCTTTACGTGCATCCTCCACTTTGTATTGTGGTACTTCTAAAGCGTCTATAAAATCCTCTACTACGAGTGCCACCGCACCATTTTCTACAGCTTGTCCAGCAAATTTATGGCCGTCCGCCTTAAAGCCTTTTATACAAACGAATACTTGTCCTTCCTCCACTTTACGTGAATTATAAGCAAGTCCTGTAATATTAATATTTTTAGCATTTTTGACGTCAATTATAGATAGTTGATTCATCAAATTTGTTAGTTCCATCAAAATAGCCACCTTTTATTTGTAAAATCTTCTCTGTCAATTTTACATCAATTCAAATAAGAAGGAAACTAAAAGGGAAACCAAGATTCCGGAAAAGGCGTTACAAAAATAGTCCTTCAATTGAATAAATTTCATAATTGGTGTTTATACGGACAAATAAAACTGTCACCCGCATGCTATTACAATTGGGAAAGTGCCATTTACGAAATTACTTCAACTATAAAAATAAAAAGGTCGTAAGATTTTCTTCTTACGACCTCACTTTTTATTCTGCTTCGCTATAATGTTCTACACAAAAAGCAAGCACAACTGACTCTTCACTTTCCTCTAAACCGTAATCTAATACTTTTCCATCTTTACGATCAAGGAAATGATATTGTACAATCTTTGACTCCGTATCTAAAACAGCTAAAATAACTCGTAAGTCTAATGAGCTTGCCTCATCAAATAATTCGTCGTCCTCCGGAACCTCAAAGCCTAGTAAAAATTCATATCGGTCACCTGCAATAATTCCTGTTGGATCCTTTATCTTTTCAACCTCATAAGATGTTATATTCAAAAAGTCCACCTCCGTCTATAGTTTATCATTTTTACAGAGCATTTTCTTATTTAGTTAGCTATAATAGAGAGATTAAAATAGAGAAGGAGAATCACCATGCTTAATCCAGAAAAAATAATTTATATTCTTGTTCCCGTCTTTCTTCTCCTATTGGTGTTTGGGGATGGACTTAATAATATCGTCTATTCTATCTTATCGTTTCTTTTAGGAATATCGATGCTCTATCTAGCATTTACGCTGTTACGTAAACAACGTGAGGAGCGAAAGAATCGTAAATAAGGATTAAAGCTCTTGTGTTTGCTCAATCACTTTCAGCATAGCAAAAGCACCCTTAGACTTATTGGAGCAGACTGCAAGTTTAATTTGTTGAGCTGGATAGTAGGCTGAATGAAAGCTAACACCAGGGTCATATCCCATCACATGATACTTTTTAATATTGTTCCCACTTTTCTTTATCCATACTCCGTATCCGTAGTAATCATCATCTTGTTCCTGTACATGTGGATAAAGCAAGGCAGATGTGGTTTCCTCACTTAAAAATGTATTATCTAAAAGGGCCTCCCAGAAAAGAACCATATCCGCTGCTGTGATAAATGCTCCGCCATCTGCGCCCCCTTGGACAGGTATAGAATATATATTCGTTTTCCATGTCCCATCTGCTTTGTCTATATAGCCTAAGGCTGTATTTTTAGGTAGTGCATCCATTGCAAAATACCCTGAGCTTTTCATTCCTGCTTTTTCAAATATATTTTTTTCTATATATTGTTGAAAGGACAATCCTGAAGCCTGTTCTATTATTAATCCAAGTAAAATATATCCTGCGTTATTGTAATGAAATCTTTCTCCTGGGTTGAATTTCATCTTCCCTTCCTGAAAAAATGGTAAGAAATCCTCCAGCTTACGCATATGATACATCGGCTTCTCTATCCATAGTTCCTCAAAGTCTTCCATAATTTCTTCATCAAAATAGTCTGGTATTCCAGAAGTATGTGTTAGCAGATGATGAATAGTTATTGATTCATCAAAATAAGGGAAATTATAAGACAAGCAATCCTTTAACTTTTGGTCAAAATACAATTTCCCTGCCTCTACTAACTGACTAACAGCTACTGCAGTAAAAATCTTACAGCCTGAAGCAATACCATATCTAGTGTCTGCTATGTTAGACAATTCCTCCGAACGATTGGCATAACCAAAACTACATTCTGCTAGTGTAGACTTCCCTTGTTTTACGAAAATACTCCCTGAAAACTGAGACTCTCTTTGAGCTAAGATAATTTGTTGATCTATTGAGTTCTTCATTTTATTTCCCCCATATGAATCTTCTATTTTTTAACAATCTTCACTACTTCATTTAAGACTAAAGGAAGTAGGCTTAGTCCAATAACAATTAACCAATCTCTAGCTTGTAACGACTGTACACTAAATAATTCAGAGATAGGCCCAACAGAAACAATGACCACCTGCAGTGCCACACCTAACAGTGTGGAATAGACTAACAGTTTGTTTTTAAATAATCCTGCTTTAAAAACGGATTGGTTCATAGAACGAAAGTTAAAAGAATGAATAAGCTGAGAAAAGCTTAAAGTGATAAATGCCATGGTTTGAGCATGTGTAAGCAATTCCTCCGAGACATTACTTGTGACTCCTTTTAGACCAATTAAGAAGGCTGCTAAAGTAATAATACCTATTAAAAGTCCGTTCAATAATAAGAACGGAAGCATCCCGCGAAATAATTGTTCCTTTTTAGGTCTTGGCTTTTCCTTCATCACTCCTGGTTCCTCAGGATCCATACCAAGAGCTAGAGCTGGGAAAGTATCCGTTACTAAGTTTACCCATAAAATATGGATAGAACGTAGTGGTGTCGGCCAGCCGGCAATAATTGCAAAAAACAATGCAATAATTTCCCCTAAATTACAGGACAATAAGAAAATAATGGACTTTTTAATATTTTTATAAATATTTCGTCCTTCTTCAACTGCCTTAACAATGGAGGCAAAATTGTCGTCCGTTAGTACCATGTCTGAGGCACCTTTTGCAACATCCGTTCCAGTAATCCCCATAGCCACTCCTATATCGGCCTCTTTTAAGGATGGTGCATCATTCACTCCATCACCCGTCATCGAAACAGTGTTACCTGCTGCCTTCATCGCTTGCACAATTTTAACCTTATGTTCTGGAGAAACTCGTGCAAATACATTAATCTTCTTACATGTCTCTATTAGTTTCTCTTGCTCTAAGGAGTCTAACTCTATTCCTTCCATGACCTCAGAATCTGATGAAGCTATTCCAAGATCCTTTGCAATAGCAAATGCTGTGTCTTTATGATCTCCCGTAATCATTACTGTGCGAATACCTGCACTTTTACAAAGAGCAATTGAGTCCTTTACCTCTAACCTTGGAGGATCAATCATACCTACGAACCCTACGAAAATCAGGTCCTTTTCTGCCTGTTCAACAGCAACATCATTTTCCAACTTGTATGCTGCTGCCAGCACTCGAAGTGCAGAGCTAGACATAGAATGGGAGGCATTTAAAATACTTTTTTTATCCGCCTCTGTTAATGTTTTAACTTCTCCATTCATCCAGATTCTATTACAACGACCAAGTAAGCGATCAATTGCCCCTTTTGTCATATAATAGTAGCCATCTTCAGATTTATGGATCGTTGTCATTAGCTTGCGTTCAGAATCAAATGGAATTTCCGCAACTCTTTGAAGCTCAGCCTCTAACAGTGTTTTTTCTAATCCATGATTTACTCCTGCTACAATTAACGCAATTTCTGTTGGATCTCCTGTTTCTGCATCCTTTGTATAAGTAGCATCATTACATAAAACAAAAATTTTCATTAAATGCTCATGTCCAGCACCAGCTCGCCCTAAATCTGCTATCTCTTGAATCTCTCCATTCAAGAAAAATTTAGTTACAGTCATTTTGTTTTGTGTAAGCGTACCTGTTTTGTCAGAACAAATAACGTTAACAGACCCCAAGGCCTCAACGGCTGGGAGTTTACGAATGATTACATTTTGTTTAATCATTCTTTGCACGCCAATTGCCAACACAATTGAAACAATTGCAGGCATCCCCTCTGGAATTGCTGCAACTGCAAGACTGATTGCGATCATGAACATTTCTAGTAAATCTCTTCCTTGAATCATGCCGATTAAAAAGATAAGTAAGGAAATACCTATTGCTGCAAAACCTAGATACTTACCTACCTGTGCTAAGCTTTTTTGTAATGGAGTCTGTTCATCGCCTGTATGTAACATCCCTGCTATTTTACCAATTTGTGTATTCATACCTGTTCCTACTACCACACCTGTTCCCCTACCTGCAGTGACAAGTGTAGACATGAATAACATATTCTTTTGGTCTCCCAGCGGAATAGTCTTTTCCTCCACATTAAGTGTCGTATATGCATCTTTTTCCACTGGAACAGATTCTCCAGTTAATGCCGCTTCCTCTACCTTAAGATTAGCGGATTCAATTAATCGGATATCACACGGTATATACGATCCTGCTCCTACCACCACTATATCCCCAGAGACTACTTCAATGGAGTCAATCTCTTTAGTTTGACCATCTCTTTTCACTACCGCTCTCGGAGTGGACATATTTTTTAGCGCTTCCAATGCTTCCTCTGCTTTTGACTCTTGTATGACTCCAACAATGGCATTGATAATAACTACTATCCCAATAATAATGGCGTCAGTTATTTCTCCTACAAAAGCAGATACAAATGCAGCAATAATAAGAACATAAATAAGCACATTATTAATTTGGGCAAAAATTCTTTCTGGCCATGACTTCCTTTTAACAGTTGCCAATCGATTTGGACCATTTTTTTCTAACCTTTGCCTGGCTTCCTCGGTTGTTAGTCCACCTTGTACATTCACTTGCAACTCTTTTGCTATCTCTTCAGAAGATTTTTTATACCACATGGATATTCTCTCCTCCTCTTTAAGGATATCTTACCTTAATAAATACATTATAATGTAAAAAATAATAGTTATAGCAGAATTTTTAGAATGCTTTAGAATTTTAAATGTTTTATTTGTGACAATAGAATATAAAGAGGAGTAATTGCAGGGTCTAAATAAAGAACTCATAGATCTTTTGATGAAGAAATATTAAATCTATTTTCCTCTAAAACGACCCTTGAATATATTAAGAAAAAGCGACTGTAACACACAGAAGTGTTATCAGTCGCTTATATTATTCCTCCGATAATTCTCCAGTTTCTAGGACAGTAATGCTTTTGCCATTAGTTAGCTGGATGCTTATTGGGGATGTAACGCTCATTCTTTTAGAGAAATACCATCTGCGCTTTGGGGGAACTAATAATATAAATGTATCCTTTCTGCCTAAGAAATTCAGTTCCTCCGGCTCAATGCTGACATGGCCGGATACAGAAATACCTAACGCTTGAAGCTGTTCGCCGACCTCTTTTACAAAAGGTGTCGTTATACTTACTTCACTTACATTTAGTAAAGATTCAATGGTGAAATCACTCCATTTATCCACATGTCTTCTAGCGATAAACTCAATCACATTCCCTGCCGGGTCCTCAAAGTAAAATGCGTCTGCATCAAACCGAGCATAATAAATGTCTTCCAACCCATCCTCTCTATTTAGCAATACTCTTTCTTTTGCCCATAGCTTAGCAAGTGTATATTGGTTGCCTGGAATGTTAATGGCAAAATGATATAGCGAAGCGTGTTCTGATTCTTTAAAAACAAGCTTAGACTCACCAATATCCATTTGAAAATAATGGTCTCCTGCTTCGGTAATTTGGAACTCTAATACATTTTCGTAAAAGCCGCGCAGTTCCTGTAACCTGTTTGTATACATTGTTACTATTTTAAACATCCTCGCACCCCTCTTATTTAACGTCTACTAATTCAAAGCGCTCACAAACTAACAATAGATCTTCTTCAAACTTTAAGCCTATTTTGTTTAATTCATCAGTAAAAAAATTTATGTGCGTTTTTTTCCAATAATCATAACTTCTGTCACCTTCACCCTCTGCGTAGGCAAACTCCTTTGAAACCTTATTCATCGGTTCAATACTGACATCAGAAGTTCTTATAATACACACCGGTTCATCCCTTGCATTTAAGATAATACTATAATCACCGACCTTTGGAAGTGGCTCCTTTTCAATCTCATATAGTATATGTGCCGAACAGGTAGCAGATTTCACTTTGTCTACTACAAGTCTTGCTAATGTATCAGCATCATCTCCAAATTGCCAAGCAGATACTTCTGGCTCTTCCTCATTGTCTTTCCAAAAAAAGTTCCAATATTCTCTTGATGCTATATTCATTTTTGCATACCTCTTTTATTTAATATTTCGTTAATTTTAGTATAGGGAAGGATTTTTAAAATTACTATTGATATTTTTGCCCGTTCTCTTTAAAATACATAAATTAACCATTTGAATATGAAAAATGAAGGATTTTAAAAAGAAGCGGATATATACAGTATTAGAGGAAGAACTATCCTCATAAAACAAGGGAGCTAATGAAATGACTAAAAAATTATATTACGAAGATCCTTATCTAACTACCTTTACTGCCAATATCGTAAAACAAGAACCGGAATATGTGGTTATTTCAGAAACAGCTTTCTATCCTACAGGTGGTGGGCAGCCATGTGATTTAGGTAGATTAAACGGTATTTCAGTGATCAATGTAGAAGTGGTAAATGATGAAATCAGACATTTTCTTGCCGAACCGCTAGATCCGGATATTACAAAAATTGAAGGAAAGATTGAATGGTCAAGACGTTTCGACCATATGCAGCAGCATGCTGGTCAACACATATTATCTGCAGCGTTCGCCGAGCTTTTCCAGCTGCAAACAGTAAGCTTCCACCTAGGCAAAGAAAGTGTCACTATAGATTTAGATGTACCCGAGATTTCTGCTGAGCAATTACAAGAAGTAGAGGATTTAGCCAATCAAATTATCCTAGAAAACCGTCCTATTGAGACAAAGTGGGTTACGGAGGAGGAGCTAGCTCAATATAATTTACGTAAGGCGACAAGTGTAAAGGAAGATATTCGATTAGTCATTATCCCTGATTATGATTACAATGCTTGCGGGGGGATCCATCCCTCTACTACCGGACAAGTGAGCTCGATCAAAATTCTACAAACTGAGAAACAAAAGCGCCAAGTTCGTGTAGAATTTGTTTGTGGACAAAGGGTTATAACTCAGTTTCATCGTAAGCATTCCATCCTGCTCAATCTGATTAGCACTCTTAGCACACCTGAGGAAAAACTGGAGGACGCAGCAAATAGCATCCTATTCACAAATAAATCACTAGAAAAACAAATAACTGAATTAAACAACGAACTCCTTCAATATGAAGCGAAAGATTTATTAAATGAGTCTAATAATGAAGTTATAGGTGTCACCTTCGAAAATAGAACTATCCAGGATCTTCAAAAGCTAGCTCGCTTCCTTGTGGAGGAGTCACCTAACTCATTGTGTATTTTTGTATCACATAATGATGAAAAGCTTCAAGTCGTGGTTGCCAAGGGGAAAAACAGAGAAGAAAATATGAAATTATGGATTCAGCAAATAATACTTCCTATAAATGGCAAAGGTGGTGGCAACGAAATGATTGCTCAGGGCGGTGGAGAGGCATTACTTTCTAGTGCTGACCTTTTAAACAACGCTTTAACCCATATTAGGTAATACCGTGCCAATTAACTCCTTCATACATATACTAATTTGACTAAGTAGAAGGAGGGCTTTAATTTGACAAATCAATTTAATTTTCCAGGTGGATTTCCGGGAGGACCCGGAGGACCACCTGGCGGGCAGGGCATTCCAGGCTTCCCTGGGATGCCTGGGATTCCAGGTATTCCAGGTTTCCCTAATAGACCTCCTGGCGGTCAAGGGAGCCCCGGTAGACCTCCTGGGCAAAATACTCAAGGAGGTGCTCCAACTAGCCCTCCTCCCTCGTTTGTTCCCCAACAAAGACAGGATGTAGGCGTTTTTGCAGTTGACCCTGGTGCTATAAGAAGCTGCCTATTTCGCAACACGTATATTTGGTTGAACAACGGTAGAAGCTTTTGGATTTTCCCAACGTATGTGGGAAGAAACTCTGTATCTGGTTTCCGCTGGAACGGTTTTCGCTGGACCTTCTACGGAACTGATCTTGGAAGAATTACATCCTTTCAATGTTTTTAAAAGAAGCCGAGTTTTCTCGGCTTTTTCTAATGCTATTAAAAGTGTATAGATTAAAATAATGTCATTTTCTTCTAATTCACTTTACAAATTTCGTCGTAAGAATTAAAATAAAAACTTAGCTAGTTAAATATATTTCCAGATAAGGAGTCATTAAGATGACAAATCCACTTATTCATGAGCTTTTTCAAAAGACTCGTTTTTTATCCTATGAAAGTAACAAAACGCTAAAGGATTATAGTCTTTATTCCTCCCAATGGTCGGTCTTAAACTGTGTTTATAAACATACCGAGATGACATTGACTCAAATTTGGAAGTATTTAAATGTAGAAGCACCTACTATTACTCGCACAGTCAATCGATTAGCCACTTTAGGCTGGTTAGACATAAAGACTGGAAAAGATCGTCGCGAAAAAATAGTTAGGCTCTCAACTAAAGCTCTACAGGAATTCCCTAATATCGAAAGCTCCATGAATGCTTTTGAAAACGAAATGCTTTCTGCCCTTTCTAAAGAAGAGCAAGAGCTTTTTATGGGATTGCTAAAAAAAATTAATAAGGAGTAATGTTTTTTGAGTAACAAGGAACCAATATGGACCAAACCTTTTATCAGTTTGTTCAGTACAAACTTCTCCATATTTATCATTTTCTATGGCTTAGTAACCGTCCTTCCTCTTTACGCTACAGATGTATTAGAGCGTTCGGATGAAGAGGCTGGCTTACTAATGACCATCTTTTTACTATCTGCAATCATTATGCGTCCATTTACCGGTAAGCTTTTAGATATAGCTGGCAAGAGAAAAATGCTCTGGATTAGCTTAATTTTATACTTGATATGTACAGTGTTGTATTACTTCATTGAGCCCTTTACTATCTTACTTGCTTTACGATTTGTACAAGGTATCTGGTTTAGTATCGCCACAACTGCAAGTGGCTCTCTGGCAGCAGATAATATTCCACCATCTAGACGCGGTGCAGGTTTAGGGTACTTTACTATGTCTACTAACTTAGCGGTAGTAGTTGGCCCTTTCATAGCACTAACGATTGTACAATATTTCTCCTATAATATATTCTTCATTGCGATGAGTGTACTTCTACTGATTGGTGCTTTATCAGCATTATCTATTCCAGCAGAAAAACAGCCAGCAGTACCACCTGTAAAAACAAGAATGACACTAAATGATTTATTTGAGAAAAGATCTTTACCAATAGCATTAATCGGTAGCTTGATTGCTTTTTCATATGCAAGTATTCTTTCTTATTTATCTATTTACTCACAGCAAAAAGGTGTACTGCATCTAACAAGTAGCTTCTTTGCCATATTTGCTATCGTGATGCTTGTTACTCGACCGTTCACCGGAAGAATTTTTGACGAAAAAGGGCCTAGATACATAATAATACCTGGATTAATATCCTTTATGTTTGGACTAATTTTATTGGCATATATGGATAGTCCTTTTACATTTTTATTATCTGGTGCTTTTATTGGTCTAGGATACGGAGCGGTTGTGCCTAGCTTCCAAACGCTAGCTATTCAATCTACTACTCATGAACGGAGCGGATATGCAACTGCTACCTTCTTTACATTGTTTGATACGGGCATCGCTATAGGATCTTTTGTCCTCGGCATTGTCGCATCTAAGCTGGGTTACCAAGGTCTCTATCTATTATCTAGCGGTATCGTTGTTTTGACATTGATTGTATTCTTAATGCGAATGAAACAATTGAGAGCTAACCTTTATAAATAAACTTGTTTTACTTCATTTGGACATGCATTCCTTTACTATATAACTATACTAAGAATCGAATCCAATATTCTAAATACAAAGCACAATGCAGAATAAACAACTGCATTGTGCTTTTAATTTAAATAGATGTATATAAACCCTATATTTGGTAAGACTTATGTGGAATTATAATTATAAAATTAGGAGGGGCATAAGTGTATAAACATATTGTAGGCACTATAGTACTAACTAGTGTTTTATTAGCTGGATGTAGCTTTTCTTCAGTTGATGCCAACCTAAATGAAAAGGTTGATGTTTCATTGATTAATACAGAAGGTAAACAAGTAGGAACTGCCACCCTTTCAGAAACCTCCAAGGGTACCCATATCTTGTTAAAAGCAGAGGGGCTTACTCCTGGAGTAAAGGCCATCCATTTTCATGAGACCGCCAGCTGTGAGAAACCAACATTTGAATCAGCGGGAAGCCATTTTAACCCCACTGGAAAAGAACATGGTTTTCAAAATCCAAAAGGATACCATGCAGGGGATTTGCCAAATATTGAGGTAGATAAGGATGGAACTATAGAATTAGAGACAATCTCACCTGCAGTAGTATTAACGCAAGGGAAAAGTAATTCTTTGTTAGACGCTGATGGTAGTGCTATTGTTATTCATGAAAGTGCTGATGATTATAAAACCGACCCTGCAGGGAATTCTGGCAAAAGAATCGTATGTGGAGAAATTAAGAAATAAGTTGGAGTGTGAAACGCGTGAGAAAAGTAGGCTGGTTTCTTCTTTTGTTAGTAGCCATTTTCTTCTCAAGACCGTTGTGGGAAGAATATACAACTGAATATGTTGATCTCTCTTTTCTTCAGCCTGTAGATGAATGGATAGATTCTATGGAGGTTGGTCAGTATCTTAATGAGGCAAAGGCATACTGGCAAGAGATGAAATCTAATCCTACATCATCACCAACTGAAACAAACATCCCTCTTTCTGATACAGGCATTGAGCTAGATAAGATTAAGATGGGTATGAAAAAAAGTGAGATTGAAACGATATACGGTAAGGCCCAAAGAGTCAGCTTAAACGAATATGGCTTAGTTTGGCATACTCATCATGAAAACTACCAAAACTTTATGATGATCTCATATGACTCACAAAATAAAGTAAATGCTATGTTCACCAATCAACCTTCTAATTCTATGTTTTTAGGATTGACTATGGATAGCAACAGAGATCAAGTAGTTGCAGCTTTAGGTGAGCCTATTAAACGTTTGAAAAAAGGTAACATTGTCTACCTCCTGCCAGACTCTGGTGAGTATGATCTGTTTTTGATAAATAACAGCTATATTACATTTTTTTATGATATACATGAGAGCAGTGCGATCACAGCGATTCAAATTGTAGATGAATCTGTAGAAAAAAATCATAAAGCAACCTTTGGTGAACCTTCTGAGGAACTCAAAAAAGGATTTGAATATCAGCTTTTCGATTTAACAAATGCAGCACGTGCCATTCGAGGTTTACCTATCCTTACATACGATGAATCAGTAAGTGATACGGCACGAAAGCATAGTGAAGATATGGCTATTCATAATTATTTTAGTCATGATAACTTACAGGGTCTGACCCCCTTTGAACGAATGGAGCAGGACGGTCTTAGCTTTACCTATGCTGGTGAGAATTTAGCATATGGACAAAGCAGCAGCATCTTTGCACATGAAGGACTAATGAACTCACTTGGTCATCGCAAAAATATTTTAAGCCCGAACTATAGGAACCTAGGAGTAGGTACTGCATTTAATGATACAGCTACCCCCTACTACACGGAAAACTTTTTTACAAAATAAAAAGCAATGAAAGAGGATCTCGACTAATTTCGAGATCCTCTTCTTTTAATACTCATTTTAAGTTAAATCCTTTGCTCGCTAAAAATTTCTTCATATGAGGTCTCCGAGGGCTTTCTAAGAAATCCGCCATTTGACTTGTCCAAGTAGATACTTTTTGATTTGACCCACGGCTCAAGTAATATTCCTTCATCGTTTCATCATATACTTTTAAAAGTTCAGCGTACTTATCAGAATTATAATCATTTTCATGTAAAATAGCCTCTACTGGTAATCTTGGCTTTACCTCGTTATGTTGATCTGGCACCCCTAAGGTGATTGCAAAAAGTGGGAATACTCCCTCTGGCAGATTAAACATAGTGCTTATTTCATCAGGGGCATTTCTAACCCCACCAATATAACAAATCCCATAGCCCTTGTCTTCGGCTGCAATAACAAGATTTTGAGCGAACAATGCAACGTCTACCGTTCCTACTAACACGTTTTCAGTAGTATCGATCGTTATTTCCTTCTCTTGTATTTCCCCTGCAGCTTGCAATCGATTAAAGTCTGCACACATTAATAGAGCTGCTCCCGCAGTGCTAAATTGTGTAGGATTTTTGGATAGTCTACCTAGCTCTTCTCTTTTCCCCTCATCCGAGACCCATATAACACTATAGGCTTGTACAAAGTGAGAGCTTGCTGCATGCTGTGCTGTTTCTATAAGCTCTGCAACTTCTTCTCTTGATAGCTGGTAGTCCTTATATTTTCTTACGGAAGCATGAGCTCGTAACAGTTCTTTCACCATCTGATTTCCTTCTTTCTTTGTGTGTTGTAATTTTAGTATAGCTTAATTTAATTTAGGAATGAAACAAAGCAAACTATAGCATTGAAAAGATAGCTTAAGCGTCTTAACTCAAATAAAATGGAGAGAGTAAGAGCTCACCTATTTAGTAAATCAAATAAAATAAGCACAGAAAGAGGGATATCCATTTCTGTGCTTACTATTATTATTTTCTACTACTAAGCTGACTGTTTTCTTCAGAGGTAAATGCCCTAGACCTTGTTAAGAAACGTTTGCCCTCCACCCCTTCGAGTGAAAACATTCCTCCTCTTCCTTCTACCACATCTATGATGAGTTGTGTGTGCTGCCAGTAGTCAAACTGATTTTTATGCATATAAAATGGTACATCGCCGATATATCCAAGGAGTGTGTCCTGATCTCCTACAATTAGCTCTCCATTTGGATAACACATAGGAGAGGAACCATCACAACATCCTCCTGATTGATGAAACATCAATGGACCGTGCTTACTTTTCAATAATTCAATTAACTCTAGTGCAGTAGCTGTTGCGATAACTCGTTCAACGATATACACGCACCCTCTCTTATTTTTGCTTAAAAGAACCCTAATTTGTTTTCACTATAGCTCACTAATAGATTTTTTGTTTGTTGATAATGACTGAGCATCATCAAGTGGTTTTCTCGTCCTATTCCAGACATTTTATAGCCACCGAAAGCCGCATGAGCAGGATACTGATGATAGCAATTTGTCCATACGCGCCCTGCTTGAATGGCACGTCCAAAGCGATACGCAATATTCATATTGCGTGTCCATATTCCAGACCCTAAGCCATATAAGGTGTCATTTGCTATTTCCAATGCCTCTTCTTTCGTTTTAAAAGTGGTAACGGATACCACTGGTCCAAAAATCTCTTCCTGGAATATACGCATTTTGTTATGACCTTTGAAGACAGTTGGCTTGATGTAATATCCTTCTGCCAAATCACCCTCTAATGTATTACGTTCTCCACCGATTAAGCATTCTGCACCCTCTTGTTTTCCAATATCTAAATAGGACAGGATTTTTTCCATTTGTTCTGTAGAAGCCTGGGCTCCCATCATTACATTCGGATCAAGAGGATTCCCTATATTAATAGATTCCACTCGGGCTAGTACCCTCTCCATAAATTTATCGTAAATAGACTCTTGAATAAGCACCCTAGAAGGACATGTACATACCTCGCCTTGGTTAAGGGCAAACAATACAAAACCTTCTATCGCTTTATCTAAAAATGCATCATCTTCATCCATTATGTCCTCAAAGAAGATATTTGGTGATTTACCTCCAAGCTCTAAAGTTACTGGAATAAGATTTTGAGAAGCATACTGCATGATTAAACGACCAGTAGTAGTTTCACCAGTAAAAGCAATCTTACTGATTCTAGGACTAGACGCTAAAGGTTTACCTGCCTCTAAGCCAAATCCGTTTACGATATTTACTACTCCCGGAGGAATTAAGTCCTCAATTAACTCCATTAGCACCATTATAGATACTGGCGTTTGCTCTGCTGGTTTTAGCACCACGCAGTTACCTGCCGCTAATGCAGGAGCAAGCTTCCATACAGCCATTAGAATTGGAAAGTTCCAAGGGATAATTTGTCCAACTACACCAAGTGGCTCATGGAAATGATAAGCAACCGTATCGTTGTCAATTTGACTCAACTTGCCTTCTTGTGCTCTTATTACACCTGCGAAGTATCGGAAATGGTCAATAGCTAAAGGTAAATCTGCATTTAACGTTTCTCTTACAGCTTTACCATTGTCCCATGTTTCTGCAACAGCCAGCATCTCTAAGTTCTCTTCTAAACGGTTCGCAATTTTGTTTAAAATGTTCGAGCGTTCTGTGACTGAGGTCATACCCCATGCATCCTTAGCAGCATGAGCAGCATCTAATGCCAATTCAATATCTTCCGCAGTGGAGCGCGCAACTTGGGTAAACACTTTCCCTGTCACCGGGGTAACATTCTCAAAGTACTGTCCGTTTACTGGTGGCGTCCACTCTCCGTTAATATAATTTTCATACTTGTCCTTAAAGGAAACCTTTGCCCCATCTGTATTTGGAAATGCATAAACCAACTTATATTCCTCCCTTTTTTATTAGCGCATTTAAATAGTATGCAAAAAAATAATTATGTATGCGCTTACAAAATATGTTTTTTATCACACGAGCTTTCTGAAAAGATAGGTTTATTGAACTCCCTTCCTTCTATTAAAGCTAACCTAAAGTTATATTAACAGACTTTAATAAATTTTTAAACTATTTAGATAACGATAGTGTTAAATAGTATTTTTTAGATTATTTTATTAATATATTGGATTACTCTTTTAATTGTTTGAATTTTTTTATAAAATAGAAGAATGGCTATTTTTTTAGAAAAGAGGAGATTAAATTGAGTGAAGTAGCGATTGAGCTAGCAAAGTTAAAAGTGCCCCACAGAAGAACCCCCAAAAAAGTTGTTGCTGGACGAATGATTATGATAGCTATTGGAGCTATCTTGATGGCGGTCGGCCTAGAACTTTTCTTAGTCCCCAATCAAATTCTCGATGGTGGAGTTGTAGGAGTTTCTATCATCATTTCACACTTAACAGGAGTTAGATTAGGAATTTTTATCTTCATATTAAACATCCCATTCTTTTTCCTAGGCTACAAACAAATCGGGAAAACCTTTGCCCTTTCTACCCTTTTCGGTATTATTATACTGTCTCTCTGCACCTCTTATTTGCATCATATCGATCCCTTTACAAAGGATTTACTGTTATCTACAGTATTTGGAGGCATCGTTCTTGGTGTTGGTGTAGGATTAGTTATACGTAACGGAGGATCATTGGATGGTTCCGAAATACTAGCTATTTTATTTAATAAGTCCCTACCCTTTTCCGTTGGGGAAATTATTATGATTATCAATCTTGTGATATTCTCCATAGCAGGATTTGTCTTCAATTGGGAGCAAGCTATGTATTCTTTTTTAGCCTACTTTGTAGCATTTAAAACGATTGATATAGTTATACAAGGTTTGGATGAATCTAAGTCCGTCTTCATCATTAGTGAAAAGGTAGAGGATATTGGAGACACTGTAATGGACCGTCTCGGCCGTGGAGTAACCTATCTACATGGAGAAGGCGCTTATACAGGAGACAGTAAGAAGGTAATCTTTACCGTTGTCACTCGATTAGAGGAGGCCAAGCTAAAATCTATTGTGGAAGAGATAGATTCCCATGCCTTTTTAGCAGTAGGTAACATCGCCGAGGTTCAAGGCGGTAGATTTAAGAAAAAAGATATTCATTAATGAAAAGCTAAAGAGACATTTCTTATTGTTTCGGTATGCTTGAGTAAAGACTTATCAATATCAATACTAAGGAAATCTTGAGAGGATATCCGTGACTTGAGTCACGTATACCCTCTTTTTCAATAATCTAAGGACGTTTGTCTGTCCATTGCCCTTCTTCTATGTCCAGACTCCTTAACCGGTGCTACATATGTGTGATTGGAGCGACAGGCGGCGACTCCAGCAGGATGAGTGAGACAGATAAGCCATCACATACGGCGCGCATGCGACGGTGATGGCTTATCGATCACCCCGCGGAACGCGTTCGGCGAAAGCGGAAATCAGCAATCTATCATTCATGCTTTTCATGTATGTTTATGGGATGGATACAAATAACCACTCATTGTCTTTAAATTTAAAACCCGTATCCAACAATAGATACGGGTTCTCTCTTATGCTAATGATTCTTCTTTGTCTAACATAGTTCCTGTTTCTGCAAACTTTGTATGGAAAGAGAATGCCTTCTCCAATACATGTGGAGTTTGTCCGCCTCTAGAAAGCGCCTCCACAAAATAACTACTTAGCTGATCTCTGTACATCGGGTGCACACAATTATTAATGATTAATGACGCTCGCTCACGAGGTGCTAAACCACGTAGGTCTGCATAGCCTTGTTCTGTCACTACTACATCTACATCATGCTCCGTGTGATCCACATGTGAAACAAATGGAACGATACTAGAGACATTACCGCCTTTAGCAATAGACTTTGTTACAAAAATAGCTACCTTGGCGTTTCGTGCAAAATCTCCAGAACCACCAATACCATTCATCATTTTTGTTCCGCAAACGTGAGTGGAGTTAACATTTCCATATATATCAAACTCTAATGCTGTATTAATCGAGATTAGACCAAGACGACGAATTACTTCAGGATGATTCGTGATCTCCTGTGGTCTTAGTACTAGCTTGTCACGATACTGATCGAAGTTGCCAAATACCTGTTCCATCTTTTCATCTGATAGAGTAATCGAGCACCCAGAAGCAAAATCTACCTTACCCGCATCTATCAAATCAAAAACAGAGTCTTGTAATACTTCTGAGTATACTTCAAGGTTCTTAAACTCCGAATCAATCATTCCATGTAACACCGCATTTGCTACCGAGCCTATACCTGCTTGAATAGGCGCTAGCTTTTCTGTTAATCTTCCAGCTTTTACTTCCTCACGAAGGAAAGCTAGTAAATGGTCTGCCATTTCCTTTGTTTCCTCATCAGGAGGAACAATTGTAGACGGAGAGTCCGTATACTTAGTAAAAACTATCCCCTTAACCTTAGAAGCATCAAAAGGAATACCGATTGTTCCAATACGTTCATCTACAGAGCTTACAGGAATTGGCTTTCTATTCTCTCCTTGTGGTGCCGGTTCGTAAACATCATGTAAGCCTTCAAATTCTTCTAGTTGTGCTACGTTTATTTCAATAACAATATTATTTGCATGGGTAACGAAGGTCGCAGAATTACCTACTGAAGTAGTTGGTATAATCATCCCATCCTCAGTAATTGAAACCGCTTCCACAATAGCGAAGTCGACTGTCGGTAAAACTCCATTACGAATTAATTCGGATGTATGAGACAAGTGCTGATCAACAAATAGATGATCACCTGCATTAATGTGCTTTCTCATAGTTGCATCCGCCTGGAATGGTAAACGTTTGTTGATGATTCCTGCTTCTGATAGAAGCTTATCTATATCAGAACCTACAGAGGCCCCCGTAAAAATATTCACTTTAAATGTTTCTTTTTTCGCTCTCTCTACTAATGCTAATGGAACCGCCTTAGCATCACCCGCACGTGTAAATCCACTTAAACCCAATGTCATTCCATCTTGGATCCAGGAAGCAGCTTCTTCTGCGCTTACTATTAAGTCGTGTAGTTTTGAATTTTTTACACGATTAAGATTTTTTAACATACAGACACATCCCCCTCGTTCGTTGCCTTGTCTAATTATTTTATCGTGTATCGTCACAAATTTGATAAAAACAGTCGAAGACACTTTTAAAGCGGATAAAACAGAAAAAACAATGACTAAAACAGAAAAAATTTTTTTAAAAATTCATATTTGACCGTCTCAGAAAAAGGAACAAATAAAAAAAGCTTGAATAAAAAGAGATTATCCCCTTATCCAAGCTTTGTAATTTAAAACCCTAATAATTTCCTAAAATAGCTAGAGTATGATTGACTGACAGATACCTTCTCTCCCGTATGCATAGCTAATACAAAGGTTGAATGAGTATCTGGGTATATTTCTTTAATCTGATGAACATTGACGATAAAAGAGCGGTGGCAGCGAATAAAGGACTCTCTTGGCAGTCTGTATTCAAAGTCCTGTAAAGAACCTGCATGGGTGCCAGTAAAATCTTTCGTCACGATATGTGTCTTTCGATCTCTTGCTTCCAAATAGATAACATCTGAAAAAGGGACAGGCATCCAACCATCTAGCGTTTTGATGGTGATAACGGATTTCCCATCAGTTAAAGCAGGATAGATGGCTAATACAGTTCCCTCCACCTCACCATTATGCTGCAAGGGTACAGCCATTCCATGATAAGGAACGCCAAACATTTCTCGATTGATAAACTCAGAGACCTTTTGGTTACTATGCAACGCTTTATACGCTAGTGTTCCTTCTTTTATAGGGTCACCTGGTTTTATCTTTAAGTCTATGCGTGTGCTTGGTCTATAGTATATGTATTTTTCTTTATCCGAGACGGCTATCGATATCTCATCAGAAAATAATTGACCAACTACATCTAAAAGTCCACCTAGAGAGAGCTCTTGCATCCTTTCCTCCCCTTTCTAATACTTTTCACTCACAAACTAAAATTTCTCGCTCAAACTGTTGTTTTGTTGTAGTACAACGATCCTTTATATGAAGTCCAATTGATTTTAATCGATCGTCCATAGATTCAATCGTCACAATCACTACCCGCTTAGCAATTCTTTTCGCGTGCGTTAATATGGTCAATTGTTCTTCCCATGAAGCATGAGTATATAGATTATATGGTAAATCGATGATTGCAACGTCATAGGTTTCCTCAATATCTTGAATCGCACCCTTTTTCACATCGCCTGTTAATCCAAAGTATTCTAGATTTTCTCTTGAGCCTATACAAACTAGCGGGTTAATATCTCTTCCTACAATATCAATTCCCATAGACCGAGCCTCTACCAGCACCGTTCCAATACCACAGCAAGGATCGATTGCTCGAATACTAGCTGGATGAGGAACAGCAATATTAGCTACAGCTCTCGCTACTCTCGTACTAAGTGCAGTAGAATATTCTCTCGGTTTTTTTATATGATTAAACCAGATGGGCTCACTTTTTTTATATGTCCCAAAATACCAGCGCTTTTCATAGGGAACAACAGCAAACAGTTGATCTGGATTATGAAGATCAAAATCCCCCATCATTTCAGAGCCAATAGCTCGTTCAATTTGAAGACGCTCATTGTTTTGAATCTTATCGTCTCCTTGCCTATCATTTATCTTGAGAAAGACCACCTTGTTTGTCTCCCCCTCTTTACCAAATAGATGGGCAGTAGTAATAATTTCTTCTATAGTATCTCCCTCTGCTAATATGTCGATTCTTCCCTTCATAAAAGGGCTTCGACTAGGATCTATCCTTATATCACTTCTCAGTATTTTCTTTTCTGTATCATATCCAAAAAAAGAGCGCATCTCTAGATGACAAAGAGAGCGTTCTGCATCGTTGTATGCAAATGTATAAATAAATGACGGATACTCGTTTGAATTTTTCAACGTATTACCTCCAATAATATTTCCATTATAACATGGGTCACTTTTCAAAGTCTGTTATCATAACCCGATAGTTAATTAGCATAAAAAGGAAGTATAATAGTATTAGGTTAATTATTTTCAGAACTATTTGTATATTTTTTAAAAAGGGGATAGGAGAATGAATTTTGATGTAATTGTGGTTGGAGCAGGATTAGCTGGGCTGGTTGCCACGACCGAACTAACCGATGCTGGGAAGCGGGTTTTGCTATTAGACCAAGAACCAGAAAGCTCTCTAGGCGGACAAGCCTGGTGGTCATTTGGAGGGCTCTTTCTTGTAGACTCACCTGAGCAAAGAAGAATGGGCATTAAGGATTCCTATGAGCTTGCTTGGCAGGACTGGTTAGGAACGGCAGGGTTTGATGGCGATAATGAGGAAGAATACTGGGCAAAAAAATGGGCAGAGGCTTATGTACGTTTTGCCCATGAAGAAAAAAGGGCCTGGTTGCATGAAAAAGGGGTTCGATTCTTTCCGGTAGTCGGATGGGCATGGCAATTCAGTTCCTCGGTTCCATATTGTTTGGGGCACTGGTCCCGGCATCGTCTCTCCTTTTGAAAAACGTGTGCGAGAAGCAATGTCAGAGGGGTTAGTTACTTATAAGCCACGTCATCGAGTAGATAGTCTACTTACTAATAATAATGGAGTGACTGGTGTAGGCGGATCTATTTTAGTGGCAAGTAACGTAGAAAGAGGACAAGCCAGTTCAAGAGAAGTGATTGATCAGTTTGAGTTCTTTTCTAAAGCCGTGGTAGTTACAAGTGGAGGTATTGGAGCTAACCATGACCTAGTTCGTCAAAATTGGCCGAAACGCCTTGGACCCCCTCCTCTTAACATGATTTCAGGTGTTCCAGAGTATGTAGACGGCCGAATGATGGAAATTGCAGAAAAAGCCGGTGGTCGTTTGGTCAATAAGGATCGAATGTGGCACTACACTGAAGGTATTAAGAATTGGAATCCAATATGGAAGGAACACGGAATCCGTATCCTGCCTGGTCCCTCATCCATTTGGTTGGATGCAGAGGGCAATCGCTTTCCCGCGCCAAACTTCCCTGGCTTCGATACATTAGGTACATTAAAGGCCATTCAAGATACTGGATATGATTACTCTTGGTTTATCCTCACAGAAAAAATAATTGAAAAAGAATTTGCATTATCTGGCTCAGAGCAAAATCCTGACCTTACTAAAAAAAGCATCACACAAGTGCTAAAACGTATTTTACCTGGCCCGACTGCTCCAGTTAAAGCTTTCATGGATAAGGGAGAAGACTTTGTCGTCGCTTCAAATTTAAAAGAACTCGTCGAAGGAATGAATAAAATTACCGGCAATAGCTTGTTAAATTACGAAAATATAGAAAAGCAGATTATAGCTCGTGACCAGGAGATGGATAATAAGTTTACAAAGGATCTTCAAATCACTGCCTTAAGAGGATCTCGTCATTACATTGGAGACAGGCTTATTCGTGTAGCAGCTCCTCATAAAATATTGGACAGTAAAAATGGTCCCTTGATTGCTGTTCGTTTGAATATTCTAACCCGAAAAACATTAGGTGGTCTCCAAACAGATTTAAGCGGTCGTGTCCTAAATTCAGAAGGATACCCTGTTCCTGGCCTCTATGCCGCTGGTGAGGTCACAGGCTTTGGTGGCGGAGGAATGCATGGATATCGTTCTTTGGAGGGAACCTTTTTAGGAGGCTGTCTTTTCACAGGAAGAGAAACAGGGAGAGCTTTAGCCAAAGAACTATCCGAATGAACATATAAAAAACTTTGACCATTATTCAGTCAAAGTTTTTTCCTTTTATACAGTTTCTTTTTCTTTTAAGAATATTAATATACACACGAAGGAATAGTTATTCTCTATTCTTCTTTACACAAGTACTGATATATTTCATAGCCTATTTGAGAAAGAATCCTTTTGGCGAGAACGTCATCCTCCTTCTCCGAAAGCACGGTTGCAACTAATTTTCTATCTCCTACAAAAAATATTCCCACATCATGTCGAGTACCCGGTATCCAACCTCCTTTATTTGCCAATTCCCAAGCAGGCATCCCATTATCAAAGTTAGAGTATGGAGAAGGAAGCTTCTCTGGTAAACAATCTCTCATCTGTTGTTTTTTCATGATTTCTATCATCTGCTTGCTTGCTTGTTCACTAACAATCTCTCCTTGAGCCATTTTAGTCAGCAAGATACCAACATCTTTTGCAGCAATACGATTTGTGCCATGTGGATTTGGCTTACTCAACATAAGCTTGTTATAAAATGTACTATGTTCCATACCAGCTTCTTTCATCGTCTGTTGAATATTTTCTACTCCAACTAAATCTATTAAAAGATTCGTTGCTGTATTGTCGCTTTGAATAATCATCAGAAGCATGATATCTGATAGTGATAGTGAAGTACCTGGAGTTAAATGCTGAAGAACTCCAGAGCCCCCCACACACTCATCCTTATCCAGTATTATCCAATCAGATAATGATAGTTCAAGACGTTCCACCGCTCGAAAAACTGCAACCATTATTGGTACCTTAATCACACTCGCTGCGTAAAACAGCTCTTGTTCATTGTATTCCCACTTATCTCCTGAATTTAAATCCTCTAATACAATTCCCCAAGTTCCCTTGGAAGGTTTAATCAACTTTTGAACCTTACTAATAAGCTCCTCCACTATCCATCCCCCTCTAGTCAATCTCTATCTTTTATTATAGACTATTATATATTATATTTTTTGAAAATTTAAATTTTATGGAGAGTATTTTACATGACGCAACTATTACTATTACAAAAGGTAATTGACTATATAGATGATCATATTAAGGAAGATATAAGTACTGATACCCTATCAAAGCTTATCGGTTATTCTCCCTTTCATTTTTCTCGTATTTTTCATCAAACTATTGGTTATACACCGATGGATTATGTACAAAAAAGGAAGCTACAATATGCTTTGGTAGATTTGGTAAAGGGAAAAAGGATTATTGATATAGCATATGAGTATGGATTTGAAACACATGCCGGCTTTACTAAATCATTTAAGCGCTGCTTCGGGAGTCCCCCAAGCCTATATAAGATGCACTGTCCCATTTCATTACCACAAAGGCTATGTTTGGAAAGTCTTCTACAAAAGAAAACAGGAGGAATAGTTCTTCAGCCTAAGATTCTTTCTATGCCTTCTTTTACAGTCGCAGGAAAAACGTTTGAAACACGCTTACAGAATATAGCCTATACAAGAGATGCTCCTGCCTTTTGGGATCAAAGAATATCTTCCGAAGAATCTATTGAGACCACTCTATATCATCTCCTGTCCCCTAAAAAGCATGGTGAGTACTGCTTTAATCTAAGTGGACCTGAGCTAGAAGATCATTTCACGTATTTATTTGCGGTAAATTTTGACGAGGGAACTACGATACCAGAGGGAATTCTTAAGTTTCATGTCAAAGCTTCTACATATGCGGTATTTAAAACACCCATGGTTCCAAAAGAGAAATTTGTTTCCTCTATCAAGGGAACTTGGCAATATATTTTAGAGGACTGGCTACCAGACTCTCATTATGAAGTAGATGAAGATAGCTATGATTTTGAATACTATGATGAACACTGCCATGATTGGGAGTACGACAAAATCTACATGGAGATATACCTTCCGGTTAAGGAGAAACAATAAATATAGAACAAGTTTATTTTCCGATTTAGGCGGTTGCTTTTAGCCGGGGAAGATCCAGCTCAAACAAGCATATGTAGAATTCCTTTCTATTTGCTAAATAGAACTGGTTATCAATACTCCATCAGGCTTCCTCCATACAAAAAGACCATGAACATAGTTTTGTGTTCATGGTAGCTAAAATTTATATACCTGCTGGTCTTTATATTGTTATTCCCGACCCTTAGCTTTCTTTAAAAGTATGTGATATAAAAACAGGACTGGACTTAAAATTACGGCACTTACAATGATGGCAGTCCTAATGGTAAAGGTTGTAGCAATATATCCAATAACAGGCCCACCACTTATTTGTCCAATGGCATCCACTTGACCTTTGACTGAGAAAAACGTTGCTCGAGTCGAGGAATCTGGAATGATTTTATTTAACCAAATATCCTCCAATGGGTACATTACTTTTCGACTCACTTGAATTAAGACATAGCAAATAAACAAGCCAATGAAATACTTCGAAACTGCAAAGCCGATTAATGCTACCACTATACTGAAGCTACCAATAAAAAGACCGATATATATCGTTCGCAGATCCTGATAAATTGTACTTTTATTTAGAAAGTGAAGTATTGCAAATGACACGAGTACTATCACCAGCTGAATACCACCAGTCAATAACACTAGCTGTTCATTTGGCAAACTGGTTATTCTAGCCATCTCCAGTAGATGGGTAAGCCACAAACGATCAAAGCCCTCGCTATAAAAACCTATAAACAGAGCAATTAGAAATAGCATTCGCAGGATAAAGCTTGCTTTTGAATAATGAATGATTTTCCCTAAACTCTCTTTCATTGTCTCCAATGTATTAATTCTTTCAGTTATTTTTATTGGTTTAAAATGATTCTCTTTCATAAAAATTATAAGAAAAATAGCCAAGCCTATCATACATACGCCTCCCATAATAATAGGAAGATTAATCATGTAGTAACCGGTTAAAATACTTAACGGAATGGCAATTAATTGACCCAAATTTCCAGCCTTAGCTCCCCTCATATATGCTAAAGAGGCCTTCTCTTCTCCTATTTCATCTGCAATCCAAGCTTGCTGTGATCCGCTTGTAAAGGTATAGCCTATCCCCCATGCCACCTGGGCCAATAAAACCGTTATAAAATAAGGAAACAAACCCTCCAATAAAAAACCCGTCCCTATCAAAAAATAACCAATAATAATGGACAGCTTCCGGCTTTTTAAGTCAGATATGACGCCTGTTGGAATTTCAAAAAGAAATACGGTTAGCTCTAACACAGTTCCCACTAAAACAAGCTGCAACGGATCCAGCTTAACAACGCTTACTTGGTACAACAGATTGACTGTAAATATATAAGTAAAAAATAATTGCGATAGAAAGCAAATATGAATATACAGCCGATACGAATCTTTCATTCTAATCATTTCCCTCACCTCTCTATTGATTATAAAAAGGGAAACCATCGGCCGCTTATCCAAATTTGCTATAATGAATACCTTTCTTTATGTTATAGTGAAAGAACAATTAAATAATGTGTAGATTTAGGTGTTCTTTTGTTAGCAAGAGAACTTAAAAGGGAAGTTCGGTGAAAGACCGACGCTGTCCCGCAACTGTAAATGGGAGCGATTCTTTATAAACCACTGTAAGGTTACTACGGGAAGGAAAGAAGAGCGATGAACATGAGCCAGGAGACCTGCCTATTTCAAGTACACACCACAAGCCTACGCGGATAGGGGGTGTTAAGTGCAGCTATGTACAAGCAATAGCTTGAAAATACTGTCGTACGAAAAACATAATAAAATCACTGGAGCTATTGGGCTCCTGTTTTCAGCGTGGATTTTATTGAGTTTCCAAGCGTACTGACCATTAAATCATACTAACTAGCATCTTCTTTTTTATAAAAGAGGATGCTTTTTTATGTTAAAGGCGAAAGGATTTTGAAAATGAGAAAAGAGAATTTTATTGAACAATATAAACAAGTATTAATGACAAATTATGTTGCAAGTACATCAATATCTCTACAGTCTATCTATGATGAAATGAAAAAAGAAATTGAACTTAGTTCAACCTGGAGTATGAACGAAAAAAATATTTTTCTTCAAAATCTCATTGATGCCCATCATCAGATTAAAAATGAAATTTCAGGGAAATTGGAGGAATAAGTAAGGCGCATTCGCACGCTTCCAAAATGGTTTTGCCAATATTAACTTTGAAAAAAAGAATATATCTAAATTCTAGCTCCATGAACCCAGTGTTCAATTTATTTGGTTCGTCCAACAATCATCATTCATTGTATCTATTTATCAAACCAAAAGGCTCTCTTCTAGGAGTGGCAGGCGGAGACTACAGTGGAGGATCGCAAGCCACGGGTACCGCTCGCCGCGCCGAACGCATCCGCCTAAAGCTAAATCAAGCATGTCCCGAGTCATTTCAATACAAGTAGGATCTTAATTAAGGATATAAAAAACGAACCAAATGAGATTAATCATGTGGTTCGTTTTTTTGATTTAAAGGTCTTGGTAATCCCTTTGATATTTCCCGCCGTCTTTAACTTCTGAATGGTACAAAGCTTTAAGAGCAAAGCTTTTTTCTAGGTCATGCTCCTTCATTACTTCCTTCAATCTTTTTGCTAAGTCAGGACTAAATTTTACTAGCTCTTCCATTTTAGATTTTGAATATTGCATATCGTTACCTCCCTACTATCATTGTTCATACAGTATAGCACTTGTATAAAATACATACGAAAAAATAAAGGTTTTTCGAGTATCTCCTTTTTGGAATTCTTTCTAAACAAAATGCCCCTCACTTGCGTATTCTGCCCCAGATTTTCTTAACAACATATAGTCACCTTTTTTTCATTTTTACATAAAGTACTTTGACAATTCAAAAAATAAGTGTTAACCTATTGAACAAATATTTCCTTAAGGAAATTTATTATCATAAAAGAAAATAATATTTTTTTAGTCTAAAAGTTTCCTTAAGGAAATACTTTATAACAAAGGAAAAGGAGTGTGCTAAGTGAAAAAGATCTTATTTTTATTTATTGTGGCTGTTTTATTGGTTGGCTGTGGTAACAATAACGCAGGGGGTTCTGGGGAAGAAAAACCACTTGTCGTTACAACTACAGGGCAAATTGCAGATGCCGTAAGGATAATTGCTGGAGATTCTGTGGAGGTAAAATCCTTAATGGGCCCTGGTGTAGATCCACATCTTTATAAGGCTACTCAAGGCGATTTACAAGTATTAGAGGATGCAGATATTATTTTTTATAATGGTCTAGCTCTTGAGGGGAAAATGAGTGATATTTTTGAAAAAATGAAGAAGGACAAATCTGTAGTGGCTATTGGAGAAGTAGTTCCGAAAGATAGAATCTTAAATGACGAGGCTCATCCAGAATTATTTGATCCACATATTTGGTTCGACATTGAGGTTTGGAAATTGGCTACACACGAAATCACAAAATCACTTACGGAGGAATTTTCCACTGATGGAGATCAGTTTGCAGAAAACGAAAGAAAGTTCTTTGAGGAACTAGATGAGCTAAATGGTTGGACGAAGGAACGCATTAGCGAAATCCCCGAAGAGCAACGGGTTCTTGTTACCGCTCATGACGCCTTTAATTACTTTGGTGAAAGCAATGGGATGGAAGTTCGAGGATTACAAGGTCTTAGTACAGATGCTGAATACGGTCTAAAGGATATACAGAATATCGTTAATTTCTTAGTAGAACAAAATATTAAAGCGGTCTTTATCGAATCCAGTGTGTCAGACAAAGCCATGAATGCTGTAATTGAAGGTGCGAAGGAAAAGGGACACACCATACAAATTGGAGGAGAACTGTACTCGGATGCAATGGGAGCTGAAGGTACAGAAGAAGGAACTTATATCGGAATGTATAAGCATAATGTCAATACGATTGTTGATTCACTAAAATAGGAGGTAGCAAAATGAATGCATTACAGGTAAAGAGCTTATCTGTTGCTTACGAGGAAAAAGTTGTGTTGAGCAACATCAGTCTAACCATTCCGAAGGGACTAATCACAGGGATTATTGGACCAAACGGAGCAGGGAAATCTACATTGATTAAAGCCGTGCTAAATCAGCTTCCAAATAAAACCGGCTCTGTTGCAATATTAGAGCGTCCGCTGAATCCAAAGGATCATATTGTTGGATATGTTCCTCAGCGTAATGCCGTAGATTGGGACTTTCCAACAAATGCATTAGACGTAGTATTAATGGGCCGATATGGACATATCGGCGTGATGAGAAGACCTTCTTTAAGAGACAAACAAATAGCGCTGAATTGCTTAAGAAACGTAGGAATGGAAGCATTTGCAGAACAATCAATAGGGCAGCTTTCCGGAGGGCAACAACAGCGTGTGTTTTTGGCTAGAGCTCTGGCACAGGAAGCGGAGGTTTACTTCATGGATGAACCATTTGTTGGAGTAGACGCTGCAACTGAAAGAACAATCATTTCCATCTTGAAGGAGTTAAAATCACAAGGAAAATCAGTGTTCGTCGTTCATCATGACTTACAGACAGCAGCCGATTATTTTGATTGGATTGTGTTATTAAATAAAACAACTATAGCTTCTGGTCCTACCGAGGTTACCTTTACACCAGATAACCTACAAGAAGCATACGGTGGTAAGCTATTTTTTATGGATCAAGCTAAGTCAGGAAAAAATGACTTATGAAAGAGGTGACTATTAATGTTATCCGGTAATCTTCTTTGGGTTCTCACTGGAGCTATTCTTTTAGGGGTAGCAGCCGGTTTAAACGGTACATTTGCTTTTCTTCAAAAGCAAAGCTTAGTAGGAGATGCAGCCGCTCATGCTGCACTTCCTGGTATTGCCCTTGCTTATTTAATTTTTGAGAAAAAGGATTTGCCTATCCTCATGATAGGCGCTGCTATCACTGCTGCACTTTCTGTATATATGATTCAATGGATTGTGAATCATTCTAAGCTGAAGGCTGATGCCGCTATTGGATTAATATTATCCGTCTTTTTTGGAATAGGCATTGTATTAATAACAATTGTTAACCAAAGTGGCACTGGTAATCAAAGTGGTTTAAATGACTTTATCTTTGGTAAGGCAGCAACGATGGCAAAAAGTGATCTTATTTGGCTATCTGGCAGCGCCATATTAATCATCCTTATGTGCTTGTTGTTCTTCAAGGAATGGAAGCTTATGATTTTTGATCCCATCTTTGCAAAGGGGATTGGATTACCTGTGGAGCGTTTACGTACGTTGTTGACCGCATTGACTGTTTTGACAATTGTTACCGGTATTCAGGCAGTAGGGGTTATTTTAATGGCAGCCATGCTTATAATACCTGCAGCCGCTGCAAGATTTTGGTCCAGTCACCTTGGTATAATTTTGGTCACGAGTGCCTTTTTTGGGGCTTTATCGGGAGCTCTCGGCACTATGATTAGCTCTATACGTACTGGCTTGTCCACTGGGCCAATAATCGTTTTAGTAGCCGCAGCTTTGTTTTTAATATCTTACTTTCTCGCTCCAACAAGAGGGTTACTTTCTAAAATACGTAAAAAGCGTTCATTTAAGCGGCAGCGCATAGCCCAAGAGGTGACAAGCAATGAATGAATTTTGGGTTCTTTTAACTGGCTCCCTTGTCGGAATTACTTGTGGCCTAACGGGGGTCTTTCTAATCCTCAGAAAAACTGCCATGATAGCGGATGCCATTAGTCATACAGTGCTGTTTGGAATTGTAGTTGCCTTCATGGTTACACAATCTTTAAATGGCGTTTGGATGCTAATAGGTGCGGCTCTCGCAGGGCTACTGACCACTTTTCTAGTACAGGTGCTTCAATCAGGAGGATTGCAGGAAGACGCGGCTATAGGGGTAGTATTTACTTCACTTTTTGCCTTAGGGGTATTATTAATTACCTTGTTTGCAGGAAACGTTCATTTGGATGTGGAGCATGTACTAATGGGTGAAATAGCATTTGTTCCTTGGGATACTTGGAGTATTTTAGGGTTTGAAATGCCAAAAGCGGTTTGGATGCTATTATTTGTACTATTCCTTAATATTGCTTTTCTAGTTTTATTTTATAAAGAAATTAAACTCTCTACCTTTGATCCTGTGTTCGCTTTATCCATTGGGTTACCTATAATGGGGATGCATTACTCTTACATGACACTTGTCTCCCTTACGACTGTCGCTGCGTTTGATAGCGTGGGGGCAGTATTGGTTGTTGCTATGCTCATCGGACCTGCTGCTACTGCTTATCTAATGAGCAAGAGCGTTCGCGGGATGATTATATGGAGTATGACTTTTGGTATTACAGCAGCTATATCTGGATACTATTTGGCAAAGCTTTGGAACACCTCTATTGCAGGTATGATGGCCGCTATGATTGGCGTTCTATTTATGTTCGTCTTTCTGTTTAAGCCTCATGACGGTTGGGTTTGGAAAGCTGTTAATCGAATGAGGGCAAATGGCTCCAAGGTTCTTTCTAGATAGCACACTCTCACCTTTTGTTTATCCTCCCTTTTGCTATAATACAAGGAAGGACGTAAACAAAAGGTGATATTATGCATAAAACTATAGGAATTCTAGCACACGTCGATGCGGGAAAGACCACTTTTTCAGAACAGCTACTCTTTCATACGAAAACAATTAGACAACGAGGTAGGGTCGACCATAAGGATTCCTTTCTTGATAGTCACTCCATAGAAAAAAACAGAGGTATTACCATTTTTGCTGACCAAGGGGTTTTTTCCTATAATAATTCTACTTATTATATTATCGATACACCGGGTCATGTAGATTTTTCTCCTGAAATGGAGCGAGCTATCCAAGTCATGGACTACGCAATCATCATAATAAGTGCCGTTGATGGAATTGAAGGGCATACAGAAACAGTTTGGCAGCTGCTTCGAAAACATAAAATACCTACCTTCTTCTTTATCAACAAAATTGATTACGATGATACTAATCCTGATGCTGTTTTACAGGAGATTTTTGCTAACTTATCGGAGGATGCTTGTCACATAACTAATAGCTATACGGAAGAATTAATTGAATTTATCGCTGAGCGAGATGAAGTTCTTTTGGAAGCTTACATGGAAAATGGATTTGATGAACTACTTTGGACAAAGAAGTTCAAGCAAATGATTGAGGAATGTATCGTATTCCCTTGTGCGTATGGCTCAGCCTTAAAAGATATTGGGGTGTTGGATTTTTTAGAATCTCTCGACAAGCTTACAGACACACACTACAACATCGACCGAGCTTTTACAGCCCAAGTATATAAGATACGGCATGACGAGAGCGGGAATCGTGTAACCTTTCTAAAGGTCTTAAGTGGAAAGATGAGAGTAAGGGATGAAGTGAAAATTGGAAGTGAGCATGAGAAAATAACACAGCTGCGTCAATATAACGGCAGCAAGTTTAAAACAATTGATGAAGCTAATGCCGGTGAACTAGTTGCTGTAACAGGATTAACTGCTGCTTCTATTGGAGATACAATTGGTGCTAATCAAAGTAAGACCCATTTCGATTTGATACCCACTTTAAAGTCAAAGGTAATCTTTGACGATTCCATCCATGTAAAAGAGGTACTAAGATCCTTTAGGCTACTAGATGCTGAAGACCCCTCCTTACGGGTTTATTGGGATGAGTATTTTCAAGAGATTCATGTGCACGTTATGGGTGTTATCCAGCTCGAGGTACTAGTACAAATTGTGAAGGAGCGCTTCCACTATAATGTAACATTTGGAGAGCCTAAAATTCTTTATAAGGAAACAATCGAAGCACCCGTTAGAGGCTATGGGCACTTTGAACCCTTAAAACATTACGCCGAGGTACACCTTCTGATCGAACCTACAGGGAGAGGATCTGGGCTGACTTTCGATAATATTTGTCATGCCAATGATTTGTCTATAGGTAACCAGAATCTTGTGAAGCACCACCTTTTAGAGAAGGATCATCATGGAATACTTACAGGCTCTGCACTGACCGATGTTAAAATCACTTTACTGACCGGAAGAGGTCATAATGAACATACCTCTGGTGGCGATTTTAGAGAAGCAACCTACCGAGCCTTACGACAAGGATTAGAAAAGGCTCAAAATATCCTTCTGGAACCTTTTTATGACTACAAAATCAAAGTAGATATGGATTTAATCGGAAGAGTTTTGTCGGATGTTCAGCAAGCTCACGGGACATTTGAACCGCCAGAAAATACTGGTGATAAGGTTATTATAAAGGGAAGGGTTCCTGTAGCTACTTTTATGAGCTACAGCACTACTTTCGCCTCCTTTACTCACGGAACAGGAACGCTCAGCCTTTTATTTGGTGGCTATGACCGATGCCATAACCAAGAGGCAGTAATAGAAAGAATTGGGTATAACAAAGAGGCAGATCCGGAATACACCTCCACCTCTATCTTTTGTGCAAAGGGCACCGGATATAAGGTTCCCTGGCAGGAGGCAGAAAAAGCGATGCATTGTCTCTAAGAATTACATCTAAAACTACCAGACATCTTTGAAGAAGCTACCCACAGATTTAATACACAAAAGAGGAAGAATCTTAAAAACAGATTCTTCCTCTTCTTTATATTTCATAGCGATAGATCATAAAACGTTCATTGTGATTTTGTTCGTAAAGCTCTGGTATTCGTATTTCTCTCCAAAGAGTGAAAGCAGTTGCCTCCTCCAAAAACTGAAGATATTCCGGGGTCGGGTAGTAGAGAATAATATCAACTGTTCGCTCCACTTCCTCTAATGACACTAAAATATTATGAACAACCTTTTGAAATATAGGAGTAGAGAAGGGATTAAAAAAATAGAAGCAGTCTTCCTGTGAGTCTATTTTGTATTCCTCGGCCAAGCAGCATTCAAATCTAATGGAAGCTCGAGTTGGCTTAGCTTTTTCCATATACTTCATGAGGTTTTCCATTGACTCCTGGTAAAGCTGTCCATTCATCTCTATTCCAGTTACAGAAATGTTATAAAAATAATGGACATAAAAAGGAAATCTACCTTTTCCACAGCCGAAATCTACCATTCTGTTAGTAGCCTTCCAATCATACAATTCAAACAATGTTTGTAATGCGCTATATGGGGTTGCCTCATAACGATTATAATGGGAGGACTGATATTGCCATTCTCTCATTCCAGCTGTCTGTATTCTTAATAATCGCTCATAGTCTGACTCGTTCATCCCAACCTCCTTGATTCTTTTTTATTCACCAAAAACATGTTGCTGAACCCAATCGTTTTTTTGACTGTTAGCCTCTTCAAGCAAAGACACCTTAAAAGGTTCTCCCTTTGAGACAATCGTCCCTATAAATGAAGGATTTTCAATACGGATCATCACTTTATCCTGAACCACTCTTTTCGTGATTTGTAGCCTAGCAATTCCACCGATATTGGTACTGTCAAATTGTTGAGCACTAAAAAAATTACCTAGTGAGTAGAATACATGGGTATCTCCTTTGCTAGTGGATATTTTTTCATAGGGCTGAACAACATGAGGATGGTGACCAAAAATAATGTCTACCCCCGCATCAGCCAACCATTGCGCCAGCTCTTTTTGAGTTTCATTGTTCCTTAGGGCATACTCTTCTCCCCAATGAATGCTTATTACTACAACATCCACCTTTTCCTCTAAAGCTTGAATGTCTTGTTTCATTTGTTCACGATCTATTATATTTACTAAGTATTCTTTACCCTCAGGGATTCGATGGCCATTTAATCCATAAGTATAATTTAAAAAACCTAATCTTACATCCTTTACCTCAAATATTCTATCGGTTTGTTGGTCTTCTAATGATTTATAGGCTCCCATATAAGGCATCTCGTTTGCTTTCATTGACTCAATAGCAGCTAATAAACCAGCTTCCTTTTGATCTAGCGTATGGTTATTTGCGCAGGATAATAAATCGACTCCAGCGGCTTTGAGATCCCTAACGATATGAGCAGGACTAGAGAAATTAGGGAATCCAGACAAACCGAATGACGTACCTGCTGGTATAGACTCCTGATTTGCTAGCAAGAAGTCTACTCCTTGCATCTCTTTTTCTACCTCCTGAAAGGAAGGTAAGAAGCTAGAATATTCATAGAGGGGACTGTGCAATAAAACATCTCCTACCATACCAATCTCTATCTGACTCTCTTTATACTCTTGCTGAAAATTGGTTACGTGTTTACCTTGAAAGTCTTCTTTAAAGGGATTAGTTATTTGCGCATTGAAAAAAGACAAAACAATGATAAATACTAATAGAAAAGGGAGTAAAATTTTCATGAAGTAGACCTCCTTCTATCATCTTTATCTATTTCGTTGTCGAATATACACATAGAAAAATCCCCCAGCACCTAACAATCGTAAACACGAATTAATTGTCATTGCCGACTCCATTCCAACCATCTCTAATAAAATAATACCCACTTGAGGAGCAACAAACGCAACTAACGCCAATAAAACATTATATGTTGTAATACAATACGTTCTAGACTGTTCCGGTGACTTTTCTAAAAGTAAATTAAATAAAATGAGCACAGTTCCTGAAAGAAAAAAGCCTGACGTTGTTTGAATCATAGTTAAGTAATATAGATTGGTAGACAGCACGACGAGAAAAGGAGTAGTAGCCATACCTATTGCTGCCCATATAAACATCCGCAAATTGCTGTATTTATCTGCCCAGCGTTTCCATAAAGGAAATGTAAAAAACTGCATTAGCATACTACCTACCGAAAACATACTAACCCAGAAAATAGTAGCCCCCGCTATTCGCACGTTATATATATTAAACAAGCCCCAAGCCATCTGCCAGGCAAAGTTAAAAAACAGTGCCGCTCCTAAAAAAGATACGTAATTGGAGTCTCGAAAAATAGACCAATCCATCGATTTCTTCTTTAGAAGACTCTCTTCTACCCGAACAGGTTCTTCCTTATGTTTCATGATAAAATACACTTCTAAAATTCCAAATAATAAGGCTACTAAAAACAAAATTTGATATGCCCCTGTACTAGCAGAAGCCTCCCTCATTACGATACCGATAAATAAAGTAGCTATAAGTCCTACTAATGTCAGTAATCTATTACGATCACTAAAAAATTGTCCTCTTCGCTCCTCTTCAATCATCCCACTGATGAACGTCTGCCAGCCGATATTGGCAACCGTATTGGGCACGCTGATTAAGGCGATAATAATTAGAAAGGACCACGCCTGCATAGAATGGGACGGTAAATAACTGACTAATACAATAAATACGAAACATAATCGTGCAAGCAAAATGGAACCAGCGACAATCTTTTTTTGTGTGTAAGCTTTGTTTAAAAGAATAGCTGCTGGCACTGTCATTAGCAAAGCGATTAACGGAGGAAGGGAACTGATTAAGCCAACCTGATAATTAGTTGCCCCTAAAATAGTAATAGCAAAAATCGGGAAAAAATTATTAGAAAAGTTTAAAGCAATAGTAGAAGCCATACCATGATAAATACTGACCTTCTCGTTATACGTTCTCATGCTTTCATTCCGTCCATTTCATGTGAGATAGATAGAATTATATACTTCCTTTTCAGGAAAACAAGAGTGTTTATACAAATATTTACCTGGCGATAATAAAATATAAATGAATAAAAGATAGAGACTAACCGACTATATAAATTGTTTCTCGAGAATACTTAAGTCAGAGTAATTTAAGTGCGTAAAAGTCATGAGAATAATTTCAACATCATGATTGGAGAATTATTTTAGTATATTTCTTCATAAAAAGTACACAAAAATGCAACTTTGAATATTTCATTTTTTTTATTAAACCCTTAGAATATAAGGAGTTATCAGTTTTTCCCTTATATAACAAATATAAAGTTATCTAGTTTACAAATTCATGGGAAAGAGTATAATGGGTAGTTGGTACAGGACAAACATGTAACAAATTGCTTTTTAAGTGCTAAATATAAACACAGCTTCCCTTTGTTTAAATAAGATGGGGTGATAAACATAATGGCAATTCCGCAAGAGCCAGAGCTAACGCTTGTAGAACATTTGGCTGAGTTAAGAAAAAGGTTAATTGTAATTGCGGTAACCTTTGTCCTATCTCTTGCCTTAGGATTTTGGATGGCTCCTAAAACATTAAATTTCCTAAAACAACAGCCTACAGCTGCACACGTAGAATGGAACATTTTTGGCTATACCGATGGACTGCTAATTTACGTTAAATGTGCATTAGTTTTAGCCATTTTAGTAACTTTGCCCATAGCTATGCACCAAATATGGCTATTTGTTAAGCCAGGTTTGTTGGATAAAGAAGCAAGAGGTACGATTTACTTTATACCAGTCTCTTTTTTCCTATTTCTGGCCGGTATTAGCTTTAGCTACTTTATTTTATTTCCTTTAATGTTAGACTTCATGTCTAATATTAATGAGTCTATAGGTGCCACAGAAACCTATGGAATGCAGCAATATTTTACATTTATGTTCAATTTAATTATTCCAGTTGGAATAGTTTTTGAGTTACCAGTAATTATTTTATTCCTTACGAAGCTAGGAATTATTACTCCAGATCGACTACGAAAGATGCGAAAAGTTTCGTACTTTGTATTAGTTGTTGTAGGGGTATCTATTACGCCTCCTGACTTTATTTCTGATTTCATCATTATCATACCTTTATTGTTATTGTTTGAAATTAGTATTCTTGTATCAGCTTGGTCTTATAAGCGTCGGTTAGCCAAAGAAGCTCTTTTAGAAAAAGAACTTGAGGAAAACTAATGTGAATAAGCTTTACTAGCATGCTACAATAGCATTGCACACATAACTAACACTCATGTCACTTGAATAGATAGACAATTATATCCATTAGGAGGAAATCACATGCCAAATATCGGCGTACCAGGTTTAATAATCATTCTAATCATTGCATTAATCGTATTCGGTCCATCTAAATTACCTCAATTAGGTAAAGCAGTAGGACAAACACTTAAAGAATTCAAAAACTCTACAAAGGACATTGTGGACGATGTAGCAGAAGAATTTAAATTAGAAGACAAAGATACAAGTGCTAAAAAGAAAGCATAATAAAAAAACCGAGCATATTATTGCTCGGTTTTTTTATAGCTTTGGTTACTTAAACTATTTAGAATCTTCCAGAGGATGTGGGAGAGGTTTCCCAAAATAGTATCCTTGAAATAATTGATATCCTTTCTTTTTTAACCATTCCCAATCTTCTTTTTCTTCTATCCCCTCTGCCAATGGGATGGAATAGATTTCTTTAGCTTTATGTAGAAATTGTAAAGCAACTTTTTGTTTCTCTATATTGGTAGCTACTCCTTGAACATATTTCATATCTAGCTTCATATAGTGAGGCTTAATCTCTTCTAACATTTGGAGCGTACTATGCCCTTCTCCTACATCATCTAATGCATATTGAAACCCTCTAGCTTTATAAAAGGCCATAATCTTTTTTAAATGATTGATATCCTCTACTTTTTCTGTTTCAACAACTTCAAAAACTAAGTTTCCAGGATTAACACCGAGGCTATTTGCTACCGCAGTGGTGGATCTTAGACAATGCTCAGGAGAGTATATAGAAGTAGGTATAAAATTTATAAATGCTTTTGTATTATCTAGTCTTGCTGCGTACTTTACTGCTGTCATTCTACATATCCGATCTAAAGCATATAAACGCCCTCTCTCTTTAGCAGCGCCAAAAACTTCTCCAGGATATAGGATATTCCCTTCCTCATCTAAAAATCGAGAAAGCATCTCATAGGCATAAATATTTTTCTCTGTATCTACAATTGGCTGATAGTAGCAAATTACTTGTTCATTCTTAATCACCTTGTCAATCCACTTAACCTCTAACATTTCCTCAATTTTATGGAAAGGTTTCCAGTCTTGTTTAGGAACTCGAAAGGAAATATGAGAGATATCCATATGGTCTTTACTAAAGTCTATAAAATCCTGCGCATCATCTTCTTTAAGAGTGAAATAACGGCCGTTCTCTTCTAATCTTAATGCCCTCTTTTGGATAAAATCCATTACATCTGGCAACACTTGAAAATTAGTTTCACCTTCGATTTTAAACTCCAATACTAAGTCTCTTACCATACAGCCACTACATTCCACCATTAATCCCTCCGACCTATTGTTTATCCCTAAAAATTAAGCATTTTTTCCTGTTAACTAATATTATAGTAGAACTCATCTGCCAATCATAATCAGAAGTCTTCCACTTTTAAAGATACATAATGTTGAAACATCATAACAAAAAGAAAAATCTATTGCTTAAAAATAGAAAAAGGAGGAGCGAAAATGACCGCTACTCCTTTAGTGATAATTATAGGTTTTTAAAGAACACTCTGATGACATCAGCACCACCGATTATTGTACCAAGTGAACCAAATAGATTAGTTAGAACTAAAACGAGTAATACACGTGTAACTTTATTCTTCCAGAACCCTTTTATCGTAAACACGTCTTCGGACAGTCTCTCAAAGTCGCCAATTGTGGGGCGTTTCATATAAGCTTGGACCAAGCCAGAAAACCAACCGGAGGCTAATATAGGATGCAATGCTGTTATTGGAGCCACTATGAAAGCTGTAACAATTGCTAAAGGATGTCCTAAAGCTACAATTGCCCCAATTGCTGCCATCGTTCCCGTCCAAATAATCCAGCTCCATGCCTGATCCCATCCTGCTGTTGGGTTTGCTATAAATGTATAAGCGATCAATGCAATGATAAGGATAGGAAGCGACCATCCAATTATTTTAGGTAAAATTGATTTAGGTGGGACTGTAGAAAGTCTTTCTAAATCCTGATGTTTGTAAATTTCTTTTGTAATACCAGGAACATGTGCCGCTCCTAATACTGCTACAATTTTTTTACCCGGGGCTTCCTTAATCTTTTGAGCTAAGAACTGGTCTCGTTCATCAATTAAAGGTGTTTTCAGCCTTGGAAATGACTCTGTAAATTCTGCAAGTACTGCATTTAAAGTGTCCTGCGATTTCATCTTCTCTAGCTCTTCTTCGGAAATGGTGTCTTTACTAAAGATGCTATAGAAAACCGATGTAAGAAGCTGAGACTTACCTAACCAACCAAGATTATGCCAGATACGAGAGAATGTTATTTGGATATTACGGTCAGCTAGTACAAGTTCTGCTCCGGTTTCTTTTGCACTTTCAATTCCTTGAATCATTTCTTGGCCTGGTTTAATGTCGAACTGCTTGGCCATACGATTTTGGAAGGAAGAAATAGCTAAGTTCATCAATAATAAAGTCGCTTTCTTCTCTTTTATGATTTTAAAAATATCTGTTTCTTTCCATTTGTTATTATCAGTAATAGATTGATATCTTTGTTCATCTAACTCTATACACACGGAATCAGGATTTTCTTTTTCAATCACTTCTTTAACCTGCTCAGCGCTCAACCTAGAGACATGAGCAGTACCAATTAAAATAATTTCCTTGCCATCAACCTCTAAACGAGTTATATTTGCTTCCGACATAAACTACTTCCTTCGTGTAAATGTATTTCTTTTACATAATCGTCTGTTTATTGATTATGAAAAGTCTTGTATCTATAATAATGAAGCACTTGAGCATAAAATTCAATTTGTTTATGTGAAAAAGCTAGAAGATCTAATCATATTCTTACTAGGACGTATCTAGTTCTCCTCCTTTTAGTAGAATTCATGCTAGCTCGTCTACTTTACCCCTTAAGCTTCCTCATTAAAAGATCTGCCGATGAATATCTGTTTAGATACTATGAAAAGATATATCGTATAGGAAATGTTATAATTACACTCAAATAAGTAAAAAAGGAGAATGTCTAATGATTATCGTAACAAATCGTATTAAAACAAAACCAGGATTTGCTGAAAGAATGGCTCCAAATTTTACAAAGCCAAGTCCACTTCAAGAAATGGAAGGCTTCATCAAAGTAGAGGTTACTATTACACAAGGTACAACTGAATATGATGAAATGAATGTAAATATGTATTGGGAAAATGAAGAAGGTTTCCAAGCTTGGAGAAATAGTGATATCTTCAAGGAAGCCCATAAACGTCCAGAACCTGGTTCTGCTGAAGCTTCTAAAGAATCTCCGCTATTAGGAAGTGAATTAATAATTTCTAAAGTGGCTTCTACTGTAGAAGCTATTTCCACTAAATAAGTAATATTAAAAGGAGCGAGTGATTTAACATCACATGCTCCTTTTTGCTTAACCTAGTTTTATTTATCTATCCGATAAATTCCTTTTTTATCTCTTAATATGCAACCATTTGCTTGGAAAATTCTTATCATATATTCATTGTTTTCGTCTGTACTTCCTACATAATAAGTGGCGTTCATTTTTTTTAATAATTCTAGAGAATACAGATGAAATACTTTTCCGAAACCTTTGCCTCTCTGTTCTGGTACTACTCCAAAGTAAAATAGCCTGCCTTCTTCGACCGTTCCGTCTTCTATATGCGGAATACTGATACCCATGGGTTCTTCACCTTTAAAGAAAATATGACAATAATGACGCCAATTAGATCCTAGCTCATTCACAAAGGCTTCCATTATCTGTTCAATGGAAAATAAATTATTTTTGTTTGCAGATCCACTTCTGCATTTATCGTATAATAGGGCAAATTCCTCGTCTACGAGCGAACTTCTTGAAAGAGTTAACACATGAAAAGCATCATCTAGAGTAAAATTTTCATCTAGTAGACGTGTATATTCCACAATAGAGGAAACCTTATAAAAGCCTTCATTCATTAGCTGTTGTTCGTATTCTTCATCCATTAGAAGGGAAAGGTAATTCACCTGTTCGTCCTTCCAATCTTTTAAAAGACTTTTCAATTTTGACCAGTATTCATCTTTAGACATATCCATCTTTATTTGGTCAGCTAACCAATATTCCTGGTCTTTTTTAATAACACTAAAAGCAACCATTTATATTCCCCCTATAAGTCGTTTATATGGGTAACTCTATTTCGACCATTCCTCTTAGAATAATACAACGCATGATCCGCCTTCTCCACCACTGTTGTACGAGTATCCTCAGACGTGTAAGTTGCAACTCCTACACTTATCGTAATTTCGTCAATTGGCCAAGTAGTCTTTTCAATTTCCAACCTTAAACGTTCCGCCTGATGGTTAGCCTCTTGTGCATTTGTTAGTGGGAGAAGTACAATAAATTCCTCTCCGCCGTATCTAAGCACCGTATCTTTCGGACGTACAGTTTCTTCTGCTATCTTGGCCAACCTTTCTAGCACCTGGTCTCCCATCGCATGACCCCAAGTATCGTTGACCTGCTTAAAATGGTCAATATCTATTAAGCATAAGGAAAAGGACTGTTTGTTCTGCTCAAATTGCATAATCATCTCTTCTAGCTTGATATGAAAATAACGACGATTTTTTAAACCAGTCAATTTATCCGTTATGGCTAATTTCTCTAGCTTACCATTTAGTTCAATAAGTCTTTCTTGCTTTTCCTCTATTTCCTCATGCAATTCCTCTAATTTAGAAAGCGCCAGTTCCTTTTCTCGGAACGCTTCCTCCAACTGTTTTTTTGCTAGTCTAATTTCTTGTTCATAGCCTATTCTCTTCCCCATAGAAACCATTACACAATCAATTACCTCTATACCTTCTCGATTTGCTTTTTTTCCATTTAACAATACTGGAACGCTTTGACCATCCTTATGCAGTAGACTTAGAAATAACTCTTCGACGTGTCCGTATAATCGAATATAGGGATAAAAATAAGTATGAAATATAAACTTATTAGTCTTAGACATAATTGTTTCTATATGCTTTTGAGCAATCTCTTCATACATAAACCCTGTCATTTGAAGGAAGGTTTTATTCATATCGATTAGCATACCTTCTTGGCTGATAGTAACGTAACCACAAGGCGCAAGATTTAAACGCTCATCCATACATATACCATTCCCTTCACTGCATTTGGTAAAGATACTCTTTAATCAGCTGTATTGTTTCATGTGGGTGACTTAGATGAGGATAATGTCCCTTCACATCCATTATTTTAAAATCACTTTTCTCAATATGGCGATGTAAGTATTCCCCTACCTGAATAGGAACAATACTATCTTCTGAGCATTGGATGATTAATGTTGGAATAGATGATTTCTCTAAATCCTTACGATGATCCGAAAAGAATGTCACCTCTGCAAATTGCTTTGTAATCTTCGAGTCGGTTGAGCTAAAACTTTTTTCTACTTCTTTTGCCACTGCAGGGTGCACGTCATTAGCGGCTACTATTGGAGCCATATAGCTTGCCCATCCTATAAAATTCATCTCCATCATATCTAACATTTCATAAATATCTCTTTCTTCGAACCCTCCAAAATACTCGCTATCATTAAGATACCTTGGGGATGGACCAATCATAACCAAACTTTTAAATGCCTCAGGTTTTTGAATGGCTGCTAGCATACCAATCATGGAGCTAACGGAATGTCCCACAAAGATTACTTCGTGTAGCTTCAATGCCTCTATTATATCTAGCACATCTTGAACATAGCCTTTAAGTGAACCATATTTCTCGGAATTATAAACCTTTAAATCTGAATCTCCTGACCCAACATAATCAAACAAAACAATTTGATATTCTTCTTCAAATGAAGGGACAATATGTCTCCACATGGTTTGATCACACCCGAAACCATGGGCAAACATTATTACTTTTTCCTTGTTCCCGATTACTTTTACATTATTACGTTTTAGTACTTCATTCATGAAAACACCTCTAGTTTTTTTCCTTATATAAAAGGCTTCCTCTTCTTTTAAAAGGGAAGCCTTACATAGATTTGATAATTTATCCATTGCATATATTACCAATATACTATTTTATCTATTTTTTTTCTACACAAAAAGGTGAATTGATACTAACAACCTAGAGTTTATTTCAATGTTCTTTTTAAGAATTCTCTCGTTCGATCCTGTAGAGGATTGTTAAAAATTTGCTCTGGAGGGCCTTCCTCCGCAATAACTCCCTTATCCATAAAGACTACTCGATCGGAAACCTCCTTGGCAAATTCCATTTCATGAGTAACAATTAACATTGTCAAACCAGTGTTCGCAAGCTCTTTCATGACTTTTAACACTTCCCCCACCATTTCTGGGTCAAGTGCTGATGTAGGCTCATCAAAAAGCATTACATCAGGCTCCATTGACAAGGCTCGTGCAATAGCAACTCTCTGCTTTTGACCTCCGGACAATTGCTTTGGTTTAGCATTGACGTAGCCATCCATGCCTACAACGTTTAAGTATTTCAGTGCAATTTTCTCGGCTTCTTCCTTAGAACGCTTTAATACCTTTACCTGTCCAACTGAACAGTTACCTAACACATTGTGATTATTAAACAGATTAAACTGTTGAAAAACCATTCCAAGCTTCGTTCTGTAGGAATGGATATCGTGCTTATTATCGAGAATATTCTCCCCTTGATAAATGATTTGCCCACCACTTGGCTTTTCCAACAAATTAATGCAGCGGAGAAGAGTCGATTTTCCCGATCCAGAATAGCCAATGATGCATACAACCTCGCCTTTTTTAACAGAGAAATCGATATCTTTTAATACTTCATGTGCTCCAAAGGATTTGCTTAAATGTTGAATTTCAATTACTTTTTCCATAGTTGCTCCTCCTTTGTTTACTGATTTTCATGTGGACCTTTTGGTAGGACTGCCATTTGCATCGGTTGACCAATGACTGTATAGTTTTCAGGTCCATCCAATTTCTTCTCAAAATGACGTAATATCAAGGTAACGGCAAATGTCATGATGAAATACAAGATACAAGCTACAAAAAATGACTCAAAATATCTAAAGTTATTTCCTGCAACTGATTTTGTTTGGAAATACAGTTCAGTGACTCCGATTACATTCAACACAGAGGTATCCTTAATATTAATGATAAATTGGTTACCTGTTGCAGGAAGTATATTGCGGATAACCTGAGGTAACACAATATGAAGCATCGTTTGAATATGCGTCATCCCTATTGCTTGAGATGCTTCAAATTGACCCTTGTCTATGGAAATAACTCCGCCTCGAACAATCTCCGCCATATAAGCACCCGTGTTAATAGAAACAATGAAAATAGCAGCGAGTAGACGATCCATGTCTAATCCAAAGGCCAATGAGGAGCCGTAAAAAATAACCATTGCTTGTACTATCATTGGTGTGCCACGGAAAAACTCTATATAAATAGAGAGCATTAAGTTAACCAGCTTAAGAAAGTATCTTTTAATCCCCTTTTCTGGCATAGGAACAGTTCTTATAACTCCTGCCAGCAAACCGATGATAGCTCCGAAGATTGTTCCAATAATGGATATTAAGAGGGTTACTCCGGCTCCTCGTAAAAACATTGGCCAATTATTTGTAATTATGGATATAATCCATTCTAAACTCATAGTCTTCCTCCTTACATACTAGCTGACCCCATAAACACACTTACCAAGGAAAGTAAGTAAATGCTGTAAATAATGAAACGGCTGCAAAATAGTAGCAGCCGTTGTTATATGCTTATTCTGCAGCTGGTTGATTTAAAATAGCATTGTCCATAATTTCTTGTCGCTCTTCTTCTGAGATTCCTGCTAAAATTTTATTGATTTTGTCTGTTAAGTCACTTTCCTTTTTCAATCCTACTGCAACGGCTGTTTCCTCTTCATCTGCCACGAATCCTTCTGTAAATTCGATCATTACAAATTTATCATTTGCTGATGAAGCACTAATCCCTTCTGGACGTTCAGATACATAGCCGTCAATCATTCCAGATTCTAGTGCCACACGCATTGCAGGAAAATTATCTGATGCCGGTTGTTTTTTTACTCCTTCAATTTGGTCAATAACTCCGTAGTGAGAAGTATTTAATTGGCCAGTAATTTTCGCTCCCTTAAAGTCTTGAATAGAGGTAGCATTTTCAAATGCCCCGCCCTTTTTTACCACCATGACAAAGTTGGAAGTATAATAGTTTTCGGAGAAATCAATTGTTTTTTTACGCTCTGCAGTTGGTGACATCCCCGCAATAATTGCATCAATTTTGCCGGATGTTAGGGCTGGGACTAAACCGTCCCATTCCGTTTTAACAACAACGAGCTCTTTACCTAAGCCCTCAGCTATTTTTTTAGCAATTTCTATATCGTAACCACCAGCATATTCTGCATTACCGTCAATTTTTACGCCACCATTTTTGTCATCCATTTGAGTCCAGTTAAATGGTGCATATCCTGCTTCCAATCCTACTGTAAAAGTATCTAAATCAGAAGCTGATCCAACGCTTTCTTCCTCTTTTGTTCCACAAGCTGCAAGCAGTAAAATGGTTGATAGTAATAATGTTAAAGTGAATAGTCTTTTTTTCATCTCTATTAATCTCCTTTTTTAAAATTAGTATATGTATGCAAGCATACAAAAAGGACAACCGTACAAAAAAAGACCTGAGATAGACTCAGGTCATATATGTATGGTTGCCCTAAATCCTCTACTTTTCCCCATGAGATAGCACACCATTATAAACCGGGACGTTTATAACGGACAGTCCTGCAATTATTCACTGCAGACCCAGCATGTAATAATGAGTTTATTACAAACTTCGGCGACATTTCCTTCTCCCTAGCATCACAGCTACTCAAGCTCCACTAAGGACTGTTAAATATCGCGCCTCTACCTCACTTCTATAAAGCGAGGTTATATTCAATTATTGTTCATAGTCTACAACAGAGATTTTCATCTGTCAACATGTGTTCTATTGATTAAACAAAATATTACTATTATTGAGATTGTAATCTCTATAGAATTATTTCATTACCTATTTTAAAAAAAAGCTAATAATCTGAGGAATTGATAAGAAAAAGTCTGCTAAAGTAAACGCATTTTCAACTTTATCAGACTTTTTCTATTTCCCTTTGGGCATAGGTTCCGAGGGGGAGCGATAAGCCATCACCTTGGCTGCGCCTCGTTTGTGATGTCTTATCTGTCTCAGTCGTCCCATAAGAGCGCCGCCTGCCGCTCCAATCATAAGTTTTATAGTAAAGAGAAAGGAATATAGATAAAACTAACTCAATTATTTAAAGCTATTAATAAAATACTTTTCACTTTGACTATTTGATTAACACGTGATGGTTGATTTCCGCTCTCGGCGGACGCTTTCCGTGGGGTGAGCGATAAGCCATCACCGTCGCTTGCGCGTCGTTTGTGATGTCTTATCTGTCTCGTTCATCCCACCGGAGTCGCCGCCTGCCGCTCCAATCAAATAAAGCCCGCTTTAAAGCCTCCATATACATTCTTGGATCTCTTAGACCATTCGTTGATTGGTTGAAGCCCCCTTCTAGGAGAATTTCCATTTTGAACGTGAAGAAAAATGTTTCACATGAAACTTTATATTATAAAAAAACATGAGATAAGCTGGTTTCACATTACAAGCGACAGTATGGCTTATCGCTATGCTCCACAGAAAGAATTCGTTTAAAGCGCAACTTTAGCTATTTATAATTTATGCTTTTCATTCTTCTCATCTTTTCGGTAAACCGCAAAAAAAGAGCGCAAATGACTTGGCTACCACCTTCATTTGCACCCTTTTCACTTATTTTTGTATAAACATTTGCGTCCAGTAGTTACCGTCTTTTACATAACCTACACCAATATGAGTATAGTTTTTGTTTAAGATGTTGGCTCTATGACCTTCACTGTTCATCCACGCATCTACTACTGCTGCGGCTGTTTTTTGACCCATAGCAATATTTTCTCCTGCAGATTTATAGCTTATTCCAAAATTCTTCATCATTGTAAATGGAGTTCCATAGACAGGACTAGTGTGACTAAAATAGTTTTTATCGTGCATATCCTGTGATTTATATTGCGCTACTCTTCCAAGCTCCCAATCATATTTTAATGCTGAAAGACCCGCATTTGCTCTTTCCACATTTACAAGTTTAATTACTTCTTGTTCCATATTATAAGAATCATTTGTAGGGACATTTATTTTTTGACCTGGATAAATAAGGTCCGCATTTTCTAATTGAGGATTTTCCTTAATTAATTCTGAAACACCTGTTTGTGTCTTAACAGCAATTTTCCATAAAGAGTCTCCTGAAACAACTGTATAGGAATTAGCGGCAAATGCAGACATAGGCATTAATAACATCAGTGATAGTAGCGCCACAATAGCTACTTTAATTTTTTTCTTAAACATTGTAATCTTCCTTTCCTTCTTTAACTCTACTAATATAGTAAATGAAAAAAAGAATCGAAATCATCCCTTAATAATTGGATGTAATTTTACAGGTATATTACAAAAGAACTCAACAGAGAAGCAAAGCTCGGTATTAAACGAATTCATGCTTGTTTGAAGGTAACATTTTTGAAACATTCAAGGAGGATAATTCCTTTATAGACAAAATCTTTTCGATTTATCCCCTCTTAACCCGAACTGATTATACTGCTCTCCTATACAACTTCTATGGATTATACTATAGTAAAAATGGGTGATTATATGAGTATTAGAAAATATTTAGATAACGAGCGTTATGTCCTAGGAACGACAATGAAAGATGTTACTGCTCTAGAAGAGAACAACATGGCTTTACACATTTGTGAAAATCCTGAGTATATATTAGAAAATCGTAAGAGATTGGCGGAGCAACTGCAATGTGATTTGGATGATTTTATTTGCGCCAATCAGACACATAGTGCTAATTTCCATAAGGTAACTGCAGCTGATAAGGGGCGTGGCGCAAGGCTGTTAGAAACTGCCATTAAGGATAAAGATGCTCTTTATACATTTGAACCAGATCTTTTGTTATGCAGTTTTACAGCAGATTGCGTCCCTGTCATTTTCTACAATGAAAAAAATAATCTGGTGGGAGTAGTACACTCTGGCTGGCAAGGAACGGTCAAAGAAATTACAAGGAAGCTGTTTGAGTATTTAAAACAACACGAACACTGTAACCCAAATGACTTTCATGTACAAATTGGCTCTGCACTCAGCCAAGAAAAATTTGAGGTAGATGAAGATGTCTATAAAAAGTTTAAAGATTTAGGCTATGCGAACGACTTTATGTACTATAAAAATGAAACTGGTAAATTTCATATCGATAACCAGCTCACCGTCCAAAAGCAATGTGAGCTTGCTGGTATTCCACTTGAACGTATTTCAATCGATCGAACATGCACATTTTTAAACCCTGATGGTTTCTCTCATCGAGAAGACAGAAATACAGGTAGACATTTAAGTTTTATCATGCGGAAGAAATAATTTTTAAAACACATCACTAATTGAGCTGATGTGTTTTTTTTATTGAAGACATCCTTTTGAATTAAATTACTCTTTGGAGTAATTTATATCTCCTTTAAAAGTAATTTATATTAAAATAAAGGAAAGGGGTGTATTTTTATGGAAAATAAAAAAGAGGTATATGAGAGTTTGTTACACACATTAGAAGATAATCTCTTACGCTTTTCACATGCTCAAACATGGATGGAGCAAGACGTATTCTTACAAAGAATAAATGAAGACCGGATCCAGATAGAATGCATACACAATGAAGCTAATTTAAACTTTAGGCAAGATAGAAATAATCTCAACTTCAAGGAAATACATGATAGTGTTACAGAAAAAAGAATTGATTATGATTCATTTAATCTGAGATTCTATGACAAGTTACTACAGTCTAAGTTTAAAAAGGAGTTAAAAAAGAAATGGGGTGAGCAGCTTTTTCGAATAGCCCGAATTAAAACAAACACTTTTTCAAAAGATATAATAGAGGACCTTAGAAAAGAAAATCAACTAATAAACGAATATAATCAATTATTAACGAAGCTTAAAGCAAATTACAAGGGAGTAGAGGTCTCCATAACTAAACTTCGAATTTACATGTTTTCTTCTGACGATATGGTACGTAAGCAAGCACAAGAAGCTATGTATAATGCTGTAGAGGACCATGAAGAAAAATTTGATCAAATCTTAGATAGTCTGGTGACTACGAGAACATCTATAGCCAAAAAACTTGGTTATGCTAGTTTTACTCCTTTAGGCTATGCCCGCTTACATCGAACAGATATTCAACCTAGCGATGTTCAAAAGTATAGATTTCAAGTTAAAGAGCATGCTGTCCCCTTTATAACAAGACTTCAACTATTACAATGTAAGAAGAAGAATTTAGAAATACTACATTATTACGATGAATCTACTTTATTCTATGAAAACAGTCTTTCTATAAATCTTTCCGAAAAGGAACTTATAGATAAATTAAAATCTCTATTTTCAGAACTGTCCACTCACATGGGAACTTTTTCTCAACAAATTTTTAAAGGAAACTATGATTTAGATGCACGTTCCTCCAAGTCTGGGGGAGCTTATGCTACTTACTTACAGAAGGATGGACAAGTAACACCTTATATTTATGCAAATTTATCTAACAGTATAGATGATTTACGGCTCTTAACTCATGAAGCTGGACATGCTTTTCAATTTTATATGACAGATAAAAAAATCCCAGAATATATTATTCCAATGGATTCAGCCGAAATTTTCTCTTTTATCATGGAACGCTTTGCGTGGAGCAAGATAGACTCTATCCTAGGAGAGAACGCTCATCACTATATTATTAGTCAATTACTTGCAGCACTGTCAAAGATGCCATACGCTAGTGCAGTTGATGAATTTCAGCACTATTTATACGACTCACCAGATGTCTCCATGGAAGAACGAAAGAGCAAATGGCGAGATATTGAAAACAGTTATTTTCCCATTAAAAATTACGGTGACAATAAGTTTCTACTACGTGGGGGTAGTTTTTACTTAATTTCACATATTTTTGAGGAGCCGTTCTATTTTATCGATTATGATTTTGCTCAGCTTATTTCTATACAGTTTTGGCAGCATATGGAAAAACTAGATCATACGACATGGTATGACTATGAAAAGTTATGTAAGGCTGGGGGAAGTCTATCTTTTTTGGAGCTACTAGAGAACGCTAACATTACTTCACCATTTGAGAACGATAGTATACAGAATGCTTTACTTTTTGTTGAAAAATGGTTAATAAAAAAAGGTTATTTCATATAAATTATAAAATAGCCTGATTCTCCTTTTGAGGAATCGGGCTATCTGCTATTTAAGTAAAATATTCAAATTTAGCATTAGGAAAAAACTTTTCCATATAACTGTAAAGATGTTCTTTAATATCTTCCTCTTCTTCTTTTTGATAAATATATTTCCCTATCCCATATTTTCCCCACTTTATTCTTCTGGATTCTTCATCTAGCTCAAGCTTGGTCATAGGATAGTTTTTTTCGATTACTTTTTTAGCTGGTTTAGTAAAGCGATGCTGTATGAATTCAAAGGTTATATTATCGCGAGCGTCCTTTGGAAGTTCAGCATCTAATCTTTCAAACATGTGATAATACCCTTCTTTCCAACCTCCATGAAGGTAAATTGGAGCTACGATAAATCCCAAAGGGTAGCCTGCTCTAGCAACCTTCCCTGCCGCCTCAATACGCTTATCCAGTGGAGAAGTACCTGGTTCGAAATTTTTAATCACATAATCAGCATTCACACTAAAGCGAAATCTCGTGTTCCCATTATGCTTTGCATCCAATAAGTGATCTACAAAGTGAAACTTTGTCACAAATCTTAGCCTGCCAAATTCAGATTGACCAAAATGTTCAATTGCCCTTTTTAATGTATGTGTAAGATGGTCGATTCCCACTATATCAGAAGTACAGGATGCTTCAAATCTTGTGATTTCTGGTGCACGTTCTTCAATATACTTGTCAGCTGCTCCGAGAATTTCCTCCACATTTACATAGGTTCGAATATACGGCTTGCTTCCCATCGTCGTCTGTAAATAGCAATAATGACAATGCCCCATGCATCCCGTGGCGAAGGGAATTGCATATTCAGCTGAAGGCTTAGAGGAATCAAATTTCAATGTCTTACGTATACCAACTACTAGTGTAGACTTAGCAATACGATATTTTTGAAAATCATTATCGCCTGGAAGGTTTCGTATTTGGTTGTGGGAAGTCGTATAGTGAATTTCTTTTCCCTGCTTTTCAAATTTCTCTTTCAGCTCTCTACCTAGAGGATATTCAAGCGCCTTTGGCTCAAAATATACAAGCTGGGGTGTAAATGGTTTTCTCATGTCCAACCTCCGTCTTATTGAAAATAATGACGATATGCTTGTTCCGCTTCATAGGCGCTTGCATAAATAGCCATGTCAGTCGTTAAAGGGTAATACGTTTCATAAACAAAAACAGCCAATTCGTCAGGGTTTTCTGGGTTATTTACTACTGCCGCCGATTGAATGTTAGCTACGCTTTGAATATGTGGGTTACGATAAAAAATATAAACAATATCACCTGCTGTATAATCTTCCATCTGCTTCTCTCACTCCTAGCTTTTCCACCTAGCTTGGTTTTCCTGAGAGAATTTATGTAATAAATAAAAGTGAAAAAACCACATTCGCTTAAAGCGAATATGGTTTAGTTATTTAGACAAGTCTATTCTCTTATTTAATAAATATATAGCAATTCCACCAACAGTCATCGAGAACAATTCACTTAGCCCGACTGTTAAATAGGTATACCAAAAAGGAAATTCCAGCATAATAGCTAATTGCCCTGCAACTGTAAACATGGAAAGCGCAAAGATAATAGCTGTAATCGCTATTTTCCATATTTCACTGGTCAATCTCTTAGTGACCTTCCGACAAAGTATCAATACAAGGAAAGTTGCAATTCCACCAATGGGCACATCGAGCATCCAGGTTGGGGACATAAAATTAGCAAGGACTACACCTAATGTAATTGCCACAACATAGCGCTTATTGTATAACGCCAAATAATTAAACATCTCAGCTAAACGTAGCTGGATGTTTCCAAAGCTAAAAACAGCTAAAAGTACTGTTACGGCAACATATAAAGCTGCAACCATAGCTGCCTTCGTTAACTCATTTACCGAGGAACGGCTTGAGTCCTTCAAAAAAGTAGTATTCAATTTACATTCTCCTTTATAAAATAGCAAACTGCTATTTTAGTAATAACTACGACCAAAGGATTCCAAGTGCCGTAGTGCAAGCAAAATTGCTTACTCGGATAGTATATCAGGAATTATTGCCATTTAATATAACTATTTGGCAATCCATCCTCCATCAATGGGTACGACTGCTCCATGAATATAATCTGCTGCATGACTAGCAAGGTAAAGAGTTAGGTTTGCCACTTCTTTTGGCTGTGCCCACCTTCCTGCAGGTGTTTCATTGGCTACCCATTTTGCTATTTCTCCTTCTCCTGCAAAATCAGCATTATTCATTGGGGTCTGAATCGCCCCTGGAGCAATAGCATTTGCTCTTATGCCCTCACGGCAGTAATCTATATCCAATTGCTTTGTGTATCCTATAATGGCGTGCTTAGAGGCTGTATAAGCTGCTCCTCCACCTCCTGCTACTAATCCGGCAATAGAAGCCATATTGATAATGACTCCTGATTTTCTTTCAATCATTTGAGGGAGAACTGTGTTTGTTACCAAATAGGTTCCTTTCACATTGGTGTCCATGATCTTATCCCAAAGTGTTTCATCTGTTTCTAGAGTCTTTAAATAATTGTCTAAAACCCCAGCTGTATTGAGTAAAATATCTATTTGTTTAAATGTCTTGAGGGCTATCTCAAATGCTTCCTCCACGCTCTTTTTATCGCTTACATTTCCAATGTAGTACGAAAAACAAGACTTATACTGGTCTTTTAATGATTTAAGTCCGGCTCCATCAACATCTAAACCAAATACGTTGGCCCCACACTCGATAAATGCTATAGCTTGAGCTCTCCCTATACCAGAAGCAGCTCCAGTAATAAGAACCGTCTTCCCTATGTACTCCTCAAATTTCAATGTGATTCCTCCTAAATATGAAAAGTCCACGATATCTCGTGGACTTTTAGTTTATTTGCTTACAATAACCCAATCCTCAGCCAATAAGTCACAAACGGTTGGGGTAAACATTGTATATCCTTCTCCTTCTACATTAATCAAAAAGTAAGGATTTAGATTTTCTCCATCATGCTTGCTTTGTCCAACTAGCTTTACGTACAATTCCGCACCACCCCAGCCTTGTCGAATTACTTTTTCCCCAGATTTTAAACGTGGTAATATCTCTTCAAACATCATTGTTATTCACCCTTTATCTTCCCTATATATTTTCTAACCAAAATTATACTAGATTGTAAAATGGCAAACAACTAAAGGAATAGTTGCTCTTTTCATCTCCTTTATTTTTATACAGATCTTGTATGTAGAAGATGTGATTATTTTAGTCAATATTCTTTAAGCACCAAAAACACAGAAATTTGTATATTAGTCGATTGTAGTGGCCAGTACGGGATGAGTTAGTCAGATTAGGCATCCATTTTTACTTTGTTCTTTAAATTCTTTATTATCTTTTCCGGTCGTTTTTGATTTTGAAATCTATTGATTTGATAAAAATAATAAGTTTCACATTTATATTCGCCTAACAAAACATATACTTTATTAAACCTAAGAAAAAAGGAGCTGCCCATTGATCATATATGTCGTCAATAATGGTGATACGCTTTGGGGAATTGCTAGTCGTTATCAAATAGATGTAAATGCCCTTCAACAAGCTAACCAATTGCCTGATCCAAATAATCTTCTAGTCGGCCAATCTCTTGTCATCCCTATCTATGGGATTTACCATACGGTTCAAAATGGAGAAACTTTATGGTCGATTGCACAACAATACGGTGTTTCTGAACAATCTATTCTTTCTTCTAACAGACTGCCTAACCCAAATCTCTTATATCCTGGTGAGCGAATTTTTATTCCTCCTATTATTCATGTGGTACAGCCCGGAGAAACGCTACGGCAGATTGCTAGCCTTTACGGAACTACTATCCAAGCTCTAATCAGTCAAAACTCTCTCCAAACTCCCGGTCTCCTTTACCCAGGAACACAATTGATTATTCCTAGACCAAAGCCTATAACTGAAGTGAATGCCTACACCTATCAGAAAGAGGAAGATGCCGTTCAGACGGTCAACAGTCTTAGATCTCTCCTGACCTATATTAGTCCCTTTGCTTACAAGTTAACAGAGAATGGGGATTTAGAACCCTTAAAGGATGAACTTGTATTAGAAGCAGCTGTTTCCAATGATATTGTACCGATGATGGTCATCACCAATTTTTCTTCCACAGAAGCTGGCACTAATCTAATGCATGTCATTTTCTCTAGCCCAGACATATTAACAAAATTAATGGCAAATATACTTCAGATCATGGAGGACAAAGGCTATCGAGGTTTGAATATTGACTTGGAAAATGTGTTACCGGAGGATAGAGATGCTTATACTGCCTTTCTCCAGCTAGCAGTAGACACACTACATCCTAAAGGTTACTTTGTTTCAACAGCTGTTGCTCCTAAATTCAGCGACACTCAGTCAGGTTTACTTTATGAAGCACATGATTATGAAGCACATGGGAGAATTGCAGACTTTGTTATATTGATGACGTATGAATGGGGTTGGCGCGGCGGACCTCCTCAAGCAATTTCTCCTATCAATCAAATGAAAAAAGTAGTAGAGTACGCTTTGACTGTTATGCCAGCCGATAAAATATTTTTAGGCTTTCAAATTTATGCACGAGATTGGCGAATACCTCACGCGCAAGGACAAATTGCGGAGACATTTAGCCCTCAGGAAGCTGTTAGAATCGCTACTGAACATAAAGTTAGAATTCAGTATGATTCAATCGCTCAATCTCCTTTTTTTACCTATACCGATGAGCAAGGACAAAAGCATGAGGTTTGGTTTGAGGATGCCCGTAGCGCTCAAGCTAAATTTAACTTGGTCAAACAATACCGTTTAAGAGGTATTAGCTATTGGGTGCTTGGCTATCCCTTCCCTCAAAATTGGGTATTGTTAGATGATAACTTTGAAGTAAAGAAATTAAAAGAATAAGCGCTGGACCTTGGACTAAGAGGTAAGTCGCTTTTACTGGACGAACATTTGAAGTACACTTACTTCCTTATTCTAAAACAAAAAACCTACCATCTTTAAATAAGTGGTAGGTTTTTTGCACATTTATATGGATAAAAGCTTAGATGATATCATCGATTGCTTCTTTTACATCTTCCAAAGGTTTGATGTTCTCTATCGTTTTTCCTTCACCTTTAAGTTTAAGCGTTTCGGCTGTTTCCGCATGTACTTCCTTAAGTAGTTCTGGATTATTCATTAAGGACAGACCATAAGAAGGAATCATTTCTTTAATCTTTGGTTCCCAATCATTTATATGCTCTGGGAAGCAACGTTTAAGGACATCCAACATAACTGGAACAGCGGTAGAAGCTCCTGGAGAAGCTCCTAATAATGCGGCAATAGAACCATCCTCAGCTGTGATAACCTCTGTACCAAATTGAAGAGTTCCTTTTCCGCCTGCTTCCGTATCCTTGATAACTTGTACACGTTGACCTGCTACAACTAAATCCCAATCCTCTGCTTTAGCATCTGGGATAAATATACGTAGCTCTTCCAAACGTTGTTCTTTTGATAACATTACTTGTTGGACTAAATATTTTGTTAAAGACATTTCTTTTGCACCCGCAGCTAGCATTGTAAATAGGTTATGTGGTTTAACAGAAGTAACTAAATCCAGCATAGATCCTGTTTTTAGGAACTTTGGTGAGAAACCAGCGAACGGTCCAAATAGTAGTGATTTTTTATTGTCAATAAAGCGAGTATCTAAATGCGGCACAGACATTGGTGGAGCTCCAACTGCAGCCTTACCGTATACCTTTGCATGATGCTTCGCTACTACGTCTGGATTGTTACATACCATGAAGATCCCGCTAACCGGGAAACCGCCAATATGTTTTCCTTCTGGAATACCTGATTTTTGTAGAAGATGCAGACTTCCTCCGCCACCGCCGACAAAAACGAATTTTGCAGTATGAGACTCGATTTTCCCCTCAGCGTTGTTCTTCACTTTCACTTCCCACTTACCGTCTGGCGTACGATTCAAATTTTCTACACTATGCTGGTAATTCACTTTTACATTTTTGCTCTTTAAGTGTTCAAATAGCATACGTGTTAAAGCGCCAAAGTTAACATCTGTCCCAGAGTCAATTTTAGTTGCAGCAATTGCTTCATTGGCCGCACGGTTTTCCATGATTAGTGGAATCCATTCTTTCAATTGTTCCGAGTCGTCAGAGAATTCCATTCCCTCAAACAATGGGTTCTGTGTCATCGCTTCAAAACGTTTCTTTAAAAATTCAACGTTTTCTTTCCCCTGAACCATACTCATATGAGGTAAAGGCATTATAAAATCCTGTGGGTTCTGGATTAACTTACTTTTTACAAGATGTGACCAAAATTGCATAGAAACTTGGAACTGTTCGTTTACATTGATTGCTTTTGTGATATCGATAGAACCGTCTGGCTTTACAGAAGTGTAGTTAAGCTCACATAGAGCTGCATGTCCTGTACCAGCGTTATTCCATTCATTTGAGCTTTCTTCTCCTGCACTATCGAGCTTCTCAAATACTTTTATATCCCACTCCGGTACTAATTCTTTTAAAAGTGTCCCTAAGGTCGCACTCATAATACCGGCACCAATTAAGATAACATCTGTTTTAGTTTCTGTGTTGCTCACTTTTACCATCCCTATACTTTATATTTGCAGAAACAATGTTAACGCTACCAAAACAAATGGTTAAGTTAACAACGTTTCTGACTCTATATAACCATGACTTTGCTTGAAATTTGTTTATAAGTTCAGAATATCTATTCTATTATAATATAATTGTCCCTTTTTTTAAAGTATGTAGAAATTGTGAATTAATTCTGATTGAATCAATTTCATCATTCCTGTTTTTACGAAAAGAAAACGAACAATAAAGAAAGAAACAATGATATATACATGCTTTTCTTAGAGTATAATGTACTTGATTTCCGCTCTAGGCGAAAACTTTCTTCCAGGTAAGCGATAAGCCATCACCTTTGCTTACACGTGGTTGAGGAGGTTGCTTGATATGCATTAAAATACCCTCTCGAATTGGAAAGGGTATTTTAAAAAGTAATTCATATTACTTCCTGACATATATTTTATTCATAAATAATTGTATTAAACTTTAACAAGTTCAGAATTTGAGGGAGCTATGTTACGAATCATATAATCAAATGCTCCTAGCGCTGCTGTTGCACCAGTTCCCATTGAGATGATGATTTGTTTGTACGCTGTGTCTGTACAGTCACCAGCAGCAAATACTCCTGGCATGCTTGTTGCTCCATGCTTGTCTATAATTATTTCTCCATGTGCGTTTAAATCAATTGTACCTTGTAAAAACTCGGTATTTGGTAATAGACCGATTTGAACAAATACGCCTTCTAATTCAATGTGATGTACTTCTCCTGTTACACGATCTAAGTACGTAAGACCGTTTACTTTATCCGTACCTGTAATTTTCTGTGTGGAAGCATTTGTTAGTACAGTTACATTAGATAAGCTATGTAAACGCTCCTGTAGGACTTGATCCGCTTTAAGCTCATCATTATGCTGAAGCACTGTTACATGATTAACTATTCCTGCTAAGTCTATAGCTGCTTCAACACCCGAATTACCGCCACCTACAACGGCAACATTTTTTCCTTTGAAGATTGGACCATCACAGTGTGGGCAGTATGCTACCCCTTTATTTTTGAACGCTTCTTCCCCTGGTACATTTAATTGGCGGTATCTGGCTCCTGTTGAAAGGATAACAGTTTTTCCTTTTAACACTGCACCATTTTCAAGCACTACTTCCACCTGCTCTTTACGTACTATGCTGGATACGCGTTGAGATTTCATCACTTCAATTGGATAATCTGCTACATGCCCTTCTAAGCTTGAAACGAATTGAGGACCTTCTGTTGCTTTTGTACCAATGATATTTTCAATTGATAATGTGTCATTTACTTGGCCACCAAAGCGCTCTGCCACAATTCCCGTTCGAATTCCTTTACGTGCTGCATAAATAGCTGCGCTTGCACCCGCAGGACCACCACCAACAACAAGAACATCAAATGGTTCTACATCATTAAATTCAGATCCATCTGATCTATTTCCTAATTTATTTAATATGTCTTCAATTTCCATACGACCGTTTGCAAAATTTTCACCATTTAAGAAAACTGATGGAACAGCCATAATATCTTTAGCTTTTACTTCGTCTTGAAATGCGCCCCCTTCAACCATTACATGGGAGATATTCGGGTTTATCACAGCCATAATATTAAAAGCTTGAACTACATTCGGACAATTATGGCAAGTTAAGCTCACGAAAGTTTCAAAGTGCATTGGATCTTTAATTGCTTGAATACGCTTGATAACTGCATCATCAACTTTCGGAGCACGGCCACTTACTTGAAGTAAAGCCAAAACTAATGAAGTAAATTCATGTCCTAAAGGTAAGCCAGCAAAAACAACTCCTGACTCCTCACCAGCTTTGTTTATACTAAAACTTGGCGTGCGCTCTAATTGCACATGCTCGACTGAAATGCGTGATGACATCTTTTCTAATTCTGTTACTAGCTCTAATGTATCTTGAGATACTTTATCATCACCTACACTAACCTTTAATACAAGATCGCCTTCAAGCAACGCTAAATATTGTTGTAGTTGTGCTTTAATTTGATTGTCTAATACCATCTATTCTTTGCTGCTATACGAGTGATTTTGATAGGTTAAGGGTAACTGCGTTCTATCAGTATTTAGCAGTGCATCTAACTCAAAACATATCTAAATCACTTACTCTCCAGGCATAGCAGACCTGCCACCTCTCTTTTCATCTCATATTTTAGACAGAGAGCATTTGTCTATTTCCTTCTTACTAAAAATAGAGCGACAAAAATCAACCATAAAGATAAGATTGTTTTTGTCGCCTATATGATTATCTTATAAATTACTAAATCTTAGATTTTACCTACTAAGTCTAAGCTTGGAGTTAGAGTTTCAGAGCCTTCTTGCCATTTAGCTGGGCAAACTTCTCCTGGATTATTGCGAACATATTGAGCTGCTTTAATTTTGTTTACTAATGTCGAAGCGTCACGACCGATACCACCAGCATTTACTTCGTAAGCTTGTACGATACCATCTGGATCAATAATGAACGTACCACGTTCTGCTAAACCATCTTCTTCGTTTAATACGTCGAATGCTCTAGAGATTTTATGTGTTGGATCACCAATCATGATATATTCAATTTTACCGATTGCTGCAGAAGAATCATGCCATGCTTTATGTGTAAAATGAGTATCAGTTGATACTGAGTAAACTTCTACCCCTAATTGTTTTAATGTAGCATATTCATTTTGTAAGTCCTCTAATTCAGTTGGGCAAACAAATGTAAAGTCTGCTGGATAGAAGCATACTACACTCCATTGTCCTTTGAAGTTTTCTGAAGTTACGTCGATGAATTCTCCCTTTTGAAATGCTTTTGCAGAGAATTCTTGAATTTCTTTACCTATTAATGCCATAATAATTCCTCCTGTTGTCTCTTATTGGTGCTTTAGCATCATAATTATTTTAGAATAATTACAATTCAATATGTAGAATTATCATATACATTTGTGCTTCAGTCAACCTGTAAGGGTAACTAATGAATTTAAAATGTTTTTAAAAAGCTGAAATGTAAGGAATACACGTGAAAGTAGGTCAAATAATGATACAAGATTTTATAAATAAAACGATTGTTAAAGAAGTACAAGAAGACGACATAATTTATTATTATACAGAGAAAGAGGAGCCTTTAGCAGAAACTATTTTATTGGATGGATTTATCTCCAATGTTACATTTTTTGATCCGAAGTCTCATCCTTTTTCAACCTCTGAAGAAAAACAACATTTCCTGAGCTATGTACAAAAAGTATTTGATAGAGAACATTTAGTTTTAGACGAAATAATAGACTTCGACTCTCATTACATGGTGCTTCTTACTTTGAGAGAGCCGAGATATAATATTCCAGTCCATTCAACTGGAATGAATTTAACGATTGGAAAAAACGGGACATTAGAAGAAGTATCTTTTTCAAATGAACAAGTGCACTTTGCATATCCAGAAAAACTCATTTCAAAGGACCAAGCGAAAGTAATTATTCAGCAACAACAATTAATGACGTTGACTATACGCCCAGATATTGGCTGGCATTATGTATATGCTCCTGACTTTAATCTAGTTGGAGTAGAAACAGACGGTAAAGTCCGTTATATGACTGATATGCCCGAAATGGAAGGCGCTTGCTTTGAACCATTGCCAACCGTAGAAGCAGTGGCAGATTTGAAAGTATTTTTAATAGCGGGACGTAATGCAACACTTGATGTCTATGAAACGGAGGATATGAAGAGTTGGGAGATTTTTAGTGATGAAGAGGAGAAAGCTGTGGCTGGTAATCCTTTGGAAAAGGCATGTATCGCTTTAAGAACAATTGTTGGAGATGAATATAACCGATTTTACTTAGAAAAAACACCCAATTTACATAAGGCTCTAGGAATTGAAATAGAAAATGACTTATTTAAATCGTATCGTTTTGTGTATATGAATAATAATATCTCTTTAGACTTTCTAGCAACCGAAGTAATTGTTAATACAGAAACAAGCAATATTCAGTCAATAAATCATTCTCTCATCCCTTATGAAAAATTCAAAAATTTAAGAAAACCATCCATTAGCTATAAAGAGGCTAATGCCATCGCTCAACGATTAGTAGATGTAGATTTAGCACTTGAACGGCAACACATAGATTCAATTGTATATTCCTTCGTTTACTTGATTGATTATCCAAGTTCTCCGACTAAAGGACATATTCATTATATTGATGCATGGACAGGAGCAGTTTATTTCGTTGAAACAGGATTTCAATAATATAAGGGCTTAGAAATATTGCTCATTTCTTCTTTGCAGAATTTATCCCATCTCAATAGCTTTAACCTAGTAATTTGTAGTACCCTTCAGTTATGGATATGTTTTCCTCGTTGGGTATGTTTTTGCAACCACCTGTTTGGAGGATTTAAATGATTTATTCGGGGTATCTATAAGACTTACGAGCTATTCGTTAGGAAGTGATACTTTTATGTTTGGACTATCAGATCTCTTGTCATTGATTATTTCAGCATTTATTATCTTACCTGTCGTAGTATTTCTGCGAGAGTCTGGCTATTTAATCGTCAGCTGGTTATTTGGCGTTGTTAAGCCAAGGCTAACAATTGGTTCTGGGCCCAGGCTTATTAAACTTGGAATGATTGATATACGCAAGTATTATCATCTGTATAGCTGGTTTTCATACGATGACTTAAAGCGTAAAAGTAAGTTTGCTTACATTTGTATTTATTCAGGGCCAATATTGATTAATTTGTTTATAGCCCTCCTCATTAATTTTTTAATTGCCAACGGATGGGCAGAGGAATACAAAACTTTTTGGGATCGCTTTGTTTTCTATGCTTTTTATTATGTGGTATTCGATGTAGTACCCATGACGACTATCAACGGTAAGCCGAATAACGGAATGATTATCTATGAAATGATTCGTTACGGAAAAAGAGTCGATTTTAACGATGAGTCCTTCCTTCCAGCTACTTCAGATGTAGAGGAAGAGTATCATGAACAGATGGAGCAAATGGAGGAAATAAAAAAAGAACGAGATGAGGAAAAGCATAATCGCTAATCTATAATATAATGATAATTCTCACGAGCCAGATGTAATGTCCGAGAGGAATAAGAAAGATAGATACTCCATTAAAAAAAGCCGATTTAAGATTTAATCTTAGATCGGCTAGTTTTTTATAAAACCTCATTAAAGTGAATCTCTATTCGTATAAACCTTTCCAGCATAATGGATACCAGGCGCATTTAAATTCAATAATTCGCTGACGGTTACAAACTCATAACCCTGTTTCGTTAAGTAGTTTATGACACCCTCTAAAGAAGCTGCTGTCGTTTCATAAATATCATGCATTAAAATAATACTTCCATCGCAAGTAGACTTTTTAACCATTTGCAAAATACTAGCTGGATTTTTTGTTTTCCAATCAAGTGTATCTACTGACCATAAAACGAGAGGATTATTAACTGCAGCCTTCACATCCTGATTATATGCTCCATATGGTGGGCGAACCAGACTAGGAGCTTCTCCTGTTATTTTAATAAGTTCATTGGAAGTACTTAAAATCTCTTTTTCTATTTCTTTAATCGATAGCTTTGTCAAAATAGGATGGCTCCATGTATGGATACCAATTTCATGTCCTTCTTCATACTCTCTCTTAATAATATCAGGATACTTTTCTACTCTATTACCTAATACAAAAAAAGTAGCTTTAATCTTGTGTTTGTTTAATATGTCTAAAATAGCAGATGTGCTTGATTTATTTGGACCATCATCAAATGTTAATGCTATGTATTTTTTGTTCGGATCTAAAGGTTTGATAGATTGGGTACTTCTTTCCACCGTAGTCGAACCATTAAAAGCATCAGAATAAATGGAACGTAAAAATGAATCTTGAACAATTCCCGTTAATAGACTATATGGTATGGATACATGAAAAGGTTCTAAAATACTGTCATCCAATACCTCTTCACTAAACTCAATTTGGAATCCTCGATCTGTAAAGTAAAAAACTTTGTAGTTTTCTTCATTAGCAGACATTTCTTTAACTAGGGTTACTTCTTCTTGTGTATAATTTTGATCCTCATTTTTTTGAAGTACTCTTTCCAGGCTTTCTTTTAAGTATTGGATAGAACCTTCATTAACCATTATATTTTGTAGGCTTAGGGCCTCTCCTGTATTTCGGTCTATATTTAATGAGATTGTTTCTTTTTTCCCGTTTTCTCCAACAACATCGGCATGAATAATCACTGATAATAACTCTTTAGAGACATATTTTATAGATAAATCTATGTTTAAAGTAGGTACTTTTTTATTCGTATCTTTCTTAAATATATCCTTAATAAAATTTTTATCTTTGTTTTCTTTAGCGATAGCTGCTTCTATAAACGTATCTCTTTTCTCTTGGACAAACTTTTCTATAAACGTATCCGCATCGTTATCTGTAGACAGATATTTAACCGTATATTCATATACTTCATTTTCAACTGTTTCCGTTTTAATTTGAATACCTTCATATTCAGTTTCTTGTGTACTCACTTGTGCTTTCACTGCTTCATTAGATGAAAAAGAAGTATCCGACATTTCTATAGTAAAAAGTAAAACAAGAAAAAGTAATAATAATAAAAAAACAAATACTGGTTTTTTTCTAATTTTTCTTTTAACTTTGACCTGTTCATTTTTTCTGTGAGAGTACGAAGTTGACGGTCCCCTTCCTTCCTCTTCATATGTTTTCCTTCTTGTCTTACTCATGTTAAACCACCCTATTTATACAATTGAATTATTATTATCGTCTTTATAGTCGTAAAGTGTAGCTATTCGTACAAAAGAGAGGAGATGTTTGCATCTAGCCTACATCTCCTCTTCTAACATTTTATGATCTGTGTTAGTAAGCTATTTACTGGATGTATTCATCATTCATGCGAGTATCTTTTATTAGCTCCGTAGGAATTTCGAATTCAATGACACCCATATAGCCAGGTGCCACCTCATACTTGTCAAAGACTATTACGAGCTTGTTCTTAGCAGTAATATAAAAATTTTGTTCCGGACGGATGGAAGTAAAGGTATCTACTAAATCTTCATCTGCTAAACCTGCACCCTTTACCCAATACACTTTTTCCTGATTCGTTGCTAGCATCTCTTCTTGCATTTTCTCAGTAATATATTCACTAATTATTGAGATATAACTATCATCTTTAAATAAGCTTGGAAGAGTCAGTACAATTTCTTTTTGCTTATCGATTGTATCGTACTGCATCACTGTAGAAGATGATCCTACGGTATTGACTACATAACGTCCAATCGATAATAATTTTTCTGTATCTGTTGCTACAATGTAACCACTGTCTACTCCTAAGTGTCCTCCCTCAACCTGTTGCATCCCTTCCATCTCCTTTTCAAATTGCTCATATAGCGCCTTTCCTTCTTTTGCGTATTTTTCGTTAAGGGCATTAATCGCATCTGAGTTTCCTGAGATTAGCGGAACGTCAATATTAGCTGAATACGTATCCTCTTGCTTTTCATAATGGACAAAGGTCAGTACATGAACAACATCTCCAAGTACCGGCAACTCTCCTAATGCCTTAGCCATGGTAGGACTCATATTAAGGCTTGCTATAAATAGAGCAGCTGCAGCCGTCATACCCAGAAACCATTTCGGCATTTGTCTCTTACGATTCTTCTTCAAACTGGCTTCTACTACAGCATCCAAATTTTCTGGGATAGGTATATTTTTGTATTTTTCTTCTAACTTTTTCAACTTGTCCATCATGTCAACTCCTCTTCCGTCAATTCGATTTTAAGTAGCTTCAATGCTTTGTAGATTCTCGATTTAACAGTATTGATATTTACATCCAATATGTACGCAACATCCTCTATTTTTAAATCCTCAAAGTAGCGAAGAACAATGACCTCTCTTAAAGTAGAAGGTAAACTTTCCAGTGCCTCATTCAAATCCATATTTTCGTATGTATCATTTTGGTGTGGCGTTAGAAACTCTAATTGTTCGTCATTCATAACTTGTATGCGCTTGTTTTTTCGTAGGAAGTCAATAGCTGTTCTTACGACAATTTTATAAAACCAACTTTTCAGTTGCTGTTCGTCTTTTAATGTGTGTAGAGACTGCAATGCTTTTTGAATGCTATCTTGTACTATATCTAGTGCATCTTGTTCATTTTTCATATAGCTATATGCAAGCAAATAAAATCTCTCTTTATTTGCCCGGATGAAAGTCACAAATACTTGTTCAACATGTTGATGCTTCATCTCTAAGAGCTCCTTTTTCAGTATTTGTTAGTGTATACATAAGATAGACGGATACAGAGCCTAAAAAGTTGAACATATAATTATTTTCTTTACTAAATAGTTTTCTCCGAGTAAAGAATTAAATGAATCAATTTCATAATTTCTTTTTATGCGTTCAAAAGAAGAGGAAATAATGAGATATACAAGTTTTCTAAGAATATAATTTAATTGATTTCCACTCTAGGCGGACGCGTTCCGCGGGGGGAGCGATAAGCCACCACCGTGGCTTACGCCTCGCTTGTGTTGGCTTATCTGTCTCACTCATCCCGCCGGAGTCGCCTGTCGCTCCCATTAACGGAAGAGGAAATTTTCAGGGAAAACACTAACAATTAAGATAGGAACAATGATTTATACTTGTTTTTCTAAAAATATAATTCAATTGATTTCCACTCTAGGCGGACGCATTCCACGGGGTGAGCGATAAGCCATCACCGTGGCTTGGGCCTCGCTTGTGTTGGCTTATCTGTCTCACTCATCCCGCCGGAGTCGCCGCCTGTCGCTACAATCAATAAATATGAGAGGTTCGTGTTTAGTTGGTACTGTGTTATTAATGAAATTAAAACCAACCATTATTTAGTGTTTAAAACTTTTTTATCTCAGGTTAAGAAAACGAAATTCATTCTTTATAAAAAATACTCCCAATAAAGATGAACTGGATGTTTTATTTGAATAACAGAAATAGAATCCAAAGATAAACTCGCCAATTGGAAGGTAGAAAATAATCTAATGAAACAAAAAAGCCCATAATGACTTCTATTCAAATGTATGTGTAGTTACTACACATACATTTGAATAGAGAAAATCATTATGAGCTAAACTCATCTTACATAATTTGAACACGGAAAATTTATTTTTGTGCCTTTTTCATTAAGTCCTTAAAATCTGGAACACTTGGATTTGCTATATAATGTCCGCCTTCTACTTGAATTGTCTGCCCCGTTATAAACTTAGACTCATCGGAAGCTAGGAACACTACTGTATGTCCTATATCGTCGGGCTCACCATGATATGGCAAAGCATTATACTTAGCGAAAATATCCAATACCTCAGCGCTCATATTATTCTCAGCTGCAGGTGTTAAAATCAATCCTGGTGCTATTGCATTACAGCGGATTTTATCTTTACCATATTGTGCAGCAATATATTTCGTGAGATTGACAACAGCCGCTTTCGATGCCCCGTATGCAGAACGTACAGCATCTCCTGTAAATCCAGCCATAGATGCTGTATTGATAATCGAACCACCACCAGCTTCCACCATATGCGGGATAGCAAATCTACTACCAAGCAACACACTCTTAATATTGACATTCATCAGTCGGTCCCACTCATCTAAATCCAGATTTACAACATCTAGATCCTTCTGAAGATTAGTTAATCCAACATTGTTAAATAGTATGGATACTGTACCAAAATGTTGAACTGTATATTCGATAGCTTCCTTTATGGAATTTTCATCTCCTGCATCAAGGAATATACCTACAGCCTCCCCACCATGTTTCTTTATATTTTCAGCTGCCTGCTTTGCGCCTTCCACATTGAAATCAGCAATGACTACTTTTGCTCCCTCTTTTGCCAATAATGCTGCTGCAGATAATCCAATACCTGATGCTCCTCCTGTTACTATAGCCACTTTATTCTTTACTCTTTCCATGAACTAACACTCCTTTTTATTGCGGATAACCGTCTATTTTATCAACTATATCATCAACTGCATTCTTTTCCACTTAGAGTGGTTTAAGACATGTATAAACAACTATTTCTATAATTACTTACCAAACTGACCACTACGTTTTTTGCAAAATTGATACTTTTAAAAAGATCAATCATTTGCTAAGTTTAGCTTGAAATAGGAAAACTTTTTTAAAGGCAATCTCTGCAATTATTTATAATACCTCTAAAAAAAGGACGGTTTAGAACTATGCAAAAAACAACAAGCTATTCAAAAACAAATACTTTTGATTTAATCTTATCCGCAATGTTAATCGCACTCGTATTTGTTGCAACTCTTACATTAAATATTAAACTACCCATCGCAGCTAATGGTGGGTTAGTTCATCTTGGAACAGCTATGCTATTTATCGCATCCATCTTATTCGGCCCTAAAAAAGGGGCACTTGCTGGAGCTATAGGTATGGGTTTGTTTGACTTAATATCTGGTTGGACTTTGTGGGCACCCTTCACAGTGGTAGCACGTGGTTTGCAAGGATATATCGTTGGGAAAATAGCATGGTCGCTCGGTCGTAAAGGTAATAGTATTACTTTCAATTTACTAGCCATTTTTACTTCAATACCAGTTATGTTAGGGGTTTATTATATTTGCGAAAGGGTCTTATTTGGTAGCTGGGTTATACCACTGGCTTCAATTCCAGGGAACATAGTTCAAAATGTAGTTGGTATTCTTGTAGCCATTCCAGTTTGTATTTTATTGAAAAGAGTCTCTGTTTTGAATAAGCTATAGCTGACGCGTTCCGCGGGATGAGCGATAAGCCATCATCTTAGCTTTGGACACTGTCTCGTTGGTTGTAGCATTAGACGTGGACTCCTTCTGGAGATTTACACTTAATTTGAAAAATAAAAAAGCACAAGTGATAGGCTTATTAGCCATCACTCGTGCCTAACTATTAAGGATTACTTCCAAAAGCCAGCTTGCTCTAGCTTCTTCTTCCCTCTAAAAGCAGCTATTACGCATATAATATTAACTATTAACATAATGATGATTGAATATAAAACTACATCGTAGCTTCCAGTAAAATCGAATATATAACCATATGCCGGTAATGCAACTACCTAAGAGATAGCTAATCCCAAAGAAGCATTTGAATAAATTTGGCTATATTCTTTGTTGCCAAATAAACTCGATGTTAGGGCTGGTGCCAACGTTCCTATAGAGGAAGAGATGAAACCAAAAAGCCCAACAGCAATCGTTATTATAATTGAACTTGAGACGGAGAACAATAGCAGACAAGTAGCAAAAGAAATTGATGATATGGACCAATTTATCTTAGAAATAGTGCTAGAATCACAACAGAAAATAAAAGAAATCTTGAGTAAACACTCTATTAATGACCTTGCATTAGGAAAACATAAATAGTATTAAAAAGATACTTTAAGCAGGAATGTAAATAACATTCCTGCTTTCTTATAAATTAGGTGCATTTGAATTTGTGGAAATTGAAGATTTCGATTGTAATTATATAAGATATCTTTTTAATATCCTACTCTCTTAAAATATTGGTAAACTTTCTCCAACTTTTTTTCTTGATTCCCTGTCGGACTTTCCATATTACCAAATTCAAAAAACTTTACTTTTTTTATTCCTACAAAATTAAATAAAGCTTTTTTCATCAATATTTTATGCGAGTTGTTCAACCAGATTAATGGATAATGTGTAGGGCCCTTCATGGTAGATACACATACAACCGATTTTCCTTTTAATAATCCTTCCGGGAAAAGACCTTTCTTATCCCTATAAGCAAAATTGGAAGCAAATAATTGGTCTATGTATCCTATAAGCATTGCTGGGGGTCTTCCCCACCAAATTGGATAAACAAAAATTATCTTATCAGCCCATGTAATTTGTTCTCTATACTTTTGAATAGAACTATCTACGTGCATATCTCGTCTTCGTTTATACTCATTGAACACAAGAACTGGATTAAAATTCTCTTTATACAAATCTAGTACTTGTAACTCCTTTATATTTAGATTTTCTTGACAGCCTTTAATGACCTTTTGTAAAAACGCATAATTTAAGCTTGTATGATTAGGATAAGTATAAATTACTAACGCTTTCATCTTGCACCCCTTTTACTTATCATTTGATAAGTAAATAATAACACTCGTTAATTTTAGTTGTCAAATGATAATTGTAATATGATAACTTTTTTGTTATGTTGTTTTCTAAGAGGTGAGCGATATGGACAAAACAACCCTTTTTAATAAGCTAGTATTATTTACAACTTCAGTTCATCGAGTGACACATGAATTAACACAAAACGCTAAGTCAGATCTTATTACACCTGTACAATACAACATTTTGGAATATATCACGGTTAGTCAACCAGTGACGCCAAGTGAAATTAGTGATTGTCTTCATGTCTCTATGCCGAATACAAGTCGTGAGCTAAAAAAATTGAGTGAAAAAAATCTAATTGAAAAGATAAATGACAACGAGGATCGACGTAAACAATATGTACGTCTTTCAAGCGTGGGAGAAGACATAATGAGAGAAGCCTTTGAAAACATAGAATCCCGGTTTCTAGCTCGAATACAAAATTCTACTAAAGAGGATTTAAAGGAAATTGAACACGCCCTTGATGTTCTTCAGGAAAAACTATTTTATTAGTTGAGTTATGTACACAATAAAGGTTCCATCGATTAAAATCGATGGAACCTTTACTTGTGATAGTTTTAATTTTTAATATTTGATGATTTTATTGCTCATTTAGTTTGCTACCCTTATAACAATTGTATTTATTAGTTCTCATACAAATGGCTAGTATCCCGAAATGTCAGTAATTTCTCTACGTTCTTTTCTAAATGAGCATTCACTTTATCCGACAAGGCATTTCCAAAACTAAATCTTCTCACGCCTAATTCTCTAAGCTGATTACAATTGGTTAGCCCTGGTAAAGATAATACATTTAGTGGTGCATCTATGTTTATGATAATTTCTTTAATATCATCATCTTCTTTCATACCTGGAACAAAAATTCCACTAGCACCACTCTCCACATAAGCCTTTGCCCGTTCTATTGTTTCTATTAAAGGGGTTTCCTTTTGGAAATACGTGTCAGTTCTTGCGTTAATATAAAAATCTTTAAATCCATTTTGGTCTAATGTTATCCTTATATTCTCTAAAAGGTTACAGTGCCCTGAAATCTCTCTTAATCCATTTGACATTTTTAATGAATCTTCAATATTGATTCCCGCTACTCCAACATCTGCCGTCCTTAAGACATTATCGACAATCACGTTAATGTCTTCACTATACCCTGCCTCAATATCTGCAGAGACAGGAATTTTCACATTTTCTACTATGTTTTTGATTATTTCTAAATGTCTATCAAAATTAATCAATTCTCCATCTGAAAATCCTAATGAGTTTGCAATACCCCAACTTGTTGTACCTATAGCTTTGAATCCTGTTTTTTCAAGTGTTAAGGCTGAAAATATATCCCAGGCATTGCCTAGAAATAATAATTCGTTTGAAAAATGCAGCTCTTTGAATTCTTGAATCATGTTCATTTTAAATCTCCCTAATGTTTGTCGGACTAATCTTAACAAGTAACTGACGTTGATTTCGTCCTCTATCTTGCTCTTATGGTCTCTTATCTACAAAAAAGGAGAAGCTATAGTTGCTTCTCCTTAGTAAAGTCCATGTTCTCTATAAACTTTAATTTAAATACTTTCATCTATTACCTTGTTTGTACCTTATTATTATTTATATTAAAACAACCGGCAATATTAAAACCTTTGTTAGCTAACTCCCTCTATCTCTCCCAAATTAACGTCATCTCTTGCAAAAGTTCTTTCCGTGATTGCTCTTTTGTAATGATTACTTTTTCCAAATCGAAGTCCCCGTAATATACAGCATCTACAGTTTTACTATCCGGTAACGTAGATTGCTCAGGACCTATTCTTTTATCCTCTCGGAAAAAATTGCTCGTAGGTGAATTAGCCATTGTTTCAACATAACTGATTAGGCTGATATATTTTGTTTCTCCATCTATTTCAACTTTCATCGGGTGCGTCATATAAGTCCCCGCGTGACTTTCCCCAAAATAATTAGAAACAAGTGTCCCATCTTCTTTCTCTTCAATCACAAATAAATCCTTTGAATAAGGAATAAGTTTTTGATAGTGAAACACGTATGAGAATACAGTAAAACACAATAATGTAGTCATTAAAACCGATCCACCAATAAGCATCATTTTTTTTCGATTCCATTTTTTATTAAGTTTTTCGAACAATGTCACTTTATTTTCGATCGGTACATACAATGTTTCCGTCATTTGCTCGTACTCCTTTTGGCAAGCTTGACAAGTTTGTAAGTGTTGTTCTACCAGCTCTTTTGTATCTTCACTTACGACGTCATCTACATAAAGCGGTAACAAATCTTGAATAATTGTACATTTAACTTCCTTCATCTCGTTTCGCCTCCATATACGCTAATATTTTCTTTTTCGCACGGTAAAACGTTACTCTGGCCCAGCCATCACTTTTTCCAAACAACTGACCTATTTTCTCAAATGACAGTTCACCAAACGTACGAAGGGAGAAGACTTCTTTATAAGGCTCTTCCATTGTGTGCAAAAAATGATGAATTTCAAATGCTTGTTCTTCATTCACTAAATACTCTACGACTCGAACATCATCTAGCACTGATGCATCCACCTGATTGACTTCGCGTTGCTTTTTATTGTAATGAGTAAAATATGTATTTTTAGCGATTGTAAAAAGCCAGGCTCGTATATCTTTTTTGCCATCAAATTGGTGCATGGACTTGAGTGCCTTAAAAAATGTTTCCTGTGTAATTTCTTCTGCTATATTTTCATCTATCGCCAGTGATCTCGTATACAAATAAACGTCATGAAAATATGCTTGATAAATTTCCTCAAAGTCCAATGTCTCCCCTCCTTTAACTAAATAACTAGCGAAATATTAAAACGTTACAAGATTTTGCAAAAAAAAAATAGACATATTCATTTTATCTGAATATGCCTAACTAATGATTAATAATATATGAGGTTGTTGAAGTACTTATCATTTTAACTTCATTTACTGTGATGTATCTAAGTGATGTTTTTATATGGAACTGGAAATATTATTCTCGAATCTATTTCTAGGATGCTAAGCTAGCATTAAACAGGATTTACTAAAACTCCAGATTTAATAAAGCCCCTTAAATAACCTATCCCATATAAACACTTTCACATGTTCCAGCTGCCGGTTCATAATAACAATGATTTTTATACTGACCAGAAAAAGGCTGACCATACCATGTCGGAGGACACGGAGCGTAGGGATTAAAATACCAAAGTGCATATTTTGCTGGGTGTTCTCTCCAATAGTCCAAAGTTTGTTTTGCTAACCTTTTTTCAGCAGTTCTCGCTCTTTCATAGAATAAATTACCTTTTTGAACAGCTTCAAAAGAATAATTTCCTCCTTGTACCTGAAAAATGACTTGCTCAATAGTTCTTACATCTTGAAAGTCTAAACAATCTGCTTTAGTTCGATTTACAATTACATTTCCAACATATAACATCCCTTGTTTTCCTTCACCCTCGGCTTCTGCTCTCATCATCCTTGCCATTAGGTCAATGTCTTTATCTCGGTATTTAACTCTTGCCATTTTTTCACCCCTAAATATTGTATGAAAAAATGCCTGAATTGATGTCATTCTATACCCTTTATCCAACAACCCCATTATTTTAATGAATAACTTCATAAAAATAAATAACAAGTATCGTGACGCCCCATTTGAATTGAATACAAGTTGATACCTCTAAACATGTTACAATTAATGCATGTAGATGTAGAACAGTTGGAGTGACGAAAATTGAGTAAACGAGAACAACAAAAACAACAACGCCGGCAAAATATAATCCAGATTGCAAAGGATTTATTTTTGGAGCAAGGCGTACAAACAGTACAAATGCAAGATGTCGCGACAGCATCTGGCATTGGGATTGCAACTTTATTCCGCTATTTTCCTAAAAAAGAGTATTTAATGATTGCGGCAACGAATGCGATCACAGATGAAATGGCCACGGATATTGGGCAGATTATCGAGCAGAGTATAACGGCATATGAAAAAATCGAACAAATTTTAGAGTATTATATGGGCATAATGAAGGACCCACAACTACGTTTAGCGAAGTATTTCGACTCCTTTGATTTGTATGAAAAAACAGCTGAAGAATCCCCGGAGCAATATGCTGAATATTTATCAGCACGAAGCAACTTAGCCCGTGTTTTATTAACAATAAGTGAGCAGGGTAAGCAGGACGGCTCGTTAAGACCAGGTATTGATTTGGATGTTTTTGTCATGACAATGGTGCAAAATTTTAGCATATTTACTTATAAATCAAGCCTAACAAAGCATGATACGAATCTTTCAACGCTACTTTCTGCGGACAAGCAGCTGTTGATGATGAAGGATGTATTTTTACGCTATATTCGACCATAATAAGTAACGGACATATGAATTGACTTTCGAACAAGAAAGTTGTTTACTAGTAAGTATAAAAGATGATAGTCGACTATCACTTTATATGAATCTATTTTAGGGGGCCATTTACATGAGTCGTTTATCAGGTAAAATCGCAATTATTACAGGTGCAGCACAAGGTATGGGTGCAGCACATGCAAAATTATTTGTCGAACACGGTGCAAAAGTTGTTTTAACAGATTTAAATGAGGAAAAAGGAAATGCATTCGCAGCTGAATTAGGGGAAAATGCCCTTTTCGTTAAACAAAACGTAACATCTGAAGAAGATTGGGCAACAGTTATTGCTAAAGCGGAAGAAGCTTTCGGTCCAGTAAACGTATTAGTAAACAATGCCGGTATTACGATGGCGAAAAACATGCTTGATATTACAGTAGAAGAATACCGTCGTATCGTAGACATTAACCAAGTGTCAGTATTCTTAGGTATGAAAACAGTAGCCGCTTCAATGATGAAAGCTGGTGGCGGTTCAATCGTCAACATTTCTTCAATGAATGGCTTAGTTGCTGGTGCTGTAGGTTATACTGATACAAAATTCGCAGTTCGTGGTATGACGAAAGCAGCGGCAATCAACTTAGCGCCAATGGGCATTCGCGTAAACTCTGTGCACCCAGGCGTTATCGCTACACCAATGGTTGTACAAGAAGATACAAAAGCAGCTGTTGAAGAATTCGCTAAACATATTCCATTAAAACGCGTAGCACAACCAGAAGAAGTATCGAATATGGTACTATTCTTAGCTTCTGATGAGTCTAGCTACTCTACAGGTTCTGAATTCGTTATCGATGGCGGATTAACTGCACAATAAGAGTAGTACATGAAACCATCCATATAAGATTTGTAAAAAGGTCGATTTTCTATTAACTTAGAAAATCGACCTTATTTTTTTATTTAATTAATATCCACACTTATTTATGGTACGGTTCTCCGTAATGTGGCTAATGGCGGTTTCTTAAACTTAATTTTTCTTTCGTATTTTTGCTACATCTTCCAATAGCTGAATAAATTTTTTCTGTTCTTTTTGATTATTTTTCAGACGAGAAATTAGAATATTACTTTGCAGATATTTTCTTACTTTCAAACTCACAAAAAAGCTTTTATGATGCCTTTCATCTACATATAAATCATTAAACCATTTTAATTCTCTAAGCTTTTCAATATTTTTATCGATTTTATTTGTATTTAAACTACTATTGGAGGAGCTAATTAAACCTGTTGATGTAAGTAAACTCAGTATAATTCCCAGTAAGTTAATGATTACTAAACCTATCCAATAAAAAAATTTTTTCATAATATTGGCCCTGCAATTCTTTTTATTTCATTATATAAAAAAAAACAACTAAAACATATTTGTTTTAGTTGGTCTTTTCATAACCGACCTTATTTATGATAAGGTTCTCTGTAATATTATTAAGTGCAGTTTTAAATTCATCGATAACGCAGCGATAATTTAATAACCATTTGCAAAATTGGAGATTGTCTCCATTTCATCTTCGGTAAGTTCCCTTTTTACGTAGTTTTCATATTCCTTCATTATTTTCAGTTTAACACCATTACAAATATCTGTATATTTCGCAATGGTTCTAAGCTTAGCAACTTCCATATCAAATGTCTCTTTTGAAATTGGTTGTTGATGCGAAGGTATATATGTTTCTGCATCAAATGATTCTAATTCATCTAATAATCGTAAGGTTTCATTAATTGTATAGTGTACTTTTTCGGCATACATTTTTGGATAAATGCAGTCCCCAAGGAAGAGAATCTTCTCTTCTTTAATATACACAATGACAGAATCTGCAGCATGGTCCCCTCCAACATGTTGTACGATACAAGTCACTCCACCAAGATTTATTTCTGCCCTTCTTTCAATCGTAATATCTGGCAAAGTAATCATAATATCACGATGATTCGTGTATTCTTCCTTAATTGCTTTGGCACAAAATTCAATTTCTACGCCTTCTTTTACTCGTGCATCAATGGCTTCATCTGACCATGAAAATGGAATAAGGTTCTCCATTTCTCTTTCAGTCTCTTTAGAGGCAATTGAAACTGTATCAGTTAATGCGGAAAGACCAAGAATATGATCCCAATGCCAATGTGTTAGTACAACTATATCTGGATTGGGGATTTCCCTTTTTTTAAGTTCTTTCAGAAAATAATTTACATGATCTTCCGAGTTACCTGCATCAATCATTAATATCTTTTTAGTGCCAATCACCATTCCTAGAATCGGACGGTCGGTCAACGATGTAGGAGTGATATACCAAAAACTTTTACCTATTTTATGTATAGAGTGAATAAAGGTCGCCCCCTTTCTTTTTTATGTTTTAAGTCAAATGACCGTTATTTGCTCATATGAATCTTACGAAAAACACTCCCACTTGTGATACGTTCCACCGTGAGACGCACCTAAATAAGGTTTTCTTAGACTTTTTTGAGATAAAAACAGAATTACCTGTCCACCTCAATTATTTTCAATAGGATATCTGTTTCTTAATTAAGAAACTAGCGAAAGTAAAATAAGCGGAACTTGTCCATCTATTCATTATTCACCTAGATTGGTCGCTTAACCTGATCTCCCTACCAATAAAACCGAAGCTATTTGTGGTACGGTTCACCCTTCATTATCCTAAAAGCTCGATAAATCTGCTCCACCAATACAAGCTTCATGAGCTGGTGTGGCAGGGTCATTTTGGAGAAGGAGAGCTTTTCGTCACTGCGCTTCATTACTTCCTCATGCAAACCTAGTGACCCACCTATTACAAAGGCTATTTTGCTTTTTCCATAGGTCATCAATGACTCGATATCTGTAGCTAGCTGCTCGGAGGATTTCATTTTTCCTTCGATTGCTAGGGCTATCACGTATGTGTCTGCTCCGATTTTTGCTAGGATACGGTCTCCTTCTTTTTTCTTAACGATTTCCATATCTGCATCGCTTAGATTTTCAGGAGCTTTCTCATCTGCTACTTCTATTAACTCCATTTTAGCGTAGCTTCCAAGTCTTTTTGTATACTCTTCTATTCCCATTTTCAAATATTTTTCTTTCAATTTCCCTACAGATATAATTTGTATATTCACAGGTTATCCACCTTTACATTTCATTTACAAACAAGTTATTAACAATACTTATCCACATATCCACAATAGTTATCTACATCTTGTGTTATCATTTTCATGAGCCACAAGATATATTGCAGAAATGTTACAATAGGTACAACTTGTGGATAACATTTCTTCGTCGTTTAATTTCTCCATCATTGGAAATGTTTTTTCCTCTGCTACAAACATGTCTAAAGCTTGATTTATATGGGTTTCGCAACTGAATATTCTCACTATTTATCTCCTCTTCTCATTTAAATTATTCAACATAGTTATACACAATTCATCCATTGTTATCCACAGTCTATTTTAACAAAGAAAAAACGAGTAGGAAAGACAAGCTTTTCTTTCACTACTCGTTGTGTAAAACTTTTGTTAATAAATTTTAGTTATCCACATCTTTATAAGTCAGTGGAATCTTTTAATGTTAAAGTTAATTCTACTATTTCACCTTGTCTATAAACCTTAACCTTTAAATTATCTCCAATTTCTGTTTCGTTGTATAGATGCTTTCTCAAGTCAATCGAGTTCTCGACTTTCTCCCCATCCATCTCTACGATAACATCATATGTTTTCATCCCCGCATTAGCAGCTGGAGTTCCTTCATACACTTCGTCTACTACAACTCCGGTAGTTACTTCTGCTGGCAATTTTAAAGTATCGCGTTGATGGAATGCGGGAACATTTGTTAAATCCATTAATGTAATACCCATAGACGGTCTTATAACTTTTCCATTTCTCTCTAAGTCCTCAATGATTGGTAAAGCTGAATTCACCGGAATTGCTAAGCCGATTCCTTCTATGGTCGATTCGGAGATTTTCATAGAGTTAATTCCTATCAGCTGGCCAGCTAAGTTGATTAATGCTCCTCCACTGTTTCCGGGATTTATCGCAGCATCTGTTTGTAGAACTTCTGCTTGCCAGTCTTCAACACCATCTTCATTAATATCTACCGGTATTGCACGGTCAGTACCAGAAACTACTCCAGTTGTAACTGATCCATAGAAGTCTAAACCAAGGGGATTACCTATAGCAATAACAGTCTCTCCTTGTTTCAACGTATCTGAATCTCCGAATTCAAGTACTGTTTCAATACCTTTATCGTCTATTTCTAGAACTGCAAGATCTGTCCACATATCGCTACCTACTAGCTTAGCTTCAGCCTTAACTCCATCCTTTAAAGTTACCTCCAAAGCTTCGGCTCCCGCTATTACATGGTGATTAGTTACAATATATGCTTTTCCGCCTTCTTTTTTATAGATAACTCCTGATCCAGTACCTGCCTCCTGTTCGGAGGAATTTTGACTCCAAAAATTTCTTGCCGATTGGATATTGGAGATACCGACAACTGCATCCGAGGCTTTTTCGACGGCTCCTGTTACATCTGTCGTTATATCAACACTTAGTTGTTCTGTTTTAGCTGCCTTATTTGTTGCCGTTTCACTTTCTGTTTGTGCTGGTAAATTGTTTACGACGGAAGGGGTTATAAACCAAACAAGAAGTGCTCCGACTAATACACCTGCCAAACCACTGAAGAAATATCCTGCAACCCCTTTTTTCTTTGCTTTATTTCTTACTTTTGGTGGTTCTTGTTCAGGACCATATGAATTATAGTAACCCATTTGCACTCTCCCTTTCATTAAACAATATGTTTGTGTTTTTAATTTACCCATTAAACATTAAAATTAAATGAAAATTAACTAAAAGTTATATAAAAAACACAAATAGCAATAGCAAATAGAGAATGGTTTGTTAATAAACCTTAAAGAGGGTGGCGGACGTTGCGGAAACTGCGGGAATCCTTGCGGAGATGAGCATAAACCTTGCAGAGACGACTCCAAGCATTGCGCAAAAGAAATACAATGTTGCAGAGATGACGCAGAACCTTGCAGAGAGCCCAGAAGTTTGCGAGACGAAACCAAACCTTGACGTCTGATCCTACCAAAAAGGAGAGAATTGCTATTGGTAATTTTATAAATAACATTCGGTCTGGCAGTCGGCGATGACTTATAGCTTGCCAAATCGGAACGCTTCCATCTAAAGTGGAAAACAATAATAATAATAGGAATTCCATATAAAAAAGCTCCAAAAGCTTATAGGCTCTTGGAACTTGTAGTTATACTAAAACTAATTCAGTTGGCTGATTGGCATCTGTATCATGTAAGTGAACGAACTCACCGGCAATAATACCGCAGGATTGCAAGGTCTGGGTCACACTCATTCTTGCCAGATCCTTCATGTTGTTGTCTTTACTTAAGTGAGATAGGTACACATTAGTTGGTTTAATATCAATTACCTCACTCATAGCAACTGCAGCATCCTCGTTAGACACGTGACCCACGTCGCTTAAAATTCGGCGTTTGACTGACCATGGATAACGGCCCATCTGTAGCATACTGACATCATGATTGCTTTCAAAGACAAAAGCATCTGCTCCTTTAATATGTCCCTTCATGCGATCACTCACATACCCTGTATCGGTTATTAAAACAAGCTTTCGCCCATTTTCATGGAATATATAAAACATTGGATCTGCAGCATCATGGGAAACGGCAAAGGATTGGATATCCATGGAGCCAAATGACTTCACAGTTTCCATATCAAATTGAAAACGCTGCTCTAATGGCACTTTTCCAACAAGTGAATCCATTGCTCCCCATGTTTTTTCATTGGCATAAATCGGCACGCCATATTTTCTGGCAACTACTCCGAGTCCCTTAATATGGTCGCTATGCTCATGGGTGATGAAAATTCCAGAAAGATTTTTTATATCTCTTCCGATTCCTCTAAAGAGCTCATCCATTTTCTTACCGCTTAGCCCTACATCTACTAAAAAGGAATGTTGCTCATTTTCGACATAGACTGCATTTCCGCTGCTTCCACTAGCTAGTACACTAAACTTCATCATCAAAACTCCTTATTTTACTGCTGATGAATCTTCTTCTGTTGGTATTTCAATAATTCTTCCTTCTACCGCATTTACAAAATGCTCATCAATTTTTCCATCCTCACGCTCAACTAGTATTCGCCACGTTGGTGCAAATACTTGCGTATCAGCTTGTTGTACCAATGTAGAATACCCTAAGCTAATATCAGTTACTGTTGAGTTTGCAACTAACAAGCCTTTGGAATATAAATTGGACATTGCTTGAATGGTAGGTAAAAGGTTTTTGGACTCACTATAATCTTCCAGATTATCTAACATGGTTTGTTCATATCTTACAAGCTCATTTTCCTCATTCCAATAGACTACCAATCTTGCCTTTTGATTATAATACACAAGACGGTCGTTTACCTTTTGAAAAAAAGTAGCATTTCGATTTTCCTCATCTATTTTCCATAATCCATATGATGAACCCTTTATTATATTGTCTTGCACAAGTTTTTCAAGCTTGTTCTCCTCGGTAATTGGAAGTGGTTCAATAAACGTACCGACAATTTGGGATTCCGGCTTAAACTCAATCGTTTGATTTTCTAGTTCTTCTATTTCCTGTGATTCAAATTTATGCACACTACCAGAAACATAATAGGCATCTTCCACCATAACACTAGAAGCTTTGGAAACATTAATATTGTCTATTGCCAAACGTTCCTCTACAGTTGTTGAGCTTAAAACTTCTATGTTCTGACCCTCAGTATATCGGTTCAAATATAATGTAAACAAAAAGACGTTTAATATGGAAAACACTATGATAAAAATAGTCTTTGTTTTACTCCAATCCAAAGGTACCACCTCCTAAATCTTCTGGAGATAGTCTTATCCATACACCATTCACTAAGTAATACCAGGATGGCACAAGTGTAAACAAAGGCTGGTCTGCGTCCCTAGAGAGATAATAACCTTGTACCATTTCTTCTATCATAGAAACTTGTTGATTTGGAACTAAGCTTAATAACTCATATGCTTCTCGTCCCGAAAGCAACTCTATATCTTTAGAGGAGAACGGCTGATCATTTAATGTAAAATACGGTCTATTATATCGATATACTCGATTACTTCCCCAAGATTGCATAATTTCTGTGGACATAATATGACTGAAAACAGGTAATCCCTCAAAATAAAGCTGAAAATTTACTTGATTGGATTCCTTATTCATCCTACTAAAACGAAAATCATCTGTCCAGCCGTCATGCTCATTCACAAAACTCAAGCTATTATATAGAAGCTCTGACGACTTACCGAGGAATTGACCTTCTGCAGAAGGAAGTACATAATTCAATCGCATTGACATAGGGTCTACCGTCATTAAAGCATTATCATCCGTATACTGTTCGCCAGATCCTACTGGATTACTTCGGCGTACGACCAGACTTGGTATGTTAAAAAGGGCATCCTTAAATCTATTAATATCAATATCTTCTATCAGATAAGAATACTGAACAATCTTTTCTGGATTACCAGTAGTAAATATAGAATATTTACCACCTCTAGCTATTTCAGTGTACACCTGCATCGCATTTGCGGTTTTAATCATATGTTCAGAAAAACTATTGATATCTTCCTTTGACACATCTGCTGAGTAAATTTTGTTTTGAGTAGTACTGATAAAGTATAGGGTTAAGCCCTGACTTGAATTCTTTTCACCCTCCGTACCTTCAGCGTCGGAAGAGTTCCAATCTATAACTAAACGGTTGAAGGAGGTATTAGGAAAAATAGGATCGACAAATTTTAAAATGGAACCATATGACTCAATAGGGACATCCGCTTGAAAGAATAAGGTACTTGCATATGGTTGATTTATTAACTCGTTCACCTGCTGAACATTGGTATTGTTACTAAAGAGCTTAACCGTTCCAATTTCCCAGTTTTTCATAGAATTAATAACGCTATTGATATCTACGAGAGAATTAGAGCCTTTCAGATTATCAGGCTGACTGATTAGTAGACGATATGGTCTTACTACCTCTTCCATTTTCTTTTTCTCTGCAATTGAAATATCAACTACTGGAGTATCTGTTTCTGGATAGTTAGGTGAATAAGTCCAAATTGTAAAGGTAAGTGTAAGACTTAGCAGGATGAGTATGAGTAAAATAATCGATTTTACTGGTTCTATATACTTCAATCCCACTCACCTTCCTCGTCTAACAGTATCTCTAATGTAAAGAATATAGTTGTCCCATGGCCCTCTTCACTTTCGGCCCAAATCTTTCCGCCATGGGCTTCTATCATTTCCCGGGCAATTGCGAGACCAAGGCCTGTCCCTCCCATAGAGCGTGCTCGTGCTCGGTCTACCCGATAAAATCGATCAAAAATTCGATTTACATTTTCTGATGGTATACCCATGCCATCATCTGAAACCATAACTTGTAGTAAATCATTTTTAACTATAATACCAAATCGAATATTTCCTCCGTCAGGGGAGTATTTTAGGGCATTAGAAATAATATTATCAATTACTTGAGTCAGTTTATCTGTGTCGATATCTACGTAGTAAGGAACTTCCGGCAGCATACGTTGAAATGTAACGTTCTGAGATTTAGACAGCTCAAATCGATCAATAATCCTATTAAAAAACTTGTTAAAGTTAACAATTTCTTTGTTAAGATCATAGTCCCGACTATCCATCTTAGATAATTGAAGTAAGTCATTCACCAAACGAATCATTCTCTGTGTCTCTGTTTGAGTGACCTTCAAAAACGATGGTGCTATCTCGTCATCCTTCCATGCTCCATCTGCTAGAGCCTCCAAATAACTGCTCATAGTAGTTAAAGGGGTTCGAAGCTCGTGTGATACATTTGCTACAAACTCTCTTCTTTCCATATCTATCTTTTCTTGCTCTGTATTATCATGTAAAACGGCTATCAAACCGTTCACAAACCCAGTCTCCTTTTGGATAACTGAAAAATTAGCACGGAGTATAAATGGACGGTCCTGTGTACTAAAATCTAAATTCATCGATTCCTTAGAATGGATTAAATCCTCAAAGGAGTGAACGCTATCAATGCCAAGCACCGAAATAATGGGTCTATTCAAAACCATCTCTCTTGGTATGCGTAATAGCCTTACTGCAGGATCATTTATCAAAATGACTCTTCCTTTTCGATCGGTAGCTATTACCCCATCTGTCATGTTTGTTAGAACAGAGGCAAGCTTTCTACGTTCTGCCTCTGTAGTCGACTGGGCTTCCTGTAGCCTATTGGTTAAATGATTAAAAGCATGCGCTAATTGACCAATTTCATCATTTCCGTAAACTCTTACCTTTCGAGAGAAATTACCCTTTGACATCGCTTGGGCTTGTTTTCTCATCTCAGATATAGGTCTTGTAATCGTTTGTGCTATTAAAATCCCTAGTACTATCGTAATCACGAGTGCCACCGCGGTACCTACTGCTAGGATTTGATTGATTTCGTTCATTTGACTAAATACATTTTCAATATTCGATTCAATATAAACAGTTCCAACCACTGAACCATTATGAATTATCGGTGTAACTAATATCCAAATACGTTTGTTGGAATCTAGGACGATACTATCAAACGTATCCTCCGCACTAATGGATTTATGAACTAGCTCGTCCATGGACTTTTGACCAACTATCGATTGATTGTTTGAATCTGAGGTGGCTCTTATTTGATATTTAGCATCAATAATCCGAACCTCTTTTAGGTCATCCGAATTAAGACCAGACAGGATAGAACGTAAACTTTGTTCTAGTGTTTGGTCTTCTTCTGCCCGTATTTTAATAATTTCCTCGCGCGCACTAAATTCTAATATCCCTACTCGATCTTTAACGGATTCTTCAAAGTTCTCTTTAAGTCTCTCCTCTAACTCTTTAACAAAATATAAGCCGATGATTTGCATAGCAATAATGATTAATAATACATAAATCATCACTACTTTAACATGAACTGATTTAAAGTAACCAACCTTATGCATCGTTTTACTCCTGTTCAGGGCTTCTTAAATAGTAACCAACACCTCGTCTAGTCACAATCCAATTTGGGTGACTCGGATTATCTTCGATTTTTTCGCGTAGCCGTCTGATTGTAACGTCGACTGTACGAACATCTCCAAAATAGTCATATCCCCACACCGTCTGTAATAAATGCTCTCTTGTCATTACTTGTCCTATATGCTTGGAAAGATAATGTAAGAGTTCAAATTCACGATGAGTCAATTCAATTGTTTCATCTCGTTTCAATACCAAATAAGCATCCGGTTGAATAGTTAGAGGACCAATAGTAATATCATTAGTCACTACTTCATTATCTTCTTGAATGGTTTGATGTCTTCTCATATTAGCTTTTACTCGGGCTATTAACTCCCTTGTGCTAAATGGCTTTGTCACATAATCATCCGCCCCTAGCTCTAACCCTAATACCTTATCTATCTCTGAATCTTTCGCAGTTAGCATAATAATAGGAAAGCTAAAGCGTTTGCGAATTTCTCTACAAACTTCCATTCCATCCCTATTAGGTAACATTATGTCTAAAAGCATAAGATCAGGTTGAATCTCGTCTACTTTTTTCAAAGCCTCGTCCCCATCATACGCACAGAAAACCTGATAGCCTTCTTTTTTTAAATTAAATTGAAGTATGTCTGCAATTGGTTTTTCATCATCTACTACTAAAATCTTCTTACTCACTTGTTAAACCCCTTTCGCCCTTTTCTGCTATATTTTAATCAAATACATTATTTTAAACAATTAATATATCATTACTCTATCATTCTTTTTCTCTCCATGCATCCTTAAAGAAAAGATCCTAGGAAGGATGTAGTATATGAGAAGTCGAGCTTTGTCGAAATATTTCCCAGGAAATTTTTATGAAATAAATTTCCTTCTAACTACCGTCTAGCAAAGCCAGATAGAGAAATGTAAGTGTCTATGTGCCTTTCCTAAGAAGTAAAGAGAAAATGTGAAGGATTGCCTCCCAGCGCCCAATGTTATTCCTCATTTACCCTTGGCACAAATCTAGAAGGATATCATATATAAAAAGACAGCCGGCTAGCGACTGTCTCTAACTTATTATTTAGTTTAACATAGATAATGGATCAATCGTTACTCCATTCTTCTCCACTTCAAAGTGCAAGTGAGTTCCAGTAGAGCGTCCTGTACTTCCCATTACGCCAAGTTTTGAACCTTGTGGCAACACATCTCCAACGCTCACGCTAATAGAGGAAAGATGTGCATAGGTTGTTTTGTAGCCATTTTGATGATTAATAATTACACGATTTCCGTACGTTCCATCCCAGCCAGCTGCTTCCACAATTCCGTTATCAGCAGCCTTTATGTTAAATCCATTAGGACGAGCAATGTCTATACCTTCATGCTTTCGACCCCAACGATATCCCATTTTGCTAGAAATGTATCCCCCTTCGGCTGGCCACGCAAATTCTCCTGACCCTCGAGAAGGGATAACCTTTGTACCTTTAAGTACGATACTGTCTTTTGGTTGTTCGAGTACAGTTTCTTCCGTAACGGACTGGTCAACTTGTACACCGTTTTCCTCACGAACCAAATAAGTAGCTACTCTTTTCCCATCGGAACCCTCTTGCTTTACCTTTGTATCGCCTTTATACATTTCATCTGTTTCTTTGACTTGTTTTGTATGAGGAATTACTTCCTCTACTTTTTTCTCATAAACTACTTCTATATTTATAAGTGGCTTTAATACTGTGACATTAATCTCTTGACCAATCTGTAATACACTTGAATCTGTAAGTTCAGGGTTAATAGCTAAAAGTTCTGCTGAGGTTAAATTGTGTTTATTAGCGATAGTACCTAACACATCACCAGATTGAACTTTATACGATTCCTGTTCTAGTGTGCCTTCTAAAAGCAACTTCACAGCTTCATCAGCAGAAACAATCTTTTCTGGTGCTACATTAGCAGTTACACCTGAGACTTCCTGTTTTAAAATTATATCTGCGATTCGTGTTTCATTTACTTGTAATTCGGGTAAATTTTCACTAACACTTTTTTTAGCTTCCAGTATAGCTAACTCTTCTTCCGTGATAAACTGCAGCTTTAATTTTTTTATCGCTTCATGGTAGGCTTCAATGTCTTTGACGTAGACCGCCATCTCGTCATTGACTGACAAAGCAAATGCTGTTGCTTCTACTTTAACTATCTCGTTGAGTTTTTGAAGTGTTGTTTCGTCATCCGTCGAGGGAGTAAATACTTGTTCGGCTACTACCTTCAAGTTAGATCCTGCTTTTAAAGGAAGAGCGCCATACTGTGAGCTACTCTCTTGAACTTTTTGTTCCAATAAATTTTCCATTTCTTTTTTATCGGAAAGTGCTCCTATGTACTGACCTTCTGAGTATATATGATAAATTTCTTTTAGTGCTTTGTCGTTTCCTTCATTGGCAAATGCCATATTAAAGGTTAGTGATGATGTTAGTAAAACCGTTATAGTAGCTTTTTTAACCACATTTGATTTTCTGTTTGAAAGAACAGCAAGTGATTTATTCTTCTGCTCCTCATTCTTTCTATTCCAAAACATGATAAAGCTCCTTCCAAACTATTTAAAAACCTTTATTCCATTTTTACACTATTTTAATTTAACATATTTGAAATAGGGAAGTGTAGCAATATTTAATCTTGTAAAGAAATTGTATTTTAACACCCATTATTTTCTATTTTTTCTTTTATATTGGTAATATTAATCTTTTTTCTAGTTTCTTTTTCTAATATTCTTTACTTTTTCTCCATTAATTTCTTTCTCATACATAATACTACTGGAATCTTTGTTATATTTGTCACATTAATAGATTTATAAATAAAAATTCTTACAAAAATCAACAAAAAAACCGTCAAAATTTTCTTTTTGACGGTTTTTTTTAGAAACTTATTTCCAAACACTAGAAATAATATTCGTTTGTGTGCGATCTGGTCCTACAGAGAAGATAGAAATAGGAACTCCTGTTAACTGAGAAATGCGTTCTAGGTAATGTCTTGCTGTTTCTGGAAGTTCATCAAGTGTCTTACATTTTGTAATATCCTCATTCCAGCCTGGCATTTCCTCATAGACTGGCTCGCATTCCGAAAGAATTCGTAAATTTGCTGGATATTCCGTAATAAGCTCATCCTTAAATTTATAGGCTGTGCAGATTTTCACGGTTTCTAATCCGGTTAGTACATCAATTGAATTTACCGTTAAATCCGTTAAACCACTTACCCTTTGAGCATGGCGGATTACAACTGTGTCAAACCAACCGATACGGCGTGGTCTTCCTGTTGTCGTTCCATATTCTTTTCCTACTTCTCTTATTTGGTTGCCCACTTCATCAAAAAGCTCTGTGGGGAACGGTCCATCTCCTACACGAGATGTATAAGCTTTACAAACTCCTACCACATGAGAAATTTTTGTTGGCCCCACACCTGCTCCAATTGTTACTCCACCAGCAACAGGATTAGAAGAAGTAACAAAAGGATAAGTTCCTTGATCAATATCAAGCATGACTCCTTGTGCTCCTTCAAAAAGTACTCGTCTGCCTTCGTCGAGTGCATCATTCAATACTTTGGAAGTATCGGTTACATACTTTTCAATCTCTTGTCCATAGCTATAAAACTCTTCTAATATTTCTTCTACAGTAAAGCCTTTTGTTTCATAGAATTTCTCAAACATTCTATTTTTTTCTTCTAAATTACGTTCTAGCTTTTCTTTAAACACTCCATAGTCCAGAAGGTCTGCTATACGAATCCCTACTCTGGCAGCTTTGTCCATATATGCAGGGCCAATACCTTTACCAGTTGTACCTATTTTGTTAGCACCTCTACGTGCTTCCTCTACTTCATCTTGTTTTATATGATAAGGAAGTATCACATGGGCACGATTAGAAATACGTAAATTTTCAGTAGTTACTCCTCGATCATGCAATCCTTTTAATTCTTTTACCAACGCTCGTGGATCGACTACCATTCCATTCCCGATCACCGAGATTTTATCCTTATAAAAAATACCGGAAGGAATTAAATGTAACTTATAAGTCTCTCCTCCGAAAATAATTGTATGACCTGCATTATTTCCACCTTGGTAACGTGCGATTACTTCTGAGTGTTCCGATAAAAAGTCAGTAATTTTGCCTTTTCCTTCGTCTCCCCATTGGGTTCCTACTACAACTACTGATGGCATTGCCAACACCTCCGTCAGACATCATGTCCTGTTTAAAAATCAGTGTTATTGTACCAATCATCTTTACCATAGTCAACCAATTTAACGAAAAAACACGAACGAATTGACAATTACTTCATCAATTCGTTCGTGTTTGCTTTATGCTGGTGGAGCTTGGTGTTGGCTCCAATCAATATTAACAAATTTATTGAATTCCTTCACGAATGCTAAAGTGACGGTTCCAGTTGGACCATTACGTTGTTTAGCAATTATAATCTCAATCATGTTCTGGTTTTCTGTTTCCTTATCGTAATAATCCTCACGATATAAGAAAGAAACGATATCCGCATCTTGCTCAATCGATCCAGATTCACGTAAATCGGACATCATTGGTCTCTTATCTTGTCGTTGCTCTACACCACGGGACAGCTGAGACAAGGCAATAACAGGAACTTTTAGCTCACGAGCAAGACCCTTTAAGGAACGAGAGATTTCAGAAACCTCTTGTTGACGATTCGCCTGGCTTCCGCCACTTCCTTGAATAAGCTGCAAATAATCAATTAAAATCATTCCCAAACCTGATTCCTGCTTCAGTCGTCTACACTTTGCTCTTATTTCATTTACTCTTATACCAGGTGTATCATCTATATAGATCCCAGCATTTGATAGACTACCCATCGCCATCGTAAGTTTGCGCCAATCCTCTGTAGTAAGGGCCCCTGTTCTAAGCACCTGAGCATCAATATTGCCCTCTGCACAAAGCATACGCATTACAAGCTGTTCAGCACCCATCTCCAAACTAAAGATTGCAACGTTCTCGTCAGTTTTCGTAGCCACGTTTTGGGCTACATTCAACGCGAAAGCTGTTTTTCCTACAGAAGGACGTGCCGCTACAATGATAAGATCGTTACGTTGAAACCCTGCCGTAATACGATCTAAATCACGGAAACCAGTAGGAATACCAGTTACGTCACCTTTTCTAGTATGCAGTTTTTCAATATTGTCATAGGTTTCTACCAATACATCTTTAATATGTTTAAAGTCACCAGCATTCTTTCGATTGGCAACCTCCATCATTTTTCTTTCTGCTTCGGATAAAAGCGCCTCTACCTCGTCTTCTCGCGTAAACCCATCTTCTACTATGGTCGTAGCCACTCGTATAAGACGGCGAAGAATTGACTTTTCCTCCACAATTTTTGCATAGTGGCCTATATTAGCGGCAGTAGGAACAGCATTTGCTATTTCACTGATGTAGGAAATGCCTCCTACATCTTCAAGTTCCTTCTTAGAAGATAATTCTTCTGTGACCGTTACTACATCAATTGCTTTCCCTTGATCACTCAGGCGAAGCATCGTTTGGAATATTTTTTGATGAGCTACCCGATAAAAATCTTCTGGCATAACGATCTCTGCTGCAGTTATTAAAGCTTGTGGTTCTAAAAATATTGCTCCAAGGACCGATTGTTCAGCTTCTTGATTATGTGGGGGGACACGGTCCAATAATGGATCGCTCATAAAATTCTCTCCTTACGCTTCTTCAGATACATGCACCTTTAATGTTGCTACTACCTCGTGGTGTAACTTAACAGGTACATTTGTGTATCCTAAAGCACGAATTGCATCATCTAATTCCATTTTACGTTTATCTATTTTAATCCCATGAACTTTATCTAATTGTGCAGCAACCTGTTTAGTAGTAACAGAACCAAATAGTCTGCCATCATTACCTGATTTTGCTTTTAGTTCAACTGTTAGCTGTTCTAACTTTTCTTTTAATTTTTTTGCTTCGGCTAATTCTTCTGCTGCTTCTTTTTCAGACTTTTTCTTTTGTCCCTCCAAAGCGCTAATTGCAGCTGTATTTGCTTCCACAGCAAGTTTATTTTTGATCAAAAAATTGTGTGCATAACCATCTGCTACATTCTTAATCTCGCCTTTTTTACCTTTACCTTTAACATCTTTTAAAAATACTACTTTCATTCTGCGTTTCCTCCTTCGATTGTTTCCATTATAGCTAGTTTTAATTGATTAATAGCCTCTGGAACTGTTATATCTGTTAGTTGGGTAGCGGCATTAGTTAGATGCCCTCCACCATTTAATTTTTCCATCACTATTTGAACATTTACTTCACCAAGTGACCTTGCACTTATTGCTACGGAAGAATCACTTCTATGACCTATTACAAAGGAAGCTGATACGTTATTCATTGCTAAAAGTATATCTGCAGTCTGGGCAAGCAGCACTTGGCTATAGTTAGTGTCTTCATCTCCATGTGCTATAGCAATTCCTTCTCTAAAGAATTCAACGTTCTGCACAATTTTGGAGCGTTCGATATACGTGTCTAAATCCTCTTTTAAGAGGCGTTGGACCAAAATGGTATCTGCTCCATGGGTTCTAAGATAAGAGGCCGCCTCAAACGTTCTAGCCCCTGTACGAAGCGTGAAACTTTTCGTATCAACAATTATACCTGCTAGCATAGATGTAGCCTCTAGCATAGTGATTTTTTCGTTTTTCGGTTGGTATTCGATTAGCTCAGTGACCAACTCTGAAGTAGATGATGCATATGGCTCCATATAGACAAGCATGGTATTCGTTATAAACTCTTCTCCACGACGATGATGATCGATTACTACAACTTTTTCAGCTTTTTGAAGTAATTTTTCATCAATAACCATACTTGGTTTATGGGTATCTACTACAACTAATAAAGTCTTTTCAGTCATTTTATTGATAGCCTCTTCAGGGCTAATAAAACGTTTATATAAATCAGGTTTTTCTTTAATTTCGTCCATTAGACGAAGTACACTTTTATCCAACTCGTTAAAATCAATCACGACGTAGCCATCTATCTTGTTCATCTCAACCATCTTTCTTACACCTACGGCTGAGCCAATCGCATCCATATCCGGGAACTTATGACCCATTACGAGTACCTGATCGCTGTCCTGTATCAAATCTCTCATTGCATGTGAGATCACCCTTGCTCTAACACGTGTACGTTTCTCTACTGGATTAGTTTTGCCTCCATAGAACTTCACTTTTCCATTAGGGTGCTTAATAGCAACCTGGTCACCTCCACGGCCAAGCACTAAATCTAGACTCGATTGTGCAAGCTCTCCTAATTCTACAAGAGAGGTAGATCCTGCACCCACCCCAACGCTAAGTGTTAAAGAGAATCCAAACTTAGAGGTAGTTTCCCTGATATCATCCAAAATGGAGAATTTGCTTTTTTCCACTTCCAACAAAATGGATTCATTGAAAACTGCTAAAAAACGATCAGACGATATTCTTTTAACGTATATCCCATGTTTAGCTCCCCAATTATTTACAGTAGAAGTAACAATACTGTTTAATTGGCCTCTTGTTTGATCGTCCATGCCTTGCGATATCTCATCATAATTATCGATAAATAATACACCAATCACAGTTCGATCTCCATAGTAAAGTGATTCCATTTCAACTTGCTCAGTGATATCAAAGAAATATAGAAGCTTTTCCTCTGCCTTGTAAAATACCTTATAGTCATGTTCATCTAGAGAAATGACCATTTCCTTTGAATCATCCTGCTTGAGTAGCTGCTGAAAGTCAGAAGATATGGAAAGTAACTCCTCCCCTATAATCGTATCAAATGGTAACTTTTGAGTCATATAGGGATTTGCCCATTCGATTATATGCTGGTCATTTATCAAAATAATTCCTATTGGCATTTCAAGCAATGCCTCTTCCCCTACCTTTTTCATACGGTAAGAAAGAGTCTCTATATGCCTTTCTGTCTCTTCATAAACACGCTTTTCAATTACCCAAGCGTATATAAAAACTCCCACAACCAAGAGAGCAAATAGTAATCCAACTAAAAGGTTGTTAGACAGAAGCAAATAAGATGCAACTCCACTGAGAAGCATAAACAATATTAGTGGATATCGTATTGGTCGTTTTCTAAAAAAAGACGCCACTGGATCAGCTCCTTATTTCTTAAATCTGTCTTTTAAATATGCTCGCAAATTAAATCCTAAATCTAAAACACCTAGGATTATTACAAATGAATTTAGGGGAATTGCTAAAAAAGTGGCTAAAATAGCACTCCACTTTGGCCAACCCTGTACATGAAAATAATATTGAATAATCGAAATCCCTTGTAACAACAGTAATGCTCTTAAAAGGAAGGTCGCATTTATGATTAGCATATAGCTAAAGGTCCCTACCTCAAATGTAGTGACTAAGGAGATGATTGCTACAACTAAATAATACCACAACACTGCTTTTGGTAATTTAAAATACATATATTTAGGAAATTTTGGAACTGGTACTTTTAACTTCTTTAGGATGGGTAAAAGAATAGATACATAAACAAATGCCTGGAAAAACGCCATTAAAATAAAGAGCGTTGGCAACATTGCTTCGAATGCTATTATAATTTGTTTAACCATCTCATCGTAGTTCTTTGGTTTTTGGCCAGCTGTCTCCAGTATTTTTCCCGCTTGCTCGTAGTATATTTTAGTACCCTCTAAAAATTGCTCTATCAGATTCATATTTAAAACTAAAATAGAAATTATGTATTGCACAGCAGTCATGAGTAGTACGAATATTCCTGCAGCCATTAGCATGTATAGCTTGGACTGCTTTTTTCGTAAAGAATCTCCTATTATAAAACCAACTGGCCCTACAACTAATCCAAGTGTTAAACCTACTATACCTCCAATAATAAAAGATATAAATATTGCTACAACCATAACAAGTAGCGATTCTTTTCTTTCAAATTTTGCACTATACCAAGCTAACGGTAAGGGTGCTATTAAGGATGTGATAATTGTTAGAATCGGAACATACACAGACATTGCTATGAGAATAGCAAATAGTGCAATCATTAAAGATCCAAACGTTAAATAGCTTGACTGATTCTTTTGCATGATCGACCTTCCTTTATTATAATCATCTATCCATTGTAACAGATTTTCAAGTACAACTAAAATTACATGATATGAAAAGCCTATGTGACTCCATATAAAGATAGTTTCTTATACTACATACCTATTCTCTTATAGTTTATGAATCACGTATGGTTGCTTTCCTTAAGCCATCACCCATTGTTCACAATTGTTTAATCTGTTCCGCTAAATTTGTCTCAAGGTGTTAAAACCAGTAACAATACATTAATAGGGTATAGACAATAAATTATTAAATCCAAAAGGTTAAATGATAGTTCCTATCCTTTAAAAAAGAGAACAAAAAAAGACCGGTTTCCCGGTCTTCGATTTATATACTTATCTCTCTTCAGAAGAGAATGGAAGTAAAGCCATGATACGAGATACTTTGATAGCTCGTGTTAACTTACGTTGGTACTTCGCGCTAGTTCCTGTCACACGACGTGGAAGAATTTTCCCACGTTCTGACACGAATTTTTTCAACAAATCTACATCTTTATAATCGATGTGTGTGATGTTGTTAGCAGTGAAGTAACAAACTTTACGGCGTCTTTTGCCTCCGCGACGTGGTGCCATAATAGGTTGCCTCCTTTTCGATTAAAGTAAAACGTGCAATAAGATTTTAGAATGGTAGGTCGTCATCAGATACTTCAATCGGACCACTACTATTTCCAAATGGATCTTCATCTACACGTGTATAGTTTTGCTGATTCATTGGTTGGTTTTGCTGATATGTCGGATAAGAGTTCTGTTGTTGTCCGCCGCCATATGATTGTCCACCTTGGCCACGATCACCAGAGCTACCGCGTGGTTCTAAGAACTGAACGCTGTCTGCGACAACGTCTGTCGTATAAACACGTTTCCCATCTTGTCCTTCATAACTACCCGTTTGAATACGCCCTTCTACACCTGCCAAGCTTCCTTTTTTCAAGAAATTGGCTGTGTTTTCCGCTTGTTTTCTCCAAACGACACAGTTGATAAAATCAGCTTCTCTTTCGCCTTGTTGGTTAGAGAATGTACGATTTACAGCAAGTGTAAATCTAGCCATTGCAACACCACTTGGCGTATATCGAAGTTCCGGATCTTTTGTTAGTCTTCCAACTAATACGACACGGTTAATCATCAGTTAATAACCTCCCTCGTTCAGCATGATAGTCGATTTTCTTATTTATCGTCGATACGAACAGCAATGTGACGGATAATGTCTTCATTGATGTTAGCTAAACGAATGTATTCATCGATTGCTCTAGAATCAGCGTTTACTTTAACGATTTGGTAGAAACCTTCACGTAAGTCATTGATTTCGTAAGCTAAGCGGCGTTTACCCCACTCTTTAGCTTCGATGATCTCAGCACCATTTGAAGTTAAGATTTCATTGAAACGCTCAACTAAAGCCTTCTTTGCATCTTCTTCGATTGCTGGTTGGATAATGTACATTAATTCGTACTTTCTCATCTATTTACACCTCCCTATGGTCTTTGGTCGAACTGTCACCAGCCGACAAGGAGCAAGTAATGATATTACTCACATCAACTTATTGTACCACAAGCTGTTATTTTTTTCAAGGAGAGATTGTTCTTATTTTATTTATTAATGTATATTTGTATAAAAGGGGGAATTGTATTGGAGAAAAAAGATTCTATTCTAACAATAATAGAGATTGATATTAAAAAGGTAGCTTGGCAAAGTTTATGGATGACCATAGTCTTTTCCTTATTAGGCTTAATAATATATATTTTAGTTTATAAAGAATTTGAGATTAATTTTAGTCTCTTAGGAATCTTCTTATTTCTTATAGGATATCTCCTGTTAATTGTGTTACATGAAGCATTCCATTTAATCGGGTTTTGGGCCTTTGGAAAGGTACCCTGGAACAAGATGGATTATGGTGTCAATCTTAAATTAGGGGTTGCCTATGCAACTACCTCTATTCCCATTCCTAATAAATCGATGAAAAAAGCTCTCTTACTTCCCTTTTGGACAACAGGAATTATCCCTATGTTATTTGGTTATGGTATTGAATCTCCTCTCCTTGTGCTTTTAGGTGCATGGTTAGTAGCCGGTGCTGCTGGCGACTTTGCTATGTATAGAAAATTGAGAAAATATCCTAATGATATTCTTATTAAAGATGATCCTGCTCTACCAATCCTATACGTTATAGAAGAAAACCGGTCCGCATAAGCAGACCGGTTTTTACTTTAGAATTTAGTTGCTATTAAGCTTATACAATACAACTTAAACGTTGAAACGGAATAACATTACGTCCCCATCTTGTACAATATACTCTTTACCCTCTAAACGAACCTTCCCTGCTTCTTTAGCAGCGGACATTGAACCAGCGTCAACCAAATCATCGTATGCAACTGTTTCTGCACGAATGAAGCCTTTTTCAAAGTCAGAGTGAATTACTCCAGCACATTGTGGTGCCTTCATACCCTTACGGAATGTCCAAGCACGTACCTCTTGGACTCCTGCTGTAAAGTAAGTAGCCAGTCCAAGTAAAGAATAAGAAGCTTTAATAAGCTGATCTAAACCAGACTCTTGAATACCTAGCTCTTCTAAGAACATTTGTTTCTCATCGTCCTCTAAAGCTGCCATCTCTTCCTCAATTTTCGCACATACTACGATAACTTGAGCTCCCTCTTCTGCTGCAAATGCACGTACTTTTTGTACATACTCATTATCTTCTGATTCCATAATGTCATCCTCAGATACATTTGCTACATAAAGCATTGGTTTTATCGTTAATAAGTGAAGGCCTTTTACAACTCGCAACTCATCCTCTGAAAAATCTACTGAGCGACCAGACTTACCTTCTTCAAATGCTTCTTTTAAACGAGTTAAAATTGGCTCTTCAACCATTGCTTCTTTATCTTTTTGTTTCGCCATCTTAGCTACTCGAGATAAGCGTTTATCCACACTTTCTAAATCCGCTAAGATTAATTCCAAATTAATAACCTCTATGTCAGAGATTGGATCTACTTTGCCCGCAACATGCGTAATATTGTCGTCTTGAAAACAACGAACAACTTGACAAATTGCATCTACTTCACGGATATGTGCTAAAAACTTGTTTCCAAGTCCTTCTCCTTTACTAGCCCCTGCTACAATACCTGCAATATCTGTAAATTCAAATGCAGTCGGTACTGTTTTCTTTGGAACTACTAACTCTGTTAATTTATCTAAACGAGCATCTGGTACTTCAACGATCCCCACATTTGGATCAATTGTCGCAAACGGATAATTTGCAGCTAAAGCCCCTGCTTTTGTTATTGCATTAAATAATGTAGATTTCCCTACATTTGGTAAACCGACAATCCCTGCTGTTAATGCCATATATGTCACAACCCTTCAATTTTCTTACTAACCGGATTCCTTTTAACCTGTCTATTATAGTTATTTTAAAGGTAAAAGTCTATCTTTACTCTGCTTCTGCTTTAACTAGCACTTTTTTCATTTTCTTTTCAAACTCTACACGCGGAATCATAACGCTATGCTGGCATCCTTCACATTTTATACGAATGTCTGCACCTAATCGAATGACCTTCCAGCGATTAGTTCCACATGGATGTTGTTTCTTCATCTCCACAATGTCATTCAATTGAAATTGTTTTCTCTCCATTAACCTCACCTACTCATCATTTTTTGCATTGCGTACGACAATTGGATATGGAATATCTACACCAGATTGCTCTAAAAATTCCTTAAGGTCTCTTCTAATTTTTCTTGCAATGTCATCCTGCATTATTGGGATGGTCTCTACTCCAATTCTAAGCACTAAATCATCTGATGATATTTCCTGCACCCCTAATATCTCTGGAACTTTCACAAGCTCTTCATACTTAGTATTTAAACTTCCCAAAAAACCCCTCAACATTTTCTCTACTGCCTGAATATCTGATTCATAAGATACCTTTATATCAATCAGAACAATGGTATTGAAAACGGAATAGTTAACTACGTTAGATATTGTCCCATTCGGTATGATAAAAAGCTCCCCAATTGGGCTTTTGACTTTAGTTGTCCTTAAACCTATTTCTTCTACTATACCTCTGGAGGTTCCGATTTGTACCTCATCTCCTACGGCAAACTGATCCTCAAATACAATGAAAAAACCAGTAATAACATCCTTTACTAAGCTTTGTGCGCCAAATCCTATCGCTAAGCCTATCACTCCCGCTCCTGCAATTAACCCCCTTACATCAATATGAAAAGTAGATAAAATTGCTAGAATTGCTGTGAAATATACTGCATAAGTTAAAATATTTTCTAATAATTTTATTAGTGTATTTTGTCTTCTTTCTGAATATCTTAAAGGGCTTCTTTGTCTTACTGTAAAAACTCTATTAATAACCGTTTTACCAATTCTAATAACGACTGTTGCAAGAATTAGAATAAAAAATATTTTAATACATATTAGCCCTAAATCTATCCAATTTTTCTCATCTAGTATGTATGCTTCTACTCGTTGATACATTGCAGTCATTGTAATCTCCACCTCATTGAATAAATATTTTCTTCAAGGCATATACTAATTTAAAAAAAGAAAGCGAGTTTATATATATATGACTTCTCAACTCAACTCGATCCCTCAAGTCTCCACTATCTATTATAAAGAAACTGGCGTTATTTGGCGATTAAGCAATTACTTTTTAGAATATATTCCTTTTGATCATACAAATCTTGTTTTTTGTTGTATTGGTACAGATCGCTCTACTGGAGATGCCTTGGGGCCAATGACCGGGTCTTTTTTAACTCAGCTCGTTTCTTTTCCTTTTGAAATTGTAGGGACATTGGATAATCCCCTTCATGCATTGAATTTAGAGGAAACTACCAATACCCTTTATAACTCACCGGATAAGCCTTTTATCGTTGCAATTGATGCCTGCTTAGGAAATGCGAATAACATCGGTGAAATAATTATCCACCCCGGACCTCTTTATCCAGGTAAAGCTGTAAAAAAAGACTTACCTCCCATTGGAGAAATTTCTATTAAAGCAATTGTTAACATAGGTGGTTTCATGGAATATAATGTATTGCAAAGCACACGTCTAAACCTTACTTTTGAGATGGGAAAAGTAATTTCTCGTTCCCTCCTCCTTGCTTGGCATAGATATAATTTAAAAAATAATAGCAACTACAATACCAACAAAAACTAAACAAGGCAATAGATTTGCGACTCTAATTTTAGTCAGTCCTAATAAATTCGTCCCAATTCCTATAATCATAATTCCACCAGCAGCTGTCATTTCCTGAAGAAACATTTCAAGTGCAGCTTCTGGTACTAATCTTGTTATTTGAGTAGCTAACAACGCGATTGCTCCTTGATATACTACAACGGGAATTGATGACAGTATAACTCCTATTCCTAAAGTTGCAGAAAGAATAACTGCGGTAAAACCATCTATGATTCCTTTACTTACTAACAAATCATGATCATTTTGCAGACCACTATTTAAAGCGCCTAAAACTCCCATAGCTCCGATAACAAAGATTAAAGTACTTGTAACAAATCCTTGGGCAATACTTCCATCCTGTTTTTTAGAACCAAATTTTAGTTCTATCATTTGGCCGAGCCTGTTAATCCACTTATCTATGTCAATCCATTCTCCAACTACTGCTCCAAGGACGATACAGATAATGATAATGACGAAATTACTACTTTCCAATCCCATTTGAACACCCATTACTATAACAACTATACCAATAGCATACATAACGGTCTGTTTCATATTTTCTGGAATTCCCTTTAAAAGTCGACCAATTAGTGAACCAATTATAATTAGTAATGCATTGATCAATGCCCCGAATAATACCATTACTTATCCTCTTTTCATCCTAAAAATATAACCTATCTCCAGGTTGCCCCAGAAATAGGTCATTTTTAATCCTCAAGCAGTTTCAAAATTCTTTCTAAATCATCTTTAGAGTAAAATTCAATTTCTATTTTACCCTTTTCTTTTTCTTCATTCTTCGTAATCTTTACTGCTGTTCCAAAAAAATCTCTTAGTTCAGATTCCTTTTCCAAAGTAAAAATATCCTTTTCTACCTTTTTTGTTTCACGTGGAACATTTTCATTTAATCTTTGGACTAACGCTTCTAGCTGCCTTACATTGAGATTCTCTTTAATAGTCTTTTGCATAATTAAAGGTATATTTTTTTTCTTTTTTAAACCTAATAATGCTTTACCATGTCCCATGGAAAGCTTACCTTCGGAAACCGCATTTCTAACTATTTCAGGTAAAGAAAGTAAACGAATATGATTTGCGATGTGCGGTCTACTTTTCCCTAGTCTAAAGGCTAATTGTTCTTGGGTTAATCCTAGGTTTTCCATTAGATTTTGATAAGCCTCTGCTTCTTCTATCGGAGTCAAATCTTCTCTTTGTAGGTTTTCTAGAATCGCAAGCTCCATCATTTGTTGATCGTTAAAGTCTCTAATAACAGCCGGAATTTCTTCTAAATGAACTTTCTTTGAGGCTCTAAATCTACGTTCACCAACCACTATCTCAAACTTAGAACCCTTTTTTCTAACTATAATAGGTTGCAGGACACCATGTTCTTTAATAGATTCAGATAACTCTATTAATGCTTCATCATCAAATATTTTTCTAGGTTGATATGGGTTCGGTCTAATATCAGCTATAGTGATCTGCTCTACCTTTTCTTCTGGTTTAGTATCTTCTCCGGGAAAAAGAGCGTTAATTCCCTTTCCTAGCCCTTTAGCCATGACGAATCACTTCCTTCGCAAGTTCTAAATACACTTCTGCCCCTCTTGACTTTGGATCATAAATAATAATTGGCTCCCCATGACTTGGCGCTTCACTTAAACGAACATTTCTTGGAATAATAGATTTATAAACTTTATCTTGAAAATATTTTTTAACTTCTTCAATAACTTGTATACCTAAATTAGTTCTTGCATCAAACATTGTTAATAATACTCCATCAATTGCTAGAGTTTTGTTTAAATGTTTTTGAACCAATCTAATGGTACTTAATAACTGACTTAATCCTTCTAATGCGTAAAATTCACACTGTACTGGAATAATAATAGCATCAGCAGCAGTAAGCGAATTAATTGTTAATAGACCAAGTGAAGGAGGACAATCTATAATAATAAAATCATAGTCAGCTTGTACTTCCTGAAGCGCTTTTTTTAATCGTACTTCTCTGGAAATGGTAGATACTAGTTCTATTTCTGCACCAGCTAAAGAAATGGTAGCAGGAACTATATGTAAATTCTCTACTTTCGTTTCTAAAATAGTATCTTTCACACTTACATCATCTATTAACACATCATAAATACATTGATTTACATCGCCTTTATTAACTCCAACTCCACTAGAAGCATTTCCTTGAGGATCAATGTCCACCAACAAAACCTTCTTGCCCAAGTATGCAAGGCAGGCACTGAGGTTCACTGATGTAGTAGTCTTACCTACACCACCTTTTTGGTTGGCTATTGCAATAATTCTTCCCACTCTTGCACCTACTTTCATAAAAATAAAAACAACTCTCTACCATTCTATCAAATTTTACAGAAAAATGAATGTTATTATTGTATTAAAAGAAAAACTCTCACAAAATAGTGAGAGTTTAATATAAAAATAAATATAGTATAATTTCTATTTATGATTTCTTCTTAGGAATTCTTACTGTAATTTGATAAAAATCTTCCGTGTCTTCTTCTTCTGTTTTTAAATTGATTCCGCTTTTAGTCACCATACTAAGTGATTGCTTAATTGTATTTAAAGCAATACGCACGTCTTTACTAATCGCTTTTCTTTTAGGCTTTGAAGCATTCTTTTCCTCTTTTACAGGAGGATTAACAATTTCATTCACTTTTTCTTCTAGTTGCTTCACGTTCCATTGCTGTTCAATAGATTCGTTCATTAACTTGATTTGTACTTCTTCATCCTTCACTTGCATGAGGGACCTAGCATGTCTTTCAGATAACCTTTTATCCATTATTGCTTGTTGGATCTCTTTAGGTAATTTTAGCAAGCGCAATTTATTGGCAACGGTAGATTGACCCTTGCCTAACCTTTGAGCTAGCGCCTCTTGCGTTAACTCATGTAGCTTTAATAGTTTCTGATATGCCACAGCTTCTTCTATTGCAGTCAGTTCTTCTCTTTGAAGGTTTTCAATCAATGCAATAGATGCTGTCTCTTTATCACTTAAATTACGTACAATGGCAGGTACCTCTGTCCATTTCAACTTGGACATCGCACGGAAACGGCGTTCACCTGCTATTATTTCATACTTATTATCTTCCATTTTTCGAATGACAATAGGTTGAATTACTCCGTGTGTATGAATTGTACGTGCCAGCTCTTCTATTTTTGCATCATCAAAAACAGTCCTAGGTTGAAACCTATTAGGAACTATCTTCTCTATGGCTACATGTACTACTTCTTCGTTATTAGTCTGCGTAGCCTCAACGACTGGATCTTGTCCTTGCTTTTCAGAACCTCCGAAAAAACGTGAGAAAGGACTTTTCATCTAACTAGCACCACCTTTTAGATACTCTTTACTTATGTTCTCGATAAAGAAAATAATTTAATAATGTTTCACGTGGAACGTTCCTCATTAAATAATAGGAGTCTTATTTGGTATACCTGGTTTTCGAGGGTATCTTTTCGGTGTGCTTTTAATTTTAGAAAAGACATATAACGTTCTCTCACTATTTTCTATCGGTAATAGAAAAGAATACTCCGCACTTTTTTCAGAGCCTAATATATTAATAGCTCTTTGTGCATCATTTAATTCATCTAATGCACTTGCAGCTTTCATTGCTATAAATTTTCCTCCAACTTTTACAAGTGGAATACATAGCTCTGAAAGTACAGAGAGTCTTGCTACCGCTCTAGCAGTAACAAGATCATATTGCTCTCTATAATCCTTATTTTGTCCAAATTCCTCAGCACGAGCATGAACAAAATGTACATCCTTTAAATTTAATTCCTTGCTTAAATGAGTTAAAAATTGAATTCTCTTATTTAAGGAATCAACAATTGTCACTTTAAGATTTGGAAAACAAATTTTCAATGGAATACTTGGAAACCCTGCCCCTGCTCCAACATCACATACAGTAAAGGAACCATTAAAATCCTCATAAAAAGAAGCACTTATAGAATCAAAAAAATGTTTTAAATATACAGATGGTTCATCTGTAATAGCTGTTAAATTCATTTTCTCGTTCCATTCCACAAGTAATTCAAAGTATTTTCTAAATTGTCCTAACTGTACTTCCGTTAGCTCAAATCCCTTTTCAGAGAGGGCTTTTTTAAATTGTTCTTCGTTCATGTTGTTCTCCTCATTGTTTAAGACTATCCAGTAATTTTAGCTATTTTACCTTGCTCAATGTAAATAAGTAGAATAGAAATATCCGCTGGGTTTACTCCTGAAATACGAGATGCTTGTGCAATTGATAGTGGTCTAACTTGCATTAACTTTTGTTTTGCTTCAGTTGCTAGTCCGGAGATTGCATTGTAATCAATTTGATCAGGGATTTTTTTATTCTCCATTTTTTTAAGCTTTTCTACTTGTTGAAGAGATTTTTCTATATAACCTTCGTATTTAACTTGTATTTCAATTTGTTCCTTTTCTTCTTCGTTAAGCTCTACTTCTAGGGGAACAAGCTGTGCAACTAAGTCATAATTCATTTCTGTTCTTTTTAGTAAATCGGAAGCTCGAATACCATCTTTTAGCTCACTTCCACCAGCATTACGAATAACCTCTTGAGTATCCTCATTTGGTTTTATAATAATCGAACGTAAACGTTTAAGTTCTTCTTCAATTCTTTTCTTTTTCTCTAAGAATTTATTATACCGCTCTTCTGGCACTAAGCCAATATTATATCCAATTTCTAACAATCTTAAATCTGCATTGTCATGGCGTAACAATAAGCGATATTCCGCTCTTGAAGTCAATAAACGATAAGGCTCATTAGTACCTTTTGTAACTAAATCATCTATAAGAACTCCAATATAGGCATCCGAGCGGCTAAGTACTCTCTCTTCCTTATTAAATACTCTAAGCGCAGCGTTAATTCCTGCCATTAAACCTTGCGCTGCTGCTTCTTCATATCCGGAAGTTCCATTAATTTGTCCAGCTGTATATAAGTTTTTCACTTTTTTCGTTTCTAATGTAGGCCATAGCTGCGTTGGTACCATTGCATCATATTCAATTGCATAACCTGCGCGCATCATTTCTGCATGTTCTAACCCTGGGATTGAAGCCAAAAGTCTACGCTGCACGTGCTCTGGAAGACTTGTTGAAAGACCTTGCACATAAACTTCTCTCGTGTTTCGTCCCTCAGGCTCAAGGAAAATTTGATGACGTGGTTTATCATTAAATCTTACAATTTTATCTTCAATGGAAGGACAGTATCTTGGACCTGTTCCTTTAATCATACCAGAATACATTGGAGACAAATGTAAGTTATCGTTAATAATTTGATGTGTTTCTGAGCTCGTATAAGTTAACCAACATGGTAATTGATCCATAATAAATTCAGTAGTTTCAAAGCTGAATGCTCTAGGAACATCATCTCCTGGCTGAATCTCTGTTTTACTATAATCTATTGTTTTACTATTTACACGCGGTGGAGTTCCCGTTTTAAAACGTACTAGATCAAAGCCTAAATCACGAATGCTATCTGCTAGTTTAATGGACGGCTGTTGGTTATTTGGTCCGCTAGAATATTTAAGATCCCCAATAATAATTTCACCGCGTAAAAACGTCCCCGTAGTAATTACAACAGTTTCAGAACGATAAACTGCTCCAACTTGTGTAATTAGACCAACAATTTTTTCATCTTCTACTAGAAGCTCTTCGACAACTGCTTGATGGACTGTAAGATTATCTTGTTCCTCAAGCAATCTTTTCATCTCATTTTGGTATAGAACCTTATCTGCTTGTGCTCTAAGTGCACGAACAGCTGGCCCCTTTCCTGTATTCAACATTCTCATTTGAATGTGAGTTCTATCTATCACTTTACCCATGGCGCCGCCTAATGCGTCAATTTCACGCACAACAATTCCTTTTGCAGGGCCTCCGATGGATGGATTACATGGCATAAATGCAATCATATCAAGATTTATTGTTAAAACAAGCGTTTTTGCACCCATTTTGGCAGCGGCTAAAGCGGCTTCAACACCGGCATGCCCTGCTCCAACAACAATCACATCGAACTTGCCTGCTTCAAAGTTTGGCATGTTCGTAACTTCCTCTCGTTTTTTATTTTCCTAAACAAAATTGAGCAAATAATTGGTCAATCAAACTTTCTTCAACTGTATCCCCAATTATCTCTCCTAATATTTCCCATGTTCTAGTGACATCTATTTGTATCATGTCTACCGGCACATGATTATGTGCTGCTTCTATAGCATCGGTAATCGTGGATTTAGCTAAATTCAACAAAGCAATATGGCGAGCGTTAGATACATAGGTGATGTCCGATACTTCAATATTTCCTTCAAAGAACAAGGAGGATATTGACTCTTCTAGCTCATCAATTCCCTCTTCTTTTAATAAAGAAGTAGTTACTACTCGCTTGTCACCTGCCAGTTGCTTCACTTCATCATAATTTAGTTTGTTAGGAAGATCTGTCTTATTAATAATGACAATATAATCCATTCCTTTAATAGTCTCGAATATTCTTTTATCCTCGTCGGATAGATGTTCAGCGTTATTTAAAACAAGCAATATTAAATCCGCTTCTTTCAAAACTTGGCGTGATTTTTCTACACCAATCCGTTCCACTATATCCTCTGTTTCTCGAATACCCGCTGTGTCAACCAACTTCAAAGGGACTCCACGTACATTTACATATTCTTCTATAATATCTCTTGTAGTTCCTGCTATTTCTGTAACAATTGCCTTATTTTCTTGAATTAAACTATTTAAAAGAGATGATTTTCCTACATTCGGTCTTCCAACAATAGCAGTGGAAAGACCTTCTCTTAGGATTTTCCCTTGGGAAGAAGTAATTAATAGCTTTTCAATCTCTTCCTTCACCCAGGTTCCTTTTTCAATCATCATAGGAAGCGTCATCTCTTCAACATCGTCATATTCTGGATAATCAATGTTCACCTCAACTTGAGCTAAAGTCTCAAGGAGGGCTTGTCTTAATGTCTTAATAAGCCTTGATAAACGACCGTCCATTTGACCCAAAGCCACATTCATCGCTTTGTCCGTTTTCGCCCTTATTAAATCCATTACTGCTTCAGCTTGTGACAGATCTATTCGTCCATTTAAAAAAGCACGTTTTGTAAACTCACCAGGTTCCGCAAGCCGTGCACCATTTATAAGTATTAACTGGAGGACTCTATTAACTGTAACTAGTCCACCGTGACAATTTATCTCTACTACGTCTTCTCTCGTAAACGTCTTTGGACCTTTCATAAGAGAGATCATGACTTCTTCTACTACATCATTGGTCTTTGGATCGACTAAGTGTCCATAATGAATGGTATGTGAGGGCTGCTCTGCTAAGTTTTTTCCATTTGGCGAACGGAAAACCTTATTTGCTATTGAAATCGCCTCTGTCCCACTAAGTCTAACTATAGCTATTGCTCCTTCTCCTAATGGAGTAGAAATTGCAGCTATTGTATCAAATTCCATCAACGTACACCTCCTTGCACATTTAGTTATCCACATGTGAATAACTAAAACGAACATGACTATCTAACATATAACAATAACATATTTTAGCCTAAATCAGAAGCATAGTTACTTTTAATTATGTGAACAAAAATAGCACGCTTCCAAGTAATTATTTGCTAACTCCAGGAAATTATATTATTTTTCTTATTAAAAATATATTTTGCCCAACACGCTTGAGTTTACGCTTCACTGTATACATTTTTAACAAAAATTATAGACGCTCTATGAAATCCAATAAAACATCCCTCCATAATGGTTTCCTTTACGCTTTAAATAAAAGTTTGACTTTATAGTATAGAGCTTTTGCCGAGTTGTATTTAAGAACAAAGCGTGCACTCAAAAGAAGAAAACGGATTTCAGCTTGTAATTAAGCTAAAACCCGTTTTGCTTATTTTATTGATTCTATAACTAAATATCTGTTTGGCTCAGTTCCCACTGAGTAAGTTTCTATATCTACTCTCGAAGATAAAGCATTATGAATAATCTTTCTCTCCGATGAGGACATAGGCTCAAATTCAACTGGTTGCCCTGTACGTACTGCTTTATCTGCCATACGCTCAGCTAATTGTTCTAAAGATTCTTGTCTTCTTTCACGGTAATTACCAACATCTAGCTTTATAAGGATAAATGATTGAGAAAATTTGTTAGCAACTAATTGGGATAGTTTTTCTAAAGCATTTAATGTTTGACCTCGTTTCCCTATTAACAATGCTGCTTTCTCACTATTTAAGTGGAGATAAATAAATTTGCCTTCTCTTTTTTCTGTAATGACTAAATCCTCTATTTCCATTTCCTTAGCGATAGTTTTGATATATTGGATAGTTTCTGCTACCGCTTCTTCGTTACTTGGTGTCTCACTGGATTCTATCATTTCCTTTATGTCTTCTTTTACAGAGGATTCATCCGGAAATGTCTTTTCAGTTATTGACTCTTTTACATGTTCCTCAATAATAACTTCCTTAGAAGGCTCTTCTTTTATTAAAACAGTTACTTCAACAACTGCAGGCTTTGCTCCAAATCCTAAAAAGCCCTTTTTACCTTCTTCCACTACGGTAATTGACACATCTTCTCTCGATACTTCAAGTTTTTTTAGTGCAACGTTTATAGCTTCCTCTTTCGTAGGTGCAGTCTGTGTAATCTGCTTCATTTTTTGGCCCCTCCCGTTTTTGCTTTAACAGGTACTTTCTTTTCTTTGTTCCAAGGTTTATAAATGAATAAATTTTGGATTATAGAAATAATATTACCGATTACCCAATACAATGTTAATGCGGCTGGTAATACGATACCAAATCCCATAATCATAAATGGCATTATATACATCATGATCTTCATTTGAGGGTTGTCCATCGCTGGACCAGTTCTTAACACTATTAATTGCATAATACCAGCTAATACTGCAAGAATAATACTCGGTTCTGCTAAAGCAAAGCCCAAGAAATCTCCCAAATTAATCTCAGGAGTATTATTCATTCGGCTAATTGCGTGGTAGAAACCGATTAAGATTGGCATTTGTATAAAGACTGGTAGACATCCTGCAGCAGGGTTAATCTTTCTATCTTTGTATAAAGCCATCATTTCCTGTTGGAACTTTTGTTGTGTTACAGCATCTTTTGAACTGTATTTTTCTTTCAGCTTAAGCATCTCTGGCTGTATCTCTTGCATTGCTTTAGAGTTTTTTGTTTGCTTGATCATTAATGGTAAGATTACTAATCGAATAATAATCGTAACAGCAATAATCCCCAAACCATACGTTCCTAAAATTCCTTTAAAAAACGTTATGGCTGACACTAATGGCCAAACGATGTATTCATTCCAGAAGCCTTCCGAAGTATTATAGATCGGCTCATTGAATTCCGTACAACCCGCTAGTAAAGCAGTCATTACTATTAATAATAATAGTAAAGGTAATTTTCTTTTCAACCTTCTTCCCCCTATTAATATACATTCTATCTTTCACTATCTTAACACTTCAATGAAAAGACTTCATTAGCTTTTCTTTTTTATAACCTTTGCTACTTTCAAAACATGCTCCAGACTCTTTTTCGTTTCATGAAAATCTAATGTGGCCGCCGAGTTTCGGGCGATAATAATATAGTCTTTGCTTGTATCTACTGAATCATTCAGCTCTAAAAAAGATTGGCGAATATACCGTTTAATACGATTACGAACTACGGCGTTACCAACTTTTTTACTGACAGATAACCCTATACGAAAAAAGTCATGTTCGTTTTCTAGCTTATAAACAACAAATTGTCTGTTCGCAAATGATTTGCCTTTTTTAAAAATTTGCTGGAATTCAGCATTTTTTTTAATACGTTGTTTCTTATTCATCCATTCACCTGCTCCAACTAATCGTTTTGAAAGAAAAAAAAGACCACTGAATTGGTCAGTGGACTTATGATTATGCTGATAATACTTTTCTTCCTTTTGCACGACGTGCTGCTATTACGCGGCGACCGTTCTTAGTACTCATACGTGCGCGGAAACCGTGATTTTTTGCTCTTTTACGGCTATTTGGTTGGAATGTACGTTTCATCTATATGACACCTCCTGAGTGATCATCTTTAAAATGTTCCTTAGACAGTCTCCGATATTATATAAAAACTATACTATATTTGTCAATATTTATTTAGACACCGCAAGTCTAACCTCTCTCTTATTCTTATCCACATTCTTTATAGCTTTTTCCCAAACTCCTGTGAATAACAATTTTCGACAGAAAAATTATCCACATAGCTTATGAACATGTTTTTAACATACTCCTATACTGTGGACAACTCTCACTGTTAATTATTTTAATATTGTGGATAACTTTAAAATATCTTGTAATCACTACGTTTTTTTGATACGATATCTGTGTTTTACTTTTTCAAACGAAATATGCGATTTTTTATTATCCACAACTGTTAGTAATCTGTGGACAAGTTTTTCCCCATACGTTTATAAAGTTTATCCACAGGCCGTGGATTTGTGTATATAACCTAAATTATACATATAAATATAAAGTAAAATTATTCATTTTCTTTATTGGAAAAAATAATGCTCGTAAATAAGTAAGAGAGAAATTATCTCTTATTAATCTATAGAAAAGGAGTTTATGTTATTGGAACACTTAGAAGAACTTTGGGCTAAGGTTCTCTCTGAAGTTGAAAAGAAAACATCCAAACCAAGCTTTGAAACGTGGTTAAAATCTACTAAGATGCTTTCTTACAAAGGAGAGACTGTGACCATAGCTGCGCCAAATTCCTTTGCAAGGGATTGGCTAGAGAATCATTATGTTCACCTAATTGCTGGTATTCTTACAGAGTTGACTGGCAATGAACTACTTATTTCTTTTGTAGTTCCAAAAGGACAAGACTTTGAAGATTTTGATGTACCAAAGCCAAAAACACCGGTACCTCCAGACAATCAACCTGACTTTTCACCTGGGATGCTTAACTCCAAGAACACCTTTGATACCTTTGTCATTGGTTCCGGCAACCGTTTTGCCCATGCAGCTTCTTTGGCAGTCGCAGAGGCACCAGCAAAAGCATATAATCCTCTTTTTATATATGGAGGGGTAGGATTAGGAAAAACCCACTTAATGCATGCGATTGGACATTATGTTCAAGAACACAATCCGAATGCAAAAGTGGTTTATTTATCTTCTGAAAAGTTTACAAATGAATTTATCAACTCCATTAGAGATAACAAAGCAGTTGATTTCCGTAACAAATACCGAAATGTCGACGTGCTTCTTATAGATGATATTCAATTCCTTGCAGGAAAAGAATCAACTCAGGAAGAATTTTTCCATACTTTTAACGCTTTACATGAAGAATCGAAGCAAATTGTTATTTCAAGTGACCGTCCACCAAAAGAAATACCGACATTAGAGGACCGTTTGCGATCTCGTTTTGAGTGGGGATTAATAACTGATATAGCTCCTCCAGATCTAGAAACGAGAATTGCAATTTTACGTAAAAAAGCCCGCGCGGACGGCTTAGATATTTCCGATGAAGTAATGGCCTACATTGCAAATCAGATAGACTCAAATATACGTGAACTAGAAGGCGCCCTAATACGTGTGGTGGCCTATTCTTCACTTGTCAATAAAGATATAAATATAGATTTAGCTGCTGAAGCATTAAAAGATATATTGCCAAACGCACGTCCAAGAATCATTACTATATTAGATATTCAAAAGGTTGTAGGAGAACATTTCCATATTCGCTTAGAGGATTTTACTGCTAAAAAGCGTACAAAATCTATAGCTTTTCCTCGTCAAGTAGCAATGTATCTCTCTAGAGAATTAACCGACTTCTCTTTACCTAAAATTGGAGAAGAATTTGGGGGAAGAGATCACACAACTGTGATCCATGCTCATGAGAAGATTTCCACAATGCTAAAGGTAGATATGAATTTGCAGGACGATGTAAAGCAAATTAAATCTATCCTCGGAAGATAATCACATTGTGGATAAGTTGTATTTTAGGTGCTATACTTAAGAACAACTTATACACATGGGGATATGTGGCGGATTATAGCGAAATATGTAGTTATCAACATATCCACAGGCCCTATTACTATATCTATTAATCTTTTAATAAATAATAATTATATAAGTGAGGTATAAAAATGAAATTCGATGTAATGAGAGATAGTTTATTGAATGGACTAAATGATGTTATGAAAGCAGTTAGTTCTAAAACAACTATTCCAATATTAACTGGCCTAAAATTAGAAGTAACAAAAGAAGGATTATATATAACTGGTAGTGACTCAGATATTACAATTCAAACTTTCATACCAGTGGAGAAAAACGGAGAACAAATAATAAAAGTAATAGAAATAGGATCTATTGTATTACAAGCTAGAGTATTTAATGAGATTGTACGTAAATTACCTACCAATGATGTTGAAATTGAAGTAACAAATCAATTTCAAACATATATTCGCTCAGGTAAATCAGAATTTAACTTAATTGGTCTAGACGCTAGTGAATATCCTTTGCTTCCACAATTAGAAGAGGAACATCAATTCTTTATTCCGTCTGATTTGTTAAAGTCAATAATTAAAGAAACTGTTTTTGCCGTTTCCACATCTGAGAACCGTCCTGTTTTAACCGGTGTAAACTGGCAGGTTAACGATGGAGAATTACACTGTGTTGCAACAGACAGCCATCGCCTTGCTAAAAGAAAAACAGCTTTAAAAGATTTACCTGAAGAAGCATACAGTGTGGTTATTCCAGGGAAAAGCTTAAATGAACTGAACAAAATTTTAGAAGAAACTTCTTCAGAAGTAGCTATTGTTATGACACAACAACAAATCTTATTTAAAACTGAAGATGTATTGTTCTATTCTAGATTGTTAGAAGGAAATTATCCTGACACATCTCGTTTAATCCCAAGTGAATATAAAACCACCATTGTCGTAAATAGTAAATCATTGTTACAAGCAATTGACCGAGCTTCATTGTTGGCTCGTGAAGAAAGAAACAACGTAGTTCGCTTTTCCACAATCGATCAAAGCTCAGTAGAAGTTTCTTTCAACTCTCCCGAAATAGGTAAAGTTGAAGAAGAAATTCAAGCAGAAACAATTGATGGTGAAGAACTTAAAATATCTTTCAGTGCTAAATATATGATGGATGCTTTAAAGGCAATCGATGGACAAGACGTAAAAATTCTATTCTCAGGCGCAATGAGACCATTTGTATTGAAGTCTGTCCATGACGATTCTATTTTACAACTGATATTACCGGTAAGAACTTACTAAGAAACATGTAAGCACCCTTGTTTGCTCCGATAAGAGAAAACTTTTTTATCTTTAAAAAAACAATATAAGCAGAGATAGTCACTAATTGTGGCTATCTTTTTTACTTATTTACTTTATTAGAGTAAAATGAAGGGATAAAGAAAATGAGAAGAGGTTGGATGATTAGTGGAAGAGATTCGATTTGACTCGGAATATATTACGCTTGGTCAATTACTTAAAATGACAGACGCTATAGATTCAGGTGGAATGGCCAAATGGTTTTTGAGCGAAAATCCAGTATATATAAATGGAGAAGTAGATCAAAGAAGAGGAAGAAAATTAAGAAACAAAGACGTAGTGAATATTCCAGGAGTAGGAAAATTTCTAATGATTGGACCTGAGAACGGAGAGTAATATGTATATTGAACGACTCGAATTAAATGACTTCCGTAACTACGATTCAATCGAGCTGGATTTTTCCTCGAAGATTAATGTTCTTATTGGAGAAAATGCTCAAGGAAAGACGAATTTAATGGAATCCCTTTACGTTTTATCTATGGCAAAATCTCATAGAACTTCCAATGACAAAGAATTGATACGTTGGGAAGCAGAGTATGGTAAAATAAAAGGTGATATTCAAAAAAAATATGGGCGAATCCCTTTGGAATTGATCTTGTCTAAAAAAGGTAAAAAGGCTAAAGTTAATCATTTAGAACAAAGCAGACTCAGTGACTATATTGGTCAATTGAACGTAGTGATGTTTGCTCCAGAAGATTTATTTTTAGTAAAAGGAAGTCCGCTAGTTAGAAGACGATTTTTAGATATGGAAATTGGACAAATATCTCCAAGATATTTACATGATTTGCTTCAATTCCAAAAGATATTGAAACAAAGAAACCATATATTAAAACAAAATCAAGGAAAACCTAAGTTAACGGATGTCATGTTCGACGTATATACAGAACAATATATAGATGCAGCGGTAAAAGTTATCCAAAAAAGATTTCAATTTATGGATTTGCTTCAAAAGTGGGCGGAACCGATACATTTCGGTATTTCTAGAGGGTTAGAAAAACTCACAGTTGTATATGACTCTACTATAGGTATCAAAGCGGATTGGTCTGAAGATGCTATGAAGGCCAGCATGGAAAAGAAGTTATTTGATAGTCAAAAAAGAGAGTTAGATCGGGGAGTTACATTATATGGACCACATCGTGATGACCTCCAATTTTTTGTGAATAACTATGATGTCCAAACATACGGATCACAGGGACAACAACGAACCACGGCTTTATCTCTTAAATTAGCTGAAATCGAATTGATAAAACAGGAGGTAGGTGAAGCTCCTGTTTTATTGCTGGATGACGTATTATCGGAATTAGATGACTACAGACAATCTCATCTATTGACGACTATTCATGGCGATGTTCAAACCTTTGTTACGACTACAAGTGTAGAAGGAATTGCCCATGATACTATTCAACAGGCGAGAATGTTCCACGTGGAGCAAGGAGCAGTTATAAAGTAAAGATTCACCATTATTGAAGTGATGAAAGAGTGGGTGAGCAAGTTGGCAATGGAAGAAAAAGAATTACAACCATCTTATGATGCTGATCAGATACAAGTATTAGAAGGTTTAGAGGCAGTAAGAAAACGTCCAGGGATGTATATAGGTACTACTAGCTCTAAGGGTCTTCACCATCTTGTATGGGAAATTGTTGATAATAGTATTGACGAAGCTCTTGCTTGGTATTGTGATCACATTATAGTGACGATTGAAAAAGAAAATTGGATTCGAGTAGAAGACAATGGCCGTGGTATCCCAGTAGACAATCAAGAAAAAATGGGAAAACCAGCAGTTGAAGTAATCATGACAGTGCTCCATGCCGGCGGTAAATTTGGCGGCGGAGGCTATAAAGTCTCAGGAGGACTTCATGGTGTTGGTGCTTCAGTTGTAAATGCCTTGTCCGAACATACAGAAGTATATGTAAAACGTGATGGAAAAATGCATAGTATTAAATTTGAACGTGGTGCTGTTGTTTCTTCTCTTGAAATCATTGGAGATGCATCAGAAACAGGAACTACTACAAGATTTAAAGCAGACCCAGAGATTTTTACTGAAACTACAGTGTATGAGTATGATATTCTAGCTCACCGTGTAAGAGAATTGGCTTATTTGAACCGAGGATTATCTATTACGATTGCAGATGAAAGAGATGGCCAAGAAAAATCAGTTAAGTATCTATATGAAGGCGGTATTAAGTCTTACGTAGAAGATTTAAATAAATCAAAAGAGCCTATTACGGAAGAAGCAATATTTGTAGAGGGAGAAAAAGATGGAATATCTATAGAAATTGCTATGCAATACAATGGCGGATATTCATCTAATATTCTTTCTTTCGCAAATAATATTAATACGTATGAAGGCGGAACACATGAGTCTGGCTTTAAAACTGCGCTTACACGCGTTATCAATGACTATGCAAGAAAAAATGGATTGCTAAAAGAGGCAGATACTAATTTATCTGGAGATGATGTACGAGAAGGTTTAACAGCTATCGTATCGGTAAAACATCCAGATCCTCAATTTGAAGGCCAAACAAAAACGAAGCTAGGTAACTCAGAGGTAAGTACTATAACAAATAGTTTATTTGCTGAAGGTTTCGATAGATTTTTATTAGAAAATCCTCAAATTGCTCGAAAAATTGTCGACAAGGGGCTGATGGCTGCACGTGCTCGTGTTGCTGCGAAAAAAGCACGTGAGTTAACCCGTCGCAAATCTGCACTAGAGGTTTCAAGTCTACCTGGTAAACTAGCGGACTGTTCTTCCCGAGTTCCAGCTGAAAGTGAATTATATATTGTAGAGGGTGACTCTGCAGGAGGCTCTGCTAAGTCTGGTCGTGATCGACATTTCCAAGCCATTCTACCTTTAAGAGGTAAAATCCTAAATGTAGAAAAAGCTAGATTAGATAGAATCCTAGGTAATGCAGAAATCCGTACAATGATAACAGCGCTTGGTACAGGTATCGGTGAAGAATTTATATTGGAAAAAGCACGTTATCATAAAATTATAATCATGACGGATGCCGATGTAGACGGAGCACACATCCGAACATTATTACTTACATTTTTCTTCCGATTTATGAGACCATTGATTGAAGCAGGTTATGTATATGCTGCACAGCCGCCTCTATACCAAGTGAAACAAGGTAAACATGTGGAGTATTGTTATAATGATGAGCAATTGAAAGAAATTATAGATAGATTGCCGAAAACTTCAAAACCAAATATTCAACGATATAAAGGTCTAGGAGAAATGGATGCTACTCAATTATGGGAAACTACTATGGATCCTGACAATCGTACATTACTTCAGGTCAACCTTGACAATGCGATGGAGGCAGACGAAGTCTTCACACAATTAATGGGGGAAGAAGTAGAGCCAAGACGTCAATTTATTGAAGATAATGCTGTTTATGTGAAAAATTTAGATATTTAAGAATGTGTTTAACTGGAGGTCTTTAGGATGTCAGAAATACCGAATAAAGGTGTCAAAGGGATCAATATTAGTACAGAAATGAGAACATCCTTTCTTGACTATGCGATGAGTGTAATTGTGTCCCGTGCTTTACCAGATGTTCGTGATGGATTAAAGCCCGTACATCGTCGAATTTTATATGGGATGCAAGAGTTAGGAAATACACCAGATAAGCCTCATAAGAAATCTGCTCGTATCGTTGGGGATGTTATGGGGAAATACCATCCTCATGGTGACTCATCTATATACGAAGCAATGGTACGTATGGCACAAGATTTTAGTTATCGTTATATGCTCGTAGATGGTCATGGTAACTTTGGATCCGTAGATGGAGATGGAGCAGCTGCGATGCGTTATACGGAATCGCGTATGTCCAAAATTGCTTTAGAGTTATTGAGAGATATAAATAAAAATACAATTGATTATAAAGATAATTATGATGGACAAGAAAGAGAGCCTGTTGTCTTACCAAGTAGATATCCTAATTTACTAGTAAACGGTGCTTCAGGTATTGCAGTAGGAATGGCTACAAATATTCCTTCTCACAATTTGGGAGAAGTTATTAATGGTGTTTTAGCTTTATCTGAAAATCCTGCTATTACTATAGAGGAATTGATGAATATTATTCCTGGTCCTGATTTCCCAACGGGCGGGATTATTTTGGGTCGAAGCGGTATTCGTCGTGCTTATGAAACTGGTAAGGGCTCTATTTTAATCCGAGCAAAAGTGGAAATTGAGCAAAAACCTAGTGGAAAAGAAGTTATCATTGTTAAAGAAATACCTTATCAAGTTAACAAAGCTCGTTTAATAGAGAAAATCGCTGAACTAGTACGCGATAAAAAGATTGATGGAATTACTCATTTGGCCGACGAGTCAGATCGTAATGGTATGCGTATTGTAATTGAGGTACGCAAAGACGCTAACTCTCACGTTTTACTTAACAACTTATATAAACAAACAGCTCTTCAATCCAGCTTTGGTATCAATATGTTAGCTTTAGTAGATAACCAACCTAAAGTACTTAACATTAAAGAAATGCTTTACTATTACTTAGAACATCAAAAAGTGGTTATTCGCCGACGTACACAATTTGAATTGAATAAAGCGGAAGATCGAGCACATATCTTAGAAGGTTTACGTATTGCTTTAGATCATATCGATGAAATTATTAAATTGATCCGTTCATCTCAAACAGGTGAGGAAGCTAAAAGAGGCTTAACTGAACAATTTAATTTATCAGAACGCCAAGCACAAGCTATTCTAGATATGCGTTTACAACGTTTGACAGGATTAGAGCGCGATAAGATTGAGGAAGAATATAAAGCTTTAGTAGAACTAATTGAAGAACTTAAATTCATTTTAGCTAATGAATATCGAGTGATAGAAATTATTCGTGAAGAAATTACTGAAATTAGAGATCGATACTCTGATGATCGTAGAACAGAAATTGTAGCTGGTGGAGTAGAGGTATTTGAGGACGAAGATTTAATACCGGTTGAAAACTCTGTGCTTACTTTAACAAATAAAGGGTATATTAAACGTTTGCCTGCAAATACGTACAAGAGTCAAAAACGTGGTGGTCGTGGAGTTCAAGGAATGGGCACCAATGAAAATGACTTCGTAGAACATTTATTGAATACATCAACTCATGACACAATTCTATTCTTTACTAATAAAGGTAAGGTTTATCGTGCAAGAGGATTTGAGATACCAGAGTATGGACGCACAGCTAAAGGTCTACCACTCATTAATCTATTAGGAATTGAAAAAGACGAGCATGTTACTGCTATGATTCCAATGGCAACGTTTGAGGAAGATAGCTATTTTATCTTCACAACTAAGCATGGTGTAACAAAACGTACACCAGTGTCAGGTTTTGCTCATATTCGTGCTAATGGCTTAATAGCTATCTCTTTACGTGATGAGGACGAACTCATTGCAGTTCGTTTAACAGACGGTAAAAAACAAATTATAATTGGTACACGACAAGGCAAGCTTGTAAGATTTGAAGAAACTGATATTCGTTCTATGGGTCGTACAGCTGGTGGAGTAAGAGGAATTCGCTTGAAGGATGACGATTACGTTGTCGGTATGGAAATTATTGAACCTGGTCAAGAAATCCTAGTAGTAACTGAGAAGGGATATGGAAAACGTACCCCAGAATCAGAATATCGATTACAAACTAGAGGTGGGATGGGTGTGAAAACATGCCAAATCACTGAGAAAAATGGACCTTTATGTGCTGTGAAGGCAGTGGAAGGTTTAGAAGACTTAATGTTAATCACGATAAATGGAATGTTAATCCGTATGGATGTTAATGACATTTCAATTACAGGAAGAAGCACTCAAGGAGTGCGCCTGATGAGATTATCAAATAATGAGTTAATAGCTACCGTTGCTAAAGTTGCAAAAGAAGATGAGGAAGAAGAAACAGACGATGAAATTGTAGAAGAAGTAGCTTCTAACAATGAAGATGATTCTACCTCAATAGAAGAATAATTACTAAATCACCCTTAAACTTAGTTTAAGGGTGATTTTTTTACATATACAAAATTGAAAAAAATTTAGTATAATTAAGGAAAATAAAAGAAAAGCAGGGTATAAAATGGAATATACTTTACAAAATTTAGATGAAATTAGAATTGGTAGTATCGTTGCCGAAGATCTTTTTGTGAACACTAAATACCCAATTATGCGTAAAGATACAAGGCTGACAAGAGAGCATTTAGAAGTACTAAGAGCCTTCAACGTTACTAAAGTACCTGTGTCAATTGAAAATATCTTTAATAGGTCAGAAGAAGAAATTCTAGAACTTAATAACAAGGAACGTGTTATTGTAGAAAAAAGTAATTCTCTATCCCTTAATAAAACTAACTTTAAAACGTTATATAATGAATCTGTAAGTAACTTCTATAAAGAATTTTCTTCCTGGGAAGCTGGAGTGAAGGTGGATGTTGCAAAGTTAAGGCATATAGTAATGCCTTTAATAGATCGAGCGATGCAAGAAAAACAAATATTTTCTCTTCTAAATAGTTATTCATCCATTGATAAATACATAGCACATCATTCGTTGGCAGTGGGGATGCTATCTGGAGCAATTGCAAGGAAACTTCAATACACTTCTGGACAAATCAATCAAATAGCTACCGCAGGCCTTTTAGCTGATGTAGGAATGGCTAAGATTGATCAGAAGATTAGAGAAAAGAAGACTCCTCTTACAGAAAATGAATTCTCAGAAATTAAAAAACATACTATTTTTAGCTTTCAAGCTATCAAAGATAGTCCGCTGTTAAAGCCAGAGACAAAATTAGGAATCTTCCAACACCATGAACGTCTAGACGGTAGTGGTTATCCTAAGGGAGAAAAAATGGAAAATATCTCTTTGGTTGCTCAAATAATTGCAGTCGCAGATGTATACCATGCAATGACCTCTGAGAGAATATATCGAGCAAGAGCCTCTTCTTTTAAAGTATTGGAAATGATTAAGGAAGAAGAGTTTGGAAAATACAATATTGAAGCAGTTAATGCACTCATCTCTCTTGTATGCGATTTACCAATATCCACTCGAGTGAGATTATCAGATGGAGAGCTAGGAGAGATTATCTTTATCCATAGAGATTCTCCGATGAGACCTATGATACGATTGTCTGAAACTGGCCAAATCTTAGACTTAGCAGCTAAACGATCGTTACATATAGAAAGTATAATTGATTAATAATCTTTTTAGAGTTATCTATATGTAAGTATAGAAGTAAAACTTTGAGAACCAGAAAGACTTACCAAGCATTATAAAAGTAGTCGATAATTATATAGATTCATTAGGAAACATGACTAAAAACTTAAAACTATTTAAAGAATATCTCTTTCTTAAAATAGTTTTAAGTTTTATTTGATTAAAGTGTTGACTTATCTTTGAAACCTTGATAATATAGAGAAGTCGTCAAAACAAGACGAAAAAAACACATGAACATTGAAAACTGAACATGCAAAACGTTAAGACATATAGCATCAAACAACTTCGGTTGTATTGACGCAAAACAATTTTTGACATCATTTAATGATGATGCCAGCAAAACAAAATGAGCTTTTTAAGTTCTCTATTATGGAGAGTTTGATCCTGGCTCAGGACGAACGCTGGCGGCGTGCCTAATACATGCAAGTCGAGCGAATGATGAAGAAGCTTGCTTCTTCTGATTTAGCGGCGGACGGGTGAGTAACACGTGGGCAACCTGCCCTGTAGATTGGGATAACTCCGGGAAACCGGGGCTAATACCGAATAATCCATTTCCTCACATGGGGGAATGTTAAAAGACGGTTTCGGCTGTCACTACAGGATGGGCCCGCGGCGCATTAGCTAGTTGGTGAGGTAACGGCTCACCAAGGCGACGATGCGTAGCCGACCTGAGAGGGTGATCGGCCACACTGGGACTGAGACACGGCCCAGACTCCTACGGGAGGCAGCAGTAGGGAATCTTCCACAATGGACGAAAGTCTGATGGAGCAACGCCGCGTGAGTGAAGAAGGTTTTCGGATCGTAAAACTCTGTTGTGAGGGAAGAACAAGTACGAGAGTAACTGCTCGTACCTTGACGGTACCTCATTAGAAAGCCACGGCTAACTACGTGCCAGCAGCCGCGGTAATACGTAGGTGGCAAGCGTTGTCCGGAATTATTGGGCGTAAAGCGCGCGCAGGCGGTCCTTTAAGTCTGATGTGAAAGCCCACGGCTCAACCGTGGAGGGTCATTGGAAACTGGGGGACTTGAGTGCAGAAGAGGAAAGCGGAATTCCAAGTGTAGCGGTGAAATGCGTAGAGATTTGGAGGAACACCAGTGGCGAAGGCGGCTTTCTGGTCTGTAACTGACGCTGAGGCGCGAAAGCGTGGGGAGCAAACAGGATTAGATACCCTGGTAGTCCACGCCGTAAACGATGAGTGCTAAGTGTTAGGGGGTTTCCGCCCCTTAGTGCTGCAGCTAACGCATTAAGCACTCCGCCTGGGGAGTACGGTCGCAAGACTGAAACTCAAAGGAATTGACGGGGGCCCGCACAAGCGGTGGAGCATGTGGTTTAATTCGAAGCAACGCGAAGAACCTTACCAGGTCTTGACATCCCGCTGACCGGCCTAGAGATAGGCTTTTCCCTTCGGGGACAGCGGTGACAGGTGGTGCATGGTTGTCGTCAGCTCGTGTCGTGAGATGTTGGGTTAAGTCCCGCAACGAGCGCAACCCTTGATCTTAGTTGCCAGCATTTAGTTGGGCACTCTAAGGTGACTGCCGGTGATAAACCGGAGGAAGGTGGGGATGACGTCAAATCATCATGCCCCTTATGACCTGGGCTACACACGTGCTACAATGGACGGTACAGAGGGTCGCAACCCCGCGAGGGTGAGCTAATCCCATAAAACCGTTCTCAGTTCGGATTGTAGGCTGCAACTCGCCTACATGAAGCCGGAATCGCTAGTAATCGTGGATCAGCATGCCACGGTGAATACGTTCCCGGGCCTTGTACACACCGCCCGTCACACCACGAGAGTTTGTAACACCCGAAGTCGGTGGGGTAACCCTTTTGGGAGCCAGCCGCCGAAGGTGGGACAGATGATTGGGGTGAAGTCGTAACAAGGTAGCCGTATCGGAAGGTGCGGCTGGATCACCTCCTTTCTAAGGATATATTCGGAATACAGATCTTTATCTGTATCTTAACGTTTTGCAGTTCAGTTTTGAGTGTTCATTTTTATGATGAGCATTTAAATTGTTCTTTGAAAACTGGATAAAACGACATCAAAAAAGAAACAAACGCAAGATATTCAAATTGTGATCACTTACGTGATTGCAAGTGTAGTACTTTTAACTTTTAGGTTAAGTTAATAAGGGCGCACGGTGGATGCCTTGGCACTAGGAGTCGACGAAGGACGGCACTAACACCGATATGCTTCGGGGAGCTGTAAGTGAGCTTCGATCCGGAGATTTCCGAATGGGGAAACCCACTGCCCGTAATGGGGCAGTACATTTGCGTGAATACATAGCGCATCTGAGACACACCCAGGGAACTGAAACATCTAAGTACCTGGAGGAAGAGAAAGAAAATTCGATTCCCTGAGTAGCGGCGAGCGAAACGGGAAGAGCCCAAACCAAGAGGCTTGCCTCTTGGGGTTGTAGGACACTCTATACGGAGTTACAAAAGAATGAGTTAGATGAAGCGACCTGGAAAGGTCCGCAGGATAGGGTAAAAGCCCCGTAGTCCAAAATTCATTCCCTCCAGAGTGTATCCTGAGTACGGCGGAACACGTGAAATTCCGTCGGAATCCGGGAGGACCATCTCCCAAGGCTAAATACTACCTAGTGACCGATAGTGAACCAGTACCGTGAGGGAAAGGTGAAAAGCACCCCGGAAGGGGAGTGAAATAGACCCTGAAACCGTGTGCCTACAAATAGTCAAAGCCCGTTAACGGGTGATGGCGTGCCTTTTGTAGAATGAACCGGCGAGTTACGATTACATGCGAGGTTAAGTTGAGAAGACGGAGCCGCAGCGAAAGCGAGTCTGAATAGGGCGAATGAGTATGTGGTCGTAGACCCGAAACCAGGTGATCTACCCATGTCCAGGATGAAGGTAAGGTAACACTTACTGGAGGTCCGAACCCACGCACGTTGAAAAGTGCGGGGATGAGGTGTGGGTAGCGGAGAAATTCCAATCGAACCTGGAGATAGCTGGTTCTCTCCGAAATAGCTTTAGGGCTAGCCTCAAACGTTAGAATCTTGGAGGTAGAGCACTGTTTGGACTAGGGGCCCATCCCGGGTTACCGAATTCAGACAAACTCCGAATGCCAATGATTTATGTTTGGGAGTCAGACTGCGAGTGATAAGATCCGTAGTCAAGAGGGAAACAGCCCAGACCACCAGCTAAGGTCCCAAAGTATTTGTTAAGTGGAAAAGGATGTGGCGTTGCTTAGACAACCAGGATGTTGGCTTAGAAGCAGCCATCATTTAAAGAGTGCGTAATAGCTCACTGGTCGAGTGACGCTGCGCCGAAAATGTATCGGGGCTAAACAAATCACCGAAGCTGTGGATTGATACCTTTGGTATCAGTGGTAGGAGAGCGTTCTAAGGGCGTTGAAGTCAGACCGGAAGGACTGGTGGAGCGCTTAGAAGTGAGAATGCCGGTATGAGTAGCGAAAGATGGGTGAGAATCCCATCCACCGTATGACTAAGGTTTCCTGAGGAAGGCTCGTCCGCTCAGGGTTAGTCGGGACCTAAGTCGAGGCCGATAGGCGTAGACGATGGACAACAGGTTGATATTCCTGTACCACCACCCCACCGTTTGAGTGATGGGGGGACGCAGTAGGATAGGGTAAGCGTGCTGTTGGTTATGCACGTCCAAGCAGTGAGGTGTGAGTGTAGGCAAATCCGCACTCTGTAACATTGAGCTGTGATGGCGAGGACTTAGTCCGAAGTTCCTGATTTCACACTGCCAAGAAAAGCCTCTAACGAGGTGGGAGGTGCCCGTACCGCAAACCGACACAGGTAGTCGAGGAGAGAATCCTAAGGTGAGCGAGAGAACTCTCGTTAAGGAACTCGGCAAAATGACCCCGTAACTTCGGGAGAAGGGGTGCTCTTTTGGGTGTATAGCCTAGAAGAGCCGCAGTGAATAGGCCCAGGCGACTGTTTAGCAAAAACACAGGTCTCTGCAAAACCGTAAGGTGAAGTATAGGGGCTGACGCCTGCCCGGTGCTGGAAGGTTAAGAGGAGTGCTTAGCGCAAGCGAAGGTGCGAATTGAAGCCCCAGTAAACGGCGGCCGTAACTATAACGGTCCTAAGGTAGCGAAATTCCTTGTCGGGTAAGTTCCGACCCGCACGAAAGGCGTAACGATCTGGGCACTGTCTCAACGAGAGACTCGGTGAAATTATAGTACCTGTGAAGATGCAGGTTACCCGCGACAGGACGGAAAGACCCCGTGGAGCTTTACTGTAGCTTGATATTGAATTTTGGTGCAACTTGTACAGGATAGGTAGGAGCCTTAGAGCCCGGAGCGCCAGCTTCGGAGGAGGCGTCGGTGGGATACTACCCTGGTTGTATTGAAATTCTAACCCATACCCGTAACCCGGGTAGGAGACAGTGTCAGGCGGGCAGTTTGACTGGGGCGGTCGCCTCCTAAAGTGTAACGGAGGCGCCCAAAGGTTCCCTCAGAATGGTTGGAAATCATTCGAAGAGTGTAAAGGCAGAAGGGAGCTTGACTGCGAGACCTACAAGTCGAGCAGGGTCGAAAGACGGGCTTAGTGATCCGGTGGTTCCGCATGGAAGGGCCATCGCTCAACGGATAAAAGCTACCCCGGGGATAACAGGCTTATCTCCCCCAAGAGTCCACATCGACGGGGAGGTTTGGCACCTCGATGTCGGCTCATCGCATCCTGGGGCTGTAGTCGGTCCCAAGGGTTGGGCTGTTCGCCCATTAAAGCGGTACGCGAGCTGGGTTCAGAACGTCGTGAGACAGTTCGGTCCCTATCCGTCGTGGGCGTAGGAAATTTGAGAGGAGCTGTCCTTAGTACGAGAGGACCGGGATGGACACACCGCTGGTGTACCAGTTGTTCTGCCAAGGGCATCGCTGGGTAGCTATGTGTGGACGGGATAAGTGCTGAAAGCATCTAAGCACGAAGCCCCCCTCAAGATGAGATTTCCCATTACGCAAGTAAGTAAGATCCCTCAAAGACGATGAGGTAGATAGGTTCGGGGTGGAAGCGTGGCGACACGTGCAGCTGACGAATACTAATCGATCGAGGACTTAACCAAATTGTTTGTTTCCATTAATGATGTCTTTTATCCAGTTTTGAGTGAACAACTCAAGAGGATTTCAAAACACAAGCAGTGCTAGGAAACGAGTGAGCAAAGGAAGGAGCGTACTTACGTACGTGACTGACTGAACGAGCGAAGTTGACAACGCAATGCGCAGTGGATTGAAAGCCGAAAAGTCTAGTGATGATGGCGAAGAGGTCACACCCGTTCCCATACCGAACACGGAAGTTAAGCTCTTCAGCGCCGATGGTAGTTGGGGGTCTCCCCCTGCAAGAGTAGGACGTCGCTGGGCACTGGAAAAAGTCGTTACCGAGAAATTGGTGACGGCTTTTTTGTTTGTTCTATAAAGAAATTAGAAGTGCCGAAGGCACCTAACCATTCCTAACTAAGAAAGTGTGCGAGAAAGCAGAGGGGCAAAGAGTTCGAGGAAGCAAGGAAGAGAGGCTCGGAGCGTATAGCATACGCGAGAACCGATCGGCTGCGGCTGACAAAGAAATCTGCCGTCCATCTGGTTTCGCAGCCGAGCCGATGGTAGTTGGGGGTCCCCCTGCAAGAGTAGGACGTAGCTGGGCACTGGAAAAAGTCGTTACCGAGAAATCGGTGACGGCTTTTTTGTTTGTTCCATAAAGAAATTAGAAGTGCCGAAGGCACCTAACCATTTCTAACTAAGCAAGTGTGCGAGAAAGCAGAAATACAATTTAGAATACAATTTCAAATTAGATTAATTTTAAAGCTAGAGGACATTCCACTTCTTCGAAGTAAAAGAAAAATAAGATATCTCTTGTAAATATAATAAATATACAACTCGTCATAAAAGTCAGAATATATATATTATTTATCGATTCTTGACATGCCCTGTGACCGCTGATAACCTTGTAATAATATTTAAACAGAGGAGGAAGTCAGCGTAATGTGGGAATCAAAATTTCAAAAAGAAGGTTTAACGTTTGACGATGTTTTATTAGTTCCAGCTCAATCAGAGGTTCTACCAAAGGATATTAACTTATCAGTACAATTAACTTCAAAAATTAAGCTAAATATTCCTGTAGTAAGTGCTGGTATGGATACAGTTACAGAAGCGAAGATGGCTATTGCTATGGCTCGTCAAGGTGGACTGGGCATTATTCACAAAAACATGAGCATTGAGGAACAAGCAGAACAAGTGGAAACAGTTAAACGTTCAGAAAATGGAGTTATAACCGATCCTTTCTACCTTACACCAACTCACCAAGTTTATGATGCAGAGCATTTGATGGGTAAATACAGAATCTCTGGTGTGCCAATTGTAAACAATGAAGAAGAATTGAGACTTGTAGGGATTATTACAAATCGTGATTTACGCTTTATCCAAGACTACTCTTTACAAATATCCGATGTAATGACTAAAGAAAAATTAGTAACTGCTGCTGTTGGTACTACGTTAGAGCAGGCTGAAAAGATTCTTCAACAATACAAAATTGAAAAATTACCGATAGTGGATGACAATGGCATTCTAAAAGGTCTAATTACTATTAAAGATATTGAAAAAGTAATTGAGTTTCCAAATGCAGCAAAAGACCATCATGGTCGTTTGCTAGTAGGGGCTGCGGTTGGAGTAACGAAGGATACGATGATTCGAGTGCAGAAATTAGTAGAAGCACAGGTAGATGCAATCGTAATTGATACTGCTCATGGACATTCTAAAGGTGTTATTGAAGTAGTGAAAGAAATAAGAGCAACTTATCCAGATTTAGATATCGTTGCTGGAAATGTTGCAACTGGTGAGGCAACAAAGGCACTATTTGAAGCAGGGGCAGATGTAGTAAAAGTAGGAATTGGTCCAGGTTCTATTTGTACAACTCGTGTGGTGGCAGGTGTGGGAGTACCACAAATTACTGCAATCTATGACTGTGCTAACGAAGCTAGAAAGTCCGGAAAAACGATCATTGCAGATGGCGGTATTAAATTTTCCGGAGATATCGTGAAAGCATTAGCTGCTGGTGGACATGTAGTAATGCTTGGTAGTTTACTTGCAGGAACTACAGAAAGTCCAGGAGAAACAGAAATCTTCCAAGGTAGACGTTTTAAAGTATACCGAGGTATGGGTTCTATCGGTGCTATGGAAAAAGGTTCTAAGGACCGTTACTTCCAAGAGGATGCAAAGAAATTAGTACCAGAAGGAATTGAAGGGCGTTTGCCATACAAAGGGCCACTATCTGATACGATTCACCAACTTCTTGGTGGGGTTCGTGCAGGTATGGGGTATTGTGGTACAGGCACTCTAGAGGACTTACGTGAAAAGGCCCAATTTATACGCATGACTGGCGCTGGCCTACGTGAAAGTCATCCTCATGATGTACAAATTACAAAAGAGGCACCAAACTATTCTATCTCTTAATAAAGAAACTTTCGCACCCATTCACCGTCTATATATAGGCCGAATGGGTGCTTTTTTAAAGTGTTATGCACCTAGTTCAAAAAGTATGATAAAATGAGCAGTGATAATAGAAAAAGTGGAGGTACAGTAGTGAAGAAATTTTGGAAAACAACAATGGTAAAGTGGCTAGTACTTCCGATGTTGCTTGTGTCTTTAGTAGGTGTAATACCAGCTACCACAAAAGCAGAGGAAAGTTTGAATTTAAATGTGGACGCTGCAATCTTAGTAGATGCGGATTCCGGAAAAATTCTTTATGAACAAAATGCAGATGCAGCTTTAGGTATTGCGAGTATGACAAAAATGATGACGGAGTATCTTCTTTTCGAAGCAATTGAAGAAGGTAAAATCTCATGGGACCAACAATATTCAGTAAATGAATATACATATAAAATTTCTCAAGATCGTCGTTTAAGTAATGTACCTCTACGTGAGGATGGTACTTATTCAATTCGTGAATTATATGAAGCAATGGCTATCTATTCTGCAAATGCAGCAACTATTGCTATTGCAGAAACTATTGCTGGAACAGAAGAAAATTTTATAAAACTAATGAATGAAAAAGCTGGAGAAATGGGCTTAGAAAATTATAAGTTTGTTAACTCTACTGGTTTAAATAATGCTGATTTACAAGGGATGCATCCAAAGAGTACAGGGGCAACAGACGAGAATGTGATGCCTGCTAGCTCAGTAGCAAAATTGGCTTACCTTCTTATGAAAGACTACCCAGAAGTTTTAGAAACAACTAAAATACCTAAAAAAATCTTCCGTGAGGGTACACCGGATGCTATTGAAATGAGTAACTGGAACTGGATGCTACCAGGATTAGTTTATGAATATCAAGGCGTAGATGGTTTGAAAACAGGAACAACAGATTTTGCTGGTCACTCCTTCACTGGAACTGCTGAAAGAAATGGTATGAGAGTAATCGCTGTAGTGATGAAAGCAGTAGATGCTAATGGAAAGGGAAGTTATAAGGCTAGATTTGATGCAACTAGAGCTTTGTTTGATTTTGGATTTGCTCAATTTACTAAAGTAGAGCTAATACCAGCAGGATATAAAATTCCTGACCATGAAACTCTAGAAGTAAATAAAGGAAAAGAAGACAAAGTTGCAATTGCAGTCAAAGAACCTATTTCTATGATGATTAAATCTAGCGATAAAGATCTGTACAAGCCTGTATTTACTCCAACAAAAGACAAGTTAGAAGCTGAAGTTAAAAAGGATACAGTTGTAGGAACAGTACACCTTGAAAAAACAGAAGGCACTGATTACGGTTATATTATTGGTGACCAAGCAAGTGTCGATGTTGTAACAACAGAAGCTGTAGAAAGAGCTGGTTGGTTCAGTTTAATGTTCCAAGGTATTGGCAAATTCTTTAGCGGCTTGTGGGATAGTACGACCGACTTTGTAGGCGGATTATTTTAATAAATAAGAAAGCATGTGCAAAGTGTTACTAGTTAACCTAGACTTAGACACTTGCACCACCTTCTTACTATACTTAAGCACTGAAACTCAATTAGAGTTGTCAGTGCTTTTTTGTATAGGAAAGAAATTAAGAATGCTTGATTTTTATTGCCTTCATTAGCTCATGTATGGTTGTCGAAATATTTGAGAACTCTAATCCACCGAATCCTAATACCAATTTTGGGTGAGTTTCTTCTATGGGAAAGGTTATATACTTATTCAGACCATAGATTTGAATATTTGCTTGTTGAGCAAGGGCAACCAGTTCCTCTTCCTTCTTTTGTGTATGAATGGTCAATAAAAGATGCATTCCTGCCTGTTCTCCAGAAAGGGTAACAGCTGGCTCATATTCTAAAAGAGACTTCGTAATAATTTCTAGCTTTCTTTTATAAATTTTTCTCATTTTATTTAGATGCTTCCCGAAGTGACCGTCCTCCATAAACTTTGCAAGTATATATTGGTCCATTCGTGGGACAGTAGCTGAATAATAGTAATATTTCGCCTTGTATTGCTTTATAAGTGGTTTTGGAAGTACCGCATAGGCGATCCTTAAGGAAGGCATCAGAGACTTAGAAAACGTGCTTAAATAAATTACACGGTCGTTTTGGTCCATTCCTTGTAAAGAAGGAATTGGTTTACCAGTATATCTGAATTCACTGTCATAATCATCTTCAATAATATAACGTTTCTCATGTTGATAAGCCCAGGCTAGCAGCTGACTTCTTCGTGAAGCTGACATAACAGAACCAGTGGGAAATTGATGAGACGGAGTGACATACATAACAGTTGCATTAGTGTTTTCTAACTCCTGAACGACTAATCCCTCATCATCTACCCGGACAGGCACCGATTTTTCCTCATGCTCTAAAAAAAGATGATGAGAGAGTGGATAACCAGGGTTTTCATAGCCATAGACTGCCTCATTTCCAAGGAGGCGTATGAGTAGTGGCATAATCTGTTCTGTTCCTGAGCCTAAAATAATTTGTTCGGGTGTACTTTTTACACCACGAGATTGATAAAGGTATGAAGATATTTGCTGTCTTAGTATATAGTCTCCCTGAGGATGTCCAAGCTGAAGAAGCTCTTTATTTTCTTCATGAACCAAATCCCTTGCATATTTTCTCCACAGTGTAAAAGGAAAGGAATCCTCATCTATCCTTCCCGGAGAAAAATCCAAATGGTAGGATGGAGTTTTTTCTTCTTTAACAATTTGAGAATCTTCTATTTCGATCAAAGCAAGCTCCTCAATATTTTGAACAAAATATCCCCTTCTAGGTTCTGAATTTATGTAACCTTCTGCTAGCAGCTGACTATAAGAAAGCTCAATTGTAGTTTGGCTAAGATCAAGATAGTCAGCAAGCTTTCTTTTAGAGGGAAGCTTATCTCCTTCCTTAATATTGCCTTGTACTATGGCATCTTTTATAAATTTATATAGTTGTTCATATAATGGGCTGTTTGAATTTTTTTCTAAAGGAAACATGAGGAAATCCATAGTATCATCCAATCTGACCACTTTCATTTTAGTGTTTTTGGCGCTTTTCATATGGTCATATATCATTATACTAAATTTTATAACAGTTAGGAGGTATTCAAGATGAAAATACATATGACAGGTACTGAGATAGTAAAAAGAGGTATGGCAGAGATGCAAAAAGGTGGAGTTATAATGGATGTTATTAACGCAGAGCAAGCACGAATTGCGGAGGCAGCCGGTGCTGTGGCTGTAATGGCATTAGAACGTGTACCCTCTGATATCCGTGCAGCAGGGGGAGTTGCTCGCATGGCCGATCCACGCATAATGGAAGAAGTAATGGGTGCTGTAACGATACCAGTCATGGCAAAAGCTCGCATTGGACATATAACGGAGGCAAGAATTTTAGAGGCAATGGGTGTGGACTATATTGACGAATCAGAGGTGCTGACACCAGCCGATGAAGAATTTCATTTGCGTAAAAGTGAGTTCACAGTGCCATTTGTTTGTGGGTGTAAGGATTTGGGAGAGGCAGCTCGACGTATAGGTGAAGGGGCATCAATGCTTCGGACGAAAGGCGAACCAGGGACAGGTAACATTGTAGAAGCAGTTCGCCATTTACGAAAGGTTAATGCACAGGTTAGAAAAATTGTGCATATGAACGAGGATGAACTAATGACAGAAGCAAAAAAATTAGGAGCGCCATATGAGATTTTATTGCAAATCAAACAAAAAGGAAAATTACCAGTAGTAAACTTCGCAGCGGGAGGAGTTGCTACTCCAGCAGATGCTGCGCTTATGATGGAACTTGGAGCAGATGGAGTGTTTGTCGGATCTGGAATATTCAAATCTGATAGTCCAGAGAAATTTGCCCGTGCTATTGTGGAAGCAACTACTCATTATCGCGATTATAAATTTTTAGTGGATATTTCAAAGGATTTAGGAATCCCTATGAAGGGAATTGAAATCTCTCGATTAACAGATGCAGAACGTATGCAAGATCGAGGTTGGTAAGATAGTGAAAATTGGAGTAATGGCTCTTCAAGGAGCTGTCATGGAACATATTCGTTCGGTAGAAGAATGCGGCGTAGAGGCAGTATTGGTCAAAACAAAAAGTGATCTTCAAAATATAGATGGTTTAATCTTTCCAGGTGGCGAAAGTACGACAATGCGCAAGCTTATAGATCGCTTTGATTTGCTAATTCCTTTAAAACAATTTGCAGAATCAGGCAAGCCAATGTTCGGTACATGTGCGGGCCTTATATTATTGGCAAGGAATATCCATAATCAGGATTCCCATCATATTGGTGTATTAGAAGCTACTGTCGAAAGAAATTCCTTTGGCCGTCAAGTGAATAGCTTTGAAACTATTTTAGAAATCCAAGGAGTAGCAGCTGACTTTCCTGCTGTTTTTATAAGAGCTCCCCATATTGTGGATGTAGGGAAAAGCGTAGAAATACTTGCAACTCATGAAAATAGAATTGTAATGGCTAGACAGGACAATATATTAGGATGTTCCTTCCATCCTGAATTAACGAACGATCATCGTATAACTGCCTATTTTATACAAATGGTTCAGGAATCACTTGCCAAACAGGTCAACCTATAGTAAAGTATGATTAATTTCATGAATTAAAAAACGATGATAGGAAGTAGTAACAAGTAAGTTTTTTTTAGAGAGTCAGCGGTTGGTGGAAGCTGATAAAGACCCTTGTGAATCCGTCCTTTGAGTTGCGCAGCTGAAAAATAGGTAAGCTGTGGCCGGTTGAAAAGCCGTTATTAGACAAGTGGATCTGATCATGTGTCAGTTCAATCAGGGTGGCAACGCGGGTAGCTCTCGTCCCTTTTTTTAGGGATGGGGGCTTTTTTGTCGTTATTTAATTAATGGTTGGTTAAAATTGTCGAAATATTAAGAGGAGGAATTCATATGTTAGATGTAAAATTTGTACGTGATAATTATGAAGAAGTGAAAGCTAAACTTGCGAAGCGTGGAGAAGATATCTCTGAGTTCGATCAATTTCTTCCTTTAGACCAAAAGCGTAGAGAATTAATAGCAAAAACAGAAGTATTAAAGGCAGAAAGAAACGAGGTTTCTCAAAAAATCTCTCAAATGAAACGAAACAAAGAGAATGCTGATGATTTAATTGTGCGTATGCGTGAGGTTGGCGATGAGATTAAAGCGTTGGATGAAGAGCTACGTCAAGTAGAAGAAAAGTTTGACTACATGATGATGCGTATTCCAAATATTCCGCATGATGACGTTCCGGTTGGTGACTCCGAGGATGATAATGTGGAAATCCGTAAGTGGGGAGATGTCCCTTCATTTGATTTTGATACAAAAGCTCACTGGGATATCGCCACAGATTTAAAAATAGTGGATTTTGAGCGTGCTGCAAAAGTAACTGGAAGCCGTTTTGCATTTTACCGTGGTCTAGGGGCAAGATTAGAGCGCGCGCTATGGAATTTCATGATGGATCTTCATTCAGAAGAGCATGGCTACGAGGAAATGCTTCCACCTTATATGGCGAACCGTATGAGTTTAACGGGCACTGGTCAGCTTCCAAAGTTTGAAGAGGATGCTTTCCTAGTTAACGAGGAGGATTATTTCTTAATCCCAACTGCTGAGGTTCCAGTAACCAACTTCTACCGCGATGAGATTTTAGATGGAGCAGAACTTCCACAAGCGTTTACTGCATTTAGTGCTTGTTTCCGTTCGGAGGCCGGTTCTGCAGGTAGAGATACACGCGGACTAATCCGTCAGCATCAATTCAATAAAGTAGAGCTTGTACGTTTTGTAAAACCAGCGGATTCTTACGAACAGTTGGAGCTTCTAACAGGACATGCAGAAAAAGTGCTACAACTTTTGGGTCTTCCATATCGAGTGCTACGTATGTGCACTGCCGACCTTGGTTTCACTGCTGCTAAAAAATATGATATTGAAGTATGGTTACCAAGCTATGGGGAGTATAAAGAGATTTCTTCTTGCAGTAACTTTGAAGACTTCCAAGCTCGTCGTGCAGGAATCCGTTTTAGAAGAGAACCGGGCGCTAAACCAGAGTTTGTACACACATTAAACGGAAGTGGACTAGCAATTGGGCGCACAGTTGCCGCTATCCTAGAAAATTATCAGCAACCAGATGGTTCTGTTAAAATCCCAGAGGTACTACAACCTTACATGGGTGGCAAAAAAGTTATCCAATAAACTAAGAAAAGCGCAAGCGCCTATGTCTGCCCCGACAAGCAAATGGGGAAAGCGAGGAGGCAGTTCCTCAGCCCCCACAGCTTTATCCCATTTGACCTCGAGGGGCAAGGCGGTGGAGCTAGACAAAAAGAAAAGCGCAAGCGCCTATGTTTGCTCCGACAAGCAAATGGGGAAAGCGAGGCAAACAATTTAAAAAACTTCTGTTTAGAACCAAAAATGCTCAGAGCTCCTGGCGTTTTTGGTTCTTTTTTTTCATTCGTAGCTCTCGAAAAAAAGTGGTTAGTAAATTACCGCAAGTCTCTGCAAGAACTCCCTCTGTTACCTCACAGACATGGTTAAATCTATTGTCATTTAATAGCGTATATAATGAGTCTACACAACCCGCTTTAAGGTCTCGAGCACCATAAACGACTCGTGGGATACGCGATTGCAATATTGCTCCTGCACACATAGGACAAGGTTCTAGAGTTACATAAAGAGTAGTTTCCTCTAGTCTCCAACTCCCGATTTTGGCACAAGCTTCTTGAATAGCCAGTAGCTCAGCATGGGTTGTCGCATTCTGTGTTGTCTCTCGTAAATTGTAACCTCTCGCAATTACCTCATTTTTATGTACGATAATCGCACCTATAGGGACTTCTCCTATTGTAGCTGCTTTCTTTGCTTCTTCAATTGCTAAATTCATATAATACTCGTCCATTTGGAGTCAACTCCTTACGCGTATTTTAGCATGTTTTGTATGTCCCTTGCATAATTTAGTTTGAAGGAGTGATGGTATGAATTATGTAGTGAAAACTGGTGATAGTTTATACTCTATTGCCAAGCGTTTTGGAACGAGTGCGGCTACTCTTGCCTCTATTAATGGTTTACCGGATCAAGATGTATTGGTTGTAGGTCAGGCGATTGTTCTACCCTCCACGCCAGATCCAAACAGACCCTCTATTGAATCTAATTTATATGTTGAATGGTATACCGATGTCCCCTCGGAAACAGTGATTGAAAAAGTAAGAAATGTAGCTGCAGAACTAACTTATATGATGCCCTTTGCTTTTGACGTTAAAAGAGACGGATCGTTAACTCCAATGAATTGGGGAAGCTTGTCGGAGATAGCAGAAGAAAACAATGTTGAGACGGTTATTGTATTGACCAACATTGAAGAAGGAGCATTTAGTGACACGCTTGCCAATACAATTTTTACAAATGAAGAAGTTAAACAAAAGGTATTTGAAGAATCCGTGAAGGAGGCAAATAAAAGGGGTACAAATCATCTACACACTGATTTTGAATATATAAATCCCAATGATCGTGAGAAGTATGTACAATTCTTAAAAGAATTCCGTGAGTTTGCCCCTAGTTTTATTTTTTCTGCTAGCCTTGCTCCGAAAACTAGTGCCAATCAACCTGGTAAATGGTATGAGGGACATGACTATAAAGCCCTTGGCGAGGTTTTAGATTTTGTTGTTATTATGACCTATGAGTGGGGGTATAGCGGTGGCCCTCCAATGGCAGTTTCTCCAATAGGTCCTGTAAGAGATGTATTAGAATATGCAATTACAGAGATACCTTCTCAAAAGGTAATGATGGGTCAAAATTTATATGGCTATGATTGGACTTTGCCTTATAAACCAGGTAATCCTTTTGCTAGGGCGATAAGTCCACAGCAGGCTATTCAATTAGCCAGAGATCGAAATGCTGCTATTGAATATGATGAAGAGGCACAGGCACCGTTTTTTAATTACTGGAGAGACGGGAAAGAGCATGAAGTGTGGTTCGAGGATGCAAGATCTATTCAAGCAAAATTTAATCTGTTAAAGGAATTAAATTTATTGGGGATTTCCTATTGGCATAGTGGCTTTGACTTCCCTCAAAACTGGTATCTTCTAAATGCTACATTTCGTATTAAGAAAAAATAGGGGATATTTGTCTTTCTCTGGAAAGACAAATATCCTCTATTTTTCGTTATATCCCTATGCTAAAATAGAGGGTACGACTTGAAAATTTAGAGTGAGGTTAGAGATATGTCTATTCCATTTATAACGGTAGAGGGTCCAATAGGTGTTGGTAAGACCTCACTGGCTAAAGCAATTGGTAATACTTATCAATTTGAATTGTTAAAAGAGATCGTGGATGAAAACCCCTTTTTAAATAAATTCTATGAAGATATAGCAGAGTGGAGCTTTCAAACAGAGATGTTCTTTCTATGCAATCGCTATAAGCAATTAAGCGATATTGAAAAAAAATACTTATCGAAAGACACCGCTGTTGTAGCGGATTATCATATTTTTAAAAATCTTATCTTTGCTAAACGCTCCCTAAGTAAGGAGGAATATGAAAAATATGAGGCAATTTATCATATTTTAACGAAGGATATGCCAGTTCCTAATTTAGTTATTTATCTGGATGCTAGCATAGATGTGTTAGTAGACCGTATTGATTTGCGTGGGAGAGAGTTTGAAAAGAAAATTAGTACAACCTATCTGGAGCAGCTTTCTTCCGATTACCGAATGTTTATAGATGATTTTGAATTAAAGCATCCAGAAATACCGGTTATCCGCTTCAATGGAGATGAAATGGACTTTGTTCAAAATAACCAAGATTTACAGATAATTTTAGAAAAAGTAGATGAAACACTACATAGAAGGAGTTTATAACATGAATTTAAGAGAAAAGTATGGCATACCTTCCAATGCTGTAATAACAATAGCAGGAACTGTAGGAGTAGGTAAATCTACTATGACTAAGATGCTTGCTGAAGCACTACACTTTAAAACCTCTTTTGAAAAAGTAGACACTAACCCTTATTTAGATCGTTTCTATGAGGATTTCTCTAAATGGAGCTTTCATTTACAAATCTATTTCCTAGCAGAGCGTTTTAAGGAACAAAAGAGAATGTTTGAGTATGGCGGAGGTTTTATTCAGGACCGTTCCATTTATGAAGACACAGGGATTTTTGCACAAATGCATAAAGAAAAAGGAACAATGGACCCGGTAGACCATGAGACATATACAAGTCTTTTCGAAGCGATGGTTATGACTCCATACTTTCCACATCCGAACCTTCTCATCTATTTAGAAGGATCTTTGGATGATATTATAGACCGTATTCATGAAAGAGGTCGCCCAATGGAACAACAAACTCCAATCGCTTATTGGGAAGAGATGCATGGCAGATACGAAAAGTGGATTGATGGATTTAATGGCTGTCCAGTACTTCGTCTCAACATCAATGACTATGATATCGTAGAGAATCCAGAAGATGTTGAAGTAATTCTTGAAAGAATTGGCCATTTCATGGAGCAAACACAGACGATTACTTTACGTAAATAATAGAAAAGCTTCTGCATTTATTGCAGAAGCTTTTTGCTTTCTAAAAGGGATTTTAAATAGGAGAGAGAATAGATTAGAAAGGGGGAATATAAAATGAGCATAGAAATAAATATTAGAAAAGCGATGGTTAATGATGCAGAACAAATAATAAAACATATCAAAAGAATATTAAAGGAAAACCCTAGTTTCATGGCTACCACAGTTGAAGAATTTACGGTGTCGGTGGTGGAGCAGAGAGAAAAAATTGTGAATTGTAGTGAGAGAGGCTTAATGTTAGTAGCAGAACAGGAGAATCAAATAATTGGAATCCTTGATTTTCATCTATCCTCACGTAAAAGATTCAGTCATCAGGGTCTTTTTGGAATAAGTATTCAAGAAACCTTTGCCAATAAAGGTATAGGCACTTGTCTAATTAAAAAATTGTTAGAATGGGCTAGGAAACAGGAACATATAGAGAAGATATCGTTAGAGGTGTTTTCTAATAATGAAAGAGCAATTCATTTATACACAAAGCTAGGCTTTAAAGAGGAGGGAAGAAGGCATAAACACGTAAAATTTGGACCAAATGAATATGTAGACGACATTATTATGAGTCAATTTGTAAAATAAAAAAAGAAATTGACTTTTATAGTCAACTTCTTAATATTCTGAACACATATGGCTAAGAAAAATTCGTTACAAGAGCAACGAATTCAATCTCAAATTTATGCGTGTGTGTTGTTAAAAAATGGAGGAGGAAGAGGGATTCGAACCCCCGCGCGGTATGACCCGCCTGTCGGTTTTCAAGACCGATCCCTTCAGCCAGACTTGGGTATTCCTCCGAAGTACAAGAATTAATTTATCACGGATAAAAATCAAAGTCAACATATTTGAAAAAAATTTAATAATATTTTTTTAGTATAGAAAGTATAAAGAAAGAAATCAGATCGTAACCATTGATTTTTAAGTTTAAAATGCGTATACTAGTTATTGCCGTGCTAGGTGGGAAGGTAGCGGTGTCTTGTAACTCGCAATCCGCTCTAGCGAGACTGAACTCCTTCTCGAGGTTGTTTACATGTTAGGTCTGGTATTTGCACGTGATGTTGACGTCTGGGTCCTGCGCAATGGGAGCCCATGAACCATGTCAGGTCCGGAAGGAAGCAGCATTAAGTGGTGCATTCTCATGTGCCGCGGGGTTGCCTAGGCCGAGTTAACGACAAAGGTGCCGCTTATGTGTATCAATCGAAGGAAGGTGCACGGCTTTAATTTAATTATTATCAAACTCATTCATCCTCGGAGGAATGAGTTTTTTTATTTATACTTATATGTACTTGTAAGGCGAAGTCAAGTTTTCTTTATGTTATAATATTTACATACTTTATCTAAAAAGAAGAGGGAGGGGAACTTGTTGTCGTATCAAGCTTTCTACCGCGCATATCGACCTCAGTCGTTTGCGGAAATGTCCGGTCAAACTCATATCAAACAAACCCTTCAAAATGCCCTCATTTACAATAAAACTACTCATGCATATTTATTTTCAGGACCAAGAGGTACAGGTAAAACAAGTGCTGCGAAAATTTTTGCTAAAGCGTTGAACTGTGAGAATGGGCCTGACAAGGAACCATGCAATAAATGTGCAACTTGCAAAAGTATCACAGAGGGTTCCAATACAGATGTAATTGAGTTTGATGCTGCTTCCAACTCTCGTGTGGAAGAAATGCGTGACATTATTGAAAAAGTACGTTTTGCTCCTTCTAATGCGCGCTACAAAGTTTATATTATTGATGAAGTGCATATGCTCTCTACGAGTGCCTTTAATGCTTTGTTAAAAACATTAGAAGAGCCACCAGCTCATGTTGTTTTTATACTTGCAACAACAGAACCACATAAAATACCACTCACCATTATTTCAAGATGTCAAAGATTTGATTTTAAAAGGATTACATCTGCTGATATCGTTTCCAGGATGGTAGAAGTGCTGACCGATGCAGGGATAGAATATGATGTGAATGTACTGAAAATTATCGCACAAGTGGCAGCTGGCGGTATGCGTGATGCACTCAGTATGCTAGATCAAGTAGTATCTTTCAGTGGAAAAATGATGACAATAGAAGATGCCTTGCTTGTAACGGGTTCTATTGGCCAGGATGTTTTTTATCAGTTGGCTGATGCTCTAAGTGAGAGAGATGTAGCACAGGCTTTAAGTGGTATCGAAAAGCTTGTAGAGGATGGAAAGGATCCTGTTCGATTAACGGAGGATTTTATCACATTCTATAGAGATTTGTTGGTACTTCAGGTTGCTCCAGACCAAGCGGAACTATTAGAAATTGCTACGGGCGATGAGCGGTTTAGAGAGCTGGCTACTAAATTTCCTGTGGAGACACTATATAAGAGTATTTCTATTCTCACAAACACTCAACAAGAAATGCGATTTTCCAATCATGCAAAAGTGTATTTAGAAACGGCAGTTATCCGTTTAGCGCAGGTGCCACAAGAGGCTGCTGTGGGGAATGCAAATAGTGCTGAGTTGGAAAAGAAAGTTCAGTTACTAGAAGGGCAGCTTCAGCAGTTGCAGCAACAACTGAGCCAAGGTACGTTTGCACTTGGAACCAATCAAGGGACACAGCAGGAGCAACCAAAGAGAACAAGACAAAAAGCCTCTGGCGTGAAGGTGTCAAGTGGTCGAATACAAGAGATTTTAAAAACAGCAACAAAGTCAGATATTCAAACTATTAAATCACAATGGGCGAATATATTACAACAGCTTCAAAAATCACATGCTGCTTTGTTAAATGATGCAGAACCAGTTGCAGCATCTTCCAGTGCATTTGTGTTAAAATTTAAATATGATATACATTGTCAAATGGCAATGGAGAATAAAACTTTCTCTACCTCTTTTCCACAACTTATTTCAAGCTTAACCGGAACGATGTATGAGGTTGTATATGTACCGGAAGAAAGTTGGTTAAAGATTAGAGAAGAATTTATTCGGCAAAATGGATTAAAAAAGGACTCTATAGAGTCTACGCAGGAAGCTTCCTCTGAATCATCTGAAGTGATGGAACTGTTACAAGGAATGGAAGAAATCACGGAAGATCCTTTAATCGTGGAAGCAGAAAAACTATTTGGAAAAGAATTTGTAGAAGTACATGATGACTAAGGAGGAAAATAATTATGCGTGGAATGGGAAATATGCAAGGTATGATGAAACAAATGCAAAAAATGCAAAAGAAAATGGCTGAGGCTCAAGAGGAACTGGCAACCCAACGCTTTGAAGCAGTTGCTGGCGGAGGAATGGTAAAGGTTATCGTCTCAGGACAAAAAGAAGTATTAGAGGTAGCTCTAGATTCAGCAGTAGTAGACCCTGATGATGTGGAAATGCTACAAGATTTAATCGTAATTGCTACAAATGAAGCAATGAAAAAAGCGGAAGAAACAGCTAATGCCACTATGGGTCAATTCACGAAAGGGTTGAACCTTCCTGGCATGTTCTAGGAGGAAAAATAATGCATTATCCTGAACCGATATCAAAGCTAATAGAAAGCTTTATGAAATTGCCAGGAATCGGGCCGAAAACTGCGGCCCGTCTGGCATTTTTTGTGTTAACTATGAAGGAAGATACAGTACTAGACTTTGCAAAAGCACTAGTAGATGCCAAAAGAAACTTAAGCTATTGCTCTATTTGTGGACATATCACGGACATAGACCCTTGTCATATATGCCAAGACAAACAACGTGATGTATCAATGATTTGTGTAGTACAAGATACTAAAGACGTAATAGCAATGGAAAAAATGAGAGATTACAATGGTTTATACCATGTACTTCATGGAGCTATCTCTCCTATGGATGGAATAGGTCCAGAGGATATTAATGTTCCGTCTTTATTAAAAAGATTACAGGACACACAAGTAGAAGAACTGATTCTAGCAACCAACCCTACAATAGAAGGAGAAGCCACAGCTATGTATATATCTCGTCTTGTAAAACCTTCTGGTATTAAAACAACGAGAATTGCACACGGGCTACCTGTAGGGGGAGATTTAGAGTATGCAGATGAAGTTACTCTGTCTAAAGCTCTAGAAGGACGTCGGGAATTATAAGGAGAGTGTAGGGGTACGTGTTTTTTAAAAAGGGAAAATTAAAAAAAGAATTTGATCAACAATTTGTAACCCTCATTAAAGCCACCAAAGAAGATTGGCAGCAAGCACAGCTAATAGAAGATTATTTGAATGACTATGATCTTAATGCGGTGGCCAAAAGAAAAATAGCAGAGAGTATACATTTCTATCTATATAAAGAAGCAAAGATTAGGAATGTGATTATAAAATAGAATATTAGTAGTACTAGCTTCATACAATAAGGATATTGATTTTATGGAGGGATTGTACATGAAGTTAACCATTATTGTGTGTTCGCTAGTATTATTGTTGTTTTTAGTATTCAAAAGCTCTTTCTCTAATTTATTTGAAAGTCTAAGTATATTTTTATTTCGTTTAGGGTTTTCTATATTATTATTGTTTGGAGTTCATTTATTACTTGGTATGGCAGGATATGTGGTTCCTATAAACCTCTTCACAGGAGCTGTAGTAGCAGTGTTGGGAGTACCAGGGGTAGCCTCTGTAGTGACTATTTCTATACTGCTATAAAAAAATATAAAAAAGTTATCAAAAAGTGTTGACTTATATTTAAAACGAGAGTAATATAGTAGAAGTCGCCAAGAGGTAAACAAGTTTGGCTGACATGATGAACATTGAAAACTGAACATGCAAAACGTTAAGAAATATAGCGTCAAACAACTTCGGTTGTATTGACACAAAACAATTTTTGACATCATTTAATGATGATGCCAGCAAAGAACATCGACTAAAAGCGCCACATCCGTGTGGCGACGTCGATGCCAGCACTTCGTGTGCAAGTGAGCTTTTTAAGTTCTCTATTATGGAGAGTTTGATCCTGGCTCAGGACGAACGCTGGCGGCGTGCCTAATACATGCAAGTCGAGCGAATGATGAAGAAGCTTGCTTCTTCTGATTTAGCGGCGGACGGGTGAGTAACACGTGGGCAACCTGCCCTGTAGATTGGGATAACTCCGGGAAACCGGGGCTAATACCGAATAATCCATTTCCTCACATGGGGGAATGTTAAAAGACGGTTTCGGCTGTCACTACAGGATGGGCCCGCGGCGCATTAGCTAGTTGGTGAGGTAACGGCTCACCAAGGCGACGATGCGTAGCCGACCTGAGAGGGTGATCGGCCACACTGGGACTGAGACACGGCCCAGACTCCTACGGGAGGCAGCAGTAGGGAATCTTCCACAATGGACGAAAGTCTGATGGAGCAACGCCGCGTGAGTGAAGAAGGTTTTCGGATCGTAAAACTCTGTTGTGAGGGAAGAACAAGTACGAGAGTAACTGCTCGTACCTTGACGGTACCTCATTAGAAAGCCACGGCTAACTACGTGCCAGCAGCCGCGGTAATACGTAGGTGGCAAGCGTTGTCCGGAATTATTGGGCGTAAAGCGCGCGCAGGCGGTCCTTTAAGTCTGATGTGAAAGCCCACGGCTCAACCGTGGAGGGTCATTGGAAACTGGGGGACTTGAGTGCAGAAGAGGAAAGCGGAATTCCAAGTGTAGCGGTGAAATGCGTAGAGATTTGGAGGAACACCAGTGGCGAAGGCGGCTTTCTGGTCTGTAACTGACGCTGAGGCGCGAAAGCGTGGGGAGCAAACAGGATTAGATACCCTGGTAGTCCACGCCGTAAACGATGAGTGCTAAGTGTTAGGGGGTTTCCGCCCCTTAGTGCTGCAGCTAACGCATTAAGCACTCCGCCTGGGGAGTACGGTCGCAAGACTGAAACTCAAAGGAATTGACGGGGGCCCGCACAAGCGGTGGAGCATGTGGTTTAATTCGAAGCAACGCGAAGAACCTTACCAGGTCTTGACATCCCGCTGACCGGCCTAGAGATAGGCTTTTCCCTTCGGGGACAGCGGTGACAGGTGGTGCATGGTTGTCGTCAGCTCGTGTCGTGAGATGTTGGGTTAAGTCCCGCAACGAGCGCAACCCTTGATCTTAGTTGCCAGCATTCAGTTGGGCACTCTAAGGTGACTGCCGGTGATAAACCGGAGGAAGGTGGGGATGACGTCAAATCATCATGCCCCTTATGACCTGGGCTACACACGTGCTACAATGGACGGTACAGAGGGTCGCAACCCCGCGAGGGTGAGCTAATCCCATAAAACCGTTCTCAGTTCGGATTGTAGGCTGCAACTCGCCTACATGAAGCCGGAATCGCTAGTAATCGTGGATCAGCATGCCACGGTGAATACGTTCCCGGGCCTTGTACACACCGCCCGTCACACCACGAGAGTTTGTAACACCCGAAGTCGGTGGGGTAACCCTTTTGGGAGCCAGCCGCCGAAGGTGGGACAGATGATTGGGGTGAAGTCGTAACAAGGTAGCCGTATCGGAAGGTGCGGCTGGATCACCTCCTTTCTAAGGATATATTCGGAATACAGATCTTTATCTGTATCTTAACGTTTTGCAGTTCAGTTTTGAGTGTTCATTTTTATGATGAGCATTTATACTTGCTCCTGCGATTACTCGTCGCAAAGGAACAAGCCCTTTGTTCTTTGAAAACTGGATAAAACGACATCAAAAAAGAAACAAACGCAAGATATTCAAATTGTGATCACTTACGTGATTGCAAGTGTAGTACTTTTAACTTTTAGGTTAAGTTAATAAGGGCGCACGGTGGATGCCTTGGCACTAGGAGTCGACGAAGGACGGCACTAACACCGATATGCTTCGGGGAGCTGTAAGTGAGCTTCGATCCGGAGATTTCCGAATGGGGAAACCCACTGCCCGTAATGGGGCAGTACATTTGCGTGAATACATAGCGCATCTGAGACACACCCAGGGAACTGAAACATCTAAGTACCTGGAGGAAGAGAAAGAAAATTCGATTCCCTGAGTAGCGGCGAGCGAAACGGGAAGAGCCCAAACCAAGAGGCTTGCCTCTTGGGGTTGTAGGACACTCTATACGGAGTTACAAAAGAATGAGTTAGATGAAGCGACCTGGAAAGGTCCGCAGGATAGGGTAAAAGCCCCGTAGTCCAAAATTCATTCCCTCCAGAGTGTATCCTGAGTACGGCGGAACACGTGAAATTCCGTCGGAATCCGGGAGGACCATCTCCCAAGGCTAAATACTACCTAGTGACCGATAGTGAACCAGTACCGTGAGGGAAAGGTGAAAAGCACCCCGGAAGGGGAGTGAAATAGACCCTGAAACCGTGTGCCTACAAATAGTCAAAGCCCGTTAACGGGTGATGGCGTGCCTTTTGTAGAATGAACCGGCGAGTTACGATTACATGCGAGGTTAAGTTGAGAAGACGGAGCCGCAGCGAAAGCGAGTCTGAATAGGGCGAATGAGTATGTGGTCGTAGACCCGAAACCAGGTGATCTACCCATGTCCAGGATGAAGGTAAGGTAACACTTACTGGAGGTCCGAACCCACGCACGTTGAAAAGTGCGGGGATGAGGTGTGGGTAGCGGAGAAATTCCAATCGAACCTGGAGATAGCTGGTTCTCTCCGAAATAGCTTTAGGGCTAGCCTCAAACGTTAGAATCTTGGAGGTAGAGCACTGTTTGGACTAGGGGCCCATCCCGGGTTACCGAATTCAGACAAACTCCGAATGCCAATGATTTATGTTTGGGAGTCAGACTGCGAGTGATAAGATCCGTAGTCAAGAGGGAAACAGCCCAGACCACCAGCTAAGGTCCCAAAGTATTTGTTAAGTGGAAAAGGATGTGGCGTTGCTTAGACAACCAGGATGTTGGCTTAGAAGCAGCCATCATTTAAAGAGTGCGTAATAGCTCACTGGTCGAGTGACGCTGCGCCGAAAATGTATCGGGGCTAAACAAATCACCGAAGCTGTGGATTGATACCTTTGGTATCAGTGGTAGGAGAGCGTTCTAAGGGCGTTGAAGTCAGACCGGAAGGACTGGTGGAGCGCTTAGAAGTGAGAATGCCGGTATGAGTAGCGAAAGATGGGTGAGAATCCCATCCACCGTATGACTAAGGTTTCCTGAGGAAGGCTCGTCCGCTCAGGGTTAGTCGGGACCTAAGTCGAGGCCGATAGGCGTAGACGATGGACAACAGGTTGATATTCCTGTACCACCACCCCACCGTTTGAGTGATGGGGGGACGCAGTAGGATAGGGTAAGCGTGCTGTTGGTTATGCACGTCCAAGCAGTGAGGTGTGAGTGTAGGCAAATCCGCACTCTGTAACATTGAGCTGTGATGGCGAGGACTTAGTCCGAAGTTCCTGATTTCACACTGCCAAGAAAAGCCTCTAACGAGGTGGGAGGTGCCCGTACCGCAAACCGACACAGGTAGTCGAGGAGAGAATCCTAAGGTGAGCGAGAGAACTCTCGTTAAGGAACTCGGCAAAATGACCCCGTAACTTCGGGAGAAGGGGTGCTCTTTTGGGTGTATAGCCTAGAAGAGCCGCAGTGAATAGGCCCAGGCGACTGTTTAGCAAAAACACAGGTCTCTGCAAAACCGTAAGGTGAAGTATAGGGGCTGACGCCTGCCCGGTGCTGGAAGGTTAAGAGGAGTGCTTAGCGCAAGCGAAGGTGCGAATTGAAGCCCCAGTAAACGGCGGCCGTAACTATAACGGTCCTAAGGTAGCGAAATTCCTTGTCGGGTAAGTTCCGACCCGCACGAAAGGCGTAACGATCTGGGCACTGTCTCAACGAGAGACTCGGTGAAATTATAGTACCTGTGAAGATGCAGGTTACCCGCGACAGGACGGAAAGACCCCGTGGAGCTTTACTGTAGCTTGATATTGAATTTTGGTGCAACTTGTACAGGATAGGTAGGAGCCTTAGAGCCCGGAGCGCCAGCTTCGGAGGAGGCGTCGGTGGGATACTACCCTGGTTGTATTGAAATTCTAACCCATACCCGTAACCCGGGTAGGAGACAGTGTCAGGCGGGCAGTTTGACTGGGGCGGTCGCCTCCTAAAGTGTAACGGAGGCGCCCAAAGGTTCCCTCAGAATGGTTGGAAATCATTCGAAGAGTGTAAAGGCAGAAGGGAGCTTGACTGCGAGACCTACAAGTCGAGCAGGGTCGAAAGACGGGCTTAGTGATCCGGTGGTTCCGCATGGAAGGGCCATCGCTCAACGGATAAAAGCTACCCCGGGGATAACAGGCTTATCTCCCCCAAGAGTCCACATCGACGGGGAGGTTTGGCACCTCGATGTCGGCTCATCGCATCCTGGGGCTGTAGTCGGTCCCAAGGGTTGGGCTGTTCGCCCATTAAAGCGGTACGCGAGCTGGGTTCAGAACGTCGTGAGACAGTTCGGTCCCTATCCGTCGTGGGCGTAGGAAATTTGAGAGGAGCTGTCCTTAGTACGAGAGGACCGGGATGGACACACCGCTGGTGTACCAGTTGTTCTGCCAAGGGCATCGCTGGGTAGCTATGTGTGGACGGGATAAGTGCTGAAAGCATCTAAGCACGAAGCCCCCCTCAAGATGAGATTTCCCATTACGCAAGTAAGTAAGATCCCTCAAAGACGATGAGGTAGATAGGTTCGGGGTGGAAGCGTGGCGACACGTGCAGCTGACGAATACTAATCGATCGAGGACTTAACCAAATTGTTTGTTTCCATTAATGATGTCTTTTATCCAGTTTTGAGTGAACAACTCAAGAGGATTTCAAAACACAAGCAGTGCTAGGAAACGAGTGAGCGAAGGAAGGAGCGTACTTACGTACGTGACTGACTGAACGAGCGAAGTTGACAACGCAATGCGCAGTGGATTGAAAGCCGAAAAGTCTAGTGATGATGGCGAAGAGGTCACACCCGTTCCCATACCGAACACGGAAGTTAAGCTCTTCAGCGCCGATGGTAGTTGGGGGTCTCCCCCTGCAAGAGTAGGACGTCGCTGGGCACTATAGGAAGTCGTTACCGAGTAATCGGTGGCGGCTTTTTTGTATTAAGAGAAAAAGGCCGAAGGCAATCATCATTATCTAAGCAAGTGTGCGAGAAAGCAGAGGGGCAAAGAGTTCGAGGAAGCAAGGAAGAGAGGCTCGGAGCGTATAGCATACGCGAGAACCGATCGACTGCGGCTGACAAAGAAATCTGCCGTCCATCTGGTTTCGCAGCCGAGCCGATGGTAGTTGGGGGTCCCCCTGCAAGAGTAGGACGTCGCTGGGCACTGGAAAAAGTCGTTACCGAGAAATTGGTGACGGCTTTTTTGTTTGTTCTATAAAGAAATTAGAAGTGCCGAAGGCACCTAACCATTCCTAACTAAGCAAGTGTGCGAGAAAGCAGAGGGGCAAAGAGTTCGAGGAAGCAAGGAAGAGAGGCTCGGAGCGTATAGCATACGCGAGAACCGATCGATTGCGGCTGACGAAGAAATCTGCCGCCCATCTGGTTTCGCAGCCGCGCCGATGGTAGTTGGGGGTTCCCCTGCAAGAGTAGGACGTCGCTGGTACATAGAAAGTCGTCACCAAGTGACTTTTGTTTTGGTTAAGTTAATTACAAAGAGAAAGACCAAAGGAATATATAATTAGAGTAAGTATCTTTAAATACAGCCAGATAGATAAAATAATCAATTCTTTATAGAGTAAATGACACCTTCCTTTTATTTCATATGCATTTCTTACATATGAAGTGTTCTATTACTATTAAATAGAAAATAAGCAAGTAAGACATGAATAAAGAAACAAGGATTATCCTCAAGACTCTTGTGGTCAAAGGGAGGACTCTCGCTCAAAAAAATCCTACTATTATCTTATAATCAAAGATCATTCAAAGTCATTAAAAGAAAATGACACCCTTCAAAAAATTTCCCGGAAAATAAATATATATTATAATATCCATCTTTTTAGGCCAAAAATAGGTTCAAAACATCTACTCCTATTTCATGTATAATAGAAAGATAATAAAATTTCGTGGGGTAAAAAAAATGCATGAAAAACGTCCATTAGTAGAAGCATTAGAAAAATTTCATAATCAAAAAAATATATCCTTTCATGTTCCTGGTCATAAACATGGACTCTTATCTAATCTTCCAGCTCCTATTAAAGGTGCACTGTCCTACGACTTGACCGAATTAAATGGTTTAGATGACTATCATCATCCTGAAGAAGCTATTAAAGAAGCAGAAGAATTACTGGCATCGACTTATGGAGCAAAAAAAAGCTATTTTCTTGTGAATGGAACAACAGTTGGAAACTTAGCGATGCTATATGCTACCTGTCAGTATGGAGAACAAATAATTGTTCAAAGAAACGCCCATAAGTCTATTTTTCATGCAATTGAATTAGTAGGCGTTGAACCAATTTTTGTCTCACCGGAATGGGATGATCGTACAAAAACAGCCACTTATGTATCGGCAAAATCTATTCAGATTGCCATGGAAGAATTTCCACAGGCAAAAGGTGTAATACTTACTTACCCAAGCTATTATGGAATGGCTTCGGAGGAGATTAAAAAAATTATAGACTACTGCCATGCAAGAAACCTTCCAGTATTAGTGGATGAAGCACATGGTGCCCATTTCCTAGTTTACAAAGGACTACCACAATCCGCTCTTCAATATGGTGCAGACATAGTTGTTCAATCGGCTCATAAGACATTGCCGGCTATGACGATGGGATCTTTTTTGCATATAAACTCTTCAATTATTGAAGCGCCCCGAGTAAATAAGTATTTAAGGATGCTTCAATCAAGCAGCCCTTCCTATCTACTGATGGCTTCACTAGACGATGCTAGGAGCTATGTGCAAAGATACAATGAAATGGATTTCAAGCAGCTACTATATAAAAGAGAGCTATTTAAACAGGCATTACAATCGATTAAACAAGTGGAGATTATAGAGGTAGATGATCCATTGAAACTGTTAATGCGTGTGGGAGATTATTCTGGATTTCAAGTTCAAAGGGCGTTACAAGATCAGCACATTTACGTTGAGCTTGCTGATACATATCAGGTTTTAATAATATTACCATTATTGAAAAAAGAGCAAGATTATCCTTTTGCAGAAGTAAGAAAGCGTATAAAAATGGCAGTAGATGAGCTTCAAAAAGAGGAGCCGATAGTTCCTAAGGCAATATCAAAAAGTTCTTTGAAAACAGTATCTACGATTGAAATGAATATAGGTTTGTTAAACTGTAAGCAAGGAGAATGGATTCCCTATGCTCGGTCAATAGGTAGAATTGCAAAAGGAATCATCATTCCATACCCACCTGGTATTCCATTAGTTATACCAGGGGAGAAAATTACGATCTCTATGTTAACAGAGCTAGAAGATTGGATTGATAAAGGTGCTTTCTTTCAAGGAGAGCATAGGCTTGCAGAAAAGCTAATATATGTAGTGGAGGATTAATAGTGCAGAAAAAAGGGTATTTTATATCAAGTGAAGGTCCTGAAGGTGCAGGGAAAACAACTGTTATGCAATTACTTGGGGAAAGATTAGTGAAAGAGGGCTACGATGTTGTCATGACAAGAGAGCCTGGTGGTATTAAAATCTCCGAGAAAATTCGTAGCATAATTTTAGATAACGAGCATACAATGATGGATAGCCGCACGGAAGCTTTGTTGTATGCAGCGGCTAGAAGACAGCATCTAGTGGAAAAAATTCAACCTTCCCTAGAGGCTGGAAAAATTGTTATTTGTGATCGTTTTATCGATAGCTCACTTGCATATCAAGGCTATGCAAGAGGAATTGGAGTAGAGGAGATATTATCCATTAACCAATTTGCAATTGGACAAACGATGCCAGACAAGACGCTTCTATTTGATATTGAGCCGAGTCTTGGACTGAAGCGAATTAATGCTCATAGCACCAGAGAGAAAAATAGATTAGACGTGGAAAGTCTTTATTTCCATCAAAAAGTGAGAGAAGGGTACCTATCATTAGTGGAACAATATCCTGAGAGAATACAAGTGATAGATGCCTCTAAATCATTGGAAGAGGTGTTGGAAGAGGCTTATAAAATGGTAAAAATGGAATTAGGAATTTTTAGGTAATAAATGCTATAATAAAATAAACAGAAAATAAAAGTAGGAGTGAGTAGCGATGAAATTAATAGTAGCTGTAGTGCAGGACCAAGATAGTAATAGATTATCGAATGCGTTAACGAAAGCAAAGTTTCGAGCGACAAAACTTGCTAGTACAGGTGGATTTCTAAGATCTGGGAATACTACATTTTTAATCGGTACAGATGACTCCTTGGTACCTTCTGCGTTAGAACTAATAAGAGATAATTGTCGTGCCCGGGAGCAGATGGTTGCTCCGGTTTCTCCTATGGGAGGAAACGCAGACTCATATATACCGTATCCGGTTGAAGTAGAGGTCGGTGGAGCAACGGTATTCGTACTCCCAATTGAACAATTCCATCATTTTTAATAATGAAGGAAAGGACAGAAAACGTTGAAAATTAATCAAGATTTACGAGTAGGGATAGATAAAATACGTAAAGATTCTATACAGAATAATACGAATTCGGCAAAATTTGGGCAAATGGTAACGAAGCATGACCAAAGAATGCAAACTGAAGCTCTGACTAGGCTGTTAGGTGATATTACAACAGCTGGTGATCGTCTAGCTCGGTCAAGAAACCTACGTGATATGGCAAAGTTTAAAATGCTAATTAAAAAGTTTTTGGAAGAAGCAGTAGATTTCGGTATGGGGCTAAAACAGTCTCATACGTGGAATAGATTTGGTGAAGGTAGAAAGCTAAAAATAGTAGAGACAATTGATGAGAAATTAGTAGAGCTAGCGGAAGAAATTCTAAGCCAAGAAAAGAGTTCCATTGAATTGTTGGATAAAATAGGTGAAATTAAAGGCTTACTTATTAATTTGTATACGTAGAAGCTCCCGTGTTTTCGCACAAAGCGAGACACGGGATTTTTTAGAAGATAGGAAGTATATGCTTTTTTGCAATTTATTTATTCGGTGTCTAGCTTCAGGAGCTTACGTTTTTATGAGAAAGGTGGAACAAGATTGAGCATGGTAGAAGAATGGTCAATACAAAACATAGAAAGAATGCAACCAGTAGCTATAAAACATATTCAATCTATTGTAGCTAAAAATCGTATTGGACATGCTTATATAATTGAAGGGGCCAAGGGTACAGGAAAAACAAAGGTTATGCAGTTTTTTGTACAACTGATGTTTTGCGAGAATTCGACAGGAAATGTTCCATGTGAAACATGTCGAAGCTGTAAAAGGCTAAAATCGCATAATCATTTAAATCTTAGTCAGATAGAGCCAGATGGACAAAATATAAAAAGAAATCAAATAGATGATCTGATACATGAGATGAGTAAAACCTCTTTAGAAAGCGGAAGAAAAGTTTATGTGATCCATGAAGCAGACCGATTAAACATTAGTTCCTCTAATACGCTGCTAAAATTTTTAGAGGAGCCACAAAGTGAGATTACAGCAATTTTATTGACAGATAAGATGCATGCTTTGCTTCCAACTATACGTTCAAGATGTCAGCATATCGGCTTGGCTACTATGCCTCAATCGATATTAAAGCAGAAGTTAATAGAGGAAGGAATCACAGATTCTATGGCTTCCACTGTAAGTAGAATGACGAATGAGGTAGAAGAAGGTCTAAATTTAGCGAAAGACGAGCAATTTGGACTTGCAAGGAAATCAGTGTTAAAATTGGTGGAAGCAAGTGAAAAAAGTGTTCAAGATGCATTAATGTGTATTCAAGAAGATTTTGGCCCACTTCTAAAAGAAAAGGAACAAGCAGAACAAGTATTAGATTTACTACTATTTGCTTATCGTGATATAGTAGCTATAAAAGCAACTCCACTCGCAGTTTGTACTTATCCAGATATGATTTCTTTTTGGAAACAGGTAGCATTGTATAAGACATACGAGCAATTGTCTAAACAGTTAGAACTAATTTTAGATGCAAAACAGAATTTGCATAGGAATATGAACCGGACACTGATGATGGAGCAGCTAATGCTTAACCTGCAGGAGGGGTATAGTTTTGTATAAAGTTGTAGGAGTCCGCTTTAAAAAAGCGGGTAAAATATATTATTTTGATCCAGTGGATTATGATTTAGAAAAGGATGATTATGTCATCGTAGAAACTGCTCGCGGGGTAGAGTACGGAAAAGTTGTCGTACCTATTAAGCAAGTAGGAGAAAATGATGTAGTTTTACCTTTAAAACAAGTAGTACGCCCTTCCACAGAAAAGGATCGAATCCAGGTGGAAGAAAATCGTTTAGAATCAGCTCAGGCATTAGCTCTGGGGACTGAAAAGATACTACAAAGAGAATTAGAGATGAAGCTTGTTGATGTTGAATATACATTCGATCGCAACAAAATAATCTTCTATTTTACAGCTGAAGGACGAGTAGATTTTCGTGATTTAGTAAAAGATCTTGCTTCAGTCTTCAGAACACGAATTGAACTTCGACAAATTGGAGTTCGAGATGAAGCTAAAATGTTAGGCGGCATAGGGCCTTGTGGAAGAATGCTCTGCTGTTCAACCTTTCTAGGAGATTTCGAACCAGTGTCTATTAAGATGGCAAAGGATCAAAATCTATCTCTAAATCCTTCTAAAATTTCAGGTTTATGCGGCCGCTTAATGTGTTGCTTAAAGTATGAAAATGATGAATACGAGACGGCAAGAGAGCAAATGCCTGACATTGGTGATAGAATTGAGACACCAGATGGATATGGAAAAGTTGTCAGCATGAATATTTTAGAAAGAATTTTACGTATTGAGTTGGGCGATCCTTTACGTGTGTTAGATTATACGTTAGATGAGATTGTAAACTATGCTAAAAACCCAGTTCAGTGGACGGGGCAATGAGGTGAATAGGTGATGGACCGTAATTTTTTGGATACAATTATAGAATTTGAAAAACAATTAGAGTCCACGCAACTCCAGTTTCGCGCGTTGAAAGAGTTTGTAGCGATTATGATAGAAGAACGACAAGCGTTACAAGAAGAAAATAATCGTTTAAGACAAAGGCTAGATGAGATACATGAAAAAGAAGCAATGGACGAAAAGATACGAGAAAATCGATTGAACAAAGCTGATATAGGAGAAGGCTATGATAACTTAGCTAGGCTATATCAGGAAGGGTACCATGTATGTCATGTTCACTTTGGAAGTCCTCGTAAGGAGGAAGATTGTTTATTTTGCTTATCTTTTTTAAATAAACAAAATGTCTAATCAATTGACTGATGCCACTCCATAAGGTGGATGTCAGTCTTTTGTTTTTATGGAGGTAGGATTTATGGAACAATGGCTCAAGGATGATGAAAGGCTAGATTATTTATTGGCAGAGGAATTACGAATCATACAAAGCCCTTCTGTTTTCTCCTTTTCCCTGGATGCAGTATTACTGGCTCGATTTACATACGTGCCGATTAAAAAGGGAAAAATAGTTGATTTGTGTACAGGGAATGGTGCAATCCCTCTATTCCTAAGTGCTCGGTCAAAGTCAGAAATAATAGGTATTGAGTTGCAAGAAAGATTAGCCGATATGGCAATTAGAAGTACCAAATACAACCAACTAACCGATCAAATTCGTATTATACAAGACAATGTTATTGGTATCGCAGGAAAATTAGGTTCAGAGAAATACGATGTGGTTACCTGTAATCCCCCTTACTTTCCTGCTCATGAAGCAAGTGAAAAAAACCTAAAGGAACATTTGGCCATTGCTAGGCATGAAATTCATCTAACCTTGGAAGAGGCTGTGCAATCTGCGAGTGAGCTGCTAAAGCAGGGCGGAAAAGCAGCATTTGTACATCGACCAGGTAGATTGTTGGACATTGTTACTGCAATGAGGGCCAATCGGTTAGAACCAAAACGTATTCGCTTTGTGTATCCAAAGAAGGGGAAGGAAGCAAATACATTATTAATAGAAGGAATAAAGGACGGTAAGCCTGATTTGAAGATTCTTCCTCCTTTATATGTGTACGAAGATGATGGAAAGTACACAGATGAAATAAAAGAGATGCTCTATGGAGACAAATAAAATTCATACCTTTTATGTATTACAATGTAAAGACGGTTCCTATTATGCCGGTTATACGAATGATTTAACGAAGCGGATTAAAACTCATAATGAGGGAAAAGGAGCCAAATACACACGAGCAAGAATTCCAGTTCAGTGCGTATATAAGGAAACCTTTGATACAAAGCAAGAGGCTATGCAGGCGGAGTATGCTTTTAAACAGTTAACTAGAAAGCAAAAAATAGCCTATATGAGAGGAGAGTAAGGAAATGAAATCACAAAAATCTACTGAGCACGAACAGAGTAGCTGTTTGTATTTAGTGGCAACTCCAATTGGCAATTTAGAAGATATGACTATGCGGGCTATTCGTATTTTGAAAGAGGTAGATTACATAGCAGCAGAGGACACAAGAAACTCAAAAAAACTGTGTAATTATTTTGAGATATCTACCCCTTTAATGAGTTATCATGACCATAACCAACAAGTTGGCGGAGAAAAAATATTAGAAATACTGAGAGAAGGAAAACAAGTAGCTTTAGTCAGTGATGCTGGTTTACCTTGTATTTCAGATCCAGGAGCAGATATAGCAGCAAAAGCTATAGATGAAGGATTTGCGGTTGTCCCGGTGCCAGGAGCCAACGCTGCATTGAGTGCACTAATAGCTTCGGGTATGTCAACTCAGCCATTCTTTTTTTATGGATTTCTTAGCAGAAATAAAAAGGAACGAAAAAAAGAAATTACATTGCTCCAAAAGAGACAAGAGACGATACTATTGTATGAAGCTCCACATCGCCTGAAGGATACATTAAAAGATATACAAGCGATCATGGAAGGGTCACGTCGCATTGTGTTAGCTAGAGAACTTACTAAAAAGTTTGAGGAATTTTTAAGAGGAACGGTAGAGGAAGCATTAGAATGGGCCGAGTCTAATGAAATTCGTGGTGAATTTTGCATTGTGCTAGAAGGCAATGATACAGAAGAAGTACTAGAAGAAGAGGCATGGTGGATTAATTTAAGTATTGAGGAACACGTGGAACATTTAATGAATGAAAAACAATTAAAATCGAAAGAAGCTATTAAAGAGGTGGCTATTCAAAGAGGACTATCTAAAAGAGAAGTTTATCAAAGCTATCACGTAACATAATAAAACATCCGCCATAAGTTATGAACGGATGTTTTAATTAAGTAATTATTTTAAGCTGCTTTGAATTTCTTTGATTAACTGTTCTGCACCTTCTGGGCTAAGAATCAGTTTACCACCAACAAGACGAAGGTTTTCATCTGATACTTCACCAGTAACTGCACAAGTCATATTTGGCATATATTTTTTTAAGATGATTTTATCATCGTCAACATATATTTCAAGCGCATCTTTTTCAGCTATACCTAGTGTACGACGAAGTTCGATAGGAATAACTACGCGTCCTAATTCATCAACTTTACGAACAATACCTGTAGATTTCATTATTAAAGTTTCTCCTCTCAAGAGTGTATATTTTTCGCCAAAATTCGACATTAACCTCTTTTATGTACTTAATCATACCAAGTACTACCATATTGGTCAATAATTATTCTTCTGTTTTCATTAGATTTGATGATAAAAATATGACTACGCTTACATAATATTCCTCTAAAAAAGATGAATTATATCATTCTTAGGAATAATATTGATATTTTTGGAAATAATATGTGGAATAAATATAATTCGACAAAAATGCTTAGATGAATAGATTGAAACCCATAACCCATTTAGATAAAATGAATATTATAGAAGATTCAGCATTGGAGGCAGCAATCATTGAATGCACAAGACAAAACTTTTTATATAACGACACCAATTTACTATCCGAGTGGTAAATTCCATATTGGAACGGCTTATACAACTGTAGCTTCCGATGCAATGGCAAGATATAAACGCTTACGAGGTTATGATGTACGTTTCTTAACAGGTATGGACGAGCATGGACAGAAGATACAGGAAAAAGCCCAGGAAGCTGGAATGGAACCACAAGCTTACGTAGATGAAATTGCGGAAGCTTCTAAGAAAACATGGGCGACTATGAATATATCTTACGATGACTTTATTCAAACTACGGAAAAACGCCATACTCAAGCGGTAGAGAAAATTTTTAAAAAGTTCCTAGATAACGGAGATATTTATAAAGGTGAATATGAGGGTTTATATTGTACTCCTTGTGAATCTTTTTTCACAGAAACTCAATTAGATGAAGGAAACTGTCCTGATTGTGGTAGACCTGTTCATAAAGTAAAGGAAGAATCCTATTTCTTTAATATGAAGAAGTATGCGGATCGCTTGCTAGATTACTACGAAAATAATGTGGAATTTATCGAGCCAGAGTCTAGAAAAAATGAAATGATTAATAATTTCATCAAGCCAGGCCTAGAGGACCTATCAGTCTCCAGGACTTCCTTTGATTGGGGAATCCATGTTCCAGGGGATGCGAAGCATGTTATTTACGTATGGGTGGATGCTTTAACTAATTATATTACTTCACTAGGTTATATGTCAGATGATGATTCTCTATTCAAAAAGTACTGGCCTGCAGATGTACATGTAGTAGGGAAGGATATTGTACGTTTCCATACAATCTATTGGCCAATATTCTTAATGGCTTTAGACTTACCTCTACCTAAAAAGGTTTTTGCACATGGGTTTATCATGATGAAGGACGGTAAGATGTCTAAATCTAAAGGAAACGTTGTATACCCAGAGATGCTAGTAGAGAAATATGGCTTAGACGCTACTCGCTATTTCTTACTTCGTGAGCTTCCATTTGGTCAAGATGGTGTATTCTCTCCAGAATCCTTTGTAGAACGTACAAATTTTGACCTTGCAAACGACTTAGGGAATCTATTGAATAGAACAGTTTCTATGATTAATAAGTATTTTGGTGGTCAGATTCCTGTAAACCAAGGCGAACCTACTGAATTTGATAGTACATTACAACAATTTGCTAAAGAAGCAATTGAAAAATATGAATCAAATATGGAAAAAATGCAATTTAGTATTGTATTGGGAGAGCTTTGGTCTCTAGTATCTCGCACTAACAAATATATTGATGAGACACAACCATGGGTGCTTGCAAAGGATGAGGCGACTAAAGCGCAGCTAGCTAGTGTCATGACTAACCTAGCAGAAAGCCTTCGCCAAATAGCTACATTGATTCAACCATTTATGCCTAACAGCCCAAAAGAAATTATGGAGCAGCTGGGATTAACAGAAATGTATCTAGAATGGGATAAGTTAGGGAAATTTAATGTTATTCCTGAAGGTACACAAGTAATAAGTACAGGAGTACCGATTTTCCCTCGCTTAGACGTAGATGAGGAAGTTGCTTATATTCGTGAGAAAATGCGAGGTTCTGTTATGACTTCACAAGAAGAGGTGAAGGAAGAACCAGAAGAAGAGCAAACAGAGGAAATCTCAATTGACGATTTCTTTAAAGTTGATCTACGTGTAGCAACTGTTTTAGAATGTGAAGCAATCCCTAAAGCAGACAAGCTACTTAAATTACAATTAGATTTAGGTTATGAGAAGCGCCAAGTAGTATCTGGGATTGCAAAGCATTATAAGCCGGAGGAACTTATCGGTAAGAAGGTAATTGTAGTGGCTAATTTAAAACCAGTTAAACTTAGAGGAGAGCTATCTCAAGGTATGATTTTGGCTGGTGAAAAAGATGGATTTTTAACTCTAGCAACTGTAGATGAAAAATTAGAAAATGGTGCACAAGTAAAATAATTGTTTATCCAAAAAACTGTCGCATGAGCGGCAGTTTTTTTGTACTAATAAAGAGAATTTTTACTTTGAAAGCTTCTCCTTGGTGAAAGGTGGAAAAGCTGTAGTGTCAATTGTGTAGCAGTATTCAAAAATAAAACGCCTTTGTTAAAGGCGCTTTAGTAAATATCTATTTGAGGTATTACCTTAAATATTAATTGTCAGTACAACTTGGACATTAATTGTTGAAACTGCAGGTGACGATTCCAGTGGGATGAGTGAGACAGAAAGCCTTCACAAACATGCGTGAGCTTGTAGTGATGGCTTATCCGCTCTCCCTACTTAAAAGCTTCCGCCTATAGCGGAAATCAAATATACGTTATTCTCTTCCATATTTCTTTAATATCGTTCTTCAGCGGAAATTGAATTTAATTCATTTAGCATCCTTTTTATGGGATGTCGGTTGATCAACAAATTGATCAACTTGCATGGTTAGTTCTTCCACAAGCTCTTTAAGTAACTGCTTTTGCTCTGTGGATAATTTTCCTTTAACATCATCTAGATTTACGCCATTTTTACGCAGTGTATCACTTACTATTAAATCAATGACCTTTTCAGGAATTGCATTTTTTTTAGGTAAATCGCTCACGTCCATCACTCCTTCTTGTAATATCATTTGTATTATTATATGCAACTATGAATTAAGAGGAGACGAGGGATGTTTTTCGTTTTCCAAACCTACTAATTTTTAGACTCATTAAAAATCTTAGCTGGAGGTTAAATAGAAAATATTTTAAACATATAATCGCTCGAATCCATTTTGAGCGTACTATAATTATATTTAAGTTTTTCTAGACTCTTCGATTTATTCCGAATTTATTATAGAATATCTAACCTAGCTACTAAAGCAAGAAGGATTTGAAGCATTGCCTGAATGTTCACTGCCAAGTCGGTATCAGTGGTTGTAACTGTTATATTTCTTGACCCCTCGACAATCGTTTTTTGAACGTTTCGTTGTTTAGTTTTTATAAATTGTTTCATATCTTGAGCAACTGCTCTAGCTTGATCTGTATCTCCTAGAGTAACGCTAATAACTGCTGCAATTGCAGCTTGAATTCCTAATTGTAACGACAAAGCTGCTTGGGTATCTGTTGTTTGAATTTCAACACCTTCTGAATCCCTTACAATAATCCATTCATATGATTGTTGCTTATTGGAAACGATTTGTTCACCGTTTTGCTGAACATCCGCATTGTTATTTCTGGTGTCATTGCAATGATCTAATGCTCTCCATTTATTCATATTTTCACCTCTTTTCATTTTATATTAAATTTAAAGAACATCTAATCTAACTACTAATGAAACCAATACTTGTAGCATTGCCTGAATATTCACGGCCAAGTCTGTATCAGTAGTTACAATGTTAACGTCATTTGAGTTATCAATAATGATTTTTTGTCTATTGGTTTGTTCGTCATTAAATTGTTGAAAAATGTCATTTGCAACAGCCTGACCCTGATCAGAATCCCCAATTGCAATACTTACTACTAGAGCAATTGCAAGTTGTAAGCCTACTTGAAGGGATACCGATGCTTGAGTATCTGTTGTCTGAACAGTAATGTTGCATGAATCCTTAATCCAGATTAGTTCATCGGATTCTTGGTCTACAGATGAGACCTGATCAAAATCTTCTAAGACCGTTGCTTCACTAAAGTCATTATTATAATGCCAGTGATTCTTTTCCTGGGCGCTATCCTCAGAATTAAAGCCGTTACAACGTTGGCAGTTCCTTACTGGATAATTACTTTCGTAACTACAATGTTTACATTTCCAGTGACTCATATAAAATCTCCTTTCCTATTTACTAGCTTGGTTGTAAAAAATGCTTAATTTGCAACCTCACTTCTGTATCATATGAACAAGTTAATTACTGATATAGTTTTTTTGACTATCTAAAAAAACTATGTTTTTTTAAAAATGAATATCTATTTTTAGAAGAAATCTTAAAAGCACAGTAGGTGTGTTAAAAACCCAGATTTAATCTGACCTGAGGACTTCAATATACGGAGATAAACAGTTTGATTATGGTGGAAGGTATAAATGATTTAGGAATTTTGTGTATTAAAGTTGATCATGAAGGAATGCGTTATCAGGAGGAAATTAGATGAGAGATTGGACATTTTTATATCTATTAAATTAATGTCATTAATAAAGCAATATAAAATTATTCTCCAAAGAGTAGTTACCTATATAAAGCATAAAAACGAGTCATTATTAATGACAAATACCCTATTTATGGTATTGTTTTAAAGTTAATTAACACATTATTTAATCGAAATTTACCTAAAGAAAACCTTTCCTATTTAAAATTATTTAAGTCAATTTGGTTAATAATATTAAATCGATTAAGTTCCTAAAACATCTAAATAGTATTCGATAAATACTATTTTTAATTGAATATTTTTGGGAAACTTGTCATTTTATAAGGTGAAATTAATCAAAATAATTGAAAAAATGACTCATTTAATGTAAATGTAATAGTATTGTGATGATTGTAAACAAATAAAAAAGTAAAATGAAGCTCAGATAGGAGAATGAATATGCTAATAGATACACATGTCCATTTAAACGCAGACCAATATGACGAAGATCTTCAGGAAGTAATTCAAAGAGCCTTGGAGGCAAATGTGAACAAAATGGTCGTAATTGGTTTTGATCGTAAAACAATTGAACGTGCAATGGAGTTAGCAGAAAAATATCCGTTTATCTACGCAGTAATCGGCTGGCATCCCGTGGACGCAATCGATTGTACTGAGGATGATTTACAATGGATTGAAGAGTTATCTGCTCATAAAAAAGTAGTAGGTATTGGTGAAACAGGGCTAGATTATTATTGGGACAAGTCTCCAAAAGAAATTCAGCAGACTATCTTCCGCAAGCAAATACGTTTAGCACAAAAGGTAAACTTGCCAATCATCATACATAATCGCGAAGCAACAGAAGATGTAGTAAGAATTCTTAAGGAGGAGGAGGCTCATCTTACAGGTGGGATTATGCACTGCTTCGGTGGAAGTGTAGAAACAGCTAAACAATGTATTGATATGAACTTTATGATTTCACTTGGTGGGCCAGTAACATTTAAAAATGCCAAAAAGCCAAAAGAGGTGGCAACTGAAATTTCTTTAGATCATTTGTTAATCGAAACGGATGCTCCTTATTTGGCCCCACATCCACATAGAGGTAAAAGAAATGAACCGGCACTTGTTGCCCTAGTAGCGGAAGAAATTGCACGATTGAAGGGTATCTCGGTTGAAGAAGTAGCTGAAGCAACAACCCGTAATGCCAAGAGGTTTTTCCACATCGAAGACTAAAATTTATCTGTAATTTTCAATTGGTATACGCACAGTTATGTAAAAATTGGTAAAAACCTAAAGTGTTGACAAGCTTAAAAGTACTCTATATAATCACACGAGTGAACAAGGAGGCGTTTTTCATGCAAGATAAAACCATGAAAAACCTGTTCTTTCATTCATTGAGGAGCAAGAAAACACTAGTAACGATAGCATCTTTACTATTGTTTTTTGCAGTAGTTTCGTTCGTTTTATACGAAGGAACAAAGAAAACTGTTGCTTTAACAGTTAACGGAGAACAACAAGAAATAACAACACATGCCAATACAGTTGGTGAGCTGCTAGATGAAAATAATCTAGTAATCACTAACGATGATTTTTTACATCCCTCAGTGAACACTTCAATCAAAAATAATTTAGAGATTGAGTGGGAGCAGGCAAGACAAATAGAAATTACGGTAGATGGTAAAATTCAAACTGTCCAGACTACTGATGATTTAGTTTCAGAAGTACTAGCAAAGGCAAATGTTCCATACACCGAACATGATGCGATTACCCCTGCTGCAGATGCAGAGGTGGGACCCGATAATCGAATTGCAATTGAGAAAGCATATGAAGTAACGCTTATAGATGGCAAGGAAGAGAAAAAATTATGGTCCACTTCGACTACGGTCGCTGACTTTTTAAAAAAACATAAGATTCCATTGAATGAATTGGACCGTGTAGAACAGAAAATGGATGAAATTATACTTCCTAATTCTGCAATACAAATAGTGAGAGTAGAAAAGGTCACCGATGTAGTTGAGGAAGAAACAAACTTTGCAGTAGTTACAAAGAAAGACGATTCTCTTCTAAAAGGAAAAGAAAAAGTAGTTGAAACAGGCGAAAAAGGATCTATTGCGCGCACTTATGAGGTTATTAAAGAAAACGGAGTGGAAGTTTCTCGTAACATAGTAAGTGAAAAGGTAACAAAAGAGCCTAAGAAAAAGGTTGTTTCTGTGGGAACTAAAGTGATGACTGTCAGTGCCAACGTATCGCGTGGTACTAATACCTCAGCAGCCCCATCTGGAGGAAGCGAGTTTTATGTTACAGCTACAGCATACACGGCTAGCTGTAATGGCTGTACAGGAGTAACTGCTACTGGTATTAACCTAAAAGCAAATCCAGACGTGAAAGTTGTGGCGGTAGATCCTAGTGTCATTCCACTTGGATCTAAGGTGTGGGTTGAAGGCTATGGTTATGCAATAGCTGGAGATACTGGTGGAGCTATAAAAGGAAACAAAATAGATCTATTTATGGCTTCCAAATCGCAAGCCTATGATTTTGGTCGCAAAAAAGTACGTGTAAAAGTTTTAAAATAATACAAATTGGAATGTAAGTGGTTAGCATAGTATGAATTATCGGGTGTACTATGTGCTAGCTTGCAATAACATATGTATATAAATTTTCCGTATAGCTTTCCCTCTCGTTGATAGGGAGAGCTTTTTTGCGTTATGATAGAGGCTAGCATAGAAGCAGAAAAGAGGGAAAATGCTTGCGTATAAATGAAATTATTGTCGTAGAAGGAAAAGATGATACGACTGCTATAAAAAGAGCAGTAGATGCTGATACTATAGAAACCAATGGGTCAGCCATTTCTAAAGAGACACTAATGAAAATTCAGCACGCACAGGAAAAAAGAGGAGTCATAGTATTTACTGACCCAGATTATCCTGGAAGAAGAATTCGTGCAATTATAGAAGAGCAAATACCTGGTGTGAAGCACGCTTTTTTATCGAAGGAAAAAACGATAGCGAAAAACGGTAAGAGCCTGGGAATTGAACATGCCAAGGATGAAGATATTCAACAAGCTCTTAGTGATATTTATACCCCAAAAACTGACTCGGAAACTCATATTTCAATACCTTTAGAGGTGTTAATAGAAGGAAGGTTAATTGGGCACCCCAAAGCCAAGGAACGGAGAACAAGACTGGGTGATTTTTTAAAAATTGGCTATACCAATGGAAAGCAGCTACAAAAAAGGCTATCTATTTTTCAAATACACAGGGAGCAGCTTGAAGCAGCTATTCTGCAACTCGATTTGGAGGACAACAAGGAATGACACAAAAAGATATAGCGACCCCGGTTCGCACACAAGAGATACTTAAAAAATATGGATTTTCATTTAAGAAGAGCTTAGGGCAAAATTTCTTAATAGACCCTAATATTCTTAGAAATATTGTAAGTCATGCTAATTTAACGAAAGAATCAGCAGCTATTGAAATAGGACCTGGTATTGGTGCCTTAACAGAGCACTTGGCAAGAGAGGCAGGAAAAGTAGTTGCATTTGAGATAGACCAACGTCTTTTACCAGTCTTAGATGACACACTGTCACCATATAATAACGTAGAAATCATTCATGGGGATATTCTTGAAGCAAATGTGCTACAAATGTTTGAAGAGAAACTGTCTGATTATAAGGATGTCATGGTTGTAGCTAATTTGCCATACTATGTAACAACCCCTATTTTACTAAAGCTGTTAATGGATCGCTTACCTATTCGGGGAATGGTTGTGATGATGCAAAAGGAGGTGGCAGATCGAATTACCGCTTCACCGGGTACCAAAGCATACGGATCCTTATCAATTGCCATTCAATATTACATGAAAGCAGAAGTAGCGATGACTGTTCCAAAGGCAGTATTTATGCCACAGCCTAACGTTGATTCTGCGGTCATAAAGCTAACTCGCCATGAAACACCGCCAGTCCAAGTTATTGATGAGGACTTCTTGTTTAAAGTTTCAAGAGGCTCCTTTGTTCAACGCAGAAAAACGATTATTAATAACCTTCAATCTTCTCTGCCAAATGGCAAGGAAAAAAAGGAATTAATCGTGCAAGCGTTAGAAAAAGTGGGGGTTAACCCTACTCGCAGAGGAGAAACATTAAGTATTGAAGAATTTGGGCGATTGGCAGATGAACTATATCCTAATTTCCATTAAATTTACTTGTTACAATATTAGTAATGTTAATAAATAAAAGTATCCTAAACTAATAATAAAAACGTTGACAAGAGTATGCTTATGTTGATAAAATGTTTTGTTTGACAAAAAAATGGATATGTGTTAATATTGTAATCAGTGAGGTGTAAGCGGAATGCCAAAAACTTTAGCTGATATTAAAAAGTCATTAGATCATCATTTAGGGAAACGTTTGCAGTTAAAAGCAAACGGAGGACGTAAGAAGACAATCGAACGAGCAGGTGTACTAAGAGAAACATATCATGCTGTATTCGTAATCGATTTGGATCAAGATGAAAATTCTTTTGAACGTGTATCTTATAGTTATGCAGACATTTTGACAGAAGCAGTAGAAATCACTATTTATGACGAAGCAAATAATTCAATTGTAGTAAAATGATTGTTTAGAACTTTTATTTTTACATTTTTATATGACAAAAACTTCTTTCCTCATTCGATTGAATGGGAAGGGAGTTTTTTTCTTTATATCGGACATACTAATATTGCTAGTTGTTATTAGGAGGATTCACCAATATGGCTAGAAGAGGAATTATGTCTAAAGAATTAAAAGAAGAGATTGCAAAAGATCTTGGATTTTATGATGTAGTTAAAACTGAAGGCTGGGGTGGGATTAAATCCCGTGATGCAGGTAATATGGTGAAACGCGCAATTGAAATGGCTGAACAACAAATGAACAACCAAAGTAAATAAATCTTACCGAGCACGATATCCAAAAATAACGTACAACTAGCAAAGAAAAGGCGAATTATTAGCCTTTTCTTTTTGATTGTTCTCATTTTTTTCAAAAAGGTAGTACTATGGTAAAATAGGGAACAGCATAAGTAGGAAAAGGAGCAGATGGGATGTACTACGTAAAAGCACCTGCTAAGATAAATTTAACACTCGATGTATTACATAAACGCCCCGATGGTTTTCATGAAGTGGAAATGATTATGACCACGGTTGATTTGGCAGACCGAATTGGGCTTGAATTGAGAGACGATGGAATCATACATATTATTTCAGTAGACCGCTTTGTTCCAAATGATCATCGTAACCTTGCCTATCAAGCGGCAAAGGTACTGAAGGAAATGTATAAGGTGAAATCTGGTGTCTCTATTAAAATTGAAAAGAATATACCAGTAGCAGCTGGTCTTGCTGGTGGTAGCAGCGATGCAGCAGCTACCTTGAAGGGTTTAAATATACTTTGGGAGTTAAACCTTACATTGGACGAGCTAGCTCAAATCGGAACAAAAATAGGATCAGACGTAGCATTTTGTGTATATGGAGGAACTGCTTTGGCAACAGGCCGAGGAGAAAAGATTCAAGAGCTTCCAACGCCAGCTAACTGTTGGGTGATATTAGCTAAGCCGACACTAGGTGTATCAACAGCTGATGTATATGGAAACCTAAAAGTGGATCAGATTGTTCATCCTAAAACGACGCAGATGTTGAAGGCTATACAGGAAAAAGATTATGAATTAATGTGTAACTCCTTAGGTAATGTTTTAGAGGATGTCACCTTAAAGCTCTATCCTGAGGTGGCAAACCTAAAGGAGCAAATGCAACGTTTTGGTGCAGATGCAGTATTGATGAGTGGAAGCGGTCCAACCGTCTTTGGTCTTGTTAACCAAGAATCTAGAGTTCAGAGAGTATATAACGGACTAAGAGGATTTTGCGACGAAGTTTATGCAGTAAGACTAATGGGAGATAGAGAATTTCTTGCTTAAACACGTATAATTGTGTTAAGTTTTCTATAAAACATTCGTGATTAGAGGTGATAAGATGAAATGGAAAAGAAGCGAACGACTAGTTGATATGACTCAATATTTAATGGAACATCCTCATAAATTAATCCCTTTGACTTTTTTTGCTTCCTTATACCAATCTGCCAAGTCTTCTATTAGCGAAGACTTGACGATAGTTAAAGAAACATTTGAGGAAAGAGGTAAAGGTTTGCTAGTCACCATACCCGGTGCAGCAGGCGGAGTAAAATTTATCCCTACGATGACCGAAGAAGATGTGAAAAAGGTTGCTCAAGAACTGATGGTTCAGTTGTCGAAAGCAGAGCGCCTTCTACCAGGCGGTTATTTATACATGACAGATTTATTAGGCGAACCTGCTCTTATGAATAAGATAGGAAAAGTCTTTGCATCTGCATTTGCGAACGAAAAAATCGATGCTATTATGACAGTCGCAACTAAAGGTATTCCTATCGCACATGCTATAGCTAGACACTTAAACGTGCCTGTAGTCGTAGTTAGAAGAGATAGTAAGGTTACGGAAGGACCGACTGTCAGCATCAATTATGTTTCTGGTTCTGCTAGAAGGATTCAAACAATGGTTCTATCTAAGAGAAGCATGGAAAAAGGGCAACGCGTTCTTATTACCGATGACTTTATGAAAGTCGGTGGGACAATTAACGGGATGAAGAGCCTGTTAGAAGAATTTAATTGTGAGCTTGCAGGGATTGCCGTTCTAGTAGAGGCGGAGCATGAAGGAGATCAACTAGTTAAGGACTACTTGTCCTTAGTTAAATTGCATGAAGTAAATGAAAAAGACGGAACCATCGCTTTAACAGAGGGAAATTATTTTTTAGAGGGGAGACAACAATGATGAAAATAGTATCAACAAATAATGCACCGGCTGCAATTGGTCCATATGTACAAGGTATGGTAGTAAACGGGATGTTTTATAGTTCTGGACAAATTCCTTTAACACCTGAAGGTAAGGTAGTAGAGGGATCTATTACAGAACAGACTGAGCAAGTATTTGCTAATCTAGATGCTGTTTTAACAGAAGCTGGGTCCTCCTTGACTCAAGTAGTCAAAACCTTAGTATTTTTGAAGGATATGAATGACTTTGCAGAGTTTAACCTAGCTTATGAAAAACATTTTGGTGAACATAAACCAGCTCGCTCAGCAGTAGAAGTAGCACGCCTACCTAAGGATGTAAAAGTAGAAATTGAAGTAATAGCAGTTGTTTAATAGTAAAACACATGTTTTCCTCGGAAACCATGTGTTTTTTTGTATGAATAAACAGAACTGGCCGTATTACATAAATATTATTATAATCTATAAAATATTAAAAATATTCCCAAACTAAGAAGGAAATTTTAAATTTTTGTGGAATAGTAAGTTAATATAGATATTTGCAACTAGGGGGAAGGAGAAATTACATGGAAGTCACAGATGTAAGATTACGCAAAGTATTAACCGATGGTCGTATGAGAGCGATCGCTTCCATCACACTGGACAATGAGTTTGTAGTCCATGACATTAGAGTTATTGAGGGAAATGCAGGATTGTTTGTAGCCATGCCAAGTAAGCGAACACCTGAAGGAGAATTTCGAGATATAGCTCATCCCATTAACGTGGGCACTCGATCTAAAATCCAGGATGCGGTGTTGTATGCCTATCATTTAAGCGATGATGCAGTTCCTGAAGTAGAAGAAGCAACGGCAGAAGCATTATGATAAGATGCTGAATCATTAAGGTGTTTATCTCCTAAAGGAAGCTTATGACGTAAAATTATCTGTCGAAATTAGATAGGCAGCTTTTTAATATTGTTGAAAAGCTGCCAATATAATCCTCGTTATTATTTTTTAACTACAATAAAGCTCTTCTGCTAGCCTTCATCATTTAACCTATCAAAACAATTATCCCTTACCTATCATTATCTGATATTATTCCCCGATGTAAGATTCATTTCTTCATGTATTATACGCCTATTAATATCCAAAGCTGTGGAAAAAGTTGTTTAATTATTAATAGAATAGGATAAAAAATATATATATTACTTGTTTTGTCATGTATTTGTCAAGAGAATTCCTTGAAAAAAACCCTCATTTCCTATATAGTCAAAAGAGGAAATTAGCCCACTGGAGGGAAATATCAAATGACAAATACCTATGCGGTTGTTTTAGCAGCCGGTAAAGGCACTCGTATGAAGTCTAGTCTATATAAAGTATTACATCCTGTATGTGGTAAGCCAATGGTAGAGCATGTTATTGATAACATGGAAAAAGTAGGAGTAGAGAAGATTGTTACAATCGTAGGCCACGGTGCTGAAATTGTAAAAAGTGAGCTTGGCAATCGAAGTGAATACGCATTACAAGCTGAGCAATTAGGTACGGCTCATGCAGTTTTACAGGCAGAAGAATCACTTGCTAATCTTCAGGGAACTACAATCGTTGTTTGCGGGGATACTCCATTAATTACTGCAGAAACTATTAAGGCTTTGCTAAAGCATCATGAAGAATCCAAAGCAAAAGCAACCATTTTAACTGCTATAGCAGATGATCCTACTGGTTATGGAAGAATTATTCGTAACGAGGCGGGACACGTTAAATCTATAGTAGAACATAAAGATGCAACAGCAACGGAGCAGCTAGTAAAAGAAATTAACTCTGGTACTTACTGTTTTGATAATGAAGCACTATTTAAATCACTAAAGTTAGTAAAAAATGAAAATGTTCAGGGTGAATATTATTTACCTGATGTAATTGGTATACTACAGCAGGACGGAGAAATTGTTTCTGCTTACGCAGCAAAAGATTTTGACGAAACTCTTGGTATTAATGATCGTGTAGCACTTTCTCAAGCAGAACAAATTATGCGCTCACGAATTGCTCATCATCATATGCGTGAAGGTGTAACAATCATAGACCCTCAAAGTACATATATAAGCAGTGAAGCAGTTATTGGCGCTGACACTGTATTACAGCCCGGAGTCATTATTGAGGGAAAAACAATAATTGGAGAAAAGTGTACAATTGGTCCTAACAGCCATATTGTATCTAGTGTTATTGGGGCAGAAACAACTGTCCACTCCTCGGTTGTATTATCTAGTGAAGTTGGAAATCATACAGCTATTGGCCCGTTCGCACATATTCGTCCACAATCGGAACTTGGAGACCAAGTTAAAATTGGTAACTTCGTTGAAGTGAAAAAGTCGGTTGTAGGTAATGGAAGTAAAATTTCTCATCTAAGTTATATGGGAGATGCAGCCATTGGTACAAATGTAAACATTGGTTGCGGAGCAATTACGGTTAATTATGATGGTAAAAACAAATTTATGACGACAATTGAAGACGATGCATTTGTTGGATGTAATTCTAATCTTATAGCACCGGTAACGATAGGTAAAAAAGGATATGTAGCAGCAGGATCTACAATAACCAAGGATGTTCCTGGTGAAGCACTGGCTATTGGCCGAGCAAGACAAGAGAATAAAGAAGGCTACGTAAAAAAACTCAAACTAAAATAACCAATTATTCAGGAGGATTATCATGACTCATCGATATGAAAATGCCAAACTAAAAATATTTACTCTTAATTCTAATAAAAAATTAGCTGAAGAAATTGCAAAAGAAGTTGGAGTTCCGCTAGGGAAAAGTACTGTTACAAGATTTAGCGATGGCGAGGTCCAAATCAATATCGAAGAGAGCATTCGTGGGTGTGATGTATTTATCGTTCAATCCACCTCAGGTCCTGTAAACGAACATATAATGGAACTATTAATAATGTTAGATGCAGTAAAACGTGCTTCTGCTCGTAGCGTAAGCGTAGTTTTACCTTATTACGGATATGCTCGTCAAGACAGAAAAGCTCGTGCACGTGAGCCAATTACAGCTAAGCTAGTAGCTAATCTACTGACTTCTGCAGGTGCAACTCGAGCAATCGTTCTAGATTTGCATGCACCACAAATTCAAGGTTTCTTCGATATTCCAATAGACCATTTAGTGGCTGTGCCTATTCTATCTGACTATTTCTTAACGAAAAACCTAGATCCTTCTGAGGTTGTTATAGTGTCACCTGACCACGGTGGAGTTACACGTGCTCGCAAAATGGCAGACCGTTTAAAAGCACCAATTGCTATTATCGATAAACGACGTCCACGCCCGAATGTTGCTGAAGTAATGAACATAGTTGGTAATGTAGAAGGTAAAACGGCTATTTTAATCGATGATATCATTGATACAGCAGGGACAATTTCAATTGCTGCTAATGCCTTAATGGAGAGTGGCGCTAAAGAGGTTTACGCATGCTGTACACATCCTGTGTTATCAGGTCCTGCAATTGAACGTATTGATAACTCTGTTATTAAAGAATTGGTTATTACAAATTCTATCCAATTACCAGAAGATAAGCATTCTCCAAAAATTAAAGAGCTATCTGTAGCCAAACTATTAGGAGATGCGATTGTTCGTGTATTTGAAGAAAAATCTGTAAGTACGTTGTTTGATTAATGCTTATTTAACTTAATATATGTTTGAATCATCCTTCCGAAGGGTATCTTATTTATAGTTACTTATACATCGGGAGGATGATTTGTTTATGGCTACTATTATAAAGGCACAAAAAAGATCACAAAAAGAAAATTCCAAACTAAGAAACAGTGGTTACATACCAGCAGTAGTTTATGGTTTTAAGGTCGATTCCCAACCAATTGCGGTTGATGAAAAAGATTTAACAAAAACACTACGTGAGGTTGGAAGAAATGGTGTAATGAAGCTAGATGTGGAAGGCAGTTCTGTTAATGTAGTATTGAATGATTATCAAATGAACATCCTAAAGGGACAAATGATTCATGCAGATTTCCTTGCGATTAATATGAAGGAAGAGTTAGAAGTAAGTGTAACGGTCAATACTACTGGAACTTCTATTGGTGTTTCAGAGGGTGGGTTACTGCAACAACCAAATAGAGAAGTAACTGTATTAGTAAAACCTTCTGATATCCCAGATTCCATTGAAGTAGATGTTACAGAAACTGCTATTGGTGATACTATAACAGTCGGAGATGTTAGGGAAAAGGTAAATTATACTATAGTAGAAGATGATGATTTCACTTTAGTAACAGTATCTGCACCAAGAGTAGAAACAGAGCCTGAAACAGAAACAGAAGCTGAAGACACAGAAGAAGCACCATCAGAGGAATAGGTAGAAGAGATTGTCATAGACAATCTCTTTTTTTCAGGTAAGTAAGAAGTTTGGACTTTCCCGATTTCATGCCGTGTATACACACCAAGACATTCCACTCGCTTTATAGATGTTTATATCCACTGTTATGTTAGAATAAAAGAAATAAGAGTTAAAGGAATGGAATGTAATGAAAATGATCGTTGGCCTTGGAAATCCAGGCAAGCAGTATGAAGCTACGAGACATAATATTGGTTTTCAAGTAATAGATGAGCTTTCAAAACGTTTGAGTATCCCACTTAACCAATCGAAGTTTAATGGTATGTATGGGACAGGACATATTGGAACTGAGAAAGTGATGCTCTTAAAGCCATTAACTTACATGAATCTATCGGGAGAATGTATTGTTCCCCTGATGGATTATTTTGGGGTAGAGGATGAAGAATTAGTTGTAATTTACGATGACTTGGATCTTCAAGTAGGAAAACTAAGACTACGACAAAAGGGAAGCGCTGGAGGACATAACGGGATAAAGTCAATCATTCAACATCTGGGTACGCAGGAATTCAATCGTATTCGCATAGGGATAGACCGACCCAAAAACGGCATGAAGGTTCCAGACTATGTCCTCTCAGATTTTACGAAGGAAGAAAAAATTGAAATAGAAATAGCTACCCAAAAGAGTGCAGATGCATGTGAACAATGGTTTAATAAGAGCTTCTTAGAAGTCATGAATATTTTTAACGGTGCATAAAACAAGAAGTAAAAGCCTATACTTCCTAAAAAGGGGGTTAATGGCTATGCCAATTCGTTATAGATGTCGCCATTGTGAAACAGAAGTAGGCCAGCTACCATTGGATTCCATAGACGAGGCTTTTCTACAAAAAAATAATATTGAGCCAGAAGAACAACATATATATATTCAAACGGGAGCTGAGGGAGATTATACAATCCAGTGTATTTGCGAAGAGTGCCAAACCTCTTTGCAGAAATTTCCGAGTTACTACGCATTAAAAAAATGGATACAGTAAATGCTTTGGCACATTTTGTGCACAAAGCCTTTTTCTGTTTTTGCTGTTCCGAATAAATCGTTTTATTTGTTTATTAGATAAGGGTGGGTGGAAATGGAACTGCTAAGTAATTTATTGATCGAAGATATACAAATGCAAAAGCTAGTGAAAGATTTAGAGAGTGGTACTGATCAAACTTTAGTGACGGGCCTCTCAGGGAGTGCCAGGGCTGTCTTTACTAAAATGCTGCATAAAGCATTAGAAAAACCAATCCTTATTGTCACACCAAACCTGCTACATGCGCAGAAGCTTACTGAGGATTTAGTTAAGCTCCTAGGAGAAGAATTGGTGAGATTGTATCCTGCAGATGAATTGATAGCTGCAGATATATCCATTGCAAGCCCCGAGTTGCGTGCGCAACGGTTAGAAGCACTAGACCATATGCTCAATGTTAAACGAGGAGTCTACATTGTCCCGGTGTCTGGCTTGAAAAAGCGTATGGGAAATGTAAATGATTGGAAGAATAGCTCCATCGTCCTTGTAGAGGGAGAGGACCTTATATTAGACACCTTCCTGCAAAATCTAGTGGATATGGGTTATGTCCGTCAGCCGATGGTTACCGCACCTGGGGAGTTTGCGCTTCGTGGCGGCATAATTGATATTTATCCCTTGTATTTAGAGGATCCAATTCGTATTGAATTGTTTGATACTGAGATTGATTCAATCCGTACCTTCTCTGCGGAAGATCAGCGTTCCTTAAAGAAGTTAAAGGATATTCGTATACTACCAGCTACTGAATACGTACTGACTAAGGGGAAAAAGGTATTGCTTGCTCAAAAGCTAGAGGACGCATTAGCGGAGAGCCTGAAAAAGGTAAAGCTTCCTGACATGAAGGAGAAGTTCTATCAAAACATTCAACAGGATATAGAGTTATTAAAACAAGGCGAACAACCGAAAGAATACATGAAGTATATTTCGTTAATAGAAGAAGATAGTTTCTTAGGAGATTATTTTGATCCGAGTGGAATTATTTTATTTGACGAGCTCGGACGTATTCAAGAAGTAACGGAAACGTTAGAAAAGGAAGAGAAGGATTGGTATCTTTCATTGCTCGAAGAAGGAAAAACAGTCCACGATGTAAAACCATCGTATAACTTAAAAGAGATTATCCAAAAGCTTCCCAACTTTAAAGTATATCTATCCTTATTCTCGCGCACGTTCTCCGGGGTAGTTATTAAGAAAGCGATGAATGTATCTTGTAAGCCAATGCAAAATTTCCATGGACAAATGCATTTGTTGAAGAACGAAACGGAGAGGTTTGCCCAAGGTAAATTTAGAGTAGTCATTTTGGCAGACGGTAAGGACCGTGTACAAAAAGTTCATACTGTACTAGAAGACTATGAAATAGTATCTAAGATTGGGCCAACTGCAAAGGACTTTGACAAACCTGGTATTTTTATCGTTGAGGGTGATTTAGAGGCTGGCTTCGAATTGCCTCTGCAAAGAATTGCGGTTATTACAGATTCTGAATTGTTTAAGCAAAAGCATAAGAAAAAAGCGAGAACACAAAAAGTAACAAACGCAGAACGTATTAAAAGCTACTCAGAGATAAAACCTGGAGACAACGTTGTACATATCCATCATGGGATAGGGAAGTATATAGGAATAGAAACATTACTTGTAAACGGAATCCATAAAGACTATTTGCATATCCGCTACCGTGGAGAAGATAAGTTATTTGTCCCTGTAGATCAAATTGACTTAATACAAAAATATGTAGCTTCCGGAGAAAAGGATCCAAAGCTTCATAAACTGGGTGGAGCAGACTGGAAGAAAACAAAATCTAAAGTATCTGCAGCAGTGCAGGATATTGCAGATGAGCTTATCAAGCTCTATGCAAAACGAGAGGCCGAGGTGGGATATGCATTCGAACCAGATGGGGAAATGCAACATACCTTTGAGGCAGCATTCCCATACGAGGAAACAGAAGACCAGCTTCGTACAATAGAAGAAGTTAAAAGAGACATGGAAAGACCGAGGCCGATGGATCGCTTAGTATGCGGGGATGTTGGTTATGGTAAGACAGAAGTTGCTATTCGTGCTGCGTTTAAAGCAGTCATGGAAGGTAAACAAGTAGCATTCCTATGTCCTACGACCATACTTGCACAGCAACATTACGAGACGATGATGGAGCGTTTTCAAGATTTTCCGATTCAAGTAGGTCTGTTAAGTCGCTTTAGAACTAAAAAGCAACAGGCGGAAACTATTAATGGTTTGAAAAAGGGTCTTATAGACATTGCTGTGGGTACGCACAGAATCTTGTCAAAAGACGTGGAGTATCAAGATCTCGGACTATTAGTCGTCGATGAGGAGCAGCGTTTTGGGGTGAAGCATAAAGAGAAGATTAAACAGCTAAAAACCAACGTAGATGTTATTACACTAACAGCTACACCAATTCCTCGTACACTTCATATGTCGATGATAGGCGTACGTGATTTGTCCGTCATCGAAACTCCTCCTAAAAACCGTTTTCCAGTACAAACCTATGTAATGGAATATAACGGTGCGTTAGTAAGAGAGGCAATTGAAAGAGAGCTAGCAAGGGGAGGACAGGCATTTTTCCTCTACAATCGAGTAGAAGACATTACACGCAAAGTGGATGAGATTCAAATGCTTGTTCCAACTGCTAGAGTTGGATACGCACATGGGCAGATGTCTGAAACAGAGTTGGAATCAGTAATCATCAGTTTCTTAGAGGGTGAATATGATGTGCTTGTTACGACGACTATTATAGAAACTGGGATTGATATACCGAACGTTAATACATTAATTATTCATGATGCTGATAAGATGGGGCTATCCCAGCTGTACCAATTACGTGGTCGAGTGGGTCGTTCCAACCGTGTTGCCTATGCCTATTTAATGTATCAAAGAGATAAAGTATTGACTGACGTAGCGGAAAAAAGACTACAGGCAGTGAAGGAATTCACAGAGCTAGGTTCCGGGTTCAAGATAGCAATGCGAGATTTATCGATTCGTGGAGCTGGAAATCTACTTGGCTCCCAACAGCATGGGTTTATCGATTCAGTAGGTTTTGATCTATATACGCAAATGCTAGAAGACGCTATCCAAGAAAAACAAACCGGTATTAAAAAGGAAGAATTACAGGAAATCGAAATAGTATTAGGAACAGATGCTTACATTTCAGATGAATATATCCCTGACGGATATCAAAAAATTCAAATGTATAAGAGTGTTAAAGCAATGGAAAAAGAAGAAGAGTACCTCGATTTAGTAGATGAACTACAGGATCGTTTTGGAGATATTCCTTTAGAAGCTGAAAGATTGCTCCGTATTGCTAGGATGAAGGTTTGGGGCAAAGAGGCCGGTGTAGAATCTATCAAAGAATCCGATAAAGTTACTACTATCCGTTTAAGTGCAGAGGGTACCAAGACTATTGATGGAGCGAAGCTTCTGGAGGAATCGATGAAATATGGTCGTGCCATAGGCTTTAATGTAGACAAGACAAATCTAGTTTTAACGATCGATGAACGTAAAACTGGGAAGTATAATGCGTTTGATGTTTTAGAAGATATCATGAGTTTATTGCCTAAATCAAAAAAGATATTAGAAGTAAATTAACGTATTGCATATTATTAGGAGATGTGAGCCATACTATGGCAGAAATGAACTTTAATTTCCATTCTGTCGAAAGAGAGGCACACATTACATGAAAGCAACTGGCATAGTACGTCGTATCGATGATTTAGGTAGAGTTGTAATACCAAAAGAAATTCGTAGAACCCTTCGTATCAGAGAGGGAGATCCATTAGAAATCTTCACTGACCGTGAAGGGGAAATCATCTTAAAAAAATATTCTCCAATTAGTGAGCTTGGTGACTTTGCAAAAGAATACGCAGAAACACTATATGAAACATTGGGCACACCAGTGCTTATAAGTGACCGTGATGAAATGATCGCGGCAGCCGGGTTATCTAAAAAGGATTATTTAAAACGAAGATTGAGTCCAGATGTGGAAGACGTCGTCAACAATAGAACGATGGTTATTGAAAAACATGAAAATTCTGTTGAATGGGTTCCAGGAGTGGTAGAAACAGTTAAGTCTTACTGCATCGCTCCAATTATCGCATCTGGGGATCCAATAGGTGCTATATTCCTTTTCTCTAAAGTGCACTTTATTGGAGAAGCAGAAATGAAGGCTATTGAAACTGCAGCTAATTTCTTAGCAAAACAAATGGAAAATTAAACCGACCTTCCTCTTATACAAGAGGAAGGTTTCTTTATATTCATGTATAATAGTGCTATTGCTGGATGGAAGAAGGATTAACAGATGAGCAACGAATGGAATATGAAAACTTATATGAAGGGTGCTGCCATGCTAACAGTCGCGGCTATTATCGTTAAACTGTTAAGTGCTATTTATCGGGTACCCTTTCAAAATCTAGTTGGGGATGAAGGCTTTTATATATATCAACAGGTTTACCCTTTCATTGCGATTATTACCACTTGGACATCTTTTGGCTTTGCTGTAGCCCTTTCTAAAATTATGTCAGACTATCGAGCTTCTGGTAAATCCTTTGCAATTCCCCAAATAAGAAGGATTGCTTTTTACTATATAGCAATTATTTCGGTAGTATTCTTTTGCTTATTATTTTTTGGTGCCAATCTATTGGCTAATTTTATGGGAGATATCCAACTAGCTCAGCTTTTAAAAGTAGGTTCATATGTTATTCTGCTTATGCCAATGCTTGCTGTCTTAAAAGGAGAATTTCAAGCTGACGGGCGAATGGGATACGTTGCGTATGCTCAAGTAGTCGAGCAGGCAATTCGAGTTTCTGTTATCTTATTTGGAACTTGGTTGGTCCTCTTAAACAGCATGGATCTATACAAAGCAGGAAGTATGGCTATGTATGGTGCAGTTGCAGGAGAATTAGGTGGGGTATTCTTTTTAGGGATAATCTATTGGAAAATAACAAGAGAAACACATACTAAAGAAAACAAATTATTGGTGCCTATTTGGCCAATTGTAAAGGAATTGACGATGCTAAGTGTAAGTGCAAGTATTAGTGCATTGCTGTTCCTACTCCTTCAATTGGTGGATTCCTTTACGGTATTTCAAATACTAGTAGATAATGGAATGGCAAGACAGGAAGCGATGGAAAAAAAGGGTGTGTATGATAGGGGCCAACCATTAGTGCAGCTAGGGATTGTCATTGCTTCCACTCTTTCACTTGCCATTGTACCTCTTGTTGCTCATCGTTTAAATAAAGAAAAAGGAAGAACAGCCCTACCTTTTATGCAGCTTACATTTAGAGTAGCATTTACATTTGGAGTCGCTGCAGCGTTAGGACTTATCGCAGTACTGCCTTATTTGAATGAGATGTTGTTTAAAACGCGTGCAGAATCTATTACTCTAATGGTATTTTCATTTCAGATTATTTGGATGTCTTTAATCTTAACGCTAATGGCTATGCTTCAGGGTGGCGGTAAAACTAGAATTCCAACTACTATCTTATTGCTTGGTGTGTGCGGTAAATGGATATTAAACAACATACTAGTACCTAGCTATGGTGTATTAGGTGCTGCTTTAGCGGGTAATATTAGTTTAGCTCTTATATGTTTCTTAATGCTTTTCTACTTTAAGAATCTCTGGAGAATCCGTTTTGCTACGTTAAAATTTTATAAAGGAGTTTCTCTAGCGGCATTTATGATGCTTCTTGCCGTGATTGCATACACTAAGCTGGCAGAGAATATCTTCCTAGCGAGTCTCTCAAGCAGAATGCAGGCAATAGTAATTTCAATTAGTGCCGTATCATTGGGAGCCGGTGTCTTTATATTTATATTGACGAAGAAGAGAGTTATCGGGGAGAAAGAATGGTTTTTACTTCCCTTTGGAAGAAGAATGGCCAAACTTCAGCTTTGGTTGAATAAAGAAAAGTAAGGTTGTGAGAAGATGAATGAAATCACGATAATTGGACTTGGAGCCGGCGATATAGACCAGCTTCCTCTAGGAATTTACAAAAAGTTAAAAAATACAGCACACTTATATGTTCGGACGGAACAGCATCCCGTGCTTCAAGAGCTACAAAAAGAGGGAGTGTCGTGGACTAGCTTTGATGAAATTTATGAAAAAAATGATCAATTTGAGAATGTGTACAAAGAGATTGTAGAAAGTCTTTTACAGCAGGCAGAAAATTTCCCACTAGTCTATGCTGTTCCGGGACATCCACTAGTGGCAGAACAAACCGTACAGCTTTTAATAGAAGCGGAAGAGCAAAGTAAGATAAAGATTAAAATAGAAGGTGGACAGAGCTTTTTAGATCCTATCTTTGGTGCTCTTCGTATTGATCCTATTGAAGGATTTCAATTATTAGATGGAACGAGCTTTAAACGAGATGAAGTTCAGATGAATGCCCATGTGTTAATAGGACAAGTATATGATGCGTTTAGTGCTTCCGAGGTGAAGCTAACTTTAATGGAGAAGTATCCTGACGATTATGAGGTGACCATTGTTACGGCAGCGGGCTCCTCGGAGGAGATTTTAAAGAAGGTGCCTTTATTTGAGCTAGACCGAGAAATGGAATTAAATAATCTCACTACTCTATACGTTCCACCAATTCATGAAAAAGAAAATCGTATAAAGGAATGGCAGACCCTTAGAGAAGTGGTAGCCCAATTAAGAGGTCCTGATGGCTGTCCTTGGGATAAAGAACAAACTCATACAACCTTGAAAAAATATGCAGTAGAAGAAGTATATGAACTACTTCAGGCGATAGATGAGGAAGACGACGATCATATTGTTGAAGAGCTAGGAGATGTCTTGTTACAGGTGTTTTTACATGCACAAATTGGGGAAGATAATGGATACTTTAGTTTAGAGGATGTTTTAGCTTCTGTAACTGAAAAAATGATTCGAAGACATCCACATGTTTTCGGGGATGCAGTAGCAAACAATACAGATGACGTTTTACGTAACTGGCAGACGATTAAAGCGCAAGAGGGTAAGGAGTCAACTAAATCTCTACTTGAGGATGGACTGCGAACAGATTCTTCCTTGCTAACATCTTTTAACTATCAAAAAAAAGCAGCCAAAGTAGGTTTTGATTGGCCGGAGGTTTCTGAAGCTTGGGAGAAATTTGAGGAAGAATTACAGGAGTGGAAGGTTGAGCTCCAGTCAAACGATAAAGAAGCTCAAACAGATGAGTTAGGAGATTTATTATTTACTGTAGTGAATTTAGCACGTTTCTATGGGCTATCTCCAGAGCTTGCTATGATGCAGGCCAATCAAAAATTTAAAAGAAGATTTGAATATATAGAAAAATGTGTCAACCAAGGTAGAAGAAGCTTTGAAGAATATAATTTAGAGGAGCTTGACCAATTTTGGAACGACGCAAAAAAATTAGAGAGGTAGTGAGTACATGAGATTAGATAAGTTTTTAAAGGTTTCAAGACTGATTAAACGAAGAACGTTAGCCAAAGAAGTAGCAGATCAAGGGCGTGTCACCATCAATGGGAAGGTGGCAAAGGCCAGTTCAGATGTAAAGGTTGGAGACGAATTATCTATTCGTTTTGGACAGAAGGTTGTCACTGCTTCAGTGGACGGGATTAAAGATTCTGCCAAAAAAGAGGATGCTGCTTCCATGTTTACGATTATTAAAGAGGAGAGATTAGAAAAGGTCGACTCTCAATTTATTGATGACGAAGATTAATGGTAGATTCTTAAAGAGGATAATAATTAACTGGTCAACTAGTTTAGATCAAGTGTAACAAGTTTCGTAGCAATACCTCTGCTAAAATGTAATCTCCTTATCCAACTAAATCTATCACGAATAAATTCTTTTTAAAAAAAGCGTGATAACAAGTCATGCATCTTTTCAATGCTGCATACAATAGATTAGGACAAGGAGAGGAGAGAGTATATGCAATATCAAGCAGAGAATCAAACTATCACAATTCCGTCGGGGGATCATTTAATTTCACTAAGAAATCGTAAAAGAATGGACTTAACATCTGTAAAAACAATCGAACGATTTGATCAGCAAGAGTTTTATGTACGTACATCTCAAGGAACCCTTCATATTAAAGGAGAGGACTTGAAGATTGTCCATCTAGATGTTGATAAAGGGCTTCTAACTTTGGAGGGCATTGTACGATCAATGGAGTATGATGAGGAACAAAGTTCAGACGGCGCTAGAGGATTACTTCATAAATTATTCGGATGACACTTTCTCTACAGTTTTATAGTTTATTATTAATGATTGCTAGTGGTATCTTAGTAGGTGCAATAATCGAAGGAACGCGATTTATAACGGAGCATACTCCGAGGCGTTCCTTTGTTTTTAAATACCGAGTAATTTTAGAAATAATAGTCTGGATTCTTATGGGACTAGCAACCTTTTATATTCTTTTCAATGTACGCGACGGGATATGGAGAATTTATGATCCACTTGCTCAAGTATTTGGAATTCTCCTGTATCAGTTATTTTTTCAGCCCGTCTTTCGACTAGCTGGAAGAATCTTTTTGCGTTTAGTAGTAATGCCGATTTGGTTTATAATTCGTATCATTTTGACGATTCTTAGAAAAATTATGCATTTAATACTATTCATTATTCGTTTTATCCTAACGCCGTTTCTTATTCTATATAAAAAAATAAAGCAATTGGCCCTACAGAAATTGCCAAAAATGAGTTATAATAAAAGATACAAGAAATCTAAGAAAAGATAGGAGAGAACGATGTGAGACAGAGGCAAATAAAAGAAGAACCATACGAAAAACAAGTGGCATCTATAAATACAGACTATTTACGCTCTGTTCAACGTCGCGATTCTCGTATTAAATCTAAAAAAGTTCGGTTGTTTAGACGCTTAGTAAGTTTCTTCATTGTTTCTATAGCAGTAATAGGATTTTTAGTTACCATCTTGGTTAACAGTCATCAAACCTTGGCTGAGAAAAAAGAACAGCAGGTGCAGGTAGAAGAAGAACTGGCAAAAGCGCAAGAAGACCAAGAAATGCTTAAAATTCAAATATCTAAGTTAAACGATGATGAATACATTGGGAAGCTATTAAGAAAAGAATTTTTCCTTTCAGAAGAAGGAGAAATTATCTTCTCCTTACCAGAGGAAAGTGACAAATAACATAAAAAATCTAACTTGAAGAGAGTGGTCTTGTTGACACTCTTTTTTTGTTAGCTATAATAAAAGATAGGGTCTGTATAAAAAATATACAAATTCATTTATAAAGAACCGCTTAAATTCTAAGGAGGAGCATTTTTTTTATGTCAATTGAAGTAGGCAGCAAGGTACAAGGTAAAGTAACAGGAATCACTAACTTCGGAGCGTTCGTTGAGCTTCCTGGGGGCTCAACAGGTCTAGTTCACATTAGTGAAGTTGCAGATAACTATGTGAAGGATATTAATGAGCATTTAAAAGTAGGCGATATGGTCGAAGTAAAAGTGATGAATGTTGAAGCGGATGGCAAAATCGGCTTATCTATTCGTAAAGCAAAGCCACAAGCAGAAAGACCAGAGAGACCAGAACGTCCTCAGCGTCCACGCAATAATAACCGCCCGAACGATCGTGATCGTCCGAGCAAAGAGAATTTTGAGCAAAAAATGGCAAGATTCTTAAAGGATAGTGAAGATCGTTTGTCTACGTTAAAACGCGCAACAGAGTCTAAACGCGGTGGTAGAGGCGCAAAACGAGGATAATATGCTGTCTGTTTTATCGGTAGAAAAAATGTTTAATAGATGTGGAAAGGTGTTAGCATTGCTAACGCCTTTTTTGTATGGTAAATATTTTCACTATTGGAACAAATGAGGTAAAATATATATGTAATTTAAAATAAATGAATTTTATTAATAGAACACACAAGCATCTAGTTGAATGTTCGATACAGACAAGAACCCCTAACGGCACCCGTACTTTGGGTTTATCTCATGGGAAATGTGAATTGACTTAAATGAAAAATGATTAATTGTAGAGTGATTGGGTAGTTAAATATTACGAACTATCAGTTTAGGAGGAAAAGCATGACTAAAGATGAAATACTAAAAGCGCATCAGCAATATTTAGAGTGGTTGGATTCTCTTGAGAGCTTAAGTGAAGAAGAAGGGAACACTCCTTACCGTGAAGGAAAATGGACGCCAAATGAAATTATTATGCATATGGCGGAATGGGACAAGTTTACGTTACAGGAACGTCTACCTTTAATGAAAGAAGGAGAAAAACATCAAGCGTATCCAAATTTCGAAGACTTCAATGCAAAAGCTGCAGCCCTTGCTAATGAACAAACATTTAAAGAAACCATTGCTCATGCAAAAGAACAGCGCAAAGCCATCATGGGAGAGCTTAAGAAGATTGATGAAATAGAATGGGATAAATATTTTTATATTGGGGATCATTCCAGCACTATACGCAACTATTTCACTGACTTCCTGGAGCACGACCTACATCATCAAAAACAGATTTCACCAGGCTATAGTAGTTAAATTCATAGTTAAAATTGCAACCCGTAGACCAATTTGAAAGCAATATATGGTCTGCGGGTTTTTAATGTTTAGGAGATTAATAAAATTTTGGGAAAGAAGTATGCTAGGGGGATTAATGAATGATAAAGAGAAACTCAGCGAAGGCTATTATAATTGATGATAAGAGAATATTAGTTATCAAGCTCCATGAAAATAATGAAATCTACTATATTTTGCCGGGAGGAGGGCAAGAGACGGGGGAAATTTTACATGAAGCCCTCAAAAGAGAGTGTAGGGAAGAGGCAGGAGCAGAGATTATCATTGGAGATATAATATTTGTGCGAGAATATATTGGGAAGAACCATGAATTAGCAGGGAGACACGGAGATTATCATCAGACGGAGTTTATGTTTTTATGTAAAGTCGAGCCGTTAAACTTCGCAAAAAGTACTTTACCTGATAGAGGCCAAATCGGTTTAGAGTGGATACCTATTTCCAGCTAATGGAATATAATTTTTCTCCTAAAGGCTTGAGACAACATATAGTTACTTATTTTAAGGAAGGAAAAGCACAGGAAACTCCGACCTCTTTGAAAATGTATACAGTTTGAGCCCACTTTATAGTGGGCCTATATTTGGTTGGCTCAAAACAAAATAAGTACTTTTCTATGTCGGAAAACGGTTAGTGATCGTTACTGGTAGATTTACCTAATGAAAAACCTTCAAACAAGCGACCACCAAATGGTTCTAGTATTTCGTCGACAAGCTCGATAATTTTTACTTTATCCCGATGCTTGTAATAGGCGTCGAAGACTTCAATAAATTTATGAGCAAACGATTCGTCAAATTGCTTCAATGCGCGATATCCCCACTTAGAAGTACCAACCCACTGACGATTCACTCTTAACACAAACTCGCTAGCTAGCTCTAGGAGGGTATGGACAATAAAGATATCCTCTTCGGGGGTTGTACTTCCGATAAAATCGTCTAAAACATCTGTAAGAAAATAGCGCTTCAATGTAATGGTAGCTTTTGACCATTCCTTCGGTCCATTCGACAATAACAAGCGGGCTTCTCCTTGAATAGACGATAATAACCCATCATCCTTTAAAACCATTCCCTCGACTATCATCTTCGGAAGCGATGGCTTAGCCCTCTCGCAATCCAACTCAAAGTAATGTTTGTAGGAACTTAAATTATGGATAAATACTTCTACAGGCCACCCTTCTACATAAAAGGACTCTCTAAAAGCTGAAAGAATACTATTATCAAAAATTACAATATCCAAGTCAGATGTGGAAGTACCTTCTCCACGAACAATACTCCCAGCCAAAATGGCACCCTGACAGTGAGGATAATATTGCTGAATAAAGTGATTAGCCACTGCAATTGGATCGTTTTTTTCCTTAAACACTTTCTTGCCCCCTTTTATTAAAGGATAGCAAAAAAGAGGCTGCATTTGTGCAACCTCTTTTTAAGATGACCCCTACGGGATTCGAACCCGTGTTACCGCCGTGAAAGGGCGGTGTCTTAACCGCTTGACCAAGGGGCCGTATAATGGCGGCCGAGGGGATCGAACCCCCGACCTCACGGGTATGAACCGTACGCTCTAGCCAGCTGAGCTAGGCCGCCGTTTTAACGAACAAATATCATATTACAAGCGTTTGGACAAAGTGTCAATACTTTTTTGAAAAGATATTTTAAAAAATATATCTACAAAAAAAACTGACAATTTACGTGGCTGCAAAAGCACCTAAATTACTAGGTTTTTAAAGAAGTATGGACCTTAAGTGTAGGCCTCATATTTTAATATTCAAATCATGGTATATCAGGTCGAAAAGTTTTTGAGAGGAGTGTCAGGAAGAGACATACTTTTTGAAATGCAGTAGGTATACTTCGAACATGAGTTGAATAGGGAGGTATACAAATATGAAAACGATTTACGAACAAGAACAAAAAAGAAGCTTTGCGTGGAGAAGGATAGTAGAAAATATTCAGGCAAGAAAGGTCACCATCTCTTTAATGGTCACATTCTTTGTTCTTTCTTTTTTCTTAGCCCAGGTTGTTCTATTCGAGGCATCGGTCCCATTTTTCTTACCTATATGGGCGTTGGTTAATTTAAGGTTTCAACGTTTTATACCTTGGACGTTTGCAGGAGCACTTTTGGGTAGTATGACGCTTGGGCTAGGACAATTAATAATCCATGTATTTCAAGCGGTATTTTTTACACTTCAAGGAAAAAGGTTTATAGAGAAAATCCCAATACCTTTATTTGTCCTGATAGATGTTGTCCTTATTCAATTGATTTGGCAATTTGTATCGTATGGCGGCGCCGTTCCAATGTCTATTTTGTTAGCTATAGGCTATGAGGGAATCTTAAGTTTGTTCATGACTATCTTTTTATTTCAGTTATTTCTTCCTTTACCTGAGTTCCTCCATAAGAGATGGACTATGGAAAGGATGGGATCAGCTTTATTGATAGGGGCATTAGTCTTGACTGGCATGTCTTCTTTAATAGTTGGTTACGTCTCTGTTCCGTTAATTATTGCGCATTTAGTAATTGTTGTAGCTGCCGCGGTAGGGGGTGTTCAGCTTTCTACTGTTGTAGCAGTCCTGGCAGGTACGATATTAAGTATCTCCACCTTAAGCTTCAGTGGAATGATTGCCGTTTATGCCTTGACTGGTTTTTTAGCAGGCTTGCACAAAAGATTTGGCCGGCTTTGGCAAGCATTTAGTATGCTAGGTGCAACTTTTTTCTTTATCTTATATGATCATACACTGCCATTAGATTCCGTTTATATCGGTTCTCTAGTAGCGGCCTCACTAATCTTTTTTATGATTCCCTCGAAGTGGATTAAAGATGTGAAGGAGCAGCTATACCCAGATACGACTCATGTCCTTTTGAGAAGGCAAAAGTGGATGACAGAGAAGGTGAATCATCAGCTACAGGAATTTCAGCATTTTGTAGATTTTATCACACGTTTTATATCGGATCGTTTTGAACCTAAATCGGCAACCGAGGAAGTAGTGGAGCCATTAGCAGCTTGTCAGTCTTGCTTTCATTATGAAAAATGTTGGGGGGAGAAATCTAACGGAATACCGAGTCTTATACAACAATGGGAGGACCAACCAAGAAAAGCGAGAATTCAGCTGGAGAAGAAGATGCAATATAAATGCGTTAAACCACTTCAAATATTGCAAGAGTTAAAGGAAAGAGAGGCGAAAAGACAGCTAGCATATGAAATGCAGCACGGTAAGAAAATGTTCGCACTAAAGCTGAGAGATATGGGAAATCATATGAGTGAGCTTATGAACAACTTAGAAAATAATGTATCGTTATATACATCACATGAAGAGGAAGTGAAGCAAAAATTTCAACAATGTAATATTCCGTTTTATCAAATAGACATTTTAAATATTGATGTAGGACAGATGGAGGTAGTCTGCTGTTTGCCAGTAGAGTCGAGAGGCAAAATGATAGGCGAACGATTGATCATACCAATCCTCTATGAACTATGGAAGGAGCCTTTTGAGATAACCTCCATGAAAGAGGTGCATCAGCCGTATGAGCATATTCAAATGACATTTAAATCATCCGTTAGATTTAATATTTCCCACGATATATTTACTTCCTCAAGTAGAAATACAATCTATTCTGGGGATGCTCATGCTGTATTTCCTTTACATCCCGGATTACTTGCAGTTATTTTATCGGATGGAATGGGCAACAATGTAGAAGCACACCGTGAAAGCAGAAGGGTTATGCAATTTATGAGAGAATGCCTTAACAAAAAAATGGATCCTGAAACGACCATGCATACGTTGCATTATATGATGAGCCTACAGGATGACTCTGATAGCTACGCAACCGTTGATCTGGCACTAATTGATCTTCAGAAGGGGGAACTATGGTCTTGGAAAGCAGGCAGTATGTCTACTTATCTAATTCGAGGAAATGAGATGAGGAAAATAGAAAGTAAACACGTTCCATTCGGCTTCTTACCTACGTTCTCGATAGAGGCGAGAAAGGTCGATATTAAGGACGGCGATATATTATTAATGTTATCGGATGGGGTGTTTTCAGCAAATACAACTATAGAGAAGCAGGAGGCATATTATAAAAAAGTATTACAGGATCCTTCTATGAACGCAGAGAAATTCGTAAAAATATTAGAAGAAACTTACTCATTACCAGGAGATGATCGCACGGTTATTTTTATGCACGTAAAGCATACTGTTCCGGAATGGTCAATATTTTCACCTAGACAAGCATCTAAGTTCCATGAAAAAATGGTACACTAGACTAGTATAAATGCTTATATAGAAGAGAATTATGTAGATAGATTGAAGGGAGAGATGAGAAGATGCATTCATTCGTTCGGAAGGTGAAGCAATATATAGACCGATACCGATTGATTGAGAAAGAAGAGCGTCTTCTTATCGCTTGTTCTGGTGGAACAGACTCTGTTGCTATTGTACTTGCGATGAAGGAATTGGAAAGCTTTTATCATTGTGAGTTAGGCATTGTTCATACTGACCATCAGTTAAGAGGTAAGGAATCTGCAGAAGATATGGAATTCGTTAAAGAGTTGGCGAATCAGTTAAACCTTCCTTTCTATTCTGCAGCATTAGAGGTTATGCGAAGAGTGGAGGAAGAGGGGGGCAATGTCCAAGTAATTTGTAGAGAAGAACGGTATGCCTTCTTTAATCACGTTATGAATACCAATAGTTACGATAAGCTTTTACTAGGGCATCATGCTGACGATCAAATTGAAACTGTCTTAATGTCTCTAATCCGAGGTACTAATAGTTCCACTATTACCGGGATACCTAAAAAAAGGCCTTTTTCTAGGGGACAAATTATCCGTCCTTTTTTAGGAGTTACAAAGCAAGAAATTGAAGAATATCTTTTAGACAAAAATCAACTTCATAGACATGACCCAAGCAATGACAAACATACATATACAAGAAATCGAATCCGTCATCGATTAGTGCCTCTCTTGAAGGAAGAAAATCCAAATGTAAGCGATCGAATAATGAATTTCGTAGAAAAACAGCTTCAGGATGAAGAGTATCTTCAAGAGGTGGCTAATGAAAAGTATGAACAGCTTGTGACAGTTAATGAGGAAGGGGTATTTGTTATAGATTCTGTAAGCTTTTCTACAGTTCCCATTGCTTTACAAAGAAGAGTGATTCTACTACTATTAGAGTATCTATACAAAAACTCCGATATACTACTTAACGATCGAATGATTGAATCCATTCTTACAGCTTGCAATAATCATGATGGCAACACAGTATTAAACTTGCCAAATGCTGTTACTCTCACACGCCATTACAATCACATACAATTTACTCCGTATCATAAGGAACCTGTAGTTAGTCAGGAAATTGTAATGAAGGAAGATTGTTGGATTGATTGTGGTGCAGGTTTTTTCATCTACTTGACGAGAAATTTAACAGACCAAATTACCGGTGAAAAGTATTTTGTACAATTAGAGGGTGAATCTTTGCCGCTTACTATTAGACAAAAGACTCAGGGCGACCGGATCCATATCAAAGGAATGTCCTCCTCTAAAAAAGTTTCCCGTTTATTTATCGATGAGAAAATCTCTCCTGAGGCCCGTTTATCTTGGCCATTACTAGTAACAGCTAAAAATGATATAATTGCAGTAATTGGCTTACGCTATGGAGAACAATTTTCGAAGCAATACAACTCGCAAAATTATGTAATGTATTTAAAGCGTATTAATCATTAGGGGGACTAAAAAATGCTAGAGAAAGACATACTAGAGATTTTATTGACAGAAGAACAGATTCAAGAGAAAACAATTGAGCTTGGGGCACAACTGACTGCTGACTATGCGGACAAGTTTCCACTTGCAATAGGAATCTTGAAAGGTGCAATGCCATTTATGTCTGATTTGATGAAACGTGTAGATACATATATTGAAATGGACTATATGGATGTTTCTAGTTATGGAAATGCTACTGTTTCTTCCGGAGAAGTAAAAATTGTAAAAGACTTGAATACAAGTGTGGAAGGGCGCGATATTCTAATTATTGAGGATATCATTGATAGCGGTATGACGTTAAGCTATTTAGTGGACCTATTTAAGTACCGCAAAGCAAAATCAATTAAAATTGTCACACTGTTGGATAAGCCTACGGGTAGAAAAGTAGATTTAGAAGCAGATTATGTTGGTTTTAATGTCCCAGATGCATTTGTTGTTGGTTACGGATTAGATTATGCAGAAAAATACCGAAACTTACCATATGTTGGTGTGCTAAAAAAAGAAGTTTATTCTTTTTAAGCTAGGTTTTGTAAACGTCTAATTGCTCATTTCTAGCAAAATTAGAATTTTGAAAGAAAAACAGCAATAGAGGACATAGCCTTAAATTTAAGTTCCTTTTTAAGAAGGCTTTTCATTGTACGCCAAAAAAAACGTATGTTAAGATAATCATTAGTTTTTCTGTTTACCTTGTGAGGAGGCTAGGAATGAATCGAGCATTGCGCTACGCCATATTGTATTTATTGATATTTTTTGTGATAGTAGGTATTTTTGCTACGTTTAACACAAATAATACCCCAACTAAAAATATTCGCTATGATGAATTTATGACTTCACTTTCAAAAGGTGATGTTACCAACTTTTCAATGCAACCAGAACAAGGTGTTTACTTTGTAGAAGGTTCCATGAAAGGATATGAGGAAGGAGAAAAGTTTTTAACTAAACTTCCTTATAATAGTGAAAAATTGCTAGATAGAATAGATTCACTAGCAACAGCAAATTCAGTGAAAATTGATGTAATTGAAACTTCTAAAACAAGTGGCTGGGTACAATTCTTCACTGGCTTACTACCTTTCTTGATTATCATCATTTTATTCTTCTTCTTATTGAGCCAATCTCAGGGCGGTGGTAACCGTGTGATGAACTTCGGTAAGAGTAAGGCAAAACTGTATGATAACGACAAGAAAAAAGTTAAATTCCCAGATGTTGCAGGTGCAGATGAAGAAAAAGCAGAACTAGTAGAAGTTGTAGATTTCTTAAAAGATCCACGCAAATTCGTGGAAATTGGAGCACGTATACCGAAAGGGATTCTTTTAGTAGGTCCCCCAGGTACTGGTAAAACATTACTTGCTCGTGCTGTAGCTGGCGAAGCTGGAGTACCTTTCTTCTCAATCAGTGGTTCTGATTTTGTTGAAATGTTCGTCGGTGTCGGGGCATCACGAGTACGTGATTTGTTTGAGAATGCGAAGAAAAATGCGCCATGTATCATTTTCATCGATGAAATTGATGCAGTTGGTCGTCAACGTGGAGCAGGTCTTGGTGGAGGTCACGATGAGCGTGAGCAGACACTAAACCAATTGCTAGTTGAAATGGATGGTTTTGGAGCAAATGAAGGTATTATTATCATTGCGGCTACAAACAGACCAGATATTTTAGACCCAGCACTTCTTCGTCCTGGACGCTTTGACCGTCAGATTACTGTAGGTCGCCCGGATGTGAAGGGCCGTGAAGCAGTACTTCAAGTACATGCTCGTAACAAGCCTTTAGATGACACAGTGGACTTGAAAGCGATTGCTCAACGCACACCAGGATTCTCAGGAGCAGATTTAGAAAACTTATTGAACGAGGCTGCACTTGTTGCTGCTAGAAGAAATAAGAAAAAAATCGATATGTCTGATATTGATGAAGCAACGGATCGCGTTATCGCTGGACCAGCTAAATCAGGTAAGGTTATATCGCCAAAAGAACGTAAAATTGTTGCCTTCCATGAAGCTGGACACGTAGTTGTAGGGTTAACTCTAGATGACGCAGAGATCGTTCATAAGGTAACTATTGTCCCTCGTGGGCAAGCTGGAGGATATGCAGTAATGCTTCCAAAAGAAGACCGTTACTTCATGACTAAACCAGAACTTCTGGATAAAGTTTCAGGATTACTTGGTGGACGTGTTGCGGAGGATATCGTCTTTGGAGAGGTATCTACAGGTGCTCACAATGACTTCCAGCGTGCGACAGGTATAGTGAGAAAAATGGTTACTGAATATGGTATGAGTGACAAGTTAGGACCAATGCAATTTGGTCAAACTCAAGGAGGAAATGTATTCTTGGGCCGCGACTTTAACTCAGAGCAAAACTATTCGGATAAGATTGCTTATGAAATCGACCATGAAATGCAAACGATGATTAAAGAGCAATACGAACGAACTAAACAGATTTTAACAGAGAAACGCGATTTGTTAGATTTAATCGCAAATACGTTATTAGAGGTTGAAACGTTAGATGCTGCTCAAATCTTACATTTACAAGAGCATGGAACACTTCCGGTTCGTGAATACGACCAAGACAACCAAGCTGTTGATTTAAGTAAAGATGAAAAATCTGATGCTACAGGTGCAGTTTCTGACCCTACTATTGGTGACTTACCAAAAGAGGTTGGAGAAACTAGCGAGGCAGGTCCTATTCAAGAGGAACGTCCAGATGATACATCAGGTCCAATTCAAGAAAAACGACCTACAGATAAATAATAATATATAAAAGCTGAGTGATTTTCGTCATTAGACGAGTCACTCAGCTTTTTTATTCCGTGGGAAATATGGTATGATGTTTTGGAAATCTACGTAAAGTGAGGAAAAGCTTCATGATACTTGTGCTTGATACAGGAAATACGAACATTGTTTTAGGAGTTTATCAAGATGATCAGCTGATCCATCACTGGAGAATGGAAACAGACCGTCGTAAAACAGAGGACGAATTCGGGATGCAGGTCAAAGCACTTTTTTCCCATGTGAATATATCCTTTGAACAAATAGAAGGTATTATTATTTCCTCGGTGGTTCCACCAATCATGTTTTCATTAGAGGCAATGTGTAAAAAATATTTCGGTATAAAACCCTTAGTAGTAGGTCCCGGTATAAAGACGGGATTAAATATAAAATATGAAAACCCACGTGAGGTCGGTGCAGATCGTATTGTCAATGCAGTAGCGGCAATTCATGAATATGGTGCTCCTTTAATAATTGTTGATTTTGGAACAGCAACAACATACTGTTATGTCAACGAAAAAGGAGAGTATATGGGAGGAGCAATAGCGCCCGGCATCGGAATCTCCACAGAAGCATTGTTTGAAAAGGCTAGTAAACTTCCTAGGATTGAACTTACTACTCCCGAGCATGTTATAGGAAAAAACACAGTTTCTGCCATGCAGTCAGGGATTGTTTTTGGATATGTGGGGCAGGTTGAGGGCATCGTAAATAGGATGAAAAAAGTTTCTAAAAAGGCACCAAAAGTTATCTCCACAGGAGGGCTAGCTTCTTTAATAGGAAATGAGTCGACTGTCATGGATATCATTGATCCCTTCTTGACATTGAAAGGGTTATATTTAATTTATCAACGAAATTTAGAAGAAAGAGGTATAAAATAAATGAATGATTATTTAGTAAGAGCTCTGGCTTTTGAAGGCAGTGTACGAGCATTTGCAGTTCGCACAACAGATACAGTAGGAGAGGCGCAACGACGTCATCAAACGTGGCCAACTGCCTCTGCAGCACTTGGTAGATCAATGACAGCAGCCGTTATGATGGGGGCAATGTTAAAAGGTGAGGACAAGTTAACGGTTAAAGTGGAAGGCGACGGTCCTATTGGTCCAATGATCATTGATAGCAATGCAAAAGGTGAGGTTCGTGGATATGTAACCAATCCTCAAGTACATTTTGACTTGAATGCCGTTGGTAAGCTGGATGTTCGTCGTGCAGTAGGAACAGAAGGTACTTTGACTGTTGTGAAGGATTTAGGTATGCGTGATTTCTTTACAGGACAAGTACCAATTGTTTCTGGCGAAGTAGCAGAGGACTTCACGTACTATTATGCAGTATCTGAACAGGTTCCTTCCTCTGTAGGGTTAGGGGTTTTAGTAAATCCAGATAACTCTATTTTGGCGGCTGGAGGATTTATCATTCAGTTATTACCAGGAACAGATGATGAAACAATTACAATTATTGAAGAACATTTAAATAAAATGGAACCAGTGTCCAAGTTAATCGAAAGAGGATTAACTCCCGAGCAACTATTGTTTGAAATTTTAGGGGAGGACAATGTACAAATATTAAATAATATGCCTGTGGCGTTTGAATGTAATTGCTCTAAAGATCGATTTGGCAGTGCTATTATTAGCTTAGGAGAAAGTGAAATCCGGGACATGATAGAAGAGGACGGAGGAGCAGAGGCTCATTGTCACTTCTGTATGGAAAAATATAATTACTCAGTAAATGAACTGGAGTCCTTTATCGATGAAATCAATTCATAATAATATTCCATCTCAACCTAAACGACATTTAAAAACTAAACCGGTACTTGTAGTACTTGGTATACTTTTACTTGGCAACCTACTTTGGTTTATAGCTTGGTTAATACCAAATGATCGACAAGCAAAAGCATCTGAAGAAGTCGCGTCAGTTGATGGAAAGGTTATTACGAAAGAGCAATGGATGGCTTCAATGGAAATGGTGTATGGGAAAGAAGTACTCTTGGACATGGTTAATGCAGAGGTAATGGAAGCTGCAGCTAAGAAAAATGATATTAAGGTAACAGATGATGAAATAAATTTAGAACTGGCATTAATACGTTCTACAAGGGAAGGCACAGACACTTCCCTTCAAGCATATGACGAAGAGGTATTAAGGAAAAAAATTCGCGCTCGTCTAATTTTAGAAAAGGTATTGGCAAAAGATATTAACGTAGAGGCGAAAGAGATGAAAGATTTCTATGAAAATAACAAAAATCTCTACAATATCCCAACTTCCTATCGTACTAGTTTAATTTATATTGCTACAGAAGAGGAAGGTAATGCTGTTTTAACAGAATTAAAGGATGGCTCTTCCTTTGATGGATTAGCAAGAGAGCGCTCCATAGATCCTAGCTCCGCGAGCTTAGGGGGAGATGTCGGCTACATTTCAAAAGGCACTGATTCGATAGATGAGGCTATAGTTGAAGCTTTAGCTAAGGTTAAAGAAGGAAAAACGAGTGGGGTAATTGAGCTTAAGGATGGCAGGTACGCGATAGCACTTGTACAGAATATATTTGAAGGGCAAGCCTTCTCTTATGATGAAGTAGAAGGTCATATAAAGCGAGAGCTTGCGCTGAGCCAAATACCCCAATCCGTAACTCAAGAATCATTCTGGCAGGAATATAAAGCAGAGTGGATATACGGTGAACAATAAACAAAAATATTTTTTAATGCAATAGGCGATGGACAAAGAAAAGTGAGAATCTCAATTCTTGGTTTTCTTTGTCTTTTTATTTATCGTAAAGAAAATAAGTAGTTTTGTATTGATCGAGAGAATTGTAGGTAGACTATTTTTGTTTGAAGTCGCATAAAATTAAGAGAGGCTCCAATAATTTAGTGGATCTTACCTCGAAAAAATTTACTTTATTTGGCGAACTGTATTAATTGACAGTAGTTCTCTAAGATTGATATGATATAGGAAATAAAACCTATCAATCAAGTAGGGATTAGGAGTGAATCGTAGAATGGCAAAGTTAGCGAATAGTGTAGCGGATTTAATAGGTAAAACACCGATTGTCAAACTAAACAGAGTGACTAACCTAGAAGATGCTGAAGTTTACGTAAAATTAGAATACTTCAACCCAGGTAGCAGCGTAAAAGACCGTATTGCTCTAGCAATGATTGAAAATGCTGAAAAATCGGGTAAATTAACTGCTGACAGTACTATTATCGAACCGACTAGCGGAAACACAGGGATTGGACTTGCGATGATTGCCTCAGCTAAAGGGTATAAAGCGGTATTAGTAATGCCTGATACAATGAGCTTAGAGCGTAGAAACCTACTTCGTGCTTACGGTGCGGAATTAGTTTTAACTCCTGGAGCAGACGGTATGAAGGGAGCAATTGCGAAATCGCAAGAATTAGCGGACAAAAATGGCTGGTTCATGCCCCAACAATTTAATAACCCAGCTAACCCAGAGGTACATCGTTTAACAACTGGTCCTGAAATTGTTGAAGCGTTTGACCAATTAGATGGATTTGTTGCAGGAATAGGTACTGGTGGTACAATCACAGGTGCTGGTGGCGTGTTGAAGGAAAAATTCCCAAACATTCATATTGCTGCTGTTGAACCAAAAGATTCTAGTGTTCTTTCTGGTGGTAAACCAGGACCCCATAAAATCCAAGGAATTGGAGCAGGATTTGTACCAGAAGTATTAGATACAGAGTTATACAATTCCATTATTCAAGTTTCTAACGAGGACGCTTATGCAACTTCTCGTGAAGTAGCTAAAAACGAAGGGATTTTAGGCGGAGTATCTGCAGGAGCTGCTATATATGGAGCGCTTCAGCTGGCAAAACAGCTTGGCAAAGGTAAAAAAGTTCTTGCTGTTATCCCTGATAACGGTGAGCGTTACTTAAGCACACCTCTTTATCAATTCGAAGACTAATTAAGTGCTTGGGATGTTAATTTCATAATAGTTGATTTCATGAGAGGAAGTTTATTTACTTCCTCTCTTTTTTGTGGCAAAAAGCAACAGTTTCGCGTTAAGATGAAGTCAGATTGTTTTTTTAGGGGGATAAAAAATAGTGGAATTACACCTTGATACACATTCTTTTCAAATGTCTAAAGAGGCATTTTTTTATGGATATAAAGAACTTACCAAAAATGAAACACATCATTTGTTCTTAGAGAGCGGGAGAGGTGGGCATCTTTCTGTTGCAGCATGGAATCCTTTAGCTACTGTCAAGTCTGATGAGAAGGGAATCCACATTGTTTGGAGAGAAGGAGAAAAAGAATTTAGAGAAGGTGAACCTTTAGAGGAGCTAGAGCGACTCATTGCTGAATATAAAATCCTTTACGATGAAAAGCTTCCCGATTTTCAAGGAGGGGCTGCTGGTTTTATTAGCTATGATTATGCTAGAAAGATAGAATCCCTACCAAATCTCTCAAAAGACGATTTGCAAATACCGGATATCTATTTTTACCTGCTAGACTGCTGGGCTGTTTTAGATGTGGAGACAGAAGTGGTAACACTGATGAAGCTCTCCAACAGTAAAGAGGACTTAGTTAAAATGGAGGAACAATACAGACAGGCAGCTGACCAGGGCATATCGTCCAGAATATTTCTACCGGGAGCTGCCACGGAATTTCATGAGGATTCAGCTCAGCTACATGTATCTGTTAGTGCAGAGGAATTTAAAGCCGCTACTCTAAAAATTCAAGATTATATTGCTCAAGGAGATGTATTCCAAGTTAATTTATCAGTTCGCCAATCAAAAGAGTTAAAGGCATCACCCGTCGAGATGTATGAGGCATTACGTACTTTCAATCCTTCTCCTTATATGGCGTATATACATTCTCCGGACTTTGCTGTTGTATCGGGATCTCCAGAACTGTTAGTGAAGAAAAAGGGAATGGAACTTTCTACACGTCCTATTGCTGGTACAAGATCTAGAGGAAAAGACGAAGCAGAGGATATATTGTTGGCTAATGAGCTGATTGAAAATGAAAAAGAGCGTGCTGAGCATGTAATGCTTGTTGATTTGGAACGGAACGACTTAGGACGTGTTTCTGCCTATGGCACCGTTGAAGTGAATGAGTTCATGGCGATTGAGCGATATTCTCATGTCATGCATATCGTCTCCAATGTAAAAGGAGAGTTACGTCCTGGTGTCACAAACGCAGATATAGTACGGGCAATGTTCCCGGGTGGTACTATTACTGGCGCTCCTAAAATAAGAACGATGGAAATAATAGAAGAATTAGAGCCTGTGCGAAGAGGTTTGTATACAGGTTCTATAGGATGGCTTGGTTATTCAGGGGATATAGAGCTTAATATTGTTATCCGGACGGCGTTTATTCAAGATAGAATGGCACATATCCAAGCTGGAGCAGGTATTGTGATTGATTCGAAGCCTAGCGCAGAATATAAGGAGTCGATTAACAAAGCGAAGGCATTATGGCAGGCGAAGGCAATGGCAGAAGGGGGAAGCAAATGATATTAATGATTGATAACTACGATTCTTTTACCTACAACCTTGTGCAATACATCGGAGAGCAGGGTGTAGAGGTAAGGGTCGTTCGTAATGATGAGCTTTCTATAGAAGAGATCAAACGATTGTCACCTCAAATCATTGTGGTGTCTCCCGGTCCTTGCACTCCGAATGAGGCAGGCATTAGCTTAGATGTAATAACCTATTTCGCAGGAAAAATTCCTATACTAGGGGTTTGTTTAGGGCATCAATCAATTGGTCAAGCTTTTGGCGGTAAAGTAATTCGCGCAGAACGATTGATGCACGGGAAAACGTCTCTAGTCTTTCATGATGATAAGGGTGTAAATAAGGATATGCCTAACCCGTTCCATGCTACTCGCTATCATTCTTTAATAGTGGAAAGAAAATCCCTTCCAGACTGTCTTGAAGTTACATCGTGGACGGAAGAGGGAGAAATAATGGGGCTGCGTCACAAAGAGTTTGCGGTAGAAGGTGTACAATTCCATCCCGAATCTATTATGACGGAGGAAGGGAAAAAGCTTATCCAAAATTTTGTAAAAGATCACTGTTACGCTAAGGAGATGCTTTAAATGGAGGCATGGAAGGATGGACAGCTATTTAAAGCAAGTGAACTGACAGTATCAGCCTATGATCATGGCTTTTTGTATGGTCTAGGTTTTTTCGAAACGTTTCGAACTTACAATGGCGAAGTTTTTTTGTGGGACGAGCATTGGTCAAGACTCTCGAAGGCGCTGTCAGACTTTCGAATAGCAATACCATATGAGAAGCAGTCTATTCTGAAGGCTGTGAATTTATTAACAGCAGCGAATAACGGGGAAGATGGATATTTTCGATTAAATGTCTCTGCAGGCATTCATGACATTGGTCTTCAGCCAAGCGATTATCCTCAACCAACCGTTATTATATTTCGAAAGCCTCTTCCTTCTACCGTACGAGGAAAAGAGAAGTCAGCAATTTGGTTAAAGACTGTCAGAAATTCTCCAGAAAGCTCCATACGTCATAAATCCCATCACTTTGCAAACAATGTTCAAGCTAGATTTGAAATAGATTCTTTGGCCACGCAGGAAGGAATTTTTGTAAATGCAGAAGGTTTTGTTGCAGAAGGCATTACTTCTAATGTCTTTTGGGTGAAGGACGGTAAAGTATATACTCCCTCAGTAGAGACTGGTATTTTAAATGGCACGACTAGGAAATGGATTTTAAAAAACTGTACAATGGATATAGCGGAAGGTCTTTATACAAAGTCTCAACTAGAATTGGCGGATGAGGTATTTATAACAAACGCAGTTCAGGAAATAGTTCCGATTAAAAGTATTGGGGAGAAACAGTTTTTGGGTAACCAGGGCCCTGTTTATAAAGTGCTTCATAAACAATACGTAGAATGTATAGAGGGAGAAAGGAGGACATAGCATGAATTTACAATACAACTCGCATCCACTTGAAATGGGAGGAGTCACTCTAGATTTTCGAAATGAAACAATCATAATGGGTATTCTAAACGTGACGCCAGATTCTTTTTCAGATGGAGGAAAGTTTAATGAGATAGAACAAGCTGTTGCTAGAGCAAAACAAATGGTGGCAGAAGGAGCAAAGATAATAGATGTGGGAGGAGAATCTACAAGACCGGGATACACACTCATATCTGACGAAGAAGAAATTGCACGTGTGGTACCTGTCATTAAGGCTATCAGTCAGCAGGTAAATGCTATTATTTCTATTGATACGTATAAATCTACTGTTGCAAGAGCAGCTATAGAAGCTGGTGCCCACATTATTAATGATATTTGGGGAGCCAAGAGAGATACCAAGATTGCCGAGGTGGCAGCAGAATTGAATGTCCCTATTATTCTAATGCACAATCGAGATAATGAAGACTATGTAGATTTTTGGACAGAAGCGAAGCGGGATTTAGAAGAAAGCATTCAAATTGCAAGGTCAGCAGGTATTCCTCATGAAAATATTTGGTTAGACCCCGGTATTGGATTTGCGAAGTCTCACGAACAAAATATTTTAATGATGCAGCATTTAGCTGACCTAGTGGATATGGGCTACCCAGTATTGCTTGCTACATCCCGTAAGCGCATGATTGGCAATGTGTTAAATTTACCTGTGGACGAGCGAATGGAGGGCACAGGAGCCACTGTTTGCTATGGTGTCCAGCTTGGCTGTCATATAGTAAGAGTGCATGATGTCATGGAGATTGCAAGAATGACAAAAATGATGGATGCTTTAATGGGCAAAGGCACCGATATGAAAGTGGAGGTTTAACGAATGGATTATATTCATTTAAACGATTTAGAATTTTACGGCTTTCATGGAGCGCTTCCAGAGGAAACAAAGCTTGGTCAAATTTTTAAAGTGACAGTGACGCTTGCTTGCGACTTAAAAAAAGCTGGAGAAACAGATAATTTAGACGAAACGGTTAACTATGCTGAGGTATTTGAGCTTTGTAAGGAAATAGTGGAAGGAAAACCTTATTTGTTAATAGAAGCTGTGGCTGAGAGAATTGCCTCTCGAATACTGGAGGAGTATAAAGAAAAGGTAAGTGGATGTCGAATACATTTAGTGAAACCAAATCCTCCGATTATTGGGCACTACACTTCGGTGGCTGTCAATATAACGAGAGGTACAATATGAATTTAGCATATATTTCTCTAGGTTCTAATATTGGAAATCGTTTAGAGTTTTTACAAGAGGCAGTCGGTTTATTGAAAGAGACAAAACAGATAGAGGTAAAAAGGATGTCATCGGTCTATGAGACAGATCCAGTGGGATACGTGGACCAAGCCGCTTTTTTAAATATAGTCGTAGAGCTTAAGACTTTATATTCTCCTCATGAATTATTAAAAAAATGCAACGAAATAGAGGACTTGCTCGGAAGAAAGAGATTAGTTCGCTGGGGTCCGAGAACTGTAGACCTTGACATTTTGTTGTATAATGAAGAAAATATGAAAACGGAAGACCTAATCATTCCTCATCCTAGGATGACAGAAAGAGGGTTCGTGCTTGTTCCGCTTGTGGAAATAAACTCTGAATTAGTCCATCCAAGTACAAAACAAGCTTTTTCGAATATAGTGCATGATCAGAAAGAGGGCGTCCATTTATGGAAATCGTTCGATGGGGTCGACGCATTCGTGCATTTCGAAGGTTAAAGATGATTAAGCAAGTAGAACTTGCAAAAGAAATGGATATGTCTGTGTCTATACTTGGCAAAATAGAACAAGGTAAGCGTGTTCCAACCGAAAAACAGTTGGAAAAAATAGCTGCCATACTCGATATAAAGCTAGAAGAACTAAAAGGAGTAGCAGAAGAAGGTGAAGAATAATGACTAACGCATCAACTAAACCATTTCAAATTGGTAAGCACGTAATGGATAACCGAGTAGTTTTAGCTCCTATGGCTGGCATCTGTAATTCAGCATTCCGCCTAACAGTAAAAGAATTTGGAGCAGGACTAGTCTACGCTGAAATGATCAGTGATAAAGGGATCGTGTTTAAGAACGAAAAGACTTTGAGCATGCTTTATATTGATGAGCGAGAAAATCCACTATCACTTCAGATTTTTGGTGGTGAGAAGGAAACACTTGTAGCAGCTGCTAAGTATGTAGATGAACATACTTCTGCAGACATTATAGATATTAACATGGGGTGCCCAGTTAACAAGATTATAAAATGTGAAGCTGGTGCAAGATGGCTTCTAGACCCTAACAAGATATATGAAATGGTTTCTGCAGTTGTAGATAACGTAAAAAAACCGGTAAGTGTTAAAATGCGCACTGGCTGGGATGAAGAGCATTTATACATGGTTGAAAATGCTCAAGCTGTGGAACGAGCTGGTGGAGCAGCGGTTGCCGTTCATGGACGTACTCGTGTACAAATGTATGAAGGTCATGCAAATTGGGATTTAATCCGCCAAGTAAAGGAAGCAGTAAATATACCAGTCATCGGTAACGGTGATGTAAATACACCGCAAGATGCGAAGCGTATGTTAGAGGAAACAGGTGTCGACGCAGTAATGATTGGACGCGCTGCTTTAGGGGATCCATGGATGATTTATCGTACAGTGGAATACCTAGAAACAGGAGAATTGAAACCAGAGCCGACAGTCCAAGAGAAAATAGATGTGTGTTTATTACATTTTGATCGTTTAACAGCTTTAAAGGGAGAGGGCATTGCGGTTCGTGAAATGCGTAAGCATGCATCTTGGTACCTTAAAGGCATTCGAGGGAATGGTACAGCAAGAAATATGATTAACCAAACAGAAACTGCTCAAGAGCTTAAGGACTACTTACGATTCTTTGCAGAAGAATCCTCAAAGGAATATAATGAGGCTAGTACAATTCTTGCTTAATTAGTGGGCTGTCACGACAAGTGGCGGCTCTTTCCGTTTTTATCATACGTCAGAAAAATGAAAAATCTTCGATTGTGAAATAAAAGATGAAGAGAACCCTGAAATTGTGTACAATAAATGCAACGTAAATGATACTTGCGAATAATAGATTGCAAAAGGAGTGAAGGAAATGTCTAACATGGAAGAATTAAATGATCAACTTTTGGTGAGACGCCAGAAGATGACTACCATACAAGAAAAAGGATTAGATCCTTTTGGTGGTAAATATGAAAGAACTCATTTAAGTGATCAAGTTATTGCTGAATTTGATGAGTTCACAAAAGAACAGTTAGAAGAAACATCTCACGAAGTAGTGGTTGCAGGTCGAATTATGACCAAGCGTGGAAAAGGGAAAGCTGGCTTTGCGCATATCCAAGACTTGGGTGGGCAAATTCAGATATATGTACGAAAAGATGCAATCGGTGAAGATGCCTATGAACTATTTACAACAGCTGACTTAGGAGACATTGTAGGAGTTCGCGGAAATGTATTTAGAACTCAGGTAGGTGAATTGTCAGTAAAAGCAACAGAATTTACCTTCTTAACAAAGTCATTACGTCCAATGCCGGAAAAATTTCATGGCTTAAAAGATGTGGAACAACGCTATCGCCAACGCTATTTAGATTTAATGACTAGCGAGGAAAGCAAAAATACATTTATCACTAGAAGTCGAATCATTCAATCGATGCGTCGTTACTTAGATAGCCAGGGCTACTTAGAAGTAGAAACACCATTGTTACATACTGTAGCAGGAGGGGCAGCAGCTCGTCCGTTTATTACGCATCATAATGCGTTAGATATGGAGCTTTACTTACGTATTGCAATCGAATTACATTTAAAACGCCTAATTGTAGGTGGACTGGAAAAGGTATACGAAATAGGTCGTGTGTTCCGTAACGAAGGTGTATCTACTCGACATAACCCAGAGTTTACAATGATTGAGTTATATGAGGCGTATGCTGATTATAAAGATATTATGAACCTGACAGAGAACATGGTAGCGCATGTAGCGCAGGAAGTTCTAGGTTCTTCTACCGTTAAATATGGAGACGATGAGATTAACTTAGCGCCTGGCTGGAGACGTTGGCATATGGCTGATGCGGTTAAAGAGACAACTGGAGTTGATTTCTGGAAAGAGATGACGAAAGAGGATGCTCATGCATTGGCTAAAGAACATGGTGTAGATGTGAAACCTTCTATGGAAGTAGGTCATGTGTTAAATGAATTCTTTGAGCAAAAAGTAGAAGAGACTTTAGTTCAACCAACATTTATCTATGGTCATCCAGTAGAGGTTTCTCCGCTTGCGAAGAAAAATCCAGAAGATGGACGCTTTACTGATCGCTTTGAGTTGTTTATAGTTCGTCGTGAGCATGCTAATGCGTTCACGGAGTTGAACGATCCTATCGATCAACGTCAACGCTTTGAAGCGCAATTAGAAGAAAAAGCTGCTGGAAATGATGAAGCACATGAAATGGATGAGGATTTCTTAGAAGCTTTAGAATATGGAATGCCACCTACAGGAGGACTAGGAATCGGGATAGATCGTTTGGTGATGTTATTAACAAATTCTCCATCTATTCGCGATGTCCTATTATTCCCTACAATGCGTCATAGAGATTAAAAGGAACAAGGAAAGAGATACTACCATTGGTAGTATCTCTTTTAATTTATATCACTATATATAGTGCGCCGAAAGTTTTATTTATTTTTTTGTATAAAACCCTTGTAATAGGTGCACACATGGTGGTATAGTAATCAAGTTCTCATTTTTACTTCGAATTTCACGAAAAACAATTTAAAAAAAGTTGTTGACATTGAAAAGTAGATTTGGTATGATATTAAAGTCGCCAAAACGAAACGGCGCAATGAACATTGAAAACTGAACATGCAAAACGTTAAGAAATATAGCTTGATAGACTAGTTCTTCAAGCAAAAGAAATGACATCATTTAATGATGATGCCAGCAAAACAAAATGAGCTTTTTAAGTTCTCTATTATGGAGAGTTTGATCCTGGCTCAGGACGAACGCTGGCGGCGTGCCTAATACATGCAAGTCGAGCGGATGATGAAGAAGCTTGCTTCTTCTGATTTAGCGGCGGACGGGTGAGTAACACGTGGGCAACCTGCCCTGTAGATTGGGATAACTCCGGGAAACCGGGGCTAATACCGAATAATCCATTTCCTCACATGGGGAGATGTTAAAAGACGGTTTCGGCTGTCACTACAGGATGGGCCCGCGGCGCATTAGCTAGTTGGTGAGGTAACGGCTCACCAAGGCGACGATGCGTAGCCGACCTGAGAGGGTGATCGGCCACACTGGGACTGAGACACGGCCCAGACTCCTACGGGAGGCAGCAGTAGGGAATCTTCCACAATGGACGAAAGTCTGATGGAGCAACGCCGCGTGAGTGAAGAAGGTTTTCGGATCGTAAAACTCTGTTGTGAGGGAAGAACAAGTACGAGAGTAACTGCTCGTACCTTGACGGTACCTCATTAGAAAGCCACGGCTAACTACGTGCCAGCAGCCGCGGTAATACGTAGGTGGCAAGCGTTGTCCGGAATTATTGGGCGTAAAGCGCGCGCAGGCGGTCCTTTAAGTCTGATGTGAAAGCCCACGGCTCAACCGTGGAGGGTCATTGGAAACTGGGGGACTTGAGTACAGAAGAGGAAAGCGGAATTCCAAGTGTAGCGGTGAAATGCGTAGAGATTTGGAGGAACACCAGTGGCGAAGGCGGCTTTCTGGTCTGTAACTGACGCTGAGGCGCGAAAGCGTGGGGAGCAAACAGGATTAGATACCCTGGTAGTCCACGCCGTAAACGATGAGTGCTAAGTGTTAGGGGGTTTCCGCCCCTTAGTGCTGCAGCTAACGCATTAAGCACTCCGCCTGGGGAGTACGGTCGCAAGACTGAAACTCAAAGGAATTGACGGGGGCCCGCACAAGCGGTGGAGCATGTGGTTTAATTCGAAGCAACGCGAAGAACCTTACCAGGTCTTGACATCCCGCTGACCGGCCTAGAGATAGGCTTTTCCCTTCGGGGACAGCGGTGACAGGTGGTGCATGGTTGTCGTCAGCTCGTGTCGTGAGATGTTGGGTTAAGTCCCGCAACGAGCGCAACCCTTGATCTTAGTTGCCAGCATTCAGTTGGGCACTCTAAGGTGACTGCCGGTGATAAACCGGAGGAAGGTGGGGATGACGTCAAATCATCATGCCCCTTATGACCTGGGCTACACACGTGCTACAATGGACGGTACAGAGGGTCGCAACCCCGCGAGGGTGAGCTAATCCCATAAAACCGTTCTCAGTTCGGATTGTAGGCTGCAACTCGCCTACATGAAGCCGGAATCGCTAGTAATCGTGGATCAGCATGCCACGGTGAATACGTTCCCGGGCCTTGTACACACCGCCCGTCACACCACGAGAGTTTGTAACACCCGAAGTCGGTGGGGTAACCCTTTTGGGAGCCAGCCGCCGAAGGTGGGACAGATGATTGGGGTGAAGTCGTAACAAGGTAGCCGTATCGGAAGGTGCGGCTGGATCACCTCCTTTCTAAGGATATATTCGGAATACAGATCTTTATCTGTATCTTAACGTTTTGCAGTTCAGTTTTGAGTGTTCATTTTTATGATGAGCATTTAAATTGTTCTTTGAAAACTGGATAAAACGACATCAAAAAAGAAACAAACGCAAGATATTCAAATTGTGATCACTTACGTGATTGCAAGTGTAGTACTTTTAACTTTTAGGTTAAGTTAATAAGGGCGCACGGTGGATGCCTTGGCACTAGGAGTCGACGAAGGACGGCACTAACACCGATATGCTTCGGGGAGCTGTAAGTGAGCTTCGATCCGGAGATTTCCGAATGGGGAAACCCACTGCCCGTAATGGGGCAGTACATTTGCGTGAATACATAGCGCATCTGAGACACACCCAGGGAACTGAAACATCTAAGTACCTGGAGGAAGAGAAAGAAAATTCGATTCCCTGAGTAGCGGCGAGCGAAACGGGAAGAGCCCAAACCAAGAGGCTTGCCTCTTGGGGTTGTAGGACACTCTATACGGAGTTACAAAAGAATGAGTTAGATGAAGCGACCTGGAAAGGTCCGCAGGATAGGGTAAAAGCCCCGTAGTCCAAAATTCATTCCCTCCAGAGTGTATCCTGAGTACGGCGGAACACGTGAAATTCCGTCGGAATCCGGGAGGACCATCTCCCAAGGCTAAATACTACCTAGTGACCGATAGTGAACCAGTACCGTGAGGGAAAGGTGAAAAGCACCCCGGAAGGGGAGTGAAATAGACCCTGAAACCGTGTGCCTACAAATAGTCAAAGCCCGTTAACGGGTGATGGCGTGCCTTTTGTAGAATGAACCGGCGAGTTACGATTACATGCGAGGTTAAGTTGAGAAGACGGAGCCGCAGCGAAAGCGAGTCTGAATAGGGCGAATGAGTATGTGGTCGTAGACCCGAAACCAGGTGATCTACCCATGTCCAGGATGAAGGTAAGGTAACACTTACTGGAGGTCCGAACCCACGCACGTTGAAAAGTGCGGGGATGAGGTGTGGGTAGCGGAGAAATTCCAATCGAACCTGGAGATAGCTGGTTCTCTCCGAAATAGCTTTAGGGCTAGCCTCAAACGTTAGAATCTTGGAGGTAGAGCACTGTTTGGACTAGGGGCCCATCCCGGGTTACCGAATTCAGACAAACTCCGAATGCCAATGATTTATGTTTGGGAGTCAGACTGCGAGTGATAAGATCCGTAGTCAAGAGGGAAACAGCCCAGACCACCAGCTAAGGTCCCAAAGTATTTGTTAAGTGGAAAAGGATGTGGCGTTGCTTAGACAACCAGGATGTTGGCTTAGAAGCAGCCATCATTTAAAGAGTGCGTAATAGCTCACTGGTCGAGTGACGCTGCGCCGAAAATGTATCGGGGCTAAACAAATCACCGAAGCTGTGGATTGATACCTTTGGTATCAGTGGTAGGAGAGCGTTCTAAGGGCGTTGAAGTCAGACCGGAAGGACTGGTGGAGCGCTTAGAAGTGAGAATGCCGGTATGAGTAGCGAAAGATGGGTGAGAATCCCATCCACCGTATGACTAAGGTTTCCTGAGGAAGGCTCGTCCGCTCAGGGTTAGTCGGGACCTAAGTCGAGGCCGATAGGCGTAGACGATGGACAACAGGTTGATATTCCTGTACCACCACCCCACCGTTTGAGTGATGGGGGGACGCAGTAGGATAGGGTAAGCGTGCTGTTGGTTATGCACGTCCAAGCAGTGAGGTGTGAGTGTAGGCAAATCCGCACTCTGTAACATTGAGCTGTGATGGCGAGGACTTAGTCCGAAGTTCCTGATTTCACACTGCCAAGAAAAGCCTCTAACGAGGTGGGAGGTGCCCGTACCGCAAACCGACACAGGTAGTCGAGGAGAGAATCCTAAGGTGAGCGAGAGAACTCTCGTTAAGGAACTCGGCAAAATGACCCCGTAACTTCGGGAGAAGGGGTGCTCTTTTGGGTGTATAGCCTAGAAGAGCCGCAGTGAATAGGCCCAGGCGACTGTTTAGCAAAAACACAGGTCTCTGCAAAACCGTAAGGTGAAGTATAGGGGCTGACGCCTGCCCGGTGCTGGAAGGTTAAGAGGAGTGCTTAGCGCAAGCGAAGGTGCGAATTGAAGCCCCAGTAAACGGCGGCCGTAACTATAACGGTCCTAAGGTAGCGAAATTCCTTGTCGGGTAAGTTCCGACCCGCACGAAAGGCGTAACGATCTGGGCACTGTCTCAACGAGAGACTCGGTGAAATTATAGTACCTGTGAAGATGCAGGTTACCCGCGACAGGACGGAAAGACCCCGTGGAGCTTTACTGTAGCTTGATATTGAATTTTGGTGCAACTTGTACAGGATAGGTAGGAGCCTTAGAGCCCGGAGCGCCAGCTTCGGAGGAGGCGTCGGTGGGATACTACCCTGGTTGTATTGAAATTCTAACCCATACCCGTAACCCGGGTAGGAGACAGTGTCAGGCGGGCAGTTTGACTGGGGCGGTCGCCTCCTAAAGTGTAACGGAGGCGCCCAAAGGTTCCCTCAGAATGGTTGGAAATCATTCGAAGAGTGTAAAGGCAGAAGGGAGCTTGACTGCGAGACCTACAAGTCGAGCAGGGTCGAAAGACGGGCTTAGTGATCCGGTGGTTCCGCATGGAAGGGCCATCGCTCAACGGATAAAAGCTACCCGGGGATAACAGGCTTATCTCCCCCAAGAGTCCACATCGACGGGGAGGTTTGGCACCTCGATGTCGGCTCATCGCATCCTGGGGCTGTAGTCGGTCCCAAGGGTTGGGCTGTTCGCCCATTAAAGCGGTACGCGAGCTGGGTTCAGAACGTCGTGAGACAGTTCGGTCCCTATCCGTCGTGGGCGTAGGAAATTTGAGAGGAGCTGTCCTTAGTACGAGAGGACCGGGATGGACACACCGCTGGTGTACCAGTTGTTCTGCCAAGGGCATCGCTGGGTAGCTATGTGTGGACGGGATAAGTGCTGAAAGCATCTAAGCACGAAGCCCCCCTCAAGATGAGATTTCCCATTACGCAAGTAAGTAAGATCCCTCAAAGACGATGAGGTAGATAGGTTCGGGGTGGAAGCGTGGCGACACGTGCAGCTGACGAATACTAATCGATCGAGGACTTAACCAAATTGTTTGTTTCTAATGATGTCAGTTTATTCAGTTTTGAAAGAATAATATTTTTTTGATAATAAGGCTTGTAAAACTCTACAAACTTGTTATAATAGAACTTGTCTTTCAATTAAATTATTCAAGTCTAGTGATGATGGCGAAGAGGTCACACCCGTTCCCATACCGAACACGGAAGTTAAGCTCTTCAGCGCCGATGGTAGTTGGGGGTCTCCCCCTGCAAGAGTAGGACGTCGCTGGGCTTGTAATAAGAAATTAATATTACCCAGGAGGATTAGCTCAGCTGGGAGAGCATCTGCCTTACAAGCAGAGGGTCGGCGGTTCGAGCCCGTCATCCTCCACCATAACTTTACTCCTGCCGGAGTAGCTCAACTGGTAGAGCAACTGACTTGTAATCAGTAGGTTGAGGGTTCAAGTCCTTTCTCCGGCACCATTTTTCGAGCCATTAGCTCAGTTGGTAGAGCATCTGACTTTTAATCAGAGGGTCGTAGGTTCGAATCCTACATGGCTCATTCACTTTTTGTGAAATAAATATGCGGGTGTGGCGGAACTGGCAGACGCACTAGACTTAGGATCTAGCGCCGCAAGGCGTGGGGGTTCGACTCCCTTCACCCGCACCATTTAACTTAATAACCGAGCGGAAGTAGTTCAGTGGTAGAACACCACCTTGCCAAGGTGGGGGTCGCGAGTTCGAACCTCGTCTTCCGCTCCAAAGATTCATCAAAGTGCCGGGGTGGCGGAACTGGCAGACGCACAGGACTTAAAATCCTGCGGTAGGTGACTACCGTACCGGTTCGATTCCGGTCCTCGGCACCACTTTTATGAAACATTAGCGCCCGTAGCTCAATTGGATAGAGCGTCTGACTACGGATCAGAAGGTTGTGGGTTCGACTCCTGCCGGGCGCGCCATATATACGGGAAGTAGCTCAGCTTGGTAGAGCACTTGGTTTGGGACCAAGGGGTCGCAGGTTCGAATCCTGTCTTCCCGACCAGTTATTTATAATATTGGGGCCTTAGCTCAGCTGGGAGAGCGCCTGCCTTGCACGCAGGAGGTCAGCGGTTCGATCCCGCTAGGCTCCACCATGAACATTGAAAACTGAACATGCAAAACGTTAAGACATATAGCATCAAACAACTTCGGTTGTATTGACGCAAAACAATTTTTGACATCATTTAATGATGATGCCAGCAAAACAAAATGAGCTTTTTAAGTTCTCTATTATGGAGAGTTTGATCCTGGCTCAGGACGAACGCTGGCGGCGTGCCTAATACATGCAAGTCGAGCGAATGATGAAGAAGCTTGCTTCTTCTGATTTAGCGGCGGACGGGTGAGTAACACGTGGGCAACCTGCCCTGTAGATTGGGATAACTCCGGGAAACCGGGGCTAATACCGAATAATCCATTTCCTCACATGAGGAGATGTTAAAAGACGGTCTCGGCTGTCACTACAGGATGGGCCCGCGGCGCATTAGCTAGTTGGTGAGGTAACGGCTCACCAAGGCGACGATGCGTAGCCGACCTGAGAGGGTGATCGGCCACACTGGGACTGAGACACGGCCCAGACTCCTACGGGAGGCAGCAGTAGGGAATCTTCCACAATGGACGAAAGTCTGATGGAGCAACGCCGCGTGAGTGAAGAAGGTTTTCGGATCGTAAAACTCTGTTGTGAGGGAAGAACAAGTACGAGAGTAACTGCTCGTACCTTGACGGTACCTCATTAGAAAGCCACGGCTAACTACGTGCCAGCAGCCGCGGTAATACGTAGGTGGCAAGCGTTGTCCGGAATTATTGGGCGTAAAGCGCGCGCAGGCGGTCCTTTAAGTCTGATGTGAAAGCCCACGGCTCAACCGTGGAGGGTCATTGGAAACTGGGGGACTTGAGTACAGAAGAGGAAAGCGGAATTCCAAGTGTAGCGGTGAAATGCGTAGAGATTTGGAGGAACACCAGTGGCGAAGGCGGCTTTCTGGTCTGTAACTGACGCTGAGGCGCGAAAGCGTGGGGAGCAAACAGGATTAGATACCCTGGTAGTCCACGCCGTAAACGATGAGTGCTAAGTGTTAGGGGGTTTCCGCCCCTTAGTGCTGCAGCTAACGCATTAAGCACTCCGCCTGGGGAGTACGGTCGCAAGACTGAAACTCAAAGGAATTGACGGGGGCCCGCACAAGCGGTGGAGCATGTGGTTTAATTCGAAGCAACGCGAAGAACCTTACCAGGTCTTGACATCCCGCTGACCGGCCTAGAGATAGGCTTTTCCCTTCGGGGACAGCGGTGACAGGTGGTGCATGGTTGTCGTCAGCTCGTGTCGTGAGATGTTGGGTTAAGTCCCGCAACGAGCGCAACCCTTGATCTTAGTTGCCAGCATTCAGTTGGGCACTCTAAGGTGACTGCCGGTGATAAACCGGAGGAAGGTGGGGATGACGTCAAATCATCATGCCCCTTATGACCTGGGCTACACACGTGCTACAATGGACGGTACAGAGGGTCGCAACCCCGCGAGGGTGAGCTAATCCCATAAAACCGTTCTCAGTTCGGATTGTAGGCTGCAACTCGCCTACATGAAGCCGGAATCGCTAGTAATCGTGGATCAGCATGCCACGGTGAATACGTTCCCGGGCCTTGTACACACCGCCCGTCACACCACGAGAGTTTGTAACACCCGAAGTCGGTGGGGTAACCCTTTTGGGAGCCAGCCGCCGAAGGTGGGACAGATGATTGGGGTGAAGTCGTAACAAGGTAGCCGTATCGGAAGGTGCGGCTGGATCACCTCCTTTCTAAGGATATATTCGGAATACAGATCTTTATCTGTATCTTAACGTTTTGCAGTTCAGTTTTGAATGTTCATGTATATTAACATATAATAGATATGGAAATTCAAAGAGGGCCTATAGCTCAGCTGGTTAGAGCGCACGCCTGATAAGCGTGAGGTCGATGGTTCGAGTCCATTTAGGCCCACCATACCTTTTTTTATTTCGGGGCCTTAGCTCAGCTGGGAGAGCGCCTGCCTTGCACGCAGGAGGTCAGCGGTTCGATCCCGCTAGGCTCCACCAACGAAATAATTTTGTTCTTTGAAAACTGGATAAAACGACATCAAAAAAAGAAACAAACGCAAGATATTCAAATTGTGATCACTTACGTGATCGCAAGTGTAGTACTTTTAACTTTTAGGTTAAGTTAATAAGGGCGCACGGTGGATGCCTTGGCACTAGGAGTCGACGAAGGACGGCACTAACACCGATATGCTTCGGGGAGCTGTAAGTGAGCTTCGATCCGGAGATTTCCGAATGGGGAAACCCACTGCCCGTAATGGGGCAGTACATTTGCGTGAATACATAGCGCATCTGAGACACACCCAGGGAACTGAAACATCTAAGTACCTGGAGGAAGAGAAAGAAAATTCGATTCCCTGAGTAGCGGCGAGCGAAACGGGAAGAGCCCAAACCAAGAGGCTTGCCTCTTGGGGTTGTAGGACACTCTATACGGAGTTACAAAAGAATGAGTTAGATGAAGCGACCTGGAAAGGTCCGCAGGATAGGGTAAAAGCCCCGTAGTCCAAAATTCATTCCCTCCAGAGTGTATCCTGAGTACGGCGGAACACGTGAAATTCCGTCGGAATCCGGGAGGACCATCTCCCAAGGCTAAATACTACCTAGTGACCGATAGTGAACCAGTACCGTGAGGGAAAGGTGAAAAGCACCCCGGAAGGGGAGTGAAATAGACCCTGAAACCGTGTGCCTACAAATAGTCAAAGCCCGTTAACGGGTGATGGCGTGCCTTTTGTAGAATGAACCGGCGAGTTACGATTACATGCGAGGTTAAGTTGAGAAGACGGAGCCGCAGCGAAAGCGAGTCTGAATAGGGCGAATGAGTATGTGGTCGTAGACCCGAAACCAGGTGATCTACCCATGTCCAGGATGAAGGTAAGGTAACACTTACTGGAGGTCCGAACCCACGCACGTTGAAAAGTGCGGGGATGAGGTGTGGGTAGCGGAGAAATTCCAATCGAACCTGGAGATAGCTGGTTCTCTCCGAAATAGCTTTAGGGCTAGCCTCAAACGTTAGAATCTTGGAGGTAGAGCACTGTTTGGACTAGGGGCCCATCCCGGGTTACCGAATTCAGACAAACTCCGAATGCCAATGATTTATGTTTGGGAGTCAGACTGCGAGTGATAAGATCCGTAGTCAAGAGGGAAACAGCCCAGACCACCAGCTAAGGTCCCAAAGTATTTGTTAAGTGGAAAAGGATGTGGCGTTGCTTAGACAACCAGGATGTTGGCTTAGAAGCAGCCATCATTTAAAGAGTGCGTAATAGCTCACTGGTCGAGTGACGCTGCGCCGAAAATGTATCGGGGCTAAACAAATCACCGAAGCTGTGGATTGATACCTTTGGTATCAGTGGTAGGAGAGCGTTCTAAGGGCGTTGAAGTCAGACCGGAAGGACTGGTGGAGCGCTTAGAAGTGAGAATGCCGGTATGAGTAGCGAAAGATGGGTGAGAATCCCATCCACCGTATGACTAAGGTTTCCTGAGGAAGGCTCGTCCGCTCAGGGTTAGTCGGGACCTAAGTCGAGGCCGATAGGCGTAGACGATGGACAACAGGTTGATATTCCTGTACCACCACCCCACCGTTTGAGTGATGGGGGACGCAGTAGGATAGGGTAAGCGTGCTGTTGGTTATGCACGTCCAAGCAGTGAGGTGTGAGTGTAGGCAAATCCGCACTCTGTAACATTGAGCTGTGATGGCGAGGACTTAGTCCGAAGTTCCTGATTTCACACTGCCAAGAAAAGCCTCTAACGAGGTGGGAGGTGCCCGTACCGCAAACCGACACAGGTAGTCGAGGAGAGAATCCTAAGGTGAGCGAGAGAACTCTCGTTAAGGAACTCGGCAAAATGACCCCGTAACTTCGGGAGAAGGGGTGCTCTTTTGGGTGTATAGCCTAGAAGAGCCGCAGTGAATAGGCCCAGGCGACTGTTTAGCAAAAACACAGGTCTCTGCAAAACCGTAAGGTGAAGTATAGGGGCTGACGCCTGCCCGGTGCTGGAAGGTTAAGAGGAGTGCTTAGCGCAAGCGAAGGTGCGAATTGAAGCCCCAGTAAACGGCGGCCGTAACTATAACGGTCCTAAGGTAGCGAAATTCCTTGTCGGGTAAGTTCCGACCCGCACGAAAGGCGTAACGATCTGGGCACTGTCTCAACGAGAGACTCGGTGAAATTATAGTACCTGTGAAGATGCAGGTTACCCGCGACAGGACGGAAAGACCCCGTGGAGCTTTACTGTAGCTTGATATTGAATTTTGGTGCAACTTGTACAGGATAGGTAGGAGCCTTAGAGCCCGGAGCGCCAGCTTCGGAGGAGGCGTCGGTGGGATACTACCCTGGTTGTATTGAAATTCTAACCCATACCCGTAACCCGGGTAGGAGACAGTGTCAGGCGGGCAGTTTGACTGGGGCGGTCGCCTCCTAAAGTGTAACGGAGGCGCCCAAAGGTTCCCTCAGAATGGTTGGAAATCATTCGAAGAGTGTAAAGGCAGAAGGGAGCTTGACTGCGAGACCTACAAGTCGAGCAGGGTCGAAAGACGGGCTTAGTGATCCGGTGGTTCCGCATGGAAGGGCCATCGCTCAACGGATAAAAGCTACCCCGGGGATAACAGGCTTATCTCCCCCAAGAGTCCACATCGACGGGGAGGTTTGGCACCTCGATGTCGGCTCATCGCATCCTGGGGCTGTAGTCGGTCCCAAGGGTTGGGCTGTTCGCCCATTAAAGCGGTACGCGAGCTGGGTTCAGAACGTCGTGAGACAGTTCGGTCCCTATCCGTCGTGGGCGTAGGAAATTTGAGAGGAGCTGTCCTTAGTACGAGAGGACCGGGATGGACACACCGCTGGTGTACCAGTTGTTCTGCCAAGGGCATCGTTGGGTAGCTATGTGTGGACGGGATAAGTGCTGAAAGCATCTAAGCACGAAGCCCCCCTCAAGATGAGATTTCCCATTACGCAAGTAAGTAAGATCCCTCAAAGACGATGAGGTAGATAGGTTCGGGGTGGAAGCGTGGCGACACGTGCAGCTGACGAATACTAATCGATCGAGGACTTAACCAAATTGTTTGTTTCAACTGATGTCTTTTATCCAGTTTTGAGTGAACAACTCAGTAGGGTTTCCATACAATTTGTATTGAAAGCCGACAAGTCTAGTGATGATGGCGAAGAGGTCACACCCGTTCCCATACCGAACACGGAAGTTAAGCTCTTCAGCGCCGATGGTAGTTGGGGGTCTCCCCCTGCAAGAGTAGGACGTCGCTGGGCACTATAGGAAGTCGTTACCGAGTAATCGGTGGCGGCTTTTTGTATTAAGAGAAAAGGCCGAAGGCAATCATCTTTATCTAAGAAAGTGTGCGAGAAAGCAGAGGGGCAAAGAGTTCGAGGAAGCAAGGAAGAGAGGCTCGGAGCGTATAGCATACGCGAGAACCGATCGACTGCAGCTGACGAAGAAATCTGCCGTCCATCTGGTTTCGTAGCCGCGCCGATGGTAGTTGGGGGTTCCCCTGCAAGAGTAGGACGTCGCTGGGCACTATAGGAAGTCGTTACCGAGTAATCGGTGGCGGCTTTTTTGTATAAAGAGAAAAAGGCCGAAGGCAATCATCTTTATCTAAGCAAGTGTACGAGAAAGCAGAGGGGCAAAGAGTTCGAGGAAGCAAGGAAGAGAGGCTCGGAGCGTATAGCATACGCGAGAACCGATCGACTGCGGGTGACGAAGAAATCTGCCACCCATCTGTTTTCGCAGCCCAAGGGACATGCAAATTTAAACCCTTTAAGCTTATGATGAATAATTATAATAATTATTTTAAACAACAATTAAAATATTTACTCCTTTATGCACTACTGTTATACTTAAAATAGAACAGAAGGGGGATGGAAATAATCAATAAAAAGGGCCTTATATTAACTTTAATACTTCTTTTTATAATACTTTCAGCTTGTAGTAACAAACAGGGGGTGAACGATGTGTCCAAAGGTAAGGATGAATCAAAGAAAACTGTTTCCTTAGAGACTGTAGAAGGGATATGGGAAGGATCTATTAATGTGCCTGATCAGCCGTTACCAATCACTATACAGTTTACAAAAGAAAAAGGAAGTATTAGTATCCCTATCCAGGGTTTAAATGATCACCCGCTTACCAACATTACTCTAAACGATACTGATATTACTTTTAACATGCCGCTGCCGGGACAAAAGATATCCTTTCTAGGAAAGCTGGAAAATGAAAAAATCGCCGGGACGTTTACACAACAAGGGCAGTCGTTCCCGTTTGAAGTGAGCAAAGTAAATGAACTTGAAGGAACTGCTGAGCATTTAGAAGAAATTGAAGTAAAGGGTGGCAAAATGATTGGTCAAATAGAAGTTCCTGAGGGGGAAGGACCTTTTCCGCTTATGATTATTCTTGCAGGTTCAGGACCCACCGATCGTAATGGGAACTCCTTAGTTATGGTAGGGAAAAATAATAGCTTAAAAATGATTGCAGAAGAACTAGCAGCTGAAGGAATTGCTAGCATACGCTATGATAAAAGAGGAGTAGGACAAAATATTGATCTTGCCACAAAGGAAGTAGAGCTACGATTTCATCACTATATTGAAGATGCAGAAGCCTGGGCAAACTTTGCGAAAGAAGACGAACGCTTTAGTGATATAGGCTTCATAGGTCATAGTGAAGGATCTCTTATAGGTATGGTTGCTGCAAAAGAGGTAGATGCCTCTATCTTTATATCACTAGCAGGTGCGGGGAGACCAATAGATGAGATATTAAAAGAGCAATTAAGCGCTCAGTTACCAAATAATCTTATGGAGGAATCTCAAAAAATATTAGAAAAGCTTAAGCAAGGTCTACAGGTGGAAGAAGTCTCTAATGAATTGCAAAGCATATTTCGTCCGTCTGTTCAACCATATATGATTTCATGGCTACAATACAATCCAGCTGAACAAATTCAACAATTAGATTCAAGAGTATTAATCGTAAACGGTACATTTGATATGCAAGTTCCAAGTAACGATGCAAAACTTTTACATCAAGCAAAGGGAGATTCTGAACTATTGATCATTGAGAAGATGAATCATGTATTAAAGGAATCTCCAGTCGATGAAGCAGGAAATATGGCAACATATACAGATCCCAGCCTTCCTCTAGCAGATGGATTGGTTGAAGGAATCCTTGAGTTTATTAAATAAAAAATGAAGGTATCTACTTTAAGTAAATGAGTGATAGAAAGCCTATTCCTAAATCTTTTCTTATCATTAAAAAAACGCTGAACTAGTAGTTCAGCGTTTCAAGTTAAAATATAGCCTTCTGTTGTTTTTGTTTTCTTCGGATGTCTGCAATTGTTGGTATACACATACCTATCAATATGACAACGATTCCTAGTACCTGTAGCCAGGTAAGAGCTTCACTTAGAACAAGCACGGATACCATAACAGCAACTGGTAATTCCATTGCACTTAAAATAGATGAAACTGCCCCGCCTACTTTTGGTACAGCAATTACGAAGAAATAGATTGGGATAATGATACCTAGTAATCCTAAGCCTAGTCCCAAGAAAAGAAGAGATTCTGTGAAAAGTTTCCCATTCCACATAATTTCTGGGCTTTGGAAAACCGAAATCATCAAAGCAGCGATAAAGGAAACCCATAGCAGACGAGTAGTAGTATTCATTCCCTCTACTTGTTTAGTATTGATGTTCATGTTAAGTGAGAAGGATACCGCGGCTGCGAAACCATAAACCCAGCCTCTCCAGTCGATTCCGCTTAAATCGACATCTAGTACACCTGCAGCTAGTAAAGTACCAGCAAATAAAATAATAAGAGAGATAACTTCTGCTCGAGAAGGTAATCTTTTTCTTATTATACAATCAATCAATGTGCCAATCCAAGTAAACTGGAAGAGCATGACTACTGCTAGAGAGGCTGGTAAATATATAAGAGCTTGTCCATAGACAATACCCGTAGTTGCTGTAAAAATACCTGCTAACAGTACAATTTTAAACCCGCCATAAAGGCGTGGTATTTTTCTTTGTGTAACCATGTAGATGAGTAATGCTAATAGGAAACCAACAATATATTGACTGGAAACAGCTTCAGAAGCTGTATATCCTTGTCCAATTGCTAACTTCACCATTGTTGATAAGGTCCCATAACAGCTGGCTGCGAAGACAACCATTAAAGGGTAAATCCATAATTTCATAACCTTGCTTCTCCTTCAATCAGGGGCCTACCGTTTTCACCATGTGATAGAAAGGCTCGCCGATAATGGTCCAAGGACAAACATTTTCAAATCCTAGACGATTATATAAGCGTATTGCAGCCTCTTTCTCAGTTTCTACATTCAAGGAGAGTTTCCCGCCACCGTTATTTTTAACTACTTGTTCAGCAAAATTTAACAGTTTCGTTCCAATCCCATGTCCACGATAGGTTGGATCAACGACTACAGTATCTATATACCATTCTCCAGGTAACGTCTCTTTATCGATCGTAACCTGTGTTCCACTTTTGGCCGAAAGATACTTCTCTAAATTAGCATCCAAAGTAACTGCTTGTTCAGCAGTATAAAAAACTAGAACTCCAGCAACTTGACCTTCCATTTCTGCAACGTATGTATTTAAAAATGAATGACGATTGCTGGTTTGAGTAAATAAGTGAATGAATTCCTGGGTAATTGCTGATTCTTCAGTTTCACCAGTCATTTGCATAGAAATATCTCCGATTGCCTCCATGATCAGCGGAACTGAGGCTTCGGCGTCTTCTCTTTTAGCTTTTCTTATAATAGTTTCCATTCAATTCACCCCCCAATTTTTTATTATAACATAATTTATGAAACCTTTCTTTTATAAAGGTAGGAATTAAAAAGGAGGAACTATATTGAATTTTTCAACTATACCTTGGGAATTAGTATTACCAATTATTATTTTACAATTCATTTTAATGTTGGTAGCCTTTATTGACCTTATAAGAATATATGCAACAAATGGTCCTAAGTGGCTATGGGCAATAATTATATTAATATCTGGAATATTAGGTTCTATTTTATATTTTATAGTGGGGAGACGTAACGAATGACAATATTATTAAGCGTAGAATCACTAACAAAAGAATATGGAAGAGAAACAGTAGTTCGAGATGTATCCTTTTCATTGATGAAAAATACTTCTACTGCTTTGATTGGGCCTAATGGGGCGGGTAAAACGACTACTCTCTCTATGCTGACAGGTCTTGTGGAGCCAAAATTTGGTGATATTAAGTTAGATGGAAATAAGAGTGATCTTAGGAGCATGATTGGTTTTTTACCGCAGTATCCTAAATTTTTTTCGTGGCTCACAGCACTTGAGTTTACCGAGATGACAGCAAAATTAAGTGGGATAGAGACGAGAACGGCCAAATTAGAAGCAGAGAAAATATTAGATTTTGTAGGTTTAGAAAAAGCAAAGAAGAAAAAAATAGGAACATTTTCTGGTGGAATGAAACAAAGGTTAGGATTAGCACAGGCTATTGTACACCAACCATCCCTCCTTTTGTTAGATGAGCCAGTATCGGCTTTGGACCCAGTAGGTAGACGAGAGATATTGAATCTCTTAAAGGAGCTTCAAGAAAAAACGACTATCCTATATTCCACGCATATTTTAAATGATGCAGAGGAAATGACAGATCAACTATTATTTTTAAGAAACGGAGAACTAGTCGAACAAGGATCTCTATCGATGGTTCGTGAAAAGTATGCCAATCCAATGATTAAAGTTTTTTTCTCTAACGAGCAAGATTCTGGAAGGTTTGTGAGTAGTTCCCCATGGAAAGCCATTCAAAAAGGGAAATCTGTCTGGATTCCTTTACGAGGAATGGAGCCTGAAATGAGAGAGATTCTAGCGTATGTTGCCCTGGATGACTGGAATATCCAAAAGATAGAGAAGGCTGCAGCTAATCTCGAGGAAATATTTATGCAGGTGGTGAACAAACAATGAGGACATTTCTAGTGTTATTTCAAAAGGAATGGAGAGAAAATACTCGTAATTTCAAACTTCTATGGATTCCTCTCGTATTTGTTCTCTTTGGAATTACTGAGCCAGTAGCTAATTACTATATGCCACAGATTTTAAGCTCTGTTGGCAATCTACCAGAGGGTACAGTCATTCAATTCCCTCCAATGACGCCTGAGCAAATACTAATGTCCACCATTAATCAATATCAATTAATCGGAATGCTAGTAGTGACATTAGCGTTTGCAGGGCTAGTATCTAGGGAACGAAAAAATGGAACAGCTACTTTGTTATATGTTCGGCCTATTTCATTTACCGACTATGTAAGTAGCAAACTAGCTGTAATGAGTATAATCGTTGTAGGAAGTTTTATTATAGGAATTATGGCAAGTCTATATTATACGTCGATTCTTTTTGGAACAATTGAATTCTCCAGCTTCTTTGGATTTTCAGGTACTTATATCATATGGCTTTTATTTGTCGTAAGTATTGTTTTGTTTTCAAGCGCTGCATTCTCTACAGGGATTGCTTCTACCATATCTGTCATTTTGGTAATATTTGTTCAGTTTGTAGATGGATTGTTAGGCACATACTGGACTATCTCTCCATGGAAGCTACCGATGTATGCGGGGCTAGTCTTAAATGGGGATATACCACAGAGTTCTTTCATGTGGAGCATGTTAATCACTATATTGGTAATTGGCATTTTACTGATTGGAGCAGTGTATTTTGCTAAAAAGAATATATTTAAAGCAAAAATATAATACGAGGTGACTAAAGCATGGAGTTACGTAACTCGGATCGTTTCATTACATCCTATAACCGTTTAGACAAAATCATGAGAGAGATGGTTGGTACGCAGGAGCACCTATCTTTTTTTAGGCTAATTGACTTCGCGAAAAAGAAGAACGCTATTATTAGAAGATATGAAGCAGATTTACGAGAGTATGGCGATTTAAGAAATGCCATTGTACATCATAGAACAACAATGGAATATGCTATAGCTGAACCTCATGAAGAGGTCGTAGCAAGGATGGAAGAACTAGAGGGCGCTCTTAGTAAACCTATAACTGTGGCTCAAATGTTCTCAGGTAATGTGACTACCTTTCAAGAAACAGATTCTTTAATCTATGCACTAAAGATTATTAAGGACAAAAAATATAATCAGTTTCCTGTATATAGTGATGATAAATTTAAGGGGCTCATTACACCTGTAGGGATTACTATGTGGATGGCAAGTGAGGCTGAATCCGAGAACTTCTCCCGAAAAAAAGCTACTTTGGGTGAAATTCTGAAGCATGAAAGTAATAGAGAGAATCATCGGTTTGTAGAAGCTGATATGTCTGTCTATGAGGCGCTGGAAATATTCAAATCTGCAATTGGAAGAGGGAAGAGATTAGAAGCTCTTCTCATTACCAAGAATGGAAAATTAAGCAATCAATTAATTGGAATTGTAACTCCGATGAGTATGATGAAAATTCAATAATTCTTTTCTATAATTAGATGACTATTTTACCTTTTATAACGTAAAATGGAAATAGACATGATTTTCTCATGTAATTATAATAGGGAATGGAGGAATTGATTTGAACACATATGAAGAGGAGCAGCTACAAAAGTACAAACCAGAAGGCTCGACTTCAAAGACTTCTACTGAGATGTCCGTAGGAGATTGGCTAATTACAATGCTTATTATGATTATTCCAATCGCCAATTTAGTTATGCTGTTTATCTGGGGGTTTGGAAATCCAGATCCAAGACGTAACTATGCACGAGCAACACTTATTTGGATGGCTATTTCTATAGTGTTAACTATTTTGCTTTATGCTATTATAATTTTCTTTGTTTTTTCAGCCACTAGTGGAATGAACTAGCACTTATTTCCTGGGAAATAAGAAAAGTCGACAAATTTAGCAATCCCCATATAAATGTATGGGGATTATTTTGAATCTCACGTGAACAACCTCTTTGTACATACAAACTAGGAGATTTTAGATGAAAAAATGGATTTTTTTATTAGTAGTAATATTAGCTGTGGCGCTTTACATAGGGAACACTCGCGTAAGTATTAACGAAGTTACAATTGAATCAGAAAAGATTCCAGCTAGCTTTAATGATTGGACAATACTACAAATTTCAGACTTACATGATGCAACATTTGGGGAAAAACAAGTTAAACTCGTCAATAAGATTAAGGACATAAACCCGGACATTATTTTTATAACGGGTGATATAATTGACAGCAATCGCTATGACTTACAGAATAGTCTAGATTTAGTCAATCAAATTATTAATATAGCACCAGTTTACTATGTTACAGGGAATCATGAAATTGCCACCAATGATGTAAATCATATTAAAACTTCCTTACAGAATGTGGGTGTCCATGTTTTAACCAATGAAGAAGAAATGATGGAATATAACGGTGAAAAGATGCGTATTATCGGCATTGAAGACCCCTTAAGCGGTTTCTCAGTTAATGAGCAGCTTAAGCGGTTTGAAGATAGCGAGGATTATACGCTAGTGCTGTCCCACCGACCAGAGGTATTTCAAGACTATGTAGATTATAAAATGGATTTAGTGTTCTCTGGTCATGCGCATGGAGGCCAATTCCGAATTCCCGGATTAGGAGGTTTAGTTGCTCCTGGGCAGGGAGTGTTTCCTAAATATACATCAGGAACCTATGAAGCAGAGGATACAACAATGATTGTAAGCCGTGGTTTAGGTAACAGTTTGGTACCTATTCGTGTATTTAATACTCCTGAGTTAGTCGTTGTCACATTAAAAAGTAAGTAAAACCCCCTGCAAATTTCACATTTAGAGTGAATAAAAGCAGGGGGTTTTATATTTATTTATCTACTATTTGAAATGTCTCTAGTATACTTCGGAAATTCGAACCGTGACCTTCAGCAGCTTCTAGAAAATACTTCTGTGTAATAACAAAGCTGCCACCATTACCATTGTCAATGATATAAATGTCGCCGACCGGACTATCCCAATTAGTTAACCCCGTAGTATCATGGCTAATTGCGTGCAACCAGTATCCTCTCACTGGTTCTGTAACAGTTTCTGTTTCTTTCGGACTGGTATAATCCAATTCTATTTGTTTTTCTAAAATGGGGAGCAGCTCATCCGGTGTTTGATCTTTGATTTGTTCAAATTTCATAGAAACCTCTGGATACTTTTCCTCTAAAGGCTCTCTTGTTGTAAGAACGTCCGACTGGTCGCCTACGATTAGCTTATAACGATCTTCGTCAAAGTTAATCGTGTAATGCACTTGCTTGTCAGTGCTTTCCTGTTCCCGCTCCGTCATAATTGCCTCTTGATTCTCCTCGGATACTTCCTTGTCGGGAGCTTCAACATTGCTAAATACATTTGGGACAAAAACAATTAATAGTACGACACATGCAATTAGGACAAGGGTTAAAATAAGATACTTTTTTTTCATATTTCACTCTCCTCCTTTTATTAAAGGATTATTGACTTGACTAGTACAATTCAAAAGTGTGTAAAGTATTAGACGCGAAATATGGAAAAAAGTAACTATAAAAATGGAGAATTATTATTTGAACCAACCTTTTTCTTTAAAACGAGAGATTGCTTCAATTCGATTACCCACTTGAAGCTTTTCTAAAATCACTGATATATAATTTCGGACAGTCCCTGTTGTAATGAAAAGCTCATTTGCAATTTCTTTTGTATTTTTGCCATCGGCAATTAGTTCAAGAACTTGGCTCTCTCTTTCGGTTAAAGGATTCTCTTCTTCAAAGGCCATATCTACTAATTCTGGAGCATAAATTCTGCGGCCATCCATAATTATACGGATAGAATTTGCGAGCTCCTCACTAGGACTATCCTTTAAAAGATAACCATTAACTCCTGCTTTACGTGCTCTTTCAAAATATCCTGAGCGGGCAAAGGTAGTTAATATAATTACCTTACAAGGGTTATCTTTTAACTCTTCCGCAGCATCTAGTCCACTTTTAATAGGCATTTCAATATCCATAATACAAATATCAGGTTGAAGCTGTTGAATAAGTTTAAGAGCTTCCTCTCCATTATTTGCTTTACCGATTACTTCCATGTCTTCTTCTAGATTGAGAAGAGAGCCAAGTGCCCCTAACACCATCCGTTGATCTTCAGCTATAACAATTCGTATCATGTCTAATCCTCCTGCCGTGTTTGTAATATTACATTTGGAACTCGTATATTGATGGTAGTGCCATTTTTTGAATAGATATCAAGACTGCCATTTACAAATTCCAATCGTTCCTTAATACCTTGCAATCCATGTCCTTTAATCCAATCCTTACTAAGATCTAAACCCTTGCCATTGTCATGTACCTTCAGTAGGGTTTCTTTAGCAGACTGCTTGAGAGAAATCGAACACGATGTAGCTCCACTATGTTTTACTACATTCGTGACTGTTTCCTTCAGACACATACTTAGCATATTTTCTACAATTGGAGGGAGTTTAACAGTGTTGAGAGAACCACTAAACTTACAAGAAATTTCCGCCGCGTTTAATATTTGTTGCACTCGATAAATCTCATCCTCTAATTTAGTACCCCGCATGTTTGTAACTAATTCCCGTACTTCCTTCAAAACGGAACGTGCAGTCTGGTGAATATCTTGAATTTCATGCTTGGCTGCCTCAGGGTCCTTATCCATTAATCTTCCAGCTAAGTCGCTTTTCAATCCTATCATTGATAGCTTTTGACCAAGCGTATCGTGTAAATCTCTTGCTATTCTTTCTCGTTCCTCTATAACCATATACTGAGCAATCCGTTTATTAGCATCCTCTAATTGGCCCTCTAACATTTCTCGTTTATGTCGATTATAGCTGCTAAAAGGCAATAGGATTACACCAAGCATACATATGACTAAAAATGGCCATTGAGAGATAAATAGCTCTATTTCTACAAAGAAACCAATGATGACTACAGTTAAGGTTGCAACAATATTTAAGCTATATATTAAAAAGAAGCCTACCTTTTGTGTGATATTACCAATAAAGAAAGAAAGAAAAATAGAAAAGTATATATAGCCGTAAAAGAAGGTCATAAATAAGCTAATCGTAATTTCAATAGCTAAACAAACGTATAAAAACCAACCTGTAGACTTAAAGGAAAGACGATATGCAAGAAAGAATATACCGGTTAAGAGTAAGCCGAAAATAATTTCTGAAAGCTCATTGGAACGAAAGATGAAGAAGAAAGGGAAGATACAAAATACTACCCAAGCATAAATACTTAACCAGGGAGATTTAGGGAAAATTTGATACCACTTTGTCATTTATAAGACACCTCTCGCATATACGCTTTCCTACATTATAATAGAAAAACCATTCCCTCGTAAAAAGGAATGGTTAAATTAGGGATTTATTTTCCTTCAAATGTTGTATTTTTAGCATTTAGATTGGATTGCTTCAGCAAATGCTTAATCTCTTTAAAGCTTACAAAGCTTTTATTTTCTTCATCAAACAAACGGAAATGAATGGACTGTAAGCTAGTACGAAGATTGATGGTTGTTGCCTTGTGTAAAGGTGGTGTCGATTCATGTGCTTTTTCTAAATTGTAATTAGGAACTCTTGGACTTAGATGGTGCACATGATGAAAGCCGATATTGCCAGTTACCCATTGTAGTACACGTGGTAACTTGTAATAAGAGCTTCCTTCGATGGCAGCTTTCACATAATCCCATTCTTTCTCATCCTCGAAATAGGAATCCTCAAACTGATGTTGTACGTAGAATAACCAAATACCTAATGCTCCTGCTACAAAAAGAATAGTTCCTTGAATAATTGCAAAGGCTTGCCAGCCAATCATCCAAATCATGAAAGAATAAATTGCAATCACTGAAATGTTAATGATATACGTATTATTACGCTCTTTTCCTCGAGCGCCTTTACGATTAAAACGATTACTTACTAAAAATAGTAATGCAGGTCCTAAGCCAAACATAACGATAGGATTGCGATATAGTCGATAAGAAAGTCGCTTCATAGGTGAAGCCTCTACATACTCTTCAACGGTCATCATCCAAATATCGCCGACTCCACGTTTATCTAGGTTACCGCTAGTTGCATGATGAATATTATGCTCGCGTTTCCACTTTTCGTAAGCAAACAATGTGATAATACCAGTGATAGTTCCTGTTATATTGTTAGCTTTTTTATTTTTAAAGAAGGATCCGTGTGTGCAATCATGAAAGATAATAAATATACGAACGACAAATCCTGCAGCAATGACAGACAATCCAACAGTCAGCCATACAGAAATGTCGAGGCTTAAATAGGCTAAAAACCAGAGGATAAAAAATGGTGGAATCGTATTAACCAACTGGACGATACTTTTCTTTAACTCGGAATTTTCAAATGGCTTTACATTTTTACGTAACTCGAGTGTTTTTTCTCTACTCATTATTATTCCTCCTACATATAGAACTTGTTAGGTTAACTATATAGAAGTGTTGGTATTAGGAGTAGGCATAAACGTCAAGTCAACACTATGACAAATATCATATAGGACAATATATAGAAAAAGAGCTAACCGTAGATATGCGGTTAGCCCTTTGCTTATTTTTTACTACGTTCTTCTTTTAACAATCGAACTGTTTCATCGAATTCTTTTTCAATCTCTGCATTAGGCTTGTAGGTTAACAAGCTTACTACAACAGTGAAAATAAGAGCTAAAAGGAAACCTGGAACAATTTCATATAATGTATCTGAAAGTGTTTCGTTAGTACCCCAAATGACAACAGTTATTGCCCCGATGACCATTCCCCATACTGCGCCTTGTGAAGTTAGCTTTCTCCAATACAAAGAAAGTAAAATAACCGGTCCGAAAGCAGCTCCAAAACCAGCCCAAGCAAAGGAAACAAGTTTCAAGATAGTAGACTCTTGATCCCAACCAATTACCAAGGCTATTATAGATACAACTAGTACCGCAAGGCGTCCATATAAAACATATGTTTTATCAGAAGCATCTGTTTTAATCACTGCTTTGTACAAATCTTCTATTAGAGCCGAAGAAGTAACTATTAGCTGAGATGAGATGGTACTCATTACTGCAGCTAAAATAGCAGCTAGCATAATGCCTGCAATAAATGGATGGAATATAATTTGCCCAAGAGCAATAAATACAGTTTCAGGATTATCTAAACTAAGGTTTGGATTTTGTTGATAATATGCAACTCCAACTAAAGAAGTTCCAATTGCTCCAGCTAAACTTAAAATCATCCAACCGATACCGATGCGACGAGCTTGTTTAGTTTCTTTTACAGAGCTTATAGCCATAAAACGAACAATGATATGAGGCTGCCCAAAGTAGCCAAGTCCCCATGCAACGGCAGAAACAATTCCAACAAAGGTAGTACCTGCAAATAAGCTAAGATGAGTAGGATCTACTGCTTTTATCGATTCTACAGTTTCACTTAACCCACCAGTTGTAAATACTCCAACTATTGGAACAGCTATTAAAGCAAGGAACATGAGAAGACCTTGAAGGAAATCTGTGTAACTAACTGCAAGGAAGCCCCCAAATAGTGTATAGGCTACTGTTACTCCCGATACAATTAACAGACCCGTGTGGTAGTCTAATCCAAAAGAGCTTTCAAAGAAAACTCCGCCTGAAACCATTCCTGAAGATACATAAAATGTAAAGAATAAAAGAATAATCAGGCCGGAAGCCACTCGTAGTAAACGAGAAGATTGCTTTAAACGACTTTCTAAGTAACTTGGAATAGTAATGGAATCATTGGAAACTTGTGTGTATACACGTAATCGTGGAGCCACATATAACCAGTTTAAATATGCTCCAATGGTTAAACCAATCGCTATCCAAGCTTCTCCCATCCCACTAAGATATATTGCTCCGGGTAACCCCATCAATAACCAACCAGACATATCGGCAGCTCCTGCACTTAATGCAGTAACAGCTGGACCGAGTGAACGTCCGCCTAGCATATAATCTGTCAAATTAACCGTCTTTCTGTACGAATAATAACCAATAGCAAGCATGGCCACCATATATATGGCTATGGCTATTATTTGATAAGTTTCTGCTGACATATAACATCCTCCTCTGGTCATAATCATAACATTTTTACTTTTTAACTTCATTAGGAAATCTTAGCAAGTTAATATAACCTGTTATTTATAAATGATAAAATAGATATAAATAAACATACTAACTTTATATAGGAGGGTATTTTCTCTTGAAAATATTTCACACAGCAGACTGGCATTTAGGTAAATTAGTACAAGGTATCTATATGACCGAAGATCAGAGACTTGTGCTAGCCCAGTTTTTAAAAGCAATAGATGAAGAAAAACCAGATGTGGTGATTATAGCTGGTGATTTGTATGACCGAGCTGTGCCACCTTCTGATGCTGTAAATTTATTGAATGATATACTGGCTGATATCGTGTTAAAACATCAGACTCCTGTACTAAGCATCGCTGGAAATCATGACAGCCCAGGTCGTTTGAACTTTGGTAGCAACATTATGAAAGAAACTGGTTTACATATAGTGGGACAACTAACAAAAGAACTTACATCAGTGACAATAAATGATGACTATGGAGAAGTAGAGTTTCATCTAGTACCGTATATGGATCCTTCACAGGTTCGATTTATAATGGAGGATGAGACAATTACTAGTCATCAGCTAGCTATGAAAAAAATAGTGGAAGAAATAGAATTACAAATGGATTCTACTAAAAGACATGTATTAGTAGGACATGCCTTTGTTACACCTCAAGGACAAGAGGAGGAAAATACTAGTGAGTCAGAAAGACCACTAGCAATTGGAGGAGCCGAGTATGTCGACGCTTCTCTATTTAAGAACTTTCATTACACGGCATTAGGCCATCTTCATCAAGCACATTATGTGCAAAATGAAACCATTCAATACGCCGGATCACCTTTAAAATATTCAATATCAGAGGAACATCATAAAAAAGGTTTTTTAATAGTAGAACTTGATAAAGAGGGTAATTTAAAGGTAGAAAAGAGGCTGCTAATCCCTAACAGAGATATGCGTACAGTGGAAGGCTATTTAACTGACATTCTTCAGCACCCGACAAGTGAGGATTATATTTTTGTTAAGTTGCTAGACGATACACCAGTACTTTCGCCAATGGAGCAAATTCGAACTGTGTATCCTAATGCGATGCATGTAGAAAGAAAGGTATTTCAATCCATTGGATTAGGTAAAACAGAAGAACAGATAAGCCGCCATAAAATGGATGACTTTATGTTATTTGAATCGTTTTATGAGGAGATAAGGGGACAAGCTCCGGCAGAGGAAACTAAGGAGCTATTTAAGGGAGTGCTTTCCGGCTTAATGCTTGAAGAGAGAGAAGGAGGGAGCGGAGCATGAAGCCAATTCAATTGAAAATGACCGCATTCGGTCCTTATAAATTTACAGAAACCATTAACTTTTTGGATTTGAAGGACCATCGCCTATTTGTTATATCAGGAGCTACTGGAGCGGGGAAGACTACTATATTTGATGGCATAAGCTTTGCTCTATATGGCTCCGGAAGCGGGGAAGATAGAAAAGATACAAAAATGTTGCGAAGCGACTTTGCACTGGACAATACGCACACTTCTGTTGAATTGATTTTTGAAATATTTAATAGGAAATATCGTATTTTTAGACAGCTTCCTCATGTTAAAAAAGGAAATAAAAGCTCAACAGGTGAAAGATATGAGTTCTTTGAGATTAAGGAGACAGGAGAAGTACCTGTTGTCGAAAGACAAATAGTTTCAGAGATTAACAAAAAGGTTGAGGACATCATTGGGCTTACGCAAGATCAATTCAGCCAAATCGTCATGCTTCCCCAGGGGGAATTTAGGAAACTATTAACCTCTTCTACAGAAAACAAGGAAGCAATCCTTCGAAAAATTTTTAAAACCGAACCTTATAGAATGATTAATGAAAGGTTAAAAGAGAAAAAAGTAGTCGCTGAAGCTGAGCTTAAAAAAGAAGAAAGTACTCGCAATAGTTATTCCGAACAAATTGTGGCTTCGTTTCCGAAACGAGAATCTAGACTTTTTGAGTTACTGGAGGATGGTCAATTTAATATCTTCCAATTACAAGATGCCTTGCAGGAGGAGACTAAGTTTTACTGCCAAAAGATTAAAAAAGATGAAGTTTCCAGTGAGGAAGCATATGAAAATCAAATTGCCAAGCAGTCTGCATACTACAATGCTAAAAATACAAATATACAACTGGAAGATCTAGAGTTCAAAGAGCAGAAGTTACAACAGCTTCTTGGGCAGGAGATTGCGTATGTAGAAGAAGGAAAAAGGTTAGAGGCTGCAGAGAGAGCAAGCTCAATAGAAGCAATCGAAAACTACTATAGAGAAACAGTGACGGAAGAAAATCTAAAGGCAAGCCTAATGGAGAAAGCAAAGGAAGAGCTAGCTTTAAAGGCTAATTTCTTTAGCCAAATGGAGAAAGAATTTCTTCAAGAATCAAACAGGAAACAAGAGCGAGAGCTAAGTGTAAAGGCTTTAATCCAGCTAAATGCTCTACTGCCATTAATGGAAGAGCTAGAGCAAAAGAAAACGCAATTAAAAGAAACTGACGATAGCCAAAATAAATTAAAAGCACAGCTAGATTTAAAAATAGGCAAGTACCAGCAAGCTAAGGCAAGCATCCTTTTGTTGAAAGAGAAAAAAGAAGAACTAGAAGAGCGGGTCGATCTGTTAGATAACAAGGTTCAACAATATTCTCAGATTAAAGAGCATTATCAGCTAATGCAGGAATTTATACAGCAGGAGAAGACGTTTGAAGAATTGAAGCGTCTAGAAGAAACGGAAGAAAAAGTATTTCTGGAAGCCAAGCTAACACTTCAACATGAAGAGGAGAAATGGCTAACTAGCCAAGCAAGTATTCTGGCCTCTAAGCTCGTTGACGGGGAAGCTTGTCCTGTGTGTGGCAGTACCGAACATAAGCCAACTAGTACGCGAATTCATGAAGATATATTAAACGATGTCCAAATGCAAATGCTTAAAGGTAATTTAACCCAAAAGGAAACTAGCTTTTTAACCGTCCGTACCAAAAGAGAAAATGCTCAGGAAAATGTAGAAAAAATATTAGAGCAATTAGAAGAGCTTCAATTATCTATTTTAGAAATAGAGCAAGTGAAGATAGATGTTGAAAAGCTAGAAATAGAAATAGGAGAGCTGCGTTCCGATAAAGCAAACCTAAATTCCTTAAAAGAAGCATACAAAAAAAACTTAGAACAAATAGAGCAATTAGAAGATGAAAAAAATAATATAGAAAAATTATACCTTCAGATAAAAGGTGAATATGAGCAGGTAAAAGCAGTAGTAGATTCAAAACAGAGCTCTATTCCAAGTACAGTGGCTAATTTAGACGACCTACAGGACCAAATTAGAGCGGCTAAAAGATTTAAGGAGCAGCTAGAAGATACGTGGGAGCAAGTGCAAAAGAAATATAAAGAAGCTGAGGATTCGAATACGAAAGCTGAGATGAAGCTCGAGCATGCCATTCAATCTGCGAAGGAAGCCATACGCAAGAAAGAGAAGGCCGATCACCAGTTCAAAGAAGCATTATCTAAGGCGGGCTTTGAGACGATAAGAGCTTATGAGGAAGCAAAAATGGGTGAACGTGATCGAGAGACACTAAAGGAACGCTGTGAAGCTTACAAACAGGCAGTGCATACCTTTACTGAGCAAGTTAAGGATGGGCAGAAGAAGCTTGAAGGTAAAAGTAAGGCTGATTTAAAGTTACTTGAAGAGGAGTTAACTCACCTTAAAAATGCATACGAATCAGCGTTAAACACTCTAAACAGTACAAAGGAATACGTAAAAGCTGGAACAGAAATACAAGAAAAATTATCATTATCTAGCGAGCGTATAGCCAAATTAGAGCAACAAGTAGGTCATATCCTCGATTTGTATGATTTGCTTAGAGGGCAAAATCCTTTAAAGATCTCATTTGAACGATATATACAAATTGAGTACTTAGAGCAAATCATTCATGCAGCCAATGAGAGGCTGAAGTATTTATCGAATGGCCAGTACCAACTAATGAGAAGCGATAGACAGGAAACCCATGGGAAACAAAGTGGGCTTGGATTAGATGTATATGATGCCTATACCGGTCAAATTCGTGATGTAAAAACATTGTCAGGAGGAGAAAAGTTTAATGCCTCCCTATGCCTTGCTCTCGGTATGTCGGACGTCATCCAGGGTTATCGTGGAAGTGTAAGGATTGAAACGATGTTTATCGACGAAGGCTTTGGTTCTCTAGACGAGGAATCATTAAATAACGCAATAGATACACTAGTAGACCTTCAGAAATCTGGACGAATGGTTGGTGTAATTTCTCATGTTAGTGAGCTTAAGTCGGCCATTCCTGCGATTCTTGAAGTGGAAAAGCTAAAAGAAGGCTACAGCCAAACAAAATTTGTGATTAAGTAACGGGGGAGCACCATGGACATAGATCGACACTTCTTAGAGATGGCATTAGAGGAAGCAGAAAAAGCTTTAGAGGAGAATACCTATCCAGTTGGTTCGGTTATTGTAGATGAACATTTTAACCTCATTGCAAAAGGCAGAAACAGAGTGCATCCAAGTCAGGATATTACGGCACATGCTGAGATTGAAGCCATACGAAACGCAGGATCAGCAATGTTTGATGCTAAAATAAAAAACAAGAAGTTTACGCTTTATAGCTCACTCGAGCCATGCCCAATGTGTACGGGAGGAATATTGTTTGCTAAGATCCAGCGGGTAGTATGGCTACTAAATGATGACGAGGGATTCGGAGGATATAAGAGGCTAAGGGACACCTCCATCTTCCTAGAAAAATTTGACCGTATTGAAGTGATGGAAGAACCGTTTGAGGATCTAAAGCAAAGACAAATGATATTAATGAATAGCTGGAAGACAAACATTAATAATGTAACATCATTACGTAATAATTTGTCATAGAAGGAAAAAGACTTTAGCTCATGGAGGAAATGATGATGACTTTTCTAATGCAAAAGACGCTCGCAAAAATGCAATTAAGTTGAGTATCTTCCTTTTTTGAGTGAGACCTTACTTTAAGCAGTAAAAACGAAGCGGAAATCGATTAAATACATTATTCTTAACTTAAATACTTTAGCTCAAATGCTTTTATAATAATGCAAAAAACAGATAATGAGCTAAATTACCAATAGCACTTTAACATTTCTACTTAATGCATGATTGTAGCGAAAGGCGGCGACTCCAGTGGGATGAGTGAGACAGATAAGACATCACAAACGCGCGTGTAGAGAGCGGTGATGGCTTAAAGCTCACCCCACGGAAAGCTATCATATTTGATTACTTAGCCCTTATTATTATTTATTAGTTGAAGAAAGAATATGGATGGCTTTACTAATAAAATTACCGAAAAAGGTGTCTGGTCATATCACGACCAGACACCTTAAATTTAAAAGATAATGTTATATAAGAAGACTGTTTCAACTGAAGGCTTTTAAAGTTGCTTTTGTATTTCTCCTATCTCCAGTAGCGCCCTTTAATGGTCTACTATAAAATTATTCTGGGATTAACCCTTTTACTGTATCTGCGAATTGTTCCTCACTAACCCCTAGAATATTAGTCCCAGAGTATCCTTCTGGATCAATCTTAGTAGGATCGGCTCCATACACATGTAATAAGGCTGCCAATTCGTAGTTATCTTCATAAAAAGAAGCAGTTAGAGCGTTTGAATAGAGATCCTCTGTATTAGCGTTAGCTCCAGCTTCGAGTAAAATATATGCTAACCTGGTATCGTTTGCATATACTGCATGATGTAAAGCGGTTGTTTCTTCTGCATCTCGTTCCTCTAAATCAACTCCACTGGCTACAAGCTCCTGAACCGTTATATAATCGCCATTCACAACTGCTTCCATTAAAGGAGTCATATTAAGGGATTCCATTGGTAATGGTGCGGAGGATGCGTCAACTGTTGACTCCTCTGAAACAGAAGTATTTAATGCTGCTTCATTCTCAAAAAAATCTTCAGGGAAAATACTAGCATAGGTTAGAGATCCTGCTAGAACTATAGCTATGATTCCAAAATAACCAATGAAGAAAATACCAAACAGGGCACCAACTCCAAGAGCTATTTTGTTTGCGTTAGGATAATAGGTAGGAGTTCCTTCTACCTGCATAAAATGCCCGACTGCTTGGACTCTTTTAGGAGTTGTTGGATGGGAAGAAAGTATTTCACCAAGCCATGTAATTACGTTAGACTCCGTCGAAATTTGTTCTAAATATGCATCCTCATTTACCTCTTTATAAAGTTCCTTTCCAATACTCAAAATGGTCAGTCCACGCTTAGCTGCTGCCCCGTCTTGGATGAAATAAGCTGCTTGGCGGTCGCATGTATACTCACAAGCACGGCTATAAGCTTGTGAAAGAAATGGAAGTAATTGAGCTGGCATGATTAAAATGTTTTTCCATATATGATTTCGTTTAATATGTGTAAGCTCATGGGCGATGATAAAATCAAGCTCTGCTTCGCCCTGCTCTCTAGCAAGCTCAAAAACTTCTGAATATAGAACAACCATATTTTTTCCTAAAAAGCGTGTTGCAAATGCGTTAAATGCCCCCTCGGAATGAACCACAAATATATCCGGTACACGTTTTAGTTTCATATCGTGAGACATACGTGTTATGCGTTCATACACATCAGGAAATTGCCTTTCACTAATTCGAATTCCATTTGCCCTAACATAGCCGAGATGCATAATAAGTGCATATGTACTGATTAAAAACAAGACTACAAAAATAGCAACCCCAAAAATAGTTGCTATAGCTATAACATAAATTAGCAGACTAAATAGGATACATAAAATAAAATATGGCAATTCTCGGTTAGATCTTAACTGTTTGTCTGTCATATTCTTCCTCCTTTTGATGATATTAAATTAACAAATACTACAATTTAAGTCAATTTTCATTATAGGCTCTTTCACACATTTTCGCCATTCGACATATTATTTTTAGAAAGAGGTGGTGAAAGATGCGCGATGAAAAAGGGCTTGTAGACAGGGATTACGAGCCTTATGAAACGGAACAAAAGGAATGGAAAAAGCAACAACTAAGAGAACGAGGTAAGCAACTTTTAACAATTACTTCACCAATACTCATCTTAATCCTTTGGGAGGTTTTTTCGCGAACGGGAATTTTAGATATTCGCTTTTTCCCTCCTCCTTCAGCCATAGTATCGACATTTTTTGAACTAGCTACAAACGGGATGCTCTGGACCCATGTATCAGTTTCGCTCTATAGAATTGCGATGGGTTTCCTGCTTGGTGTCATTCCTGGAGTGGTCATCGGGTTGTTAATGGGATTGTATGCACCTATTCGACATTTTATATCTCCAATTGTCATGGCTTTTATGCCAATTCCTACTCTCGCTTTAATGCCAATTATCATTATTCTTTTTGGTATTGGAGACTTCTCTAAAGTAGTAACAATTGCTGGAAGTGTATTTTTTCCTGTTGTTATTAATACAGTTGCTGGTGTGTTGAACATAGACCAAGTACATTTGGACGTAGCTAAAAATTATGGGGCAAGTCCAAAGAACTTCTTCGTAAAAATTGCTTTTCCTGGAGCCTTGCCCGTGATGCTAGAGGGCATTCAAATGGGGCAGGCAATCGCATTATTAACCATCGTTGCAGCAGAAATGATGGGAGCTACATCCGGTATTGGATTTTTAATATGGACCTCTTATAAGGCATTCATGTTAAAAGAAATGTTCGTTGGTTTAGTACTCATTTCTTTTTTTGGGTTTTTATTTTCCCTTCTCCTGCGTGGACTGCAAAAGAGAATCGTACCATGGAGGTGAGTAAATGAGTAGCAAAGTAAAAATATCGATTGATAACATGACTAAGGTTTTCTATAAAAAAAATAACAGTGTCACGGCTATAAAGAACATTTCCCTTCAAGTAAATGAAGGGGAATTCATCTGTTTAGTTGGACCAAGTGGGTGTGGAAAGACAACTCTTCTACGAATTCTTGCTGGACTTGAAACACCGAGCTCTGGATCTTTTTCAATTGATGCAGAGGCAGGCAACCGTCCTCTACAATCCATGGTTTTTCAAGAAAAAGGAGTTATTCCGTGGCTGACAGTTGAAGAAAACGTCGCCTTTGGATTAAAAATGAGGCATCTACCTCAGGAGTTTGTAAAGAAGCAAACTGACTATTACTTAAAAAAGGTAGGATTAATTAACTTTTCAACGCTTTATCCAAAGGAGCTTTCTGGAGGAATGAAGCAAAGGATTAGTATCGCTAGGGCTTTTGCCAATGACCCAGAAATACTTTTAATGGATGAACCATTTGCTGCTTTAGATGAACAGAACAAATTTATACTGCAGGAAGAATTATTATCTATCTGGTCTGAAAATAAAAAAACTGTTTTATTTATCACTCATAGCATTGATGAGGCGTTGTTACTGAGTGATCGGATAGTATTATTAAGCTCTCATCCAGGTGAGATTGTTAGGGAGATAAAAGTTCCTATGCCAAGACCACGTACGATGGAGCAGGTTAGGGCAAATGCAGAGATGGCTGAACAATTTATATCTATATGGAATCATTTACAGCAAGAAGTTCAAAAATCGAGAAAATAAAGGAGGAAAGTTGTGAAGAAACGCTGGTTCATACTATTTGCGTCCACTATTCTATTACTTGGTGCTTGTAGTTCGAAGGAAAAAGAAAGTTCTGGCAGCATTGACGATCAAGTCAGTAAGGATAACCCATCTGGAGATTTAGCTCCACTGGATAAAAAAGCGAAAGTAATTATAGCCGAGGATGGTGCTGCCTCAGGAGCAGGCTTTTACATTGCCAAGGAGAAAGGTTACTTTGAGGACTACAATATTGAAGTAGAATTTGCCCAATTTGCAAATAGTGATGAGATGCTTCCTGCCCTTGCTTCGGGGGACGTAGATATCGCTGGTGGAGTTTCTACTGCTTCATTTTTTAATGCCATTGCGCAGGGAATTGATGTGAAAATTATTGCAGATAAGGGTCATAACGTCCCAGGTAAATCGTATTTCACTTTCGTCATTGGAAACCATATGAAGGACGTCATCAAGGAGTATAAGGATTTTGAAGGAAAGCGTATTGCCGTTTCCTCCAAAAACTCGATCGATGAATATATTTATCTAGAAATGCTGAAGCACGCAGGTTTGACGCAGGAAGACGTGGAATTTGTACTGCTTGGTGATTTCGGGAGCATGCTTGGTGCCATTGAAAATGGATCTATAGATGCTGCTCTTCAAATTGAACCATTAATCACGCAGGGAATTGAAAATGGATTCCATGAGCGTTTTGGAGATGCAACGGATTATGCACCGGAATCTCAAATAGCGATGGTTTTAGGATCTCCTCAATTTATGAGTGAGGAACAAGATGTATCCCTTCGATTCATGGCTGCTTATCTAAAAGGAGTTCGTGATTATAATGATGCCTTTATAAAAGGGGAAGGAAAAGCGGAAATCATTGAAATCATGACAAAGCATACTTCCTTAAAGGACCCTGCATTATGGGAAAAGGTATTTGTCACAGGCTTAGACCCTGATGGTAAAATGTTTTTAGATGACGTTGTTAAGCAATATGATGCATACAAAGAAAATGGTGCAATTAGTGGAGATGTAGACTTTGATAAAGCAGTAGATACCTCCATCACAGAAAAAGCAGTAGAAATACTTGGTGAATATAAATAAATCCAATCGACAAAAGGTATGGAGATATACTTCTTCATACCTTTTTAACTTAAAAAGAATTGTAATGCTTTTTCTACTTTAAGATATAAAAAGTCTGCTTGCCCAAGGAAGTGGAGAGTTTCTGTAAAAGCAAAAATCAGAAATTTTGCAAGTAGATTCTAGCGTTTTTTTATAAGCTAAGCTAGAAGCGTTGTTTCCTAAATTCATAAAAATGCTCATTTAGTATACAATGAGGGATAAATAGCTGATAGGGGTGCTCGACATGGTGAATGTACTAGTGGATGCAGATGGTTGTCCAGTAGTGGACTTAACGATAGATATAGCAAAACAGTTCAATTTGAAGGTAACGTTATTATGTGACACCGCACATTATATGCAAAGAGAAGGAGCAGAAACAGTCATGGTTTCTAAAGGTGCGGATGCGGTGGATTTTGTGCTTGTAAATAAAGTAAAAAAGGGCGACATTGTTGTCACCCAGGATTATGGATTAGCAGCGATGGTTCTAGCTAAGCAAGGCTTTGCGATAGACCAAAATGGAAGATGGTTTACACCAGAAAACATAGATCAGCTGTTAGATAGTAGACATATATCTAAAAAAATCAGACAAGCAGGTGGTCGAACGAAGGGACCACGGAAACGTCAAAGAGAAGATAATGAAAAGTTTGAAATACATTTTAAGCGAATTTGTGAGCACGCTTTAAAGCAATAGATTTAATCCTCGGTATTTTGTAAAATGTCTATTGCTATATTGGGAGCATCTGCGAAAATACCATCAGCCTTGTAAATCAAGGCTTTTTTTATGTCTGCTTCACTTTTAAGGGAAAACAGATGAACCTTTAACCCATTTTCCTGGGCTTCATGAATAAAGGTACCGTCCACGGCATTCACGTTTACACCTATGCCGCTAGCATAGATGTTTAAGCTTTTAATCTCTTGGTTGGTTAGCTCTGCTTTCTCCTTATAGCTGAGCAATTGAATAAGGGGGATACTTGGCTCCAGCTCATGAAACTCTATTAAACTAGCACGATTAAAGGATTGAACAATCACTTTTGGTATTTCTGATTGGTGATTTAGCAAGTTATATTCCTCTAGTAAAGCAAGTAATTCTTCTTCCATGTCCTCATATATTTTGGGGGACTTCATTTCAATATAATAGTTTACTCTATCCCCAAAATTCTCAAATATTTCTCTTAGTGTGGGAACTCGAACCTTTTCATACACATCGTTAGCGAATTCTGGATACGCATCATTAAACCACTTTCCTGCATTCAATTCTTTTAATTCTTCTAATGTGAAATCCTTTACTAAACCTTCCCCATCTGTGGTTCGGTCCACTTTTTCGTCATGCATGGCTATTAGGGAGCCATCCTTGGTCATTTGTAGGTCAATTTCAATATAGGTCGCACCTAGTTGCTCAGCAACCTCGTAAGCTACCATTGTATGCTCTGGTGCATAGGTGGATGCCCCTCTATGCGCGATGACAAAAAACTCATCTGAAGCAATAGGTGTTACTTCGCTCCCTTTACATCCGCCAATGAGCACAATGAAAATCAATAAAATTAAACTACTTTTGCGCATAAATATGTCCTCCAAAGATGTAAACTTTTTATCTAAAAGTAAATATTCTGTAAAAATTGTAAATTTCTTTACTTTAGAATATTCGGTTTAGTAATATAGTTATGAAAAGATAACATAACTATGGAAGCTGAATAGAATCATTTTTTGCTAGCTTTCATAGTAAACTCTATAAACCTAATGTTTATAGTTACATAATTGAATAGAGGATGGGGGAAATCTTTTGAAGCGAGTAGAACTGATTGACATCTCTAAGTCGTATGACAAACAATCTAGCGTTATCTCTAATATTAACGTAACGATTGAACCAGGGGAATTCTTTGTACTTGTTGGGCCATCGGGGTGTGGAAAAAGTACAATGCTACGAATGATCGCAGGGCTAGAAGAGATAACAGGAGGAGTGCTCAAAATTGGTGAGCAGGAAGTGAATGATTTACCTCCAAGTAAGCGTGATTTGTCCATGGTATTTCAAAATTACGCCTTATATCCTCATCTTACTGTGGAGGAAAATATCCAGTTTGGTTTGCACGTAAAGAAAATTTCTAAAGAAGAACGGGCTAATCGAACAAAGGAAGTTGCTCAGATGCTTGGACTTTCTGATTACTTAAAGCGCAAGCCGAGAGAGCTTTCAGGAGGGCAAAGACAACGCGTTGCTCTTGCTCGAGCTATCGTAAACCAAGCACCAATTTGCTTAATGGATGAACCATTATCCAACTTAGATGCGAAGCTTCGCGCACATATGAGATCGGAAATAAGACAGATTCAACGCAGACTTGGAATTACAATGATCTATGTAACACATGACCAAATTGAGGCGATGACTATGGGTGATCGCATTATGATTCTGCATGAAGGATCCATTCAACAGATAGGCAAGCCAATTGATATTTATAATAATCCAGCTAATCCATTTGTAGCTACTTTTATTGGTTCACCACCAATGAATATTGCCGAAGGCGTTGGAAGTAAAGAGAAGCACGCTATTGTATTGAATGATTTAATTACTATCCCAGTGCCTGCTGAGGACGCACATTACCTCACAGACAATGTAATTGTTGGCATCCGTCCGGAACATATTAAAGCCGCAACTAAGGAATCAACTATTGAGGAAAAAGTAGTTGTCGAAATTGTAAATGTCGAGATTTTAGGAAATGAAACGGTGTTTTCATTTTTATTGAATGATCAGCAATGGCAAGTAAAATGGAGCGGCCAATGGCAAATAGCTGTAGGTGATAAAATTCCAGTAATTATGAATTATGATTCCTTTTGTTTCTTTGATAGCGTGACGAAGGAGATTATTAAAAAACCTTCTGATGTAGAAAACCATGTATTTGGTAAAGAGGTATTCGTATGACAGTAGTGAAATCGAAGCATATGACAGCCGCTAAATCGAAGCAAAAGAAAAGTATTTGGAAGCGTTCATTGGATGCCCGGACTGCTCTCCTATATTTATTGCCATCTATTATATTATTTTCTGTGTTTGTTTTTTATCCGATGTTTCGAACAATTTATTTAAGCTTTTTCTTAACCAATCAAGCAGGAGAGGCTGCAGTATTTGTTGGTCTTGAAAATTATGCGTATTTGCTTGAATCGTCAGCATTTCTAAATAGTATAAAGGCCACATTCCTATTTGTATTGTATACAGTTCCTACAGGAATTATTATAGCGCTAGGGCTCGCACTCCTTGCCAATGAAAAGCTAAAAGGAATTGGGTTCTTCCGTACGATCTATGCTTCTACTATGGGAGTTTCTGTGGCAGCGTCTTCTGTTGTATGGTTATTCCTGTTCCATCCGAGTATTGGAATGTTCAATAAAGTGCTTGCCATTTTAAATCTTCCACAAGTTGAATGGCTGCTAGACCCGACATGGGCATTGCTATCTGTGTCATTGACTACTATATGGTTGAACACAGGCTTCTGCTTTCTGATATTGCTAGGAGGACTACAAAATATTGATGAGCACTTATATGAAAGTGCACGTATTGACGGAGCAAGCTATTGGTATCGTTTGAGAAGAATAACTATTCCAATGTTATCTCCTACCTTGTTTTTTATCATTACGATCTCACTCATTAATGCATTTCAAACGTTTGGACAGGTGGATATTTTAACGAAGGGTGGACCTTCCCAATCTACTAATCTTATAGTGTATTCCATTTATCGAGAGGCATTTGTTAACTACCAATTCGGTACAGCAAGTGCGCAGGCAGTGTTCTTGTTTGTATGTATTTTAATCGTTACGATATTACAGTTTAAGCTAGGTGAAAAGAAGGTGCATTACCAATGAGAATATTTAAGCGCTCCGTCGTTTATTTTTTATTGATCATTACTGCCCTTATTATGTTTTTCCCAATTATCTATGCCTTAATGGTAAGCTTCATGACTGGAGGAGAAATTTTACAGGGAAAATTCCTCCCTTCTACCTTTAGCTTTGATAATTATGTGAAGGTGTTTGATCGCCTGCCTTTGTTAAATTATTTGATCAACAGCTTTATTGTTTCGTTTGGGGTCATGCTAGGGCAGCTAGTTGTTTGTAGTCTAGCAGCCTATGCATTTGTTTTTATCCCATTTAAAGGAAGGGATTTTGTATTCTTCCTGTTTATCTCCACAATGATGATACCTTGGGAAGCGACGATGATACCCAATTTCTTTACCATTCAAAATCTGAATTGGATTAACACATATCAAGGTATGACACTACCATTCTTTGCATTAGCATTCGGGACATTTTTACTCAGACAGCACTTCAAAACAATACCGAAGGAGCTACATGAGGCTTCTCAAATTGCAGGACTGAGCCGATTCGCTTTTTTCATACGTGTGATTCTACCAGTTTCTAAAACTAGTTTAGTAACACTAGGAGCTTATGGGTTCTTAACAACATGGAATATGTATTTATGGCCGCTGTTAGTTACAACCAATAATTCCGTTCGAACGGTACAAATTGGTTTGAAGCAGTTGCAGTCGCAAGAGGTTGCAACAGAATGGGGGGTGGTGATGGCAGGGGTAATCGTAGTTATTATTCCAACACTATTACTATTGTTTTTAGGACAAAAGCAATTGCAAAAGGGGTTAACGCAAGGGGCTTTAAAATAACAGTTGTTCCAAACTAAAAAAAGAGGTGTATGAAATGGGAAAGAAGTTTAAGTTTACGTGGTTGTTCATGATTTTATTAGGTATTCTAGCATTAGCTGCCTGTACAAATAGTGATGAGGGATCGTCAACAGAACCTGTGCAAAAAAGCGATGAAGATGTTGAAAAATCAGAAGAAGGTAAAACAGTCATTTCCTTCTGGCATGCTATGTCAGGATCAGGGCAGACTGCTCTAGACAGTCTTGTCGCAGACTTTAATGCATCACAGGATGACTATGAAGTTAAGGCAGAATTCCAAGGATCTTATGAAGAATCATTAACTAAGCTTCGTAGTGTTGGTGGTACTGCAGATGCTCCAGCCATAACGCAGGTGTTTGAGGTAGGGACTAAATATATGATTGAAAGTGGATTCATCGAGCCAATGCAAAAATTTATCGATGAAGATAACTATGATTTGTCTCAATTAGAGGAAAACATTTTAAATTATTATTCTTTAGATGGTGAATTATACTCTATGCCGTTTAACTCTTCTACACCGGTAATGCTTTATAACAAGGATGCTTTCAAGGAAGCTGGCTTAGATCCTGAGAATCCTCCTAAAACTTTCCAAGAGGTAATTGATGCAGCTGCTAAGCTTAAAACAGATGAAATGAAGGGCTTCTCTATGCTGACATACGGCTGGTTCTTCGAGCAGCTAGTAGCGACACAAGGTGGACTGTATGTAAATGAAGAAAATGGCCGCGCAGGTGACGCAACCGAAGCAGTTTTCAACGGAGAAGAAGGTCAACGTGTATTTGAATTCCTAAATACAATGAATAAAGCTGGCACATTTGGTAACTTCGGAACGAACTGGGATGACATCCGAGCTGCCTTCCAATCAGGGAAAGTGGCTATGTATATGGATTCTTCCGCAGGTGTACGTGGAATCATTGATAACGCACCATTTGAAGTAGGGGCAGCATACATTCCTTATGCAGATGAAGTAGATCGTAAAGGTGTTGTAATCGGAGGGGCATCTCTATGGATGTCTAAGGGAATCGCAGAAATTGAGCAAAAAGCGGCCTGGGAATTCATGAAATATCTAACTACTCCAGAGGTCCAAGCAAAATGGCATTTAGATACAGGTTACTTTGCGATCAACCCATCCGCATATGAAGAAGATATCGTAAAAAAAGCTTGGGAAGAGATGCCACAGTTAAAAGTAACGGTGGAGCAGCTTCAAAGCACGGAGCCTTCTATTGCTACTCAGGGAGCTTTAATCTCGGTTTTCCCAGAATCTCGTCAGCAAATCGTCACAGCTTTAGAGAATCTATACCAAGGGATGGATCCTAAAGAAGCGCTAGATGCTGCAGCAGAAGGAACTAATCGAGCAATCGATATAGCTAACAAAACAAAATAAATAAGAAAGCAAGCAGAGAGCAAAAGCTTTCTGCTTGTTTTATGGTTAAAGAGAGAATCAATTTAAGTCTAAACGAAGACATTCCTTTAAAAGTGACAGCCAAATACAAAATACCATAGGAGAAGTAATGAGAATAGCGACCTTTAATATTTGGAATAAGCAAGTAATGTGGAAGGACCGATTAATAGCAATTTGTGAAGAAATAAAAAAAGTAAATCCTGATATTATTTCTTTACAGGAAGTAATGGCGTATTGAAGAAGGTGAGAATTTAAATGTCGCTCAGTATATAGCAAACACTATCGGATATCCATATGGTATTTTTAACGAATATCCTGATTCTCCAGATGAAGGACTAGCTATCTTGAGTAAATATCCAATAAGTAGTGAAGATGTAATTTGGAGCAAAAATATTAAGGAAACAAATTACTGTGCAAATAGAATTACTTTCAAATATGGATCCTACGAATTTGGAATAACAAATGTTCATTTAAATTGGAAATCTACTATAGTAAGAGAAGAACAGATTAGAGCGGTACATGAATGGATTTTAGAGGACAATAAATCATACGAGGTTCTTTGCGGAGATTTTAATGATGAACCTAATTCAAGTATTCATCAATACCTAACTAATAATAAATGGATAGATGCAGCACAGCTAAATGAAGAAATAAATAATATTAAAGCTCAGCCTACTTTAGACTATATAAATAATCCAAACATAAAAAACGAATCAAGTTTAACCATACAAGCTCGATATGACTGGATTTTATTAAAGCTACATAAGAATTTGAAACTACCATCTATAAGTGTGGAAGTGTTTGGGAATAATCCAACTGCCAAAGCACAGATATTACCTAGCGACCACTATGGAGTGGTATTAGATATTATAAATGTTAATGAAAGAATGAAAAATCCATGAAAACAAGTAAAAGAATCCCGTTTGGAACCAGCGAGTATAGACTTATGACCGGATAGATTTTTTTATGACCGTTCGGAAAGGATTTATGACCGGATAGAAATATTTATGACCGTTCAGCAAGGATTTATGACCGGATAGAAATATTTATGACCGTTCAGCAAGGATTTATGACCGGATAAAAATATTTATGACCGTTCACCAAGTTTCTTGGAAATTTTGTCGAGCGAACTTGAGATTCAAGCCTGTAGCATTACATGGAAAACTCCTCGTGGTCAAATTTTGATAAAACTAACTATTTAACTTCTCACATTAAATTTGTTATGATAAATTGATGGACAAAATTTGAAAAGGTGGAGTAAAAAATGGACACAAATGCATACAGAGTATTACTTTACTACAAATATGTCCCGATTGAAGATCCAGTAATATTTGCACAAGAGCATCTTGCTGCATGTAAGGAAATTGGGTTAAAAGGGCGTATTTTAGTATCGAACGAAGGTATTAACGGAACTTGTTCCGGAACAATTGAACAAACAGACGCATACATGGACATGATGAAAGCGGACAATCGTTTCGCGGATATGGTGTTTAAAATAGATGAAGCGGATGGACATGCATTCAAAAAAATGCACGTTCGACCTAAGCGTGAAATTGTTCATTTAGGATTAGAGGAAGACATCAATCCTAATGAATTAACAGGAAAATATTTGTCTCCAAAAGAATTTTATGAGCAAATGCAAGCAGAAGATACAATAGTGATAGATGCTCGTAATGATTATGAGTTTGACTTAGGTCATTTCCGTGGGGCAATCCGTCCGGATATTCGTAACTTCCGTGATCTTCCTGAATGGATTCATGACAATAAGGAATTGTTTGAAGGTAAAAAGGTATTAACATATTGCACTGGCGGAATCCGTTGTGAAAAATTCTCTGGCTGGTTAGTAAGAGAAGGATTTGAAGACGTTGCTCAATTACACGGCGGTATTGCTACCTATGGTAAAGACCCAGAGGTTCGTGGTCAGCTGTGGGATGGCCAAATGTACGTTTTTGATGAGCGTATAGCTGTGCCGATTAACCAAGTCGAGCATGTAGTGGTAGGGAAAGACCATTTCACTGGAGAACCTTGCGAGCGATATGTAAACTGTGCAAATCCAGACTGTAATGACAAAATTCTTTGTTCTGAAGAAAATGAACACAAATATCTTCGTAGCTGTTCACATGAGTGTCGTGTGCACCCAAGAAATCGCTATATTGTAGAACATAATTTAACTGAAGAAGAAGTAGAAGCTAGATTAGCTGCTATTTAACATAATTTTTGATCAACCATGCTATTTAATTAGCATGGTTTTTTTATAATATTTCATTTTTAGAGCAAGAAAGAATGTGTAAACATATTGTCTCCATTATAATGCGAAACATATGGAAAAACTGTACAAGATGATTCACCATTGATGTATAATCTGTGACTGTATAATATAGTGGGAAACAAAATATAATAATAGGTATAAAGGGGTTTAGTGGTCTTATCTAGAAAGATACTAGGAGTTCGTTTTTTATAATAGAATGGAGGAACGTATATGGCAATCGAAGTGAGAAGAATTTCTGATTTGAAAGAGGTCGACGTATCCAAGCTAATTGAAGAAAGCGAAAAAGAAGGGTATCGTTTTGTCTCCAGACTGGCATCTGAATATGAGGATGGTACAAACAGATTTAGTGAACAGGGAGAAGCACTGTATGGTGCTTGGGAAGCAGAAGAGCTAGTTGCGATTGGTGGCCTGAATCGTGATATCTTGGGATCAGACTCTGCTAGATTACACCGATTTTATACTTTGCCTGATTACCGAAGAAAAGGAATCGGGAGTAAGCTATTTAAAGTAATTTTAGAAGATGCAAAAGGCCAATTCAATGAAATCACTACTAAAACTGAATCAACAAAAGCTGATGCTTTTTATCGGGCAAACGGCTTTATATTTGACCGAAGATCTCCGGACACAACTCATGTAATAGGATTATAATAACTCAAACCAATTATGGTGCTCTTTGTGAAGGTATTTACAAGGAGCACCTTTTCTATTTATTAACTCCATTTATTCCTCCAGCTGTTTTCCTTCTCGTATAGCTTTTCGCTCCAAAAGCATAAAAGCTTCATTTTCTAAACGCAAAAGCTCTATCTCTAATTCCTTTTGCTTATGCTGCTGTTGTTTTACTGTTACGTAGCCTCCAATAGCAATTACGCTAAGCAAGGATAAGCCAATAGCAGAAAAAATAAATATAGCAATAATATCCTCCAAGCATGGCACCTCCCTTTGTATAAATAGTATAACAAATACAGGAATAGTTAAAGTTTCCAAATGGATGAAAAATAAGAATAATTCATTTGGTATAGCTGCACATATTCTGGAGAAATCTATTGTAAAGATCAAATAACTAACATGAGCTAACTTTTTGACAGTCAACTTATATTAATATAATATAGAGAAGTCTCGAAAGTGAGATAAATAAAACCTAAAAAAACATATAGATATATAGAGGAGTTTTAAAATGAACGTATTAGTAGTAAAAGCAAATAATCGTCCAGCAACAGAGGCAATTTCAAGTAAAATGTATGAAACATTCATGGCTGAGCTTGAAGGTAAAGACGTAAACGTAACTGTTTATGACGTATATGAAGAAGACACTCCATACTTTGGACAAGATCTTTTCAATGCTTTCGGTAAAGTACAAAATGGTGGAGAGTTAACTGATGTGGAATCTCGCTTGTTATCAGCTAAACAAAAAGCAATGGATTTATTAACTGCTGCAGATGTTGTAGTATTTGCATTCCCATTATGGAATCTAACTATTCCAGCTAAATTACAAACTTTCATTGATTATGTATATGCTGCAGGCTTTGCATTTAAATATGATGCACAAGGCAACATGATTCAATTGATGACAGATAAAAAAGCAATCTTCCTAAACGCTCGCGGTGGTATTTACTCTACACCTGAGGCAGCACCAATGGAAATGGCTGTAAACTACATGCGCGCAGTATTTGGTGGAGTTTTCGGTATGCAAATTATTGATGAAGTAATTATTGAAGGTCATAACGCAATGCCTGATAAAGCACAAGAAATCATTTCTTCAGGTATGGAAGAAGTAAAAGCTTCTGCTCAACGTTTAGTAGACTTAGCAGTTAAAGCCTAATTAATTATATAAAGCCGTCAAGGTCCTTAAGCGACCTTGGCGGCTTTATTTTTATGCGGAAATAAGCTAAGTGAAATGCAGGAAAGATGGTCGAGAGCGCTCATCTTAGGAGTGGATTGTAGTAAACTATCGGTTGATTGTAGTAATCTAGTGGCTGATTGTCGTAAAATAAGCTCTGATTGTAGTAAACCAGGCGGAAGCGTTCGCCATAGAATGGGATTGTAGTAAACTACCGGGTGATTGTAGTAAATCAGTGGCTAATTGTCGTAAAATAAGCTCCAATTGTAGTAAACCAGTGATCAATTGTCGTAAAACAACCAGGAACCATCCAACTAACACAGGAGAATGATTAATTAGTTTTGATATACTATACATAGAACAGTGTGTTATAATATTAATAGAACAACGTAAATAGGAGGCATAATATGTTTATAGAGATAAAACCAAATTCATCCGTACCGATCTATTTACAGTTAGCTCAACAATTGATAGAAGGCATGGCTAGGGGTGAGTTAAAGCCAGGGGATTCTCTACCATCTGTAAGAAGTTTTGCAGCAGATTTGGGGATGAATATGCATACAGTTAACAAAGCATATCACCTTTTAGAAGAAAAGGACTTCATTCAAATTGTCCCAAAATCTGGGGTCATTGTGCAGCCAAAAGGATTGGAAAAAGCAACACAAATACAACAGCAATTGCTTGCAGAACAAATTCGCCCATTATTAGCGGAGGGAATGGTATTACAGCTTTCAGAGGAAGAAATGGTTGCGATGGTAAGAGAGCTTGTTCAACATATTAAGGAGGGGTAATGATGATTTTATTGTTATTTGGATTTATTCTTTTATTTATTACGATATTACAGGCGTTCATTCCGGTATTTTTAAAGCCAACGCTCATCTTCGGTTTAAATGTTCCTGATCAGCATGCAAAGGATAAGGAAATACTTCTACTAAAAAAAAGATATACCGGAGTCGTTCTCTCGGTTGGCTTAGTTATCTTTGCGATCTATTTAGTATGGGCGCTCAGTCAAAAGCCTGCAGAGGAGACTCTTGCCCTTGTTAGTGTGGGGATTCAATTTGTCGTTCTTTTTTTGAGTATCGCTTATTACTTTATCATGCATACAAGAATGAAGAAGTTAAAAGAGGAGCGTCGTTGGTACTCAGATAAAAACGAAGTGAGAGTAGTGGATTTGAAGTTCCATGAAAAGCTTCAATTACTTCCAAAAATGGCTTTTATCGTCCCAATGGTTGTAACAATCGGACTTATCGTTTATACAATTATGAAATATCCACAGATGCCGGAATTGATTCCTACCCATTGGGGTCCAACAGGGGAAGCAGATGCATTTAGTAAGAAAAGTTATTTTACTGCCATTTCTCTTCCACTGATATTATTGGTTGTTCAGGGAATGTTTTTATTTACAAGCGAGGGGATAAAATTATCAGGAACAAGTATAAGCCCTCGAAACAAAAAAACCTCTGTAAAGCAGCAGCTAGCATTTCGAAAATATTCAAGCTGGCTTTCTTTTGTCATGTCGGTAGCGATTACTTTGATGATGGGGTATTTTCAGTTACAAACCATTCATCCGGAAATAACCTCCTCGATAGTTATGCTTGTCCTGCCACTTGGGTTTTTGGTCCTAGCTTTTGCTAGCGTTGCTATTTTTACAATAAAAGTAGGGCAAGGTGGTTCACGTATAAAAGTAGGGGAGGATGAAGCAGAAGTAAATCATCATATTACATCTGTAGACGATGATCAGTTTTGGAAGGGCGGTATTTTCTATATTAACAAAGACGACCCTAGCATTTTTGTGGAAAAACGTTTTGGAGTCGGTTGGTCCATTAACTTTGCAAGACCATTAGCCTGGTTATTTATTTTAGGTCCCATTCTTCTCATTCTTGCTATTTCGTTTCTTCTGTAAAACGATGTCCCTAGAGTATAAAATGCTCTAGGGATTATTTTTATGTTGCGCATATACAAAGAGACAAAGGATATAGGAATCCCCAATTATCTAGATAGGTTATTTTATTCCATCTAAGAATGTGAAATAAGACAATGTATGTGAAAACATTTTTTTAATCATTTATTTGGAAAAGCGGCAAGTTGCTCAATATAATTTTATTCAAAGATCAATTTGATCCTTGTTCAATAATTGTCTTTCACTTAGAATCTCATAGATCATTGTTTTTAATAGCATTGCACGTTTTGCTGTAGAATATTTTTCATGGACCATTTTATATCCCTCTTCAGTAATTTTCATTCGCTCTTCAGAATGATGTAAATAGTAAAAAGCTTTTTCTATGAAATTATTTTCATCAATCTCTACATAATTGACCCCAGGGATAAAACCTAAGTCAGCTAGCTCCTTGGAGGAGGAAGCAAGCAATAAAGTCTTGCAAGCAAGGACTTCATAGTATTTAGTAATGGGATAATTATAAATAGAATCACATGTAAAAAACATTTTAGCGCGGTTAATTTCTCTGGCATATTGCTCACCAATAAATATATTATTTTCTTTCTCTTCATATATATCCCGATATCCAGGGTGCTCGTGATAAACAAAACCATTGTGCCCATACATGGTTTGGACAATCTTCTCACGAAGTGGATAAACCCATCCTGTAACTGCTCCCATTAGCAACCAGTCAATATCCTTTTCTATCTTATAATCTTTGAAAATGTTTGTATTCGTATGTTGGGGAAGCCACCGTAACCGCTCTTTAAATTCAGGGTACCATTCATAAAACTTGTCACGGTAAATAGAGAAGATATAAGGGACATCATTATTCCAAATAAACTCTTTTCTTTTGTTAATAGCGTAATGAAGATCATGTATAATAATACCAAAAGGAATGGATATCGAAGGCCAACCTGTTACTTCTGGACCTTCCTTCATATCGTTCAATATAATGAAGTCTGGAATATCGTTTATTTTTGATAAAATATCCCTAATATTGCCGGCTTCATGCCATAGAATTAAATTTGATATTTTTGCAAGTTCTTGTGTTAAATAAAAGGAGTTTCTATCGACGTTACGTTTGTTATCAAAGGTAATAAATAAAATGGTTAATTTTTTTTTCATAACTTTACACCTCCCTAAAACTCATGGTTACCTAAATTAGTAATCCAATTTAAGTATTCCTTAATATTTTGATCAAGGTTATTTTTGGAGAGGACGCTTTTTCTTGCCCTTTTTCCAACTTTTTTGCGTAATTTGCTGTTATTTAGGAGTTCTTGAGTCTGTAATATTGCAATATTGTCGTTTATAACAGGAAATGTAAAGCCAGTTAATTTATCAGTTACTATTTCATTGCTGCCACCAATATCTGTGCAAACGATTGGGCATTCACACGCTTGTGCTTCTAGTAAATTTAGTGGGTATCCTTCAGATAAAGAAGTAGAAAGAAATACTCCTCTAGATTGAGTTATTAATGAGTAGTAAGAGGGCATTTTTTCAAATGGTACGTTAGGAAGTAAAATTATTTCGTCTGAGAGATTAGACTGTAGTACTTTTTCATTGAAGAGGTGGACATCTGGACTGGAAGTGATATCGCTCACAATTGCTAATTTAACTAATGAATTTTTAGTTTTAATTGCAGTAAAAATACTTAATAGCTTCTCCCAGTTTTTATTGCTATCTAGTCTACCGACCCAACCAATTATAGGAATACCTTTCCAAGTTTTTAACTTTGGATACATATTTACTATTGCATTTGTTGATTGTTTATAAAAAACAGAGGTATCTATTGGATTTCTTGCAACAAAGATAGGCAGATCTTTTCTATTTGTTAGATTAGCTTTTGCAATTTCCGCTACATAACTACTTGGTACAACTATAGCCTTTACATAGCCTTTATCTTGTCCACTATTTATTTTGTATAGTTCCTGTGAAATACTTGAGTTATAACCGTGGAATTCAAAAATTACTTTGCCTTGATAGTCAATACGTTCTAGTTCTTCAATGTTATAAAGTGTATTGATAAATGTCACAATGTTAAATTGATATTTTTGGATGTAAGCCCCTAAATCTTTTTCTATAGAAGATATATGATAGGGAATATCCTTATAGAGTGATGCGCCTGAACCACCATGATAAAAATAAGCATGTGCATTAACATCCAGAGAGGTCAAAATTCTCAAACGGTTATAAAGTGCAGTTTCTACTCCTCCCTGATAACAGGCCCAACTAATGGTTAAAGAACTTGGGTAATCTATTTTTTTTTTTCTATATCCTATAAATTCTAAGAATCGTGAAAATAACTTTATTTTATTTGTTAGCCATTTTCTAGCAGGATTATCCATTGTTCGTTCGATAGGGTGAACAAAAAACACATTTTCATTCTCTAGAGCTATTTCTATTTCGCTAATTGATAGAGGGGTCCATCCTACAAATTCCGCACATTCACTAGGATATGGTCTGTGTTTACCGCCGCACCGTACAGCAAGGGTCGCATATAGTATTTCTTCGAGCGCATATACATCTGTTACCTGGAAAAGTGTTTCTAGTTTATCAATGTCTAAATTGGTGATCATTTTTTTAACAATTTCTTTACGGTATACCTGCATGGAATTAAGGGAGCCGCAAAAGTAATCTGTTCCAAAAAAAGGTTGCCATATTGCCCATTCGCTCCACATGTTCATTCCAGGAACCCAGTGGGGAGCATCCAGGGGTGAACGTTGGATTCCCATATTAATTCCCATGCAGTCATACCCCTGCATATGTTTATTTAAATACTTTTCATATCCTTTTTTTATAAACATAACATCTGAATCCAAATTAACTAGATAATCATAGTCTATTTGTATTTCTTCAAGCCACGTCATGATATCCAAAAAAAAGCGACCTAATTTTTCTTTTTTCAAAGGTCTACTTTTGGGACAAATAGGTATATTGGATTTTAATCCAAATTTGGTATCCAATCCGCCGTTGTAAAGGATAACTTTACAGCCTGGATTATAGTATTTAATATTTTTTATTTGATTAACCAGCACTTCTTCATTCTCATGTGCTAATATTGCAAAGCATATCAACTTAAATTCTCCTCAACTTCCTAAAAAACAGGGAATAATCTCCTGTCTGTAATGAATGTTTTAACTTTCCGTTTATGTATTTTATTCAGTAATTAGTTTCTGATCTAAGTTAAAATGCACAGTCTAATCCGAATAACCTTAAAGTTTTTTTGAAAAGGAATGGAGGGAGAAGAGAGTGAAAAGATGTGATTTAGGATAAAAAACATTTAAATATTTGGTGTAGTTGGAATGTGAGGAACGTGGAGAAAAATGGATAAACAATAAATTATTTTTTAGTTGTAAAAAGATAATGGTAGCTTATCCACTTTTAAAGAGAAAGGAAATTTCCTGAGAACGAGCATGCCTAACTATAACAACTATACTTTATGTAAATAGAGACAGGCTATAAAAGCCCATCTCATGAAGGAAACTGAAATAACTTGGAGGTACATGAATCCTTAATTAGCAGGATTCACCGCCAACATAGCCGCCTTTGCCATGCCCCAAAGTACCAATTACGATAATTAAAAGAATAAATAATACTACTAATAAAGCGAATCCTGATCCGAAGCCGACTCCACCAACGTTACCGCCAGTGTTGCCACAGTAACCGCCATATCCGCCAGTGTTACCACCACCATAGCCGCCACAATAATTTGAATAACTCATTATTACCACCTCCTCGCTAAGAGTTATCTTATTTTATGTGGGGAATTATGGTTAGACTGATGAATATGTAGTAGTTCTCCATATTTTTTTATTTTTAAATAGAAGAAAAAATGAAAACAAAAAAACGAGCAGTTATTATAACTGTTCGCTCTTTGCTTCATTCATATTTTCTGTAACCGTCCAATGTTTAGATGGAATAATATTTTGATTTAGCTTTTGGACGAAATTATGTGCATCTTCATAGTTCGTAAAAGTTTTATCTAATTGGCTATTAGAATTTTTTAAGGTCTCTGTTGTACCATTTAATTGACGGGTAATAAGAAACATAGGTACACCTCCGACTATGACTTTTTATGTATACGATTATATCAACAAAAATAATGGAAAGGAATAAATATACAGATTTATATTCTTATTGTTATTTTATTGTAATATAACGACCATTTATTTTAAAAATAAACAAGTATAACTATGAAAGTAAATATGTTACAAAAAGATATTTATTTTTAGTGATTAATGGAGACTTTTGTTTGTGGGATCAAAATCTGCAGATTGGAGTTATGGAGGAGTTAAATAACGTTGTCTAAAATATGATATTACAAAGCAGGCTCTCGGATGTTTAATAAAGAGCCAATTTAGGATTATCTCTTCGACCATTAATTTATGGTAACTGGTAGCAGTCATTCACTTTTAAATAGAGATATCTATTGATTTTCCTTTTCCATCAGCTTTCGAACGTTTTCTTTTGGGTTCCAACAATTAAATTTATATGTGGGAGCAGTTTGAAAGCCCAACCTTTTGCATTTATAAAACATTCCGTTTTTCGTTTTTTCACTGATGAAATGAATACAAGTTGCACAGCAATGGAAATCCTTCATGCTATAACCTCCTAAACATAGTGCTTGGCAGGGTAGAGATAATTATGTATATGAAATAGAAAAAAGAATGGTGCAGAAGGATCTTGCTGGGGGAAAGAGAACGTATGGAATAAAAATCACAGAGATGTTCATTTTTTGTATCTGTTCCCATACATCAAATAACTAGAAAAATGTAGGCTTTGGAACAAAAATTCCAAAGCCTAAACAGTTGTCTGTTATTTACTTACTCTTCGTCAAACACTTCAACTTTTTCCATTTTATCGCCATTTTTCATAGCTTTTGCAGCTTCTAAACCGCTTGTTACTTTACCGAAAACAGTGTGAACACCGTTTAGATGTGGTTGTGGTTCGTGCACGATGAAGAATTGGCTTGATCCAGTGTCTTTTCCTGCATGAGCCATAGAAAGGCTTCCTGCTTCGTGTTTGTGTGGGTTTCCAGCAGTTTCACATTTGATTGTTTTGCCGCTTCCGCCCATGCCTGTACCAGTTGGATCTCCACCTTGGCTTACAAAGCCAGGAATAACACGGTGAAATACTACACCGTTGTAAAAACCACTGTTAGCTAATTCTTCAAAGTTTGCTACTGTGTTTGGTGCTTCGTTTGGATATAATTCAAATTCAATTTTGTCCCCAGATTCCATAAGGAAATAACCTTTTTTCGTCATTATAAAACACTCCTTTTGTAATAAAAAATTCTTTCACAGTATAGCATGAACTCTAGCTTTTTCCAAAGAACATAACTGCAAAGAGGCTTAATAGATGATTAGAAAGAACCAGCCACCTCCGAAGTAAAATTATTCATTCAGCTTTTAAATTCAAAAATTTTGGAAAACAACGTGTAAAAAAGAATAACATCTAAGCAGAGTGTCTATTGCAAACTAGTGTTAAAAGTAAAGCTTAATTTTTCCAATTGATGTACAATGATAGTTAAATACTTCATATTTCATACTCAACAATGGTAGATTCTTAAGTAAGAACCTATCCTAAAAAGCTTAGGTTAATTAGTCTAAAGTAGGTTTTTGGGTAACTCGTTATTATTTACTTAAGAATACAGATTAATAATTATCCTATATACGCTCCAAGTTCAAATTCATACGTTTTAGTTTATATATTAAATAATGCAAGGAGTATTTTTATGACAGAATATTTATCTTTAAAAGACCACGTTTATAATTATATAGTAGAAAAGATTAACAATGGAGAATTAATCGCCAATAGTAAAGTAAATGAAACCGCGATTAGTGAAAGTTTAAAGGTTAGTAGAACTCCAGTTAGAGAGGCACTTATACAGCTTTCTTCCGAAGGTCTATTAGATAATGTGCCAAGAAAAGGGTTCGTGATAAAAAAACTTACAAAGGAAGAAGCGAAAGAAACGTATTTTATTATTGGTGCATTGGATGGCTTAGCTGCTTCACTTTCAGCACCGCTCTTGACTGAGAACCACATGAAGGAAATGGATTTCTATATACAGAGTATTGAACTAGCAATAAATACGGAAAATTTCCAAATGTATCATAAAATGCAGGAAGCTTTTCATAATGTCTATCTTTCGGTGTGTCCAAACAAAAGCCTTGTAAGCCTTCTATTAAAATCAGAAAAAAGATTTTTAAAGAGCGTTTATCATTTTGAAGACAAGGAAGAGCTGAAAAAAAGGCTCTTAGTGACGAACGATGAACATAGAAAGATGTTGGAGCTTTTTAAAAATGGTGAGTTAGGTGAATTAGAAAGGTATATAAAAGAAGTACATTGGGATACAGATAAAGTGGAGATAATACCATTGTAGAAAATATAAAGGACAGTAGACAACTCAAGTCAATTGAGTCTGTCTATTTTTTTATGTGACAGTTAATGGTCAAATACAAAAGGATTCGGAATGAACTTATTCCGAATCCTTTTGTATTATGTAAGGGTTTGATTTATAAACATTACTTCAAATAATGTAAATAATTATTTTATTGTAAAAATTAAAAACATAAAATATAATATACAATAAGAGAAAATGAATTTAATATACAATATGCATAAATATATTATAATGGTTACTTTTGCTTTTGAAACGAAGATGTATTTAAAGGAGATGGGATAATTGATTCAAAAAAACTTTGAACTAGCGAAAAAATTACGACATACATTACATCAGCATCCAGAGCTCTCTAACGAGGAGGTTTGGACAAAAAAATATTTAATAGATTTTTTGAAAGCGTATACAAAACTAGAAATCGTAGATAAAGGAAATTGGTTCTATGCGGTTTATCGTGCCGGCTTAGATAAGCCTAGCATTGCATTCCGTGCAGATTATGATGCACTACCAATGGATGAGGTCATTGATCTTCCTTGGGCTTCTCAATTTCCCGGAAAAGCACATAAATGTGGACATGATGGTCATGCTGCAACATTAGCAGGATTTGCACTTGAAATTAATGAGAAGGGTGCAGACAAAAATATTTTCTTTCTTTTCCAGCCTGCTGAAGAGACTGGAGATGGTGCTATTCAATGCGTAGAATTAATTAAGGAACACAATATTGATGAAATTTTTGCTTACCATAATATGAGTGGATTATCTTATAAGGCTGTTGGGATTATTGATGGTACAAGTTTTTGTGCTTCAAAAGGGATGACGATACATTTGGAAGGTTCTCCTGCCCATGCAAGTCAGCCAGAAACTGGTACCAATCCATCTTTAGCTTTTGCTAATATTATCAAAGCAATTTCCGAATTTACATCTCCAGAAAAAAGCAAAGGTCTTGTTTTATGCACGGTCGTACAAATTGATGTTGGTGAAAAAGCTTTTGGTATTGCAGCTTCTAAAGGAGATCTTCGAATAACAATTCGAGCTCTATACGAAGAAGAGTTGGAACAACTTCAAGAAAATCTTGAAAACTTCGCGAAAGCTCAAGGTGTAGAACACGGGTTAAAAGTAAGTTTCTCTTATAACGACGAATTCCCAGAAACTATAAACCATAAAGAAAGTGCCGATAAGATTCGCTTAGCTGCAAAATCCAAAAACATAGAATTAATTGAATTAGATGAGGCTTTCCGTGGCTCTGAAGACTTTGGTCACTATACAAAATTAACAAAGGGTGCCTATTGTTTTATTGGTACAATACGGTTTTTTTGATGCCCGCTAATCAAATATGAACATTCTTATTTTTATTTTTCAAAACTTTCTTAAATTAATTGAACACTGCTAATACATCTCATACTGACATGCACACTATGTCACAAGTGAGGTGTATTTTTGTATATTTTATACCAAACAAAAAGGCCCCAGATAGGGCCGTATTATTTAATAGAAAAAGAGCTATCTCTTATAGTTTTTCAAAATTAAGAATTCAAAATCCTACTCCTGTTAACCAAACTAATATCGTTACGATTTGATCCATATAATTTTCACCTCCTATTTTCAAAAATAGGGTAAAATATAATGAATCTACCAAAATATTCATAATTGAATAACATACAAAACCAATTTAATAAGTATATTAGTGGAGGGGATTGGTACATGTTAGGTAAATTAATAAAAAAAATAAGAACTTCCAAAGGATTTACCCAAGCAGAAATAGCTAAAAGTGCTCATATTTCACAAAGTAATTATTCGAAGTTTGAGGTAGATGCAATTGAAATAAGAGCTACCTCATTTATGATGATTTATGATGATTCTTGATAAAGTCGGGTTGGATTTAGAGGAATTTGAATTTATCAAAAATGGTTATAGTTATTCAGATAAAAGGAAACTATTAATTAAATTTTTTTATGCCCCTTATAACAGTAATTTAAAATTAAAAGAAATTTATAATGAATGTGAACTAATTCTAAATAGTAGATACGATGAGGATATAAAAGACATTAGAACGTTATGTAGTGCATTGATTCACTTGAATAACGACAATGACATTGAGCAAGCTCGTATACCTGCTTTTGAGATTTGGGATAGATTAAAAAAAATGGAACAACTATATATTTCCGACATCTATCTTTTTAATGCAATTATGTTTATATTTCCATTAGAAACAATAATGGAAACAAGGAATTTTATACAAAAAAGTATTGACCGGTATAAAAACTTCCAAAACATCGATCGTATGTCAATAAACATAATACTTAACCTATCATATCTATATATTTCTAATAAAAAATACTCAGAGGCATTAACAGAGATCTTAAATATAGAACCCAAATGCAAACAATTAAATGCTTATATTCCGCTTGCTATATGTTACATTCGTAAAGGAATTTGCATGGAACGAACTGGGAGTGAGGAACAAGGTAAACAATGGATTAAGAAAGGGTTAAACATTGTCGAGGTATTAGAAGAGGAGAAGTTGCTGGAAGCACTTAAATTAGAATTAACATTGTAATATCCAAAATTTAGAGGGTTATTCTTATCTTGCCCTTTACAAAGTAATATATTCGTAATAACTCCCTCTAATAGCTAGAGAAAAATATGAATATATTTTTCTAACAAATTAAAGGGAGTTATTGTACACCTGGAACTAATAGAGGTTAAGGTTATATGCCATAAATTACTTAATAGTATAGGGTATTGTCATCCCATTTTTGCCATGTAACAACGTTTGTTTTTTGTTGGATATTAAAGGTAAACCCACCTGTAATTCCACCTCTTTCGAAGTTAATACCTGCTTCGCCACCGACATCAGCATTAAAAGTTGAGTAAGAATGAATATATTTAATACCATAGAATAATTGTGAAGATGATTTTTTAGTTACATATACAGTTGCGTATCCATCAAACTGACCATCGTCAACAACTGTGAACATAACTATTCCCTGACCTTTTTGCCCTACATCTGAAACTGAAGATACGTTGTTATCTCCCGCTGAGCCATAATATGTAGCGGCACTTGGGTCCCATTCAATAGAAACTGGATCTTCTGTTGCAGAATAAACTTCTCCAATTGATGCATCCCACATTCCACTGATGCGATAATAAGAATCTCCAGAACGTTTTGAAGAATAAGCAGTTAAAGTCACATCATTAGACTTAACAGCATTAATTGAGATTCCTTCGTTCCCTTTAGGTTTAATTGCAAATTCAACTCCAACTTCATCGAGTTTTTTTGTTAAAGTATCGGTACTTTCATTGTTGTTTTTAACGACATTATACATAAAACGATCAAACTCTTCGTCAGATAGTTGGGCAATTGATTTGGTAAGATTAGTGCCTTTTAAATCTAAAGAAGATAAGCTAGTCTCATTAAAAATATTTGATAATTGAACTTCAGTTTTCTGTTCATATTCCTTCTCAGAAATGCTACTAGCTTCGGTAGTAGAGCTACCCATTATAGATAGGCCTAAAATAAATGGAGATAATGCAAACAATAAATTTTTCTTCTTCAAAATCTTCAGCTCCTTTATAATTGTTTTTAACCTCTATAAAAATATTATAATTTTTAGAACATTTAATTGTTTATAATATTCATAAATGAATATTATGTGAAGAGGGATACTGATAAACTATAATAAAAAATATGTAATAACTAAATTCAAAGGGGAAATAGTTATGAAGAGGCTCATAATCATACTAATAGGGATCTGCAGCATATTAACCGCTTGTAACAATGCAGAACCTGAAATCACAATTGGAACGGTAATTTCTAACTTAACAGAAGAAGATTTCAATACCTTAGGGCGACCAGTTGAATACAGCGAATCAAAAAAAGAAGACTTTAAAAAACTTACTTTCAATTTCTATATGGAGCATAAAAGTGATACAGAAAGAAAAATTGAAATGTTTGATAATTGGAGCGGTGTATTAGATAATCATGACCAAATAAAGCGTTATTGGGGAGGGAAGGGTACTTCACAAGATAACTCTGAGGAGAGTTTTGCTGAATATCAATATGAGCTGACTTTTTATTCAAAAGGATTAAGTGAAGAGGATATTAAAGAAATATTTAATGAATCAGAGATAGTTGTTGAGTGGACAAATGGCGACGGTTCTCAGAGTGAAACATTTATTATTGGAGATACAATTACATTTGAATAATTTACACGATATATAAAGTATTTTAAAAAGTCTAGAAATTTTTGTCCAATTTTGAGGCAATAATTTCCGGACTTAATGAAAAAAGAACAATAATTTTACACACAGGATTTTTTTCTGTCCAATTTCGACGTTTTAATGTTAACAGAATACTGACTATTATCCTTTTAGAAATAAGTGAAAGACGAAATAGGGGAAACTTCAAATAATTTTATTAGGTTTACAAACAATTCGTATAATCGTAATTAACTCAAATAACCTGCTGTACTTAAAACGGCCAATACCCTTATATGACAGTGTTTTGGTCGTTTTAGTTAGGAGTTAATGTTGTTGAAAGAAGGATGAACGCAAAAATGCCGGAATATCGAGCAAATAGGATGAATTAAAGGAAAAAAGGGTAGTTTTCAACCGAGGTGGAGAAAAGGATGTCAGGAGATCCGAGCTTTCAATTATTAATTTATTTAAAAACAGATAGGAACAAATTGGATGGTTATGTTAAGATTTGAATAAGATTGTGAAGGTTTTCACTTAAACTAACGCAGCAGTTTAGTTGAATAAGAAATTATAAATACAATTGTTCAGCAACAGGAGAAAAAATGGAATATAAAGACTTAGCAATACACTTTACAGATGAATTTGAAGAGTACAAGCGTTACTTACAAGAACATATTGAATTTAATGGTGAAATCCTAAATCATGTCTTCTTTGGTGAATGCAGCAATTATTTTAATGAACTCATTGGAAAAGAGAAGGATATACCAAAGATAAAGGAATTAACATCCACCTAGATTTATGCTCAACTTTTATCACGTTAACCCAATTTTTCAACTTGTTATAGTCACAGAAACCTTTAATGATATGAGCGGAGAGGAACAACCAGAGGCTGTACGTCTAATGACTATACATCAATCAAAGAGCTTAGAGTTTCCTGTTGTATTTACAAGTAATATAAGCCGGTTTCATGATCAAGCTGGTATCCGGCATATCGAAAAGGATTATCCTTAACTTGGTCAGCTTCACTTGCTTCCAGTATATTACCCCATGCATCGTATTCATATGTCGCAATCTTCTCGTCATTAACATCCGTTAATGCAATGACATCTCCATGCACGTTATAATGATAGAAGAAGGTTTGCGATACATAAGTATACCCATTTTATGTAAACAAGCCGGGACTTTATCAGTTCATAAAGGTACATTAACACAAGCAATGGATACGTATATTGTTGAAATCCAAGGGAATGGTGGGCATAGCTCACAACCTCATAAGACAATTGATGCCAACATGATTATGAACCAAGTTTATACAAGCTTAAATTTATTGTTAACACGTGAAGCTCCTCCAAATGCGAATGTAACATTTTCTGTCGGGGCAATGAGTGGGGGAACTGTTACAAATGTCATTCCTGACAAGGCGATTTTACAGGGCAATATGAGAAGCTATGATCAAATGACACGGGATCATTTATGTAAACGAATACCGGAGATGATTGACCATGTAGTAAAAGCATGGCGCGGAGAATACAGTTTGATTGAATTCCATACACCAACCACATTTAACAACCCTGAATTCGTTGAAGAAATAATGCCCACCCTAGAAAAAGTAATGGGCCTCGAGAACATTATCGAGAATGGAGTAATGAGTGGTTCAGAAGATTTCTCTTATATTTCTCAATCTGTACAGTCTGCATTTCTTATTTTAGGGACAGGTAAAGAAGGAGAGGCACCGGTTCATAATCCACGCATGCAACAAAAGGAAGAAATCTTTAAATATGGTGCTAGTTTACATGCGAATGTGGCAATAGAGTGGTTGAAGCAACAACATAAATAATATATTGAAAAAATTTGCCTAGTAGTATGTAATAAGATTCCTATAGGGATACCAAAATTAGAGCGCTTTGGTTCAGAGCTTCGTGTTACCAAGTATGTAGAGAAGCAGTACAACTAATCATTTTCCTCCTTTTTATAGGGAGGATTTTTTGATTATTAGCTAAATTATATGTATGTTGAGAATATCTCATATGACAGCCTTATGCCTAGACTTGGGATGTTTCCAAAAACGTAGCGACAATTACCAGTGATTTGTAGTTGAGTGATGTTTAAAACCGCTAAGGGATAGGAATTATTTTTCTACAATTTATATAGTATTAAACAAATGGATGTAAGCACAGCATGAAAGTGGTACGATACAAAAAGAGGTGAATTATATGAACGGACAAAATAGAAAAGATATTCATGCAGGACTAGAAGTGTATATAATTTTGAAAAAGGATCAGCGCTCAGGCAATAAAACAAAGGGAGTAGTTCAAGATATTTTAACGAATTCAACCTTTCATCCACACGGCATTAAAGTAAGATTGACGGACGGTCAAATAGGCAGAGTCTGCGAAATTATAAAATAAAGGCTTAATAGGGGTCTGTACATACATTAACAGTAAAGGGAGAGCGAGAAAAGATGCAGGTAGAATCTCAAATATTAGAGTGGTTTGAACATTTTCATAAATATCCGGAAGTTAGCTGGAAGGAATTCGAAACAACCAATAAAATTGCTGAAATCCTTGATTCACTAGAAGTTCCTTACCGACGATTTGAAGATGTAACAGGTCTCTTGGCAGAAATAGGCGAGGGAAAAGAAGTGATTGCAATTCGTGCAGATATCGATGCATTATGGCAGGAGGTAGACGGGATATACCGAGCAAATCATTCTTGTGGTCATGATGCAAATATTTCAATGGTTTTAGGAGCTCTTCTTTTATTGAAGGATGCAAAGCTGGATAAACGTATTCGCTTTATATTCCAGCCTGCTGAGGAAAAGGGAAATGGTGCCAATTCTATGATTGATAGAGGGGCACTAGAGGATGTTACCCATCTCTTTGGAGTGCATTTAAGACCCGTGGAAGAGCTACCTTTTGGTAAGGTGGCACCAGCGATACACCACGGTGCAGCAATGTTCCTTGAAGGGAAAATTAAAGGGATTGATGCACATGGAGCTCGACCTCATCAAGGAAAGAATGCGATTGATGTAGCAGTTGCAATCCATCAATCCTTAAAAAACCTATACTTTTCTCCTTTTGAGGCATACTCTGCAAAACTGACGAAAATACAGGCTGGTGGGGAAAGTTCCAATATTATCCCTGGTACAGCAAGCTTCTCGATCGATGCACGTGCTCAAAAAAACAATGTGCTTAAACAAATGAAAGACCAAATTGAGAAAAACTTACTTACTCTTCAAGGGCTTTTTGATATAGAAATAGAATGGGAGTGGCAAGATATTACTCCTGGAGCAGAAGTTTCAAAAGAAGCCGCTTCAATAGCTAGAGAAGGTATCATTGAAGCGATTGGAACAGAGAACCTAGCAGAAGAGGTTATCACATCTGGTAGTGATGATTTCCATTTTTATACGATTAGACAGCCGAAATTGAAGGCTGCAATGATTGGCATAGGAGCAGACCTTTCTCCTGGTCTTCATCATCCTCATATGACTTTTGATCGCAAAGCCCTATATCTCGGTGCTCAAGTGCTTATGAAAGCGCTTTTAAAAATTGCTAAAAAAGATTGACGTAATTTTAATAAAAGATTAATATATCCCTAATAGCGACTAATAAACGACAATTGTAAATTATTGAACAAGTCGCGAAGGGGTGAATTGGAATGGTAGAAGAAAAGAAACCATTAGAGAAAAAAGAAATGTCCTTGATATGGGCGATCACGCCTTTATTAGTAATGATTTTAACAATGATTATTACTGTAGTTAAGTTGGAGCAAGGACCTCACATTCCGTTAATAGTTGGTACAATCATAGCAGCATTTGTTGCTTGGAAACATGGCTTTAAATGGGATGAAGTCGAGGAAATGATGTACAAGGGGATTAAACTAGCGCTTCCAGCGGTAGTCATCATTATATTGGTAGGTCTTATCATAGGAGCATGGATCGGCGGTGGTGTAGTTGCTACGATGATTTATTTCGGACTAAAAATCATAACGCCAGCTTTCTTCTTAGTAACAATTTGTGTAATTTGTATGATAGTATCGCTTGCAATTGGTAGCTCTTGGTCCACGATGGGGACAATTGGGGTTGCAGGTATGGGAATCGGGTTAAGTATGGGAATTCCGGCTGCTATGATAGCTGGAGCAGTTATCTCTGGAGCTTATTTTGGAGACAAAATGTCACCGTTGTCCGACACAACCAATCTAGCGGCAGGTCTTACAGGAACAGATTTATTCGTACATATTCGACATATGTTTTACACTACTATACCCGCAGCAGTTATTGCGTTAGTAGCTTATGGTCTATTAGGAATGAAATATAAAAACAGCAGCATTGATCAGGAGAGCATACAGCAAACAATAGGCGTGCTTGATCAAAGCTTTGTTATATCACCGTGGTTATTGCTAATTCCGTTAGCAGTAATTGTATTAGTTGCTCTAAAGGTACCTGCTATTCCAGCTTTAGTAGTTGGTATTTTACTAGGATTCCTATCTCAGATTTTTGTTCAAGGAGGAGACGTGGCTTCAGCTGTTAGTGCTCTTCAAAGTGGATATGAGATTAAAACAGGTAACGCAATGGTAGATGAACTGTTTAACCGTGGTGGGTTAGATTCTATGATGTACACGGTTTCAATGACGATTGTTGCAATGACCTTTGGTGGGATACTTGAGTTTTCAGGGATGCTTCAGTCTATTATGAATCAGATTTTAAAGCTTGCGAAGACAGCATTCTCTATGGTAGCTTCTACCATATTAGCATGTTTTACTACGAATGCTACTTGTTCAGAGCAATACATCTCGATCGTTGTACCAGCTAGAATGTTTTCTAAAGCGTACACGAATATGGGACTGCACTCTAAAAACTTATCACGAGCTTTAGAGGATGGAGGAACTTTGACATCGGTATTTATACCTTGGAACACTTGTGGTGTTTTCATATTAGGGACACTAGGGGTAGGAGCTTTTGAATATGCACCATATGCTATATTAAACTATACAGTGCCAATTCTATCTATTATCTATGCAGCAGTAGGTTTCTCCATTGTAAAAATCTCTGAGGAAGAAAAGCAAGAGATTTTAAACAAAGAGATTGCAGAAGCATAAAAAAGGAAAGTTCAGTGATAAGCTGAGCTTTCCTTTTCTTTTTAAGTGGCTTTTTAATGCCAAAAAGCTTTTTATGACCGGATAGAAAATTTTATAACCGTTCAGCAAAAATTACCTAGAACTCAGCAGGCTTTATATTTAATAGGTAGGAAAGTTAAATTCATATACCGCTCGAGGTCGCCCCTGCTGATAGGTCATTTCTTCACCAACGATGGATGCATAACCGTGATCCGACAACTTTTTAAGAATCCTTTCAGTTGTTCGCCTACTGACCTTTAAAAAGACTTCTAAATCATGTGCAGTAAACTCGACGGAATGGTGGATGCGACTAAATTGCATAATTTTAGAAAGATTAGCCGGGCTTAATTTTGTCTCTTTGGCTACTAAAACAAGCCTAGGATCGTTCGTTCTTAAGTCGATTTTAGTTTCATTCTGAAGGAGTGGACCTGTTAGTTGTTTTTCCTGGTTCATTAGATAGATATTGTTTTTTGTAGCATGTCTTAAGGCATCCTTAGCGTTTTCACTAGCTTCTAACACTGTCGTGCCATACCCAAAGGCAATGCGGACGGGGGTGCTAAAAAGGTCGAACCAGCTATTCACCACGTTGCTCTCCAAGGCAAGTTGAACCTTTCCTTGAGTAGTGAAAAGCATATAAAGCAGGTCATCGACTTTAACAATCGAAGCGTCTATGGAATTTGTTACTTTATTCAAGGAGGTTGCTGAACTAGAGTCCTCCTGGTCTAGCAAAATAGAGCAAACGGCAATTTTGGAGGCTTCACTTTTTGCGAGAATTGCTAATGAATTGGTTTCTTCAATCGCTTTTAAAATAGAGTTTTTTGGGTCAATCATTCGAACGACAGGTATTCCACTTTGCATCAAAGATTCATAAACAGCGTGGACAGAAGTAATTGCAAGCTTTGTTTTTCCGGCATTTTGTAGGTTAATATGAAAAGACACCACCTCTTCTAAAGAGAATGCAGGATCAATTTGCATAAGAAAGGGAACTGCAGCTGTTTGGTTGATATCCTGTAAGACGCTTTCTACAAGTCTTGGTTCTATTAAGTCCATGGAAATTTGATGAATAGGTGTATGACAAGTTGCTAATAATGTAGTAGCAACAGAAGTACTATCCTGCTTTAAATAATAGGAAGGTACAGGCAAGAGCTCTCTCTCTTTTTTTGCATATAGGTAGGGGAGCGAACCAGAGAAAAATACAGCAGCGCATGGTTTTATATTTTTTACTAGTTCCTTCGCCTCTTTTGGAGTATTATAGTGATAATAATCCAATCGGATAAAAGGCATCTCATGTTCGAAATGCTTCAAGCGTTCTATAAAGTTTGTAGAGCCAAGAACTGCTATACGTGATTGCATGATATCCCCCTTTTTTTATGTATTTAACGACTATTTAACGACAACTATAACCAAAAAATAAAAATATGTAAAGGAAGTTAGAAAAATATGAAAATTAAAGAAATAGAAATATCTGCTATTAGATTACCATTAATCGATCCATTTATCATTAGTTATCATACGTACGATGATATGCCTTCTATCATAGTGAAGCTCACAACAGAAGAAGGCCTAGTTGGATATGGAGAGGCAGTCGCAGACGAGCACGTAACAGGAGAAACATGGGAGAGTACATATGCTATGCTAAAAAATACTTTAGCACCAGCCTTAATCCGAGAAAATCCGATGGAATTTGAGCGACTTCATGAAAAGATGGATAAAGCTGTCTACCAAGCACCAGCAGCTAAAGCAGCCTTAGACATTGCTTGCTACGATGTGGTCGGTAAAAAACTCGGTGTTCCAGTATACCAATTGCTAGGTGGGCGTTATCATGAAAGATTTCCAGTTACTCATGTATTGAGCATAGGCTCCCCAGAATCTATGGCAGAAGAAGCAGAAAAACGTATGAAAGAGGGCTATACTTCATTTAAAATGAAAGTAGGAACAGAAGTACAGGCTGATGTAAAACGAATCCAAGCAGTTAGAGAAAAAGTGGGCAATGAGATTGCCATTCGAGTAGACGTAAATCAGGGTTGGAAGAATAGTGCTAATACTATTTCTGCGATGCGTCAGCTAGAGCATACAGGACTAGATTGGCTGGAACAGCCTGTAATGGCAGATGATTTTAACGGAATGGTGGAGGTCAAGGCAAAAACTAGTACCCCCCTTATGATGGACGAAGGCTTGAGAGGACTTCGTGATATGCGTGAGTTAATAGAGAAGCAAGCTGCACACAAAGTGAATATTAAGCTGATGAAATGTGGCGGTATATATCCCGCTATGAAGCTTGCTCATATGGCTGAAATGGCAGGCTTAGAATGTCAAATCGGTTCTATGGTCGAGTCTTCCATTGGTTCAGCCGCAGGATTTCATGTAGCATTCTCTAAAAAAGCATTTACGAGTGTCGAATTGACGGGTCCACTTAAGTTCTCGAAGGACGTTGGAAATTTGCGCTATGATGTTCCTTTTATTAAACTTAATGAGCGACCAGGTTTAGGTATAGACGTGGATGAAGAAGTGTTAAAAGAGTTAACAGAGTTCTCCGATAAAGTAATGAAGTAAGAGGAAGTGCATCAATGAAAGAGTGGATAGTCAGTCTTGGGGAAAAAGAGTACCCAGCTCGAGAGTTAACAAAGGACAATATAGAACAAATTTTAGCCTTACAGGACATTGTCTTGCAAAACTTAGATAATAAAGAGTTTTTACAGCCCCTTACAAAGGAGGAATTCGAAGACTCTCTAGAGCACCGTTTAATGGTAGGTGTATTTGCAGGTGAGGAGCTAATCGCATTTCGCACCCTTGCGATTCCAGCAATGGACAAGCATCATTTAGGATATGATATTGGTCTTTCGGAAGAACAATTAGGTGACGTTGTCTATCAAGAAATTACGAATGTCCATCCTACATACCGCGGTTACGGCCTCCAAAGAAAACTAGCGGACCTTGTAATGGAGCTTATGCAAGATTCTACATACATCTATATTTGTGCGACGGTAGCACCATTTAACTTTGCCAGCTTAAAAGACAAGTTAAGCCAAGGAATGGTTATTAAAGCTCTCAAACGTAAGTATGATAATATGCTGCGTTACATATTTTACAAGAGAATCGATGGAAATGATTTTATAACATTTGGCGAAAAAGAGCTCCATATGAAAATGGGGGACATAGAGGAACAGCAAAAATTACTAGCAGCGGGCTGGGTAGGCACAAGTATCTTCCAAAAAGACGAAGAATGGTTCGTTGTATATAAGGAAACGCTATAAAGCGATTATAGACCCTTAATGAAAATTCATTAGGGAGTCTATAATCGACAAAGCTCCCTAAATAGTTTTGAAGTAACCAAAAGGTTTTATCTCACTTGAGGTCTTAAAATAATATGTAAGGCAAATAAATCATTTTTATCTACTGGGATTACGACCCATTAAGGTAAAAATGATTTTTTTATTAGAGAATCAGGTATATATTTTTTCAAATTTTTTATGAAGTTCCTGTGCAAGCTTGTCACAAACAGGAGTATTGTGTTGGATGAAGAGCTGCATCCTCTCTTTTCTTCAGTCAAATGTATGAGAACCATTCAAGACCTTTGACTGAATGCGCGATACTTCGATTCCCTTATATTTAAAATAGTAAGAATATTTTAAGGGGTGTTTGACGATGAAAACTTTATATCAGGATTCACGATTTTGGTTAATTATATTTGCTAATATAGCTTCCTCTATTGGCTCAGGAATAACGATGATTGCAATTCCTTGGATGCTAGTGACGAGTGACGATGGCAATGCTGTATTTGGGTACATTACAATTTCTATGACTATCATTAGTTTTATAATTACGCCCTTTGTAGGTTCTTTAGTGGATAGAATGTCCAGAAAGAAATTACTTTTAATCAGCGAAGTGGTTTGTTTAGTTGTATTATTGTTTTTTGCCTCTATTGGATTTTTAGGTTTATCCTATGAAATCTGGCACTATACACTAATTTATATGATTGGTAGTCTATATTACACAATTTTTTATCCAACCATGTTTGCGATGAATCAAGAAATTTTCCATAAGGATCAGTATAAGTCTTTAAATGGAACGATGGAGGTACAGGGCCAGCTTTCTAGTATGATTGCTGGGGGAGTGGCGAGTATTTTACTGATGAAATGGGATTTACATTATATTTTATTATTAGATGTATTGACGTACGGAGCAGCGATATACTTTTATGTTAAGCTACCTTACACAAGAGTAAAACGACCGAAGGCAGAAAAGGTGGAGAAAGGTAAAACGTGGGAAGGCTTAGTTTATATGTTGGCTCGTCCAACCATGTTTGTCTTTTTAGTATTTTCTTTTATGCCTTTTATAGGGGTCATGCTAACAAATTATTTGTTTCCTGTTTATCTAGTTGAGGTGTTAGACGCGGATGCAAGTGTATATGGTTTAGAAGGGATGATATATGCTGCTGGTGCAGTGCTAGCAGGTATTGTTGTTCCTATTCTGGCGCAAAAACTAGGAAATGAGAAGACAATCATTTTAGGAGTGCTTATTTATACGGTTGCGATTTCCATGATAGTCTTTGTTGAACTACCTATTTACTTAACATTAATGTTGTTTTTAGCGATTGGAAACAGTGGAGCTCGGGTTGCGAGGAATTCCTTCCTGATGGATCAAATTCCAAACGAAATCATTGGTAGGGTTGATAGTTTGTTTCGTTCCATTGGTTTACTCATAAGAATTTTATTGCTAGCCCTTTTTACTGGAATGGTTTCTTCAGGTCTAATCGTCATGTGTTTCTATGTTCTAAGTGGCGTATTGGTCGTGTCTGCCTTTATGGTGACGATCAGCTGGAAGAGGGGCTTTGAGGTTAAAAAGAAAAAGACGATATGTCTAGAAGAAGTTAGTATGTAGAAGTATACATTTCAAATAATAAGTTGTATGTTTGGGGGGCTTAGGGTAATGGATGAAGTCCCAAATGATGAACGAGCAAATGGATTTCGCTGAAGAATCGCAACCATGGAGATGCTTAGAAGTATATATAAGATTTACATTTGAACAGGATGATAAAATTTTAATAAGTAATTAAATGCTACTACAAAAAGTTAATAAGTAATATAGCTGCCTAATAAAAATGGGCAGTTTTTTTATATTCGCTTGATAGGGAAAGTAAGCGAGAGTCGAATTGCCCTTCTTCCATATCTTTTTATGAAGTCTCGTAATTTTAGAGTACAAAGAATAGTGAAAATTAATAGTGTTATCGAGTAGAACAGGTTGATTTTACTATATTCCTTGTTTATAATGAAAGACGACTCAATAATGATAATCGTTATCAATAAAATTGAGAAAAATAATTTTTTATGGGGATTACAAATGAGATTATGGATATTAGTAGTAGCAACTATTATCCTATCCTTTATTTCGCTATTTATAGGAGCCATTGATATTAAACCGAGTGATCTGCTTGATTGGGACTCCCAAAAGACCCAAATCTTTTTAATGAGTCGATTGCCACGCTTAATGGCAATTATATTAGCTGGTGCAGGAATGGGTATTGCGGGCTTAATTATGCAAAGCTTAAGCCGAAACAAATTCGTATCACCGACAACGGCTGGTACACTTGATGCAGCAAAACTAGGTGTTATAGTTTCGATGATATTCTTTACAAATATGTCTTATATGGGACAGATTTTCTTTAGTTTTACATTTGCTCTAATTGGAACTTTTATCTTTATGCAATTGCTTGAGCGTATTAAATTTAAGGATGTTATTTTCGTACCTTTAATCGGTATTATGTACGGTAATATCATTGGGGCCATCTCAACATTCTTAGGATATGAAGCAGATGTTTTACAAAATGTTGAATCATTCTTTTTAGGGAGCTTTACATTAGTTGTCTCTGGGCGCTATGAATTACTATACGTAGCTGTACCAGCGATTATTATTGCTTATATTTATGCAAATAAATTCACTGTAGCAGGTATGGGTGAGGATTTTGCAAAAAACTTAGGCCTAAGTTATCGTACAGTGTTAAATATAGGTCTTGTCATTGTAGCGATAATTTCTACAACGGTTGTTTTAACAGTAGGTATTATCCCATTCTTAGGTTTAATCGTTCCTAACCTTGTTTCTTTGTATCTGGGAGATAATTTACGCAAGACAATACCGCATACTATTTTCATGGGTGCTGCATTCTTACTCGCATGTGATATTATAAGCCGTTTAATTGTCCATCCATATGAAATTCCGGTTAATACGACAGTCGCCGTAATTGGCAGTGCGATCTTCTTAATTATGTTGTTTAGGGGGAAAGCATATGCGAAAAAATAGTACCAAGCTAATTATTTTAGGTGTTATTGCGTTAATATTTATGGCGTTGTTTGCATTTTATAATATTCAGGGTGGTTTCAGTTATGCCTTTCCAAAGCGTTTAGAGCGTTTAGCTGCAATGGTTATTACTGGTACAGCAATTGCATATGCGACGGTTATATTCCAGACTGTAACACATAACCGTTTATTAACACCTTCCGTAATGGGTATTGACTCTATGTATCAAGTAGTGCAAACGGTAATATACTTTACAGCAGGTTCAGCTTCTGTTTTCGTCGTAAGCCGTTACTTAAACTTTAGTGTATCTATTATTGCGATGGTAATTTTCGCTTTAATCTTATATCGTTTTTTATTCCGAGCAGATAAATATCCAATTTTCCTTCTATTGTTAGCGGGTATGATTATTGGAACCTTGTTAGGAAGTCTAGTAACATTCATGCAAGTTATTATTGATCCTGTAGAGTATGAAAGTCTACAAGCTCGATTGTTTGCAAGCTTTATGAATGTGAAAACAGAATTGTTACTTATTGCAATAGTTATACTGGGACTTGCATTTTTGTATGGTTCTCGATTATTGAGAGATTTGAATGTTGTATCATTAGGTCGAGATAATGCCATCAATCTAGGTGTTAACTATGACAGAATCGTACTACAAGTTTTAATATTATCTTCTGTGTTAATAGCTACTTCAACAGCGTTAGTTGGACCTGTCACATTCTTAGGTTTAATTGTAGCGAATGTAGCGTATCAATATTTAGACACCTATAAACATTCTGTATTGATTGTTGGGGCGAGCCTGATTAGTATTATAGCGCTTGTCGGAGGACAATTTCTCGTGCAGCATGTATTCCATTTGAATACAACGATTAGTGTAATAATTAACTTTGTCGGTGGGATTTACTTTATTTACTTATTACTAAAGGAAAGTAGGAAAGCAGAATGATTGAAATTAAAGAGCTTTCTAAAAGCTTTGGGAAAAAAACGGTCGTTGAAAATGTAACATTAAAAATCCAACCAAAGGCTATCACTTCTTTTATTGGCCCAAATGGTGCTGGTAAATCCACTTTGTTATCAATGGTGAGCCGACTATTAGATGCTGATACAGGGGATGTATTTTTAGATCAAACGGACGTAAAGAAAATGAAGTCAGATACTTTTGCAAAGCGAGTAGCTATTTTAAAACAGGCAAACCACTTAAATATACGTTTAACTGTTCGCGAGCTTGTTTCCTTTGGTCGCTATCCGTATTCCAAGGGCCGACTAAATGCAGAGGATGAAAAATTGGTCGACCAAGCACTGGAATATATGAACTTAACCGAGATGCAAGATAATTTTTTAGATGAGTTATCGGGTGGTCAAAAGCAGCGTGCATTTATTTCAATGGTTATTGCTCAGGATACAGAATATATTTTATTAGATGAGCCCTTAAATAATCTAGATATGAAACATTCTGTACAAATTATGAAAATTTTACGCAAGCTTGTAGATGATTTAGGGAAAACTGTAGTCATTGTATTACATGACATTAACTTTGCTTCTGTATACTCTGATCGCATCGTAGCATTAAAGGATGGCCGTCTTGTAAAGGATGGTCCAACGCATGAGATTATTAACTCGGAAGCTTTACGTGATGTATACGATATGGATATTCCTGTACAAGTGCAAGATGGTTGCCGTATTTGCGTATACTTTAATTCTCATTAATTTTTTCAGCAAAATGTTTCTATCTCTAATAGGTAGGAGATTCAATATGCGTGCATGAGTCTAGACACTTATGCACGCATTTAATGCGGTTTAAATGAGAATGAGAATTAATTGCAAAAATAAGTTGACAAATTTTGTGCGTTTCATTTAAACTGATTACAGATGAATGAAAATGATAATCATTTTCAATTAAAGAAAGTATTTCTAGGAGGAAGCAAAAGATGAAGAAATGGAAATTTTTAACTGCGTTAGCAGCTTTAACATTAATGCTGGGAGCATGTAACTCAGATGACGAATCATCAGCTGGAGAATCTACTGATAAAGAAACACCTGTTGCAGAAAATGAGGTTGCGGAAACTTCTGCATTCCCAATGACAGTATCTTCCTTAACTGCTTCACGTGAAGATGAAGAAAAAGGTACAACAATCACATTTGAAGATGTTACATTAGAAAAAATGCCTGAACGTATTATCACATTGGACTATGGTTTCTTAGATACACTTGATGCTTTAGGTGTGGAAGGTATCGTAGGAATCGCAGCTGGCGGTGGTAAAGGTAACATCCCTCCGCACTTAAAAGAAAAATATGTTGTTGACGGTGTTGCTGATGTTGGTACATTAAAACAAATTGACTTTGAAGCAGTAGCTGCTGCTGAACCAGATGTTATTTTTATCTCTGGTCGTCAATCTCCATTCTATGAAGAATTGAAAGAAATCACACCGAACGTAGTATTCATCGGTTCTGATAACCAAAACTATATTGATGCTGTAAATGAAACAGTTGACTTAGCAGCTCAAATCTTTGATAAAGAAACTGAAGCTAAAGAATTAAAAGCAGCGTTACAAGAGAAAGTAGATGCTGTGAAAGAAAAAGCAGCAGGTTATGAAAACGCATTAGTAGCAATGTACAACGATAAGAAAATCTCTGGTTTCGATAACGGGGCAGATTCTCGTTTTGCTTACGTATATAATGACTTTGGCTTTAAACCAGCGACTACTGATATTGAAGCTTCATCACACGGTTCTGATTTCTCTTACGAGTCAATCCTTTCTGTTGACCCAGAAGTATTACTAATTATTGATCGTACTGCTTCTGATGTAGAAACAATTAAAGCAGACATCGAAAATGATATTATCAAACAAACTCGTGCTTACAAAGAAGGCAAAATCGTATACCTAGACGGTGTTAACTGGTACTTCTCAAGCAACGGTGTAACAACAGAAACAGAAAAATTAGATGAAATCTTAAATGAATTAAAATAATTTTTTGAATCTCAACAAAAGGTACCCTATAAGATAGACACTTTGAAAAAAGGTCATCTTATAGGGTATTTTTGTTTTAAAGAAAATCCTATATGAGAAAAAATAGCTATGAAAATCGTATAAGGAGCGTATAGAAACGGTAAAATGGCGGCAAATTAATCAGCTCTTATGTCTACTTTCAAAAATCAATATAACGTAAAGCTTGAAACTATTTCTTCTTTCGACCGTATAAAGAAGTATGAATAAAAGAAAGAAGGATGGATAAATGGCTTATGTATTTATTATTTCAGCCGTAGTCGCAGTTGTCACTGCATTACTAGTTGTCCCACTTAGCGGCGATCGAAAGGATAAAATTTCTTCTATTGCTTTACTAACAATCCTAACGTTCGTTGTAGTCGCAATTATATACTATGTAACCAATTTAGATAGAAACTGGACTGCCTTATGGCCTTGGCTAGTGATTATAACTTTTGCAGGAACATTTTTGGCGAGAGGTGCAGAACAAAAAGTAAAAGGAGTTCTTTTACTAGGAAGTTTAGCTTTAACGGTTTATATGCTTTCAGCTCCTGTATGGAATGCTGATAAGAAGTACGAAGTAGCAAAAATGGATGAACAAGTGGAAATTGAAGCATTCGATGAAACAAAGACACCAGCGAGTGTTCCTCCTAAGTTTGCTCGTAATAAAATGAAGAAGGCATTTGGGCAAGTGCCAAACACAAGCTATTATGAATTGGGTAATTTACAAATTCAAAAAGTAGATGGCAAGTACGTTTATATTGCACCCGTAGAATTTTCAGGATTCTTCAAGTGGTGGAATGGGGATGTTACTCCAGGGTATTTTACAATGAGTGCAACCGATTCAGCGGATAATCCGAAATTTGTAAAAGCAGATATGACTTATACACCATCTTCGTATCTTCATAAAAATTTGGAAAGACATATGCGTATGAAGCATCCGAACAAAATCTTTTATGGAGATGCACAATTAGAAATTGATGAAGATGGTAAGCCGTATTATATCCGATCATATGGTAAATTCATCGCAGCTCGTAACGGTTTTGATGTAGAAGGTATTGTCGTTGTAGACCCTTCAACAGGCCAAACAGAATCGTTTGCGCTTGCAGATGTCCCAGAATTTATCGATGGTGCGGTGTCACCAGAGACTGTTAGCTTACAAAATAGCTATTACGGAAAATATGTACATGGGTTTATCAATAGCTTGATTGGTAAAAAGGACGTGAGGCTACCTTCAGATGAGGGAACAGAGGCAAACGTCAGCCCAATCTTCACTGAAAATGGAGAAATGTATTATTTTACAGACTTTACGAGTCCAAAAGAAGGTGTAGATTCTATGCTTGGCTATTCCTTGACGGACGGACGAACAGGCAAAGCGACCTACTACACTGGAAACCTTGAGGATTCCTATATGGACTCTCAAGGGGCACTTCAAATTATTGAAAAGAAATTTATTGAAAAGAAATGGTCCGGAGAAATGCCAGTTCTGTATAATTTCTACGGAGAGGCAAGCTGGCTAACACCAGTACTAGATTCAAACGGATTCTTACAGAATTACTTTATCGTCTCAGCCGCTAACCCAGAAATATCGGTATATGGTAATACACCGAATGAGGCATTAAAACTCTATAAAACAGCAATTCAGCGTGGAGGAAGTACAGTAGATGGTAGTTCAAGCGCTGAGGAAAAATCAGTCTCTGGCACAATAGTACGTGTATTTAAAGAACGTGTGGGAGACTTCACGCAAGTATCGTTCTTGCTAGACAATAAAACAAATTACATCGTCTCTTCAGAAATGGCACCATTCGTTGTTTATATGGAAGTAGGCGATAAGGTACAGGTGAAGTACTTAGAAACTGGAGAGCTATTCTTACCAGTGAAGGAAGTAACGATAGAAGGTATTGAATAACTGAATAGAGAGTGACTTACTCTTAATAGCTGCGCCCATTCTATGCCCTCCCAAGGCTAGAATGGGACTTTTTATGTCAAAAGTAACTCATGTCTAACGAGATGAATACGCTAATGAAAATCATTTGAACAATGGAGGAAGTAGTATAGGGTATTTCGTAAATGTAGAACCAGGTGTGAATTTATATGTGGAAGACATAAATCCTACCGGCTCAAAAACCATCTTGTTTGTTCATGGCTGGCCGTTAAGTCACAAGCAGTTTGAGTATCAGTTTGATGTGCTCCCACATATGGGATATCGCTGTATAGGTCTGGATTGGAGAGGATTTGGCCAGTCTGATAAACCAATAGACGGGTACACGTATGATAGGCTGGCGGATGATATTCTAGCAATAGTAGATGCACTTCAATTAGATGATTTTGCACTAGTAGGTCATTCAACAGGAGGGGCAATAGCTATACGCTATATGTCTAGGCACAAAGGAAAAGGTGTTACCTATCTTGTTTTAGTGGATCCTGCAGCACCAACAGGTTTTACAAAAGACACAGCTGACCATTTTTTACATTTAGCATTGAATGATCGACCTAAGATGATGCGAGAAGTAACGGATAGTTTCTTTTTTCAATATGCTACGGAGGAGTTTTGTGATTGGTTCTTTCACATGGGATTGCAAGCAGCTGGGTGGTCTACAGCAGCAGTCATCGAGTTACTTAGAGATGAAAATGTTCAACAGGATCTACGCCAAATAGTTGCACCAACGATTATTGTACATGGCATCCATGATAGGGTAATCCCTTTTTCTCAAGCTGAGGAAATTCATCAGCAAATTTCAAACTCACAATTGTTGCCGTTTTACTACAGTGGTCATGGTCCCTTCTGGGAGGAAAGAGAAAGGTTTAATCGCTTGTTAATGGACTTTATTTAATTAAAGCTTGCTGGTGATTCTGACTAGACCTAGAAAAAATATTTTCGAGGTCTTTTTTTTAATTTCTCCCAACTTGTACATAAACATAATTGAAAGTAGCTAAAAGGAAAGATATGCTAATAGTAATAGCAATTGAAGGAGGAAATGTAATGGATGTATTTATCGTAACGGGATCAACTAACGGTATTGGACAAGAGTTAGTAAAGCAATTACTAGACAACAATAAAGTGGTATATGGGATTGCTAGAGGAGAAAGTAAATTTGAGCATTCTAATTATCATCACTTCATATTAGATTTAGCTAAAACTGAAAAAATAGCGGAAACTATGGAAGAGTTGATGAATGAAGTCATAGAGGCTGCAACGACTATAACACTTATCAATAACGCAGGAACAATTGAACCTATCGGGACAGCGGGAGATATAGATAACAATTTAGTGGCAAAAAGTATTGCAGTAAACTTAACTGCGCCTATGATTTTGACGGGAACATTTATAAAGATGACAGAACAAAAAGAAATTCCAAAGAAGGTTATGCAAATCTCTTCTGGCGCGGGCCGTAAGGGATATGAGGGGTGGAGCAGCTATTGTGCTGGGAAGGCTGGTCTAGATCGATTTACTGAAGCAGTTCAGCTGGAGGAGGCAAGCAAATCTAATGGAGTGAAATTGGTTTCGATTGCTCCAGGAATTATTGATACAAATATGCAAGGTAGAATTCGGGAATCCACGGAAAGTGAGTTTCCATTAGTAGATCGTTTCAAGGAATATAAGAATACCGGTCAGTTAAGTAGTGCGGAGGAAGTTGCTTCCAAACTAATTAGATTTGTGGAAAGCGAACAATATTATACAAGCGAAGTTGTAACAGATTTACGACAACTGTAAGGAGTCGTTTTATCTTTTTGTGAAAATCCGATACAATAGAGGATAGAGTAGATTGTGAAATGGAGGCCTAGTTGTGCGTGAAGTAGCAACATTACAAAAAGAAGCAATGGATATGCTGAAGAAAACAAGCAGAACCTTTTATATACCAATTACTTTTTTAGAACCTACTCTAAAAAAGGCGGTTGCCTCTGCATATCTCTGTATGCGTGCAATTGACGAGATTGAAGACCATGAAACATTAGATTCACAAGCAAAACAGCGTTTACTATTAGAAACTAGCAAAATGCTGGTAAATGATTTTGATAAAAAAGAATATGAAATGCTTGTAGCTCCATATCAAGAAACTCTGCCAGCAGTTTCCTTAAGACTGGGAGATTGGCTTGAAATTTGTCCGAAAGATCTAGTAGAGACTGTTAAGACCTATACTGCTGAAATGGCAGAAGGAATGGCAAAGTGGACAAAGAAGGAATGGCAAGTAAAAACAAAAGAAGACTTGGACGAGTATACGTACTATGTAGCTGGGCTTGTTGGTGTAATGCTTTCTGACCTATGGAAATGGAATGCTGACATTGAAACAGACCGTGATTTAGCAATTGCTTATGGTCGAGGCCTACAGGCAGTAAATATTTTACGTAATAAGGAAGAGGATAGTGAGCGCGGGGTTCAGTTTTTCCCAGAAGGATGGACACGAGCAGATATGTTTGAATATGCTGAGGGCAACCTAGCTAAAGCGGATGAATATATTAAAAGCATTAATCGCAAAAGCATCCTATTATTCTGCAAGCTACCTCTTGCATTAGCTCACAAAACATTAAAAGCACTAAAGAATGGACAAGAAAAAATGTCCCGTTCGGAAGTTGAAGAAACCGTTGTAGAAGTACAAGCGGAAGTTTAAATATACGTAAAAATCCCGAGACATGAGTTCTCGGGATTTTTTTGAAGAGATATATTTTTGTGAAGTTTAGTATAGCTTCTTGATTCTATATTAATAAAAAAACTATAGAGCCTACTCGCTTTTCCTAGCAACAAGTAGATGCTGGGTCATTCAAATTCACACTACAAACACCGGTTTCTGGCAAATCCAACTCAACATTTTTGGCAGAAACCAAATCTCCCGTCAGATATGCTAAGATAGAGCGCACTTGCTCATATCCTGTAGCCATTAGAAATGTAGGTGCTCGACCATAGCTTTTCATACCAACAATGTAATATCCCTTTTCAGGCTGTCGTAATTCTTCTTCTCCATGGGGACGAACTGTTCCACAGCTATGAAGATTAGGGTCGATTAACGGAGCCAGAGCCTCTACGCTCTCGGTAGCAGTATCAATGCTTAATCGAATCTCTCTTGTCATGGAAAGATCTGGACGACTGCCTGTATTAGCAATTATTTCATCGACAGGTGGGAGAACCATCTCTTTGCTCGCGAATTCTCCACCAATTTCAATACCTTTCTCTGTCTTGATAAGCTGGTGGATATGGAATGGTGTAAATACTTGAATCTTGCCTGAATCGATTAACTGGTGAATTTTACTTCCTAATTCCCCTCGAGCTGCAAGTGCGTCCTTTTCCTCTCCTCCATATGCAGATTCTACATTTTTCTTTCTCATAATCCATGTGATTTTCACATCGTCTTTTAACTGAGCGAGCTCTAGAATTGTATTGATAGCCGAATGACCACCACCAACAACCGCTACTCGTTTTCCTTTGTATTTTTGTAAAGCGGATCCAAGAATATGAGGAATTCCATAATATATATGATCTTTTAAATCTTTTTCCGTATTAGTCCATATGTTGTCTGCATTAATGGGATTTGGATTGGACCAAGTTCCAGTTGCATCAATAACAGCTCTCGCTTCGATTCTATTCGATAGTCCGCCTTGCTCCGTGTAAAGTATGAAGGGGGCATCTGATCGATTAGCAGTCTTCATTTTATCTAATCCTTTTTTGCTAATAGATAATACTCTCGTATTAAGGAAAAGAGAGCTCTTTATTTCTGGAAGACTAGCTAAAGGCTCTAAATAATTGCTAACCAGTTCTTGACCTAGAGGAAGTTCCTCAGGATTTGGAGCAATCCACCCCTGTTTCTCCAACAATTTCTTCGCAACTTTATCCACGTTATATTGCCATGGTGAAAATAAACGAACATGCCCCCAAGAAGTAATATGGTGGCCAACATTTTGACCTGACTCAAGAATTATGAAACGTTCTCCTGCATTTACCAAATGAGCAGCGGCAGCTAAACCAATTGGTCCAGCACCAATAATGGCAATAGGTAAATCTTTGCTCGGTTCAACTTTTTCAGAAGGAGAACAACAGCATCCAGTGTTAATAGGCTTTAATTGTATTTGATTCATTTAAATAACCTCCAATATATTATTTGTAAAATGCAAGTAATCCCTATTTTTTTAAGCAAGCTTTCACTTGCTTAAAGTAGTGGGGTACAACAAACAGTTGATTTGGCCATCGCCTGATTCAATAATTGAATCGAGCGTATGACAGTTTCTTTTTCAAAATCATTCATATGGGAAAATACTTCTTCTAAATAGTCATTCATCGATTGGTCTATAGTTGTAGCGACGAACTTGCCTTTAGTTGTTAAAGAAAGTAGATAAACTCTTTTGTCCGTATGTGATGGTGTTTTCTTTACTAATTCCATCTTAACTAATGTTTGAATTTGTCTACTAAAGGTGGTGATATCTACTGCAAGAGCTTCAGCAATTTGTTGCATGGATTTTTCCGGCTGTTTATCGATTTCATAGAGAATATGGCTTTGTATGGTGGAAACGTCCACCGCACCTATTGTACAGCAATTTTTATTTAATAATCCAAATCTACGTGTAAGTATTTGAAAAAGCTCTCGTTTATTATCCATGTGTTTCACCTCTGAATATAGCATATGCTAGTTATTTGTAAAATGCAAATATTTTCTGTAAAACTCCGAGCTTTTTATGCTCGAAGTTACATTTACTTTCCGTATTCGCTAAAGTGCTTAATTCTTTCTCCAATTTCATCACGAACTCGCTGGAAGGTGCTCCATTTTTGTGCTTCCGAGCCATCTGCTTTGGCAGGATCATCAAACCCCCAATGCACTCTCTTAACGTGAGGAGGTGTTACGGGGCATTTATCTGCAGCATCTCCACATAGAGTGACAACTAGTTCTGCTTGATGAAGTGTTTCCTCATCAATAATATCGGAAGTGTGGTTAGAAATATCAATGCCAACCTCTTTCATGGCTTTTATAGCGTTGGGATTAATACCATGAGCTTCAATTCCAGCGCTTTTTACTGTCCAGTCTTTGCTTAAATAGTGTTTAGCCCAGCCCTCTGCCATTTGACTTCTGCAGGAATTACCAGTACATAAAAAGTAAATTATTTTGTTGGTCATATTAGATCTACTCCTTTAGTTTTAGTAGGCTATTAAGGACAAATATAATCCTAATAGCGTAATGAATAATATAGGTATTGTTAAGATAAGACCTGTTTTAAAATATACTCCCCAAGAAATTTTAACGCCTTTTTGTGAAAGAACATGAAGCCAAACAAGGGTTGCGAGTGATCCGATAGGTGTGATTTTAGGTCCTAAGTCGGAACCTATTATATTGGCATATATAAGTGCCTCCCTAATCGTGCCCGTAGTATTCGTCTCGGCTATAGCTAAGGCATCGACCATTACAGTAGGCATATTGTTCATGATTGATGATAAGAATGCAGCAATGAAGCCCATAGACATCGTTGCAGTAAATAATCCGTGTTCTGCTGCGCCCTCAATAACCTTTGCCAAAGCATGTGTCAAACCAGCATTTCCAAGGCCGTAAACTACTACATACATACCAATAGAGAAAAAGACAATATTCCAGGGTGCTCCTTTTACTACAGCCCGAGTATCCACAACCGTACTTTTTCTTGCCATAATAATAAAAAATATTGCAACCAAACCTGCTACAAATGAAACTGGAAGTCCTATAAATTCGCTTGTAAAGTAACCAACTAATAAAATAGAAAGCACAAACCAGGATAGATGAAACATTTTCTTATCTTTTATAGCTTCTTTAGGCTCTTTTAACTTTGTTAAATCATACGTTCTTGGAATACTTTTTCTAAAATAAAACAACAATACAAGGATAGTTGCAGCTAAAGAAAATATATTCGGTAGAATCATTCGAGAAGCGTATTCTATAAAACCAATGCCAAAGAAATCAGCAGAAACAATGTTTACCAAATTACTGACGACAAACGGTAAAGAAGTCGTATCTGCTATAAAACCACTGGCCATGATAAAGGGGAATATCATTTTCTCCGAAAAATTCAAATTACGAACCATTGCCAATACAATTGGCGTAAGGATTAGAGCAGCTCCATCATTAGCAAAGAAAGCTGCTACTATTGCACCCAGGAGACTGACATAGACAAACATTTTAATACCGTTGCTTTTTGCTGCTCTAGCCATATGAAGAGCAGCCCATTCAAAAAGTCCAATCTCATCCAAGATTAAAGATATAAGGATAATGGCAATAAAGGAAAGGGTCGCATTCCAGGTGATATCTATAACTTCTAGGACATCATTAAATCCGACGACCCCAACTAACAATGCTACAATTGCCCCTGCGCAGGCAGACCAACCAATATTCAAGCCCCTCGGCTGCCAAATGACAAAGATAAGTGTGATGATAAAAATAATCGTTGCTAAAATAAGTGGTGACAATCTATAAACCTCCAATAGTTACTTGCATGTAATACGTCGTCCTTGTTCCTCTAGCTGCTTCAGGTTAAAGTCTTGATTTGGCAGATGTGCAAGAATGCTCTTCACAAGCGAAAAGAGTTCATTATCTCTATTTAGTGAATAGATAATCCATTGGCCCCGTCTAGACTCTCGAACTAACTCGGCATCCTTTAATTTTTTTATGTGCTGACTAATGGCAGGCTGGCTAGTTTTGAATATCTCCACAAATTCACAAACACAATAATCTTGAGATTCAAGCATCTTAATCATGCTGAGTCGTGTTTTATCACCCAACAGCTTGAATATATTCGCTGCTCGTTCTATTTCCTGTGTCATAAGATATTTCTCCTTTTTTATATAAGTAATCGCTTATATAATACTTTGCTTATATATTAAATGCAACTAAATTTTACAGGAGAAGAAGAGGTGGACTATAATAAAATAAATGAGATGTAAAGTAGAAGGGAAGTATTAAAATGTTAAAAACAGCAGTATTTGATCAATTGAAACAAGCGATGCGTGATAAAGATGTGCTTTCTAAGGGAGTATTAACCCTTTTAAAGGCAGCTCTAGATAAAGCGGAAAAAGAAAAAGGATCCTCTTTAACTCCAGAAGAGGAAGTAGCGGTAGTAAACCGTGAAGTAAAACAAACAAACCAAGCATTGGATGGCGCAAAAGATGCAGGACGTGAAGATTTAATCGAAAAAGAGGAAGCAAAGCTGGTATTACTGAAGAGCTTCTTGCCTAAACAATTAAGTGAGGAAGAAATTGCTGCAGCTCTAACAGAAGCTGGAGTTACTAAGGGAATGAACATGGGAGATGCAATGAAAATTGCTAAACCATTACTATCAGGAAAAGCAGATGGCGCTACAACATCTAAAGTGGTAAAGAGCTTAATCTAAAAAAAAGGGATGGTCGTGATTTGAGTCACGACCATCCTCTTTATATTTGCTTGGAGGGCCAAATAAATAAGCTTATCGAGCGCATTGTAAACCTTGCGGAAAAGGGTTAGACCTTGCACAAATGGTCCAAAACCTTGCGGAAAAGGGTTAGAACCTTGCACAAATTTACTTAACCCTTGCAGAGAACACCCGGAACCTTGCAGTAATGATAAAACATTGTCCCATTACTTACTTGTCCGGTTCAGCGCAACCAAGGATATTTGCATCGAATGAAGAAATGCCTCCATTTGCTTGTCGGTGCAGAAACAGCCGCTTACCCTTTTCTTATTGTCCAGTTTCAGCGGCTTGCCCCTCGAGGTCAAATGAGGAACTACTGCGGTGGCTGAGGAGCTGCCTCTTCGCATTTCCTCATTTGCTTGTCGGTGCAGATCAGCCGCTTACACTTTTCTTATATAGCTCGTATGAAAAGTACTTTTAAATAGTTACCCTCTTTAAAAAGTGGGGAAGTACGGAAATCATTTGGTAAAGAGAATTCTTCCTCAATTACGTACTTTTGACTGCTTTCTTTAAAAGCTTTTTCTACAAAGCTTTTAAATTTTTTCATTCCAAAGGTTGCATTGTTCGTGGAGGCAACTATTACACCATTTTTTTCAGTAATAGCAATTGCATCCTTCAATAATTTTGTATAATCTTTGGCAGAGCTGAATGTATACTTTTTCGAACGTGCAAAGCTAGGGGGATCTAAAATGACCATATCAAAGGATAGCTCCTTGCGCTTCGCGTACTTGAAATAATCAAAGACATCCATGACGATGATATCCTGCTTCTCAACGTCAATTCCATTTACCTCAAATTGCTCAGTTGTTTTGCTCAAACTACGCTTAGCTAAATCGACGCTAGTAGTTTTCTTAGCACCACCAGCTGCAGCAAAAACAGAAAATGCACCAGTATAAGAGAATGTATTAAGAACATTTTTTCCTTTGGCATACTCATCACGAATTTTTTTTCGGACATCCCTTTGATCTAGAAAGACTCCGACCATCGCACCGTCGTTCAAGTATATTGCAAAATTTTCCCCATTTTCTTTTACTAGGAGAGGGAATTCTCCTCGATTGCCTTTGACAAAATCGTCGTCCTCTAAATATTGTCCCTTAGTATCAAATCGTTTCTTTTCATAAATTCCTTTGTAGGAAGGGACAGCAGATTCCAATGCTTCTAAAATTAGCTCCTTAAACGCAAAAATTCCCTGGCTGTACCAGCTGATTAAATAAAAACCATCAAAATAATCAATAGTTAAACCGCCGATTCCATCTCCTTCCCCATTAAAGATGCGGAAAGCAGTTGTATCATCGCTATTAAAATAATCATCCCGATGCTTCAAAGCATTGGTGATTTTCTTTAGGAAGAAGTCAGTATCAATTGCTTCGGCTTCATTTTTGGTAAGTAACCAGCCAATCCCTTTATTTTGCTTTCCGACGTAGCCTTTCCCGATAAATTTTCCACCGGGATTACGCAGCTTTAAGATTGTGCCATCTACTAACGAATCTATTTCATGAAAGCCATCCTTCAATAAAACAGGAACGCCCTTCTGTAAATCATTTGCTAACAACTCTTTTACTTTTATATCTATTTCATTTCTCATCAAATTCATCCTTAAAATGTGTTTACTCTATTATCACATAAGAAACTAGATTTAAAAAGGAATGGGGTATTTGGTGTGGAGCTTAAGGAATTTATGGAGAAGAAGACATAAGTGCTTATACGAGACAATTAATGAGTTGTAGGAGGGCATATCTTACATAACTTTAATTGGCTCATTTCAAGAAGATAACAAACTCATTCCATATTTCACCCACGTACTCACATTCTCCCTATGAATTTATGGTATACTAAACTATATGTCGGAAAGGAAGTTCGCTTTGAAAAAATCAAAAGTTATCATACCGATCATGGTAATTGTGGCTGTATTGGCATCGATTATTTTATCTCAAGAAGAATATAATGAAGTGACTATTATAAATAAGATCCTTATCGCACTTGGTGCAGCTATTGTGTCCTCTCTCTTAGGGTATATCCTCTTAAAACCAGACATCGACAAAGTTGATCCAAAACCCCAAACAAATCAAACTAATACAGGGAATAAAAAGAAGGGAAGCGGAAAATAATCTGTTTCCCTTTTTACTTCACTAGATAGGAGCGACCAGCATGCTAGAAAATGCAACACAACTACTACAGGAATATTATGGGTATGACTCTTTTCGAGAAGGACAAGAGACTATTATAAACTATGTAATGGATGGCAAGTCGAGCCTATGCGTAATGCCAACAGGAGGCGGAAAGTCTCTTTGCTATCAAATTCCGTCCCTATTACTAGATGGTACTACGATAGTAATCTCTCCTCTAATCTCTCTGATGAAGGATCAAGTTGACACATTGTTGCAGGCTGGGATACCAGCAACTTTTATCAATAGTACATTGACGGCAGAAGAAGTCAGAGAAACGATGGAAGAGGTTTTGAATGGCCAATATAGAATGCTATATATTGCACCAGAGCGTTTGGAGTCTCAAAGTTTTTTAAACCAATTAAAAAAAGTGAAGGTGCCATTAATAGCAGTTGATGAGGCTCACTGTATCTCGCAATGGGGACATGATTTTCGACCTAGCTACCGTGCTATCCATCGATTAAAGGACGTATTTATAGACCCCCCTGTTGTACTAGCACTAACAGCGACAGCAACACCAGCTGTACGAGACGACATTTGTCGTTTACTACAAATTAATGACGGCAATACGGTTATCACTGGATTTGCTCGTTCCAATCTTTCGTTCTCTGTTGTACTTGGACAAGACAAGAATAAATTTCTGAAGGATTTTATTAAAAAGAATGCGCACGAAGTTGGTATTATTTATGCAGCAACAAGAAAAACCGTAGATTTGCTGTATGATTTATTAAACAAGTCAGGGGTACAAGCAGCTAAATACCATGCTGGATTGCCTGAGGCATTTAGAAATAAGGAGCAGGAGCGATTTCTAACAGACGAGGCACAAGTTATGGTGGCTACAAATGCTTTTGGAATGGGAATTGACAAGTCCAATGTCAGATACGTCATTCACTATCAGCTCCCAAAAAACATGGAAAGTTATTACCAAGAGGCTGGAAGAGCTGGGCGTGATGGGCTCGCAAGTGAATGTGTCGTGTTATATGCATCTCAAGATGTACAAACTCAACGATTCTTAATAGATCAGGCTTTGGACCGTGAACGAATTCCACAAGAGCTAGAAAAGCTACAAGGAATGGTAGACTACTGTCATACAGAAAGTTGCTTACAGCAGTACATTGTCCAATATTTCGGTGAGCCAAATGGAGAACCTTGTGGTCAATGTGGAAATTGTACGGATTCCAGAGAAGTGCAGGATGTAACAAAGGAAGTACAGATGGTTCTATCTTGTGTGGTAAGGATGGGACAAAAATTTGGTAAGACGATTATCGCTCAGGTATTAACTGGTTCTCAAAACAAAAAAGTGGTAGATTTTGGGTTTACTAAGCTATCTACTTATGGGATTTTAAAAAATAAATCCTCTAAAGAAGTTTTAGGGCTTATGGAGTTTATGATTGCGGAAGGATTACTATTAGTAAAGCAGGGTAGTATGCCGACAATTTATATATCAGATGCAGGAAAAGATGTGTTGTTAGGAAAGAGAAAGATAACTCGTAAGGGAGTGGCGGTCACAAAGCAAATCGCTAAGAATGAACCATTATTTGAAGGTTTAAGGGTACTTCGGAAAAAAATTGCGGACGAAGCTGGTGTTCCACCGTTTGTTATATTTTCTGATAAAACATTACAAGACATGTGTGTAAAGCGTCCGCAAACCGAAGATGAATTATTAGATGTACATGGAGTAGGTGCTAATAAGCGAGACAAATATGGTCAAGCTTTTCTGGAAGAAATACTTCGTTATAGCACCGTATAATTTTTATGAGATACTACTGTAAGGTTGGAAGGAACATTAATTTTCTTCGCATCCTCCATAGATATTTCGACAATAACAGATTGCTCTAAAATTTTAAAAATAGTACCTTGTACTTCAACATCATTACGTGTAAAAGAGATCTTCTCATCAATTTTCCGTGCTGCCACGAAAGGTGAAACGTCCTTAGGTTGTCGTTGGAAACTCATGTATCTGCCTCTTTTCAATTATTTTCACTCACAGAGCGATATGGTAATTATACCACAGTTCTATGATGAAAATTGTAGATTAAGATTATTAAAAAGAGTTTCCTTGCGAAAGCTGTCGAACTCTCTTTAGAATTTAAGGAGAAGTTTTGGGGAAGTATTAGAAATATAACCTATTTAGATATAACGTATAGATCCAAGGGTTTGAGAATAACGAATTTGTTCATGATAGAGATAGATGGCAAGATAAAAAAGGTTTCATATAGAGGAGATAATGCATGATGCATTTTAAAGAATTTAAGTTAGATGATAAAATATTGCAAGCTATAGAACAATTAGGATATATAGAACCAACCGAGGTACAACAGAAGGTGATACCAGTAGCGTTGTCAAAGCAAGATATTCTAGTGAAATCCAAAACCGGTAGTGGTAAAACGGCAGCTTTCGCTACACCTTTATGTGAGTTAGTGGACTGGGAAGAAAATAAGCCTCAGGCATTAGTGTTAACTCCAACAAGAGAGCTTGCAGTACAGGTTCAAGAGGATATTACGAATATCGGTCGCTATAAGCGAATTAAAGGGCTAGCGTTATATGGAAAATCGCCTTTTGCAAAACAAAAGCTGGCATTAAAACAAAAAACACATATTGTTGTAGGTACACCAGGTCGAGTGCTTGACCACATGGAAAAAGGAACATTGGATGTGTCCAAGATAGAATACTTAGTTATCGATGAAGCAGACGAAATGTTAAATATGGGCTTCCTAGATCAAGTGGAATCTATTATAAAGCTACTTCCTAAAAAACGAACTACAATGCTATTTTCTGCTACTTTGTCACAAGAAATAAAAACGTTAAGCGGCAAATATATGAATGATGCAGTATCAATAGAAATAGACGCAGGTGAAGAAGACGCCCCTAAAATTGAACACGTAAAATATGTTGTAAAGGATGATCAGAAGTTAGCATTTTTAGAAAAATTAACTATCGTAGAAAATCCTGATAGCTGTATTATCTTTTGCCGTACGAAAGAGCGCGTAGATCAGCTGGTAGATGCACTGGATCAAAAAGGTTATACAGCAGATAAGATTCATGGAGGCATGATGCAGGAGGATCGTTTTGAGGTAATGGACGATTTCCGAAGAGGAGAGTTCCGTTATTTGATAGCTACGGATGTTGCAGCCCGAGGTATAGATATTGAAGATATTACCCATGTTGTACATTATGATGTGCCATTAGAGCAAGAAAGCTATGTTCACCGGACAGGTCGAACAGGACGAGCAGGCAGAAGTGGAAAATCCATTATGCTAGCAACTCCTCATGAAGATAAATTTGTGAAAGAAATAGAAGCGTTTGTTGGCTTTGAAATTCCTAGTGGAAGTGAAATGAAGGCAGAAGCAGTAGCTCAGAATCGCGCGGCATTTGATTTGAAAATGCAGGAGCAGCCTGAATTTAAAAAGTCGAAGGGCGAGCAGCTGAACGCTAATATTACTAAGTTATATTTCAATGGCGGGAAGAAGAAGAAAATCCGTGCAGTAGATTTTGTTGGAACAATAGCTAAAATTGAAGGCATTTCTGCGGATGATATAGGTATTATTACTATTCAAGATAATGTTTCCTACGTTGAAATCCTAAATGGAAAAGGTCCTCTTGTTTTGAAAAAGATGAGAAATACAACGATAAAGGGTAAACTTCTAAAAGTTCATATTGCCCATAAATAAAAAAGAGAAGGAGTTTTCCTTCTCTTTTTTTAGTATGAAAGCAAATGCTTTTCAAATTTGGTTAGGCTACTTGAAGAGGGCTGTGAATTTTTACTCGTTTTTGGATTTAGATACCACCTTAAGCCAGACGAAGTGGGAAGTAGTAAAATTCCCACGATTTGAATATAAAGATAAGTAGGCATATCATGAATAAGATAAAATAAGTAAGCATCCATTAGTCCGCTGACTTTTCACTAACCATTTTATTCTTTTGTATATTCTTGAATCAAAAGAGACAGGTTCTCACCTAGTATGTTAAGTTTAACAACTAGTGACTAGAATAGCTCGTTCTCTATAAAGGTGCGATAAGATGCTACAATACCTTCGGGCAAGTTATTTGGAGGGAAAAATTGAAGAGAGATAGTTTCCAAGCCATCTGGAGTAAGAATACCTTCAAATTCGTTTGTTTTGTAGACAGCTGTAACCGAATAGAAAGTATCTCCGTTTGGGTTTTCGATATAATAATCTTGACCAGAATAGACATGACATAGTGTAAGTTTACCTATACGCAAGCCTGTCTCCTCAAAGACCTCTCGGCGTGCAGTATCTTCCAAGCTCTCACCCAGCTCCATTAGACCGCCAGGCAGACCATAAACTCCTGTCGCTCTTTCTTGAAGTAGTACCTCTTTATTATTGTTTAGTATTAGCACGACTGACCCAGGAAGTATAAGAGGCTGATGACCAACATATTGGCGCAGTGTTTTATAGTATTCCAAAAGTCTTCCCCCTCTCCAAATTAAGATTTATTAACAGTTTACTATAAAAATGTTACGATACGTATATAAGTGAAACTTACCTAAAGATAATGCGTATAGAATATTAAGTTAAACATACATTGAGGATGTGAAAGTTAGTTGACTAAAAAACTATGGTTTCAAGTTGGAACTGCAATTTTATTTACGTTATTGATTATTTTTATGTTCATGCAAGTTAAGTCTATTTTCTCTCCATTTATGATAATAGCTCAAGCAATTTTTATGCCGTTATTATTAGGAGGGGTGCTCTTCTACTTATCAAGACCTCTTCAAAAATGGCTAGAATCCAAAAAGTTTCCTAGATGGGCAAGTATTATATCTGTATTTATCGTAATTGGTCTACTTATATGGGGCTTTATAGCACTTGTAAGCCCGGTATTGACCAAACAGGTGAATGCTCTGGTAAATAATACACCGGAAATGGTAGAAGAAATAGAAGATTTTATTAATTACACAATTTCTCAACGAGAGAAAATAGGAGAACTACCAAAGGCCCTCCAAACAACTTTGGATAGCGCAAGCGGAAAAATTGAAACAATAGCAGTATCTGCCGGTGGTTTTATAGTCAAGTTCATCCAGAATGTTTTCCAAGGGGTACTTTTACTAGTTCTTGTACCATTCTTCCTTGTCTATATGTTGAAGGATCACGAGAAGTTTGTTCCTTTCATTACGCAGTTCTTTAAAGGTGAAAAGAAAATCTTCATACGTAAAACTTTATCGGATATTGACGATACACTTCGTTCTTATGTTCAAGGGCAATTGTTTGTTAGTTTTCTAGTGGGAGTTATGCTATTTATCGGATATACAGCTATTGGTCTAGAGTATGCATTACTGCTAGCACTGTTTGGGATGATTATGAATGTTATTCCTTTCTTAGGGCCGTATATATCATTAGTGCCTGCTCTCATTATTGCTTTAATTCAAGAGCCTAAGTTAGCTATCTATGTGGCAATTATTATGCTAGTTGCTCAGCAGATTGAAAGTAACTTCATTACGCCTAATGTAATGGGTAAATCATTGGATATTCATCCGTTAACGGTAATCACGATTATTTTAGCAGCAGGAAATATTGCCGGTCTTATGGGCATCATTTTAGGGGTACCAACCTATGCGGTAGTAAAAGCGATTTTGAAAAATATTTATGCCCACCGGGAAGGTATTAAGGACACAGCCACGAAATCTGTTTAGGAGGCGATGGGATGACCTTTAAATCTAAAATTGATAAAACCTTTACTTATATAATCATGAGTGCGATATCTATAGTAGCTCTTGCTACTCTGGTACCTGTAGTTTATGAACTATGGTCAGATAATGTAGATGTAAAAGCTGTAATTATTATTAGTTCATTGTTTGTCATGTGTGTTGCGTTTATTTTGTGGTTGACCTTTGATATTGAATACTCCTTCAAGGAGAATTATTTATTTATTAAAGGGGGACCATTCAGAAGTAAAATTCCATATGAAGATATTACGAAGGTCAATAAAACTTCACAGATTCTAGCTGGTTATCGGATTCTTTCTTCCAAGGATGCAATTGAGATTCACTATAAAAAAGCATCCCTTGGTAGTGTGATTATTTCGCCTAGTGAGCAACAGAAATTCTTATTAGTTTTGTCGGAAAAAGCTCCACATATCTCTTTGAAATAAGGATTAATGATGGACAAAGACGAATATATTCCTCCTGTGAATGATTTGATGGGGGACATTCTAAGGAACTATGAAAAAACTGGTGGGATGGAAAACTTAAAGGGCGCTGGAAAGCCGCTTTCTGAAGAGTATTTTAAGGGGGACATCTTTCAGCACTTTCAGAAAGTAGCTAAGGATGCCGGATATAAACCACATTGGCTCAAGCTACAGCATGAGATCCGTGATGAATTACAGCATATCGCTACGAAGTATGCACAGGGTCTTAATGAGGACCTGCACTTCCGAGTTACAAAGGTGAATGAAAAGATTTTAGCCTACAATAAATCCTGCCCACCTCCAATGCAAAAAAGTACGGTGAAATTAGAATCGGTAGAAAATGCATTAAACCGTTGGCATTAAGAAATAGTCTTACCTCGTGCACCTAAAATAATTAAATATATAAATCAATTAAGCGGGGTTATTTGGTTCTACTGGCGGCTATATTTTACCAACTTTTACAGCTGCGATATGTATTAGCTTTCTTTTAGACACATTAGGCTATAGTAAAAAAACAGCTATCGGTGCTAATATGCTTAGTATATTTATAATAAAAAAAAGAATGCTCCGAGGGGAACGGAGCATTCTTTTTTGTTGCTACTAGGAGCATCTTAAAACTTATCTTGGGGGAAATCGTTCTTCACTTGAAGAACGGTCTTTTGTGTGGGTATGATTTCTTTCATCTTGCACCTGTATGTTTAAATCCTCTACAGAAATTGCATCGACGGTTTGCATATCTTGATGCATATCAAACAGACTCATTTTCGTTGTCTTTACCCTATCGGGATTATCGAGTAAGCGACCATCTGATTCTTCCCGTCTATCCTTCATTTCTTGTTAGCTTTAAAAGCATATGACTAAGCGCATGTTGTTGATCTTTATCTGCACTTTTCCATAATTGCTGTAATAGGTGTTCTTCGCGATTTTTCGGTTCTTCGTTAGCAGCAAGGTATCCAGCAACTTTTTCAGTAGCTTTCGCTAAAGTATCATCGCTAAGACCCATTTTTTCACCGATTCTCACTTTGTCAGATAGATAGTCCTTAAACGTAGTAAAGTTTTTTAGGATATCATTTTTTTCATCGGTACTGAAGCTTTCCAATGCGACTTCCACTTGTTTGTCTATTTTGCGATCCATTCTTTCTCACTCCTTTTTTTTGGATTGTTCTTAGCTATTCCCAAAGTTTTAGGGAATATGCATCTTCCATTTTTTATCAAACTATAATTGCAAGTAAAAACCCAATTATATAAATAGTTGACAACTCAATTGAAAATGATTATCATTATCGTATAGAGCTTACTCAATTAGTGAGAAGGTTCTTACCAGCAACTTTTCTCCAAATTGTGGCTGAATTTTTTGCATACTTAACCCCCTCAACGTTAAGTTCGTGCATATTTTTAACGGCATCCTTAGTGATGTCGTTTTTTTTTTGCTTTCAAATTTAGTTAATAAAGTAGTGGTGGGATTGTATTTTCAATTCTCTAATTCATATCTGGATTGTAAAAAACAGAATAGGCAAGACATAAAGAATGCAAAACAGGGCAAATTATAAGGAAACGTGAAGATATAAATGGATAGCTAATAATACAATGGCATTAGGAAATCGAGTATTAAGGATTTGTAAAAGAGTAAAGGCGGATTAGAAGCAGAGTCCTCATCATTGTGATAGAAAGCCGAGATGCATTACAAATGACTGTATTTTTTCATTGATGTGTATATAATATCAATCGTTCAGGAATAGCTAATTATAAAGATCCTTGTCCAATTTGTTTGTGTACTAATTATTATGTGCGAATCAAATACAGTTATTTACGAGAAAATGGAATAAATCTCATTAAGGTGAATGCCATAGCCTAATAAGTGAAATAGAGATACTGATTATTTTATACTAAATCAAATAGAAGCATCCGTAGTTGTAACCTTTTACCTTTTTATCCGTAAATTTAGAAAGGGGGATTTACAATGAAAGATGTGCGAGATTTTTATGTGAATATTACACCTATTAATGCTTTGAGAATGATAGAAGAGTCAATTGTTACAGGGTCTATTTCCGGTAAGGTATTAGACGTTCATAAACGTACAGTCGGAGCTCAAGAGGTTGTTGTTTGTGTAATAGAAAAATTTTATTATAGAACTAGCAACAGAGCTTCTCTAACTATTACATTGGATAATCTAGAAGGAAGCACAAAGGTTCACGCTGCTGCCTCTGGAGGAGGACAAGGAGCTTTTCTTCGATTTAATTGGGGAGCTGGCGGTGATTTTGTAGACAGTGTTAGGCGGGCATTGGAAAATCATGTTATAGAACAGTGACATTTTGATATTTATAGTCTATTATTACTATTTAACAAAAATAATGAAAAATCTAAAAATTTAAAATATAATTAATGTAGGAATAAAAATGAATGACCATTCATTTTTACTTCTACATTTTTTAATTTATATAGGGGGTTATGTATGGGTGCGTTCAAAATGTTGAGCGTGGAATTATCCAAGCTAACAGAGAAAAAAGGGGTGTTATTTTCACTAATTGGAGTTTTGTTAATTCCAGTTATCTATGTAGCTGTTTTGTTATCTGCTACATGGGGACCGTATGACAATCTAGACAATTTACCTGTGGCATTTGTTAATAATGATGCAGGCGCTGAATCAGGGGGAGCTCCAATAAATGTAGGGAATGATTTAGTGAAAGACTTGAAGAGAAACCCTTCGCTAGGTTGGAACTTTGTATCTAAGGAAGAAGCAGAAAAGGGTCTTAAGAGTCAGAAGTATTATATGGTAATTGAAATTCCAGAGGACTTTTCTAGAAAAGTTACAACTGTACTTGATGCTAATCCAGAGGTGGCAGAAGTAATTTATACTCAAAATGAAGGGCTAAACTTCATGGCTGCTCAGGTTACTAAAAGTGCTACAGAAAAAATTCGAGAACAGCTAGGAAATAAAATTACAGAAACTTATACTAAAACATTATTTGCCCGATTCGGTGATATTTCTAGTGGATTCGCTTCAGGAGCCGATGGTTCTAGCAAACTATATGAGGGAACTGCTAGTCTTTCGGCTGGTACGAGTCAATTATTACAATCTCTAAATGAGAAGTCTGGAGATATCCAAAAGCTAGCGTCTGGAGCGAAAACAGCTGAGGATGGTGCTAGCCAATTACTTATTTCTATTAACGGTGGAGAGAAAGATATTAAAAGGTTGGCAACAGGTTCCAAGGAGGTTGTCCAGGGCTTAGATTCTCTTAAGGCAGGTTCTGATCAAGTACTGAATGGATTAAAGACTGTTAGTAAAGGGAGTACGACATTATCGACGGGCTTAGAGAAACAATTAAAGCCAGGAGCGGAGCAGTTAGCAGGAGGAATGGCTAAAGTAACGGAATCCACGAAAACGCTTTCAGGAGGTTCACAAGGACTAACAGAAGGTTTGAAAGGATATTTAGCAAAGCATCCTGAGCTTGCAACGGACGCGGAATTTATGACTCTTGTTGGAACGAGTGACGCAATTACAAAAGGTCTTGCTCAATTTGATCAACAGGTTCAACCATTAAAACAGGGTGCAGATGCATTAGTTGCAGGAGCGACTCAGCTTACTAACGGATCTAAGCAACTGGACGCTGGTATCAATCAATTAGTGGAAGGGCAAACAACAGCTAATGCTGGAATTACTCGTTTAAAAGCAGGTGCAAACCAAGTTGCAAACGGAAATGCTACTGTCGCTAGTTCTTGGACGAAAATTGGAAATGCAGTGAACGATTTAAAAGCAGGACTTACACAAATTAGTGATGGTAACGAAACTGTTGCGGTTGGTTGGGAGACGATGACTTTAGGGGTAACTTCACTAAATGATGGTGCTAATCAATTGCAATCTGGAAGCCAGGAGCTTCAAACTGGTTTAGCTGGTGGAGCTGATCAGGTTAACAGTATTCAAGTGAGTGAAGCTAACATTACTAAATTCTCTAACCCAGTTAGCTTTAAAGGTGAGACGGTAAATAGCTATAACTATTACCGTGATTCTACGGCCCCATACATTATTTCTTTAGCTTTATTTGTTGGCATATTAATATTATCATTTATAGTTGATTTCAAACGTCCCGTTACTTTACCTGGTTCACTATTTAGTTGGTACGCAAGTAAACTAATGCAACTTTCATTATTTGCTATAACACAAGGTCTAATAGTATCCTTATTTTCATTATTCATTTTAAAGCTTCAAGTAAATAACATTGGATTGTTTATATTATTTACAATCTTTGTTAGCTTGGCGTTTATGTCTATTATTTTCTTCTTAGTGGCAATAGGAGGGAACATTGGGCGCTTTATAGCTCTAGCTTTCATAGTGCTTCAGCTTTCTACAACAGGCTCCAATCTGCCGATACCTATGTTACCGGAAAATTTACAGGCACTTAGTAAGTTTTTACCGCTGACATATTCAAATGCAGGTCTTAAAGCTGTTATTTCTTTAGGTGATCCAGGATTTATGATGGCAAATGCATTTGTACTTCTAATCTGCCTAGTAGCATTCCTTCTACTGACGTTTGTCGTATTTGCTATTAGCTACAAGCATGTAGCTCGCTATATCACAGAAAGAAACCAAGTGACAGAAGCTACAGTGTAATATCTAAGATATAAAAAGAGACACTCGTCAAAGAACTTAACGAGTGTCTCATATTTTTTCTAGTTATTCGATGTTTTAGAAGTTATCAGTTTAGTAGTTTGAACCGTTGTATAGTAGCAGTGTAGTACCATGCCGAAGATAATAACTCCTAAGCCTACTAACGCTAAGGCTGGAGGTAAAGGGATACTTAATAAAACCATTTCTCCAATTATTACAAATATTATTTCTGTAGATTGTGTAGCTTCCACTGCTGCTAGCTTTCCTTGGTTGTCTCGTACTAGATCGGTTGCCATAAAGAAGAGCGTGGTAGCGATAACTCCAGAGCTAACTCCCACTATAAATGATTGAAATACTTGACTGCTAGAAGGTAGTCCCACGGTAAAAGTCGCATAGATAGCAAGTATGATCCATAATGGCATAGAAGCAATAGTCATCCCAAGGACTCTTTGAAACGTATCTAGCCTGCCTCCTAAATGCTCCATCATCTTTCGATTACCGAGAGGATAAGCAAAAGTGGCTATTAGAACTGGTAAAACTCCTAAAAGCAACATACTCCCGTTTAAGTTTTGGAGATCAGGTATTTGAATGAGTACTATTCCTATTAAAATAATAAAAGATATAATAAGGGATACCTTTGGAATCCTCTGTCTTATGAGTCGATCTCCAACCTTTACAAGGAAGAAGGGAGCTAACAATACTCCTGAGACTATGGTAAATTGCCACATTCCAGAAATCAGCCAGCCAGGACCATAGGCAGCGGCAAAGGTTAAAGGCGCGTAGAACAAACCAAATCCTACAAAACTCCAGACTAACCAAGTTATTGGTGCAATTTTAAGCTCCTTAACCATAGTCGGTAAACCATTTCGAAAGAATACAATGAAGAATAAAAATGGCACCATAAAAAAGTAGCGAAGAGAAGAGCTCCAAAGCCAGCTCCCCCCGATACTTCCATAGAACGATTTAGTATAAATGTAACAGCAAAAAATAGTGAGGCCAGAATTCCTAATGTTATTTCACGCATGGAAGCACCTACTTATGCCTGTTTTTCGAAAGATTGAATGATTCCCTTCATCACTTCTGTAGCCTTTTCCATAGCATCTACAGAGATATACTCGTATTTCCCGTGATAGTTTTCTCCACCTGTAAAAATATTTGGAGTTGGCATACCCATGAAGGAAAGCTGAGAACCATCTGTTCCTCCGCGAATAGGAATGATTAATGGTTCAATATCTAATGAAATCATAACATTCTTCGCAATATCTACAATTTCCATAACAGGTGTAATTTTCTCGCCCATGTTATAGTATTGGTCTTTAATGTCAACGGTAATTGTATTTTCTCCATATTCAGCTCTAATTTTTTCTGCAGTATCTTGAAAAAGCTGTTTTTTAGCTTCAAATTTTTCGCGATCATGATCACGAATAATGTAGCTTAACTCAGATTTTTCTACGTCTCCATTAAAATTCATCAGATGAATAAATCCTTCATTTCCATCCGTTTTTTCTGGCACGGCATCCAAAGGCATGTGAGACTGGAATTTAGTAGCCATTGTAATGGAGTTCACCAATTTTCCCTTAGCAGAGCCAGGGTGTACACTTTTACCGTGAGTGGTTACTTTAACGCCAGCTGCATTGAAGCTTTCATATTGCAGTTCCCCAAGAGGACCTCCGTCCATCGTGTACGCATATTTAGCCTCGAATTTCTCTACGTTAAACTTATGTGGTCCACGACCAATTTCTTCATCTGGAGTAAACGCTACACGGATTTTCCCGTGCTGAACTCCCGGATTTTGCAGGAAGTATTCCATAGCAGTCATAATAATAGCGATTCCTGCTTTGTTATCAGCACCTAGCAAAGTCTTTCCGTCTGTAGTCATTAGTGTCTGACCTATATACTGTTTAAGTTCTGGAAAGTCTGTGACAGACATTACAGTATGATCATTTAGTTGAATATCCTGGCCATCATAGTTTTCGATTAGCTGTGGATTTACGTTTTTGCCCGTGTAATCTGTTGCTGTATCTACATGTGCTAAGAAACCAATTGTAGCGACTTCTTTATCTGTATTAGCAGGAAGAGAAGCAAATAAGTATCCATTTTCATCTAAAGTTATTTCTTCCATTCCAAGCTCGCCTAATTCCTTCTCCAATAAATGAAGCAGGTCCCATTGACCTTTGGTAGAAGGGCAAGAATTGCTCGAAGCGTTGGATTGAGTATCTATTTTTGCGTATCTTGTTAAGCGTTCAATCAGTATTTCTTTCATGTTAAAATCTCCTCCAATATGCAAAGCATATGTTTATTTTAACAGATTATTCCGTGTAGCGGAATAATGAGAAATTATACTGTATGCAAATAGAAATTGTGCTCCGTAATAAGAAAGCATGACTAGCGAGTGCTCATAAGGAACATCAATTATAAATTTGTTGATTGCAAGAATAGAGTCAGAGAATATAAACAAAGTAGCACCAATAATGGCAAATTTATTCCCTGTTTGAAATGCATTCCACCCCATAGTTAATATCACTGCTATGTAGAGAACTACAGCAACAGCTAAAAAAGATTCCTTTTCTGACCATAACGTACCTGCCAGCCATACGCTCATAATGAGACCATATATTAATAATAATGTGGCTGCCCATTTAGGAATTGAGTTTTTCTTAATTTTTCTAAAGGCAAAAATATAAATAATATGTCCGATTAAAAATGTTACGAGACCAACTATAAACCAATAAATTAATCCATCTGCGAGCATACATACAAACAATCCTAAAATAATGAGTGTTTTATAGATCTTTGGCAAACCAGGAGCTTGGCTAAATGCAAATAGAATAATAAGGAGCATAGGAATTAATTTGAACGTGATTTTCAATCCAGTTGGATCATAAGGAATCAAGAATATATAGATGACTCCCATTAACGCAATAGCAATAGATAAGATTTTACTCCACATAACTGCACCTCTTTCTTTATTACAAATATTTTCCTGCCATTGTATGAGGCTATAATCTAATAAATTCTACGTTACCGTGCTAAAAGGACTGAGACATGCTGTCCCAGTCCTTTATTTAGGACACTAGAGTTTACAAATACTAAAAGGCTATGGCAACGGGGCACTGCCTTTTCGCTTTTCTAAATTTACTTGTAGGGGGCAGACGCAGACCCCTACAAGTAATCAGGAGGATTATGGGTTACATAAGTCCCTCCTATAAAATCATGAAGAGCTCGCTTATCCTCACGTAAAGCCACCATGAATGCACTTACGATAACAGCTATACCTAAGGTTAACCCGTAAATGAGCCCAGTGATAAGATCTCTTTTTACCATCGTCCGAATATCTACATTAGATCCGTCTATCTGAACAATTCGAATACCTGCAATTCTTTTGCCTACCGTGTACCCAGTCCAAAAAATAGGGATTGCAAAGGAATAGAATGTCTGACCAATTGTGGTTAACCAAGTATCACTTTCTCCTATAAGAACTAAGCTAATTAGTGATAATGGTATTCCGATAATAATAGCATCTAACAGAAGTGCCAAAATCGTATCCAAAAACCAGCAGGATTGCTCATAAAGTATAAACCCCTTACTTTTTAATATTAAAGAGCAGCATCGTTTACGCTGTTTAAGTAATCTTCAATTGTACCTATAACTGATTCCACGCAACCTTCTTCAAAAGGAGAAATGAGATGAGCTTCCTTTACAAGTTTGGTGAAGGACATAGAGCCACCTAATTTACAAAGGTGTAAATAATCTCTCCACGCTTCTTCACGATCCTCTCTGGAACGTTTCCAAAATTGGAATGCACAAATCTGCGCCAATGTGTAATCAATGTAATAGAAAGGACTTGCGTATATATGTCCCTGACGCTGCCAGAAGCCACCAGCCTCGTAATAACTGTTGCCATCATAATCACGGTGAGGTAGGTAAATTTGTTCAATATTTCTCCAAGCTGCCTTTCTTTCTGCGGGAGTCATTTCTGGATTTTCATATACAGCATGCTGAAACTCGTCTACAGCTACACCATAAGGCAAGAAGAGAAGTCCACTGCTTAAGTGAGCAAATTTATATTTTTCAGTTTGATCTTTGAAGAAAAGTTCCATCCAAGGCCAAGTAAAAAACTCCATACTCATCGAGTGAATTTCACAGGATTCGAAGGTAGGCCAAATATATTCTGGAATCCCAATATTGCGACTAGTATATACCTGGAATGCATGACCTGCTTCGTGCGTAAGGACATCAATATCACCTGAGGTTCCATTGAAGTTAGAGAAGATATATGGAGACTCATAGTCATCTACAAACGTACAATAGCCACCAGCCTCTTTCCCTTTTTTAGCTTCTAAATCCATCAAGTCACGATCAATCATAAATTGAAAGAACTCAGCAGTCTCTGGAGATAGCTCTTCATACATTTTCTTTCCATTATCAATAATCCATTGTGGAGAGCCTTGTGGAGTAGCATTTCCTGTTAAAAAGTTTAGTGGTTCATCGTAAAATTTTAGTTTATCTACTCCAATGCGGTTAGCCTGTCTTTCATATAGTTTATTTGCAAGAGGAACAATGTGATCACGTACTTGGTCACGGAATTTTTTAACCATTTCCGCGTTATAGTCGATTCGATTCATTCGAACATAGCCGAGCTCAACAAAGTTTTTATAGCCTAGTGTAGTTGCGATTTCATGACGAATTTTAACAAGTTGATCATATATAGTATCAAATTTTTCTTCGTTTTTTTGAAAAAATCCAGCGGAAGCTTCTCTAGCCTTTTTTCTTACTTCACGATCAGTAGACTCGGTGAATTTTCCAAGTTGCGCGAGTGTATATTTTTCCCCTTCAAATTCGACTTCGGCCGATGCAACTAGCTTAGAATAGTCAGAAGTTAGCTTATTCTCCTTTTGCATTAAACTGATTACCTCTGAAGAAAACCCCTTAATTTGAAAGTCCGCAAGATCAAATAGTTGACTACCCCATTTCTGTTCCAATACGTTTCTGTAAGGAGAATCTACTAGAACTTTATAGTATTCCGTTACAAGCTCATCTACTTCAGGGCTAATTTCATCAAAGAAATCTCGTTCTTTTTGATAAAATTCATCATTTGTATCAATAGAAGCTCTAATATATACAAGGTTAGCCTGAGTAGAAAAATTGTTGCGAATTGCATTTATTTCTTCAATCACTAAGTTTTGCTCTTCCACAGATGTTGCTTCCTTCATTTTAGCCAGTAGTTCATGGAAAGCTGTCTTCATTTCTTGTAAATCAGGTCTATTATATTTGTATTCTTTAAATGTAACCAATGTATTTCCCCCTATATATTATTAATCTATTCCTTCTAATTGTTTATTATTTTCAGATAAATTGCAACTTATTATTTATCTTGTTTTATTATAGATAATAATATATTATGTTTGTAAATAAATAAACATAATTAGGAGTTGTTTGTTATAGTCATGATAGAAAAATTTTGGGAAGCTACAATTGAAGAGATGAAAAAGGGATATATAGAAGAAGCAAACGTTTATCAGTGTTTGCTATGTGGAGAACAGATAGAAAAGGGTGTCATCTACCCCGAGAATAATATGTTATATGAAGCTGAGAAGTTTATGATTCGTCATATCGATAACAAACACGTATCAACTTTTGAATATTTAAGTGGTTTAAACAAAAAGCTAACGGGATTGACTGAACATCAAAACAGTCTGCTACGTCTATTTTTTGAGGGGAAGAGCGATGTAGAAATCCAAAAGGAGCTAGGAATAGGGAGTGCCTCAACTATTCGAAATCATCGGTTTGTTCTAAAGGAAAAGGAAAGACAGGCGAAAATATTTTTAACAATGATGGAACTGTTGAAGGAAAGAGATAATCATGCCCCTGCATTCCTGCCTGTTCACAAGAATGCAACCATGGTGGATGATCGCTACAATATCACGGAAGAAGAACAAGCTGAACTCGAAAGCAAATTTTTTCCCGAGGGGATTAACGGACCAATGCTAAAATTTCCGAAAAAGGAAAAACAAAAGCTTTCAACACTTAGAGTTATTATTCAACGTTTTGAACAAGAGAAAAATTACACTGAAAAAGAAATAAATACGATCTTAAAAAATGTCTATGAGGATTATGTGACGTTAAGACGTTATTTAATCGAGTATGGGTTTTTAGATAGAAAAGATGATGGCAGCACTTATTGGGTGAAGGATTAACGATGAATTAAAAAGAGCCTCAAGTAAACTCTGCAAGAGCTTATAGTGGATAGAAAGATACAGAGGAGAATCGATGTAACAAAGGGAGCTCGGATAAAGAAGTCAATCCGTTCTTTTAGCTAGGGAGAGATTATAATTTTTGCATCTCTCCCTTTTATTATTTTCCAGATACAAAGGTTTTGAGCAAGGCAGCCCTTTCACGTAATCGCAATTTTGACTCTGAAATTTGTGGTGTCTTAGCAGCAACCACATCTGCATTCCATCCTATTCCTTCTGCAATAATCTTTGCCCGTTGTAGATGAAAATCACTCGTAATAATTGTGACAGAGGTAACGCTATCGGGTAGAAGCTGTTGGGAGAACAGAAGGTTTTCATACGTAGAAGTGGATTGATCTTCTACGATTATTCGACTCTCGGGGATTCCATTCTCCATGAGATATTCCTTCATAACCACTGCTTCCTCTATATCCTCGTCCGGTCCTTGTCCTCCAGTCACAACGAGCTTTACATTATGATATGTGTTTGCATATTCTAGTGCAGCCTCTAGACGATATCGTAGTGCAAGAGAAGGAATCTGGCCTTGTTTAACCTTGGCCCCTAACACAATTGCGTATTCATTGGAACCGTTTGCCTTAGGTTTTAATCCATCCTCTAGCCATTTGCTTGTAAGCATCCACATACCGACTCCACTAGTTGCCATTATTATTAAAGGAACTAGCACAATCCACCTCTTTTTTTTGCTCATTTAACCACTCCTTTTACAGTGATGGCTTTTTTTTCTTCATAACAGAGGAAATCTTTACTTCTTCTTTTCGAATTAACCGCTGAACATTCTCTATATGTAAGAACGACGCCATTAGAAATAGAAATCCTGCAACTATGATTGGACCTATTCCATCTGCGGTCCATATAGAGGCTCCTATAAAGATAAGGTAGAAAAAGAATACACCTATCAATAAATAATCAGTCAAAAGTGTGATGCAGATTAACAATAATAGTCCTGCTAATCCAATCGGCCAATGTAACGCTAGCAGTACTCCAATGATGGAAGCTGTGCCTTTACCGCCTTTAAATTTTGTGTAAATAGGAAAGTTATGCCCTAAGATTACAGCAGCACCAGCTATATAAAGCAAAAAATCATGCTCAGAGGTACTAAGTGAGGTCAGCTGCGGAGCAATTAATCTTGCCCCAATAATCATAATTGCGCCTTTTAAAATATCTATGGCTCCTACTAAAACGCCATACTTCCATCCAAGCACTATGGTGGCGTTGGAAGCTCCTGAATTATTTAAGCCTTCTTTTTTTATATTAACACCACTCATCCATTGGGCTAATTTTGATCCATGAATCGAACCAACTAAGTAGCCTATTAAAAGAATGCTAACACTCCAAATAATCATTCTATGACACCCCCAAAAATAATATTCTATCTATTATATTAAACGATTATAAAATGATGAAGTTTCAGAATTTTATATAAAATAACTTGACTTATAAATAACGGAGGATTTATACTGTGTAACAAGATGGAACACTAATCTAATACTCTTATCAAGAGTGGCGGAGGGAATAGGCCCTACGATGCCCGGCAACCACCAAGTTCTTTTACTTGGAAAGGTGCTAAATCCTACAAATTCTTTTATGAATTTGGAAGATAAGAGGAGGAACATGTCAATTTGACCCCTCTTCTTAAGTGAAGAGGGGTTTTTACATTGGCAGTTCTATAATCCTCTCCCGCCTCCAAGCATCCATCTAATCTACTAATAACGGAGGAATTCAAAATGACAAATCTTCAAAAAGAAACACTTCTATTGCATGGTGGACAACAACCGGATCCAGTCACAGGATCAAGAGCGGTACCGATTCACAAAACAACCTCATATGTATTTCAAAACACTGAGCATGCTCAAAATCTATTTGCATTAAAAGAGACTGGTAACATCTATTCCCGAATAACAAACCCAACAGTTGATGTTTTTGAGCAAAGAATTGCATTACTTGAAGGAGGTACTGCCGCAGTGGCCCTTTCATCAGGGATGGCAGCCATTGCATTTTCTATTTTAAATATTGCAGGCGCTGGAGATGAAATTATCGCAGCTGAAAACTTATATGGAGGGACCTTTAATCTTTTTGCTCATACACTTCCTCGCTATGGAATTACTGTAAAGTTTATAGATTCAACGGATCCTGAGAATTTCAGATCAGCAGTTACTGAGAAGACAAAAGGTTTTTTTGCTGAAATTATTGGAAATCCAAGCTTAAATGTACTGGATGTGGAGCAGGTAGCTACCATTGCGAACGAAGTGGGGGTTCCATTACTAGTAGATAATACTTTCGCTACTCCGTTTGGTTCAAATCCAATTGAGCATGGCGCTCATATAGTTATCCATTCGGCGACAAAATGGATTGGAGGTCACGGTACAACAATTGGTGGAGTAGTAGTTGATGGAGGTAACTTCAACTGGAATTCTGAAAAATTCCCGGGCTTTACAGAGCCAGACGTAACCTATCATGGTTTGCGCTACGGAATCGATGTTCCAGGCGTGGCATTTGCTATAAAGCTAAGAGTCCAGTTGCTACGTGATTTTGGTCCTTCTCTAAGCCCAGAAGCAGCTTTCTCCTTTCTTCAAGGATTAGAAACACTTCACTTACGAGTGCCAAGACATAACGAAAATGCCCAGAAAATTGCGGAGTACTTAAATGACAATGAGGAAGTTTCATGGGTTAACTATTTAGGGCTTGAAAGCCATCCTACACATGAACTTGCTAAAAAGTATTTAAAGAATGGATACGGTTCTATTTTGACATTTGGAGCAAAGGGAGGTAGAGAAGCAGGTAGACATATTATCGATAATATAGAGATTTGGTCACATGTAGCAAATGTGGGAGACGCAAAATCTCTAATTATTCATCCAGCTTCCACTACTCACCAACAACTTACACCGGAGGATTTAGTAAAAACAGGGGTTACAGAGGATCTAATTCGCTTGTCTGTAGGCTTGGAGGCAGTAGAAGATTTACAAGAAGCACTCGGAAAAGTACTTTTAGAGAAAACAAATGTCCTCTCTAGATAGAATTTTGTTGTTAATTGAGTGGAAATAGTCTACAATATGTAAAATAGTCAATTAGTTAATTGAAATTTTATTCAAGTACGATTATTTAAATTCAATTGTACAGATTCATTTGGAGGAGACAGCATGGCAAAAATAAAAGCAGCAATCTTAGGATTTGGAACAGTCGGCCAAGGGATTTATCACATTGTGAATGAAAAACGAGAAGACTTAAAAAAGTCATTAGGATTGGACATCGAAATTTGTGCGATTCTCATTAATAATTTAGCTAAAGAAAGACCCGAGACCCCAGGCGTATTAGTGACAGATGACTTTGAGGATATTGAAAATATTCCTGGGCTTCAAGTAGTTTTTGAAGCAATAGTTAACGAAGAGCCGGCTTATAGCTATTTATGTAGAGCGATAGACAAGGGCTGTCACGTCATTACAGCAAATAAGGTCATGTTCTCAAAATATAGTATCCCATTGCAGGAACGTGCAAAGTCACGAGGAGTTTTTGTAGGGTATGAGGCGACCACTGCAGGTGGAGTCCCAATTATTAAGACATTAAAAAATCTACTTCAAGTAAACTCAGTGAAAAAGATTCAAGGCATTTTAAACGGAACGTCCAATTATATTTTGACACAAATGCGTTTAGAAGAATCTCCATTTGAAGATGCGTTAAAAGAAGCACAGTTATTAGGGTATGCGGAGGCAGATCCTTACAATGATATCTCTGGTCAGGATGCATTTCGCAAATTAATGATTTTAAGTGCATTAGCGTTTGGAAAACAGCCTGATTGGAACGAGGTACGTGTAGTAGGAATCGATGAAATTACATTAGAGGATGTGCGTAAAGCGAAGGATACCGGGCTCCGTTACCGCCATGTGGCAGAAATCGAACAGGATGAAAACGGAGAGCTTTATGCTTCAGTAGGACCTCAATTAGTTGGACCAGATCATCCGTTATATGCTATTGAAGGTGTAAATAATGCTGTATCCTTAGATACGAACTATATTGGAACACTAACATTGGTAGGACCTGGAGCTGGTATGTATCCTACTGCTAGTGTAATGGTAGAGGATTATGCAGAGATCATTGGAAAACGCGCAGGTTTTTTCATTACTATATAAAAAAACAAAAGGACATTTCCCAAGGAAACGTCCTTTTTGTTTGATGTATGCTTAAAACGGTTAGTCTTCGTCTTTTACGTCTATGTCTTCTGGAATAGGAGTGTTTCGCCACTCGTCGATTTGGCGTTTCAATTCTTCCACTTGCTCTAAATGGGTTTCGAACTGTGCACTATTGACGACATACTGCTCTCCGTCAAAGACAGCACGTATCTTTTTTTCGGCTATATACCTTTTGACCTGATCAAGTGGCATAGACAAGAAATCAGCCGTTTCTTCTACTGTCATGTACATGTACAAATCCCTCCTACATATTAGTATAATGGAGAAAAAGAAGTAACTCAACGCTCCTACTTATATTTTAGTGATAGCAGAAAGGATGAAATGAGTGACTGTTATACCATACATATTCGTATTACTCGGTGCCATGCTTTGGGGAACGACAGGCACTGCCCAAACATTTTTACCAGATAATGCACATCCATTTATTATTAGCGCAGGGCGTTCAGCAACGGGAGGAATTCCTTTACTGATCGTTATGATTTTACTAAAAAAATTTAAGTTTCGCTCTTGGCCATGGAAAGAAACATTATACGCTGCTATTTGCATATCCTTGTTTCAATTATTATTTTTCTCATCGGTTCGTTTAACAGGAGTGGCGATTGCTAGTGTGGTGGCTATAGGAAGTGCACCGGTATTCTCCGGAATGGTTGAGTGGATCTTCTTTAAAATGAGACCGACAAGAGTATGGGGTCTCTCTACTGGACTAGCAATAGTAGGCTGTCTGTTTTTATTTTTAACGAAGGGTGAAGTCACAATTGATCCCGTCGGCATTTCTTATTCACTGATCGCCGGACTTATTTTTGCCTTTTATACATTGACAAGCAAATCTCTTTTGCAAAAGGAAGAAGCGATACCCGTGGTAGCGATGACATTCTCGCTTAGTGCGTTTCTGTTAACACCATTTCTCTTTATGTATGACATAAGTTGGCTAGCTGATACAGGGAACGTGGGAATCATCTTCTATTTAGGATTAGCTACAACAAGCGTGGCCTATGTTTTGTATGGTTGGGGTCTTCGCAAAATCCCAGCCTCCTCTGCACTGACCTTGTCTCTAGCAGAGCCGACTACAGCAGCCCTACTTGGTGTGGTTGTCGTAGGTGAGATATTGAGTGCTACTTCTTGGGTCGGTATTGGCCTCCTGCTTGGAAGTATTGTCATTCTGACTGTAGGCAGTAAAGCAAACAAAGAATCGAAACAGGTGGAGGTATAGGTTGAAAAATGTAAGCGAAAGACAAGTAAATCACATGAATCTGAAGAGTGCTATACCAGCATTTATGGGCTTGAATTTATGTTGCTTGGCAATCCTCCTTTTTATGGTGATAGAAGACTATTTGGCACTTTCAAGCGTCTTATCATTTAATGAAGTTTCGAAAATGATTATCGTAATAATCTTCGCATCGATTGTTTTAACCCTATATGGAGTTTTACTTACCTATTTAACCTCAGCAGAACATATAAATGATACGAATAAGGGATATCAAAACAACTCGATTTTTGTTATTGTCTCGTTTATGTTTGTAGCTGCACTTTTTGAAGAACTCCTTTTTCGAGGGATTATCCAAAATGTCTTGTTTTTAACCTTGGAACATCAATGGCTTGCAATTATTTTAACTGCTTTTTTGTTTGTTGCATTTCACATACAGTACTATAGGAAACCGTGGATGCTGCTAAATATCACAGTTCCAAGCTTAGTGTTAGGCTGGAGTTATTTTTATACAGACAATTTATTGGTCCCTCTATTTATTCATTTTGTAAACAATGTTGGTATTACGTTATTATTTAAATTTAATGTGATAAAACTAAAATCTTAATTGGAACCGCAGCCTTTTAAAAGGGGCTGTGTTTTTTGTTTTCAGGGAAAGGTGAATGAGTGCGACTTGTTGAATAATATAAAAAGAAGTCCTAATTAGGAGAGGAAAGCTTAGTTTTATTATTGTGGCTCCAAAAGGGAGGAGGTTGGACGATGAAGAACATATTCGCATCAATCATTTATTTTATTGTCTCAATTGCTTTCTTTCTCCACTTACTTTATGATTCACGCGAATATTTACGAATTGATCCAACTTTATACTTTTTATCAGCTTCGATACCTTTAATATTATTATCGTATGTTCATATTTATATAGTGTCGATGGATGAAAAAGAAAAACTCTTTAAAACGATCATATCGTGCTTAATTGGAATTGGTTGCATTACTTTGTTCTATGAAATTGTTAAGCCTAATTATACGTATGTAGAAGCACAGGAAATAGTGGAGAGGGAGTACAAGGTAGAGGTAATAGAAAGTTTTTTAACCACATCAATTCAAATTGAAACTGGAAAAGAAGTTTATTCTATAAAAGCTATTCAGGATTCAAAAAAAATTTCATTAGTGTTTAACCCATATACAAAAGAGATAATCATTCTAAAGTAACAAGCTGTTTCGAGCATATATCGAAGCAGCTTTTGTTAATATATCCACATTTTAAAACGTGCGAGTAGGGAGCCTCGTCTATTAGTAAAAGGCAAAGGGAAGGGGGATGGGAATTGAACGGTTATCTAGAGGAACAGAGATTTCAGCAGGTCATGCAGGAGCATATGGATTATTTGCTGAAGATTGCCTATTTATATGTAAAGGAATGGCCGGCAGCAGAGGATATTGTTCAAGAGGTTTTTTTGGCCTTTTATCAAAAATTCGAGCAGTTTGAGGAACGTGCATCCTTGAAGACGTATCTTGGACGAATGACCATTAACCGATGCAAGGACTATTTAAAGAGCTGGCGATATCGAACTCATATATTAACTAATTCATTTAAGACACCATCCAAAAAATCAAGAAATCGAATCGTAGAAAACGATGAAAAGTCAGAACTGGCAGAGTCCGTGCTGGAACTGCCCTTAAAATATCGCGAGGTTATCATTCATTATTATTTTGAAGAGTTATCAGTGCTGGAGATTTCACAGCTATTGACCATTTCAGATAATACTATAAAGACAAGGCTCAGGAAGGCCAGGGCACTTTTGAAGGAAAAATTAAAGCATGGTGAATGGGAGGTGCTTATACATGAATGATATCAAACGACAACTGCTATTGAAAATAGGGGACACCTCTGACCGTGCTGCTAGAGTGCAGGAACAAATCCAAAAGAATAAGAGAAAGCGCGTAAAAAGAACACCAGAGCGATTGACCTATTATGCAACTATTCTTGCGTTTCTCGGCATGATAACTGTCGCTAGTATATTAATAATTCCTAACTTTTTAACCGAAAAGCAAGCGCAGCCTTCAGAGGAATCACCTATGACGGTTACTCCTAACGAGGAAAACAAAGAGGAACCGAATCAGGAAGAAGACCTTACTTGGACTTTAAGAGAGTATTTCCCGAGCAATAGCAAATCTGTATTTGCAGGAGGATATGAGGATAGTGGTTCTACTATAGATACAATTTGGATCAATCAATTCTATATAAAACAAATAATAAGTAATGCAGGAGAAACTTTCGAAAATATTTATCGAATAAAAGAAAATAAGTTGGAACTAGTGTACAGAGAAGTGATGGAGGCTACTTCTCCAACAAATATGACATTCGAAGAGTTAGAGTCCTTGCCTACCATAGAAATAATTTTAGAAGCTCCTTTTCAAGCAGGAGATCAATATGGGTATGGAGGTACACTTGGTGAAGGAGTTATTGTTTCACTAAATGAAGAGATTACAACGCCCTTAGGCACCTTTACCGATGTCATGGTAGTAGAAACAACCGCAGATGCTTATCGTGCTAGAAGCTACTATGCTCCTAATTATGGATATGTAAAAGGGATATCTGAATACTGGGATGAAGAGAAAGGCGACTATGTGATTGGGTTAACAGAGGATATTACAGAATTTAAGCATACTAAGGAGACTGATGATGTTGACAACAAAACTCCAGAGACATTTGCAAAGACTATAAAATCTGATTACGAACCTGAGTTCCACTCTACTTGGGTACCTTCTCCAAATGGTGGACTTCGAGCGACAATCGAAGGTCTTGGAGAACAAGCAGGAGAGGAGGGCATTGGCACACTAGTGATTGAAAACATTGAAACTAAAGATTCGCTTATTTTTAAACTGCTTGAGGCAGAGCAAAACAGTCAGTATACACCAAAAGATGTAGCGTGGATTGACGAACAACGATTATTTGTAATTATCGGATATGGATACGGAATGGTAACGGCTGGTGGAAAGCTGTACATGTTGGATATCGAGAAGAATGAAGTGAAACCAATTATTACAGATTTAACTAACAAGGAAGAGGTTATGTCTGTAAAGGTTAATGAAGACGGAACTTTCACATACCAGTTACATGTATATGATACAGATGCCATGGAAAGTTCGGAGAGTCATATAGAAGAAGAAACATTGCCTTTACCAAAGCCTTGAGAGAGGGTGTGATTATCCCTCTCTTTTAATCTAATTTGTTTGTGTTCTGAAGATTATCTAGCTTTCTAGAAATCTCTTTTAATAGTTCATTGCGCTCTTTGCTCGAATGAACCAATGTAATGACAAACCAGATAATAAAAATCCAGAATGCAAAGAAAAGAATAAGAGGGATAATTGCAATAATTGTATTAATCATACTTCTCCTCCTTTACTATTTTATTACTTAAATGCTCATGAATGAGTAACCACCTTCCTTCTTCCTTCACGAACACATTCGTAGCTCTACCTTCTCCACTTGAATACTCTCCATTGATGTACCCTTCATAAAAGTAAGTATAAATACAAGTGGCTGAAGTTTCACCTTGATGAAGCCAGTATACATTGCGAGCTTCATAGTTTTCGTCTTTTACAATGGTCCAAGCATTTTCAAAATAAGTCTGAATTGCTTGATGAGTGGTACAGGTTTGATCAGAAAAAAAATAAACGGCATCTTTGTGCAATACTTTTTGTACTTCTTCAAAGTTGTGGGTATTAGTTGCTGCTATATAAGTGTTCAATATTTCCATGATTATCCTCCAAATATGTATTATTTTTATAATATAGAAAATTTTTCTTGAAAACAACCGAGGTTTGAAACTAAAAAGGAGCGTCCGATTGGCAGCTCCTTTTGTTTATGCCCATTCAGCGAGATTTATGACCGTATAAAAAATTTTATGGTCGTTCATAAGGAAAATACGACCGTATAGATTTTTTTATGACCGGATACAAGTATTTATGACCGTTCAGCTTTCAAAATCCCAAAACGCTCCTAACCTCCGCCATATAAGATTGGCTAACGGGCAATTCCGTACCGTTCGTTAATACAACTAATAAATTTGATGAAAAGTCTCGAATGATTCGATCAATAAAGGAGATGTTGACGATATAAGAGCGATGTATACGTATAAAGTTATCGGGTAGCCGCTTTTGAAGATCCTTTAAAGAAATAGTTGTTTTATACGTCTCTCCCTCTGTGTAAAACCAAGTCTTCTTTTGCAAGCTTTCCATATATTCTATTTTTTCAATGGATACTGGCTTCCATTCATCTTCCTTTTTTCCTGTGAGAAATCGAAAGGGTTGAAACTTCTTCACGCTATGTTGTGGAGGTAGTATTACAACTAATACTGCATCTTCGCCATTAATCTCTATTGGGTATCCCACCCCGTAATAAGGTATATGAAACAAATTATCGTCTAACACAGCTTCCGCTCTGCACCCACTCTTCAAAACTACATCTGCAATACTTCCTGGCTGTACCTTCTGTCCTTCTTTTAACTGGAGATCATGCTCTCCTGCGTAGTAATAGATGTACTGGTCTTTAACGGCAATTGCAATGGAAGCCTCCTTAGGAATCCACTCCTCTAGCAGGCTACTATATCTCTTTAATTGGTTTTTCGTTATTTCCATTTATACACCTCCAAAATCAATTATTTGCATTCATCCATCCTATTTCTAATTCATCCCTTTAAAAAAGCGACCTATCCAAAAAACGATACAGAATAAATCCTTCTGTTATATATTAGATTACAAGAAACAACACTGTTATGATACAGTAAAAAAGACATATTTTCAATTATCGAAAAATTAAGGAGAGGTGTGTTGAATTATGATAAATAGACAACAACAAGTAGAAGAGCTTAGAAAGCAATGGGAAGAGGATAGCCGTTGGAAGGGAATAGAGCGCCCTTATACTCCAGAAGAGGTTATTAAACTTCGAGGATCGCTACAAATCGAGCATACATTGGCGCGCAAGGGAGCAGAACGCCTTTGGAAATCTCTTCATACAGAAGATTTCATAAATGCCTTAGGAGCCCTAACAGGAAACCAAGCAGTACAGCAGGTAAAAGCCGGTCTTCAAGCAATTTACTTGAGCGGCTGGCAGGTGGCAGCAGATGCTAACCTTTCAGGCCAAATGTACCCAGATCAAAGCCTTTACCCGGCAAACAGCGTGCCAGCAGTAGTTAAGCGTATTAACCAAGCACTACAGCGGGCAGACCAAATTGACCAAGCAGAGGGACGTGAGGATGAGTTTGATTGGTTTGCACCGATCGTTGCAGACGCTGAGGCTGGTTTTGGTGGACCACTAAATGTATTTGAGTTAATTAAAGGAATGATTGAAGCGGGGGCAGCAGGCGTTCACTTAGAGGACCAATTAGCCTCTGAAAAGAAATGTGGTCATTTGGGAGGGAAAGTTCTACTTCCTACGCAAAATGCTATCCGCAATTTAGTAGCAGCTCGTCTAGCAGCAGACGTGTCAGGGGTACCAACCGTTTTAATAGCACGTACAGATGCAGACGCTGCAGATATGGTTACAAGTGATATTGATCCAAGTGACCATGAATTTATTACTGGGGAAAGAACTCCAGAAGGCTTTTACCGAACAAAGGCAGGTATCGACCAAGCAATTGCACGTGGTTTAGCATATGCACCATACGCAGATCTAGTTTGGTGTGAAACGTCCCATCCAAGCCTAGAGGAAGCAAAACAATTTGCTGATGCCATCCATGCTAGATATCCAGATAAAATGCTTGCATACAACTGCTCTCCATCCTTTAACTGGAAGGCTAATCTGGATGAAGAAACGATTGCTGAGTATCAAGTAGAACTAGGCAAGATGGGTTACAAGTTCCAATTCGTTACACTTGCAGGTTTCCATTCACTGAATCACAGCATGTTTGAGCTTGCGCATGAATATAAAACTAAAGGCATGGCAGCTTATTCTAAATTGCAGCAAGCAGAGTTTGCCAACGAGTCAAAGGGGTATACAGCTACCAAACATCAGCGTGAGGTTGGTACTGGCTACTTTGATGAGGTATCTCAAATTGTATCTGGTGGAACTTCCTCAACAACTGCAATGAAGGGATCCACAGAAACAGCACAATTTGCTTGATCATTGAAGAAATGGGAGGGTAAAGGAATGGAACAAACAGCTGCAAAAAATATTGAAGTAGTAGGTAATGAAGTTGAAGGAATGTACGAAATATTAACGCCAGAGGCTTTGGATTTCATCGCTTCTCTTCATCAAACATTTGATGATCGAAGAAAGGAATTACTGATTGCTCGGAGAAAACGCCAAGAAAGGCTAGATAATGGTGAAAAGTTAGATTTTCTAGCAGAGACGAAGCATATCCGAGAAGGAGATTGGACAATTGCTCCAATTCCTCAGGATCTACAGGATAGAAGGGTAGAGATTACAGGGCCGGTCAATCGGAAAATGGTCATCAATGCCTTAAACTCTGGAGCCAAAGCATTCATGGCCTGCTTCGAGGATGCAACATCTCCTACTTGGGAGAATATGATTGAGGGTCAAATCAATATGAGGGATGCAGTTAAAAAGACGATTTCTTATACTCAACCCGAAACGGGTAAAAGCTATCATCTAAAGGATGAAACAGCAGTGTTGCTCGTTCGTCCAAGAGGCCTACATCTCATGGAGAAAAATATTCATATAGATGGAAAACCGATTTCCGGTAGCTTCTTTGACTTCGGTTTATATTTTTTCCATAACGCAAAAGAGGCAATCGAGCGAGGAACAGGACCGTACTTTTATCTGCCAAAGCTAGAAAGTCATCTAGAGGCTAGACTATGGAACGATATCTTTGTGTTCGCTCAGGAGAAGCTAGATATTCCACTAGGGACTATAAAAGCAACTGTATTAATAGAAACAATTATGGCGTCATTTGAAATGGATGAGATTTTATACGAGCTAAAAGAACATTCTGCAGGATTAAATTGTGGACGCTGGGATTATATTTTCAGCTACATCAAGCGCCTCCGCAATCAGCCAGGGGTAATCTTACCAGACCGAGGCCAGGTGACAATGACTTCTCCGTTTATGAGAGCATATACGCAGCTTTGTATTCAAACCTGTCACAAGAGAAATGCTTCCGCAATCGGTGGCATGGCAGCCCAAATCCCCATTAAGAATGATGAAGAGGCAAACGAGGCAGCCTTTGCCAAAGTACGTGAAGATAAAAGAAGGGAAGCCTCTGATGGTCATGATGGAACTTGGGTGGCCCATCCAGGGCTAGTACCAGTAGCATGGGAGCAATTCGATGAGCATATGCCAACCCCAAACCAAATCCATCGTAAACGAGAGGATGTGCAGGTAACTGCGGAGGATTTACTTGAAGTGCCAACTGGAACAATTACGGAAGAAGGACTTCGATTAAACTGTAGTGTTGGGGTTCAGTATATCGCTTCTTGGCTTCAAGGAAATGGAGCTGCACCTATTAACAACTTAATGGAGGATGCAGCGACGGCAGAAATTTCTCGTACGCAGGTTTGGCAATGGGTTAGACATCCAGAAGGAAAGCTAGAGGATGGAAGGAAAATTACAATGCCGCTTGTCGAGCAGGTTCTAACAGAGGAGCTAGGAAAGCTAAAAGCAGACTTCGGCAATGATATCTATTTGTCCGGAAGATATATGGAGGCAGCAGAGCTATTTTTGACTCTTGTAAAAGAGGATAACTTCATTGAATTTCTAACAATTCCAGGCTATGCAAAACTATAGGAGGTGATTGGAATGAATAAGCCAACAAGTGAAAAAAATTCAAAGATTTGTCGCGAATGTGGATGTGTCATCCAAGAGCAAGTAGAATCTCCATTATTCGAATGCGAACGCTGTCTAAACAAAAGAAGTGAATAAATAAAAAGAGCTTGGAGGCAATCCAAGCTCTTTTCATTACATTAATTTGGTTTTGTATATTGTTCATCTCTTGTAAAGGTGCTAACTGCTCCCATATGTGGAAGAACAGCCGGGCTCCCATCTTGTTGCACGAAATCAATCTCCTCTAATTTAGGGAAGTTTTCAAAGTAGGAATGAAGGACTTTACCAATGAATAAATACTCCCCAGCCGTACCTTGTACGTTTTCTGTAGTTTTATCCATAACAAGCACTAGCTTTTTATCGTCATTTTCAAATCGATAGTCCAACAAACCGACTTTAGTTGTATCTATTTCCTCAAATATTTGCTTCACCATATCTCCAGATGGATCGATTTCTACCTCATAAGGCTCCACGAATTCAGCATTATCGTCCTCGCGATAAAGAGTAACTTTACTTATTTCTTCTGCAGGAGGGGCGCTCTCCTCTGCTTTTTCCGTACCAGCCCAGTCATAAGTAGTTTCAACTTTTTGGTCACTAAGTTCAGGTGCTAATGACCAAGCCACCAGCGTATACTTTCCAGCAGGTACATCCACGAGCTCATTTTCCAGGTCTAGGTCAAAGGAAATTTCTTCATTTGGCTGAAGCTTTTTTTCCTGAATTGCTTGTGTAAAGCTTTTATTTGCAGAGTACGTATATACTACTGTTTTATCTTGGTCCAGTAGCTGATATTCCACTTCCTGGCCACTGGTAAATGATAAGGTACTTTCTTTATTTGACTCGTTTTTTATAAGGAAAACTGCTTCTCCATTAGCGTCCACATTTAACTGAGTAGACACCTTAGGCTCAGTTTCTTGCTGCTCGCTTCCCGTCGTAGGATTATTTTCATCATTATCATTAGTTCCGCAGCTTGCAAGAATTAAGAGCATAAAAACAGTTAGCAAACTCCATAGCATTTTTTTCATCTTGTTCACTCCTTTAAAACATTAGACAGTTTTTGCGCGAGAAAGTTTCAGATAAGACGGAAAAATAATAGAATAGATGCTACAATTAGATAAAAATGGTATTTTATAGGGCGAAATATTCTTATTTATTTATTTGTTAATTAATTTATATATAAGAACGATGACATGTAAGTTGAACAACATATAATTTTAGATTGGAGTTGAAAATTATTGATAAATTTCGTTCATTAAATGTAGTCCAAGTCATTTTAACGATCTTTTTTTATCTTTTATTTCTAGTATTATATCTTCAAGATTACATTGATGGAATCTCGTTTTTACTAATATTACTGATTAGCCTAATTGTTTTATCTATCTCAATGATTGCGCTTCGAAAAAAACGTGCAACGAGACGAAAAATTGGAATTTCTCTATCCATACTACTCCTATTATTTTGCTATGAGCTGCCGCTGTTAGGGTTTATCTCAAAAACACACGTAGCAGACGTATACATAGAGCCAAGGCAGACAGTAGTAGGTTCAGGGATCTTTATAGTAAGTGTTGCTTCTTTACCTTTAGATAATATGGAAAGCAAACAGGAGGCACAGGAATATTTGATAAGACAAAATGAAGATTTTTATAAGATTACTAAATTGACGAATCAAATACTTTATGAAGAAAAAAATAAGACGCTATTAAGTTGGATACACCTAAATGAAAAATCTCCAAAAGAAAAGATGAGAGAGAATCTGAAGCAATATTTCGGGAAAGAAGAGACAAGGATTACTGATTATTTTAATGATGATCAAGCTATAGGAGATAGCTCGGGGCTTAGCTTATTACTAACAGAACTCATTATAAAAGGCGAATTGCAAAATAGGTTAAAAATTGCTGTTACGGGGGCGATAGATGGAGACGGAAACGTATCAGCTATCGGAAGCTTGAAGGAAAAGCTACAAACTGCAGATAAATACGATTTTCACTTTATGATTATCCCGAGCGAAAATGCAAAAGAAGCGGTAGCTATTCAAAAAGAATTAAAACTAAATATGGAAGTCTATGATGTTGAACATGTAGATGGAGCGGTTGAACTTATTAATGATTTGAACGAAGAATATAGAAATAACTTTTAAATAAAGTATCTATGAAGGATTATCTTCATTCTTCAAATAACTGAGAAGGTTTTTTGAAGAAAGAGGGATTATTTAGATGGATGTTGAATAATTTTAATAGGTTAGTGAGGCTGGTCGATTAAAAAATGTTTTTTAAAGGAGGGCGATAAGATGGATGTTTTCAAAACCCAGTATGATTGGATACAACGTACAAGGGAATCTTTATTTGATTATTGCGAAACGTTGTCACCTGCCGATTATGTTAAAGAGCTTGAAAATTTCGGTGGTGATTCAGTTCAAAGTCTACATGTTCATGTAGCTAACTGTTATCGAGTATGGTTAGGAAATCGTGCACTTGGGAAATCACTTTCCAAAATAGAAATAGAATCAGTAAACGATGTTGAGAAAATACGCGAAATTTTTAGGGGAACGGATGACTTGGTTTATGAATTTCTAAATAAATTTAGTGGTAAATGGGATGAAACTAATAAGGTTGATGGAAGAGGGGAATTTACAGCATTATGGCTTTTTACCCATACCATCACTCATGAATTTCACCATAAAGGACAAATCGTTAAAATAGGAAGACAACTTGGGTATATCCCGCCAGACACTGATCTCATTGAACCTCAATAGTTAGAGATTAGCAGTTTCGAGATGGCTTCGGCATCGTAGAGGCCAAGATAGATAAATAAGATACTATCGTAACGGTTAAAGGGCAGTAATTTAATAAAAAGTAACATTGAGGGCATCCAATCGGGTGCTCTTTTAATATTTGGTAGGAACAAAATGCACTTTTCTTATTGAACTTATACAGTAGGAAAATTTGAATTAGGAAAGGTGAAAATCGTAACGGATTTATAGAACAAACTATTATATAATAGCTTGATTTTAGAGGATGCATTACCTAGTAATTAAACCATCTTTCCCATATAATTTATTTTAGTTAAGTGAACTAAAATAAATTATACGTGAGGGCTTAGCATTGGAAAAAGAACTATTAGAAAATAAAAATAAACAAAAGAAACCATTTCTATTTAAACTTGGAATAGTACTTCTAATCCTTTATCCTATATTTTGGGGGGCCGCAGCCATCGTACCTTTCACCTCATTGCCAACCCATATAAAGGCTACTATCATTCCCGTATGTATAGTAATTGGCGAAATCATATTCTTGATAGGTGCTGTATTTGTTGGGAAAGAAGTAGTGAACAAATACAAAAACAAGTTAAACCCGAAAAACTGGAGAAGAAAAGGTGACAGTCAAAAGCATGAAGAATGAAAATATAGCTGAGAAAATCAATCAAACAATTGAAGAACTATGGCTGTTGCTAGAAGAAAAAAAGAAATTACATGAATTTTCAATTAAATAATCAGCAATATACATTGTTAACATTAATTATTCGCCACCCATCATCTACCACTACAAAGTTGGCGGAAAAAATGAATAAAACCAAGAGTGCAATCAGCCAACAGTTAGTTAAACTTGAGGCAGAAGGATATATTATTAGAAAGCAACACGCGGAAGATAAGCGTACATTTTCAGTGGAACTTGGAGAAAAGGGCTTATTGTATAAAAAAGAGTGTGACGTATTTATGCAACAGGTTTCCGAAAAATATTATACGAGTTTATCCTCTGAAGTGAAACTAAAGGAACTTGCGGTGCAAACATCAGCGTCGTAGATTGGAGTATTGATCCTGAGTCATTGGAGTGGGAAATTAAATTTAATCCGCTATGGAATGTAGATGCAAAAACAGATACCGAAATACGAAAAATTGTTGCTGAAACGGACAGCATAAGCTAGCGTTATTTTTATAGAGTAAAAGTGAGCTTCCTACATAGTTTATAGGAGGCATGAGGGATACCTTCCATAATCGACCACCATTAATTTTACATTGGTCTTGGGCATTTGCTCAAGGTCATTTTTTTTATGAGATATGAATAAATGGATAAATTAAATAAAAATTTGGTTAGATACACCAATTTTTACGAAAAAATTTCGATTTTTATATAGTAAATACGATTTAAAGTAATTAATCGTACGCCTTTTAAATAGACTACTGCCAAGTGTTTTATAAAGGATCTTAAGTTAGACCTTATGTAACTAATTTGGTTGTCTGTTTTACTTTTTAGTCTAAGTTAACTAAAATGGAAATGTATGGTTTTATTATATATAAATTGGTAAGGAGGTTGCGATAAATGGAAATATGGAAGAGGATGTTGTTTTTTATAACACCACTATTTTTTTTAGTTTCTTGTAGTAATGATGAACAAGTTGTTGAAAATAAAATATCACTATTTCAAGAAAAGAACATATATGAAATTATGCAACCTGCAAAGACTAACGTTTCAAGAGGATTGATACTGAGTAATATAAACAATATATTAGATGTAACTGAAATTGAGCAAGGACTAATGGAATTATCAGTAAATCACTTTTCTACAAACAAGTTTTATATGCAGGAAGGTCAATATTTAGATGAAAATATTATTAGTCAATGGTTAGATAGAAAATCAAAAGAAGGTTTTGGTTTAAACCCATCTATAAAAGATAGTACGGGAGATGTTGTAAAAGATCAAAAAAACAATCCTAGGATATTATCTCATGTATTAGAACATAATTTTATTAACAAAGAAAATGGAAAATTAGAGGGAATATCTTTAGCAATATCTTTGAATGAGTTTTATGACTTTAGAGTAACTGATGATAAAGGTTTAGTTCATACAGGTCAAGTTAAAGTCGATAGTAACGATGATAATGTAAATGATGTGGAAAATTACGGGAAGGAAATAGCCGAAGTTATAATTAAAAATATTAGAAACAATAATAAAATACCTAATGTCCCTATTTATTTAACTTTATACCAAGAATCAAATATAAATGGTATACTTCCAGGAATATTTTTAGCTGAAACATTTATTCCAGAAGGAGATAGAATAAATAAATGGACTGATATAGATATAAAAAATTATACGTTCCCTTCAGATTCATTATATAGTTTAGACAAAGGAACTTATGATAAATTATTAATTTTCAAAGAAGATATTCAGAAATTTTTTGGACATTTAAATCCTAAAATAAGTGGCAAACTTCGATATCAAAACGGGGAATTAATTGATTTAAAACTAGATGTTAACGTGCCTTTAATAAATGATCCTGAATTGATTGGTCTTTTACAACTCACTGGTGATAAATTAAATACTGTTTTAGTTGATTATCTTCCTATACCTATTACTATTACTTTTACAGATCTAAATCAAAATGTTGGAATTATCATTTGGGATCCAATAAAAAAACAGCTTTATGCAAGACCAATATAATTTAAAAGAGGCTGGGAATTAACTAGCTGATATTCAAGAAAAAGAGAAATCGATTAGCATCGATTTCTTTTTTTCTTATCAGTAGTGTTTTTTATAAACTACCCTATATGAGCAATCACCATAGCAATTAGTATATAAGAGTAGAGTGAAGGTATTTAAACGAAGCGCATTTATAAGTTAAGATGAGGGGTTTTTATATTGCCTATAATAAATAAAAATATACAAGTGGTGTTTGGAACAGGAGATATCTCCGCCCTAATAGGGGGTCTGAATGATAGAAGTTCTGGAGTTGTTCAGTTTACTGAAATTGAGCCAAGGCCGATTGGAGAAAAATTTCAAACTGATATAAAGAAAATGGGAATAAACGATGCTCTTGTTACGTTTAATTTTAATTCAATGAAATCAGCTTAATAAATACAAGTAAATATATGAATTTCTTAAGATTTTCTTCAGAATTATACTGCTGGAATGTTAAGAAATGAAGGTTACAATTAGAAACATAAGAAAGCGATGCGGAGGAGGTATAAGGATGCCTGAGTTTACAGTACTAGTGACGGACGATGATCAAGATATTCGAGATGGAATAGAAATATATTTAAAAAATGAAGGCTACCGTGTATTGAAGGCGGGAAATGGATTAGAGGCACTGGAGCTGTTGGAGGAAAACGAGGTTCATGTCATTGTACTAGACATTATGATGCCTCAAATGGATGGGATTTCTGCTACGTTTAAAATAAGAGAGCAGAGAAATATACCTATTATTATGTTAAGCGCTAAAGCCGAGGATTCAGACAAGATTCATGGCTTGTCTGTTGGAGCGGATGATTACGTGACGAAGCCCTTTCACCCAATGGAGCTTGTAGCTCGAGTGAAGTCTCAACTAAGAAGGTATACAAAGCTTGGGACATATCAAGGGAAACAAGCAACAGTAGAGGTAGATGGACTTATATTAAATCAGGAAGCAAAGGAGCTCTCCGTGGAAGGCGAAGCAGTTAAGCTTACACCTATTGAGTATAAGATTACAGAATTGCTGATGATTAATGCAGGTCGAGTTTTTTCTATTAATGAGATTTATGAGAGAGTATGGAACGAACCAGCTTATAACGCAGAAAATATCGTAGCCGTTCATATTCGAAAAATACGTGAAAAAATTGAGACGAATCCTAAAAACCCAAGATATTTAAAGGTGGTGTGGGGAGTTGGCTATAAAATCGACAAGTAAATGGAGTCTGATATTTTCTATAACTGCTATTTTATGCGGTGCACTTTGCTTATTTTATTGCACAATTCACCTAATTCCCATCATGGATATTAGTAGAACATTTACCGAAGTAATTGAATTAATGAAAGGGGGAGCAAGATGAAACGTCCGCTAGGAAAAGTAGTTATATTGAGTGTGTTAGCAGTAATAGCAATTGGTGCTCTATACACTCTCACAAATAAAGCTAAAGAGTACGTTGGTACTTCTTATTTTGATAGTTATGATTTTCAACAAGAGTTAAGTGAATATGAATCTGCACTAGTCCCATTAGTATTGGCCGTTCCAGATATAGAAGAAGTGAAGAAAAGTATAACAGTGTCCTCTAGTGAAATTGAAGAGTATCGTAATCGTTTTGGAAATTTAGAGGAGCAAATTTATTCAATTGAGCAAAATTATGAGGAAAGAATAAATTCCACAAAAACAGAGGAAACCTCAATTGATGGTGCGGCACAGGAGCAACCCGAGGAAACCTCACTAAAAGAAGGTATAATAGCAGAACGTGATGCAAAGATTGCCGATATTAGAAAGAACTTTGAAAGCGACGAATATGTAGAAGATAAGATTCGAAGAGAAAAAGAAGAAGAAGTGGATGCTTACTTTCGAAACTTAACTAAGGCCAAGAATAGATTTCTCATTGAAAGAGATGATTTTAACTACGAATTAAAAAATATAGAAACAGGCGAAGTATTTACCAATGGTGATATTGGGAAGAAAAATGCATTTAAGAAAGTGTTCTCTAGTGATAATGGATATTTAAAGAAAAGTAACGTTTATGATTTAGCAGAAATGGAACGTAATTATTATGATGGTGAAGAGTGGGATCTGAGAGATGCCATTGGAGATCAGTATTCTCGTTTTGAAGGCACAATTGCCATATCTGAAGCAAGTATGCTAAGTGGAAATAGAGCTGATCAATACAATTACTTTAAAACACAACAGCTAATATTCTACGGAGTCATTGTTATAGGGGCTCTTTCAGCAATATTGTTTGTTTCCTTATGGAGGAAGAATCGAGATACATTCCAATTTGAGCCTGGGCGAGAAAAATTTCAGAGTTTACCAATTGATGTTCGTTTTGTGTTAGTTTTCGTTAGTGCTTATCTAGCAATCCTATTTTCTAAGGAAGCAATGCTATCAATCTTTTATTATGGCGGATATGACATTCCAATTGGTAGTTTTATTGCAGCAGTTATATTAACGGCATTAACCTTATATCAATTGCCATGGCTGAAAAATTCATTTAATACAGCAGATTGGAAAAATAGCTTAACAGTAAGTTGGATTAATTCATTAGAAGGTTTCTTCCTGAGACGTTCTATTGGGGTACAAACGATTATTCTGTTAGTAGTGATTTTCTTCTGGGGATTTGGAACAATGTTAACCTTTCAGTTTTGGGAGTTAATTTTAGTTTGGATTCCAGCTACATTATTTATCGGTATTCCGGTATTGGGTATTTTAACTTCTCGGATGGCTTACTTGAACAGGATAATAGGAAAGACAGAAGAGATGGTTAAAGGTAACAATGGAACGGAAATAAAAGTAAAAGGCAAATCACCAATAGCAGAGCTTGCAGCTAATGTTAATGAGCTAAGAGGTCGTGTGCAATCCTCTCAAACAGAGCAGGTGAAGAGTGAACGATTGAAGACCGAGCTAATCACAAATGTCAGCCATGATTTGCGTACACCTTTAACTTCTATTATTACGTACACTGACCTATTGAAAAATCCCGATATTACGGAGGAAGAGCGAGCTTCTTATATAGCGATTTTAGACAAAAAGTCATTACGTTTAAAAACATTGATAGAGGATCTATTTGAAGTATCCAAAATGGCTACAGGAAATATTGAATTAGACAAACGTAAGGTAGATTTAACCCAGCTTTTGCAACAGGCAGTTGCCGAGCACCAGGAGGATATTGATAAATCAGGTCTCGATTACCGAGTAACTATCGGCACAAAACCGATCATGTCCTACGTAGATGGTCAGAAATGGTGGAGAGTTCTAGACAACCTTATTATTAATACGTTGAAGTACTCCCTACCTAACACACGGGTCTATATAAATTTAGATCAGGTGGATGGATACGCGGTGTTTGTTATTAAAAATATAGCTAAATATGAGCTAGGTGATGATGTGGCAGAACTTACTGAGAGATTTAAGCGCGCCGACACATCTCGTCATACAGACGGCTCTGGTCTAGGGCTTGCTATTGCACAATCCATCGTAGACCTACATGGCGGAATTCTAAGAATGGAAGTAGACGGAGACTTGTTTAAAGTTACGGTGAAAATACAAACAATCTAGTTAGAAAATGTAACCCCCCTCCTTTTGTGGAGGGGGTTTTTAGTATGAAATTAAGGAGCAGGAAGTGCATTGTAGTAAAGTAGCGTGTAATTGTCGTAAAGTAGAGCTCGATTGTAGTAAAGGAGCTCCGGATTGTCGTAAAACTGTCTCGAAGTAAGGAGCAGGAAATGCATTGTAGTAAAGTAGCGTGTAATTGTCGTAAAGTAGAGCTGGATTGTAGTAATCGAGCCCCCGATTGTCGTAAGACCATCTCGAGAGAAGGAGCAGGAAATGCATTGTAGTAAAGTAGCGTGTAATTGTCGTAAAGTAGAGCTTAATTGTAGTAAAGGAGCTCCGGATTGTCGTAAAACCATCTCGAGAGAAGGAATAGGAATTGGAAATGAGACCCTAATCCAACCACACTCTGTAAACATATGTATTATTCAGAGACAGTGGCATTTATCTTTTTTGGATTACATAATATCTGCTTCTCGTGTTGTTTACCGGATATAATCTAGAGGTCTTCATTAAGTATGACGCCATATGCTTATCTTTAAGATTCAGGAAGTCCACACACTCTTTGTTAGAGATAGATTCTTTATACAAATAAAACCAGTCCTCTAATGCTTGATGCTGCATTATTTTTTTTATTGTTCCACAAGTAGGGCAATTACCTTCTACAAATTGAAAGCATTGTGAACATAGCGTTCCTCGTTTTATATCTGTAAGTTCCAACGGATAGCTATGAGATAGAGGCTTCGGAATAAACTCTGTCGAATTTGTCATTAGATATTTTATTAGTTGTTGAAATTTAGTAATGGATAAGACATCAGGGAGTGCATTGAGTGAATCGATGTGGGTGGCAATATCGCAGCCCATAACTGCTTTCACTTGTTTAGGAGGTTGTGCCACTATAGTTTTGGTAGATGCAAATACAATAAAAGATTTAATTGGAATTTGAATTTTTAGGGGATGTAGTAGTAAAGCTAGCTTTTGGGTATTGCGTATTACTTGTTGCTCGGGACATTTAAATGCAGTGATTTGGTCGTCGATTTCTCGTATAAGTTGTTCGGGATTTCTTTGGAAGGAGATTTTCCCGCGAATATTTTTGACTTCAAGGATTGCTAAATACTTTGGGGTAAGAATCATGGTGTCTATTTGAAGATAGATGGAATCAGAAATAGAAAAGTGGAGGTCTTTTAAAATTGAGTAATGCTTAGAAAAGGGGCTCTGTTTTAAAAAATTATCAACGTAAGTCTCACCAGCATAACCAGCTTTAAGACTGTAAATCCGATTTTCTATGTGCGGTATTAGTGGATGTTGAATAGAAAGACGATGAATGGAACGCTTGTAAACTTCGATTGTTTTAGGAATACTTCGTGGTTGGTCTATATTAATCTCTCCTTTCTTGTAAAAGATACCACCTAGTAAAATATAAAACAAGTAGTAGGAGACAGAATTTTCCCATAAATGATATACTCAAATTAAAAAGAGGTGGGAAGTCATGGAATCTTTATACCAACTTAACTTTGCGAGAATCTATACACTAGGAAGGATCAAACAGTGCAAGGAAGATATGTGGGATATAAAGCCTAAAGGATTCTCCAACACCGTTCGATGGAACGTAGGCCACATCTATGTACAAATGGAAATATTGGTTCAAAAAGCAATTCCAACCTACAGTATTGTTCATCCCGAATGGATACAATTTTTTGCTCCAGGGACAGATCCGGATGAATGGCAGGAGGTCCCACCTTCAAAGGAAGAACTAATAGTTAGTTTAAAAGACCAGCTAGACCGTATACTGGCCCTTTTAGCACCTAATCTTCAGGATTACTTAATTGAAACGTTAGAAATAGGAAATCTACATAGCATGGAAACAGTAGAAGCAATTGTCCAATTCATTGTTTGGCATGAGGGGGTTCATGCCGGAGTCATTCATTCTATCAATCAAGCAAATGCGGTGTAAAATATGAAAATATATATTGTAGGCTCTGTAGGAAGTGGGAAAACAACACTTGCTCGCCAGTTGGCACAACATTATAGAATTCCGCATTTTGAAACAGATAACTTTGTTTGGACTAGAAATCATCAAGGGCAAGGGGATATTAGGAATTCTGTGGAAAAAAGGGATGAGCTGCTAAAAGAAGCAGTTAACCTCGACCAATGGATAATCGAGGGTGTACATATAGATTGGACGGATCCAGGATTAGAAGCTTCCGATTACATTATTTTTTTAGATATTCCTGTGTCTATTAGGTATTTCCGAATTACAAAGAGGTATGCCCGTCAAGTGCTTAGATTGGAAGAGGCTAACTACCAACCGACCTTTTCTATTTTTCTAAAAATGTTTCAATGGACAAGCTACTTTGAAAAACAGATGAAACCAGAATTTTTAAAGAAGTTTAGTAAGTATGAGATGAAAGTGGTACTACTAACAAAAAATGATTTATCAGTAGTTCAAAAAAATATATAGTTTTACTGACACTGCTAAAACAGACAAAAAGATGACCCTCTTATGTATAGGGTCATCTCTTTCTTTTTAATGCTTCAAGTTCGTTAATGACGTAGTCTAATTTTTTTTCTATTTGAGAAAGCTGAAGTTTTTGATTGCTCTTAGATTTTTTTTCGGATTGCTCTTCTTCTAAGTTTTCTTGGAGGGTAATTCCTTCTCCAATCGTGCCAATAAGAAAACCTAATGTCACGACGACAGAGCCCAAGAAGTCCAAAGTTGCGCCTAAGTTTGGTTGCTCACTGGATTTGTCGTTGTTTTTGGGATTCATATGTTGTCTATCATCCTTTGGCTGTCTTTTTAATAGCATATGACAGCTCGAGAGGATTGGTTATTTTTTTGTAGAGACTAACTTATGCTCATACGCATAAATGACAGCTTGAGTTCGATCATTGACCTCCAGCTTAGATAATATGTTGCTTACGTGTGTTTTTGCAGTTTTTAAAGCAATGTATAAAGTGTCCGCTATTTCCTGATTAGTTTTACCTTCAGCCATGAGAAGAAGTACCTCTCTTTCTCGATCGGTTAAATCTTCATGTAGTGCATGCCCGGAGCCTTGGCGCATTCGCATCATCATTTTATTGGTTACCTCTGGCTCTAATACGGCATTCCCACTTAAAGTTTTACGAATAGAATCAGCTATATGAGAAGCTTTAGATGTTTTCAATAAATAGCTGATTGCTCCTGCCTCTAGTGCGGGGTATACCTTGTCATCGTCTATAAAACTAGTGACAACCATTACCTTTGCTGTGGGCCATTTTTGTATAATTTCCCGAGTTGCCTCTGCACCGTTTAAAATAGGCATGACCATGTCCATAAGGATGATGTCAGGTCTGTGCTCAAGAGCCAAGTCAACGGCCTCTTGACCATTCACGGCCTCCGCAACGACCTCCATATCTGGCTGTGCCTGTAAGTATGCCGAAACCCCAATTCGTACCATTTCATGATCGTCAGCTAACAAAATGCGTATCATTCTATTCACTCCTCTCTGCGGTTGTAATTTTTTCTAAATTTATCGGTTGGGCTACTGGCTTTTCAATCGGCAGTTTAACTTCTACAATTGTCCCTTGAGAAGGAACAGATACTACCTTACAAGTAGCTCCAATTTCAACAGCACGTTCTCTGACACTTTGAATTCCGTAAGAGCCATTTTTACCTTCTCCTACTTCAAAGCCAACCCCGTTATCCTGTACACGGAAAATGGCAAGATTGTCTCTTTCAACGAATAGAATGTCTACTTCAGTTGCTTTAGCATGTCTTAACGTATTTGATAGAGTTTCCTGTGCAATACGGAATAAATGATCCTCAGCGCCTTTAGATAAGGAAACCTCTTCTAATCTGTATCGAATAGTAAAAAACACTTTCTCCTGAAGCTCCTGAAGTAACTCTTCTAAGCCTTCCTTCAGGGTTTTATTGTGTAGAGCGGCAGGACGTAAATGAAGAAGTAAAGCACGCATTTCTAATTGGGCCTGTTGCACAATTTTTTCCGTTTGCATTAATGTCTTTGGCACTTCTCCATTTTTAGCTTCCTCTATTTCAACCATAGTAGAGAGGAGCATGGAGGCTGCAAAGAGCTGCTGAGATACAGAGTCATGAAGCTCTCTAGCCAGTCTTTGTCTTTCTTGGACTAGTCTTTCCTGAATAATTCTGTCCTGGGTTTCTGCCTTTTCGTTGGTAATACGTTGCAATGTTTTTCGCTGAGTTAATATTAGCTGTTCCAGTTGGGTAACAGTCGCCTGCATTCGCTTTGTTTGAGTATATTTCTTCTTGCTCGGTTCAAAGGTTTCTGCAAGTAAAGGTCGTAGGCTCGTTTCTATTTTCTTTTCTTGGCTTCGTACCTTTTGGAGTGTGTTCAATGAAAAACCAAAGCTTATGAAGGCTAGAACAAATACAATCCACACACCAAAAGGGATTTGGGCATAGGTCGTCTCTAATAACGACAACCATGCCTCTTCATTAGGCCATCCCCAAATAACATACAAAAGCAAAGCGATAATAATAACTAAGTAGGTAAAGATGGAGATTCCTTGCCCCAAAAATATTCTCATTTCCGGATCACCTCGATATCTCCAATCCAAGTAGAAACAGTAATCACTAGCTCAGCAGAGTGAGCAACATCTTCCGAATACCCATCCTTTACAAGAACGGTTTGGTTCCACAAACGACGAGCACCACGAGAAAGAATATGGGCTTCGCCGATAACGGTAGTATAATGTATGCGGACTGGGATCTCATATGGTACATAAATAGTGACCTTACCTAAAGACTGACGAATAGAAATAAGGGAGGTACCTTTTGGGAGCACCGTTTCCGTCACGTCGATCAAGTAGTCACCGTAAAAGCTTTGCACATGTACATCTTGCCATTCATAGGCTTGAAATGGAGTAGACTGTGATGTGAATAGCTTATTTTGAATAATACTATTCGGTGTTTCTTCATATACCGTTCCAAATGGTTTAATCACCTGGCTGATGGGTTCATTTTTCCAAAGCTTATAAAGGGAATAAACAATGATGGCTACTAAAAATAATCGTAGACTCCACATCGAAAAGACAGCCAAAATAAGAAAAATAAAACCTAGCCAGAAAATATACTTAGACTGCTTTCGCAAGCTAAAGTACATCATTCCTATGCCAAGAAGGACTAATATAATATTGCCATTCCCAAATATAGTAGCTTCTATAAAAATGAGAAAAACAAAACAAATAAGAAAAAAAGCTAGCTTGTTTGTTTGGTTTTCTTTCATGCTTGTATTCTCCCTTCTTCGCATAGTAATGCATGAGAAGGAGAAGGCGCTTGCCTTCTCCTCATTAGTCCTAAAAAATGGACAACCTTTTCTATATTTTACACAATTTCAGCCTTTGGTTGTTCGTTTTTTTCTAATTGTTCTAAACGTTGTTCCATTGAAGTGATTTCATGCTCTTTTTCGATCTTCTGTCCTAGACGTTCAATGTATTGCTCCATGTCTTGGAAAGTACCAAAGTTTTTCTGTGTTTCTTCAGGCTTTAATAATTGATCCATTTGGTGGTGGGCGCGAGTTACATTTTCTTTCCCCATCAGCTGTAATTGTCGGACCTTCATATCTTTCACCTTGTGTTTCATCTCTTCATACTTACGTTCTAATCCAAAGAGCTCCTCCATTGTTTGACGAATGCTGTTTTGTAAAGTTTTAGCACGCTCGTTATAAGCATTTACCTCAGCTTGAGCAAAGGAGATTAGATCCTCTTCGCCTGTAGCGGTAGCTAGCTCCACTTGTTTTTGACGTTTCTCTGCCATTTGTAATGTTTCTGTTAATTCTTTTTCAAGCTCTAATTTTAGTTTGCCTTGGCGCTCTAACCATTTACCTGTTTGTTCAGTTTGCTTTTCCGCTTCACGAATGTATTGGTTAAGCATAGCAATTGGGTTTTTTTCCTCTTTTTTATCAAATAATCGGTGTAGATCTGCTTCGACTGAATACTTTAATCGTTGTAGTAATGATGTCATGATAGTTTCCTCCTTATTTGTTAAGTTCGTTCCACTGTTTTTCGAAGTTTACGAATGGGTCATCAGTTTTGGGTATCGAAAGGGAGATGTCGTCCTTTTTCCACTTCTTCCAGATGAAATAAAGTGCGACAATAGATAAGATACCAACAAATCCAGGTATGTTAGAAATAGCTGTTAATAACCCGATAATTCCAACAATTGCCCAAAAGATTTTCAATAAGCTAGAGTCGCTCTTTAGATAAAAATGTACACCTGCAAAGACGAATAGCGCGGATATCCCTAATCCTAACAACGGACCAAGATTCACCAAAGCGACAATTCCTGCGATTATTCCAAGTGTAACTAAACCAAATTTTTTCATATGTTTGTTCCTCCTCTCGTCTGTATATATAGCTTACCAATTCCTTGTGTTTAGCCAAACGGTCTTAAACATGATTTTCTTCTCGGTCTAGAGGCTGAGAAAGAGTAAATTATTCAAATCTGCTATACTAATGGGAAAAGACAAAAATGGAGAATTTCACAATGAAAAAAATTGGCTCTATTATATTAGCTATCATTATATATTCGTCTATTGTTTTTTACTTTGGTTGGAGCGTTTCAACATGGTTAGAAGCTTTCTTTACCATCAATTCTTGGCTGTTTTTAGTTATCTGGTTCTTATTTGCTTTTGCGATTATTATCGCAAGGCTTGACCACAGACTTAGAACTTTTAGTATAATAGGTTCTTATTGGCTTATCGTCATGCAATATGGGATTCTCCTTTTTCCTGTTGCAACTATATTTGCATGGGTTTTTCCAGGGCAGTTAAAGCTGATAGGTGGGATTGTTTTATTATTTTTTGTGTTAATAATGCTACTAGGAACATATAACGCTTTTTCGCCAGTAGTTCGCGAGCTTAAAATTACCATGCCAAAAAAGGATGCATCAGTGGATAGTCTAAAAGTTGTCGTTGCATCTGATTTCCATCTTGGCTTATTGTCCAATAAAGCGCATTTAATGCGATTTGTAAAAAAATCAAATGAACAAAATCCTGATCTTGTATTATTGGTTGGAGATTTAGTGGACGATGACCCGATTTGGTTTGTAAAAAAAGGCATGTCCGAGGTGATGAAGCAGCTACGATCAACGTATGGTAATTATGGAGTCTTGGGAAATCACGAATACTACGGAAAGAAAATTCCACTCTTAATAGAAGAAATGGAAGCATCTAGTGTGCAAATGCTATTAGATGAAACAATCTTAGTGGCAGATACGTTCTATTTGACAGGACGTGAGGATTTAACAAATAGAAATCGAAAAGAGTTATCTGAATTGGCTCCAAAAGAAAAGAATTTACCTTGGTTTGTGATGGATCACACACCTTCCAATTTACTTATACCAGAGAAAGAAAAGGTAGACTTTCATGTTTCTGGCCATACGCATCGTGGACAAATGTGGCCGAATCATTTGTTTACACAAAGAATTTTTGAGCTGGATTATGGGTATAGGAAAAAAGGGAGTATGCACGCGATTGTATCTTCTGGTTTTGGATTTTGGGGACCACCAATTCGACTAGGTAGTCGATCAGAGCTTTGGTCGATTGAGATTAAGTTAGAGGATGTGGAAGTTTAATGGAAGCCTGGATCACAGAATGGATGAACCAGTTTGGATATTTTGGCGTATTTTTATTGATTTTATTAGAAAATGTTTTTCCGCCAATCCCTTCTGAGGTCATTTTAACGCTCGGAGGATTTATGACGACATCTACTTCCATGACCAAGCTAGGTGTTATTTTGGCAGCTACAGCAGGGTCAGTGATAGGGGCAGCCATTCTATATGGGATTGGTTTGTTATTAGATGTAGAGCGTTTAGAGAAGATTGTAAAGAAATACGGTAAATTCTTGAGATTGACTGTAAAAGATATTCATAAGGCAGATGCCTGGTTTGATAAATACGGCGTATGGGCAGTATTTTTCGGACGACTAATTCCATTAGTAAGAAGCCTGATTTCTATTCCAGCAGGGATGTCAAACATGAAGTTTTGGCTGTTCCTTCTATTTACTACTTTAGGTACTCTTATTTGGAATACTATTTTAGTTTCAGTAGGATCAGCAGTTGGTGAAAATTGGGAAGATATCGTAGGGTATATGGATATCTATTCGAACGTAGTTTATATTATTTTAGCAATTGTAGGTATTGCATTTTTAGTATGGTATTTTAAAAAACGTGACTAAGGAGATCTTATGGAAATTCTAGAATTATTTAAAGCACTAATATTAGGTTTTGTAGAAGGTATGACAGAATTTGCCCCAGTATCATCTACGGGTCATATGATTATTGTGGATGATATGTGGCTGCAAACAAAAGATTTTTTAGGGGAATATTCAGCAAATACATTTAAAATTGTTATTCAACTTGGGTCGATTCTCGCTGTAGTTGTTGTTTTTTGGAAAAGGCTACTAAGTTTAATAGGCTTATATCAAATAAAGGATGCGCCTAAAGGTGAACAGTTAAAACTGACTCATGTAATTGTTGGTCTTATTCCGGCTGGTGTACTTGGTGTATTATTTGAGGATTATATCGATGAGCATTTATTTACAACAAAGACGGTTTTAATAGGTTTAGTGCTTGGTGCTATTTTAATGATTATAGCAGATAAATTAGGACCTAAGCATCCGAAAACGAATACACTAGACAAGATTACATATAAGCAGGCGATTCTTGTAGGGCTTATACAATGTCTATCATTATGGCCAGGGTTTTCTCGTTCTGGATCAACTATTTCTGGTGGGGTATTACTAGGGATGAACCATAAAACGGCAGCAGATTTTACTTTCATCATGGCTGTGCCGATTATGGCAGGGGCAAGCTTCCTTTCTCTTTTGAAAAACTGGGAATATGTAGAGATGGATCACATTGGCTTCTATGCAGTGGGCTTTGTCAGCGCATTTGTTTTTGCATTAATTTCAATTCGCTTCTTCTTGAAACTGATCGATAAAGTCAAGCTAACGCCGTTCGCAATTTACCGTATTGTATTAGCTGCAGTACTTGCAGTTATTATATTTTTATAAGAAAAACAAAAAGCATTGGGAGCTCCCAATGCTTTTTTTATTCTTTTGGAAAAGTGACGGTCACTAGTGTTCCTATTTTTGAGGATTCTACTAGTATCGTTCCGTTATGTGCTTCTATTAGTTGCTTGGAGATTGCTAAACCAAGCCCAGTGCCCGAAATTTCAGAGGTAGTATTTGTACCTCTATAATAACGGTTAAACAAGTTGTCTAAAGCTACCTTTGGAATACCAGGTCCCTCATCTCGGATGACCAGACAGGCTGAGCTATCTTTTTCATAAATTTCTAAGTGTACCTTGGTGCCCTTCGGAGTATGTTTTACTGCATTTCCTACAAGATTGTCGAGAACCCGTTCAAATAGCTTTGCATCTAAATAGACGGTAATATCCTTGTTTCCTATAGGTTCTTGAATGTCATTCCAATCACAGGCGTAAACATAGGACCTTAAAAAATCAAAGAGATTCAACTTTTCTTTGTTAAGTTGAATCGCATCGTTTTTCAACTGGTAAGTATATGTCAAATCCTCGATTAACGCATTCATATAAATAGATTTTTCCTGCATTGTTTTAGCGAAACGTTGTACCTCTATGGGGGTCCATGTGTACTCATTAGATGATAGCATTATAGAATATCCATAAATAGAACTAAGAGGGGTTTTTAAGTCGTGAGAGAGACCAGTGATCCAATCCTCTCTTAGTTTTTCCGTTTTTATTATTTTCTCTTCGTTACTTTTTAATGTATTTGCTAACCTAGCTAGTGACTTGTCCACTTCCTCGTATATACGGTATTTTCGTTTAAATCTACCGGATTTTGGGGAACGTAATCTTTTGTCATTTGGAGGATCGTAGTCCTTTACGCTTAATTTTTCAATTCTATGTAAGAAATATAGTAAGGGACGACCAAATCGATATCCAATCCAAATGGAAAAAAGAATAGTAAAGATAAACAGGAAGAGATGGAACGCTAAAATGGAGAACACTAGCTTTTTCATAGTATCTATTAATGCTGGTTCAAAGGGATGATAATTAGTATTTGGCATTCGTACTACTAGGACTTTTCCGTTTTCCATCGTTTGAAAGGCAGTAATTTCTTTTCTTTCAAAGTAATCCTGACTATTTGTAACTATCTCCATGCTACTTAATGCTTTATATACATCTCCATAAAGGATTTCTTCTCTTATCCCATCTTGGTTATATATTTCAACGGCTGCATCTACAGATGAAAACTCCTTTTCCAGCTCATCGTTCATTTGAATTTTATTATTAATGTAAAGTTTACCGAGCAACAAATCTACAGGTTGGTTTTCTATGAAAAGTAAGAACAGCTGGTCTGTTAACTCCCAAACAGCGTGATCTTGTTTCTGTATGGCAACCCATTCAATAGATAGTATTTCTTGTTCAGTAGTTGCAAGTACTTCGCCTGCTTGGTCTACAAGATATAAATGGCCGGAGTTTTGCTTAGCCAATTTAATAAAGTCCTCCGAAAATACATAGCTGCCATCCGGTTGTTTTGCAATGTCACTTTCTATTTCAAAGGCTTCCAATGCACGAATATCTGAGATAGCTTCCTTTGAAAGCAAATCGAAAATGATATAAGCAAACATTCCAAATGTGACTAAAAATAATACAGCATAAAATACAACAAAATAAACTAAAAATCTTAGAGATATTTTACTTGAAAGTCTCATTACTATTTCTCCTCGTTTAGGAGCTTATAGCCAATCCCTCTAATTGTAATCAGCTGTTTAGGATTACTAGGGTTTTGTTCAATCTTCTCTCGGAGTCTCCGTATATGTACCATGATTGTGTTGTCATCTATATAACTGTCTTCTCCCCAGATAGAAAGAAAAATTTGCTCCTTAGATAAAATCTGTCCGGCGTTTTCACAAAATAGGAGTAGTAAATGAAATAGTTTGCCCGTAACAATGCTTTTTTCTCCGTTCACAGTAAGTTCTGCGCTTCTTTTATCTAACAAAAAATGGCCAAATTTATATACTTTTTCATCGGAAGCTTTAAAGGAAGAAGTATAGCGTTTCATGTGTGCTTTCACTCGAGCAGCTAATTCCAGTGGATTAAAAGGTTTTGTTATGTAATCGTCAGCTCCATTCATAAATCCTCTTATTTTGTCAGCATCACTTTCTTTTGCTGTTAGAAAAAATATAGGAGCATCGGATTTAAAACGAATTTGTTTAGCTAAATCAAGTCCCACTCCATCCGGAAGCATTATATCGAGAATATATAAATCATAATGCATATTGGAAATATAATTACTTGCCTTCGGGTAAGTTTCACAAATATCAATATGTCGAAAATTTTCTTTTCTTAAAATAATTTCTACCATCTCAGCGATAGCAAGCTCGTCTTCAACTATCAAAATATTAGTTTCTTCCATTAGTAAATCACTCCTAGAAATATTTAAGGTTTCTGTAAGGTTAGTTTCAATTTATTATAAGCTTACCATTTTATACTAACTAAGAGATATTTTTAGGAGGTTTCATGATGAAAGAAGAAAGAGTGCGTTTTATAGATGCTTTAAGAGGAATCAGTTTGTTTGGTATATTATTAGCGAATTTGTTAATTTTCCATTACGGTATATGGGGAAAGGAAGAATTAGAGTACTTTACGGCTTCTGCCACAGACAAGACTATTTATGCTATTCTTAAAATAGCAGTAGAAGGTAGTTTTATGCCGATATTCACTTTTTTGTTTGGTTTTTCATTAATAAAACTAGCAGAATCAATTAAAATAAAGAACGGAAAAGTAAAAAGGCATTTATGGAGACGTTTTATATTTCTTTTTATTCTAGGTTTACTTCATTCAACCTATTTATGGGAAGGGGATATTCTAGCCTTTTACGGGTTAATGGGATTATTCCTATTACTTTTTTTAAATAGAAAAAAGAAAACTTTAATTATATGGGGAACTGTTTTGTTTGTATTGACTGGTGCTCTTAGTTATGGAATGGAAGAAAAAAGTAAGGAAGAGTTGGAAAAGCAATCATTATACATAGAAACTACAAATGAAGTCTATCAAAATGGCTCTTATGAGGAAATTAAGCAACACAGAAATACAGAGGATCCACTGTATTTTGAAAGTGAAGGGGAAAAAGTATTTTTTAGCTTGTTTATGCTTTTGTTTGGACCATTGTTGACGTCACCGATGTTTTTGTTTGGTATGGCAGCTGCAAAGGGTGGCTTATTTCTACACATGGAACGAGAACAAAAATGGTATATATTAAGTATGGCTCTTTTGCCAATTAGTTTACTTTTAAAATCTATCGCTATTATTGGAGAAGAAACAAATTGGACAGCAGTTCTATTACAAATGGGTACACAATTACTGTGTATATCCTATATTGGTATATTTGCTATCCTATTTATAAAGTTCTCAGGTAACAAGGTTTTCATTGGTTTTGAAAGTGTTGGGAAACTTTCTTTAACAAATTACATTATGCAAAGTGTTATTTGTACTTTTATCTATTACGGATACGGTTTAGGACAATTTGGCTCTTTGGGCATGCTAAATAGTGTCTTGCTGGGCTTTGTAATTTTTGTTCTACAATGTATAGGTAGCTACTACTACTTGAAGGTATTCAAACGAGGTCCCTTGGAAATGATTCTTCGAATGGGTACAAACCTCTCCTGGAGCGGTCATATGAAAGCTAAGAAAAAGAAGGTAAAGCTGCAAGGTAAGCCTGTATGAATAAATACGAAAGTAAGTTTTCATAATACGGCTACGAAAGCTTATAAAATTTATATAGAATAGAGATTAGAAAGAGCGATTAAAGGGATATGAAATTAGTTTAATGTACAGAAATAAAGCTGTGTATCAAACGTCTAGTCTTTTTACCTATGTACAAGTTTAAACACAATATGTTAGGGTATATAAGTAATCAAAACACAATATATAGTATTTATACGATGAAAAGGTACCGTTATGGTTTAAAAGGGAATTCGGTGAAATACCGAAGCTGTCCCCGCAACTGTAAGTGTGGACGACTGTTGAATATGCCACTGCGATTTTTCGTGGGAAGGCCAGCAGAAGGAAGAAACACGAGCCAGTAGACCTGCCTGTTTATCGGTGAAGCAACACTTTCTTCGGGGGTTGAGAGGTGGGGGCGAGAGACTCTATCTTTGAACGAACGATACGTCTTGTTGTTTCCTACTTTAAAATCGTGAGCGATGACTCAGCCGAAGAGGCTAGAGCCATCGCTTTTTTGTTATGTAAAGACAGGGAGGAATTCTAAATGACCACTATTTCAAACACAGAAAAACAACAGGTACTATACCAATTAACACAGGAGTTTGGGGAAGAAAAGATAGCACCATTAAGGAGGTCACATGACAAGTGGCTACAAAAACACCCAGAGGGCAATATTGCCAGCTGGTCTAAAGCCATGTCCTTAGAGTCGCTGAGCTTTCTTGATGAACATGAACCTTATTGGACATTTGTGGCGGCTCGAATCTATTTAGCAGAAGTATATTCGCAACAAGCGGAACGAAGAAATACAACGGCAGATGCAGTCTATACAAAGTTTGCAGATAACGTTCAAAAGCTATCGGCTAAGGGAATTTATGATTCTCGTATCATAGAAACCTATTCTACAGAGGAATTAGAGCAATTAGCAGAAATCCTCGTTACTGAAAGAGACTTCCTCTTCACATATATAGCTTTAAAAACGCTTTTAGATCGTTATGTAGCGAAGGATTTTGATAAGACTATTGTAGAATTGCCACAAGAACGCTGGATGATTATTGCAATGACGCTAATGAAGGACGAAAAAGAAAACCGCATAGAAAAAATTAAAGAAGCCTATTGGGCGATGAGCAATTTATATATGACGGTTGCTACTCCGACTCTTTCTAATGCAGGAAAGCCACACGGGCAGCTTTCTAGCTGTTTTATCGACACGGTTGATGACAGTCTACAAGGAATTTATGATAGCAACACAGACATAGCCACACTTTCTAAATTTGGAGGAGGAATAGGCGTTTATATGGGCAAGGTCCGTAGCCGTGGCTCTTCTATAAGAGGTTTTGTGGGAGCGTCTAGTGGGGTTCTTCCATGGATAAAGCAACTAAACAATACAGCTGTCAGCGTAGATCAGCTAGGCCAACGTCAAGGTGCAGTAGCTGTTTACTTGGATGTGTGGCATAAAGATATATTTACATTTTTAGATTTAAGACTAAATAATGGCGATGAACGACTTCGAGCACATGATATTTTTACTGGTGTATGCTTGCCAGATTTGTTCATGGAAAAGGTTGATGCAAGAGGAGAATGGCATTTGTTTGACCCTCACGAGGTTCGTCAGCTCAAAGGTTACTCATTAGAAGACTTTTATGATGAAAAACGTGGAGATGGTTCTTTCAGAGAAAAGTATGAAGAATGTGTAATGGATCATCGCCTTTCACGAGAAACAGTTCCAGCAATAGATTTGATGAAGCGAATTATGCGATCCCAGTTAGAAACGGGTGTCCCATTTATGTTTTATAGAGATGAAGTGAATCGCCGTAATCCAAACAAGCATGTTGGAATGATTTATAGTAGTAATCTTTGTACGGAAATTTTTCAAAACCAAAGTGCCACTGAATTTGAATCCATCCAGCTAGAGGACGATGTGATTGTAACTCGTAGAAAACCTGGTGATTTCGTAGTTTGTAACCTTTCTTCTATTAATTTAGGTAAAGCAGTACCAGAGGATGTACTAGAACGATTGATAAACATCCAGGTAAGAATGTTAGACAATGTTATAGATATGAACATGATTCCAGTGCCACAGGCAGAGCGCACAAACGCAAGGTATCGTGGAATTGGACTTGGAACGTTTGGTTGGCATCATTTACTTGCCCTTAAGCAAATTCGTTGGGAATCAGAGGAAGCAGTAGAGCTTGCTGATAATTTATATGAAAGAATTGCCTATTTGACGATTCAAGCTTCCTTAAATCTTGCGAAGGAAAAAGGGGCCTACCCTTTATTCGAAGGTTCTGATTGGCAAACAGGGGCTTATTTTGAAAACCGTCAATATGACGGAGAGGAATGGGTAAGTCTGCGTGAGCAAGTAGCTGAAAATGGTATCCGAAATGGATATTTGATGGCGGTTGCACCAAACTCATCTACCTCCATTTTAGCGGGAAGTACGGCAAGTATTGATCCGATTTTCCAAAAGACCTATTCAGAGGAAAAGAAAGATTATAAAATTCCAGTGACAGTCCCAGATTTAAATTCAGAGACGACATGGTATTACAAATCAGCTTACTTTATCGACCAGCATTGGACGTTAAAACAAAATGCTGCCCGTCAAAGACATATCGACCAAGGTGTTTCGCTAAATCTATATGTTCAAAATACTATTAAGGCTAAGGAATTGTTAGCGCTACACTTAGATGCCTGGAATAGTGGTCTAAAAACAACTTATTATGTACGTTCCACTTCAATAGAACTGGTAGAATGTGAGTCTTGTTCGAGCTAATGAAAACCATCATTTGTTATTTGAGCTATAGCGGGAATACTGAAGAGATAGCTGAACTATTAAAAGTGAATTTAGAGGAACAAGGTTATATGGTGGACATGTATGAAATAGGTGATGGGATAGTGCCACAGCTATCTGCATATGACTTCCTATTTCTAGGAACCTTCACTTGGGACGAGGGTGGTATTCCGGATGAAGTGAAGGAATTTGTTCGAGCAGTGGGCTATAAACCGAAAAATGTCTATATTTTTGGTTCAGGAGACACACAATTCGGTGGCGACGACTTATTTTGCAATGCTGTAAACAAACTAACCGAGTTTTATGCTTGTGAATATGAAGGTTTAAAAATAGAACAATCACCAAGAGGAAGTCAAGAAAAAATAGTTATAAAATGGCTAGAGGGAGTTTTGGAAAATGTTAAAGGCAAAAACATTAGAACCTAGAAACCCAAACAAATCCACAGGGATATTTAATGGGAAATCGAGTGGAATTTTAAACTGGAATGATATAGCTTATCCGCATTGGCATAAAATCTATAAACGCTTACTAGGGAACTATTGGCAAGCAGATGAGATTAATATGTCGAATGATATTAAGCAATTTGATAGCTTAACAAAATCGGAGCAGGAGGCCTATTTGAAAATAATTGGTCTACTTGCTACATTAGATGCGCCCCAGACTCGTACAGCTCTGTTGCTGTCACTTTACGCTACAGATTCATCCGTACAATCTATTATGGCAGTAATCGCGCAGCAGGAAGCTGTACATAATGAAAGTTATTCTTATGTGCTGTCCTCAGTTGTTTCGCTTAATGAACAAAACAAATCCTTCGAATTTGGAAGAACGGATGAGATATTATTAAAGCGCAACCAAAATATTATGAAATACTATAATGAATTTGTGGAGAATCCATCGACAGAAAATATTTTAAAAACATTAACTTACACAACGTTACTAGAGGGTTTATTTTTCTACTCGGGATTTGCCTATTTTTATAACCTTGCACGCTACAACAAAATGGTAGGTACCTCTACAATGATTAGCTATATTAATAGAGACGAACTAGAGCATGGACGATTTATCTCAGAGTTATTCCGTGCTGTACTGGCGGAAAATCCTGAGCTAAATAATGATGACATGATGAACTGGGTGTACGATCAATACAAAGAATCAGTGGAGCTCGAAATAGAGTGGTCAAACTATGTACTCAAGGACATTGAGGGAATTGATTTAGATGATATGCATGGATATATTAAGTACCGCGCTAATAAGATGCTGCGTCTTATCGGTCTTCATGAAATCTACCCAGAGTATGTAGAGAATCCTATGAAATGGATCCGTGCCTATGCGGATAATATAGATGGCACGAAAACAGACTTCTTCGAGCAAAAGTCACGCCAGTATGTAAAAGTTAATGCCATCGATAATGGCTTTGACGACTTGTAAGAAAAGCGCAAATGTCTATATTTAGAGAGGATGTTCGTGACCTACGTCATGAACATCCTCCTTTTTAGTTAATTTTTAAATCAAATAGCTCATCCACAACTTTTTTTAAAATCTCATAAGAATGAATTTCTTTTTTCGTTTCGTATATATTAGATATCACAATGATCTCATCTACTTGATACGTCTGTTGAAATTCAATTATATCCCGACAAATTGTTTCTGCATCCCCCATCTTCAAGAGCAAGGAGTTAAAGAATTAATTGTATGTGGTATGATGTCACATATGTGTATTGATGCAACAGTACGTGCAGCAGTTGAACATGGATATACATGTCAAGTGATTGAAGATGCTTGTGCAACTACGTCATTACAAATTGAAGATAAAATTATTCCCGCTAATCATGTTCATTACGCATTTATGGCCGCATTAAATGGCATCTATGCAACTGTGAAAACAACACAGGCATTTTTAAAATAAAAGAACTTCCTTTTTGGAAAAAACATCTTTTCTTTCACAAGAAGGATATTTCAATAACAAAAAAGGGTGTCCAGAAAAGATAATTTCTGGACACCCTTTATTTTATAACTGTTTTATTTTCGATATAAGTATTCCCAGCATGACCCTTATTGTTGAATGGAGTACTTCTCTCTTATTAAATAGGCAACCCACTTACATTGCGGGTTGTTTTTAATATTTTCCAATAACCCTTTAATAATGGCGAGGCTATTGTTTTCGCTTTGTAGACAATTTTTTAAGAGCTCCAATGATTCTTTTTCAATCGGCTCCTCAATGTCTATTATGAGCTGCTCGATTAATTCAATAATCTGTTTTGAATTATTATCAGTACCTTCAATATGATCCTGTAAGATCTGTGCACTTTCCTTGGTGATAAAAGGAATAGTGGAATGCCTAGCTAAGATGTTTGTTTTCTCTACTAGCGATTTAGTGAGGATATCTAGATCTAGTAGAGGTAATTCGTAGATTAAGAAAAGATCCACATAGACCTTCATAAATCCTTTTATACAAATTAGCAAATCGAACTTAGTCTTTTCATTTTCTAATACCAAATGATCAATTATGTATAAGATAATGTCATTTACCTTACTATCATAATAAGACAATCTATTCAAAAGGTTTTCATTTACAGTATGGGTTTGCTCCTTAAAGAAAATCTTTGCAAAAGTAGAGTTATCTTGAAACGCTTTATTGGTTGTGTAAAAAAATGTAGATAGCATATCATCAGAATGTGAACAATCTTTGACTGACGAGTCAATGTCAGCGATTATTTGTTTCATAAAGCAATCTACTAAAGAGATGATTAGTTCATCCTTAGATTTATAAGAAAGGTAGAAGGCACCTTTAGAAATTCCGCAATGGTCAGTAATTTGTTGGACTGATGTAGCTTCAAAACCTTGTTTAGCAAACAGTTCTAACGCTTTATCCATAATTAGTTGTTTCTTTACCATATATTATCGCTCCCAATGCATATTGTTGACAAATGACCAATTAGTCATTATTATAAATAAATGAGTTCGATAAGTCAATTGAGGGTAGGTGTAAGGGTGAAAGGGTTAGTAAATTTTGTCCTGAAAAATAAACTAGCAGTTTGGTTATTAACGATTATTATAACTGTTTCTGGTATTTATTCAGGTACACGAATGAAAATGGAGACCATTCCAGATATCTCGATTCCGTTCTTAATGGTGATGGATGTTTATCCTGGTGCGACTCCTGAAAAAGTAATGGAAGACGTTTCGATGCCTTTTGAAAAAGCATTAGAAGGATTAGAAGATGTTAAGTCTGTATATTCTAATTCATATTCGAATATGTCTAGCATTCAAGTGGAATACGAATACGGCACTGACATGGATGAAGCAAAACGCGCCATGGAATCTGCCTTGGATAAAATATCTTTACCGGAAGGTGCACAGGAGCCAACTATAACAGCAATCAGTATGAATATGATGCCAGTAGTTGCACTTAGTGTAAGTAGTACAGAAGAGGATATTGTAGAACTAACATCGACAGTAGAAGATATTTTACTTCCAAAAATTGATAAAATCGATGGCGTTGCATCGGCGACTATAACAGGTCAACATATTGAAGAAGTAGAGCTTACATATGACGAAGCGAAGATGGCTGAATTGGATGTAACAGAAGATACTGTCAAGCAAATGATTCAAGCTAGTGATATGGCTGTATCATTAGGATTGTTTGAATTTGAAGAAGGTGAGCAGGCAGTAGCAGTCGATGGTAAGTTTATGACTGCGGATGAATTAAAAGAAATGCTAATTCCTGTGACTCCATCTGCTACCAATCCATCTCCATTTGTTAAATTAGGGGATATTGCACAAGTTGAGGTTGTTGGTAAAGTAGAGTCTGTTTCCCGTACTAATGGTAAGAATGCCATTGCAATTCAAATAGTAAAAAATCAAGATGCTAACACAGTAACTGTAGTAAATGCAGTGAAGGATTTAATCGCAGAAGAAGAAAAGAACATTGATGGTATTGTTATTGATGTATCTCTAGACCAAGGTGCTCCTATCGAAGAATCTGTATTCACGATGGTAGAAAAAGCAGTCTTTGGTGGTTTGATCGCAGTATTAATCATTTTGCTATTCTTGCGCGATTTCAAATCTACTATTATTTCAATTGTATCTATACCAGTATCTATATTCATGGCTTTACTGCTATTAAATTGGTTAGATATAACGTTGAACATTATGACACTTGGAGCAATTACGGTTGCGATTGGACGGGTAATTGATGACTCCATTGTAGTAGTAGAAAATATTTATCGTCGTTTACATTTAAAAGGTGAGCCATTATCAGGTCGTGCTTTAGTTCGTGAAGCGACTATTGAAATGTTCAAGCCAATCCTTTCATCTACATTAGTAACAGTGGCAGTATTTGCACCGTTAATCTTCGTCGGTGGAATGGTTGGAGAATTATTCATGCCATTCGCATTAACAATGACTTTTGCTCTTGGTGCATCTTTATTGGTAGCAATTACGATTGTACCAGCAATGTCTCATTTCTTATTTAAGAAAAAACTTTATGCTGAAAAAACAGAAAGTAATCACAAAGAGCAAGGCAAATTAGCTGAAGGTTATAAGAAAATTCTAAAATGGACATTGAACCATAAAATTATTACTTCTATTGTTTCTATTGCATTATTAGTAGGTAGTCTAATGCTTACTCCTTTAATTGGCTTTAGTTTCTTAGGAAGTGAAGAAGAAAAAGTAATGTATTTAACATACACACCAAAAGCTGGTGAACTAAAAGAAGATACCTTAGCTAACGTTACAAAAGTTGAAGAAGAGATGCTAAAACGCAAAGATATCGATATCGCTCAAGTATCTATTAACGGTGACGGTGCAAATGACATGACTGCTATGATGGGCGGGGGTACAGGCGGAGCGTTAATGTACTTGATCTTTGATGAAGACATGGAAGATTTCCCTGGTGCTCGTGAAGAAATTGAGGAGTATGTCTTTAACATTGGTCAAACCGGCGAATGGAAGAGCCAAAACTTCTCGAGTATGTCTATGTCAACAAATGAAATCAGCTACACATTCTATAGCGAAAATTTAGATAAACTAAATGAAGCTGTATCTATGGTTGAAGGGGTAATGGGAGAAACAGAAGGATTAAAAGATGTTTCTTCAAGTGCCGAAGATAGCTATGTAGAGTATACGTTCCAAGTAGCACAGGATGAATTATTACAATATGGGTTAACAACAGGTCAAATCGTTATGATGTTAAGTCCTACTACTACTCAGGAAGTATTAACTACAGTTGAAAAAGACGGTAATACTTTAGAGGTTATCGTACAACAAGAACAAACAGAAACACCTAAATCAATTGATGATATTTTAGCAAAAGAAGTTCCGACAGCAATGGGAACAACAATCCCATTGTCTGAAATTGTAACAGTAGAAGAAGGGTACGCTTTAAATACGCTTGCGCGTAGTAAAGGAGAGTACTATGCTACTGTATCAGCTACAATCCTAGATGATGATATTTCAAAAGCTTCAGCAGATGTAGATGAAGCGATTGAAGAATTAGACTTACCTAAGGGTGTAACAGTTGGAGTTGCAGGGGTAACTGCAGATATGAATGAAACATTTACTCAGCTTGGAGTGGCGATGCTTGCAGCGATTGCGATTGTTTACTTCATCTTGGTAGTAACATTTGGTGAAGGTGTAGCGCCATTTGCTATCCTATTCTCGTTACCATTTGCAGTAATCGGTTCATTTGCAGGTCTATGGCTTGCAGATGAAACAATTTCCGTATCTGTTATGATGGGTCTCCTCATGCTGATAGGTATAGTTGTGACGAACGCTATCGTGCTTGTGGACCGTATTATTCATATGGAACGTGATGGTATGACAATGCGTGAAGCAATCTTAGAAGCTGGGGCAACACGTTTACGTCCAATTCTTATGACTGCCATTGCAACAATTGGAGCACTTGTTCCACTTGCGGTTGGTTCAGGTGGTGGCGGTGGTTTAATCTCTAAAGGATTAGGTATTACCGTAATCGGTGGTCTAGCAAGTTCAACATTGTTAACGCTGATTATAGTTCCAATCGTTTATGAGGTTCTTTCTAAGCTATTTAAGAAAAAACGTAACGAAGTACAAGATAATTAATTAAAATAAAAACGCCTGTGGGAGTCATTTTCCCATAGGCGTTTTTTCAAATATAAGTGTTCCTGCAAGATGCGTGAGCGGCGGTGATGGCTTATTGGCTACCCCTGAAAGCGTAAACCAAAGCAGAGTGGAAATCGAAGAACAATTTTGTCACGACTGCGCTTTTTTTAAGTCACATCCACTCTAAAATCTCGATTCGATTACCAAATGGATCATGAATGTAGATGCGATTAGCTCCTGGTAGCTCTGCATCGACTACAAAGCTTACTCCTTGTTCGGATAAATGCTCTTTTAGAGCTTCTAAGTTTTCCACCTCGAATGCTGGATGTGCCTTCTTGGCAGGAGAAAACTTTTCTTCAACTCCAATGTGAATTTGATAGCTACCTAATGTAAACCATACACCGCCCTTCTGTTTTAGAAGAGGTGGTTTTTCTATTTCTGGCAATCTTAAAATTCCAGTGAAGAATCGGCGAGCTTCTTCTTCACAGCCCTTTGGAGCAGCTAATTGAATATGATCGATTTTTTTAAAAGTAAACGACATGCTTCATACCCCCTTATGAATAACTTTACTTTACCGTAAGTTTTCTGATAATAAAAATTTATTTAATTCATAAAAAGGTATAAGAAATTCTTATGTCAAACATCCTACATTCTTTCTAATATTTTTATCACTGTATTTTTATTTCTAGCTGTGCAAACCGTTTGGAGCTTCTTTTCAAAGAAGGCATTCGTATACTTTGTCTGGTGATAGTTCTTGGAATGATTAATGATCAAATTACGTCTATGAAGAACTACAAACTCGTCCTCTACTATTTCCTTAAGTATAGTAATCTGTTCGTTGGTAATTTTCCTTTGTAGAAACATGACAAAGGTTTGGTCATTTAAGAAAAGTGGATGGTTATGTACTTCTTCCAATTCAGATTTCGTTCTTAAAGTAACCGGAATAGAAAACCCATAAGTGATTCTTAGTGCTTCCTCTAATTTTCCCTCGCTACATTCACTGTTATCAAAAATAACGTTTCCTGTTTGAATATATGTACGTACATTATGAAAGCCCAATTCTTCAAAGAGTTGCTTTAGAGATTTCATATCTACTTTATTAATCTTTCCTAAATTAATTCCTCTTAGCAGAGCCACTGATGACATTTAATAGCCTCCTATATAATTTTCTGATAATACCTATTTTCAACAGTATTGGAATATTCACAATAATTATATAACAAAAATAAATAATCATAAAGAACCAATTTTCAACAATTCGACACACATATATTGTAAAAATATTATAAGATAAAATATTTAATCAAAATTATACAATTACATTATGGTTTTTATGTTATATGTCTGGTTGATATGGTATAGTTTAACAGATAAGTTGTTCGTCGAAAGGAATGACAAAGTTGTTTTTTAGTGCTATATCACCCATATATTCTATAGAGTTACAACCGGAGTATTCATTGGTCGGTGTGATAATTTCAATTATAGTTGCCTGTATTGCTTCATTTACTGCGCTATCGCTAAATGAAAGAGTCCAAAAAAATAGTTTTTTTCACTATTTATTTTGGTTAATATTAGCATCTATTTCACTTGGTTTGGGAATTTGGGCTATGCATTTTGTAGGTATGACCGCTATTACGTTGCCAATCAGTATGAATTACAATTGGATATTGACTTTTGTGTCACTAATTCCAGGTGTTTTAGCATCTTTTATTTTTTTCTATTGGGTAAATAAACCAATTCAATCTTGGTGGAAATATATAATTGCAAGTATTTTAATGGGGTTAGGGATAGCAGGAGTTCACTATATTGGAATCCGTTCCATGGAGATGGATGTGCAATACGTTTACGATAGACCTACTATATTTATCAGCTTGTGTATCTCTATCATGTTTACGCAGACTGCTCTATTTTCTATTAAATATTCATCAAAAAAGACAAAAAACTTTATTACTAAAACTTTTTCATCCATTTTAATGGGCTGTGCAATTGCTACAACTCATTATGTAGGAATATTAGCAATAAGTGTTTACGCCCCGAGAGATTATTTAGTCGCAACTGCAGAAAATCACTCGATGCATAATACTTTTCTAGGTGTAACTGTAACCTTTTTCCTTGGAATGCTAATAGGGGTATTACTTTTATCTAGTATGATGGATCGGTACGTAAAATATAGAGCCAATTACTTTGATAATCTTACAATGCTACCTAATCGTAGAAGCTTTGAATCATACATTGAAAAGTCTGTTACTGGTCAAACACTAGCAGTCTGGCATTTACATGACTTTGGAAAAATAAATCAAGAGTTTAGCTTCATGTTTGGGGACGAGGTCATTCAACATTTAACTAAAATCTTCACGGATTACAAGCCGCCATCAGCTCGTTTGTTTAAATTTGAAAGCAATCGTTTCGCTTATATTATGAGAACTACTGATGATACAAATATCCATGAAATGCTAATAGCAATGGAAAAAATAGCGGAGATTTTAAAGAGACCCCTTACAATTAAAAATAAAAAAATAGTACTTCCAGGGGTTTGTGCTATTTCCGCGGTAAGGGATTATCGAGACCTTCATTCAATCTATTCGAATGCCCTAGCTGTGTTTAATGACTCTTCCATTGAACATAAACATGAAGTAATTATGTTTGATCCGGTCATACATACGCATACGTTTGAAAAAGAATTAGTCGATGGAATTGAAAAAGCAATGATTAACAAAGAGTTATATCTCGTGTATCAACCCAAAATAAATCTACGAAATGTGGAAGTAGCAGGAGTAGAGGTTCTTCTAAGATGGAATAATTCAAAATATGGTTTTTTGTCTCCGGCAGTCTTTGTCCCTATACTAGAGGAAAATTCGAAGATGGAAATGGTTACGGACTGGATTGTAGAACAGGCTTGTAAACAAATGTACCAATGGAAGAAAGAAAATATTTCACTAGGAAAAGTAGCGATTAATATACCTGGACATTATGTTACCTCTCCAGCTCTACTAAAACGTTTGATAAGTATTACAAGTAGTTATGAAATCTGTCCAAATGAAATAGAGTTAGAAATTACGGAAACTAGCTTTGTAAGTAATATTGAAGAAGCAATGCGGGCGGTAGGAGTATTTAGGGAGAAAGGTTTCTCTGTTGCCCTGGATGACTTTGGAACAGGGGTATCCTCACTTTCTTATTTAAAGCAAATACCAATCTCTACCTTGAAGATTGACAAAACATTTATTGAGGAAGTTCCAAATTCTCATAAAGATTCTTTAATAGTACAGGCTATTATTGCACTAGGGACGTCACTCGGACTAGAAATAGTCTTTGAAGGAGTGGAAACAAAAGAACAGGTAGGATTTTTAAGGGCATCCTGCGAAAATCCTATTTTACAAGGTTATTATTTTGCTAAACCTATGCGAGCAGAAGAACTATTTCATTGGCAAGAGAATATAAAACAAAAGTTTGCTGATAAAATATGATTGTATTTAAAGGAAGAGAGTGTCACCCAAGTCAGGTGTCACTCTCTTTGTTTTTACGCTAACCAAAGATTACTGAAACAACTGATTAATAATAAACTAATAAACAAGAATGCTAACATGAAATCATTCTTTTCAATAGTAACCTTATGATAAAAAACCCTTCTTGGTTCTCCTGTGAAACCCCTTGCTTCCATAGCAAATGCAACTTTCTCCGCTTTACGAACAGCTCCAGCGAGCATGGGGATTAGTACGCGCCGTAAACCTATTATTCTCTTGAAAATATTTGATTGGTCATCTAATCCCCTAAGTTTCTGCACCTGTTGAACTAGTATAAATTCATCCTTTAAGAGGGGTAGAAATTGATAACCAACCATAATTCCGTAAGCGATTTTTGGAGATAGTTTTAACTGCTGCATTAGGCTACGTATAAATATAATTGGATCGGTAGTTAAAGCAAATAACAAGCTTAGGCTAGAAAAAGCTAAAACGCGAAAGCTTAGGGACAAGGCGTGATTCAGTTGACTCATAGTTATTTCAACAGAACCGATAGACCAAAGAACAGGACCAGTCCTACTGTCTGCAAATAAAAGAGTAGTCCAAAGATAGCCAAATGCTGCTATAAAAAATGGTAGCATCAGTAAGCCCCATTTTCTCCAGGATATATGGCTTAAAAAGATTTGCACCAAAATAATACTTAACCAAAAAATAAGTGGAGTCCATGGATTGAAAAAAAACGCAAGTGTCAGCATGCAAATCATTACTATCACAAACTTAACAGACGGATTCATCCTATGTAGGCTAGTGTGCATAGAGAGCACCTCGTCTAGGTGAGAGTAATTGATGTTCTAGCAGTAAATCTTCTTTACCCCAAAAGCTGTCAGAGTGATATTTTCCTGTAATTGCTCCGTCTTTCATTAGTAAAATGGTGTCTGCAACCTTATAAGCAAACTCCATATCATGTGTAACAATTAGGAAGGTAGTACCTGCCTTAGAACGATTATCAATTACTTTAAACAGTTCGGCTAAAGTAGCGGAGTCCTGGCCAGAAGTAGGCTCATCCATCAGTATCACTTCACGATTCTGACAAAGCATAATGGCTATAGCTAGGCGCCTTTTTTGCCCATGACTGATTGAAAAAGGATGTGCATCTGAAACAGTAGATAAATTCAGTCGCTCCAACATTTCCTCCGTATTTTGAACACCACCGAAAGAAACCTCTTCCTTCACTTGCCCTGTAATAAACAAAAATTCTGGTGATTGAGGTACATAGCCTAACATGCTAGGCTTTACTTTGCCATTAGAGGGTAAAATACCAGAAAGAGCCTTCAATAATGTAGATTTCCCACTGCCATTTGGTCCAGCTAGCACTGCGATTTCTCCTTTATTTAAAGAGAATGAAGTTGGCTGTAAAAAATGCTTTGTACTAATATTTTCCACATGCAGAGACTTTTCTGCTTGAACCATGCTCTTCCTTTTGGTATAGCTTTCATACGGAATTCTATCTTCCTTTAACTTAATTGTTCGATGAAAGAAGTTGTCCCATAGGTCGAGTCTATGCTCAATCGCTAAGATGGTTATACTCGATTTTTGCTGAAGTAAGTCCAACCATTCAATATATTGTTTTGCGGTATACGGGTCCAGATGGGTGATAGGCTCATCTAACAATAATATTTCTGGCTCCATAATCATTGCACAAGCAGTGGCAACCCTTTGCTTCATACCTCCAGAAAGCGATTGAATGATGGAATGTCGATAATCCGTTAACCTAGTTAACTCCAATACTTCAGAAATCTTCGTCTCCATTTCTTCCTGTGCGACGAGTAAATTCTCTAAAGTAAAAGCAAGCTCTTCCTCTACAGTTGGCATACAAAATTGTGCATCGGGATCTTGAAATACTGTTGCGATACGATGATTGACCTCGCCAGGTCGATAGGAATCATTTTCTTTACCAAAAAGTTCTATTCTACCGGACACTATGCCATCGCAATTTTCTGGATAGAGACGATTGCACAAATAAAGTAAAGTGCTCTTTCCGCAGCCGCTTGGTCCGGTTATGACGACACGCTCTCCTTTTTCGATAGACATAGAAAAGTTTGATAGAACAGCAGTATCCTTGTCTGGATAAGAAAAGGTGACATCTTCAAAACGGATAACTTTAGGCACGAATATCACCTTTTTTTGAACGCGAAATAGCATATCCTCTTAACGACCCAGTGGCAAGCAAGCCGTCAGCTACAGCTTTTCCACCTAAACCAGCAATGAGAGTTCCACTAAAAATACGAACAACTAGCATGAAAACTACATACCCAGTTGTATAAACGGCAAATCCTCCTAAGAAATAGCCATACACAAAGCTAAAAACTGCGGATCCTGCTCCCGCAAGCATTAAAACCCAAAGATCAAACCGTTTGTAACGTGTAGCGGCGAATACAGCCTCGGCACCTAGACCTTGTATGACACCAGAAAGGATAAGACGTGGCCCGACGGCATTACCTAAAAGTACCTCTATTGCTGCTGCGATAGTTTCCGAGATAACCGCCGCCCCGGGTTTCCGAATGATGTACATACAGATAATTGAAACGATAAACCAAACACCAAAAATCCACTCATATGCGATTGGTCCGACGAAGCCAGACCAAATGTTTCCTACATGAAGGAAGAGTAAATAAACAATCCCAAACACCACTGCAAAGACCGACATTAAAACAATTTCTTTTAGCTTCCATGATTTAAGCATGGAGGTCATCTCCGTGAGAAGGGCTATTAATGCTCATCGATAAAGTCATCACTAAATGCTTGTGCTCTTCTGATCTAGCTCTGCTGAAGGCTGCCTCATAATAAGCAAACACGTCATGGATATCCCCATGAATCCCGCTAGCATAATGCATAGATTCATTGAATACACCCTTCACTTTAGCGTGCTCAATCTCTCTGTAGATCACATCCATATAGTTAGGATTGTTCATAGGGTATAAAGCAAATTGAGAAGAAACATATTGGTTTGTTTCATCCTTATTTGTCACTTCATTTCCCTTGTCTAAATAAACGTCAGCAGTGGTGTCGCCAGGACAACCCGCTGAGAATGTTCCAGAAAGAGCTACATGTACCCCTGTTTTGGCAGCATTCAGAGTAATAGATTTTGCCACATTAAATACATGAACTTGTTTTCCTCTGATAACGGTTGAGACATCATCCGTATGCATCCACACATTGGATACATCTGTATTCTGTAGTGCACCTTTAATAATGCTTACAAAATCATTGCTCATCGGATGTAGGGAAAAACGAAACCCTACAATTGGACTTAAACCACATTCCATCCTAAAAACCTCCCTCAATTTTTTCATAAAAAAAAGCTACATCCGTGAAGATGCAGCCACTAACCCTTATGAAAAAAGGAAAGTCACCGCACTTCCTCACGCAGGTATTATCCTGATCGAGTAATAAGGGATCGGAGCTAAAAAGCTCTCATCACAGCCAAAGTGGGCACCCCTAGTGCAGAAACGGTATGTAGTTTTACAGTTGTGTATAAATTTACACAATTTGTTTTCTTTATGTGCCCACAGTATAGCGTATAAAAATATAATTGTAAATATGGTTGAATTCTTTTCTCTAATCGTCCATGCTTAAATTATCAGAAAACATAAGGGGGAAACTAAATGAACAAAATTTTTATTACTCGAAAATTACCGGAGGAAATTGTACAGCCATTAAGAGAAAAATTTGAGGTGAATATGTGGCACAGCGAGGAAACTCCAATGGATTATGAAGATATAAAAAAGGAGGCAAAGGACGTCCATGCCCTGTGGACGGTTCTCTCTGATAAAGTGGACCGGGAACTTATAGAAAGTCTACCGAATTTAAAAATTATCAGTAATCTAGCGGTTGGCTTCAATAATATTGATGTGGAAGCAGCGAAAGAAAAAGGGGTTATGGTAACAAATACTCCTGGTGTATTAACTGAGACAACTGCAGACCTAACCTTTGCGTTGTTATTGGCTACTGCTCGTCGTATTACCGAAGCAGAACAAGATATTCGTGCAGGTAAATGGAAATCATGGACACCGATGCAGCTGACGGGAATGGACGTTTTTGGAGCTACGTTAGGAATCATAGGCATGGGAAGAATCGGTGAAGCGGTAGCAAGACGTGCGAAGGGTTTTAATATGAAAGTCTTATATCATAATAGAACAAGAAAATTAGAGGCAGAGCAACAAAATAACTTTACATATGTGGAGCTAGAAACATTATTGCAAGAATCTGATTTTGTTGTAATATTGACACCTCTAACTCCAGAAACTAAAAGGATGATTGGAAAAAAAGAGTTAGGATTGATGAAGGAAACCTCTGCTCTTATTAATGTTGCACGTGGCGGAATCGTAGATGAGCAATCCCTTTATGATGCCCTCCTAAATAAAAGAATATGGGCCGCTGGACTAGATGTTTTTGAGACGGAGCCTGTTCCTTTAGATCATCCACTCTTAACCTTGCCTAATGTTACAGTCCTACCCCATATCGGCAGTGCAAGTATTCATACGAGACTTGCTATGATGCAAATAAATGCTAAAGCAATTGAAAATGTTTTAGAGGGACAAGAACCTGACAATCGAGTTGTTTAAAGGAAAAAAATTATAATCTAGGCTGCCATGAATCCAGTATTCATGGCATTTTTTATGAGGTAAGAAAGGTGTAAGTATGCGACGGGGATGGCTTATCGCTCACCCCACAGAAAGTGTCCACCTGAAATCAAGCTTACTATCCTATGTCCTAATCTAGTAGAAAGCAAGTGAGCATGCACTTTTCAATTAAAACTATACAAAAGCACTATCTATCAAATACTTGATAAAAATTACTGTTTTTAAACGAGAATATTGTACAATATTTACCTATTTATCTAATCGTATTGGTCTACTAAATTAATGCTAAATATTCAGATTAAAATAAAAAATTAACAACTATCTCTTTAAGTAATTTGCAATATACAAATTTGTTTAGTAGTATTAGTAGTTATAAATTAGGCGTCCTTTAATTTCAGTATTAGGAAGTTTAATTGTTTTGAAATTTTAGCAGTTATTTTATAAGTATTGAAGGAGGAACGATCGAACGTCTAATTTAAAAATTGAATGAAAAGAGGTAGTCAGACTAATGAAAAAAATTATGTTATTTTTTTCACTTTGCATGCTTTTAGTACTTACAGCTTGTGGCAACGAGACAAGCAAAGACAGTATTGAGGTGATTAAGTTTGCTGATGCAGGATGGGATAGTATACGCCTACACAACAGCATTGCTCAAACTATCATCGAAGAGGGTTATGGTTATGAAACCGAGGTAACAAGTGGAACAACAGCAGCTACGATGCAATCACTTGAAAAGGGCGACATAAATGTCTATATGGAAGTATGGACCGATAACATTAAAGATGTCTACGAAAAAGCAATTGAAAGTGGAAATATCATGAAGGTAGCTACTAATTTCGCTGATAACGCGCAAGGATTATATGTTCCAACTTACGTGATAGAGGGAGATGCAGAACGAGGTATTGAACCAATCGCTCCAGATTTAAAGACAGTTCAAGACTTAGAGAAGTATCCAGAAATTTTCCAAGATCCCGAAGATAGCAGTAAAGGCCGAGTGGTCGGAGCTCCATCTAGTTGGGTAGTAAGTGAGTATTTGGGGACGAAACTTGAAACATATGGCCTTGACGAACAATATAACTATCTGGCACCCGGCTCTGATTCTGCAATTGTTGCAGATTTAGCAGGAGCATATAAAAAAGGGGAGCCTTGGGTAGGATATTATTGGTCACCAACGTGGGTAACAGCTAGCTACGATTTAACTCTATTAGAAGACGCACCTTACGACGAAGCAAAATGGAATGAATCAAAAGGAACTGAGTTTCCACCAAATGATGTAGTTATTGCAGTTCATAAGGATTTACCAACACAAGCTAAGGACGTAGTAGACTTTTTAAGTAAATATGAAACTAGTAACGATTTAACGGAAAGTGCATTAGACTATATGCAGGAAAATGATGTTGAAGCAGATGAAGCCGCTATTTGGTGGATGAAAGAGTATGAAGATATTTGGACAGCTTGGGTGTCCGAAGAAGTGGCTGAAAAGGTAAAAGCTTCTTTGAAATAATTCATTACTTAATCTAACTAAAGAAAGGTGGTTGTGGCTGTACTTTTACAGTCCCATTCTATGACAGAATTTCCAAACGTACGATTTCCAATAGGGGATGTAGTAGAGAAATTCGTGGATTTTCTTGCCATGAATTTTGATGCATTCTTTGATTTTATCTTTATCATCTCGTCCTCCATGATTAAAGGTCTTGAGGCGGGTCTACTAGCGATTCCTTGGTGGTTATTTATTGTTATCATCTTTTTAATTGGATGGTTTTTTAATAATCTATATGGAGGACTGCTATATGCAGCATTTATCTTCTTAATTGGATCCTTTGATTTGTGGCCAGAAACAATGACCACCATTTCCATCGTTTTAATCTCCGTAATTTTGTCTCTTGTTATAGGCATACCACTAGGAGTTGGAATGGCTTTTAGTAAATCCATGTCCAGAATCATGCGTCCGATATTAGACGCGATGCAGACAATGCCAAGCTTTGTCTACTTAATACCAGTAATTTTCTTCTTTCCGCTCGGAAATGTACCAGCAGTTATTGCAACAATCATTTATGCATTACCACCAGTAATCCGTTTAACAGAATTAGGTATCCGAAGTGTAGATAAAGAGATTGTAGAATCTGCACAATCATTCGGCTCCTCTTCCTCTCAAATGCTCATGAAAGTACAACTACCACAAGCCTTACCTACAATTATGGCAGGTATAAATCAAACAACAATGATGGCGCTAGCAATGGCGGTTGTTGGTTCTATGGTTGGTGCGCAGGGACTTGGAGAACGAGTACTCTTTGCAATTAACCGAATAGACATCTCACTAGGTTTTGAAGCTGGGATCAGTATTGTTTTCCTAGCGATTATCATCGACCGCGTTACCGGAGGAATTGCGAATCGCCTTCAGAAACATAGGAGGGATGCCGCATGACAGTAAAATTAAAATTAGAAAACGTATCGAAGATTTTTGGGTCTCGACCTAAAAAAATTATTCCGATGGTAGAGAAGGGTGTACCAAAGGAAGAGATATTAGCTAAAACAGGGCATACGGTCGGAGTGTACAATGCCTCAATGGAAATCATGGAGGGAGAGACCTTCGTGATTATGGGGTTATCAGGAAGTGGTAAGTCTACCCTAATTCGTTGTTTAAATTTATTGAATAGACCTACTTCTGGCGCTATATACGTCGATGGAGAAAATGTCGTGGATTACAATAAGACACAGTTAAAATACTATCGTCAAAAGAAAATAGCTATGGTATTCCAGCATTTTGGGCTGTTTAGCCATCGTACGGTATTAGAAAATATTGAGTATGGTTTAGAGATAAGAGGAATGTCTAAGAACGAGCGCCAGGAAATTGCTCAGAAACATCTAGAAACAGTTGGTCTTAAAGGTTATGAAAACCAATATCCAGATGAACTTTCTGGAGGTATGCGCCAGCGAGTAGGTATCGCCAGAGCACTTGCTAACGATCCAGATATACTATTAATGGATGAGCCCTTCAGTGCACTTGACCCATTAATCCGTAGAGAAATGCAGCTCGAGCTTCTTGATATCCAAAATCGCCTTCAAAAGACAATAATCTTCATCACACATGATGTCAACGAGGCTTTTAAAATTGGGGACCGTGTTGCGGTTATGAAAAACGGAAAAGTTGAGCAAATTGGCACTCCAGAAGAGATTCTGGAAAATCCGGCAAGTAGCTATATATCAGAGTTTATACGAGATATTGATCGCACTAAAATTCTTCAGGCAGAGCATATTATGTCTAAGCCCAACGGATTAGTATCATTAAAGGATGGACTAAATGTTGCAATCCAGGTGATGAGAGAGAATGGGAACTCGAGTGCTTTTGTGGTAGACAGAAAGCGTCAGTTGCAAGGTATCATTACCATTGACCAGGCTATCGAGGGCATGAAGCAGAAGAAATCCTTACAAGAAACAATGTCAAAGGATGTGAATACAGTCCATCCTGAAGAATATGTACAAGACTTGATTCAGCAAGTCCTTGATTCTAAGTATCCTCTTGTTGTAACAGACGAGGAAGGAACGATGAAAGGAATGATTTTACGCGTTCACGTTTTGGCAAGCTTAATAAGTGATCCTGTAGAGGAGCCTGAACAAAAAGCGTAAGTAGGAGAGCCCAAAAACGATTAATTCGTCTTTGGGCTTTTCTATGAATTGAATTAAAAACGTTTATTTTTTTCAAAAATGTTCACAGGTTATCTATTGTAAAATTGGATTTTTTTAACTAAACTAAAGATAGTAAGAGATGATTTGTGAACTACTAAAACAATAATGTAAGCGCATTCAATCAAACCGAGGAGGTAGTTGGAATGAGACTTCAAGACAAAGTAGCGGTAGTAACAGGTGCGGGTTCAGGTATGGGAAAGGCGATTGCAGTTCTCTATGCTAAAGAGGGGGCTAAGGTCGCTGTTTCGGATTTAAACGAAGAGACGGCGAAGGCTACGGTCGACGAGATTAAAGCAAATGGTGGAGAGGCAATAGCCATAACTGCGAATGTTGCAAAGGAAGATGATATTCAAAATCTGATTGATACGACGGTAAATACGTATGGCACTGTTGATATTTTAGTGAACAACGCAGGTATAATGGACAACTTTGAGCCTGCTGGGGATATCGAAGATAGCAACTGGGAAAGAATATTTTCAGTTAATACTACGAGTGTCATGCGTTCCACACGTAAGGTATTACCAATCTTCTTAGATAAGCAAAAGGGAGTTATTATCAATGTAGCCTCTGTTGGTGGACTACAAGGATCTAGAGCTGGCGGTGCTTATACTGCTTCTAAGCATGCAGTAGTGGGGTTCACTAAAAATACTGGATATATGTATGCGGACCAAGGCATTCGCTGTAATGCAATCGCACCGGGTGGGGTAGAAACTAACATAAATAATTCTATGACGAGTGTGAGTGAAAAAGGAATGGGGCGTATTCGATTAGGAATGGGCAACAATCCAAGAATGGGTAAATCAGAAGAGATAGCAACTGTAGCATTATTTCTTGCTTCTGACGATTCAAGCTTTGTTAATGGAACTGTCATAACAGCAGATGCAGGCTGGCTTTCCTATTAAATATCTTCAGAAAACCCTTCTCCATTATGGAGGAGGGTTTTTCAATACCAGGATTAGATAATTCTGATGTTAACAACCACAAGCAATTATATAAGTGGATAATAGGCATCATACTTTGGGTGGCAATAATATGGTGGTCTTGCTCCAATTTCAGGCAGTGCGAATGGCTTGGCATTCGAGTTATATTGAACATGTACTTTTTCATCTGAGTAATTTGTGAGCAGCATTTCTGCTTCTTGGTTAAGTATTAGGTTATCATTCAACTGCATTCCTCCTTTTGATTAATCTATTCTTCTAATAAAATCTGGCATCGACTTCAAAAGAGAGACATTCACCTTAGAAAGAAAACTCACATAAAATGATTTGATATTTAAATCAGAAGGGAGATTTTATTGGAACCGCATGAGCACAATCAAAACTACCCTATGTATCCAAACTACGGTAAAATAACTAAATTCCAGGAAGTCCCTATTACGGTACGAGAGCAACGACAGTTAAGACAACCAGGACTTGAACGCCTTATGCATCCAAGACCTATTATTGAAAACCCAAGCTATGTAGGTTCGCGGAAGCTTCAAGGAAAGGTTGCGCTTATTACAGGGGGTGATAGCGGGATGGGGGCGGCTGCAGCTATTGCCTTTGCTAAAGAAGGTGCAGAAGTAGCAATTGCTTATCTTGATGAGCAAGAGGATGCCCTACGCACGAAAAACAGAATCGAAGAACTTGGACAACGCTGCTTGCTTTTACCGGGAGATTTGAGAAACAAAAATCACTGCAAACACATAGTAGAAGCAACCGTTCAGGAATTTGGGCAGCTTGATATTCTATGTAACCATGTTGGAATCCAGTTCCAACAGCTAAGTCTTCTAGATATTACAGATGAGCAATTTGACGATACCTTTAAGGTAAATATATATTCCCATTTCTATACCACAAGAGCTGCCTTAGCATATTTGAAGCCGGGAAGTTCTATTATCAACACTGCCTCAGTCGTAGCATATGAGGGACATAAGCATTTGATGGACTATACTGCTACTAAAGCTGCTAATGTAGGGTTTACTCGGGCACTTGCTAATAACCTAGTAAGCCAAGGGATTAGAGTCAATGCAATTGCTCCAGGAAAAATTTGGACACCACTGATCCCAGCTAGCTTTTCTGCAGATGAGGTCACACAAGCTGGCAATCCTATGGAGCGGCAGGGTCAACCATTTGAGCTAGCACCTACTTTTGTTTATTTAGCTTCAGATGATTCTCGGTTTGTAACTGGCCAAACACTTCACGTAAATGGCGGGCAAGTGACTTCTTCCTAAAAGCAATAATTTAACTCTTCTAAGGCCAACTCACTCGTGATTTGGTCTTATTTATGAGTGGTTCTTCAAAGGAGGTTCTTAAAATGAATGAATATCTAAAATTCATGTTTCCAATCAATTAAATACTAAATTTTCCTGTATTGAGTTTATCAGCCATGTTTTTAGGCTATATAGATAAAATGAATGTCGAATTTTGTTATTAAACACAAAGTGTTACGCACATTCATCTTTTAAAGGAGGTCTAGTATGTTAAAAAAAGTATTATTTTTAGCTGCACTTAGTTTACTACTTGCAGCCTGCTCAGATGAAGAGACAACAGTGAAGAAAGATAACGATGTTGAGGGAAGTGAGAAAGAAGTTGTTGAAGATGAGGAGTTCTCACTTGAGGTAACAGATGAAGAATGGCTAGCATTATCTAACCAAAGCAAATGGTGGGAGGAAAATGAACTAACTGAGCCAGAATTTGGACAAGCAGTAATTGTTCAATTTGACGAGGATACTATTCCAGAAGTCGTTATTCCTTATACGCAAGCTAAAGAGGAACCCCAAGGCCTACTAATAGGGAAGTATAATGAGACTGAGGAAAAGTGGGCAATCTCACAAAACATACCTATCGAAAACAATATGAAAATAGAAATATTAAACGATAAAATAACATTTAATAATGGATCTGAGCTACTCATCACACAAGAAAGTGACAATAAAAATAAAACACTAGCAACTTATAAATACTCTAAAACAGATGAACAAGTAATTGCTGAGCACAGAATTGCCGTAGATGTGGACCAAGCTATCGAAATTGATACAGAGGGTAACACAATTAGCTATTTTGTTAAAGGAGAAGAGAAACAAGAGACATTAGAGGAGTAACCTTACAGGCGCAGACAAAGATTATGTTTGAGCTACTTCCATTTATAAGCAAAGAAAATGCTCTGAGGTCTTAAAGGACTTTAGAGCATTTTTTGACAGAACACTAACCATTGGTTATAATATAACCAATGGTTAGTTGGGGTGTTTAGATGACAAATAGACAAAGTGCACGTTCAGACGAAACAAAGAAAGAAATTATCAATGCAGCAGAGAAATTATTTTCTCAAAAGGGCTATGATGCTGTTACCATACGAGAAATTGCAAAGTTGGCCGGATGTTCTCATACCACTATTTACCTTTACTATAAGGATAAAGAGGCTCTTCTCTACAAGTTGTCCATGCCACATCTGAATGATTTATACATTCAAATGGAACAAACGCTTCAACAAACGAATGTATCAGCAGAAGAAAAATTAAAAACAATTAGCAAAAAATATATTTACTTCTGCCTACAAAACAAAAGTATGTATAGCATATTTTTTAACGAAATGTCTTCTAGGGTAGATGAAGAGCCGGTGACGGAAATAAATAAATTACGTCTTTCTATATTTAATTTGTTAAAAACAGCTGTTACAAATTGTCTGCAAATTAAATCAGAACAGCAAATTCTAGCCTATTCTCGTATATTTTATTTTCATTTAAATGGCATACTTAGCACCTATTCCTACCAGCACGAGCCGCTTGAAGTGCTAATGGAAAGATTGATTCCGACATTCGATTTGGCAGTAGAGATTATGTTAGAGGGTATGAAGGGGAAATGTATAGGGGGAGAAAAAATTGAAGATTAAACAGGTTTCAGAAAATATTTGGAGCATAAGATCTTGGATGATATGGCTAGTGATACCTGTTCAAGTATGGGTAGTGGAGGAGGAGGACGGTGTTACGTTAGTGGACGCTGGCTTACCAAAAATGGCTAAGGGAATATTGGGGTTTATTGAACAGCTAAACGCTGGACCCTTGAAAAGAATAGTATTGACGCATGGGCATGCAGATCATGTGGGTGCAGTTGAGCACATTGTAAAGGGGAAGGAAGTTCCGGTATTTGCACACGCAAAAGAAATCCCGTATGCAGAGGGCAAAATACTCTACCCAAGACGAAAAAAGCTCGAGCAGAATCTTCCTAACGGACTGACACAGTCTTTGTATGAATTAGCAGGAGAGCTTCAAAATGTAGGATCACTTAAGCCAGTATATACTCCTGGTCATTCCCCAGGGCATGTGGTTTACTACCATGAGTTAGATGATGTTCTTTTGGCCGGAGATTTATTTACGACGCGCAATGGAAAACTGCATCAACCTATGCCAATGTTTACTGGAGATATGAAGCAGGCTACAGAAAGCGGAATTTCTGCCATAAATGATATAAGGCCGAAACTGCTAGAGGTTTGTCATGGAAAAACAATAGATAATCCGTTTGATGGCATTACTACTTACATTAATCAAATGAAAAAAACTTTAAAAGCAAAGCTCAATTAAGAAATAATATCATAAAATCCACTTTGCCGATAAAACACGGATAATTGAAGAATGACTACTTTAATGAAATATTATAGCTTGAATATAAAAAACAGTCCCCGAGAGAATTCGGGGACTGTTTTTTATAATATTTCATTGTAAAGAATGCCTTCATCATTAAGCTGAATGACTTTTAAATAATTCTCGTCTTTAACAAAAACACTTTTATATGTTTTATTGCCATCAGAATCTTCAAAGAAAATTATTCGTGACCCTTTGTTATCCGTCTCAATATCTGCCACATATACTTGTAAATCAATAATGTCATCTAGAATTGGGTATTCAGGAAAGTCCTTTAGTACTTGATTTTGCTTTGGTAGTTCTGCTTTAGAGCTGTTTTCGGTGAGTGTTCCATCTGTAGCTTTTTCTTGTCCATCGGAGCAACCAGCAAGTAGTGACAAACCTACCATAGCAACTAATAACTTTTTCATTTTGCATGACTCCTTTATTATTTATTTAATTGTATTTAGAGAATATATCACTATTTATAATTATGAAAAAATTATTCCTTGAATAGTTATCCTAGAATACTGAATTTAGTAAGTCAAATGATACCCCTTATTCTTTGTCACCAATTTAGAAAAAAAATAATAATATAAGCAGATAAATTAAATAATTTGAAGTTACATTTAGGAGTGTGTTTATGCCTGCAATTAATGGAAAACAGTATATAGAACGCATAAATAGGTTGAATTCTGAAGTATGGATTGATGGAAAGCAAGTAACAGGCAACATATCAGAGCATCCGGCATTCAAAGGCATTATGAAGACCCAGGCGGCGTTGTTTGATATGCAGCATGACCCTCAATACAAAGAAATATTAACCTATGCTTCGCCAACCACGGGAAATTTAGTCGGCTTGTCCTTTTTGGAGCCTAAGTCAAAAGAAGATTTGGCAAAAAAACGAATGATGGTGCAGGAATGGGCTCGAGTAACTCATGGATTGATGGGTAGAAGTCCTGATTATATGAATACGACCTTAATGGCATTTGCCTCTTCTGTTAAATTATTAGAAGGCAAAAAAAACTGTTTCCCTCAGTATTTCCGATCTTACTATGAATATGTACGAGAAAATGATTTAACTTTGACTCATAGCTTTATCGAGCCCCAAGTGAATCGAGCGTATTACTATTTAGAAACTGCAGAGGAGCCGATTGCGGCAAAGGTTATTGGTGAAAATGATCAAGGAATCATTATAAAAGGAGCGCGCCTTCTTGCTACACAGGGTGGAATTACCGATGAAATATTAGTACTCTCTACAGGTTCTTCATTAGAGGAAGGAAAGGGCTATTGCTTTTCTATCCCAAGTAATACGAAGGGAGTAAAGTTTATATGTCGTGAGTCACTAGTTGGTGGTGAGTCAACCTTCAATTATCCACTTAGCTCCAAGTATGAAGAGATGGATACCATTGTAGTCTTTGATAATGTGTTAATCCCTTGGGAGCGTGTATTTTTTTATGATGATACGACCGTTGCAAATGACTTTATGATTAGTAGCTCCTTCCACTCATTCTCCCTTCATCAGGTGATAGCACGACAGATTATTAAAACTGAATTTGTCCTAGGAATTGTACAATCAATTATTAAAACTATTAATATAGCAGAGTACCAGCACGTGCAGGAAAAGGCGACAGAGGTGATCGTCGCATTAGAATCATTAAAAGCTTTGTTAATGAAGTCGGAGATGGAAGCGAAAATCAATAGATTCGGACTCATGGAGCCAGATCGATTAACATTGCACGCAGCTATAACTATTTTTCCACGTATCTACCCAAGGCTGACAGAAATCATTCAGCTATTAGGAGCCAGCGGACTTATGTCTATTCCAACAGAAAATGATTTTAACTCACCCATTAGAAAGGATCTCGATCATTATATGCAGGCTAAGGCTGCCTCTGCTGTAGAGCGGGTAAAATTGTTTCGACTAGCCTGGGATCTCACGATGAGTCCATTCGGTACAAGGCAAACTATATATGAGCGATTTTTCTTTGGAGACCCAATACGCGTAGCAAGCCTGCTATACTCTGAATATGATAAAGAGCCTTATGTTCAACGTATTAACGATATTTTATAGAGCTGCTTTAAATCTAGAGGAAATCTGGCTGAATAGGACGTTTACTATTGATTAAAGCTGATAATCGGTCAACTGCTCACAGAATTCTAACTTATAACCATATAATTTAGAAAGGCAAGAATGCATGATTTCAGCATTCTTGCCTTTAGCTATTCTGACTAAACTTATTTCTTTCTTCTAATAAGAGAGGAGTTGACCTCTTTCATCGAGGCAAACCCAGATAAAGCTAAAGTTACATCAATATCATTAATCATATTACGTAAAACATGCTCTACTCCTTGTTCTCCTGCAACAGCTAGGCCATAAATAAAAGGTCTGCCAAGTAGAACTACATCTGCTCCAAGTGCCTTTGCTTTTACGACGTCAGAGCCCCGTCTGATCCCGCTGTCCAATAATACCGGAATCTTCCCCTGGACGACTTCCGCAATGGATGGTAGGGCCTCTAGTGATGAAATACACCCATCTAGCTGTCTGCCTCCATGATTTGAGACTATAATTCCATCGACTCCGTGGTGTAAAGCTTTTCTTGCATCTTCCTCATGAAGAATACCCTTAAGCAAAATAGGGAGCTTTGTATGCTCCTTAATAGTTTTGAGATTCTCCCATGTTAATGAAGGATTAAAGATAATATCTACAATATTCTTGATGACCTCTGGATCGTCTGCAGAAGGAGGACTAGCAAACCTACCTTGAAAGACAGGGTCGTGTAAGTAGTTTGCAGCTCCTTTTCCCAATTTTAAAGGAGAATAACGATTATTCAAGTCACGCTCTCTATTACCAAGAAGAGAGGTATCAATCGTTATTACAATAGCCGAGTATCCTGCTTTTTCTGCTCGACGCACCATACTTATTGCCATTTCTTCATCGTTTGACCAATACAACTGATACCAACGAGGGGTGTTTCCTAGGTTGGCGGCAATATCTTCTAAAGGATAAGAGGATAATGTGCTAGCTATAAAGGGTACTCCACAAGCTGCAGCAGCACGTGCTGAAGCCAGCTCACCCTCTGGATGAAAAATACTTTGAACGCCGATTGGTGCAAGTGCAAAGGAGGAAGGAAAGGTAGTGCCTAGTAAAGTAGCTGAAGTGTCCCTGAAGCTCACATCATTCAAATACTGGGGCACGATATACCAATCCTCAAAGGCCGCCTCATTGGCACGAAGCGTGCTTTCATTGCCGGCTCCGCTATGGACATAGGTAAACGGCCCTTTTTCAATAGACTTGGAAGCCATTTGCTCTAACAGAGAAATAGAATGTGGTAGTTCCACATGAGAAATAGAACTGATCATACATATCATCCTTTCAAAATTTAACTAGTTTTTTTCCCTAAATATGCCTCGACAACTCTTGGGTCCTCCAGTAGGTTACTCGCTTCACCGTTAATAATTATTTTTCCTGTCTCCATGACATAACCATAGTCTGCTACTTTAAGAGCCTGCTTCGCATTTTGCTCAACCAACAAAACGGTTGTACCGCTATCTTTAATTTCACGAATCATTTTAAAAATATCCGCTACGATTAAAGGTGCAAGACCCATAGAAGGCTCATCCAATAGCAAAAGTTTCGGCTTAGATAGTAGAGCTCTAGCTATAGCAAGCATTTGCTGCTGACCACCAGAAAGGGTGCCTCCTAATTGGTCCTCACGTTCTTTTAAAATAGGAAATTGTTGCATAACATTTTCGATATCCTTTTTTATGTCCTTATCATTTCTGTGGAAAGCTCCCATTTCCAGGTTCTCGAGAACTGTCATCGTAGAAAGGATAGCTCGCCCTTCTGGAACAAGGGCGATACCTTTTCGAACAAGCTGATCTGGTCTCATACCTGTAATGTTTTCTCCTAAAAATTCAACTGTTCCCTTTTGCGGTTTTAACAGACCGGCAATTGTTTTCATCGTAGTCGTTTTCCCAGCGCCATTTGCACCAAGTAGGGTTACAATCTGCCCCTGCTCTACTACTAGGTTCACATTTTTAAGAGCCTGTATTTTCCCGTAAAATGTTTCAATACCAGATACCTTAAGCAATTTCTTCATCCTCCTCTGAGCCGAGGTAAGCTTCAATTACATCTTGATTGTTTTGTATTTCCGTTGGAGTACCTTCAGCAAGCTTCTTCCCAAAATTTAAAACGGTAATTCTGTCGCAAAGCTTCATAACAAAAGGCATGTCATGCTCTATCAATAAAACAGTAACTCCACGCTGTTGAACCTTTTTGATCAAATCAAATAAATTCTCTGTTTCTGTTTCATTCATGCCAGCTGCTGGCTCGTCTAATAATAAAAGCTTTGGATTACTTGCCAAGGCTCTGGCAATTTCCAATCTTCGTTGCTGACCGTAAGCTAAATTTTCTGCAATGGTATCTTCATATCTCGATAGACCTACTAACTCTAGTAATTCTAAAGCGACTTCATGGTTACTCTTTTCTTCATGCTTTTGAGATTTGGTTCTGAGTACGCTTGTTAAAACACCAGATTTATTTCGACAGTGGGCACCTACTAAAACATTTTCCAAAACAGACATTTGAGAAAATAACCTTATATTTTGAAACGTACGACAGATGCCTTTATCAGTGATTTTATGTGGCTTAATACCAGAAATATTTTCTCCGAGAAAAAGAATTTCCCCAGAGGTAGGGGCGAACATATTCGTAATTACATTAAACATAGTTGTTTTACCAGCACCGTTAGGGCCGATTAAGCCGAATATCTCTCCTTCGTTGATTTGGAAAGAAACATCAGTTAAAGCAGAGATACCACCAAAGTTTTTAGTTATATTTTTTAGCTCTAATACCATTGGAGTCCCTCCTTTTAAATGTAAATGTTCTCTTTAGCCAATTTAATACCGGGACATCTATAATTCCTTGAGGGCGGAAAGCCATCAACAAAATAAGAATTATTCCGTAAATCATGTATCTATATTCACTGATGAATCGTAATGCTTCTGGAAGAAGTGTCATAAAGGTTGCGCCGAATATTGCTCCCCAAATAACCTCACTTCCGCCAAAAATGGAGAATATTAAAATATCTATTGCACGGTGATAAGCGAAATCTGCTGGACTAATATAAGCTAATACATGGGCATATAAAGCGCCTGCGAAGCCTGCTAAAATAGCTCCCTGGGTAAAGGACAGTACTTTGTAGTAAGTGATATTAATACCCATCGCTTCCGCGGCTTTTTCATCCATTTTAATAGCAGCGTATGCTCTGCCTACACGTGACTTGTTCTGTCTGATAAAGAACCAAATGATGGAAATAGTAATTATTAGTAAAACAAGTACAACTATTAAATAGATAGCTTGATTGTTTTTAAGACCAAGCATATCTGGGTCAAAGCCTAAGTCTCTTAAAAATTGAAAAAGTTCTCTACCAAGATGGGGTATACCTGACAATCCAACCGAGCCCTTCGTGACAGAGTCCCAGTTTACAAAGATTACTCTAATTACTTCCCCAAAGCCTAATGTTGCTATAGCTAGGTAAACCCCGCTTAACCTTAGAGCAGGTATACCGATTAGAACCCCAAAAGCACCTGCAACTAAAGCGCCTAAAATAATACTTATATACAGAGGAACCTCAAAGTTGATAGTCAGTAGTGCAGACGTATAGGCTCCGATACCCATGAAGCCTGCATTTCCTAAAGATAATTGTCCAGAGGAAAGCGTTATGTAAATGCTTATCCCTAATATAATATTGATAAGAATGAAAGAGATAATTTGTAGATGGTATGGGTTTAAGATTTCTCCTAGCATGTCATCATCACCTTCCTGCCTCAGCGGTTTTATTGCCGAAAATACCCTGTGGCCTTATGAGAAGGATAAAAATAATGGCGATAAATGCAACAGCATCTCTGTATCCGGAGTCTCCATAGGCAACAATCATTGTTTCTGAAAGACCAAGGAGTAATCCTCCAACCATCGCACCCTTTACATTTCCCATTCCTCCTAGAATGATGATGGCTAAACCCTTTAAACCCATGGATAAGCCCATCTGAGGGTTAACAGAGTTAAAGGCCATGCCTACTAGAATTCCAGCAATTCCACCTAGAGCGGATGCCAGTATGACGGTAGTTGTAATGGTTCTCTTCGTATTCACACCTAGTAAACTGGCAGTCTCTAAGTTTTCAGCAGTCGCACGTAATGCCTTTCCAGCTTTCGTTTTAGCGAGCCAGTAGGAAAGTACAACCATCAAGGTAATAGAAATAGCAAAAATTAAAATTTGTACTAAATAAATTGTAATTGAACCAACTTGAATTTGAATTTGTGCAAAAGAATGGCGGAACGGATGATTACCTGCGCCAAATAAATGATGGGAGAGATTCTCCAATAATATGGAAACCCCAATCGTACTGATCAAAGGGGCTAGATGCGAAACTCCCTGTTTACCGCGTAGGGGGCGAAGTGCAATTCTTTCTAACAAGTACCCTAAGATAGCAGTCACAATTACTGCTGAAAGAAAGGCTACCCACAGTGGTAAGCCTAATACGCTTGTTACTAACACTCCTATAAAAGCACCAATCATGAAAATCTCACCATGGGCCATGTTAAGGATACCTAGTACTCCAAAGACAAGCGTAAATCCAAGGGCAACGATCGCATAAATGCTTCCGAGTGTTATTCCGTTAATGATTTGTTCTAAAAGCAAGAAAGCTCACCCTTTCAAAATAAGGTAAGGGCTATGCACCCTTACCTGTATTAGTTAAATTTTGAACTACTCAAACAACTGGAATTCTCCATCCTGGATGATAAGAACTGTAGGATCCATTATTACGTCTCCGTCCTTGTCAAAAGAAATCTTCCCTAGGATGCCTTCTAAATCCTTAATTTCAGCCAGAGCATCACGAAGCGCATCTCTGTCTGCTTCTCCAGCATTTTTTAATGCCTCTGCAATAATATAAAGAGCATCATAGGCCTGTGCAGCGAACTGGTCAGGCTTGTGACCATACGCTTCTTCATATTTTTCTACAAAAGCTTGAACTTTTTCATCTGGTTTATCCGCAAACCAAGGAGTTGCAACAATTAATCCGTTAGATGCTTCTCCGGCAATTTCAATTACTTGAGGGGAGTTGAATCCATTACCTCCAACAAAAGGAACATCAATCCCCATTTTTCTTGCTTGGTCCATGATTACTGCACCCTCATTATATAGAGCGGAAGCCAAGATTAGATCTGGCTGAAGATCTTTAATCTTAGTAAGTTGCGCATTATAATCGGACTGTCCTTTTTGAAAGGTCTCGATTGTTAAAATTTCAATCCCCATATTTTCAGCTTCTGCCTTCATCGTATCGAATCCGGACTGAGTGAATAGATCATCATTTCCATATAGAATAGCAACTTTTTTAGCTCCATATTTGTCTACCGCTTTTTCCAATGCAGCAGGGATTGCTAGGGATTCTGGTATAGAATTACGGAATACATAATCTCCAATCTGAGGAATACCTGCCGCGGTAGTGGAAGTCCCCATAATTGGGATACCATTGAGATCAGCTTCAGGTCCAACAACGTTCATCTCTGTACTTAATGTTGGTCCTATGATTGCAACAATATCGTCCTGACTCATCAATTTTTGACCCACAGATAATGCCTGCTCTTGTTTTCCGACTGAATCTTCAATTGCAAGCTCAATTTTTACATCGCCTTTTTCATTAATTTCTTCTAAAGCTAATTTCAATCCATTTGTGATTGCTTCTCCATAAGCAGCACCAGGACCTGTCATGTATGAGATAACCCCAATTTTTGCTGAAATCGTTCCATTCTCGCCTTTGCTATTTTCTCCACTTGAAGTTGAAGATTCTCCCGTTCCACAAGCTGCCAATAAAACTAACATCATAATGGAAAGCAAAATAGATAGTTTTTTAAAAGTCTTTCCCATTCCCAAACCCCCTAAAGATAATTGTGAAACATATATCTATATTAAAGCCTTTATAAGGATGATGTAAAGTTAATATTTAGAATTGTTATAATAGTAAGAATTTGATTGGTTGGGTTAGAATTCTATAAAACATAGAGAAATTCAAAATTAATAGAGTATGTTAGGGCATAATGAGGATTTAAAAGGTTACTAATAAATAATAATATTTTTAAGTTTTTATCTTGTTTTAGGAAATTTATTAGGGTAAGTAAAAAAATATATACTTTTATTACTATTTAATTTATTATATTTTAATATAACATTCGATTAATATTGAAATATCTGAAATTATGAATAGGGGCGTAATTGATGAGAGAAAAAAAGAAAAGGTCCTGGTTTAAGGTACCGCACACATATACATTAATATTTACTATTATTATAATTGCCGGACTAGCTTCTTATGTAGTACCCGCAGGAGAGTTTGAACGAGTAGAAGATGAAGAATCAGGGAGAACGCTTGTAGTAGATGGAAGTTACAAAGAAATAGAGAGCGATCCAGTGAGCTTTTTTGAGCTGTTTACAGCTATTCCGATGGGTTTAGAAAAAGGCGCACAAATTATTTTCTATATCTTTTTAGTAAGTGGTGTATTTGGAATCATCCATAAAACTGGTGCTATTGAAGCTGGAGTGTATAAAGGAGTACGTGCTTTAGAAGGTAAAGAAAAGCTTCTGATTCCAATGAGTATGATTCTCTTTTCTATAGGAGGATTTACTATGGGGATGGCAGAGGAAGCCATCATTTTTGTCCCAATTGGAATAGCAATAGCTCGAGGAATGGGTTTTGATGCAGTGACAGGTACAGCAATGATTACACTTGGAGCTGCTAGTGGATTTTTTGGAGGTATGTTAAATCCATTTACGGTAGGTGTAGCACAGTCGTTAGCCGATGTACCTTTATTTTCGGGTATTGGCTTTCGTTTCGCTGTATACATATTAGTTTTGGGCTTTGCGATTTGGTATGTGATGCGCTATGCCTTCAAGGTGAAGCGAAACCCTGAACTTAGCGTTATATATGATATTGAACAAAAAGAAGTTAATGCAGATATGAAAAACTTTGCTAAACTGACAGGTAAACACAAGCTAGTTTTTTTGACAATGGCTATTGGAATAGGATTTAATATTTATGGAGTTTTTAACTGGGAATGGTTTATCACTGAGCTGGCAGCCTCGTTTTTAATAATGGGAATTATAGCAGGATTACTAGGTGGTCTAAACACTACACGTATTTTTGACTCTTTTATTGACGGAGCAAAAGCGGTAACATTTGGTGCATTAATTGTTGGATTTGCACGTGCAATTACCGTCGTATTAGAGGAAGGGAAGATTATAGACACTATCGTGTATTATGCTGCAGAAGGTATTGGTAATCTTCCTCAATCAATTAGTGTGATCGGCATGTTATTTATTCAAGCAGTGCTTAACTTATTTATATCCTCTGGTAGTGGTCAGGCAGCAGCTACAATGCCAATAATGATTCCTATAACAGATCTGCTAGGCCTTGAAAGACAAGTGGCGGTATTAGCATTCCAATATGGAGACTCTATTACCAATTCAATTATTCCTACTTCTTCAGCTTTGATGGGTTATTTGGCTGTTGCTGGTATTCCTTATGAACGATGGGTAAAATTTATATGGAAAATGATTCTTGGCTGGGCTATTATTGCATGCTTTGCATTACTAGTGGCTGTTGCCATTGGTATTTCCTAAATGTTCGCTTTGTAAGGTGAATAATCTATTTTAAACTAAGTATATATGAGAGGATTGTCCCTAGGTAGGGGCAATCTTTTTTGCATTTTAAATGTAAGGCATGAAAGGTATTTATAATCAAGCCTAAATTTCAAAAGTGATAAAATAGAGATAAGCGTGTAACACAAATGAAAAGGACACCTGGGAAGGGATTTAGATGATGAATCAATGGATCTCTAAAATAGAATCCATATTTATGTCTGGTCTAACAGATGTAAATTTCGAAGCGAATAGATAATATAGATGAGTTAGTAGGAACAGAAATCGATTCTGAGATACGGAGTATTATGGAAAATGGTAGGGTTAAATCGGTTGAGGGTGAGCCAGATGAAACTACATTGTTTGTCAGGTATCATATTTATGACAACGGACTTATTGTAAAAGAATTTCAAACTAACGAATCAGCCCCAATTCAATATGAAATAGTATCCAAGGTAGAGGAAGCACAGGCGAATAAACCTAAAGACAAAAACTTTTTTGAAGCTACCGCTGACTTTCTATTTATGGATGATTTCCGAACATTAACCGATCCAAATGCGTCTTTTTTGGATAAAGGAATAGCTGCTGCCTCCCTTATCCCTCTTCCTGTAGGAAAAGCAGTAAAAGGTGGCGCAACAGCTGTAAAAGCTATAGACAATGCCGTTGATGCCTCAAAAGCTGCAGATAAGGTGGGAGATGCTTCTAAAATTGTAGATAAGTTACCTCCTATTGAAAATGGACCATATATTAAAAATGGAAAACCACGAGGTAGACCACAATTATCAGGGGACAAAAAAATAGAATTTGAACGGAATGTATATGAAAACAATGTTGGACCTGATGGCATTTTACGTGATCCTAATACGATGGAGGTCCTTGATTGGAAGCCAGGTCTACCAAGAAAAGGTGCAGTAGACTTTGGACATCGACAGGGATATGAGTATCATCCTATGTTTGAAAAATATAGGAATCGTGAAATAACCTTAGAAGAATTGAAAGAGTTCCAGTTTAATCCTGAAAACTTTAGGATAGAGAGTCCTGGAGCAAATAGAAGTCGTAAATTCGAAGGGAAATGATAAGGATATGAAAATTACAAATGTGTTTGATGCAGTACTTAAGGGAACCTTTGAGGATTTTAAAAATTTTTATAACGGAGAGGCAAATCAGATTAATCCGCATAGTAAGTTTAACTTGTTGTCTACCGCAATGCTTAATGATAAGAATCCCGAGGATAAGCTTGCCATTACTAAATATCTATTAAAAGACGGCATAGACGTCTCCTTTACAGACTCTTTGTATAATAGAAATGCTCTCCATACTTTTTTCTTTAACATTATGAAAGGTCCAAAAGATTATATGGAAACGGTTGTTAGACTACTAGTAGAAAATGGTGTGGACGTAAATGCCGTGGACAAATTTAACTCTATACCATTAAAATATGCGATAACAGTCAATAAAAACACTACAGAGGATATGAAGGATATTTATTATTATTTAGTGGAAAAGGGATCCGATGTAAATATAAAGGATACTTTTAATAAATCGATTCTAGACTACGCGAAAGAGTTTCCTTGGAGAAATGACTTCTTGGAAATAGTAAAGGAGTATGAGGATGGATAATAGAAATGATGCATATGGCGGTTTCATGATATCCAAAAACGTATTGAATGGTGTACCCATCCGATATAGCTTTAGAGAACCGAGTACAATTCCTCAATTAAACGGATGGAATATTTTTTCGGAGTTAGACGATGATGAATATGTGAACAATCCTGATAATTTTGTCATTGTGAATGCCGAAACTATCTATTCACTGGCACCTCAGATGCTAGAAATTTTTGAAGCACCATATGGGACAGATTTATTTTGGGTATATGAAGAAAACGTACACATCGGTTTTTATGATTTAGTGGCTGATAAGACAACATCAATTGAGCAAATTCTAGCATAGAGGTAATAAGCTGGCAGTAGAAAACTTACAAGAAATTTTAGAAGCTAAATAAGAGGAGGAAAAGGGTGTCCAACAATGGGCGTCCTTTTCTTTTCGTTTAGAAATGGTAAAGGTATGTACAGGACGCACAAACATTCCTATCATGCTAAAATAGAGCTAACAGAAACATAGAAAGGGTTTTAGATGATGAAAAGTACAATAAACGAAAAGAAAATTAAAGAATTATGTGGCATTACTGCTTATAAAAAGGGTAAGGCTTATTTTCTTGCGGATAAGGTACATCTTCATCCTAGCCCGAACAATCAAAAAGTGATGGAAGCTACTGTGAAGGCTGGAGAAGATTTCATTGTTACTATAAAAGCTGACTCTGCTGGAGAGGTTGTAGCTACTTGTACATGTCCCCCAGTAGGATTCATTTCCACCTATTGTCAGCATATTGCCGCTACCCTCATATCAATCGATGAAAAGCAGCGAATGGATGGATATTTGGCAGAAAGAATGCTGAATCTATTCGAAAAAAAGACATCACCTCCTACAGGTAAGCAATTACATTTTGATGAAAGAAAGATTTTGGAGATGGAGTTTACTTGCTGTTCAGTACCCTTGGATGATGAAGCATATGGATTCGGTATACAGTTAGCTATTGGTCTCGAATCCTTTCATGAAATCAAGCAAGTAGCGAAGTTTTTAAACGAGATGGAAAGAAGAAGGCCTTTCGAATATTCTACAGGCAGCTTCTACTCACCGGAAATTTATAGCTTTTCAAAGGAAACGGATGAGGTACTTCAATTACTGATGAAAAGTCAGCGCTTAAATAGTAAGGCTGATATACAAGAGGATATCTTACTTATCTCGGTATCGGATTGGGAGCGACTCCTACCTTTACTTGTAAAAGCACCAAGGGTCAAGTTTCTGCATAATGATCTATATTATGAAGGTATTCAGCTTGGACAAGAGCTGCCTATTCGTTTTGAATTTGATGAAGCGAAGAAGCCTGATTATCAGTTAAACGTAAAAGGTCTAGATTTAGTGACTGTTTTCCGATCTTACGGCTATGCCTTCTCCAAGGGGGTGCTGTATAAACTTCAGCCAGAGGAAGCAAGCAGACTCGCTGAACTCAAAAGCATGCTGGATCAGTCCGGGAAGCACGAGCTAGTTATTCTTGAGAAGAATATAGACCATTTCATGAAAACAGTCTTGCCGGGCTTGATGAAGCTTGGTCAGGTATATATAGCGGAGCCTATTTCCAAAAGGATGGGTGAGACACCACTCAAGGCCAAGTTATTTTTAGATAGGGTAAAAAATCGACTGCTAGCAGGCTTAGAATTCCATTATGGCCATCTGCTAGTCAATCCCTGTGAAGAAACAGAGGAATCCTTTACTCATTTTCCTGGAGTGCGGCGTCAAAGAGAAAAGGAGCTTGAAATCATGAAGCTCCTATTGGACTGTGGGTTTACCCAAACACCAGGGGGATTTTATTTGATGGATGAGGAAGACGAATATAACTTCCTATACTATGTACTGCCTAACGTGGAAAACTGGGTGCAGGTATATGCTTCTACTGCTGTAAAGATACGAGTTATAAAGGAATATACGGGTCCGAAGATAAGAATTGAGATGAAGGAAAGAACAGAATGGCTAGAGTTTCGGTTCGAGCTGGATGGTATAAAAGAAAAAGAAATTCAGCACCTTATGACAGCCATTGAAGAGAAAAGAAAATTTTATCGAATACCAAATGGCAATTTAGTATCGCTTGAAACACCCGAATTTTTGGATCTCGCAAGATTCATGGAGGATATGGAGGTAAGCAGTGAACATTTCCGAGAAGGAATGAAAGTTCCACTCCTAAAAGGAATGCAAATTGCACAGTCTTTGAGTCATGGAGATTTACTAGAGCCTGGTTTACAATTTGCGAAGCTTCTAAAAAACTTAAACGACCCTGCAAATCTGGAAGAGGATGTGCCAAGAGGGTTAGAAAATGTGCTACGAGATTATCAAAAAGCAGGATACAGATGGTTTAAGCTTATGGCATCCTATGGATTTGGAGGAATACTCGCAGACGATATGGGCCTGGGGAAAACGCTGCAAAGCATTGCTTTTATAGAATCAGTGCTACCTGAGGTTCGGGCACGGAAACAACCAATATTAGTAGTTTCCCCAGCCTCACTTCTTTATAACTGGACAAACGAGTTAGAGAAGTTCGCACCCCATATAGATGCACGAATTATTGACGGTAGTAAGGCGGACAGAAATACAGCATGGCTCACTGCAACAGATGCGGATGTCATTGTTACCTCCTATCCTACATTGAGAATGGATACTGACCGTTATCGGGATATGTTCTTTCATACGGTGTTTTTTGATGAGGCACAAGCATTTAAAAATCCTATGACGAAGACGGCTAGGGCGGTAAAAATGCTGCAGGCCAAGCATCGATTTGCACTTACTGGAACACCGATAGAAAATTCCTTAGACGAGCTATGGTCTATTTTCTACGTAGTATTTCCTGGTCTATTGCCAAACAGAAGAGAATTCAGTGAAATGAGAAGAGAGCATATAGCGAAGCAGGTTCGCCCATTTATATTGCGTCGTATGAAAAAAGATGTTTTAGAAGAGCTGCCTAAGAAAACCGAGATGGTTATCTACTCCGAGCTTCAGGTGGAGCAGAAAAAGCTTTATGCAGCTCATTTGGCAGAGCTAAAGCATGATGCTCTGAAGCATTTGAAGAAAAAAACCTTTCGAAAAAATCGTATCAAGTTTCTAGCGGGACTCACAAGACTTAGACAGTTATGCTGCCACCCAGCCCTATTTGTTGAAGGCTATGAGGGTAGCTCGGCAAAGTATGAACAACTGATGGAGATTCTAGAGGATTGTCGTATGACCGGTAGACGAGTGCTTGTCTTCTCACAGTTTACTCAAATGCTAGCAATCATTCGGAGACAGCTTGTCAAACAGGGTGCACCTTACTTTTATATAGACGGACAAACCCCTCCAGTTGAACGTGTCAGTCTATGCGAACGTTTCAATAACGGTGAGGGTGACTTATTTCTCGTGTCATTAAAGGCAGGGGGTACTGGTCTCAACCTTACTGGAGCAGATACGGTTATCCTGTACGATTTATGGTGGAACCCAGCTGTTGAACAGCAGGCTGCTGACCGCGCCCACCGTATGGGACAAACAAATGAGGTTCAAGTCATTCGACTAGTTGCGAAGGGTACCATTGAAGAGAAAATAACCCAGCTTCAACACAGAAAACAAAGTCTAATCGAGGAAGTTATTCATTCCGAAAAGGATATGCTCATTAGTATGAGCGAAGAAGACATTTTAGAAGTTTTGATAGGAGAGTAACTTTAATAAAACAAGATAAAACACATCATAAATATACAATGTGAGAAGTCTTTAGTAATGATTATTTCATCTGACTTTCCGACATAAGAATTATTTTATATATATATCTATCTCTCATTTCCATTTATCCTAATAAATGGAATACAATATTATCAATAAAATGGATATGGGAGGGAGCTTATGAAGGTATTAGATGTCGATCAATTACAAATAGGGTTAAAAGATAATATTTCTATGCTTGATAGACTTCAAACGGAAACAGAGACTATTCATCAAAATATTAAAGGGTTAGTTGGTATGAACGAAGTACTAAAAGGGCACGGAGGGAATTCCATCCGGGCTTTTTATGAGGAGTGTCACTTACCCTTCCTTGAATTTTTTCAACTTTTTACTACGGAATATAAACGAGTGCTGCAGTCCACCGAGAACGCATTACTTTCACTTGAACCAAGTACCGCAGGACATATGGTTGAAAGATATATGGATGGTGAAATAGAAGAAGGACTCAAGATGATCTCAGATCTTACAAAAAATTTAGTAGAAGCGACAAATAGCATTATAGATCAGGTCTCTGATATTGTTTCGCTACCTCATCTGGATGATAGTGATGTGCAGGATGGAGTTGTAAGATCTAGAACTAAAAAAGATGACACATTAGATAAACTATATGAGTTTGATAATACACAGTATACTGCCTTGTTATCTATTGAAAATGGTATAAGCTTAATGGAAAACTGGGTTACTGATATAGAGGCATTAATGCAAAGTGGACTAACAGATAAAGACTTTCAAAATAATAAATGGAATTTACTATCGGTCAATAGCGAGCTAACAGTTGCATTAGAAACTCAAACGTATCCTATTTTAAGTTGTTCAATTAAAAATGAACATGAAAAGCTGATTGGCACTGAGCTATCGGCAGATACCTTTAATTTAATGAAGGGTAAGCTAGAAAGAACGGTAGAGCGAGAATTATTTGGTGATTTCACTTTAATAAATTATCACGAATATGAAAATGGACTTGTAATTAAAGAATATAGTTTAAAAGGAGACGGCACCATTTATTACGAGATTGTCTCGGAAGTAAAAGAGGAAATATTGTCTCCAAAAGAAGCTTATAAATTAGGGGAAGATGAATATATTGAATATATTTCATCCTTGTCTGACGGGGAAAAGGAATTATTCCTAAGAAAGTTAATGGATGCACAGGTAGAGGAAGAAATGAAATTGACAAAAGGGATATTAGACTTTCTCATTTTAGATGACGTTAAAGCTCTTTTTGGTCAAGATTCTTCTTTATGGGAAAGAGGGCTAGCGGCTGCTGGATTTATACCAGTAGGTAAGTTAACAAAGTTGGGGAAATTAGCTAAACTAGGTGACAATGTTGATGATATCCCTACAAATAAAATAGATGATGTACTTGAGGCTAGAGGAATAAAGATTGTCGATGGTAGAGTAGGTAATAAAATACCAGTAGAGGAATTTCAACATATAAGAGGTGCCTCTATTCATAATCCAGATGCAAGCTCTATGACGCTTGGAAAATATACGCCCTCTGTCAAGAATGGAAAAGAAGACTGGACTAAGCCGGGACCAGATTCTTATATTGCTAGAGCTGGAAATAATTCCACTTACTTTGATTTGGGAGGCGACTGGGGTACAATTCAAAGAAAATATAACTTGTCCGACCAAGAGATGTTTGATTACCTAAATGTACCAGCATTAGATGATGCTGTTGCTAGTGGCAAAGCAATAAGGTTTTCTCACAATCCCAATGACTACAAAGGAAGCTATCTTAACCAGGAGTGGGAATATTTAAAAAAGGAGCATGGCTTTACTGAACTAATTGAAGAAGGAGGAATGTGGTATGCAGAAAGATAATACTGTCACTGCAAAGGACACTGCAAAGATATTTACTAAAGCAATGAGAGAGTATTTCGGAGACCGAGTAGATAATTACTCAATCTATAACTTAACAGATACACCTCATCAAACGTTTTCCATAGATTTTCAAGCATATAAATACTTCATCATTACGTTAACCTATGATAGAGGCAGCTTTGGTTGTGCTATAAACTATGGGAAGTCTAGCATAGGATTAGATAATAGTCAGCAATGGTTCGATAAAGCAGATATGAATGTCTTTTTAAGAGAACTGGAACAACAGCTTGAATTAAGAATACCAGATAAATTCTTAGAATTTAACGGTTGGAAATAATAGAAATAAGGTGTACAAATGAAAAGGATTTAAATACAGTTTTTAAGTATCGGATTGGAAAGAATATTGTTATATTTGGAAAATTGGAAAATAAAGTAGATGCTGTTTCTTCAGCAGCTCTCAGACTGTAGACAAACACCATGAATTTTGGTGTTTTGCCTACAATCTTTTTTCTTTTAAGAGATAAAGCTAGAAATGTTAATCTCCGCTGCGAGCGGACGCTTTCCGCGGGCACGGCTTCAGCCGCTTCCCTCGCTACGCTCAGTCCAGGGTCTTCAGCTCGCGCTATTCCCGCTGGAGTCGCCGCTCTCCGCTCCAATCAACAGTGCTTCCTATTAAAGGAATGAGGGGATGGATAGGATGACCAAGAATCAAACTCAATGAACGCGAACAGTTGGAGATACTGACCATAGAGCAGTTGGTTCCTAAAGACCATCTGGTGCGCAAACTGGATGCGGCAATTGATTTCTCCTTTATCTATCGATTAGTTGAAGATCTTTACTCAACCATTGGGAGACCCAGCATAGATCCTGTAGTACTGATCCAGGTGACATTCATCTATTACACCTTTGGTATCCGTTCCATACGCCAGACAAACAAGGAAATTGAAACGAATGTGGCATACCGTTGGTTTCTAGGATTCGACTTTCATACAGAGGTTCCTCACTTCTCCATGTTAGGTAAAACTATGTCCGACGTTTCGCAGATACTGATCTGTTCGAGCAGATCTTACATACCGATCAACCACAAAGGAAGGATAGTGCACGCATAGTAAGAATCACCAAAAAATGATTCAACGCCACATTTGGCATGACTACCTGGATTTAGCTGAAGACTTGCGACACAACCATTAAAGAAGTATATGGAAAGAGTAAAGAAAAGCATGGTATACGATGGACAACCCTAAAGGAATTAAAAAAATTGTCCATGCAGGCGATGCTGACTTTTGCTGCCTTAAATTCTAAGAAACTAGCCGGTTTGACATGGAAAACCCAACCTGGCGTAATAAGAACCAAAATGATAAGCTGCAACGGACTTTTTCACCGATTTAACCTAGATTAATTGGAAAAGGGTTGGAAATCGAAATGGTTTCCAACCCTTTTGTCTAGACTCTGGCAGATACTCTTTCTTCATTATTTGTTTTTTATTTTTCGGCTTGTTTATGGAATAATTTTCATCTAAAGTATAACTATCGTCTACTGGGAAAGGGGTGAAATAAGATGATAGTCATATTAATAGCAATATGTTTTGTGACTCTTTTAGTTAGTTTAAATAATCCATCTGTAAAGGGATCTATTGGAGAGTGGCAAGTAAAACGTCGTTTAAAGGGGTTAAATGAAGAGGAATATATTGTACTTCATGACCTGTTGCTTCCTTACGAGGAAGGAACCACCCAAATTGATCATGTTGTGTTATCAACGGTAGGTATATTCGTTATTGAGACAAAAAATTATAAGGGATGGATTTATGGTAAAGAGAAGCAAAAATATTGGAAGCAAGTAATTTATAAGAACAAATATAATTTTCTCAATCCAATTATGCAGAACTTTGCTCATCTAACTGCAATACAAACGTTACTAAAAGAAATGTACGATGGACCTTATTATTCAATAATAGCATTTAGTAGTGAAGCTACCTTTAAAAATCTAGAAATAAGTTCTGACCATGTACGAGTCTTATACATATCAGGTCTTTTTAAAACGATAAAATCCTATGAACAGAAAGTAATCCTTCCTTATCGAGTGAAACAGATTGCAAAAATATTAATAAATGCGAATATACAAGGAAAAGAATCAAGAAAAGTCCATGTTCGAGAAATAAAAACCAAACTAAATATGGATATTTGTCCCCGTTGTAAAAGCCAACTTATCACTAGAACAGGTAAATATGGTGATTTTAAAGGTTGTTCTAATTTTCCAAAATGTCGGTATGTGCTAAAGTGATTGGAAATCTAAAGCAAATTATAAATATTAGAGTAAAAAGGGGTAACATATAATAAACTTGATTTAGATTAAGTTTTCTATGGAGGTGTTTCTTTGAAAGAAGGCATTTACGACCTACCTATAAATAAAAACATTTATTCAGAGTTAAAGAAGCTTTCTCCTGAAATGTACGCAATTGACTTAGATAAAATGGATTTCGAAGAGGCAAAAACCTACTTTGCTTCATATATTTCAGAGGTTACTAAAAAAGCTCTCTCATATATCCGGGAAGATGCAAAAGAAGATGAAGAAGCGCTTTTGTTGCAAATTCAAACTTGTAATCAAATTATTCAATTGTTAAATTCAAAATTACACGATGAGGATTTTGTAAATCTACAACTAGATGAAAGAGGAGAAATACTTACTTCCGTATATAAAAAGCTAAACAGTGTACGTACAGTTCGTAAAGAGAAGCCAACTCGACCAATCACTTCAATTTCTCAAAGCTCTCTTTTCACGGGATCTCAATATGAACCTAACATGTTAGAAGAATTAAAAAAAGAGATTGCTTCCTCTGATGAAATTGAATGGATAGTTTCTTTTATTAAATGGTCTGGACTCAGGATCATATTAAATGAACTTAGGGATTTTACTATAGAACGTGGTGGAAGGCTAAGAATTATTACGACTTCGTACATGGAAGCAACAGACTATAAAGCACTTGTGGAGCTTAGTAAATTACCTAATACAGAAGTAAGGGTATCCTTAGATAAGCAACGAACTAGACTTCATGCAAAGGCATATTTATTTAAACGCGATTCTGGCTTTAGTACGGCTTACATCGGTTCTTCCAACTTATCTAATCCAGCATTAACTTCGGGGTTAGAATGGAATTTAAAGATAACCGAAAGGGATTCTTTTGATGTCCTTCGAAAGTTTGGGGCAACCTTTGAAAGTTATTGGAACGATGAGGAATTTAAATCTCTCTTACCTGATGAACACGAAAATTGGGAAATGGTGCAGTACTCATTGTCAAAAGAGACTGTAGCCGAAGAAACCGAACAGTATTATTTTGATATCCAGCCTTATCATTATCAAAAAGAAATATTAGATGAGTTGGAAGTAGAAAGAGTTATTCACGGTCAGATGAAAAATCTCGTAGTGGCTGCGACGGGAGTTGGAAAAACAGTAATATCTGCTTTTGATTTTAAACGATTTCTAAAACAAAAACCTAACGCAAAGTTATTATTTATAGCACATAGAGAAGAAATACTACGACAAAGTTTGGTGACTTTCCGAACGATTTTGAAGGATGCTAACTTTGGTGAAATGTTTGTTGGGAAGCACGAGCCTAAGTCTTTTGATCAATTATTTATGAGTATTCAAAGCTGGAATAGCAAAAAGATGAGTGAAAATACAACTTTTGATTTTTATGATTATATTATTGTTGATGAATTTCATCATGCCACAGCACCCTCGTACAGAGCATTATTAGATTTTTATCAACCAACTATTTTACTTGGTTTAACAGCTACACCTGAACGAATGGATAATGATAGTATTTTAAGCTATTTTAATGATCGAATTGCTGCTGAAATGAGGTTAACAGAAGCAATAAATAGAAAATTATTAAGTCCATTCCATTACTTTTGTGTAACTGATAACGTTGATTTAACTAGTATTAAATGGTCAAGAAAAGGATATGACATAGGAGAACTAACAAATATTTATACTGCAAATCATCGCAGGAGTGATCTAGTTATACAAAGTATAAAAAGGTATGTTACCTCTCTAAATGAAGTAAAAGCGTTAGGGTTTTGCGTGTCAGTAGATCACGCAAAATATATGTCAACATATTTTAATCAAAAAAATATACCTTCCATTTCATTGCATGGTAAATCATCACCTGAGGAACGAGTTGTAGCTCAAAGAAAATTAGTAAGCGGTGAGATAAATTTTATCTTTGTTGTGGATTTATATAATGAAGGAATAGATATTCCAGAAATAAACACGGTATTATTTTTACGTCCAACAGAAAGTCTAACTGTCTTTTTACAGCAACTTGGTAGAGGATTAAGACTAGCGGATGATAAAGAATGTTTAACTGTACTTGATTTTGTTGGACAAGCCCATAAGAATTATCCTTTTGAAGAGAAATTCCGATCGTTAGTAGGGAAAACAAAACATTCTATTCATCATTATATTGAAAATGGTTTTTTCCATTTACCTAAGGGCTCTGTTATCCAAATGGAGAAACAGGCAAAAGAATATATATTAAGAAATATTAAGGAAGCACGAATTAATAAACAAAATCTTATTGCAAAAATTAAACACTTCGAAGCTGATTCTGGAAGACGCCTAACTTTAAAAAACTTTTTACAATATTATCATCTATCATTAGCAGATGTTTATGGGTCACAAAAAAACCGTAGCTTTGAAAGGATGAAGGTAGAGGCGGGGGTTACAAAAGAATATAAAGCGGAATATGAGGATCTTTTGATGAAAAAAATCCATAAACTATTTCATTTGGATTCCTTAGATTTGATAAGTTTTTACAAAAAATATATAGAAAAGACTGATGTTAATACAGAGGAAGAGCAAAGAATGGAAGCAATGTTGTACTATTCATTTTTCTCTAAGCCTCCTAGGGATTTAGGTTTTTCTTCCATAAAGGAAGGACTTCGAGAAATATTAACGAGTCAAGCATTAAAGGACGAAATTCTCCAAGTAATCGAGGTTTGTTTTGAAAATTTAAGATTACTTGAGAAAAAATCTCCGTTCGATTTTGTGTCTCCTCTAAGAGTACATGCACATTATACTATAGACCAAATATTAGCTGCGTTTGGTTACTATAATGAAAAACAAAAGCCTGCTTTTAGAGAAGGAGTTAAGTATTTTGAAGAGGAAAAAACGGATGTTTTTTTCGTTACTTTAAATAAATCCGATAAAGATTTCTCTCCTTCGACTTTATATGAAGACTATGCAATTAATGAACAATTATTTCATTGGCAATCTCAAAGTAGAACCTCAGATACCAGCCCAACAGCAATTAGGCTCTTTAATCATCGGAAAACGAATAATCAGATTTCTATCTTTATAAGGGAATATAGGAATGAAGGACCGTATACCTCACCCTTTATTTTTCTTGGAACAGCTGATTATGTTAAGCATGAGGGTAGTAAACCTGTGAGTATTATTTGGAAATTGCACGAACCAATGCCAGCATACCTTGTATCAAGTGCTAATAAAAATGTTTTATAATATAATTTTCTTTTTGAACTCATTCAGACTGTCAACAAACCCTTATGTAGGGCCTAATTAGCTCCAAAGTGATGTGAATTAAGCAGAAAAGTGCCAACCTAAGAGGATATCTAATCCGTAGGTTGGCACTTTTTTCTTTTTAAATTATCTTGAACACTATCTATATCCACGAGTTACTAGTTGTTGAGGAACTAAATGAAATTAGCTGATCTTCCCTACTAGAATTTTTCTATGTTCATAAAGATAGCTATTTATGTAATAGATCTGGAAATCACTATAATCACTGGCATTATAGTGGAAAAAGGCTAAGATATTGCTACAAAAAGATTCATAATACCACTTTCTGTTTTATTTCAGTTAAAAAATGGATAAATGCTTTTACTTGGGCTAGCTCTAACGTAACATCTCTATAAAATAACCAAGTATTGCGGGTCAGAAAACGATTGTCGTCTATTTTAATAGGTGACACACACAACAGGTCGTTTTCTTGGATACAAATTTCTGGTAAAATGGCATACCCGAGCCCGTTTAGGACTAGCTCCTTGCAAGTATCAATTCTATCAACCTCCATGGAAATCATTGGTGGTTTCGTATAAGTTTCCTGCCACCAATTATCAATGGTATTTTTTAAGGATGGATCTGTTTTGTAATTTACTCTTGGAAGAGAAGGAAGTTCTTTAAAATTTATATTCCTACTAGATGCTATGCAAATTTTTTCTTCTCGTAATAATATTTTATGTTCCTTCCAGCTATAATCTCCTCTTACAATTCCAAGATGTGCCTCTTCTTTTTGCAGCATCTGCTGTATCTCGGTACTCCAGCCTGTTTTCAAATTGATATCAACTTGCGGGTACTCCTTTAAAAAATCTTTTAATAATGAAGGGAGCTCAAATCGGGCAAACAATCCAGAAACGCCCAATCTAAGCGTACCTTTCACTGCTTCATCCATATTAGTAATATGTTCTTTTGTATGGCGAAGCTGATAAATCATTTGATTTGCATATTGAACAAGGTATTCCCCCTTTACGGTAAACTCCACCCCTTTTTTTCTTCGTGAAACAATCTTTGTGCAGAATTCTTTTTCTAATTGTTGGATTCGATACGTTAATGCAGGCTGAGAAATATAGAGACGCTGGGCAGTTCTTGTTATATTTCTTTCATCGTGAAGTGTAGTTAATATATGCCAATCTTTTTCGTCCAAATATAACTAACTCCTCTCTCTTTTAAAAAGAATTTTCAATTTATTCTAACATTAAATGCTATGTAAATCACATATATGGCGCTCTTATAAGATTTTTCTATGAAGAAAAATAGAAAAGTAATATTATTATTTTCTGAATTTTATATTTATTATATTTTTTAAGATTCATTATAACTTATTAGGAGGAATTAGCATGTCTCATACACATAATTATGATGTTGTAGTAGTAGGAGCTGGAAATGCAGCTTTATGTGCAGCAATTGCAGCGAAGGAGGGTGGCGCCAGTGTCCTGGTTTTAGAAAAAGGACCAATAGAAAAACGCGGAGGTAACTCTTATTTTACTGATGGAGCGATTCGAGTTGCCTACAATAATTTAGACGCTATCAGAAAAATAATACCCAAATTGACAGACGATGAGGCAGCAAATATTGTGATGCCAGAGTACACGGAACAAGATTATTATGATGACTTAATGCGAGTAACGAGTGGGAAAAGCGATCCTCAACTAGGTCAACAGCTTGTTTCCAAGTCCTATGACACAATTGCATGGATGCAAAATCAAGGTATTAACTTTGAATTGAACTATGATAATCAATCTTTTCTACAAGACGGCAAACGACATTTTTGGGGAGGTTTGCCGATTAAAACAGAAAACAAAGGCGTTGGATTAATAAAGAAGCTTTTTGAAAGAGCTCAAGAGCTTAGTATTGAGATTTGGTATGATTCCCGTGCTATAAAATTAAATAAAGAAGATGAGCAAATTACAGGTGTTGTTGTGCAAAAAGAAAATGAATCGATTACTGTAAATACATTTGGTGTGATTTTAGCTTGTGGTAGCTTTGAGGCCAATAAGAATTGGAGAAGTGAGCATATTGGGGAAGAATGGGAAGCTGCCATTGTCCGTGGAACTGAATTCAATACAGGTGATGGTATTACGATGGCTTTAGAAGTAGGAGCACAAAAATATGGGGAGTGGGAAGGCTGCCATTCAATTGGTACAGATTATAATGCTCCCAAAGTAGGTGACTTTGCAAAACCCGGCGATATTTTTAAAAAGCACTCTTATCCATATAGCATCATGCTAAATAAAGATGGAAAGCGTTTTGTTGATGAGGGAGCAGATTTACGAAATTATACGTATGCCAAATATGGTCGTGAAATACTGAAGCAACCTGGCCATGTCGCATATCAACTCTATGATGCGCAGGTTAGACCTATGTTAAGGAAAGAATACGATCTGGAAGAAGCTACTTTTTTTCAAGCGGATACTTTAGAAGAACTAGTAAATTTGTTACCAGTGGATAAAAAGCAATTTTTAGATACGGTGAGCGAATACAATCGAGCAGTAGAGGAAGGCGAATACAAGCCAGCGGAGAAGGACGGGAAGGGAACGAAGGGAATTACCCCTCTTAAATCCAATTGGGCACTTCGAATAGAACAAGGTCCGTTCTATGCTTTTCCAGTTACGTGTGGCATCACTTTTTCGTTTGGCGGACTACACGTAGATACGACAGGTCATGTATTAGATGCAAGAGAAGAGCCGATAAATGGACTTTTTGCAGCAGGTGAAATGATTGGTGGAATCTTTTACGAAAACTATCCTGGCGGGTCAGGTTTAATGTCGGGTGCTGTATTTGGGAAGTTGGCAGGAGCATCAGCAGCTAATTATATTAATAGGGAAAGAACAGAATTAGCCAAATAGCATATATTCTCCTCGTGTCTGGAAGCCGAGGAGAATTCATTTAAATAAAAATGTATGCGCTTTCATACTATTCGAAGAGGTGAAGAAGTTATGAAGAAAACTGCAAAATGGAAAGGTGTTTTGGTAGGGATTGCATTAGTTTTGACTTTAGCGGGTTGTAGTGGGAATGGAAATAATACTGCGAGTGGAGCTGGAAAAAGTAATGGAACTTATCCAGAGAAACCAATTGTTGTTGTAGCACCGTCAGGTCCAGGTGGAGGCTGGGATCGGACAGCAAGGACCTTTTCAAAGGTGATGGCGGAATCTAAATTATTGGATAAGACGATGACAGTTGAAAACAAACCCGGTGGCGGAGGAACAGTATTTATTGCTAGTTATGCCACACAAGATGTTAAAAACGATTATAAACTATTTACTGGCTCCCCTCCTGTATTAATAAATAATTTAAAAAAGGAAGGTAATAGTCCTTTTGGACATAAAGATACAACACCTCTAGCTCAATTGACGAAAGACTATGGATCCATTGTTGTTAGGTCAGATTCTAAGTATAACGACCTCCCAGCTTTATTGGAGGATTTAGAAGAGGATCCAACTTCCGTAACATTCGCTGGAGGATCGGGACCAGGATCCATGTATCATTTAGTCTCTATTTTACCAGCGTATAAGTCTGGAATTGATCATAAATCTATAAAATATGTTTCGTATGATGGCACCGGTGAAGCAATGACGGCTTTACTAGGTGGTAATGCTGGAGCTATTGCAACAGATGCATCATCTGTCACAGAGTATGTAAAGGCAGGAAAAGTAAAAGTACTAGCAGTTGCGGCACCAGAGCGAATAGAAGGAGAGCTTAGTGATGTGCCGACTATGAAAGAGTTAGGTATAGATGCAGAATTTATGATTTGGCGAGGGATATTCGGACCAAAAGAGATGAGTGAGGAAGCGCTTAGCTTTTGGGACGATAAAATTCAGCAAATGGTAGAAACAGAAGAGTGGAAGAAATCAATGGAAAGCGCTGGGTGGGAAAGTGATTATAAAAACTCAAACGATTTCAAATTATTTTTAGATGAGCAAAGTAATCAAATAGCTGAACTGCTTCATGCGCTTGATATGGCTAAATAATCATGCAGAGGGAAAGAGAGTATCTCTTTCCCCTAATTTTTTTCGGAGGTGATGGCAAAGTGAATCTAAGTTTTGATCGTATGATAAGTATTTTATTTTTACTTATAGGGGTTGCATTTATAGCTGGAAGCTTAAAAATTCCAGAAACAGCTTATGGGAGTAATGTAGGGCCAGACGTATTCCCAACAGCCTTAGGGGTAATATTAATTCTCCTTAGCTTTCGCCTCTTTTTTGAAACTTGTAATCATTCTTCTGAGAAAATTCAAAAAGTAAAAATAGAATATAAAAGGTTTTTAATTATTTTTGTCTCTGCTATTTTATATGTCTTGTTGCTTGAAAAGTTGGGATATGTAATTACTACATTTTTATTTTTAGTCATTGGATTTCAGGTAATGGAAAAGGGTGGTTGGCTTAAAACTATCCTAATAGCTGGAGGGTTTTCTCTTGGAATATATTTTGTGTTTGTGAAATTATTAGAAGGTTCTTTACCAGAGTTCCCAACAATTTTTTATTGAGAGGTGATAATAGTGGAAGCACTACATTTTCTTGCTGATGGATTTTGGGTTTCGTTTCAATGGCATAATCTACTATTTGCATTTTTTGGAGTATTGATAGGGACAGCAGTTGGAGTACTGCCTGGAATTGGCCCTATGAGCGGGGTTGCCTTATTAATCCCGGTCACGGCCACTATTACAAGCGGGCTTGACCCACAATCTGCCGCTACTAGTTCTATAATTATGTTAGCAGGAGTTTATTATGGAGCCATGTACGGTGGTTCTACGACATCTATTCTTTTGAATACACCAGGTGAGTCGTCTTCTGTTGTAACGGTATTGGATGGATACCAGATGGCGAAGAACGGCCGGGCCGGAGCTGCTTTATCCATTGCAGCTATCGGATCTTTTATTGCTGGGATTGTTTCATTAATCGGTCTTGTGCTTCTTGCAGAACCATTATCCGACATTGCATTAAAGTTTGGGCCAGCTGAATATTTTTCTTTAATGTTATTAGGCTTGTGTGCGGTTAGTGGACTTGCTGGCAATTCAATGACAAAATCTCTTATGATGACAGTATTGGGATTATTGTTAGCTACGATAGGGATAGATGCAGTGTCTGGAGTTGGCCGTTTTACATTTAATAATCCCAATTTATATTCCGGTCTTGAGTTTTTAACAATAGCGGTAGGATTGTTCGCACTAGGAGAAGTATTTAAAACGATAATAGAAAAAGATAACGAGGGTACTGAAATAATAAAAATAGGTAGAATTCTTCCCACTCGAAAGGATTTAAGAGATAGCTCAGGCGCAATTACTCGTGGATCGTTATTAGGCTTCTTTATAGGAGTTCTACCTGGTGCAGGAGCAACGTTGGCATCTTTTTTCTCTTATATCATGGAGAAAAAAGTAAGCAAAAATCCACAGAAGTTCGGAAAAGGTGCAATTGAGGGAGTGGCAGCACCAGAATCTGCTAATAACGCTGCATCTGGTGGAGCTTTAATACCTTTATTAACTCTTGGAATACCGTGATCCGGTACTACTGCTATTTTGATGGGAGCATTAATCATGTATGATGTTCAGCCAGGTCCACTTCTATTCGACAATCATCCACAAGTAGCATGGGGGTTAATCGCTAGTATGTTTTTAGGAAATATTTTGCTTCTAGTACTTAACATGCCTCTAGTAAAGGTATTTTCAAAAATTATTGAAACACCTAAGAAATATCTTCTGCCAAGTATTATTGCAATTTCAATCTTTGGTGTCTATGCGGTCCAATACACGGTGTTTGATTTAATGTTACTTCTCTTTTTCGGAGTGGTAGGTTACTTTTTTGCAAAGAACGATTATCCACTTGCTCCTCTAGTATTAGGTTTAGTACTCGGACCAATGATTGAAAACAATATGAGACGTGCGTTAACAGGCTCAAATGGTGACTTCATAGTCTTCTTACAGAGTCCTATTTCTCTAGTATTTCTAATTTTTGCTGTTCTTTGGGTAGTAATACCAATGATTCTGAAAATGAGAGGGAGAAACTTAGTTACCAATGAAGAAGGATGAGAAGTAGTCAGTCGAAATTAAATTTCGGCTGTTTTTTTTATTAAGCTTTGTTAAAGTTATTGGTTGATTTTGACTTGTAAACATTACAAAGGGAAAATTCAAATGACTATTATGAACATAAATAGATTAAGAAAATGGGATGGAGTTAGTTTTCCTGCTTTTTTTATGTGAGATAATTTCATAAATAGAGCTTTATGTATGAAATAAATGCGTTCTCCATTTATTGAATGGAGTGATTACGGCGACTCCAACGGGATGAGGGAGACAGATAAGACATCACAACCACGCGCGTAAGCGATGGATGATGGCTTATCGTTCACCCCGCGGAAAGCGTCCGGCTGTCGCGGAAATCAATTCTACTCTTTGATTTAGAGATTTATTTGCATCATAAATCAACCCTAGCATTTAACATAGCCTTTAATTAAGCTTTACATTAGTAGTTAAATTTCTATTCCAAATGTTATTATCTGTTATCTTTATGAAAAAAAGGGTATTAGTTAATATAATAAAACTTTGTAATTAAAAAGAGATAGTATTTTAGTGGTAATTAATGGATGTTAAAGATGGTGAATCATATATCTGTAATAGTTGGTTATACTTCTGTACACAGAGATTTTACAAAGCTGTAAGTTTATAGCTAATCGAGAGGTGATTAAAATGCGAAAATCATGGATGGTTCTAGTGATATGCTGTATTTTACCGATCATTACAGGCTGTACGGAATATGACCAAATGACTGTACAAAGCGAAGTGATACAAGTCCATGCAGATAGCCCAGCGATGTTGATTGCAAATAGCAATAGATTTACTGAGGTTAGAGAGTCTGCTGGGAGTGAATTTACCATTGGGGAAAAGGTTGGAGAAGTACAAGAAAAAGTTGCTTCAGACGTTGTACCAAGCAGCGACTATTCTTCAAATGCCTTAGAGGTTGGTACTGAGATTTATTCTATTCTTGAGGATCCTGATATCTTTCTTGCAAAGGTTTCTGGAAGTAGCTATATGATTTATATTAGTGAATAAAAAGTATCCCCAAACTATCCTTTCTAAAATTTAGTTAAGTTTAGAAAGGATAGTTTGGGGTCATCAACTTATCCAGAGAATAGATTTAAGATATTGTCTCCACTTCATAGTAATTAAAGCTGTAATGTTTTAGCATAATAGTTTTAAATCAAAGATAACTCGTCAACATTGGATATATTATTAACGCTTAAAATAATATTGTCTTCAATTTTGATAGCTTTTGGTACAGATCTAACACCAAGGTCGTTAAAAACTTTTTCAGATTCAACAAAACTAATTTTGTGATCTATTAATATATTTCTTTGGGGTTCAGGAATTTTTCCGTTACTCAAAAATAGGAAGTCATTAAAACTTAGATTTGACCGTGGAAAACTGTTAATAAGTTCCTTACACTTAGAACACTCTATTGAAATAGCAACTACAGTTAAACTATTTTTATGGGAAATTTCGTCAGCCTTCATCTGTTCGATATCAATTGTCTGACCAACTTTAATTTCTTTAGCCAATTTTAAATAAGGGTTTCGTGGAATGATTTGTAGATAAAAACTGAAAAGTGCATATATTTTTTTTGCTATTAAAAAGTTTATCGCTACTAAAATTAAAAGACTAGTCAATGTGAATACTTTTATCATCATTGTTTCTCCTTTTTCGGGAGGTCAATTTGTTGAATTTCTTGAAAGAATTTATTAATTGTTTTAAAGTAGGAAAGCATCAAAAAACTTTGACCTATGAAAATGACAAGTGTAAAAATAATTATTATATCGATAATCATGATAACAACTCCTTAGTTTTCGATTTTAACAGTATTGTCTCTCTTAGTAATAAGTAGAAGATAAATCCAGCGATTATTAGAATATTTAAATTTATATATTCTAGAAATAGTAAACTAATTTTGGGTAGAATAATAGAAGAAAATAGACCGATTATAATAATCAAATTTCGTATGACTAGTCTATATGATATGTAATGATCTCCTAATACTCCTCCACATCCGCAAGATAAATCTTTTCTTCCTCTTGCAAGATTTATTATAATAGCAATAGAATATATAACCGTAAGTATTGATAGAGCCATTACACTATAATTTGTGAATACCCTCAAGATAATCATTAAGCTTGCTAATAATTCAATTAATAAAAATAAATTTACTAGATATTTCGAAAAAATAACTGGGAATATTTTGTAATTTGTTACTAATTCAATATGACTTTTATAGTCTTTCATTTTACTTGTTGCTGAAAATAAAAATATATAAGCAAATATTAATAAGAGTATCGAACTAAACATTTCCATAACTTATCTCCATTTCTCCTGTTTTATACATATCTGATTGGTTATTATAAAGTTCTTTATAGTGCCCTTCTTTTTTTATTAATTCCAGATGACTACCCATTTCAACAATTTGTCCTTCCTTTAGCACTATAATGTAATCCGCTAAGTGACAAGCATACATTCGATGCGAAATGTATATAGATGTCTTACCTTCTGTAATATCTTTAAATTTTAAAAACAATTTTTTTTCTGCTATTGAGTCTAGTGATGAAGTAGGTTCATCAAATATAATCAATTCTGAGTCTTTTAACATTGCCCGAGCAAGCGCCAATTTTTGCCACTGTCCTCCCGATAAATCTTTACTACCTTCAAATAGTCTTCCTAACTTTGTCTCATACCCATTTGTTAAAGAGCGAATATATTCATCGGTTTCTGCTTTTTTAGCGGACTCTACAATTGCATCCTTTTCCTTTGTTGTATCTCCTAACAATATGTTCTGAAAAGCAGTCATCTCATATGTACCAAAATCTTGGTATATTACCGAAACCTTTCCGTAAATTTCTTTTTCAGTTAAGAGGTTAATATCTTTCCCAAAAAGATTTATCTTATTATCGGGTATCTCATATAACCCCATTAAACATTTAATCAATGTTGATTTACCAGAACCATTACTTCCTACGATAATTACAGTATCGCCTTTATTCACCCTTAAATTAATATTTTTTAGTACCTTATTTTGGGAAAGAGGATATTTAAAGTCTAAATTATTAATCTCTAATATAGGATCTGTAGTATTTGTATAGACTAACTCCTTATTAATATTTTTATGTTTATTTGGCATCTCAAGGATTGAAAATACATCTTTTAAATAATATGTATTTTCCTTTAGATTGGAGGTTATATAGGATAAACCATGAATTACTCCTAATACTCTTTGAATTGCTTCTAGAACAGATACAAAATCCCCAATTCTTATCACAGAATTAGACAAGAGATATAGAATAAGAAAAAAAGAAGTTGCAAATGTTAAAGAGCTTAAGATGTCTAAACCTACAAGTTTTTTATTTTGATTTAAATGTTGCTTTAAAACTTCATCGGTATTTTTTCTATAAGATAATTTCCATTTATCAAATAAATAATCAAATGACTGATTCAATCTAATTTCTTTATTATATTTTCTATCTAAAAATAAACTGAATATATAATTTTGTTCCCTGGCAGAGGGTGTTAAATATTTGGCTAACCAATAACGATTCTTACCAAATTTATTTTGCAAAAGAAGAAGAGGAATAGCAAATACAATCAATATTATTAAAAATAGTATATGAAATTTAATCAAGAATATAAGTACAGTTGTAATTACTATTAAAGATCTACCTATTTCTAAAACATTATTAATGGGATTCATAAATTGACTTCCTAAGTCCCCTTGAGTCCGTTGAATAAGATTATAGAACTGATGATCTTCTAATTTTTCGTAACTAACCCCAAGTATTTTTTCTGATATTTTCCCTTTTATACTAAGTTCAAGCTTCATTTGAAGATAAAGAACAGTATATTCGTCTACTTTCAACAAGATGTTACTAAAAATTGTCAACAAAATTTGTAATCCCAATAAATACGAAATTTCTGTAATGGTGCTTTTTGTTTCAAAAAATAACTGAACGGAATTTATTAATTTTTGCAATATAAGTAGTGTTAGTATGGGAAAGAAACCCTGGGATAATTTAGATATTATAATAATAAAAAACAAAAATGGGTGAATTTTATATATAGTTCTAAATGACTTAAAAATGGTAAACATTATATTTTCTCCTAAAATTTACTTTTTTTATTTATTATAACATGTTATTCTTTAAAAGAAAGTTATTTCAGAATTATCTGGGGGTTTTAAATAGTGCAAATAATATATATAATAACTTGTTTCTTATTACTTATAATTGCTTTATCTATTTTAAAAGAGGTAAAATTCGGTGAAGATTTACAGGCAATGTTTTTAAAAATTGCAAATGATTCTATATTACATAATGGTGATGTTGTATCTAATTTTAATTTAAGTAATATAGACAACACTAAGGTGACTTTAGATGATTTAACAGACAAGCCACTTATTCTACTAGTAATAGATACTGGGTGTGATGTTTGTGATCAAGACTTATCTGAATTTGCTGAGGAATCTCTAATATATGGAGAATTCTATAATTTTGTACCAGTAGTATCTAAATCTCCAAGTAGCAATAAAAAAATAGAAATAAAAAATCACTTTTTCAAAGAAATACTTTTTACCAATTCAGATTTCCTTAAAAATTATAAAATTTCTATGTATCCCACATTTATTTTAATTAACTCTGAACACCGCTTTATCTCTTATGTTAAATATGCGAGAGAATTGAAAAAATATTTCGATTTACCGGAAATTATAGAAGAAAAGATAATATAAACACAGATTGGTAATGAAAGGAGGTGAACAATTATATGAAACTTTTAGGTCCTGTGAATTGTGATTGTAGTTCTGGTAGAACATCTTGTGCTGTAACTTCGGAGTGCTTAAGCTATATTGGGCACAAGTATGTCGAAGCGGTAGATTGTCTAACTCGAGAATCTTGTGGTTATTTTTTAAGTGAAAAGTGCGGTTGCAGATTTGCCTAACTAAACTAATTTAATCTGATAAAAAGGTGGAATATAAAATGAGTACATTAAAGATGGCACCTCTTTGTGATTGTGAAGGTAGAAAAACTTGCATGAGAGACAGTTGTGGTAATAGCTTTTTAGGGAGTTATGCAGTAGAAATATATGATTGTAAAGGCGGGACGTCTTGCGGTTACAAATTTACAAATTATTGTGTTTGTAATTTATAAACAATGAGGCAGTCTAATTGACTGCCTATTTCATTGATTTAATTTATGACTTATTAAGGTAATTATTATATTATTGACTTGATTTTGGTGTTATTTGTCGATTATGAGGTTGTTATGTCAATTTTCCCATTGCTTTTTAGCTCAAACAATTTCTATACTCTCGTGATATAACAGTTATCATATAGATAGCTTAGGCATATTCATTTGAAAATTTCTATGTATGCCAGAAACCTCATGCTAGCTAACTAACCAATAAGTGTCCGTTACCGAAGAAATACTTTTTCTAAATATTAAGAGTGCAGCATCCACGGTATTAAATAGTATGAACTTAGTATTTTGGCAGCTCAGATTGTTTAATCTTACTTTAAATTCCTTAATATTATAGTCGTCGATATATTTTTCTGAGTTCTAGCTAGAAACATTGACTTCTTGATGCATGCCAAAGAAATTGTCCCTCACTGAATTATCATAACAGTTTCTTTCCGGGAGATATTTCGTGTCATTTTTCTTTCTTGGTACTGTTTGATTTGGTGATATCCTCGGAATGTATTGAAAGCTTTGATATCCTGTAAGCAATCCAATGCTCTTTCCTGCATCTATGAAGCTAGAGAAAAGGTTGGTCCTTTGATTTCAGAGATTCAATACATTTTAAATAGTCCAGTCTTTTACAATTCTAGTATACTCTTTATGAATCTTACCTCCTCATCAGTGCATTCCTGTTCCCCATAACGAACCTTTTCATATATATGGATAATTTCTACAGGTCCGTTAATTCTTTCAAACCACTCATTAATTGTTTCAGCCTCTTTTCTGTTTCTTTTTTTTACTAATCTAGCTTCCCATTCTTGTAACAATCTACGAATTTCATGTATATAGATGGATGTCTCTACCCTAGTTTTCTTGGTGTTGGATGTAATTTCAATTCTATTTTTACTTTTTAGAAGTTTTGTATGTTCCTGTTCTACTGCAAAGATGTTATTGTTACTAATCCGATTTTTCTTTTTATAACTCGATCTAATAAAAAGTATGGTTAAGAATAATAAAATGACAAAAAGTAAAGAAAATAAAGTACCTTTTAAAGAAAATTTTGAAGTATCTTTAGATGGCAAGACTTTTTCCTTGAAATTCAAAATTGGTCGAACCTCTTCCATATCCTTTTTTTCTTCTACAAATTTTATTTCTCCAGTAGGAGGTTCTGTAAGCCATTCTAGCAATTCACTGCTTGTTTTATTTTCTGGAATCTTCTCTTCTCTAGTAGGTGATTTGTTAAATCCTTCAAATAATTCATTTTTCTCTTCACTAAATGTGTTCTTAATTTGTTTAGCTATTGAAAGAGAGGTCAGTGATAGTAAACTACTAAGGATTAAACCTACTAAAAAAAAGAGGGATATGATAACTAACTTATGTTTCATTTATATCCTCGTTTCATTTTTTTAGTTGCACCCAGTTTTTGAAAAGGCTTGGGCCAGGGGGAGTGCCAATTATAAGTGCCATGGAATTTTTGTCTTTCAACCTAAATACATTATCATAAAAGTTCATTGAGGATAAAAAGGCCCCTCTTGTCTCGATTAAAGCAAGTGTTTCCATCATTTTTTTTAGTTGTGATTTACTTGAGTGATTATCTACTTTTAGAATACCGTTCTGTAATGTAGTGTAATTCACCAATAATTGTACCTTACATCCTTCCTTAAAAAGTGCAATATAAACTGATACTGCATATTCAATAAGTTCCTCCATATCATGACGTAATTGAAAACTCAAATTACCGCAAATATTCAAAAAAATTGTGTATTCGTTCCCGTTCACTTTTTCATATTTTTTTGTCACTATTTTATTTTCCTTCGCAGTTGCTAACCAATGTATGTGGTGAAAACTTTCATTTTCGTAGATTTTAGTTCCCATAATCATTGTCGCATCGGTGTAATAAGAGTGGTTTGTCATTCTATTTCCATGAATAATAGATTGTAACCTAATATCATTTATTTTTAAAATTCTAGGTAATATGATAAATATCGGGAGTGATTTACTAGGATATGCTAATCGAAAGACTTGTAAACGAAAAGGATCTTTAATAAATATTTCAAAATTCGACCACTTATGATGCCCTCGGCTTTTACCCATTACTCGCACCCTAACCAACTTTTTCGATTTTGGTAGCATATCCACTTTAAACTTGGTCGTGCTATCCTCCTTGTTCTTCAAGTTGAGAAAGACAATACTCTTCTCATTCTCACTCTCAATTTGCACTTCCAAGTTGAACACTGGAAGTCGAGAATCGTTTGATATCTCAATATAACAATCTTCAACATCACCTATACTTGAAGAAAGGCTATATTTTTTGAATGTCCAGGACACCTTACTTTGTACAGTTTTAAGATAAGAATAGGATAATAAGGAAAAACTAAAGATGAGAGCAATTAAGCCCACTAAAATATAAATTTCTAGAAAGTTGAAAATAATAAAAAGCACTGCTAAGAAACTTAATGTAATAGGAGAAGAAAAATAGGTCATTTCCTTTGTTAATATCATCTTTACTCTACCTCAACAGGTGTTGAATCTAGTATTTCACTTACTATATGTTGCTTAGTGGTCTTGATTTCGCCCTCCATATTTAGTGTTATTCTATGGGCTAACACAGGTTGAGCTAATGACTTCACATCATCAGGAATGCAAAAGCCCCTTCCATGGATAAATGCACGTGATTGAATTGCTCTCATAAAGGAAAGTGAACCTCTAGGGCTTACGCCAACTTCAACATATTTATGATTTCTGGTACTCTGAATAATTTTCATAAGATAATCTTCAATTTCATCTGAAATTAACACTCGTTTCACCTCTTCCTTAAATCCAATAATCTCGTTAATTGATATAACACTTTCAACTAAATCACTAGGGTTTTCTATTCTAAATCTTTTTAGCATTTTTTTTTCGTTTTCATAGGAAGGATACCCTTGTCTTATTGTTAATAAAAATCGATCGAGTTGTGCCTCAGGTAACGGAAATGTGCCAATGGAATCAAAAGGATTTTGGGTAGCAATAACAATGAAAGGATCAGGTAAAGGGTAAGATAGACCTCCTAATGTGACCGTCTTTTCTTCCATTATCTCCAGTAGGGCAGATTGTGACCTAGGTACAGCCCTATTTATTTCATCAATTAATAGAACATGACTAAAAACCGGACCTTTTCTTACCTTAAATTCACTAGTTTTAACATCAAAGTACTCTTGTCCAATTATGTCAGAAGGTAACGTATCTGGTGTGAATTGTAATCGTTTAAATGTACCATCAAGACTTTTTGAAAAGCATTTAGCCATCGTAGTTTTACCTGTTCCAGGAACATCGTTTAATAGAATATGACCATCACTTAATAAGGCAATAATCATTAGCTCAATTTCATTTTCTTTATCAACAATTACTTTAGATATATTTTGTTTTACTTTATTTAACATATTATCCCCCTAATTCTGATTTGGATGATTATTAACCTTAATTACTCCTATAAAATTAACAGTAACTTTTTGTCATCTCATGTATAAATTATTTCGACACCTTTTCCAATAAACCTGTTTATTTAATTAACTTTTTAAAGTTGATATACCAATTATTTCTAGGTTATAATTGGATGTTTCAAAACCTACTTTTTTAATTTCACACTAGTGGTTATTAATAAGTGAAGAAACTGGAGTTATAAATAACTCAATAAACTATTAAGTTATGTTTTATTTTAAATGGATTATCATATAAATGTATTTAAATACTTTTTAAGGTAAAAATGTATATTTTTAATAAAGTATACACTGTTTTCGAAAAAATGTTACACTAAAAATAATTGAATTTTACAAATTATAAAAATGGAGGGATTTTTTTGAATAAAGATATTGCATGTAAATCTCTAACCAAGGTGTTTAAAGGAGATGGCATAGAAACAGAAACATATGCAATAAAAGAAGTTAATTTGTCATTTCAGGAACAAGACTTTATTTCCATTATCGGTCCATCCGGCTCAGGGAAGTCGACGCTATTAAGTATAATTGGAACTCTGGATATCCCTTCTAGTGGAGAAATTCTCTATGGAGATCAGCAGATTCACAAAATGAACAATAAAGAAATGGCAGATTTTCGCTTTGAGAATATTGGATTCATTTTCCAACAATTTCATTTGATTCCAACTATGACAGCATTAGAAAATGTCATGTCCCCTCTTTTTGGAAGAAAGGTATCATACAATAAAAAAGAACGAGCTATACAAGTTTTAGAACAAGTTGGACTTAAAGAAAAAATGAATTTCCTCCCCTCACAACTCTCGGGTGGACAGCAACAGAGAGTAGCTATTGCAAGGGCCTTAGTCCATCAACCAAAATGGTTATTAGCAGATGAACCAACAGGAAATTTAGATACTGAGACTGGGGAAATGGTATATGAACTGTTAGCCTCTTTAAATAAAAGTAAGCAATGTGGCGTGATTTTGGTTACACATGACCCTAATCTAGCAGATCGAGCAAATACAAAACTAGAAATGCGGGACGGAGAAATTGTTTCCGTTAGTCAGAGGCAGCTAGTATGATGGCATTTATGATGAAGCAACTGATACGAAATAAAGACCGACTCATTCTCTCTGTGATTGGGGTGGTGTTAATTAGCAGTGTGCTCATTTATCTGTTCAGTTTAACGGAAACAACAAAAGGAACGGTTAATAATCAGCTACAACAGAAGTGGGAAAGTGCCTATGATCTTGTTGTCATACCACCAGGGACAATTTTCAGTGAAGAAAACCTGATGGAACCGAATTATTTGAACGGGATTAATGGAGGCATCAGCTACGATCAATACGAAGCAATCAGATCAATGAACGATATAGCTGTTGCAGCACCGGTTTCAGTTTTGGGCTACACCACGTTAGGAATAACTATGAAGGAAAAATTTAAAACAACGGACAATAGTATCTATAAGTATAAGATCGTAGAAACATTTAATGATGGTTTATCTCAAAAAACTATCCAGGATACAGAGATATACGGGGTTACTAACTGGAGAGATTCCAATGAAGGCTTAGGTTTTTTCGCTGGTCATCAAGGCCAAATAAGTTTGGCTCAATACCAACTATTGGTTGGTATTGACCCGGTGGAAGAAGCAAAGCTTGTAGGATTAGATAAGTCTGTTCAAATATCTGATACTAGTAGATACCTAGACCCAACTGATGAGGCTATTTACGATGAGGCAGTAGACCGATTATATGAAATTCCTGTTTTAATAAATAATAAAAGCTTTTCCAATAGCCTTTTTCAGGTATCACAAGAAAAATTAGCTATCCCTTTTAATACTGAAGCTGAAAGGCAACAAGCTACCGAGTTAATAAAAAAAGGTAATGGACGGGACTATTTAAATGGGGTACAGACAGAGAAAGTAGACAGTTTTGAGTTAACTGGTAAGGAATTGGAGTCCATGATTTTTAAAGCTTTGGCTAACCCAAATGATAATCCTTCTTTATCGGTTCATGGAACTCAATTAATTTTTAAATCTAGTATTATTGATTATCAAAAAATAGAAAGTCCTTTTCCAGAGAGATGGGCATATAGTTACCAAGTGTCAAGCAAGCCTATTGAGATGATTGATATTTTTAAAAATGACTTACCAGATTCAGGTTTAAGAAAAGCAGAATTGTTAGATCATGAATTGACTGAAGATGGGGTACCACTCTTGCCAGTATTGAGATTGAATATTGTCGGTAGCTTCTCTTCTGATAAATTAAATATTAGTAAAGACCCTATTACTGAACTACCACTTGAGACATATCGTCCGACAGAGGCAGAGATAGTCCTTGGACCAGACCATGAGCCGTTAAATCCCCCAAGGATGTTAAAGGGATCCGGTTTGCCAACAGGACTACTTACAAATCCCCCTAACATATTAACCACCGTGAAGGCAGCGGAAGTAATCACGGGAGGAAATAGCATATCTTCCATACGCATTAAAATAAAAGGCATCGATGATATTGGAAATGCAGCGCAAGAAAAAATGGAACAAGTCAAAAATAAGATTGAGCATTCAACTGGACTTCAAGTAATTATTACCAGAGGCTCATCCCCTCAACCAACTATCACCCAAGTGGTTGAACACGATAAAGCGCTTGGATGGATTGAACAACCTTGGATCCATATAGGCGCAGCAATCACCCTTCTAAGAGAAACTTCCTTAGGATATACGAGTATTCTCGTTACCATCCTTCTGATCGGTTCAATGTATGTGTTTGCAACAACATTTGTCTCTTATTTGACTCGCAAGAAAGAATATAGCATATTTCTAGCAATTGGATGGAGAACGGGTATTCTTCGAAAAATGTTGCTTGGAGAAGCATTCTTTTATGTAATCATAATCACACTAATAGCCTTTATTTTAGAAGTCAGTTTTATGCTAAATGGAGGCACGTTCAACTTTAGCAAGATTGCTCTAGTATTCAGTACATCGCTTGTTATTTATGGTTTAGGTATAATTTTACCACTTATACAAGTCGGGCGATTAAAACCTTATCAAGGAATTACATCAGGAGAAATAACCCAAAAGTCTAAAAGGATTTTTAGTAATCAATCGATGGTCGGGTTTGTTTTGAACCAGGTCTCGCAAAGACCCGGAAGAAACCTTTTATCTGTTTTGGCCATTGCATTACCTTCTACATTACTCTCCTTTTATTTATACGTATCTTTTCGTCTAGAGGGAGTTTTATATACATCCTGGTTAGGCGAGTTTGTTGCAGTCGAGGTAAACAAATCGCACTATTTAATCATGGGTGCGGCTCTCATTATTGGTGCCCTCACTACTGCCGAGATGATGTGGCAAAATATCGTGGAACGAGAAGGTGAACTAGCCCTCTTTAAATCGATTGGTTGGAAAGATATGACAGTTACACGATCTATTTTTTTTGAAGGAGCCTTAGTAGGTTTATTAGCAGGAGTAGTAGGTCTGATTCTATCTATTTCCTACATTGGTATTATGTATAAAGTTTTTCCTTGGGATTCGTTATTGATTCTTTCATTAACAATTTGTGTCCCAGTAATAGTAGGCATTCTCGGTGCATGTTTTCCCGCTATTAAAGCATTGCGAACTAATCCTTATAACGTATTAAAAGAAAATGTGTGAAAAATGTTAAACGAATTCCTCGAAAGGGAGGAGGATGGAAATTGAAAAAAATAATGATACTAATAGGTTTCCTCGTTACCATTCTTTTTGGGTGTTCTACGGAACCTACTAATATAAAAGAAGAGATTTCTTTAACAAAAGAAGAACAAGCAGCTATTGATAAACAAGAAGAAATAGTTGAAGAAAGTAACCTCGTCAAATCATACTTCTCTCAAATGATTGAAGCTGTAGAAAATAATGATGAGGAAGGGTTTTTAAAGTTTCAAAACAAGTCAAATTCCTTGTTCTATAAAGAACAAGAGAGATGGATTGAAGAAGCCATCTTCAAAAAGAACCAGGGATATAATTTTACCGTGCATCTTCGTAAGGTAAATCTCGCTTCTCTGGAAAAAGGAACAATTGAGTTGTCAGTTAATATGAAATACCAAAACTCCGATTCCATTAACAAAGTTACCTATTCAATCCTAAAGTTAAATGATAATTGGAAAATAGACGATGTACCCTTTGAGAAAATTATTAAAGGCAACATAGCAGTGCTATATGTATCGGACGAAGAACAAGCCCAGATAGTTTTAAATGAGGCCAGTGATATTATAGAACTCTACAGTAAAGAATTTAAATGGGAACCAAAGGAAATAACGATTAAACTCTATGATTCAATGGAGCAAGTATCTGCCACTGTGCCTTGGACTGGATTAGCTGGTTGGAATGAGACAGGTGAATCTCTTAAGCTTATGGTTCCATCAATGGTCCATAACAATAGCTTTAAAATTCTTGCTCACGAGTTAAGCCATAAGATGCTCTCTGATTTCTCTAACGATAATCTTTCTCTATACCTTCAAGAGGGAGTCGCCTCTCTTCTTCAAAGTGTAGTCGAAAAGGATGAGACAGATAAACCCATCATTAATTTAAATAATCTAGCGACTGCGGAACAGCAGTTATTAGAAAACGAAGAGTTTGCCTTCTTGCCTATCACTGATATGAACAAACTAAACTACACCCAATCGTTTGAAATTAGTTCAGTCGGATTTTTACTTGCAGATTATTTAATAACACAGCAAGGTTTCGAGAAATTTTTTACAATGGTTAAAGATATGGCCAGTGATCCTTATATAGATACTAGAAGCGAACACAAACTTCAAATACTTTCAGAGAGAACAACTATAATACTTGAAAAATTCTATGGAAATACTAATCAGTTATCCGTAGACTATGAAAATCACTTTAATAGACAGTAGTATTTAAAAAATCCAAAAATCCAAAAATCCAAAAAGCCAGAGAGTCCATTTTCCAATTAATATTTAACCACCACTATAGGGATTCTAAAATTCTGTGAATACAGAAAAGTGTATAAAGTATATTTTTTATCAACATTCCTATCCAAGTTCATAACAAAAAATGTAAATCCTCTACAATTAACCATATATATATAATTTAAAATTGTGGAGATAATACCAAATATGCTACTAAGTTTATAAATCTTATAATTTATTCCTAGTTATAGTTTTTAAAGATGATATAAAAAATAACCCATCCTTGAGTTGAGAGCTCTGATGGGTTAATCCTTTTACCAGCCAATCCCTTTGGGAACCAACTATTATATTTGGCTGATTGATGCACTAACATCAATCAGTCTTTTTTAATGTACTCAGTAGTTACTTTAAGTATACGTTTGGACAGAATTCTTTTCAAGTAGTTAGGTTCCATTAAAGTTAACGTCCTCTTTTCTTAAAAAATCACGATAAATTATGATTTTTATATACTTAAACAAACAATTGAATCCTCAGTTTTTCTTCTTCAAATCTATAAATAATTATCAACAATAATCATTTAGTTATTATTTCATGGTTTTTTTCTATTATTTATTCATGTATCATATAAATAATTGAAATTTATATATATTTATATTATTCAATTTATTATACGAATTTATCATTCTCTTTATTAGTATGATTATTGTAGATTAATAGGATGGAGGAGAAAAAATAATGAATGCGGTTACTATAGTAATTGGATCTATCTGTATTTTATTAATTGCTTATCGTTTGTATGGCACATTTATGGCTGCAAAAGTATTAAAATTAGATGATTCCAAACCAACCCCGGCACATGAACTGGAGGATGGGAAAGATTATGTACCCACGAACAAATGGGTCACGTTTGGTCACCATTTTGCTGCGATTGCTGCGGCGGGACCATTAGTTGGACCGATATTAGCGGCACAGTTTGGTTATTTACCTGGCTTGCTTTGGCTTCTAATAGGTGCGGTAATAGGGGGAGCAGTTCATGACATGGTTGTGCTATTTGCATCCATGCGTCAGGATGGGAAATCATTATCTGAAATCGCGAAAAAAGAGCTCGGTCCTGTGGCAGGCTTTTGTGCAGGATTAGCAATGCTATTTATTATTACAATAACGATGGCGGGTCTTTCTTTAGTCGTGTTGAGCGCCTTAGAGAGAAATCCGTGGGGAACCTTTGCCGTAGGAATTACAATTCCCATTGCAATGGCAGTTGGGTTGTACCATAAGAAAACAGGAAACTTGAAAGTAGCTACGATCGTAGGCTTTGGACTTATTATGGTGGCTATTATTTGGGGACCTAATATTCAAGGAACTGCATTTGGTGATTTCTTAACATTAGAAAAGAGTACAATCGCTTTAGCCTTACCAATCTATGCATTTTTTGCAGCAGCACTACCAGTTTGGTTATTGCTAGCACCTCGCGATTATTTAAGTACTTTTATGAAAATTGGTGTTTTTGCAGCATTAATCATTGGTGTGTTCTATGTAAACCCAGCAGTTCAATTTCCTGCATTAACAGAGTTTATCAATGGTGGTGGTCCAATTATTGCTGGTCCGGTTTGGCCATTCGTTTCCATTACCATTGCTTGTGGAGCGATATCAGGGTTCCACGCATTCGTTGGTTCAGGGACAACTCCAAAAATGATTAATCGCTGGAGCGACATTAAAGGGGTAGCCTTTGGCGCAATGCTTGTAGAGTGTTTAGTTGCAATTATGGCTTTGATTGCTGCTGTATCATTAATGCCAGGAGATTATTTTGCTATAAACTCCACACCAGAGAAATACGCTACATTAGGAATGGAAACAGTTTATCTAGATAAGCTTAGTGAGGAAATTGGAATGGACTTGGAAGGAAGAACAGGCGGGGCTGTTACGCTTGCTGTAGGTATGACATATATCTTTACGGAAATTCCTATCTTTGAAAAAATGGCCTCTTATTTTTATCAATTTGTTATCCTCTTCGAGGCAGTCTTTATCCTAACGGCGATCGACTCGGGAACACGAGTTGCTCGTTATCTGATCCAAGACTTTGGGGGTACATTCTTTAAACCTTTAAAAAGGACGGATTCGTTATGGGCAAATATTTTTGCCAGCGCCTTAGCGTGCTTTTTATGGGGCTATTTACTTTATTCCGGGGATATTAGTTCGGTTTGGGCACTATTCGGAGTTTCTAACCAGCTGATGGCTTCTATTGGTTTAATAATTGGAGCCACTATTGTACTAAAGATTGCAGATAAACGATGGTATATACTTACATGCCTGATACCTCTTTCTTATCTGTATGTCACTGTAAATGTAGCGGGATATTGGATGGTAAAAAATGTGTACTGGAATTCAGACAATCCTGGATTTAGCTTTTTAAATGGGACACTGTCTGTAATTATGCTAATCCTTGGTTTTATTATACTCGTAACCTCTATCAGGAAATGGATTGAACTTTGGAAAATACCACAGAAAAAGTTAGTCGAACTTGCCGAGAAGGGTGCAGTCTAATTAATATAGAGAGGCCTTAAATGAATAAGTTACATTTTAAATTAATAACCCATCCGAGTGTTTATCGGATGGGTTAGTTCGCGTTGTCATTTAATGTTGCTGCATGTGATAGTTACACTGTAAATCTAGAAATTTTTATCTGTAAATCTTCTGCAAGATTTGCTAAGGAAACAGCTGCTGCAGTTACTTCCTCCATAGAAGCTAATTGCTCCTCGGACGCAGAGGCTACAGATGCAGAATTGTCTGATGTCACTTTTGTTGCTTCGGACATTTCTTGTGCTCTTATAGTAACTTGAGTAACCTGAGTTTGAATTTTGTTGGAGATCAGTGAGATATTACTTACTTGGTCTTTAACTTGCTCAACAGCTGTTAGGATATCATGAAATGTCACCTTCGTTGAATGAGCAATCCTTATACCAGATTTAACTCTTTCCTTTGCATCATTAATGGATTGAATGGTTTTTTTTGTGTCACCTTCAATCTCAACAGCAATACCTGTAATATCTGATACAGATTTTCTTGTTTGTTCGGAAAGCTTTCTCACTTCACCAGCCACTACGGCAAATCCTTTTCCTGCTTCACCAGCTCTGGCTGCTTCTATCGCTGCGTTTAATGCAAGTAGGTTCGTTTGCTCTGCGATATCTGTTATTAATTTTAATACATGTACAATTTCGGCTGTTCGATTATTAAGGATGACAAGTGCGCTATCCGTATCTTCTACAGCCTCGCTTATACGATTCATTTGTGTAACGGTTTCTGACACAAAATTTGAACCCTCTATAGTCATTTGATTCGTAGAAATTGTTAGTTGTAAAGCTGAATTAGCCTGTGCTGCAATATGTGTTATTTCAACTGAGCTTTCTTCAGCTGAAACAGCAGATTCGTCTGAAATGCGTTTCTGATGTTCGGTATCATCTGACACTTGTTGAATAGTAGTAGAGATTAATTCGGTGCCCTTCATCGTTTCATCAGCACTAGCCATCAATTCTTCGGCTGAAGCTGCAACTTGGTTGGAGCTATCTGAGACATGAGAAATGATTTCTTTTAAATTTAAAGTCATTTTCTCAAAAGCTACTTGTAATGTAGCTACTTCGTCACGAGAATGGATTTTCTTCATATCAACTACTAGATTCCCGTTTGCGATTTCTTCTGCATTTTTAGTAATTTGTTTAATTGGAGAAACAATGCGATTTGTGAAAAATACAACAATTGCGATACTACCTATTAATAAAACCAATGCTAAAGCAATAGAAATACTTACGATACTATCTATTTTTGCATGCAAACTCATTTGCATGTCCGTATATTCTTTGTTTATATTTCTTTTTAGTTCTATGACGTCATTTATTAACCCTTTTGTTCGTAGAGATTGACGTTTGACCTCGGCTTGATTGTTATTTGTTATAGCAGCTTCTGTCTCTTTTAAGACTTCATTATATTTCTTAGATATTTGTTGAGAAATATCTATTTGTTTTTCACTAGTTAAACTAGGAGTTAATATATCGTAAGTGGATTGGATAGAGTCTAAGTCTACCTGTATATCATTTTTATTGCTCTCTGATGTGTTGAGAGAATATGCACTTAATGATTTTTGTAAGCTTTTGGTTGAGCTATTAAGTTCCTCTACATTAAGAAGTGTTTGAACAATTGTCTCCGTAGAAGCATTTAAAGATTTTAACTGAATAATATTAAAACCGATAATGCAAGTGGAGAGCATTAAGGGAATAATGGAAATGAGTAATATTTTTTGTTTAAGTTTCAATCTATCGTCACCTTAATTTCTATTTTAATATTGTGATATTCCCATTTGAAATTTCTTCTCGTAATTTCTTTAATCTTTCCTCTTCAGAAGGTGACAGGTCGATAATGCGAATAGGTGCAATATCTAAACCGTTCTCTTTTAAACCTAATTCACTATTCTTGTTAGCAATTTTTCCGGATTCAACAATTTCTTTTACAGTATTAAATATTACTTGATCCACCTGTTTAATCATGGAGCTGACAACTGCTTTTTCAGCTAAGTAAAACTGGTCACTATCTACTCCGAAAGAATATGTACCTAAACGTTGGGATTCATTTATAACGCCTACACCAGTAAATCCTGCAGCGGGATAGATAAAGTCTGCTTTATCTGCGATAAATTGCTCAGCGATTTTTTCTCCTAATTTATCGTCATCATAAGTATTGGCATACTGGCTTAGTATTTCTGCATTAGGGTTTTCAGATTTAACTCCCTCGATAAAGCCTTTTTCAAATTTTTGTATGAGAGGATTGTTTTCTCCACCGACGAACCCAACTACGTTAGTCTTGGTTTTCATACCAGCTAGTGCCCCTATTAAAAAAGAAGCTTCTTCTTCTTTGAAAGTAATATTATAAATATTAGGAAGATCTGACTGAGAATCAATTAATAAAAAAGTCTTGTCTGGATACTTTTTTGCTATTGTTTCCATAGGTTCTAGCATAGAGAATCCTAAACCAATGATTAAATCATTCTCTTGTTTTACTAATTCCTCTAAACCATTTTCATAGGTTTCACTATCTTGGATTTCTCGATAATCAAAAGAAATATTTAATTCATCTCGTGCCTTTTCAAGACCCGCAAATCCTAAATCTGAAAAAGATTGGTCGCCTAAACCAGCTTCTGAAAGCATGATACCTATTTTCATTTGGTTGCTTTGATTGTCTATTTGGGAACTCGAACAAGCAGTAATCGTGAGACTAAAAATTATTATAGTTATAATAAGGAAAATTTTATTCATTAAATCAATTCCAATCTTTATTTATTGTCACTAAGAAGATATCGTCCGGATTTTACATTTATTTATATATATTAAAATAGTAACTTTAGTTGAAAAATTCTATCACTTCTATATTTAAGACAGATAAAAACCCATCGGAGACAAGTTCTCGATGGGCTGCTACTTATTTCTTATATAGATGAACAAAATTAAACCCCAAACCTCTGTCTATATCCACATTTTCTGCACATTTCTTCAACGGCTTCTCTTCTTGTGAATCCATCATAAAGTGCATTTGCTCGTTCACTTTCAATGATTTCGGAGAAGGGGGTTTTATTGACATTGCCTAAGTTAATGACACCTTCACCGTCTAAACAGCATGGGACAACTGTTCCGTCTACTAAGATGGCCGCTTGGCTACGAAGGGCGTGGCAGAATCCTTTGCCGTCGTCCTCAGGGGCTTGAAGGCTTGGCCACTGAAATTCATGGTCTTGGTTTAGAAAAACGTTTGGTGCAATTTTAATCCCTTTGCCTGGCTGTACCTTTTCTTCGATCTTGAAATCTAGGTTATATTCGTTTTCTAGAATTTCTAAGGTTTCTCGATTTCTTCGTTGTACCAGATCAGACACCTGATCTTGTTGGAGATTCCATAAACGATAGGAAATGATAGTATTATTCTCTCTCGAATCACGAACAAATTCAAGAATATCTCCTAGGTACTTTTCTCGATTCTCAGATCCCTCATGGCCATCAAAGCTGTGAAGAGAGAAGTTTATTTGGCGTAGTGCAGGTTTTCCTAATAATTTCTCTCGGTTCTTTTTAATAAGGGTCCCGTTTGTAGTAATATTCACTTTAAACCCTTTGGCATGAGCTGCGTCTAGAAGCTGGTCAATCCTAGCATGGAGCAATGGCTCTCCTTTAACATGCAGGTAAATATATCTCGTATGGTCCTTTATCTGATCAAGGATGTTATTAAAGGCATCCAATTTAATGATGTTGGCCTTGCGAGCAGTTGGTGGACAAAAGCTACATGCAAGATTACAAACACTTGTAATTTCAATATACATCTTCTTAAAAGTTTTCAAGTTTTCTTCACCGTTCCAGTTCTATTTGATAAACAACTATACTCATTTTAACAGAAAAAGAATTTAGGAGAGGGCTTTCTAAAAGTATATTTTTGTGTAGGAGGAAAATACTCAGACTTTGCCGAACAAAGCATTAAGAAATACTCTATGAAATACAAGGAGGCGAGTACAGTGGCGAACAAAATTCGTTGGGGAATTTTAAGTACAGCAAGAATTGCGCAAGAGCAGCTTATTCCGGCTATCAAAAGGGCGAGCAATGCAGAATTGGTTGCTATTGCGGGTAGAGGAAGTAATGTTCACGATGTAGCGAGAGCTTTAGATATTCCTATTGCTTATGAAAGCTATGAGGAGCTTCTCGCTAATCCAATGATTGATGCGGTCTATATTCCGCTACCTAATCATTTGCATAAGGAGTGGGTATTTAAATCAGCTAAGGCAGGAAAGCATATACTTTGTGAAAAGCCAATATCTCTTACAGCAAAAGAGGCGTCAGAGATGGTAGAAGTCTGTATGGAACAAAATGTGAAGTTCATGGAGGCTTTCATGTATCAGCTCCATCCACAGCATAATCGTGTGAAAGAACTGATTTCGTCCGGTGCGATAGGAGAAATTAAACTAATCACATCAAGTCACTCATTTTATATGGACAATCGTAAAAGCCAATTTAGAATGAATAAAGAAATGGGGGGAGGCAGTCTATTTGATGTAGGCTGTTATTGTATTCATGCAATTCGATACATGGCGGGTGCTGAACCAGTGAAGGTCCATTGCTTGGCAAAACTAGATAGTGAAACCGAAGTAGACATAAGTGCTTTTGGAACTTTACAATTAGATAATGGTATTCATGCTACCTTCAATTGTAGCTTTGACATGGCAGGAAGAAATGAATATGAAATAGTGGGATCTTTAGGGACGATTAAAGTACCATTCGCATTTCGGCCAGACCAGAATGGTGGTTTAGGAAGAATTTTAATCCAACAACATGACATGACACTAGAAGAAAGTATACATGGTGATCTCTACCGTATAGAAGTGGAACATTTCTCGGATGCCATCTTAAACAACACAAACCCCGAAGTGACTGGGGGATTTAGTGTGGAGAACATGCGAGTGATAGAAGCTTGTCTGGAATCTATTAAAACGGGTGAAGTGATAGAAATAATAAGATAAATTATATTTTATTTATGGAGTGCTATATGAGGGGTATTAAAGGACTGCTAGTACAATTCATCACCTAAAAAAGCACCGCAATTGCGGTGCTAAAATTTTTATATTTTAGTGACTACTAAATACACTTGGAAATAGACAATTTATTCGTTATCAAAGCCTTCTTTCATTTAGAAGGCTTTTTCAATGTTATTCTGTTAGCAGAGAATGAGTACAAATCAATGACAATCTATTCCTTTGAAGTGATAATTGAGTGACAATAAAGTTAATCTGCTTGGCACAGGTGTAAATATATTTGAGAATATTCTTTTGTCGGTAAATAGTTTACAAGTAAGACTACATTTATCTCCAGTGGTTGATTATTTCACACATAATAAAACATCTTCAATTGGTACTTGTACAATTGAAGATGTAAAAACATTAAAGATCAATAATTTCATCATATCCGATTAATTTATCCATATGGCTTGCGATCATAGCTATAATTGTACTTGCCTCATCTTTTTTAAAAGTAAAGGTACTTTCATCGACGAACTCCTCATCATCTACCCAGCTACGATTTCTTCTACGGAGAACACCATCGCCATTGGCACTGTCTATACCGAACTGATATGTTACCTCAATATTATCATCTATTAAAAATGCAGTAACCTCAGGTGTTTCCCAATCCACATCAATTTCCTCTAACATGATTTCATCGTCATCATCATTGTCATCGTTGGTATCATCATAATCTTCCAAATAAATTAATTCACTTTCACTGTCATCTTCAAGAAATTCGTGAAAGCTTTCATGAACAGCTTCTATAATATCAGTAATGTCATCCAACATTATTCGGGTAGGTTGAAGAAGTTCAACATCGAAACTTTCAACATAGAACTCTTCATTATAAGGATCAAATAGAATAGTGCAAAAATAGTCTCGCTCATCCTCTAACGTACTAACAAAAAATTCAATTCGCGGATGTTTAGAGGCGCGATTAATGTTCATGTGGCCGACTTGATCGTACTGCTCGCAAATCGAATTCAAATGATCCTGTAGCTCCTCTGTTACTCTGTCAAACCATTCTGTAGTCATAGTCATTACCGCCTCTCATCATTTTCTCCTATTATCTTGTCCTAACAAGGAGTTATTATTCCAACGAATGAAAGAAATTGAAAAAGAAACGACAAAAAAAGAAGACCCATTGATCTTTGCATCAATAGGTCTTCTTTTTATTGGAAGCGGGTGAAGAGAATCGAACTCTCATCATCAGCTTGGAAGGCTGAGGTTTTACCACTAAACTACACCCGCATATTAAAACATAAATGGTGGCTCAGGACGGAATCGAACCGCCGACACAAGGATTTTCAGTCCTTTGCTCTACCGACTGAGCTACTGAGCCTAAATTTGTATCAAGTAAACGAAGCTTAGTATCTCATAGTCAGTTAAGTATAATACAAAATATGTATGCTATATCACTTAGTTGCATAGGAACTGCTTGCTTACAATAAAAATGGCGGTCCCGACCGGGATCGAACCGGCGATCTCCTGCGTGACAGGCAGGCATGTTAACCGCTACACCACGGGACCATTTGGTTGCGGGGACAGGATTTGAACCTGTGACCTTCGGGTTATGAGCCCGACGAGCTACCGAACTGCTCCACCCCGCGACAATAATATATGTTGAAATTTAAATCAACTACGCTCAAAGAAAGTAAGACACCTGCTTCGGCTAACGCCTGCATCGGTGTTAATATATAAACTAGTATACTATATTTTACACTTACAAACAACGTAAATAAAAATGGAGGAGGAAGAGGGATTCGAACCCCCGCGCGGTATGACCCGCCTGTCGGTTTTCAAGACCGATCCCTTCAGCCGAACTTGGGTATTCCTCCATATAATGTTACTGTACTAGCAACAAGACAAGAACTAGTATACCATTTTTAAAAAATAAAAGCAACCTCCTTTTTCTTCTAAAACAAATTTTAAGGTTATATCCGTAATAATAAAAGTTGTTTCTTCTCTTAAATGAAACATTTTTCCATTATGTTACGTATGGAATTATAAGTAAGTTTAAAAGCAAGGAGGAATTTCATGAATCGACTATTTACTTTATTAACTATATTGCTCGTATTGTTCCTATCAGCTTGCTCGAATGAATCCCAAGCAGGTGAAGAAAATAAAAAAATAAATGACAATCAAAAAATAGTAACAGAAGAGGAGAACATTGAAAAAGAAAAACTCCTCGCAATTGAACAAATTATTATTCCGACAAATTTAGAGGAATGGAAGAATTCTGAGCCAGGTTTGTTCTCACTAGACTATTCTTTTGAACACGAAACATCCAGTTGGCCAAAGGATGCAAGAGAGCTAACACTAGATGAACAAGAAGAGCTTAAAAATACTACGGACATGATAAAAGATGAGGAAACATTATTTAAAATGCTTCTCTATTATTTCGGTAGCACTGTGTATAGTGATCTGTTAGATAAACAGATGAATTATGTAGCCGTTTTAAATGAACCATATTTACCTGAGCCTACTAAAGAAACAATCTCAGGTGGAAGTAATGAGGAAGTTACACCAAAGTCGATGCTATTACTCGATGCAAGTTCAAGTATGCTATTGTCCGTAGATGGCAAACAAAAGATGGGGATAGCAAAAACTGCTATGAAGCGCTTTGCAAAGACGATTGGAGCTTCTAGTGAAGTTTCTCTTTTTGTCTATGGCCATGCAGGTACACAGGAGGATAAAGATAAGGAGCTTTCTTGTACAAAGATAGATGAGATTTATCCAATGCAGTCTTATAGTACGGATAAATTTGATCCTGTAGTTGATGATGTCGCGGCAAAAGGATGGACTCCATTAGCTGCCGCAATAAAAACAGCAAATGAAGCAAGTAAGAATTATGAAGGTGCATTAACTGTTTATATTGTTAGTGACGGAGCAGAGACATGCGACGGGGATCCTATTAAAGAGGCCGAAGAGTTTGCTAAAGGAAATGAAAACCGTCAAGTAAATATTATTGGCTTTAATGTAGACCAAAAAGGTCAAGATCAATTAAAGGCTGTAGCTGAAGCGGGAAAAGGAGAATATATTTCTGCTGAAAATAGCGACGAATTGAATATAAGTATCGAAGAAAAGTGGGTTATACCAAGTGTCTTAGATGTGTCTTATATTCAATTAAATGCACCTAATGGTTTTGCTATTTCTAATGCGCAGTATGATATTAGTAAGATTTCGCTTTCCCTTTCTTTTGCCATTTCCAATGAACGGAATCGATTGAGTCAAATGGTGACATGGATGGAAACGGAAGAAATAATATCAGCACAACAAGCAGAAGCACTACAAACTAAGGTGCAGGAACGAAAAGACACATTATCCAAGTGGAATGATGATTTAAGTGAATCAAAAAAACAGACGGTGGAAAACGAATATAATCGCATCCATCAAAAAATTAAAGCTTGGACAGATGAAGTGAATAAGCTGAGGTCTGAACAGTCTTAATAGGAGGGCTATTAATGAGTACATTTTTCATTATCGCAATCGTGGTAATTGCCTTCATTTCTTATCATTTACTTACTAGAGAAAGAAAGAAATTAAAGAAGTTTAGAGAAGAATGGGCTTCTGGTATATTTTCCTCGCCAGAAGCAGATTTGAACTCCATATCCTCCTATTGGTTTAATAAGAAAAAACAATTGAAAGTTTATGATGGTGTGGATGAGCTGACGTGGGCTGATTTAGGAATGAATGAGGTTTTCAAAAAGCTAAATTACACTCAATCATCTGTAGGGGAGGAATACTTATTTAATGAGCTTCGAGCAATCGACCCAAACAAGAAAGAAAGCAATGAAGCATTGTATTCACTATTTACAGAAAACGTAAACTTGAGAGAAAAAATACTTCTAATACTTTCTGATCTTGGCAAAGAAAACTATACAAATTCATCTTCCTATTTCTTTGACTTCAAAGAGATTGAAATAAAAAAAACTTATATGTACGTAATCCTTGCACTTCTGCCCATAGCTTCTCTACTTTTCCTATTTATAAGTATTAAATATGGAATATTAAGTTTTATAGGCTCACTGATCTTAAATGGAATCATTTATTATCGAAACAAGACAAAGATAGAAAATAACCTTCATTCGGTGGGGTATGCTGCTGCTATTATATTTGCTGGTAAGCGAATAGCTTCTCTTAAAGATTTGATGCTAATGCCATATATAGATGGACTAAAAAAAAGTGTTCAGCCTTTAAAAAAGGTAGTTACCTTTAACAGGATTGCAACCTTAGGAAGTGGAGGAAGTGGTGAGTTTGATTTATTGTTAGAATACGTGCGTATCCTCTTTTTGTTAGATTTTATTTCCTATAATAAGATTTTCAAAACAATTTCTGCTCACCAAAAGGAATATGAAGAAGTTTGGACTTTAGTAGGAAAGCTTGATGCGGCAATAGCAGTCAGTTATTACCGTAATACATTAGATACATACTGTACACCTACTTTTACAGACCAAGAGGTACTTACATTTGAAAAAATGGCGCATCCTCTTCTAGTAAAGCCAGTTTTAAATTCTTCTCATTTAAGGAAATCTACGCTTATCACAGGCTCTAATGCTTCTGGGAAGTCTACATATATTAAAGCTGTGGCTATTAATGCCATCCTAGCACAAACAATCAATACAGCAATTGCAAAAAGCTGGACTATGAAGCCTAGTTATATCGTAACTTCTATGGCGGTTCAGGATAATGTGTTGAATGGTGACAGCTATTTTATTGCTGAGATAAAATCGTTACAGCGAATTATTCGCCTCATAACGGGAGGAAAGCCTTGTATTTCGTTTATAGATGAAATTCTAAAAGGGACAAATACCATTGAACGAATAGCAGCGTCGGCCTCCATTATGGAGTGGCTATCTCTAAATAAAGGTATAAATTTGTTGGCAACCCATGACATCGAGCTGACCGAAATAGCGGAAAGTATATATGATAATTATCACTTTAGGGAAAAGGTTGAAGGTGGAGAAGTACAATTTGATTATAAAATTCATGATGGGCCTTCTATTTCAAGAAATGCTATAAAATTGCTAGAAATACTTGGATATCCAGATGAGATAACCAAAAGATCTAACGTTTTAGCTCAAAACTTTACAGTACATAGAACATGGGAAGCTTTAAAGGGAAGAGAAAACACGATAGATAGTTTATTTTAAGAATGAATTTTCCATTTTGAGAGTCTTTATATTTTATATTCTCGAAAATAAATCATACACACCTCACATTTGGGCAATCTAAGAAAAATGATTTGCTGTGAGGTGTTTTTTATGTTGATTGAAAGATCGTCTTCCTGGAAGGAAGGCTTAACAAAACGATTGGAAAATGAAGAGTCATGGGATAATTGGAATCTCTATAATATGAGCTATGACATAGTAAAAAATAATTTAATAACTGAGTTTACGGGACTTCAGTCTCCAAAGTATTTGCCAAATCTTCAGGCTTTAAACCATCAATTAGAGGTGGCGCAGACAGTTATTGAACGTATGAATGGGAAAGCAATTTTAGCGGACGAGGTAGGTCTGGGTAAAACGATTGAGGCAGGCTTAATATTGAAAGAATATATGGTACGGGGACTTGTTAAAAAGGCTCTAATACTAGCACCAGCATCTTTGATTAATCAATGGGTGGAAGAGATGAATTTCAAATTTCATATACCTGCCATCCCATACAAAAAGAGTTATTCCCTTGACCACAATGACATTGTCATTATGAGCATGGATACAGCCAAAAAAAGTCCGCATAAAGAACTCATATATGCTCAAAATTATGACATGATCATCATTGACGAGGCGCACAAGCTGAAAAATCATAAAACGAAAATATATGAATTCGTTCAAGGGTTAAAAAAGAAATTCTGCTTGCTGTTAACAGCGACGCCTGTTCAAAACGATGTATTTGAATTATTTTATCTTATTTCTCTATTGAAGCCAGGTCATTTGGGAAATTATGAGACATTCCAGGAGTCTTTTTCTGCAAGCAAACACAGCCTAGAGCATGATGAGTATTTAAGGGAACTGGTGAATCAGGTAATGGTAAGAAACAGAAGGCAGGATACTGGAATTGAATGGACAACTCGTAAGGTGAATATAATTCCAATTGAATTTACAAAAGAGGAAAAGGAAGCATATGAGATGATTTCCGATTTAAAGAATATTTCCTCTGTTTTTTCTGGTGCTTTTTCTATGATTACACTTCAAAAGGAAATGTGTAGCAGCAAGGAAGCAACCTGTTTAACACTTAATAACATGGTGGAGAAATGTACCAACCGCGAAGAGGTTGCTTATGTGCAAAGTGTGATGCAGAAGCTCATGTCTCTTGAAGTTAACTCTAAAGCAGAAAAAGCTTATGAGATTATTGCAGAAGCAAATGACAAGGTGATTATTTTTACGGAATACCGTGCAAGTCAAATTTATCTGCAATGGTATTTAAGCACGAAGGGAATTACAAGTGTTTTATTTAACGGGAAGTTCAACAAAAACAAGCGTGATTGGATGAAGCATTTGTTCAAGGAGCAGGCACAGGTGCTAATAGCAACCGAATCGGGTGGAGAAGGTATCAATCTCCAGTTTTGTCATCATGTTATCAACTATGATCTTCCTTGGAACCCGATGAAGCTAGAGCAACGAATTGGGCGAGTGCATAGATTAGGGCAAGAGCATGATGTCCACATCTATAATTTGGCTATTCAGGATACGATTGAGCAGCATATTCTAGATTTGCTTTACACCAAAATCGATGTATTTGAAAAGGTAGTCGGCGAACTAGATGATATTCTAACGACTTATAAAAAAACAATATAGTGCAGGTAGGGTATGGAAGGAGGGTATGCATGTACCCAAAACAAGTTCACGATTTTTTACTTCAATTTTTTAAAGAAAATAATTGCCCGATATTAAGTGAGAGCGACCATTACGTGGTCGTTCAATTGACGGAAGAGATGGATAAAAAGCTTATGAATCGACCGTATTATTGGCAATATGTAGAAGCAACTGGTGCCGAGTCGAGTCCTATGCAGCTGACATTCATTACAGACAAAACGAAGCTGCAAGAGGATATAAAAGGAGAGGTAATCCATTTTGGTTCGAACAGGCTTAACCAAATGTTCCAAGCGGCACAGGAGCTCGGGTCATTTGTCCATATGTATGAAAAGGTAGTAAGTGATACCCAAGTCATATTTACACCTTGGTTAGGGGTCAATTATAAGATTACCTACTATAGTGATCAGACAAAGGAAACTCTCTTCTCCTTGGGGTTAAATTTAATGACTGGAATTGTTAGGGAGGATTTCCACGATTCGATGAAAGAAATTAGTTTTGATGTGGCTATGCCAGACAATGTATTTAATCTGCCATATATCATTAAGCCATTACGTGGTTTAGAGCGGTTAGATGCAGTAATTGACGGTATTATTGCTAACGACGATCATACATGGGCGGAAGAAGCAAAAGAAAGATGGCGAAGGAGCCTAGAGGTACTTGAATACTTTTATGAAGGTGTAGAAGAGAAGCCAGAGTGCTACGAAATGGAGAAAAAGGCTCTCGAGGAGCAGTATGCGGCTCGAGTTGGTATTGAGATTATTAGCGGTGGTTTGTTTTATATGCGATGATAAATGACGGCTCCGGAAAATTAATCTCCGGAGCCGTTTTTAAATGTTAGTCTGCAACCTTAAACCAACCTTTAACCTGCATAATTTTATCCCATAATGGATCTGGAATGTCCAGTTCCTCTTTTTTGCTTACATACACAGCTGGGAAGATGGTGTCGTCTTCTCCTTTTTCCAGTTTTGAAAACCATTCAGGGTCAGTTACTAGTGCACGTCCAATCGCAACAAGGGGAGTCACCTCTAATGCTTTTTCACCGTCCTCTCTAGTTTCCAAAGTACCAACGCCCATTACAGGAACTTTGTCTCCAATTGCTTCCTGGATAAGTTTAATGCGTGGAGTAGTATCGTTTTCATCACGATTAGAGGAACCAAAGAAATGCCCAAGGGAAACGTGAATATAATCTAGATTTTTCTCAGATAAAACATGTACAAGCTCCAAAGAATCTTCCATTGTAAATCCAGGATCCTGATACTCCTCTGGTGAAAAACGATATCCTATTATGAATGGCTCTGTTGAGTACTGCTTAGCTGCCGTCTGAACAGCCTCAACAATTGCTAACGGGAATGTCATGCGCTTTTCTAAGCTTCCGCCCCATTTGTCTGTTCTACGATTGGAGTGTGGAGAGAAGAACTGGTGGATTAAGTAAGTGTTCGCCCCATGGATTTCTACTCCATCAAATCCTGCCTCAATAGCTCTTCGCGTTGCTTCCTTAAAAGAAGCAATTGTTTTTTCAATTTCTTCTGCTGTCATTTCGCGTGGCACTTCTGCATTGTCGCGTGGAGCAGCAACAGCACTGGCAGATACAGGCTGTTCGCCATTTAACACCTTCGAATTCGATTGTCGCCCGGCATGGAAGATTTGTAGTATAGCCTTTGCTCCATTGTCTTTAATAGCATTTGCTAGCTTTTTCAGACTAGGAATTCTATCGTCAGATTCAGCACCTATTGAGTATTCGAATCCAGCACCAAGTGGCTCTGCATAAGCACACGCTGTAATAACTGCCCCGATTCCACTTTTAGCACGTCGAGCATAATAGATTAGTTCGTCATCTGATATATCGCCATTTTTCTCGGATGAATAAGTTGTCATTGGAGCCATTAAAATTCGATTTTTTAATGTAACGCCAGATGGTAATGTGTATGAATCAAACATAGAAGTATTTCCCATTAAGTAACATCTCCTTTTCATTAAATCAACTATATATATACCCTAAAGGAATGCATTGTAAATTCAAAATAATTGGCCTCAAATCTCCCAGTAGGAAGGTTTTTGCTTATAATCTGTAGAAGGTTACCTGTAACTCACAAAATTTAGGGGTGACCTTTTTGATTCAAGCGGTGTTTTTTGATTTGTTTGAGACACTTATTACGGAATGGAAAGAGGGAGGTAAGAAAGCAAGCTACTCTGTAGAATCTCTTGGATTGGAGGAATCGCTCTATAAAAGAGAATGGCATGCGAGAGTTAATGAAAGAATGGACGGAACTTATCTCGATCATCCTACTGTTTTAAGAGAAATATTAAAAGAAAACGGCCTACCAATTGATGAACAGGCCATCAAAATAATACATGAGCAAAGGGTATTTGTTAAGTCGGTCGCCTTTGAGAATATTGATGAATCTATTATAAAAATGATAGAAAATCTTAAAGCCTTGGATATTAAAATTGGACTTATTAGTAATTGTACTTCAGAGGAGGTAGAAGCCTGGAATAAGTGTTTGTTGCCGTAGTATTCTCTTACCAAGTGAGAGAGCGTAAACCAAATCCAGCAATCTACCTAATTGCCTGCAACAATCTAAATGTGCATCCTAAGCATTGTTTATTTATAGGAGATGGGGGTTCCGATGAGCTAAGGGGAGCAATTGAGGTGGGGATGAGACCTTACCAGGCTACATGGTTTTTACCGTCTAGCGTAAGCGATCAACTCTACGGATTTCCTAAGTTAAAACAGCCAATGGAGATAATAGACATTGTAAAAGAAAAGGAGTAAAGCTATGGAGGACAAAAAAGATAAATGGGATGCTAGTCACCGGTCCTGGCCACTCCCTAAACTACCTTGGACGATGACCCAGACATGGAATGACCTGTTGTTTGTACATTATCCTATTGATCTAAATGTTTTACGAAAAATCGTACCTGACGTACTGCCTTTAGATTCGTTTAATGGCAAAGGTTGGATTGGTGTCGTTCCTTTCCATATGACAAACATTAGGCTGCGTGGAACACCAAGAGTTCCTGGGACCGATCGTTTTGCTGAGTTGAATGTTCGAACTTATGTCACGATAAATGGAAAGCCAGGCGTGTTTTTCTTTAGTTTGGATGCGGAAAATTTACTTGCCGTGAAGGTGGCCCAAACGGTATACCATTTACCTTATATGCATGCAGATATGAAGGTAGTTAGAAGCCAATCGACCATCGAATATTCAAGCAAGCGGCGACATGGTGTAAATGCAAAGCTAGAATGCAGTTACCGTCCTATCTCCCAACCATTCTATGCAGAAGAAGGCAGTTTTGAGGAGTGGCTGACAGAGCGCTATTGCTTATATACGTTAAGTAAAAAAGGGGAGCCACTCCGTTGTGACATACTTCATAGGAAGTGGCCATTACAGCAGGCGGAGGCGGAAATTCGAGTAAATACCATGCTTTCCGAGCAGGGAATCCAAGTGGAAGGCGATGAGCCAGTCCTACATTATTCAAAAAGTATGGAGGTTAGAATGTGGCCATTAGTTTCCGCGATGGACAATTAAGAGTGAAAAAGGAGGAAGTAAGATGAAAAACAATTATCCATTAAAGCTGAATGACAGAATATATTTAATCGATGGTTATGATATGGGATTAACAGAAAGAACAGGTACATATGTCATTCAGGAAGAGAAATTAACAATAGTGGAAACAGGACCAAGTCCCTCGGTCAAGCATTTGAAGGAAGGTTTACAGGAACTGGGATTCTCCTTAGATGAGGTTAAATATATTATTGTGACACATATTCATCTAGATCATGCTGGGGGAGCAGGCCTGTTATTGCAGGAATGTCCTAATGCGAAAGTAGTTGTGCATCCAAAGGGTGCCAGACATTTGGCTGAGCCTGAGCGACTTATTGCAGGCGCAAGAGCAGTATATGGTTCAAAATTTGATGACTTGTTTGATCCTATTGTTGCGATTCCAGAGGAAAGACTGTTAACCAGGGCAGAAGGAGAAACGTTACAGATTGGAGAAAATTGTACACTGACCTTCTTTGATACTCCGGGTCATGCCAATCATCATTTTGGCATTTATGATCCGGTCAGTAATGGCATGTTTTCAGGAGACACGGTTGGAGTTCGTTACGAGCAGCTAGCTAAAGATGGTATTGATCTAGTGCTACCTTCCACTTCACCAAATCAATTCAATCCAGAGGCGATGCAAAAAGCTATCGAGCGATTCCAAAATATGAAATTAAGCTATATTTACTATGGTCACTTTGGAATGACTGCTGATGCAGAAGCAGGACTAGCGCAGGTTTCTGAATGGCTTCCGTTATTCTTGGAAACGGCAAAGGACGTTAAAAGAGAACAAAAAGACCATGAGGAGCTGGCAAAAAGACTTCAGGCATTAGTAAAGGATCATTTAAGAGGGCAAGAGATTCCTGATGACCATGAAGTATATCAAATCATCCAAATTGACACCGAGGTTGGTGCTATGGGGTTATTGGATTATTTGGAGAAACAACATTAAAAAATTACACAGGGTGTAGAAAAAGTAAAAGTAAGAGATTAACAGAGATATAGTTTTAGGAGGAACAAAATGTTTAAAATATTTTCTACAAAATGCTCCATTTGTCATAGAAAAGCAGGCCCTTACCGTTTGTTTAAAAGTCCAGAGGGAAAGAAGCTGAAACTTTGTTATGGCTGCTCAGAATATGCAACGAGACGAGCTTATAAAAAATTGTCTTAAAAGAAAAATATAAGATATGTAACTAGAGTGGAGGGTCTTGTTGAAGAAAAAAATTTACATCCTTTTAGTAGCTCTCATATCGTTTGTGCTCTTTGTATGGGGAGCTCTCTATTTAAATGAACGGTTATTTCAGGGGGAATATTATCATTACGAAGATGGCGTGACAATTGAGGTGACTAATTCAAGTGATGAAGAACTAACCAATTTAAGTTTTATTATTAACCCACTCTTCCAGGATTTAGGTAGTATCAGAAGTTTGGAACCTAAGGAGAGTAGAAGTCTTTATATTCCTGCTATAAATAAGGTTGGTAATGATCGTAGCTTATATTTAAAGTATCTCAACAACCAAATGAGAGAAGAACAGGTAAGTCTCGCTTATCTAGCCTCGTACAATCCTAGAAAAATTGTGGTTATTTTAGATATAACTGGCAAGGATCATATGGGAAGATTCTTATATCGTGTTAAAGGATTTGATAATGTTAGCCATTTTGAGTATGAAATAACTACTCACGAAGATAATTGAAAAGGATGGTCGTGATTTAAGTCACAATCATCCTTTTTAAATAGAATGTATTTGTAATCTTCCATTTTCTAAAAAGCTTGCAGCGATATAACTTCCTTCTGGAAATATAAATGTCCAAGGCATACTAGCTTTAGGAGGGATTATAAGCATCGGTATTGTGAATAGGTGTCTTGCCATTATCTCGTTGCCAATGGCATAGACTAACCGAGTCTGGTCAAAGATGAGCTCCTGATCGGTAAAATTATGTACCAGGACAGTTACAAGAAACTCTTTTTTATGATTGATTGCTTCTCGAATAGGAGTGAAAAGAATATCCTCGATCATCAGGTCTTTCGTTTTCAGAAAAATGAGTTCAATTTGTTCTCGATCCTGGGTAGCTACTGCTTTGTCCCAGGACTTTTCCCATTGTAGCTTCTGCATATTAAATCCCTCCTCATGAAACTAGTTTAGCATTTCTTACGGAAACGGGATAACCATCCAGCCTAAAAAGAAAATAACTGTTTGAAATAGCATGAGAAATACTCCCAAACCAATACCCCATACACCTAGTGATCGGCTAGTTCTTGAAAATAGAGCCAAAACGCTTAAAATAATCGTAAGTCCAACTGCAATTGAGTAAAGGCTATTTATATCAATAGCAAAGTTTGTTAAAATCCCGATGTTTAGAAAAAATAGAGCAGCCAATCCACTTAAAATTCCAATCCAGCCTGCAATGTTTAATATTCGATCGAAACGTTTTAATGTGACCAATTCCATAATTTCACCTCACCAATTTTTAATGTCCGTATAACGCTTAGATCCTTTAATCCAAGCAGGTCTTGTTTTGGACCTGTCACTACTACTGCGTATGTCTTCACACCATTTTTTTCTATAAATTCAATGCGTTCAGATAGAGCTAAATTCTTAGCGCTAGACACTTCTGTCGCTAACTCTTCATGCTTAACGATAAACTGGAGAATATCGATAAAAGCTTCTTCATTGGAAGCCACATCTCTAAAAGGTGACCAATAAGTTTGATCAAGCTGTATAGGATAACCAATTGGAGAAACAACATCTCCATCCTTACTTAAATTTTTGTCTTCTACACCAGTATCAATAGCTGCCCACACGATATCTACATTAGGCATTAGTTTTTCTATTTCTTCTACATCTACTACATCGTTTAACGAAATGTAGGCCTCTGCTACTGTTTCATCAGGTAAGCCTTCGAGAACCTTCCATTCACGAGAATTATCAATTTCATTGCGATTATCTGGGTGGGTCAGCCAAGGATTTGTTTCTGTAGGATGTTTAGCACCTACTCTCTCAAGAGATGTATCCACTTCTTTTTTAGAAAGGCTACCTAGCGTAAATTGTAAGTTGTAAGTGTTCGCTATATAATCCTCTTCTCCGATACGTTTATACTGGTCGAATCCTAGCTTCATAGAAAAGGGGGTAAATTCCATGTCAAATTCCATTTCCTCTAGTGAAGTGTTGGGTTCCGTCACGTATAATGTGTTGCTCGCAACATCCATTAGTGTTGTAGAGCTTGTACCAAATGCATAGTAGATAAAGGTTAAAAGATAACTGATTGGCACAATGAGTAATCCAGTCGTAAGGGTTGCAAGAATCAATTTCCACCTAGATGAAGAAATACTTCTTCTCATAGATTTTTGTAATTTATTTGTATCAGTTGCATTCTCCCAATCTCTTTTGGAGTTCGCAAGTAATTTCTCATATTCATCCATTTTTCGTTTCCTCCTTTGTCAGTAACAACCTCATTTTCTTTCTCCCACGAAGTAAATGGCTCTTCACTGTATTTAATTTCAAGTCTAATATATTAGCTGCCTGCTCATAAGTGCATTCATGTACGTCACAAAGCATTATTGCCTGCTTTTCATATGGAGATAACTGATCCAATAACTTTAAGAGCGCTCGGTATGATTCTTCCTCCAATACAACTGTCTCGGGGGTAACTATAGTTTGGGTTTCAATATTGTTAGAAGGCTGTGTGTGGTTTTCCTTCCGTATGTAATCTATAAATGTATAGTAGGCCACTTTAAATAACCACGGCTTGATATCTCTAATTTCATTGGAAAGTAAAGCGATGTGGGCTTTATAAAACGTGTCCTGCATTAAGTCCTCTGCGATAGCTTTATTTTTGCACAGAGAATAGATGTAACGATAAATATCGTTCACATACTGTGAATAAAGCATTTCAATGTCCATTTCTTCCCACCTTTCACTTTATCCTCGTATGGAGTATTTAAAAAGTTGCAATAAAATAAAAAAATATGTCATACTTTTCAACTTGTTCTGTTTTGTCTATCATTTAACTTAATAGAAAATGACCGTGAGGGAAAGGGGATAGAGAGTATGCCATTAGAAATCGTTCGAAACGATATTACGAAAATGCATGTAGATGCTATTGTTAACGCAGCAAATCGGGAGCTACAAATGGGTGGTGGTGTCTGCGGAGCGATTTTTCAGGAGGCTGGATCGACGAAGCTACAAGAGGCTTGTAATAATCTAGGGAGTTGTCCAACAGGCGAAGCTGTAATGACCGAAGCCTTTCAATTAAAAGCTAAATATATTATTCATACAGTAGGACCAGTATGGGAAGGTGGTTCAAATAAAGAAGAGGAGCTACTAAAGGCATGCTACAAAAATTCATTGGATTTAGCTTCATCATATGGATGTGAATCTATTGCTTTCCCTTTAATTTCTTCCGGTATATACGGTTATCCAAAGGAGCAGGCACTACAAGTTGCAATTTCTACGATAAGTTCCTTCTTAATGAAACATGAAATGCTTGTTTATATCGTTGTGTTTGATAAAAAAGCGTTTAAATTAAGTGAGAAACTGTTTAGGTCTATCGAAGAATTTATCGATGAGCATTATGTAGACGAGATGGATTTAAGCTTCGGGAGGAATAGAAGGGAAAGGTATCTACAAGAAGATTTAATGGAGGTGCAATCCAATCAGACTCTAGAGGAAATGGTAGAGCATATGGATAAGTCCTTCTCCGAGACGCTTCTTTGCTACATAGACGCGAAGGGTATGAGTGATGTGGCAGTATACAAAAGAGCGAATATTGATCGTCGTCTGTTTTCTAAAATCAGAAATAACAAAGATTATACCCCATTAAAGAAAACTGTAGTTGCCTTTGCTATTGCTCTACAATTAGATCTAAAAGAAACAAATGAACTACTAGGAAAAGCAGGCTATACGCTATCTAGAAGTCATAAATTTGATGTTATTATTGAGTATTTTATCCAACAAGAAAACTATAATATATTCGAGATTAATGAGGCCCTGTTTAGTTTTGACCAAGTAATATTAGGAGCATAAAAGAAAAAGAGGGATCCTGACTAGTGTCTGGATCCCCTAATATATTATTTCTTTTTAACTGTAATTGTCCAAGCTGCATCACTTAGCTGTTCGTAGTTAGTGATGTTGTGTCCTTCTTCTGCTGCCCAACGAGGGATGCTTTCAGTAGCCTGTGTACAATCGAACTCAATTACAAGCTCGTCACCTGAGTTTAATTCAGCGATAGCTTCTTTTGCTTCTACTAAAGGGAAAGGACAAACCATTCCCATAACTTCTAATACTTGTTTCATATAAAATCTCTCCTTTTTTATGATAAGTAATTTTTAAAATTGGTGGTTGAGGAGCAGTCTCTCGCACTTATTAAGCTGTTTTTACACTTGCTTTCATTGCTTTGTTTTTTTGGCGTCCACGGACAAATACGAAGTATACCGCAGTCCATGTTCCGAGAATCATAAATACTAAAGCAATCCAACCTTGCCAAGTCATCATGGCAGTCATAACTAAACCATTACCTATAGAGCATCCACCAGCTAAGCTAGCGCCGAAGCCCATTAAATTACCACCCACAAAACTATTAATACCCGTTTTAACATCGGGCATTCTGAAGCGGAACTCGCGGCTGGCTTTTGCTGCGATAAATGAGCCGATGAAAATACCAAGCACTAAAAATACGCCCCAATTGATAAACGCAGTGTCACCGGTAGTTAAATACTGGAGGATGTTAGCGGAAGGAGTAGTAATCCCTAGCCCACCTATACGTCCTGTTGCCACACTTAATGGCCATGCTAAAACTGCAATAGCCCCAACTAAAACTGCTGTTACAAATGGATGCCAGCGTTTTTCAAATAAAATATGTGCTAACCCAGTTCTTTTAGCTTTCAATGATGGAATGAAGACTTTTGGTTTCGTTACTTCTTTATAAACAATCCATCCTACAATAGCAACTAATATTCCTATTAAAATCCATACATTGATTCCAAGTGTTTCGGGAATTGAGTTAGTTGATAGCTGAGGAGAGCTTATTTTATCGTTTAAAGGTACCAATACCCCAGTTTTCATGATTGTAGCCATTAGCATATATCCTGCTAAAGCAATCCAGCTTCCGATTAAGCCTTCTCCAGCACGATACCAAGTACCTGTCGCACATCCTCCTGCTAACACAATACCGATACCAAAAATAAATGAACCTACTATAATTGCTAATAATGGTAGAGTCCCAGCATTAAATTCAAAAACGCCTAACTCTATTAATGTATAGACACCTACACTTTGAACGGCAATTGCTATTAATAACGCATAAAACATGCGATTGTCTTTTGTTAAGTACATGTCACGGAAACCGCCAGTCAAGCAAAATCTACCACGTTGCATGACGAATCCCAATAGGGCTCCACAAAATAAGCCTGTAATGAGCATTTGTATCACGTTTATCCCGCCTTCTTTTTAATTCATACTAAACTGATAGGATTATATTACATTGGAACAGTAATTATGACAATGTTTTTGCTCGAAAAAAATGATTGCCAATTTGTGGGGAGAAATATGAATGTCCCTTCGAAAGCGACCTTTTATATAGTAGTAATTGATATTCTACATTTGTAAACAAAAAACAAATGGAGGAAATATAATGAAAAATAATTTAACAGAACTAGTTTTTATATTAGACAAAAGTGGTTCAATGGCAGGGCTGGAGACAGATACTATTGGAGGGTTCAATGCCATGCTTGCGAACCAAAAGAAGGAAGAAGGAGATGCAATCGTTACAACCGTATTGTTTAACGATAACTATGACCTATTGCATGATCGGATAAATGTTAAGGGCGTTTCGTCAATCACGGAGCAAGATTATCAGGTAGGGGGGATGACAGCTTTACTCGATTCAATAGGATCATCCATACAGAAAATCGGGAATATACAAAAAAGAACTAGCCACGAGGAACGTGCAGATAGGGTATTATTTGTTATTACGACTGATGGGATGGAAAACTCTAGCTGTGAGTACACATATGAAAAAATTAGAGCAATGATTTCACATCAGAAAGAAAAGTATGGGTGGGAATTCATATTTCTCGGCGCCAATATTGATGCAATTGCTACTGCGGCTAATTTTGGGATTGCAGAGGAGTTTGCAGTAAAATACCATGCAGACAAAGAAGGAACTCGCTTGAACTACGAATCTGTTAGTAACGTAGTATCCTCCTATCGAAAAGGTACCAACATAGATCGTTCATGGAAGCAGGGAATAGAGAGAGATTTTACTAGCCGCAAGCAACAAAGAAAATAAACATATATATATTAAGGTCAGTCAAACGACTGGCCTTTTGAAATAAAGTAGATGCTTTTGTCTAGATTTCATCATATTGGAGTTCAAATGATAAAAGCTATGATGCTCTTTTATTTTTCTTATAATGTCTACTAGACTAGAAGGGAGTAAAAAGAACAATGATTGGAATTATTTTTTATGCGTATGGAGCTCCAAAATCAAAAGATGATTTACCTGATTTTTTTGCCCACCTTATTCAAGGGAAAGAGGTAACCATAAAGATGATAGGGGACTTTGTTAAAAGATATCGAGAGTTCGGATCCAATGATCCATTGGGTGCACATTCCGAACGCATTGCTCAAGGGTTGGAGAAATTATTGTCTAACTATTCTAAAGACATAAAAGTATATAATGCCTACAAGCATACGTTTCCTTATTTAGATGAGACGCTTAAGAGAATGATAGAAGATGGGGTAGATACCGTTGTTACTTTCTCAGTAAACCCTATATTTTCTCTAAGTGGAGCTGGTGTGTATCAAAAAGAAGTAGAGGATTTCCTAAATCGATCAGGAGAAAATAAAAAGCTTATTCATATCAAAAAATGGAATACTCACCCAGCTATTATTTCTGTTTACGCCGATCGAGTGAGGCGCGCCTACAAGTGGCTTCCGGCACATGTACAGGATGATGCATTTGTATTATTTACCGTCCATAGCCAACCTCTCTACTCAGAAGGAAACGATGATTATATTGAACAATTTCAAGCAATGGCTCAGGCTGTTGCAAGAGAAGCTGGGGTATCTAACTGGATGATGTCTTATCGCAGTGCTAGCAGTAAGGTAGGATGGCTTGGTCCAGATGTCAAGGATACTATCAGGTCGTTAGCAGCAGCGGGCTCTCGAGGATTTGTAACATGCGAGCTTTTATCCATAGTAACTGACATGGAATCCTATTTTGAAATAGGAAGAGATACACAACTTGTTAGCGAAGAGTTAAAGGTAGAGTTTGTCCGTTCTGAATTTCCCGGAGATTCATTTGATACGGTTATTGCATTGGCGGAAATAGTGAAGGAACAAATAACGAAGTGTTAAACAAAAAAAGAACCTCATTTGTCTGAAGTTCTTTTTATAGCTATTACTATTCATACAACGTACTATCTAAGTCCCCATCTTCCTGATAAATAGCGAGAATTCCATTATGATCATTGACGTAAGGCTTTGCCTTTTCAAGCAAGGCTTCCTTGGTATCCTCTGAGAAAATAGCGCGTTCTCCACCATCCTTTAGTAGTACCCAGTCATCCTCTCGGGCTTTTACTTCATATCTTGGTCGGCCGCTATCATCTCCGTTCACTGCCTTCCTAGCCTGAGCAGTTGCAATAGCAATTGCTCTTCCTTCATCCGTGTCATCTCTTAATAATGCATTGGCTATTTCAATAGCCTTCTCTCGAACGTCTGGCTCAAGATTTTTCATTGAATCTGGATAATCATTTTTACTCCACGGCATCCCTATCGCCTCCTTGCTTAAAATTTCCCGAAAACTATTTAATATAAACATACGAGTTGGAAATATTGAAGGAAAAAATAGGAGCACACTTTAAATTAACTAAATATTTTTAATTTATATATATTTAACTTTTCTATTTATGTATAATTTTATATATACCATATTTTGTAAGGGTTATTCGGATGTATCCATCTTTAACTAAACATGAGCAATTGATTGGAGAGGGGCTACTAAATGATTTTACATACACATATTCAGGGAAGTGGAGAGCCGCTTATTTTTTTACATACTGGACTACAGACAGGGGATACTGATTTTGAATATCAAAGGGAGTTTTTCTGCAAAAGCTATCGGGTGTTCTCTCCAGATTTAAGAGGGCACGGTCAGTCGGCTTCAGATGAAATTGAAGACTTCTTTATAGATTCTGCACATGATTTATTAGAAACCATCGAGCATTATGGATTAGCTAAGGTTCATTTGGTTGGATGTTCACTTGGAGCTATTGTGGCTGTACAATTTGCAAGGCTATTTCCAGATAGCGTTCATACACTTACTGTTTCGGGCATTATGCCTGTTAAACCAAATAACTGGCTTGATTTACATATGCAGGACGTAAGGACTCAGGAAAAGGTTTTGCTAAACGATGAGTTCGTCCATTATTTCAATCAACTACATTTATCTGATTGGAGGCGGTTCATCTACTTAGGGAAAAAAGAGGATTGGTATCCTTTTGAGGATATGTTATCAATGTATCGATTCCATTTCCCTGTACTTTACATAGTAGGGGAAAACAATGCTCATGAAACCGTGGGAGCAACAATTTATCCGAAAGAAAACAAGCATATACATGTGGCCATAATTCCTTTTGCAGGACATTTAGTGCATGAGGATCAACCGGTTATTTATACAAAAGTAGTGGAGGCATTTCTAAAGAAACATTGATACTGCAAGAAAGAAATGTAACAAGAGTCCAATATTCTCCGCTTGTGAAATTATTATTTTAAACAAGTTTTTTGGATGAGGAGCATATGCTATTGTATATGCAATATGGAAGGGGATCTTATGTATACAAATGCTTTACAGCCTTGTCCTCTAATTAGAACTATTTCCGTTAATGGGGAGGGAACGGTAAAGGTTCCGCCGAATCATGCTTACCTGCAGGTAGAAGTTAGTACGGAAGGCAACGAAGTAGAGGAAGCTCAACAAAGAAATGCAGCAATCATGAATCAGGTTATTCAATCTATACTGGAGTTAGAAATTCCGAGAGAGAATATTCAAACCGCTGTATATAATATTTTCCCTCGTTACGATTTTGTAGATGGGAAACAGGTTTTCAGAGGATATGAGGTGACTAATGCCATCTCAGTGAAAATACCTGATGTAGGGCTAGTTGGAAAAGTAATTGATACAGCAGTCAGTAATGGAGCTAATCGAATTTCTTCTATAGAATTTCGATTAGATAACGAAGAAACATACTATCAAATGGCACTTAGCAAGGCATTACTTTATGCACAGTCAAAGGCTAAGACGATAGCAGAGACGATGAGGCTTTCTGTTGCTCCTCAAGTAATAGAAATAGTGGAAAACAACGAAGGAAGCCCTATAGTGCCGTATAGAATGATGTCACTGGATTCTGCTGTCGGAGCAACTCCTATTGAACAGGGCGTTATCACGATTAAAGCAAATGTTACAGTTAAGTTTCAGTTTTAATAATTATATTTTTTTTTGTATAAAAATACGAAAAGTCCATTTGCATAATACCTTTTTACGACTTATCATGTATTTATGGAGATAAGGGGGGTTCAGGATGGATGCAATCGATGTTCTAACTAACTTAGATAATGTAAAGGTTTATTTTCAACCTATCTTTAGCGCAGACGAGCATGTCGTTGTTGCATACGAGGTTTCTGGCAAACTAAAATACGATGACAAGCTCCTCGACCTAAATAGTTTCGCTTACGATGAGGAGGTTCCCGAAGAATATAGAAATGATGTGGAGCATAAAATCCTCCATATTGCTTTGGGAGAGCTTGTTAATCAGCCAAAGAACTTTGATATTTATCTGCCATGTAATGCTAATTTGCTTGTGCTAGATTACGGAGAAAGCTTCTTTGAAATTATCAAGCACTATATTCCTGAGGAAGAACTTTCTCGAGTGGTTTTAGTGATATCTGAACATGATTTTAAAGGTGATTTTCATCAATTAAATAATGTAGTGCGCTATTTCAAAACTTATGGAATAAAAATAGCCATTAACCAGCTAGGCTCTGAGAGTCATTTAGACTATATTCAAATGCTTGCACCTAATATACTTAAAGTAAATATTGAACAGCTAAGCTATGAATCATGGGGAGTACAAAATGACCTCTTTACATCACTTAGTTCATTGGCGCGTAAAATTGGAGCAAATATGTTGTTCGAAGGTATCGATACTGTCCATCAACTTCAATTTGCTTGGAAGAATAGTGGCAGATACTATCAGGGGAAATATTTGGCTGAAGCAAGTACAGGACTAATTCCTCGTAATCAACTAAAGAAAAGCTTTAAGGATAGATGTCGTCAATTTATTGCTACTGAAAAACGGATATTGGAAGAGAATTTTAATGCATTGAAGGAATTACAAAACAAACTAGAGAAAAAGGTCCAAGCGATTAAATCATCTAGTGAGGATGTAAATCAATTATTGCAATTGGCGGAAGAATTGGGTGAATACTCATTCCGTCTTTATATTTGTGATGAGGAGGGCTTCCAGACATCACCGAATATTGTTCGAATTGATTCCAAATGGCGAATTCAAGAAGAAGCAATTAACAAAAATTGGAGCTGGCGACCATACTTTTTGAAAACCATCATTAAAATGAGAAATGATCAGAGTGGCGTGTTCTCGGATGTTTATAGTGATATTGAAACAGGAGAAATGACGAGAACTTTCTCAGTTCCAATCAATAACAGCGAGTATATTTTTATTGATATTTCCTATGACTATTTATTTAAAAAAAATATATTCAGATAAAAAAAAGCCTGCTTTCTTAAAAGAAAGCAGGCTTTTTTGAAAGTTTTACATCGTCAGTATTTCTAAACTTTAAGACAATTGAATATTAACTCCGTCGAAATCCTATTTCTAAGATTTCGATTTTTTATGTGTGTCAATATAAATTATTATAAAATGATTAACCGGTTTTTTCGAAGAAAATAGGGAATAGCTAGAATATGTCTAAATTGAGTAAAGCTATTAACACACTAAAAAAGAAGGTGTTTTGCATATGAATATACTTTGGGGAATGGCTGGTATTCTTGTTGTTTTAGCGATAGCATTTCTTCTCTCCAATGCCAAAAGGTCAATAAATTTAAGGACTATATTAATTGGCTTAGCCATACAGCTTGTATTTGCATTTATCGTATTAAAGTGGGATTTAGGGCGGAAAGCATTGCTTATGCTTTCAGAAGGGGTACAAAATTTAACTGGGTATGCTAGCGAGGGTATCTCTTTCTTATTTGGTTCACTATCTGATGTTGATCAGTTTGGTAGCATCTTTGTTATACAGGTTTTGACCATTATTATTTTCTTCTCAGCTTTGATTTCTGTTTTATATTATTTGGGCATCATGCAATTTTTCATAAAAATTATTGGAGGAGGACTTTCAAAGCTTTTAGGAACTAGTAGAGCTGAATCAGTATCGGCTGCTGCTAATATCTTTGTTGGACAAACAGAGGCTCCTTTAGTTGTTCGACCCTTTATTGCAAATATGACCAAATCAGAGCTTTTTGCTGTTATGACTGGAGGACTTGCATCAGTATCGGGATCTGTTTTAGTAGGATATTCATTATTAGGCGTACCACTCGAATACTTACTTGCTGCGAGCTTCATGGCTGCACCAGCGGGACTGATAATGGCAAAATTAATCTTTCCTGAAACTGAAACAATTGATGATACAAATTTTAAGCTGGAAAAGGATGATTCAAAAGTAAATGTTATTGATGCTGCTGCAAGTGGAGCAGCAGATGGGATGAAACTGGCAGTGAATGTGGGGGCAATGTTATTAGCATTTATTGCTTTGATTGCTCTTTTAAACGGCCTTATTGGCGGAATTACTGGGCTATTCGGCTATAAGGGAGTTACTATAGAAGGTATTTTAGGCTTTATCTTTTCTCCACTAGCTTTTGCAATAGGCGTCCCGTGGTCGGAGGCAGTGGAAGCCGGGTCCTTTATAGGTCAAAAGCTAGTTTTGAATGAGTTTGTTGCCTATAAGTCATTTACTGATGAGATGGCGGGACTTTCCCAAAAAACAAATCTTGTTGTAAGCTTTGCTCTTTGCGGCTTTGCAAATTTGAGCTCTATGGCAATATTGTTAGGTGGATTAGGTTCATTGGCTCCAAACCGACGAGAGGATATTGCACGCCTAGGATTTAAGGCGGTTATCGCTGGAGCGTTAGCGTCATTATTGAGTGCAGCAATAGCGGGAATGTTTTTATAAAATAGAAAAATTATTTGTCGAATAATGATTTTACAAAACCTCCTATGGGACTAGACATAGGGGGTTTTTATTTTGATGAATAAAAGATATTTACCACCACTCATTTTAATTCAACAGTTTCAAACATATAACGACAAAATATTAGGAAATAAGTCGCATTAATTTCATTGACAAAGCTATTGAATGTACAGTAATATTCAAAAAAAGCTTAACTGTAAACCCTTACATAAAAGGAGGAGTCCTAGTGGATCCTATATTAGAGATAAAAAATGTTTCTTTACAATTTGGTGGAGTGAAGGCGCTAGAGGATGTCAGCTACCATATAAACAGAGGGGAGATTTTTTCATTAATAGGGCCAAATGGAGCTGGGAAAACTAGTATGTTGAATTGTATCAGTGGTCTCTATCATCCGACTAGTGGCTCCATTTTATATAATGGACAGGAAATTATAAATATGAAGCCTTATAATCGTACTGCACTAGGGATTGCTAGAGCATTTCAAAATATAGCATTATTTGCCCATATGTCCGTTCTTGATAATCTAAAGCTTGGAAGACATTCATTGATGAACTCAGGTCCTCTAAGTGGCGGGTTATACGTTGGGAAAGCAGCAAGGGAAGAGATAGAGCATAGAAAGAAGGTAGAAGAGGTAATTGAATTTTTAGAGTTACAGGATATTCGTCATATTCCAGTCGGCACGCTGCCTTATGGATTACAAAAAAGAGTGGAGGTAGGAAGAGCGCTGGCATTAAGTCCTGACTTGATATTATTGGATGAACCAATGGCCGGGATGAATAATGCTGAAAAAGATATTATGTCTCACTTTATCTTGGAAATGCATGAGGTTATGGATATAACGGTAGTATTAATTGAGCATGATTTGGGTGTTGTAATGAATTTATCTGACCATATAGCTGTGTTAGATTTTGGTAGGCGTATTGGTTTTGGAACTCCAGCAGAAATTCAAGAAAATCCAGACGTTATAAAGGCCTATATTGGAGAAGAAACCGTTATTTAGAAAGGGGAAACTAGGAATGGATAGAAAAACATTACCCACTCTTTTAGCGGAAAGGTCTGCTAACCATCAGCAAGAGATTGCTCTAAGACAAAAGCATCTAGGAATATGGAATGAGGTAACTTGGGGAGAATATGTTAAAAAGGTAAATCAACTGTCTATTGTTTTATCTGAATATTTTGATTTTTATAAAGGAGAAAGTCTTGCGATTATTGGGGATAATAGGCCTGAGTGGGTTTATACTCAGCTTGCAGTTCAAAGTTTAGGTGGCGTAGCAGTAGGGATTTATCCAGAATCTTTACCCGAACAGCTTGTATTCTACTTAAATGACTGTCAAGCGCGTATTGTAGTTGTTGAAAATCATGAGCAAGTAGATAAATTATTAGAAATTGAAGAGCAAATACCGTTAATTGAGCAAATAATCTTTTATAACAAACAGGGGATGAGGAATTATAAGCATCCGAAGTTGGTAGATTTTGAGGATTTATTAACGGATGGGATAGCATTGTTGAGAGAAAGAGCAAAATTCTCTTTAGAACCACTTCCAGAGGTTTTCGCAGATGATCCAGCAATCATTGCGTATAGTGCAGCTACATCCGGAACGCCTAAGGGAGTTATTTTAACTCATGCAAATCTTATACAGGCAGCAGTGGGTCTGTTAGCAATAGATAAAGTGAAAACGAAGGATGATTATTTTTCCTTCCTACCTTTTGCATGGGTTCATGAACAGATATTAGGAATAGTAACTCCATTAATAGAAGGAACAGTAGTTAACTTCCCTGAAAGACCCCAAACAGTTTTAGGAGACTTAAGAGAGATAGGGCCACACACATTATTAGCGCCGCCAAGAGTCTATCAATCTATTATGTCTAGCTTTACTAACAGAATGGAAGCATCTAGCAAATTTAAAAAGACTATTTTTAGATACTTTAAGAAATTCGGTGACAAGGTAGCTTATGCAGAATTAAACCAAGAATCTCTTCGATTCATTGATAAAGCCATGTATATATTAGGAGATATGGTCATTTTTAGTGCTATCCGAGACCATTTAGGATTGGCAAGAGTTAAAAGAGCCTATGTTGCAGGAGCGGCATTACATTCAGAAGCGTTTTACTTTTATCACAGCATCGGAGTAAACCTTAAGCAAACCTATGGGGGAACTGAGGTTGCTGGAATAGCCTTTGTCCAAAGAGATAAAGAAGTAAGAGCCGGGAGTTCAGGGAAGGCTCTACCAAATACGATGGCTAAAATTGGCGAGGATGGAGCAGTTTATATTAAAAATACTGCTGTTACAAACGGCAGCGTAAATGGGGAAAATGAACAGGGATTAGACGGATGGATATCCTTAGGGGATTGCGGTCACCTTGAGGATGATGGCCATCTATATATATTAGATCGAATAGAGGATATTATTGTTAACCAAAATGGTGAGGTTATATATCCAAGATTGATAGAAAGTAAGTTGAAGTCAAATCCCTACATTCTAGAGGCAGTTTGCTTTGGTCAAAATAAGCCATATGTTACTGCCATTATAAATATGGATTGGATAAGCGTGGGGAGATGGGCAGATAAGAAAAAAATAACTTATACAGAATATGCGGAGTTGGCCAGACACAGTCAAGTAATAGAGTTTCTTGAACGACAGGTGTCATTACTAATGAATGAATTGCCTGCCTTTGCAAGGGTAAAAAAATTTACTCTTCTACACAAGCCGTTTTCTGTGGATGATGGAGAGCTCACCCGAACCTATAAAATTAGAAGGAAGTTTATAGAAAATCGTTATGAGATGCTAATAGATGGTATGTATACAGAAAAAGAAAACATCTCTATGGGGATGAGTGAGAATGAGGTTTTGCGAGTGGTTCAACTAAATAGAGAGCAGGAGGTGACTTTATGACATTTTTTCTTCAAATGCTTGTCACTGGTGTGGTCGTAGGAAGTATCTATGGACTTGTAGCATTAGGATTCGTGTTGATTTATAGGGCAAGTGGTGCACTAAATTTGGCAAATGGAGAGTTTGTTATTATAGGTCCCTATATTTGCTTAGTTTTGATAACTGCTTACCGTATTCCATTTTTCATTGCATTGCTGATAACACTTATATTCAGCGCACTCCTAGGGCTAATCGTGGAGCGATTAGTTATTAGACCAATACAAAATGCGCCTGTCGTGTCCGTTATTATGGCGACTATTGGACTGTCTAGTTTGTTGGGAGGAGCAGTTCATATGATTTGGGGTCATCAAACAAGAATGTTCCCTAAAATATTCCCGACGACGCCTATAAATATTTCTGGGATTATTATTAGTCCCGTTTATCTTTGGTCCTTCGCAATTGTGATAATTCTACTCACGATATTCCTATTGCTGTTCAAATTCTCTAAAATGGGAATCGCCATGCGAGCGGTAGCGGATGACCGACAGGCTGCTATGTCTATGGGCATCAGTGTGAAATATGTGTATGCAGCGACCTGGACTATAGCTGCTGTAGTTGCGGCGGTAGGTGGAATATTACTAGGAAATATCAATGGACTAAGCCCCACTATGTCAGCTATTGGTTTGACCGTCCTTCCAGTTGTAATTCTAGGTGGATTGGACAGTGTTCTTGGAGCAATTGTAGGTGGTTTTGTAATTGGTATTCTTCAAAATCTGGCGGGAGGATACATAGATCCACTCGTTGGAGGAGGTTTAAAGGAGGTTGCTCCATTTATAGTGGTTTTACTCATCTTAATGTTAAAACCATACGGATTATTTGGTAGTAGAACAATTGAGAGGGTGTGAACCTGTGAGAAACCTGTTTGTTAGAGAAAGTGGAAATTATAAAACCTCCTATTTAGATGACGCCAAAATGTTTGGGACGACCTCTGGCAAGGTCAAGGGTCTATTAATAGTAGCGATAGTCCTCCTGCTCCCATTAGTTACCACCAATTATTGGATAGGCTTGCTTACTTTATGTGCTATCTCGGCAGTTGGGGCAATCGGACTTAATATATTGACCGGTTTTACAGGTCAAATCTCTATAGGAGTAGGAGCATTTTTAGGAGTGGGGGGATACACCTCTGCTATTCTTACTTCCACCTATGGATTGAGCTTTTGGATTTCTTTACCACTAGCTGGCATTATTACAGCTTTAATAGGGGGACTGTTTGGAATACCGTCCCTACGCTTGAAGGGATTGTACTTGGCGATTGCTACTTTGGCTGCACAAGTTATTATTTTATTCGTCATTAGTCGATGGGATAGTTTGACGGGCGGCACTGCTGGGATGGTCTTGAATCGGCCGAGGGTGGGAAATGTGTCTTTGACAAGTAATACACAGTATTACTATCTTTGTGTCATCATTTTATTACTCACAATCATGTATGCCACTAATTTATTGAGAACGAGGACTGGCCGAGCTTTTCTAGCTGTCAGAGACAGAGATATTGCCGCACAAATAATGGGGATTAATTTATTTAAATATAAAGTGATGGCTTTTGCCATAAGTTCATTTTTTGTAGGAATCTCTGGTGCATTGCTTGCACACTATACGATGATTGTAAGTCCCGAGCTCTATAATTTCCATGTATCTATTGAGTACCTTGCCATGATTTTAATAGGTGGTTTGGGAAGTGTGTTCGGTTCTATTTTAGGGGCGGCATTTATCACGCTGTTGCCTGTAATGCTAGGCTCATTCATAGATATTTTGGCAGCATTTATGCCAGATTTCTATCAGCTTTTTTCAGCCTTTAAAGACTTTGTATTTGGGGCGGTGATAATTTTGTTCTTAATCTTTGAGCCAGGGGGACTCGCACATATATGGATCAATATAAAGAAGTACTTTAGGCTTTGGCCATTTTCATATTAGCTAGTTAGTTTTTCATTAGAAGCAAGGGGGATTGAGGATGAAGTTGAGAAGTAATAAATTTATATTCACAATAATGGGTATTCTGTTCTTGTTGCTATTAGGCGCTTGTTCAGAGGAGGGTGCATCCGAAGGCAGTGATGGTGCTAGAAAGGTAGTTGTTGGTGGCCTGTACGATATTACTGGCGGAACTGGGGACGTGGGAACACCATACGCTGAAGGAGAGAAAGCATATTTTAAATATGCAAAGGATAAAGGAGAAATAGAGGGTGTTGATTTGGTGTTAAACGGGAAGGATTATGCTTATTCTATTCCAGAAGCCCAAAAGATTTATCAAGAGCTACGTGATAAGGAAAAAGTCTCTGCAGTTCTTGGATGGGGAACTGGAGATACAGAAGCATTGCGTCAGCAAGTGGCAAGCGATAAACTTCCATTCTTCTCTGCATCTTATTCAGAGAGCTTGAAAAATCTAGAGGAAAGTCCTTATAACTTCTTAGTTGCAGCATCATATTCCGATCAAGGAAGATCTGTTCTTAAGTGGATTAAGGATAATCATAAAGGATCAGATCCAACAGTAGCACTATTATATAATGACACAGCATTTGGACGTTCACCAATTGAAGATATTAAAGCTTACGCAGCGGAAATTGGTATTAAGGTAGTAGATGAACAAATTGTGGATGTTCAAGCTACAGAGGCGCAATCTCAATTGCTGAATATGGAGAAGAAAAATCCAGACTATGCAATTATCCAAGAAACATGGGGCGCAACGGCAACAATTCTACGGGATGCTAAAACCCTAAATATAGACACTCAATTCATCGGCTTGAATTGGGCCTCTGGTGAAGGAGTTATTACAATGGTGGGAGAAGAAGTGGCAGAGGGCTATATTGGTATTCTTTCTCACGCTTTACCATATGAGGATCATCCAGGAATGACAGAGGTGGAGGAATATTTAAAATCTGAGGGTAAAACAATAGAGGATATCAATCAAAAATTTATCCAAGGCTGGTCGGCAGCCAAAATCATGGTTGCTGGTATAGAAGAAGCTGCTAAAAAACATCCAGATGGTGATATAACAGGAGAAGAGATCCGATCTGGTCTTGAATCTTTAAAAGAATTTGATCTTGGTGGACTTGGAGCACCTGTAAGCTTTAGCGCTGACAATCATACAGGTACGGAGCAAACTCGTCTAGGAATTGTGAAGGGTGGTAAATGGGAACCTTTGACGGATTACTTTAGCTATAAGGACTAAAATAGAAAAGAGGAACTGGCATGCTAAAAGTTAATAATGTAGAAGCAGTATACTCAAAAATTATTTTAGCTTTAAAGGGAACAACCCTTCAGGTTCCAACCGGAGATATCGTGGCTCTTTTAGGTAGTAACGGTGCAGGGAAATCGACAACACTTAAAGCTATTTCGGGGCTGCTTTATGCCGAGGATGGGCAATTAACAGACGGAACTATCGAATTTGAAGGTAGGTTATTAAAGGGACTTACTCCTGATGTAATTGTAAGACACGGTATATTCTTGTGTATGGAGGGTAGACGCGTTTTTAAAGATTTAACGGTAGAGGAAAATCTTATGGCGGGTGCATTCACTCGAAAAGACCGTTCAAATATAAAAAGTGATATAGAGAAAATATATGGATATTTTCCAAAGCTTCAACCTCTAGCTTCCCGAAAGGCAGGCTTCCTTTCAGGAGGGGAGCAGCAAATGCTTGCTATAGGCAGAGGGATTATGGCTAAGCCTAAGCTGCTGCTATTGGATGAACCGTCCTTAGGGATAGCACCTTTATTGGTGAAGGAAATATTCCAAAATATAAAGCAAATAAATAAGGAGGAAGGTACCTCTATCCTAGTTGTAGAGCAGAATGCCAATGTGGCATTATCTATCGCGGATTATGGATATATAATGGAAAATGGCAGAGTAGTTTTGCAAGGTGACGCTCCAAGTCTTCTGTCGAATACAGAGGTAAAGGAACATTATTTAGGAATTGGTAAAGATGGAGAGAGGAATTACAGAGACAATAAGGAGGTTAGGCGTAAACAGCGAATGGTTTGGTGATAAATCTAAAAGAGTGTGGCGAACCTTGCGGAGACGCCGCTGAACTTTGCAGAGATGAGTTCAAATCTTGCGCAAAAGGATCCCAATGTTGCAGAGAAGTCGCAGAACCTTGCACAAAGAGCATCTTCAAGGAAATATTAAGAGGAGTATATTCTCATTGCGTCTATTTCAATATAGTCAATGGGTATCTACTCGCTACAATGAAAAACCTATTATACTATTTTAAGGATGAACTCTAAGTTCATCCTTTTTTTAGTTTATAATACACCTATATAATTACTCGCTAATAAATCACTTATAAATATAGAACAGGAGATTTAGGTACTAAGCTCTATATTTTTGGTTTTAATATTTTGTTAATAGGGAAAAGTATTAATATTTACAATATATTTTTTGATGAGAAAGTTTTAGTTCTTCCTAATTCTCGATAAATAATAATATTACTAGATTTATTGACAAAAAAAGGTGTTATTATAGATATTAATTTAACTAAAATGAAAGACTTATAGATTATTCAAAAATGGAGGTCCCTTATGAAAAAGCAAACGAGATATTCTCGTCTAGCACATATAACTAAGTTGATTAATACTACATTAGACCTAAGAGAAGTATTGGAGCAAGTCGTCAAGGCTATATCCGAGGAGATTGTTCGGTGCGATTCTGTAGGAATTTATTTGCCGCAGCAGGATGGACAGTTTAGAGGCTTCGTTGGAAAACCGGATTTTATCAATGGGTTTACGTTAGATATGCATATGATCGAAACGGAATATGACCTACTTGCAAAAGAAGTGATAGAAACGCAAAAAACTATTTACATACCCGACACTTCGAAGGATTCAAGGCCAGATCCAAGAGCCGTAAAAACATTTCAGATAAAGTCTCTATTAGCTTTACCTATCTCATTTGAAAGTGAACTTTTTGGACTTGTGTTCTTATTCGATTACGGTTCACCTATGAATTTGACGGAAGATGAAATCCAAACAGTAGAGGCTTATGTCAATATGGCTGGAGTAGCTATTCAAAATGCTACAAATCTTACGCGCAAGGAAAATCTTATAGCGGAAAAACAATTACTTTTGGATCATACCCGAGAGTTATCCATGTGTTCAACCATGCAGGAAGTCATAGACCGCTGTTTCTTTTATGTCGGTAAGGTGTTAGGCAACTATAACATCGGGGTTCATTTATTGGATCCTATGGCTGAAAAAAATATTAAGCCAGCCAGCCTGAGTCAGAATAGTGACTGGACAGAAGAAGACTGGATGAAAACGCATAAAACTTTAAAGGTAGACGAAAATGACCCTGTATTTCAGGAGGTTATTTTAACTAAAAAGGCCATAATGATTCCAGACGTATTTGCTGACGATCGTCCTAATCATGAGGCCTGTAAAACATTTGGTATAAAAGGGATGTTCCTATTTCCATTAGTAACAATGGGAGAGGTGCTGGGGTTAATCGCAGTTGTGAATCTAGATGAAGAAGGATTGGAGTATTCGGAGTCCGACATTCTTCTCACCCAATCTATCGTAGATGCGACTGCAGCAAGCCTATCTAATCTGCTTTTCATGGACAAGCAGGAAACCATCATAGAAGAGAGAACATCGGAAATTCGAGTTAAAAACACAGAATTGGAAAGAGTAGTTCATGAGCTGCAACATTTAAGTAAAGAAAAGGAGTTAATATTAAACTCTGCCGGGGAGGGAATTTTTGGAATAGATTTGGATGGAAGAATAACATTTTGTAATCCCGCTAGTGAAAAAATGCTTGGATACGAAAAGGGAGAACTAATTGGAACACCATCGTCTACAGTTATTTGTCATGAGCCAGACCATTCGCCATTTGGAGAGACAGTACAAATGTTTTGTAAGAAAGATAAAACAAATTTAGCTGTAGAATATGTACTTTCTTCTATAGAAGAGGATGGAAACGTGATAGGGCAAGTTGTAACATTTAAGGACATCACTGAAAGAAAGAAAATGGAAGAAGAGATTAGATACCTGGCATATTATGATAGTTTAACTGATCTCCCAAACAGAGTTTTGTTAAACGATAAGTTAAAAAAAATACTAGAAAACAAAGAACAACAGGTGGCAGTTTTGTACTTGGATCTAGACCGTTTTAAGTTAGTTAATGATAGTTTAGGACACAGCTATGGCGACTTGTTGCTTCGCGAGGTGGCAAACCGTCTTAAAATTATAATTCCAAAAGAAGCAATTGCTTCCCGACAGGGGGGCGATGAGTTCACTGTTGTTCTGCCTGACATTAATGGTATAGAAGATGTGTTACTTGTAGTAGACCATATTTCGGACATATTCTCTCAGCCTTTTTCCTTAATGGGAAATGAAGTATACATTAAAACGAGCATAGGAATCAGTATGTTTCCTAAAGACGGTGAAGATGGAGAAGTTTTAATAAAAAATGCAGACGCTGCCATGTATAAATCTAAGGAAAAATCCGGAACTGGATATCACTTCTTTGAGAGTGAGATGAATAACCGATCATTAGAGAGCATTAAGCTAGAAAATGCCTTATATAAAGCGCTAGACCGAAATGAATTAGATATATATTATCAGCCACAAATTGATAGTAGGACAAACTCTATTATAGGAGTTGAAGCCCTTTTGAGATGGATTCACCCAACAGAAGGGATGATTTCTCCAGCTGATTTTATTCCCATTGCAGAGGATACTGGTTTAATAGTGCCAATCGGAGAATGGGTATTGGAAAATGCTTGTAAGCAATTGAAGAAATGGCACGAAGAGGGGAATCATGCATTGAGTGTTTCCGTTAACTTATCAAGTAGACAATTTGAAGAAAATGATTTAGTAGAAGTAGTTCAGAGGATTTTAATCGATGTAAATTTGGCGCCCGAATTTTTACATTTAGAGCTGACGGAAAATCAAATCATTAAAAACAAAGACTTGACGGTTGAAATGATGGAGCAGCTAAAAGAGATTGGCGTGAAGATAGCGATAGATGACTTTGGCACAGGATATTCGTCATTAGGATATCTTAAGAACTTTCCAATTGATGCGTTAAAAATCGACAAATCATTCATTCAGGATATTAGAGAAGATGATGATAGTAATTCAGCCATTACCAATACAATCATCACACTAGCACAGAATTTGAAGCTTAATGTAATTGCGGAAGGTGTCGAAACAAAGGAACAGTTAGATTTTCTGTTGTCAAAGGATTGCTATTTAATGCAAGGATATTATTTTAGTGTTCCTTTAAAAGCAGAGGCATTAAAAGAAAAATATTTGATTTAATAGGGGGATATGAAATGAAGGCTGTTCGTTCTGTGTTGGAATATTTAAAGGGGATCGGTGTACAACACGTATTTGGAATACCAGCAGGCTCTGTGAACGCTTTTTTCAATGAATTATATGATATGCCGGAGATAACGCCAATTGTAACTAAGCATGAGGGGGCAGCCTCTTATATGGCGGCAGCCTATGCAAAGTACTCCAATCAGCTAAGTGTGTGTATTGGAAGCAGTGGACCTGGCGGCACTAACTTAGTGACAGGTGCAGCAAATGCCATGAGAGAACACTTGCCGATTTTGTTTTTAACGGGAGCTGTACCAGTGAGTACGGAAGGCTTAAATGCTTCTCAAGAGCTTGATGCGGACCCTATTTATAAATCTGTAACGAAGTATAGTGTGACAGTAAGAGACTCAAAGGATTTGTTAAAGGAGATTGTAAAGGCTACAAAAATTGCTGTTTCTGGAGTACCTGGACCAGTTCATATTGCTATGCCAATTGATGTTCAACAAGGGCCTAGTGGCATTGAAGAGATTCCTTCCATACTAGTACGAGAAGAAGTAATACCAAACCTTGAAACGATTAAGCTGGTAGCTAAAGAGCTAGTGGAAAGAAAAAGTGGTTATATATTTGTAGGGCAAGGAGTTAGAAATTCTGTAGACCTATTATTTGAGTTAGCCGAAATTCTGGAATGGCCAATAATGACAACTCCTGTCGCAAAAGGCTATGTTCGCCAAGATCACCCATTATCTGCTGGGGTATTTGGATTTGCAGCTACAGAACAAGCCACTAATCTTATAAATGATGGAGACGGTAAGTCACTTTTAATTATTGGTTCAAGCCTTGGAGAAACAGCGACTAATAACTATAACAGCAGTCTTACTGATGGGCGCTTTACGGTTCAAATGGACTTCGATGAAACCGTCTTTAATCGCAAGTATTCAATTGATATCCCTGTCCTAGGCGATATTCAACTAAGCCTTTCTGCATTAATAGAGGAGCTTAAGTCTTTAGGGCTTACGAGAAAAGAAATGGCGTTTAATAGAAAAGAAAATAATGATCAAATTCTAGATGAATATAGCACTAAGAATGTATTGCTACAGTTGCAGTCTTATCTTCCTTCTTCTACTCGATACACAATAGATATTGGGGAATTTATGGCTTATGTTATACATCATATGGATGTTCTTGAATATAGCACATTTGATATAAATGTTCATTTCGGTGCTATGGGAAGTGGTATAGGGTCTGCCATAGGTGCAAAGCTTGCGGAGCCAGATCGTCCTACAGTTTCAATTACAGGAGACGGATGTTTCTTCATGCATGGGATGGAAATTTTGACTGCTAAAGAATACAACATTCCTGTTCTATTTGTTGTTATGAACAATGCCCGATTAGGCATGGTATACCATGGTCATAATCTGCAATACAAACGTGTTCATCCAACATTTGCACAAGAGCCGATTAACATTGCTGCAATGGCTGCAGCAATGAACATACCTAGTATTCGTATAGAAGAAATGGGAGACCTGAATGAGGAAGTAGTTAATAGCCTCCTTCAGATGAATGGCCCGGCTATATTAGAAATATCTTTGGTGGATAACAACATTCCGCCGATGGGAGATCGGGTTAAATTCCTGTCATCATTTGGAAAATAAATTATAAAGCTCTTATCTGTTTTTCTCAGGTAAGAGCTTTCCTTCTATATTTACATGGCATGGCTGTACTTAGTATTTATCACTTCTATTAAACTATCAAGGACCTGTTTTTTAAATGCGTCAGGTACTGGCTGGTTATCAGAAGTACAATAGTAATAACACATTTTTTCATGGTCATAGGTAAAACCAAGACTATTTAAGTTTTCATGTAAACTCTCTGGTAAGCCGTCTAATCCAGTTTTAAGTTTAAAAAAATCAGTTGCTATTATGTATACATCTATGTCATTAGCTCCAGTAGATACAATAAACAAATCACTGTCCTGTCGAAGAATCCACTGCTTTTTAGAATATAAGGAGATTCCTTTATTTTCTAAGAATGCAAGACCATTTGTGTTAATGCCAAACAGCTTTATTAATAGAGCACGAATTTGCTCGCCGGTCCATTCTTGTTGATGATTGGACAAACACCAAGTAATAGCAGCCTTTGGAGAAGGATCTTCTAGCTTTGCTGAAGTTTCCTTGTCTAACAGATAAGCTTTGTCTAAATCAATATAAAAAGCATGGTGGACAAAATGGGCAATTGATTCGGTATTTACTTGTATCTCTTCGGAATCAAAATATCGATCCATTGCTTCAATTTTAGACATATTCTTAAGCCTTGAATCTAATGATATTTCATCTAACCCTTCTTTTTTTAAGGTATGAATAATTATTTGATCAATAGATGGGTGGTATTTTAAAGAAAATGAGTATGCCATAATATTCCTCCTTATTTTTATATATCATACATTAAAACTTTGATGAAACAATTATTTTTAATGAATATATTATAATTTTGAGTAATATGAGCTAATTACATATATAGCACTTTACTATTAAATCCCAACTTTTTTACACTGTTTCTTTTAGCGGCAGACAGCGACTCCAGTGAGCTTATCATCCGCAACGGAAAGGGTCTTCTAAATAGGAAATCAATCATACCTTGTATTAACTTCCCATGGCTCGTCTTTTTTAATCATGAAATGGATTCATACAAATATGGATTAGAAGATCTTATTTAAATAAAGCTCTGAAGATATATTAATCTTTCGTTATATATTGTATGATTATTTAGAAATATATAATTTTTTAGTGGTCAAAATATTCAATGGAAAGGTGTTTCTAATGAGTAACTATCTTATTCAAAACGTTCAGATTTGCGCAGAAGATGGCCGATTGATTGATGGAGATATTTTAATAATGAACGAAAAGATTGCTTGTATATCTGAGGGTAAAATAGAAGGATATGAGGGAGCTATACTGGACGGGAGGGGTTACGTGGCAATGCCTGGCTTTATTGATATTCATATCCATGGAGCAGTGGGGGCGGACTTTATGGACGGAGAGATAGATGCAACAGAACGAATATCTGCGTACTTACCCCAAGAAGGCACTACATCTTTTTTAGCAACAACTATTACTCATTCACAGGAACGTATACAGCAATCGGTAGATGTGAACACAAGCTTTTTAAAAAAATCTAATGAGGAACAGGGTGCAGAAATGCTAGGCTTCCATTTGGAAGGGCCATTTATTCACCCGGAGCAGGCGGGAGCTCAGCCTATTCAGCATATACAAAAACCATCTGTTTCATTGTTGAAAACCTGGTTTGGAGAACATCTTGCTCAATTAAAAGTTGTCACACTAGCCCCGGAACTTGACGAAGAATTTAAGATGCTTCAATTTTTACAAGAACAGGGGGTAATTTCTTCCGCAGGACATTCAAAGGCATCTTATTTGGAGGTTAATGACGCGGTGCAAAATGGTTTATCCCATTTAACCCATTTTACTAATGCGATGACAGGTCTTCATCATCGAGAAATAGGCATGGTAGGTGCGGGCTTCATGAATGACTCGCTTTTCTGTGAGATAATCGCTGATGGCATCCACCTCTCCGATGATATGCTCCAATTAGTAATGAAGGTAATTGGCACTGATAGAATCATCCTCATAACAGATTCCATGAGAGCGAAGGGACTTCCCGATGGAATCTATACACTTGGTGATCAAAAGGTTAAGGTAGTTGATCGTACTGCCACCTTGGAAAATGGAACTCTAGCTGGAAGTGTGCTTAAAATGAATGAAGGTATGAGAAGGATTCAGAGTTTAACTAATCTACCTTTACATGAGCTAGTGAAAATAACGTCGACAAACGCAGCAAAGAGATTAGGGATAGATAATCGAAAAGGAAGTCTTGCAGTTGGAAAAGATGCGGACATTGTATTGCTAAACGATTCCTTTGAGGTTCAATATACTTTTTGTAGAGGAAGGCTGAGTTATTCTAATGGTTAAAGCAAATAATATAAAATGGATAAAAGTAAATACATATGATGAAATGAGCAAAATGGCAGCCGCTATTTTTGAGAAGCAGCTAATTGAAAAGCCGCAAAGTGTGTTAGGGATGGCTACAGGAGGAACCCCAGAAGGATTTTACAAAGAACTAGTCCAATGCCACATGAAGGGCGATATTTCCTTTGCGGAGGTAAATACCTTTAACTTGGATGAATATGTGGGAATTGCAGCGGAGGAGGCTACTAGCTACCATAATTATATGTACGAGCACCTATTTAAGCATATTAATATTCCGCGACAAAATGCTCATCTTCCGAATGGCTTAGCAGAGGATTTGGAGAAGGAATGTGCCTATTATGATAAGTTAATTGAGCAGAATGGTGGTATTGATCTTCAGTTGTTAGGGATTGGGGTAAATGGTCATATCGGGTTTAACGAGCCTGGTACTTCTTTTCAAACAAGAACCCATATTGTAGAGCTTGCTGAGAAAACAAGGCAGGATAATGCCAAATATTTTCCTGAAGAAAAAGAAGTTCCCAAGCTTGCAATTACCATGGGGATTGAAACTATTATGGAAGCTAAGCGAATTATTCTCTTGGCTTTTGGCGAAAATAAAACTGAAACTCTTAAGCGTATCCAGCAAGAAGGTATTTCAGAGGAATTTCCAGCTAGCTGTCTAAAGAATCATCCTGATGTGACGATTATTTACGGTAGTTAAAAAAGCATATACTAAATCCTCCCTCTTACAAGTTGGAGGATTTTTTGGTTTCCAACTATTTAGGAGGTCAGGTATCTACTAAGTACTTAATAGCTTTTTTTCATTTTACTTACGATAATAAAAGTCTTATTCTAAAGTTTAGTATAAAGAAAACTAACGCTTTTTATTTAGAAGCTTAGTAGCGAGGGATAGATATGAAAAAAATTGCTCGAATTTTACCAGGGTTGTTCTTATGTATGATCATTGCGGTTATAGCAAGGTTTATCGGGGAGTTATTTCCTGCTTTGGGAAGTGGACTGTTTGCTATTTTAATCGGTATTTTAATTGGGAATTTGAAAATTAGTTCGTCTCCAAGATGGTCTGCTGGAGTGAAATTTTCTGAAAGTAATCTCTTGTATTACTCCATCGTTTTATTGGGGGCGACTTTAACTTTCCAAACAATCATGGAAATGGGAGTGTCAGGGCTTTCTTTTATCGTTATTCAAATGTCTTTAACCATCATTTTTGTTGTCTGGCTTGGTAAAAAGCTAAGATTTGGCGAAGATTTCTCCTTACTAATGGCTAGTGGTAATGCTGTATGTGGGTCCTCGGCCATTGCTGCGACAGGGCCAGCAATCCAGGCCAAATCCTCTGATATTGCTTTATCTGTGACATTGGTTAACCTTCTTGGATCTGTTCTAATGATTTTTTTACCGGTAATCACAAATCTTGTATTTTCTAATGCTGTGATACCATCTGCTGCTCTCATAGGAGGTACGCTACAATCGGTAGGACAAGTAGTTGCAAGTGGGAGTATTGTTGGAGAAGAGGTAAAGGACCAAGCAGCGGTATTTAAGATAAGTCGAATTATTTTTCTAGTCGCAGTGGTTTTTGTGTTAAAGCAGATTAAATTTAGAAAACAGGAAAATAAGGTAGCGACGAAAGAGAAGTTTAGCTTTGGTAAAATTATTCCTTGGTATGTGGCAGGATTCCTTCTACTATGCTGTATTAATAGTTTATTGCAGCCATCTGCTACCATTACTAATCCTATAAAAGAGCTAGGAGGATATTTAGAAATTATCGCACTAGCAGGGATAGGGATGGGGGTAAAAATAAAAGAACTTATAAAGTCGGGATGGAATTTAACTATATATGCTGGAGGAGTAGGGGTATTCCAAATTTCTGTGGCTTTAATTTTAATATTGCTTTTATTGTAGATGTTATATAAAAATGCTCTAAGTTGATTATTAGCAAATCAGCTTAGAGCATTTTTCATAGAAATTTTCTTATAGTTCTTTTATAAAAGTAACGATATCACGCTGATTTTCAGGAATAACACCATGACCGTCTTCGTATGTTTTAAACGTCACATTAGCTCCTTGTTCCTCAAAGTACTCTTTGCTCTCTGCTCCCCATTGAGATGGAATGACATAATCATAATCCCCATGAGATATGAAAACGTTCAAATGTTCAATAGGATGCTTTCTGTATTCCTCTTTAACGAAATCGGGTAAATAACCACTTAAAGCAACTACTCCATTAATAACATTACCCATAGTAAAAGCTAAAGTTTGAGCCAATACAGCTCCTTGGCTGAAACCTAATAAATTTATTTTGTTTTGATCCAGATTATATTCTTCTATGGCCTCTGCGATGAATTGGTGCAGATAAGTCACGACCTTATCAAAAACCTCTCTATGTGGTTTTCCCGCTTCTTCAATAGTAAAAAATGCATATCCAGGACTAAACACGATGGGTCCACGCAAACTAAATATATGATGGCTTCCTTCGAATTCTTTTACAAGCTGGAGCAGATCCGCTTCGTTACTACCCATACCATGCAGTAAAAATAGAGATGGTTGGTTGGGAGTGATAGTTTTAGGTGGTAAGTATTTGTATGTAAAAGGTGATTTCATAATGGTTTCTTCCCTTCTGGAGACTGTACATTTATTTTAGCATACCAACCTTATATCTTTTAAAACATTAGTGTTAGCCCCTTGCTAGTTTTAATCAGATTAAAAAGGGAAAAGTAAACCAACAATAGTAGCTAATAAGGAGATGGTTGAAATGACGAATTCAAGTCAAATGCCAAAAGAAGAGGGTTTGGATCATAGCCTCACATTATTACGGGAAGGATATATGTACTTGGCTAATAGGCGGAAGAGTTTCGCCTCTAATATTTTTGAAACTCGTCTCCTAGGACAAAAGGCAATATGTTTGGGTGGAGAGGAAGCATCAAAACTTTTTTATGACAATGACAAATTTATGAGGAATGGAGCTGCACCAAAGAGACTTCAAAAAACGTTATTTGGTGAGGGGGGAGTTCAAACTTTAGACGAGGAAGAGCATAGAAACCGAAAAGGTATGTTCATGTCTATAATGACACCTTCACATTTGGAGCACTTAAAAAGTCTGACTCATAAGAATTGGGATTTAAAGGGTAGCGAATGGGAGCAAAAAGAACAGATTAATTTATACGATGAATCCAGAGAGTTATTATGCCAACTAGCATGTGAATGGGCAGGCGTTCCTTTAAATGAGGGTGAACTTAAAAAGCGGACGGAGCAACTGACTAAATTATTTGAATCTGCGTCTGCGTTAGGTCCCGAACATTGGATGGGAAGGCATGCAAGGAAGGAATTAGAGGATTGGGTTGGAGAAATGGTGGAGCAAGTTAGAAATAAGGAGTTATCACCACGGGAAGGCTCTGCCTTGTATAACTTTTCAATTCATAGGGATATAGATGGTAAACTTTTGGACAAAGAAATCGTTGCAGTGGAAGTACTGAATATTATCAGGCCAATTGTAGCAATTTCCGTCTATATTACCTTCACTGGATTAGCTGTTCATCAATATCCAGAAAATAAATCAAGACTTTTAAAGAATGAAGAACAATTCCAACAAATGTTTGTCCAAGAGGTACGTCGCTTTTATCCATTCTTTCCAATGGCTGTTGCAAGAGTGAAGAAGGATTTTATATGGAACAATTTTCAATTTGAAAAGGGTACGTTAACGCTATTGGACTTATATGGTACCAACCATGACCCAAACCTATGGGATAATCCTGAAGTTTTTAATCCTGAACGTTTCGAGGGGTGGGATGAGAGTCCATTTAGCTTTATTCCACAAGGCGGAGGTGACTTCAATATGGGACATCGCTGTGCTGGAGAATGGGTAACCATTGAAGTAATGAAGGTGAGTCTTCAATATCTTTCAAATAAACTTGATTATGAAATTCCAAATCAAGATTTAAGTTATAGTATGGTGAGTATACCTAGTCTCCCACATAGCAAATTTATCATGGCTAATGTAAGAAGCAAGCCGCAATAGGAGAACAAATATGAAAGAATTTAAAGTAACCTACTTTTTTGATGAAAACCACTACATTAGGAGGTTTATACACTTAGATTCTCAAGAAGAAGCTGAGGACCTTATCCAAAGTGAGAGAGACCAATATATTTCCTTTCGAGATAGTAGAGGAATTTACCATGAGTTAAATACAGAGGATGTCCGAGTAGTCCAAATATCTGAATACCATCGTGTAGATAAAACTAAAAAAAAGGTACCTAAGTGAATTTTCAGTCACTAGGTACCTTTTTAAAAGACAAGAAGCAAAGATTTGTCTAGCGCCTTGCCCCTCGAGAAAAAGTAGCGTTAGCCGAAGAACTACCTACTCACTTGCCAATCATGTATGAGACTTGACCAACTTTTTTTGTTGTAGGGATAGCCGTTGTTTTTTTCCATAAAGGTTGACGAACAACAAGCTGCTAATAGCAATTACTCCTCCAACAATAGAGAGAGGAGATGGAAGCTCGTGAAGCCAAATCCAAGTGATGACTATAGCTACAACCGGCTCAGCGTATAATGTATTTGAAACAGAGCTTGCATTACTTTGAGATAAAGCTATTGCCCATGTGAGGTAGGCAAGTGCGGTAGGGAATATTCCAATATAAATAGCCGATAAATTAGCTTCATTTGTTGCACTTTGGAGTGTATCAAACAGTCCTGGAGCAAAAAATAGAAAAGGCAAAGTACCTGTCCATGTAAAATAAGCAGTAAGTTCAATAGCGCTATACTTTTTAAATAAAGGCTTTTGGTAAACGAAAAAAATAGAAGTTGCAATAGCTGCTATTAAAACTAGGAATACTCCTGGAGAGATATCAAAGGAAGAATCCCCAGTTCCAAAAGCAATAAGAATAATTCCGATAAAGCCGAAAGCTAAACCAACCCATCCTACCTTACCTAAACGTTCCTTTAAAATAATTACAGCCATCACAGTGGTAACGATTGGTGCAGAACCAATTAACATGCCTGCAGTCCCTGCAGAAATAGTCATCTGTCCAAAAGTGACGCATATATGATACAAACTAATACCAATCCAGCCTAAGATTATTATTTTCCACCCATCCTGTTTTTCGGGTAGTTTAAATTTACTTCCTGGCCAGAGTGCAATGAGTAAAAATATAAGCGAGGCAATCAAAAAACGGAATAATGCCAAATGACCGGGAGGATAACCTCCGTTTAAGCTGGCGCTAATTGCTGCAAAAGAAGATCCCCAAATTGCTACAGTCAAAATCGCCAGTAAAAAAGCTTTCGTATTCATCTATAGTTCACCTTACCTTTAGATTAAGTGTGTTAAAGTAAGTAAAAATATTTTAATATAACTAGTGAATCTTACAACATATATGTAAATTAAACAATCCATCTTTTTTTGATTAAAAATAAATAATTAATTTATCAACTAGTGTTTAGTACACATACCTTTTTGCAGATATATAAGGGAAATTATCACTAAGGGACAAAATTACTTTTTTATATTGGTGTTGACAAAATACCTATAGGGGTATAATATAACGGTTATAACATTCATCAAATTTTCAGAAGGAGGTGTGCTTGTTGGCATACGATGCAAAAACTATTAATCGTATTAAACGAATGGAAGGCCAGCTTCGTGGAATTTTACGGATGATGGAGGAGGGCAAGGACTGCAAGGAAGTCGTTACCCAGCTTTCAGCAGTTCGCTCTGCAGCAGATCGTACAATTGGTGTAATTGTTAGTAACAATCTTTTAGAATGTGTGCAAGAAGCAGAAGGAAATAAAGATAAAATGAATTCTGTTATTCAAGAGGCAATGAATTTGGTTGTAAAGAGCCGATAGTCCGGCTTTTTTATTTAAATAAAATAATACCCCGTCAGGTATGAAGGAGATTGAGATGGAAAAGAAAAGAACTACGATAGTTTTATTCAGTGGTGATTATGATAAGGCGATGGCAGCATACATTATTGCAAACGGTGCAGCAGCTTACGATCATGAGGTTACAATATTTCACACATTTTGGGGAATAAATGCGCTACGTAAACAACAGCATATTGAGGTTAAAAAAGGATTTTTAGAAAAAATGTTTGGCAAAATGATGCCGAGGGGAGCAGAGCAGCTTGGACTATCTAAAATGCAGATGGCTGGTATGGGACCTAAAATGATTAAGCATGTCATGAAAAAGCATAATGCACTTTCTTTAACTCAGTTAATAGAGATGGCACAGGAGCAAGATATAAAATTAGTTTCTTGTACTATGACGATGGATTTGCTGGGATTACAACAAGAAGAATTACTCGATGGTGTTCAGTATGCGGGAGTAGCAGCGTACTTGGCTGACGCTGAAGATGGCACTGTAAATCTATTTATATAGGAGAGAGACAAATGGAATGGATATTTGTTGCATTGGTAGTAGTATTTTTTGCATGGAAGATGTTGCCTGCAAAGGGTATTAAAAATATTACTACTACAGAGCTGAAAAATATATTAAATGACAAAGATAAATTCTTCATAGATGTGAGGACTCCGGCTGAATATAAAGGGAGAAACATTCGACAGTTTAAAAATATCCCATTGGGATCTAAATTGGATGAGCTACCGAAAGATAAAGAGATTGTAGTGATTTGTCAAAGTGGTATGCGTAGTAGTAATGCGTGTAAACAATTAAAAAAAATAGGCTATGATCGTGTCACAAATGTCCGTGGTGGCATGAGTGCATGGAGATAAGAGGAGGAAGTTTAAATGAAAGAGATAACAGCAAAAGAATTAGAACAAAAACTAGTAAAGGGTGAGAAAGTAAATTTAATTGACGTGCGAGAAGTAGATGAAGTGGAGCAAGGAGCAATACCAGGGATTATTCACATCCCACTAGGTCTGTTAGAATTTCGTATGAATGAGCTCTCGAAAAAAGATTCCTACGTTATTGTATGCCGATCTGGAGGTAGAAGTGGACGTGCCACACAGTTTTTAGATAGCCAAGGCTATGATGTTACAAATATGACTGGTGGAATGTTAGCTTGGGAAGGTGAAATAAACTAAAAAAATTTTTTCTAAAATATAATACCCTATTAGGTATGGAGGAGAGTATAAATGAGTTTAAAAGCAGATGTTCAATTAGATGCAAAAGGTTTGGCTTGTCCAATGCCTATAGTAAAGACAAAAAAGGTCATGGCTGGTTTAGAAGATGGTCAAATTTTAGAAGTTTCAGCTACGGACAAGGGCTCTAAGGCAGATCTTGCCGCGTGGTCTAAAACAGTGGGGCATCAATACATTGGAACAATTGAAGATGGGGATGTACTAAAGCATTACATTCGTAAATGTTCAAATGAGGCTATGGAAGAAAATCAGCATCAAGAAATCATTGCCTTGGATGAACTAATAGCAAAAGTGGCAGATGGAGGAACAATTTTAGATGTTCGCGAGACTGCTGAGTTTGCTTTTGGACACATAGATGGAGCTAAGTCTATTCCAATGGGCGAGTTAGAAGAAAGAATGGATGAACTTGATAAAGACTTGCCGGTTTATGTGATATGTAGAACAGGCAAGCGAAGCGATCTTGCAGCACAAACACTAGTGCAAAATGGATTTGCAAAAGTTTGGAATGTCATACCAGGTATGACAGAGTGGAGCGGAAGCGTTAAAAAAACAATTTAGGAGGAAAAATGATGACAAACAAAGTAGCAATCATAGCAAGTAATGGTGGACTTTTTGATGCATATAAAGTGTTCAATATAGCAACAGCTGCAGCAGCAACAGAAAAAGAGGTAGCAATATTTTTTACGTTCGAAGGGTTGAATTTAATCCATAAACAAGGAATGCAGGCATTACCAATGCCTGAAGGCAGAGAGAGCCTAGCGGAAGGGTTTAAAAACGCGAATATACCTAATATTCCTCAACTGGTGGAAATGTCGCAGGAATTAGGGGTTAAATTTATTGCTTGTCAAATGACTATGGATGTAATGGGATTAACAAAGGAGGATTTTGTTAATGGTATCGAAGTGGGAGGAGCAGTGACGTTTCTAGAATTTGCAAAAGACGCGTCTCCGACATTGACTTTCTAACCGTACAAAATGCTTAAAAATTTTTAACGAAAATAATACCTATGGGGGTAATTTGGACATGACAGTAACTAAATGGACAGCAGATATAATTGCAAAAAAAGTAATTAATAATGAAAATCTATTCATTTTAGATGTACGTAACACGGATGCATTTGCTGATTGGAAAATAGAAGGACATAAATTTAAATACTTAAATATACCTTATTTTGAATTACTGGATGGTGTAGAAGAAATTCTACCTCAGATACCTGATGACAAAGAGATTTTAGTCGTTTGTGCGAAGGAAGGGTCGTCCATTATGGTAGCAGAAATGCTTTCAGATGCAGGACGTGACGCTGCTTATCTACAAGGTGGGATGAAGGCATGGAGTGAATACCTCGAGCCAATTAAAGTGAGTGACCTACAGGATGGAGGCGAACTTTACCAATTTGTTCGTTTAGGAAAAGGCTGCTTATCTTATATGGTTATCTCTAATGGGGAAGCGGCAATTATAGATGCTACTCGCATGGCTGATGTATTTATCAATTTCGCAGCAAGTAAAAAAGCAAAGATTACACATATTTTTGATACGCATTTACATGCAGACCATATTTCTGGTGGCCGTCAAATTGCTGCGCAGACAGGTGCTACTTATTACTTGCCACCAAAGGACGCAGTAGAAGTCGTATTTGACTACACACCGTTAGTAGATGGTGAAAAAGTGGAAATTGGTCATACAACTATTGCTATCCAAGCAATTTATTCACCAGGGCATACAATAGGATCTACTTCTTTTATTGTAGATAACAAGTTTTTATTAACAGGTGATATCTTATTTATTGATTCCATAGGACGCCCAGATTTAGCTGGTCTGGCAGAAGACTGGGTTGGAGATTTAAGAGAAACATTGTATACACGCTATCGCGAGCTTTCAGATGATTTAATCGTTCTACCTGCTCACTTCATGATAATTGATGAATTAAATGTAGATGGAACTGTTGCGAAAAGATTAGGAGATTTGTTTTTAGAAAACCATGGTTTAAATATTGAGGATGAAAATAAATTCCGTAGCATTGTTACTGATAATCTTCCTCCACAACCTAATGCCTATCAAGAAATCCGTCAAGTCAATATGGGGAAAATAACGCCGACCTCAGAAGAACAAACAGAAATGGAAATAGGTCCAAACCGTTGTGCTGTACGCTAATTAGTCTAAAAAAAAACTATTTACTAAAAGGAGAAATGAAAAATGAATTCAACAAAAGTATTAGATGCAAAAGGTTTAGCTTGTCCAATGCCGATCGTTCGTACTAAAAAGGCAATGGATACAATTGAGTCCAGTGAAATATTAGAAGTACATGTAACCGATAAAGGAGCTTTGGCAGATATTCCTGCCTGGGCTTCATCTGGAGGTCACACTATTTTAGAGCAATTAGAGGAAGCTGGAGTTCTAAAGTTTTGGATTCAAAAAGCATAAGTGGATAGGGGGACCCTAGAGTGGTCCCCTTTTTTCATAAATAAGGAAACAAAAGCTGTTTTCAAAGTTTGTCTGTCTTTTCTTAAAAGGAGGAATAAATATGGATATACCTTGGATCATTACAATTTTTCTTATAGGATTTGTCGGTTCATATGTGTCTGGTATGCTAGGCATTGGGGGATCAATCATTAAATACCCGATGCTATTATATATACCAGTCATGTTCGGATTTACAGCATTTACATCACATGAGGTATCAGGGATTAGCGCAGTACAGGTGCTCTTTGCCTCTATAGCGGGTGTATGGGCTTACCGTAAAGGTGGATATTTAAATAAGTCACTTATTATTTATATGGGTGGAGCTATTTTAATAGGTAGTTTTGTAGGTAGCTTCGGTTCAAAGGGATTAACCGAGGAGACAGTTAACATTGTGTATGGCATTTTAGCGTTAATAGCGGCAGTCATGATGTTTGTACCAAAAAAACAGGTGGATGATAAGCCTTTAAATGAAGTCACCTTTAACAAGTTTTTAGCAGCTATTTTAGCTTTTATAGTAGGAATTGGATCGGGAATTGTAGGGGCAGCAGGTGGATTTCTGTTAGTGCCAATTATGCTAGTAGTATTAAAAATACCAACACGAATGACAATTGCTACAAGCTTAGCAATTACTTTTATATCTTCTATTGGTGCGACAATAGGTAAAGTATCAACGGGACAGGTTGAATATTATCCTGCAGTTATTATGATTGTAGCTAGTTTAATAGCAGCACCACTTGGAGCCAAAGCAGGCAAAAGAATGAATACGAAAGTTCTACAGTTCATACTTGCATTACTCATTTTAGGAACTGCCATTAAAATTTGGTTGGATATTTTATAGGATTATAAAGAAGTATCATTATTAATGATGTTGCAAACTATAGGCAAATTCAAAGAAATTTGAAACTGTCTATAGTCTTTTTTCGTTAGGCACTACGCTTTCTACGTGCATGGTTACACCCTTCTCCCTCCATGCAGAGACAGATGATAAAGATTTGTTTAAGCGCGAGTGTTACACTCGGAAAAGGCCATTGATACCTGGGATGTGAAACTCTTGGGTTATTTTGTCACGCTCTGAATTCATTCACAATAATGTCGTTTTATTTAATATGGGGGAATTACAGACCATTTCTAGACATTGTTTCTTTCTAGTCAATCATATACTATTAGATCACTATTTGATTTAGAATTTGTAATTTTTGTTAATATATCCCTTAGTGTAAATTGTATTATTGCTTACTATCCTTGAGAACAGTCGGATGAAAATGAAAGGAGGAATTTGAGAAGATTGGTTTTTATGAAAATAAAGAAATGTAATCTGAATACAAATAGTTAGGAGGGAAAGTGAAATGAAAAAGTTATTTTCTTTGTTTCTATTCTGTACTTTATTACTAGTTGCTTGTAGTGATGAGTCTGAAACGTCTGGTTCTAATGACAAAGGGGAAATAACCGTTTGGGCTCATCCATACACTGACAATCAAGAAAAAGAAGGAGAAATGTGGAAAGAGTTAATTGCTTCATATGAGGAGACTTCCGGTGTGAAAGTTAATTTTGAACAAATCCCTTGGGCTAATCGCGATTAAAAAATTTTGACTGCTCTTGCTGCCAATAATGGACCCGATGTGTTTTACGCCATTCCCGATCAGATGCCTCAATATGCAGAAGCAGGGATGCTCGTAGATCTAAGCCCTTATTTGGAAGACAATGATATGGACGATTTTGTAGAAAGCTCTTTAATCCCTACTAAATGGAAGGGGAAAATGTACGGTGTACCAATTCTTCAATCTGTCGAGACCTTTATGTACAATGTGGATGTAGTGAAAGCGATTGGAGAAGACCCTTCAAAGCTTCCTACCACTTGGGAAGAGTTTGAAAAATGGGCTGCTAAAGCTAAAGAAAAAGGTTATTATGCCTCTAGCTTTCAAGGCGGAGGTTCAATGAATGGGACACTTTACCCTTATCTATGGCAAGCAGGCGGTGAAATTCTTACAGAAGATAACAAAGTGTTGATTAATAACGAAAGCGGAGTAGAGGCATTTGAATTTATCAATAAAATTTATAACAACGGCTGGATTCCAAAGGACTCTATTACTGCTTTAGATCATGATGCATTATGGGATAGCGGAAAGCTGCTGTCTATTCAAGGGGCAGGGAAATCAGTTAGTAGAATGCTAGAAAAAGAGACGTTTGAGTTTGTGATAGCACCGCCATTAAAAAATAAAAAACAGGCTACTTATGGTACTACTGGAATGTTTGTTGTGCCAGTTAATTCAGATAATAAAGATGCCGCTGCAGAGTTTATAAAGGTAATCACCAATGCAGAAAATCAAAGGAAGTTTAATAGAGAAACCCAATTCATTCCTACTAGAGAATCGGCAAAGGATATTTACGATGATCAAAAATATTTAGCACAATTGGCCTCTTACACTCAATTTACACAGTCAGGGGTCATTCATCCGGAAGGGCGTAACATTATGCCTTTAATACAAGCGGAACTACAAACAATGTTAGAAGGCAAGAAAACTCCTAAAGAAGCTGCAGATGCAGCAGCCAAGGCAATTGAAGAAAAATTAAAATAAAGAAAAAGAGAGCTTAATCTTATTAATAGATTGAGCTCTCTTTAGTTAGAGAAGGGACTTCCTCAAACTTAGTACTATCATTCAAAGAGATAGAATCTGCGCTTCTGTTCTTTTCTTGTCTTTTCTCGATCCTTCTGAAGGCTCTAAAGCTCAACAAGGTTATGACGTAGGCAAGTAGGCTTCCAGAGAAAAGCGGGATTGCCCCAGGCAAAAATGTAAGAAAAAAATACATAGCAACTGTGCTTGCTAAAATGCCTAAAAGCTCTAATGGAGAGGTAATAGCTATGAGTAAAGATTGCTTTATGTACTCAATGTACTTTAAGTCAAAATGAACATAAACAGGAAAGAAAAACGATAAAATAAGAATACTAGAGAGAAGAATAAAAAATAGAATTGGTATTAAAAAAGTAAATTGACCATCATTTAACAGAATAAATTGAAAGTCAAAAACTAGAAAATAACCCACGAGAACAAAAATTAAGGCGTAGCCATTTGCCTTCCAGAAATCCTTTTTAAAAAATCTCCAATACGTAGAGAAAATTTTAATCGATTCATAGTTCTCTTTGTTTAGCAGTTTTCTAATAGTACTAAACAAAGCGATAGTAGAAGGAAATAAACCAAAAGCCCCTAACCCTACAATGCTAAAAAAAATCCATAAAAAATTTAAATAGATCAGTGAAAACATCCTATAGGCGATGTTATTAAAGCTATCCCAATTCAGAATATATCACGCCTTTCAATTCTCAAATTTAAAAGTTTAATATTAAATTGAGTTAATTTCGTAAATAGTTCTTTACCAATTAAACACGAAGATTCCTAATTTATTGATTGTAGCGACAGGTGCGGCGACTGCTGGATGAGTGAAACAGATAAGCCATCGCAAAAGGCTTATATCATAGTTCGATTGTTCGTGTTTTTTAAAAAAATAGGAATTATGAAATTGATTTAATTTTACTAAATAAAACATTTTATCAATTAAAGACTATTTATAGACATTGTCTCTTTATTACTAATCATATAAGATTAATTAAAAGTTAATTAATAATTTAGTAATTTCAGTATATTCAAAGGTGAGTAAAAAGTAAATATTTAAAAAAATTAATAATTTTGCTATGACAGCGCTTACTATTTTACGGAATAAGAAGTAGAACTTTTTATTGAGTATTTTTCTAGTTAAGTGATTAGCTCCATTTGCTAGAGACATAGGCACTGGCTACTTTTCTTATTAAAAGGATTAGCTTATTTGAAGGGAGGTAGTCTTTTAAAAATAGCTAGTTGTCCGCTCTAAGAGAAAATCGTTATAAATGGGAAGGGGTAAATGAAATGAAAAAGCTGTGGTTCTTTTTATTGTTATTAATATTTAGTGCTCTAATGGTAGCTTGTAGTGAGGAAGATGCTTCGGATGCGGGTGAAAAGATAGAAACTTCCGGAGAAGCAGGAAATAAAGAAGATGGTTTCTCAGGGGAAATAACAGTTTGGGCACACCCTTTTACAGGTGACCAGGAAGTAGAAGGTAAGATGTGGAAGGAAATAATTAGTTCTTATGAAGAAACTACTGGAGTGAAAGTGAACTTTGAACAAATACCTTGGGCGAATCGTGACCAAAAAGTGCTGACTGCTTTAGCAGCTAATAATGGGCCAGATGTATTCTATGCTATTCCTGACCAAATGCCGCAATATGCCGAAGCGGGGATGTTATTGGATCTTAATCCATATTTAAAAGATAATGACATGGAAGATTTTGTGGAGAGTGCATTAGTTTCAACTACTTGGAAGGATAAGGTATATGGATTACCAATTCTTCAGGAAGCATATACATTCCTATATAACGTGGACATAATTAAAGAAATTGGAGAAGACCCATCAAAGCTTCCAGCAACTTGGGCAGAATTTGAAAAATGGGCTGAAAAAGCAAAAGAAAAAGGATATTATGCATCTAGCTTCCAAGGCGGTGGTTCGATGAATGGAACGTTGTATCCATATCTATGGCAAGCAGGTGGAGAAGTGCTTACAGCTGACAATGAAGTAATGATTAACAGCGATGCTGGAGTAGAAGCCTTCGAATTTATCAACAAAATGTATAAAAATGAGTGGATTCCAAAGGATTCTATTACTGCATTAGAGCACGACGCTTTATGGGATAGCAGTAAAATGCTTTCTGTTCAAGGATCTGGGGCATCAATTAGCCGTATGTTAAGTAAAGATACATTTGAATTTGTTATTGCACCTCCATTAAAGAACAAAAAACAAGTTACTTATGGAACTACTGGTATGTTCGTAGTACCTATTAACTCAGAAAATCCAGATGCGGCAGCTGAATTTGTAAAAATTATGACGAGTGCAGAAAACCAACGTAAATTTAATCAGGTTACTCAGTACATTCCAACACGTGAATCTGCAAAGGATATCTTTGGAGAGCAGAAGTATCTAGCTCAGCTAGCAACTTATACTGAGTTTGCAATGCCGGGGGTTATACATCCAGAAGGACGTAACATCATGCCGTTAATCCAAGCGGAGCTTCAAACAATGATGGAAGGCAAGAAAACTCCAAAAGAGGCAGCGGATGCAGCAGCTGAAGCGATTAAAGGAAAAGTAAAATAAATCTAATAGAGAGTTTGATCTAAAACAGATCAAGCTCTCTATTGATTAATTTACATAAGAAAGGGTGTTTACACTGGTAAATACATTAGGTAAGCCTTTAGTGTCCAAGAAAAGCGGGATGACTCTTCGGGCAAGATTAAAAAGACAGTGGGATCGTAATGCGATCGTCTATATTTTTCTTATCCCCATATTAATACATTTTGCTATTTTCCAAGTGTATCCATTCCTTTTGAGCTTCTATTTGACTTTTATGGATTGGAAGGTAATTGGAGATCCAGAATTTGTAGGTCTTAAACATTGGGAATATTTTTTAAGCGATAAGCTCGCATGGAAAGCCATATGGAACACAGTAAAATTCTCCGTATATTATATAGTACCAACAATGGCTGTAGGACTGATACTTGCTTTAATTATTAATTCAGGAGTAAAGATGGCTGGATTCTTTAAAGGGATATTTTTCTTGCCGGTTGTTACCTCTTTTGTAATTATTGCCGGTATATGGGGTTGGTTATTTAGAGGAACAGAAGAAGGGATGATTAACTATCTAATAGGCTTAATAGGCATTGAGCCTCAATTATTTTTATCTGATTCTAGCCAGGCTTTACCAGTGTTAGCAGCACTAAGCGTTTTTAAAGTAGCAGGCAGCACAATGATTTATTATTTTGCAGGACTTCAATCAATAGATAAGGGTTTATATGAAGCTGCCAAAATGGATGGGGCATCCACTACTAAAATCTTTTGGAAGGTAACTTTTCCTTTATTGAAGCCTATACACTTTTATGTTGCCATTACGACAACCATTGGCTCTTTCCAAATCTTTGACTCTGCCTACCTATTAACAGGTGGCGGTCCAAATTATGCAACGACGACGATTGTTTATTACTTATACAATCAAGGCTTTACTAGCTTAAATTTAAGCTATGCAGCAGTACTTTCCTATGTGTTATTCTTCATCATCCTAATGATCTCTCTTTTACAAAGAAGGTTCTTAGGGAAAGAATCTAATCTCTATTAGAAGGGGGATGAAAAACTATGAAAAAGGTTATTTCCTACATTGCTTTGTTATTGTTAGGGTTTTGTTTTCTCATGCCCTTTATCATTATGATTTTAGGCTCCTTTAAAAATGTAGAGTATGCCCAACTAGATCCACTTTTTTGGATACCAGATGAACCAACTCTAAAAAACTATTTATATATTATGAGAGACGGTCTATTTGTCAGATGGATTTTCAACTCCATAGTTATCACAGTTATCCCGGTAGCTAGTCAAATGATTTTCTGTGCAATTTTAGGATATATTTTTGCGAAGAAAAAATTCTTCGGGAGAGAATTTATATTTTGGGTATTTATGGGGGTTATTATGATTCCTCAGCAATTGCTAATCATTCCAAAATATATTATGTTCTCTGATTTTGGATGGATCAACACCTATTGGGCACTCATTGTTCCTGAGCTTTGGGGAATCATGGGAGTATTCCTAGTAAGACAGTTTTTACAGGGAATACCAAATGATTTAGAAGAGGCTGCCTATATAGACGGAGCAAATGATTTACAAATATTCTTTAAAGTTATTTTGCCACTTTCTATTCCAGTAGTAGCTACTGTAGGAACATTTGCCTTTATATCAAACTGGAACGATTTATTTCAACCACTAATTTATTTAACGCAGGAAAAAATGTTCCCAGTAACACTAGGATTGGCGTCCATGCTAGGGAAGGAAGGTAACTTTGGAATAGAAATGGCTGGTTCAGCAGTTTCCTTTATACCAACCTTTCTTATTTTCCTGTTTTTCCAACGATATTTCACAGAAGGAATACAAATGTCAGGTTTGAAATAATGAAGCCTAACTGAATAGGTTTTGAAGTAAGGAGTGAGTGAAGTGAAGTCAGTTATTGCTAAAGATCAAAAGGTTTTTATAGAGGACAGACCCAAAATGGATATTATGCCTTCCTTTCTTTTGATTAAAACGTTGTACAGTGCGATTTCTCCAGGAACGGAGCTAAGCTTAATAACAGCAAGCAATGAAAGAGAGATTTCCTTAGGCTATAGCGCAGTTGGTATTGTGGAGGAATGCGGTGATGGTATAACCGGCTTTCAAAGAGGAGATATAGTCGCTTGCTATGGAGCACCTTACGTAGGACATTCCGAGTATCTATGTGTGCCAATGACCTTATGTGCGAAAGTGCCACAGGGGATGGATCCAAAAGAAGCATCTCTAGCTGGAATTGGAGCAATCGCTATTCATGCACTTCGAGTAGCTAAATTAGCCTTTGGAGAAATAGTAGTGATTGTTGGTCTTGGATTGTTAGGGCAAATGATTGCAAAGATTGCTCATGCTGCAGCTTACGATGTTATTGCTTTCGATACACAAGCAGAGCGAGGAGCTATGTTAACAGAAGAGTCAGGAATTACTTCCTTTTCTAAGCTAGAGGAGATGGAAGAAGAGATTAAAAAGCACACTGCCAACAGAGGAGCAGATGCTGTACTGCTTTGTACAGGCGGCAAGAGAACTAGACTTACAGGACAAAGCTTAGAGTGGATACGCGGTCAAGGAAAAATAGTTATTGTAGGAGATGTCGAGCCGGATTTCCCTAGGGAATTAATGTTTGGAAAAGAGGCTCAAATTCTTATATCCAGGGCAGGGGGCCAGGGAGATATGATCCTGTCTATGAGAAGCAGGCGGTGGACTATCCTTATGGATATGTAAGGTGGACAGAGGGAAGAAATGTAGCGGAATATTTAAGACTAGTAAAAGAAAAGCGTATTAAGATTGATTCATTTATAACAGAAGAAGTGAACATAGATCAGGCGCCAGCTGCATATAAAGATTTGATTAATAAGAAATCGAAAACTTTGACGAAGCTTATTAGTTTTCGATAGGTAGATTTTTATAAGTTGAGAGGAGAGTTTTAATGTTAAAGGTTGGTGTAATTGGTGGAGGGTCTATTTCGCAATTTCATATTACCCCTTATATCCTACATAAGCAGGTAGAACTAATAGCATTATGTGATCAAAATGAACAAAGGCTTACGGAGTGTGGACACCAATATGGGGTCACTCATTTGTATTCTAACTATAAAGAGTTATTAGCCAACAAAGATGTGGATGCTGTAAGTATTTGTACATGGAATAATACTCACGCTGAAATAGCTATTGCAGCAATGGAAGCTGGAAAACATGTGTTAGTTGAGAAACCATTATGTATGACGGTAGAAGAGGCTTTAGCAGTGGAAGCTGCAGCAGAAAAATCTGGAAAGGTTTTACTAGTCGGCTTTGTTAGAAGACATGGTGATAACACGAATCTCTTAAAAGAATTTATAGATCAAGATTATTTAGGAGAAATTTATTATGCAAAGGCTTCTTGTTTAAGAAGGTTAGGCAATCCAGGTGGCTGGTTTAGTGATAAGTCTAAATCCGGGGGAGGAGCTCTCATGGATTTGGGTGTTCATATGATTGATATATGCTGGTATATGATGGGGAAACCACGTCCGATTTCAGTTAGCGGCAATACCTACTCGAAATTAGGTAACCGCAGTAATATTAAGAATCTTTCCTTTTACAAGGCTGCTGATTATGATTCCTCTTTAAATAATGTAGAAGATTTAGCAAATGCATTGATTCGTTTTGAAAACGGTGCTTCCTTAGCTGTAGATGTGAGTTTTACGCTTCAGGCAAAGGAGGATCAACTGAGCGTGAAATTGTATGGAAACAAAGGTGGAGCTGAAATAGAACCAGAGCTGGTTATTGTAACAGAGCAGAACGATACGATTTTGAATATACTTCCTCAGGTTGACAATAAAAGCTTTGACTTCGCTGGATCCTTTACAAATGAAATTAATCATTTTGTAGAATGTTGCTTGGAAGGCAAATCTCCTGTTGCTCCTGTTGAAGACGGGGTAGAAGTAATGAAAATGTTAAATGCTATCTATGAGTCGGCTCAAACTGGTAAAGAAGTTTATTTGTGAGCATTTGGTTCAATTAGAGAAAGGGCTTGAAAATATGGGTAGACAAATCGCAGATTTCCCATTAAACCAACTTAAAGTATATCAACCAAAGCTTATTCACAAGCCGTCAGATTTTGGTGAATTTTGGGTCGAACAACAGCAACAAATAAATAGCTTGCAGCCGAAGGTCTCAATCGATTGGAAGGAGTATGTGATTCCTACAATGGAGGTCGCGGATTTGTTGTTTGTAAGCTGGGATGGTACACCGTTAAAAGGGTGGGCCATAAAACCAAAGGGAGTAGATCAGTGTCCTGTAATGCTGAGTATTCATGGTTACACAGGTAGCCGTGGATTACCTTTGGATTACGTAAAGTGGGTTTCTATGGGCATTGCAGTTTATGCATTTGATGTCCGCGCACAAGGTAGTTCTCCGGACTATGCTAAATATAACAATGGGGGTAGGACACTGGGCTGGATGTTGAATGGTATTCATGAGCCTGAAAATTATTATTATACGAACGTGTATAAGGATCTTTTATTTCAGCTCAATTGGATAAGGTCGTCTGAAACTCCAATTGAGCCAACGAGGATTGGACTTCTTGGAAGTTCCCAAGGAGGAGGATTAGCTCTAGGTCTTGCAGGATTGGATCAAGGGGTAGAGCTAGTTGTTGCAGATTATCCATTCCTAGCAAACTTTGAGCGAGCAATAGAGATTTCTCAAGCAGGTCCTTATCTGGAGTTTGTGAATTATTTTAAGTATACAGATCCGCAATATGAAACCTATGAATCAGTAATGCAAACACTAGGCTATATAGATTGTGTCCACTTTTGTGATTCTATTATTTGCCCGACCTTAATATCTATTGGACTGGAGGATCCTGTTACCCCTCCCTCTACTGTCTTTGCAGCCTATAATCATTTACGAACATCAAATAAGGAAATTGAAATCTATCCTCAATACGCACATGAGGTAAATCCCTTTCATGAAGAAAAGAAACTAGAGTTTGTAAGAAAGAATTGGTTGGAGTGATAGATAGGGGGTCAGATGATGAAAATCAGTATAAGTATGTATAGTTTAGCTTCTACTCTCCAACGAGAGAGTTGGAGAGTAACAGAATTTATTGAGTATGCAAAAACGATCTCCTTGGACGGGGTAGAGCTGTTAGATATTTACTGGCAAAACCCAGCAAATAAAGATGAAGAAATTAAGGAAATTGTCGAGAACTTAGAGCGAAACAATCTAGAAGTTTCAGCTTATGATATTACGAATAATTTCGTTCATCAAAAAAAGATTGAGCGGAAAGCTGAGGTCGAGAAGGTAATTGAGGGCATTCGTGTGGCCAAAGAATTGAATGCTAATACTGTTCGTGTTTTCTGCGGGGATATTAGAGAGGGTCTTATCTACGAAGAATGTTTTGATTGGATAATTGAAGGTTTAAAAGAAAGTGCAAAAATAGCTGAACAAGAAAAGATAGTCTTAGCTGTTGAGAACCATGGTTTACTAGCAGGAAAAAGTCTACAAATTCATGAAATTCTTAGAGCAGTCAACAGTCCGTATGTGAAGTCAACCTTTGATACGGGTAACTTCTTATTAGTCCATGAGGAGCCTACGAAAGCATTTGATCGACTTAAGCAAGAAATTGCTCATGTTCACTTTAAGGATTTTAGAGAAAAGTCCATTCATGAAAGCGTAAAAGGATTCCGTTCTACAGAAGGAAAAGAGTTAATTGGAGTTATCCCAGGAGATGGGAAAGTTGATCTTGCCTATATAGTAGAGGGGTTAAAAAAATATGGTTACCAGGATTGGCTCTCAATCGAGTATGAAGGTTTTGAGGATGTAAAAATGGCTAACGAGGAAGCTGTACGCCGTCTGAGAAAGCTGTTGAAATGAAGGAGTGAAACATTATGAGTGTTATTTTGAGTAGCTTTAACAATATAGAATTAGCGCAGGCAGATAAACTTCATTCTGTTGAACAACAAGTGATGATTAATAGTAAAAAAAGTTCTTTTGTGATGGATGCGACAGAGTCAAATTTAAGAGCCCTAGAAAAAAGAGGACATGAGTTTTATATTCCGTCAGACTTACTTAAGCATGTGAATGAGGATAGTAATGCTAAAGTATATTTTGACTTAGAGTGTCATCCATTTTATCAAAAGATAAAAGAAGTTATAGAAAAAGGTATTACATCAAACGGTGTGTTTCGTTTTCGAAGAATATCCAAAGGGAATAACCCCCAGCTTATAGCAGATGACCTTTACGTCCTGTCCTTATTATTTGGTGAACCTAAAGAGAAACACATAAAAAAGAGTAAGCTTGAGACTGTAATAAGGCATATTATTCTGATGATCCGTTTTGAAAGTGGAGTCATGGCCCATGTGGAATTTACGTTTGCTAATGTTAATCGTATTGAATTGGAATGGAGTGGCATCAAACAGATAGTTGAATTTGATAGTGAGAATTTGAGGGGGCAATTACTCCCGCTACAATACTCTGCTAACGATTTAGTCTCCTCTGCTAAGAAGATAGATGCTGTGCTTATGGACAAAGTGCGATATTATAAGAATTTTGTAGCTGGGGGTGCACTTATATGAAGGTAGGTATGATGAGTTTTGCTCATATGCATGCAAACAGTTATGCTGATGCACTAACAAAAATTAAAGATGTGCAGATTGTTGCTGTTTTTGATGATTTGGTGGAGAGAGGGCAAAAGGCAGCTGCTTTGTTTGATACAGAATATTATATGGATCAGGAATTATTTCTTTCCTTAGAGATGGACGCAGTTATCATTTGTAGTGAAAATATTCGCCATAAAGAGATGGTGATAAGTGCCGCAAAAGCAAAAAAACATATTTTATGTGAAAAGCCTATCGCCACTAACATAGAAGATGCAAAGGAAATGATACAAGTGTGCCAAGAACAAGGCGTCATTCTGCAAATAGCGTACCCAGTTAGATTTAGTTCTCCGATTCAACATTTAAAAGGGATGATTGAAAAGGGAGAGTTAGGAGATATTATTGCTTTTCGTACGACTAACAGAGGACAAAACCCTGGTGGCTGGTTTATAGAGGAAGAAAAGGCTGGAGGGGGAGCAGTACTTGATCATACTGTACATATGGTGGATATTATGCGTTGGTATGTGAACGAGGAAATTACGGAAGTGTCTGCTATAGTTGACTCTTATTTTCATCATATTGAAATAGATGATGCTGGTTTACTGACGTTAGAGTTTGCAAACGGAGTAATAGCCTCTCATGATCCAAGTTGGTCAAGATTCTCTGAGTATCCTGCTTGGGGTGATGCAACAATAGAAGTTATTGGTACCAAACAAATTGTTAAGGTAGATGCCTTTAAGGAGCATTTCCGTATGTTTATTAGTGGAGTAAAGTCTCTTGAGCATGTTTTTTATGGAAATGACATGGACTTTGGATTAATACAGGACTTTATTCGATGTGTAAAAGAGGGAAGAGAGCCATCGGTTACTGGCTATGACGGCTTAAAATCACTAGAGGTTGCCTTGGCCGCATATGAATCCAGCAAACTAAAACAACCAATTAAATTATAGATTAAAAAGGCACGTGTCTCCGTTTATCAAGAGAAAACATGTGTCTTTTACTATAGCCCGACAAATAGAAATTAAGCCATAAGGTTGTGAAGAGATGAATGTCATTACTTTTTTTTACAAGCAAGAAACTATTCTATTTGCAATAGAAGAGCTTAGAAGACTGTTAAGAAAGGCTGGTATGGAAAGCTCCGTTCAATATACTGGGAATTGGGAAGAGGATCCGTTACTAGACGATAAGCAAATTTTTTTAGTTACTAGAAAACAATATGAAGGTTTATCTATTAGGATCAAACAAAGCTTGAATTTAAAGTCAGATGGCTATGCCATAGTAAAACAAGGTACCAACATATGGATTATTGGTGAGGAACCACGTTCAGTGTTATATGGAGTTTATAAGTATTGTGAAATGTATCTAGGGTATAGCTGGACTAATTTGGACGAAGAACATTTAGACGATGAGCAGCTTCAACAACAAGAAGAATTTATTACTTTTGATCCTCTCTTTCAAAGAAGAGGAAATATTATTGAAACGATTGATGATCCAATGTTTATTAACTCATTAATTGATTGGGGAGTAAAAAATGGTCATAATGAATATTTTTTTACTTTCTTTTTATGGGAAAAAGTAAAAGTTTATGTCGCTCCTACGTTACAAAAAAGAGGTGTGAAGGTAACGTTAGGCGGTCATTCACTGCAATTTTTATTAAACGAGATAGAAATAGAAAGTGGTAGACAAGAAAACCTCTCTTTCTTCACAAAAGACCAAGCAATACAGGAGCTAGTCATTGATAAGATTGTAGACATTTGTAAAGAGAATGAAGTCATCTCTAGAATATCCTTGTGGCCAGAGGATGTGGGGTTGGAAGAAAAGAATGGGTTGGACTTTATATCGAGCTATATTTTATTTACTGAAAATTTAAATAAATCATTAAAGAGTAGTGGCCAGTCAGTAGAGGTAGAGCATATAGTCTACAATGCTGGACTTTCGTGGAATATGCTAGAACGTGGAAATGACACTAATGTCTCGTCTGAAGTTGATATTCTATTTGCGTACTGGGGTAGAAATTACGCCGATAGTATAAAATCCCAAGAGATTAATCAGCAAAGAGCAAGCCACGCATTAAAGGATTGGAACGCACAAGTCATACAGAACGGTAGAAATCTAACCGTTTTAGAATATTATAGTGACCATTTCATGCTAAGCGAGTTATTCCCACCCCTAGCAAGAAGAATTGATGAAGACCTAAAGGATTATCAGCAGCAAAACGTAACAGGAATGTTAAATCTGATTGTACCACCACATTTGAAAGAACATTCCTCGGAAATGGACAAAAGAAATCCATGGAAGTGGGTCCAACATTTCAATAATTATATATATACGAAGCTTACTTGGGGCGAGGAATTAGAACGAGCGTTAGACTTATATTTCCAAAGCTATCAGGATCCGAAGAAGTTCAAGCGGACGTTTCTATTGTTAGAAGAAATCATTGCACCTCACACTCAATGGAACATTCCGTTATTCCCGGCTAGAGTAGTAGACCCCGAGAAGGTTACAAATATCGTAGAGGTTCAGGAGATTTTAAACTATTTACAAAAGATAGGTCAGTTTTTTGACGAGTGGGATTTTACTGAGGTAGAGACACTACTATCTATTTATTCAAAGGATAATAACCAATCATATAATTCTGAGGAAATGTCCAAATTCTACTTCTATTATGTAAAAACTATTGCAGAGAAAACTCTACAGGAATGGCTCGATAAATAAAAGATGGAGGTAAGATAATGGATTTTAAATCACTATACTATTACAAGCCAACATTGCCGAAATTAGACTTTAAAATAATAGAAAAGGATTTAATTGTATACGGTGGAACTCCAGCAGGTTTAACTGCCGCTGTCCAGGCACGACGAAATGGATTGACTGTTGCAGTGGTAGAATTCAGTCGAAATATCGGTGGGATGACTGCTAGTGGGTTAGGTGCTACAGATCTTGGCGCAGAGAGTGCAATAGGTGGGATCGCTAAAGAGTTTTATGATGAGATAGCTAGATACTATAACAAAGAAAAGCAATGGAGATTCGAACCTAAGGCTGCTCAATCTATATTTGCCTCATGGATGGATAAGTACGATATTCCCGTGTTTCTTAATGAGCATTTACAAAAAGTCATTAAAGAGGATGAAAAAATAATTGACATAGTAATGGAGAGTAATAATCGTTTTAAAGGAAAAATCTTTATGGATTGTAGCTATGAAGGCGATTTACTAGCTCAATCTGGTGTGTCCTTTTTTGTAGGGAGAGAATCTAATGCCACCTATAAAGAAATCTACAATGGCGTACAGTTTGGAGCACCACACCATAAATTTGAGAAGTGGATTGATCCATATGTGATAGAGGGTCAGAAGGAAAGTGGAATATTACCAGGTATAAGCGAGGACAGTAAAGAGTCTCTAGGATACCAGGGACAGGGGGATCATCGGATTCAAGCTTACAACTTTCGAATTTGTTTAACGAATAACCCTAAAAATCGTATTCCTTTTCCAAAACCCCCTAAATATGAGCCTCAACGTTATGAGCTATTATTACGTTATATTAAGTCTGGCGTATGGGACGCTATGAAACTTCATACTCCACTTCCAAATGATAAGTCAGATTTGAATAACCATGGGGCAATCTCGACTGACAATATAGGAAACAATTATGAATGGCCGGAGGGTAGCTACGAAAAACGGGAGGAAATTTTTCAAAATCACGTAAACTATGATCTTGGAATGCTCTATTTTCTATCTAATGATGAAAGAGTTCCACATTCAATTCGTGAGGAGGTAGCATCTTGGGGGCTTCCAAAGGATGAATTTAAAGAAACGGGACATTGGCCACATCAGCTATATATTAGAGAAGCAAGGAGAATGATCTCAGATTATGTTATGACAGACCATAACTGTCTTGGACAATCCCTTGTTAAAGACCCTGTTGGATTAGCATCCTTCCATATGGATTCACATAACTGTAGACGTGTAGTGATTGATGGTAGGTGTGTCAATGAGGGGGATGTGCAGGTCCCAATTTCTCCTTTTGAGATTTCCTATCGATCAATACGCCCTAAGTCAGAAGAGTGTGTTAATCTGCTCGTTCCAGTTTGCCTATCAAGCTCACATATCGCATATGGCTCAATCCGCATGGAGCCCGTTTTCATGATCCTTGGACAATCCGCAAGTGTTGCAGCAAATTTAGCTATCAAAAATAATACATCCGTCCAAGATATAGATTATCAGGAACTAAAACAAGAGCTGAAGAAAGTAAACCAGGTTGTTGAGTGGAGTAGCGACATGGAAGATGACCCTATTAAACGTATGCAAGAGACATTCGGACAGTAGTAGAAAGGGTGACGTGAAATGAAAGTAATACCTTGGGAAGCTAGTAGGCTAGAGGAAATGGTAAAGCTCTGGAACAAAGAGTTAGGAGAAGATATCCAATGCGTCAGAAGCTTTTTAACCAAAACAGTTTGGAAGACAAGAATGTTCTAGAAGATGGTTGCGCCATGGCGGTAGATGAACAAAACAACTTAATAGGATTTATTATAGCTAAAAAGTGGCAAGAGCAAGTAGATATAAAAATGGATTCAAAAAGGGGATGGATTCAAGTCCTCTTGGTTGATAAAAATTATCGAAATAAAGGAGTAGGAACAAAGTTACTTGGTAAGGCGGAAGAAACACTAATTGATAATGGCATAGAAGAAATTCAACTGGGCGGAGATCCTTTTCATTATTTCTCTGGAGTCCCTCTTCAATATGAAGAGACGCAACAATGGGCGGAAAAGAAGGGCTATTTGAAAAGAATCGACACATATGACCTGATTAATCACCTTAGTAAGAACTATTCCATGCCAGAAGACAATACAGTTTCCTATTCAATTCTACAAGCGGAGGAAAAGGAAGAGTTTCTAACCTTTTTAAACAAGTCTTTTCCTGGTAGATGGGAATATGAGGCGATAAAATATTTTGAATCGAAGGGGAGTGGCAGAGAGTTTGTAGTTCTCAAAAAGAATGGAGGTATCATTGGTTTTTGTCGAATCAATGATGATGCATCACCAACTATTGCTCAGAATGTTTACTGGAGCCCCTCCTTTACAACTAAGGTCGGAGGAATAGGACCACTTGGAGTAGATTCTAGTGAACAAAAGCAAGGATATGGATTAGGAATTGTACAGGCTGCGATAGTGATTTTACAGGAAAGAAAAATCGAAACTATTATTATTGATTGGACGATACTAGTAGATTTCTATAAAAAACTAGACTTCGATATTTGGAAGACTTACGGAATTTATTTGAAGGATTTAACTAGCGAGAAATGAAATATGCTCGAAGTTTCATTTGTTATCCATTCCATGTTCCCGAATCTAACTACTGATCATAAGCAGGATTAATTTATTCGTGATAGTATGCGCAAGAATCCTAGAATACTAGTGTTAAAAACTATAAATATGGGAGGAAGAATAAATGAAAAAGCTCTTGAAAATTATGATAACTACAGTGATTTGCACCAGTGTAGCACTAGGGAACTTTGCACCTCTATCCATATCTCATGCGGAGGAAGTGCCAATTGAGGTGCGAAACGCCGGATTTGAAGAGGCAAATAATGACCCGTCTACTATACCGGGCTGGTCAATGGAAAATAACAGTAGTACTCCAGCAACTATTATCAACACCATTTCTCACACAGGGCTTCACAGCCTACATTTTAAAGACGAATCAGACAAAGCAGGTAGTAGGATATTTAGTGACAGAGTATCAGTCATTCCAGGTAAATCCTATACTGCAAAGGTCATGACAAATGTGGTAAAGCAAACTCATAATATTGTGTATGAGGTGCACTATTACGACAAAGATAATAGAAAGCTCACAAACAATGTCAAAACAGAGTTATTCGGAAACTTACCTAAAAACAAGTGGGCAGAACTAAAAGTCTTCACTGAGGTTCCTATGAATGCAGCATATGCAAGATTAGCTTTCTACTCAGGAGGAATTAGCTTAACAGAAGCTTACTTTGACGACGTATCTTGGGAGCAAGCAGCGGAAGATATTCCTTTAGAAAGAGAATATGCTTCTCCAGTCGATTTAGGTGAAATGGTTAACGTGCAGCTAGGACAAGCAGCAGTCATTCAAAAAAACAGTCTCGGAGAAAATGAGGTATATTATCATTCTAACGGCCTTCCGGGCATCTTTTCTGTTTTAAATGCGGAGACAGGAGAGCTTAAATTTTCTAAAGTAATAGAAGGAACAGAAGCCTTATGGGCAATCACTGTCGGTTCCGATCAAAATGTGTATTTTGCAGGGACCGGGGATGGTAAGCTTTATCGATATTTACCCGAAGAGAAGAAAGTAGAAGAATTAGGGGTCAATCCATCTGATGACTGGGTATGGGATTTAGAAGGGACAACGGACGGGAAGATTTATGGATCTACTTATCCCCATGCAGGTGTATTTGAATACGACATAGAAAGCGGTGTTTTCCGTAACTTTGGTAGTGCGAAGGAAGGACAGCAATATGCCAGAGGTATTGGAGTAGATGACGAATCCATTTATGTTGGAGTAGGTACTAAAAAGCATTTGATAAAAATTGATAGATCAACAGGGGAAAAAGAAGAAATTATAATTGATGGTCACTCAGGTCTGGATGGAATGATAGAAAACATTTTTATCGTAAATGATAAGCTTTTTGTTTCTGCTGGATCGGTAACTATGCTAGTTCTAGATATAGAGAAGCACGAAGTGATTAATCAGTTTAGTTACAGCAATATGATTTCAGAACCTTCTCCACACGATAATAATTTAATTTACTTTAAGTTTGAAAAGAAATTGTATCAGTACGATTCTAGTAAAAATGAAACAAAAGAAATTGAAGGTATTCCTTTATTGCCTGACACAGTCCGAGTAAAAGATATGGCATGGATAACTTTAAGCAATGGAGAGACGGTTCTTGCAATGATTACGCAGTATGGCGAATATATATTATATGAGCCGGTCAATAATGAGATAACGTTTATTGACATGAATATTGCCTCTCAATCCGTAGAGATTCAGGCGCTAGAAGCTGGACAAGACGGCAAATTATATATGGGTGGCTACCAACGTGGACTAAGTATATACAACCCATTTACCAATGAAAGAGAAGTGAATATACCTTCCTTTGCCCAACCAGAAGGTATCGGCTTTCTAAACAACAAAGTATATTATGGAACTTATGTTGGGGCTATGATGTATAGCTATGATCCAAGCAAGGATATAGATTTAAATAGTAATCCTAAACTTGAATATGATATAACGGACCATCAAGATAGACCATTTACGATGACATCCGGAGATAATAAGCTATTTGTCGGTACGGTACCAGATTACGGTGTATTAGGTGGAGTTTTAGCCATATTTGATGAAAATACTGGTAAATGGTCACAATATAGAAATGTAGTAGAAGATCAAAGTATTATTGGATTAGCCTATAAGGACGGGAAACTATATGGTAGCACGTCCATTTGGGGTGGGCTAGGCTTGGACCCAAAAGCAAAAGAGGCTAAGATATTTGTTTGGGATGTAGCTACTTCACAAAAAATAGCAGAATTTACACCTACTATTCCTGGAATAGACGAAACTCCGAGAATGATTGGAGAAATCTCTATTGGGCCAGATGGTAACCTATGGGGCATAGTAGATGGGACGATATTTGCGATAGATCCAGAAACGCTGGAAGTTGTTAAGAGCAAAACCATTCATCCAAGCTTATATAATAGCAGTAAATGGCTACCTTACCGACTAGAATGGGCACCAGATGGAATGCTCTATACTACACTTTCCCGAAAGTTAGTTGCTATTGATCCAGAAACTCTGTCACGTAAAGTTATCGTAGATCGCTTTATAAATAATATGGCGGTAGGGATGAACGGAAGCATTTATTACGCACTAGGCAACAAGCTGCAAATGATTGCAGTACCCGAAACAGATGCAACGCTAAAATCTATTCTAATTGGTGGAAAAGCTATTTCTGATTTCTCGCCAGGAAAGAGCCGATATAGCTTACCGGAACTAGAAAGATCAAGCTTACAAGCTATAGCAAATCAAACAGAAGCTAAGGTAAATATAATTGATGAGGGAAAAGTTTCTACTATTACAGTCATTGCTACAGATGGTAAGTCAAAGAAAGTATATAGTATTCATTGGGAGCAGCAAGCAGAGAATCCGGAATATGCAATGGACGTGAGTGTAAAATTCCAGGATGAGAAAGGAAAGGAAATACACAAGCTAACAAAGGGAAAAAAGATTACTGCTGCCGTAGAGGTTGTTAACACTAGAAATAAAAATCAAGATATATTAGTGCTAATGGAATTAATAGATGAAAACGGAAAAGTAGTTGATCAAGACCAAAGCTCAAGAACAATCCCAAAAGGTAAAACGATGAAAATGTCCACAAAGCTTAAGTTGCCTAAAAACATTAAAGGCTATCAAGTAAAAGTAACTGCGTGGGAAGGGAAGAAGATAAAGGAGAATATGGTGCCGTTATCGGAAGAGTTTATCATTAAGGAATAAAGCCTCAAGGACATACACTAGGGGGAGAAAATAAAAAGTATAAGAAAATGCTGGAGCATAACTAGTCAATTAATGAAAAAACTTGAAATCGGTAACTTGATTTCACGTTTTTACTTCTTATTAAAGCTAGCTGATTTCTTGTAAGAAATCTCTCCATTCTAATTGTTTGAAAGAGGAGGCGGCGACTCTTGGGGGAGCAGCGCGAGCGTAAAAGCCTAAGCAGGAGCAAAGCGACGAGGAGATAGATGCCGTGCTCCCGGAAAGCGTCCGATGTAACGGAAAACAACTATAGGTAATTTGAATAGAAGCCCCGAAAACTTTTCCGGGTCGTAAAGTTTTCGAGGCTCTTTATTTTGAGGAGAGTTTTTTATAGATAATTGTTGTATAAGGGCAAGGGTCTACCTATTATAAAAGCCCACACCCCTTTAATGGGCTGTGGGCCAATTTTATTTTATCGAATACGACTTTCCGTTTCCTTGTCAAAGAAGTGTGCTTTTGACATATCAAATGTAAGTTGGATGTGTTGCCCAGTTTCTAAAAGTGAATCTGCATTGATACGAGCAACGTACTGCTGTTCTCCTAGAGTAGAATAAACCATGAACTCTGCTCCAGTTAACTCGCATACATCTACATGTGCATTTACAACAGATTCTGGTGTGCGAGTAAGATCCTCTGGATCAGCAGAAATATGTTCAGGGCGGATACCGAATATAACGTCCTTCCCATTGTAGCCTTGCCCATTTAACAGGGAAGCCTTTTCCGGAGATAATTTAATCTTATGCTCACCAGCAATAAAATAACCATCTTTTACGTGCCCTTGGAAGAAGTTCATAGCAGGTGACCCGATGAAGCCTCCAACAAATACATTTTCAGGATTTTCATAAACGTCTTTTGGCGTTCCAACCTGTTGAATGAGACCATCCTTCATAACAACTAAACGAGAAGCCATCGTCATTGCTTCCGTTTGGTCATGTGTAACGTAGACAGTAGTTGTTTTAAGACGGTGATGTAGCTTAATAATTTCAGCACGCATTTGGACACGTAATTTAGCATCTAGATTAGATAAAGGCTCATCCATCAGGAAGAGCTTTGCGTCACGAACAATTGCACGACCTAGTGCAACACGCTGGCGCTGTCCGCCTGACAGTGCTTTTGGCTTTCTGTTTAAAAGAGGCTCAAGTCCCAAAATATCTGCTGCATTTTTCACTCGCTTGTCGATATCTGCTTTTGGAAATTTTCTTAGCTTTAATCCGAAAGCCATATTATCATAGACAGACATATGTGGATAAAGAGCGTAGTTTTGGAAAACCATTGCGATGTCGCGGTCTTTAGGTGCAACATTATTCATTAGCTTACCCTCAATACGAAGCTCACCTTTAGAGATTTCTTCGAGTCCAGCAATCATACGAAGAGTTGTAGATTTACCACAGCCTGATGGACCAACAAGAACGATAAATTCCTTGTCCTGAACATGTAAATTAAAGTCTGAAACTGCAGTTGAAGTGTCATCGTAAATTTTAAAGATATTTTCAAGAACCATTTTTTCCATTAGTAATCCCCCTAAAATTGTTTTTACCTTTCTTTAAGATTACCAATAGGAAATAATGGTTGATATGGATGATATGCACAAGATTTAATGAAATATATTGTGCATGTTGTTATTCATAGTTTACGAGCAAGCTTGCGCAATATACAATAAGTGCCCCGTCAAAGTCACGGACTGATATACCTGTGATTTCTTGAAATTTAGATAGTCTATAATGAAGGGTGTTTCGGTGAATATGTAATTTTTTTGAAGTAATAGAGGCGTTAAAGCCATTTTCAAAAAAAGCTTGTACGGTTTGCAGTAACTCCGTATCGAATTCAATAGGGATGAGCACCTCTTGGTGAATGATTTGTCTTAAGCTATCGGACATTTCTTTTATTAAGATAGTCGGGAATATATTTTCAAGCGTATAAATTCTTCCTGGATAGTAATTTACGATACCGTTAGAGAACCATTCTCTTTCCAAAGTGTAACGTGAAGGGGTTTGTTCGTTTACAGTATTAAACTTTCCGACAAAGAGGTCTGCTTTTATGAAGAAATCACTTTCTAGAGCAAAGATAAAGGATGCAAGATCCTCTGTAGATTGAACATAAGTAGACTTTTGCTCAATAAGCAAGGCATTATCGTTGGAGATGAAAACCAGCTGTACAGCATCTTCAAAAAACAATTGGACTGCCTTAGTTAAATCTTCATTTAGAAAGTCACTATTCTTTACGACAAGTTGTATAATACGAATTTCAGTACCAGCTTCAATAGGGAGTTCACCAGATCCATGAAGGAAACGAATCCATTTTTCGGAAAGTGAATAATTAGTAGGAAACGTTAAATCGACTACTGTGTAGAAAGAAGAAAGTAGTGCATAATCCCGAGAAGATACTTCATCCTTATTGATTTGTATCCACTGATTATTAGGGGCATCATGAAAAGTAAGGAAATTGTTATCTTTATTATTAGGGTATTCCGAAAATAATTGATAGGAAGGGAAAATTACTGATAAATCTTTACGCATGTTTTAAACTCCTTTCTTTTGAATACCTCTATTGTCCACATCATAGAAGAGGAATAAAGTATTAACTGGTTTAAACTAAAGTCTTCAATTTTAGAATTTTCATCTTAATCTCATTTTATCAAACTAAGGAATAATAAGAAAATTACAAATACCTATATATATCCCTACAAATAAGAAAAGAAAATCACATAATATTATTCGATCCATATTAGGTAATCCAAAAATAAAAAGGGCTTTAAACAAAAATCTCCCAAGTTTCAAATGAACTCGAGAGATTTCTTATATTATTCAGATGACTGGAGCGCTTATTTTGTGTTGATTCTAGACCAATCTTTCATGGTGCGATGCTATTTATTACATAGGTTAGTTGAGACCAAACTCTGTAATTAAAGAGGCTAATCCGCCGTGAAAACCGCTCCCAATTGCATTAAACTTCCATTCATTACCGTGTCTGTATATCTCCCCAACCACGAGAGCAGTTTCAATTGAAAAGTCTTCTCCCAAATCATATCGAACTATTTCTTCGTGTGTCTCGTCGTTTACAATTCGAATAAAGGCATTTGAAACCTGGCCAAAGTTCTGACTTCTCGTGTCTGCGTCATGGATGGTAACAGTGAAGACTACCCTATGCACAGCGCTTGGCACTTGTCGTAGGTTAACTAACAATTGTTCGTCGTCGCCATCACCATCACCTGTTCGATTATCCCCAGTATGAACAACGGAGCCGTCCTCGCTTTGAAGATTATTATAGAAGATGAAACTTTTGTCGCTAAGTGCTTTCCCATTTTGATCAACTAAGAAAGCAGAGGCATCTAAGTCAAAATCATGACCACCACTATAGCGATTAGTATCCCAACCCAATCCAACCATGATTTTTGTTAATCCAGGATTCGTTTTTGTAAGATCAATCTTTTGTCCTTTAGATAGGTTAATAACTGACATTCAAATTCCTCCTTAAAATTAGATAGTATTAGACAATTAGTTATTTCCTCTGACCGTCTTCATATTTCTTTTGTAGTTCCTCTAGTCGAAGACGACCTTGTTCCCTCATTTTGCGATTTTCTTCCTCAATTGCTTTTGTTTCGTTCATCCCTCGCATAATCGTATCCCACGTTTGCTCAATAGTTTCAATTTTAATGCTAGATTGACCAGACAGCTTAGCAATTTCTACACTCTGCTTAGAAATATCATTCGCATTTCTTAGCAGCATTTCGTTTGTGCGACGATCTAATTCACTCATGGATTGGGCGACCAGATTTTGTCTCTTTGCGGAAATAGCATTTATCAACCCGGTTTTAAATATAGGAATCGTTGTGACAAAGGCAGAGTTAATCTTTCCTATAAGCTTAGTGTTGCCACGTTGTAGCATTCTAATTTGAGGGGCAGACTGATATGCAACCTGTTTGGCCATTTCTAAGTCATAAATTCTTTGATCCAGCAATTCAATAGCATTTTGCAGGGAGTTCAATTCCATTAAAACAAGCTGATCTCCTTTTTCCGCCTTTTCCTGCAGGGTAGGGAGTTGCTGACGTAATTGGTTAACCTTTAATTCCCCTGCAACAATATATTTCTCTAGCTCCATAAAATAGTTGAAGTTTTTATCATAGAGGTCTTCTAACGTTTGGGTAGACGTTTTCATCTCTTTTTCATATTTCGTAATTTCAATGTAGACTTTGTCTATTTCTTTCCCCATTGTTTGATATTTGTTGAAGAGCTTTTCGATTAGCTTTTCACCCTTTTTGAATACTTTGGTTAAGAGTGATGGCTTTTCTACAAAGTCTTTTTTATCGAACTTATCCATAATTTTACCTAGCTGTTTTAAAAGCTCGCTGGATTCTTCCATACTACTAGATTTTATTGTATTTAAAATACGGCCCGTAAAAGCAGATATTTCATTGGCAGGTTCGCGACCAAACTCTAATAACTCCACCTGGTTTTTAGGGTCAATTTTCGCCACCAATTGTAAAACCTGAGGGTCTCTCTTCAATTGTGTTTTAAGTTCATTGCTTTCCTCTAAAAGTTGTTCTTTCTGTTCCAATTCTAATTTTTGCAGTTCCAAAATACTTCAGCCCCTATATCATCTAAATTTTTTGAAAATTTTACTTACAACATTTTGTTCCTTATAAGGTTCATTGAAGGATCTATCGTCCATCCAGTGCAAATCAAACATTCCTTCCTGGACCCACTTTTCGATATCCAAATGTCCTTGAGGATTTACTAAGATAATATCTAAACCAAGATAATGCATCATACATAAAGCGTTTGCATCTGCTCTACTCAACTCCGGTCCTTTTTCTTCGTTATATAAGAAGATAGTAGGGACGAATTGAGGATAATCGAATGTCTGAAACAAACGAATTACAAAATTAGGTAAATACATGGATTGAGAAAATGCATATAGTTGCAGTTCCTCAAATGATTCATTACCTTGGGGGATAAGAATTGGATCACGAACATGCTTAGCTATGGCTTCACCGATGGCTGTTTGTGTACCAGTTGGCAATTTACCATAAGACCACCAGTTAGAAGTTTTCATAATCTCTGGATTTAATGTTCCATCTGAACTTAAAGCATTTCGGTAATGGAACAAGGGATTTGTTTTCTGTTCCTTAGTGAATGGAAATTGACGAATTACATGGGTATCTTCCCGAGAGGTTAAGGAATGAACGTTGTTCCAAAAACGCTTTCGATTGCGGTCAATTCCCATGTATTTTGCAAAGACGACAGGAATAGTTACTAGCTGATTACTTACCTGAAAGTGAGGTCTAATCATGGCGCGCTCTTTGGCTATTAAAAATGCCTCATCCTCGGTAGTTTTTAGCCTTACGGAATTTATTGAATGTGATTTAAACTGAAAGGGCTTATATAGGCCGGAGTCATCGTGATGTAAGAGTTCATTTATCTCTTGAGTAGCTTTAAAGGCAACTGTACCAGCAATTTTAGGCATTTCACTTGGAAATTCACTTGGCGTATTTGCGATTTTTGGGAATTTAAAGGAATGCTCCTCATCTATTCCAAACATTTGCTTAGGCCAGGATTCATCACAGGGATTGAATATTACTATATGAAATCCATAAGCTGCTAAATATTTCAGAAACCATCTCTCGCTAGGGGTGGCATCACCGTACCAAAGGAAACCGGGTAGACCGGTTTTAAAATCTAGTTTTTCTAGAACAGGTTCGACATGATTGAATATCCATTTAATCATGTCAATCGTTATCCGTCGGTATTCATGATGCTGGGTCCCTTCGACGTAGTTGGATTGGAGCTGTTTTAATAAATCTATTAAGACAATTCTTATACGTCTATTTAAATCATTATCATTGAGCCTTGGTAGCAAGAAATGACCTTCCAAAAATGCAACCATTCGATTAGGGGAAAGTCCTTTTTCTTGTCGATGGATTTCAAAAAGCTGATTAATAGCACGTAGTTTATCAGACGAAATTTCTTTATTAAGAGAATTAGTAAGATTAATCAGCTTACCATCAGAATCATTGATCTGTGTATGCAGAATAGTAAAATATTCATCTTCATCTAAAGAGACACCAATAAATTGGCATAATAACTGGGGATACATCAGGCTATCTTGATCGATTGTAACTATACTTGGATCCTCTAAAGAGTTCTTTAGCCATTTCCCAATGTTAGATGAATCCCACGACTGCATCCTTATTGGATTTAACTTCACCATGGGTTTTACCTCCTATTCATACATATTATAACAAATTTCAGATACTTTTTTAATTATTTCTTCACCTGCCAATACACCAGTGTGATCGGTTATTTGAACGTGGGAGGGAAGGGTCCTATTATTTAAAATAACCTCCCCATGCTGTGGGATAAAGCCATAATCAGCACCCAAAACCATATCTAAATCTAACAAGGAATCGCCTGCTGCAATTACAATTTCTGCCTCTAAACGATCTGTCACAAACTCCAGTGCAAGCGATTTATTAATACAATTAGGCATTACGTATAATTTTCTCCCTTGTTTAGACAAGGTGAATCCTTGTTTGAAAAATAGTTGGGAAAGGTCTTCAAAATCCTCAACAGTAAACCTGTCTTCATCGATAATCATATATACAAACCAGTTCTCTGCCTGTAAGGAGTTCAAGATGGAACCTCTTTGGATATAAGGTTCTATTTGTGAAAGAACGTGAGGAATTGATGTACAGTCTGCCTCAAGCTCCTCCTTTACTTTATCCGACCACTCAGGGATCGGCCTTCCGTTCTCTAATATTACGGCTCCATTGGAGACAATAGAATATGTCGGTTTTTCCTGTGGATTATATAATCCAAATAAACGTTCATATTGTTTATTGGTTCGAGTAGTAACCGGTAAAAATTCAATCGAGGAGGAAAGTTCCTTGAAAATTTCCAGCCCCTCTTTGGTCATAAATGCAGCGGGATTATTCTCGCGCCATTCGACTATAGCTAAATCATGTTCACTTACTTCGTGTCCTCTAGATTTTTTACTATATATAAGTGTACGGTCTAAATCGCTTGCAAATAGAATAGTCATATTAGTTCCTCCGATTCTATAAGACCGATAGCACGATAATAAAGGTCAGGAATTATTTCGATAGGTATATTTTTTTCTTGGCATAAGCTTAAAATATGCTTAACAGCTTCATCACTTTCATCTCTTAATAGAATTTTGTATGGCTTTCTCCTTAATAACGTTCTGGTAGTTTCTCCAACGCTAGGCTTCACTTTGGTTAGGTCAGAGTTTTTGTAATATTTATGTGCTATTTCCTGAGCTACCTGCATGCCTAACCATGTTCTTTCATTCTTAATAGGGAATTCTTTTGACCGCGCTAAGATAGCTTTCTCTTGAGCCAAAAAGTGTGCAGAGATTTGATTTACGAAAGCATTTGATACATCTTCCTCCTCAAGATCAGCATAATACTTGGCCCCATGGTAATCTTCTGGCGACTGAAAAGAGTTATTTAAAATAGTTCTACTGATTAAACCAGATACTGTGGAATTTAAAAAAGCATTCGGTATAAGAATATCCTCTCTTGTACTATATAGAGTTGCACATCCCCCTGGATCGGAAAGGACTGCAAGGTCATCATTTAGATGTAGACCCTGCTGATTCAATTTTTGAATAGACTTGGTCAATTCTTTTTGAATAGCACCTTTTCCAGTCCAACCATCTACAAATTGTAAGTGATAATTAGGATATAACTCACGAATTGTTTTAATAGCATTTTCGTCAATCCCTTTTCCTCTTAAAATGGACACACTAAAATGTGGCCAGTCTAAGTCTAAAAATGACCGGGCATATCTTCTCATTAAAATCCCTACTGGGCTTCCGGCACGCGCCAAAGAAACAATGACGACGTGATCCGTTTTGGCATATTTATGGACGCGTCTGGTGACAATGCCTACTAATTGAGCTATATAGCTGGAAAGTTGTAGCATAGCCTGATTGTATAAATGAAGATACTCTTCGGATGGGCGATATTCTATAGGTAAAGACTCAGAATAATGATGTCCTAAAGAAAATGCCTTTTCTCGAGTGTCTACATTGGATTCAATCTGAATTTTGGACATATCCTTTAAGAGAAAGGTTATATCTTCAGGCGAGTAGCTTGTTTTTACTAAATCGGCAGTTTTAAGCATCATTTATTCCACCTCTTTTAGTTGGAGCTGTAAGGGATAACCATGTAACGGGACCCTTGCTTTGTAAGTAGTTCAGTAACGGAGACCAGGTATCCTTGTTTTTAACAGACTCGGCCACCACTAAGATTTGTTCAAATTCATGCTCTGTAAGGTTATATAAGTATTGTTCAATATTGTTAGAGTCAGGCAATATAAATTTACACTTATTTTTAATAGGATAGTTTTCTTTATTTTTTGCAAAAATCGGGCTACGAGTCGTTGTTTGTATCTTAGTGTATTTACCTAATGCGAGAGCAATACGACATGGAATATAAATATTTTCTCCTAAACCTATAACAAGCGTTCGCTTATTCCTATCAAGTTTCAGCGTATCAAGCAATTTATGTATCCAATCATCCATCGCTGCATGGTTTTCACTCGTAAGACCAAATCTACCAGTAAAATTGCTATAAATAGCATGCTCGCTAAAATAAGGAGCGGTATACTGAGAGGAAAAGTCATCTTCTAAAGGTAAATCGAAGTCTTCTCTACTTTGTAGGTAAGGTATGATATCCTCATGGATTATCTCTGTATTATGCAATGTGAATTGACCGGAGAGAATTGAAATTATTTCCGCATGAATCCCGTGCTTATTCATTAGGCTGTGAAAATTGTTTTTATTCTCAAGACTTCTCCAATCCAGAATAGATAAAATTTTAAATTGTTTTTTTGGGAACTTTTTATTTAAGGATATTATTAAGTTGGAAAGTGTGAGGCCAGAGGTTATCTCGTCATCAATCAGCACAATCGTCTCTGCTTCTTTTAACGAATTCTCAGAAGCGTATACTCGGTGAGAGGTAGCATGTGAGTGCTCTTCTTCAAAAACAAAAGAAGGGGTGAGATTGACGATATCTTCTCGCGTAGTATGAATATACTGCGCCTCCTCAAAATGATTAAAAACAGCATGACCTAATCCGGTAGCAGTTTCTGCGAAACCTATAAAGACCGTATTTGTCGGTAATCTAACTTTATATTTTAAAGAGCTTAGGCTAAGTTCACGGTCAGGCTTCCCTGAATCAATCATATGAATAATATCCATTAACTGAGGATGAGAAGATAAACCTTCGTTCTCCATTAACATAGAAGCAAGAACTGTTCCCGTACCTAGTGAAAGGGAAGGGTCTACTGCCAAGTGCTTCCCGAGAAGGCGACTAATAAATAGAAATTGCCTCTTTTTATTTATTCTTACTCCCATTTCAAAAAGTTGCTCAGGTGAAAGGTTATACGGATTATTTTGAATCTCAATGGTTAGCTTTAAATTTCCATGTAAATTATAAGTTCTTGATGTAGCCGATAAAGTCGTGTGTGGTAACATTTTCATTTAGCACCCCATATATCTCTGCTTGCGCTAGTATTTTTATAGCCCAACTATAATGAGGCTTTACCTCATTCATTTTATTTTTAGTAGGGCTTCTTAAAACTCCATTAGTTACATATCGATTTCCTGCAATCATGCTAGCATCGTCAAAAGTTTCTTTAGAAACAGGATACACAGCGTTAACGATGTCTATTTGGTTTGGATGAATGCATGTTTTACCATAGAAACCATTCAAAAGGTCCAATTGCACCTCTTCAAATAAAATCTTCTCGCTTTTAGTATCAAAGTATTCAAATACTGGACCAGAAATTATAAAGTTATTATCATATCTGTTGAAAGTATTTAGAATTTCTGTCAAACAATCTACGATCAACTGTAGTTGGTAAACAGTTCGATTGTAAGGGCGTCTAAGGCTAAAGAGGCTAGAAAAATCTGTTGCTCCAACTCTAATCGTTAAGATTAGACGTTCATAATGCAGGAATATTGCATATAGCTTTTGGAGCTCCTCTTGTCGAGATTCTTTATAAATAATTTCTTTTGTTTCAATAATAGGTAGACCGTATAGCGAAAAGGATTTTTCTTTATTTAAAGATTCCAGGCATGAAAAGAAATCTGAAGCATTATTAGAATTACATTTAGGAAAGACAATACCAGTAATGAGTCCAAGACTGTTTCCTAACTCTCGAGAAAGCCTAAGTAACTGTTCTGTATTCCGAATTCTTAAAAATAGTAGGGGTAGGTTATTCTGTAAGCTTGAATGTTCCTCGATTGCTTCTGCCAACGTGCGTAACTGTTCCACTACATTATTTTCTGCTTCTATTAAATCGTTGTCTGAAATAGAATCCTCTAAACAAATAATTCCGCTAGTGAGATTTTCAAAAGAGTTCTCAACGAACTTTAAGGAGAAATTACTCATAAGGCCAGGGATATATAAAGTAGCTCCTAGTGCAATCCCCAATTTTAGCTTATCCGTCGTTTTCGAAAATTCGTTAGGGGGTATATGAAAAAAATTATTAATCTCATTTTCACTCAAACCCTTAAAATGTCTCATGGTAATCACTCCTTAAATGAAGAAGGGGCTATAGGTCACCCAAATTCTATGAAATTTACTTTTTGTAAAAAAAAAGCAAGGAAAAAGACCCTTGCTTTAGAAAAGATTTAACTAGTTTAAGCCAAAGTCAGAAACTAAAGCTCCTAACCCTCCTTGATAGCCGCTTCCAATTGCATTAAATTTCCATTCGTTATTGTGGCGATATAATTCACCTACAACGACAGCTGTTTCAATAGAGAAATCTTCTCCCAGGTCGTAACGGATAAGTTCTTCCTGAGTGTCCGCATTGACAATTCGTACATATGAATTATTTACTTGACCAAAATTTTGTCCTCTAGAGTCTGCATCATGAATAGTAATGCTAAATGCAATTTTTTCAATTGAGCTTGAGACCTTTGTCAGTTCAATGTTAACTTGCTCGTCATCGCCGTCGCCTTCACCAGTTCGATTATCTCCAGTATGAACTACTGCCCCATTACTACCTGAAGTATTATTATAAAAAATAAAATCAGCTTCAGAGTTGCATTTTCCACTACCGTTTAATAGGAAGACGGATGAGTCTAAGTCGAAATCGTTGCGACCGTCATATTTGTTAGTATCCCATCCTAGTCCAACAATAATATTTGTTAAGCCTGGATTAGTTTTGGTTAAGTCTACCTTTTGTCCTTTTGATAAATTAATAGCCATATTTATTTAACACTCCTTAAAAATATTTGTTTGCAATAGATGTAATATCAGAGTCGGTTGTTCCTTCTCCAATTGCAGAGAATTTCCACTCTTCTCCAGCGCGATACAGTTCACCTAGGAAAAGTGAAGTTTTTCCAGAATAATTGTCTGATAGATTATAGTGCACCAATTCTTGTTTTGTATCATTGTCTACTAAACGAATAAATGCATTTTTAATCAAGCCAAAGTCTTGTTTACGTTGTTTTGCTTGATAAATATTAACGACAAACAATAGCTTATGAACGGAACTTGGAACCGTTTTAAGGTTTACGTTGATAATTTCATCGTCTCCATCCCCAGCTCCGGTACGGTTGTCACCGGTATGTACGACGCTTCCATTATTAGAACTTTTGTTTCCGAAATATATTAATTGTTGTTTAGACGAGAGCTTATTATTTTCATTTAAAAGCAGAACAGAAGCATCGCAGTCTATTGCAGCACCACTAGAACCTCCACCAAAAAGACCTCCTAAAAACCCACCACTCTTTTGACTGACAGGATCCCAGCCGAGTCCTACCATTACACTCTTTAAGGAAGATCTTCCTTTAGTAAGGTCGATCTTTTGTCCCTTTACTAGATTAATAGCCATTAATAAACAAACCTCCCTAATTTCTGAATTTAATTAATTTTACGTAATTAACGTTGGAAAAGTTTCATTAAATGGTAATGTTTTTAACATTACCCATTCTTTTATATTTTAACGTGTTGTATCGAAAATTGGAAATTTTAAAACTATTGAGCTGATCTGCTAAAAATTTATTTAAAAAAACTTTGCTTTAGGCAAAGTTTTTTACTTACATTTATTGTTCCTGGTAGCTAATAGCTGCTAGCCCCAAAGTTTTAGCTGCTGTTAGCATCGCCTTCTCGTTAAAGTCAAACTTTGGACTATGATGAGGATATACATCTCCATTAGGCATCGCTCCAGTAAAGAAAAATGTTCCTGGGATCTGTTCAAGGTAGTATCCATAATCTTCGCCAATCATTAAAAGATCAGATTCTACTACTTCTTTAACATCAGGAATCTGTCTAGCTATTAAGGAAAGATATTCTGTTTCTTCTTTATGGTTAATAACTGGAGGGTAACCTCTTTCGTATGTGAGCGTATAAGTGCAGTCAGCTGTCATACAAGTGCCTTCCAACACACGTCGTAACTCATTTTCCATTAAGTCTCTTACAATAGGTGTAAATGTTCTTATGGTCCCACTCAATTTTACGGAATCGGCTATAATGTTAAATGCATTGTCGGCCACAAATGAGCCGACAGAAAGGACAGCAGACTCCGTGGGATTAACTCTTCTAGAGACTATTTGCTGTAAATTTACTACTAGCTGAGAAGCAACTAGGATGGCGTCTTTCGTATCATGCGGATTAGCACCGTGACCACCGCGACCTTGAATTTTAATGATAAAACGATCAGCTGCAGCCATGATAGGACCAGAACGGTAGGCGACCGTACCAAGAGGTGTTTGAGACCACAAATGTGTACCAAAAATCACATCTACATTTTTTAAACAACCAGCCTCAATCATTGGCTTCGCTCCACCTGGAGCATATTCCTCCGCATGTTGATGTATAAATACATATTCTCCGCTAAGTTCTTCCTTTATCTCATTGAGTGTACGGGCAAGTATAAGTAAAGCAGCAGTGTGTCCATCATGACCACAGGCATGCATTACACCTGGAACGGTAGATTTGTATGGAACATCCTTTTCATCTTGAATAGGTAGAGCGTCAAAGTCGGCCCGTAGAGCAATAGTCTTTCCAGTCTTTGAGCCTTTAACTCTTGCCACGACACCATTTCCACCGATATTGGCATCGAAAGGTATACCAAGCTGTAAATAAAATTCTTGAATATATTTAGCAGTTTGTACTTCTTGAAAGGATACCTCAGGATGCATATGTAAATACCTTCTAATCGTTACCATGTCGTCGTAGCTAGCTTCTAAGCTTTCCAATAGAACAGTATTCATAACAACACCTCTTTTATATTTTTTTTTGCATAGTAAATAGATAAGTAATAACGCTGCTAAAAGAAAATTTTTAACTATATTATCAGTTTAGAAAAGGTTAGAATTCTTCATCTCTAAAAATTATAACAGATTATAACTTGTATATTTTAAATTATTTAAATAATCTATTTTTTGTTTGGGTGTATATTGTGTAGATTAATTCACATCATACAACTGTAATAATTTATTGAAAAGGAGAAAATAAAATGATTAAAAAAATGAAAATATTAATTGCTATTCTTATAATCGGTTTTCTAACAGCCTGTGGAAATGATGATAAGAAGGATGACACAACAACCGATACAACGACAACAGATACAAACAAAGATGAGAATATGGATCCAAATGCAACTGTTGACACTGGTAATGACGGAGATATTGGAGATGAAAAAGGAAAAGATGTTTCCACTAATGGTGACCAAAAAGTTGATGTAGCAGATGATGTGGCAGCAAAAGTTGCGGAACTGGATGAAGTGGATGCGGCTCACGTATTAGTGACGGACACAAATGCGTATGTTGCAGTAAGGCTAAAGGACGGAGTGAAAGAGAGCGAGGATATAAAAACTCGTATTTCTGATAAAGCCAAAGAAGGTAAAGGTAATTTAACCTTTGAAAACGTATACGTTTCTTTAGATCCTGATTTTGTTGGTAAAATGGAAGAGTACGGAACAAAGATCAGAGAAGGTGAACCAGTAGAAGGGTTCTTTGATGAATTCCGTGATACAGTTGATCGTATATTTCCTGACGCACGTTAAGACAATAAAGAAAGGCGAAGAGTTTTATCTCTTCGCCTTTTCATTATTTTAAACCAATATTTGCTTTGACATCCACCTCGGCATATTTTTTCTGATCTGCCCTGGCACCAATCAAGGCACCTACAAATCCACCTAAAAAGCCGGCTGGTACTGAAATAATTGCGGGGTTAGTCAATGAGAAAAGAGCAGTGCCATGGAAAAGATGTGTGCCGTCTGTTCCCCATAGGTTTGGACTCAAAGAAACTAATACTAAAGCAGTTACCAGACCTGTAATAATCGCAGTCATAGCACCAGTAGTGTTAAATTTTTTCCAATAGATGGTGTAGATGATAACAGGTAAATTAGCACTCGCCGCAATACAGAAAGCAAGAGAAACTAGAAATGCTACGTTCATCGTCTGCGCACCTAAAGCTAGTATAATAGAAAGTACAGAAACTCCAACAGATGCAAGACGAGCGGCTTTCATTTGCTCTTTTTCTGTTGCTTTACCTTTTTTGATAATTTGTCCATAAATATCATGAGCAAATGCAGATGCCCCTGACAAAACAAGGCCTGCTACAACAGCAAGAATGGTTGCGAAGGCTACTGCAGACACGAAGGACATGAGAAAGTCTCCGCCAAGTGCTTTTGCTAGTAATGGCGCTGCCATGTTTCCTGCCGAGTTTGCTGCCATAATGTCACTAGCACCTACAAAATACGCAGCCCCGAAGCCTAAGAAAATAGTAAGCACATAGAAGATACCTACAATCCAAGTGGCATATACAACAGAAGAGCGAGCTGTCTTAGCATCTTTTACAGTGAAGAAGCGCATAAGGATATGCGGCAAGCCAGCAGTACCTAAAACTAAAGCAATCATCATAGAAATGGTATCCAAGCCATTCGTATATTTGACACCAGGATTTAAGTAATTTTCACCTTGCGCTGTAACCGTTTTCATTTCGGTGAACATTCCAAATATATTAAAGTTGAACTCCAATAATACTAAAAATGAAATGACAACCGTCCCAATCATTAACAGAACTGCTTTGATAATTTGTACCCAACTCGTAGCTGCCATTCCACCCCAAAGAACATAGATTGTCATCATAGTACCTACGATTAATACAGCAACCCAATAGTCAATGCCTAGTAATAATTGTATAAGTGCCCCTGCACCAACAAGCTGTGCAATCATATAAAACAAAACAATCGTAATTGTACTTATCGCTGCGGCCCCTCGAACTTTCTTTTGGTTGAAGCGTGCTGTAATCATATCTGCAAGCGTGTAGCGTCCAAGGTTTCGAAGTGGCTCGGCAACAATATAAAGAACTACTAAGTATGCTACTAAGTAACCTATACTGTAGAAGAAACCGTCAAATCCAAAGAGAGCAATAGCACCAGCGATCCCAAGAAACGATGCAGCGGAGAGGTAATCTCCAGCAATGGCTATACCGTTTTGCCAGCCAGTCAATCCTCCACCTGCTGTGTAAAATTCACTTGCAGAGTTTGTTCTTTTGGAGGCAATATATGTTACAAATAAGGTTAAAGCTACAATTCCTACAAAAAATATTAGACCAACTCCACTCATATTCATACATAGTCACCAGCCTTTTCTTTCTCAATTATTGCTTCAGCATCTTTATCAAATCCATTAGCTTTGCTCACGTAAATCATACATAAAGCCCAAGTCATTATGAACTGAGCGAGGGCAAACACCCAAACCCATGTAATATCTCCAATGGCTGGCTTATTCAATATCGTTGTATAAGAAGTCAGAATGGGTAAAGAAATATAAAATAGCAGAAAGAAAGCGGCGATAGGAATAATAAAGTTTCTTTTTTTCTTTTTTAAAGCTTTAAAATCCGGGCTTTGTGCGATAGCTTCATAGTTGTAAAGTGGTGGCTCAGTTCCACTTTTCTTCATTTTTTTAGAGTTTTTTTGAGGACTAGCAGGGTCTAATACACTTCCAGCTTTCTTTGGCATTTTCCTTCCTCCTATAACTTTATTAGTTTTCCGAATATTAAGTTAGAAAACTGTATATTTAATGATAGGGAAAAATAATCTAAATATCAATAAAAAATTCACAAAATTTACATTTTTCTAAAAATATATTTATATAATATTTAAAGCTTTAAATTTAATTGTTGCTCTAAAATTAGTTTATTAATTCCACCTTTCCTTGGAAAGGATTGAACCTCAGGTTATTGGGCATAGCGGTATTTTTGAGAAGGATTTATTTAAAATAATTTTTTACTAAAATGTTTATTTCTAAATATCACCAAATTAAATTGGTAAATGATAATTTAAGATTTCCTTAAAAAATGCTAACATATATAAGTTGGACTAAAAAAATAACCAAGGAGGTCTGTTCATGAGTAATGCTTCAACCCTAGAAAAAACAATGCGCTGCAACCTGATGATAACGAATAATGCTCGCAAAGGAATCCAGGAATGGTCAACTGATGAACATGACTTTTTTAATATACAAAGAGAGTTTCGTGTTTATATTGAGAAACGTCCAGTTAATAATCAAGGAAATATATCTATTACATTATATTTTGACAACATAGAGAATGTCGCACTTACAGAAAAACTTGGTGGAAAAGTAGCTGTAATGGACTGTGTGCTACAGAATAATGGTTTTTTGGCGACTGGATTCCATTTAAGAGGTGCTCGAGTTCCTATCCAAACGAATAGAAGACTACCGGTAAGCCTTACATTTGTCACCGGAAAAAATAATGGTGCAGGACTCCCTATACAACTACATACAAGAATAAGGGAGCTGCCTGTGGCAGAAGAACGCTCCGAATATGTTAAAAAGCGGATCTCGAGCTGGGAAGGCTATTTAAAAATACAGGAACGAAACGCCGATATTGCCGATATTACTGCTAGTTTTTCTAGAATTCAGTTTAATGAAGACTTTAGTAGAGTTTCTTTAATGGGCAGTGAAGTGAATGGGGACGAATGGAACAAAATAAAAGGTCTAAGTATTAGCTTTAAAGGTTATCAAAATGATATAGGTGATGTTCTAAAGGCAGACCGTGGCAAGAATATAATTGAGATAGAGCTAAGACCGAAATATAGAGAAATGGCAAGAAAAAATAGTTTACACCCTAAGATCAAGGAAGTGGTCTTTAGTAATTTTGCGACTTTAAGTCAAATACGTAGACTGCGAAAGGGTTTTGAAGACCTGCAAAATGGTTTGGCAGCAAATGCTAATCTTGAAAAAATTCTGTTTGAGGACCGCCCTACTATTAGGATTACAAATAAACAAAAGGAACTTGAATTTCATAACCGCCTAAATGAGTTTCAACAGGAAGCAGTTGTTGGGGCAATGTCAGCAGAGGATCTTTACGTGATACAAGGTCCTCCAGGGACGGGTAAAACAACAGTTATCTCCGAAATATGTCAGCAAAATGCTAAAGCAGGGCTTCGCACACTTGTAGCATCACAGTCCAACTTAGCAGTAGACAATGCTCTGAGTAGACTGCTTTCCAATAAAGAGATACGTATCTTGCGTTTTGGCCGAACGGAAAGTATAGAAGAGGAAGGGAAAAGATTTATAGAAGAAAATGTTGGCCAGTATTGGAAAGAGCAAACGCTAGCCACACTGAAGGCTGAACTAGAGAAACAAGCTTCTAAAGAGGAAACTCTAAAGCAACAACTAGCCGACATTTATTCAGAAGAGAAAAGTATTAAAGAAGAGCAACTACGCTTAGAGGAAGCTATCGAAAGAAAAGTCATAGCACAGGCTAAGCACGATGAACATAATAATGAAATAAGAAAGCTAAAAAAAGCATTGGTATTGTTAAAAAAGGAACGAGAAGAAATAGAGGCTTCCTTGCTACCTCTTCGTACTCGCTCGGAACAGCTGGCTGAAGAAATAGAAAAAATGGATAAATTCGTAGAAGAAAATCCAACTGCCCAAGAGGTAACTGAGCTAATAGGTCAGCTGACAAAAGAAATAGAAAATGCACATGAAAAAATCTTGTTTAAAGAGACAATGGATTCCTTACAGAGAACACAAAAAGAAATAGAAGAAACGAGAGAACAATATCACCTGCTCCATAAGAAATTGGGGGCTTTAGAAACTTTTAGGAAAGAAATTGAGACAATTCGTAAGGTTGATGAATTGAAAGAGAGAATAGAGCTTTGTGAAATTACACCTTCATCTCTTGTAAAACGACAGATAGAAGAACTAGATGTGTTGATTGAGAATATTAAATCTTCTGCGGATTGGCAAGATTTATATGCTCGATTGCGATCAGCAATCGAGTTTATCGAAAAACTGTTAAGAAAGTATAAGTTCCCTGTTGAAAATGTAAAAAATAATATGGGAAGAAGTGGAGTCGTATTTGATTCAACCTATACAGTGAAAGAGATTCATCAATTTATGAACCGACTGAAGCATATTATGACATCAGATGAGGATGAGCTTACTACTGAAAAATTAGCTATTTTACTTGAGGGCTTGTACGTTCGAGAAAAATACGTATTGAAGCAGCAAGCAAATGTACAATTTTCAAAAAACAATTCTATTTCTAAGTATCAAGCTATTAAAACACAAGTAGGTAGCGAATTGGACAATGCATTAATCATTCTACAAAAACAGACAAATACATTAATCGATATGGGATCAACTCAAAAGAATCGTCTTGCAATGTTAGAACAAAAAATTCAACAAACTTATAAAGATATAGAGATGTATGAAAATATTCCAATGTTAGCCATATTGAGTTCTAGCTTATCAGACATGGAGAAGAAGCGAGAAATACTTACCAGTACATTTGAAAAGATTTCATCCTATATGGAACAACTCGTTCATAAAAAGAGTGACTGGGAGAACATAAACACTCAAGTTATAGAGAAGGAAACAATTCTCCAAGAAAAAGAATTAGAAAGCAAGAAAGTGAATGCACAGGGCTTGGAGCAAGAAAGACATTTAAAGGCTTTGGATGAAATTATTCTACAAAATCCAGAAACGGCTTTAAAAAAATCTAAAGAAAAGATGGTAGAACTAGTCCAAGAGGCAGGAAAGCTTAAACAGCAATTGGATAGTCTGCCGGTTACACAAGCTCTTCAAGCCGAATGGTACTCCTTGCTACAGGATGCGAATGACCATGATTTAGAGGAAATCCGTAAATTATATGTCCGTCATGCAAATGTAATTGGTACAACTTGTGTAGCTTCGGCACGTAAGGAATTCATGGAAAACTACCCAACCTTCGATGTAGTGATTATTGACGAGGTTTCGAAAGCGACCCCGCCGGAATTGCTACTGCCTATGCTCAAGGGCAAGAAGATTATTCTAGTTGGCGACCATCATCAGCTACCACCACTTGTTGGGGAGGATACATTGGATGAGACTCTTCAGGCTATTTTGGAAGAGAGTGACAGCTTGGAAGAAAAAGAGGAATTGAAAAAGCTGTTGAAGGAGTCTCTATTCGAACGATTGTTCAAAAACCTGCCTAAAAGCAATAAAACCATGCTTGCCATTCAATATCGAATGCATGAGAGTATTATGGAAACTATTACTCCATTCTATGAAGAAGAAAATTACCGATTACAATGCGGTCTATCTGATTCAGATGCAATGCGCGATCATTTGCTGGATTCAAATATAGTTAAAAGAAAAGACCATCTTCTTTGGGTGGACATGCCTAATGAGAAGCGATACTTTGAAGAACGTATGAAAAACGGTAAGAGTCGCTTCAATCAGGCGGAGCTCGATTCCATTAGAAAAATTCTTATTGATTTGAATAAAGCAACAGAAACCGCTAAGCAAGAGGGAAAAATGGAGCAACATGAAAAGAAAAGCATTGGAGTCATTAGTTTTTATGGGGAACAGGTAAAAAGAATTGATCGTCTCATCCAACAGGAATTGAACTTAAAGCATTTAAATTTTAGAACAGGAACAGTCGATAAATTTCAAGGAATGGAAATGGACGTCATCATATTGAGTATGGTACGAAACAACCAAGATAAGAGTGGAGATATCGGGTTCGCCAACGATTACCGACGACTAAATGTAGCTTTATCAAGGGCTAGAGAGCTGTTAATCCTAGTAGGTAGTGTAGAAATGTTCACGAAACGGGCTAAACAAAAAAGCTCTAGAGAAATGTACGGCCGTCTGAAAAGAATTGTAAAAGAGAAGGAAGGCTTCCGTAATCCTGAAATGATCGATCAAGGGAGCCGAGTAGGAGTTAAATGATGCAATCATTACAAAATCGTTTAAAGCAGGAAATTCAACAGAATTCAAAACTAAAAATAATGGAATCTTTTCTATGGTGTGTTCCAATTCATACAATTGAGGTTGAGTACAAACGTATTAAGCGTACGAAGATGGATGTCCTGATGAAAATAATGCTGATTTCCTTTCAAAAGACAGATATCACATCTTCTATGCAGCTTAGTGAGCTATTACTTGTAGAGAATTTATTCATCGATGATTTAATAGATGTCATGAAGAAATCAGGTTTGATAGAGAAGGAAGAGGATTCTATTACTTTAACGAGCAAGGGAATCCAGCAGCTGGAACAGGGGATCTTTGAAGAAGAGCAGGAACCTGGCACACAAAATATCCTGTATAGTCCTAGCCACGAAGCTTTTTTAAAAGGAGAAATTAAGCCTGCTTCTGAGGGCGAGGAGCTGCTTGAAGTATATAGATATGCGAAAGAAGAAAAAAAGAAATTACTATTAGAAGATAGGTTGTTATTAGAAGCGGTTGAAGAATCTAAAGTTGAAGTGACAGAAGGAGACGCTCCGCTGATTATCATTTCCGAAATTATTACATCTTCTGAATTGTATATTGATGACATCCCATGCTTAGAATACATCGTTTATAACGAAAGTGATGACCTATTCTTTGCAAGAGTATGGAACACGCTTACGGATCGGTGGGATGAAGTTCTAGAAGAACAGTTAAATGAAAAAGAACGATTGAACTGGAGAAAAAAATATTTGAACTAAAGAGAGAAGCTCACCTTATGTGGTGGGCTTCTCTTTTTGAATCAATTTCATAATTTCTATTTATGTAAAAACGAACAATAGAAAAGTGAATAATGGTATCTATATATTTACAATGAATAAAGTATAATCGATTTCCACTTTAGGTGGACACCTTCTTCCGCGTGGTGAGCGATAAGCCATCATCGTCGCATTCGCGTCGTTTGCCTATGGTAAGGGATTTGCGAGATTAACTCACATAAAAATATTTTTTCACTTTATTTAGTTACCTTGTAATACTCATCTATAGGTATAAAAAGTCCGACTTTTCCATGCTCCTCGTGATTTAATGTAGCAAAAACTACACCAATTACTAGGCCATTTTCATTGAATACAGGACTTCCGCTATTACCTCTATAAACTGGTGCCTTCATCATCATGACCGGCACTTCCCAGTCAACTAATTGATAAGGTTCAATAAGCGTTCCTTCATTTGCAATACTTGTAAATCGAAGAGGGTTTCCAATGAATGTAATATGATCGTCTTTCTTAGCCGACATACTATCTGCCAAGTCTAAATATGGAAGACCAACTTCGTCAGGGATTTGTAAAACTGCTAAATCGATTTCAGGGAAAGTTTGGATAACTTCTGCTTTAAAACGGCCTGCCTCAGGGAAGCCAACTGTCACATTTTTATTTCCTTCTACTACATGATTATTTGTAATAATTTTTCCCTCACTTGAAACAGAAAAACCAGTACCTTTACTGTCATCTGTTAAAACAACTACAACAGCCTTTTTATCTGCCGAAACTTCATCTTGAGCTGAAAGGCGCGCAGATGTTTTTAAAAATTCAATTGCAGGAATGGAGTATATTTGAAAAATAAGACCAAAAGTATTCACGAATAATACAGCAGCCATTACGTAAAAGATCCATTTTGGAAAAGGACGCTTTCGAGTTGGATTATTTTTTTCTCTCGCAGCCTTTTGAAGAGCTTCGGCTTGAGCTTCTAAAACCAAGCGCTGCAATTCCTCATCATCTATGTCCTCTTCCCATTCTTCTCTTTTGCGACTATAAGGCATCTTTATTCACTTCCTCGCAACCAAGTATGTATTACCATTATACATAAATGTTAACTAAGCACATTTACTTAATTGGCAAGACTAGAAATTATTTCACTTGAAATTAAGGCAAAAGGGGTTTATTATATGACTATAAGCTGCATTGTTCGTATGAATATTAAGTTTTAACCTTTATGCTGTAACAGGGAGTTTTATATAGAGCCGGAATGACAAGCTTCGTTCTCTTTTTAGACAATGAAGACATGCATAGAAGGTTTCTGCGAACACCCACTTTGAGGAGTGGTGGTTTAAAACTTTCATATAAGATACGGCAAAGGCGGCTTTTACCATTAAAGTATAGTTTCAATAAAACTTTCTAGCCAAGCATCTTCCCTTTTAAGGGAAGGTGCTTTTTTGTATAGAAATGTTTTTTAGGATTTTCTCATAAATCATATGGCATAACCCCATTTGCTTGTCGGGGCAGACATAGGCGCTTGCGCTTTTCTTTATAAAATAATTTTTAGAAATTTTTAGAAAGATTTCATGTAAGGAACCATTTGTAATACTCCTTTGGGTTCTGTCATGTATTTATTATCTCTTTAACACTATTCTGAAATAGCTTTGACATCTTTAAGTGTTATGCTAGGAGTCGTTAGTGAAAAGGAGGAAATTCATTTTATGAAAAAACACATTGTAGCACTAACAGCTATAGCAGCACTATCAGTAGGGACAGCAGGACAAGCTTTTGCATCAAGTGTCCATACGGTAGAAAAAGGCGATACACTTTGGTCCATTTCACAAGATAATAATGTTAGTGTGGAAAATTTACAAGCATGGAACGATCTCGATACAACACTTATATACCCAGCTCAACAATTAAAATTAGGGGAATCCACTGATACTTATACAGTTGTTTCAGGGGACACTATCTCTGGAATTGCCAGCAAACATGAGATGAGTGTGACTGAACTAATGACTAGTAACCAGCTAATAGACGATTTAATATATCCTGGAGACAAGTTAGTTGTTAGTGCAGGCAAAGTACAATCACAGGTAAGTGCAGCTCAAAGTCCTGCAAGCAGCAACTCAAACACTACTAATTCAAGTAAACCAGCGGCTTCAACCTCTACTAGTTCAAGTAAACCAGTGGCTTCAACGTCTACTAGTTCAAGTAAACCAGTGGCGTCAACCTCTGAAAAAGAGATAACAGTAACTTCTACTGCATATACTGCTTCCTGTAAAGGGTGTTCCGGAATTACTTCCACTGGAATCGATTTAAATGCCAATCCAAATCAAAAGGTTATTTCAGTTGATCCTTCTGTTATTCCTTTAGGTTCAAAAGTTTGGGTTGAAGGCTATGGAGAGGCTATTGCTGGGGACACTGGTGGAGCTATTAAAGGAAATACAATTGATATATATATGCCTTCCTATGAAGATGCTATTAATTGGGGACGCAAGACAGTTACAGTAAAAATATTAAAATAAAACTTTTCTGATTAATAAAAAGGCCTATAGTCGTTTTGGACAAAAAAATGGATGTTATAGGCAGTCACTAATGAAAAAATCGTTATATCATTCATAATTTTTACATTGAAAATCTCAATATTTTTTTATCTTTAATATTTTGGTTTCTATGTAAATAACTAGCGGTTTAAAAATTCACCTAGAGGTGTATAATACCGATATGAGAAACAGTTAATCACTGAAGAAGATCTCCCTTCGTTTTTCTCATCTGGTTTCCATAAGTGAAATCGGGCCCCACTGTTGAAGAAGTGGGGCTATTTTTTTGCGTAAATTTATTTTACAAAAATAGCATCTTATTCTTAATAATACATAGAAAAATGGGAATTTGTATAACCATTTATATATTGGGTATATATTAATTAAAAAGAAAAGAGGATAGAAGACATGGGAAATTTCTTGAGCGATAAATCAGCTCAATGGGATGAAAGTCATCGTCTTTGGCCTTTGCCCGATATACCTTGGATAATAACACAAACTTGGAATAATCTTTTGTTTGCTCATTATCCAGTAGATTTAAAAGTCCTTCAAAGCTTAATACCTGATAAATTAACATTAGATACTTATAATGGAACAGGTTGGGTGGGTATTGTAGCTTTTCGTATTACCGGGAGTAGAGTGAGAGGTGTCCCACCTTTACCAGGAATGGCGAACTTTCCTGAAATTAATGTGAGAACTTATGTAACTATTGATGAAAAACCTGGTGTTTACTTCTTAAGTATGGATGCTAGCAATATTCTTGTGGTAGGAGGGGCAAGGACGTTATACCATCTACCTTATGTAACTTCAGAGATGAAAGTGGATTACAATCATCCTTTTATTAAGTATAAAAGTAACAGATTAGATAATTGTGGAGCGGCATTAAATTGTAGCTACAGACCAATTTCAGATCCTTATAATGCTCCAGCGAGTTCATTTGAAAAATGGATGGCTGAACGCTATTGCTTATATACAGTCAATAAGAGGGGAGAATTACGTCGCTGTGATATTCTGCATCAGCCCTGGTTACTTCAGAAAGCAGAAGCAAATATTAGCTTAAACACAATGCTTTCATCTCAAGGTATTCCAGTCGAGTCCGATAAACCTATTTTACATTTCTCTAAAAAGAAGAAGGTACGTATGTGGCCGTTAGTAAATCCGTTTGAAAGGTAGAATAATATTAGAAGTGCGTTAGATTCAAGGGAGATTCCTTGTATTTAACGCTTTTTGATTTTTCTAAGAGAAATATTATTTGTCAGATTTTCTGAAAGATAGATGCTCTTCTTAAAATTATGGAATGGAGAATCCTGTTGAAATGGTAGCTATAATAAAACATCTTAAGAGTTACAGGTATTTAGAACTTCTTAATAAATAGTGCTTAATAATCGTTGTACTTTTTTATGAAACTGTAAAGCTATATTCTAAAAGGGTTTCCTTTGAACAGTTAAGTAGTTCTTTTTTCCTTTAAGTAAAATTACCGCTTAAAATATTTTAAATATTTAGAATAATATAGTAGTATTTAATTATTTTTTAGTTAATAGAGATTTTATGTAAATTTTCAATAAAAGGGTAATTCTTACATATCAAAGGATTAGTACAGCCTGCATTGAAAATTCAAAGAAATAAAAAAGTTCTTTATACCTAATTAAATTAAGTTGTAAGTAGTCTTAATCAATCAAATTAGAAAAAATGTACTAATTCGTGTCAAATTTCGACAATATATTTATATTTACTGCTTTATAGTTTTAATTACATCAAGAGCTTTCGTAGACACCATGGAATTCTGCCTAAATTAATTAGGAAGGGGGGAAAGGGTGTTTTTGTGTTTTTAGAAAAGTATAGACACTTATTCGGGCAGGGAAAGACATGAAGTAAAAATCAGAGGAGGAATGGAAGTTGAGTAGTAGAAAAAATAGTCGAACTAAACGTACTAAAGCCGTTAGTATCGCAGCATCTATACTTATGACATTTTCACTGATCGCTCCAAACGTGGCTAGTGCAGAGGCTAATAGCAAACTGCACCAATCTATGAGAGAGTCGAGTCCTAGTAATATATCTGTTCAGGACAAACTGAGTAGTAGATTGCTAGAAAGCTTTAAACAGGATGAAAAAGTAACCTTTTTGATTAAATTTAAAGAAAAGGCTGATACGGCAGGAGTGGCAGCGGAGGCTAGGGAAAATGCCGAAGGTAAAAACCTTTCCGCTCATAATACGAAGCTTGTTCAGCGCTCAGCGGTTGTTTCAGAGTTAAAGTCTACTTCTATGGAATCTCAAGAAACTGTGATGGATTTTCTTGAGAAGGAAGTTGAAAAAGGAAACGCTAGTGACTTAGAATCCTATTACATCGTTAATGGTATGTCGGTAACAACAACGAAAGAAATTGCCGAAAAAATAGCTACTTTTCCTGAGGTAGAGAAAATACTTCCTAATGAAACCCGACAGTTATTTACCACTAAAACAGAAAATGCGGTAATCCCTAAGGCAGAAATTGCAAATGTAGAGTGGAGTATTGAACGGGTCAAGGCTCCAGAGGTTTGGGAAATGGGTATTGATGGAGCAGGTACTGTTGTTGCGAGTATTGATACTGGAGTTCAATGGGATCATCCAGCTCTAAAAGAAAAGTACCGTGGCTATAACAAAGCTACTGGACAAGTGTCCCATGACTTTAACTGGTTTGATGCAACCTCAGCAGCTCGTGCTACACCGTATGATGACTTGGAACATGGTACGCATGTAACTGGAACAATGGTAGGTAGCGAACCAAATGGCTCAAACCAAATTGGGGTTGCCCCAGGTGCTAAATACATTGCTGTTAAAGCGTTTACCTCATCTGGTGGGTCTGACGCGGACCTTTTAGAAGCAGCACAATGGATTTTAGCCCCAACTGATGCTAATGGAAATACACGTGTAGATTTAGCTCCGGATGTGGTAAATAACTCTTGGGGCGGCGGACCAGGACTTGACGAGTGGTATCGAGACGTTGTAAATAACTGGCGTGCTGCAGAAATTTTCCCTGAGTTTTCTGCGGGTAATACTACTCTTACAAATCCAGGAGGAGCAGGCTCTGTAGCAGCACCTGCTAACTATCCTGAGTCTTTTGCTACTGGAGCAATCGACATTAATAATAAAGTTGCAAATTTCTCTCTTCGTGGTCCATCTCCATACGCAGAGATTAAACCTGATATCTCTGCACCTGGTGTGAACATTCGTTCATCCATTCCAGGTGGTGGCTATGAAGGTGGTTGGAATGGAACATCTATGTCAGGACCAGCGGTATCTGGTGTAGCTGCATTGCTTAAACAAGTTAATGCAAACCTGACTGTAGATGAAATGGAAGAAATTTTATTAAATACAGCTATTCCATTAACTGATACCCAATATACGGCAGTTCCAAACCATGGCTATGGCTATGGATTAGTTGATGCTGAAGCAGCTGTTTCCTCGATCCTTACAGGTCTTGGAACTTTAAAAGGACAAGTAACTCAAGAAGGCGATGACAACGAAGCGCCAGTACTTGAACATTCTGCTCCTACTGAAACTTATGAAGGAATGAGTTTAACATTAACTGCTAATGTTACAGATAATATTAGTGTTTCTTCTGTAGTTTTAAATTACCAAGATGCTAATGGTGCATGGCAAGAAATTGAAGCTGGTCGCACATCTGGAGACTATAAGTCTGGAGTATACTCAGTAGTGATTCCTGGAGATTTAATCACAGGTACTGCCTTCAAATATACTTGGACTGTAACTGATTTTGGAAATAACGAAGTAACTAGTGATGAATATACTGTACAAGTAAAACCAGGGATTACTGTTGGTTACTCAGAAAATTTTGAATCACAACCAACTGGATGGTATTCTTTTGGAAACCAAGATAGCTGGGAATGGGGAGTACCAACATCTGGCCCTGGAAATGCTGCATCTGGTGAAAAAGTATATGCTACTAATCTAGATGGTCTTTATGCAAACAGTATGAATGCCACGCTTGTAGCACCGCCAATCGATTTACCTGAAGGAAACTCTTATCTTCAGTTCAAGCATTGGCATAACTTTGAACAAGCATCTTCTGGAAGAGCTTGGGATTATGGCCATGTATTTGTTTCTACTGACCAAGTAAACTGGGAACAATTATTAATGGTTACGGGAATTTCCACTGCTTGGGAAGATGCGGAAGTTGATTTATCTGCATATGCTGGTCAACGTATCTATATCGGATTTAATGCATTTTCAGATGGAAGTGTACAAAGAGACGGTTGGTACATTGATGATGTCGCTTTAACTGATGTATCTCAAACAGGTAAAGTATCAAAAGGCAATGCTGGAAACAAAGGTAATGCAGGAAATGCAGGAAATAAAGGAGAAAGTCAAAAAGATATTGATGTTAAAAAAGAACCAGTAGATCCTAAAAAGATCAAACCAGTCCTACCTGAAGTAAAAGATGCTCCACCAATAGTCGAAGATGTAGCTGTACCAACATTGCTACCTCTGGGTGCTCAAGTAAGTGTTCTTGAATCGGGTCGCTCTGTATATACAGATCCGGCAAATGGTTCTTACTCAATGACTCATGGAGCTGGAACATTTACGGCGAAAGCTGAAGCTTACGGTTTCACATCTGAGCAAAAATCAGTTGTGATTGAAGCAGATGGAACTGCAACAGCTAACTTCACTTTAGACGAAGTAGAGCAAAATACTGTTAGTGGTACTATTACAGATTCTGCTACAGGCGAAGGAATCGCTGGAGCAACTATATTGCTTGTAGAGGATGCTAATATTACTCCTGTAGTAACGGATGAGAATGGTAACTACTCTATCACTGCTTATGTAGGAGACTACACTCTTAAAGTTATCGCTCGTGGATATCATGGTCAAGAACTTCCAGTAAGTATTGACGGTGAACCAATTACAAAAGATATCGCATTAGAGCCTTTCTACACTTACCCAGGTGGGGAAATTGGTTATGATGACGGAACAGCAGAAAATGCTAGAGCATTTAATGCAGCTGGAAATGCATGGGCTGTAAAAATGTCACTTCCTGAAGGAAAAGAAAGTGGAATTGTAACAGATGGTGTGTTTAAATTCTGGACTACTGAATGGCCTGTACCGGGTGGAACTGCATTTGCAGTGGAAGTTTGGGATGCAAGTGGAGCTGATGGTACACCAGGTAAAATGCTAGCTGGTCCTGTAGACGCGACAGCACTTCGAAATGGTGAATGGACTGTTGTTGACCTAACAGAACACAACATCGTAGTAACTGGAGATTTCTATATGGTTTATCGTCAAACGACTGCAAATCCAAATTCTCCAGGCTTAGGAACAGATGAAAATGGTACAAATGCTGGCAGAAGCTATCAAGGAGTTTCTGGTGCATGGTCGCCTTCACCTACCGCAGAGGGTAACTACATGATACGAGCTCGTGTAAGCTACGAGGTAGTTGGCCCAGTTATCACTTCTCCTCAAGAAGGATTAGTGACTAATGAAGAAGAAATTACAATAGAGGGATCTGCATCACCAACTACAACAATCGAGTTGAAGCAAAATGGTGAAGTAGTAGAATCTACAGAAGTTGGAACTGACGGTAAATTTGCTATTGATGCAGTATTAACAGAAGGTGAAAATGAATTTACAGTTGTCTCTAATTTGGATGATCGTGAAACTGGAGAGTCTGCTCCTGTAACTGTTATTTTAGACACTCAAAAGCCTGAACTAGCTATTACTAAACCAGTTGATGGCGAGAAAACAAATCGTGAGAGTGTTACTGTTGAAGGTACAATTGCAGATGCTAATTTAGAGTATGTTCATGTAAATGGACAACCTGCAACAGTAACTAACGGTAAGTTCTCTAAACGTGTCCTTTTAGAGGAAGGATTAAATGAAATCACTGTAGAAGCGAAGGACAGAGCAGGAAACATAGAAACAAAAACAATTAAAGTTACTGCTGACTCCATAGCTCCAGAGATTTCTAATCTGAAACCAGCGACTGATTTAAACCTTAAAACTGGTCGTAGTGTTAAAATTGAATTTGACAGTGAACCAGGATTAAAATCTACATTTGTTATTCATATGCCGCTTACAAATGTGGGTAATGTACAAAATGCTACAGAACTTCCAATGATGGAAACTGGAAATGGACATTATGTAGGTTATTGGACAGTACCAGCTGATACTGTAGCTAATGGAGCGGTAATTGAGGTTATTACAGTTGATGGCTTTGCGAATGAAACACGTCAAAAAGCAGCAGGTAAACTGTATGTTAACGTAGATGCACCGACTTCACAGCCGTCAGTGGAAAAACCTGCTGATGTAGAGGAGCCAGCAAAAGGAAACGAAGATAAGAAAGAAGAAATTGATAACTTATTAACAAACTAATTCGGCAAAATTTAAAAGAGTGTCAGTAAGGAATTTCCTTGCTGACACTTTTTCTATTATCGGTGATACACCAAAAAATGAATGAAATTTATAAAAAGGCGTCGACTTCCTTAGGGTATGGAAGTGATAAATTCTGTTCAATTTTTATTTGAAAGAAAAAGTGATTCATTTTGCCGGTCCTACTAATTACTCGAAGTCATTTTCCTATCTAGACCATTCTTAATAATGCGTCTTTTCCTACCATTCCAGTAGTGATTCCCATTTCTATTGCTTCTAATGTAACTGATTCTAATGGAGCGTTTAAAAGCTGGTCAATTGTTTTAACTCCAACTGCGCGACCTGCAATAATTTGACGATCCTTCAATTTTTCATTGAGCAATCCTATGTCTAGTGCCCCACACATAATATAACCTTTATCATTGGACACGGTAAGTAAGTTAGTTTTAGGAAGTTCAACTGAAACAGCTATAAAAGTATTGCCCTCTATTTCTATTGGTTGTACTTTAATCATGTTAATACCCACTCCTTTTAACGTTTCCCTACAAGTTATGAAATAGGGTGACAAAGCGTGCATTATTACTAAATAAGTTTGCTAAATATGCTTTTACACCTCATATACTTCTTATAGTAGGGGAAAGTTAAAAAGGTAATGCTTTGTTATTTTAGCTACAAAAACCTTTAAAAACTATTGTTTTCTTTAACTTCTACCTGATAGTGGGGATTTATGGGCGGAGCAGGAAATTCATGATGTAAGAATATAAAGTGTACTAAGAGTGAATTAAAAATAGTTTAGAAACAGATAAGTAGCTTGCGAATTAGTGCGTTTAAATAAAAATCATTCTTAAATCAGATTGAATAATTTAATTACTTTAATAGCACTTTACCAGTTAAATACGTACATTTCATACTTGTTGATAGTAGCGCCAGGCGGCGACTCCGGAGGGATGAGTGAGGCAGAAAAACCATCACAACAGGAGTGTATGCGACGGTGATGGCTTATCGATCACCCCACGGAAAGCCTCCGTCTAGAGTGGAAATCAATTATTATATTCTTAAAAAAGCATCTGTATATCATTGTTCCTATCTTGATAGTTCGTACTTTTTCATAAAAACAGGAATTATTAAATTGATTGACTTCTATAAAAAGCTTAACCAAAAATAAATAAATAATGCTTGATTAAAGCTGTTCTTTAAAAAAGAAAAAATTTCTGTTTCGGTGGTTTATAAAATAACAATAATTTCCTCTTATTTTCGTTGGTATAAATAAAGTCAAATGGCACAATCTAATCTCACAAGGAGGTGAGAAAAATGTCAAACAACAACAATAAACTACTTGTACCAGGTGTTAAACAAGCTCTTGATCAAATGAAATATGAAATCGCTCAAGAATTCGGTGTGCAACTTGGAGGAGAATCTACAGCGCGTGCTAACGGTTCCGTTGGCGGAGAAATTACTAAGCGTTTAGTAGCTCAAGCTCAAGGACAAATGAACGGATCACAAAAATAATTAAACTTTACGGCCGATGGCTATTTTAGCCATCGGTTTTTAATGTGCAATGAAAAACATAAGTGCTAGGAAAAATAAGCCAAGAAAAAAACCGAAGAAAGATTCTTCGGTTTTTTCTTAGCTTACTATAGCGATAATTCCCTCTTCTTCATCAAAAACAAGCTCGATTCCTGTAGTAATAGGATCTAGATTTAAAAATTCTCTCATTGTTTGGCGAAGAGATTCGATAATGTCTAATGTGCTTAAGTTATGTTGCTGATTATTTATATAAGCTTCTGCGGAAAAACCAACCTCATCATCAAAGATTAGTTCTACTTCAACCTCTTCAGGAGTAGTATTAAATTTACGACCAAAATGGACGCAAATAGCATTAATAATATTTTGTTCTGGTATAACTAGTTTCTCCATGTGTGTGGATCCTCTTTTTTCTTCTTGTCTTTAAACATGTTGAAGATTTTAAGTGCAAGCACAATAATAACAATGATTGCCACTGCATTTATTAAGAAGCCTAATACAGATCCTAGGATACCCATATTAGCAAATAGACTACCAAAAAGTAATCCAGCTAAACCACCAACAAAAAGACCCTTCATTAGTCCCCCTGCAGAAAATCCTCCTTTAGGAGTAGTGTTGTTAGTAGTTTTGTTTGTTGCTGTTGTATCATCTTTTTTATCCTTTTGAATATTTGAATTAGTGTTATTAGAGTTGTTATTTGAGTTAAATCCTTTTTTTCCGGATTTATACTTTTTTGCTTCAGCAGTAATATCATCTTGGAAGACGAAGCTACCGACAGATGAAAAGACAAGTGTGATGGTAAGTAAAGCGACGAGCAATTTTTTCAATGTATTAACCTCCGTTGAATAGTAATAGCTGATATAGTATGGGTCTACTGTATTACCTTATACTATATACGAAGGAATGGAAAGAAAGTTTCACTTTTAGATAAAAACTATAAATCAACCTTGAGTGAGCGACGTTGAATTTCGCTTTCTAATAGAGCTAAAAAGTCGGGGCAAAGTTCTAGTTCCTTAGCAGTAAAATATGATTCTAATAATAAATCATCTGACATTTTACTCATGTTTTTTCCTCCTGTTAGTTAAATAGTAATATATGAGAAAAGTTCTTCTTATTAAATAATTATTATAATAGATACTTTACCAAATAATCTCAGATAGAACAATCGTTCTTTTTATCCACAGTAATGTATGGATAAGTTGTGTATAAACTGTTTATAAGAATTTCAAATGCTTACTCTTCTAGTGTGAGTTCTGTGTGTAATTTTATCCACAGTAAGAAAAAAAGGCGGATTTTGTCGAAACATTTTAATGTAAAAACATTTTTTTTACTTCTAATTGAAAAAAATGAAACATATTATATGTTTTAAATATTTTTCAAGTATATTCAATAACTTTTTGTTCTTTTTATTCATTTAATCCTGTGGATAAACAAAATATTTCCTTTTATTAAATACCCATAAAGAATAAACTTAAACCAATTAATTGAATTTTTTAAAAAATATTCTTTATCCATATCCATTATCTCTTCGTCTGTTATCTCTACCTTTTATTTATCCACTTCTTGTTCCATATTTTGTTCCTCTACGTTGATATCTTCAGGACCTTCATCGTTTTTATTGGTTGAATCATTGTCACATGCACCAAGCAGGCCTAATGAAATCAATGAAAAAGCGCCGATTTTAGCGCGTTTATTTTTAGCAAACATATATATTACCTCCGAAATTTTTTCTTAATTAACAAACGTCATCCCTAAAATGAGTTTTCTTATTTACTTACCTCTCTTTTCAAGAGGTAAACTTAAAAAGGAGTAATAGGTACAAAATACATACAGTGATGTGATCTATGGTTTATCAAAAAAATTTAGGAAGCATTACAACTGAAAAAGTTAATTTAACAAAGATATGTAGACAATCATAGAGGAACAAATAAGAAGGAACAGTAGGAACAAGAAGTCATATGCTAATATGAATCGCTAAAACGAATTGGAATAGGGTAAAAGGGTTGAAAGTCAAAAGTAGGGAAGAAACTTACAAAATATATTTAGAAATTGGACGAAGTGGAAAGTGTAGGATCATTTGTACAGGGGAACTTAATTAGCATAGTGAATTGGAAGATATAATTTTATTAATATACGGCTTACACTTCGTCTGTAATTAGTAACATATAGCGAGTTACTTGGAAATTTTCATTTATGAATGTATACATTTGTTTGAATAGGGACCATAGAAGAAAGTTCTATAACATCATCGTTGTACATCCTTATACAACCTAACGAAACCTCTTTACCAATGGAGCTAGGGTCGTTAGTTCCATGAATGCCATAATGGGGCTTTGAGAGACCCATCCACAACGCTCCATAAGGACCTCCAGGGTCAATTTCTTTATTAATAATTATATAGTTGCCTGTAGGGGTAGGAGTTAAAATTTTTCCAACTGCAATGGGGTATGTTTTAAGTAATTTGCTTGCATCATAAAGCTTTAGCTGACGCTTGCTAACAGACACATCAATCCAAAGTGTCAAAGAACCACTCTCCTAAAATGTTATTCATCTTATTATATGTGAATGGCTAGGAAACGTTTAAAGAAGAGAAGGATGAATGCATGGTCCCTGTCTAAGGGGGGCGAGTTATTCCATAAATCGAATATGGTTCAAGAGGATTGAATAAAGTGAAAAGGCTTTTCTACTAGCGACTAGAAGGAACACTGTAGAGGATGCCTTTTCACAATTCTATACAAGAGATTATTTTAACTATGATTAAGCACTTTGCTTTTTATAGTTTCTTCTTTTAAATATGCTTGCATAAGTTTTATGTCATTACTAAAGACGCGATCTTCTTTTATAGATGGGATGAATGAACGGAGTTCTTGCCACTTCTTCAGTAGTCTTGGAGACATAAGATCCTTCCCGCGATATTCAGTACCTTGAATAGCACAAATAGCCTCGATAGCAATAACATGACGAGTATTTTGGATAATTTGAAAAGCGTGTCTTGCACCTATTGTTCCCATGCTTACATGATCCTCTTGGTTTGCTGAAGATGGAATGGAATCGACAGAAGCAGGGTGGGCAAGTGTTTTGTTTTCTGAAACAAGACTTGCGGCTGCATATTGTATAATCATGACTCCAGATTGTAGGCCAGGCTCAGGACTTAAAAAGGGAGGAAGCCCATTGTTTAACTGTGGATTTACTAATCGTTCAATACGACGCTCCGAAACATTTGCGAGCTCTGCCATACCCACTTTTAAAAAGTCCATAGCAAACGCGATGGGTTGCCCATGAAAATTTCCTCCCGAAATAACAGAACGTCCGTCTTCAACAATTAACGGATTATCTGTAGCCGCATTCATTTCAATCTCTAACTTTTCCTTCACATAGGAAAGAACCTGCCATGTAGCTCCGTGGATTTGGGGGATACATCTTAACGAATAAGCATCCTGCACTCGTTCCTCCCCTTGCTTAGTGACGAGTTTGCTTCCCTCCAACCATTGGAGCATTCGCTTAGCCACTTCTACTTGTTCTATATAACCTCTTGCTTCATGGATTGCGGGATGAAAGGCATCTGTTATTCCATGCAAAGCCTCCATAGTAATAGCAGCAATCCACTCACTTTGGTAAGCGAGAGTTTCAGACTCTAGCCAGTTAATCACGCCTTGCGCAGTCATCGCTTGGGTTCCATTTATGAGAGCTAGACCTTCCTTTGCCTCTAGAACTATTGGATCTAAGCCATGTCTTTTCCATATCTCTGCTGAAGGGATATGTTTGTTATTCTCCCAAACTAGTCCTTCACCGACTAGAACAAGAGCTAGATGAGATAATGGAGCTAGATCTCCTGATGCTCCAAGTGAGCCTTGAGATGGAATTACTGGATGAATGCTATGATTAGCCATATATGCTAGTCTTTCCAAAACCTCTAAACGAATGCCTGAAAACCCCTTCAATAACGCATTCAAGCGAAGTACAACCATTGCTCTAGAAACCAACTCATCAAAAGGAGCACCGATTCCACAGGCATGTGATCGGATAAGGTGTAGCTGGAGTGCATGAACATCTTCTTCATTTATACTCACATCACTAAATTTTCCAAATCCTGTATTAATTCCATAGACAGTTTGCTTACTACTAACAATATCTTCTACAACTTTTCTACTATTAAGTACGCGGTTAACAGCTTCCGTGTTTAAAGCTATTTTTTCATTTTTATATAAAATAGCTCTCATTTGTTCTAATTTTAGGCCATATCCTTTTAAATGAATCATTTTTCACAGTCCTCACGTCATTGTGTAATTTATATTAAATAATTCTTTTGCTAAGAGTAGGGTAATTTCAGCGCTGATGTTTTCAACTGCTTTATCTCAACAAAAAAATTCTCTTCTTTATTCTATCGAAATATTTAAATAAATTAAGTGTTTTTACTATAAAAGTAAAAATTTCTCATCTGCTAATAAAATATCCTGTTAGTGTGCTAAAACAAATGACTGTAACTAAATGAAACTATATCCGTCTATTTATACAAAGAAAGGGGATATTTGGAAATGGTAAAGTGGATTAAACTTGTTAGCTTCCTATTCGTCTTTTTATTGGTAGGTTGTAGTGCAAACGAAGAATCTGCTAAAAGTGATATGCTTGAAACAGATTCAGCCGATTATTCCAATGAAGTAGCGAATATAAGTGAAGAAGCAAAAGAAGAGAGCTTAACAGATCAAAGCAAAGAGACAGAGAGTTCCAAGGAAACAAAAACACAAAGAATGATTATTCATAATGCAGCCATAAGTGCAAATGTTAAAGAGCTTTCGGTTGCCCAAGAAAAAATCACGCAAAAAGTAAAAAAGTATAATGGATACATTGTAGAATCAACCGTATATCAAGAGAGTGAGTCTAACAGTTATGGTAAAATGGTTGTCCGAGTTCCAGAGGAGCATTTTGAAACTTTTTTAGTAGAAGCAGAATCCGAAGTAACCAAGGTACTAGAGCATAATGTTACTGGAGAGGATGTAACTGAGCAATATGTTGATTTAGAATCAAGACTAAAATCAAAAAGAGCAGTGGAAGCTCGTTTACTCGTGTTTATGGAAAAGGCAGAAAAAACCGAGGATTTACTTAAAATTTCAGATGATTTAGCGAAGGTACAGGAAGAAATAGAAATAATAGTAGGGAAAATGAAGTTTCTAGAAAACCAAACTTCGTTATCAACGATTGAAATGACCTTGTATGAAAATAAAATAGTGGTTCCAAGCATTGAAAATGATGACTTAAATACATGGGAGAAGATAAAGAAGCAATTTGTTACAAGTATTAATTTTCTTTTATCCATAGGTTCCAGTATTCTTGTTTTACTACTTGGTAATTTGCCGGTGTTAATTATTTTAGGTGTGCTTGCATTTATCTCGTACTCGTTATTTAAAAGAAGAAAGAAATGACTTAGCAATATCATTCTAAAAATCTATTCTTTATATTTTTTGTTTTTTATGTAAATTGAAATGATAAAATTTAGTGGATATTAATAACTAAAAGCCAACTTTTATTTGATCTTGTCTCTTGAGTTGATCAGATAAAGTTGGATTTTAGTTATAATCTAATTTTGTAGTAGGTATTTTTATTTGCTTATGATAAGAAATTGCCTTCTATAAGCATTTGTTTTATTTCTTCCTTAGTCATGATTATGTTATTAGTATCTAGTAGCACGTCAGGTATAGCTTGGTCATTATTAGAACCTGTATTAGATATAAGGATTAAGTTATTGTTAAAGATGCTCGCTAATGGTCTCTCATTTTCAGCTATTAGAGCTTCGTGAATTTTCTCTCCTCTTCTAGCACCTATTTCTATTAGACTTACATCTTTCTTTTGGTAAAACTCAATAAGTACCTCTGCTAGGTCGAGGATTTTACATGCACCCATTTTCATGACAAAAATCTCTCCTCCATTACCTAACTCAGCTGCCTGTAGTAGAGTTTTAATGGCATATTGAGGTGTAACGAAGTACCTTGTCATAGCTTTGTCTGTGATAAGAATCTGGTTATCTTCTTGTAATTGTTTTATAAATAAAGGAACTACGCTCCCGCTGCTTCCTAATACATTTCCACCTCTAAGGCACATGAATCTAGTAGTTGATGAAGTGTTATTAGCATGAATAATTAATTTTTCACCAAGTGCTTTAGTCATTCCGTAAGTATTTGCTGGATCAGCTGCTTTATCGGTCGATACATAAATCACTTTTTTCACCTTGTTGGCAATAGACGCCTCGATAACATTGTAAGTACCTAATACATTTGTTTTAAAAGCTTCTAAAGGGTTTTCCTCACATACAGTAACATGCTTTAAGGCAGCTAAGTGAAAAACATAGTCAACTTGCTGGCAAGCGTGATTTAATGCCTCTCTGTCCCTTATATCACCAAGGAAAAAATGTATTCTTGAATCATCAAGGCTTCTACGTAAGGTAACTTGCTTATCCTCATTTCTTGAGAGAATAATAATCTTCTTCGGGTTAAAAGGTAGTAGCTGATCAGTTAACTCAATACCCCATGAGCCTGTCCCCCCGGTTATCAGTATCGTTGAATTTGTAAACACTGCATTTCCTCCTGAATTAATTTTATTTTGTTTTGATATGTCATTTACTTTTTGTTAAATAAATATCACTTAATACCTCTTTCCACAGTTCTCCATTCCCTTCCCAAATATCTTCATTTGGAAATTCCATCATGCAGACTTTTTCTAAAGGACAGTGTTTTTCGACCATCCATTTGACTGGAGTATGATTAATTAGTAATACATTAAAATCGTGTTTGACCATTTCAGATAAAGTATTTTGAAGTGATGCTGCATCCTCTAAAGTTCCTTCTGTTCTAACGAAAAGTATACGTTTAGCTGTCTGCATTTGATGAAGAAACCTTTGGATTCTTCTTTCGTATTTCTCCATCACTTCTAGATATGATCCTAAAAATTCTAGGGTATTTTTTTCTCTACTAAAATCATGGTTAGAAACTAGGTTGTAGGCATCATCTGACACACAAATATTAGAGTCAGCATAGCCTATAACACGTAAGTTATCGTAATCCATGAATCCAATGAATCGATTTTCTAAAAGTTCATTTACTGTTGATAAAGTAGGACTCGCCATCCAATCAAGGACACCAGAGAAGGGTCTCAGATTATGTTTTTTTAACTGAATAGATGCTAAGCATAAATCTCCTAAACTGAAAACTGCATCGTAGCCCCCTTTTAGCTTCGATAGTTCCATAATTTCACCTCCTTATATTTTTAAAGGTTTAAGAATGAGCAGAAAGCATAATAACCATACTTTTCATTCCTATTTGTATTAGATGCAGCAAATGAAAAGAGAACAGGGGCTGATTCCTACCTTTTTTAAATATTTAATAGAGAAAATGGTTTCCAAAAAGTTTTACTTATTTCTTTACTGGAGCGAGTCCATGTTTAATAGCGCTTCATTTAAATAGACAAAATAAAAGAAGGCTCGTGAATAATTCACGAGCCTTCTTTTATTTATATCATTCTGGTGTATTAATTTCAGGAGCGAAGTTAATGATTTCCATAATAATTGGCGTCCCTTTAGGAATTTCAGCATCCTCTGGTAGAGAAATTAATAAAGAGCCTACTCCATCTTCTCCAGCAGTATAGGCAAAATTGTCATCCATCTGAAGTACACCATTTATATATACATTAAAGTAGCTATTATTTAAATTGAGTAAAGGTAAATTTTGAGCAACCTCTCCACGATCATCTAAAAACATAGATGTATCAATCTTATGGGTACTGACATCCGTTATGATCTCAGGAACTTCATGAAAAAGCCGCGTTACCATCGGTGAAGCTGAAACACTTTGTTTTGGGCCAATAGCAAGTTTAATTATTTTTAATGACAAGTATTTTCCTCCTTTGAACTTCTTTAACAACATATGTGTCCAAAGGAATTCATGTTAAACAGGGACATGTACTTTTTTGAAAATAGGAATAAAGACCTTATGTGTACACATAATGATTTACTTATGGATACAATATGGCATATAAATTTATCTGTATGATGGGGGATATAATGAATAACCAGCCATATATACCACGAAAATCCATTGAGAGACACTCGCGTCCGTTATTATTTCCTGTGTCTGTCAACAAAGCAGAAAGAGAGGTTTTTAGCCCTAAGGAAGTTAATACTTATGAATTTTTTGTCTTGTCAGATGGAAGTAAAAGGATTTACTCAGAGAATGATGCAATGTTGGAATATGGAGTTCAAAAAATACCTGATCCTTCTACAGTTTCCTACATGAATTTATTTATAAATGGAATTTTACAGCCTAAAGCAAATTATGAAATTACACAGGGAAAAATAACGTTATTGACTGAAGATGTTCCATTAACAGGTTGTCCTATCATATTGCAGATGATAAAAATATAAATGCTAAAAAAAGTTAAATGCGCCCAATCTCTTACATGGTGGAAAAATAAATTAGAATAAGTGGTTAAAATAGGGGGATGTATACATTGAAAATACTGTTAGCGACGTACTGGCCTGTTCCACATTTAGGCGGAGTGTGGAATTACATGGTGCAGTTGAAAAATAAGCTAGAGTCAAATGGCCATGAGGTGGACATAATCGGCTACGACGAAAATAATATAAATATTTGTCTTTATAATCAAAATAAGATTGTTTCGAGAGACAAGTTGCTACCTTTGCTACAGGCTAAGATTAATCAGCAAAATTTTCCGGAATTATACGAAAACAAGCTTATTGAATATACAGAGTTCCAAAGGTATGTGTTTGAATTGGGAGTGGCGTATTTTGGGTTAGAGAAATATGACATAATTCACACGCAGGATGTTATTTCTAGTGCTTGTATAAATCGGATTCGTCCAGATCATGTTCCGCTGGTTGCGACTCTACACGGCTCAGTAGCACATGAAATTCACCATCAGTTGACTACCATTCATAAGACTCCAAATGCCTACATGGCTAGAACTTATTATGATGCTTTAGAAGAAGAGGGAGCAACTTCTCCGGAAGTAACAATTGTTGCAAATAACTGGTTAAAGCATATTTTGGTAAACGAATTTAATGTACCAGATGAACAAGTAAAAGTACTTCATTATGGTTTTGATACTGAAAATTTCATTAAGCAAATGAAGGTGAAGTCTAGTGTTCCTGCTGCTAAAAATAAAAAAGTTATTATTTATACAGGTAGATTAACAGATTTAAAAGGAGTACAGCATCTCATCACGGCATTAGGGAAACTTAAAAAGAAACGTCAGGATTGGGTATGTTGGATAGCGGGAGTTGGAGATGATGAATCTAAGTTAAGAGTTAAAAGCAAGGTATTTGGATTAGAGGACTATGTTGTTTTTTTAGGAAAACGAGATGATGTCCCGTATCTTTTAGGGAAATCAGATATATTTGTTCTGCCAACCTTATTAGAAAACCAACCTTTATCTCTTATAGAAGCCCAAATTGCTGGGAGAGCATCCATTGTAAGTGATGTTGGTGGAATAAATGAAATGATAGAACATAAAGTTACTGGTTTATTAATTCCTCCAGCAAATCCTGATCTATTGACTGAGAATCTTGACTTGCTTTTATCGGATGAGCAGCTCAGAAAAAATTTAGGGTCTAATGCAAAAAAATGGGGAATGACACATTGGTCAATTGAACAGGGGATCAAAGATCTATTAAATGTTTATAATGAAGCAATATCCATGAGGAAGAACGGTGTTGAGGATGTCACAGATGTTTCAACAAATTAAACTTTGGATATTGTCGTGGTTAGTAAAAGGTAGGGATTTTTGTCAAAGAGTTTGGAAATCAATTTTTCCTTCAAAGATCGAACATCTTAAAGAAGACAAGGTAGAAATAGAAGAAAATGTTTTTGCCACTAGTCGAAAATACGATCGTCTTTTCCCATTACAGAAGTCGAAAGAGCATATTTTGGTATCTGAAACGGTTTGGAATAAAATTCAAGATTCAATGCCGAGTGGTTATATAATTCCCAATGAACAATCTCTTCACTTGCTATCAACTATGAGTTCCGACTACTACAATAATTTCTTCCATGATCCTCCTTCTACGCCTTACCTATTTGTAGAAGGGGAAGTTTGGAAAAAGATTATGGAGAATATAAGAGAAGATTATATTATTCCTACCTCTTTGTTTGAGAAAGTTATGACACCCATGAGTAGTGATTATTACGATAAACTTTTCCCTCAATCATATAAAACCTCTAAAGTTTTTGTAGATAATCAGATTTGGGAACAAATAATTAAAAATATACCAGAATCGTATAGTATACCTAGTAAAAATACAGATAGTCTAATTTCTAAACTCTCTCATAGTAACCATAACTCTATTCTAATGAAGCCCCAATTTTAACTAATTTATCTAATTCAAAATCCTCTTTTGTCGATGAATGGAATACCCAAGCTACCCTTTTCCTTCATTCATCGATTTCTTTGGGAATATGTCCATGAACGATACTATTTTGCGGCATATGATAAGGAAAATCTTAAGGAGGACAAATTTTGAAAGTAATTGTAACAGGTGGTGCAGGCTTTATTGGATCCCATCTTGTTGATGAGCTTATTTCTCGAGGGATAGAAGTTCATGTTTTAGACAATTTAGTATCAGGTCAGCTACATCAAGTTAACCCAGAAGCCCATATGTATGTAGTAGATATTCGAAGTGAAGAAGCAAGACGAATTATTCTACAAGTGAAACCAGAGGCAATATTTCATTTAGCAGCGCAGGCGGATATTGGAAGATCTGTACAGCATCCCAATTATGATGCTGATGTCAATATTATTGGTACCATTAATTTATTGGAAGCAGCAAGAAATGCCAAGGTAAGAAAGTTTATATTTGCTAGTACTTCGGCTGTTTATGGTAATTCACACAATGCGCTTATTTCTGAAGCCGATGTAACGATTCCTTCTTCTTATTATGGTTTGTCCAAGCTCACTGCGGAGTCTTACATAAGACTTTATTATGAGCTTTATAGACAATCATACACTATTTTAAGATACGCGAATGTATATGGTCCTAGGCAAATACCGAAGGGAGAAGGAGGGGTTGTATCTGTATTTCTTGACCGTATAAAAAAAGGAGAAAGTTTAAATGTTCACGGGGATGGTCAACAGACGAGAGACTTTATCTATGTAAAGGATGTTGTAGCAGCTAATCTTGCGGCAATGAATAGCGGTGACCAACAAACTCTCCAAGTTAGTACCTCACAGAAGACTTCTATTAATGAAATACTAAAGCTTTTATCCAACAAATTTGATGTAAGTGTCAAAAAAGTATTCACTCCCCCAAGAGAAGGAGATATTAAGCACAGCTGTCTATGTAACAAAAAGGCTGCTGATATATTAAATTGGCAACCTCATTATACGATAGAGGATGGATTAGAAGAAATCCGTGCTTTTGTCTCTCAAACAGAAGACACTTTAAAGGAGATGGAAAAGTATGAGTAATCCATTTTTTGAAGTTGAGCGGAATGTTAAGTGACTATGAAACAGAAAATAATGATAACAGGTGCCACTGGTTTTACGGGAAGTCATGCTTGCCAACATTTTAAAAGAAATGGTTATGATGTGATAGCTGTTTCAAGAAGCATAAAGACTTACGTAAACGAAGAAAACATTTTGGTTGAGCAATGTGATTTAACAAACAAATATGAAGTTAATAAATTGATTCAAAGAGTGCAACCAAACTATTTACTGCATCTAGCTGGGCAAAATCATGTGCAAGAATCTTGGTTAGACCCAATTGCTTCTCTTGAAGCAAATGCTCTATCTACTGCTTTTTTAATGGAAGCACTCCGACAATATAGTCCCCCTTGCAAAGCAATTGTAGTAGGATCAGCTCTTCAATTTGATTTAAGTAATATATCCTCTCTTTCTCACCCTTATAGCCTAAGCAAATCGCTTCAAGTACTAATAGCCCAATCATGGGAAGCACTTTTTGATATGAACATTATTATTGCCAAGCCCTCCAATTTAATAGGACCAGGAGTATCTAATGGAGTGTGCTCCATACTGGCAAAGCAGGTGGCTGAACTGGAGATACTTAAAGGAGCGGGAAGCATTACAGTAAATAATTTATACGCTCAGAGAGACTTCATTGATGTAAGAGATGCAGTTCTTGCGTATGAGAAAATATTACAATATGGCCAGTCAGGAGAGGTTTATGATATTTCCTCTGGAAGGCCAAGGTTTGTAAAGGATATTACTGATTGTTTAATGGCCCTTTCTAACGTGCCATTGGACGTCAATGCTGTAGAGAATATTCCAGAAAAAATACAAGCGGTTGAACCTAAGGCGCTTTTAGACATAGGATGGAATCCTAGTATTCCATTTGAAAATTCGATGGAGGACATCCTTAACTATCATCGAGAATTATTAAAGTAGCTTGGTTGGGTTGGCTATTAATTTTCCAAGCAAAAGGAACCCTTATAAACGTGTATCATTTATATAATCTTTTCATACAATGTATAAACTAAGCCCTGAATGGAGGGAAACATGGACATTTTAAACAAAGTGAGAAATTACCGGGAAGCAGAAAATGATCTGAAATGGGAAGGTACATTCAGTGAATTTTTAGACATTGTAAAAGAACGACCAGAGGTAGCTCAAACAGCACATGCACGAGTATATAGTATGATTAAAAGTGCTGGGAGTTCGAATAAGAACGGAAAGAAAAGATATCACTTTTTTGAAAATGAAATGTTTGGTCTTGATGAAGCATTAGAGCGTCTCATAGAAGAGTATTTCCATCCAGCAGCGAAGCGATTAGATGTTAGAAAGAGAATTTTGCTGTTGATGGGTCCAGTAAGTGGTGGCAAGTCGACGATTGTAACTTTGTTGAAGAGAGGTTTTGAGCAGTATTCTAGAACGGATGCAGGAGCAGTTTATGCTATTAAAGGCTGTCCAATGCATGAGGATCCGCTTCATTTAATTCCTTCACATCTACGGGAGGACTTTTTCGAAGAGTTTGGTATTCGTATAGAAGGAAGCTTATCGCCCCTTAACTCTATGCGCTTGGAGCAGGAGTATGGCGGAAGAGTAGAAGATGTTTTAGTAGAAAGAATTTTCTTTTCAGAAGATAAGAGAGTAGGTATTGGCACTTTCACTCCTTCTGATCCTAAGTCACAGGACATTGCAGATTTAACAGGCAGTATAGATTTTTCAACGATAGCAGAATTTGGTTCAGAGTCAGATCCACGTGCTTATCGATTTGATGGAGAACTAAACAAAGCCAATCGAGGAATGATGGAATTTCAAGAAATGCTAAAGTTGGATGAGAAGTTCTTGTGGCATTTACTTTCTTTAACGCAAGAAGGTAATTTTAAGGCTGGTCGATTCGCGTTGATTAGCGCTGACGAACTTATCGTTGCCCATACGAATGAAACGGAGTATCGATCTTTTATATCCAATAAAAAAAATGAAGCCCTGCATTCTCGTATTATAGTAATGCCTATTCCGTACAATCTGAAGGTTAGCCAAGAAGAACGTATATACGAAAAAATGATTCATGAAAGCGATATGGCTCATGTGCATATTGCACCTCATGCATTAAGAGCGGCTGCAATTTTCTCTATTCTAACTAGACTAGAGGATCCTAAAAAACAGGGTGTAGATATCGTAAAGAAAATGAAATTATATGATGGAGAAAATATAGAAGGCTTCAATGAAATAGATGTGGAAGAAATGAAGAAGGAATCCTCGAGTGAAGGTATGCATGGAATTGACCCAAGATACGTGATTAATAGAATATCCTCTGCCATTATTCGTAAAGAGGTACCGTCTATTAATGCATTAGATGTATTACGAGCACTTAAAGAGGGCCTTGATCAGCACGCCTCTATTTCAGATGAGGACAGAGAAAAGTATTTAAATTATATTGCAATTGCTCGGAAGGAATATGACGAAATCGCTAAAAATGAGGTCCAAAAAGCATTTGTTTATTCATATGAAGAGTCTGCTATTACGATGATGAATAACTATTTAGACAACGTAGAAGCATTTTGCAATAAAAATAAGATGAGAGATCCTCTAACTGGAGAAGAAATGAATCCAGATGAAAAATTAATGCGTTCTATTGAGGAACAAATTGGTATTTCTGAAAACGCTAAAAAAGGCTTCCGAGAAGAAATCTTAATCAGGCTTTCCGCATATGCGAGGAAAGGCAAACGTTTTGAGTATAACTCTCATGAACGGTTGAGAGAAGCTATTCAAAAGAAGCTGTTTGCAGATTTAAAAGACGTAGTGAAAATTACTACCTCTACTAAAACACCTGATGAAGCTCATTTGAAAAAGATAAATGAAGTAGTTGCTAGGTTAATTGATGAGCATGGCTATAACTCCATATCAGCAAATGAATTATTACGCTATGTAGGAAGTCTTCTTAATCGATAACATCATAAACACAAGACTAATATGTTTCATTGGTCTTGTTTTTTTTATACTTTGGCAATAACTCTGTCGCACCGGCATATGATAAAAAAATATAGGTAGGTGTTAAGGATGGATGAAAAAGAAAAAAATCAATTTGTTATTTCACAGGAAAACTGGTCGCTACATCGTAAAGGACATCAAGATCAGCAACGTCATGCAGAAAAAGTGAAGGAAGCAATAAAAAATAATCTCCCAGATTTAATAAGTGACGAGAGTATTATCATGTCAAATGGACGAGACGTTATTAAAATTCCGATTAGATCGTTGGATGAATATAAGATTAGATATAACTATGATACTTCTAAGCATGTGGGTCAAGGTAAGGGTGACAGTAAAGTCGGTGATGTTGTAGCGAAAGGTCCAGGAGAAGGTAATGCTTCCGGCAATGGTAAGAAGGCGGGGGACAAAGCAGGTCAGGATTACTATGAGACAGTTAGTATGGAAGAAATAGAAAATGCCCTTTTTAGTGATATGGAGCTGCCTAGCCTGGAAGATAAAGAAAAAGCTGAAATTCTCACAGACCATATCGAGTTTAATGATATACGCAAAAAAGGATTAATGGGTAATATTGATAAAAAAAGAACACTTATAACAGCCATCAAAAGGAATGCATTAAAAGGAGAAGCTTCCATTGCTCCTATACATCAAGATGATCTACGATTTAAAACATGGGATGAAGTAGTTAAGCATGAATCTAAAGCAGTGGTTCTTGCTATGATGGATACAAGTGGTTCTATGGGAGCATTCGAAAAGTATTGTGCACGTAGCTTCTTCTTTTGGATGACGAGATTTTTACGTTCTAAATACGAAGCAGTAGAAATTGAATTTATCGCTCATCATACGGAGGCAAAGGTCGTTTCTGAGGAAGCATTTTTTACAAAAGGAGAAAGTGGGGGCACTATTTGTTCCTCTGCTTACAAAAAAGCACTTGAGCTTATCAAGGAAAAGTACCCTCCTTCACGATTTAATATATATCCTGTTCATTTCTCGGATGGTGAGAATATGACAAGTGATAATGAAAAATGTCTAAAGCTAGTTAACGAATTGATGAGTGTTTCACAAATTTTTGGCTATGGGGAAGTAAATGAGCATAGCAGATACTCATCATTGATGAATACCTATAAAACAATAGATAATTCCAAGTTCCGTCACTACGTGATTAAAGACAATAAAGATGTCTACGAAGCATTGAAAAGTATTTTTAAAAAGGGAGTTAAGTGATGGACACAAAACTTCAATATGCAATTGCTGAAATTACTGAAATTGCAACTGGTTTTGGTTTGGATACATTTCCGATGAGATACGAAATATGTCCCGCAGATATCATTTATACATTCGGAGCATACGGGATGCCAACTCGATTTGCTCATTGGAGCTTTGGTAAACAATTTCATAAAATGAAAATGCAATATGATTTTGGGTTAAGCCAAATCTATGAATTAGTAATTAATTCTAATCCCTGCTATGCATTTTTGTTGGATACAAATAGTTTAATACAGAATAAGCTAATCATTGCTCATGTGCTTGCCCATTGTGACTTTTTCAAACATAACGTCCGCTTTTCCAATACAAGACGGGACATGGTCGAAAGCATGACTGCTACTGCTGAGAGAATTGCCCACTATGAAATGATTCATGGAAAAGAGGAGGTAGAAAGCTTTTTAGATGCTGTCCTTGCGATTCAGGAACATATTGATCCATCTATTGTGCGTCCTAAGCTACCAAGCTACGATTTAGAACAAGAAGAAACAGAGGAAGTTAAAAAGAGTGAATATGATGATTTGTGGAATATAGATAAGAAGGATAATCCTAAGCTTATTCTTCCTTATCGAAAAAAGTTTCCTCCGCGCCCTGAAAAGGATTTACTACTTTTTATAGAGCAATATAGTAGAGAATTAGAAGATTGGCAAAGGGATATTTTAACCATGATGAGAGAAGAAATGCTTTATTTTTGGCCACAGCTAGAAACTAAAATTATGAATGAGGGATGGGCAACTTTTTGGCATCAGCGGATTATAAGAGAAATGGATTTAACCTCAGATGAAACAATTGAATTCGCTAAGTTAAATGCAAATGTGGTTCAACCTTCTAAAACATCTATTAATCCTTATTATTTAGGACTTAAAATCTTTGAAGATATAGAGAGAAGATATGATTCCCCAACAGAAGAAATGAGAAAGCATGGTATCCTTGCCGGACAGGGAAGAGAAAAAATATTTGAGGTAAGGGAAATTGAATCTGATATTTCTTTTATACGAAATTACCTTACGAAGGAATTGGTTAAGCAGGAGGATCTTTATCTTTTTGAAAAGAAAAATGGGAACTATGAAATCACAGATAAGGATTATGAGAATGTTAGAGATGAAATTATAGCTATCCGGGAAAATGGAAGTTATCCATATATAGTAGTGGAAAATGGTGACTACTCAAGAAATGGAGAACTACATCTAAAACATAATTATGAAGGAACGGAACTTGATGCACATTATTTGGAGCATGTACTTCCGTACATTTATCATCTTTGGGGGCGCTCTATTCATATGGAAACGTACATGGATAAAAAGCCTGTCTTTTATACTTATGATGGTAAAAAGATTTCAAGGAGTCTAATGTAATAAAATTAAAAAGGTTTCATAAAAGGAAGTAAAGCTTTTTAAACAAGGGGGGGGACGCCCCTAAAAGGTAGAAAAGTGCACCTAAATAGCTGGAAACCGCCCCAAAAAAGGTGAAAATGGCTCATAAAAGGGACTGTGAATACTCACAGTCCCTGCTCTTTACTAATTGGAGTTTTATGAACCTACAAAATCTCCACCATCTACGTGAATTGTCTGCCCTGTAATATAGCTTGAATCATTGGAAGCTAAGAATACATAAGCAGGTGCATTTTCTGCTGGTTGTCCTCGTCTGCCAGTAGGGTTGCTATCACCATGCTTCTCTACTGTTTCAGCATCAAAAGTTGCCGGAATTAGTGGAGTCCAAATTGGACCAGGTGCAACTGCATTTACGCGAATTCCTTTTTCTACTAAGTTTAGTGCTAAAGAACGTGTAAATGAAGTAATAGCTCCCTTGGTTGCTGAATAATCGATTAGCTCAGGCGCACCTCTGTAAGCTGTGACGGAAGATGTATTTACAATTGTGTCTCCCTTAGACATATGAGGGAGAGCGGCCTGTGTTAAATAGAACATAGAGTATATGTTGGTAGAGAATGTCTCCTGTAGCTGATCAGGAGTAATCTCTAAGAAATTTTTTGTAGGGAACTGTTTCCCTGCATTATTTACTAAAATATTTAATTGGCCAAATTCTCCAATAACCTGTTCTACTAATTTCTCGCAGTTTTCATCATCGCTGATATCTGTAGCAATACTTAGCGCCTTCACGCCATAGTTTTCAATTAGCTTCACAGTCTCTTTTGCATCCTCATGCTCATCTAAATATGCAATAGCTACGTTTGCTCCTTCTTTTGCAAATGCAATAGCAACCGCTTTACCAATACCGCTATCTCCACCAGTAATTAAAGCAGTTTTTCCTTTAAGCTTTTCAGATCCCTTATAATTTTCATCATCAAAGATAGGTTTAGGATTCATCTCATTTTCAAAACCTGGTTGACGATCCTGAGTTTGTCCAGAAATTTCATTTTCAATTTTTTCGTATTTATTACTCATTGTAAGTCCTCCTTTAACGCTGTCTAGTAAATATATTCCCCAAAGAATTTAAAAACAAACGTGAAAATAAAAAGGGATGAGTAGTTTGTATACTCTAAGATTAGGGTATTAATATAAGGCGTCAAATTATAAAGAGCGGAGAGTTTAATATGAAACCAATAATAGGGATTACAGCTGAAGTTAAAGATGATAAAAGTTATTACTTATCTTCAGTTTATTCAGATACAGTTTTACAAGCAGGAGGAGTTCCTTTACTAATACCATTAATACCTGACAAGGATATGAATCAGCTATGTCAACAAATAGATGGGCTAATTATTACAGGCGGAGAAGATATTGACCCGGCATATTATGGTGAATTACCACATCCCACATTACAACGAATAACTCCACAATTAGATGAGATGGAATTTGCACTTGTACAAAAAATTCTAGAATTGGACAAGCCATATATAGGAACATGTAGGGGTCTGCATATGCTAAACGTTGTGATGGGTGGTTCTTTACATCAATCAATACATGATCAAAGGGAGGAATATTCATTCCTGCATAGACAAAACGCTATAAGAACTCATAGATCCCACCCTGTAAAGTTAGATAAGAAAAGTAAAGTTTTTCAAATGTTTCAGGAGGAAGAATTTAAGGTTAACTCTTTTCACCATCAAGGGGTAAACAGAGTAGGGGATGGCTTAAAGGTCGTTGCTACTGCACCCGACGGCATAGTGGAGGCAGTAGAGAGTGAGAACCACACATTTATCTATGGTTTTCAATGGCATCCAGAAGAGTTTGCTCTCATTGGAGATGAACCATCCAAAAAATTATTTGCTAAGTTTATCGAAGCGGCTATTGAAAGAAAAAATAAAGAACGAGCATAGTCACTAATTAGGAGGTGCCTTATATGGGAAAAGATAAGAAAGAAAATGATATTCAATATAATTCAAATTTAAATCCAGATGACTTTAAAGAAACCGATAAAGACAATGCGGATAAGAAAGATATTACTAAGCCAGGGGAAAAGAAAGAAACTGAAAAGAAATAGTAAAGGAAGAGTCAGTTTGAACGGTAAAATACATACTGTTTCAAGCTGACTTTTTTATATTTGTGCAAAAGTGGAGTATCCAAAATTTACTGAAATAAATAAGAAATAGTGGCAGGAGCTTCCTTATTGCTTGTCAAAGCAGAAAGAGATGTTTGTGCTTTTTTAGCATAAATAATACAAAATAGTACAAGTTATTCTTCAGGAGGTGAAGTCTCATGACGGATAAAAAGAAAAAGAAGGAAAACACTTTAGATCGTGAAGAATACGGTTATGGTTATGATATTAGTCCGAAAGATTTAGGTGTGGTCGGCCAAAATGAAGCTGCGAAAAGAAAAAATAATGGCAAACAACAAGAATACGCTAGTCCAAAATTAAAATAATAATTTTTAGAGCCAGTAGAGGATATCTGCTGGCTCTTTGAAGAATAAAAAAGTATACAAACATGAACATTTATTTTTGTTGATTGTTGCAGCAGGCTGGCGGGAACAGTGAGACAGATAAGACATCACAATGCACACGTAGAGGTCATTGTAAGGTCATCACAGTTTTGTTCAAAGCCATCCCAAGAAAAGTGTTATTTTAAACTTAAGCACTTTGGAAAAATCCATACATAGACAATATATTTGTCGATTATTGTTCTAATCATCCTTCCTCTTTCTTAGAGTGATATAACAACATTTTAGAAAAGAAAGGGTTGTGTATGTATATAGATGGAGTATTCTCAGGCGGGGGTATGAAAGGAATTGGATTAGTAGGTGCTTACCAGGTGTTGGAGGAGAAGGGGTATCGATTTAAAAGAGTCGCTGGAACAAGTGCTGGTGCTATTTTAGCCTGCTTGATAGCCGCCGGATATAATGGCAGAGAGATGGAAAAGCTTATGATGGAACAAAATTTTCAAAAGCTCTTAGACCAACGTAGGAGAGTGATACCTCTTCCTTTTATGAAATGGCTCAATTTGTATTGGGGTTTGGGTCTATACCAGGGAAAGGCATTGGAGGATTGGTTTCTAGAAAAATTGGCTGTTAAAGGTATTTATACGTTTGGAGATTTACCTAAAGGTTCCTTAAAGTTAGTTGCCTCCGATTTAACAAATGGAAAGATGATTATTCTTCCTGATGATTTAAAAAATTATGGCATAGAGCCTGATACCTTTTTAGTAAGTAGAGCCTTGCGTATGAGCTGTGGAATTCCCTTTTTCTTTGAGCCAATAAAATTACAAACAGGCCTTGGTGACGTCGTAGTTGTGGATGGGGGCGTGTTAAGTAATTTTCCAATGTGGATATTTGATAATGGGTTAAGAGAGAGACCGGTATTAGGCATCCGACTTAGTGCAAACATTGAGGAACCACAACCAAAGCAAATAAAAAATGGGCTAGACCTATTTGAAGGCTTATTTACAACGATGAAAGATGCGCATGATACAAGGTATATATCGAGGAAAATTGAAAAGAATATTATTTTTATACCAGCCGATGAATATAGTGCTACCCAATTCGACTTAGATTATGATTCCAAATTAAGCTTATTACAAAAGGGTAGAGCGTCCTCAACACAATTTTTAAAAACATGGTAATGTGATAAATGTTTAATATTATCATGTGAAGGAATAATACTAATAAACATAAAAGTGAGGGGATTTAAAAATGACAAATGCTAAAGAACAAGCACTGAAAATTCTAAACGATAATATGATAGGAACAATGGCCACTGTGCAACAAAATAAACCACATTCTCGTTATATGACCTTTTTTAATGATGATTTCATCCTCTACACAGCCACTAGTAAAAAAACTCATAAAGTAGAAGATATTGAACAAAACCCATATACACATATCCTTTTAGGATATGATGGAAATGGACTTGGTGATTCATTTTTAGAAATTGAAGGTAAAGTAGAAGTATCGGATGACGAGTCTATGAAAGAAAAAGTTTGGAATGATGCATTAAAAGGCTGGTTTGAAGGCCCAGAGGATCCAGACTTAGTCATCCTAAAGATTGTACCAACGCAAGTACGCGTCATGAATTCAAAAGGCAAAGAGCCAGAGGTAGTTAAATTTTAAACACTAGAAACGCTCAAGACCAAAAAGGTCTTGAGTGTTTTTTTGCATTTTGGAAGAAATTCTACAACAATTACCAACTAAATGAAGTCGCTTGTACTTTTCTTATCGACAAGGTTTGTTTGAATACATAATAAATAAATGGACAAACTAATCAAATCTATAGGAAAGGCAAGTGATTCTTATGAAAAAAATGATATTAGTAAAGAAGAGTCTGCTTGCTTATTTTACGAATCGCGGAGCATCAAAGGGAGATCTAGTAGAAAAAAATATTCAATATTATAAAAAAGTTACACGAGAAAATAATGATATTATTTATAAAAAAGTACCGACAAGTGAAGGAGTTGTAACACTAATCTATCCAAACTCCTTAACAGAAAAAATGACCTTAGAAATGATGGTCATGATTCCTATAGCAAATTACATCCATCAAATACACCAAGTTGCAGAAAGCGTAAATCCTTTTAATATAGCTGACATTACAAATAGGCTTTCAATCGGAGAAACTCTATTGACTTCCATGAAACAAATCGATTATTGAGTATGGACACTTACAGTGTGAACACTCGAGATGTTTCTATTTCTGAGATGGAAAGTACATTCATTGGTCCACAGGATGTTTTTACAGAATCATTGGAAACAAATCTTTCACTTGTAAAAAGAAGAATACAAAATTCCATGCTCAAAGATGAAGAACTAATAATAGGCAACGTCACCAATACTAAAATTGCTCTCTTATATATTGATGATTTGGTGGAAAAAAAGAAACTAAAAAATTTAAAAAATCGTTTGGACAAGATTGATTATCCTACATTCTTGGATATTTCCATTCTCATGCAATTGATTGAAGACAATCCATATTCCCCATTTCCCCAATATTATATGACGATAAAACCAGACACTATTTCGCATTATTTAGCGGATGGAAGAATAGTTATTTTAATGGATAACAGTCAATCTGCTCTAGTATGTCCGACCTCTTTTTTAGAACTATTTATCACTATGGAGGATTACTATAATCGCTGGCCATCTGCGAGTTTAATGAGACTACTACGGTTTTTTGGTTTTTTCTTAACGATAATGATTACTCCATCATATGTTTCCTCCTTAACTTTCCATCAGGAGGTGCTTCCTTATGAGCTCTTACTTAATTTACAGGAATCTAGGATGAAGGTACCTTTTTCTCCACTATTTGAGGTTTTATTTATTGAATTAATTATAGAGGTATTAAGAGAGGCAGGAGCTAGGATGCCTGCAAAAATTGGACAAACGATAGGGATTGTTGGTGGGATTGTTATTGGGACTGCAGCTGTTGAAGCAGGACTCGTAAGTAATATTTTAATCGTAATAGTTGCAACCTCTGCACTACTATCCTTCCTGCCGCCTGTTTTTCATATGAGTAATACGAGCAGGTTTATACGTTATATTTTTATTCTTGCAGCGGGCATGTTTGGTTTATATGGTCAAATGCTGGCATTTGCGTGGCTCATTGCTCATTTATTAAGAGTAAATTCTCTTGGAACACCTTTTATGTCAACGGTAATACCTAGAAAAATTTCTGATTTGAAAGATAGTGTTGTACGCTTTCCAACAGCGTATTTAAAGAAGAAAAGTGGAATCTCTAGTGAAAATAAATAAAGTATATAGGTTGGTGAGAGCAACTTAAGTGTGAATAAAGAAACGCTAAAGGGCTACCATGTCATTTTTTTAGTACAAAGTATTATGTTTGGCACAGGAGCGCTTTCACTGCCTGAAAGATTGAGTATACTTGGATACAGCCAGACATTAATGCCAATCTTTTTTGGAATAATTGCGAGTATTTCTATATGGCCGATGATTTGGATTTGCTCCAAATACCAATCAAAGAACTTGTTTGAAATAAATGAAGAAATTTTAGGGAAAAACCTAGGAAAGTTTATAAATGTATTTATAGTTATTCAATTAATTTTACTTCCGACTGCAAAAGTAAGTAATTATGTCCAATTGATACAAAGTACAGCTCTGCAAGAGTAAACAACAACTATACCGCTTATTTTATTGTTGCTATTAGTGTTATACATCGTAAATGGTGGAATAATAAATATTGCCAGATTCTGTATAATGGCTTTTTTTATTACTCTACCAATAATCTATTTCCTGAAATGGTCTATAGAAAAGGGTGATATAAGCCATGTATTTCCTATCTTTAATCATAGTTGGAGTGAATTTTTTATAGCGTTTGACCGAGGATACAATAGTATAGCGGGCTATGAGGTTATATTAATATTTTTCCCTTATATAATATCTAAACGAAAAGCATATAAGCATGCATTAATAGGTATTTGGATAACTGTATTTCTTTGTTTCTTGACGACTTTGGTAAGTGTAATGTATTTCTCAGAATGGCAATTAAGGAATATACAATATTCGGTACTACATTTATTTAAAGCAGGTGGCTTTTCTTTTTTAGAAAGAATAGATATTTTCGGAATTACTTTATGGGTATTTTTAGTTATTTCAACAGTTACAGGTTATATATGGGCAGCTATGAAAGGAGTAAATTCCATTATATCTAAAAGAAAAAGCTCTCATATTTATATAATAGGAGTCATCATTTTTGTTATTCTTTCGCTACCGCTCTCTCATGAAAATTTGGAAAAAGTTTTTATCGTAAGTTATAGGGTTGGTTATGCACTGTTGCTATGGCCCATAATTTTAATTGGAATTTATTTTATTAAGAAAAAGCAGGTGCAATCATGACTAGGAAAAAAATTTCAATCTTACTAATAGTTATGGTTATCCTTGCGGGGTGCAATTTGAGGGAAAAAAAAGTACCAATCGAAGGTATTGATATGGTTGGAATACTAGCTTTTGACTTTGAAAGTGACACAACCTTTAAGCTTACTGCGGCAATTCCTCAAAAATCCAAGAATGCAAATCAAAAAACGCAAATTTATAGTACTTCAACTGATTTAGTGACAGATGGCATGGTGAATATTGAAAAGGAGACGGAGAAGAAAGTTGTTTTAAATCAACTGAGAGTAATTCTGTTTAGTGAGGAATTTGCAACTAGTGGAAGAGTTGAGGAAGTGATAAAGCATTTATATCGAAATACAGAAATAGGAAACGAGATATTAATGGCAATCGTAAAAGGCAGCGCTGAGGAATTACTACGACAAGATTATCCTGATAAGGCAAGTACCATTAACTACGTAAGCGACCTCCTTCAACCTAGCGTAAACTTAGCATTTAATCCAAATACAAATATTCATGACTTTATATATACGCAAACTAATCCGAACTTTGACCCAATTATTCCAGTAATTGAAATGAAAAAGAAAAAAGTTGAGTTAAACGGTGTTGCTTTATTTAAAGATAAAAGTATGATGACCATATTAACTCCAGGTGAAGCATTGTTTATTCAAGCTATACAGGGCAAGAGAAAGCTAGCACCCATTAACCTAACAACAAATGAGGGAGATAGGTTATTGCTTGATTTTATTGATAATAACGTGAAAATCATAAGTAATAAAAGTTTAAAATCACCAAGGCTAAAAATTCTACTTAACGTAGAAGGGACGATGACAGAATTTAAAGGGAAAGAAGAAAGCTTTAAACATCCTGACAGCATTCAACGATTAGAAAAAGAAGTGGAGAAGGAGCTGGAAGATAAAATAAACACCTTGTTAATGGAATTGAAGCAATTACAAGTAGATCCAATTGGACTGACGGAAAATGTACGTAGACATCATCGAGGAAAGTGGGATACGGAGCTTACACGTGAAACTATCAGTAAAATGAAGTGGGATATTAAAGTTGATGTGTCTATTCTGAGTACTGGTATTCTAAATTAATTAGGTACTCGGTTTAAAATAAAAAAGAGGGAGGACCTGTACAGAATTTATGTTCTGTCGTCCTCCTCTACCTATTGAAAATTATTTTTTCTTTTTAGAGGAACGGCTTAGTTCTGCAAATTCACGGGCAAACTCTTCTTGAACATCTTTAGGCTTAATTTTCATGTTTTTTGGTGTTTGAGGTAAAGATCCAGTGTTATTGCTGCTTCCCTTTTTATCGTCTCTTCCCATAGGTGTAGCTCCTTTCTAAGGAAATTCTTTCTTCCTTAAGATGTAGTAGCTAGCGTGGTTCTACACATGGAAATATAGAACAATTAATTGTGCACCATATTACTTTTTTTAATCTCGTTTATACTTAAGCAATCTTCGGCCAGAGAAGACCTAAAGACAAGTTCAAAGGTTGTACCTTCACCAAGGCTAGAATCTACATGTATATTCCCATTCATTGACCGGATAACGCTAAAAACAACCATTGTTCCAAGACCTGTTCCTTGGTCGCCCTTTGTAGAGTAATAAGGTTCACCTAAACGGTCTAGTTGTTCTTCCGTCATACCTGTTCCCGTATCTTGGATAGTTATTATAACGTTTGTAGCTGTGGCATCAGTTTCCACTGTTAAAGTTCCTCCATAAGGCATCGACTCTATACCATTTTTCATAATATTTACTAGGCATTGATGAAATTTTTGGCTATCACCGATTACGATAGATTCATTCGAAAAATTTGCAATGATTTCAATCGAATTTTTTTGGGCTGAGGGGATGAGCATTTGAATAACATTATTTAAGGCATCATTTATATAAATTGTATCTTCGCCGTCTGCTTTCATCTTAGGGATAGTAAGATAATCTTGAATGACTCGTTCAGCTGATTTAAGCTCACTCCTTACAATTGCCAAGTATTGCAATCTACTTTCAGGGGAAAGAGAGTCACTATGTAAAAGTTGTACGAAGCCACTAGCAGCAGTTAATGGGTTCCTTATTTCATGAGAAATAGCAGCACCCATCTTTTCAACGACCTCTTGTCTTTCAATAGTAATAAGTTGTTGTCTATAAATGATAAATTTATCAAACTCCTCTAAAAAATAGGCAATCATGCCAACTCCTAAAGGCTGTATCAATAAAAAAGCAAGATTCACATCAAGTATTGGATACCCTTCTAAAGCAAAGTTTAAAGGGAGAATTTGGTAAATTCCGACAATGTACATAAACCCTATAGCAATTAAAATACGCTGTTTTCTACTTTTCTCTAAAAACCAAGGATGTAATTTCCAAAACATTAAAGAGAAGATAGCATAGAATGATACCGTTATCCAAAAACCTAGATCTATTCCGAAAAAAGCTCGAATAATAATTGCTACTAAGCCCAGATAAGGACTTATGCCAATATAAAGAGAACCAATTACAAAGGGAATATTTCTTAAATTTAATAATATGTGATCTGTTAAGGGATAACTAAATCCATAACAAATTAAGAGACTAGAGAAACAATAAAATATTCCTGCGGATTGTACCTTTTTCGTGTTCTCGGTCCATATTAAACTAAAAAAAAGTAATACTATTAAAAGAGATAAATTGAATAAAAAGTGTAAAGTCAGCTCCATAGCATTACCTCTCTTCGATTAGACTGGTGTGTATCAGCTAAAACTGATCATACGTTTAAGTGGTGTCTTCATAGATCGAAAGGAAAAATAATAAGTAGTTCCGTTTTCTGTTATTTTTGTTTGGACAGAACCTTTCATAGTTTTAATAATACCAAAATCGATAGACATATCTAATGCAATAGTTTTCATCTGAATCATTGGAGTAGAGCTATTAATTGTGATAAAAATATTGGTCTTCGTTTCCTCTGTGTTAATGGTTATGGTGCCTCCGTCAGACATAACTATTAAATTTTTAATAATATTTATAAAGGAATGCTGAAATTTAGCTCGATCTCCTTCTATTAAGCTCATAGAGGAAAGATTGGAGATAATTTCTACTGAGTAATAGTTAGCTAGTGGTTGTAAGAGCTTTAGTACAATAGGAAGTTCTTCTTGAATATTTAATTCCTTTGAAGTTTCTACGCTAGGTTTAGAATAAGCTAAGTAATCTTGAATAATCTTCTCTGCAAAATCTAGTTCCTCTTTTAAAATAGTCAAATATTGTTTGCGCTTATCTGATTCTAACGGTTCTTTGTTTAACAATTCTAAGAATCCAATAGCGGTTGTTAGAGGATTGCGAATTTCATGAGAAATAGCAGCACCCATTTGTTCTACAGCCTCTCTCTTTTCAGCTTTTATAAAAAGCTGTCGCTGGAGTAAAATTTTTTCCACCATTTCTATAGTATACGCATGAATCGCAACTCCCAGTGGAGGAACAAAAACATATGCAATAAATAAGTCTAGTGTATGACCAGCCCCAATTGTGTTTAAAACCAATGTTAATGTAAATATACTTACTACGAGCGTTAACATGGTAGAGCTAATAATACGATATTTAGAGCTTAATTGTAAAAAATGAGGATGTACCTTCCAAAGGAAAATGCTGAGAATTCCATAGATAGGTATACTTAAGTAGAATCCTAAGTCCATACCATAAAAACCCCTAAGAGAAATAACTATTAATCCTAATATAGGGCTTAGTCCTAAGTAAAGCCCACCAATTATCAATGGAATAATTCTTAAGTCTAATATAACCTCATCATTTAAGGAATAGGAGAATAAATAGCATAGTAATAAGGATATGATGAAATATAAAATAGAGGTGCGTTTTCGTTGTAGTATACTCCCGGATATTCTTAGGATAGAAAAATAAAGGAAAAAAAAGATGACTAATAAGGATAAATTGAAAAGAAAGTGAATTGTAATTAATTCCACTATTAAACCTCATCTCACCGGTAGGATTATAAATTTATATTATCTTTAAACCAAGAGGTATTCAAGTTTTTAATTAACTATTTTGAAAATTTAATAAAATCAATCAGAATACTTACCCTATATCAAGTAAAATAGTTTCGTCTTCGCTAGTTAGTATATTAAATTCTCGATAATTCTTTGAAGGAACAATACTTAAAATAATACATTAGTTCTATTAGAAGGAATTATTAGAGTTATATAGAAATAGTAACTATCAAGATTTGGTGGAGGGGAAAAGTTGAAGGTTATAGTAGAGTTGGAGAAGTTTGATTTTGCAATGGTGGAAATTAATGATGAACAAAAAAAGTTTGTATCTGCTTTAAAATTAATTACAGATGGAAAAGAAAGTTTAGGTGCAGAAAGGTTAAAGAATCTATATTGTGAGTGTCAGGATCCTTCATTACGAAGTAGCTGTGCCAAGATTTTATTTGAGCTGTATTTTACTAAATCAGAATGGAAACAACTAGAGACGCTTGGACTTCTGGATGATCACAGCATTGATCAAAGCAATCGTTTAATTGCAAAAGCGTGTAGCCAGTATGAAACTACTTCTTTCTCCTTCTTAAAAGAACAAATATGTGTTCCAATGAAGCTAAGCAGCTCCGGCTCTCCGACCATTGATATTATGATTAATGGGAATAAGAAATGCTTTTGGCTAGATACTGGAGCAGGGATGACGGTCATCTCAAGTTCTTTAGTGAAAGACTGCGATATTAACATTCAGAAAATTGAAGAATTAGAGGTTGGAAATTCAACAAACCAAAATTTCAGTACCGATTTGGCAATAATCGATTCAATTGTCATACAGAGCCTGACGATTCTTAATCAGCCTACATTGGTTTTAGCGAATGAATTGTTAATGATTCAAAATCCTAAAACGAAAGAAATAATGAAGATTGACGGTATCATTGGATGGGATATTATACAACATATTTTTCTGGAAATAGACTATGCACGAAAACAGGTTATTATTCAGAAACCGGTACGAAAAGAAGGGGTGGAGAATAACCTTTTCTTCTGTGGGTATCCCATTATAAAAGTCAAAGGAAAGAATCAAGTACCCTTGTATTTCGGTTTAGACACTGGTGCAAATAAAACCCATTTTGGACAACCTCTTCTATCGAAAGTCGATGATCTTAAAATAGAGAAAAGAATGATACTTTCTGGTGGCGTCGGTAGTGTAAAAGAAAGAGAATTAGACAGCATAGCAAGTTTAATAGTTTATCTGAATAGGAATCAATCCATCAGCTTACAAAACGTGAGAGAGATGTTGACAGATCTTGCTACTTTTTTTAAGTTAGATGGTGTTTTTGGTAGTGATATTGCTAAGGATGGGCGTTTGGTGATTGATTATACAAATAGAAAATTTGAGCTTGTATTTAACAATTAATACTTCTATATTTAAGCAATGATTGCAACATCTTTATTGATTTAATTTTTTTAAAAATTTTATAATTAGAAGGATGAATGCTAATTTGGCAAGGGGGAGTAATTATAGTGGTTATTAAAAACCTTAAAACCAATGAATATTTCGAATTAGAAGGAGAAGCCTACTTAGAATTATTTGATCAAAATATTACTGTATATATAGAACAAGAGTCAGATATTGAATACGCGGAACTATGTATAACTTACTTGAACACTTTAAGTGATGGACTAATAGATGAGATTTGTAACGCATCTATTAGATACTGTAATGAATTTCTTGATGATATTGGTGAAGATGTTATAGAATTCACTAAACCGACAGATGTTTTACCTTATATTACACCAAACACTATATGTATTCCGAAGCCTAAGAATACAACAGAACCTGTCATTGATTTAGAATTAAATTGCGAATGGGAAGAAGAACATGGTATGGAATGGATCATACGCAATGAGGTAGTTATGTATGTTGGACCGTATAATGGAATAAATCCATATGGGGATTGCGATATCGGAAAAGAATGGAATTATGCTTAATGCAATACATTAATACACGTTTGTATTGTGTTTAAAGAGCTATTTTTATTTATAGGTGAATCGAGTGTTAAGAAAAACAAAGAAAGTGAAGTACAATGAGCTTGGAGAGACATTCCCAAGCTCATTTTTATATTCCTGTCACTAGAATTCAACCTTACATATCGAGCTATATCTTTAACGTAACCTAAATTAATACAAAAAAAACCAGATCTATTTTCTAGATCTGGTTTTTATTAAACATTTTCTTTACCAAAAAAAGAAATTAGCTGTTTATTGGTAGGGGCTTGAATTTTAAAAGTCAGCTCTCTATCACCGCTATTTTCTATACGTGGAATGATTGATTCAATCACATGAAACTTCCAAAAGGATGGTTTACTTTTCGTACTCTTTTCGGTTTCTGTAGTCATCATTTTTCTTTGGAAGGGATGTAATTTGCACATTAAAAATTTTTCTTTAAGACGAATGAGCAAATAACCTTCATCCGTTTCAGGATTGAATTTTTTCATAAGTGATTCACCTAGTTCAAACGTATTTGATTTATTTTGAACGGAAGGAGAAATGACAAAATAATTCCCTTTACGAAATAGGGAAGTATTGGAAACCTGTTGAAGACCTAATTCATTAATTAAAAAATCGAGATTTACTTGTGATGCTTCACTAGCGACTGACATAAAGTGCCTCCTTTACAAATCCACAAACTCATTACTATTAAGTATACCCCATTTTGTCAGTAATATCTTGGATATACCTAATAAAATTAGTAATATACTGATTTTTCTTGAAAAAAACTAATAAAAATGTAAAAGTAAATCAATTCATAATTCCCATTTAATAAAAATAGCGTTAACAATAGTAAAGTAGAACAAATAATTACATACTTTAACCCCAAATTATAGGTGAAATTAATTCAAGTACTTACCTTTAAGTATATCTTTAGGAGAAACACTTAATTCCACTATTATTAAAAAACTTTTTATATCGCCCATTACTTTGTACTTACGCCAATCTTCTTAAAATAATGAAGTAAATATAATTGTTTAAAATTGTCAAAACTTTTCTTGCTTTAAATAGTCTAATTAATAGGGAAATTTGAAATGAGGTGATGTTTTGAGCGAGCATCAATTAGAAAGGAAAGCGATAAAGGGAAACGAGGATGCTTTTTTAGATCTGATGCATACTCATCAGGAGGCATTATATAGAACTGCCATGTCCTACTTAAAAAATGAAGAGGATGCTTTAGAGGCTGTTCAGGAAGTAACCTATAGGGCCTTTAAACATATCAAAACACTTAAAGAGCCAGCATATTTTAAAACCTGGGTAACAAGGATCATGATGAACTATTGTCAGGATACGATTAAAAAAAGTAAGAGAGAGATTTGTGAGGAAAGCTTACTACTAGTATTCGGGAAAAAAGAAGATTATACGTTTTTGGAAATAGAGGAGGCACTTGCCCATCTATCTGACTACGAAAGAGAGTTACTCCATCTCAAGTACTTTGAGGACGTCAAAATTAAAGACATAGCAGCCATGTGGAAGACACCGGAGGGAACGATTAAAACTAGATTACATAAGGCACTCCGTTCATTTCGACATCATTTTGAGGAGAAAGGGGAGATGAAACGTGTTTGAAGAGGAAAAACAAAAATTGGAGAAACGAAAAAACGTGATCAATCAGGTAGATGTTCCTTTGGACAAGGTAGAGATGTCCGTAAGAAACGGCTTTGAAAAAGCAAAACAAGAGAAAAAAAGGAAGAGAATAATTACTCATCGGAGTCTGTGGTCTGTCGCAATGGTAGCTCTATTATTTATAGCATTTGTAACCTCTATAAACGTTTCTCCAGCCTTTGCAAACAAGGTATCAGCAATTCCTGGCATGGAGCGGGTAGTAGCTCTTGTTCAAAATGACAAGGGTCTAGTTGCAGCTGTAGAAAATAACATTTATCAACAAATAAATGCTTCTCAAACCGAGCATGGAATTACGGTCACGTTGGATGGGGTAATTGCTGATGAAAAGGGAATGGTTGTTTTTTATACGGTGGAATCTAAGGAAAAGGATTTGAGTGAGCTAGGTTATAAATATTTGCGAATAAAATCAAACAATAGATCACCATATCAGTATAGTATGGAAATCCATAATCGCTTTTATCCTTTAGCTAAAGAGAAGGGATTGAAGGTATTTAGCTCTAGCCATCGTATAGAAACTAGCTATAGGTCTCTTCTACCCACAGAAGAACATAATTTTGAATTGGGACTTATAAATGGAGATACAATTGAAAACTTTAAAATACCTTTTTCCTTTAAAAGAATAGATAATTTGGATAGCAAAACTATTACTGTAAACAAGGAAATGAAGATTGAGGGGCAAATAATAAAAGTGAAATTTATCTCCGTAGATCCCACTGGTATGAAAGTGTATTTAGAGACAAATTCAAGTAATACTAAAAAGTTTTTATATGGTGCATTTAATAAAATACAATTAGTAGATGAAGATGGCAGAGAATGGTCGGCTTACTCAGATAGCTATTATTGGGAGGAAAATAAATTTACCGTCTCAATGCCGGAGAGCTTTTATTTCTATAACCCTAAAAAGCTGACATTAAAGTTTGGGAAAATAGCAGCAATGGATAAAGATGAGGCTTACTTACTCATTGATACAAATTCTTCTGAATTTATAAAGCAACCAAAGGATTCTATCTTCTCTGATTTAAAAATAGAAAATAATAAAGGAAGCTTTATTATCGATGCAGATAGAAATAAAGAGTTTGTCTATTTTCCAAAATTAATAGATGCAAATGGAGAGGAATATATAATAAAGTATAATGACCAGCCCTATTATCCAAGCTCTCAATATGTGAACAGCTCTTTTACAGATCTCCCAGAGGGAAAAACAAAATTTGAATTTCAGATTCCTTCAAATAGCAATCAGATTAGATTAGACTTAGATTTTTATCCTTCTTGGATTGAGGATGAGGACGTAAAAATTGAAATAGAAATCCCGTAAACAGCTTTTAATTTTAGAATTTCTTATCTTAAGAGAGACAGTAAATCACTTACGATTTACTGTCTCTTCGCTAATTTCTCTTAATACATACTAATAAGCCCGGCCTGATGAATTTTAAAGTCCATATATCCATTAGGCTCCACGATAAAATACATTCTATTTTCACCAGAGACTAAGGGGCCATTATAGTCTTTTTCGAGTTCAACGAAAATTGTGGCAACAAACTCTACGTGGTAAGATCCCCTATCTACCTCTTTAAGCTTTGATAACTCTATTTTTTTTATACCCGTCTTAAATTCATTTACATCAAAATAAGAAGTTGGCAATAGCTGTTTCTGAGAAATTTGTGGGTTGTTTAAAAGGTTGGTGAAAAGAATATTAATGGGATTTGCTTTATCTGGGATGTCAAGATCAACAGCTGGCTGCTTGCTAATACGCCAGCCAACCTTTTCAACAAATTGATACTCTACAACGTAGGTTGTTTTATCAGCGTCTTCCCCAAAGGGAACAGTTAGTCGATATTTAGCTTTATCGGAATCTTTCTTAATAATTTCTGCTGTAGCTTTTTCCCATTTCTCTTGGGACCCCATGTCGGCTTCTTTTTGAGCAAGTTTTCCTTTATACTCCAGGATTTCTAAATCCTTTATAAACTGTTCCGCTGCTTTTGAGGTCATAGTTTGAGTTAAGTACTTCAAGAGCTTAGTCTTTGTATCAATCTTACTGGATAGGTACCGATAAGCGAAGTCATTGTAAAGAAAAGTATTATATTCTCTATCTTTATACCCCCCGCCACTACTAACGAATAGATATGCCTCATGATATTTAGCTGCTAAATCAATTGCTATTTTCTCTGTTAGTATTTTGGTGTTTTGCGTAACTGTTTGGGTAACCTTAGTATTTTCTTTGGTTGTAGCCTCGGTAACACCAGTAAATGTAGTGCTTAAAAGACTAACTGCTGTAAATGCAATTAATAGTTTTGCTGTTTTCATAATAGATCCTCCTATTTGTGATTTGTTGTTGGTATAAGCAAAAATGTTAGAAAGGGTATTTGTAAAGTTTCTAGAATAGGTAATTAATAAATATTATGTAGAGGGAGCAAAGATTATGTCTGATGACTTAAAAGTAGCTTATGGAAATTACTTAATTCCGAAAGAAATCTTGCAGCTGATTCAGTTAGAGAGGAATCTCACTAAGGAAAATTTATCTTTAGATATGATTGGGTTCAGACCAGTTACCGAGCCTTCTCCTTACTCAATCACACCACCTGATTTAATACCGTTTGCTGAAAGTGGAGGGGGAGGGATTCATTTTGGTTTTCTGACCGACTTTCATAAAACTACCGATTTAATGAAAGCTTCTATTGTATGCATTTCACCTACTAACGACCCACCAATACGTTATTTAGCAGACAATTTCCAGAGATTTATTAGTCTAGTATTTTCAGTACCCCATGCTGAAATGCTTGAGCAATTAAGTACTATTTCAAATAAAGAACAAGAAAAGGCAATACTAGATGAATATATAGCCGATCTTCCATTTTCATGGAAAATAAAACAAGAAAAAGTTTTCTCTGCATTAAAAAACATCTATCCTTTAGGAGAAAAGGTAGATGTTATTACTACTATTACTTCAGCGAAGCGGAAACGGGAGGATAAAGTAGTTATCACTACCTTTGATGGATTGGGTGTTATAGGGAAAAATAGTGGAGAAAGATATGAATTTTTGGAGAGTCGAAATAGTGATGCAAAAGAGTTATTAAGGATGCGTCAATTTCTTCAAGAGGCAACACTAGAAGAAAAACAAGCTTTTATAAGAGATATACAGTATTGGTATATAGTAGATCCTGATTATAACTATGAGATTTGGTCATTAGTTCAAGAGGTAATCCATACGTTTAATGAGTAGATTTAATATAAAAACTACCACTATACATTTTATCTCATAGTGGTAGATCAACTTTAGTTAGGTATAGGGTATTTTAACGCATTCTTCTGGATTTTCTTTTTTGCAGCTTCCTTTAAATCTATATCTAATAAGTTCGCCAGCTGTAAAAGGTATATTAAAACATCTGCTGCCTCTTCTTCAATACCTTGTTTATTATTTGCTATAGCTTCTTCAGAGGAAAGCCATTGAAAGTGCTCTAAGAGCTCACTTGCCTCTAATGAAACAGATATAGCCAGACTACGAGCACGACCATCTGTATTGCTACCCCAGCCTCTTTCTTCATTGAATTTCATAATTTCCTTTGTCAATTCATCCATATTATTATTCCTTTCTTTCAGTAATTTTAAGTGATAGATATGTATTGTGTTACCATATTTATTTTATCAAACGGTAAGCAGTGAATCCATAGTTGAACCCAATACCTAGGAGTACATTCAAGCAGAGTTCTAAATGATTTTTTGTTTCAGAGTATTGTATTGGTATAATATTGAATAATTACTTTCTATGGATGGAGGGGGATAAATGAATCTTAAAGGAGTCTTATTGTTAATATTCTTGTTTCATACTGTAGTAAACGCAACTAGACCGGTCATTACTCTTTCCGCAGATGAGTATGGAGCATCTATTTGGATCATTGGTATTTTAACTTCCACATTTGCTTTTTTGCCATTATTATTTTCGATCCATGCCGGAAAAATTATAGACAAGATAGGGGATAGGCTTCCCATTATTATAGGCTTTGTCAGCTTGATTGCCGGTATGATTGTTCCTGCCGTTTATTCTACTATTTGGTCTTTGTTTGCAAGTCAGCTGCTTTTAGGAATAGGAAATATTAGTATTCCTATTGCTTTGCAAAATCAATTGGGACATCAAACAACCAAAAAAAATAGGGATTATTATTTCAGCATGTTTAGTCTCTGTGTTGCATTTGGAGCGGTAGTAGGACCTCTAATGGGGGGGTACTTGTCGGAACATATTTCCTTTCGAATTGTATACATTTCGTGTGTAGGGATTGGACTAGCAGGGATTGTCTTTTCCCTAAGAATCCCCAAGGTAGAGCGTCAAATACATAGTACCCCTACTAAAATGATGGATTCGATAAAGCTTCTAGAAAGCCCGCTTATACGAAAGGCTTTGTTTTCAAGTGCCTTGGTTTTATATTCAAAGGACATATTTGTTGCATATTTTCCGTTACTAGGGAAACAAATGAATTTGTCTACCTCAACTATAGGATGGATAATTGCTCTACAAGGGTTGGCAACTATGTTTGTTCGTTTTGTGTTGCCTAAGCTATTAGAAATATACAAGAGAGAATTTATATTATTTGTATCTATATTTGTTGCAGGGGTTGCCTTTTTATTGTTGCCTTTAACTAGTTCCTCCATCATTATTGCTTTTCTCGCTATTATGATGGGATTAGGTCTTGGATGTGGACAGCCTATATCTATGACAACAACTTATAATGCATCCCCGCCCGAACGTACGGGAGAAGTTTTAGGCCTACGAATAACTATTAATCGTCTATTTCAATTAATCGCACCAGCTTTTTTTGGCGTAATTGGTGGCTCTGTCGGGATGATTGGAGTATTTCTCTTTAGTGGGGTCCTTTTGGTAGGAGGCTCTTTGTTTTTTAAGGGAGGTAAGGAAGTAGAAGATTGAGTTCGTTAGTAAACACTAAACTTTAAAAGAAGATTAGTGTTTATTATTTCCAAAAATATAATCTCATTGTATAGTTTGAAATAAGTAATATTTTTAAGAAGGTAGTGAGTAAGGTGAAACAAGGAATTACTGCAAAGGACGTGGCAAAGCTTGCTGGCGTTTCTCAATCTTCTGTCTCACGTGTGTATTTTGAAGGAGCGACTGTATCTCAAAAGACTCGTGAGAAGGTGTTAGCTGCTGCAAAAGAATTGGGTTATAGACCGAATGAATTTGCTCGTAGCCTAATAACAAATAGAACGAAGATAATTGGTCTAGTTATGAAGGGAGTTCAAAACCCTTTTTATCCCCAGGTTTTAAAACAATTTACAACCGCATTTAAAAAGTTAGGCTACAGTATTTTGTTTGTGTATACGAATAACGATGAGATTCAAAAAGATGATATCGATACATTACTTAATTATAATGTTGCGGGTGTTATTATTACTGACGCAACGTTGTCCTTACAGGCCAACGAAGATCTATTTAACAACAGAATTCCTTTAGTGTTATTTAATAGAAAAATTGTTGGTAATAAATTTTTTTCTGTTTGCTGTAACAATTTAGAGGCAAGTAAACAGATTGCACAGTACTTATTGAAGACGGGTTGCTCTAATATGATTTATATTTCGGGTAATGAAAATACATCAACTAGTAAAGAGCGTGAGAAAGGTTTTGTAACGGTATTAGAAGAAAATAAAGTGAAATATAAAAAATATATTTCCGATTATACATATGAAGGCGGGTACGAAACAATTGAGGAAATAGTTTCTCAAGGTAAAATACCGGAGGCAATATTTGTAGCGAATGATATTATGGCTCTGGGTGTGATTGATGCTTTAAAAAAACATCAAATATCTGTTCCAGATGAAGTGAAGGTTGTTGGCTTCGATAATATTGAGATGTCTGCTTGGCCATCGTATAGCTTAACAACATGGGAGCAGCCAATAAATGAAATGGTCAAAAGAACAGTTGATTATTTAACCGCAGAAATCAACGAATACTCTGGTTTCACCAAAAATATAGAGATTGATGGAAGGTTAATTGTACGAAATTCGACATATAATAGTTGACTAATTGATTTTTTTAGAATAATCTTATTTGTATATATTTTTGCATACGTATGCAAAAATAAAATGGATTATTTTGAATGCGTTTTCAAACAAAGGGGAGGAAGAACAAATGGTTAAAGTAATAAAGGCCGGAAAGTCACAAGAAGAGGTAAGTGCGAATGATTTAAAGGTATCACAAATAGTTTCAGAAGCCTTACAGGATGTAGAAACAAGAGGAGATCAAGCAGTTCGTGAATTATCAGATAAGTTTGATAAGTGGTCACCAAAATCATTTCGTTTATCCACAAAACAAATTGAAGAAATCGTAGCTAAAGTACCTTCAGAGGTATTAGAGGATATAAAATTTGCCCAAAAAAATATACGTGAATTTGCTGAGGCACAACTAGCATCCATGCATGATGTGGAAGTAGAAAATATACCAGGAGTTACTTTAGGACATAAAAATATACCAGTCAATAGTGTGGGTTGCTATATTCCTGGAGGACGTTACCCAATGGTGGCTTCGGCTCATATGAGTGTTTTAACTGCAAAAGTTGCAGGTGTAAAACGAGTAATCGCATGTACCCCGCCGATTAACGGGGAAATTCCACATGCCACTATTGCTGCTATGTCTTTAGCTGGTGCAGATGAAATTTACTTGCTAGGTGGTATTCAAGCTATGGCAGCCATGGCCATTGGAACAGAATCTATCAAAGCAGTAGATATGATCGTAGGGCCGGGTAATGCATTTGTTGCAGAGGCAAAACGTCAGCTTTATGGACGTGTGGGAATTGACTTATTTGCTGGTCCGACTGAAACGTTAGTGGTGGCAGACCATACAGCGGACGCTGAAATGGTTGCTACAGATATTCTTGGTCAAGGAGAACATGGTCCGACCTCTCCGGGTGCTTTAATAACAACATCGGAGAAACTTGCAGAAGAAACTTTGAAAGAAATTGAACGCCAGCTACAAGTTTTGCCTACAGCAGATGTTGCTAGAGTATCGTGGGAGGATTACGGACAAATCTTACTTGTAGATTCTATTGAGGAAGCACGAGTGGAGGCAGACCGTCTGGCATTTGAACATGTAGAAATCTTAACAGAGGACCCAAACTACTTCTTAGAAAATATGACGAACTATGGCTGTCTTTTCTTAGGACCAGAAACAAATGTGGCCTATGGGGATAAAGTAATTGGTACGAATCATACGTTACCGACTAAGGGTGCGGCAAGATATACGGGCGGTTTATGGGTAGGTAAGTTTATTAAAACAGTAACCTATCAAAAAGTAACACCAGAGGCAAGTGCATATATAGGGGAGTACGCTGCACGCTTATGTCAGTTAGAGAACTTTGCTGGACATGCTGAGCAGGCGTTACTAAGAGTAAGAAGATACGGAAATAAATAATTCTTAGGGGTTTAGGGGGAGAAAGTATGTTAGGTCTCATAGGGTTATTCGGTGGGCTAGCTTTATTGATTTATTTAACTATGAAGGGGATGAACCTTCTCATTGCCGCACCACTAACAGCTCTGCTAGTTGGGGTATTTAATGGGCTTCCGTTGTTTCCACAGCTTGTAGAGGAAGGTGCTGCCAATTTCTTAACTAATTACATGGGAGGGTTTACTAGCTTCATAGCATCTTGGTGGCTAATGTTCTTAGCTGGTGCCATTTTTGGTAAAGTCATGGAGGATAGCGGGGCAGCAGATAGTGTGTCCCAATGGATCGTCAGTAAAATAGGTATTAAACGTGCAGCGTTAGCTGTAGTGATTGCCTGTGCTGTTTTAACTTATGGGGGAGTTAGTTTGTTTGTCGTGGCATTCTCCGTTTATCCAATGGCTTTAAGTTTATTTAAACAAGCGGATTTGCCAAGAAGGTTTATACCGGCTGCACTTGGTTTTGGTTCTACAACCTTTACTATGACATCAGCGGGATCACCAGAAATTCAAAACTGGATTCCTATTCAATTTTTAAAGACATCGCCTTATGCAGGATGGGAAGTAAGTTTTATTGTAGCTGTTTTCATGATGGCATTTGGTTATTGGTGGCTGAAAAAAATGATTAAAAAAGCAATGTCTAATGGAGAAAAGTTTGTTAGCAGGGAATCTGATGTAACGACAGTTGCTCGTAAAGAGTTGCCAAATCCTTTACTAAGTATGATTCCGTTAGGTGTAGTATTAATCATTTCATTTTTCTTACATAAAGAGCTTGAAACTTCAGCATTAATCATTGCATTAACTGGTGGAATTCTTGCTACCTACCTGTTAAACAAAAAGTATTTTCATAATTTCGGTGGAGCTGTTGCAGAAGGGGCAATGGGAGCTGTAATCGCCATTGCAAATACTGCTGCTGTTGTAGGTTTTGGGGGTGTAGTAAAGGCAACCCCAGCATTTGAATCGGCGGTTGATGTAATGACATCTATTCCAGGTAGTCCACTGATTGGTGGAGCAGTTGCTGTGGCGGTTATTGCAGGTTTAACGGGATCATCTTCGGGTGGACAAGCTATAGCCTTACCTCTTTTGGCCCCACATTATTTAGACCTAGGCGTAAATGCAGAAGCCCTTCACAGATCCGTTGCCATTTCTTCTGGGTCTCTAGATTCGTTGCCACAAGGAGGCTATGTTGTTACTACTATTCGATCTATCTGTGGAGAAACGCATAAGGATGCTTACCCGGCCTTTGGTGCTTTAACAGTTGTTGTACCGATTCTCGGTGTAATATTAGCCGTAATTCTATTCTCCTTTGGAGTAGGTATTTAATAATACATTATAATACCCGACAAACATAAGTATGATGTTTGTTGGGTATTGATTGTTATAGAAACAATTAAGGGGTGTGAACAAATGGAAATCGTATCAATTTTAGGTTGTGGAACGATGGGGCACTCTATCGCTCTATCCGCAGCTTGGGCAGGCATGCAGGTAAAGGTATATGGAGTTAGTGAACAGGACTTAGAGATTGCTAAAAAAGGTCTCCACAATAAATTAAAAGTGATGAAGGATAATGAATTGTTTGATGAAAAAGAAGCGTCACGCATTATGGACCTCATTGTGTTATCTCCTTCTCTAGAAGAGGTTGTAAAAGAAGCAACCTTTATTATTGAAGTCATACCTGAAGTACTAGATCTTAAAAAGGGCATGTACAAAAAATTAGAGGAACTAGTTGATAAAGACGTAATTATTGCAAGCAATACCTCTGGCTTCATGCCAAGTTTGCTAGCAGAGGGAATGGATTACCCTAATCGTTTTGTTGTAACTCACTTTTGGAATCCCGGTCATCTAATCCCGCTAGTTGAAGTCGTAAAAGGTGAAAAGACGGATAATGGTACAGTTCAGCGAGCTATGCAGGTACTACAACATATGAATAAGAAACCAGTATTACTGAATAGAGAGATACCAGGGTTTATAGGAAATCGTTTACAGTATGCGTTATTTCGAGAAGCCCAATCACTACTTGATGCAGGTGTAGCGACTAAAGAGGACATAGATGCTGCAGTAACTTATAGCATAGGGCGTCGTCTTCCGATAACTGGTCCATTAATGACAGCAGATTTGGGAGGGCTTGATGTTTTTTCAGCTATTTCAAATTATCTATTTGAGGATTTGAGTACCGATCAAAAATCTGGTCGCGTGCTCACACAGTTAGTGGAAGAGAATAAGTTTGGAGACAAGAGTGGTGAAGGGTTCTATTCATGGGACGAGCAATTCTCTATGTTAAAAAATGTGGAACGTGAACAAATGCTTATTCATTTTCTTAAGGGTGACTTGAAGTTAGGAGGTAGCAATGAATAACTTCTTTTCAGAATTAGAGCATAAAACAGTAATCGTAACAGGCGGTAGTAAAGGGATAGGGAAAGATATAGCCCTGACATTTGCTAAGTTAAAAGCAAATGTTGTAATTTCTGGTCGAGATAATCAGGTGTTAGAGGAAACGCTGAAAGAACTAAAAAATTATAATAATCGATGTATGGCAGTACAAGGAGATTTAAGTATAATCGAGAACATTAAAAATCTAATTGAAACGACTGCAAAAGAATTTGGAACAATAGATATACTTATAAATAATGCTGGAGTAAATATTGCAAAGCCTGCCTTAGAAGTAACAGAGGCTGACTGGGATACTGTCTTAGACTTAAACTTAAAATCTGTGTTCTTTACAAGCCAAGCAGCGGCTAAATACATGAGTAAACAAAAAAATGGTAAAATTATAAATATAGCATCTCAGATGGCATTTGTAGGCTATTACAATAGAGCAGCGTATTGTTCTAGTAAGGGTGGTCTAGTCCAATTAACGAAAGCACTTGCAGTTGAGTGGGCAAAGCTTGGCATAAACGTTAATGCAGTAGCACCAACATTTATAGAAACAGAATTGACTGCCAAGATGTTTGAAGATGAAGCTTTTAAAAAGGATGTGGAAAATCGCATTCTCTTAAAGGGACTTTCTCAGCCGAAGGATATCTCTGGTGCAGTACTATACTTAGCATCTGATTTGGCGAACTTCGTTACAGGAGAAACCTTAAAAGTTGATGGCGGCTGGACTGCAATTTAAGGATTGGGGGATTTCAAGTGAAGGATAAAGTTGTATTTATAACTGGGGCAGCCAGAGGAATTGGCTTTGATGTGGCTAAGGCATTTTTAGAGGCCGGAGCGAGCGTGATTATTTCTGATGTGGATCGCGAGTCATTAGACGAAGCTGTCTTCACTCTAAATGGGCCAGTAAAGGGAATCGTCTGTGATGTAACGAAAGAAGAGGACATTAAAAATGCAATCGAATATACAGTAAAATCATTTGGGAGAATAGATATACTGATAAACAATGCGGGGATGCAACATGTATCGTATATAGAAGATTTCCCAACAGAGAAGTTTGAATTGCTAATAAAAATAATGCTTACAGCTCCTTTTGTAGCGATGAAGCATGCATTGCCATATATGAAAAAACAACAGTTTGGTCGAATTCTTAACATGGCTTCTATAAATGGATTAATAGGATTTGCTGGAAAGGCCGCATATAATTCGGCTAAGCATGGAGTTATCGGTTTAACGAAGGTAGCAGCATTAGAGACTGCAGCCGATGGAATAACAGTGAATGCAATATGTCCAGGTTATGTAGATACCCTTCTTGTACGCAATCAGTTTAAAGATTTAGCAAAGACAAGGAATATTGAAGTAGAGCAGGTGCTTGAAGAAGTGCTATATCCACTTGTTCCTCAAAGAAGGTTGTTGGATGTTCAAGAAATTACAGACTTGGCTTTGTACTTGGCAAGTGATTCAGCCAAAGGAATGACGGGTCAAGCAATTGTTTTAGATGGTGGTTATACAGCGCAATAATAAAAAGGTCCTTCAAGTAAGACTTACTTAAGGACCTTTTGTATATACAAAATAATAGATTGTTTAAACAGAGATAGCTTCTTTTTGCCTTATGCTTTATTTGATTTTTCCGTAAAGAAGGTGATAACTAAAAACATAAAAAATGCAAAAAGTAAGATTGTTCCTCCAACGATAAAGAAGACCATGACCAATGTTTCGTTAAGGTTGAATGGATTTATATTATACATCCACATCCCCAAAGTTAAACCTAATGCACCAATCATGGCGCTTATACTTTGTAAAGTAACCATCCATTTATGCTTTACTGTAAATACTTGATAGAAAATCCCCCATGCAAATACAGATAACCACCCTACTAAAAGTACGTGAGCGTGAATCGGTCTTAATGAGTAGTCCATCTGACCAGCCATATGCGAGCCAAGATAAGTTCCAAAAAGGCCGAATAGTGCAGCAAATCGAATTAGTCGTATACTCCATGTTTTTTCCATTTCAATCTCTCCTCTCAAGCAATCAGTCTAATGATTTCATAAGTATTAAACAAGTAAATATTAAACTTTGACTTGAATAATTCATATTTGAATAGAAACAATAAAAAGTAGAAGAAAAGTTCATAGAGAGTTCATATAACAGATGTACACTAACCCTTTGAAGGAAATTTGAAGGAGGAAATACTCTATGAAAAATTTTGCACCTTATTACTGATTGCGTTTCTACTAAGGGTGTAATCTCTTCAGCGAGTATTATTCTTGCAGCATTGACGACTATGCCGATAGCAGATTTATTCGTCTTTGGCTTTATCATCCCAATAGGAATAATTATCAATACATTCCTAGTACGAGGAATGCTACTTCCATCCTTAATACTTATGTACGAAAAAGATAAAAAATAACAAGAAAAGCGTAAGCGCCTGTCTCTGCCCCGACAGGCAAATGGGGAAAAGCGAGGAGGCCGCCCCCAGCCACCGCAGCTTTTTACGATTTGACCCCGAGGGGCAAGGCGCTGAAGCTAGACAACAAGAAAAGCGTAAGCGCCTGTCTCTGCCCCGACAGGCAAATGGGGAAAAGCGAGGAGGCCGCCCCACAGCCACCGGAGCTTTTTACGATTTGACCCCGAAGGGTGAGGCACATAAGCTAGCTAGACCAAGGAAGCGAAAAAGAGGGTGTTTGTAAGGTGAACTTACAAAACAACCCTCTTTTTAAAATAGAAAGTATAATTTAATTAGTAATATGGATAGTACAGAGGGAAGGAGGAAATTCAATGAATATTTTAATAGTGGATGATGATTTAAATATACAAACACTAGTGATGATTCACTTAAAGAGGGCTGGCTATGAAGTGATTGCAGCAAAAAATGGAGAGGAAGCTCTTTCATTATTAAAAGATAGTTGGGCTGATTTAGCGGTGGTTGATGTGATGATGCCGGGGATGGATGGCTTTACTTTAACGAGAATTTTAAGTAATCAATATGATATTCCGGTTATATTGCTTACTGCTAAGGGAGCTTTAGAGGATAAGGAACAAGGGTTTTTAGCAGGATCAGATGACTATTTGTTAAAGCCTTTTGAACCAAAGGAATTGCTCTATAGAATTGCTGTTATCTTACGTAGACTCGACAAGTCTTTTAAACCAATTATGGTAAGTGGAAACGTTACGATAAATCGCTCTACCCATGAGGTTACAGTAGGTAAACAAACCCTCTTACTACCGTTAAAGGAGTTTGAGCTTTTAAGTGTATTATCTTCCAAGCCAGAACAGGTTTTCACCCGAACTAATTTAATGGAAAAAGTATGGGGCTATGATTATGAAGGAGATGACCAAACGTTAAATACCCATATTAAGCGTTTAAGGCAAAGATTAGAGCGAGCGGGGGCTTTGATAGAGATTCAAACGATTCGTGGGCTCGGATATAAGTTGGATGTGAGTGGACAATGAAATCTCTATATAGACAATATACATTAGCGACTTTATTTATTATTACGATTAGTATTTTAGCTGGATTACTAATTGTGAGTCTGGTTTATAACATTCAAATTAAAGAAAAAAATGATGAGAAGAACGTTGAAGTAGCAGTAGAAATCACTACTGTATTAGAGAAAATGCACGGAAGAGGTTTTGATAAATATTTAGAATCTATTACTAAGCTGGGCTATCAAGCTTATGTCATTAATGAAAAGGGGGAAGAATATTCATTTGGAGAACCATTTTCGGACAAGGAGCTAAGCGATGAAACCCGTTTCCAAGTATTAAATGGAAATATTTATCACGGTATGCGTGATTATCAAGGCAAACTTTTTATCTTTAATCATTATGCGAATAGTGTTAGTAATACAGTTGGTATTCCCTACGAGCATGAAGGGATGGTTTACGGTTTATTTATTCGACCAAATAATCAGTTATTGTTCTCTGACATGCACCTGTTACTACTCGGCTTCTTACTTGCACTTGCAGTAATAATTCTTGTTTCGATGCTAGTACTGGCACAGCAACTCGTTAAACCGATTAAGCAATTGAATGATGCAACCAAACACGTAATGGAAGAGAACTATCGAGTAGATTTAGACATTACACGTAAAGATGAGCTTGGGCAACTAGCTAGAAATTTCTCTAATATGGTTAAGCAGCTAGAGCTTAACGATGAGTCCAGAAAGGCTTTTATAAGTAATGTGTCACATGATTTTCAATCACCTCTTTTAAATATTCAAGGATATGCGGATTTGTTAAAATCAACTGATCTTAATATGGAAGAAAGAGAAAGCTATCTACAAGTTATTGAACAGGAAACGAAAAGATTATCTAATCTGACTAAGCAATTGTTATTATTAACATCACTTGACCAATCTGCGAGACCTGTCAGAAAATCGAACTTCAGATTAGATGAACAGCTCAAGGAAGTCATTTATAAATATAGATGGCGACTAGAGGAACAGAATATTGATCTTTCTTATGAAATGGAACCAGTTATGTTTTATGGCGACGCAGATCTGTTGGAAAATGTTTGGGATAATGTACTAACAAATGCTATTAAATATAATATAGCTAATGGAGAAATTTCTATAAGAGTTACAGAAGATAATGAATATGTAAATATATCCTTTCAGGATAGTGGAATTGGTATGGAAGTAGAGGAAATAAACCAGATTTTTGAGCGATTCTATCGTATAGATAGTTCTCGAACAAAAGATGGTTCTGGTTTGGGTTTAGCGATTGTAAAGGAAATTGTTGATTTGCATAGTGGCAAAGTAGAAGTAACGAGCAATGGAAAAGAGGGTACTTTATTCGTTATTTCTTTACCAAGGAATTGAACGGAGTGCGGAATTGATTTTTATAGACTTACGTTTTTTAGTCATTCCCATTTAACTATTTCAAAGGAGATTTTAATTTAAGGGGTATTTCGTGTTAAAATAAGCACTTAGTAAACAAGAAGGAAGTGTTTTAAATGGTAGGACGAAATGATCCTTGTCCATGTGGTAGTGGAAAAAAATATAAAAAGTGCTGTGAGTCTAAAGAGACTATTTCTATAGAAGAAGTAAAAACCGAAGAATTAGAACGTGTGCTACAAACCTTCTATGATGAATATCCAGAAAGAAAGGATTATGCTGCTTTCGGTGATTTTGCAACTGATTGGACCAAATCCTTGAAGAGTTTTATGGAGCAAGAAATGATTGAAGCTATAGCAATGGATGAGTTCTTCTTTCACCAGCGTATAGATATTTGGACAGGATATCTAGAAAAACAAAGAAAGAAAATAGCTAGACCTTCCACGTTAAAGGTACTGGATAGCTGGAATGAACCACGTGCATTTGTAGGAGAAGTAACTGTTGTAGAAGAGCAGTACTTGACCGTTAAACATGTATTGTCTAATGAAACAATTTTATTAAGAAGAGAAAATGATAAGCCTGTTCCAGTTGGAATGCATATATATTGTTTTATACTGCCAGATGGACAAGGAGACGGTCATTACTTGGCTGTCTCTAGTCTTGTATTTTTCCCTACTGACCACAAGGTAGTATTTGAAGACTTTACGAAAAAATTTAAAGCACTCGATGATACGACTGAGCAAGTTTTCCTAAAAGAGAATGGTATGAAGCTTTGGATCGCTCTTGGAGAAAACGGCTATGAGGGCGGGGAGTACACATTCTTTGAAGCAGGGGTACTCCAACAGGCTATGGATTTTCTTGAAAAAAACAGTCGAGAATATAAGAAGTTAATAGAAGTGGTCGAAGATTATTTGTTTGAGCAACAGCCAAATGCAAGAAAAGAAGTGGCTATAGCTGCTGGAGCAATCCGATTTGGGCAAGAAAATGGTTTCTTTGAGCCATTAAACTTTACAGTTAAAGAAATTGCAGAAGCTTTTGACGTTTCAACTTCCTCATTGAACAAATATTATCAGGAATTAAATGCATATTACGCAGAGATGAAAATTTAATTAGAAGGCTATGTAGACAATTTCTACATAGCCTTTTTCTAAGAACTTTTCAAATTATTTGTCTAAATCCAGTGACTTGGCTCAAAGAATAAACAGAGAATGATTGCTCTAATGAAAAAGCCAATCATGACTAATCATGATTGGCTTAAAAAAATAGAATGTTATAATTTTAAAACTTAATTGCTTTTTCCTTTGCCATTACCGTTACCATTGCCATTGTCATTTCCATTACCGTTGCCGCTACCATTGCTGTTCCCATTTCCGTTACTATTCCCACTACCATTCACTTTCTTTTCAACTGTAATGGTTTGTGTAGATTCATGACCTACTAAATCTACTACTTTTAATACAAATTCATTGCTTCCTTCCTCTAAAGGAAGCTCCACATCTACAGTTTTACTATAGCCATTCATAGCGTATGGTGAAGAAACTGGGTTATAGAAGACTTCGCTATCATTTAGATACAGACGCACTTCGTCGAAGTTATCTCCAACCTTCACTTGAATAACAGGATTTTCTGCATCAGCATTAAGTTTCCCTTTTGGAAGAGATTTCTTCACAGCTTCTACAGTTGGTTTTTGAGTGTCTACAATGATTTTGCGAGTAATCGCCATTTTATTGTCGAATTCATCAATAGCTTCTACGTTTACACTTTGTACTCCATCTTTTAAGGACAAGGTATGAGAGAATGCTTTTCCATCAAATGAACTAGCAGGTACTCCATTGATTTTTAATGACTTAATCTTAGAGTCATCTTCTACTGTTCCTTCTACTAAAACATCACCAGTCTGATAGTAGCCGAAAAATTCAGGTGTTTGTATAAAGATAACTGGCTCCTTTGTTTCTTCCTCCGGAGCTGGTTCAGTCTCAGGTGCATCTTCTACAACAATTTCTTCTACTGTAGAGTTTCCAGCGATATCCCATACTTTAACTGTTATCTTATCTCCAGTTATAGCTTGCTCTACTACATAGCTCTCAAGTGTTGCAGCTTCTGTAATTTCTTCATCATTTAAGTAAACTTCGATACGATCGATTCCAACACCTTGGTCGCTTGCATTAGCAAGGGTCAGTGTTTTTGTTTTTGCATCAAATGTAATTTCTGCAGTAGGAGCCTTTGTATCTAAGATAATAGGGTACTCAATAGTTTGCCATTCGGCACCTGCATGATCAATGACACCTCTAAGCTGAATCTTATATTGACCATCTGCAGCAGGTTTTCCATTGATCATTCCATCCCATGCATTAACGCTAGAGAACGTGTATGCATTAGTAGAGATGTAGTGTTTTCTTAAATATTTTTCAGTACGAATGGTACGGAGTTTCTTACCATTTGCATCTAATATATTTATTTGGAAGTCCTTCACATTACGCATTAGAGAATAAACAGGAATCACTTTGTCTAATGTGCCATCTCCGTTAGGGGAGAATGCAAATTTAGTAGGATCGAATTCTTCGCTTAAAGAAGATCCATTGATAAAGTCACCTTTGTCATCAGCTAATGCTTGGAATCCCCAATAAGTTAAATCCTCCCAAAGGAACTCATCAAAGATTGGTGCATCGTCCCAAGAACCATTGAAGCCAAAGAATGGGACAGTTAATGGTACATTTCCAGAAGTCTCTTCCGATGGGTCAGTCAAGCGTACGAAACCATCAATGAAGTAGCCATTAGGGAAATATTGGTATAACCAATCAGAGTTAGAAGCATCAACGGAAACCTGAATGGTAGTTTCCCCATTAGCAGGAACCGTGACAGTAGCAGGAACTGAAATGCTAGCATCTGATTCCTCTAAAACATAGGAGCCGTAAGCTTCATTATTAGGAATAGTTACGTAGTTTGCTCCAGCATTTACTGGACGATCTACTTGTAATTGAACATCGACGTTATAAGTTTTAGCTTCATCGCTATAATTTTTAGCTTTTAAAGAGAAGTTGAATTGACTTCCGCTAATTTCTTTTAGTGCAACTTTTGCTTCACCAGTGGATGAATTAGTTACTAATACATCTGTTTCTAAAGCATTTGCAAGTTGCATAATCCCAGCCCCTTGACGACGTGGAGACACATATTCTCCAGCTTTTAACTCAATCGGCTTAGCTGTGTTCATCATAAGGTTTTTAGCAAACTGAACACGTTCTGCACCAGTTAATCCAAATTCTTCATTTACACGTTCCAATACTAATGCAGTACCACCAGCAACATGAGGAGCAGCCATAGACGTACCACTCATTAGTCCATAGTTATCATCATTTAAAGTTGAAAAAATGTTACCACCAGGAGCTGTAATTTCAGGCTTGAAATCTAAGTTAGGTGTTGGTCCCCAAGATGTAAATGAACTCATTTTACCTTTAGATGGGTTTGGAGTATCAATATACTCTCCATCAAATGATACTGTGACTGTTTTTCCAGCATCAATGCCAGCTTTGATAGCTAGTCCATCAGCTTGTAAAGCAGACATAAATGGAATGCGAATAGCAGGGTCGGAAGCCATATTAATAGTTCCCTCTGCATTGTTATAGATAATAACTCCTACAGCACCAGCTTCTTGAGCATTTAAACCTTTTTCTACAAATGAAATACTACCTCGGGAAACTAAAGCAAACTTTCCGGATACATCTTTACCAGCGAAGTCCTCAGGTGTACCGAGCCCAGCTTCCACTACTTCGTAAGAATCGGCAGGTAGAGAAGCAGGATCCTTGTCATTTGCCAATAAGAACATTGCTTGACCGCTTTCGGCTCCATCAAAAGCATATTGGAAGCTAGAAGCAGTGATAGAATCATTTTCGTAAGAAGCAACACCAAATGAATCTTCCGAAACAGAAGGAGAACCAGTTAATCCGTAGTCTTGGTTAGAGGCATATGGATACCAAGTACCAGAACCAAACATGTCAGAGTTACCTGCAGATATTGCTACAAGTAAACCATTATCCTGTGCACGAGTAACTGCTTGCTGCTCAGGGCTGTTACTATCAACAAATCCGGCAGTAGATCCAAGAGACATATTTAAAGCATCCGCGCCTAGCTTAATAGCATCGTCCATTGCTTTAACATAAACATCTCCGTATGTGGAAGGGAACAATGGGTCGTTACCAAATACTTTAAGTGCAAGAAGCTGTACCTCTGGAGCAACCCCCTTGATACCGCCGTTTTCTTCATCCCCATTAGCACCTACAGTACCGGATACATGCATCCCATGCATTGAAGCGTCGGGACCGATGTCACGAATTTCTGTATTTTCATCCATATAGTTATAACCGAATGGAACCTTAGGAGTGAAATACAAGCCAGGTTCAATAGAGCCATCACTTAATAATGTGCTTACTTCTGCAGAAGTTATTTCCCCCGTATTTTCATCTGAAAGAATCATATCGCGGTGGTTAGGGTCAATTCCCGTATCGATAACACCTACAACCATGCCTTCTCCTTTAAAGGAGTATTTCTCCCATGCTAGCTGCGCTTGTACAAGTTCCTTCGAATGAACCATCTGTGGTGTTATTTTCGGACGGTCATATTCAGTAGATTCATACACTCGTTTAACGCCGTCAATCAATCCAATACCAGCAACATCTCTAGCATCTACCTCTGCCGAGAAGCCATTAAATATAGCATTAAATTCTTCTTTGTATTGTATATTCTTTGAAACTCTCTTAACTTTATCCTTTACATTTCGTTGGTCTGTTTCAATAGCAGATTCGACAGACTTTCTTTCAGACTTAGATAAATTTTTGTAGAGAACTCCTTTTTTTGTCGCAGTCTCAATTGCCGGAGCCTTCTCGAGTTCGACAATGATTCGAACTTTTTCGCTAGGATTCTCAGGAACTAGTAACCTCTCTGGTATTTGTGGTAATCTTTGAACCTGAGTATTGGTGAGTTGTTTTTCAATCTGTTTAGCAGATGCTGGACTTGCCAAACCAACAGATGTCGTACTGAACATAAGTGAAGTGACCACAGCTAGAATAGTAGTATTTTTCTTAATTCCCAATTCCCTTTCCTCCTCATATTTTCATAATGTCTATTTGAACTTATCATATATTCAGAACATTTAAAATAGAGTGTGTAAGCAAGCATTTTACTTAAATAAATCAATTTGGAAAGAAAAGTAATCATTAAGATACTTATCCATTTATTTACTGTAATCTGATGTGCTCAATTTCAGAATAAATAAATATAGTATTATACTATTATTTTTGTAGAAATTAGTCCCAGGTTATAAAAATAAGTATAAATTACAGCAAAAAATTCCTGAGATAAAGGAAAAAATAAAAAAAAGAGAGTAATTTACAAAAATAGTTCAATATATATAGCGGTGTGACTATAGTCTTGTATACTATCAATATTTTCTAAAAATGTTTATTAAATTTAAGAGAGGTTATATAAATAGAAACCACGAAGGAGTGAGTAAAGATGGATAAAAATCATTCAATTAACAAGGATAAAGATTCTGAAAGACAAGATATTCCTGGACGTATTTTGGATAATCCAGATTTACTGGATACAGAGAAAGAAAGTATTTTTGATAGAGACGAAGAAATGAAAAATGTCGATCCGATACCTATGGAAGAATTAAACCAAAAAGTGAAGGATGAAAAAAATCATAGTAAGACAAAAAATACTTCCGCTACCGATAAACGTTATCCTGGCTGAATTAATGTTTAAGAATACGCTTTCCGGAGAATGCTAATAATATAAATTAGAAATTAGCTGAGGAGTGATTATAATGGTTATGTTAAAAAGAAAAATATTAGGAAGCGCTTTTCTTTCAACAGCTCTAATCTTAGGAGCATGTGGGGATAAAGAAGAGGTAAGCGATCCCCCAACTGCTGATGCGGTTGAAAGTGAATTTGGGTTTACCTCTTTTGACCTCGATATCGATAGTGCAGAACAACGTGATGCTGTTGAAGCTTCTTTTGAAGTAGATGCCACTGGAGTAGAAGCAGAATATGTAAACTCTTTAGATTCTAAGAAACTACATGGAGATGAAGCATATGAGTTTCTTAAGCCTATTTTTACTGATCTTGCCTTAACGAAGGACATGGAGAAGGAAGAAGTAATGGAAAAAGTTTTAACAGCTTTTGGAATAAGTGAATATACAGAGTTTGACCTAGAGGTACAATATGAAGATGGTCAAGAAATAGAGTATAAGGATCTAAAGAAATAAAAGACGGTTTGTGAAATAAAACAAAAAAATTACAGCCAAAAGGTATCGTTAGGAAAGTCCTAGCGATACCTTTTCTTATTTTTGAAAACCTAGTTGATTTAAATATTATTAAGAAGAGTTTATGTCAATTATTACAAATCGATTAAAAGGATGATAAATAGGTTAGTGATGTGAAAGAGGGGGTATTCATCTAATAACACAAACCACCACATAAATTAAAAGGGAGGCTTTACAAATGAATTTAAATTCTAATAGAAGAATTGAAATTGCTCGAACAGAAGAAGAGATGTATGAAAAACTAGAGGCGTTACAAAAACAAGGTTTTGAAGAAAGTGATATTCACGTTATATCTTCAGAAAGCAGTGATTTGAATGCATTAAGTCGCCATTCAGAAGTGTCGACACATGAAGCTGGAACTTTCATGGATAAGTTTAAATCTTGGTTTACAGGAGAATCTGCTATCGTAGAAGGCTTAAAAAAGTTAGATTTAAACGAGGAAGAAGCAGAACAATATGCAAGAGAAGTGTCTTCAGGAAGTATAGTATTATATACTGACTCCGACACTCTTGACGAAGGTTATTTAAATAACGCTGCTGACTCTGAAGTTGCAGCAACAACAGAGTATACTGATACTATTGGAACTGATGTTGTGCAAAACCGTTTCACGGAGGGAGAGGCACCTATATCCGACTATGCAAAGGAAAGTGGATTTACTCCTTCGACTAATGAAGTAGTTAACAAAACTGATGGACGGTTGGATGAACAACAGGATAAGTTTGCGAGGGGAGAAACTTTTGCGACTGATCCTCTACTAGCAAGAGATGAAAATCATTTTGGGCATACTATGCAAGAAGACGAATTGGTCCAAAATAAGCGTCCTACCATTGATGAAAGTGTAACAATGGAAGAAAAAACATATGGGGCACATTCTCCAGGTGCCGATCCGAACTTGGGGCCAGCGGCATTTAGTGATGATGAGGTTGAAATGGATGAGGAAGAAAGAAGAATCAATAAACAGCAGCGCGAAGAAGAGCTGGAACGTCAGCAGAAATTGGATGAAACTTCTCCTATAAATCGATTATATTAATAAGTATTTTCAAAGTGCCCCTCTATTGTTAGAGGGGTTTTTGAGTTTAGTAAGGATTACTTACATAATTTCAGAAATATAATTTGATCATAATGTATGAATTATAGATGGCAGATTTCCGCTTTCGGCGGTCGCTTTCCGTGGGGTGAGCGATAAGCCATCACCGTCGCTAGCGCGTCGTATGTAATGTCTTATCTTTCTAACTGACCCCACAGGAGTCGCCGCCTGTAGCTTCAAACATATATGGTGTAGTAATGAGAAAGTAGCGCGGAGAAATTATCACAAGAATAAATTGTATCGTTATTAGAGCTATCCTATTAATAAATTTATAGGAAAAGCTTGAACAATAAATAACTGATTTCCGCTTTCGGCGGTCGCTTTCCGTGGGGTGAGCGATAAGCCATCACTGTTGCTAGCGCGTCCAGGAGTCGCCGCCTGTCGCTTCAATCTCATGTATTGTGATGTATGGGGAAATAAAATGATTTAAATTTACTCCAAAATCTTGTCATGGTAACCTAAGTGTTTGCGCTTCTCTTAATTATTATTAGTATGAGATAATAGAAGTATTCAAGATATTTGAGGTGGTATAAATGGATTTTGTTGCAATAGATTTTGAAACTGCAAATAGTCTACGATCTAGTGTTTGCTCAGTAGGGGTTGTGGTTGTAAAGAATGGCAAAATACATGAAGAAGTACAAACGCTTATCAATCCACTTAGTGAGTTTCACTATTTTAATACAAGAGTACATGGAATAACAGAAAATATGGTGCAAGATGCTCCAACATTTGAAGAGTTTTGGCCGCAGCTTAAGCCTTATATAGACAAACAAATGATCATAGCCCATAATGCAAGCTTTGATATAGGAGTATTAAAGGAATCCGTGAGCAGATGCTATGAAACTCAACCAGAATACCAATATTCTTGTTCCTATAGAATTGCAAAGAAAGTATGGCCTGATTTGTATAATCATAAATTATCCACAGTGGCAAACTACTTAAGTATAAGTTTAAAGCATCATGATGCTTTAGAGGATGCCAGAGCTGCAGCTTTAATTGTATTAGAAGCTATGAAAAAAACAAGAACCAGTTCTATTAATGAGCTGTCTCATTTGCATAAGATTAAAATTGGAGATTCCGTGACACTTAAAAAACCAAATTCTCGTGCAAAGAAAAGTATAGAGGACAAGCCCCTAACCTATATAGAGACTCAAATAAATGAACCGAATCCCCGACATCCATTTTACGGAGCCCATATTGTCTTCACAGGAAAAATGGACTCTATGACAAGGTCGAGCGCAGCCCAATATGCAGTTGACCGTGGTGCTATTTGCAAAGGTGCTGTTGATGTAGATACTAACTTTTTAATAGTAGGTGATCAAGCTCTGACTAAATACGTAGAAGGAGTGAAGAGCTCAAAAATGCTAAAAGCAGAGGCGCTAATCCAAAAAGGAATTCCTTTAGAAATCGTTGGAGAGCAAGATTTTTTAAAATTGGTTAGACATTAAAATAAAAGGAGCGATGGATAATTAGTTGATTATCTATCGCTCTTTTTGGCATTCGTCTGCAGATTCTTTATGCCAACATAATAAATTATAATAGGTATTTTATAACAAAAGAAGAAGAGAATGTTTAGAATGCTCTAAATCAGTGTAAACGATAATAAAGTATAAATTTTAGGAGGGAAGAGAAACTAAGAAAATATGGAGAGGAGCTTGAACATAATGGACAATTCGATATCTTATGGGGACGATTATAAATACATTCCAACTACATCGGTTGGCAGTGGGGTAGGACTAGAAATTTTGCCAGATGTCTATTGTTACACCGTTCAAATAGTAAATATTTGTTTGGTAGGCAAGCCAGGTTCGGATGATTTTGTATTAGTAGATGCTGGAATGCCTCATTCGGCTGAGAAGATAATCGGGGTAGTGGAGGAGAGATTTGGGGAGCATAAAAAACCTAAAGCTATCATTTTAACCCATGGTCACTTCGATCATGTAGGAGCGATAAAAGAATTGATAGAAAAATGGAATATACCTGTCTATGCACATCAATTGGAATTACCATTTTTAACTGGGAAAGAGGACTATCCAGAACCGGATCCAACGGTTGAAGGTGGGATGGTGGCAAAAATGTCATCTATGTTTCCTAACGAAGCAATAGATTTGGGGAGTCATGTAAGAGCATTGCCAGAGGATGGCTCTGTTCCTTTTTTACCTAGTTTTAAATGGTATCATACACCAGGACATTCGCCAGGACATATTTCTCTATTTCGTAAGGAAGATGGGCTTCTTATAGCGGGTGATGCTTTTGTTACAGTTAAACAGGAGTATTTATACAAAGTGTTGACTCAAGAGCAAGAAATAAGTGGGCCACCTCGTTATTTTACCACGAATTGGGAGGATGCGGAGTACTCAGTGAAGGTATTAAAATCATTAAACCCCAATACTGCTATTACAGGACATGGCCTTCCAATGAGTGGAGAATTGCTTAAAAGTAATCTTCATTTACTAGTTAGCGAATTTCAACGAATTGCGAAACCTAGTTATGGAAAGTTTGTTGATAATGAATAATCGCAGAATTCCTATCAGCCCTTTGGAGAGGATAGGATTTCTTTTCATTTTCTTATAGAAAGATTAGAATATATACAATTATGTAGGAGTGGGGGATGTGTATGACGTTTTCGATAATTGGTTTTGACCCAGAAACGAAAGAGTTAGGTATAGCGGTGGCTTCCAAATTTTTAAGTGTCGGTGCAGTAGTTCCTTTTGCTAAAGCAGGGGTGGGAGCAATTGCGACTCAGTCTTGGGCTAACCTGGAATACGGTAAAAGAGGATTAAGCCTTTTAAAACAAGGGCTCGAGCCAGAAGAAGTGTTAAAAGAACTTATTAAGGACGATGATAAGTCTTCTGTGCGACAAGTTGGTATTGTGAATGCGAATGGTCGAAGTATCACATTCACAGGAGAAGAATGCTTTGAATGGGCCGGTGGTGTAGCGGGTACTAACTATGCGATTCAGGGAAATATTCTAGTAGATTCAGAGACTGTAAATGAAATGGAAAAAACTTTTATAGAAACAGATGGTAGTCTAGCCGACCGGTTATTGGCGGCCCTGTGTGCAGGGGAATTAGCGGGTGGCGACAGTAGGGGCAAACAATCTGCAGCTCTTTATATTGTAAAAGAAAAAGGAAGCTACGGGGGATATACAGATAGATTCATAGACTTACGAGTAGATGACCATAGTGATCCGGTAAAGGAACTATTAAGATTGTTGAAGCTTCATCGCCTATACTTTGAGCATTCGGCGATAGAGGATATTGTAGCAATAGAAGGAGAATTAGAAGAAGAAATACAAAATTTACTATTTGAAAATGGACACTTGGACCGAGATCTAATAGAACGTGATGACTTGTTAGACGCTGTGCAATCATATCATCTTATTGAAAATTTTGATGAGCGATTACAAGAGAGAGGATACATCGACTTAAAGGTAGTAGAATATATGAAAATTAAAAAGTAAAGAGGCAGATGGTAGTTCTATTTTGATTCTAATCATTAGTAAGAAACCTGACCAACATATATTGGTCAGGTTTCATGGTCAAGAGTAACTATTTAGTTTTGCCATTTTTAGCTTTTACTGTAACCTTAATAGAAACTGATTTATTGCTATAAGTAGCTTTAATTGTAGTGCTTCCAGCTGCTTTAGCAGTGATAACCCCTTTTTGGTCAACAGAGATTATATTTTTATCATAGCCTGTATAGGTTGCATCTGCGGTTACATCAATAGTCGAGTTTTTCTTCCCTTTATTTTTCACCATAGCAGATACTTTAATAGTTGCTGTTTTACCAGAGTCTAATTTAATATTCTTTTTATCAACTTTTAGGTTTAAGATTTTAGGAACCCCTGGTTCTTGCTCTTGCTTCTCCAAGTCTATTTGGATTAGAACTGGATCATGGTCAGAAGCACGTCCATGGATATCCATATAGTTTGCATTGATGTGGATCATATCTACCACTGTTTTTTCTGATAAATTATTCGTTACTAAAATATGATCTAATACTTGGTTGTTACCTTGATAATAATAAGAGAACCGTTCGCCTACTGGAACTTTCTCTACCATATTTGTTAAAATTCCACCTTTTAAAGCGGCAAGAGCAGGAGTGAATTCAAAGTCATTCATATCTCCCGCAACAATTACATTTAAGTCTGGATCTTTAGCTTGTCCAGCCTTGATGAAGTTGTTTATCATTGTTGCAAGCTCAATTCGCTCAGCCTCTGAACCCAATACAGGAGGTTGGTTTTTGCCAAATAAAGGCTGGTCTCCTCCCTTAGAATTTAAGTGAGCACCAATTACAACTATTTTTTCCCCTTGGAAATCAAATTGGGCAGCTAGTGGTTTACGAGTGTCTTCCTGAGGTAAGTCAAGGATACGTCCAGGGTTTAAGGTTAGATTTCCTTCTTCACTCCAAGCAACTGGGTCAGTTGAACCACCCTTTGTGCCTTCAGAAAGTGTCACTCTATCCGGATTGTATAGGTAGCCAACTCGTATGTTACCTCCAGGTTGTCCACCATCGCGGTTGTATTCAGGTGCTATATCAGTCCATTCATACGCTGGTCCGCCTTCTGCTATGATAGCTGCGATCAATCGTTCATAGCTCGCAGATGCATCTGAGTTACCAGAGGCTGTAGGACCATCATTGTCTTGAACTTCAACTAAAGTAATGATATCCGGTGCTTTCATATTTTCAACAAATGATCGAGCTATTTTTATTACTTTTTCATCAGTAGTGTTTTCTGCATTAGCAGAGAAATTCTCTACGTTATAAGAAGCAACCGTTAGTTTTTCTTCGGTAGGAACAATATCCGTCACCGTCACTGGTTTTTCAATGCGTGTAATTGGAGGGAGTGATTCCTCTTCTGCCCATAACTTAAAGTTTCCGAAACCAAACCCCAAGACTCCAATGATGTCTTCCGTAAAGTAATCACCTGATTTAGCATCGTATTTATCATTATCAATAAGAACTGTAATTCGTTCTGGATTATAATCATTAACGGAAATATTAATTCCACCTAAAACATTAAATGTAGTATTAGCCGAGTTTCCTGCCACCACCACAATTTCGCCATAATCCTGCGGCCCTACAACTTTAGCATTTGGTACGGCTAATCGCATTAATTCAACAGATTCCCAAAAATCAATTCCATCCTCTAATGCATCGAAGGAAGTCAGGCCATCATTATCAATGATTTCAGTAGGTGGATTAATATCTTCACCAATTACTAGTGGTGCAGGCAATTCTGCAGTTCCTATTTTACTCGTTTCTGAAGCTCTAATTCTTGTGATGGGTAGGTCGTTTGTTTTCATATCGGAATAGCCATCGTAATACCATTCCTCTACTGTACCTGCAACTGTTACTAAATCTCCAACCTTTAATCCATTATTTGCTTTATTTACGATAATAGCTTCAGATGTATGATTATTATCATCTGGATTTATGTCTTGAATAACAAAGTTTGCTGAATTGTACAGATGAGTGACTACGCCTGTAATATTTTGTACTATCGTACCTTCATAATCAGAGAAGTGTCCTTGTCCTTGAATATCACGGATAGAAAGGTTCTCTGTCTTTAAGACATTGTACGTAAATATAAAGACTTCGGATGTAATATCGCCTATTGCAACAGCTTTAATCGTTGTGTCTTTTGTTAATGTGATAGGCTCAACATATTTTTTACTTGAAGCAGTTGGGGGAGAGCCATCTAATGTGTAATAGATACTAGCTGCTTCCCAGGGGGTTGTTAATGTAATTTTTGTCCCTTCTGAAACAGTTCCAGGGAAAATGTTTGGATATACAGCAGGCTTGTTCACTTGTTCAAAGCTTTCTAAGCCAAGTGTTTTAACTTGGAAAGTGGTATTAAAAATAGATCCAATACCGGACACATTTATTAAATCACCATTGTTGTATTGTTTAGTAAATGTCTCATAGTCTAGACCATTACGATTATCATTTCGAATAATGACTGATTCGCCATTTTCGTGTGTTGCTGTAAACTCAAACGTTCCATAATCATTAGTAGCTACTAGATTAGAAATAGTTACATTGTTTAGTAAAACTCTTTCACCCTGAGTATTTTCATTCACTCCCGCTGGCGTGATTTCTTGAACAGAGGGTAGTGGATTATCTGAGGAAAGCTTACTAATAGTTGTTGGTTGAATTTGAAGCTCTCCACTATAAGGACTTACCTTTCCTTCCAACTCAACAAGATCTCCAGGTTGTACATCTGCTGAGGAAGTGTATGCATAAAGCCCACCTGTTTCGTCTTGAAAATAGAAAGCTTTTCCGCCCCATAATCCTTGACCAGTTGTAACTGTCCCAGTCACACGGACAACTTTATTTTGATCTGTTATAGCTCGTGCTGCAGAAATATTTTCTAATACCTCAACCTCAGTAGGAGGGGTTTCTCCTTCAGAAATGATTGTATAAGCACTGGCACTTCTCATTCCAGGAACAGAGAAATAGGCAGACAAGGTTCCTGTCACAGTAACCTTTCCTTGAAACAAGCTTGAGTTGTCTACTAAATTTAAACCAGCACGGACTGCTCCGGTAGGTAATTGCACTGGTAGAATGTTAGCAGGATTGGTTTCCTCAGGAGAGTCAGCTAAACCTATATTTGTTGCAACTGTAAAGGGAGCTTCCTGATCATAGGAAGTCCCTGAGGAGGCAGTTCCTACTATATAGCCTTGTACTGTTGCAATCCCAGTATTGTTGCTAATCGCCTCTGCCACAGTAATGGGTTCAGCAGCCTGGGTTTCGGTCACGAAGATAAACGGGAAAACCATAGAAATAACTAGCAGTAAAGATAGTGTTATTTTATTAAAAGGACCTGTCCAAAAATCTTTTCTTAACATTCATTTCACTCCTTGTAATGTATTATGTTCAAAAGGAGTATAGCAGAGGAATATTAATAAATTATTTAATTTCTACAAATTTTTAGTTTTCTGGCTAAAAACAGGATAGAAGTAGGGGAGCTGTAAATATATTGAGGAAAATAGAATTACTTTAAAATGGTAAAAAAGATTCTGCAAAGAAATACTTAACTGAATAAAAAGTATTGCAATATAGTTTAAATATTTTGTATTTTAAGTGTTGTAATTGTCAGAATTTGTTGTATACTTTAAATTAAGTTAAATAACTAGGCAGAGACTATGAGATGAAAGCCTAAATGTAAGCCTTTTTGTAAAGGCTTACATTTGGTGTTCATCTTTATTTTTTTGCCGTTAACTAAAACAAAGGGGGATATACAGTGAAGAAAATGACAGGTCTAGTAGCAAGCGTATTGCTTGCGGGAAGTATTTTAGCTGGCTGTGCAGGCGATGACACTAGTGAAGGGGGAAGTGGAGGAGAACGAATAACTCTTTATTCTCCTGAAACACCTGATTTTACTAAAGAGTTGGCAGCTAAATATGAAGAAGTGCACGGTGGAAAAGTAGATGTACAATACGCTGGAACAAATGTACTTGTTAATCAAATGTTAGCAGAAAAAGATAATCCAAAAGCTGATGTATGGTATGGCGGAGGAGGAATACTACCTTTTGAAGCAGCAGTCGAGCGTGGAATTTTAGCAGAGTATATTCCAGATTTTGCAGCAGATTGGGACGTAGTTGAAGACGGCATCAAGATGAAACATGAAGACGGTAAGTATGTTGGAATTGAAATTTTCGTATTGGGATTCTCTTATAATACGGAGCTAGTGACTGAGGAAGAGGCTCCAAAAACGTGGGAAGATCTGTTAGACCCTAAATGGGAAGGGAAAATCCAGTTTCCAAATCCTGCAGCCTCTGGAACAGCGACTTTAATGGTTATGGATCAAATGATGAGAAAAGGTGAAGATGAGGCTTGGAAGTACTTTGAACAATTAGTGAAGCAGTCTAACTCTATGCCAGACTCTGGTTCAGCTCCAACGAAAGGGGTAGCAATGGGTGAAGCACACATTGGAATTGGCTTTGACTTTATGGCGTATGAACAAAAAAGTAAGGGAGAAAGCGTAGACTTTATCGTACCTGATCAGACACCAGTTCTTGTAAATCCTGCATCACTAATTGAGGGTGGCCCAAATGCTAAAGGTGGTAAAGAATTTATAGATTTCCTTCTATCTGAGGATGCTCAACAAATCATGGCGGATTGGTATCATATACCGATTAATCCTAACGTAGAATCTAAAACACCTTTGACTTTGGAGAAGGTAAAAGAGGTAGCAGTTGATCTCGATATAGATTGGGTTAACGAAAACTATGACCGAGTAAGAAACGAGTGGAAAGATAAATTTCAATAAATAAGGGTGAATATAAATGGGATCAGTAAAAATAAGTAACATCACAAAAAAGTTTGGGGACGTTACTGCGCTTCATGATATTAACCTTGATATCAAGGAGGGCGAGTTTTTCGCTCTTCTTGGTCCTTCGGGATGTGGAAAAACGACAACAATGAGATGTATTGCCGGTTTTGAAAGTCCTACTTCAGGAAAAATTTACATAGGAGATAACGAAGTAGAGAACATTCCCGCAAACAAGCGTAATTGTGGCATGGTTTTTCAAAGCTATGCATTATTTCCTCATATGAACGTATTTGACAATGTCGCCTACAGTTTAAACATTAAAGAGTTAAACTCTAGTAATCCAGTTAAACAACTAGGTATTTATGCGCGTTTACTAAATAAAAGATTAGGAAAAACGCCAAAAGCAATTCAAGAGAAAGTTATGAAGATTCTTCAATATGTTGAGCTAGACAAATATGCAAATCGTTTAACTAGCGAGCTTTCGGGAGGTCAGCAGCAGAGGGTTGCTCTAGCTAGGGCATTAGTGATGGAACCTGCCGTTCTATTAATGGATGAGCCACTTTCTAATCTCGATCAAAAGCTTCGCCACTCTATGAGGAATACTATCAGATCTATTCAACAGGATTTAGGTATTACAACTATTTTTGTTACACATGACCAAGAAGAAGCGATGAGTATGGCTGACCGTATTGCGGTTATGGACAAAGGGGAAATCGTGCAAATTGGTACTCCGACAGATCTATATAGTAATCCATCAACACCTTTTATAGCAGACTTCGTTGGTACTTCCAATATATTGAAGGGTGAAGTTGTAGGGGATGAAAATGGCTTGCTAATTGTTAGTGGGGATGGTTTTAAATTGAAATCCTCTAATAGCACTGCTAAGAAAGACGTGGATATCATTATACGTCCAGAGCACGTGATGGTTGAGCCTGTCGATAGTATAGTAGATTCTTCTACAACGAATGTTATAGAAGGGACAGTCCTTATGTCTACATATCTAGGTTCGATTGTTCGCTATGATATTCAAGTTGGGGAATATCAATTGATCGTTGATACAACTTACTCCACCGGAGCTAATATATTTGAAGAAGGAAAAAAAGTGAAGCTAACAGTAGAGTTTGAAAGGGTGCTATTGATATGAAGAAATCATTAAAAAACTTCAGTGGATTATCAGTAGTAAAAATATTTATATACGTATTTTTTGGCCTTTTCATGATACTACCACTATTTTCGGTATTTCTTGTGAGCTTCACAGGACAGCCAATAAATATTTTGGGTTCAATAACGGATCCCACAATTTTTAGTTCAACCATTGAAAAGTTGAAAGGCTCGTCATTAGACAATTATAAAAATATATTTACAAACTCAGGCTATTTAGATGCCTTAAAAAACAGTCTATATTTGGGTTTTTTAGTAACTGTTATTGTCATTACCCTTTGCATTCCTATGGCCTATGGGATAGCACGAACTAAAATGCCCTTTAAAAAAACAATTTCCGCCTTGTGTACAATTCCACTTATCGTTCCAACTTTTATATCAGCCTACGCTTTTATCATAATGTTCGGGAGAGCGGGCTGGGTAACGGAAATTTACAACCTATTAGGCGGAGAGGGGATGCTTCTCAACCCCTACTCCATGGCAGGTGTAGTAATGGTGCAAGTGTTTTTCTTCTTCCCTTACGCGTTATGGCCATTAGTTGCGGCATTTAAAATAAGTGATATTAGTTTAGAAGAGGCTTCACAAAATTTAGGTGCAAAGAGTTGGTTCACATTTACTTTTGTGACTTTTCCATTGGCACTTCCAGGCATTATCTCGAGTGCATTATTAATTTTTACGGTGAGTTTTTCCGATTTTGGTACCCCTATTGTGCTAGCTCCGAAAGAGTTAAACCTTTTAGTAGTAGAGGCTTATCGTGAAATAGCTGGTTTCTTTAACTGGGGTGGTGCTGCGATTCTAACGGTAGTTATGGTAATTGTTGCTGCATTCTTTTTCTGGCTTCAACACTTATTTACTAAAAGTAGAAACTACGGTTCTGTTTCTGGTAAACCAAAAAAACAGAAATTAATAGAAAACAAATTATTAACAAGAGTTTTATCAGGTTACTCTTTTTTAGTAGTATTAATCCCACTTTTAGCAATGTTATCAGTAGCACTACAATCTGTGGCTACAACTTGGGGGAAAGATCTGCTGCCTAACGGTTATACACTAAATCACTATAAAACAATTTTTTCCACCTCTATGGGGAATATTCAAAACAGTATTATGCTAGCGACAGGAGCACTTGTATTAAGTGTTATCATAGCAACTTTTGTTTCTTATTTTGTAGTAAGACAAAATTCATCTAAGTTAGATTTCATGGCTTCTATACCTTTAGTTGTCCCTGGAATTGCATTCGGTATAGCTTTGATTCAAACATTTAACACAGCTCCTTTGCAATTAACTGGTACAGCTGTTTTATTAATTATTGCATATACAATTCGAAGACTGCCATATATGGTCAGGTCTACTATGGGAGCGATGAGAGCGATTAAGCAAGACATTGAAGAGGCGGCTATCAATCTTGGAGCGACTCCTTTAACTGCTGCTATAACCATTGTTGGGCCGCTTATGCTACCTGGGATAGCGGCTGGTTCAGTATTGGTATTTATAACCGTCATTAAAGAGGCGAGCGTATCCATATTACTTGCACCACCTGAATGGGCGCCAATGAGCTTAGCTATATTCCAAAATATACTACGTGCAGAGTATTACTCTGCTGCTGCGATGTCCATCGTTCTTATAGTACTCGTGCTCCTTTTACAAGGGGTAGCTAATTTCTTGTCAAGAAAACAACAGTTATAGTTTATTGGAGTGAAGACGTTGAATGGATATATATTTGATCTAGACGGTACAATCTACATTGATAATGAGATAATCGCAGGAGTTCCTGAAGCTATTAAAAGCTTGAAGGCAAGAGGAGATAAGGTAATCTTTCTCACAAACAAATCTATAGCGAGTAGAAAAGATTATGTAGAAAAGTTAAAGAAGTTAGATATAGAAGTAAAATTAGAGGAAGTTATTAATTCAAACTATATTACTGCTCATTATTTAAAAAAGGTTATGAAGCCAGAGGACTCCGTATATGTGATTGGAGAAGCCCCCTTATTCGAGGAGCTTAGAGGAGAAAATATAAAACTAGCGGAGTGTTCAGCTAGAGCTTCCCATGTTGTATTAGGCTGGGATAGAGATTTTACTTATGATAAGCTAAACCAAGCCTATCAAGCTTGGAAAAATGGTGCAGAAATTATAGCTACCAATCCCGATCGAACCTGTCCTGTTAGAGAGGGGGACATACCAGACTGTGGGGCAATGATAGGTGCTCTAGAAGGAACTACGGGTGAACCTATCAAGCTCATTACTGGAAAGCCCTCCTCTCTGATGGCTAATTATGTATTGAATGATGTATTACAAATGGAAGCTTCTAATTGCTATATGATAGGAGACAGATTAGAAACAGATATAAAAATGGGTAATGATGCAGGAATGCATTCAGTTTTAGTGATGACAGGGATTACAACTCTGAATATGTTAGAAAATCCTGTCCATAAACCTAAATACATTTTAGAAAGTGTACGGGATATCCTTACTTTATAGATTAAAATTCCACATTTCTGGGATTCCAGCAGAGACAGCTAAGGCACCATTTTCTAGGGCCTGATGGACCTCAGAAATGTTATCAATAAGACCTCCAGCTATTATAGGAAAAACAAGGCTCGTAGAGAGCTGGTCAATTACTTTAGGCATAATACCAGGCATTACCTCTACAGCATCTGGTCTGCAGGAGTTTACCATTTCAATTCCTTTAGTTATCGCACTTCTATCAAGCAAAAATATTCGTTGGATTGTCATTAGTCCGGCTTCTTTAGCCAACTTAACCACATGGCTCTTAGTGGTAATGATACCTGTAGGTTTCCATTGGTCTGCTACAAAGGTTAAAGCTGTTTTTGAACTAGAAATACCATCTATGAAGTCAAGGTGGACAAAGACATATTTATTCGCTTGTTTTAGTTGACTAATGTAACCGCCTGCTGTCAGCAGGTTTCCTGTTAGCAGAAAGACAATATTTGCCTTGCTATTAATTGCTTGTTTTAAATCTTGTTCATTAGTAACGGAAGCTATTATCTGTGACTCTACCATGTCTACTAAAATCATCGTTGCTCACCTTTTCTATCTATTAGTTTTTAAACCATTGTAACATATTTATAATATTCAGAAGAAAATAATTTTGGTTAGAGAATGTAGAGAAGACCATTACAAGGCTTGCCTAGGTGCAAGTATATTGTAATGGTCTTTTTTAATGCAAAGGAGAAAATAATGAAAAATTTTTCATATATCGAAAGAAAGAAACGACTGTCGACACTAGAGGAGAACCACTATGATGTGATAGTCATTGGTGGAGGTATTACTGGTACGGGAATTGCTTTAGACTGTGCTACGAGAGGTTTAAAAGTGTTAGTAGTAGAAATGCAGGATTTTGCTGCTGGAACTTCTAGCAGGTCAACTAAACTTGTCCATGGTGGTCTTCGCTACTTAAAACAGCTAGAGGTTAAAATGGTCGCAGATGTCGGAAAAGAAAGGGAGATTGTTTATCTTAATGCGCCCCATGTAACTCATCCAGAGTGGATGCTCTTACCTATTTATAAAAAGGGGACCTTTGGAAAATACTCAACTTCTGTTGGTCTCATGGTATATGACTTTTTAGCAGGAGTGAAAAGACATGAAAGAAGAAAAATGCTTACTCGAAATGAGACCATTGAAAAAGAGCCTTTGTTAAAGCAGGAGGATTTGGTTGGTGGAGGGTACTATGTCGAATATAGAACAGATGATGCAAGACTCACAATAGAGGTTGCCAAAAAAGCTTACGAAAAGGGAGCTGATCTCCTTAATTATGTGAAAGCCGAAAAGCTAATTTATTCGGAAAATGGGAAGATTTGTGGGATTACAGTGAATGATCTTATATCTGAATGTCAATTCGATGTTTTTGCGAAGAAAATAGTTAATGCTTCGGGGCCATGGGTAGAAAGTATAATTGGTTTAGACAAAAAAATAGCAGGAAAAAGTTTGCTACATACAAAGGGCATTCATATAGTAATAGATCAGAAAAGATTTCCTTTAAGACAGGCTGTCTACTTCGATACACCAGATGGAAGAATGGTATTTGCCATTCCTAGAGAAGGCAAAGCTTATGTGGGAACTACAGATACTGTCTTTGAAGAGGATTTAGTCAATCCAAGCATAGATAAGGACGATCAAAACTATTTAATTCAATGTATAGATTTTATGTTTCCTCAAACGAAACTTACAATTAATGATATTGAATCTAGCTGGGCTGGGGTTAGACCATTGATTCGAGAGGAAGGGAAGGGGCCTTCTGAAATATCGAGAAAAGACGAGATTTGGACATCTGAAACAGGTCTTATAACAATTGCAGGAGGAAAATTAACTGGATACCGAAAGATGGCTGAAACGATTACTGATTTATTGTGTAAGGATTTACAAAAAAGCGGCATTTCGGTTGGAAATTCAATTACTAAAACCTTGAAATTATCTGGAGGTGAATTTAAAAGCCCAACAGACTATGCGAGCTACATATCAAGGAAAACAAAAGACTTAATGACTTTAGGTTTAACCAACGAAGAAGCAACCTCGCTGGCTGCAATGTATGGTACTAATACGGATAAGATTCTTAAGCTAGCGGATAATGTATTAGAGGAAACAAACTTACCGATGATTATGAAATTAACTCTCCATTATGCAATTGACCATGAGATGGCAATAACTGCAGTAGACTATTTATTAAGAAGGACAGGGAGTATATTGTTTAATATTACTATTGCTCAAAAATGGAAACTAGAGGTAATAGACTACATGGCTATAGCAATGAAATGGGATGAAAAAACAAAAGAGTTTATGTGGGCTGATTTGGAGTTAAAGCTTCATCAAGCTACAAATAACAAATAAAAGTAGGGCCTGGAAAAATACAGGTCCTAACTGTTTTTTTTTGTAATTGTTAACTCATAGAAACATAATAATTATTGGAATACTACAATAGGATAGATTTTTACTATAGACGAGGCAGGGTCTAATGCATTCCGCTCATATTCCTCTACAACCCAGTTGATAGAAAGAAGTTGTCTTAAGGTACTTAGCTGCTGGGGAGTGAGTTCTAATAATTCTATAGTATGATTATTAATCTTATAATCTTGGTCTTCTATTTTTTCAAATTTCATCTTTAGTAAGTTTTTCAATCCATTAATGGTAATAAATTTTACGGAGTACCCATTTTCTAATAACTCTTTAAATTGAGGTTTGTTTTGTACATACACGTTTAATAATGTTTGATATTCATTAGAGTAGAGATCCTCCCATGAATGGCTTTCTAAATTATCTATTAGTTCCTTGTTTGATACACCATTGCTTCGTAAAACTTCCAATAGGACGGCTTCCTTCATGGTTAACTTAAAATTTTCCATTCTCTCACTCCTATGTTTGTCTTTTTATTCTATTAAGTATATCAAATCAACAAGACATAAAAACACCAGATTATTTTAGACATCTGGTGTTTTGGTTTTATTTATTTAGTTTCCACACAGAGTAATTTAAGCCTAAAGCAAACGTCACCCAACCGATGTATGGAATCATCAGAGCACCTGCAGTAGTATCTTTCTTCTGAAATTCGTATGCTGTCATAGCGATTGCACCTAACAGAATGGTCATTTCTATAAGAGCTGTTCCTCTGAGACCCCAACGGAAAAATAAGAAAGACCATAGGAAATTTAAACCTAACTGTAAGTCATAGAAGGGAATGGCGGAAGAATCGGAATCCTCCTGCTCAACTTTTTGGTCGGCACGATATTTAGCTAATCCCATAATTGCGTATAAAGAAGTCCACACAATAGGGAAGACAGGAGCGGGGGGAGCAAAGGAAGGCTGCTTTAATTTTTTATACTTCTTTTGTGCATTTCTATTTGCTAACCAGCCAGTAACCGAACCTCCGATGATGGGTACTAGAATACTAATTGCTAGTTTTTTCTTGTCTAACTCTCCGTTTACTTTTAATATTTCCATTTGGTTACCTCCTTAATAATATTAGTAATATTATTCCCTGTTTTTAGGGGAATACGCTTATATTTTTTAAAATTATTAAGTTAATAGAATTGTTAGAATATGGTATGATTAGAAAATAATTAGGGGGCTGGAGTTCATGACAAGATTAAAAATATTACATACGAATGATTTACATAGTCACTTCGACAATTATAAAAAAATAGTTTCTTTAATTCGAGAGCATCGAGATGCTGATACCATTGTGTTAGACGGGGGAGATTTTGCGGACTTTAAAAGTATTGAATTGCAGGGAACAAAAGGGATTGCTGCAATTGAATTGCTAGAAGCTGCAGGCTACGATGCGATTACAATTGGTAACAACGAAATGTTCAATGGGGTAGATACATTAGAGCATATGGCTAGCAAAAGTACGATTCCTTTTATTAGTAATAATTTAATGAAAAAAGACAAAACAGCTATTCAAGGTGTTTGTAAGAGTACTCTTCTAGAGAAAAATGGATTACGTCTTCTAATTACAGGTTCTTCTCCAGATATGGGCGTGTTTAATGAGGGGCTAGGCCTTCACATGACCGATTATACGGTTGCCATTAAGGAAGAAATTCATAGAAACAAAGGTAAATATGATGTATGTATCTTGCTTAGTCATGTTGGCACTTTTGCTGACGAACCATTAGCAAATGAAATAGAGGAAATTGATATTATCATTTCGGCTCATGACCATAAACTATTCAACGAGGCAAAGCTTATTAATGAAACAATTATGAACAGTGCCGGAAATTATGGGGAATATTTAGGAATAGTCGAAATAGAAGTGTCGGATGGAAAGGTTCAGCTTATTAACTCTCAGACAATACCAACTAAGGAAATACAAGAGGATCCACAAATTGTTTCGATCTTAAAGGTAAATAAAGATAAAGCAATTAACACATTAAGTCAGCCACTATATTCTTTAGCCCTTCCTCTATGGCATGATGTAGTGGAGGAAAATCCTATTAGTAATTTAATAGCTGATGGCCTGAAGGATATGCTTAAGGCGGATATTGGCCTTATCAACAGCGGTATTTGTAACGCTGGTATTTTCCGTGAGATGTCTAGAAAAAAACTAATTGAAGTATGCCCGTCTCCGTTGAACCCTACTCTTTTTGAGATTCAAGGGAAGAATTTAAAGGAAGCCCTTGAATCATCCTTAGATGCTCAGATTTGTTTGGCTGAAGGACGTGGACCGGGATTTAGAGGAAGATTTGTAGGAGGATTACATGTCTCTGGACTAGAAATCGAGCACGATGGAAAACATATTAAAACTATCTATTTAAACGAGATTCCACTTGAAGATGAACAATGGTATTTAGTTGCAAGTTCTGATTATTTACAAAGAGGCTCTGGTTACCCTAGTCTTGCCAATAATCGGAACGAACAATATTCGGCAGAAGAAATTAAGGATATTATTGAAATATATGGAGATAAATCTGATTTTGTTGAATCTGCACATCAAAATAGATGGAAGGAACTAGCTAATATAAGGGGATAGATGGTATGAAGCCGATGAAAATACGACAACGTGGTGTGACAATAGGAAATCTTCCTGTGGGGCAGAAGAATTGCATTACAGATGTGGCTGGAGTCAAAGTGGGCCATAAAACGCTCGAGTACGAACTTGGAGAGGAAAAGAATGCATGTACCGGTGTTACAGCTATACTGCCTCATGACGATAATTTGTTTCATCATAAGGTAGTCGCTGCTAGCTACATATTAAATGGATTTGGCAAAACAACCGGCTTGGTACAAGTAGATGAGTTAGGTGTAATCGAAGCACCTATAATGCTAACTAATACTTTTGGTGTACCAGCGGTTACTCAAGGTGCGTTAACGTATATGTTAAAAGCAAATCCTGATATTGGAGTATCTACCGGCACTATAAATATTGTCGTTGGAGAATGTAACGACGGAAGATTAAACTCTATTCGTGAGCTTCCAGTGGAACCAAAGCATGCAATAGAGGCAATCCAAAATGCTAAGATGGAAGCTGCTGAAGAAGGCGCTGTCGGAGCTGGTAAGGGAATGATTTGTTTTGGATATAAGGGCGGAATAGGATCATCATCTAGGGTAGTTTATGATACATCCAGTGATACTGCCTATACGATTGGATGCATGGTCTTAAGTAATTTTGGTCAGAAAGAAGAATTTCAAGCGGAACGTTACAAGGCAACAGAAGAGAATTCTGTACCAGCCTATCCAACGCCTGCAGATGGTTCAATAATAATCGTGTTAGCAACTGATGCACCGCTTGGCAGCAATCAGCTTAAGCGAGTTGCAAAGCGTTGTGGTATTGGTTTAGGAAGAACAGGCAGTCATTTTAGCAACGGAAGTGGTGACATTGTCATTGCTTTTTCTACCGCCCATAAAATTCCTCATATCTCTGAAATCAGTGTTGAAACAAGGTATATGCTGAGAGATGACTATGCTGTTATGAATGACCTCTTTCAAGCAGCAGCAGAAGCGACGGAGGAAGCCATTATAAACTCTTTATCTCAGGCTGTTACAACTAAAGGCCGTAAGGGTGAAACAGTCTATGCATATCCTTTCGATTAGAAGATTATTAAATTAAAAGGTTGCCAATTTAATTACAAATTGGCAACCTCTGTTTTTTTACACGAGAAAGTATTAGCAATAAATGCTAGATTTAGGAATTACTGATGGTAGTGTTTTTGGGATTTTTAAGTATATCCTACCATTCCACTTTAAAAGAAAATCACTTAAATTCTAACTTTACTTTGCCTTCTTCTAGAGCAAGCTTTGCATCAAATTTTTGCCCATTTTCTGCCTCAAAACCTTTAATAATATTTGTCGTACCCTTTGTACAAAGAAGCTTTATCTGACTTGGGGTTATCTTTTTCTTTAAGAAGAAGCCATTGAATGTCTGTGTGCATCCATTTTTATAATTAGTACACCCATAAAAATTCTTACGGGCAACAATAGAACCTTGTCCACATTTAGGACATGGAGCGATAGGCTCCAGTTTAAACCTCGCATACTTTGAGCTTGGCTCCCTAGGAGGAAGCTTTATAGTAATATTTTTATTTTTTAACTGACTTGGTGTGTCATTAATTAGGCTATAAATAAACTTTGCAATGCTTCCAAGAAAACGGTCTTGAGAACCTTCTCCATTCCCTATTTTACGAAGATAGTTTTCCCATTTTGCAGTCATAGAAGGACTAGAGAGTAGATTGCCTTCGATCGCTTGACATAGGACGCGACCTTTATCTGTTATTGAAACAATATTTTTAGTTACCTGTATATAGCTATGTTTTTTTAGGGTTTCTATAATTCCGCTACGAGTAGCCTCGGTACCTAATCCTTCTACTTCCTTTAGAATTTCGGTTTCACCCTTGTCCTCTACAAGTTTTCCACAGGTTTTCATCATCGCTATTAACTGACCTTCCGTGTATGGTTTGGGAGGTGTGGTCTTTCCTTCTTTAATTTCAATTTTGCTTGAAACCTGCTCCTTCTCAGTTAAAGGAGGAAGAGTGGGTTCTTCTTTTTCTTTTTCATTAGAAGAACGAACAAAAAGAGCTTTCCAGCCTTTGTCGACCTCAGTTTTTCCAGTTGTAAAGAAAAGTAGTCCATTTACGTCGGTTGTTACCTTAGTTTCCGTATAAAGATAGTCAGTATGAAACATACCTAGAGTTGTTCGAACAATCTCTTCATAAAGATTTCGCTCCATCGGTGAAAGCTTGGCAAGAACCGATGGAGAAGGAATCTTTTTGGTTGGAATAATCGCATAATGCTCCTGTACCTTAGAGCTATCTACATAGCGTTTTTTCGAAGAACGGGAGGCTATAGGAAACGGTTGATTGATGAGTCTTTGATAAGCTTCTACTTGCCCAACAATATAAGCAAACTCATTGGGCGTGATATGGCGAGAATCAGTTCTAGGATACGTCACTAGTTTTTTTTCATAGAGTCCTTGCATTGCCTTTAATACATTAGCAGGGCTAATTTTCCATAATCTATTAGCTGTAGCCTGCAAAGTCGATAACGAATGAAGCTGTGGAGGCGGAATTCGCTTATCTTGCGTCACTACAGAAGTAACTATGCCTGGCGAATTAGGTTGAATGCCGTGCTTTGCTAAAAGAGCTTGAATAATTTCTCTTTTTGGCTCCTTTGCTTTTGTCTTTCCCTTATAGCTTCCATGCTCAGCTGTAAAAACGGCTTCTATCTCATAAAAAGGCTCTGATACAAAGTTTTCAATTTCCATATGACGCTGATAGATCAAATATAGTGTAGGAGATTGAACTCGGCCGATAGGAAATACATCTTGAATCCCTTGTTCTTTCAATAAGAGAGAATATAGGCGAGATGCATTCATACCGACAAGCCAATCACTGATTTGTCGAGCTCTTGCCTCCTCATACATTAGTAAATCCTTTTGGTTGTTCTGTAGATTGGCGAATCCTTTTCGCACTTCATCTATTTCTAAAGAGTTAATCCATAAACGTTTAATATTTTTTCCTCTTGCACCTGTTTGGTTATAAATACTATAGAAGATATTAGATCCTTCGCGATCAACGTCACAGGCGTTAATAACCGTGTCGGTAGATTTAATCAATTTTTTAACGATTGTAAATTGCTTGGATTTTCCTTTAGCCACTTGAAATTCATAGCGCTCAGGCAATATGGGCAGGCTTGCAAGTGACCATCTATTCCATTTGGGATCGTATGCCTTAGGTTCCTTCAATTCTACTAAATGTCCGATTCCCCAAGTGATAAAAGCTCCTTCAGGAAAGATAGGTGAGGGTAAGATTTCAATATAGCCTTCATGACGCTTAACTGAAAAAGCATCTGCATAGGCTTTAGCTTGACTTGGTTTTTCAGCAAGTATTACTGGTTTCATGATTTCACCTCTTCAAGATTCATATGTTTATTGTGCAACAAACGGACTTAAAACACAAAGGACTCAAGGGAAAATATATAAGTTACCGTACTACACTCGTTATTTAAACTACTAGAGCTATTTCTAAAAACCCAATACTTTCCCTATTTTATTTACCAAAACTTATATTCTTTAGGAAAAATATTATTAGTTTTGCTATAATTATGACAATTAAATACGGAGCTAGGTATGATCACACCACCTATAGGAGCAAATCTCTTGTAGTGAGTGGCAAGTGGCTTCCTGAAAGAATGGGATAATATTGAGTGACTCAAGAAATTTTAAAGGATATTCTATTAGAGATTTTCAATTTTGGAGAATAGTAATGAGCCTGGGGTTTGCATCTATGTTTATCTTTGGTGCTATGTATTCGGTCCAGCCAATACTTCCAATGTTTACGGAGGAGTTTAATGTTAAGGTCTCATACTCAAGTATGGCGATGTCTTTAACTACATGTGGTCTAATTATAGGGTTAGTTGTTTTAGGTTTTTTCTCAGATCGAATAGGAAGAACTATCTTTGTGAAAATATCCCTTGTTGGATCACTCCTACCTTTTATTCTCATGCCTCTAACAGAGAGCTTTGGTTGGATTATCTTTTTACGATTTGTTCAAGGTTTTTTATTGGCAGGTGTACCTTCTACGGCTCTTGCCTATATAAGTGAGGAAATAAATAAGAAATTTATAAGCGTAGCCACTGCCTTATATATTTCCTGCAATGCTTTAGGAGGAATGATAGGTAGAGTAGTTACAGGCTATGCAACTGAGCATTTCTCTTGGGAAAAAGCTTTCTATATTTTAGCGGCCAGTGGTGTGTTTGTGTTTATTTTAGTCTTGTTTGCTTTACCTAAATCTAGGAACTTTCAGCCTCAAGAAGCTAGCTTGAGAGAAGACTTAGAAGGTTTTACTTGTCATTTAAAAAATCCATCTTTACTTTTGATGTTCGGCTTAGGAATTGTACTTCAATTATCTTTTACTGGGATTTGGACATATATCCCATTCCATCTTACTGAAGAACCTTTTTTACTTTCCATTGATGCTGTTTCTAATTTGTTCTTCGCTTATGGCCTTGGAGTAATTGGTTCTCCCCTCGCAAGCTGGCTTGCGAGCAAAATTGGTCAAAGAAAGGTACTAATAACAGGAGTTTTTGTATTAAGTGTAGGTGTACTATTTACAATGAGTAGCTCCGTTTGGATAATTGTGGTTGGTTTATGTGTGGCGTGTTTAGGCTTTTTTACATCCCATTCTTTAGCGGCCTCTTCAGTTAGCAGGGAGGCAAATCATCATAAAGGAAGTGCCTCTAGTCTATACCTCGTGTCCTACTATATAGGAGTAGGAGCCGGGAGTACTTTACTTGGACCGATATGGGAACAATTAGGATGGAGAGGACTTGTAATACTAACTACTTTAGCCCCCACACTGTACATATTACTTGTAACCTTGGTGCGGCTTCGTAAGACAAAAAAACAGCCCATTGTTTAACAATGGGCTGTTTTTGTTTATTCTTATTTAGGGTCGTGAGCGACAATAACTAGCTTACCTTCATCTAGTTCTCTCTCAGCAGCCTCTGCCTCTTGAGTAGTTAAGCCTGCTCCGCTCATTTTTGCTCTTAATTCATCTCCACGAGAAGTGAACATATTTTTCATGGATTGTAGGAATCCCATTTCCTTCATACCAACATCAGATGTATCTAATGCATCATTTACATCATCTGCACGTTCTTTTGAATGAGCGAAAATGTGGATATGGTCTTTATGGTATCCTTGAGTTTCTAATCGTTCGATTTCTTGCTTAGCCTGTACGGCATTTTCTACGGTTAATTTGACTGTCATATAAAATCCCTCCAGTTGTTTGTTCTACATAGATACTTTACCCGTAAGAACAAAATTTAAACAAAAGATAAAACTTATTATGTGAAAGAATATAGGGCATTTGATATGATGAAAGAAAAAAGAATGGAAGTTGCCAGATGGAAAATGAATCTAAACAAATAGAAAATTTCAAAGCAGCTATGGGGAACTATCCAACAGGAGTCACGGTGGTCACTGCTTTAAATCAGCAAGGCAAGCCAATGGGGATGACGGTTAACTCATTTGCATCTGTTTCTCTGGATCCATTACTTATATTATGGTCCATTGATAAAAGAGTTTTTTCATATGAAGAATTTTTAAAGGTAGATAAATTTGCAGTAAATATATTAGCTGATGATCAAAGTGAATTATGTAATTTATTCGCTAGTCGAATAGAGGACCGTTTCTCAGGATGTGAGTGGAGTGAATCTGAGCTAAATCTGCCCATTTTAACAAATAGTCAATCCGTTTTACAATGTACCTTATTTAAGCAGGTGGATGCAGGAGATCACACTATATTAATAGGTAAAGTTGTGGATATAAAAAATGAGGAAAAGAATCCATTGCTTTATCATCGTCGTACAATAGGAGCAATACCTAAAGATTTTTATCAATAAGTTATAAATAGATAAAGCAGTCAGCAGACTATTCTTCAAAAAGATAAAATACCCGGAGAGTTTCGCCTCACTGGGTATTTTTTATTTTTAAATTTTTTTATGAATCGTCACTACGAGGAAGTTTCGGATTGCTTGCATGAACAAGTTTAATTCCTCGTAGGGTTGTTCAATATTAGTCGATTGGATTGAAGGCTGAGGCCGTGGTGCTCGCGGAAAGCGTTGTACCTGAAACGGAAATCGACGATTTTTTACTAAGTGTAGGAACTATGTAAGGGATACATATAAAAGAAAATTTTAAATTGTCTATTCTTCAATAAAATGGGTATATAAATGGTAAAATTATATTATTTGTAAATAAAAATTAATTAATGGATAATATTTCTAAAAGAGGTGAAGGAATGAGCTTAACTAAAAATAGGAGTGAAGCTGGGTCTCAACAAAATTTTACTCAAATTAAAGAATTCTTTAATGTATTAAAAGCTAATGTCGTCCGCTCTCGCACAACTATTACTGCAGTTTTTTTATCGGCTGCTTTAAAGGAAGAAATATTTCAGCAAAATGATTTAACTTCATATTTAGGCAGCAAGATTAGAAAAACGGATTTTCTTTTTGAGTTAATAGAGCCAAACAACTGGTGTATTATACTATCTCAAAGTGGTGAAGAAGAAGCGCAAGCATTTCTTAACAGATTATTTAAAGATTCAAAAATAGTGTCAACCTCAACTCTCTATGCAAGTGTTGTAGAGATAGGAAACAATCGTGCAGATTTTGAAAAACTGTTAGAGGTTGGAGTAGGGGCTCTAAAGGAAGTAATTAATCGCGGTGGCTCCTTTGAAGTTAATTACATACAGGATTTTAAAGAAAAAGATATGGAAAAAATTAAGATAAGTATATTAGAGGAAAATGAGATATTCCGTAGAGTACTTAGCTCATCGTTGGAAAAGATGAATGTGGACTATTTCGAATTAGAGATTAAAGCATTTTCCGATGGCTATGAGTTTTTAAAATCTGATTGGTATTTTACTAGTCATACGCACATTATTATTATGAATGATATTTTACCGAGAAAAAATGGCTTGGAAGTTTTACATACGGTTAAACAGCTCCCTAATAGTCAGCGTTTTATAACCTTCATGATGACTAAGAAAAAAACCGAGGAGGACATGCTCTATGCCTATGAAATAGGGGTAGATGAGTATTTAATAAAACCTTTTAATCTTAGGTTATTTGAAGCACAAATTAAAAGAACCTTTGAAAGGCTATGGCTATGATTCAGATATCGATTAAGTTTGTCCTTCTGCTTATCTTTCTATTAACCCTGATATTAATATCAATTGGATTATATTTAATTTTTAAGAGAATAAGAGAAGTAAAAGTTAATGGGAAAATTGAGTCTTATGTTCACGACTATGAAGGGGATTGGCATCGCTTTTTAATAGACGGGATACCTTTTAACAAGTATCTCATTCCTCGCAGTAGAGAAGAGATAATGGGCATAGAAGAAATTTTTGCTACATATTTAAAAAATCTCTCTAACGAATCTATACAAGATAAAATCAGTGAATTTTCCAATAGATACCTAAAGGATTACTATAGCGTTCTTTTGCATAGTAAGAGTTGGAGCAAGCGAATGAACGCTATGTTTCGTATAGAGGATTTTAGGATTAGTTCTCTTCAAAAGGATTGTGAAAAGCTAGGTAGAAAAAGAATTTCAAGAGAAGAATACTTTCAGCTTTTAAAGATATATTCGCTTTTTAATAAGAAATTATTTTTACAACATATGTTAGTCAGTACTGTTCCTCTATCAGAATATGAGTATAAAAAGCTTCTTTTAAATCTCACACCAGAGCTAATAGACAACTTAACGGATAAAATAGGTGATTTACCTAAGACTTGTCGCTACTCCTTAATTGAAACGATGGGACTTAAAAGAGATATTGAGTATTTACCTCATTTAGAAGTGCAATTGAAGCAAGAGGATGTAGAAATTCGTATAAGGTCCCTAAGGGCAATTTATGAAATTGGAGTTATTATAAATCCGGAAACTTATTTGCCGTTTGTGAAATCTCCTATTTGGGAGGAGAGATTAATGATTGCTAAGCTTTTTCAGCTATTACCACTATCCTACACGTTACCCCATTTACAAATATTGTTAGAGGACGAGTCCTGGTGGGTTCGATCACAGGCTGCCAGAACTATGATGAATGATAAAAATGGGAGAGAGAGTTTGGAGGAGTATATAGAAAATTCTAGTGATCGATACGCAATTGATATGGCCTATGAGGCACTAGGGAAAGGACAAAAACCATAATGGGCTTAGCTAATATTCTTGAATATATTCTATTATTTTTTGCGGGAATAATATTATTTTATATGCTTATCGTTATTTTAACTTACAGTATTATGCTATTAATGGCCTTCCACCAGCTAAGAAAGCAATCTAAGCTGGACAAGGATGAACTAGACGATGATTATATTGATGTCATCTATTCAAAGCCTGTGTCTATTATTGTGCCCGCATACAATGAAGAAGCGGGTGTAATTGATAGTATACATTCTCTCTTGAGCCTACGTTATCCACAAACAGAGCTAATAGTAGTCAATGATGGCTCTACAGACACTACACAACAGAAAGTAATCGAACAATTTAAAATGAAAAAGATAAAAAAAATTATAAGAGATCAGCTTACTACGGAACCTATACTAGATATTTACCAATCCGATATTCACCCTAATTTACTGTTAGTAAACAAGAAGAATGGGGGAAAGGCAGATGCGTTAAATGCTGGCATCAATGTAGCGAGGTATCCTTATTTTTGCTCCATAGATGGTGATTCTATACTAGAAGAAACCTCTCTGTTGAGGGTGATGAAGCCAATTATTTTGTCTAACGGCGAAGTAATAGCGACTGGAGGGAATATCCGTATAGCTAATGGGTCAGATATTCAACTAGGATCTATTTTTAAAACCGGCCTATCCGATAATTTCTTGGTTGTCATGCAAGTAGTTGAATATTTGAGAGCTTTTCTTATGGGAAGAATTGCTCTTAGTAAATTTAATTTGGTACTAATTATATCCGGAGCCTTCAGTGTTTTCTCCAAGCAATGGGTCATAGAGGCTGGAGGATATTCCAAGCATAACATTGGAGAAGATATGGAATTGGTTGTTAAGCTACATCGCCTATTAAAGGAAAGAAATTCTAAGAAACGTATAGAATTTGTTCCAGATCCGGTTTGTTGGACAGAGGCTCCACAAGATTTAGCTACTTTAAGAAAGCAAAGAAGAAGATGGCATCAAGGTTTAATCACAAGCCTATGGAAGCATAGAAAGATGACCTTCAATCCAAAGTACGGTGGGATTGGTATGATTTCTTTTCCTTATTTCTGGATTGTTGAATGCTTGGGGCCAATTATTGAGCTAGGTGGATATGTATATATTATCTTTGCCTTCTTTTTAGGAGACATTTATTATGAAATTGCTATTTTACTCTCCCTATTATTTGTGGTTTATGGGGCAATTTTTTCAGCATTATCGATATTATTGGAGGCATGGAGCACAAATACATTCCCAAAAGTGAGAGATGTCTTTCGGTTAATTGTTATCTCCCTCACAGAAATTTTTTGGTACAAGCCACTAACTCTATTTTGGAGATGTGAAGGAATTGTCCATTTCATGCTAGGGAAAAATGTGTGGGGAACTATGCAGCGTAAAGGTCTTTCTCAGAAAGGATAGTGGAGATGAAACGATTTTATTTAGTTTGTGTTATTATTCTCTTCATCTTACTTCTACCAATTATTCTTTGGTTTATAGAGCCAGCTAATAAGATGAGTATAGCTATCATAGATAAAACGGTACCAGATGAGTCTTATCGAGAGCATTTAGGGCTTACTTGGCTATTGAATCATTTGAAATATTCAAATGGCAACGATGAATATGATGCTACATCAGACTACTATGGGTATATACCGAACAAAAAAGAGGGGCAAACACGACAATTACCCAAAGATTACTCAAATTATGACGTGATTTATTTGGCAGATACTTACGGTGTCTATGAGGGTAGCAATAAGGTGTATGGAGGACTTGAGCAAGAGGAATGGAATCATATTCTTGAAAGACTAAATGATCAGGAAAAAAGCTTGTTAATTGCCGAGTTCAATACTTTTGCATATCCTACCGAGCCTAAAGTTAGAGAGAGTATAGAAAATTATCTAGGACTCAATTGGACTGGGTGGACAGGGCGATACTTCGCAGATTTGGACCCAAAAAGCAATGAAGAGATTCCTAAGTGGATGATTGACGCCGTAGAAAGTTGGAACTATAAAGGCGGAGGTTTTGTTTTAGTAAATGACAAAAATGAAGTTTTAGTTTTAGAAAGTGATAAACATTTTGGGGAGAAAGGAATTCAAGTAGCCTTTACGGAGACTGGGGAATCAAAGTTTGACCTAGAGCAAAGTACAGATTACCAATATTGGTTTGACATTGTCCTTCCCAAAGAGGGTGCAAAGGTTTTAGCTAACTATCAATGGGATCTAACAGAGGCTGGTAAGAGTTTACTAGAGGAGTACTCTATACCTACAGAGTTTGCAGCAGTTTTGGAGAAAACACATTCGCATTCTTCCAGTTATTATTTTGCAGGAGATTTTAATGATGTTGCAAAGGTACCGTCTTTTTATCAGCTGAAGGGTCTTTCTCATATCTATAACTTAGCAGAGAGATTTGCGGAAAATGCTTTTTATTGGTCCACATATTTTCCTATGATGAAGGTTATATTAGAAGACTTCGATACAAGTGAGGAAACCGTAATGGAAACTGACTTACGCTATACCGCAAGAATTCAGGGTGAGACATTTGAAGTGTTTGAGAATGACAAGTGGACTCCTTTAACAGTCAAGGGAGTAAACATTGGTATGGGAAAACCAGGCTACTTTCCAGGTGAAGCTGCCATCACTGAAGAAGAATACTATCGCTGGTTTGAACAAATAGGTGAAATGAACGCGAACATGGTACGTGTTTATACACTGCATCCACCAGGCTTTTACAATGCCCTAAAACGCTATAATGAAGAACATGACAATAAAATCTATGTGCTACACGGGGTCTGGATCAATGAAGAAAAGCTCGAGGAATCATTAGATGCCTTCGATGAAGAAAATTTAAAAGATTTTCAAACAGAGATGAAGACCATTGTGGATGTTATTCATGGAAACAAAACAGTGAAGGAAAGGGCTGGTCATGCTTCAGGTGTATATACTGCAGACGTTTCTGAGTATATCGCCGGATGGGTGCTTGGAATTGAGTGGTATCCCTATATGGTGTTAAATACGAACGAGAAGTATAGCTCCTTAGGAGAATATAGCGGTACATATTTTAAAACTCAGGGAGCAAAGCCATTTGAATATTGGCTAGCGGAGCAAATGGATACTATCGTTAAGTACGAAAAGGAACGTTATAACTGGATTAGACCTATGAGCTTTACAAATTGGGTGACAACAGATATTTTAGATCATCCTGCAGAACCTGCTGAGCAGGAAGACTTAGTAGGAGTGGACCCAAACGTAATTTATACTAAAAATGAAATGAAGCTAACTAACCAATTTGCTTCATATCACGTATATCCTTATTATCCGGACTTCTTTAATTATGAAGAATCTTATCAAACTTTTGTTGACCATCGTGGAGAATTTAATAGCTATGCTGCATATTTAAAAGAATTGCATGAGGCACATCGTCTCCCTGTTTTAATAGCCGAATTTGGGGTGCCTGGTTCGAGGGGGCTAACACATAAAAACCCATTTGGGTGGAATCAAGGATTCCTTTCTGAAGACGAGCAGGGAAAAATAATTAGCCGTCTATTTGAAGATATCATGGCAGAGAAGCTACTAGGTGGTTTGGTTTTCACCTGGCAGGATGAATGGTTTAAGCGAACTTGGAATACAGTTGACTATGATAATCCAGATAGACGCCCTTATTGGTCTAATGCTCAAACAAATGAGCAACAATTTGGTTTGTTAAGTTTTGATCGACATAAGGTAAAAGTGGATGGAGAAACGGATGAGTGGGAAGTAGAGCCTCTATATAAAAAAGAAGATAGAAGTATCAACTCTTTATATGTGGACCATGACGAAAGGTACCTTTATCTAAGGCTTGACTATGAGACCAAAAATGATGGATATCCTATCTTCCTTTTGGATATTGTTCCTGATCAAGGGAATACAAAGATTAACGGTATATCCGATCTTTCTTTTAATAACGGCATAGATTTCATACTAAATCTTAAGGAAAGTGAATCTAGACTGTTGGTCGATAAATATTATGATTTTTTCTCGTATCAATATGGTCATGTTTTAAATTTACTTAAGCCAAAGCCAAGTACCACTTCACTAGATAGCGGTGAATTTGTAGTAGAGCAGTATGCCTTAAACAAGGAATTATACTTGCCTCAACAAAATACTACACTTCCCTTTGAAGCCTATGAAGCTGGTAAGCTGAAAAAAGGTAATGGAGACCCAGAAGCCGATGATTATGATTCTTTGGCCGACTATTATATAGCGGACGGTAAGATTGAGCTTAGAATCCCCTGGCTATTAATACGTGCAAAGGATCCAAGTCAAAAAGAGTTTACTGGTGATTTATATAGGGACGGAATAGAGGCAAGCAAGTTTGTGGATGAAATATATATAGGAGCCTTATTCATGGACAAGCAGGACAGTATTCAAGATACGTTGCCATCCATGGAAGCTGGCAAGTTGCAGACTTTGAAAAGCTATAAATGGGATAACTGGGATTTACCAGAATACGAGGAACGTTTAAAAAAATCCTATTATACAGTCCAAGACTTGTTTGATAGTTATAAATAAATAAAGAGAGATAGCATAATCGCTATCTCTCTTTTTATTTTTTAGTCATAAACGTTAGTAGATGTCTGATTCAAATAGGATAGCTCTTTATGATTGAAAAATAGTATGATGCTGATAGGAGTTTAATTCTAATTAAGTCACACAAAAAATCCTCGTATGTACACTTATTCAAAATCTAGCTTGTAATCCTGTGATTTAATCATTTTCAGCTTACGAGAAAACAAATATATCAACCCAATATTTAATGCAATGGGAAGAATCAGAAAAGTACTCAGCATAATTGCAGTATTCTCTAGGTTCCATCCGCCCTCAGCTAGATTTATGTAATTTAAAGGACCAATAAGACCAGATAATCCAAAGCCGGCACTCATCGGTGTACCTTGTATATTTAAAGCTCCTGCTAATCCACCTAGGATGGCAGCTGTTATAATCATTGGAAAAACAATTTTAGGCTTCATAAAAAAGTTGCGCATTTGTATTTTAGGAGAACCAAGCACGTGTGCTAGTGCAGTACCTAGGTTATTTGCTTTGTAGCTAGCAATTGCTAGGCCGACACCTGTGGCTACAATCCCTAAATTAGCTGCCCCAGAGCCAATTCCAGATAGCATAATGACAGTTGCAACACCAACAGTTGATATAGGAGATAAAATGATAAGACAAAATGCAACTGCAATTACTGCTCCCATAACAACTGGTTGTAAGGTTGTAAGATAAGCGATGCCATCACCTAATAAGCCTGTTGATTTTTTCATGAACGGCAATAGATTGTAACCAATCAAACCTGGAAACAAAATAGTTAAGGTAGGGATTAAAAGAATCGCATAAGCTTTCAGCTTATCTCCGATAAATTTCACAAATAATACCGCTAATGCAGCTGTTATACCTGTGTTCAATACCACTCCTATACCACTTAAGGCAAACAAACCATCTGCTGTTTTTGTAATGGCCCCGCTTCCAACCATAGCAGCTAAGCCAACGCTAGCTGTTTGAATAGGAGTCAGCTTAAAGGTCATTCCAACCATCACCCCAATTAAAATAGAAAGCATACTCATTAGATATACAGTTATATCGAATATTGGCTGTAAAACAGGAAAGTGTGGAATTAACAATTTTAGCATTTCGCCAAGCAATGCATTTGGTATTAGGGCCACCACAATTCCAATACTCATACCAGTAAGTAATTTACTTATAAAATCTTTCATTATCGCTGTCTCCCATCCTTACAGATTGTTGTTAATTATAAGAACTATTCAGAATAGGGTCAATACACTTTACTGATTTAAAGTGAAAAAGCATTAATGAGTATCATTAAAATACTATTAATTAACATTTAATTGATATAATCAAAGATGAATTAAAATAAAATGAGGCTCGGACAAAATCCACCTTAGAAATTCAAGAGTCCCGGAAAATTTACTATAAGTAAATTTCCGGGACTCTTTTCTACTACTAAGTCGTTGTTATCCGTTACAGCGGACGCTTTCCTGGGGGTACGAGTCGAGCCTGTAGTCTCTCCCACGCGCGTGTCCCCTAAGAGTCGCCGCCTTTGCTCCGAACAACTAAAATTCTTTGATATCAAGTGAAAACTGTATATAATCTCAGATATAAAAGAGAACATCTTTAGTTAAATTAATATTTACCAAAACGGAATTCATTCAGAACAAGGTATCCTTATAGTTATGGATTATTACAAGAATTAACTCACTGCCTCTTTACTTAGCTTCAAGGGATTAGTGTTTAAAATATAATTTGTAACATGAGCGCTTATTCTCCTACATAAAATAATTTAAAAAGTATTTCTCTTTGGGGAACATCTAGCAACTTAAATTTTTCCAGAAATTCTCTTTTGTCATAATTTACATGGTGAATAGTAACAGTTGTTTTGCCAGTTGAAACGTCAATAATTGCATAAGGAGCAGTGCTTCCTTTTGATACTCCGAGAGCTCCTGGATTTAAATAGATCTGCTTGTCATTTGAGAAAAAATGTTCAGGATGATGATGTCCAAAACAGATTATGTCTGCTGGATATGATTTAAACATTTTCTCCATGTTTTCTAATGTGGCATCTAAAATGGTGTAAAAGGGCTCATCCTTTATATTGGCGAATCTCTTTTTTTCTTCTATATGATAATGAATGCCGAGAATATGCACTCCATTTATATTTTTTTCAAGAATACGTGGAAGATTCTTAAGTCTGTCTGCATTTCTATCGCTTAATTGGTCAGCTATCCAATGATGATGTTCGCGAGTATGCTTATAGCTATCTGGATGACCTTCTCCTATTTTGAGAGATAGTACAGCCTCATCATGATTACCTGTAATCATTCGGATATCAGGTCGAGAAAATAAAAGATCTAGCACTTCGTTTGTATCTGGTCCCATTGCAATCATATCGCCCAAGCACCAGATTTCTTCTATATCTGATCTTGCATCAATATCCTTTAAGGCGGCTTTCAGTGCAAGTCCATTTCCATGGATATCTGTGAATATGGCAATTTTCATAGCTACTATCTCCTATATTTACATAAATTTTTCCTTCTTTTTTATTATATCAAATAGAGATTAGGGGGCATTTAGCATTCATAAAAGAATTAAATAAATTGACCGAAAGGGATATAGAAAATATGTTAAAATAAGTATAAACGAATTTACAGAATTTTTAAATATAGATCGCTGATTAGCAACTAAGGTGGGGGGATAAGATGATATGAAATCTAAATTGATAATTTTAGGAGTAAGCCATGCATATCAGCTAGTTTCAAGAGAATGTCAACCTGCCGTTTATCGTGCATTCTTTGATCGAGTAAAGCCAGATTTAATAGGAATAGAAAGAAGTCCTGAAAAATTTGCCCGATTAGACTTTCAGGATTTTACTTATGAGCAGCAGGAAATTATTTTACCGTATGCGCGACAAAGGGGAATACCTGTTTTTCCCTTTGATTGGAATGCCTCCCCAAATGATCAACAATTAGCACTCGGTATAAATGATATTGATCAACCAGCATTTGTCAGAGGAGAAAACTCTTTTAAGAAATTTGTATCTTTTCCTAACTTAAAAGAAGACTTCTTTTATTCCGAAAGAAAAGAAGTCATTAAACAGATGAATGAGTGGATTCAAACGAAATCATCAGGGGAAAAGGATTTTTCAAGAAGACTCTTTCAGTATAGAACTTATATGCAGGCAATGAGTATTAAAGCCATAGCCAAAGAAAATGCAGGTAAAACATTATTAATCATTGTTAACCACCTACACAAGAACGATATAGAAAATATATTATTTAACAATCCATCCGTTGAGATTATCCAACCTTCCAAATTTGGCTACCCATCAGTAGAGGAAATCAAAGAGCATATAGAGGTAAAGGATGCGTTTGCTATTTGTTCCTTTAATATTTTAGGCTTGCAGTCAGACTATGGAGTAGATGTAAAGTGGGTAGAAGAAAACTTAAACATATTAAGAGAACATGATTATACAAGTGAAGTAAAGCTAATAGAGACTAAATTAGAGCTATTAAAGGAAACAATTACGGAATCCGAGGCGATAAAAAGATACATTGAGCTTGAGAAGGAGTTAAACTACTACCAACGCTTTACCTACACAGGGGTGAAGGATAAATCGAGAATAGATTCTTATTTCGATCCCTTTGGTAATTTATCTGTAAAGAACCGATTAAGAGTAGAACTTGGTAAAAACTTTTATAATATAAAGCAAAAAGATAAAGTTCAGGTTTTAAAAGAAGAAATATTAAATATGAGTAGCTTAACCATTTTTCAAGAAAGACAGCTAGAGGCCTATTGGAGTATGTATATTTCAACCATTTAAAAAGATAACCCTTTCGTTTATATAACGAAAGGATGATAGGATGTTGTTACTTTGAATAATTTAATGTTTAATTCCTTTCAACAAAAAGAAGACATTGAAAGGAACTTGAAGCAAATCAATTTAGAGTATGAAAAAATTAAAGACTATGTAGACTTTGAGGTATTCTTTTTTGAACAATTAGGTAAGTATCAAGTGGGCTATAGTTTCGATTTAGAAGGAAATTCTCTTATAACCGGTGAAGAGGGTTCCTGGGATGATAACTGGATTGTTATTGCTTATGAAACGCTGTGTGGTGATCCAATTATTATAGATTTAAATGAAGAAGGTTACCCAGTGTCATTATTGTTGCACGGATTAGGGAGTTGGGGAACTGGTAGTTTCATAGCGAATTCAATGGATTCATTCATAAATATTCTAAAAGAAATAAAATGTTTTCTTGAAGAAAGAGAATTAATATTAGGAAAGCAATCTTTAAAGGTAAATGATGTAAAATCACTATTAGCAAAAATAATAGCAAAAAATAATTTCTCTGATTATGAGATATGGGAGTCATTATTAAACCCTTTGTTCATTATTGCCGAAGAATATGAAGAAGCAATGATGTACAAAGTGAGAGAAATGAAAACAGCTGGAATGAAAATCACTGAAATCTCTTCTTTACTTAATATCCCGACTAAAAATGTATATGAGTACATGAAGAAAAATTAAACACTACATTCAAATAGTCAAAAAGGGACTGCAAAAAAACTTAATTGATTAGTTAAGGATAGATAAAACCAATAAATGAAAAAGGCTATGTTAAAGTTAGTTTTAAAAATGTGCATAAAAAATGAGCTGGGATATGTATCTCCAAGCTCATTTTATTTTACTAAGGCAACCGTTAGTATAAGTGCGTTCTTTCACAATCCAGTTTAACTATTTGGAAATTTAGCTATGAATAGTATTAAGACTATAATTCTTCATCATAAATCAACTTTCACCATTCCATTTTAATAAATCCACTAAAAAAATTCGAACAATATCCAGTTCGCCGTTTCCCATAAGAAATTATTCTTTAATGATATTTTCAATTGTAAAGGTTAACCAACCTTCTCTATAATTAGCATCAATTGTTCCACCATGAAGCTCTATAATCCTTTTAGATATGGCAAGTCCAATACCAGACCCTCCATCTTCCTTCCTTGCCATATCTCCTCGATAAAAGCGTTCAAATAATTTATTAACGTCTTGTACTGGTAAGTTCTCTACTTGATTGGATATAGTAAAAATAGCTTTTATGCCAACTATATGAAGATCTACTTTTAATATAGAGGGTTTCTTGCTGTATTTTATAACATTCATTAGAAGATTATCATAGACACGCACTATTTTTTCAATATCCATCGATACGTGTATATCTTCTTCAGTTATCGATTTTTGAATGTCCAGACCTTCCTTTTCTAAAATTGGCATGTATTCTCCTAATATTTGTTCTAATAATCCGCCTAACTCAACTTCAGTAAAGTTTAATTTTAGATCAGGACTTGTAAGTTTGGTGTATTCAAATAGTTCATTAATAAGTTTGCTGAAATTTTGTGATTTAGAATAAATGGTTTCCAAATAATCATATAATTGTTCGTCATCTCTATATTCTTTTTTTCTCAACAAATCTACATATCCAATGATAGAAGTTAAAGGTGTACGCAAATCGTGAGAAATATTTGTAATAAGTTCATTTTTTGCACTCACTATTTGCCTCTCATGTTCGAACTTACTTTTCAACTCTTTTGACATATAGTTGATATTTTTAGCAAGTTGACTTAACTCATCATTTCCCTTAATTTCAATAGTAGTACCCAGTTTTCCATTTGCAATGGTTTGAACACTATCTGTAATATGTTGAAGGTATTTTATTTTTCTACGAATCATTACTAAAAGACTTATAATAAAAGTTAAGATAACAGTAGTTATCCAAATAAAATAATATATAGTTATACCAATAAAATTAGGTTTTTTGAAAAAAATATCCATGACATATAGTAAAATATTACTAACAATTGGGACTGAGATAAAAAAGCTTATTGCTATTGCTGTAAGGAGTTGAACGCTTAGCTTTTTACTCCTCATATTTTATACCCCACTCCCCAAATGGTTTTGATGTAAATAGGATTTTTCGGATCATCTTCAATTTTGAATCTGATTTTTGTAATATGAACCATTACAGTGTTATCAGATTTAAAGTAATTCTCTTTCCAAACAGCTTCATATATTTTCGCGACGCTTAGGACAATGCCCTTATTACGTGCGAGAAGTTCAAGGATATCAAATTCTTTTGGTGTAAGCCTTACTTCGCTACTCTTAATCCACACTTGGCGAGTATCTGTATTTATCGTTAAATCAACAATTTTAATAACACTCTTATTACTTTCTGTTTCAATATTATATTTTTTATACCTTCTGAGTTGAGATTTGACCCTGGCTATTAATTCTAATGGGTTAAACGGTTTGCTTAGATAATCATCTGCACCAGAAACCAGCCCTTTAATTTTATCGATATCCTCGGATTTAGCTGATAGCATGATGATAGGCATATTACGTGCTTCCCTAATTTTCAAACATGCCTCGATTCCATCCATTTTAGGCATCATAATATCCAAAATAATCAAATCATAATTATGGGCTTCCAATAATTCCAATGCTTCTAGGGCGTCGCTCGCCTTGGTTATTTCTAGCCCTTCATTTTCTAAATAGATGGAAATTAGATTTCTAATTTCTAGATCATCATCAACAATTAAGACCTTTCCATTCAAATCAATTCACACCTTCTATAAGATTCTCCATATATTAATTACTACAACCGAATACATATGCTGGGGGAATATTTCTATACTCACGTGTTATATTAATATGCTTAAAATAGTGACCAATAAGTCCTTTCTTAAATAATGTATATTGGAAAGTAATAAAAATCCCATTTTTCCTTAACAGATTTTTCGTATTAATTAATATATCTCTTGAGACACTTTTTGGCAAACTTGCAAAAGGAAGACCAGAAACTACATAATCTAGATATGGGATATTAAAGTCCTTTGTATACTTGTTGATATCCTCAGCAGAACCATGAATAATAATCAGATTCCTTTCGTACTTATACCTTTCTTCTAATAACATACAAAACTCTTTATTGCTCTCAATCAACATAACAACCGTATGTTCAATTCTGCTTTTAATAATCTTATTTGTAAAAACTCCTGTACCCGGACCCAATTCTACGATGTATTTTGCATTATGAAAATCAATACTATCTACCATTTTTTCCGCAAGATAATTTGAACTTGGCAAGACTGCACCAATCTCCCTAGGGTTTAATAAATATTGAAAAATAAAACTGAAAGCTCTCATGTACACTATCACTCCATAGGTTTGAATTTTCTACGGCTTTAGAATACATTTCAAACCTAAAGAAACAGTAGGAAAAATACTTAAGAATCCTTAAGATTTTTAAAGTACATAGTGATTAGTTTTATTAGATGTAGAGAATTTGTCATATTACCATTTTACGAAAAACAACTTCTACCTTTACCTTTAGCAGAGCCATTAAAAAAAGAGGGTGGCCGGAATATTAGTCACAGCCATCCTCTTTTTAAGTTTTTTGAAGATGTGTAATAAGGAGACCCAATGTTGCAAGAGAAATTGCGCTTTTCTTATGCGCGTATGATTACTCACTATTTTCAGACTCAGCAAGTGGCTTTCGTTTATGCTTTATGTGCTTAAATACGTAATATACAGCAATAGATACAAATATAATGCCTAAAATCAAATATTCATCTAGATCTGCAGACAAAATCCCAGCGGGGATTAGAGCAAGCACAAAGAAGTATATGAAATTACCAATTGTTGTTGCGATGGTAAAAGGAAGAATTCGTAAAGTGCTTAACCCACCTAATATATTTACAAGGCTTGTTGGAACGAAAGGGAACAGTCTAGCTTGGAAAACGTAAGCAAATCCATTTACGTCTACTTTTTCAATTACTTTTGTATTAAACTTATGAATAATCATACTTTGGAAAATGTATCGAACTCCATAAAAAACAATGATGGAAGCAATAACACTAGTAAACCAGCTCCATAAAAATCCGTTTATAAAACCAAATAAAGTAATATTAATCGTTATAACTAAGATTAGAGGAAATACAGTAAATGAATTTTGAATAAGCATGACCAGTCCCATGAAAAATAAGGCATAGCCAATGTTTTTGTCTAAAAATTCTTTTGCTTTATCTACATCTCCTTTTAAGAGAATATTGATCAGGTCTTGGTTAAATAGGAAAAAGAATAACAGGAATAGAAATCCGCCTACTAGTATCCATTGTTTTTGTGAGAGATTTACTTTTTTCTTTTTCATAACTCACCTGTTCTTTCTAAATTGAAATAAACCTTATTTTATTCCCTCATCGTACCATTTTCTGCTCGTTATCTAAACTTTGATGTACCGCTATTTTACTAAAATTAATGGGAGGTTATTGTATTGTCACATAAAGGGTCCGATGTTTATAATCAGGCAGATTTTTTTACGAATTATTTAAATAGAAGAGGTCGACCGGATAGTCCAAATAATGCAATTGAAGGACCAGTTATGTTTGAGCTAGTAGGTAATTTTAAGAATAAGTCCATATTAGATTTAGGCTGTGGTGATGGTTTATTTGGTAAGGAATTATTACGAGATGGGGCAGCTAAGTATACAGGTGTTGAGGGATCCAGAAAAATGGCAGATGTTGCGACAACAAATTTAAAAGACACAAACGGAGAAGTGATTTTGAATACAATGGAATCCTATTCTTACCCGGAGAACTCGTTTGACTTAGTTACTTCGAGATTTGCTATACATTATGTGTCTAATATAAATGAGTTATTCCGCTCTATAAATAAGAGTCTAAAGAATGATGGAAAATTAGTGTTTAGTGTCCAACATCCTCTCACGACCTCTTCCTTTTTAAGCAAGCAAACAGGAGAGAGACGTGAGAATTGGATTGTGGACAATTATTTTATAGATGGTGAAAGAGAAGAACCTTGGATTGATCATGTTGTGGTGAAATTTCACCGCACAATTGAACAATACTTTACAGCGTTACGTGAAGAAGGCTTTACTATCCTGGAATTACGCGAAGGTACACCTAAGCGTGAGCACTTCTCGAGTGAGGAAGAATTTAAGAGAAGGCAAAGGATACCTGTTGTATTAGCCTTTTCCTGCGTAAAAAATGGTTAAATGTTATCTATTATCTTTTGGTTAGAGAACTTCCATACAACAGTTAATAGATAGCATGAAACGATGAGCATGAGCAAGGAGCCGCCAATAACAACAGCTTTGACAGATATCCAGCCTGCGAATATACCAAAAAGCAATACTGCCATCATTTGAACGAAGCTGGAAGCCATTTCATATAAGCTTGAGATTCTTCCCATCATATTAGAGTCGATATGAGATTGTATAAACGTCATATAACCGGTATTGGCTATTGAAAGAAAAAATGACAAGATCAGAAATCCGAGACTTGCAACAAAATAGGTAGTAGAAATACTATAAATAAAATATCCAGATGCTACTAAAAGTGTCCCAACGCTCATCAAAGCTTTAGGTGAAAGAAATCTTACTAATAGATTCGTACATATGGCGCCTAATAGAAAGCCTACTCCTCCTATACTTACAAGTGAGCCATAAGCAGCGTCCGTGAGGGAGAGAACCTCTTTAGCAAATGCAACTTCAGTAGAGTCTAATGCAGCAGTCAACAGCATTGTTCCTTGGAAAGTCATATAAATTAAGAAAAAGGGTAAAGATTTTTTACTGAACTTCCAAACTAATAACCAATCTTCTCGCACCTCTTTTAAATCGAGGTGTTTTTTTGCTTCTATTGTAGCATTGAGTCTATTGGGCAAGAACGAAGTCCATATGCCGCAGCAAATAAAAATAATAATATTTACTAATAGAGAAAACTCAAGTGGGGCAAGCATAAATAGAATCCCAGCTAGGAAGGGACCTGTCACAAAGGCACCTGAATGAACAAAGCTTAGCAGGGCATTAAATTTGTTTCGCTCTTCTTCTGGTAGCAATAAAGTCATATAAGTAAATGAGCTTGTTTCAAACATAGCACCAGCCATTTGAATAAATAAAACCATCACATAGATTGCCCATAGCGAATCGACAAAGAGCAATGACCCTACAAGAAGGGCTCGTAGTAAATCTAAAAATATCATTAAATGCTTTGTAGATACTCGGTCGATTACACTTCCAGCCCAAGGCCCTATTAACATACTAGCAAATGGTTTAATTATATATAATCCAGTAACGGCTAATACAGACCCGGTTTTCTCCAAAATAATTAAATTGAGGGCAAGTAAATAAATCCAGCCTCCAATGTTTGCAAGCCCCACTACACCTAAATAGAGAGTTCTTGTTTTTCGATTACTCATTTATATTCCTCCCGACATGATAATTATTTACAAATAAAAAAATCCCACCCCCAAGACGTTTGTCTTGGGGACGAGATTATCATGTCGTGGTGCCACCCCAGTTTGTTCCATTGTCACCAATGGAACCTTTTCAAGTACGGCATAGAATATGCTTATACTTTAGCTCTATAACAGGAGCACCCGTCACATCATACCCCGTATAGAACAGGTCCTATGTGATGCTCAGAGGCTTGTTTCAGTAATTTCTTCTTCATCCCTTTTCAGCTACGGGGACTCTCTTTGGAAGACTTTAAATTACTTACTCTTCTCTTCGTCGCATTTAATTTACAATATCATACCATAAATTCGTTTAATTTCTACTTAGAATTTAAAATGGAATAAAATAATTTTAGATTACTCAAACTTTATGGGAGAGGAGTGCTTTTATTGAAGAATTTAAAGGAGTCTATTCAAAAGTATGCGTTACCAATATCTATGAATGAGGACTTTAACCCTCTTTTAGAGGCAATTGGGGAAGCTAAAATTGTTTTACTTGGAGAGGCGAGTCACGGAACCTCGGAGTTTTATAAAGTAAGGGCAGAGATTTCCAAAAGGTTAATAAAAGAAAAAGGTTTTACGCTGATAGCAGTTGAGGGGGACTGGCCATCCACCCAGCAGATTAACCGGTTTGTAAAAGGTTACAGTAAGCATTCCAATGTTAAAGAAATGCTCCAGTCTGCATTTGAACGATGGCCAGCTTGGATGTGGGCAAATGAAGAAATTACAGAATTCACGGCATGGTTAAGGACTTATAATGACAATAAGGTTAAGGAAGACAAAGTGGGATTCTATGGAATAGATGTCTATAGTCTATGGGAATCCTTAGATGAAGTCATTCGTTATTTGAAGGAAACCGATCCAAATGGAGTGGAGCTACAATTTGCTCAAAGAGCCTTTTCTTGTTTTGAACCGTTTAACCGTAATCCGGAAACGTACGCGCTATCGACGTTAGATATTTCGGAAGCGTGCATAGAAGAAGTGTCAAAGCTTATCAAGTCCATTAGGGCACATGAAGACAATTTTAAAGACGAGGAAGAAAATGACTTAAATTTAAAGATGAACGCTATGGTTGCACAAAATGCAGAGGAGTATTACCGAGCGATGGTTCGAAGTGATAACCTGTCTTGGAATGTGCGGGATGAACATATGGTAGAAGCGATTAATGAAATAATGGATTATGACGGAAAGAATGCAAAAATAATTATTTGGGAGCATAATACGCATATTGGTGATGCTTCAGCTACAGATATGAAAGATGCAGGTATGCTAAACGTTGGTCAAATTCTTCGACTTCAAAATAGAAAAGATAACGTATTTGCTGTGGGATTTGGTACTTACTCTGGAACAGTTATAGCAGCAGATGAATGGGGTATTCCTTACAAAAAGGAAAAGGTTCCCCCAGCACGAAAGGATTCTTGGGAGGATGTACTCCATGAAGCAGGAGCAGAAGATAAGATGCTGATCTTTAATGAAGAGAATCGTTATCTGTTCAACCAATGGATCGGTCACCGAGCAATTGGAGTAGTGTATAACCCTGCATTTGAAGCATATGGGAATTATGTGCCCTCCAAAATAAGTGAACGGTATAATGCGTTTATTTATTTGGAACATACTCAAGCTTTAAGGCCTTTAAAATAGGGGGGAGAAGAGTAGGAGACTTTACACCGCTTCTTTTAATATCTAGAACATTAAAAGTTAGACTATAGGAAATTAGACCGTATTTTTGTAATATATTATATTTTAACTTATTATCTTACAATTACGTGTTAAACTAACAGAAAATAGAAAAGATGGGGGTAGAAAAGTGCAGGTTTGGAAAAAACTATTTTTCACTATAGTATCTATCATGTTACTAGGAAGCGCTGTGTTAGTGCCAACTCCAGCTACTTCATCAGTAGAGGCTGCTACATCCTATGCTAGTTTAACGAATAAATTAAATACGATAATGGCAGATACCCGCATGAAGAATGCAACAACTAGTATTACGATTAGAAAAGCATCGACTGGAGAGGTTATCTATGAGCGAAACGGGGATAAAGGCATTACTCCTGCCTCATCCTTAAAATTATTAACAGGCGCAGCCGCTTTAGATACTTTAGGTGAAAATTTTCAATTCTCTACCGCGGTATTAATGGATGGAAAGATAAATAAGGGTACCTTGCAAGGTAATCTTTACTTGAAGGGTCAAGGAGATCCAACTTTATTGAAGAGCCATTTTGACAATTTTGCCGCTGGTTTATCTAAAAAAGGTATTAAACACATTTCAGGAAATCTAGTAGGTGATGACACTTGGTATGAGAGTGTTCGGTTGTCTGCTGGTATTTTAGCAGAGGACGTGCCTTATTATTATGCAGCTCCTATTTCTGCGCTGACCTTATCTCCAAATGGAGACTTTGATGCGGGTTCTGTGATTGTAGAAGCGAAACCGACTAGCAATGGAAAAGCTACAAGAGTAACCTTAACTCCAAATACAGGCGTACTACAGGTCGTCAACAGATCCAAGACAGTACCAAAAGGAAATAAAAATACGTTAAAAATTACTCGTGAAGTGGGAACAAACAAAGTAATTGTAACAGGGAATTCTCCTATTGGGACATCCGGATCTAAGGAATGGATTGCTGTAACCGACCCAACGATGTATGCTTTAGATATTTTCAAGCGTTCTTTAGCTGAAAAGGGGATAAGCCTAAGCAAGAGTACTAAATTAGTGAAAGGGAAAGCTCCAGCGAGCGCAAAAACTTTACTATCTAAAAAATCTCAGCCTTTAAAGGATTTAATCGTTCCATTTATGAAGCTAAGCAATAATGTGCATGCAGAGATTTTAGCTAAGGAAATGGGTAGAAAGGTTTATGGTGAAGGAAGCTGGGACGCGGGCTTACAGGTAATGCGTGACTATGCATTTTCAATGGGGATAGACGTTTCTAAATGGAAATTCGAGGATGCCTCTGGGCTATCATACTCCAACAAAATTACATCTAGCGAGCTTTCTCATCTGTTATACGTGATTAGAAAAGAGCCTTGGTATAATACGTATTACAAGAGCCTACCTATTGCTGGATCTAAGGATCGATATGTTGGGGGAACATTACGCTACAGACTAAATACAGCCCCTGCTGCAGGAAATATCATGGCGAAAACAGGAAGTCTTAAAAACATTAAAGCACTTGCTGGCTATGCCAATACAAAAGACGGAGAACTACTCATATTCACCGTACTAACAGAAAACAACAAAACAAGCACAATCCCTTCCATTGACCAAATTGCAACAGCCATAGCAAACCATAAATAACTAGATTACAGCAATGTTGCAGGTGCCAGGCACCTGCAACATTGCTGTAATCTTTTTGTGTATATGTTTATGCTAATAGAATTTTGTAATATACTGAAGAGAATAGTGAGGTGTTGGATGTGGCTCGTGAGCGAAAATTTACAGATGAGCATCTTTTTCAGGAAACAAAGGAACTAATTATCCATGATGGTTATGAGGCTTTTACTTTTAGTAAGCTGGCTTCTAGGTTGAAGGTTTCAAGAGGAAGTATTTATAAGTATTATGAAAATAAGGATGAACTTATCTCAGAGTTTTTAATGTATGAAATGGCTAGATTTTTAAGTGACTTTGAAAAATTAAATAAAACTGCAGATTTTCCAACTCAATTTAATGAGTTAATTGATTTTATTTTTACGCAGAGTAATATTTACGGTGTGTTGGAAATCATCGGTCAAATCCCGGCACCTACAACAAAGCGAGCATTGAATAATAAATCTAAAATAAGCGAATACTATATTAGTATGTATCAGCAATTTGAAGGGTTTATTGAGCTGGGAAGAAAAGAAGGCGTTATTAAAGAGCATTTGCCTACGGCTATTTTATTGGGGATGATCTTTCAAATTATTGCGATTCCTAATCATTTTAATATTCCAGAGAAAGAATGGATTGGTTCTATCAAGGAAATTTTAAGTAGTGGGATGTTCAAGCACGATTAATTGACAGGAAAAGGATAGAAAAGGATAATGTAAATGAAAATGTTTTTTTATTCAAAGTGACACTAGTGTCACTTAAATAAGCTAGTAGGGAGTGGAATTGTTGAAAAAGTTACTAGGAAGTGTAACAGATTTTGTGGCCACTAAAAAAGGGATGTGGACCACAATTGGTGTATGGCTAGCCATCACAGTCTTACTGACTGTATTTGCACCTAGCGCAGGAGAATATAAAGTATCAAGCGTAGCGTCTTTACCGGAGGATGCTCAATCAGTAATTGCGCAGAATCATATTGATGAGCATTTTAAGGATGCGGAAAGTCTTCCGGCTATTCTGGTGTTACAATCTAAGGACTCAGAAATCGATGTTGCTGCACTTGGGGAAGCGTTGGATAAAGTAAGTGCTGCAAATATTAATGGAGTTAAGGAAGTTGTTCCTTTTAGTAGCCTACCACCTCAAGCTTTAGCTGGATTCTTCTCAGAGGATAAAAGGACAGCAGTTGTGCCATTAAACTTTGTAACGTCTTTAGAAACGGCTGAATTAGAAAAATCCTTAGAAGATATTAGAGACATTGTTTCTGAAGAATCTGGGACAGAAGTATATATTACTGGACCAGCAGGTATTGCTGTAGACACAACTAATTTGTTTGAAAGAGCAGATTTAGTTTTAATTTTAGCAACTGTTGGTATCATATTAATTCTTTTAATCGTTATTTATCGTTCTCCATTGTTAGCAATTATTCCATTATTGGCTGCTGGTATTGTGTATCAGGTAGTTAACCAATTGCTTGGTATTTTGGGAGCTGGTGGTTTAGACTTAGCAGTCCAATCCGTATCGATCATGTCTATTCTGTTATTTGCAGCAACCATAGACTATTCTTTATTTGTTTTCTCTCGTTACCGAGAAGAACTAAAGAATTACGATAGTAAGTTTGATTCGATGAAGTGGGCTATGAGAGAAACAGGTATTCCTGTATTCTTCGCGGGTGGAACTGTGCTTGCTGCAATGCTAGTATTGTTCTTTGCGAACTTCGGAGATTATAAAAACTTTGCTCCGATCTTTGGTACAACAATGTTTGTTATTATGTTTGCTTCTGTAACATTAATCCCTGCATTGTTCACATTATTTGGTCGTAAATCATTCTGGCCACGCATTCCTAAATACGGGGAAGGGGAAGAGAAGGTCAATAGACTATGGAGTAAAATTGGTTCATTCGTTGTGAGAAAACCAATTGTAGCTGCTCTTATTATATTAGTTATTTTAGTTGTTTCGGCTTTAAATATGTTCAATCTGAAATACGAATTTGACACGATGAAGTCATTCCCAGAAGATATGCCATCACGTATGGGTTATGAAATCATGGAAGAAGAGTTTGCTAAAGGTGATTTAGCACCAACTAGTGTACTTTTTGAATCAAATGAAGAAGTTACAGAGGAAGTTCAAGCCAGCATTCTGGAGCAACTTCAAAATCAAGATCTAGTTAGCTCTGTACGTCCAACAGGTGTATCAGAGGATGGCTTAGCAGTTCAATATCAACTAACCTTTGAGGAAAGTCCTTATTCTACTGAATCAATGGATGCTCTGGAAAAGATGGTAGAAGAGAAAAAGGATATTGTTTCATCTATAGATGCTAACGGCGAGTTATACTTTGCAGGAGAGACAGCTTCTCAAGTGGATGACCGCGCTGTAAATGATCGTGATTTAATAGTTATTGTAGTACTAGAAACTATCCTAATCTTCATCCTATTAATCGTATTAACTAAGTCTATTAAGATGCCTATTTATATGATGGGAACGATACTTTTATCATTCTTGGCTGCATTAGGTTTAGGGATGTTCTTATCTAATTTATTCTTTGATATTGATACGATTAGTAACCGTGTTCCGTTGTATTCCTTTGTATTCTTGGTCGCGCTTGGTATAGATTATAATATTATTTTAATCTCTCGTTTCTTAGAGGAAAGACAGAAGCATTCTGTGAAGGAAGCTGTACAAATAGCTGTGTCGCACACAGGTGGAGTAATTTCCTCAGCAGGTATTTTATTGGCAGCTACATTTGCTGTGTTAATGACTCAGCCAATACAATTACTATTCGTCTTCGGATTCATAGTAGCGGTAGGTATTATACTCGATACTTTCTTGATTCGCGGTATTTTACTACCAGCATTAATTGTTTTGTTTGAAAAGGATAAAAATAAATAAACTAAGAAAAAAGCTTGAATCATTAAATTTTTAATGATTCAAGCCTTTTATTTTTGGAGTAGAAAAGGTAATTGTACTCATACTAGGTTTTATTAGGGGCTAGCAGGCATAGTGTAAATTTCAATAAGTTCAGAAACTGTGACAAATTTATAACCCTGTTGTTGAAGCTCTGGTAGTATTTCCTCCAACGCTTGGATGGTTTGTGAGCGGTCTCCTCCTGAATCATGAAACAAAACGATATTCCCTGGCTGAACTCCAGACAATACTTTTTTCACTATCTTTTTGACACCTGGGGTTTTCCAATCCTCCGTATCTTGATGCCAGGACCACATGATCACCTTATAACCTTCATTTATCGCTGTATTAATAATTTTATCGTTATACTGTCCACCTACCGGTCGATAAAAGATTGGGTAAGTACCAGTAATGTCGTGAATAATATCATTCGTTTTTTTTAATTCTTCCTTTAACTTTGCAGGGGAAATGCTTAATGGGTGGGTATACGTATGGTTGGCAATCTCATGGTTCTCTTCCCCAATTCTAGATACAACCTCCGGATATTTTTCTGCTCTTTCTCCAATTACAAAAAAGGTAGCTTTGGCATCGTATTTTTTCAGTAAATCTAAAACCTGTGGAGTGTATGTAGGATGTGGCCCATCATCAAAGGTCAAAGCAATGACTTTTTCATCTGTTTTAATCTCCCAAAGGACATAACCCTTCTCTTCGTAATATGGTCTTCCCTTATCCTTGGCAGAAGTAGCGAAACCAATACCAATACCAAAGAACACAAGGAATACTACTCCAACTTTAATGACTAATGATTTCATCTCGCTATATTCCTCCTTGCCATTTTAATTGGGCGGAAGTAATACATTATCCTTCAAGTTATTGTTGCCTAAGCCAAACTGAATATACAAACCAAGCTCTCCCAAAAAAATACAGAAGTACGATCAGATGCAGGAATGTTACAGGTGCCAGGCACCTGTAACATTCCTAAAACTATAATTAGCAAAAATAAAAGGCTTAGAAACTAGAAAACTAGTCGCCAAGCACTTTAAATTAAAATATCTTTTTCCGGTCTCGCTCTTCTTTAAGTATCTCCACAGATTCTCTAAATCGTAAGGAATGAATGTTTTCTCTTTCTCTTAAGAATCGAAGAGCATCATTAATACCAGGGTCATCTGAGATATCAATCAGCCATTGATAAGTTGCACGGGCTTTTTCCTCCGCTGCTATATCCTCATATAAGTCAGCAATTGGGTCTCCCTTAGATTGAATATACGTAGCAGTAAAGGGAACACCACCAGCATTTTCATAGAATAAAGAATGTCCATGATTCACAAAATGAGCTCCTAAGCCTGCTTTTTCTAATTGTTCAGGAGTAGCATCCTTTGTCAGCTTGTAAATCATCGTTGCAAGCATTTCTAGATGAGAAAACTCTTCCGTAGAAATATCTGTTAGAACACCTATTACCTTATCAGGAACAGTATATCGTTGATTCATATATCTTAATGCAGCAGCCAGCTCTCCATCAGCACCGCCATATTGCTCCATAAGATACCTAGCAAGCATCGGATTGCATGTGGTTACCTCAACAGGATAAAGCAGCTTTTTCTCATAAACCCACATTATTTATCCCCTTTCTTAAATTTGCCATGGCCATGGAGTAGAGTTCCATCGCCAGCCAACCTCTAATGCCTGCTTGGAGGGAATAGTATTTAATGAAATTGGTCCATATTGTGCTTCATATTTCTTTCTGACAGCAGCTGCATTTTTTATAGCTTCTCTCCATTGTTCTAGAGCATCCATATCATCCGGATGTGTATCTGTGTAAAGTGTTAGTTCCACAACAACAAAGTCCATTTGTTGAACCTGTTTCAATAAATTCCATTGGTGATCGCTGGACGTCAAGAAATTCCCTCCTCCCTATAAAATCCATCAACAAATTGTGGCCATAAAGAACCTTGCTTTAAAGCTTCTGCTGGTGTATTTTGCGGCAGTCCTGGTGGTTGAAAATTAGTAAATAGCTGTGGAGGAAGTACAAATTTCTTAACTAAAATAGGAGGGCAAGGGTCCCGTGGAGAAACGTATGGCTTATAACTACCTCGAAATTGCCAATTTTCCATCTGTTATCACTCCTTCAAATTAACCTATGAAAAACAAATCCTATTCATACTTGAAGGACTAGCAATAATTTATAGAGTTCTATTATTACAGGTGCCTGGTATTACAGGTGCCTGGCACCTGTAATAATAGAAGGAATCATATTCCTAGGAAAAATAGTGTTAATGGGATAGTGATAATGCTTAGAATGGTAGTGATAAAGGTCATAAACGAAACGAGATCCGGTTCGGTGCCAAACTGTAGGGCGAGGAGAGTTGTGTTGGCAGCAGTTGGCATAGCTGATTGGATAATAAATACGGTTTTATATAAATCATCTAAAGGCATAAATGAAACAATTACTGCTGCAACTAAAGGTGATACTGCCATACGTATAATGGTCGCTGTTGATACAAAATGATACGCTACCTTCTTTTTAGAAATAACGGCAAGCTGCATACCTAATACAAGCATAACTGTAGGGATAGAAGCGTCCGCGGCAAGGCCAACTCCCTCCAGAGGAACTGTTATATCTACTAACTGGAGTAAGATACCGAGTGCTGAAGCATAAGCCAAAGGCATTCTTAACACTTTATAAATAGCCTGTTTCCATGTAGCTTTTTCCTCTCCACCTAACGATGCAAAGAATATTCCGATCGTATTAATGATTAACCCGTGGAAAACCATAATTACGACAGCATAATCAAACCCAACTGCTCCTAAAGCGAATAGAACTACAGGAGCCCCATAATTACCGCTATTCGGAAAAACGCTTCCTAAAATCAATGCGGACAACTCTGAACGCGTAGTTTGCATAAAAAGAGAAGACAACCAAGCGATTAATAACAGAGAAAATGTTAGTCCAAGACAAGCGATAAGAATATATACATAATCTATGGATAGCTCGTGTGTATAAAATGTTCGGAAGGCTAAAAAAGGAGACATCAAATAAAGAGCGGCAGAGGAAATAGATTTAATATCAAATCCTATCAACCGTTGTCCTATAAAACCAATAAAAAATATAATAAAGACCGGCAAAATTATTAAAAGCAAATTCATTCTATTATCACCCCAAATATTATTACTATTGTTACAGGTGCCTGGCACCTGTAACAATAGTAATAAAAAAAATATAAATAAGTTCGATATCCGTAATATATAAAACTATATCATTTGTTGAATCTTTTTTCTGAAATAATTAAATGATGGGGAGCCAGGTTTTCTTTAGCTAAGCTTTTAGAAATCGAATAGTTTATGATTTTATAAGTGTTTCTAAGCTCAGTCTCTTGCAATCGAGTTGAAATAGAAAAGCTATAGTCATGAGAGCTGCTTCCTGAAATTTCCCGTTCGCTTGTCAGGTAAGATATAGGAACTTGTTCCTTTGTTATTCTTATGTTATATTTATATCGTATTATACGATATAAAAGGGGGGTAAAAAAATGAGCATACAAGTCAATCAATTGAATCAGTATTGGACAGACATTTATTTTTATTTACATTATCCACATGTGGATAAAATAACTCATCAAGCAGTACGTATACTTCAGCTTATAGATAAACAACCGAATACCGGGATAAATGAAGTGGCAATGGTTTTACAAATATCGCATAATACTGCCTCGGAACATGTGAAAAGACTAATAGACAAAAAATACATAATAAAAGAGAAGAGTGGAGAGGACCATAGAAGGGTCATATTACGCTTAACCGAGCTAGGGTCAAATGTTTTATATCGAAATACAAGCCTGGATGATGAAAAATTAATGAAAATAGTAGAACAGCTTTCTAAGGAAGAACAAATAATAATTGAGAAAGCATTCAAGACCTTAAGTGAGGTAGCTAAAAAATGTACGTTATAATGAAAGTCGTTATTTCTGCCATTATAATAGCTATTGTAACGGAGATTTCGAGGAGATTTCCTACATATGGAGGAATTATTGCAGCTTTGCCTTTAGTAAGCTTACTAAGTATTATCTGGTTGTATGTTCAAGGAGAACAATCCCCCGCCTTGAGTAAGTTTGCTTTGGGTGTATTATGGGGTTTCCCAGCTACCGCAGTAATGTTACTTATTGTATATTTGGCCTTACAAAATTCTCTTCATCTATTTATATCCATTTTGTTAGGGATAGCAGGGTGGTTGTTCTTTTTATACATACAAGACATTGTGGTTACTTACATAAAACATATAGTCTAAAGGGGGGGACGTTAGACTATCCCCTCATTCATATTTAACACCATTAGAAAGCTCTTCTAAAAATCCCCAATCCAACACAATTAATATTTTCTTCTCTTTTTTAATTATTTTCTTCTTTAAAAATGAAAGGATAATTCGATTTAAGTGTCGATGAGTTGTTCCGATGAGAGAGGCAATTTCCTCTGTTTGGTTTGTCGTTATTTCTTTGCCAAAGTAGTTGTGGATATCTCGAGTAGTTAATAAGTAGCTTGCAAATCTGGCTTCCACTGTGGCCAACAAGTTTACGCGAGATGCTGTAGTGCAGGTTTGCAATTTATAGGATAAATGCTTAGATAGCTCCCCTAAAAATAAAGAATCCTTCATTAAATATAATTCTACTGATAACTTGTCTAAAAATAATAAAGAGGTTTCTTCTACTGCCTCTACTTGTGACTGTATTTCTATCTTTTGCAAGAGCTCTATGTCACCAAAAATTGCATGAGGATGACAAAAGCGTAATAACAGCGATTTTCCTGTTTCTATACTAGAGGTTACCTTTGTCCTCCCGGTTACCTGAAAATATAATCCATCCAATTCATTTCCTTCTTTAAGTATAGCTTCACCTGGATTATAGTGACGTAGCTGAAAAGAGAGATTTTGGGGAGAGGTAATTTTCTCCTGAATATTAAATTGAGATAGATACTGGCTAATGATTGTTGGGGTTTGAATAATCTTCATCTTTTTCTCCTTTTCGGACATATGTCCTTTTTTTATTATATAGCAAATTGTTATGATTATTTTATAAGAGGAGGGATATAGGATGAAGTTTGTTTTTGATTTGGATGGAACAATTTGTTTTCAAGGGAAGCCCTTAACTCATGCGATGGTGAAAGCCTTGGAAGATTTAGGGGCAATGGGGCATGAAGTAATTCTAGCCTCTGCAAGACCGATTCGTGATCTATTGCCTATTCTCCCTAAACATTTTCATCAGCTACCGATGATTGGAGGTAACGGTGCATTTGTAGCGAATGAGGGACGAATTATATCAAGCACTCATTTTGACAAGCAAACCTCTGATAAAATTAAACAGCTTCTAGGAAAATATAAAGCAGAGTTCCTAGTAGATAGCGAATGGGACTACGCATACACAGGTGACGAAAACCATCCTATAAAAAGGAATTTGGATCCAAAGCAACAAGCTAAAAAATTGGAATTACATAAGTTAAACGAAATAGTAAAAGTAGTCATAATACATAGCAATGATCAAGAAAGCCTACTAAAGGAACTCCAAGAACTCCCAGTTGTGATTTATAACCATGGACTCGAAAAGATTTTAGATATAAGTCCATTGGGTGTTGATAAATGGAATGGATTACAAAAGCTTGGAGTACAGAGCAAGCAGTTTATAGCATTTGGAAACGACGCAAACGATGTATCTATGTTTCTTCAAGCACAAAGCTCAGTCTGTATAGGAGACTATGCAGAGCTTATTACAATTGCTAGTTCTCATGTGGCAAACGAAGAAGAGCTAGTTATAAATAAGCTTAAAGATATTGCAAGAGATTTATAAGTGACCCTAAGAATAAAGGAGGCGCATGCTTTTAGTGCGACCTCCTTTTAAAATTAAATATAATAAATTATCATAGTCAATATGACAATCATAGTTGTCAAAATGACTATTATTGTATATATTAAAAAGGAGGAGGCGATGATTGTGAAAAGTCGCTTAAAAGAATTGCGAGCGAGAGAGGGGCTCAATCAAACCGAGCTAGCTAAATTAGCTAAAATTTCTAGACAAACGATTAGCTTGATTGAACGTGAAGAATATATGCCATCCATTTTGATTGCTGTTAGAATAGCAAGAATTTTTAATGAGTCTGTAGAAAACGTCTTTTTGATAGGGGAGGATGAATGATGAAAAAGGTATTTACAACTATTATTAGCTTACTGCTTGGAGGATTAGCTGGCTTTACTATCACACTTGCTATAATGATGGATAAAAATAAAATAGATGAAGCATGGGCACAGCCAGTAAATATATTATTATATATTGTTTTAGCCATTCTCTTGATTTTGTTAGTGACTAGTCTGCTATTAATCAAAAAGTTGAAAAAAGTTAATGCTCAAAAGTTTGTTGGAGAGCAAGAGGATTTGATGGAAGAATTTAAGTACAAAAAATTTGCTGATTTGAATATAACAGCTAATACATCTTTGATTCTATCAATCTTAGCTGTAGCGATATCTATTCTTATGTCGAATAATTCAATCCTTCAAATTGGGTTTATTCTCTTGTTTATTGCTAGCAGTGTCATTTCCATTTTTGGTATAAATCTCGTAAGAAATATTTACCCAGAAAGAAACCTTCCGAGTGTTACTTCAAAGGATTATGAAAAAAAGTTTATGGAATCTATGGATGATGGAGAGAAATATGTCACATTACAAGGTCTCTACAGGGCTCATCAGCTATTTAACCTTTTCATGCTCATAAGTATTATTTTGGCTGTAGCATTTTCTTTCTTTAGTGAGCAATCTCAAATGTTTTCTATTGCATTGATGTGCTTAGTCATGTTGGCTGTTAATACAAGCTATCTAGTTGTTGTACGAAACAAATAAATGGAGAGTAAGGTGAATTAAATGACTACAGGGCAATTACTGCTTTGGATATTGGGTGTTTCTATCCTGCTATATTTTGTTATCAAGTGGGGTGTAAAAAATGGCATCAATGAGTCTTTGTTAATTTCTGAAGAAGCTAGAAGGAAGAACCAGCAGGAGAGGGAAGTGCAAGCCCAAAGCTACTGGAATGATTTGAAATAATAAAAAGCTGATACTTGTCTATTAAAAGACTAGTATCAGCTCATTGGTTATCCAGCGTGTGACCAAGTTGTAGGAACACCGGATTTAGGGCAGTTTGGGAAAATTGCTCCAGCCTCCAGAAATGCTTCATCTCCATCTTCGTCTACATATCGACCAGATTCTAAAACTTCCTGACCAGAAGCGTGAGAATGACTATTAGCGCGCTTCCAATAAGTAACTACTTCTGTATCAGGACATGATGGAAACTTCGAACCTTCTTCTAATGTTCTAGTTACACCAGATTCACAAATATAATCTCCAGTTTCCTCTACAATATCATCTGTTGTATATTCATAAGCTTGTTTACTCATCATACATTCCTCCTTAAAGAAGTTACCGTCTTACTCTATAATTACCCCAATAAACAAATGTAAAAACCTTCTTTAAGGAAGGTTCATTTTAGTTAAAAGAGGTTAGCCGGACTTTAGTCCAACTAACCTCGCTTAATTTTTTGGTTATCCACATGTGGATACTTATTTCCAAACATCCTGTGCTATTTTCACCACATGGCGAATTTTCGCCCATTGTTCATCTTCTGTTAATAAGTTGCCTTCCTCGGTAGAGGAGAACCCACATTGAGGGCTCAAGCAAAGCTGTTCAATTGGTACGTATTTGGATGCCTCTTCTATTCTAGCTTTAACTAAATCCTCTTCCTCGAGTTCGCCGTGCTTAGAGGTGATCAGCCCTAACACGATGTAAAGGTCTTTTCTGTTAACATGACGCAATGGCTCAAAGTCACCTGAACGATCATCATCAAATTCTAAAAATAATCCATCCACATCTAATCCACCGAATATAGTTTCTGATACTAATTCATAGCTGCCGCTCGTAATATACGTGGAGCGGAAATTTCCTCGACAAATATGCATTGTCACTAGCATATCGGCAGGTCTTTTTGAAACAGACTCATTAATAGCTCGTGCAGAAAAGGACAAGGCTTGCTCTAATGACAATCCTTTGTCTTTCAAAGAAGCAATTCCTTCCTCGGAAAAGGAGGTTGCCCAGGAAGTATCATCGATTTGTAGATAACGACAGCCTTCATCGTATAATGCTTGGATAAAACCTTGATAAGCTGTGATCAAGTCGGCGAATATTTCCTCATCGTTGTTATACACACCTTCCTCAAATGCTGCTCTATAATAAAGCATATTCGGGCTTGGGATAGTGAATTTTACTACAGCATCACCTGCAACTTCTTTTAAGAACTTGAAATGCTCTATCATATAGTGAGTGCTAAAGCCAATTTTTCCTGTTACTTTAATGCCATGAGCTTTTGTTTGGACTCCCTTAAAAGACAAGCCTTTATCGGGTTCATAAAACTCTACACCATCTAGTCCTCCTAAGAAATCGAAATGCCACCATTTACGACGGAATTCGCCGTCTGTAATGGAAAGTAGCCCAGCTTCTTTCTGTTTTTCAACCAGTTTAATAATTTCTTCATTTTCAATTTGAGTTAGCAACTCTAAAGTTATCTCTTTCTCTTCAAATTGAGCTCGCGCTTTTTTTAAGCGTTCTGGTCTTAAGAAACTTCCTACATGATCTGCTTTGAAGGGTGCTTTTACTAGTAATTGATTGGTCATATTAAACTCCTACTTTCTTTATAATGTGTAGTAACTATTTCCAATGATTGTTCAAAGTCTGCTAACAGGTCATCCACATGTTCAAGCCCAACCGAAAAGCGAAGCAGTCCATCAGTAATTCCACGCTTTTCTCGTTCCTCCTTAGGCATTGCTGCATGGGACATAGTAGCGGGGTGGGAGAGAATAGATTCTACTCCACCCAAACTTACTGCAAAAACAGGTATTCTTAGATTTTCAACAAATATTTTTGTAGCTGCCTTGCCTGGCAAACGAAAGGAAAATATAGCACCAGAGCTGGCCGCCTGTTTTTTATGAATTTCATGTCCTGGATGAGATGATAATCCAGGATAGAAAACTTCCTCCACTAATGGGTGATTTGCTAGATAATTGACCAAACTAATAGCCGTCTCCGTAGATTTTTCGAAGCGCACACTTGTTGTTTTAATGCCCTGTATGAGTGTATAGGAATCTTGAGCACCCAGTATGGCTCCAAAGGAATTTTGAAGAAAACCTAACTTGCTACCAAGCAACTCATCCTTTGTAACTGCAAGGCCGGCAATGATATCACTATGTCCAGACAAGAACTTAGTTGCACTATGCAAAACAACGTCTACACCTAATTCGAGCGGCCTTTGGTAGAGTGGTGTCATGAAGGTATTGTCTAAAAAGGTTAGACAATTATTGGCTTTAGCTATGTCTACAATACCGGCAATATCAGTTATACCTACTCTCGGATTTGAGGGAGTTTCTATATATATTAGTTTGGTATTGGACTGAATTGCCTGCTCAACAGCATCTAAATTAGAAAGGTTAACAAAAGAATGCTCTATACCAAAGCGAGGTAAAACCTCTGTCACAAAGCGAAAGGTGCCACCATAAACGTCCTCCGTCATGATTATATGGTCTCCGGCAGATAACAGCATTAAAGAGGTTGATATCGCTGCCAGACCAGAAGCGAAAGCAAATCCTCGCGTACCACCCTCTAGCTCTGCTATGGTTTTTTCTAATGCTTCTCTGGTTGGATTACCAGACCGACTATAATCAAATGGGCCGAAGCTATCTAAACTTTCTTGATGAAAGGTAGAAGATAAATAGATTGGAACATTTACAGCACCGGTTCTTCTTTCATAATTACCTCGAGTTGAAGCAGTAATTAAACTAGTTTCAAGTTGTTGATGAATAGACTCCATTAAACAATAACCTCCTTCTCTAAAGCTACAAATACTTGCTTTAAGTCATTGATTAAATCTTCCGCTTCCTCAATACCAACAGAAAACCTTAATAAACTATTATCTACTCCCCGAGCAATTCGTTCAGATTCTGGTATATCTGCGTGTGTTTGAGTGGCAGGGTAAGTAATGAAGCTTTCCACACCACCAAGACTTTCAGCAAATATGATTAACTTTAGCTTTTCTAAAAAAGGACCTACCAGTTCGCTTCTTTGAAGGCGGAAGGAGAGCATGCCACCCTTGCCTGCATAGAGAACATCTTTTATTAAATGCTGTTGCTCTAAAAATTTTACTAACTTCTTTGCGTTTGCTTCATGCTGTTTCATTCTTAGATGGAGAGTTTTTAACCCACGTATCAACAGCCATGAATCAAATGGTGAAAGGACTGCACCTGCTGCGTTATGGTTAGCCTGTAATTTCTCGCCCAATTTAACGCCTTTTGATACAACCAACCCAGCCAGTACATCATTGTGACCTCCGATATATTTAGTAGCACTATGTATGACAATGTCTGCGCCAAGTTCTATTGGCCTTTGTAAAAAAGGAGTTAGGAAGGTATTATCCACAATTAAAAGTAACTCATGCTTCTTAGCTAACTCCGCGTATAGCTGAATATCAATCTCTTGCATTAACGGATTAGTAGGTGTTTCAAGAAAGATTGCCTTCGTATTTTTGGTAATAAGAGATTCCACCTCTACGTAAGAGGTAAATTTACTATAAATAGTCCTAATATTATAGGAGTCAGAATATTGATTGAAAAGGCGATAAGTACCTCCATATAAGTCCTCTGGGGCAATCAATTCATTACCTGAACGGAAAAGGGAAAGGACCAATTGAATGGCTGCCATTCCCGAACTACAGGCAAATCCTGTATCGCCTTGCTCTAGCTTGGCTATTCCCTCCTCTAAAATAGCTCGTGTAGGGTTTTTAGTTCGAGTATAGTCATAGCCGGTAGATTGGCCAAGACCATGATGTTTATAGGCTGTGGATAAATAGATAGGAGGATTAACTGCTCCAGTTTTTGGATCACAATGATTACCTAATTGAACTAATTGTGTATTAATGTGAGTTTTGGACATTGTTATTCACCTCTTATTATTAATAGGTTCAACATTTCTAAAATAAATCACAAAGTAGACTCTAAGATAAAAAAATTCAGGATAAATATAGAATAGAAGCATTTTGCCAAATAAAAAGAGGGCTCTCTTCATAAGAAGAGAACCCCCAATATAGATTGAAGTCATTCTTCTTATCTTCAAGACAAAAATGTCTATTGGATTTAGCACCACACCTATAATGGCTGGTTGCTGAGACATCATAGGGCCAATCCCTCCGTCTCTCTTGATAAGAAATAAAAATATATAATTTTCAAAATTTAGCGATAAGTAAGTTTATCATGGGGTGAATATAAATTCAAGAGTTATTTCAAATTTGGAATTGCTACCCAGTGACCGGAGGAAACTTCCACAAGCTTAGATTGCTTCAATTGATATCTATCCTCAACATTTGATTCCTCCAAAAGCTTCCTTTTTTTCTTAGCTTCTACCTTAGGATCAGGAATAGGGATTGCTGCTAATAGGGATTTTGTATAAGGATGTTGTGGGTTAGAATAAAGCTCTTCACTTTCCGCAAGCTCCACAATTTTACCAGCATACATCACCGCTACCCGATCACTAATATGCTTAACCATAGATAGATCATGTGCGATGAAAAGGTAAGTTAGACCTAGTCTATGCTGTAAATCCTCTAGTAGTTCTACAATTTGTGCCTGTATAGAAACGTCTAAAGCTGATAGTGGTTCATCACAGACGATAAAGTCAGGCTCTACTGCCAGTGCTCGGGCAATGCCGATTCGTTGTCGTTGTCCACCTGAAAACTCATGTGGATAACGCATGGCATGGGAGGAATCCAACCCTACCATTTTTAGTAACTCTTCTACACGTTGTTTTCTTTCCTCTGCATTTTTGCTCAAACGATGAATATCTAATGCCTGGCCGATAATATCTAACACCTTTAAACGAGGATTTAAGGAAGAATACGGATCCTGAAAGATAATCTGCATATGTCGTCGCATCGTTTTTAATTCACTTTTACTCAAACGGTTGATGGCCATTCCCTGATAAAGCACATCTCCATCCGTAGGCTCATGTAACCGAAGAATGGACCGACCGGTAGTTGATTTTCCTGAGCCAGATTCTCCTACAAGTCCAAGGGTTTCTCCAGGTTTGATGAAGAAGCTGATATCATCAACGGCCTTCAGCACAGTCCCTTTGCCTAATTGGAAATGCTGCTTTAAAGATTTGACCTCTAATAACGGCTTGCCATTTTCTAAACCAATGGAACGAAGCGGTGGTCTCTTGGGTTTCTTCCTTTCATCTAAACGAGGAAGTGCATTTAATAATTTTTTTGTATAGTCATGCTGAGGATTTTCAAATATCTTTTCAGTTGTCCCGGTTTCTACAATTTCGCCATTTTTCATAACTGCCACTCGATCGCACATACCTGCAACTACACCCAAATCATGAGTGATTAAAATAATGGAGGTGCCAAATCTTTGCTGCATATCCTTCATTAAATTCAAAATCTGAGCCTGAATGGTAACGTCTAGTGCAGTTGTCGGTTCATCTGCTATTAATAGCGTTGGCTTGCAGGCAAGTGCAATAGCGATCATAACTCTTTGGCGCATACCACCTGAAAATTCGTGAGGATACTGGTTGTAGCGCTCTTCGCTATTCTTAATGCCTACTAGCTTCAAGATTTCAACTGCTTGGTTCTTTGCCTCTTTTTTAGAAAGCTGCTGGTGCTTGATAAGACTTTCTGCAATCTGTGGGCCAATTCGAATGGTAGGGTTTAAAGATGTCATGGGATCCTGGAAAATCATACTGATATCTCTTCCTCTAATACTCTCCATTTCCTTTTCAGTTTTTGTCTCAAGAGATTCTCCTAAAAATTCAATGGAGCCATTTTTCATGAAGGAGGGGGGAGAAGGCAGCAGGCGCATGATGGAGCGGGCAGTGACACTTTTTCCACTACCTGATTCTCCTACAATGCCAAGTGTTTCTCCTTTTCTTACTTCAAAGCTTACGCCTCGAACAGCCTCAAATTCATTGTCGTTTGTTAAAAAAGAAATCTGTAAATCTTTTACTTTTAAAATAGTTTCCATGAAAACCACCTATCTGATTAAAATCTTCAATTTATTATTTATGATTCATGCTCTTTCAGTAGAGAGCGTATATTTTAAGTAATATGAGCGGTTTCTACAAAAAAGAAGATTAAACACGCACAATTATGGCGCATTTAACCCTACGCTTAATAGAACCAAATTATTTGCGTTGACTTAATAGTAGTTCGAATCTATACTATACTATACCACTCGGATTTATACAATATAGGGAGGGGGTATTTGGTATGGGAAGAAAATCTTCTTCCAACGCACTAAGTTTGACCTATGGAAGACTACAACATCATTCTTTCTTTAGAATCTTATTATTTTTACTTGGCTTGCCAGTTCATATAATAACCTTTCTACTTTTTTACCTAAAAAAGCAGAAGGATCCTAGTTCTTCCTTAAATAGCGATCTAAAGTCTTCACTTGTGGCAAGGGGGATAAAAGAGGAACTATACGAGGAGTTTAAGGAGCAGTATGAACGAAAGCATGCCTTTTTTAATGAAAAAATTAATGAAGAAAAAATGACAGTAGAAATAAATAAACTCGTGGAAGATAGAGTAGAAAAGCTTGTATCCAATGAAATGAATGAAATACATGAGTTAAATGGTACAAAGCCACTCACTTATACAACATATTTTTTAGGTTTATTAGAGAATACTGCATTTCTAATTGTTTCGTTTATTCCTGGCTTACTGATGTATATTTTATTGGGTCTTTATAGTAATGCGTTTAGTAAATTTATTTTTGAAAGATTGATCATGAGTATCTTTGTTATAACAGGCGTTTCGGTTTTGGTGTTCACCATTTTATATTTATCGCCTTTTGATCCAGCTGCTAACCTTTTAGGAGAAAGTGCCACTAAGGAACAGATGGCTGCGTTCAATCAAATGCATGGGTTAGACCTGCCTTATCTCAATCAGCTATGGAATACAATAAAAGGAATTGCAACCTTTGATCTAGGAGCATCCTTTACAGGTAATGAGGATGTTGCAACAAGTATTGCCAATAAGTTCCCAGTTACATTAATGATTGCAATCTTCTCTTTATTAATGGCAGTAGTAATAGCAATTCCTGTAGGAATTATATCTGCAACTAGACAAAACTCCTTCTTAGATTATGCCTTTATGTTCATTGCTTTAATTGGATTGTCCATACCAAACTTTTGGCAAGGACTTATATTCATCTTGAACTTCTCTATTAAGCTACAATGGCTTCCTGCAACTTATAGTCCGCAAAACTGGTTATCAATTATTATGCCAGTGATTGTGCTTGGTACAGGACTTACTGCTTCAGTAGCTAGGATGACTCGTTCCTCCGTATTAGAAATTATAAATGAGGATTATATTATCACTGCAAAAGCAAAAGGCTTAAACCAACGCCAAGTGCTTTGGAAACACGCCATTGGAAATGCAATGATTCCGATTGTCACTGTTATCGGCTTACTGTTTGGTGGAATGCTTGGAGGAGCGGCTGTAACAGAGAAGGTATTCAATATTAGCGGGATTGGTAGCTATATTGTCGATAAACAATTTATCCCCGATATACCGGCTATTATGGGTGGAGTAATCTATATTGCAATAACCATTTCCTTGGTTAATGTGCTCATCGATATTTTATATGCGTTTTTTGATCCGCGTATAAAATCTAAGATGAAGCAATTGTAAGAAGTAGGTGTAAAAGTGGTAACTAAAAAACAACATGCATTAAAGCTGTCACGAGAATATACACAGGCGAACTTTGCAGGAGTACTTTCTCTTCTAGTAACTATATTTTTATTATTTAATAGTTTTGATTTTGAGATGGGCACGATTAAGCCGATTGCTTGTAGTATTTTTGCTGTGTATGCCTTTTTTACAGCACTTCAATTTTTTATTATCTGGAGAATGAAGCGAGAGCTTTTGAATCTAGGACATTTAAAATCATCTACAAGAAGGCTTGGCTATGTCCAAATAATTGCGATATTAACTGCTAATATCTTTGTATCCTCGTTTGGTTTTAACTTGATAAAAGAAAAGAAAACACCGGAATATACATTTAGCATTTGGATGATTTTCACCCAGCTGTTTATCCTAGTTATTTCTGCATTTAATCTTTTTAAACCATATGTGTCAGACACTTTTTTAACCTCAATAGGTATTTTAATCGTTATTTTAGTTCTTCAAGTATTTACTTTGATAGCTGTTGCCAAGTATGTCAGAGATGAAGGGGCACCAGGGTGGATGCAAGGCCTAGCCATTGTATTAATCATTACGTCTCTAACGGGTAATGTTTTTAACTTTGTGCTTGGTATTAGTTTAATCATTAAAACCCGAAGTAACAGTCTTTCACGCATAGTGAAGTGGAACACGATGTGGGATAAAATCACTCGTAATTCTACTGCTATATTAGGAATGTTTTTTATCATTCTTATGTTCGCTTTGTCTGTAACTAGCAGGTTTACGTTTGACTATGATTTTGCAGTAGAGAACAACTATGAGGCATTGCTCCAGCCGCCAAGCTTTGAGTATCCATTTGGTACAGATAATTACGGAAGAGATTTATTTTCTCGAATTATTTTCGGGGCAAGAATATCCCTAATAGTGGGCTTTGCTTCGACCCTAATTCCATTCGTGGTTGGAGGAGCATTAGGAGCGTTGGCAGGCTATTATAGCAAGCGTACAGATAACATCATTATGCGTTTGCTAGATATCTTGTACGCAATACCAGGAATATTACTAGCCATCGCTATTATTGCAGCATTTGGAGCAAATACTACGAATCTTATACTAGCTTTAAGTGTTGGTTCGATTCCGACTTATGCCCGAACAATGCGAGCTAATGTAATGATGGTATCGAACTACGAATATGTAGACTCGGCTCGAGCTTTAGGAGCTTCCAATCTATCAATCATCTTTAAGCAAATTGTTCCCAATTCACTTGCACCTATGATCGTCAAAGCTACACTGACGATAGGCACAGCAGTAATTGCAACAAGCAGCTTGAGCTTTTTAGGTCTTGGAGTAGAACCCCATATACCAGAATGGGGCAATATTTTAAAGATAGGCAGTACTTATTTAGAGTCCAATTCCTATTTGGCGATTATACCGGGTTTAGCAATTATAGGACTCGTGTTATCTTTCAACTTTTTAGGTGACGGACTTAGAGATGCATTCGATCCGAGAATGGATTAAAGCAAGCTCAACAAGGAGGAAAAAAATATGAAGAACACAAAAGGATTATTAGCTTTATTGTTTACTCTAGTTTTAGTATTGGCGGGCTGTGTTAATACTAAATCAGATGTTGATAAAGCAACTGACAAATCCGATTCCAAAACAGAGCAAGGTGACGTTGTAATTGAATTATTAGGCATGAGTTCTAGTGAAGCGGATATGAACATTGTACGCGACCAATTAATTAAAAACGGCTTTGAAGTAAAACTAAACATACAACCTGATTACGGTAGTTTTACAGCTCAAAAAGATGCTGGAAACTATGATTTGGCATTATCAAGCTGGACGACAGTTACGGGTAACCCAGATTATGCAGTACGTGCATTATTTAAATCAGATGGCGATAACAGTATTATGTCTGATAAGAAAATTGATGAATTAATTGAAAGAGCAAGTACAGAAACACCGGAAGAATACACAAAAACGTATAAAGAATTTGAAGAACTTCTAGTTTTAGAAAAGGCTTATATTGCACCTTTATATAACTCTTTCAAAGCGCAAGGAGTAAACAAAGAAGTGTTGAATGAAGAGACAGTAAGACTAGCTAAATCTCGTGCAATAGCATGGGAGACAATTGACTTTACAGACACTTCTAAAAGAAACTCTGAACCATTGGTTATGCAACAAGGTATTGCATCCTTAACTTCTTTAGATCCTATCAAAGGCAATGACGGTTCTATCAATACATTGAATACAAATATGTATGTCCGTTTAGTTAACTTAACAGATGATGATAAAGTAGTTTCTGATGGATCTCTATCATTGAATCATGCGATAGCAGATGGCAACAAAGATTATTATTTCTTACTAAGAGATGATATTAACTTCGCTGCTGTAACAGATAAAAAAGCAGTAGACACTGGTGAACGCGTGGGTGCAGAGGATGTTGTATTCTCATTAAACCGTGCAAAAGACAGCAAATCAGTTCCAGATCACCGCACATACAGCTTACATGAAAGCATGGAAAATATAGAAATCGTTACAGATCTTTCAGAACTTGATGTGAAGCAATCCGGAAGCGAGACTTCTGTAAAAGAAGCTTTAGAAAACGGTGTGGATTCTGGCATTAACGAATTAGTGTCAAATAAAACAGAAGCTGATGCAACTGCTGGAAAATACCAAGTAGTAAAAATTACTACTACGAATCCATTCCCGCAAGTTTTAAACTACCTGGCTCACCAATCAGCAGGTATTGTTTCTCAGAAACAAGTAGAAAGCATTAACACGTATGAAGTAGATTCATTTGATGTAAAAACAGATATTCCTTATGGGGATCAGAATACTGTAACGGAAGGCTCTTCTTATAACAATACTTTATATGCAAGTGGTCCTTATATTCTGACTTACAAAAATGATTACGAAGCAGTATTCATGAAAAACCCAGCCTATATGCCAGGTACAGAAAATGAGGCGAAAATTACAAATGTGACCGTACGCTTTATCGCGGATGCTGACAGTGCATTATCAGCTCTTCGCAATGGCGAAATTCATATATTTAATGGAGTACCAGAAACTAAATACGATTTAGTTGAGAACGACAGCAAGCTATCCCTTCAAAAAAATGATAGTAATGCAGTAAGTTACTTGTTATTTAATACGAAGGATCGTGAAGTTGCGAAAAGTGAATCCTTACGTAAAGCAGTTTTATATTCCATTAACCAAGAGGAAATATTGAATTACTACCAAGGCAACAAGAAAAAAGCCGTGTCCACTGTAAGTCCTCTTGTGGAAACAGGAAACGAATTAAAAGCTGATACAGATAAAGTCAAAGAGTACTTAAATGAATTTAAACAAGGTAAGTAAAAGTTAAAAATACGTTAAAAGCTCAGCAAAGAGAGGAACCCCTCCTTGCTGAGCTTTTTTATGTCGAATTTTATGAGAGACATTAAATATAAAAGTGGGCGTATGTCTATTACAAGACATTCAGCTTATACATATGAATATTAAGATAAATAAAAAGGAGGCTAGAAGAATTGGATATTAAAATGTTACACTCCCTTGTTGATAACATCATAAAAATAGACAGAGGTGGTCCAGAATCCAGGGAAGGAAGGCTAATTGCGGTAGGAGGAGACTACATCGCGTTGTTAACTGAAAACGAAGGTGTTGTATATTATAGAACTCATCACATAAAAAGTTTAACTTCAAATACAAAAAACGATTCGCAATTTGATTTTCAAGTTCCTGAAGATTTTAGATTTATTCAAGCAGAGGATTTTAAGGGAGTTTTAGAAAGCTTAAAATACCATTGGGTACAAATTAATCGTGGAGGACCAGAAAAGCTAGAAGGCATTGTCGATCAAGTAAACGATAATTTTGTAACCATTATAGCGAAAGAAGAAGTTATCAGAATTTCTATGTTCCATATTAGAAACGTTAGTTACGAAGTAAAAGATCGTAAAAACAAGGACTCTAATGAAAAAAAAACTGAGGATAATACAAAGTCCTAAGTAAATATATAAAAATTTATTCGTCGTTTCTGATTTCTAGAATCGGCGAATTTTAAAAATTAAACTAATTAGCTTGGCCTATCAAGGATAGTTAGGCTTATGTCTGTTACTTAATAATCCTAAGATACATATAGATACTAGGATAATAAAAAGGGGGGAATTTTATGGAGAAAGAAATGCTGCTTTCTTTAGTAAATAGGATTATTAAGGTGGATAGAGGTGGGCCAGAATCGCGCGTAGGTAGGCTGCTTGCAGTAGGAAAGGATTATCTTACATTGCACACTAAAGAGGATGGAATCATTTACTATAATAGACATCACGTGAAGAGTTTGACACATAACGCTAAAAAATCTGTGGATTTAGAAGTGGAAACAGAGGAATTAGATTTTATACAAGCGAGAGATTTTCAAGATATTTTAGAGTGTCTGAGATATAAATGGGTCAAAGTTAATCGCGGTGGACCAGAATCATTAGAAGGTGTATTGGAAGGCGTTAATAATGAATTTGTAACTATAATTTCAAACGAAGAAGTAATTCGGGTTTCCTTGTTCCATATGCGTAACATTAGCCAAATTTCTACATGTGGAAAATCCAAAGATGATAAAAAAGAAAAGTCCAAAGAAAAAGATAAAGATGAACATAGTAAAGATAAAAAAAATAGTAGCGACAAAGGAAATAAAGAAAGTAAAGAAAAGAAAGAAAATAATGAAGACAAAGCCAATACCGTAAATGAACAGAGTCACAATGATAAAGCAAACAAAGAAGATAAATCAAATAAAGAAGACAAAGAAAAACACGAAGATAAAGCAAACAAAGAAGACAAAGAAAAACACGAAGGTAAAGCAAACAAAGAAGACAAAGAAAAACACGAAGGTAAAGCAAATAAAGAAGACAAAGAAAAACACGAAAGTAAAGCAAGCAAAGAAGACAAAGAAAAACACGAAGGTAAAGCAAACAAAGAAGACAAAGAAAAACACGAAGGTAAAGCAAACAAAGAAGACAAAGAAAAACACGAAGGTAAAGCAAACAAAGAAGACAAAGAAAAACGCGAAGAAAAAGCAAACAAGGAAGAGAAAGCAAAACACGAAGATAAGCACCAAAAAGGTGAAAAGCCTAAGCACGAAGTGGAAATAAATGAAGCAAATATCAATCATGAAGTAAAAAATGAAAATGAATAGATGACCATGCGTTCGTCGTTTCTGTAATTCAGAGTCGACGAATGTTTTAAAAGGAGGCGCTACCAATGCAGTCTAAAAAAATTGAAGAAGCTTTAAGCGCCCTAAAACGTAACAAAGTTGGTTTGTTTCTTAAGGGCGATCAATTTATTGAGGGAATCTTGTTGAATGTCAAAAACGATTACCTGATCTGTGAAATAACTAATAACGTCTACTATATCTCCCTACATCATATTCTTGCTTTTTCAAAAAATGCTAAGGATAATTTTATTTCCTCTGAAGCGGTACCCTATCTTAACAGTAACTATTTCACGAATACATTAATAGGAATGAAATACAACTGGGTTAAGATTAATAGTTTCAGTAATCAGCAACTAATAGGAGTCTTAAGCAAAATCTATAAAGATTATATCGTATTAGTAAATGATGAAAATCTAATTTATGTGCCACACTCGAGCATATCAAGTGTCTTTAGCAAGATTACTGAAAAACAGATTAGTTTATTTAATAGTAAGGAACATCTTTATGTTGAGCAATCATATATACCTCTTGTTAATAATAGTAGGGCACAGGAAGTGATTAAGATTGATAAACATAATAATAAGCGGGATACAGAAAAACAAAATCTGCAAGAGGGAACATCTGTGAGGCCTATTTTAGGGATAGGCAATTTGGAAGAGAACTTAGAAGAAGCTGTGAACAATACGTTGATGGAACAACTAACAAAAATTGAAATTCTAAATAGTACCGACCAAGAGGAAGGTCCGACTGATTTTGTTCTGGAAGAGAACTTAGAAGAAGTTGTGGACAATACGTTGACGGAACAACTAACAGAAATTGAGATTCTAAATAGTACCGACCAAGAGGAAGGTCCGACTGATTTTGTTCTGGAAGAGAACTTAGAAGAAGCTGTGAACAATACGTTGATGGAACAGCTAACAGAAATTGAGATTCTAAATAGTATCCACCAAGAGGAAGGTCTGACTGATTTTGTTTTGGAAGAGAACTTAGAAGAAACTGTGACGCTAACGGAACAACTAACAAAAATTGAAATTTTGGAGAGAGCCGACCAAGAGGAAGATCCAAATGACTTTAATATAGAAGAAAAACAAGAAGAAGCAACTGATATTGCAAATATAGATCATAAAATTGTAAAAGAAAATACAGTTAGAGCTAATGAAGAGGAAGATTCATTTGTTTATAAAAAAGTTAGGATGCCAAAGTTCAATGACTCGTTACAGCCTAATAGACAAGGTGTACAGCCTATAAGAGAACGATTTTTACGCGCAGCAAATCCCGATAATATTATAAACGAAAGTAAAACTCTTAATAGCGTAGAGCCTATAATGGAAACTAATTTAGAAGAAAATATAACCTCCAAAAAATCCCTGCCTTTTAGATTTATAAAAGCTGAGTCCCAAACTATACATTCCCCAGAAACTGCTGAAGAAAATGATGTATTAATACCAGAAGTAAAAGAAAACGAAAGAGAACAGGACCTGAACGACTTTAATAACTTATTTTATTTTAGGCGTAAAAGGAAAAAAAAAATAAAATTAAAAATGAAAAAAATTAATTTCACCAATGAAAATCTTGAGCACGAAATAATAACTGTACCTGAAACCTCAATTATAAAGTTAAACCCAAAAGAAGAAAGAGCAATTTTAGAAAAACAGTATTATTCTTTAATGAATCATGCAACCAATATGTATGAGCGTCTTCAAAATATAGAATCTGATGCTTTTGAAAAGTATGGGCAAGAAGAAAGCAACCAAAAAGTAATCTACGGAAAACAAACGGAAGACTTCATGTTGGAAAGACAGTATTATGCTTTAATGGAATTTTCGAAAAAGAGATACCAGCAAATAATCGAAGAAAGACTAGGAAATAGAGCCTGACAGGCAACGACAGGAATAAGTAGCGTTTAATAAACGAGGCTCTCCAAATGACTAATGGTGATGAAATATATGAGTTTATGTAACTTACCCTTAAATTTCTCTAAGCTTAAATGTATGATTTTGCTATTTAGATAATAACTAGAAAGGAGGGTTAACCTTGAATAATATTATTCAAAATCTTATAACAGAAGTTGTCGAAATAGAGGTTTCAGGGAAAAAAATGATGAATGGTACGCTCGTAGATTCAGGAAGTGATCTGGTTGTCCTTTTTAATGGGATAGATTTTGTATACATTTCTTTAGAACATATACAGCGTTTTGAAGTAAATATTAATGAAGATGATATTATGGCTCCTACACACGCTCCAACTATCTCTACAGTTGAAGAGGAAAAAGATCTTTCTTTTAGAGAGATTCTTACTCAAGCTAAAGGAAATTACGTTGAGCTGTATGTAACAGATGGACCGCCTATTCATGGATATATTTTAAGTTTGATGGACGATTATATTGAATTCTATTCCCCTGTTTATAAAATAGTATATGTTTCCCTCCGTCACTTAAAGGTGCTTATACCCTACGCTGAAAACGAAAGTCCCTACGGTAAAAACTTTCATAATAGCCTAGTGCAATCGAGTAGGCAGATATTAGCAAGCACATTTAAACAACAAATTGAAAAGTTCAAAGATAAAATTGTCGTGCTTAATGCTGGGGGGAATAAAAGTCATATAGGAAAATTAAACGAAATAGAGGAAAATTTAGTTGAAATTCATGGAGCAAAATTGCATTCGTATTATTTAAATCTAGATCATATTAAAACTTTACACCAAGTTTAAACATAATTAATGTACATCTACTTAGAATTAAAATTTCACTTGCGAGCCTGCATAACTTCACAAATAGTTATAAATTGTAAGAATAAAACCGTCCTTTATGGCTGACGAGAAAGTATCGACAGCCTATTTTCTATTCTTGTGTATGGGGTAAAAGATAACAGACACTTTTGTGCTTTCTTTTAAATGCTGTATATGTCTTAAACAGCCCACGAGTTGCAACCTGCTCCTGCATGAACAAATTGACAAAAGTTAGTTTTTGAATAGTAAGTTGTCATTTATAAAAATGCTCAAATGTCTATTTTTTTAATAGGCGTTTTTTGTTAAAAAATATATAATTCCAAGCTATAGACAGACATCTTGCTCTTTCTAGAGAAAAGCGAATATACATATATGGAAACGGACAAACATTTATTTTTATTTCGAGAGGAAATGGTATATGCATGAGCTTTCAGATTGGAATCGCCAGTTTGGTGTTCCTAGCAACTATGATTGTCATATTTTGGAGACCAAAAGAGTTAAATGAGGCATGGCCAGCTTCAGTAGGTGCAGCAATTATTATACTTACAGGAATAGTGTCTCAGGCTGACGTTATAGATATTATTACTAAAATTGGAAGTGCCTCTTTAACCATTATCGCAACAATTGTCATGGCTATAATATTAGAAAGCTTTGGATTTTTTAATTGGGTAGCGGCTAGGCTGACAAGCTTGGCAAGGGGGTCTGGACTTCGGTTATATTGGTATATTCAATTATTATGTTTTTTGATGACATTATTATTTAATAATGATGGAAGTATATTAATTACAACTCCAATATTAATCCTGCTCTTAAAAAATCTTCGTTTAAAACCTCGTCAGCAGCTTCCTTATTTGTTAAGTGGAGCTTTAATAGCAACTGCTTCCAGTGCGCCGATTGGAGTAAGTAATATTGTAAACTTAATTGCATTAAAGATAGTTGATATGTCACTTTGGGCACATACGGCAATGATGTTCGTTCCTTCAACATTGGGTTTGTTATTCATGTCTTTCTTAATGTATATTGTCTTAAGAAAAAAACTACCGAAAATTTTACCAAATTCCTCAATGGACATAGAAGAATTCTTTTTCACTAAAAATTTTCATCCGTTCAAAGCAAAGACTTCATTTGAAACAAAACAAAAACGTTCCAAATTTATGTTGAAAATATTAGTATTTGTATTTATTATTCGATGTCTACTTTTTATTGCATCATATTTAACCATACCTATTGAGATTGTCGCAGTACTTGGATCTGCTGTACTATTGTTGTGGAGATGGTATCATTTAAGGACTAGTCCAGTTGATATACTTAAGAAGACCCCTTGGCATATACTTGTTTTTGCATTTTCAATGTATGTCATAATATACGGGTTGAATAATGTAGGATTGACATCACTATTAGTTCAATTATGTGAACCAATTGTAAATCAGGGATTGTTTCAAGCAAGTATTATCATGGGAGGATTAGTATCCGTTCTTTCTAATATATTCAATAATCATCCGGCGCTAATGATTGGAACCATTACTTTAACAGAGATGGGATTAGATCCAATTACTTTAAAGACTATTTATCTTGCGAATATTATTGGTAGCGATATGGGGGCATTATTATTACCTATCGGTACACTTGCCTCACTAATTTGGATGCATATTCTAAAAAGTAACAAGATAAAGGTCTCTTGGAAAGATTATTTAAGCGTAACATTGATAGTCGTTCCAATAACTACAATTGTAACTTTGATATTGTTATTTTTTTGGGTGCAAATAGTTTTTTCTTCTTGAGGTTGAGAAGAGTGTACGCTAAATAATAATGGGTAAGATGAGAATATACTTCTCTAACTTTACTTGAAGGGGTATGTGTCAAAGTGAAAGAATATAGCTTTTTATTCACTTTTAGTTTTCAAAATTATTATATCAATCATGCATTAAGTAAATTTATACTAAGGTAGCGGGAAAATACACAGCTAGTTTCCTGCTATACTATACATAAAAATGGAAGAGAACAATCCGAGTAAGCTGGGTTGATTACATAAATGAATAGAATCCATATCTAAAAATGTCTTGTAATCCCATCCAGGAGAATATGGAAATTAGGATAGCTAAAGATGTCATTAATATGGATTCCTTTATATGTTTGATAAGTCGGATGTTTTTTTAAAATTCAACTTATATTGTCAACATTTCTGCATTCATTTCTATAAGAATAAATAAATAGGATTTCGCTTAATGTCCAATTGATAGGGGAAGTTATTGTATGTATATGTTACTTTTGGGGTAAATGATACTGCATAACTACTATTAAATATGAACTCTAATGGAAGCAGAATATCAATTTTATTTAAAATAAAAGGCATATATGGGATTCCACACATGCCTATAAACTATTTTCTCCTAAACTGGTATTAACCAGTAACCTCTATTTAGTACTTCGGTCATTGATTCTCAAATCATATAAATTGAAGTAATAATATAATAACTCCTAATATAATTGACAGCCAGCCCAAGATTATTTGCTTATAATGATATAGTGCTACGAAACCTAATACAACGGCAGCAATTCCAAGCCAAATCGGATAGAAAAAGTAGCCGACTACCGCTAAGATAATACCTAAAAGACCAAGCCAAAATCCAAAATTATATTCCATTTATAATTCCCCCTTCATTTCTATAAGAAATATGGTGCTTCTATTCTTATTAATTAGTATATGAAGGGAGGAGTTCAAAATTATAAGCAATATGCTGGGTTAAAATAATTATATGTTTAAAAAAGACGTTCAGAATTCAAAAAGACAAGCATGCTGTAAAAACAACATTCTTGCCTTTGGGTACATATTCAAGCTTTCTTGTAATTTATGGACATCTATTTTCGTTATTTACCGCCTAAAAGATCAAACAAGCCTCCAGTAATACTACCTTCTCCCTTAGAACCACCACCAGGAGTTTGTGGAGCAGCAGCAAATACTCGGCTAGCTAGACGGCTAAACGGAAGGGATTGAATCCAAACTGTTCCAGGGCCACGTAAAGTTGCGAAGAATAATCCTTCTCCTCCAAATAGAGCAGTTTTAACGCCTTTTACCATTTCTATGTTGTAATCGACTTCTGAAGTCATAGCAACTAGACATCCAGTGTCTACTCGTAATACCTCACCCGGTTGTAAAACTTTCTGGTGAATTGTACCACCTGCATGGACAAATGCTAGACCATCTCCTTCAAGCTTTTGCATGATGAATCCCTCTCCACCAAAGAAACCGGTACCTAATTTACGTTGAAACTCTACTCCTACAGATACTCCCTTAGCAGCAGCCAAAAAAGCATCCTTTTGACAAATGATTTTTCCACGATGCTCGCTTAAATCCATTGGAATAATCTTCCCTGGATATGGAGAGGCGAAGGAAACATGTTTTTTCCCATTACCTACATTTGTAAAGGTAGTCATGAATAAACTTTCGCCGGTTAACATACGTTTACCTGCACCCATTAATTTCCCCATCAGGCCACTTCCACTGTTGCCAGAGCCGTCGCCAAAGATGGTTTCCATAGAGATTCCGTCCTCCATCATCATTAAGCTTCCTGCTTCTGCAACGACTGTTTCCTGCGGATCTAGTTCAATTTCAACAAACTGCATATCGTCACCATACAATTTGTAATCTATTTCATGATTATTCATTATATATTTCCCTCCTCATAGTAATTAAATATGTATACGAACAATAAAATAAAAGGTTTCAGCTTTTCAATTTTTCAAATTTTTTAGTTTTTTTAAAGGGTTTTAATAGAAGTTAGAGAATGTAATATTTATGAAACCGTTTTCAATTTATAAGGAAAGGGGTAGGAAAATGAAATTATCAAACTTTATTAATGGGGAATGGCAAGAGGGAGAAGCAACATATACAGCTGTATTGAACCCTGCAAATGGTGAGCAGCTAGCGGAGGTAAGGATGTCTACAAAAGAAGATGTGGACAGAGCAGTCAAGGCAGCCGTCAATGCGCAAAAAAAGTGGGCACTAGTTCCGGCTCCAAAGCGAGCAGACTATCTATATGAAATTGGCAGACTAATGAAAGAAAGAAAGGAACATCTTGCCCAAGTGTTGACAAAAGAAATGGGGAAAGTCATTGAGGAAGGTCGGGGAGAAGTTCAGGAAGGCATAGACATGGCCTTTTATATGGCGGGTGAGGGAAGAAGGTTATTCGGTGAAACAACACCTTCTGAGCTAGCAGATAAATTTGCAATGAGTGTTCGAGCACCGATTGGAGTAGTGGGGCTAATAACTCCATGGAATTTTCCGGTTGCGATTGCTACGTGGAAGTCATTTCCGGCAATAGTGGCAGGAAATGCATTTATTTGGAAACCAGCTACTGAAACCCCAATGATGGCCTATGAAATGGCTAAGATATTCCAAGAAGTTGGTTTGCCGCCTGGAGTGGCAAACGTCGTTTTTGGGTCTGGATCAGAAGTAGGGACAGCAATGATTGAACATGAGGATGTCAAGGTTATTTCCTTTACTGGATCTACAGACACTGGAAGTAAGGTGGCAGAACTCGGAGGGAAACACTTGAAAAAAGTGTCCTTAGAAATGGGCGGCAAAAACGCAGTAATTGTTATGGAGGACGCAGATTTAAATCTTGCAGTAGAAGGCATTTTGTGGAGCGCGTTCGGGACAGCGGGACAACGTTGTACAGCATGCAGTAGGGTGATTGTACACAAAGATGTGAAGAAGGAATTGGAGACAATGCTTCTTGAAAGAATGGAGAAGTTGACCATAGGAGACGGCATGGATGAATCCGTTAAAGTAGGCCCAGTTATTAACAAAAATGCCCTAGAGAAAATACACTCTTATGTCCAGATAGGAAAAGAGGAGGGTGCTAATTTAGTAGTAGGTGGAGAAATTTTAGACAATGGTGATTTAGCAAAAGGGAACTATTATGCACCAACTCTATTCTCTAATGTTAAGCCCGATATGAGAATTGCTCAGGAAGAAATTTTTGGTCCGGTTGTTTCTTTAATCGAGGTTGATTCCTTAGAGGAAGCAATCGAAGTAAACAATGGTGTGAAATTTGGTTTATCTAGTTCTATTTTTTCTCGAGATGTTAATAAAATATTTAGAGCGCAGCGTGACCTTGATACGGGTATTGTCTATGTCAATGCAGGAACAACAGGGGCAGAAATTCATCTGCCGTTTGGAGGGACAAAAGGAACTGGAAATGGACACCGAGATTCCGGAGTAGCAGCGTTAGATGTTTATACAGAGTGGAAAAGTATCTATATAGATTACAGCGGAAAGTTACAGAGAGCGCAAATAGACACAGAATAAGGAGGATAATGATATGAAGGTTGCTGTATTAGGTGCAGGTTTAATGGGTAAAGAGGCTGCAAGGGATTTAATTTTGAGTCCAAATGTAGATAAAATTTATTTATGTGATTTAGATGTGGGACAGGCAAATATGTTTAAAGAGAAGATGCAAAATTCTAAGATAGAAGTATTAAGGCTAGATGCAAACGACGATGTCAATTTGATGGAGGTCATGAAAAAGGCAGATGTCGTGATTAACGCATTATTTTATTCGTTCAATGAAAAAGTGGCACGAATCGCAGTAGAGGTTGGCGTTCACTCCATCGACCTCGGTGGTCATATTGGTGGAGCGACAGATGCGGTGCTTTCGTTGGATGAAAAGGCTCGTGAAAAAGGAATAACTTTAATACCGGATCTTGGAGTTGCTCCTGGAATGATTAATATACTTACTGGCTACGGTGCAAGTAAATTAGATGAGGTGACGGATATTCACCTATACGTGGGTGGAATTCCAGTTGAGCCTGAAGGGATATTTAAATACAATATTGTTTTCTCCCTAGAAGGAGTATTCGATCATTACACAGACCCATCGCATGTAATTAGAAATGGCCAACTAGAGGAAATTGCCTCTTTAACAGAAGTTGAGCCAATTCAGTTTGAAGGTTATGAGGAGCTAGAAGCATTCCATACAGCAGGGGGTACATCCACTCTGACTAAATCATTTCCAAATGTCCAAACACTGGAGTATAAGACAATCCGATACAAGGGACACGCTGAAAAGTTTAAGTTATTAGTAGATTTAGGTCTTACTGATAAGAACAAGACGGTAAACGCTGGTGGCAATATTATCAACGTTCGAGAAGTGCTAAAAGAAGTACTTACACCTTCTCTTCTCCTTGGAGACAAAGAGGATGCAGTACTACTAAGAGTTGTTGTAAAAGGGGAAAAAGACGGTGATGAGACAATCTATACGTATGAGATGGCAACCAAAAAGGACCCTCTATCCGGTGAAACTGCTATGGCTCGCGCAACAGCAAACACTATTTCGGTCGTAGCACAAATGATTGGGAATGGTGTTATTAAAAAACCAGGAGTCTCTACACCAGAGCTGATTGTACCAGGGGAGTTATATATTAGAGAAATGGCGGCAAGAGGAGTAGAAATAAAAGAATATGTGGCAAGAGGTGAGAAGATTGAACTTTGAATTCTCAGATGAGCAGGAGCTTCTTCGTAAGACCGTTCGACAATTTGTAGATAACGAAATCATCCCTCATATCGCAAAGTGGGAGGAGCAGGGTGCGTTTGATCCTAAAATATGGAGCCGTCTTTCTGAATTGGGATTGATGGGAGTTTGTATCCCTGAGAAATACGGCGGAAGTGGTATGGACTATAATTCTCTTGCTATTGTGTGTGAAGAATTAGAAAGAGGAGACACTGCTTTTAGAACAGCTGTATCCGTTCATACGGGCTTAAACTCGATGACCTTACTGCAATGGGGAACAGAGGAACAAAAGCAGAAGTATTTGGAGCCACAAGCTAAGGGAGAAAAAATAGGTGCTTTCGGTCTTACAGAGCCTGGAGCTGGCTCCGATGTAGCTGCAATGTCTACCGTAGCTGTTCGAGATGGTGATAATTATATTTTAAATGGGCAAAAAACTTGGATCTCCTTATGTGATGCGGCAGACCATTTTATCGTGTTTGCTTATACCGATAAATCTAAAAAGCATCATGGGATTAGTGCGTTCATCGTGGAACGTACAATGGAGGGCTTTTATTCCAAGGCCATCAAAGGAAAATATGGCATTAAGTCAGGGAATACCGGGGAAATCTTCTTCGAAAACATGAAAGTGCCTAAAGAGAATCTTCTAGGAGAAGTAGGAGAAGGTTTTAAAATTGCAATGGCTTCTTTAGACAATGGTAGGTTTACAGTTGCCGCTGGGGCTGCAGGTCTATCGCTCGCGTGTCTAGAAGCCTGTGTTAAATATGCTAAGGAACGAGAAACCTTTGGGAAAGAGATTGGCAAGCATCAGCTTGTGCAACAAATGATTGCCAAAATGGAAGCCGGTCTTCAAATGAGCCGTCTGCTTGTTTATCGGGTTGGAGAACTTAAGAACAAAGGGGTACGCAATACTAGAGAGACCTCCTTGGCAAAATGGCAGGCATGTGACTTTGCTAATAAGGCTGCTGACGATGCAGTTCAAATTCATGGAGCTTATGGATATTCCGATGAGTATCCGGTCGCTCGATATCTAAGAAACTCGAAGGCGCCTGTCATTTATGAAGGAACAAGAGAAATCCATACAATCATGCAGGCAGAATATGTGCTTGGCTATCGTGAAGATAAAAAGTTAAACAGAATGCTACCGAAATGGCCGTTTGAAGAATAAGAAAAGAGGATCCCATGAAAAGGGATCCTCTTTAGCATATAAGGGGAATGTATAAATAATATTTTTAGAAAAAGAACAGACCTATGCTAATAATGACACCGCTTAATAATAATACAAATACACAATAACCCATGATATCTTTTGCCTTTAACCCGGCAATTGCCAAAGCTGGTAGAGCCCAGAATGGCTGAATCATGTTCGTCCAGGCATCTCCCCAGGCAATAGCCATGGCAGTTTTTGCGTAGTCTAGGTCAAGTGCTGATGCAGCCTCCAACATAATTGGTGCTTGAACAGTCCATTGTCCTCCACCAGAAGGAATGAAGAAGTTAACTATTCCAGCAGCATAAAAAGTGAAGAGGTAAAATGTATGCTCGTTAGAAATGCTTATAAATGCTTCCGAAACAACTCCAGCTAGACCAGAAGCAACCATCATGCCCATGATGCCAGCGTAAAAAGGAAATTGAATAACGATATCTCCAACTGTACTTGCAGCATTTTTAACGGCTAATAAAAAGTTTTTTGGTGTGCCGTGACAGATGATGCCAAGCACAACGAAAATAAGATTAACAATATTTAAGTTTAAGTCAAAGCCTTTAGTAATAAAATGGTTTATCAAATAGACTAGTCCCAGTAGACCGATTAATCCGGTCAACAAATAGCTTCGTTCTAGTCTTGCGGCAGGAGTAGGTTTTTCAGTAGATTTTTCTATTACTACCTCTTCCTCTAGCAAAGAAGGGTCAATAGACAATGTATCTTCCTTGCTTGGCATCATCCATCTGTTTAAAAGAGGTACAGAAATAAATAATGCAATTACAATGATTAAATTATACCGTGTAAATAATGTCTCTGTAGTTGGTATTACGCCCATGATATCGGCAAATGGATGACCCTCGGTTGCAATAGAAAGTGGTATAGAACCAGCTAGACCACCATGCCAAATGATAAATCCTGAATATGCACTTGCAATTAATAGGCGGTAGTCTACATTTTTAACCTGCTTGGCAATTTCCTTGGCAAAAAGTGCCCCAATTACTAAACCAAACCCCCAGTTAATCCAACAGCCAATTAAAGAAACTACTGAAACTAACAAAATTGCTGAGCCTGGTGACTTAGCAATTCTAGCTAAAGAGCTCAATATTTTCTTGAAAAGCGGACTACTTGCCAGTACATGACCAGCTAACAAAACAACAACCATTTGCATAGTGAAAGATAGTAATCCCCAAAAACCATCTCCCCAATATGTTGCCATTTCCAGTGGCGTAGAATCGGTTAAGATTATCCCTAACAAAAATACTAATAGAGTTAGCATTGCAACAAATATGTATGGATCAGGTAGATATCTGACCATTAAAGTGTTTGAAAATCGAGTAAGTGCCTTCAAAATTTTTCCCCCTTTGTTTTTTTACATCCCCCTCTTAATCTATGTTATATGAAAGTAAGAAAATTCTCTATAATTCTAATAACAATATTCGACAAAAAACAATAAAATTGTATTGTAACTATTTATAAAAAATTCAGTCTAATAGTTAAAATAAATGTAAAAGAAAGGAAGCACAAAATGAAAAAGTGGCTAATATCCTTCATAGCAATAGGACTTTGTTTAACGGTTAGTACTGTCTGGATTTACTTTTCCAATCAAAAGGTATCAGCACAAAGTTATGTATTATCCAACCAAATTTTTAAGGCGGACTTTTCGAAGGCTGTCAGTAAAGACGCCTTGGAAAAAGAGGCGGTGTATTTAACGGATAAGTCAGGAAATAAGGTTAAAGCAGCTTATAAGCTGACGAATAAAGGGAAGTCCATTGAAATAACTGGACTCCAAAAAGGTAAGTACACTCTTTATGTGGATGAAAAGTATAGGCTAGGAAAAAGTGAATATACATTTGAGGTCCACGAAGCATTTCCTACAGTAAAGTCTCGAGAAGAGTTAGAGGCATATTTTAAGCTAGTGATGGGATCAAGAGAAAACGTAAAACAAGAAACAGCCGAAGACATGGCGATGGAAGCAGAAACGAAATCTACTGGAAGCGGGGGTTACTCCACGACGAACAATCAAGTTGAAGGAGTAGAAGAAGCAGATATAGTCCAGACGAATGGTTCTCATGTATTTGCTATAAGTGAAAATAATGTTGTTGTTAATAGTATTCATGATGGAAAGAATATGAAAATGGAAAATAAGATACGATTTACAGATTCATTCTATCCTAGTCAACTTTTATTGAAGGGGAAAACACTTCTAGTGATTGGGCAAAAGAATGTGTATCATACTTTGGACGCTAGAGATTCTCAATCACGAATAGATCCTGCTTGGGAAAGTATGACTAGTGTTTTTCTATACGATATCTCTAACCCTAAATCTCCAAAGCTAATGAGAGAAATAGCTTCGGAAGGTTATATGAATGGGGTACGTTTAAATGGAGATATTCTTTACCTTGTTTCAACAGTAATGCCAAGATATTGGATGATGAAGGAAAACAAAGACACGGAGTTAAGGCCATTCACGTATGACTCAAAGAATAGTCAAGAAGCTGAACCTTTAGATTATCAACAAATCTCAATCTTACCTGATTCTTTGGATGGGAATTATACCGTTATTACAGCATTAGATATTTCGAATCCTTTAGTGAATGAGGCTAAGACGAAGAGTTTTCTAGGAGGAAGTCAGCAATTATATATGTCCAAAGAAAATCTTTATTTAACCTCAGTCATTTATAAGAATAGAGAGGCCGGAACAAGTAAAAAAATGATATGGAATCCTGGTGAAATGGATACCGAGGTATATAAATTCTCTCTACAGGACACCTCAGTTGAATTTGTTGATTCAGCTAAGCTCACAGGAACAATCCTTAACCAATTTTCCATGGATGAGCATAACGGATATTTTAGAACAGTCACCACAACAGGTAATCCTTGGGACCAAAATAATACTTCAGAAAATAATTTATTTATATTAGATAAATCCATGGAAATTGCAGGTTCTATTACAGGCTTAGCAAAAGAGGAAAGAATTTATTCGGCAAGATTTATGGGAGACAAAGCATATATGGTAACATTCAGAGAAACAGATCCGTTGTTTGTGATTGATGTCGCTGATCCTAAGAAGCCCAAAGTGCTAGGCGAATTAAAAATTCCTGGTTTCAGTAATTACCTACATCCATTAGGGGAAAACCATCTAATCGGCTTTGGCTACGAAACAACTTCTTTTGTACCAAATGGTAGCAAGGAGCCTATAATACAGACGGAAGGAATGAAGATATCCCTTTTTGATGTTAGCGACTTTGCAAATCCAAAGGAAGTGGACACGGAGATAATTGGTGGCCAAGGGACATATTCACCTATTCAATATGATCATCATGCATTGTTCCAGCATGTTGAGAAAAATCTCTATGGTTTCCCCGTGGCTATTTATGACAAACTAGAGGGGCAGGAATATAGTAGCTATAAGCAAGATGGTGCAATGATTTACGAAATAACACCGGAAGCAGGAATCATTTTAAAGGCAGAGCTGCTTACCAAAGAAAATCCAGCACAGTTATATGAAGATTGGGAATCCATGATTCAAAGAATTATTTATGCAAATGATTTCTTATATACGATTGCTTTGAAGGAAATGAAAAGCTATAACCTGGACACCTTTAAAGAAATTGGTTTACTTTCCTATTAAGCAGCAATCATAGTTAAAAGGCTGTGATACAACATCCACCATAGAAATTTAAAAGCCCCAAAAATGCAAAAAATTTTTGGGGCTTCGTTTTTTTCTATTAAACTGAACGTCATAAACCAAGTAATGTAAGGAACTACTTCCTCGCGTCTCTCTATTTTCTTGTAGGAACAAATATAGGCGCTCAGCGTTATAGATAAAACCTCTTTTTCGAAATCTTCTCATTCGCCTTTTTTTTGTTAGTAAATGTTATATTAGATTAAACGTTTCTAAAAAGGGAAATTGTAATGTTAGTAGAAGGAAGGTGAGGAGTGTTGAAAACCGATTATGAACTAGCGGTAGAGTGCTGTTTACTTGCTGGAAAATTGATGATGGAAAGTGGGGCCGAGACGTATCGAGCAGAGGATACAATGGATCGAATGGCATTGTCCCAACAATTGACTCAGTCCCAAAGCTTTGTGACCCCGACCGGAATTCTCTTCAGTGGCAAAAATAATCTTCCAACACGATTAGTAAGAGTAAATAATAGAACAACGGATTTAGAAAAAATTGCTCTTGTGAATGCAGTATCACGCAAGCTAGCCTCCAATGAAATGAGTTTGGAAGAAGCATATATTGAATTAAAAAGAATTGACGAAGACCATAAGATGTATGCTTTTTGGATTCGGATCGCAGCAGCTGCAGTTGCTTCAGGTGCCTTTCTGTGGTTATTTGGCGCTCCTTTAATAGATGTACCTCATGCTATGTTTGCTGGTGGAATTGGCTATGCAGTAGCTAACTTGCTGGAAGAAAAAACGAGAGTGAAATTCTTCGCCGAATTTTTTGCAGCACTTATTATCAGTATGATTGCTATGCTTTCTATTCGTTATGGGTATGGTGTAGAAATAGACAAAATTATTATTGGCTCGGTAATGCCTCTTGTTCCAGGTTTGCTAATTACTAATGCTGTTCGTGACTTAATGGCAGGGCACTTTATGTCTGGTCTTTCAAAGGGAGCGGAAGCTTTTCTAACTGCCTTTGCAATTGGAGCGGGCGTAGCATTTATATTATCTTTATAAGGAGGAATGGATATGTCTTTTGCAGCACAGGGTATCATAAGCTTTATAGCTGCTGCGGCATTTGGAGTTATCTTTAATGCTCCAAGGAAGTCCCTCGTCTACTGTGGATTAGTAGGAATGGTTGGTTGGCTAGTATTTTCTCTTGTGAGGTATCTCAATGATGATCCAATTATTGCTTCTTTTGCTGGAGCGTTCTCTATCGCATTCGTAGCTCACATAATGGCTAAGAAGTTTAAAATGCCTATGATTATATTTAGTGTAGCTGGTATTATCCCGCTTGTTCCAGGAGGGTCTGCTTATAATGCTATGAGAAATGTAGTGGAGGAAGATTACGGAGTAGCAGTAGAATATGCTGCACTTGCACTAATGATTTCCGGAGCGGTAGCAATGGGGTTAGTGTTCGCAGAAATTATAACGCAGATATGGTTAAAAAGCCTAAAAAGCATGAAAGTGAAAATCTAGTAAGCCGTGAGTATGGTATTCCTTACTCACGGTTTTTTCGATAGCAATATTAAATAATCTTTAAAAATTATATTTCGATAACTAGTGACCTTTTATTTGAGTTATAAAAAAGCCATTTTTCCAATGTTTTTATTCTCTAAAGAACATTTAACTTGTAACTGATTGGAGCGGCAGGCGAGTCCAGTGAGAAGAGTGAGACAGATAAGCCATCACAAACGCGCGTTAGCGGCGGTGTGTGTTTCGTTCACCCCATGGAAAGCGGGAATTTGAATTTTATTTGCTATTCGTGGCAGTTGTAGGCGTGTGCACTTTTCTATTTTGTCTAGCTCCAGCGCCTTGCTCCTAGAGGTCAAATGGAAAAAAACTGCGGTGGCTGAGGAACTGCCTCCTCGTTTTTCTACATTTGCTTGTCATGGCAGAAATAGGCGCGTGCGCTTTTCAATTGAATTAGAAGGTGTTTTAGGAATGTGAATTGAATAGAGAAGGTAAGGTTATTAAGTGAAGGAGGAAGTTTATGAAGTGTAGTGTTATAGGAATGTGGGGCGGTTTTCCTAAAGAGAACGGACCTTGTTCGGGTTATTTAATTGAACAGGATGAATTTAAAGTACTATTAGACTGTGGAAGTGGGGTATTAACTAATGTTCAAAAATATGTGGATTTAAACAATATAAATCACGTGCTTTTATCCCATTATCATTACGATCATTTTAGTGATATTGGTGCTTATTTGTTTTCGAGACTAGTTAATACAAAAATTGGTAATACAGATGAGGCATTACATGTATATGGACCAGATGATGAGGAAATGAAACGTAGGGTAGAGGAGATAGAGTACTGCGAGTTCTCCACTATCGATAAAAATAGCGAGTTGCATATTGGTCCCTTTAGGTTCACTTTTATGAGAAATAACCACCCAATTGAAACGTACAGTATTAAAATTGAAAGTGGACATAAAAAGATTGTATATACTTCGGACACTAGCTACACTAGCAAACTAATAGAATTTGCAGCTGATGCTGACCTCTTAATCGCAGAAAGTAGCTTATACGATGGCATGGACGGGAGTGCTTCAGGACATATGACTTCGAGCGAAGCGGGTATGTTGGCTTATCAGTCGAAGGCTAAAAAGGTGATTTTAACCCATCTTCCACATTATGGAGAGTTAGAGGAGCTATTAGCTAGCGCTTTGAATGAAGGAAACCATGCGATTGAATTAGCACGCCCAGGAATGCTTATTGAGCTATAGTGAAAAAAGGTACTTATGGTTAGGGAACTAAAAATATTTTAGGAAAAGAAAGAGGCCGTGATCAAGTCACGACCTCTTCTGTAAATTTAATAGCAGTATTAAACCTCGTTTAACATAATTAGCCTTTCAACTTCCTCTGCAGTAATAGGCTCGCTAATAAAATAGCCTTGCACCGCATCACAGCCCATTTCACTAAGCAGGTTAAACTGATCCTTGGTTTCAACACCTTCAGCGACAACTATAACATCTAGAGATTGTCCGAAGTGTATTAATCCTTGAATAAGCTGTTGTAGCTTTTTTTGTTGCATAATTGAGCTCACGAAGGATTTATCAATTTTTAGTTTACCAATTGGCAGTAACTGCAAGTATCTTAAAGATGCGTAACCAGTTCCAAAATCATCTAATGCAAAAGTAATTCCTTCTTGATGGAGTGTTTGCATCTGTTGGATAATTTTTTTCTCTGCCTCTGCTTCCAATGCAAACTTCTCAGTAAACTCTATTTGAATCAAGTCGGATGGACAATTATATTTTTTCAATACAGAGCGAACGGTTTTCACCATATTTTTATCTCTGAATTCTCTTATAGAGGAGTTGTAGCTAACTTTTATCCCTAAACCCTTTTGTTGCCATATTGCGGCCTGTTGGCATGCTTTTTCGAGCATAAAAGTGCCAATGTCATTAATAAGGCCCGTTTCTTCAGCGATTGGAATTAGCTCATCTGGATGAATAACTCCTAGAACCTCGTCCTTCCAACGAACTAAAGCTTCTACAGAAGTGACTTTTCCGGTAGCAACATTACGTTGAGGTAGGTACATAACATGAAAATCATTATGATTCAGTGCTTCTATTAATCTCTTTTCAATTTGGAGCGTTCTTGTAAGCTTATGATGGTCTGATTGAGAAAGAGAAGATATAATGCCTCCGCCTTCTAGTTTTACCTTTTGAAGAGTTGTATTAGTAGCCTTCAAGAGATGTAAATAGGTTTGTTGATCTTCAGGATATTTAGTGATAGCTCCACTTACTGTAATTGGGATCGCCTTGTTTTCTAAATAAATAGGATTTTGTTTTAAGAAATGTATAAATCCTTCAATATACCAATCGCTTAGAGGAGTGATAATAGCAAAATCATCTCTTCCCGCTCTGGCAATAATTGAATCTTCAAAGTAAATTTTAAGCCTTTTCGTTAGTTCAACCATTAACAATGACTCTGTTTCTACATCCAAAATCTCTTTTAGTGTATAGAAATGGTTGATGCTAATAAAAACAAAGGAAAAGTTTTTCCGTTCCTCAATATGCTCGTTTACAACTTCTTCTAAACGATGTCTGCTCATTAGCCCTGTTTCAGCATCTACGTAAGCAATTTCCTCAAGTCGTGATTGTAATAATTTTTTTTCCGTAACTTCTTCTTCCAAAAGTAGATAGTACAGCGTATTATTTTCAATATCAGTTATAGGAATTGCTAGTAATTCAACCCAATAGTTAGTTCCGTCTTTTGTCATTTTTTCTACGGTGCCTTGGTAGGTATTTCCTCTTTGAATGCAATTCATTACTTCATCTGCCACTGCTATATGCTCGGGTGTATTAGGGAAAAGCTGCCAAAAGGATTTTCCTATGATTCTTTTTGGGGTCCAATTACTTTTCTTCAGGAACAGGTCATTGGCATGCATGATCAGTCCTTCTTTATCCAAATATAGGACCATAAAACTTTGAGAAAGTGCTTTTTTCAGTAAGTCTAATTCAAATGATGATGTTTGATCAGTATCGTTTATTCGATTGGAATCCAATTGGAATAAAGCATACGTAGCATTGTTAATAGAAAGGGATTTTACTATAAGCGTTGTTTTTAATAACTGCTGGTCTTTTGTGTACAGGGTTACTGGATTAATACGAATTGCTTCTTCCTTCGCCATAATCTTTTCCCACTTAGCTGATAGATGACCGAGAGTATAATCGTTAAAAAAAGGTAATCTTGCACCCTTTACTTCTTCGGAAGTATAACCAAAGTGCTTTTCAGCTTCATGGCTCCACCAAACGATTAGACCATCCTGGTCTGTTAAAAAGGTCGGATATGGTATATGATTCAACACAGCTTCACTTAAATCTAGTTCTTTTGCTTGCAGATACATCGTCAGGCCCCCATAAAAATTATCTATAAGTAATTATACAGAATTTAGAGAATATAGTCATTAGCCTAGAACAATATATTCATAAAAAAAAATAATATAGGTTATATTACCTGTGAAAATATTAAAACTTTAATGGAGGGTGATTAAAATGGAACGAGGAAAAGGAATTTTTCTAATTATTTTAGGTTCTATTCTCTGGGGTGCAACAGGACCAATGATGGAATGGGTTCTACATAATAGTGAACTAACCGTGTCGTTCTTCCTAACAGTCCGACTGATTGTGGCTGGAATGAGTATATTAATCTTTTTAATGCTACAAAGAAAAAAAGTGTTTGCAATATGGAAAGAGCCCGTTTGGTTAAAGCAATTATTTATTTTTGCGATACTAGGGATGCTAGGAATTCAATACACTTTTATTGCAGCAATTGAGGCTAGTAATGCATCTATAGCCACCCTTCTACAATTCCTTGGTCCTATTTATATTATTATGTACGTTTCCTGGAAGGGGAAGGTCTTTCCTCCTAAGTATCAGGTGATAGGAATAATAGGAACGCTGGTTGGATTGTTTTTATTGCTAACTAACGCACAAATAGGTGGACTATTAATCAGCAACAAGGCACTGTTTTGGGGGTTATTGCTTGGTATTACTTTTTCAATATATACCGTCTATCCAGCTAGGCTTATGAAAGAATGGGGTGTGCTCGTTGTTGTTGGTTGGGGAATGCTAATTGGTGGGATTGTCCTATCAACTGTCTCTCAAATTTGGAACACTAGTCAATGGAATGAATTGTTGGAATATCCGATTATTATATTCGTGGTACTGATTATTTTTATGGGGACTATTGCATTTGTTATGTTCCTCTCAAGCATGAAATACATTACAGCGGTGGAGACAAGTATTTTATCTAGTATAGAGCCTTTAACAGCGATGATTATATCAGTATTTTGGTTTAATCAAATCCTAGGCGGTTGGCAATACACAGGTGTAGTAGTCATGCTTTTATTTGTGACGTGGCTTTCGGTAGCGGGTGATGTCAATTTGGATTTATTAAAAAAACTTAAAAAAAGAAGAGGATAGAATGCTTTTATATCTCCTTATCGACAAATAAACAGATTATTATTTTTTTTCTATTTATTAGCTATGGGATATGGCATAATAGATTTTACAGTAAATTAATTCGAGTGACGAAGAATTTAGGAGTGTTTTAGATGAAGACCATTTTTTCTTATTTAAAGCCATATAAGTGGCTTGTCATTGCTGCGCTATTTTTTATGCTAGTTGAGCTTTCGGTAGAGCTCATTCAGCCGCTATTAATTGCAGTTATTATAGATGATGGTATCGTCGCGGGGGACCAATCATCTATCATATTTTGGGGAAGTATTATGTTGGTCCTCTCTATCGTGGCATTTTTTGCTGGTATTATTAATACTTTCATAGCTTCTCATGCAGTGCAGAGCTATGGCTACGATATACGTCAGGCCTTGTTTCGACAAGTCCAGTCCTTTACGATGACAACTTTTCTAAAATTTCCAACGTCTAGTTTAATCACTAGACTCACAAGTGACGTTACGATTACTCAAAATCTTATATTTATGGGTCTCCGAATTATGCTTAGAGCTCCATTACTAGTAGTAGGAAGTATTATAATGTCCTTTTTCGTCCATCCAAAGCTAGCACTATATTTAGTTATTGGTGCACCATTTCTATTGGTCTTTCTCTATTTAATGAGTCGAAAAGGATTAACATTGTTTTCCAAAGTACAAAAAAGCGTGGACAGTGTTACACGTAAGATTCAAGAAAACCTGCAGGCAGTTCGTTTGATAAAGGCTTATTTAAGAGGTGATTTCGAATCTAGTAGATTTGGAAAAGTCGCAGACATTCTAAAAGTAGACAATGTAAAAGCATTTCGAATTATGGAGTTAATACTTCCAGTTCTTTTGTTTGTTATGAATGTAAGCTTAATGGCAGTACTATGGTTTGGAGCAAAGGAAATTCAAACTGGTGGCGCGCAAATTGGTGAGCTGGTTGCAATCGTCAATTATGCAATGCGAATGACGGGTGCTTTTTCTATGTTTTCTTTCATTATCATATTCTTTTCACGTGCAAAAGCTTCATCTGAACGAATGGAAGAAGTGCTGTTAGTTGAAGATGGCATTGAAAATATTGATAGCCAAATAGTAGAAAAGCCTTCTAGTATTGGTAAATTAGAATTTCAAAATGTTTCCTTTACATACCCAGAAACGTTGAACCCTGTGTTACAAGATGTTTCCTTTATAGCAAAGCCTGGTTCTAAGCTTGCCATCATGGGTGCAACAGGTTCAGGTAAATCTACCTTGCTCAATTTAATCCCACGATTTTTTGATGCGACAGAAGGCAGGATATTGGTTAACGAAAAAGAAGTGCAGCAATGGTCTTTAAAAGAGCTTAGACAAGTGATTGGACTAGTACCTCAGCAATCGATCCTCTTTACAGGTAGTATTGAAGAAAATCTAGGCTGGGGAGACTCGATGGCTACAGAGGAGTTATTGAAAGAAGCGGCGAAGCAGGCGCAAATACATAATTCCATTGAGCAGTTTCCTGATCAATACGATACTAGGGTAGGCCAAAAAGGAGTTAATTTGTCTGGAGGACAAAAGCAAAGGCTTTCTATTGCTAGAGCATTAGTGCGTAAGCCAGAGATTTTACTATTTGATGATAGTACAAGTGCGTTAGATGTGGCTACAGAGAATGCCTTATGGGAAGCCTTAGAAGGAGAAAATGCTACAATGCTGGTAATAACACAAAAAATTAGAACTGCTAAGGGTGCAGATCAAATACTTCTTCTAGAGGAAGGGCAAGTATCGGCATATGGCACGCACGATGAGCTAATGAAAAATTCTCCTCTGTATAGAGAGATTGCAGAATCGCAACAGGAGGTGGACGAACAAGATGAACTTCATTCGTAAACCTTTTGGCTATGAGCCGGTTATAACAAAGGAAGATTTGAAAAAGAAGAACAAAAAGAAAATTGATAAGGCATCGGATTGGAAGGGTGTGCTTAGTCGCATTTGGAAGCTAGTGGATGAACAGCGCTTTTTACTCATTGTTGTATTGATGTTAGTAGTAGTTAGTTCAGCCCTATCCTTATTAGGACCATATTTAATAGGGGTAATTATTGATGAATATATTTCGGTAAATGTGTTTGAAGGTCTAGCAAGCTTAATTGGCATTTTAATAATTGTCTATGTATTTCTTTCTATCTCAATGTATTTACAAAGCTATTGGATGATTGGAATTTCCCAGCAAACAATCTATAGACTTCGTACAGTTTTGTTTAATAAGCTTCAAAAACTCCCGGTGTCTTTTTTCGATAAGCGTCAGCATGGGGAGCTTATGAGTAGAATGACTAACGATATTGAAAACGTTAGTCAGACGTTAAACTCCTCCTTTATACAAGTCTTCTCTAGCGTTTTAACTTTAGTTGGAACTACGGTCGTTATGCTAATGTTAAGTCCGCTACTAACGCTAGTGACATTAGTCATTGTTCCAGTAATGTTCTTTGCGATGAAATGGATTACCAAAAGAACATCGAAACTTTTCAAGGAACAGCAGCAGGCAGTGGGGGAATTGAATGGGATGATTGAGGAAACCATTTCCGGACAGCGAATTGTCAAAGCATTCTCTCAGGAGCAGCGTATGCTAGAGGAATTTGCGGTTAAAAGTGAACGTCTAAAACGAACTGGATTTTGGGCGCTTACATATTCTGGATTTATACCTAAGGTTATGAACCTTTTGAACAATACAAGCTTTACATTGGTTGCAGCTGCGGGAGGAGTACTAGCTTACCATGGTTATGTGTCTATCGGAGAAATTGTTATTTTTACGGAATATGCACGTCAATTTACTAGACCTTTAAACGATTTAGCTAACCAGTTTAATACTGTGCTCTCAGCTATTGCAGGAGCTGAACGTGTTTTTGCTATCATTGATGAGCCAGAAGAAAAGGATACAGCGGTAGATAATAATGACTATAAGCTCAAAGGTAATGTGGTTTTTGAAAACGTAACCTTTAAATACAATAAAGATGATGAAAAACCAACTATTGATAAAGTGTCCTTCAAGGTAGAGGCAGGTCAGACTGCTGCTTTAGTAGGTGCTACGGGTGCTGGTAAAACAACTATTATGCAGTTATTAGCTCGGTTTTATGAAGCAAATGATGGTAAGGTTTTAATTGATAATATTGCTATTGATGAAATGCCTAGACATACTTTAAGAAGCCAAACTGCTTTTGTTTTGCAGGATCCTTTCCTTTTTGAAATGAGTGTAAAAGAAAATATACAATATGGAAAGCTAAATGCGACAGATGAAGAAATTGTTCAGGCAGCTAAGGAAGCGAATGCACATGAATTTATCACGAAGCTACCTAATGGATATGATACTATTTTATCGGCAGATGGCAGTGAGATAAGTCAGGGGCAAAAGCAACTGCTTTCTATTGCAAGAGCTTTAGTTGCAGATCCAGCAATCTTGTTGTTAGATGAAGCTACCTCGAGCATTGATACTGTAACAGAGCTTAAAATACAAGAAGCACTGGAAAGATTGATGGAAGGTAGAACGAGTTTTGTAATAGCCCATCGCTTAAATACGGTAAGAAAAGCAGATTTAATATTTGTCATGGAAAATGGAAAGCTGATAGAATCAGGATCGCAAGAGGAACTTATAAATACGCAAGGTCGTTTTTATAGTATGCTGATGAATTCAAAGATTTAGAAGGGAAGTATGTACATGGACATATCAGTTATGACTGTGTCAATTCCAGTTGACGGTGAAACGTTAGAGGAAATAAAAATATTAGTGGATGAAGCTACTCATGTAGATTTAATCAATTATAGTCATTTGTTAAACGTTACAGAGTTAACGGACTATTTTTTGAAAGGTTTTTGCATATTAGCTTATAATGATGATTCAGACCAATTAGTCGGTATTTTAACTGCCATAGATCGTTTAGGAACAATAGATTATGAATGGAGTGCCTTGGTACTCCCGAGTGCAAGAAAAGCAGGCATAGCAAGCAAAATGTTCCAGGAGCTCAATAGAAACTTAGAGCTAAGGGGAGCTACAGCCGATATCGCTCTAGTTCCTAATACTGCGACGATAGGTCAAGATATGCTGACAAGTAATGGATACTCTCATGAGATTTCAGAAATTACCATGGTCGCGAATACTGCTCCTGAACAAACGAAAAGTGAATTTGAAATAGCTCCTTTTGTAAATGAAGGAGATGAGCTTATAAATGTTCTGAAGAGTGCATTTGGTGACACTCAAGAAGAAGCAAAAGAAATGATATCCTTTAATTTGCAAACCCCAAATAGAAAGCTGATGCTTGCAAAGCAAGCTAATAAAGTATTAGGTACTGCTACGACGGTAGATAACCAAGAACAGCTATGGATTACAGGTTTAGCCGTGCATAATGATGCAAGAGGTAAGGGAGTAGCAAAGGCTCTGTTAAATTGGTGTAAGCATGAGGCATACATTTTAGGGAAACAACAAGTTTATTTGGATGTAGAAACCGATAATGATATAGCGCTATCAGTTTATCAAAAACAAGGCTTTCAAACAGCAGCGCATACTCTTTTTTATAGAAGAAAAAATTAAAGGAAAGGGTGGTCCAAGAAACTGGATCACCCTTTTTTGTACAGTGAATTAATAACACTAATTGAGCTGAACACGGAAGATTAAGATAACATTTACAAAGTCTAAACATAACCACTATATTCTTTTCATACTATCACTATAAGATGAATGTATAAACATTCAATCGTAAAGGAGAGATCTTATTGGGGTTAAACGAACATCATGTAACAATGAAAAATTCAGACAAAAGGTTACATTCAATGCGGATTACCCACGTAAAACAAAAAATTCAAATCACTCTACAATGGATGATATTAAAAAAAACTCGTCCACCTAAGCGTAAATACATAAAGATTCCACCGAGAATATAGAACCTGCCTCTTTATATAAGAGGTTTTTTTGAAGAGAAATTACATTTATCTCGCTTTAGCAAGTCGCATTTTCAGACAAAGGTTAGGTTAGTCAGGACATGATAATAAAATCCATTTACATATTGTTCCATCAAAAGATATACTAACTATAACAAATATGAGGGAGGTATATTATGAAAATTTATGCACATAGAGGCTCATCTGGAACGCATCCTGAAAACACTATTTCGGCCTTTAAAGCAGCAGCAGCTTTACCTGTACATGGAGTAGAATTTGATGTTCATATGACAAAAGATGGAGAACTTGTAGTTATCCACGATGAGAAAATTAATCGAACTTCCAATGGACAAGGTTATGTGAAGGATATGACGCTAGCGCAATTAGAATCCTACGATTTTGGTGCATGGTTCTCATCAAAATTTAAAGGTGAAAAGATCCCCACTCTAAGAGAAGTTTTATATGTGTTTAAGGATACTCATCATCATATTAATATTGAATTGAAGTCTGACGTTTTTCCATACGAAGGAATGGAAGAGAAAGCAATCAATATGTTAAGAGATTATAGATTAGTAAATCGTGTCGTTATTTCCTCCTTTAATCATGAAATGATACAAAGTTTTAAAGAGAAGGCTCCAGAGGTGGAGACAGCTATCTTATTCATGGAAGTGATGGTGGCCCCACATTTATATGCGGAGGCTGTAGGAGCGGATGCCTTGCACACTTTCTTTCCGACGGTATTTAGAAGAATGGGACAAGAAGCAGTAGCAAGTGGAAAAAAAGTACGCGTCTTCACTGTAAATGAAGAGGCTTATGTGGATATGTTAATGTCAGTAGGAATAGATGCCATTTTTACTGACTATCCAAAGAAAATGCTAGACTACTTAAATAATCGAAAATAATAAAAAAGATAGTGTGAAATCACACTATCTTTTTTATATAGACATTCTAAATAGATCAAGACCTAATGCTCATGACGTTTTTATTGAGCGGAGAAATTTATAAATAATATATTACCATTACGGACAAATCTGGTGTTGAAAGTAACAAAACAACCTTTGAGGTTACATTTACAATTTGATAGCCATAACCAAAGCGCAATTACTATTCTTAAAGCTCGAAGATATTCTAGTTTAGTGAACTAGAATAAAAATGAAATAATTATGTAGTAGCTTGTTTTGTTGCAAGCAATTTATTTTTTGTTGATTGGAGCGACAGGCGGCGACTCCAGCGGGATGAGTGAGACAGATAAGACATCCCAAACGACGCGTAAGCGACGGGGATGGCTTATCGCTCACCCCGCGGAAAGCGTCCGACTAAAGCGGAAATCACTCACTTTGATTTAATATACATATGCTTTTTCTAAAAAAAATCATTTATTTCCTTAATAACAAATACATAAAGTAAGGTGCTCCTATTAACGCGACTACAATTCCGGTAGGGATGCCACTCGGCTCGATAACATTTCTTCCGATAGTATCTGCTAACAGAAGCAACCAGCCACCTAAAAGAATACAAATAGGCAAAAACAGCTGATGACGTGGGCCTACAAGAGACTTTGCTATATGTGGAGCCATGAGTCCTATAAAAGCAATTCCTCCAGTTACACTAACTGCTGACGCAGCTAGAGCTACTGCTACTAAAAGAAAAATAATACGTTCTTTTTCAATAGAGACGCCTACTCCAATTGCAGCGGGCTCACTTAAACCTAAGAGATTTAGGCGATTAGCACGATACATAGTAAAAGGAACTAAAACAATGAGCCATGGAAGAAGAGCTAAAATGAATGGCCAATCAGCTCCCCATATATTACCTGCTAGCCATTTAGCTATAAAGTCGACCTTTTGCGTCTCCGCAGAGGAAATAATAACAATCATTAATCCCGAAAGAGCCATTGAAAAACCAACACCAATGAGAACTAAACGAACAGGCTGCAATCCAATTTCTCGATTATAGGAAAAAATATAAATGACAAATGCTGTTATTAAAGCTCCTAAAAATGCTACAAGAGGAAGCATATATATGAAGGAGCCAGGCTGTATAGGAAAGTAGAGAAAGAAAACAGCAATTGCAACACCAGCCCCAGAATTTATCCCAATTATTCCGGGATCAGCCAAATCGTTCCTAGTAACTCCCTGCAAAATTGCACCGGATAGAGCTAAAGCCATTCCGGCTAATAAGGTAATAATAATTCTAGGTAAGCGAACAGAAAAAAATACAAATTCCTCTTTAAAAGACCCATTCCCTAGAATAGTTGGCAACAACCGGTTAAAGGATAGGGAAGAGTAGCCGATTCCAGCGCTTAGAAAAGCCGTTAATAAGATTAAAGCAAGAAGACTAAAAAATAGTATTCGTTGTTTTTTTATTGTTTTTGGATGAATCATTGAAATACTTTACCCCCTTTTCGTACGATGATTAGAAAGAAGGGTAAGCCCATTATAGCAATGATTGCAGCAACAGGAGTTTCATAAGGCATATTTATGGTGCGCCCAATCGTATCGGCAAGAACCATAAGAATGGCTCCTACTATTGCTGACATAGGGATGATGAATCGATAATCCGTTCCAACAATAGCTCGAACTATATGTGGAACCATCAGCCCAACAAAAGCCATGTTCCCTACAAGTGCCACCGAAGATCCAGCAAGTAAAATAACCATTATGAAGAGTACCATTTTCACTAAAAGTATTCTTTGCCCAAGACCAACTGCTACCTCTTCATTTAAACTTAAAATTGTTAGCTGTCTGGAAAGAAGCAGTGAAACCAATATCCCTAAAATAATAAAAGGGGAGATTATTTGTAGCTGACTCCAAGATGTACCTATTAAGCCTCCTGAAGTCCACATAGACACATCCTGAGAGATTTTAAAATAGATACCTACTCCATCTGCAATTGCATACAGGAAAGCAGAAACTGCAGCCCCCGCAAGAACAATACGTAAAGGAGAAAAACCTCCTTTTCTTGCTGCCCCTATACTAAAAACCATGATGGCACCCACAGCAGAGCCTATAAAGCAGGCGATTGTAATACCCAAGTAATTGGTTGCAGGAAGAAGGGCAATAGTTACCGCTAACGCAGCATTTGCTCCTGAGGTCAGACCTAACAAACCAGGATCTGCTAAAGGATTTCGTGTTATACCTTGCATAATAGCTCCTGAAATTGCCAGAGCAGCCCCTACTAAAACTGCTCCAACTTCTCTAGGAAGACGTATTTCTCGCAGTATATTAATAGAATCACTTTTGATAGTAGAGAAAACAGCATTCCATACATCCTGCACAGTTGTTTGAGCAGCTCCGAGCACCAAAGCTAAACAAAACACAACAATAAGCAACAGGCCCCCGATTAAAAATTTTAAACTGAAATGCGCAGAAGATTTCATATTATTATTCCTTTCCTAACATGAAGAAGGAGGAATTCCTAATATGAATCCCTCCAACATATTTATTTACTGTTCAAAAATTGTTCTTTAAAAAATTCTAGCTGATTATCTAATGAAATTGGATCGTTGAAATAAAATTCTTCTGCATTTGCCTCAAAGACACGTCCGTTTTTTACTGCAGGAATATTTTTATATACATCTGTTTCTTGGAAAGAGTTATCTTGAGTGGAAACCTTGCTGAAAATGATATAGTCTCCTGCATATTCAGGAAGAACTTCTAATGATAAGGCATAATATCCATCCTTTAAAGCCATTTCCTGTACTTTCTTAGGCATTGCTAGATTCATTTCCTGATAGAGAATTTCTGTCCCTCGTCCCCAGTTATCGCCGAAAACATAAATTTGTTTGTCAAAATTTTCAATGACAGAAACAGTTGCATCTTCCCCAATTTTTGCTTTTATTTCTTCGCCAGCTTTTTGTGCACGCTCTTTAAAATCATCAATCCATTCCTGAGCCTCTTTTTCCTTGTTTAATAACTTTCCTATTTCTAATTGCTGTTCCAAGTAGTCTACTTTTCCATATGTGAAAGTTACTGTAGGAGCAATCTCTTTTAATTTATCAAGATTTTGAGCAGTGGAAAGTCCAATGATTAAATCAGGATCTAATTCAATGATTTTTTCCAGATTTTCTTCTGAAATCTCTTCTACATCCGCAAAGTATTCATTAAATTGAGGATTTGATTTAGCCCAAGCGTCCACACCAACAATGTTTACTCCAAGTGAAGCTACATTTCCCGCATAGGTAGAGACTACTACCACACGTTTCGGATTTGCAGGAACTTCGATAGGGCCTTCCTCGGATTCATATGTAATAGTATCAGTTTCATTTTTATCATTATTGCTATTTGCGTTTGTATTACTAGACTCATCACTATTACAAGCAGCTAATGTTAATATAAGTAAAATTAAAAACGGCATTAATAGCTTTTTCATATTTTATATTCTCCCTTAAGTAAGTTATAAGTGATGCACATAGGTTTATTTGTTCGGGGATCTTTACCTATTTCTGCATCAATTTGGAACACATTTCTTAACACATCTTTTGAAATAACTTCATTGCAATCTCCGGCTTTAACAATTTGTCCACCTTTTAGTGCAATTATATAATCAGCAAAACGAGCCGCCTGGTTTAAATCATGTAAAACCATTACAATTGTTCTCTTTTCTTGTTGATTTAATTTTTGTAAAAGCTCTAATACCTCTAATTGGTGTGCCATATCCAGATAAGTGGTTGGCTCATCTAAAAAGATGATTTCGGTTTCCTGTGCAAGAGCCATAGCAATCCATACTCTTTGGCGTTGTCCGCCTGAAAGTGAATCTACTGGTAGATATTTAAAATTGATCGTCCCAGTTACTTCCAAAGCCCAATCAATTACTTCATAATCTTTTTGGCTTAGGCGTCCAAACCCATTTTGATAGGGGAATCGACCATATGACACAAGCTCTCCAACTGTGAGTCCACTTGCACTCTCAGGAGTTTGCGGAAGGATCGCCATCTTTTTAGCTAGTACTTTAGTGTTTTCCCTTGAGACTGTTTTGCCATCTAGAACAATGGAGCCAGAGTGATGGGGAATAATCCGAGTGATAGCTTTTAGTAGGGTGGATTTTCCACAGCCATTAGGTCCGATAATCGTCGTAATTTTTTGATCGGGAATCTGTACAGAAAGATCCTTCACTATGAGTTTTTCGCCGTAACCTATAGACAAATCCTCTGTAAAAAGGCGAACCATTTCAAAACCTCCAAACTAACAGTTGATAAAATTAGTGATAACGATTATCATTATCATAAAGAAACTATATGGAATTTTTGGACAGAAGTCAACAATAACTTTTAGAGGAGACTAAAGCATATGCAGGATGTATTTGATGTAACAATCATTGGTGGTGGTCCAGCAGGATTATATTCAGCTTTTTATAGTGGATTACGAGAAATGAGGACAAAAATTATTGAATTTCAGCCTCAGTTGGGCGGAAAAATACATGTATACCCTGAAAAAATGATATGGGATGTAGGGGGACAGCCTCCTATATCAGGTGAACGTTTGATAGGTCAGCTGGTGGAGCAGGGGCTAACGTTTAATCCAGAGGTTGTATTAAATGAAAAGGTAGAATCCATCACCAAAAGCAATGAAAAGATTTTTTGCTTAACAACTGCATCCGGTCAAGTCCATTACTCTAAGACGATTATCCTCGCTATCGGAGGTGGGATTCTTAATCCACTTAAGTTGGATATAGAAGGGGCAGAACGTTTTGAAGTAAGTAATTTAAATTACACTATTAAATCTAAACGTCGCTTCAAGGATAAAACGGTTATTATCTCTGGCGGTGGAAACTCTGCGATTGATTGGGCAAACGAGCTGGAGCCAATTGCAAAAAAGGTTTATGTTACTTACAGAAAAGATGCATTAAACGGACATGAGGCGCAAATTACTCAATTGATGAACAGTACGGTCACCTGCTTATTTAATACGTCTATCTCTAAATTAATTGCGTCGAATAACCATGAAATTATCGAGCAAGTGGCGTTGACGAATAATGAAACAGGAGAAGTGAACTTCTTAGACATTGATGAGGTAATTATCAATCATGGCTATGAAAGAGACGCGGAACTTATTGAAAATAGTACAGTCAACATTGCGGTAAAGGATGAATATTACGTAGACGGTACAAGTACAAGCGAGACATCCGTAGCAGGCATTTATGCCGCTGGGGACATATTAGCTCATCCCGGGAAGCTCCATTTAATAGCGGGTACATTTCAGGACGCAGCTAACGCTGTAAACCGTGCAAAACGTTTTATTCAGCCAGATGCCCATAGTGCAGCAATGGTTTCCTCTCATAATGAGATTTTTAAAGAAAAAAATAAACAAATGCTTGAGCTACTTATTTAAAAAGTGAAGTTCTATTATTACTAGAGTGAACAGCAAAGATAGCTTATCAACTAACAAAAGGATCGTAGCCTGCATTTCTTTAGAATCCTTTAATAATATTGTTCATTTCATGTAAAATTGTTGGCATGCTGAAAATGATTTAAATATATATGTTTTAGACAAGAGGGTGCAAAAGAATTAATTCTTTTGCACCCTCTTGTTTATATCTTACCATTTGGCCTTATGCTCTTCTATACATCCAAGCATCTGTAGAATCTGTAAAGTTGGGCCATCCTCCAATTGGATTTTTCCATTGTAGTAACCCATCATCTGGTTTACTTCTGATGAAACCAGTTTTGCATCTGTCTTAGCTACTCTATGGAAGAAGGGGGTAAAGGTTAAATCTACATCATTAGAAAACTTCGTTTTAATCGTCCATGGTACCATGAAGTCATTTGTTTGATAGTGAAAAATCAAATCCTCATGAATCTTCGTTAAGATTCCATCTACAATCACAGCATTTTCAGTCATACCAGTTCCGTCAGTCCATTTACCTCCAAGGTTTAAGCCGATTCGTTTTAAGCCTACACGTTGTGAAGCAAACCCCCAGTTCCATGTTGCTTGACGCGGCCAGACCCCTCTTCCATAGTCCAAGACTGCAAAGTTGTCATGCTCCTGAAGGTGATAGCGGGAATCTCCCATTTTTACAAAACCCTTGGTAGGTAAGAGGTGGTGCTTTGCGGTAAATTGAAATTGAGTCCTATTCCAAGGAATCACCACATTCAGGGAATCATCGTCTGGTGGATGGGTGATATGTATGTCAGCGTGTAACATTTCTCCATCAAAATTAGGAACAGTAACTGTCATATGGGTCTCATTTTGAATATACAAAAGTTGGATGGACATTTCCTCCGAATGAAGGTGAACGCTCTCTAATACCTGATCAGGCATCTTAACTTTATTGCCTAAGGGAATGGTTACGGTCTTTTCAACAAAGCGTTGTGTTTCGTAATTCAGGAAATAGACAAAGCAGACGGCTGCGTAGTCTAAGTGGCTAATAGTTGCTGAGAATAGAATTTCATCTCCAAACACACACCAGTAATTCCACTTTTTCTTCCGCATATAATGACCCTTTAAGTTACTTTCAATTATTGGCTTTCTAGCAAAACCTATTGCCTTGGGATTTAGATTCCCTTTATCATCGCATAGCAAAGTCGGCGAGGTGATTTCCTTTTCTGCATGTTGTCGCATAAGCCAACTTCCTTTCCTAAAATATAAATTGAATTCACAAAAAATTTCCAGTTACCTTCATACTAGCATATATTTTCGATGAATACATATAAACAGAATAGAAGGAGGTGGAAATTTTGGTAAAATATAATCGACAAGCAGCAGTTCAGTACGCGGAAACATGGTGGAATAGCTATAACCCTAATTTTCCTATTTTTGATGTGGACTGTACGAATTATATTTCTCAATGCTTGCTCGCTGGAGGCGCTCCTATGAGAGGGCAGCCTAATAGGCAGAAAGGTTGGTGGTTAGGAAACAATACATGGAGTCTAAGTTGGTCAACACCCCATTCTTTACGCTGGTACCTAGCTGGCTCTACTATTGGGCTACAAGCCAAACAAGTGAATTCAGCGCAAGAACTGATTCTTGGAGATCTAATATTTTATGATTTTGAGGGAGACGGCCGATGGGATCATTCAACAATCGTAACACGTATTCAAGATGGAGTACCCTACGTAAATGCGCACACTAATAATAGTAGAAACAGGTACTGGGACTATCATGACTCATATGCTTATACATCAAATACGAAATATATATTCTTCCATGTTAAGGACGATTTCTAAGGGGTTTTATAAGGAGGAGAAAAGGGAGGGCGAATAAAACGCCCTTTCTTTTTATTTGTTTATATGACTGATTAGCAACTAGTCGTGATTATTATGATTATTGAAATTGACGATTTCTTTCAACAAGTTCTACTTATGTGTAAAAAGTGTTCAAAACAGCGACTAAAGCAAAAGTACCTCAATGCTAAAGAATTAGTATTAGAGACAAGTAATCTTACAAATGTATTTTCAGACTTCAAAATTTTGAACAAATACCTTATTCCAACAATATAAAAGTTGATTTTGTAATTGATACTGATACAGATAGGATTTACTCACCCTCTTATTAAACTAACTGGACCTTTACTTCTAGAACTCCTTTTTCAAAAGCCGGTTGAATATTATGTTAATATTAGTTTAAACAGATATAGAGGAGGGAATTTACATTTATGATAAAAATCGTCGGGCAAAAAGTTGAATTGAAAGAGGCTAACCAACAAGATATTGATGACTTATATTATTGGAAGTATGAAGATAAGAAACAAGAAGCGAAGAAATGGAATGGCCCTTACATACCTGAGACTAAAATAACAAAAGAAGAGTTTAAAATAAATTGGGATAAAGACTATCAAATTGCACCCAACACTCCTAATTCATTAATCATTTTTGTAGGAAATAAATTAATTGGAACGGTAGGCTCTTATTGGGTAGATAAAAACACTAATTGGTTAGAAACTGGAATAGTCATTTATGATAACAATTACTGGAATGGTGGCTATGGAACCGAGGCTTATAAACTCTGGATAGATTTCTTATTCAGTTCTACTGATTTACATAGGTTAGGAATGTCAACGTGGTCAGGTAATGTAAGGATGATGAAGGTAGCAGAAAGAATTGGGATGAAAGAAGAAGCACGAATAAGAAACGCTAGAATGGTTGACGGGGAATATTTTGATGCAATTAAGATGGGAATGTTACGAGAAGAATGGGAAGAAAAACAGGGAATTGATAAATCTAAAGCATCCTTTTTAATGCACTAACGGGTGCTTAAGTAAAAAATGGACATCAAAATGGAATGAGCTTGGAGATGTATTCTCCAGCTCATTTTTTATGGCTTTTTAAAATCAAACTTTAGCTTTTATATGGCATGAAGATTTAAGGGGCGTACCATAATACTGCAATTGTATCCTCCCCTGCGTGTACTGCTAGTGAGGTACTTATTTCTCCTATAACTATGTCTAATTGTGGACAGTGAAGCAAAAGGGCTTCTTTTAAATCATTTGCTTGTTGTAGGGCATTGGCATGCATAATATAAATCGTCTTACTTCCTTCATTATTTGCTGAATCAACCACTTTATTGATTAAATACTGAATTGCCTTTTTATGTGATCTAACTTTATCGAGCTCTTGTAATTCGCCTTTATTGTTTATCTGTATTACAGGTTTTATTTTTAACAGAGTGCCTAAGTAAAACTGAGCGCTACTTAACCTTCCACCTTTATAAAGCTGCGTAAGATTTCCTATTAAAATATAATTATTAAATTTAGTAGCCTCTGTCTTTAAATTGGCTACTATTTCTTTGTAAGGAATTCCATCTTCATCAAGCTTCATTCCCTTTTCTACCAGACCGGTAATCCCTGCTGATAGAGAAAGAGAATCGATACAATCAACTTCTACTTGGGCAATTTGCGCTCCAGCTACAGACGAGGAAAGGGTACCACTTAAGCTTTGTGAAACATGAATGGCGATAATAGAGCTATATTCGGTACTTAGTTTTGTATACAATTGAGCAAATTCTCCAGCTGAAGGCTGTGAGGTTTTTATGGAATCAGCCCCGTTTCTGATTCGCTGATACAACTGCTCGGACGTCAAATCGACACCATCGACAAATTGTTCCGTTCCAAAGTGAATGTTGATAGGTACAACATATACGTCTGGATGATTTCTTAATAAATTACTTATATAAGCACTGCTATCTACTACCCATGCGATTTTTTGTGAGGTCATTACTTACATCCTATCTATTTTAATTTTAATCATAATTAGGAAATCATACTCCTGTTAAATTCTTTAATATCAATTAATTTAAATTGGATTTGTTCCACCAACGTTCATGCCAGGAATCTACTACATCATGTCGGTGTTTTATTATAATGATTATAATTATTAAGGAAAGAGGGGCCAAATCTTGATATTCCGGTATAACTAAACATAGAATACCGTATGCACTAAAGGCTAAAATCATGCTTAATGTTGCACTGCGGATAACGGAAAGTAAGAGTAGAAAAACGACTGCCAGCATTCCGAACAAAAAAGGGTTAAGAGCAAGTGACACCCCTATAAAGGTAGCAATTCCTTTTCCTCCTTTTCCTTTTAACCAAAGGGGGTAAAGGTGACCAATTATAACGAAGAAAGCCCCGGTAGCAATAGTAAGGGTAGAGAAATCTAAAACATAGCCTACATAAAGAACTAGAATCCCTTTTAATGCATCACCAACGAAGGTTAAAACAAAGGCTGCCTTCCCTAAAACTGCGCCAGCATTCCTAGCGCCGAGGTTGCCACTGCGTTCCGTCCTTAAATCTGTATTTTTCCACTTACCGACCCACCAGGCTGTAAGGAAATTACCAACAAAATAGCTGAAAATCCAGTAGAGTAGGAGCAATGTATCACCTCAAAAATGTTAGTAATGTATTAATACACAAAAGAAAAAATTCCCATTTGTTTTATTTTACACTAAGATTTAAAGTAACGTTACATAAAACTAGGTAACAACTGAAAGACTTTTAAACTCTGATATAAATTGGTATGATTGAATGGATGAAAAAGACTGACAATTAAGAGGGTGTAATAATGAATGAACAATCATTGACGGTAAAAGATGCAATTATTCAAAGAAGATCTATAAAATTATTTAATGGACAGCCTGTAGACAGAGAAGTGCTACTATCTATTTTGGAGGATGCCCTATGGGCGCCTAATCACCAGCTAAGACAGCCATGGCGCTTTATCGTCGCATGTGGGTCAGAATTAAATGAATTACATGAGCTGTTAAAAGAATATGGGATACCGAAATGGCATGAGCTTTCAGAGGATGCCTTAGAAAAACAAATGCAAAAGTATAAAAATCCAGGTGGTTATGTATTTGTTATTGTTCCAGAAGATGCACGCCAAAAGGAACGTTTAGAGGATTATGCTGCAGCTAGCATGCTTGTTCAAAATATCCAGTTGTTAGCATGGGATCGAGGCATCGGATCATGCTGGAAAACGCCAGGATTCCTAGATAATCCAAAATTTCGTGAATCTTTAGGAGTAAAGCCAGGAGAACGTATCATTAGCATGTTACAGGTCGGTTATTATGACGAGGCTCCTAAACCAAAACCACGAAAGAGTATAGAAGAAGTTATCACATTCTTTGGAAACGAGAACTAACTAATATTGAGGCGAGTAAGAGTGGGGGCCCCATTCTTACTCGCCTTATTTTTTATAGTAAGGGGGGATTTACCGCCTTCGCTATGAAGAGAAACTGAATTCCTATTGACTATATATGAAACAGAATAGGTCCCATTTACATACCCTTTTTCCCAGGTTTCTGTAAATGTAACGAGATACTGATCATCACCTATTTTTCTAGCAGATGTTTTTCTAGATACGTTAAAACCTTCAATGTTACCGCTCCATTTATCCTTCCCTTTTGGAAAGTTACTAGAAATAGTGTCTTCTCCAGATGTTGCAAGTGCAATAGCCTCTTCACTAGTAAAAGGTGGACGAGATTCAGAAATTAGGGAGAAAAATAACCAGAGAACCACAGCAAGAGCAATCGGAGAAAGAAATCCAAAGGTAATATGGCGGCCGTCCAAATTTTTAGTATATAACCATCTATCAACTATGCTGTATATGAGGGCAGGAACAATACCTAAAAAAATAAGGTCTAATTTCTGGTAAAAGAATAGACCACCAAAAAGAGCATGAAACAAAATATATAACCAATTATACTTGGGCATTTTTTTTCTTAAGATAAATTCTAGGAGGAGGGAGACAGGTGTGCCATATATAAGTATGATGAATCCGCTATAGAAAAATAAAATCAAAGCCCAAGCTATGAACTCTTCACCACGACTATACGGCGGAATAGAATCATTGCCAATCAAGTTATAAGAAGAAAAGAATAAACCAAAAATCATTGCAGTAATAACAGGTGTAATAACCTTCCTAGCAATTAGCTTTATGCCTTGTACTTGCATTTGAGTACTCTCCTTCTATATGGTATATTAATCCATTTAATAAATAATTATACATTAGGAGGATAATAAAAACACATGAATTCAAAAAGAATCCATGTGCTAAATTATATTATTATTATTATTATTATTATTATTATTTTTTTAATTCTTCTTTTGATAGGCTAGACAGTTCATTATAGTAATCACCAATAACACGTAATCCCTTATCAAAATTCTCTAGATGAAAATGCTCATTAGGAGCATGGAAGTTTTCGGTAGATAATCCGAAGCCCATCAATACTACTGGTAGTTCAAGAATTTCATCGAAAGCTGCTACGATTGGAATTGATCCACCTCCGCGAGTATAAGCAGTTGGTACAGCATATATTTTTTCGTAGCTGCGACCTGCTGCTTGAATAGCAGGATGGTCAAAAGGTGTGATGAAAGGTTTTCCTTTATCAAATTCAGTTACTTTCACTGTTACACCGGCTGGTTTATGCTTTTCAATATGTGCTTTCAGTTTTGTAACAATTTCTTCAGGGTCCTGATCTGGTACTAAGCGACAAGTAATTTTTGCTCCTGCCTCGCTCGGTAATACAGTTTTAATACCTTCCCCAGAGAAACCACCAAATATCCCATTAATTTCGAGAGTTGGACGTGCCCAAACACGTTCTAGATGAGTATATCCTTTTTCACCAAATAACTCAGTGACGCCAACTTCTTGTTTCAGCTCATCCTCGTTGAAACCAAGAGCAGCGTATGCTTCACGTTCTTCTTCCATTAAAGGACGAACATTATCATAGAAGCCCTCTACTTCGATGGTACCTTCTTCGTCACGGAAAGACTCTAAAATGGAGACTAACGCATGGATGGAGTTTTGTACACCGCCACCGTAAAGTCCAGAATGTAGGTCGCCTTTTGCACCTTTTACATCAATTTGAACACCACATAAACCACGTAAACCATAACAAACTGCTGGTTGTCCAGGTCCTTGCATACCTGTATCGGAAATAACGATTACATCTGCTGCAAGCTTATCCTTATTGCTTTCGATGTACTCTTCTAAATTAGGGCTGCCAACCTCTTCTTCGCCTTCTATTAGGAACTTCACATTGACAGGTAAGGATCCCTCAAGTTCAAGAAGTGCTTCGACAGCTTTAACATGCATAAATACTTGACCTTTATCGTCACTAGCACCACGTGCATATAGCTTGTTATCGCGTACCTCTGGATTAAATGGTTCAGATTCCCAAAGGTTCAAAGGGTCTACAGGCTGAACATCGTAATGTCCATAAATAAGCACAGTTGGCTTGTCCTCCGCATGTAACCAATCAGCATACACTACTGGATGCCCCTTTGTTTCATCAATCACAATATTTTCTAGACCAGCTTGCTTAAATGAATCTGATAGCCATTCTGCACCCTTTTGCATATCGGCTTTGTGCTCTGATAAGGATGAAATGCTTGGTATACTAAGAAATTTTTTCAATTCTTCTAAGTGTTTTTCTCTTTTTTCTGCAAAGTAATTGTCTAAGATTGTTAGTTGGCTCATGGATCCATCCTTCTTTCTAAAGATATAGTAAAAACAGTATAGCATAAGTTTTGTGACAACTAAATAACTCGGAGAATCTAGTGGCGCTAAGGTTTTAGAAGAGATATATGATTATCATTAGAAGTACCAAATAGAGAAATATAAACATTTAGAAAAGAAAGACTATATTTAAAAGGTATTTTGTTTCCGTTTAAAGAATAGTAATAAAATTACAATATCAGGGAGGAATACAATTGTTTGAAAATCAAACTATTTTTAATGGCAATGTAGTTGTTTGGTGTTTTGTGAAGGATTTATCGGCTTCAGTGGATTGGTATACAAACATATTAGGTATCAAACCTACTAACAACATTGATGTTGCATACTTTTTCCCTATAAATGAAAATACAAAACTAGCAATTAGTAATCGTTTCAAAGCAAGTGATTCAAATGTGTTGCCTAAAAGTGTTGCTTTGGATTTGCAAAGTGATCACGTTTTCGAGACGCACAGCCTATTGAAGGAAAAGGGAGTTCAAGTCCAAGCGATAGAAAATCCTGTATTAAATTATCACGAGTTTTATTTTAAAGATTTAGATGACAATTTAATTAGGGTACACGGTTTTGCTTAAAGAGGGAGTATTCTTCTAGGTGCTATCTACAAGAAGATAATATTCACTCTATAGAATTTACAAATAAATATATAGGGAGCATGCCAGAATGAAGAAACATGTTGAAATTGGTTACCCGATTTATGAAGGAATGCCCGTTTATCCAGGTTTACCGGAAGTGAAATTAGAGCCGAGAGAGCGTTTGGAAAAAGGAGATGACTGGAATGGTAGCGTATTGAGCATGTATCTTCACGCTGGGACGCATGTGGATGCCCCCTGGCATCATTTAAATAATGGCAAGGGAATAGACGCTATTCCAATTGAAGACTTCATTTACCAAAATCCGTTGTTAATCGATTGTCCAGTAGGTCCAAACGGCTTTATCACTATTGAAAAGCTAGAGGAATATGAAGAATTGAAGGAAGCTGATATTCTAATTTTTAATACTAGCCACTGGAAATATCGTGAAAATGATTTCGAAAAATATGCTAATAACTTCCCATCTGTTTCACCGGATGCAGCCGAATATATACGGACGAAATTGCCGAACTGTAAAGCTGTAGCCATTGATACTTTAAGTATTGAAAACTTAACAGAAGCGAAAGAAAATGGCTATTTTGTCCACCATGCTTTTTTAGATCATGAAAGATACGAGGAACCGACAATGCTTATCTATGAAGACATCAATCCTGAGCCCTTAATAGGCAAAAAGATCATTTCTGCTTTTACAGCACCTTTACGTATCAAAAATCATGATGCATCTGTTGTTAATGTAGTGGTCCAAATTGAAGAATAAAAAAATGATGTGTACTACTTTATAAAAGTATAGAAGGGTATATGCAATTTCAACTCTTATAGTACAAAAACTCTTCAATATACAAGATTCGAATATCATAAAAAAGAACAGTGAAAGTAACCATCTAAAATTGAACGCCACAAACCTAATCTATATCTAACAAGGGACAAGATGATTTAAAGTTTTACACACGAAAATTTATCGTGTTAATTTTAGCGACAGAAGTATTACATGGGGGTGGCTTATCCTTCACACGTTTTGTTATGTTTTTTCAGAAAGAATTTATGTGGAAGTCATTCTATGTATTACATGTTCACACTTTTCCTAATTAACTGGATTCGTTTATAAAGTTTCAAAAATGGAAATTCAAGGGTACTACACGTAAAACTATCTTTAAATACGAACAAATGCTATAATGAAAAAACTAACTATAGAGGTTACCCATTGTCGTTTAGGCAATGGGTAGCCTCTTTCGTGTTTTTAGGGAAGTTGCGGAGGGGAAACATTTTGGAGCTATACACAAACTTGCGCGCAGGTGAAAAAGGCGCATACTTATCTATAGTCACATATATTGTGTTAAGTGTATTTAAATTAACAGTTGGATATTTCGGAAATTCAGAGGCATTACGTGCGGATGGTCTTAATAATACTACAGATATTATTGCATCCGTGGCAGTACTGATCGGGCTACGTATTTCACAGCGGCCACCAGATGATGACCACCGTTATGGCCATTTTCGTGCAGAAACAGTATCCTCTTTAATAGCTTCGTTCATTATGATATATGTAGGGATCGAGGTACTGATCTCAGCTGTAGAAAATATGCTACATCCGACAAATGAAGATCCGGAAATAATAACAATCTTTGTGTCACTAATAAGTGCCGCAATTATGTTTGCTGTATATAAATACAACTACAAGCTAGCTGAAAAAGTAAAAAGTACTGCTGTAAAGGCTGCTGCTTACGACAATCGTTCGGATGCTTTTGTAAGTATTGGAACAGCAATTGGTATTGTAGCGGCAATTATTGGATTCCCTATAATTGATACAATTACAGCTTTTATCATTGGAGTTATTATAATCAAAACAGCAATAGATATTTTTAAAGAAGCTGTATATCTATTAACTGATGGATTTGATAGTAAATTCTTAGCCCAAGTCCGTGCAGAAGTGGAAAATATGGCGCAAGTTCGTGAAATTAATGAAATTCGCGGTCGTCAGCATGGAGGTATGATGTTAATTGATATTACTATTAGTGTCAATCCACATTTAAACGTTAGGCGCTCACATGATATCTCCGATAGAATTGAAAAACGGATAGAATCATTAAATAGTCAGGCGGTAACCTTTGTACATATTGAACCGTATGATCCAAAGGAAATCGTCATTTCTGAAGATGACTATCATTTTTAAATCAGGCTTTCTAAAAGGTGTATTTTTTCAGAAGAGTATTTACTTCGTTTACGCTGCTAGCCTATAGTCCGCTAAAGGAGTAGAAAATTTGTTTATTAATGAACTAAAACATCTTGAAGTCTAGTGGGGAAGAGTTTACAAATAGGAAATTTTTCATCCCTTTTTCTCATTTATTTTGTGGAAACATAGGCTTGGACTTTTTTATTCCATAGCTTTTGAATCGCGTTTGTTTTGTGACAACTAAAATGACAGTATGCTATAGTTATAAGAAGAGATTTGAACGTGAATAAATAGGAGGATATAAAATTGTACATAGAATTTGTACTTTTAGCTGTGTCTATCGTGGTTTCCTTTTTTCTTTCAGGAAGCGAAACAGCATTAATGACAGTAAATAGGACCAAGGTCCAGCTGAAAGCTGAGCAGGGGGAGGTAGCTGCAGTAAAATTACTTGCCCAGCTGATGAAGCCGGACCGGATGATTATTACTATCCTCATTGGTAATACAATAGCAAATACATCCATGACGTTACTAGCCATATTGATAGCGGATTATTATGATTTGCATATTGGTTGGTCTGTAGTAGTTGTAGCAGCATTTATTATATTATTTTGTGAGGTATTGCCTAAGACAATCGCTGCAACTTTTTCAGAAACGGTTGTCTACATGGTAGCTCCTTTTATAAGATTCTTAGTGGCAATACTTCGACCAGTGACCTTCTTGATTGCTGAGTTTACGAATATGCTAATCAGAATAGGGTCAAATGGTGCAGTAAAAGAGACAATGATTACAAAGGAAGAGCTGCTATCAATGGTGGATTTAGCATCAAATGATGGCACCTTTGAGGTAGAGGAGTCAGAGAGAATAAGAGGGATTCTAGATTTCCCAAATAAGGATGTCTCAGATGTTCTCTGTACTCATAGAACAGACGTAGTAGGTATCCCAATAGAGGCAACCTATGAGGAAGTAAGGGATACAATTTTAGAGCATTCGTACACACGCTATCCTATATATGAAGATAGCTTAGATACAATTGTTGGGATGTTTTATTCTAAAAAACTAATAGAGTGGTCGATTGAGCCATCTCTTATTCTAGAAGATATTATTGATAAAGAGCCATTGTTTGTAGTACAAACGCTAAGTGTGGAAAAAGTGTTTAAGCTTATGCTCAACCATAAAAAGCATATGGCTATTGTATTAGATGAATATGGCGGTACTCTTGGTATTGTGACTCATGAAGATTTAATAGAAGAAATGATTGGTCAAGAGATTGAGGATGAAACGGATGATGATGAAGAGATTCTTTTATTTGAATCATCCGAAAGCCAAATTGTATGCTCTGGACGCTTTGAAATTGAAGAGCTAAATGAAATGCTTAAGCTTGCTATTGAAACAGAGAATGATACAATAGGCGGGCTCGTTTTAGAGCAGCTTGGTCATGTGCCAGAAGAAAATGAAAAATTCCGTTTTGAAAACCTTTATATAGAAATAAATGAAATGGAGCGCAATAGAATCGTCCGGGTAACAATTACTAAGGACACAGAAGATGCTTCAAATGAAACACAAGAGGATTAATTTCTCTTGTGTTTTTTTGTACCCTAAGATTTTGCACGCCGCGGAACGCACCCGCCTAAAGCGAAAATCAATCATCTATAGTTCGTACTTATCTTGAAACTTTCTGGTACGTTTTTATGGTTTCTTACACGTTTGTAATTTTTCTGAAAGAGAATCCGATGGAGGGTAAGGTTATGGTTTGGCATTATATAGTTATAAAGAAAAGCCAACCGGAGGATATTAAAATGCAAATTACAATTGAAAATATATACGAAGAATATAACCGTTACATATATTATTTATGTTTGAAACTAACAAAAAATCCTGTAGAAGCAGAAGACTTAATGCAAGAGGTATGGATGAAAGTTGTAAGGTACGAGTCTTATATGAAGGAAGTAGATCATATTAAAGCATGGCTGACTACTATTTGTATGAATACATTCCGCGATCGCTATCGTAAGCAAGTGAGACGTAGTAAATACGTAGCCAACCAACCAGAGCAATTAGATATTTCCTTGCTTGACCTCATCGCATCAGACGTTTTATCTGTAGAGGAGCAGCTGGAAAAAGAAGATGTTTGCGAAATTGTTCGTACAAAAATTTCTGAGCTAGATGCCATTTACCAAAAAACTGTAATGTACTTCTACGTTCATCAATTTTCACTGAATGAAATTGCTGAGGTCATGAAGGTTTCTATTGGAACAGTAAAATCACGATTATTCAGAGCAAAACAGCGCTTAAAGGAAATGATTATGAATGATGAAATGGCAAAAGAATCGTTAGCTTTTGCTTAATCTAAGGAAGCACCTACAAATAAGAGACGTGAAATCGTGTCATAGGTTTCACGTTTTATATTTTTTTAGTTAGGCTTTTTGAATTTCATCGATTATTATCTTAAGCAAACGAGCTTGGGGAAACAATTCCAAGCTCGTTTTTCCTGTTAATTTCTTTTTCATATCGCAGTTAGAAAATCTTGACAGAGGAAATGGCAAATACATAAGATGAATTTAAAGAAAAAGTACCAAAGAACTCAAAAAATCTGATCGTGATACATCTCACGATCAGATTTTTTATATCTATTAGGTCAAAATCTTACTCTTCAATAATTTCTTTTCCTGTAGAGAACCACTCTTCTACATTCCAAACTTTTGTAACTAAGCCTTCATAAAACTCAGGCTCATGGCTGACAAGGACAATCGTGCCCTTAAATTCTTTCATCGCACGTTTTAATTCTTCTTTTGCATGGATATCTAAATGGTTGGTCGGTTCGTCAAAAATTAGCCAGTTACTTTCTTCCATCATCAGCTTACATAAACGGACCTTCGCTTGCTCACCACCACTTAAACTGGAAAGGGGACGAGTAATGTGCTCACTTTTCAGGCCAGTGCGTGCTAAGGCTGCTCGAACCTGGCTTTGCTCCATGCTTGGATACGTTTCCCACACAGACTCAATTGGTGTAATGTTACCAGCTTTTACTTCCTGTTCAAAGTAAGAAGGGAATAAGAAATCGCCGCGGATTACTTTACCACCAATAGGAGGGATTTTCCCAAGTATCGTTTTTAGCAAGGTAGATTTACCAATTCCGTTCATCCCGACAAGGGCAATTTTTTCTCCACGCTCAATCGTAAACGTTAAAGGTGGAAGAAGTGGCTTGTCGTAACCAATCTCTAAATGCTCCGCTTCAATTACATAACGCCCAGAGCTACGAGACTCCTTAAAGCCAAACTCTGGCTTTGCTGCTGTCTCCGGACGGTCAATGCGCTCAATACGATCCAATTGTTTTTGGCGAGATTTAGCTCGTCCTGTTGTTGAGTATCGTGCTTTGTTTTTTGCTATGAATTCCTCTTGTTTTTTTATGAAATCCTGTTGTTTTTCATAAGCATCAAGATGCTGTCTTTTATTTAGCTCCGCAAGCTCTAAAAATTTCTCATAGGAAGCAGTGTAGCGTGTAAGCTTCGAAAATTCTAAATGGAAAATGACATCTACAATTCCATTCATGAATTCTGTATCATGGGAGATCAATAGAAATGCATGTGGATAGTTTTTTAGATAGTTGGATAACCAGTTGACATGCTCTTCATCTAAATAGTTGGTAGGCTCATCTAGTAAAAGAACCTTTGGCTTTTCCAATAAAAGCTTTGCAAGTAAAACCTTTGTACGCTGACCCCCGGATAGTGCCTCAACTGGGCGATCTAATCCAATTGCATCTAAACCAAGTCCTCTAGCTACCTCTTCTATCTTCATATCTAATGAATAGAAGTCACCAGCATCTAATGCGTCTTGAATTTCTGCCATTTGTTCAAGCAATACTTCTAATTCCTCAGGCGTGGCATCGCCCATTTTTCCAATAATCTCATTCAGCTCTTCCTCTTTTTTATAAAGAGGTAAGAAGGCATCACGAAGTGTATCGAACATAGAACGACCTGGCTGTAAACGTGTATGCTGATCCAAGTATCCATAATGAGTACCAGGCAGCCATTCTACTCTACCTTCGTCATATATAATTTCTCCAGTTAAAATGCTCATCAATGTTGATTTTCCAACACCGTTTGCCCCTACAAGTCCTACATGCTCACCTTCAACTAAGCGAAAAGAAACCTCTTTAAATAGTGTGCGATCTCCGAATGTATGTCCTAAATTTACTACGTTTAACATATGATTTTTTCCTCCAAAAAGAAAGCTCGCAAACGAATAAAACAATAATCTTTTCTGTATCTCTGCTCAAAAATGCATCGCAAAGATATTTTTTTCTGTATATGCTCTACAGAAGTTACAGACAGGAATAGTTATGAAATCAACCCATCGAGGGACGGATTTTACATATTCTATTTCTCCCGTCTGCAAACAGAAAAAATACGTTTTACAGTTCAGCGAGCTGTTTGTTTAGTTCTGCAAGGTCTTCTTCCATTTTGGCTAGTCTACGTTCAGCATTTTCTACTTGAGTAGGATGTCCGTTAGATTCAAGCTTTTCCATGTCGCCTTGTAATCGAATATAGTCCATTTTCAACTCAGCAATTTGTGCTTGTAGCTGTTGTTTTGTCATGAATGTTCACCTTCAGCTTTTTGCTTCATTGTAGCATAAATATTAACTTAATGCGCAATTTCTTCTTCCTCTTTTTTTGAGACTATAACTTGATCTATAAGTCCAACAACTTCTTCTAAATGGTTGCTAAAATCAAGCTGCTTTTGTTTGTACTTATAAGCATTTTTACGATTTTCATGAAGAATGATCTCCATAACAGCATTTTGCAGATAGGATTGTTTAATTTTTCTTCCTAGACCGAGGTTAGCGAAGCCATGTTTTTCTGTAGGGAACCCATAGTTAACCTCTTCTTCATGTGCGCATAGGATTATACAAGGAACATTAAATTGTGAAACCAAATAAGGGACATAGGATCCAGAGCTTATAACGATGTCGCTTAAGGGAATATAAATTTCTGGTTCATTGGTTTTTATAATGCCAATGGATTTTCGCGTAAGCGCGAAACGCTTTAGCTCAGTCACATCGTGCTTGTATTGGTCATTCACAAGAACGCTAATGCGTAATGGAATATGAAGCTGAACAAGATGTCTTAGTGTACGGTACGTTAAATTTTCAGGGTCTTCATGTGGAAAAGCTACCACTATATGCGGGGGAAGGTCCGGCATGTTATTATTTTTATAAACAATCTTGTGTACTGGTATATAGCCGATTGGCCCATAAACGTAGTTTTCCTTTGAAATCTCTTTAGGAGTTTCATAGAGTGCTTGAAAGACGATGTCTGCAAGCATACCACCATCTCCATGATCATCAAAATGGATAAGGGAACGGTTATCCCTTTTTAATCTTTTAATAAGATCCTTCTCGGAATTGCCGCTATCATGAATAATGCAATCCGGTTGGAAGGAATCCATTTCTGCCACTAATTGAGCATTCGTTTTATACAAACAGGGCTTAATCTGCTGTTTTTCTAAGTAGTTAATCAGGCTTGTATTAGAAGCAGGCACAAAAACTTTATTTTCCTTCGCCTTCATTGCAGAAATCAGACTGTTTGCACGATCGGCAGGATATAACCCTCGATGAGGCAATGTGTTTAATAGGTAAGCTAGTTTCAAGTTTCATCATCTTCCTTTCCGACATATTCTTTCTATTGTATGGAAAAGGACAGGGGTATATGACAATACATTCAGGAAAGGTGCAGTCTTGCATTAAGAAGGGGGTATAAAAATGGCAAAGCGAACGGCTATAGTTGTGGGAGCGACCGGGTTTACGGGTCAGTTTTTAGTAAAGCAATTATGTGAGAGTGAAGAATATGCAGCAGTGTCTATTATTACAAGGAGAAAGCCGGAATACGATCATCTAAAGCTAGACGTAAAAATAAAGGATTTTAATCGACTAGAGGAAGAGGATTTAGAAATCGCGGATGATTTATTTTGCTGCTTAGGAACAACGATAAAAAAAGCAAAAACAAAAGAAAATTTTCAAAAAGTAGATTTAGAGTATCCTCTTCAAATTGCTTCCTTAGCGAAAAAAAGAGGGATACCTAATTTTTATGTCATCTCTGCAGTTGGTTCAAACAAAAAATCTCCTTTTTTCTACAGTCAGGTGAAGGGACGATTAGAGGAAGAGCTAATAGAGCTCAATATGCCGAGTCTCTCTATTTTTAAACCATCCTTGATAATTGGTGGGAGAGAGGAATTTAGACTGGGTGAACGTGTTTCCGAAGGGTTATTTAAAGCACTAAATCCAGTGTTTGTTGGTCCCTTAAAAAAAATGAGAGCGATTCATGGGAGACAGCTAGCTTATGCGATGTATCACTATGCGCTTTATGGAAAGAAAAGCAAAGTAAATATATATCAAAATATAGATATTATAAATGCTAGACCAATAGAGACAACAGAAGATCAGCCTATATCTAGAGAAGAGCTATTTAACTGGGAGAAAAGAGAGGGTCTCTTTGTAGAAAAGGAAAAACAGGAGTAGGGGATATAGAGGTAAATATGTAATTGTCGTTCATGTAAAAAGTGCATATACTGCATTAATCTATGTTTATCCCGCTTTTAGACGGGTTAATACTGGGAATTGCCCAGAAGAAAAAAGGAAACAAGCTTTCTCAGTCAAAAGGATGAACTTCATCAAACAGGAACTTTTCTACTAAAATGGGGCTATTTTTTTGATATAATAAAGAGCGAAAAAAGGAGGTTCTGTTAAGGTGAAAATTCTATTGGTAGACGGAACAATTATCGGGACGAAAACAGGTGTGTTATTAGAACAAGTGAAAGACTATATAGAAGAAATAAATAAAGACTACACTTTGGAAATCATTAAGCTTTCTAACTATGAGCATCAATTTGTAGACGGTCGACCATTTCAGCAATATAACGATGATATGAAGCTATTGGTCAGCAAATTCGATCAGGCAGACGGGTTTATTTTTGCTACGCCTATCTTTCAAGGGTCTATTCCAGGCGTATTAAAAAATACTTTCGACTTCTTGCATCCAAAATCGATGCGTTACAAGCCGGTTTCCATTGTTGCTAATGGTGGGACCTTTCAACATCATCTAGTAGTAGAAAACCAACTAAAGCCAATACTTGACTACTTTAAATGCTTAGTTACTCCAAACTACGTTTACACTCAAACAAACCACTTTGATGAAAATAATAAAATTATTGATAAAGATGTCCATGTTCGTTTGAAAGAGCTTGCTCGCGTGTTTGTTTTATATGCTGACATGAGTCAAAACCTGACAAAAGAGGCAACGATTCGTATTAATTAATATGGCTCTCCGTATCATCCATGTGAACTTTATGACTGGGCTCAAATTGTTGACCTTGGGTTAAACAAATGAATAAAAAATTATTGTAGCTTAATCAAAGCCCCCAGCTGGGCTAACTATTGAAAAAAATTCATTTTATGACCGGATAGCAGTGATTTATAACCGGATAAAAATATTTATGACCGGATAGCTCTAATTTACGACCGGATAGAAAAATTTATGACCGTTGGGTGAAATAAGCTCATAATTTCTTCTTAGGCGAAAGCGCGAACTCAGACTATAAACAAACTCAAAGAAATTTGAAGTTTGTTTATAGTCTTTTTGTGTACTTGCAGTATCGAGTTTCTATTAGTAAAAATTTTATTTTCAATGAACTTTTTCTTTGTTCGGGTGTCTAATGTATATCAGTAAGCCAAAAAGGGGTGTCCATGTGGAAGAGTTAGAAATTGCAAAGAAAGCAATACAAAGAGATGAGCAGGCTTTTTTGCAATTAATGCAGGTACATAAAGCTGCTCTCTATCGAACGGCATATGCTTTTCTGAAAAATGAGCACGAGGCGATAGAAGCAATGCAGGAAGTAACATTTAGAGCCTATCAAAAAATTCATACAGTAAATGAACCAAAATATATAAAAACTTGGCTAGTCAGAATCATGATCAATTACTGTCAAACTCAGTTAAAGAAAAATAGGCGCTTTATATCAGGGGAGGTACTTCAAGAACTGAGATATGACGAAAACAGCTCTTATTTAGAAATAGATGAAGCAATTTCATCCCTGTCGGAGAAGGAACAGCAACTCATTCATATGAAATACTATCAAGACTCTAAAATTAAGGAAATAGCAAAAATAGAGAATATTCCTGAAGGAACGGTAAAGTCTCGGCTCAATAAAGCTCTAAAGTCATTGAGAAATTTTTTATCGGAGAAAGGAGGTGCCGATCATGTTTGAGAGAGAGGAAGAAATGATAAACGAATCAAAGAAACGTTTAGAAGAAGTCTCGATTCCTGATGAATTGGTAAACAGTGCGATTCAAGAAGGCCTACAAAAAGCAAAGGCAAAAAGGCGTAAACGCAGAAAAACAATTTGGACTCTTGGAGTGGCAGTTGTGCTCATACTGGCTTTTACGACTTCCATACGTGTTTCTCCTGCTTTTGCAAGTGCAGTTGCATCCATACCGGGTTTGGAACGATTTGTGCATATACTTCAGCCGGAGTTCGATAAAGGCTTGGAAGCAATTATCGAAAATGAATACTATGAGCCAATTGCAATCAGTCAAACGAGGAATAATATTACCTTTACATTAGATGGAGTAATTATAGATGAGACTGGAGCAGAAATTTTCTATACACTCGAAGCACCAAGGTCTATAAAAAATATAGACTATGGAGATATAAAATTTTTGAATGGAGATAGAGAATTGGTGGGCTCCATAGCGTATAATTCTCCCAATCAGGAAGATGATAATCGAAAAACAGACAAGTTTAGTTTTACCTTTGTTGATATAGAAAAATTTAAAACGAAGGATTTTACTATTAAGTTTGAAGTCGAAGAGGGAAGAGAAGATTTAACGTCCTTCGAAATCCCATTTACGATTAAAAATGACCTAATGAACGGTAAAGTATTCGAGGTAAACGAAGAAGTAGTAATAGATGGTCAAAAAGTTTTTGTAGAAGAAGTGAAAATTTATCCACTTCGTGTAGCACTTACCATGCGCTTTGATGCGGGAAATGATATGGTGCTTCTCCAATTTGAAGATATCCGACTAGAGGATGAAAACGGAGAGATTTGGAGCTCTATTAGAAATGGTTCTTCTGGCTTTGGGGGATTAGGAGATTTAGAGAAAACCTTCTTTTTACAAAGTAATTATTTTAAAGAGCCAAAGGAGCTATACTTAAAGTTTGATAAAGTGCAGGCACTACCGAAGAAGGAAAGCTACCTTTTAGTCGATTTTAGTAAAAAGGAAATTTTAGAACAACCCTCCTTTGAAAAAATAAAAGTTACGAAAATTCTTTCAGAAGGTTTGGAACTGGAATATAAACCTATTAAGGAAAATCATACTTATTCCTTATTTTCTCGAGGAGAGAATGCGAATGGAGAGTACGTAGATATGCCATATCAGTCAAGCTGGCAGGATGAGGAATACCAATATGCCAGTATACAACTTGAAGGAAATATTATGAATGCAGTGAAGCTACCTTTTGATGCTTATCCAAATTATTTAAAGGGGTCAGCATCCATTCAGATAAAGTAGACAAAAGGCGAGAGTGCTGTTAAATCAGTATTCTCGTTTTTAGCATGGATACATACTTTAACAAAACTCCACAGCTTCTATTTACTAAATTCAAACAACCCTTTATAGTAGTATTATTTGAGTATTGGTAGTAGTGGAGGGCTTTTTGTGGTTTCAACTGTATTGGCAATTATAATTTTTATCATCACGCTCGCGCTTGTTATTTTACAGCCTAGAAATTTGTCGATTGGCTGGTCTGCCTGTGGAGGAGCATTAGCAGCCCTTTTAGTAGGAGTGGTCGATTTTCAGGACGTACTTGATGTAACCAGCATCGTCTGGAATGCAACTCTGGCCTTCATAGGGATTATTATTATTTCCTTAATCTTAGATGAGGTTGGTTTTTTTGAATGGTCTGCACTCCATGTAGCAAGAGCTGCAAAGGGAAATGGAGTACGCATGTTTATCTTTGTAACTGTATTAGGTGCTGTGGTCTCAGCATTATTTGCAAATGACGGAGCAGCCCTAATTTTAACACCAATCGTGTTGGCTATGGTACGTAACTTAAACTTCAATGAAAAAATGGTATTCCCATTTATCATGGCAAGTGGATTTATCGCAGATACTACCTCGCTTCCATTTATCATAAGCAATCTAGTAAACATTGTTTCCGCTGATTTTTTCGGTATTGGGTTTGTAGAATATGCTTCCCGAATGATCGTGCCCAACCTGTTTTCATTGGTAGCTAGTGTAGTCGTGCTTTATTTATTCTTCCGAAAAAGTATTCCAAGGAATTATGATACCGCTGACTTAAAGGAGCCGATGGATGCAGTTAGAGATTTGAGAATGTTCAAGCTCTCTTGGTATGTCTTAGCTATTTTGTTGATAGGTTATCTCTCTAGTGAGTTTATTGGGGTACCAGTTTCCTTTGTAGTAGGAATTATAGCGATATTCTTTTTGCTGATGGCTAGAAGAAGTCCTTCTATTGAAACAGGTAGAATTGTGAGGGGAGCACCATGGAACATCGTATTCTTTTCGATTGGAATGTATGTAGTTGTCTATGGACTACAGAATGTTGGCATGACTTCTATCTTGGCAGATGTAATCCAATCCGCTTCAGACAATGGTCTGTTTGTCGGAACTATTTCCATGGGCTTTATCGCAGCTATTCTTTCCTCGGTGATGAATAATCTTCCAACGGTCATGATTGATGCATTAGCCATTGCGGAAACTTCCACAACTGGGATTATGCGTGAGGCACTCATTTATGCGAACGTTATAGGATCGGATTTAGGACCGAAAATCACTCCAATCGGTTCACTTGCAACATTGATTTGGCTGCATGTCCTGTCTCGTAAAGGAGTAAAGGTTTCCTGGAGTACATACTTTAAAGTAGGAATAGTCCTTACTGTACCAACACTTTTTATAACATTAGTGGGCCTATATATTTGGCTACTGGTCATTTTATAAAAAAACGTCTGAGTTCGTTGCTCAGACGTTTTTATGTATGTACTTATGTTTAAAATGTTAAGAAATATTCCAAGATTAGTCGTTGCAGCATAATTAGCACCCGAAATTGACTAAAAAAGTTTACTCTATTGAACAAACTTCACTTTATGACCGGATAGCGGAGGTTTATGACCGTATAAAAAAATTTATGACCGGATAGAGCAGATTTATAACCGGATAGAAAATTTTCTGACCGGATAGCACAGATTTCTGACCGCTAAGCAAAAAAGTACATTTAGTTGGAGATAATTTAATTAAAATAATTATAATGCTCACAGGAATCAAATAAGAATCTTTTTATATTGAATAGAAGAAAAAAAGCCGGATAAAATATAGGAGTATTTATTATTCCACATCGCCTTGTTGATCAGGAAACCATTTGAGTAGGTTGGAGAAGTTATAGAGATACTCATTTAGCTCATCTGGAGATGTAGAAAATTGATTGCTATGCCATTCCACTAAAATACCCATAATTGCGTTAGTTTGATAGCTAACAAAATACTCCATTTGTTCTTCAGGAAGATAGTCAATGGAATTCATGGTAAGTTCCTTCATCATCTTGCGTATAGCGTGAAAAAGCTTGTAATAGTATCTTATAGGATTGGTCTCATCAAAAATGATGTGATAAAACCCTTCGTATCTTTTCACGTGATGAAAAATAATAATCATGTCTGATTTCAAATTTTGGATATTAAAATTGGTTTGATGATAGGGTTCTTCATAAGATTTCCTCAAATCATCGATAATTTCCTCGAAATAGCTTTCAAAAACTCCATGAACATTTTGATAGTGAAGGTAGAAGGTGCCTCTGTTTATTTTGGCGAGACGACAAAGCTCCGTAATATTAATGGACTCTAACGGTTTGTTTTTCAAAAGCTCTAGTAATGCGTTTCGCAGGCTTTCCTGTGTTTTTAAAATACGTAAATCAGTTTTCATTATTTTCCTCCAAATGTTAATAAACAATTTCTTTAAATTTGTTCTATAATATACAGTTTTGGATTTTGTGTTGTTTGTATGAAGCTATTATATAAAGTATAATTTTAAATGAACAGGTGTTCAATAGAGTATCCTAAAAAGGAGGCAATTATAATGAAATTACAAGACAAAGTAGCTATAGTTACTGGAGCAGCATCAGGTATGGGTAAAGCAATCGCTGAAGGCTATGCAGCAGAGGGCGCAAAAGTTGTCGTATCAGATATGAATTTAGATGGCGCGAAAGCGGTTGCAGAAGCAATCACTGCAAATGGTGGAACTGCATTTGCAATTGACACAAATGTAACAAAAGATGACGATCTTACTCGCTTATTTGATGAAACAGTTAAAACTTACGGTAAGTTAGATATTTTAGTAAATAACGCTGGAATCATGGACGGTATGGAGCCGGTAAATGAAATTTCAGACGCACGCTGGGATATGGTATTTGCAGTAAATACTACTGCAACTATGAAAACAATGCGTTTAGCAACTGACCTTTTCTTAAAACAAGGCAGCGGTGTAATCGTAAACAATATTTCTGCTGGTGGTCTGTATGGAGGGCGTGCAGGAGCTGCATATACAGCTTCTAAGCATGCAGTTGTAGGTTTAACAAAAAACACAGCGTTCATGTTTGCTGATAAAGGAATTCGTTGTAACGGAATCGCACCAGGTGCAGTAGTTACGAACATTTCATCTACTATGACGAACATAAGTCAATATGGAGTTGGAAAACAACAACTAGGTATGGGGTTAAATCCTCGTGCTGGTCAGCCAGAGGAAATTGCAAAACTTGCTATTTTCTTAGGATCAGAAGACGCAAGCTTTATCAATGGTGTAGTCGTAGCAGCTGATGGCGGTTGGACTACTTATTAATAGCTACTAAAAATGTAAACCACTGAAGTTACTTTAACTTTGGTGGTTTTTTGGTGCCTTACAACTTGCGGTTACTTTTTTCTAGAAAAGGGAATGGAAAAAATAGAGTGAAACTTTTGATGGCATCTTCTCGTATAAAAGATGTAACTCAAAGTAGCGTTAAAAACTCTTTATGTATGCTAAGTGACTATTCATTTTGATATTTACAGCCTGCATACAATAAACGGAATTTCCTTGCATAGGCAAGAGTTATATCCAACAGTTAAAATATAAAACTAGAATAAGGGAGAGTGTGTAATGGAAATTTTAAGAAGATTCCGCGATATTATGTCAAGCAATATTAATGCGTTATTAGATAAGGCAGAGGATCCAGAAAAAATGATCGACCAATACTTGCGCGACCTAAATAGAGATCTTGGGAAGGTAAAGTCCGAAACGGCTACAATTATGGCTGCTGAAAAACGGGCGACACGTGAGCTAGAGGAGTGCCAAACGGACATTGTAAGCATGCAAAAGTATGCAGTTAAAGCATTAGAGGCTGGTAATGAAGAGGATGCAAGAAAATTTCTGAACAAAAAGGCTGAATATACAGCGAAGGAAACAGACTTAAAAACGGCAAAAGAGTTAGCTTCCGCTAATACAGTACAAATGAGACAAATGCACGACAAGCTTGTCGCTGATATCGGAGAACTGGAATCTAGAAGATCTATCCTTAAGGGAAAAGCGTCTGTTGCTAAGACACAGAAGAAGGTCAATGAATTTACCTCTTCTATGGGAGGAGCGAGTCGCTCAATGTCTGCCTTCGATAAGATGGAGGCTAAAATTAACCAGGAGCTGGATGAAGCAAATGCAATGGCCGAGCTAAATAAAGGTACAGGAGAAGATATAGAAGATCTTGCCTCTAAGTATGATACAGACAAGGATGTAGAAAATGAACTTTCTGCATTGAAAGCTCAATTAAACGTTGATGACGAGCTGGCAGCTTTAAAGGAACAGCTACAAACAAAAAAAGAATAGAAAAAATATACAAGGCTGTAGCAATTGCTACAGCCTGATTTAAAAATACAAAAAAAGTAGAGGAAGGGAATAATGGTTATCCAATATAAATGTCCTAACTGTGGATCAGATATGGAGTTTGATAGTACCTCGGGTATGCTATCCTGTAACAGCTGTGGGAGAAAGGACAATATAGAGAGTTTCTCAGATGAGTTCATCACAACCACTTTTGAAGAGGATGAGGCTAAGCAATACAATTGTAATAACTGTGGTGCAGTCATAATTACTGATGCGGATACGACAGCGACTAACTGCAGCTTTTGTGGTGCAGCTGTGGTTTTGGGGGATAGATTGTCCGGTGACTTAGCTCCTGCTAAAGTTATTCCTTTCACCATAAACAAAGAGCAAGCGATGGAAGCCTTTCGGAAGTGGTGCAAAAACGGCCGTTTGACTCCCTCGGGGTTTATGACTGCCGATAGGGTAAAAGGAATTACTGGTATTTACGTACCCTTCTGGCTGTATGACTTGGATAGCAAGGCAAAGGTTGACGCTGTTGGCACACAGGTTAGAACCTATACAAGAGGGGATTATATCTATACGGAAACAAAGTTCTATGATGTCTACCGAGATATTGATTTAAGCTATGTAAAGGTGCCAGTTGATGCCTCAGAAAAGCTAGATGATGAGTTAATGGATAAACTTGAGCCATATGATTATAACAGCCTGAAGGATTTCAAAACACCTTATCTAGCTGGTTATATTGCCGAGAAATACAATTTTACAGATCAGGAATTGCTCACACGAGTAAAAACGAAGGTGCAGCCATACATAGACAGTTATATTAGCTCGACAATTGCTGGTTACTCCTCCGTTCAATACAAAAATAAACAAATTGATACAAACAAGAAGAAGGCGCATTACGTACTTTTACCAGTTTGGATGGTTTATTATGACTTTGGCAATAAGGAGCACATCTTTGCAATGAATGGACAGACAGGGAAAGTTGTAGGAAAGCCACCACTTAGCATGGGTAAGGTTGCTGGATGGTTTAGTGGTATTGCTGCAGCATCCTTTATCATTTTGAAGGGTATTTCCTTCGCAATTGGTGGTGTCCTATGGTGAAAAAACATTCGATTTTACTCCTTACGCTATTCCTATTATTATTATTTCCCTTAGGACTAACACAAGCAGCCGATACAAAGCAACGGGTTTTTGATGATGCAGGTATTTTATCTGCAAGTGAAGTAGAAGCATTAGAGATACTGTCTTCAGAATATAGCGAGAAAAACGAAACAGACTTTGTTATCCTTACAACAAATGGGGCAGAGGATAAAGGTTTAGAAACTTATATGGGTGATTTTGCAGATAGTACAGGAATTGGTTATGGAAAGCATAATGGAAGTGCAGCCTTAGTCGGTATAGATATGATTAATAGAGACGTTACGTTAAGGGGCTTCGATAAGGCAGAGGAATATCTTGATAACGAAAGAATGGACCTACTTAGAGATAAAATAACTCCTGCTTTATCTGCTGGAAACTACTATGAAGCATTTCGTGATTTTATTATTACCTCGGATAAATACATGGAATATAGACCTGGTGTAAATCCTGAAAGTATCCTTTTCAAATGGTGGTTCCAGGTTGGTGCATCTCTAGCACTTGGAGGTATAATTGTTGGTATTATGGCATTTAACTCTGGTGGTAGGGTAACAGTGAATAGTCAGACCTATTTCGAAGCGAACAATTCAAGAGTAACTAGTAAACGTGATGTCTTCGTCAATCAAACGGTTTCCAAAATAAAGAAGCCAACTAACAACAATAGTGGTGGAGGAAGCAGTGGTGGCGGAGTAACAAGCGGTGGTAGATCATTTAGCGGAAGTAGCGGAAAATTCTAAGGCTTTCAATTTACTTAATCATGAAGGGAATGAGATAATGTCTTTTTTTAGAAATCAATTTTCAGATGTAGTGGAATGGCGAGAATTTAGAGAAGATATGATTTTCTGGAAATGGAACAATGAAGAAATTAAGAAAGGAAGCAAGCTAATCATCCGACCTGGCCAGGATGCTGTGTTTTTTAATGGTGGACGCATCGAAGGGATTTTTGAGGATGATGGCGAGTATGATATTGAGTCTCAAATCGTACCTTTTCTTTCAACGCTAAAAGGATTTAGATTCGGTTTTAACAGCGGGATGCGTGTTGAGGTGCTTTTCGTTAATACGAAGGAATTTACCGTAAAGTGGGGAACTCAGAACCCTATTAATATCCCAACACCTCAGCTACCTGGAGGAATGCCAATTCGTGCGAATGGTACATTTAATTTTAAAGTTAATGACTATGTGGGACTAATCGATAAGGTTGCAGGCGTGCGCACAAGCTATCTTGTAGATGACGTAAAGATTCGTATTACTTCTGTTTTGGATCAGCTATTGATGAAATGGATAAGCCACGAAGGTAAGGATATGTTCAACCTACAGGCAAATGCCTCAGATATAGCTGGGGGTATTAAGGATGATCTAGATATGCAAATCATGGATATGGGTATGAAAATCACTGGGTTCAATATTATGAGCTTCAATTATCCAAAGGAAATCCAAGATATGATCACAAAGAATGCATCCCATGGGATGATCGGAGATCTCTCCAAATACCAACAGGTTTCTGTTACGGATGCGATGGCTTCAGGAAAGCTTTCTGGATCAGGAGCAGCCTCGGATATGGCGGGAATGATGATGGGCATGAATATGGCAAATGAAATGATGAAAAACATGAACCAGAGTAATCCAAATCAAAGTCAAAGCCAGGCTTCTTCCCAAACTAACCAACCAAGCAGTAGTAATGCCGGCGGTGGTCAAATGCCGAACTTCTGTCCGAACTGTGGACAAAAAACAACTGGTGCAAACTTCTGCCCAAATTGTGGACAGAAGCTAGTATAAGTAAAAATTTAAACAAAGGATAATCAACCTGTATAGGCTGATTATCCTTTCATTTTGATGGAGTAAGGAAAGGGGAGAAAAGTGTGGAAAATGTAAAGGTTGTTTATATACTTCTTTTTGATGAAAGTGGTAAGCAGGTTTTAATGGTTAAAAACAAAGGGGATCATGGCTCTTACTATACACTTCCAGGAGGAAGAGTAGAAAAAGGAGAAACTCTACAGGAAGCAGCGATTCGAGAAACTAAAGAAGAGACAGGCATAGATATCGAGATAGAGGGAATTATCTTTGTAAATGAAGCCTTTATTGAAAATGTAAAACAGCATTCTATTTTTATCACCTTTAAAGGGAAACGTATAGGTGGAGATTTGGTTCTTTCGCGTCCAGATGAAATAGAGGAGATTGTGTGGATGGATGTAGCTTCAGCTGAAAAGTTTATACATATCCCTGCGAAACTAGAAGGATTATTTAGCCAACAGATTTTGGTTCCATATTTTAATAGAGGCGAAGTAGCTCATAAATACTAGTGTATCTGCAAAAGAAAGGAATAGTAGGGAATAATTTAGGTTTCTTAATATAGAGTTAACTTCAAAATAAGACTATAAGATAGGAAGATATATTACTTGGCTAATTGGATAGAGGTGGCGTCTCCAGCGTGATGAGTGAGAGAGATAAGACATCACAAATGACGCTCAAGCGACGGGGTTGATCGTTCTCACCGCACGGAAAGTGACCGCGGAGAGTGGAAACAATTATACATTTTTTTAATAATTATTTGTCTAGCTTCAGCATGAGCTTCTCTTATTAAGAACAGTTAGGCAACATCTTGGCGTGCTAACTGAATCTAACGGAAACCTATGATATATTAATCATAGGGATTTACGAAAGGATGTTATGAATGGCAAAACGCTTAGTATTAGCAGAAAAACCATCTGTTGCAAGAGATATTGCACGGGTACTTAAATGTGATAAAAAAGGAAATGGATATATAGAGGGCAAAGATTATGTAGTTACTTGGGCACTAGGACACCTAGTAACATTAGCAGATCCAGAAAGCTATGATGTTAAATATAAAACGTGGAATTTAGAAGATTTACCGATGTTACCAGAAAACCTTAAACTGACTGTGATAAAACAATCAGGTAAACAATATAATGCTGTTAAATCGCAGCTAACACGTGGCGATATCAATGAAATTATTATAGCTACTGACGCAGGTCGAGAAGGCGAATTAGTTGCTCGCTGGATTATTGCAAAAGCGAAAGTAAATAAGCCGATTAAACGCCTATGGATTTCTTCTGTAACTGATAAAGCGATTAAAGATGGCTTTGCAAACTTAAAGCCTGGCAAAGCGTATGAAAACCTCTATTCATCTGCTGTAGCTCGTTCTGAGGCAGATTGGTATATTGGCCTTAATGCCAGCCGTGCGCTATCTACAAAATTCAATGCACAGCTAAATTGTGGACGAGTTCAGACTCCAGTAGTGGCTATTATTGCAAAGCGTGAAGATGAAATAAAACATTTCAAGGCTCAGACTTACTATGGAATTGAAGCGCAAACAGTAGACAATTTAAAGCTTACTTGGCAAGATTCTAAAGGAAATGGTCGTAGCTTTGAAAAAGAAAAAATTGATGATATCGTGAAAAAGATTGGTAAAGGAAACGCTATAGTAACGGAAGTTGAGAAAAAGCATAAGAAATCGTTTGCTCCTGGTCTATATGATTTAACCGAGTTACAACGTGATGCAAATAAAATTTTTGGTTACTCTGCAAAAGAAACATTGAATATCATGCAAAAGCTGTATGAGCAACACAAAGTATTAACTTATCCTCGTACAGATTCACGCTTCATCTCATCTGATATTGTTAGCACCCTTCCGGAACGTTTAAAAGCTTGCGCCGTAGGAGAATATAGACCGTTAGCCAACAAAATCTTGAACAAGTCGATAAAAGCTTCTAAATCATTTGTAGATGACAGCAAGGTTTCAGATCACCATGCTATTATACCAACGGAAGGTTATGTAAATTTCTCTGCCTTTAATGATAAAGAACGCAAAATTTATGATTTAGTTGTTAAACGTTTCCTATCTGTTCTATTCCCAGCATTTGAGTACGAACAATTAACGCTGCGTGCGAAAATCGGTGATGAGAACTTTGTTGCTAGAGGAAAAACAATTCTAACAAGTGGTTGGAAAGAGATCTATCAAAATCACTTTGAAGATGAGTCAACGGATGATTTAAAAGAACAGATTTTACCAAGAATCGAAAAGGGTGATTCGTTAAACGTCAAGTTGATCGCTCAAACGTCTGGCCAAACAAAGCCACCTGCACGCTTTAATGAAGCAACTTTATTAACAGCAATGGAAAACCCTACGAAGTATATGGAAATGCAGAATAAACAGCTCGCAGACACGTTAAAGTCCACAGGCGGATTAGGTACGGTTGCAACACGTGCCGACATCATCGATAAGCTATTTAATTCATTTTTAATTGAGAAGCGTGGTAAAGATATTCACATTACTTCCAAAGGTCGACAATTACTTGATTTAGTGCCTGAAGAATTAAAATCCCCTACACTAACAGGGGAATGGGAACAAAAGCTAGAGGCTATAGCTAACGGCAAACTAAAAAAAGAAATATTCATTGCTGAAATGAAGAAATATACGAAAGAAATCGTTTCTGATATAAAAAGCAGTAATAAGAAATATAAACACGATAACATATCCACTAAATCTTGCCCAGACTGTGGAAAACCGATGCTTGAAGTTAACGGCAAAAAAGGTAAAATGCTTGTCTGCCAAGATCGTGAATGTGGTCACCGTAAGAATGTGGCACGTGTGACGAACGCTCGCTGCCCGCAATGTAAGAAAAAGTTAGAGCTTCGTGGTGAAGGGGAAGGACAAATTTTCGTATGTAAATGTGGCTATCGTGAGAAATTATCTGCATTTGAGGCCCGCCGTAAAAAAGAAGGTGGCGGTAAAGTTGATAAAAAATCGGTACAGCAGTATTTGAAAAAGCAAAATAAAGAAGAAGAACCGATTAATAATGCTTTTGCGGATTTATTAAAAGGTATAAAATTTGATAAATAATTATAGAAGATGGGTTGTGTCATATTTTGACCAACCCATCTTTTATAATTATTAAATAAAGTTCTACAATTTCTATGGAATATATAGTATGAAATTACTTTAAATTCAAAATTTAATACAAATAAAATGCCATATAGTGTACATTGTATTTAACAAGGAGGAAGGGGGGGACTATTTGAAACATATATTAGAATCTATTTTGCGCTTTTTTTGCGTTGTCTTCGGTTTGATTCTTCTAAGTGCATTTGTAGGATTGTTTACAAAGGGTATTCAGTTAAACATTGGTATGTATTTGGATAACATCATTCAAATCATTCAAGGATTGACTAGTCCCCAAAATATAGTGTTTATTGGACCAACCGGTTTTGAGTACTCCATTTTTATTGATTTTTGGGATAACTATTTCTATTCTATGATTTTATTTCTTACGGCATTATTAATATCTATAGTCATTGGGATTTTTATAACTTATTTGACTATACTATTACCCCAAAAAAGTAATCAATTTATCGTTAAAATAGTTTCACTATTAGAATCATTGCCGGACTTACTCATTATTATAATTATTCAGTTAGCAGTGCTGTTTTATTATAAACGGACAGGTACTTTACTTTTTTCAACTGCTGGAACTTCTCAAAATAAAACGTACTTTTTACCAATGATTTCTTTGTCATTAATCCCTGCTGTTATGGTTTTTAAAGTCATTCTTTATTTGGCAAATGAAGAGTTGGAGAAAACTTATATACTTTTAGCTAAAAGTAAAGGATTTAACAGTTCCGAATTATTCTTTTCGCATGTTCTAAGAAATATTGCTCCTAACATTATTATTCATAGCAAATCCATTATTTTAATACTGTTATCTTCTATGGTAGTTTTTGAAAAATTATTTAATATAAATGGGATATTTTCATTTATTATTGCATATCCCAACCCTGACATAATTGCCTTTACGCTAATTATGATTTATATACCAATTTTCATTTTATATACACTTGTCACGAAAATTATCTATAAGCAAACTGGTCAAAGATTGGAATGGTGATATAAGTGAATATAATGAAAAGAGTTTTTAAAAATAAGCAGTTCCTTTTGGGTTTTAGTATAATTAGTGGATTATTATCAATAAGTATATTGTATTTTCTTATTTATCAAGATCGAATACCTACGGTAGGATTGTTGCTTGATAGTAGCGGGAAACCTATACGAGCACCTTATAGTGGTAAAGCATATCCACCTTTAGGGACTGATAATTTCGGAAGAAACATTGTAGTTGTAATGATCGTTGGGGCCAAATACACTATATTCGCAGGAATAGTTATTTCAATTATTAGAGTCGTTCCCTCCATATTCTTTGGGTTTATCATTCATTTTTATCTTCAAAAGATTAAGACTCCAATTAAATATCTTGCAGATACTATTAATTATTTTCCAATTACTTTGTTCGCATTTTTGATTTTAAATTGGGTTAGTTTTCAAGGGATATTGATGATGGAGGCAACCAACTCTTATTGGGATCTAGTAATGCTCTATATTTTAGTTGTATCCATTGTTTTTATTCCAACCAATTCCATGCTAATAGCTAATGAAGTGCAATTAATAAACAAAATGGAATTTATTGAATGCTCTCGAACGTTAGGAGCAAGATCTTGGCGCATTATTACAAATCACATTAAACCGTTTTTAATGCCACACTTATATATAATCTTTATCAGGGAGTTTATACAATCGCTCATTCTCATGGCTCACTTAGGTGTTTTAAGTATATTTATTGGAGGAATAGCCTTCAAAGATGATTTGTTTGGATATTCTAAGCCAATTTCTCCAACTAGTGAATGGGCAGGTACGTTAGGGATGTGGTGGAGTTTTCTTTGGACATCTTACCCGTGGATTTCTTTAGTACCTATTGTTTTGTTAACAATATTAATCTTAGCGGCTAAATCTATATTAAATGGTTTGCAGACTGTTCTTTCATCAGAAGAACAGATTGTTAGTGTGGCTGATTACAAATCGGTTAAACAATTTGATAGCCTAGAACCATTTCAGTTGGTCAAGGAAAAGTCTACTTGATTGTTTTCAAGTGGGTAAAAAAGCTTTGAAACGTTGTACTTCAACGTTTCAAAGCTTTTTAATAACCAAATTCTAAAAGAGTGTTCCCTCTTCACTCATTCCTGTATTTCGCTAAACTGATGGCCTTTAGTTAAAATTCTCTATTTATATAAAAAAACTTGAAGGGTATCCTTCTGGTCGATTGTGGCTAATAAGACATTGCTTATGTCCACGTTATATGCTGTCTCGACTTTATTTATTAGCCACTCCTTACTATGATTTGTTTTGTTTAATTCATCGTAATTAATTTTCCCTTCTTTAATAAGGACAGAAGGAAGAGGGACGGCTTCAGGAACTATATTCATATCTGCTCGAGTAGGAGTTTGGTGTTGAGGGTATAAAAAACTAGAAATAGAACCGTCTGGCTCCCATAAAGCACAAGAGACTTTTTGTACATCTTCTATCTTTTCTTTTCTTAATTCTGATAGAAGAAACTCAAGAGAGATTCTTGCCTTACGTAAATTTGCGTCAACAATCTTTCCGTTTTTTATTAGTGGAATGGGAGGGTGGTCTATAAAATGTCGAAACAGAGTCCACTTTAGGCTTAATGAGACACCGAGTGTATATAAAATAACTAAAGCAGACATGGTAATCATGGACCCCTTCATTCCTAAACCTTCATCAGACAAGGGGTGAGCGATAATATTACCGATAGATATTGCCATAGCAAAGTCGAGCAATCTTAACTGTGAAATAGAACGTTGGCCCATAACTTTTGTCGCAAAGAGTAAAAAGAAGAAAGCAACAACCGCTCTTAGAATCCATTGAATTGCTGTAAGTGATTCTTGGGAATGAAAGAAGTCCACATTTGATACATCCTTTATCGCTTTATGTTTGTTCTTATTGTCTCCTTTATAATTATGATTATGTGTTTGTTCTAAACAAGAAGAAAAAGTAGCCAAGTGGTAAAATATTCGATAGAGGAAAAGGAATAGCTTACTTCATATAATGCTTTATTAAATATGGAAAGATAGTAAAGTTTCGATTGAGAGTATGTCCTATTTATTTGATAGTTAGAAGCTTAGTTGTACAATCGCTATATCATATTGGATAAAAATTATAATATTGGAAATAAAAAAAATCTATGTTACTATCAAAATATTGGTACAAAAAATTGTTTTACAAGATTGAATCATTAACGGAAGTAGGAAAATTAAATGGTCAGTAATGAAAAATTTTATAATTTTCTTAAAAGTAAAACATGGGATCTAACAGAAAAATGGTACGAGAATCTTAACAAAGATCTAAATGGAATTTATAGTACTAATAATCAAGAGGAAATACAATTGCTTAAAGAGCAGAACCATCTATTCCATGAGAAATTTGTAGATTTGTTTAACAATTCTAGTGAAGAAGGTCTAAAAAGTTTTGATGACTTTATCGAAGTAATAGTCAATGACAATGGTCATCAACGTACCCCCCTTACGGAAATAATAGGGGAATTTTTTCATCAACAATATCTTTATTTAGAATTATTAGAGGAATTTGTATCAAAATATGAGAACGAACTAAGTGACAAACAGATAATTGAATTTAGTACCGCTATTTTGTCTACAATCAATGATATTATTCTTAAGTTTACTAAAGAGTTTATAGAGCAATCTCAAATAAGATTGAAATCCCAACAAGAGATGATTATTGAATTAAGTGCACCAGTTATTAAATTAACGGCTGACTCCGCATTGCTACCACTAATTGGGGAAGTAGATACAAATAGGGCTAAAGTAATTTTAGAACAATCACTTCAACAATGTGCGGATATGAAAATCAAACACTTATATATTGATTTGTTAGGCGTTCCGGTTGTGGATACTATGGTTGCACAACAATTATTTCAAATGATCAGTGCACTAAAGTTAATTGGAGTGAGTACCTCACTTTCAGGGGTTCGCCCTAGTATTGCACAAACAACCATACAATTAGGAATTGATTTTAAAGGTGTAGAGACACATTCTAGCATTGAACAGGCTATGAGGAAACATAGATAATTTAAGTCAAAGAACGTTCCTATTAGGAGCGTTTTTTATTTTATATAAAATGGAAGAGGAAATAATATTAGAAGGAGGAACTAATTTATAGAGTCAATTGTAACTGATAAAAAGGGAGTTTAAATAGAAGACATGAGCATTCCTAAAGTTCGAAGCGAATGTAAAAGTGGAGTGGATTAAGGAATTATCAACAACTTTACCACAGTTGTGGATAATTAAGTGAAAATTAAAATAAATGATATGATTTTAGTGCACTAGAAATATATAGCTCATAGAAAATTTAAAAGTATCTTATATGAATGATTGTTGTTTGGTATATATGGTATGGGTGTATAAAATGTTCAATATTTCAGTTTGATATATTACTTTTTCCTATATGCCCTTAACGATACTTTTAAAGCTGAATAATTCCCTATAGCTGCATAACCATAAAACCAACCCATAAAAAGGCCCGCAACAATATGATGACGATGGCTGATAAAGACAGAAATAATAAGGCCTTAGATCAAGGCTATGAAAGGGACATTTTTGGCTTGTACGCGAAAAAGAATTTTGATTATTTGAGTGATAATTATGATTACAGGTATAGCTATTACAGCATCCCAAAAATTTGTATGTATTAAAGGAAAATTCATATCACACCTCAATTTATTTCAGTTAGGTATAGATTTACCTAAAAAAAAGTGATTCATACTCTTTATAGTATAAAAAAGGTAAAAATATAAATGCCATACAATTGGATAAAGGCTAAACGGAGGCTTATGTATAAAACAGAAAGTAAAAAGTAAGAGACAATTTTTTATCTCTTACTACGCTCAATTTTATCTAACTTTCTTGTTAATTCATTAATTTGTTTTTGCATTTGTTCTATTTGAGCCGATTGATTTGACTGCTCACAGGATTTTTGATTATTTGTATTTTCTAATCCTTTAAGTGCAATACCTGCTGCTAAAGCTGCTATTCCATCTCCTATTGTAGTAAGTGTAGCTCCGAAAAGTGCTAATTTAGCTACTAGAAGATCCGTTGATTCTGAACTTGAATCATTTTGTAAATCATTCTTATTATTCATTAACATGCTTCCTTGTCTATATTATTAGCAATTATGCTTTATCACATGTTATTCAAGCCATTCAAACAAGCAAGGGCGTTTTTATTTAGACCCTAAGAAAAAAGGTCCTAAATAGCATATTAAATATGTTCCCGCTAGTGGTCTACAACAGCATTTAAATTGCCTCTCTATATTCAATGTAGAGAAGGTGTGCCTCTGTAAAGAAAGTAATATCGTTGTTGTTCTCCACAAAATAACCAACACTCTTATGTTGGCATATTCTAGACAAAAGACAGCCAAAGGATGTTAGACAAGATATGCATTCCAAAAACAACGAAAAATTCATTGAGCAGCCTAACTTAGGCCCAACATTGGAGTTCTTAGGTTCTGCTTTCGAAACACTAGGTCTACTTATTGGGACGATTGGAGAAGGAATATCCCTACAAGAAATGTTAGAGGAAGAACACTCCGAAAAGAAAATTATGAGTGATCAAAAAAGTCAACTATCCCAAATAGAAAAAAAACTAGACTGCATCATTAAGGAGCTTAAATCATTATAGTTGTGATTTTTAAGAAAAATAAAAAGGACCTTTCAATCTTAGGTCCTCGTGACTGAGATGAGAGTGAGGAAATTTTCTCAGTTGTTAGCATTTAGCATATGTAAGAACAAATTATTGTACAGAGACATTTATTCTTAACACTAGAGACTAAGACAAAATCAAATAAACAATTCATATAAACCTTATCTGTTTGTCCACCCAAAATGCCCCCGATTTCCTTTGGGGGTTATTGTGATTATGAGGAAGTTCATAAAATTGTTATTATTACAATGTCCCTGAGTATAAAAAACTTCACTTTAACTAATAGATACACTACAATGAGTAATGTGAGGTGAGCTTACGTGAAAATTGGAAAGTTTAAAATGAACGAAAGTGGATTGAATCGCTTTTTCGGACCACTTGAATCTAAAATAATGGATATTCTTTGGACTGGTACGGAGATGACCATTAAGGATGTACAAAAGGTATTGGACTGTGAAAAAGCAACAAATTTTAACACGGTTATGACCGTCATGAACAGATTAGTGGATAAAGGAATACTACAAAAAAGAGCAGAGGGTAGATCTTCTATGTATATGCCAGTTCTTTCGAGAGAAGAGTTTATCAATACTCAATCTAAGGAAATGACGAACGAGCTTATGGACGAGTTTGGCAATGTGGTTGTCAGTCATATGCTAGATGCTATAGAAGATGTTGATGATGATCTAGTTGCTAAGCTTGAGCAAAAAATAAAAGAGTGGAAAAAGGAAATGTAGCTTATGAACAAACGTCAATCGACCCATATGTTTATAGCGTCTTTACTTATTTCTGGAATCATTTTTTTTCAGATGGCCATTTATGTTATTTCCATGCTTGCGGGATGGGATGTGAAGTTTAACCTTGTAGAAGTATGTCATAGCACATTAAAAATGATTGGTTTATCCTCACTGGAATATGCACTTGACGGTTTAGTCATTTTTACATTGGTTTATCTATTCTGGAAGATATGTATACAATTTGTTCAAGCGAAAAGGATGAAATTAAAGTTTCAACAATATAAAGAGAAGAAGCTAACAAAGAATTTAAATGAATCGTATAGCAACAAGAAGGAAGAATTTATCGTAATCTCTTATCCAACTCCTCTAGCCATTACAATGGGATTCTTTACACCTAAGATTGTTATATCAACTGGGCTTGTAAATCTACTTAACGAGGAAGAGCTAAATGCAGTATTAGCACATGAGATGTACCATCAGAATAACCGTGATCCTTTAAAAATGTTCATGTTATCATTATTTTCTACTACTATAAGATATATTCCGATATTAAAGTGGTTCCAACAAAAATATAGAATTGTCCAAGAAGTGTTGGCAGATGAATATGCTATAGAGAGACAAGCAACATCTGCAAGCTTAAGCAGTGCACTTTTAAAGATGTTAAAGGTAGGAAAGTTAGACCAAATGCCTTTTACATATGCATCATTTGCAGATACCTCTGTCAATTACCGAATAGAATATTTATTAAACCCTTTAACAGAAGTAAAGTTGCAAATTCCATGGAGAGACACTGTTTTATCCATTGCTATATTTGCGTTAATATGTAGCTTTTTTATTTACGCATTAGCGTAAATTTTTTACCCAATTACACTACGTTATGTAGTTTTAGGAGATGTTGAATTTGTCTAAGAAGATTTTTTGGTTTATAGGTGTTATTGCAATATGTATTGTTGGAATCATTGTATTAACAGATACGAAGGCAGAATCTGTTGTTTTTGAATACGATGGACAGCCTTACATAGGTGAAGCATCTGCTCCGGTGGAAATTGTAGAATTTGGTGATTATAAATGCTCACATTGTAAAGACTTTAATGACAGTCTCTTCCCACTAATTAATGAGGAATTCGTAGAAACGGGGAAGGCGAAGTTTTACTACATGAACTATTCTTTCATTGCTGCTGATTCTAATACAGCCGCGCAGTTTGGAGAGACGGTATATAAGGAACTCGGAAATGAAAAATTTTGGTCCTTCCATCATTTGTTATTTGCAAATCAAACAAATGCAAGCGGTCAAGAAAACCTAATGTCAGATGAATTTTTAGTGGCGGTACTAGCTGAGATAGCGAGCGAAGAAGAAGTGGAAAAGGTTAAACAGGCATTTAGTGAAGAGGGAGGAAAGGAAGCGTGGAATCTAGATATGAGTACAGCAAAAAATCTTGGTATAGTTGCCACTCCATCCATTTATATTGGCGGTAAGGAGTTTACAGGGAAAACGATGACGGACTTTACTAAAATGGTGGAAGAGGCTGCAAATGCTAAATAAATCTATTTTAGCTGCGTGGCTTGTAGCGCTTACCGCAACGATAGGTAGTTTATTTTTTAGTGAACGGATGGGATTTATTCCATGTACACTTTGCTGGTATCAGAGGATTTTAATGTATCCGCTGGTGTTTCTATTGGGTGTAGCTTTCTATAGAAACGACAAAAAGATTTATGTATATGCGCTACCACTATCTATAATTGGCATATGTGTTTCCAGCTACCATTATGCCCTGCAGAAAATTCCTTCCTTGCAGGAATTTAGCGCATGTACAAGCGGAGTTCCCTGTTCAGGACAATATATCAATTGGTTTGGTTTTGTAACTATTCCATTTCTAGCATTGTTAGCATTCGTTATGATTACCGTTTTCATGCTTGGTCTTTGGAAGAAAAAATAACAATTTATTGTAAGAAGAGAGGAGGAAGTTTAGATGAACAAGAAAAAGAGATTTTATATTCGAGCTCTCATTTTGTCTTTAATGGTTGTTGCCATTGTATTTACGATTTACTCGAATGTAACAAAGGAGAAAAATGCAATCTTGAAGGAGGGGGACGCCGCACCTGATTTTGCATTAGTAGATATGAACGGTGAGAAGCATCAATTATCCGATTACAAAGGACAGGGAGTCTTTCTAAACTTTTGGGGGACATGGTGTAAGCCTTGTGAAAGAGAATTTCCTATCATAGATGAACAATATCAAAACTATAAAGATCAAGGGCTTGAAATCCTCGCGGTAAATGTAGGCGAGTCGGATTTAAAGGTTCAAAGATACATTGATAGAAAGGGATTAACATTCCCAGTTCTAATTGATAACAATAAAAGTGTTATCAACGCCTTCAATATTAACCCGTTGCCTACGACCCTACTCATCAACTCTGAAGGTAAAATAGAAAAGATCATAACCGGTGAAATGAGCGAGGAAAGCATCAAGAAATATATGGAGCAAATACTACCAATTTAATATCTAATTTAAGACGCTTCCTTAGTTAAACTAGGAACCGTCTTTTTATATAGCGTTTTTCTATGTCTCTTCCAACTGATAATCATAAAATCGATTCATTAGGTGAAAACTATTAAAAGTTCGTAGTTAAAATAGCTTCAAAAATTTAAAAATCAAATAGGTTGCATACCCCTTTAGGGTATCATATACTGGTATTAGGAATAGGAGGTTGGTTACTTGGACAATGTAATAGAGGAAAATACAGAATTACCATCAGACTTGTCTTGTAGGAGAAGTCACCATCCTGAGCATGTAAAAAAAGATTTAACCAATAGACTGAATCGTATTGAAGGACAAATTCGTGGCATTAAAGGGATGGTTGAAAAGGATATTTACTGTGACGATATAATTACCCAACTATCTGCAACCCAGTCGGCTTTAAATAGTGTTGCTAAGGTTCTTTTGCAAGGACATTTAAAGGGGTGCGTGGCTAATAGGTTAGCTGAAGGCGATGAAGAAGTGTTAGATGAACTGCTCGTTACGATTCAAAAACTAATGAGAAAATAGGAGGAATTCAAATGTTAAATCAAGTTACATTAGAAGTTAAAGGCATGTCATGTGGACATTGCGTTAAATCGGTAGAAACAAGTGTAGGTAATCTAGATGGCGTTGAACAAGTAAAAGTATATCTTGAATCCGGAAAAGTAGATGTATCCTTTGAAGAAGACAAAGTTACTTTAGCCAAAATAAAAGAAACAATCGATGAACAAGGCTACGATGTCCAATAATAGATGGAGTGCTCATACAGGCACTCTCTTTATTTAGGTAATATATACCCCCTAGACGTATATGAGAAAGGTGAGGGTTATGGAAAATAATATAAAGCAGACTAGCTACAAAATAACTGGGATGACCTGTGCGGCATGTTCTGCGCGAATAGAAAAAGTTATTAACAAAATGGAGGGTGTGGAAGAAGCTAATGTAAATTTAGCGCTTGAAAAATCAGTTATCAAATATGACCCTGATAAAGTAACAGAAGAAGACTTTGAGAAGAAAATTGAGGCACTTGGATACGGAGTGGTGAAAGAGAAGAAAGAGTTTGCTATTACTGGTATGACTTGTGCTGCTTGTTCTACCCGCATTGAAAAAGGTCTAAACAAATTAGAGGGAGTAAGTTCTGCCAATGTGAATCTGGCTCTCGAACGTGCAACCGTAGAGTTTAATCCCTCCGACGTAACTATAAACGATATTATTCAAAAGGTAGAAAAGCTTGGTTATGGTGCAATAATTAAATCAGAGGATAAAGAGTCGGTCGATTATCGAGAGGAAGCAATCCAAAAGCAAAAGGTGAAATTTATTGTTTCAGCTATTTTATCTTTGCCACTTCTCTGGACGATGGTTGGACATTTTTCTTTTACTTCTTTTATTTACATGCCAGAATTTTTGATGAATCCGTGGGTGCAAATGGTATTAGCAACACCTGTCCAATTCATCATCGGAAGACAGTTTTATGTTAGTGCCTACAAAGCATTGAGAAATGGCAGTGCCAACATGGATGTACTCGTTGTGTTAGGAACCTCAGCAGCTTATTTTTATAGCGTTTATCAAGCAATTATTACTGCCGGTGAACATCATGCAGCTAACCTTTACTTTGAAACAAGCGCGGTCCTTATCACACTGATTTTGTTGGGTAAGCTGTTCGAAGCAAAGGCAAAGGGGCGCTCTTCGGAGGCTATAAAAAAACTAATGGGGCTACAGGCGAAAACGGCATTGGTTATTAGAGATGGTGCTGAATTGGTAATTCCCATTGAGGAAGTATTAGTAGGAGATACCATTCTAGTGAAGCCCGGAGAAAAAATTCCTGTTGATGGAGAAGTGATTGCTGGAAATAGTGCAGTCGATGAATCTATGTTAACTGGAGAGAGTATACCAGTTGATAAAGTGACTGGAGATTCGTTGTTCGGATCCACCATCAATAAAAATGGTTCCATTAAAATGAAAGCAACGAAAATTGGAAGAGACACTACACTTGCTCAAATTATTAAGGTAGTAGAAGATGCCCAAGGCTCAAAAGCGCCTATTCAACGTTTGGCAGATAAGATTTCTGGGATATTCGTTCCAATCGTTGTAGGAATAGCAATAGTTACATTCTTAGTCTGGTTCTTAGTCGTTGAACCTGGTGAAATCACCCCAGCGCTTGAGGCGTTGATAGCTGTGCTTGTCATTGCTTGTCCATGTGCTTTAGGTCTTGCAACACCAACATCTATCATGGCGGGCTCCGGTCGTGCTGCAGAGTTCGGAATCCTGTTTAAGGGTGGAGAACATTTAGAAACGACACACCATATTGATACGGTGGTGGTTGATAAAACTGGGACAGTCACTTACGGAAAGCCGAAGCTAACAGATGTGCTTATGGAAGAGGGAATGAAGGAATCCGACTTTCTCGCTTATATCGGGGCAGCTGAAAGGCAGTCGGAACACCCACTTGCAGAAGCAATTGTAGATGGGATCAAGGAGCGTGGGATAACACTACTAGAGGTAACTTCCTTTGAGGCCATACCAGGATACGGTGTAAAAGCAGTGGTAAATGAGCAAGAAGTGTTAGTTGGTACTAAAAAATTAATGAATCAAAATAATATTAATATAGCAGCTATTCTTAAACGAATGGAAGAGCTCGAGGGACAAGGGAAAACTGCTATGCTAGCAACTATAAATGGAAAATTTGTTGGTATGATTGCAGTCGCTGATACGATTAAGGAATCCTCTTTACAGGCTATTAAGCGATTGAAGGAAATGAATATTGATGTCATGATGATCACTGGTGATAACCAGTTAACAGCCACTGCCATTGGAAAACAGGCAGGAATTGACCAGGTAATTGCGGAGGTGCTTCCAGAAGGTAAGGCAGCGGAAATTAAAAAGCTACAATCCTCCGGCAAAAAAGTAGCAATGGTCGGTGACGGTATCAATGATGCACCAGCTTTAGCAGTTGCTGATATTGGAATGGCTATCGGCACAGGAACAGATGTTGCGATGGAGGCAGCTGATATTACATTAATTCGTGGGGACTTAAACAGCATTGCCGATGCAATTATAATGAGTCGCAAAACAATGAGAAATATAAAGCAAAATCTATTCTGGGCATTTGCCTATAATACATTAGGTATTCCAATTGCAGCAGTTGGTTTACTCGCACCATGGGTAGCCGGTGCAGCTATGGCATTCAGTTCAGTTTCGGTGGTTTTGAATGCTTTACGTTTACAACGTGTGAAATTGGATAAATAGAGTGGTAAGGAGAACGGCTGCTGAAGTAGCGGTCGTTTTCTTTAATTTAATTAAGGTTCAAGGCCAAAAAGGCTTTCAAATATTTATTGGAGATTAACATTAAAAGGAGAGTTATATATGAAAAAAATAGCTGTAACGGGATTATGCACTTTATTTTTATTGGCAGGCTGTGGTGAAGAAGGTGAAGAAACTGCAAAGGACAATAATATGGAGCAGGAGCATGCTCATATGAATCATATAGATGACGGTGGAGAGATTCCCGAGGGCTTGGAAGAAGCACAAAATCCTAAATTTGAAGTAGGAAGTAAGGCAGTGATAGAAGCTGATCACATGGGTGGTATGAAAGGTGCAGAGGCTACAATTGTAGGTGCTTTTGATACAACGGTTTATGCTGTTTCGTATACTTCTACGACAGATGGCAAAAAGGTAGAGAACCATAAATGGGTTATCCATGAAGAGTTAGAGGCAACTGATGGAAAAGGGATAGTTGGCTCTAACGTTAAGCTGAATGCTAAACACATGGAAGGTATGGAAGGAGCCGAAGCTATCATTGAATCTTCTGAGGATACAACTGTTTACATGATAGATTATGTTTCAACCACTGATGGAACAGAGGTTAAAAATCATAAATGGGTGACCGAGGACGAATTGTCCGAAGTTAAATAGCAGTGATTTTGATCAATATATAGTCTACGCTTTTCTTGTTTAAATCTCCCCTTTAAGGGAAAAATAATAGCGGATACTTAAACAAGAGGAGGAGAAATAATGAATACGAAGTATGAAGATTGTTTAAAGGCTTGCATAGAATGCTTAGAGGCTTGTAATAATTGCTTTGACGCCTGCCTAAAGGAAGAACATATTAAAATGATGGCGGGTTGTATCAGGTTAGACCGTGAGTGTGCAGATGTTTGTTCATATGCGGCTCAAGCTATAACAAGAAATAGCCCATTTGTTCAGGAAATTTGTAAGCTCTGTGCACAAATTTGTGATGCATGCGGAGAAGAGTGTGGGAAGCACGATCATGAGCACTGTCAAAAATGTGCAGAGGCTTGTCGTAAATGCGCCGAGGCTTGTCGCCAAATGGTCGCATAAAAAATGCAAAAAATGGAGACTGTTAGACTATTTTCTGACAGTCTCCTTTTTAGAATTGAAATTAGGTAATTTTAACTAATTGGAGGAAAAATACATAAATATTGAATTGATTATTATGCCTTATATTAAATTATGCCTAAAGTTTATTTCATTATTTTGACAAATTAGGTAGACTGTAAAGAAGGAAATTTGTATGGAAGGGATGGTGAACATGATGAGTTTAGTGAAAGCTACAGGAAATGGGATGTCTAACTTAGTATCTAGTATGCGAGCAGTCCAAAGAAAGGACGCAGGACAGGCATATAGAAAGCATCATGAGTATTTCCAACCGAAAACTCCCTCTTTAAATGAATTGGAAGAACTTTTGCTTGGGAATAAAGAAAAAGAAAAAGACACCCCAGAACTTTCTGCTGCAATTCGTGAATTTCAAGAAATGGAAAAACAAACTATATTGGATATTAAGGGACCTGGCACTCCAATACAAAGCATAGGAGGACCGACACCTGAAAAAACAATTGAGCTATTAGAAAAAGTTCGTAGTCAGGCTTTAGCAGAAATGCCTGCGACACCTCAGCATTTACTAGTGGCTGCAAATGCAACTTCGAAAATTAGACAAGAGGAAGCCCAACTAACGTTAAATGAAATGGCGAATAGACAAATTGAGTTAGAAACTCAGAGGCAAAAAGAAATGGAGGCTGAAGTTTTTAATCGTTCTATGCAGGTGGACTTTCAAACACCAAAAGTGTTGGAGGAAGACTTACAGAGCCTTCAAACTAAACGTTTAAAAGAACAGGCTATTGCTAAATATTCGTATCAAGTTCATTTAAGAAAGTATGGCTTTTCGGATCAGCAACCGAGCTTCTTCCAAATAGCATAGGAGTAATAAACATGACTAAAAAACAGAAGACCAATGCTGTTCGTATGTTAGAACAGCAGAAAATAGCTTTTGATTTAATCGAATACGAGCTGACTGGTGATCAAGTCGATGGGGTAACTGTAGCAAACAAAATAGGCTACCCCGTTTTTGTCGTGTATAAAACATTACTAGTTACCGCTGGTTCAAATAAATACTATGTCTGCATTATCCCTGTGGATCAAGAGCTAAATCTCAAAAGTGTGGCAAAGGAAGTTGGAGAGAAAAAGGTGGAGCTGTTGCATCTAAAGGACCTTTTGCCAACGACTGGTTATATCCGGGGAGGCTGCTCACCAATAGGGATGAAAAAGCTGTTTCCGACAATTGTAGATAGTAGCGCCGAAAACAACGACTATATTATCGTTAGCGGAGGAAGGATAGGGCTTCAAGTGAAGCTTTCGCTAACTGACCTACTCCGTATGACTAAAGGGAAAACGGCAGTAATTAGCAATTCCAAAAATGACTAGCAATCTTTTCTTAAGCGACTATAATAGATATAGTATTAAATGATTCCATTCCAACTTTTTAGTTGAGAATGGTTTTTTCGTTAAAGGAAAGTAGGATAGAAACATGAAGGAACTTGTTTGGCGTTGGGTCTTTTTTATAGTGGGTATAACGATTATGTCCTTAGGGATTTCGATGACTATAAAAGGATATTTATTTGGTATTGGGCCTTGGGATGTTTTGCACGTTGGTCTTTTCAATCATTTAGGATTATCAATCGGCACATGGGCTATTTTAACGGGTATCATTATTGTGTTGATCACGATCATCAGTACAAAAAAAATTCCTGCATTAGGGACATGGCTTAATATTTTGTTTGTAGGATCATTTATCGATATGTTTAATTGGTTACTGCCCAATCCAACAGACTTGTTGGGACAGTCGATCATTTTTATATTAGGAGTTATGGTGATGAGCATAGGGATCGGGATTTACGTTTCACCGAATCTAGGAGCGGGACCACGTGATTCTTTAATGCTTCTCATAATAGAAAAAACAGGTTGGAGCTTAAAGAAAGTGCGGACAGGCATTGAAGTGATAGTCGCGATTGTCGGTTGGATACTAGGAGGCCCAGTAGGCATTGGTACAATACTTATCGCAATAGGGCTTGGACAATTAGTACACTATACATTACCTGCTTCGCAAAAATATTTGAATAAAATAAGTGGTTATACACTACCATTCGTGAAGAAGAGCGCTGAGAAACATATATGATTCTCAGTGCTTTTCATATTTTTGGTTGATGCAGCATACATTATCTATTGAATGAACGATAGAAAGGATGACTATTTGAACGGAACAATTACACACTTTATGGGGAAATCTTATACGGGACAAGGTGTTAAAAACTTCTATAAAGAACTCATTCAGGAAGCGAAAAAGGTATATTTTTTTAAAGGCCCAGCAAGCTCTAGACTCTCCGAAACCTTAAAAGAAATTGGATATGCAGCTATACGAAGAGGGAATGATATGGAATGGTTTTTAGATCCGCTCGACGAGGACGCTGTAGAGGCTGTTTATATTGTTGACACAAAAACACTTTATCTTCAAACGAATACGATTGATCCTTTCTTCTATGGGGCAGGGCATGAGTGGGTAACTTATTATGATGCCTATAAACTCGACAGGTTACGGGATGTGGGACTAGTTGTCCGCGACAAGCATCTAGAGGGAGAGGCTTGGCTTGCAAAGGGTTTGCAGACCCTATCGAAAGCTAAGCTAATACATGATGACTGGGAGCAATTAATTCAACCTGGAATGGACTGGAAGGGTATTGATTCATTATTAGATGATCTTCAAAAAAAATATATAGGGAATGTGAAACTACAAAAAAATCCGAAGCTAACTCACCGTTTAATGGGTTCTTTAACGCCGTTAGGGGCAAAGGATACGTTTAGTTCAATTTCCAAAAGTTTAAAGACGCGTTTGTATATAAAAGGGCTGCCTGGCAGCGGGAAATCCTCCTTTATGAAAAAATTTGGAGAAGAAGCAAAGTCTCATGGTCTAGACGTTCGCTACATTTGGTGTGGGTTAGATGCCAATAGTATTGATGGGGTAGTGATACCGGAGCTTCAATTGAGTATTGTGGATGCGACTAGTCCACATATTTATGACCCTGAAAGAGAAGGGGATGAAATTGTAGATTTCTTCCCATATATCGACCAAAACCAATGGGCTGAAGAGGAATTGACGAAAGTCAGAGAGGCATACTCAAGCGAGATGGAATTGGCTCAAGATTACATCAGTACTTATTTTGCAGAGGCAAAGCTTATTAAATCACTCTATGACTCTGCCATAGATGAGGATAAATGGAGAGAACTTCACGATAAAATGCTAGAAACAATTGAGTGAGTAGGTTTCCTACTCGCTTTTTTTTTATGGTTTTTGACTAGCGTTTGCCAGGTGAAGAAGGCATAGACATTTATTTATCAAAAGAGACATATCTTAGTCTTTCTTCTATAACAATGGTAAAATAAAATGGACTATTTGTTTGAAAGGAAGATGAACTTGTCTAATGTATTAAATAACTTTTTAACAGAAAACCTAGAGCAATTAAAGAGTCAAGGTCTATATAACGAAATCGATCCTGTTGAAGGAGCTAATGGCCCAATTATAACAGTTGGCGGAAATGAGCTAATCAACCTATCCTCCAACAATTATTTGGGACTAGCTACAAATGACGAATTAAAGCGTATTGCAAAAGAAACGATAGATAAATATGGTGTAGGAGCGGGAGCAGTACGTACGATTAACGGAACGCTAGACCTACACGTAAAGCTAGAGGAAAAGCTTGCTGAGTTCAAAGGAACAGAAGCAGCAATATCTTATCAATCGGGCTTTAACTGTAATATGGCTGCAATTTCTGCGGTAATGGACAAAAATGATGCGATTCTTTCTGACCAATTAAACCATGCATCCATCATCGATGGTTGCCGACTTTCTAAAGCTAAAATCATTCCATTTAACCACTCTGATATGGATGATCTTCGCAATAAAGCGAAAGAAGCAACGAAATCTGGCCAGTACAACAAAGTAATGGTAATTACAGATGGCGTATTCTCGATGGATGGTGACATTGCAAAGCTTCCAGAAATCGTTGAAATTGCAAAAGAATTTGACCTAATCACGTATGTGGATGATGCACATGGTTCTGGTGTTACTGGTAAGGGTAAAGGAACAGTGAAGCACTTTGGTTTAGAAAAAGAAATCGATTTCCAAATTGGAACACTTTCTAAAGCAATCGGGGTAGTCGGTGGATACGTTGCAGGGAAGAAGGACTTAATCGACTGGTTAAAGGTTCGTTCACGTCCATTCCTATTCTCTACTGCTTTACCACCTGGCGATGTAGCAGCAATAACAGCTGCAGTCCAAATGATCATCGATTCCACAGAGCTTCATGACAAGCTTTGGGAAAATGGTGACTACTTGAAGGCGGGCTTATCTAAGCTTGGATTTGATATTGGTGCATCTGAAACACCAATCACTCCATGTATCATTGGAGACGAAAAACTAACTCAGCAATTCTCTAAACGCCTATTTGAAGAGGGAGTATATGCAAAATCTATTGTCTTCCCTACGGTACCTAAAGGAACTGGACGCGTTCGCAACATGCCAACAGCTGCCCATACAAAAGAAATGCTAGATAATGCCATAGCTACTTACGAAAAAGTTGGAAAAGAACTAGGCGTTATTAAATAGAATAAGATTCCGGCTACCAATTGTTTGGTAGCCTTTTTTGTGGGGGATACAATCGCAAAGTTTCTCTAAGTGGCAGTTAAATAAAGGGGAAGATAAACGGATGAGAAGCGTCTCCTAAATGCTAGAAATCGTCTCCTAAGTGGTGGTTGCGCCCCTAAATATGGAGAAATGTCTCCTAAAACGGTGGGAATCGCTCATAAATGGGTGAGAAGTGTCTCCTAAACGCTGGAAATCGTCTCCTAAGTGGTGGTTGCGCCCCTAAATATGGAGAAATGTCTCGTAAAACAGTTAGAAGCGCTCGTAAACGATGGGAAGTGCCTCCTAAATGAGAGAAAGAGTCTCCTAAAGTGAGATGGTGCCCCTAAATATGGAGAAATGTCTCCTAAAACGGTGGAAAGCGCTCGTAAACGATGGGAAGTGTCTCCTAAATGCTAGAAATCGTCTCCTAAGTGGTGGTTGCGCCCCTAAATATGGAGAAATGTCTCGTAAAACAGTGAGAAGCGCTCGTAAACGATGGGAAGTGTCTCCTATATGCTAGAAATTGTCTCCTAAGTGGTGGGTACGCTCCTAAATATGGAGAAATGTCTCCTAAAACGGTGGGAATCGCTCATAAATGGATGAGAAGTGTCTCCTAAACGCTGGAAATCGTCTCCTAAGTGGTGGTTGCGCCCCTAAAAATGGGGAAATGTCTCCTAAAACAGTGGAAAACGCTCGTAAATGGATGGAAAGAGTCCCCTAATGCCACGAATTATCGTTAAAAATATAAATGATATTAGTTTATAGTAAAAAGCCCACCGTAGTGGGCTTTTATATTGAAATCGAATGATCTTACTGCCGAGTTCCAAGAATAATTGGTCCACTCATTTCAAATTATTTATCTCTTGCTGAAAAGAATAATAAAGGCTATATTTTTGGACGCCTGTTGCAAGCTCAATGCTTTTGTTCGCTTCTTGTTCATAGAGGTCGTTGTTGCCTTGCTCTTTTGCGATGACAGCTTCGATTGCATGCTGCATCCAACCTTTTGGGAGTTGAACCTTTAGTGTATGAGCCTCATCAAAGTCTCCTTTAAGAGCTTCTACATATGCTAAATAATAGGTTCTTAATGGTTCTTTGCTTATTTGTTTAGCTAGGTGCTCGAATTTAGAGACGTTGTTTTCAAAAAGTGCCAATATGGTTTTATATACTTCCTGCATATAGGGCTGTTTGTGCCTTTTCAAAATTTCCTCTAAGGAGCGTATGATCTGTTCTCGATCGCCAGTTTTCAAAGCTAGCGGGTAAGCAAATATTGGCTTTCGCTTATTCTTTTCTAGATATTGCTCTATCTTTTTCAAATTTTTTGATTTATAAACCGTATACATTTGAGGTACAACTATTAAAAGTAAATATACGGCTACTACTATCAAATAAATTAACCAAAAAGGTAAATTGAAAAAAGTCATAACCATAGTCAATATTACCCCTAGCAAAAAAATGAGTGCATATTTTAATATTTTCATAAATACCTCCTAATTAAACTATTATATCAAAAAATGAAATCGGATATGGTTGTATTTCACGAATGAACACGATATAATTATTACTTGATAAACCTAGTGATATCAAGGTGTTTTATTGATATAATGTACTTTCCAAAAATACAATTGTTTTTGAAAGGGAGAAATAAAGATGAAGAAAATTATGGTTACCGGAGCTTTAGGACAAATTGGTTCGGAACTAGTTGCGAAACTACGAAAAGAATATGGTTCAGACAATATTTTGGCCACAGACATTAGACATATATCATCGTCAGTAACAGAAAATGGTCCATTTGACCTTTTAGATGTGACTGATGGAGAGAAAATGCATCAGCTTGCGAAGAATTTTCAAGCGGACACTATGATTCATATGGCTGCATTACTTTCTGCAACAGCAGAAGCGAAGCCGCTATTGGCGTGGAATTTAAATATGGGTGGATTAGTAAATGCATTGGAGGCTTCACGTGAATTAGGGATGCAATTCTTTACTCCAAGCTCTATTGGCGCTTTCGGACCTTCTACTCCTAAGAAAAACACACCTCAGGATACATTGCAGCGTCCAACTACTATGTATGGAGTAAACAAAGTATCAGGAGAATTGCTATGTGATTACTACTTTCAAAAATTCGGCGTGGATACAAGAGGAGTTCGTTTTCCTGGATTGATCTCCAATGAGACATTACCAGGGGGTGGAACAACCGACTATGCAGTTGACATTTACTATAAAGCATTAGAGGATGGCGCTTACACGTCCTATATAGCAAAAGGAACATATATGGATATGATGTATATGCCGGATGCGCTTCAAGCGATTGTTGATTTAATGGAGGCAGATCCGACTAAGCTAATTCATCGTAATGCATTTAATGTAACGGCAATGAGCTTTGAACCGGAACAAATTGCTGCATCTATCCGCAAGGAAATACCTTCCTTTAAGATGAATTATGAAGTAGACCCAGTTCGCCAAGCAATTGCTGATAGCTGGCCAGACAACATTGATGCGACTGCAGCAAAAGAAGAGTGGGGCTTTACGTATAAATACGATTTAGACGCAATGACGAAGGATATGTTACTAACGCTAAAGAATAAAAAAACGGCAGGCTCCTTATAAAGGACCTGCTTTTTTTTATAACAATTAATATAAATTTGCGTACTACTTAATTCTTAAAGTGAATGTAAACGGAGAATTTTGAGAATAATGACTTTGAGTAAAAGGGTTGTATTTTATCTCAAAAACGAATAATATATTTAATGTTATTAAAAATGTTCGTGTTTAAGGAAGAAGGTAATAAAATGTTTCGTTTGAAGGAGCATAGTACGAATGTAAAGACTGAACTTATTGCGGGGATGACCACATTTCTCACAATGGTATATATCGTTGTTGTAAATCCGATTATTTTATCGGATGCAGGTGTACCACTTGATCAAGTGTTTATGGCAACTATTATTTCTGCTGTTATCGGTACATTATGGATGTCGCTTTGCGCCAATTATCCAATCGCAATTGCTCCTGGTATGGGATTGAATGCATATTTCACTTACGCTGTCGTGTTAGCGTCAGACGGAAAAATTGATTATTTAACAGCTTTTGCTGCTGTTTTCGTAGCAGGTATAATTTTTATTCTTTTATCTTTAACACCTTTGAGAGAAAAGTTAATAACGGCAATTCCGAAAAATTTAAAACATGCAATTACTGCAGGTATTGGGTTATTTATTGCCTTTCTAGGCTTACGAATGGCTAAAGTAGTTGTGGCAAGTGATAGTAACTTAGTGATGCTAGGTGATTTAACTTCCCCTGGTGTTCTCTTAACTTTATTTGGTTTATTAATCACTGTGATTTTAATGGTACGTAATATAAAAGGTGCATTATTTATTGGTATGGTTATTACTGGTATCGTAGCTGTGTTAACAAATCAACTACATATTGATAAAGTGGTAGCTCTGCCTCATTTACCAGAAGGTATTTTAATTTGGAATCCAATTGAAGCAATTAGCCAAGTTATTTCTTATGGTTTATACGGAGTAGTATTCTCATTCATTTTAGTTACACTCTTTGATACGACAGGTACTATGGTTGGTGTTGCTAAGCAAGCTGGTTTGATGAAAGACGAAAAATTACCTCGTGCTCGCCAAGCATTACTGGCTGACTCAGTTGCGACGACTGTTGGGTCTATGTTTGGAACTAGTCCAACAACAGCATTTGTTGAGTCTTCATCTGGTGTTGCTGTTGGTGGCCGTACAGGTTTAACTAGTTTAACCGTTGCTGTTTTATTCATTGTTGCTTCTTTCTTTGGACCTTTAGTAGGTGCCATATCTGGTGTTGCGGCGATTACCTCTCCAACCCTAATTATTGTTGGTACATTGATGATTGGTTCTGTAAAAGAAATTGAATGGAGTAAATTTGACGAAGCATTCCCTGCTTTCTTAATCATCTTGATCATGCCTCTTACTTCAAGCATTTCAACTGGAATTGCTTTTGGGTTTATCATTTACCCTATTTTGAAAATAGTTAAAGGTGAAGCAAAAAAAGTACATCCGATGCTATATATATTTGCTATCCTATTTGCATTTCAATTATTGTTTTTACCACACTAATAAAAATAAAATGCTCCCTGCATATTTAAGATGCGGAGAGCATTTTTTTAGTTCAGAAGGCTAAAGAAATAAAAAGTAGTTATTTCAAGAAGGTTTTATCTTCTTTAAGTTGAATCTAATTAAAGGATAATAAGACATTGGATCAAAATAGATATCGGAACATAGTAAGTTCTTATTTCACTCTGTGGCACTTCCATCACTTCATTTAGTAAAAAAACCACCAAATAGGTGAGCTTGGGATAAATTTCACTTAGTAGTTTTATTCAATAGCGAACGTAGCAAACCAACCATTTAAAGATCTTACAGCTTGGATTAAACTCATATCACCGAATTCTTCATAATAATGGGTCTCTTGTATATCGGAGAAGTTGGAATAAAATACTTCAATGGTGTTGTCCTCTGAAACAGCTATAATTTGCCCATCTTTGTAACCTATATCGTTCCTTGTTAAATATGAGTAGTCTAAAGTGTCTGAAGCAGATATAACTTGGCCATCTACGTAACTTTTATCGTTCTCGTCTGCAAAAGAATTTGTAGAAAATGAAAAGAACACAAACACTAATCCTATTAAAAACAATGATATGCTTAATAGTTTTTTCATTTACATCACCTTTCTCCATATTAATTTCCTTAATTATACCTTAAAATACAGAATATTCAATAAAGGGAATTAAATACATTTTTTTGAGGTGGATAAGTTTCAATAGATTAGGTTTTTTTTGATGTTTTTTAACATTGGGTCTTAGTTACAGGTCGCTTAGGAAACTTTAATTTTTTTTAACTTATAGCAACGGGTTGGTTCAATAAGAGAAAGCTAATTTGAAATTAATGCTTGATTATATTCGTGCTTAATTTAAGGGGGAATGTTTTTGAAACACGCAAAGTTAAAAATGTACTTTTCGGATAACCGTGTGGATAATGCGAAGGATTACAAGAAATCAATAGATTATCAATTTACGTTATATTTATAATTTTACTTTTCTTTGTGGCGGTATTTGGTAGTTTTCTGATTTGGGCATGGTTGCTAACGTGTGCTAATTTTAAACAAAAAGTAGATTTGGCTATGCAGTATGAAGTGTTATGTGAAAACTGTAAATTAATAATTTTCTGTATATAATTAATGAGAGGAGGTTGACAACATGAAAGCAATTCAAGTTACAAATTTTGGTGGACCTGAGAAGTTAGCATACACAGACGTTGAGGATGTAGTAGTAGGAAAAAAAGACGTATGTATTCGTTTATACGCTGCGGGAGTTAATTCGAGTGATACCTATACATTAACAGGTACATATGCGTTTTGTGTACCGCAATTGCCTTATACTCCTGGCTTAGACGGTGCAGGGGTTGTAGAGGCTATTGGAGAAGAAGTCACAAATATTCGAGTTGGTGACCGTGTATTTATTGCTTCTTTACTGAGAAGTAATAGTACCGGGACATTTGCACAAAAGATGGTGTGTGATGAAACGTTGGTTCATTTGTTACCAGACCATGTATCTTTTGAACAAGGTGCAGCATTAGGGGTACCTGCGTTAACTGCATATCGTGCATTATTTCAACGTGCCTGTCTGAGACCAGGTCAAACTGTTTTTATTCATGGAGCCAGTGGTGGGCTAGGATTACAGGCTGTCCAAATGGCAAAATCTCACGGTGCTAAAGTGATTGGGACAGCAAGTAAGCCTAAAGGTAAAAAAATGGTTAAGCAAGCTGGTGCAGATATCGTCATTGATCATGTGACTGAAGCAACGATTGAAGATGTGCTAGCCTTAACGGATGGCAATGGACCAGATGTAATTATTGAGTTTTTAGCAAATATTAATTTAGAAACAGATTTAAAGCTGATTGCACCATTTGGTAAGATTGTAATCATCGGAAATCGTGGTTCAATAGAAATAAATCCACGTCTTGCAATGCAAAAGGAATGTGATATTTTAGCAACAGCTCTTTGGAATGCACCTAAAGATGAATATGAACAAAGCATTCATGGTGTAATTGGAATGCTAAATAGTGGAGCATTACGTCCGATTATTGGTACTACTTTGCCACTTCAGCAAGCATCGCAGGCCTTTGATCAGCTATCTAAAGGTATAGGAAATGGTAAACTTGTTTTAATAATTGACTAATTATTTTACATAATAAAAGTTAACAAATTTTAGGAAATATTGTACTTAAACTAACGCAACAGGAACTTTAAGAGTCGCGTATTTAATTAAACAACTTTATTGTTAGCGGTTAGAATATTACACCTTTAGGAACAGATTAAGCTAGTGTAAATCTAAAATTAAAACAATTGAAAAAGCAACGGTAAAAGTGCATTGTACACTTTTATCGTTGCTTTATTTCAATAGATGGTTCGCTTTAATATTTGCGCAACAAAGAGTTATTCAATGAAAGTATACAGAAGAGGAGTTATAGTCAAAAAGTTATTCGAATTGCTTTTTTATTTAATATGTGAAAATATAGAGTTCGAAAAAACTATTAAAATAACAAAACAAATGAACTTTAAAGATTGAAGGGATTTACCGTAATGGATCATAACATAACCATATTAATCTGTGACGATAATGTCGCTGTTCATGAAAGTATCAATGCTTATTTACAAGCTGAAGGTATGAATAGCGTGTCTGCTTACGATGGAGAGATGTCACTCAAACTCCTAAAAGAAAACAATTTTGATCTAGTGGTACTTGATATCATGATGCCCGGTCTTTTTGGGACCGAAGTATGTAAGGAGATACGCAAAACTAGCGATATTCCTATCCTTATGCTTAGCGCTAGAAGCGAAGAAGTGGATCGGATTGTCGGACTTGAAATTGGTGCCGATGACTATATAACAAAGCCCTTTTCTCCACGAGAGATAGTAGTAAGGATCAAAACCATACTAAAAAGGGTGCAACCAAAAAAAGAAGATATCCACTATTTAAAAGCAGGAAATCTGTCCATTGATATTGATGGTTATGAAGTTCTGATCAATAATCAGGAAATTGAATTTACTGCAAAAGAGGTGGAGTTTTTGACCTTTCTAGTCAAAAACACAGGGAAAGTGGTCAACCGTGAGGAATTACTGTACAAAGTTTGGGGATATGATTATATCGGAGACACGCGTGCAGTCGATACCCTAATCAAACGAATCCGTCAAAAAATCGCTAAAGCTTCTCCCGAGTTTTCCATAAAGTCCGTCTACGGTGTCGGTTATAAATTTGAGTTATTTGTATGAAGCGGTTATTTTCAAGTAAGCTGTGGATTGCATTTGTCATTCTATTGATATTTATTTCTGGTCAGCTCTTGGGGGCTTTTGCAATCAAACATTACTTTACCCAATCAAAAATTGAAGAACTCCAGCCGCCCCTCACGTTGATCGGAGAAGAGGTTGCGGATGGTGAAAATATAAGAAAAACCGATGATTATTTAATTAAGGCTTATGATGTCCATGGAATGGAAATCAATGTTTACAACGATGAACCAATCTCAAGATTTTCTTCTGATGCGAAAGTAAACAAGGAATTAACCTCGTACTTGCCAAAAATTATCAGTGGCAAAACCGTAGTTGAAATCCAGGAAGTACCGGGGTATTCTGCGCAAGCAATTATAATCGGGCAACCATTGGTCCAGGACAACAAAGTGACAGGTGGTATCTATTTATTAAAAGAGGCACGCGCTTATCAAGCAGCGCTTAATGGTTTTTACCTTGTATTCTTCGTAACTCTGGCTATTGGAACAATCATCATTCTGGTTTTTCTTGCGTTGTTTATCAAAGAGAAAAATCACCTTGAACAAATGCGCAAAGACTATGTCGCCAATATTAGCCATGAACTGAAAACACCGCTTGCATCTATCAAAGCTTTGACAGAGACACTGTCGGACCATGTTGTCAAAGATCAGGAAAAAATCGACCAATACTACAGCATCATCTTGAGAGAAAGTGTTCGCTTAGAAAAACTCATCTCGGATTTGCTTGAATTATCGAGGCTGCAATACAAAAAAACGGCATATACTAAATCAATCGTGAATACAAAAGAAATCATAGCGAAAGTTTCAGAGCCATTTGCTATTTTAGCAGACGACATGGATCTTCAATTTCAAATTACAGAACGTGCGAAAAGTTTGCCCGCAACCTATTCAAATGAAGATCGTATCACACAAGTGCTTACCATTTTGCTCGATAACGCGTTTAAGTTCACTCCGGAAAATGGCAAAGTGACTATCGACGCCAAAACGACAGCTCGTAAAGCGGAAATCATGATAATGGACAATGGCCCAGGTATTTCTAAGGAAGTTCTTCCGCACATATTCGAGCGGTTTAACAAGGAAGACTTATCGCATACAAGTACAGGCAGTGGCCTCGGGCTGTCCATTGCGCTCGAAATCATGGAACAGCTTGGGGAGAAAATCAGTGTGAAAAGTCAGGCTAATGCAGGAACCACATTTACTATCACCTTAAAAAAAGCATAAAATTTTTGGCAGAAAAACGTTCATTTTACCTCGTTTTTCTGCCATTTTTGTGCCACAATGTTTTGTTATGATCAATTTATAGAAAGAACATACAAAACAATTAGGAGTGAAGCACAAATGAAAAAATCTATATCAACAATTTTATCAATGTCCCTAGCAATGGTATTATTAGCTGGGTGTTCATCAAGCAGTTCCAAAGAAACGGCTCCAAAAAATAGTGAAGAAACGGAAACAACTCAGCAAGCAGAAATGAAACAACAGGTTGCTGAGGCAATTGATACCTCTTTCATTAAGAACAAACAATTAGATGTAAAATACGGCAGCCAATCGGAAACGCAAAAGCTGGACATTTATTTTCCCAATGAAGGCGAAGGACCGTTTCCAGTAATCATCGCAATCCACGGGGGTGGATTCATGCAGGGAGATAAAACAGGGACGGACCTGACTGCCATGATAGAAGGTGTCAATCACGGGTATGCAGTTGTAGCGGTCAACTATAGACTTTCAGGTGAAGCGATATTTCCTGCAGCGATTAGTGATATAAAAGCTGCAATTCGTTATGTTAAAGCTAATGCGGAAGAATACAACTTGGACTCTGAAAAGGTTGTGGCATGGGGAGGCAGTGCGGGCGGAAATTTAGCGGCACTAGTCGGTACGAGTGGAGATGACGACTCTTTAAATGGTCAAAATACTGAAAATATGGAATATTCTTCTGAAGTACAAGCTGTCGTTGATTGGTATGGACAAATTGACTTTATGAAACTGGATGAGCAGTTTACGGAATCCGGAATCACTCCAAAAATAGGAGAACGAAGCTCAGATGATTCTCCGGAAAGCAAGTACATCGGAGGAAATATTACCGAAAATATAGAGGAAGTAGAGAAAGCGAACCCGGAAACTTACATTACAAAAAATGATCCAGCCTTTTTTATCCAACACGGAACGGCTGATCCGAACGTGCCAACGCAACAGTCCATTGATTTCTCTGAAAAACTAACAGATGTTTTAGGTGATGAGAAGGTAGAGCTTACACTTTTGGAAGGCGCAGTTCACGGAGGGGAACCTTTTAATTCAGAGGAAAACCTAAAAGAAGTATTTAGTTTTCTCAATCGTGTATTAAAATAAATTCTTGCGGGTGGCAATTTTGCCACCCTATTTTTATTTTATTCTCTTTTTAAAATAGTGAATTATTTCTTTATAGCCTATGGTTATATCACTTAGAATGACGAAGGTTTTGTTTAAAGCTTTCGAAAAACAGTCTTTTATGAGATTGAATTTATAATATATTTTCCCTATTAGGATTGTTTCTTTTTAAAAAGCAAATATGGATTTAAGATATTGAAGTGCTTATTAAGTTAAAAGGATCGTTACCGGCCCCTATGCCACATATTCGCTCTTAATCATAATTGTTATATTAAGGTTATTATCCGTCTACTTTAAATGGAATCTATCACGTAATATTGATAATAATAGAAGTACGGATAATTAAAAAAAACAGGATATTGCTAGCCTTCCCAATGTTTATTATAGGGAGCATCATTATTTTTTATGGTGAACAAATATCAATATATTCGATTGTCTTGTTAAATTAAAGGTTACTTTAATGAAAGATATTGTTGAGCTGCTTAGGGGGCTCTTTTTACTTATTATACTTTTGAAGCAATGTAGTTTAACGAGCAGGTATTATTAGCGCGATGTCGAAGGTATTAATTGAATGAATTATTCTATAAGAAAAGAGCTATTGAATGTGGGAAACTAAAGAAAAAATGAATTATTGGACTGGGTGAAAGTAATATCACTTATGAAAACGATGAACTTTTTATTACCGGTTAAAGTTACGAAGAGCCTTACTTAGCACAAAATTTAGGTGTAATTGCTCTGCCAAATGGATACCTTTTTGTACTAGGAGAACGTCTTAACAGTTCAGATCGTAGAGACCTGTTTTTTTTCTTTAGTAAAATGATGGCTTGTGATATAAATGTTAAATTTTTTTAATAAAAAGTTAGGGGAGTAACATGAGAGTCTTGTTGGAGTTAATACGAGTAATATTTATATTTGCTATTGTAGGTGCAATGTTAGGTTACTTTTTAAAAGAAATGTATATAGGAATTGGCACTTATACTGAAAAATATAACTGGCTAGGTTCTTTAGCTATTCTTATTCTGATTTTTGTACTCTATAGAAATAAATTGCAATTTAGCGGATGGTATAAAGGAAAAGGTAGAAAAAAATTACCGAAAATAGTTTCTAGAATACTTATTTTCAGTTCAATTAGCCTCTTATTATTACCACCAGTACTGAGTTTCTTATTAAACTAACGAAACAGATTGTTGAAGAACAATTTGATAAGTTAATCTATAGAATGGAGAGAACTATTTGAGTAGAGCAGGAGTTTACAAGGTAGATATTACACCTCCTTTGGGTATTGATTTTATCGGATACCATCGGCCTACAGGAGTTAGTAATATTAACGAACATATCTTTGTAACTGCATTTGTGTTTGAAAACAATAATACTAAATCTGTGTTTATTAGTATTGATAATATTGGAATGTTAGTTGAAGACACTTTAGTTATCCGTAAACAAACTTCAAGTAAGTTGAAAATTCCTACTGAACAAATTACAGTAGTTTATACTCATACGCATTCTGGTCCCGCTACAGTAAGCACAAAAAAAATAGTTAAGATTTATAAAGACACATTAATGAGCAACGCTGTAAAAGCAGCGATTTTGGCCGATAAAAATTTACAACTATCAGAGATTGGTTGGAATGTAACTCTTGGTGAATTAGGAATTAATCGAAGGGAAAATACTCCTGACGGTAAAGTGATAATGGGTACAAATCCAATTGGTCCAGTTGATAAAAGAGTTGGTATTTTAGTGATAAGAAACGAGAAAACAAAGAAATTATCCGGACTAATTATATTCTGTACAGCCCATCCGAATGTATTAAAAGGAGATAGTGATATCTTATCAGCAGATTATCCAGGCTTAACAAGGGAAATCCTTGAAAATATATTAAAATGTACTGTAATCGTTGTACAAGGGGCTTCGGGGAATATTAATGCTATGTATCGCGGTTCATTGGAGAATATGGAAAAAATGGCATAAGCTTTAAGCGGTTACGTGTTAACCATGCTTCCTAAAGTAAAATTTGAACCTATTAAAATTTTAAAGGTAGTCTCAACTACATTATTGATGAGATTGAAAGAAATACCTGAACCTTTAGAAATACATAAAATGGCCAAACTAGCTGAAAAAGAATGGGGTGTAAATACCGATAGATGGCATTCTGTCATTTTAGATAAACGCAAACGAAATGAGACATATTTAACTATCAATATAGAAATTCAGTCAACTCAAATTAACGAAGGGTCGTTTACTGGAATACCAATGGAACCTTTCTCAGAAACTGCCATTGAATTCAAAGAAAAACTTTCGGATGAGCTTGCCTTTTTTGGTGGCTACACTAACGGTTATTTAGGATATTTGCCTACAAAAGAGGCCTTTTTGGAAGGTGGTTATGAAGTTGAACTAAACCATGTGGTATATGGACCAATTACAAATCTATGGATGCCACCTGATGAAAATACAGCTACACTTATTATTGAGAGGGCATTAGATTTATTTTAAAAATATAAGTTACATTGATTCGAGAAAAATTATTAGGGGAGGAACCATTCTACAGGGTTTCCTTTTACTAGACTACTTAAAGATCATGGGCTTGCAAAGACAATTTTTTTTCTTACTGAAATAAAGCAGTATAGGTGAATAGGAGAAGAGAATATTTTAAGTCGCATATTGCTCAAGTCACTTATTATCTAAAAAAAGGCATATCACTTAAGTGATACACCTCTAAGATAAATTAATCCCAAACACGTACTCTTGGAACCTCTGCCATTCTTAAGTAATCCAGCAATTGGCCGGTATGGACAGATTCATGATAGGCGACTCTTAGCAACATGTCACCCAAACTTCTTATGTAACCAGAATCAGAACGATCAATTTTAATACTTGATAAATCTTCTTCTGAAAATGACTTAATAGTTTCTAAAAAGTGATTTCTAAATGGTTCTGCAAATTTCAATTCCGCATTTACGGTAGAAAAGGGTTGCTTATCAAAAGGGGATTCAAATACTGCCAAGCTGCCTTGATTTTGGATAGCTAACTGGTAATAATGTTCACTTTCTAGAACATGTCTAATCATCTCTAAACAAGTCATTGCTTCGTCATCAGGTTTCCAGTTTAGTTTTTCTTGGGGAATAGATGTCCAAACTTTAACACTTCTTCTTCGTACTTCGTTGAAATTTAAAAGAATTAAATCAATTGAGTTCATAATTTATTCTCCTTTATTTGGTATGTATTAAATATACACGAATGAACGTTCGATTAAAAGAGAGTGATTGTTGATAACTAACAGGCGCTTTAGTTTAATAACATTGAAATTCCTGTGCCAATAAGTGAACCGATGGTAATGCAAATAAACATAAAGAAAAACCCCATTGATTCCCAGCCATCCAATGTGAAAAAGCTTACGACAGCGATTACAAATGATATTCCTATTAAAAAAGCAGTAGGTATCCCATACTTTCGATAATTCTTTCTTCGAAGAATTGTAGATGAAATGGTAACTATGATAATAGTAGCTAAAGCTATATAAATAAAGATTTGCACAAAGCTTCTCTCCCTTTAGTGGAAAAATAATCAAATATATATTATTTTATCTGAAAATTAAATCTTTTTGTTACAGTAATTATCAAGAAATATAATGTATCTGTCGTGTTGGAAGAGCGCCCTTTTCTTTTTCCTAATCTAACGGAGCATTAGAGCTTGTTTGATAGATTTATTTTGAATAATTGGAGGTATTATTCAGATGTTTGAAAAGTTTAATTTTGACTTAATTTATCGTGAACGAGATGACCTCACTCCTCTAGTAGTAATGATGTGTGGTGTGGCTGGTTCTGGAAAAACTACATTCTCCCAACGATTAGAAAAAGAAGGCTTTTTTCGTCTTTCTATTGATGAAGAAATATGGGCTACTAATGGTCGGTTCGGGATTGATTTTCCAATGGAAATGATTGAGGAGTACAAGAAAGAGGCAGAAAGAAAATTGCGAAATCAGTTAATAAAATTAATTCAGGACAAACAACAGGTAGTAATTGACTTCAGTTTTTGGAATCGTGTGAGAAGAGAACAATATAAAAAGCTTATTGAAAAGTACGGCGGTAAGTGGAAACTTATTTATTTAAAAGTTCATCCTGATGATTTGCGTGAACGACTTAAAATACGAAACAAACGTTTTGATGCCAATGCGTTCCCGATTACAGAAGAAGTTTTAATTTCCTACCTTAATGGTTTCGAAACACCAAAAGAAGAGGGAGAAATTGTAATTGAAAATTAGAACTATCATGTAATATTGCCCATCCATTATAAAGGAGAGAGAAGTATGGAAATATTCCAAGCTACCATTGAAGATTTAGAAGGTATGTCAAATTTATTTAATCTTTATCGCATATTTTATCAGCAGGAGTCAGATATAGAAGGTGCAAAAACCTACATAAAAAAACGTTTAGTAAATGAAGATTCGGTCATATTTGTAGTTAGAGATCGAGAAGTCTACGTTGGTTTTACACAACTATATCCTACATTTTCATCAGTATCTATGAAAAGAACTTGGATTTTAAATGACTTATATGTAGACAAAACAGCCAGAAAAAAAGGAGTAGGAGAAATGCTCTTACAAAAGGCAAAAGATTATGCTATTGAAACAGGAGCAAAAAGCATTAGTCTATCTACAGCAATAGACAATTATGCTGCACAGAGACTATATGAAAAAAGTGGATACACTAAGGATTCTCAATTTTATCAGTATGAGTTAAATCTGATATAACATAGGAAATGCCGCTTAAAGTGTCCAGCAGATAATAAAAAAACGCTTGGAGTTTTCCAAGCGTTTTCCTTTTAAAACAATAGATGTGCGACTACCGCAATGATAGGGAATGAAATCAGTGTACGCAATAAGAAAATTACAATTAAGTCTTTAAAGTTAACCGGAATTTTAGAGCCAAGTAATAATCCACCAACTTCGGACATGTAAATCAACTGAGTAACTGACATAGTTGCTATAAAGAATCTCGTTAGCTCAGATTCAATTGAAGCACCTAGAATAGTAGGAAGGAACATATCCGCAAAGCCAACTACCATTGTTTGTGCAGCTGCTGCAGCCTCTGGTATTCCAAATAACAGGAGCAGTGGCTCAAATGGTTTACCTAATATCGTAAAGAATGGTGTGTACTCAGCTAGCATCAATGCAATTGTTCCAAATGCTAGTACGACTGGAGCAACACCTATATACATATCAATGACATTCTTTATACCATCTGAAAAAAATCTTTTAACAGAACGGTTTTTATTAGCTGTATTTAACGCATTTTCTAAACCATGTGTTAGAGCATTATAATTTTCTGGATATTTCTCTGCTTCTAGGTCTAATGGGCGACCGTCTATATGAACTTCTTCTTTGCCTGCTAATGGATAAATTCGTGGCATTATAAATGCAAGTACCACACCACAAAGCAGGACAGTTAAGTAATAGGGTGCGAAATACTTTTCTAACCCGACTTGTTCAAGTACGACAATACAGAAGGTGATGGAAACAACTGAAAAAGTGGAGCCAATAATAGCCGCTTCTTTTTTTGTGTAATAGCCTTCCTCATATTGTCTGCTTGTTAACAAGACACCAATGGTTCCATCTCCAACCCAAGAAGTAAGTGCATCTACAGCGGAGCGTCCTGGAAGCTTAAATAATGGACGCATAATTTTAACCATCATCGTCCCAAAAAACTCTAATAAACCAAAATTCAATAGAAGAGGCAGTAATAGGCCTGCAAATAGGAAAATTGTAAACAGGAAGGAAACCAGCCCATCAGGTGCTAGTAAAAGTCCTCCCGTATTTTCGCTCCAAATAACCTCGGGGCCAATTTGGAAAATGATTAATACAGAAAAAACTGCACCGACTACTCGGGTGATTGTCCAAAATATAGAAACCTTAAATAGGTTATTAATAAACGAATTGTTCTTTGGAATAAACAAAAAAACTAGAGAACCAATAGCCGCAATGAACAAAGTGATAAGGGCGACCCAATGCACGATCGGTTCAAGTACTCCTGATAATAGGCTCGCAAACCATGCGATAGGAATTTTAACTTCTCCACCAATTGGTAGCGGGATCATGAAAAGGATGACACCAGCTATAGAAGGGAGAAGAAATAAAAGCCAAGTAAATAAGCTAAATTTTTTCAAGTGAAGGCCAACTTTCTTTTTGAATAATTATGCAAGAAATAGGTGTTTTACACATGATAATTCATTCCAGAAGGTAAGTCTATAGCTGGTAAAAATGTTCCATTATTCGAAATCTTTATTGAAATCGTATGTGTAGAACCGCTCAAAGTGTAGCCAATTTTCAGCTTCTGGCTCTCCATCAGCTAAACGTTTTTCCATTTCCTCTAGCATCCAAGCTGTTTGGGAAATGTGTGCTCGCATAGAGCCCATTTTTTCCTCACTTGATCCAGAAATATCATGGATTATATCTGGCTCGCCTAACACTTCTTTTGAATCGTTTGAAAATGCTAGTGCGTATACCTTTGGACGTTGTTCTTCTGGCATTCTACGGACTGCGCGAATCATTGCTCTTCCGGTTGCATCGTGATCTGGATGCACGGCATAGTTAGGATAGAATGTAATGACCAAAGAAGGATTCGTATCAGCGATTAAATCCTCCATCATTTTGACCATCTTTTCATCATCTTCGAATTCTACTGTCTTGTCTCTAAGACCCATCATTCGTAGGTCTGTAACTCCCATAGACTTTGCTGAGGCAAGCAACTCCTGCTTACGAATTTGTGGCAATGTCTCGCGAGTTGCAAAAGGAGGGTTCCCAAGGTTTCGACCCATTTCCCCTAAAGTTAGGCAAGCGTAAGTCACAGGGATTCCTTGTTTCACATAAGTAGCTATTGTTCCAGAAACTCCGAAAGCCTCGTCATCTGGGTGAGGGAATACGACCAAGACAGATCGTTCCATTGGTAAATTCATTTTTATTCCTCCTTAATATGTAAATGGTGTTTTGCTTATTTCAAGAGCTACAGCAAGCTTTCCACTTTGGTCGTGTCCAGCCATTAGCAGTCTACCGTGCTCATCTAATTCATAATGAGTGATCCCTTGTGCATAGACCCATCCGTGAGGAAGCTTTAGTCCAACACGATGAGGAGCCTCTCCAGCTACTTTTCCAAGCTCATAGCGAATCATTACATTCCGAATAAATGCACCTGCATTAAACACATTTTCGTTGAAATGAGTAGCATATGCACCATTTGTCGTTTCCAAATGTATATACACATCCTCATTTGCAAAGCTATTTAATAATTCTTGTAGTCGTTCCATATTCACTAGTTCCATAATTTCATTGCCTCCTAGCATACTGTCTTTTAATAGTATAATGAAAAACAGTTCATCAAGCGAATGATTGAACCGTTGTTTATATTACGTAATCTTATATGATGTAAAAACTCGCAAAGCCTCGTTAGACTTTGCGAGTGGAGGAGTATCAAACTGTAGTAGTTGTTACTTCTGGGGCACCGAATTTTCCTTTGGCACCATGAAGAACTGGTCCCACGTATTGGTTCAGCTTCCATCCATGTGCAATTGCGGCAGCCACAAATTCTTTAGCTTTCAACACCGCATCTGCTACAGAAAGGCCATTTGCTAAGTTTGCTGTAATAGCAGCTGCAAATGTACAACCAGCACCATGATTATAAGTAGTTTCTGTTTTCTCTGTTTCTAACAGTGTGTGAGTTTGTCCGTCATAGAAAAGATCAACCGCTTTATCGTATGCCAGTTGTTTTCCACCCTTGATGACTACATTTTTAGCCCCAAGTGAATGAATTTTCTCAGCGGCTGCCTTCATATCTTCAATAGATTTAAGTGTTCCTAATCCTGACAGCTGACCAGCTTCAAATAAATTAGGGGTTACTACAAGTGCACGAGGTAACAAATGAGTAATCATTGCGTCTACTGTCCCAGGATTCAAAACCTCGTCTTCTCCCTTACAAACCATAACAGGATCTATAACGATACTAGTAACTCCAGATTTCTCGATAATATTGCCGGTTTCTTCGATAATTTCTTCCGTACTTAGCATCCCAGTTTTAATGGCATCGACGTTTGTAGATAACGCTGTTTTAGCTTGACGTTTAATCTCATCTACTGGAAGGGAAAATACTCCATGACTCCAATTATTATCTGGATCCATTGTAGCTATCACTGTAAGAACATTTATCCCGTAGGTTCCGTGTTCCTGGAATGTTTTTAAGTCAGCTTGTATCCCAGCACCACCTGAAGTATCAGAACCTGCAATTGTTAATGTTTTTTTTATTGTCATGTGAAGTTCTCCTTTTTACTTAAAAGTTGATTGTTTTTTAGATAAGAAAATCAAAGTTGATCTAGCTCTGAGCGCTTAGTCCCTAGTGGAAAGAGGAAATGCCTCCTCACTTTTCCCCATTTGCTTGTCGGGGCAGAAATAGGCGCTTGCGCTTTTCTTCATTGTATCAGATAGGTATGAAAATTCAATTAAGGTAGCTTTGGGGCTGTCCATAGTTTAAACAATATGAAAGCAAATACCAGAGCGACCATAAAAGTGATAATCGAACCTATGAAAATTTCGTTATAATATAGAGAGATAGACAAAAATAATAAGAAACATATAAAAATTATTGTACCCATTAAAAAACAACCTATCCCAATATTATTTGCCTTGGCAGGAACGTTATTGTTTACTGCAGCTTCTTCAAGTTTTTTCAATTTTTCTCGATGTTGAAAATCTGCCATATGCATTTCCCCTTTTTACCATCGTATCATTGGGCGGATTAGTTGTTAATAGAGAAACTTTTCTTTACTGTAAACGTATTAGATTAATAGGAAGAGAGGGATGGACTTGCACAAAGATGATAAGATTCGAGAAATGGAAAAGCTTCTTAAGGAATTGAAGGCCCAAAATGAGGAAAGTGCAGCTACAATTGTAGAAGAGAGACCGAAAAGAAGTTTTAAGCTTTGGAGTATTCCTCTATTTTTCTCTAGATTTAAATTTAAAACTGTTCTATTCCTCTCTGTTATTGCTTTCTTACTAATTGCTGCTTTACCATTCGCAGCATTTTGGGCAATTCAAGGGAGCACCTTTACAGAAACAAAGGGGTCATTTGTAGAAAGGGTGCAGGGGCTAAATGAATTATCCACTGCACAGGCATATACAAAGGTAATAATTGAACGACAAGATAATGCGGTTTTTGGAAAAGAAATTGGACTAGATTTACCAGGGACAAAGAGACAGCTTTTAGTTGTAGTTCCAGGGTCAGTTAAAGCTGGTGTTGATTTTTCGGAGGTGACCGAATCAGATATTAAGGTAGATGAAGAAAACAAGACTGCTGTTTTAACATTGCCTAAGCCGGAATTTTTAGGAGGTCCAGAAATACTCTTCGATCAAGTAGAGGTGTTTTCCTACGAGGGATTATTTCGAGAAAAGGCCGATATTGAAGAGGCGTATGAACTAGCCTCGACTGCCAAGGAAATGATGATTGAAGAATCTACTGGACAAGGAATTCTCGAGCTAGCAGAAGAAAATGCTATAAAAGCTGTACAGGAAATGTTCCAGCTCATCGAATATGATGTACAAGTACAATTTGAGGAGTGATGCTATGACTAGCTGGAAAGAGGTTTTAGGAGAAGAATGGGAAAAGTCTTACTTCCAAGAGCTACAATCCTTTCTGGATAAGGAATATGCCGAACATACGATTTTTCCTCCCAGAGAAGAAATAGGGAGCGCTTTCCTTTTAACTCCATATGAAGAAGTAAAGGTGGTCATTTTAGGGCAAGACCCATACCACGGTCCTGGACAGGCTCACGGTTTAAGCTTTTCTGTGAAGCCGGGAGTTAAAGTTCCACCAAGCTTGCGAAATATGTTAAAGGAGCTAGAAGAGGATTTAGGTTGTCCTATTCCATCGAATGGACATCTGGAAAAATGGGCAAAGCAAGGTGTTTTATTATTAAACACAGTTTTGACAGTAAGAGCGGGAGTTGCAAATTCTCACAAAGGAATGGGCTGGGAACGTTTCACAGATACAGTCATTCAGAAACTTTCCGATCGTGAAAAGCCTATCATTTTTGTACTATGGGGAAAGCCTGCTCAAGCTAAGATGAAAATGATAGACACACCGAGGCACCATATCATTCAATCGACTCACCCTAGTCCTTTGAGTGCTCACAGAGGCTTTTTAGGGAGCAGACCCTACTCACAAATTAATGCGAAGCTACAAGAGTGGAATGACAAGCCAATCGATTTTTGCCTCTGACTATGCTAATATAACTTAAGAAAGTAGGGAGTAAATTGGCTGTAAATTGCTTTAGATGTCGTCATTTTTTTACAACCTGGGATGCAAACCATCCACGTGGCTGTAAGGCGTACCAGTTTAAAACACAGGAGCTCCCATCTGCATTAGTAAAAAAATCTTCAGGTGTGGAATGCTTAAAATTTGAACTAAAGCAAGTGGAGGGGCGTAAATAAATGATTTCCAATAGACAGATTTTGCTGCAAATAGAAAAACAGCTTCAGGAGGCAAAGGCAGTCTCAGGAGACCAATCAATCCGAGAAAGTCTTGCTGCTATCAAAGCTTTATGTGACGTAGCACTTACTGTGCCACTCTCAGAGAGCCCAAATGTGCATGTGCCTTCTACTATGATGGTTACCAAAAGCAATGTGTTAACTGCACCTTCCACCACTCTAAAGGAAGAGGATGCAAACGGAGAATCACTATTTGACTTTTAACAATAGAAAGTAGGGAAAGACCTTGAAATTTTTCATCATCGCAGGTGCTATCAATGGATTCCTATCGGTAGCCTTAGGTGCCTTTGGCGCCCATTTATTAGAAGGTAGAGTCGCAGACAAGTATTTAGCAACATGGGAAACTGCCGTTCAATATCAAATGTTTCATGCTCTAGCGCTAGTAGCCATTGGTATCTTGATGAGCAGTAAAGTATGGGGGTCTGTGTCGCAGCTAAACACGGCGGGTTATCTTATACTTGCAGGAATTATTATTTTCTCGGGAAGTCTTTATATCCTTAGCTTAACGGGCATTAGTGTCCTAGGCGCAATCACACCAATTGGTGGCGTAGCATTCCTAGCAGGTTGGATAATGCTAATAGTTGCAGCGGCAAAATACGCAAATTAATAAATAAATTAAGGCAGGCTCTGGAGAAAGAAGAGTCTGCCTTTTTTATATGCACGTGCTTAAGAAGGGGAATAGGTGAACAGACAGTGTAAAAGCAAATGTTACCGTGGGGGATGCTTGCATTAGATATATATTTTGCTCATGAGAAAAGGCTTACTCTAAGAAAGAATAAGCCATACATTTTTAGTAGTAATTTATTTCTTCATCAAATGTCGCATAATCAAAGTAAATCATTAACATTAAGTAACGTTTGCCATTTTGATCGCTGAGAATAACGTGGTCGCGTCCAGCAGCCTCTACATACCCAGTCACTATTACATTGTTTCTTGTTGCATTGTTTTCAAAAGTAAAATAGAACGTGCCTAATTTTCCTCTGTTTGCTCTTAAGATGTTTTCAACATAGGATTCTTCTTGGCGTCCGCCAGCGGGTATTTGCACACCTGGAGTATACTGCTGTTGTTGACCAGGAATTTGCTGTGCTTGTTGTCCTTGTTGATATTGCTGATTTGGATAGCTACCAGGGTACCAATAATACTGAACCATTTATACATCCTCTCTGTTTTTAAATCTCTGGACATTCCTCTGCAGTAGGTGAAAAGAAGCAATGTGCTTTGAAACGCCCAGTATTCCATTGACCATACCATTGAGCAGGACATGGCGTATTCTCACCTGGATCAAAAAACCAGAGTGATCTAGTAGCTGGATGAAAACGCTCACCGTTGACCACTCGCTGTGCTAATCTTATGTCGGCATCTCTTGCACGCTGGTAAAAATATGGCTTAGTAGTAGCTTCAAAACCACCCGGGCGTTGAAAAACCATTTCTTCGAGGTTTCGTATATTCTCAAAATCTAAACAAGCAGTACGAACTCGATTAACGCCAACATTACCGACCATCAACATTCCTAGCTCGCCTTCCCCCTCCGCTTCTGCCCGCATTAGCCTTGCTAGTAGGTCGATTTGTTTGGATGTAGCCTTAACTACTGCCAATGCATCACCTCCTACATTAAACTATGTAAATGCATGACCTAACATGACAAATTTTGCAGATAAAAAAAGACCACCAAACGGCGGCCTTTTCCATATATTCCAATTATAGATTGAAGAAAGTAGAACGTTTTTCCCCTTCTAAAATAGTACCAACGAAGAATGAACCGAATTCTCCATATCGAGCACTTACTTCATCAAAGCGCATTTCATAAACTAATTTTTTAAATTGAAGTACATCATCTGAGAATAATGTTACTCCCCATTCGAAATCGTCAAAGCCAACAGAACCAGAGATAATTTGTTTTACTTTTCCAGCATAGCTTCGACCGATCATTCCGTGGCTGCGCATTAATTCTTTGCGTTGTTCCATTGGAAGCATATACCAGTTGTCATTACCTTCACGGCGTTTGTCCATTGGGTAAAAGCAAACGTATTGAGAACGCTGAAGTTGTGGATATAGTCGTGATCGCACATGTGGATTTTGATAAGGATCTTCATTTGATTCACCAGACAGGTAGTTAGATAATTCTACTACTGATACGTAAGAATATGCAGGAAGCGTGAAGTCCGCGATTGTAAGTTTGTTGAATCGTGCCTCTAGCTCTTGTAATTCATCCATAGTTGGACGTAACGTCATTAACATAAAGTCTGCTTTTTGGCCCACAATAGTATAGAAAGCATGCGCTCCGGTTTTTGCATCATCTGCTTGTTGTAATTCATCTAAAAATGCAACAAATTCATCTGTTGCTTGTTTACGAAGTTCAGGATCTACTTGTTTCCATGATGCCCAATCCATTTGTCGGAAATCATGTAAAACGTACCAACCATCTAATGTAATAGCTGCTTCATTCATTATTATGACACTCCCTTTAATAAATATTTCGCATATTTAGTTTACCACACCCGAATTTAGAATTCCCTTATTTGCCCCATTTTAGAATGACATAATGTGACAAACTCGTGTATGCTTATTCTATAAATAATCCTTAAAGGAGGCGTAGTTATGGCAGATTTATTTGAAGAAATAAAAGATAGGCTAAGAGGCAAAAACATATCTATAATTTTACCTGAGGGAAATGATGAGAGAATCATCGAGGCAGCGTTGAAGTTACAGAAAGAGGGAGTAATTCACCCAATCGTAATAGGCAGTGGTGCAGAAATTACACCTGAACTAGAAGTATTAAATCCTAAAACTTATGAATATATGGACGAGCTCGTGAATGCATTTGTCGAAAGAAGAAAAGGTAAAGCGACACCTGAGCAAGCACAAGAGATATTAATGGATGTCAATTATTTCGGTACGATGCTTGTGTACACAAAAAAAGCTCATGGCTTAGTTAGTGGAGCTGCCCACACAACAGCTGAAACTGTTCGGCCTGCATTGCAAATTATCAAGACAAAGCCTGGTGTATCTAAGACGAGTGGAGCATTTTTAATGGTAAAGAATGACACTCGTTATATTTTTGCAGACTGCGCAATCACTATTGCTCCTACAAGTGAGGATTTAGCAGAAATAGCGATAGAGGGAGCAAAAACAGCTGCTGCCTTTGGTATAAAGCCGAAAGTAGCTATGCTATCCTTTTCAACAAAAGGTTCTGCGAAATCAGAGGAAACGGAAAAGGTCGTTCAAGCGACTATTCTGGCTAAAGAAAGAGCTCCTCATTTGTCGATAGAAGGAGAGCTGCAATTCGATGCAAGCGTTGTTCCTTCTATTGCAGATAAGAAGGCACCAGGTGCTGAGGTTAGAGGAGATGCGAGTGTCTTTGTTTTCCCATCTCTGGAAGCAGGAAATATAGGTTATAAAATCGCAGAACGTCTTGGAGAATTTGAAGCAATAGGGCCGATTCTACAAGGATTAAATGCCCCTGTTAATGATTTATCTCGAGGCTGTAATGCAGAAGATGTATACAAGCTTGCTTATATTACGGCAGCTCAAGCACTAGATTAAGGAGAATAGGAATGTCAGAAATAGATGTTTTATTGGAGCAAAATGCATGGCGCTTTTGGGACCAATCACTGAGTGGGAAAAGCCGTTCAGCGTTAGAATCCTTTGCAGCGGACGATTTACTTTGTCATGTGGTGGGACAAGGACAATCACCGGCAACTGTTCGCACATGGATACATGATCAAACAGTTGTGATGGGAATCCAGGATCATCGGCTACCGTTTGTGGAAGACGCCCAAGATTTCTTGCGTACACGTGGCTACAATCCGATCGTTCGAAATTCAGGAGGACTGGCGGTTGTGTTGGATGAAGGTGTTTTAAATATATCAATCGTGCTATCCGAAAAAAATCATTCCATAGATATATCGACCGGATACGAAGTTATGTTGGCGTTTGTCCAGCTACTTTTTCCAGAGGGAGAAGGTAAAATAGAAGCTTATGAAATTGTTGGGTCCTATTGTCCAGGTTCCTATGATTTAAGTATCGAGGGCAAGAAATTTGCAGGAATTTCACAACGAAGGCTAAGACAGGGAATTGCCGTTCAAGTATATCTTTGTGTGGAAGGAAGCGGAAGCGAACGAGCCCGCCTAATCCAGGAGTTTTACAGTATTGGCATCCAGGGAGAGGAAACTAAGTTTACTTACCCACAGATTAAACCAGATGTAATGGCCTCTCTCAATGAGTTGTTGGAAACAAACTTTAGCGTGCAAGATATTGTAATACGCATACAGAGGTTACTACAGCATCTGTCCAAACAAGTAATCTCGCAATCACTTACTCAAGAGGAAGCGGAATTATATCAATTCTATTTAGAAAGAGTGCTAAAGCGAAACCAAAAAATGCTAGAAGGATGAGAGACGGCATAGTATCTTAGTTTTTGGCTAGCGTCCACAAAGTGTTACTGTTAGGGTCTCTATGATCGGCTAATTGCTTGTTATACTTGTATAGACCACTGCAAGATTTATAATAGACATAGAAAAAACCACCAATCGATTAAACGGTTGGTGGTTCTTTTGTTACTAGATTGCCGTTTTTCTCCATTTGAAATACTGGAACAGCTGGCATCTCTTCATCATTTAAAGTTACTAGACGTCGAGCGCGGTTCATAATCTGAACAAATTGCTCGTAATCTTGTTTAATCGCTGCGTTTTCTTTTTCAAGTTTTGCAAGCTCGCTTTCTAACTTACGAATCTTTTCGTTCGAAATAGTTGCCATATGGCGGTATCTAGAAATATCTGAATCACTGTGCTGTAAACGTACTAGATAAGCAATAATTATATCTATGGATAATGCTGATACAGGAATAGATTGAGTGCGTTCTCCTTCTTCCTGAGGCTTAGCTAAGTAGATTCCATTTCCTCTACGACGATAATCCTTACCTAAAATACGTAGCTTTTCTTTTCGTTCTTTCTTCGCATCCTTTAGCTCTGTTTCATATTGATGGCGAACTACTGCATTCCATCTAAATCCACAGGCTGCGGCAGTACGATTTAACTCGTCACCTGCTTCTTCAAATGCGTTTAGCTGTGTACTACCTTCTCGAACGTGTCGTAACACTAATTCTGCTAACAATTCATCGTTTTCTCTCATCCATGCGTCTTGTCTTATCTTTACCATGTTTGTCCTCCTACCATGTTCATAGTTTCGTTGTTCTATTAACATCATGGACAACATATCGCTCTTTTATTCACGTAATTTACACTTGATAGCAATATAAACTTTAAGATACAATGACGTGTAGACAATATCTATTTATAGAAAGGGTTGTGTACTATGGCAAACCATTTTCGAGTTTGCGATGAGTGTCAGGCCGTTAACCTAAAAACATTAATTCCAAAACTAAAAGCAATCGATCCAGAGGCAGAGGTTGAAATAAAAGAATGTCAGTCATACTGTGGCCCTGGCCGCAAGAAGACATTTGCTTTTATTAATAATCGTCCAGTAGCAGCTTTAACCGAAGACGAATTAATGGAGAAAGTACGCGCCAAGCTGGAGTCATAATAATAGACATTCTTTGCAAGAAGGTTATCCTATATGTATTGAACTATTGCCGCCTTTTCATAAGCGGCTTTTTTCTTTATACTTAATAGTTAATAGTAATTAGCTTTTTTTATATAGAGACTGGAGGGTGACAAATGAGCTATGCTACACAAAAGCTAGCAGAAGAAAAAGTATTTAAAGATCCAGTCCATCGTTATATTCATGTACGCGACCAAGTGATTTGGGATGTAATCGGCGCTAAGGAGTTCCAAAGGCTTCGACGTATTAAACAGCTGGGCACTACCTATCTAGTATTCCATGGTGCAGAGCATAGCAGATTTAATCATTCACTAGGTGTATATGAAATTGTACGACGAATCGTGGACGATAGTTTTGAAGGAAGACCTGCGTGGGACCCCTCTGAAAGACTGGTAGTTTTGTGTGCAGCACTTCTACATGATTTAGGTCATGGACCATTTTCTCATGCATTTGAAAATGTTTTTGGCTTGGACCATGAGGAATTTACGAAACAAATCTTACTTGGAGATACAGAGGTAAATGAAATTCTTTCAAGGGTGAGCGATGACTTTCCACAAAAAGTGGCGGATGTCATTGGTAAAACGTATCCGAATAAACAAGTTGTAAGCTTAATCTCCAGTCAAATAGATGCAGATCGTATGGATTACTTGCAAAGAGATGCTTATTTTACCGGGGTAAGCTATGGGCATTTCGATATGGAGCGGATTTTACGAGTTATGCGTCCGTTAGATGATCAAGTGGTTATCAAATCTACTGGGATGCACGCAGTGGAAGATTATATTATGAGTCGTTATCAAATGTATTGGCAAGTATATTTTCATCCAGTTTCCAGAAGTGCAGAAGTTATTTTAACGAAAATTTTACATCGTGCGAAAGCGTTAAGTGAAACTGGTTATGCCTTTGAACAGCAGCCTACTCACTTTTTGCGTTTTTTTGATAATAGCTTTACCCTACAGGATTACCTTGCGCTAGATGAGGGAGTTTTATTGACTTATTTCCAACTATGGATGAACGAGAAGGATTCTATCCTATCTGATTTGTGTAATCGCTTTGTGAATCGTAAGCTGTTCCAATATATAGAGTTTGATTTGGCAAAGGATTACGTAAAAATGAAGGAGTTAGAGCAGCTATTTAAACGGGCTGGAATCGATCCAGAGTATTACTTAGTATTTGATTCGTCCTCCGATTTACCTTACGATTTTTATCGTCCAGGGGAAGAGGGAGAACGTATTCCTATTCACCTTCAAATGCCAAATGGAGAAATTAGAGAGCTCTCTCGCCAGTCAGAGGTAGTAGAGGCTATTTCAGGGAAAAGACGCACAGACCATAAATTATATTTTCCCGAGGACTTCTTAACAGCAGATGGCAAGAAGAAGGCATTAAAGAAACAGATACTCGATTTACTAAAATAGAGGTGGGTTTGTATTGTTAGAGGAACATGCAAAAATTGTACAATTTATCGGAGCAGCAGACGGGATCACGGGAAGAAAGAAACTACAGAAAATGGTCTATATTGCTAAGAAGTTGCAGTTTCCATATAAAGAGAAATATGATTTTCATATTTATGGGCCATACTCAGAAGAGTTAACATTACGTGTAGAGGAGCTTTGTAATATGGGCTTCTTGCAGGAGGAACGACAAGACAAAGGCTCGTATGTCCAATACAAATATCAAATGACGGATGCAGGGGAACATTTTATGGAAATGGCTCAGGTACCTGAGGCAAGTCCAGCATTGAAGATATGCATTGAGCAAATGAAAGAAAAAAGCTCCCGTTTTCTAGAGCTAGTTTCTACGCTATTATACTTTGAGAACTTTCCAAAGGAAGAACAAATAGAAAAAGTTCACGTTGTAAAAGGGAAATTGAATTACACAGAGGAAGAAATTGAAGAGGCTTTCTCTTTTGTGATGAATTTGATGAATGAAAAAGCTATCCACTAGGGATAGCTTTCTAAGGTAATTATTTATCGCTTAAAAGAGTACCAGCTACAGCGTAATGGTTTTTAGGCATCTCTTCGATGAACACAACTACATTCTCAACGGGTGCATTAGTTGTTTCTGCAACTACCTCAGTCACTTTTTCTACTAATGCGCGTTTTTGGTCATCGGAACGACCTTCTAACATTTTTACAGTTACATATGGCATTTCGTTACCTCCTTTGTAGAAATTATCAGTATACTTAACATCATAACAGAGTGAAAGGAGTTTACGCATGACTAATGAAGAAAAACCAAAACAAAAAGTAGGATTTACAATTATAAAAAATGACCCAACAGACGGGCATAAGGGATTTGGAATTGGCTCTCTATCTCTAGAGAACGTATCTCCAGTCATTATAGATATAGAAGAAGGCACAGCAAAAGTAGAAATAGGTGCCATGCATGCTAGAAGCGATACAGAAAGAGGTATCAAGTTTACTACAAATCGTGAGGATTCCGAAGGCGGTAAGCCCTATTGGCTAGTCTGGGTAACAATTGACCATAAAGCGGACGGACCATATTACGCGGGAGTAGCAGCATGTGAGATGGTGGTTAATCGGGAGAAGCGACGTGGCTATAAGATTTTAGCAGACCATGTAAATCGAATGGATAAATCGATGAAACGACAAATTTTAGTCGATTTTATGGACAATCGCTCAAAAGAAATCTTAAAGAGTTTCCTACAATCCCATAACCTAGAAATCTGGGAAAGAAGCGATATCAAGCTTCACCAAGACCTTGAGATATGATATTAAAATAATTTATAGTTCAATTCGATTATAATTTAGTCCGTTTAGGTGGTTGAATAAATCGAAAAAAGAAAGTACAATTTACTTAAAGCTTACTTCACAGTAATGCTAGGACACTTAGTAATATGAGTAAGTAGCGGGCTGGGAAGCATTGTGAAACCCAATCCAAAACATTCCTACCTTAAGCAGAAAGTTATACTAAGAAAAAGCTTTTCACTCTCTTAGGAGGGTGGAAGGCTTTTTATTTTGTGCTAAATTAGCATATGCTTCTTCAAAGGTGCTTATCTAGCCTTAGTGTATATGCTGATTGCTTGAAAAATAAAGAATACATTTGTTTGATTTTCGCTCTTTGCGAACCCGTTCGGCGGGGGAAAGTGCTTGCTGCATGTTATTACAATGAGTAGAAGTTAGTCACTTCATCTAAAGAAGGGACTAAGTAATCTTTTATGGAGTAGTTACAATTTCATTTATTGTACTTATTAAAACTGAACTTTCGATTATGAGTAATCTTACAAATGTAAAAGAGCTGCAAAACGCTTGCAGCTCTCATACTGTAGACAAACACCATGAATTTTGGTGTTTTGCCTACAATCTTTTTTCTTTTAAGAGATAAAGCTAGAAATGTTGATCTCCGCTGCGAGCGGACGCTTTCCGCGGGCACGGCTTCAGCCGCTTCCCTCGCTACGCTCAGTCCAGGGTCTTCAGCTCGCGCTATTCCCGCTGGAGTCGCCGCTCTCCGCTCCAATCAACAGTGCTTCCTATTAAAGGAATGAGGGGATGGATAGGATGGCCAAGAATCAAACTCAATGAACGCGAACAGTTGGAGATACTGACCATAGAGCAGTTGGTTCCTAAAGACCATCTGGTGCGCAAACTGGATGCGGCAATTGATTTCTCCTTTATCTATCGATTAGTTGAAGATCTTTACTCAACCATTGGGAGACCCAGCATAGATCCTGTAGTACTGAGCCAGGTGACATTCATCTATTACACCTTTGGTATCCGTTCCATACGCCAGACAAACAAGGAAATTGAAACGAATGTGGCATACCGTTGGTTTCTAGGATTCGGCTTTCATACAGAGGTTCCTCACTTCTCCATGTTAGGTAAAACTATGTCATACGTTTCGCAGATACTGATCAGTTCGAGCAGATCTTACATACCGATCAACCACAAAGGAAGGATAGTGCACGCATAGTAAGAATCACCAAAAAATGATTCAACGCCACATATGGCATGACTACCTGGATGTAGCTGAGGACTTGAGACACAACCATGAAAGAAGTATATGGAAAGAGTAAAGAAAAGCATGGTATGCGATGGACAACCCTAAAGGAATTAAAAAAATTGTCCATGCAGGCGATGCTGACTTAAATCTTAAGAAACTAGCCAGTTTGACATGGAAAACGCCAACCATGGCGTAATAAGAACCAAAATGAAAAGCTGCAAAATGCTTGCAGCTCTTTTTTTTCTAATACGTTTTAATTTCCAAAGAAGGAGAATGGGAAGATAGACCATGGCTCATCATTGTCTCCGTTTTCATCCGCTGTAAGATCTTCAAAGGTATGCTGTTTCAAACGTGGATCTGTACAAAGCTGTTTCGGAACATCCTTCTCCTTTAAGTAAATAAGTCTCTGCTTATCGCAATCAGCTGTTGCAATTCCGCCAGTTTCAATGTCAACTATGACTCCTCGAACTCCCGCTGGAGCAATAAACGGTTCTTCTGGCAATCCGCGATGAACCAGCTCCATGAACTCAATCCAAACCTGCTTGGTCACCTGCTTTGCTTCGGCATCGCTTACCGCTTTTCCTTGATCGTAGCCGTTCCAAACCCCAGTAGTAAGCTGAGGGGAGAAGCCAATTAAATATTGGTCAGTATTTGTTGTTCCTGATTTAGCCGCGTAAGGACGAGTTTGTTTTGCACGAATGCTAATACCAGTTGCCGGGGAGTAATCATTAAAGGTAGGATCAAAGGTTCCTGTCATTAAGTGAGACAAAACAAATGCATCCTCTTCTAATAGCACCTTCTTACCCTTACGTTTTTCCTCTGTGACGTCATACAATACTTTTCCATCATTGTCAGTAATCTTAGTAATATATGTTGGTTGCATCTGAACCCCTTTATCCGATATTGTGTTATAAACCTTTGTCATGTCTAGTAAGGATACTTCGGGTGTTCCTAAGGCAACGGCAGGTGTATGGTCAATTTCCATATTGATGTTAAAGCGCTCGACCAACTGTTCTAAAGGCTTATAGCCTATTTGCTCTAATGTTTTAACCGCATAGATATTATCAGAGATGGCAATAGCCTGAGCCATGGAAATGGGATGATTAGCAAACTCTCCATTTACATTTTTGGGCTCATATTCTCTACGTCCGTTATCATAGGTAAATATTGTTCGTTCACTTTTTAAATAGGTTAATGGAGAAAATCCATTTTCTAGAGCAGCCGCAAATAATAAAGGTTTAATCGTTGAACCAGGCTGTCTTTTTGCCTGTGTAACCCGGTTGAAGGGACTTTCTGTAAAACTTCGTCCCCCAACCATAGCAGTAATGTAACCTGTTTTTGGTTCCATGCTGACGAATCCAATTTGTAGCTCGCCCTCAGGCATCCATTTTTTTATAGTTTCTTCAGCTGCCTGTTGATGCTTTTGATTTAATGTGGTCGTAATCGTCCAACCGCCCTCTTCAATACGGCGCCCCTTGGTCTCTACAATATTTGTTGCTTCCTTCCATACCTCTTCTAAAAAATATGGTGCTGTCTTTTTAGTAACTACTGATTCCTCGGTTTTTAATACAAAATGCTCTTGATTTGCATGTTCTTTTTGCTCAGCAGTGATAAACTGCTGATTATTCATAAGTTGTAAGATTAGCTTTTGACGATTGACTGCTTTTTCCTCATTAACTAAAGGGGAGTAATGGGTAGGACCTTTTGGAATTCCCATAAGAAGAGCAGACTCTGCTAGAGTTAAAGACTTAGCGCTCTTCCCAAAATAAAACCTGCTTGCAGCCTCTACTCCGTACATCCCATGTCCAAAGTAAACAGTGTTCAAATAGCCCTCTAAAAGTTCATCCTTCTCGTAGAAAATTTCTAACCGATAGGCATATAATGCTTCATTCAATTTACGAGTCCATGATTTCTCGTGGGTTAAAAATACATTACGAGCATATTGCTGAGTAATTGTACTGGCTCCCTCTACTTTTTTGCCAGCCTTTACGTCTTTTAGAAGAGCCGATGCAATCCGAGAATAATCAAATCCATTATGCTCATAAAATTCCTGATCCTCGACAGAAATAGTAGCCTGCGGTATGAAAGGCGACATTTCATCAAGAGATACCCAGTATCTACGTTGATCCTCAAAGCGGTCTCCAATAACATTATCCTGACTGTCTAAAAAAACAGAGGAAATAGGAACTTGTATTATAGGGGCACCAACAATTTGAGCGTAAATGCGAAGGGTGACCAGGGCACTTAAAACTGCACAGCTTGCGGCAATTCCTAACAAAAATACTCTTTTTACTCTTTTATTTCGAGTTGCCTTCTTTTTATATTGCGAGCGCTTCAAAAAATCCACCCCGTTTTCATCCATGTTTCTAACAGTATGAGAACAATAGATTCAAATTAAACGGGAAAACAAAAAACTATTGCACTTTTGCCAAAAACCTCTATACTTTCTTTGTATTTACTTTTTTGATAAAGTAAAAGAATTATGTATTGGAAGGAGATAGATAAATGGCTGGATTTTGGTTTACAGAAAAGCAAACCGAGAATTTTGGCATCACAATGAAGGTGAAACGCACACTTCATACTGAGCAAACGGATTTCCAACTGTTAGAAATGGCAGAAACAGAAGAATGGGGTAACATGCTCTTTTTAGACGGAATGGTTATGACGTCTCAAAAGGATGAGTTTGTTTACCATGAAATGGTGGCACATGTTCCTTTATTTACACATCCAAACCCAGAAAACGTATTAGTTGTTGGTGGGGGAGACGGTGGAGTAATTCGTGAAATTATGAAGCATCCAAAAGTAAAAAAAGCGACACTTGTTGATATAGATGGAAAAGTAATAGAGTACTCAAAAAAATATTTACCAGAGATTGCTTGTGAATTAGAAAATCCTCGTGTAGATGTGCAGGTTGGAGACGGCTTCATGCATATTGCTGAGTCTGAAAACGAGTATGATGTTATTATGGTAGATTCAACTGAACCAGTGGGACCAGCAGTAAATCTATTTACAAAAGGATTCTATGCTGGTATTTCTAAGGCACTAAAAGAAGATGGTCTATTTGTTGCTCAATCGGACAACCCTTGGTTTAAGGCAGACTTAATTCGACAGGTCCAAAAGGACGTAAAGGAAATATTCCCAATTACAAATATGTATTTAGCTAATATTCCTACGTATCCAAGTGGTCTTTGGTGCTTTACAATTGGCTCGAAGAAATATGATCCACTACAGGTTCCAGAGGAACAATTCTTCGATATTGATACAAAATATTATACAAAAGAGCTTCACAAAGCAGCATTCGTTTTACCGAAATTTGTGAAAGACCTTGCAGGAGAGTAAGCCAATGCGATTTGATGAAGCATACTCAGGCAATGTATTTATAAAAAGTAAGCAAAACTACGAAAAAGCTCAGGCAGTTATTTATGGTATGCCGATGGACTGGACAGTAAGCTACCGTCCAGGATCTCGTTTTGGGCCACAACGCATTAGAGAGGTTTCTATCGGACTAGAGGAATATTCGCCATATCTTGATAGAGAGCTAGATGACGTAAACTATTTCGATGCAGGGGATATCCCACTTCCATTTGGAAACGCAGCGAAAAGCCTCGAGCTAATCGGTGATTACATTCGTCAATTGTTACAAGATGGGAAAATTCCAGTTGGCATGGGCGGAGAGCATTTAGTCTCTTGGCCAGTAATGAAAGCTGTGGCAGACAAATATGATAATTTAGCAATTATCCACATGGATGCGCACACCGATTTACGTGTGGAATATGAAGGAGAGCCACTATCTCACTCAACTCCAATCCGTAAAATCGCAGAATATATTGGTCCAAAAAACGTCTACTCATTTGGAATTCGTTCTGGAATGAAGGAAGAGTTCGACTGGGCTAAAGAAAATGGCATGCAAATCGCCAAATTTGAAGTGCTAGAGCCATTGAAGGAAGTACTTCCGACACTAGAGGGTCGTCCGGTCTATGTAACAATTGATATCGATGTGCTTGACCCAGCACACGCACCAGGCACAGGAACTGTAGACTGTGGAGGAATAACAAGCCGCGAGCTGCTAGCCTCCATCCATGCTATCGCAAACTCAGGCGTTAACGTAGTAGGCTTCGACCTTGTAGAAGTAGCCCCAATCTACGACCAATCGGAGCAAACCGCCAACACTGCATCGAAGCTAATGAGAGAAATGCTACTAGGATGGGTTAAATAGAAAATAGTCTCCATTATTCTGCGTAGCTGAACAAAGTGAAGCGGAAGCAAACCGCCAACACTGCATCGAAGCTAATGAGAGAAATGCTACTAGGATGGATTAAATAGAAAATAGTCTCCCTTATTCTGCGTAGCTGAACGAAGTGAAGCGGAAGCAAACCGCAATCACTGCATCGAAGCTAATACGCGAAATGATTTTAGGATGGGTAAAGTAGAAAGTAAAATCTAAATGTATCTGCGACGAGCTGTGCGCAGGAGCAAACCGCAAACACTGCATCGAAGCTCCTACGCGAAATGATTTTAGGCTGGGTAAAGTAGAAAGTAATATCTAAATGTATCTGCGACGATCAGTACGCAGGAGTGCAATTTAATAAAGTATAAAAGTGATGTTCTTTAATGGACATCACTTTTTTTGTATTGAGTAAAATTAAAATGATATTTATAACTATTTATTCCATTACTCTAACAAACAGCTGCTAATAGTGTATAGTGTTTAAGGTTTAGTTGTAACTTAAGCGAAATTTAAGCTATAATATGAAGGTTATATTAACAAACTTCTTTTAAAAGTTATAATTAGTAATTAGGTTTGAATACTAACAATTGTTTAGTTGATTGTAGCGGCAGTCGGCGACTCCAGTGGGATGAGTGAGGCAGATAAGACATCACAAATGACGTGCAAGCGACGGTGATGACTTATCGCCCACGAAAAGCGCCCGACTAAAGCGGAAATCTGCCATCTATTCTATTCATGCAAGCAATTTATATTTGATGGATATCGTATAATTTTTTTCACTCTAGCTAATCTCATATATACTCATCTTATGATTGTAGCGGCAGTCGGCGACTCCAGTGGGATGAGTGAGACAGATAAGACATCACAAACGACGCGCAAGCGGCGGCGGTGGTGGCTTATCGCTCACCCCACGGAAAGCGTCCGACTAAAGCGGAAATCTACCATATATTCTATGGAAGCAAGCAATAGAAATTAAATAAATCATTAATATGCTCTAAAGGATGAAGTCCATGTCTGAACCATTAAAAAAATCAGTTGAAGTTCGTTTACGATCAACGATCCAACACCCCAAAGCAAAAAAAGAATTCTTTGACATTCGCACTACGGGCGTTCTAACCTTAAAGGGAGAGCAGCCTTATTTAGTTTATGAGGAAGTGCAGAATGAAAAAGCTGTTAGAACAACAGTCAAATTACATGAGGAGTCTGCTTTAATATTGCGAAGCGGTGGCGTTAAAATGCGTCTTCCATTTCAAAAGGGAGAGCAGCAAACCGGTAGCTATGACACAGGTTACGGCACCTTCATGATTTCAACAAATACAAAGCATTTACAATTCAAGGATGGTCATTTTCTAGTACATTATGAACTAATAGTGGATGAAGAAGTGGTCGGTACATATAAATTAGAACTAACATATTCGGAGGCGGAATAAATGAACGCAGTAGAAAAAGTACAACAATCTATTAAGGAAGCATTACAACAAGCAATTCTTAAAGCAGAGCTTGTGACAGAAGAGCAGCTCCCATCTGTTCATCTGGAAACACCAAAAGACAAAGCAAATGGCGACTACGCAACAAATATTGCTATGCAATTAACAAAAATTGCGAAGAAAAACCCTCGTCAAATTGCAGAAGCAATCATTGAAAATCTTAATATGAATGGCACAATGATGGAGAAAGTTGACATTGCTGGTCCAGGGTTTATGAACATTACAGTACGTAAAGATTATTTACAAGATGTTGTGAAAGCTGTCCTTACTGAAGAAAAAAATTACGGACGTACGAAATCCGGGGCTGGAGAAAAAATTCAAGTGGAATTTGTTTCTGCCAATCCAACAGGTGACCTACACCTAGGGCATGCTCGTGGAGCTTCTGTGGGAGATTCCTTATGCAACGTATTGGACTTTGCCGGCTATGATGTTTCTCGTGAGTATTATATTAATGATGCAGGCAATCAAATCAATAACTTAGCCGTTTCTATTGAAGTGCGATATTTTGAAGCATTAGGTATGGAAAAGGAAATGCCAGAAGACGGATATCGAGGACAAGACATTATCGATATTGCTGCTGACATTGCAAAAGAGCATGGGGATAAATTTGTTCATATGTCAGATGAGGAACGTTTCCAAGCATTCCGTACACATGGTTTAAAAGTTGAATTGGCGAAACTTCAAAAGGATCTATCAGACTTCCGTGTAAGCTTTGACAATTGGTTCTCGGAAACCTCCTTATATGAAGGCGGAAAAATTGATATTGCATTAAACAAATTACGTGAAAACGGTCATATCTTTGAAGAAGAGGGGGCAACCTGGTTACGCTCTACTACATTTGGAGATGATAAGGATCGTGTACTTATTAAAAGTGATGGCTCATTCACTTATTTACTTCCAGACATTGCATACCATGAGAATAAGCTGGCTCGTGGCTTCGATCAGCTCATTAATATTTGGGGAGCAGACCATCACGGATACATTCCGCGTATGAAGGCTGCTTTTGAGGCACTTGGATACGAACGTGAAAAGCTAGAAGTATCTGTTATCCAAATGGTTCAGCTATATAAAGACGGCGAAAAAATGAAAATGAGTAAACGTACAGGTAAAGCTGTAACGATGCGTGAGCTTGTGGAAGAAGTAGGATTAGACGCTGTGCGTTATTTCTTCGGTATGCGTTCCGGTGATTCTCATATGGACTTTGACCTTGATTTAGCCGTTTCTCAATCCAATGAAAACCCAGTGTACTATGCGCAATACGCACATGCTCGTATTTGTTCTATTTTACGTTCTGCAGAAACACAAGGAATGAAGGCGTCTACAAATTCCTTGGAGTTATTGCAAAGCGAAAAAGAACTTGATCTATTGAAAAAAATCGGTGACTTCCCACAAGTTGTAGCGGATGCTGCGAAACTTCGTGCACCTCACCGTGTAGCAACCTATATCCAGGAACTAGCAGCAACATTCCACAGTTTCTATAATGCAGACAAAGTACTAAACGCTGACAATGTGCCTCTTTCAGAAGCACGTCTTGCGCTAGTAACATCTGCACGCCAAACAATTGCAAATGCATTAAAACTAATCGGAGTATCTGCTCCAGAAAAAATGTAATTAAAACTCCTAGAGGCATTAAGAAACCAATTCTTAATGCCTCTTTTGTTTGTTTATTAGTTTAATCAAACAGATTAAAAAGGAAAATAACAAGTTTATAAAAAGCAAGAACTTGAGCCAAGATGTTCCGAATGATGTCTGCTCGTCACCACTTTTTCATTTATCAATAAAAATACTTTAAAAAACAATATTTATTTATTCTAAAACGATAAATATTATAATATAATTATATTGAATTATATTTAAGTGAGGTGCTTTTATGAAAAAAGGAACAACATTATTTTTAAAGATGGCGGTTATTGTTATGGGAATTCCCGTTCTGGCTTTGTGTATATTTTTGGTGCCTGAAATAGCAAATTTTGCAGAAGAATTATATCCTGACATTCCATATCTCAAATATCTCGTTTTTATCGATTTGTATGCAACGGCTATACCTTTTTACTTTGCTTTGTACCAAGCTTTTAAACTTTTAAATTATATTGATATGGGCAATGCTTTCTCGGAATTATCTGTAAGAGCGTTAAAGAATATTAAATACTGTGCACTTGCAATTAGCTCTTTATATGTATTAGGCATGCCACTATTTTTTCTTGTGGCAGAGAAGGATGATGCTCCAGGAGTTATAGTAATCGGGCTTATCATGATTTTTGCCTCTATGGTAATTGTCGTTTTTTCAGCCGTTCTCCAAAAACTTTTACAAGAAGCTATTCATATAAAATCTGAAAACGATTTAACGGTCTGAGGTGAAAATATGGCGATTATTATTAATATCGATGTGATGTTGGCTAAAAGAAAAATGAGCGTAACAGAACTTTCAGAGAGGGTTGGAATAACAATGGCTAACCTTTCTATATTAAAAAATGGTAAAGCTAAAGCAATTAGGCTTTCTACATTAGAATCAATTTGTAAGGCTTTAGAATGCCAGCCTGGGGATCTTTTAGAATACAAAAGAGATGAAGAAGCTCACGAATGAGTAAAGTTCCCTTAATAAGCAGGAATTATTTTTGAAAACGCGAAGTAATAAATTAGGAACTAACTCATTGGAGGGCTTTAATCAATGGATTAATGCCCTCTTTTTTATATTCAAGTTAGAATAGGCTTATAACGATGCAAGGAGGAAGCAAAGTGCCATGGTATTTAGATAGTGCCTATAAAAGAAATAAGGATGCACCCTATACTTTTTATATTCCTAGCAAAGAAGTGATAGGTAATTTAAATATAGGAGATATGGTCAAACTAATCTTTGAAATCGAGACAAGAACAGACGGGTATGCGGGAGAAAAAATGTGGGTTGAAATTACTCACAGGGATATGGAGAACTTTAAGGGAATTCTTACGAATGATCCATTTAATCTAAGTGAGTTAAAAAGAGGACAAGAAGTATCATTTCGGACAGAACATATTTGTGACACGGAGTATAATGATCCATATTCATCCAAATGGGATTACTATTTTGACACAAAAATAATTGTGAGCAAAGATGTTTTGGAGAGAGATGAATTTAATTTTATGTTAAGAGACGAGCCAAGGGATGAGCAAGACTCTGGTTGGTCTGTATTAAGTGGTTATGAAGATGATGAATTTTTAAATAATCATGAAAATCTGCAATATATATCTATAGGGGTAATTTTAAATATTGATGACTCTATTTTAACTTTTATTGAAGATTTACCCCTCTGTGCATATGAGAGAAATGACAATGGCGCATTCTACAAAATAAATGATTATGATTGGGAGTCCTACTTAAGTGAATAAGCTTGGACATAGATTTAGGAGGTAATTGCGTTGAATATTACTCAATTAAAACAATCACTATTTAAACGAGCTACGATTTTTGAAACAGGAGGATCTCGGCCGACGGAAGAATTGGGAGAGAGCTGGATAGGAAATGTTATGTGGGGTAGCGGAGAAAATAAATCTCCTCAGTTTGAACCAATATGTACTATATTTCTAAAGAATTTACCTTATGTACCGAAGGAGCTAAAAAACATTCAGTTAATCTCTGTTTATATGGATTTTAATGTATATAATCATTTAATTGAAGAAAATTTAGCTTCTTTTTTTAAGATAAATTGTTTTACTAATATTAATGAAATACAAAAGATAAATGAACAATCTTCAAGAATGAAGTCTTTTCCATTAAAACCAATATTAGTTGAGAACGATACCCCAGCATGGGATTCAGAAGATATAGAACCAGAAATTCAAGATGAAATTTTACGTCTTGAATTGGAGAGTGATATAGAGTATTACGACGATATCGTCGAAAATATTTATCCCATGCACAAGGTTGGTGGATATCCATCCTATACACAGAGCGGAGTCTCATATGGTGAAGATTATCCGTTTGTCTTTCAGATAAGCTCTGATGCCAAGGCGCAATTCAATATAGTAGATAGTGGCAGTTTTTATTTTTTCTACAATCAAGATAAACAAGATTGGATTGTGTACTGCGATTTTTATTAATAGTCCAGTGATTACTCATAGATTACAAGGTTAAGGAATTAATGTTTCGCTAAACTCGGAAAATTGCTTGATATTAATTTATTTCTCGAATTTCTCTTCTAGTCTCCATCTCGACAACATTTAATTATAAGGTATAATAAATGCAAAGCAGCAATGGAATATTTTTTGCGTAAAGGTGCTCTAGTTACGGATTGCTAGAGTTAAAAGGGAAGCTGGTTAAAGTCCAGCGCGGTCCCGCCACTGTTAGTGATGCATATGCATCATAAGCCAGAAAACCTGCCCTTACGTGCATACCCATTACCTACGCGGATAGGTCTGGTGTAGGTCAGCTATCGGTATTTTGTGGCAGATTTATACCTATCTATCTCTCATCCTAGGATGGGAGATTTTTTATTGATTTTAGGAGGAATGAAGGATGAAAAAGTTTTGGTTAATTATAGGAATGACCTTGCTTGTGTTAGTTGGATGTAATGAGCAAGAGACACTTCCATCAGAAAAAGAAGATAGTTCAGAAATTGGAAATTCAGAAACTGCATTTCCGCTTACATTGACGGATGCTGTAGGCCAAGAAATCACATTAGAGGAAGTTCCGAAGACCATTATTTCCATGATTCCAAGTAATACGGAAATTCTATTTGCATTAGGGCTTGATGAGGAAATTGTCGGCGTTAATGATTACGAGAGTTATCCAGAGGAAGCCTTAGAAAAAGAAAAAATTGGTGGCATGGAGTATAACATTGAAAAAATTATCTCTTTGAATCCAGATATTGTCTTCGCTCATGAGTCCGTAGTAGGAATGGCTGACGCTGGGTTACAACAGCTACGAGATTCTGGTGTAAAGGTTTATGTAGTACAGGATGCAAAGGATTTTAACTTAACCTATACATCCATCGAGCAGATTGGTCGTGCAACAGGCAAGAATGAGGAAGCACAGGCCATTATAAAGGATATGAAGGCAAAGGTTGACGAAATTCAAGAAAAAGTTTCAAAAGTAGAAACAAAGAAAACAGTTTTTGTAGAAACCTCAGATGTGCCTGAGATCTATACTCCTGGTAATAATACATTTATGCAAGAAATTCTAACGATGGTCAACGCAGAAAATATCATGGCTGACCAAGAGGGCTGGTTCCAAGTCAGCCCAGAAGAAATTGTAAGTCGTAATCCTGATGTTATGTTAATCACGTATGATTACGTGGATGGCATTGTTGAAAAGGTCAAGCAACGTGATGGTTTCGATACAGTGACAGCTATTAAAAATAATGCAGTAGTACAAGTGGATGAGGATACCACAAGTCGCCAAGGTCCACGTTTAGTAGAAGGTTTAGAGGAAGTGGCGAAGGCTATCTATCCGGAGGCATTTAGTGAGTAAATCAATGATCGGTTACATCCTGTCACTGGCTACGTTGGCTGTAGCCATTTGGCTAGGTGTATCGGTCGGATCTGTAAAGGTGCCGATCAGTACTTTATGGGATACAGGAACAGATGCGATTGCAACTAATATAGTATGGAAGATTCGCATGCCGCGGGTTATACTCGCAGGATTAGTCGGAGCATCCCTGGCAATAGCGGGAGCGGCCTTTCAAAGCCTGCTTAAAAACCCACTAGCCGACCCTTATACACTGGGAGTGTCGTCCGGAGCATCTGTTGGTGCAGTGGCTACACTCTTTTTTGGAATTTCGGTACCTTTCTTAGGAATGTTCACCTTGCCTGTTTTCAGTATGGTAGGGGCATTAGTTACAATGCTCATCGTTATTTCCTTCGCAAGGCTAGTAGATCGCGCGATGAAAATGGAAACGATTATTTTAACAGGTATTATATTTAGCTCATTTCTTGGCTCAGTCATTTCCTTAATGATTGCTCTGACAGGTGAAGAGCTACGGCAAATTATTGGTTGGCTGTTAGGCAGTGTATCTATGAGGGGCTGGAGCTATGTTCAGATGGCATTGCCATTCATGGTAATCGGTTCCCTATTACTATGGTTAAATCGTAGGGAGCTAAATGCCATGCTCTTTGGAGAAGAACGAGCACAGCATCTAGGTGTGGATGTAAAGAAGCGTAAAATGATGATATTAATTGGTGGGTCAATGCTTACAGGCACAGCCGTATCAGTGTCTGGAACCATTGGTTTTGTTGGATTGGTAGTGCCACATATGACTAGACTTTTATTTGGCTCCGATAACCGGCACGTGCTTCCTTTGAGCTTTATAAATGGAGCTTCTTTATTGATCATTTGTGATCTTGTATCCCGTACGATTATTTCTCCAACAGAGCTTCCAATAGGGGTAATTACTGCGTTTATAGGGGCACCTGTTTTTGCTTTTATCTTCTTTAGACAACGTAAAAAAGGAGGCGCTTAACTTGCTAGAAGTAAAAAATATTTCTGGTGGCTACGATCAAAAGCTAGTAGTGGAGGATGTTTCCTTTCAAGTATCAAAAGGAGAAATGCTAGGAATATTAGGACCAAATGGGAGTGGAAAATCTACTCTCCTTAAACTAATGAGTGGCATACTCACACCATCATCTGGAGAGGTACTAATCGAAGGTAAGCTGTTAAAGTCCTTTGCCTCGAAGGAGCTAGCGAAAAAGTTGGCTGTGCTTCCACAGCTGCACAATCAGGCTTTCTCACATACCGTTCGAGAAACAGTTGCACTTGGTCGTTATCCTCATCAATCAGGGTGGTTTTCTACATGGTCTTCAGAAGATGAATTCGCTATAAAGGAAGCAATGAGACTGACTGCCGTCGATAAGTACGATAAGCATTTACTAGAGCTTTTGTCTGGTGGAGAGCAACAGAGAGTATTTGTAGCCCAGGCATTAGCTCAGCAGGCTCCCATACTGTTGTTAGATGAACCGACGAATCACTTGGATATCGCTCATCAAAAGCAGCTGTTAGATACAATCAAAACACAAGCAATTGAGAATGACATTACAATTATTAGTATTTTTCATGATATTAACCTTGCATCGCTATACTGTGACAGACTTTTACTAATGGACCAGGGGCGCATTAAAGTAATCGGGGAGCCCCAAGAGGTAGTGAAAAAAAGTTTAGTGGAAAATGTTTATGAGGCTAGGGTTAGTACTAGTCCCCATCCAGAGCGACCTAAACCGCAAATAACTATTTTACCAGACGTAAATGAAAAACAAGACAATCAACTAATTACTTCATTCAACTTTAAAGTAACTGGTGACTACGTCCTTTTTCAGGCAGAAAATCAATTAAAAACTTGGTCTTCTGCAGTCATTAACGCGGGAAGTGGCTGGTATAGAAATTTCGTGAATAGAAGAGTAGATGCACAGTATCACTGTGATAATGTGCAGGAGGAAATGTTAAATTATCTTGCTGCTCGAGGTTTATCGGAGGCGGATACTGTAGGCATGATGACTGCAGTCAGGACTACAGACGCTGTGATAAAAGAGTATGTAACACCTTTAGGGAGTCTTGTGGTAATGGTTACCGCGGGAGTTGGAAATGCAGTCGATGTTTCGCGAGCTCACGAAGTAGAAATGTTCCCCGCCATAGGTACCATCAATACATGGGTTATTATTAATGGAGAGCTTGCGGAGGAGGCTTTTATCCAGTCTGTCATCACTGCTACGGAAGCTAAAACGAAGGCAATGGCACATGAACAAGTCATGGATCCTCGGACGGGTACTCTTGCCACTGGTACATCGACAGATAGTGTATTAATAGCTGCGACACAAAAAGGGACCTATATAGAGTATGCAGGTCCTATAACTGAGATTGGTAAAAAGATTGGGCAAGGAGTCTTTGAATGTACCGTTGAAGCTATTCAGATATACAAAAAGGCAAAGGGATGGGTGTAAGATGGCATCTCATATGTTAGCGGTAACAATTGGTCTTCTGCTAGATCGATTAATTGGAGATCCACCAAATTGGCCACATCCAGTTCGGTGGATTGGAACGCTTATCTCAAAATTAACTAAGCTATTAAACAAAGGAAGTTATAGGAAAGTAAAGGGATTACTTTTAGTCCTAATAATAGTAGGGTTATCATTCAGTATTGCTCTAGTATTAGTGTTCACTGCGTACTCAGTTCATATTGTCCTTGGAATTGCTGTGGAGAGTATTTTGATAGCCTCTGGGCTAGCTCAAAAAAGCTTGAAGGTTGCAGCGATGGAGGTCCACAAGCCTTTGATAGAGGGAGATTTAGACACTGCTCGTTTAAAGCTTTCCTGGATTGTTGGAAGAGACACTGAAGGTCTAGGAGAGGGGGAAATAACAAGAGGGGTGGTAGAAACAGTCTCCGAGAATATAAGTGATGGAGTAACCGCCCCATTGTTTTTTGCCTTTTTATTTGGGGCTCCTGGGTTATGGGCTTATAAAGCAATTAATACATTAGATTCTATGGTAGGCTATAAAAACGAAATATTTAAAGATTTTGGCTATGTTGCTGCCAAGCTAGACGACATTGCAAACTATATTCCAAGTCGTTTAACTGGGTTGGCAATTATGCTTGGTGGAAGGAAAGAAACTAGTCTTCCCTTTAAGCATCGAATGACTCGCTGGTTGATAGATGCAAAGAAACATCCAAGCCCCAATAGCGGCTATTTAGAAGCTGCCACTGCTTATCAGCTAGGTATACAGCTTGGCGGAAGAAATACATATAAAGGGATAGTTTCTAATCGTGCATTAATGGGAAGCAAAGAGGTCTCACTAAGTGCCAGACATATATTAGGAGCCATTTCACATTTACACACAGCTGTCCTTCTTTTTTGGTTTGGGATGACAGTGATAGGAGGTTTAATACTTGTTGTTACCTAGTCACGGAGCAAATGCTCAACAATTATATCAGCGCTTGAACATGTCTATGCCTGAGACAGTGATAGATTATAGTGAAAATGTGAACCCTCTAGGTCCTCCAGATTTTGTTAAGGAGCAGTGGGTATCATATAGAGACCTAATAACTAAGTATCCTCATCCGCAGGGCGAGCCCTTCCTGACTGCAGCTGCAAATTATCACGGTGTAAGCTCTGAACAAATACTTATTGGAAATGGTGCAGCAGAAATTTTTGCAACCATAGCTATCCGGTATCAGCACAAAAAAGCATTGATTATCCATCCAACGTTCTCTGAATATGAGGCTACGCTAGCACCATATCAAACATCCATTAAGGAGATTATAGCTATCGGTAAGCTTCCGATAGAGGAGGTTCTTAGTGAGCTTGAGAAGGCTGATGTAATTTATATATGCCGACCGAATAATCCTACTGGCTACCTGATTCCATTAGAAGAGATTATACAGATAGCGAATCATGCTAAAATGTATAACTGTGATTTGGTTTTGGATGAGGCTTTTTTAGATTTTATAGACGAAAAGGAATCCTTTATCCCATATTTAAACAACCTTAATAATGTAATTGTCGTCCGTTCGATGACTAAAATGTATGCAATTCCTGGACTGCGGTTAGGCTATGCAATTGCTAATAAGGAAATTATAAATAGTCTTCGCTCAATGCTGCCTCACTGGAATAGCAATGCATTAGCGACTACAATTGGAGCCCAGTGCTTCATGGAGACAAAGTATAGACAGAGAACAGTTGACTTCGCAATAAAGGTACGAGAGGATTTTCAACAATTTTTAGGTGAACTAGATTGTAGAGTTCTACCATCTAATACAAATTTTCTATGCTTCCAGCTACCTAATCCATTGCAGTCGAAGATATTCTTTGAACATTTACTAGCTCGAGGCTATGTGCTCCGCCATACCGAAAACTTTAAGGGTCTAGACGGTGATTGGTTTCGAGTGGGTTTGAAGAAAGAAGAACAAATGGAGCAATTAAAGAAGGAGATGACCTCATGGTTCGAGGAAAACTCGTCTTCATAACAGGTGGAGTGCGGAGCGGAAAAAGCAGCTTTGCGGAGCAATATCTGATGAATGAGCAGGCACTACGTAACGTCTACGTTGCTTCCGGTGTAGCAACAGACAAAGAAATGGAGCAAAGAATTGAGTATCACCAAAGAGACCGAGCTAGTTATCCGGTGGAATGGGTTACAATCGAGCAATCGAGACATTTTGAGCAACTAACGGCAGTTATAAAGCAGGGTGACGGAATTCTTTGGGACTGTGTCACGACTTGGTTAGCGAACGAACTGTATGTGAGTAATATGGAACAGGTCGAGAAGCGGCTATTTGAAACAATTGACCGTTTGCTAGAAAAGGTTAAGGTGATGGTGATTGTTTCAAATGAAGTACTAGATGAGCATCTTTCTATCTATGAAAGCGTGATTCGATATCAGCAATGGATTGGTCGGATTCACCAAAGGTTAGTTATAAATGCTGATGAAGCATATGAAATGGAATATGGGTTAGGTCATCAATGGAAATGAGGTGGAGTAATGAATAGCTTGCTACTAGCATTTCAATTTTTTACCGTAGTCCCAATTCAAAAAAGTCTTCCGATGGAAAAGAGACATATAACGGGAATGTATAGTTTCTTTCCTTGGATAGGAGCAGTCATTGGATCAATTGCTTGTTTGCCCCTCTACTTTGATTGGAGCTCGTTAATGACCGCATTTGCTGTTGTAAGTCTAGGAATCCTGTTGTCAGGTGGACTCCATATGGATGGGTTCATCGATACTTCAGATGCTTACTTTTCCTATAGAGAACAAGCAAAGCGAATGGAAATTTTAGACGACCCTCGGGTTGGGGCTTTCGGTGTAATGGCGACTGTTTTATTGATTGTAGGCAAAATAATCATTATATCTGAGGTATTGTCTGCTGAAAGCTTTCACTTCCTATTTATTATCATTATTCCTTTTTTATCAAGAGTGGTTCTTGTGATTCTATTTGGAATTACGGAAAATGCTAAAGAGAGCGGCCTTGCCCATTTTTTTAAACAAAAGCTACACGTTCAAACAATTATACCTCTGACAACGAGTTTTTTGTTTATAGCCATTTGTCTGATTGGGCTAATGACATATTGGTTGATTGCGATGACTCTTTTAAGTGTGTTAATTCTATTCATTTGCATATATCGCAGTTGGTCATTAAAAAATTTCGGGGGAATCACAGGTGATTTACTCGGAGCCAGCTTAGAGCTTACGGAGGTCATACTATGGATAACGCTTTTACTGTTACTCTCGTAAGGCATTTTCCGACACAGGGAAATGTCCACAAAAAATATATTGGCTGGACAGACGAACCCATTATGTCTGGTCTTAAGGCAGTTAATAGGTTAGGGGAAGCTAAGCAAGTGCTTGGCAGCGATTTACTTCGATGCCGACAGACCGCTGATATGCTATTTGATGATATTTCTTATATAGGAAGTGCAAAGCTTAGAGAATGTTCCTTTGGTATTTGGGAGAAAAAGACGTACAAGGAATTAAAGGACAATGAAAAGTACCAGACCTGGCTAGAGGATTTTTATCGTAATGCACCTCCTGAAGGGGAATCGCTACAGCAACTAGAATCTCGGGTGATAGAAGGATTTTATGAAGGAATTTCTCAATCTAATCCTGTAATCATTATTACACACGGTGGGCCAATTCGAGCTTTGCTGAGTAAATTTGTTAATAGCTCCAAAAGCTTTTGGGAATGGGAAGTGCCACACGGAAGCGCTTATACATTGCATTGGAAGGATAAACAAGAAGTAATGGAGGGAAAACATTGCATATCATTTTCGGTGGAGCATTTAATGGAAAAAGAGCTTTTGTAGAGAAACAGCTAGCAGGTCAAAATGTTCAATGGATAAATGTAGAAGAGGGGATCCCAACAATTTTGCCTAATATAGAAGTGTTGGCAGTAACAGGATTTGAAAATATTCAAGAAGATCAGTTAAATAAGTGGTTTTCCCAGTTGAAGCAATGGGACGATGAAAAAGAGATTTATGTTGTTGCTACTGAAATAGGAAGAGGCATTGTTCCGATGGAAGCCAGTATGCGAAAGCTAAGGGATGATGTAGGGAGATTCTATCAGCAGCTTTTTGCAGTCGCAGAAAGTGTCACACGTATTTGGTATGGTATACCACAAACTATAAAAGGGAGATGATCATATTGAAAATTTATACAAAAACAGGTGACAAGGGGCAAACAGGTTTAATAGGTGGCAGAACAGATAAAGACGATATTCGTGTAGAGGCGTATGGAACGATAGACGAGTTAAACTCCTTCATCGGAAAAGCGGTGACAGAGCTAGATTCAGTTAAATTCAAGGACATTTTAGAGGATTTGGAAACGATTCAGCATGAGCTATTTGACTGTGGAGGAGATTTAGCAAATGTATCCAATCGTCGTATTTATAAAATGACTGACGAGGCAATAGAGGCAATGGAAAAACGAATTGATGTACTTGTAGAGGAAGGACCAGTATTAGAGAGATTCATCCTTCCAGGAGGAACTCCTGCTGCAGCAACACTCCATATTGCTCGCACCATCACTCGTCGTGCGGAACGATTAACAGTCACTTTGTCTAAGACAGAAGTGGATGTGCCTTCTGTTGTTCAACGCTACTTAAATCGTCTATCTGACTATTTATTTGCAGCAGCACGAGTAGCAAATGTTCGAGAAAATGTAAGTGATGTGGAATACGTAAGAAGTGCAAAAGTGTTTAAAAACGTAGGTAGTGAGAAAAAAGAAGGGGAATAATTTAGATGAAACTTCGATTATTAACACTTGCTGCAATGTTTGCAGCTCTATCAGCTATAGGGGCTTTAATAAAAATTCCTGTAGGAATTGGGAGTGCGGCACTAGACACAGTGCCTGCACTTATTTCATCTCTATTCTTACCTCCCGTATACGCTGGTGCTGCCTCTCTAGTAGGTCATCTTGCCTCTTCCTTGTCAGCAGGTTTCCCATTCGGGCCACTACATATCATCATAGCTCTAGAGATGTTTATTATCCTATTTGTCTTTACAAAACTCCATCAAAAGGGATATCACTTTTGGAAATGGGTTTTCTTTATCGTTGCAAATAGTGTACTGGCCACTTTACCATTCTATTGGATTATTTCACCTGCATTCTTCATTGGCGCATTACCAGGCATCACATTGGCGACCATATTAAATGCTTCCATAGCCATGATCGTTTCACCTGTTGTTGAAAAAGTGATGGAACGAGTAAAGACACATGCGTAACGCAATTTTATTGCCTAATGGGCTGGTGCTTACAACTGATAACTCGGCAGCAATAGGAGAAAAGGAAAAAGATGTAGTGCATATAGCGGATGAAGTAGTTGCTTACTTTGCAGCTAGAGTAACCATTTTGGAGCAATGGGCAGCTAAAGCATTTCCACAAACGATTATCGTACATAACTTTTCTGGAAACGAAAGCTGGAGCAAATATATAAAAGGGATTAAACAATTATTTGATGAGATTGCTGAGGAATGCCCCATAATAACGGGGAGCAGCGAAACGAATATGGAAACTTTGCAATCTGCCATGGCCCTATCCATGATTGGTGAAAAACAACTAGAAAAATTTCATGATTTTCAGTGGTATGCCTACGGAAAACCATGTGTTGGAGAAGAAGTAATAAAAGAAATACAAGCTATCGCAGACTTAAAGAAAATCTGGGAAGCAATGAAGTCAGGAATGGTTCATGCAGTTTGGCCAGTTGGCTCTACAGGTATCGCAGGAGAATGTAACCGGTTAGGAATCGAGGGCTATCTAGATGGATGGAATTTAAATATTTCAGCTGGTCCAGCAACGACTGTTCTTTTAGGTATTAGTCCGACGAGAGAACAGGAAGCTAAATTACATTTTGGAAAACACTTTCAAGCCATTAAATAGAAGACTTGCAATCTATTGAAAAACAAATTCCGTTTTCATGAATAAAATTTCTTTTGCAGTCTATTTCATAATTGAAATGGACTGCTTCTTTTTTATTTGATGTCTCAGTTACTAAAGACATCAAATAAAAAAGCTTAAATTCTCGTTTTGAAAAGAGAAATTAAGCTATAAATATTATAGTATCACTCCTGAAAAATTGCCTCTAAGCACTAGAATGTCATTTTGATTGTAGCATATAAAGGATGCAACAATGGACGTTCTATTTTCCTGCTTTTCGAATTTTTCAATAATTACCTCACAAATTATTGTGTCGCCAGTATATACAGGTTTTAAAAACTCAAAATTCATGTTCCGAGCTAGCACATTGTTATCACCACCTACTTATGTTGGTAATGTAGCAGTCATTAACCCTTGAACCACTACTCTTCCTTGTTCATCTGGTTTCATATGATGAATCCCCTCATCACCTGAAACCTTTGTAAATAATTCCACATCTTCTAATGTAAAAGTTCTTTCAAATCTAATTATTTCTCCAACTCTTAATGACATATTATCCTCTTTTAAAAAGAATTTTTCCTTATTAATTAATTCCAATATAAACCAATTTAAATTCTACCGTTATAGCTATTAAAAATATAATTCTTAACTATTATTTTACTTCACCGACTATCTAAACTACGAAATTCAAACAATGATGTAATTGAGACCCGTCCGATACGACTTCTTCGCTAGTAATCGGATTTTTCTCTTTTTCCTCATGTGTAATAAAAATGCTAAATTTAATTGTTTAAAAAGGGGGAAAAAACATTCTAATGCTAAACACCGCGAAAAAAATATAGGGGAGCGTTGAAAAAAGTTAATCTATAAGACTCTCTGCCGATAAAAGGAGGGTGATTAGGTACACTTTTTGTTCTAGTTTTAGTGCCAAGCATTTCAAAGTTAATGGAGAAAAACAATGGTGGCTAAGGAACTGCCTCCTCGCTTTTCCTCATTTGCATGTCGGGGCAGACATAGGCGCTTGCGCTTTTCTATTAAGAAGTATAAAGGAGATAAACTAATGTTTCGTAATTATGTGGAAGGTGATATGGTCGTCATCCAAGGTGACTATGCAGCTTCTATTGTGATATTATCCGTTTTAATCGCTGTGATTGCTTCTTATTCCGCTTTGGCGATGAATGGAAGAGCTCAAAGGAATGGTTTCTTTCATCGATATATTTGGTTGTTATTTGCATCAATTGCAATGGGATTTGGAATTTGGTCTATGCATTTTGTCGGAATGAGTGCATTTTCCTTGCCAGTCCATATGAAATACAATGTACCGCTAACGGTTTTATCTATAGTACCAGCTATGATAGCTTCCTTTTTAGCGTTTTATCTTTCGAGCCTTTCTAAAAGAGGATTTTGGATTTACGTCTTAGCTGGAATCTCAATGGGTACAGGGATTTCCACCATGCACTATATGGGAATGTATGCAATGGAAATGGACATCTTTTATACTTATGATCGTTTACTGTTTGCAGTTTCTATAGGGATCGCAGTAGCAGTCTCAATGATAGCAGTCTATATATTTTCAAGTCTGCAGCTCTATATGAAAAATCGTTGGATTCAATTGTGTACTGCAGTGATTATGGGATTGGCTGTTTCTAGCATGCACTATACAGGGATGTCAGCTATCACTTTTTATATGCCAAAGGATTTCCCAATACATACACTTGCACACGAGATGGAGAATATTGGTGGATTAGTTATTATAGTCACTGTTGGGATGGCATTTTTGCTCGGTATGCTTTTTTTATCGGGGCAAATTGACCGTTATGTGGAATACCGCACGAATTTTTTTGATTCCTATACGAAGCTGCCAAACCGACGTTCATTTGAACAGGATCTCCAGAAACATCTGTTTCCAGAGTATTTGAGCATCTGGCATTTGAATGGCTTGGAGGAGCTAAATAAAGAATATAGCTATCAATTTGTAGATGAAGTTATCAAGCGATTAGCAGAAAAGTTTAAATCGCTGGCTCCAGCTTCATCTGAACTATATAGAATGGAGGAGAACCGCTTTGCTTTTTTGATGAAGGACGTTAAAGACAATTCGCAATTAAAAGAAGCAATGCAGAGAATTGCCGATTATTTGCAAAAGCCTCTTTTGATTGATGGTGAAAAGATTTATCTTTCTTCAGTTTGTGCCGTTGCAGAGGCCAACAATAAAACGGAGGCAGCTGCTTTATACGCTAACGCTTTAGCAGTTATCGACCATTCCTCTACAAATTTCGTAAACGAGGTAATTTTCTATGATCCATCAATTCACACCCGCACTTTTGAACGGGAGTTAGTAGATGATATTAGTCGTGCCATTAAAGATGGTGAATTATTTTTAGTCTATCAGCCGAAGGTTTCTCTCAAGGGGAGTCAGGTAGAAGGTCTTGAAACTTTGCTCAGATGGAACCACCCAACACATGGGCTTCTATCTCCTGCAGTATTTATCCCTATACTTGAAATGCATAATCGAATGGTGGGAGTTACGGACTGGATCATTGAGCAAGTCTGTAGGCAGATTGCAAACTGGAGGGAGAATGGCATTTCTTTTGAGCAAATCTCTATTAATATTCCTGGAGAATATGTAACATCACCGAAGCTTCTCCATGTGTTGAAAGACAATATGCAGCATTATAAGGTGTCAGCCTCCCAGTTAGAGTTAGAAATAACCGAAACAAGCTTTGTCAGAAATATAGACAAAGCAATACAAGCGGTCATAGCTTTTCGAAAGGAAGGGCTATCAGTAGCCTTAGATGATTTTGGTACAGGAGTTTCATCCTTGTCCTATTTAAAAAAGATGCCTATTTCTACATTAAAAATAGACAAATCCTTTATAGATGAAATTCCAGCATCTGAAAAGGACTCTTCCATCATGGAAGCAATGATTGGGCTTGGTCAATCCCTAAAATTGACCATTGTATTTGAAGGAGTAGAAACGAAGGAACAAATAGAGTTCTTAAAAAATGCCTGCAGCATGCCAGTCGTGCAGGGATATTATTTTTCTAAGCCACAAACGAGCGAGGAAATAGTTTTGTGGAATCAAGTTCATTTAGCGACAACTAAAGCATTAGCCTAGAAAGCATCGATTCCTACTCGATGCTTTTTCCAAATGAAAAAAATAGTGACTAAGCAATGTCTCAAATCCTATAACTAGAATGCCTTCTAATTGATCAGAATTGAATTAATTTAAATTATACAAAGGATAATTTTCATTCATACATGAATATTGGAACAAAAGTTGATTGCAGCGGCAGTCGGCGACTCCATTGGGAGGAGGGAGAAAGATAAGCCATCACAAACGATACGCAAGCGACGGTGATGGCTAATCGCTCCGCCACGGAAAGCGTCCGACTAAAGCGCAAATCAACCATACTTAGTCCAAGGTTTCACTTTTTAGGAAGTGTATTTGTTGAATTATCTCTTAAATGGAATTAGTTAAACAAAAATAGTTTTTATTCAAACACAACCATTTATCCAAAAGTTGATTGCAGCGGCAGTCGGCGACTCCAGTGGGAGGAGGGAGAAAGATAAGCCATCACAAACGACGCGCAAGCGACGGTGATGGCTAATCGCTCCCCCCACGGAAAGCGTCCGACTAAAGCGAAAATCCATCATACTTTTCCCCAAGCCTTTCTAGAATTTATACATGGGTAAATACCTCAGAGAGGATCTACCTAACCTTTTCTTATTCCAGCCTAACCTTTAACTAATAAACCAATTAATCTAATCCTTATATTAAAATATTTTTCATTTTAGCAATTATTCTTTAATTTGCTATTGACTGAATGCTCATTCAGTTTTAATATTGTATTAATTCATATAATTCTATTATAATGTTATTCTATTATTAATTAGGCACATCTTAGAGGGGGAAAAGGGATGAATCCGTTGTTAATCGCAAACTGGGTGTTATTCATCGGAGTAGTACTGTATGCGGCCTATCTATTTGTATATCTACTACGAACAAGGTATGCATACATTAAATTGGGGAAAAAAGTTGAGTTTGAAGACAATGTGAAGGAAAGACTTAGAAAAATTTGGGTGTATGTTTTTGGGCAAAAGAAGCTACTGAAAGACAAGAAAAGTGGAGCAATCCATGTCATGTTCTTCTATGGCTTCATCCTTGTACAATTTGGAGCAATCGATTTTATATGGAAGGGACTAGCACCAGATTCGCATTTACCGCTAGGACCACTATATCCAGCATTTACATTCTTCCAGGAGATTGTAACACTAACAATCTTAGTTGCAGTAATTTGGGCGTTCTATCGTCGTTATGTTGAAAAGCTAGTCCGTTTAAAACGTGGATGGAAAAATGGTTTAGTACTTATTTTCATCGGTGGACTAATGGTTTCAGTATTAATCGGTAATGGTATGGGAATGATTTGGCACGGTCATGAGGCAACATGGAGTGAGCCTGTAGCATCTGCTATTGCAACCGTTTTCCAAGCAATTCCGGAGGCTGCGGCAATCACTGTGTTCTTTGTAATGTGGTGGGTACATTTATTGTTCCTATTAACGTTCTTAGTTTATATTCCACAATCTAAGCATTTCCACTTAATCACTGGTCCTGCTAACGTTTACTTCCATCGTTTAGACAAAGTAGGCAGACTCCGTCCGATTAACTTTGAAGAGGAAGAGGACGAAGAAGCGGATGAGGAAGAAATGCCAGTCTTTGGTGTTGGACGTGTTCAAGACTTTACACAAGCGCAAATGATTGATTTCTATGCATGTGTAGAATGTGGTCGTTGTACGAATATGTGTCCGGCAACAGGAACAGGTAAAATGCTATCTCCAATGGATTTAATTGTTAAGCTACGTGATCATTTAACATTTACTGGAGCTGTAGAAACAAAACAAAAGCCATGGGTTCCAGCTCTTGCGTTCAAAGGTACAAAAGGAAACCAGTTGGCAATGGCAGCTGGCGCAGAAGGTGCTGTAATTGAAGATATTTATAGCCCATCATTAATCGGGGATGTAATTACTGAGGAAGAAATTTGGGCTTGTACGACTTGCCGTAACTGTGAAGATCAATGCCCAGTTATGAACGAGCATGTAGATAAAATAATAGACCTTCGTCGTTATTTAGTAATGACAGAAGGTAAAGTAAACCCGGATGCACAACGTGCGATGACAAACATTGAACGTCAGGGTAATCCATGGGGTCTTAACCGTAAAGAAAAAGAAAATTGGAGAGATGCTCGTCCAGATCTTCACATTCCAACAGTAAAAGAAGTATCCAAAGCTGGGGAAGAGTTTGAATATCTATTCTGGGTTGGATCTATGGGATCATTTGACAACCGCTCTCAAAAAATTGCTTTATCATTCGCTCACTTGATGAACGAGGCAGGAGTGAAGTTCGCGATTCTTGGTAATAAAGAAAAGAACTCGGGAGACACACCGCGCCGACTAGGGAACGAATTTATGTTCCAAGAGCTTGCGGCAGCGAATATTAAAGAATTTGAAAAGGCAGAGGTAACGAAAATAGTCACAATCGATCCTCATGCATATAATATTTTCAAAAATGAATACGGTGATTTTGGCTGGAGTGGAGAAGTTCTACACCATACTGAGTTGCTTTACGATTTAGTAATGTCTGGTCGCTTAAAACCAAAATATGAAGTAAATGAAACAATCACCTTCCATGACTCTTGTTATTTGGGACGTTATAACGATGTGTACGATGCACCTCGTGAAATTCTGAAATCTATCCCTGGTGTGAAGCTAGTGGAAATGGCACGTAACCGTGAAAGCGGAATGTGCTGTGGAGCTGGTGGAGGTTTAATGTGGATGGAGGAGCATGTGGGTAACCGCGTAAACGTTGCTCGTACAGAACAAGCGTTAGATGTAAACCCAACAGTTATCTCTTCGGGATGTCCTTATTGCTTGACGATGCTATCAGATGGTACAAAGGCTAAGGAAGTAGAAGACACAGTTGGAACATATGATATTGCAGAGCTTCTAGAAAAATCAATCTTTGGTGAGTCAATGACCGAAATAGAAGAAGTAAACGAAGAACAAAATGTTCAATAATAATTGCCAACCTCAATTACTTTAAGTAAACTAAAAGTAATTGAGGCAGGGAGTGGAAACACTCCCTTTTCTTAACAATATAAGTCGAGCGAGCGTTCAGTCAGTAATTTTTATTTTTTATAGATGTTGAAAGCGCATACAAATCAAAGGGGTGGCTGTATTGACGAAAACAGTAATTTTGGATGGAGCACGAACAGCTTTTGGAAAGTTTGGAGGAGCGCTAAGCACTTTAAATGCTTCTGATTTAGGTGGAGTCGTTATAAAAGAAGCACTTGCAAAAGCAGGCGTGAGCCCAGAGCAAGTGGATGAAGTAATCATGGGAACAGTTTTACAGGCTGGTCAAGGACAAATTCCTTCCCGACAGGCAGCCAACAAGGCAGGAATCCCATGGGCAGTTCAAACAGAAACGATTAACAAGGTTTGTGCCTCTGGAATGCGTAGTGTAACACTGGCAGATCAAATCATTCGTTTAGGGGACGAAGAAGTGATCGTTGCTGGGGGAATGGAATCTATGTCTAACGCTCCTTACTATTTACCAAAGGGCAGATTTGGATTAAGAATGGGTGATGGGCAAATGGTAGATGGGATGATTTATGACGGTCTATCCTGTTCATTTCATCCAAAGCGCGTCCATATGGGGACTTACGGAAATTCTACTGCAGAAGCATTTGAATTATCTCGTGAAAAGCAAGATGAGTGGTCTTTTAGAAGCCATAGCTTAGCCTTGAAAGCAATTGAAGAAGGTTTATTTGCGGAAGAAATCGTACCTGTTGAAATTCCACAGAGAAAAGGTGAACCAATAGTCGTAGACCAAGACGAGGCACCTCGGGCAGATACCTCTGTTGAATCACTTGCCAAACTAAAACCAGCGTTTGGTAAGGATGGGTCTATCACGGCAGGTAACGCACCTGGGGTAAATGATGGAGCTTGTGCACTTGTTTTAACAAATGAGGATAAAGCAAAAGAGCTTGGAAAAGAGCCGTTAGCATATGTAGTTGGACACACTGCAATTGCAATTGAACCGGAAAACTTTCCACAAACGCCTGGTATTGTTATTAATAGTCTACTAGAGAAGACTGGAAAAACAATTGAAGAGATTGATTTATTTGAGATAAATGAAGCTTTTGCTGCAGTCGCTTTAGTAAGCAGTCAAATTGCAGGGCTTGATGAGAGCAAGGTTAATGTCAATGGTGGAGCAGTAGCCTTAGGACACCCGATTGGAGCGTCAGGAACTCGTATCATTTTGACGTTAGCATACGAGTTGAAACGCAGAGGCGGAGGAATTGGAATTGCAGCCATTTGTTCTGGCGGCGGCCAAGGAGATGCCATCATGATTGAAGTTCCAAAAACAGGAGGGAATCTAGCATGAACATTCAAAAGGTAATGGTAATCGGAGCAGGACAAATGGGGTCTGGAATAGCGCAGGTCTGTGCACAGGCAGGATATGAAGTGAAGCTTAATGATCGTGAAGAGAAATTCTTTGATCGTGGACTTCAAACAATTACAAAGAACCTCTCTCGAAATGTGGAAAAGGGAAGAATGACAGAGGACGAAAAACAAGTCATTTTAAATAAAATCACGAAATCACTTTCCCTAGAGGATGCAAATGACGTAGACATAGTTATTGAAGCAGCAGTCGAAAATATGGAAATCAAGCAATCTATTTTTAAACAGCTAGATGAGATAACACCAGCACATACAATTTTAGCGACAAACACTTCCTCTCTGCCGATTACAGAAATTGCAGCAGCAACAAATCGTCCAGAGCAAGTAATTGGAATGCATTTTATGAATCCAGTTCCAGTAATGAAGCTAGTAGAAATTATTCGAGGCCTTGCAACTAATGATGATATTTATATGGCCATTGAAGAAATGACGAAAAAGCTAAATAAGGTTCCTGTAGAGGTAAATGACTTCCCAGGTTTTGTTGCTAATCGTGTATTGATGCCAATGATTAACGAGGCAATTTATACGTTATATGAAGGCGTAGCAACGAAGGAGGCAATTGATGACGTGATGAAGATGGGGATGAATCATCCGATGGGTCCTCTTCAGCTAGCTGACTTTATTGGTCTAGACACTTGCCTGTACATTATGGAAGTTCTTCACGACGGCTTTGGAGACAGCAAGTATCGACCATGCCCGTTATTACGTAAATATGTGAAGGCTGGATGGTTAGGTAAGAAAACTGGTAGAGGCTTCTACATATACGAATAACAAACAAAGGGGATTAATCGATGGATTTACATTTCACAGAAGAACAACTAATGATGCGCAACATGGTCCGTGATTTTGCAAAAACCGAAATTGAGCCATTTATAGAACGTATGGAGCAAGGGGAGTTCCCGCGCGAGATTATTAAAAAAATGGGAGAGCTTGGATTGATGGGAATCACAATCCCAGAAAAATATGGTGGCTCGGAGATGGATTTTACTAGTTACGTCATCGCCATCAATGAATTATCAAAGGTGAGCGCAGTTGTAGGGGTTATCCTTTCTGTCCACACGTCAGTAGGCACAAATCCAATTCTTTATTTTGGAAATGAGGAGCAAAAACAAAAATATATTCCAAAGCTTGCTGCCGGAGAATATTTAGGTGCATTTTGTTTAACAGAACCATCTGCTGGCTCAGATGCAGGAGCTCTTAAAACGAAGGCAGTCAAAAAAGGTGATGAATATGTGATTAATGGCTCAAAGGTATTCATCACGAATGGCGGAGAGGCAGACGTTTATATCGTATTCGCTTCCACAGATGCTACACAAGGTTCCCGAGGAATCTCTGCATTTATCGTGGAGAAAGATACACCTGGTTTTATCATCGGAAAAGATGAGAAAAAAATGGGCTTACATGGCTCAAGAACGGTTCAAATCACCTTTGAAGATATGAGAATCCCAGTTGAAAACCTACTAGGGGAAGAGGGAGAAGGCTTCAAAATAGCTATGGCCAACTTAAACACTGGCCGTATTGGTATTGCTACCCAAGCACTAGGTATTGCAGAAGCTGCCTTTGAAGCAGCAGTGGGCTACGCTAAGGAGCGTGTTCAATTCGGCAAGCCAATTGCAGCCAACCAAGGAGTAGGCTTCAAACTAGCCGACATGGGGACAGCAGTAGAAGCGTCTAGATTACTAGTTTATCGTGCTGCAAGTATGCGAGATAAGGGACTCCCTTGTGGAAAAGAGGCCTCTATGGCCAAACTATTCGCCTCCAAAACAGCAGTAGATGTAGCAATCGAAGCGGTTCAAGTATTCGGAGGCTACGGCTACACGGAGGATTATCCAGTAGAGCGTTACTTCCGTGATGCAAAGATTACCGAAATATATGAGGGCACAAGTGAAATTCAGCGAATCGTAATTAGCAAGCACTTGATGAATTGATAAATAGATAGTTGCTATAAATTAGGGTTTGCACATCACAAAAAACAAATTGTCACCAAACCCAAACTGAAAATCTTAAATAGTAATTGGAATACACAAAACCTAAACTAACCTATGAATCACAAAAACTAAATCAAATCAAAAGGCGGAATGTTCAAATGAATTTTCAACTAACAGAAGAGCATGAAATGATTCGTAAAATGGTACGCGATTTTGCAGTGAAAGAAGTGGCTCCAACAGCTGCAGAACGTGATGAAGAAGAGCGCTTTGACCGTGAAATTTTTGACAAAATGGCTGAGCTTGGCTTAACAGGGATTCCGTGGCCAGAGGAGTACGGTGGAATCGGTTCAGATTATCTAGCGTACTGTATCGCAGTGGAGGAATTATCTCGAGTATGTGCATCGACAGGTGTAACTCTTTCAGCGCACACATCTTTAGCTGGATGGCCAATTTTCAAGTACGGAAACGAAGAGCAAAAGCAAAAATACCTTCGTCCGATGGCAGAAGGAACAAAAATCGGTGGCTATGGTTTAACAGAAGCAGGTTCAGGGTCTGATGCTGGTGGTATGAGAACAACTGCTAAATTAGATGGCGATCATTATGTGTTAAATGGATCTAAAATCTTCATTACAAACGGTGGAATTGCCGATATCTATGTTGTATTTGCAGTGACTGATCCAGAATCTAAGCATAAGGGAACTAGTGCATTTATTGTGGAAGCTGACTTCGAAGGGTTCTCTGTAGGGAAGAAAGAGAAGAAGCTAGGGATTCGTTCATCACCTACAACCGAAATAATCTTTGATAACTGTCGAGTGCCTAAAGAAAACTTACTAGGCCAAGAAGGAGAAGGTTTTATCATTGCGATGAAAACGTTAGACGGTGGTCGCAACGGGATTGCTGCTCAAGCAGTTGGTATTGCACAGGGTGCTTTAGATGCTTCTGTTAGCTACGCAAAGGAACGTGTACAGTTTGGTAAGCCGATTGCTGCTAACCAAGGAGTATCATTCAAATTAGCAGACATGGCAACTTCTATTGAAGCCTCTCGTTTATTGACCTATCAAGCAGCGTGGTTAGAATCTAATGGTCTTTCCTATGGGAAAGAGTCTGCTATGGCGAAGCTGATGGCAGGAGACACAGCGATGAAGGTAACTACTGAAGCTGTTCAAGTGTATGGTGGATACGGATATACAAAGGATTACCCAGTAGAGCGTTTTATGCGTGATGCAAAAATAACTCAAATTTATGAGGGTACTCAAGAAATTCAGCGTCTTGTCATCTCTCGTATGTTGACTAAGTAACATGGATAAAAAACACGAAGTACTGACCTCTGTAAAGGACGGTAATCTTATTGAAAAAAGACGCCAGCAAATGATTCGAGCTGCGGTGACTTTATTCAAACAGAAAGGTTTTCATCGTACTACTACTAGAGAAATTGCGAAGGAAGCCGGTTTCAGTATTGGGACGCTGTATGAATATATCCGCACTAAGGAGGATGTCCTCTATTTAGTATGCGATAGCATTTATCATGAGGTACACGAAAGGCTATCCAATTTCCAACCTGAGAATGGTACAATCGGGGACTTACGAAATGCGATTCATCACTATTATGGGGTGATAGATGATATGTCGGATGAGTTCGTCGTCATGTACCAGGAATCTAAATCCTTACCAAAGCAAGCGCTCGAATATGTATTACTAAAGGAACTGGAAATGGTGGAAATCTTCCACAAGATCATTGTTGGCTGTATTCAAGGTGGGGAGCTTAAGTTGACCGGAGAACAGGCTAAGCTTTACGCTCATACATTGGTCGTTCAAGGGCAAATGTGGGCTTTTAGAAGATGGGCTCTCCGCAAGGAATTTTCAATTGAACAATTTACAGATTTACAAGTGCAATTATTACTCAGTGGGATGGGTAATGCGAAGGACATCATTTAAGTGTCAGTCCTAAGTTCATAAGAAATGTTCATACAAACAAGGAGGAACAACATGTCTAAGGTAGAAGTATATCGTCCAAAAAATCATGTTCGTTTTGTAACGGCGTCGAGCCTTTTTGACGGGCATGATGCATCCATCAATATTATGCGTCGCATTTTACAGGCGAGCGGAGCAGAGGTTATCCACTTAGGGCATAATCGCTCGGTTGAAGAGGTAGTTAATGCCGCTATTCAAGAGGATGTTCAAGGGATTGCCATCTCTTCCTATCAGGGAGGACATGTCGAGTATTTTAAATATATGAAGGATTTACTTGCGGAAAGGGGCGCACCACATATTCGTATATTTGGTGGTGGCGGCGGAGTAATCATTCCAAAGGAAATAAAAGAGTTACAGGATTACGGGATTTCCGGCATATTCTCACCTGAGGATGGCCGTAAGCTAGGGTTACAGGGAATGATCAATCAAATGCTGATGGAATGTGACGTACCTACGAAAGCTTCAGGCGCAAAGGAAGCAATAGAAAACGTGACAACGGAAAATCCAGAAGTACTTGCACACCTAATTACGCTAGCAGAAGAAGCCTATCAAACTGGAGACCAAGACACTACTAGTATGCTAGAACAGGCAAAAGGTTTGTCAAAAGGAACACCGGTTTTGGGGATTACCGGCACTGGTGGTGCAGGGAAAAGTTCTTTGACAGATGAGCTGATCCGTCGTTTTCTACAAGAATTACCAGACAAGAAAATAGCGGTTCTATCTATTGATCCAACAAAGCAAAAAACCGGTGGGGCACTTCTGGGAGACCGTATCCGTATGAATGCCATCTTCAATAAGAGAGTATTCATGAGAAGCTTGGCGACTCGTGGATCGCGAACGGAGCTGTCTGGTGCAATTGCAGATGTACTCGATGTAGTGAAGGTCGCAGGCTATGATTTAATAATTGTTGAAACAAGTGGAATAGGGCAAGGTGACGCAGAAATTACAAACGTTTCGGATCTTTCCATGTACGTCATGACAAGTGAGTTCGGGGCACCTTCTCAATTAGAAAAAATCGATATGATAGATTATGCCGATTTAATCGTTATCAATAAATTCGAACGCAAGGGCTCAGAGGATGCATTAAGACAGGTCCAAAAGCAGTATCAACGCAGCCACGAGCTTTGGGATGAAGAACTGGATAAAATGCCTGTTTACGGTACAATTGCAAGCCAGTTCAATGATAAGGGGACTAACTCATTATTTGCAGCATTGATTGAAACCGTAAATAAAAAAATGGGAACTGATTGGGAAACCTCGTATGAGCAATTTATAAAAACACAAAAGCAAAATGTCATCATTCCTAACGATCGTCGCTATTATTTGCGTGAAATCACAGATACGGTTAGAGGCTATCATAAGAAATCAGAAGAGCAGGTTGAGTTTGCGAGAAGGCTATTCCAATTAGAAGGCGCTATTGATGAGGTAAAGAAAAAAGGAACGGAGGATGCATTGATTCAATCTTTAGAGTCTTTAGCAGCGGGCATTAAAGATGAATTATCAGCAGAATCTAAACGTATTCTAGAAAATTGGCATGCTTTGAAGGATGCATATGCAGGAGACGAATTCGTTACGAAGATTCGAGATAAAGAGATTCGTACGATTCTTCGTACGGAAAGCCTATCAGGCTTGAAAATTCCTAAAGTAGCTCTACCGAAATTTGTCGATTACGGGGAGATTTTAAAATGGGTATATAAAGAGAATATGCCTGGCTCATTTCCATATACCGCTGGAGTTTTTCCTTTCCGAAGAGAAGGAGAGGATCCAAAGCGTCAATTTGCAGGAGAAGGAACACCAGAGCGTACAAACCGTCGCTTCCATTACTTATCAAAGGATGACGATGCGAAGCGACTATCTACAGCCTTTGATTCTGTAACATTATACGGGGAAGACCCAGACTACAGACCTGACATATACGGAAAAGTTGGAGAGTCAGGGGTCAGCATCTGTACGTTAGAGGATATGAAGAAGCTATATGCGGGCTTCGATTTATGTGCGCCATCTACATCCGTATCGATGACCATCAATGGTCCGGCTCCAATCATTTTGGCAATGTTTATGAACACTGCAGTCGATCAGCAAGTTCGCCTAAAGGAAGAGGAGCTAGGTAGAACCTTGACTGTAGAGGAATTTACTCAGGTTAAAGAAGCGACACTGCAAGTAGTTCGTGGGACTGTACAGGCGGACATTCTAAAAGAAGACCAAGGTCAAAATACTTGTATATTCTCTACGGAATTTGCACTTCGCATGATGGGTGATATTCAACAATATTTTATTGACCAAAAGGTTCGTAATTATTACTCTGTTTCAATCTCTGGGTATCATATTGCTGAAGCCGGAGCAAATCCTATTTCACAGCTAGCCTTCACGCTCGCGAATGGATTTACGTATGTGGAATATTATTTGAGCCGTGGTATGAATATTGACGACTTTGCACCGAATCTATCATTCTTCTTCTCAAATGGGCTTGATCCAGAATATACAGTAATTGGTCGAGTGGCACGTCGTATTTGGGCAGTCGTCATGCGTGAGAAGTATGGTGCCAACGAACGCAGCCAAAAGTTAAAGTACCATGTCCAAACATCGGGCAGAAGTCTTCATGCGCAGGAAATAGATTTCAACGATATCCGCACGACTCTTCAAGCTTTGATGGCATTGCAAGATAACTGTAACTCTTTACACACCAATGCGTACGATGAAGCAATTACGACTCCAACAGAGGAATCTGTACGTCGTGCGATGGCTATACAGATGATTATTACGAAAGAGCATGGTTTGTCGAAAAACGAAAACTCTTTACAAGGATCATTTGTTGTAGATGAGCTGACGGATATAGTAGAAGAGGCAGTACTTGCTGAGTTCGATCGCATTAATGATCGTGGAGGAGTACTTGGTGCCATGGAGACTCAGTATCAACGTGGTAAAATTCAAGAAGAGTCTATGTACTATGAAATGAAGAAGCACACAGGTGAACTGCCAATTATCGGAGTGAATACTTATTTAAACCCAAATCCGGCATCTGAGGATGACATTAACAATATGGAGCTAGCCCGTGCTTCAAAAGAGGAAAAAGAAACCCAGATTAAGAATCTTCAAGATTTCCAACTCAAGCATGAAGCAGACGTTCAAAACTCGTTGAACCGTTTGAAGCAGGTAGCGATGAGCGGTGGAAATATTTTTGAAGAGCTAATGAGCACTGTTCAAAAGGCGAGTCTAGGTCAAATTACTAATGCTCTTTACGAGGTTGGAGGGCAATACCGTCGAAATATGTAAAAAAAAGTGTCTCTAAGTATATTAGAGACACTTTTTTATTATATTCTTTAGTATAATGTATTTATTAAGTCGTAGAGGAGAAGTGTTATGAAAAAACCGGTACAAATGATGGTTATAATTGTTCTCCTCTTAACAACAATTTGGCTGTATAATAAAAGACTCGCCTCTATACCTTTACTCTTGCTTTCTTTTTATTTGTTTTCTATAGTTGGTAGGAAAATATCTCTTTTCAAAAAGAATAAATGAATGTAGCATATAACATAATTGTTTGTATATAATGGAAAGTATGCAAGCGGAAACAGAAAGGACGTGCACGATTTGAATTTTCGTGAAATGACAACAGCACAACTACAAGAAGAATCATTAATAGATATTGGTTTTGCCATACTAGAAGATAAGAAAAACTCGATGACATTAACGGAGCTTTTCGATGAAATTCAAAATTTGAACGGCTTTACAGATGAGGAAATGGCAGCTCGTAAGCCACAATTTTACACAGATATGAATATTGACGGACGCTTCCTTGCGATTGCTGAAAATCAATGGGGCCTAAGAGAATGGTACCCAGTGGAACAAATTGAGGAAGAAACTGCTCCTACAGTAAAAGTACGTAAGAAGAAAGCAAAAGCAGTGGATGATTTAGACGATCTTGATGACTTGGATGAAGATGAAATCATCTTTGAAGAGGAATTCGATGAATTTACTGAAGACGACGACGATGATGATGACGATGAAGAGGATGACGTTGCAATCGATTTTGTAGAAGAGGAAATCGATGAAGTAGACGTTATCGAGGAAGACCTGATTGATGAGGATGATGATGAATTCGAAATCATAGATGATGAGGAACTAGACGAAGAGGATGAAGACGAAGAATAATCCTTGACTTCTTAATCTAAACGCTATAAGATTTTATTGGGCTCTTTTTGAAGAGACGTACTCATGTGCATACGCGCTCCCCTGCTAAAACCAGCAGGAGGAGCGCTTTTATTATTTGGTACACCATATATAGGAGGAACGACAATGACTAAATTTATTTTTGTTACTGGTGGGGTTGTATCTTCACTTGGTAAAGGTATTACAGCCGCGTCTCTTGGGCGTTTGTTAAAAAATAGAGGATTGAAAATTACTATTCAAAAATTTGATCCTTATATCAATCTAGATCCTGGAACAATGAGTCCTTATCAGCATGGAGAAGTATTCGTAACTGATGATGGAGCGGAAACTGACTTAGACTTAGGTCACTACGAACGTTTTATCGACATTAATCTCAATAAATATTCTAATATTACAACAGGAAAAGTGTATTCCTCTGTTCTTAGAAAAGAGCGTCGTGGCGATTACAATGGTGGAACTGTACAAGTTATTCCACATATTACAAACGAAATTAAAGAACGTTTATTCCTTGCTGCTAGAGAAACTCAAGCTGACATCGTTATCACAGAGATCGGTGGAACAGTAGGAGATATTGAATCACTTCCTTTCCTTGAGACAATCCGCCAAATGAAACGTGACGTAGGAAGCAATAATGTTATGTACATTCACTGTACGCTAGTTCCATTTATCAAGGCTGCTGGTGAAATGAAAACTAAACCAACTCAGCACAGTGTAAAAGAACTTCGTAGCTTAGGTATTCAACCAAATGTCATTGTTGTTCGTTCAGAAATGCCTGTACCACAAGACATGAAGGATAAAATTGCATTGTTCTGTGATATTAAACCAGAAGAAGTAATCGAATGTATCGATGCTGACTCTCTATATGAAATTCCGTTAAACTTACAAGCACAGCATTTAGATCAAATTGTTGTGGATCACTTCCAACTAAAAACACCAGAAGCTGATATGACAGATTGGCTTGGTTTGGTCGATCAAGTTAAGTCTTTATCAAAAAAAGTACGCATCGGTCTAGTAGGTAAATACGTAGAGCTTCAAGATGCTTATATTTCTGTTGTAGAAGCAATGAAGCATGCTGGATATGCTTTTGATGCTGATGTAGAAATCAACTGGGTAAATGCAGAGCATGTGAATGATGAAAATGTCGCTGAAATTCTTTCAGATGTTGATGGTATTCTTGTTCCTGGTGGATTTGGTGATCGAGGAGTAGAAGGGAAAATCTCTGCGATTAAATTTGCTCGTGAGAACAAAGTACCTTTCTTAGGAATTTGTTTAGGTATGCAATTAGCTACAGTTGAATACGCTCGTAACGTGTTAAACCTAGAGGGGGCACACTCAACAGAGCTAGATCCAAGTACACCGCATTCTATAATTGACCTATTACCAGAACAAAAAGATGTAGAGGACCTAGGTGGTACGCTTCGTCTTGGATTGTATCCATGTAAGCTGACGCCGGGCTCTAAGGCACAACAAGCATATGGAGAAGAACTTGTATATGAACGTCATCGTCATCGTTATGAGTTCAATAACGAGTTCCGTGAGCAATTCGAAGCTGCTGGATTTATATTCTCAGGGACAAGTCCAAATGGTCGCTTAATCGAAATTATCGAGCTTTCTGAACATCCTTTCTTCGTAGCATCCCAGTTCCATCCGGAATTTGTGTCACGCCCTCAGCGTCCACAACCACTATTCCGTGAATTTATTAAAGCTTCTGTCGGAGAATAATAATTTGAAAAATGCAGTTCGACTAGTAATCGAACTGCATTTTTTTATTTTTAATTCATTTTAATAGGATAAAAAGTCCGGTATAGAGGTCCTATTGAGAATTGCTAAGTAATAGGATAATATTGGTTTATATGTAATGTTATATAAAAATAGTGATAATTTATAATTCGAAATTTCAATAATTAAATGTAAAAATTATGTATTTTAAGTTATGATATAAATATGAAAAAAACTAAATAAAGTGAGGAATTAAGAAAGAAACAAGGCATATAAAGTAGATGATGAACACTTATACATACTAAGATTCTCGCTTAATTTTGTGTAATTATTATCCAAAATTAGTTGTGAGACTTCGGTGAAAAGAACATAAAATTGGAAATAGACTTTGAGATAACTTAATAAATGGCATTAAAAGAAGGCTAGCTTTCTCAACTAGCCTCCATGAAATAATACTTTATTCTTCTCCCTTAATCATTTCATCCAGCTGTAACTTAACAGCCTCGTAAATGAATAATCCAGCTAAAGCATGGGGTTGAACGAGTCGAGAACCATCATCTGCGGGTAGTAATCCTTTTGTAATTTTCAAGGAAATATATGTATAAGATAGGTCAAAGAGCATATTTCCTTCTTCCGCCGGTTCACTAGCTAGAACGCTAAAAGGGATAAAATTTTCATTTAACTTCTTAGCAAGAGCTAGCGCTTCCTCATTTGTAGAGGAACGAGTGAGAATCCATACTCTATCTGCACTTGTCAAAGTGATATCAGGCTTCCATTGCTCCATACGTGGAAATGGTTCGGCTGCATACTTTGCATTGATAGAAATACTTTCCATCTCTTCAAATGAAGCAAAATAGATTTTTCCTTCACCAGCTGCAGCTTGTGCAAGTAGACGAGCTGTGTCGTCTATATTTTCTTCCTCGGAACTTGCAATTCTTTGAAATAGTCCAGAAAGCTGTGTCGTGAGCATTTTCATTTAATTTCACCTCTCAACTATTATATAAGAATTTTTGGTTTCATTATAGCTACTTGTCCAAGAAAAGCGCAAGCGCCTATGTTTGCCCCGACAAGTAAATGAGGGAAGCGAGGAGGCAGCTCTTCAGCCACCGGAGCTTTAACTCATTTGACCTCGAGGGGCAAGGCTGCTTGCGCTGGACAACCAAGAAAAGTGCAAGCGCCTATATCTGCCCCGACAAGCAAATGGGGGAAAGCGAGGAGGCAGCTCTTCAGCCACCGGAGCTTTAACTCATTTGACCTCGAGGGGCAAGGCTGCTTGCGCTAGACAAACAAGAAAAGCGCAAACGCTTACATTTGCATCGACAAGTAAATGAGATTGTGTTGTTACGTGAGGAGCAAACTGGTGGCAAATGCTTACTCAGCTTAACTTAATTGATAAAAATTCCATGCTATATTCGTTCATTACGTAAATTTTTATCTTTTCTTGTCTTTAATAAGGTCCTCTTTAAACGGGATTTTTATCCTTTTTACAATAAATTTGTAAGAAAGAAAGAGGAAAGTCGACGTTTAATAGCGAATATTATAATACGCGAAAATACGGTAAAAAAAGGGGTCTTCCTTCATGAAACACTTATTGATTGTAGATGATCAACTTGGGATACGAATGCTTTTAAAAGAGGTGTTTGCCCAAGAAGGATATGAAATTAGCTTAGCGTCCAATGGTTATGAGGCATTAAAGCTTGTAGAAGAAAAACCAATTAATGGTGTATTACTAGATATGAAAATACCAGGAATGGACGGAATTCAAATTCTAAAAAAGATGAAAAAAGACTTTCCAGATCTACCGATTATGATGATGACGGCATATGGAGAGTTAAACCTCATTCAAGAAGCGATGGATTTAGGTGCCTCACTTTATTTTACCAAGCCTTTTGATATCTTTGAAGTAAGGGACGCTGTGAATAATTTACTAAAATAACAAGCACATGAGCAGGCAGTGGAAAACATCGCCTGTTTTTGTTATGATAATGTTGGAAATAAGCAGGTTACCTCTAAACGGTTTTTTCGGATAACAAATAGGGCATAATAGATTATGAACTATCGTTTAGTAGGGCGTCCTACTTAGCATTTTGATAATATTTACGATGCACAATTAAAATATAGGAGGTCCTTTTCAATGGCTTTAGTTTCAATGAAAGAGATGCTTGAAAAAGGTAAAAAAGAAGGCTATGCAGTTGGACAATTCAACATTAATAACTTGGAATTCACACAAGCTATTTTACAAGCAGCTGAAGAAGAAAAATCACCTGTTATTTTAGGTGTTTCCGAAGGTGCAGCTAAGTACATGGGTGGATTTACTACAGTTGTACATATGGTTAAAGGATTAATGGTGGACTATAATATTACGGTTCCAGTTGCAATCCACTTAGACCATGGTTCAAGCTTTGAAAAATGTAAAGCTGCAATCGATGCTGGATTCACTTCTGTCATGATTGACGCATCACACCATCCTTTCGAGGAAAACGTTGAGATTACTTCAAAAGTAGTTGAATACGCTCATGCTCACAATGTGTCAGTTGAAGCAGAGCTAGGGACTGTTGGTGGGCAAGAAGACGATGTAATTGCTGACGGAGTTATTTATGCTGACCCTACTGAATGTGCGGATCTAGTTAAACGTACTGCTATTGACTGTCTGGCTCCTGCTCTTGGTTCTGTACACGGTCCATATAAAGGAGAACCGAATTTAGGGTTTAAAGAAATGGAGGAAATATCTAAGTTAGCTGATTTACCATTAGTGCTACATGGTGGTACAGGGATCCCAACAAAAGATATTACTCGTGCTATTTCTTTAGGTACTGCTAAAATTAATGTTAATACTGAAAACCAAATTTCAGCTACAAAAGCAATTCGTGAGTATTTGGCTGCAAATGAACACCAATACGATCCACGAAAATATTTAATTCCAGCGCGTGATGCGATTAAAGCAACCGTAATTGGAAAAATGCGTGAGTTCGGAAGCTCTAACAAAGCATAAGAAATATAAATAGATATAAAGGAGAAGTGCTCGACTTATAGGCTCTATCTTAGGCTTTGAATCTGAGAAACAGAGTTAAAAAAGAGAGCCTTCTCCTGTTTTTCCATCATGAGGAGGATATTATTAATATGAAATTTTTTATCGATACAGCAAACTTTGACGAAATTAAAGAAGCACATTCATGGGGAGTTATTTCTGGAGTTACAACAAACCCATCATTAGTTGCAAAAGAAAACATTTCTTTTCATGATCGTTTACGTGAAATCACAGCTTTAGTAGATGGCTCTGTAAGTGCAGAGGTTATTGCACTAGATGCAGAAGGTATGATTAAGGAAGGTAGAGAATTAGCTGCCATTGCACCAAACATTACGGTAAAGCTTCCAATGACACCAGAAGGATTAAAGGCCTGCTCTGTATTTCGTTCAGAAGGCATCAAAACGAATGTAACGCTTATCTTTAGTGCAAACCAAGCTTTAATGGCGGCACGCGCAGGCGCAACATATGTATCCCCATTCTTGGGTCGTTTAGACGACATTGGCCATGACGGTATGGAATTAATAGCAAAAATCTCAACTATTTTCTCCATTCATAACATCGATACAGAAATTATTGCTGCATCGATTAGACATCCACAACATATTACTGATGCAGCATTAAATGGTGCACATATTTCCACTACTCCATTTAAAGTTTTAAAACAGCTTTTCAATCACCCTTTAACTGACAAGGGGATAGAAGGTTTCTTAGCAGATTGGAATAACCGTAAAAGCGAGTAACAACACGAAGGAGAACATTATGGAAGTTTATAAAATAAAAGGAGGAAAGAGCCTCCGAGGCACGATTAAAGTAAGTGGTGCAAAAAACAGTGCAGTAGCCCTTATACCAGCTTCGTTAATGGCGAATTCTCCTGTTACGATAGAAGGCTTACCTGAAATATTAGATGTTTTCACATTAAAGGAAATTCTAGAAGAGGTTGGAGCCAAAGTGACCTTCTCTAATGGGACAATGGTAATAGACCCTACTAATGTGGTAGATATGCCAATGCCTAACGGAAATATAAAGAAATTACGCGCTTCCTATTACTTAATGGGTGTGATGTTAGGTAAATTTAAGAAAGCGGCAATTGGCCTTCCTGGAGGGTGTCATTTAGGCCCAAGACCTATAGATCAGCATATTAAAGGCTTTGAGGCATTAGGTGCAGAAGTTAGCAACGAGCATGGCGCAATCTATTTAAGAGCAGACGAGCTAGTAGGCTCTAAGATATATCTAGATGTTGTCAGCGTTGGTGCTACTATTAATATTATGCTTGCTGCAGTTCTTGCAAAAGGCAGAACTATTATTGAAAATGCCGCAAAAGAGCCTGAGATTATTGATGTTGCTACTTTATTATCAAATATGGGTGCTAACATAAAGGGAGCAGGGACGAACGTCATCCGCATTGACGGGGTAGAAGAACTACATGGTACAAAACACACCATCATCCCTGATCGAATTGAGGCAGGGACATTCATGATTATGGCGGCCATTGCAGGAGATGGTGTAACCATTGATAATGTTATTCCTTTCCATGTTGAGGCATTAACTGCCAAACTGCGAGAAATAGGTATTACGGTAGAAGAGCAGGAAGAGAAAATTTTTATACCAAAAGCAGAAAACTTACAATCGGTAGATGTTAAGACGCTCGTGTATCCAGGCTTTCCTACAGACTTGCAACAACCATTCTCAGTATTGTTAACTCAGGCTGCGGGTACTTCTGTTATTACAGATTCCATATACTCAGCACGTTTTAAACAAATCGATGAGCTTCGTCGAATGAATGCAAATGGTCGAGTGGATGGTAGAACTGCAGTCTTAACAGGTCCTGTTAAGCTTGAAGCCGCAACTGTCCGAGCTAGTGACCTTCGAGCAGGTGCTGCTCTCGTATTAGCAGGGCTGATAGCTGAAGGTGAAACTGAAATCCAAGATATCTATCATATTGATAGAGGATATAGTTCACTTATTGAGAAATTGCAAGGTCTTGGAGCAGATATAAGACGAGTGGAAGTTCAAGAAATTGAAGTAAATAAAGGATAAATTTGAAGGATGGAGGTACCCTTACCTCCTCTTTTCTTATTTGACAAATATGCTACAATGATATCGGAAGAAACAAAGTTGTATATTTATACACAAACCGTAAAACGGGAGGCACAAACTAAATGGAACGTAGTTTATCAATGGAATTAGTCCGAGTAACAGAAGCAGCCGCAATTGCATCTGCCCGATGGATGGGACGCGGATTAAAGAATGAAGCAGATGATGCAGCAACTACTGCAATGCGAACAGTATTTGACACAATTCCAATGGAGGGTGTCGTAGTAATTGGGGAAGGTGAGATGGACGAAGCACCAATGTTATACATTGGAGAAAAGCTTGGACATGGCACAGGAGGTCCTCAAGTCGATGTAGCAGTAGATCCTTTAGAGGGTACTAATATCGTAGCTTCTGGAGGCTGGAATGCTTTAGCAGTTCTAGCAATTGCAGATCGCGGAAATTTACTTCATGCACCAGATATGTATATGGAAAAATTGGCAGTAGGACCTGAATCGGTTGGCCAAGTAGACATAAACGCATCTGTACTTGATAATTTACGTGCTGTAGCACGTGCAAAAAACAAAGATATTGAAGATGTTGTAGCTACAATCTTAGGCCGCAACCGTCATCAAAAAATAATTGATGAAATTAGAGCTGCAGGGGCTCGTATCAAGTTAATCACTGATGGAGATGTCGCTGGAGCTATTAACACTGCTTTTGACGATACAGGCGTAGATATCTTATTCGGCATGGGTGGAGCTCCAGAAGGAGTTATCTCAGCTGTTGGATTAAAATGCTTAGGCGGAGAAATTCAAGGTAAGCTTGTCCCACAAGATGAAGCAGAGCTTGAAAGATGTAAGAAAATGGGGCTAGATGTCAATAAGGTTTTACGTATGAATGACCTTGTTAAAGGCGATGATGCAATCTTCGCTGCAACTGGAGTTACTGATGGAGAGCTTCTTCGAGGAGTACAATTTAAGGGTGCCTTTGGTTCAACCCATTCCATTGTAATGCGTGCGAAATCCGGAACTATTCGTTTCGTAGAAGGCCGTCACAGTTTAAACAAAAAACCGAATTTAGTACTATAAAACTAAACTTCTTTGTATACCCGATAGTCCGCTATCGGGTATCCTCTAAATAAACTTCTTTCCTTTTAATCCAGTAAAGTAAACAATAAAATATAGTAAAGAGTGGTGCGTGCTAATGACACAAACAACAATTAATGAATTAGAGAATATGACGCTAAAAGAGCTCTATACTCTCGCGCGCAAGTACAAAATAGCTGCTTATAGCAAATTATCAAAAAAAGAACTTATTTTTGCAATCTTAAAGTCTCGCGCAGAGCAAGAAGGCTTTTTCTTCATGGAAGGTGTCTTAGAAATTATTCAGCAGGAGGGCTTTGGTTTCCTACGACCTATTAACTATTCTCCTAGCTCTGAAGATATTTATATTTCAGCTTCACAAATCAGAAGATTTGATTTGCGTAATGGCGACAAAGTAACTGGAAAAGTACGTCCTCCAAAAGAAAGTGAACGATATTATGGACTTCTTCATGTAGAGCTTGTAAATGGAGAAGACCCAGAAATCGCAAAAGAGCGAGTACATTTTCCGGGGCTTACACCTTTGTATCCCGATCGTCATATCAAATTGGAAACGACACCAGAGAAACTATCTACCAGAATTATGGATTTAGTAGCACCAGTTGGATATGGTCAACGTGGACTGATCGTGGCACCACCAAAAGCCGGGAAAACATTGTTGATTAAAGAGATTGCTAATGCAATTACTACGAACCATCCAAATGCTGAGCTAATTGTACTGTTGATAGACGAGCGTCCAGAGGAAGTAACGGACATTGAGCGTTCTGTTAAAGCTGATGTAGTAAGCTCAACCTTTGATGAAGTACCGGAAAACCATGTCAAGGTTGCTGAGCTTGTATTAGAAAGAGCTATGCGTCTCGTAGAACACAAACGCGATGTTATCATTCTAATGGATTCTATTACTCGTTTAGCGCGTGCCTATAACCTTGTCATTCCGCCAAGCGGACGTACTTTATCAGGTGGTATTGACCCAGCGGCATTCCACCGTCCAAAACGCTTTTTCGGTGCTGCCCGTAATATTGAAGAGGGTGGAAGCTTAACAATTCTAGCCACTGCTTTAGTAGACACTGGATCGCGTATGGATGAAGTTATTTATGAGGAATTTAAAGGTACAGGTAATCTAGAGCTTCACTTAGACCGTAGTCTTGCCGAGCGCCGAATCTTCCCTGCGATTGACATCCGTCGCTCCGGAACGAGAAAAGAAGAATTACTTATACCTAAAGACCAGTTGGATAAACTATGGGCTATTCGTAAAACATTTTCAGATTCTTCCGATTTTGCAGAGCGTTTCTTAAAAAAGCTTCGTCAATCTAAAACGAACGAAGGCTTCTTCGAGCAATTAACCGAAGAAATGAAAGCACATCGTAGCGGGAAAGTAACACTTTAAAGTTAAAATACAGTAAAATATCTGTAAGAATAAAAGAGGGTTCTGACATTAGTCAGGACCCTCTTTTAAATGTTTTTATTTGATTGGCTTCAAAGATTCCAACAAATCTTTTGTCTCTTGATAAGTAACTGATCCGCTCACTTGGCTCACTACCTCATAAATATATTCATCTTTGCTTCCAATGAAATGAGTACCTGTAAGATTACTTAGCTCATATGATCTCCATTCTATTCCGTTTACAGTAAAAGTTTCTTTCATTTCTCCCTTATCTTTTTCAAAATCACTGGTAGTACGAATAAGAGAATTTTTATGATATGTTCGTAGGTAAAATACACCTAGGTCATTCTTATACGTATACGTAAGATAACCATGGTTAAAGTTTTGATATTTCTCATACATTGCTGAGAAGATTTCAAGATCAGGATGATTGAATTCATATAAAAAAGGTAAATCCTTACGAAGTAATTTCAGAACTTCGTCCCTATCTTCTTTAATAGTATCAGCTTGGGCTACCATTTCTATTTCTTCTTCTTTTGGATCAGGGTGTAAAAATTCCTTTTTGACGAAAGGTTTAAAGCCATCTAGTTTTGGTACAAATTCTTGTAGATTAATCTCACTATTCACGTCTAAATATTCAGGATGAAGATAACTAGCTAGTTCACCATTTATATCATACGTTTCGTATTTAATTAAGATTCCAGTATCTTTATCTACCCAAAAACGGAATGTGTCAATAGTTCCTATCATGTTAAATCGATTTTTCACTTGGTCATCGATTTTTCCTTTAAGAACAATAGTGTTATGATCTAACAATGCTTCATTTTGTTTTTCAATTTCCCATAAACTCATATTTCTTAAATAAATAGAGGCTTCTTCATAGGGGAATAAGGATATGCCTGATCCTCCGATTGGTGGCCGTTCCCTAAAATCGTTATCTGATTTGTATATATCTTTTAAGCTAATACTAAGCGCTTCCTCAAGAGTTAACGCATCTTGAGTTGGTGCCTGTTGATAGTCATTGACAAAATAAGTCTTGGTATCATGATATTTTATCCAAATTTTTTCGTTATTATAATTGATTTCTTGAATCAATTTTTCGTCAAATAAATTTGTACTTTTTTCGTAGCCGCCGATTTCATTTTTTATACTTACTTTAAACTCAGTGATATCCTTACTATCTGAATCATCAGCATAAATGTCATAATTTACAAATTTACCGGTTGCTGTATCAAAATTATCTACTGAATTTAACATCTTTAAAAAAACATCCTCTTTTGTCATATCTTCAAAAGATTCTTCCTTGGCAGGTGGTTTAATAAAAGACATTTCGTTTTCTGGGACATTTAAAACATTCTCACTGGTGTTATTTAAAAAAACAGTTTGGTTTTCTGTAGATAAAATCCCTAATTCACTCAAAATAAAATAACTTATTCCTAAAAAAAACAGACAGGTTGCACCTAGAGGTAATAGAAAGTGAATAGTTGGCTTTAGATTAAACCGTTTCTTTTTTCTATTTTCTATTGCTTGTCTTACTTTTTCTTTATTTTTTTCATTAAAATCAATGTCCTTTAAAACAGTTTGGTTCATATTATCTGTAATATTTTTAAATATCTTATCCATTTATTTTGCTCCCTTCTAGTGAATTTTTTAACAAAAGGCGAGCCCTATGTAGTCTGGACTTAATTGTTTGTAAGCTGAGATTTAATAAGTCAGAGATTTGGTTATAAGACATCTCTTCGTAATAATATAAAATAACAATTTCTCGATACTTCACTGGTAAGCAAAGAATTTTTTCAGAAATCAATTGTTTATCTTCTAAACTGATGATTTCCATTTCAGGCGATTTATTTGTACTCTTTGTTTTTGAAAAAAATTCTGTCAGGACGATATTTCTAAAAGACCAACTTCTTAACTTATCCTTACACAAGTTCACCGTGATTCTGTATAACCATGTCTTATAAGAAGACTCATAACGAAAGTTGTCTAGGTTTTCGTAACATTTTATAAATACTTCTTGTGCAATATCTTCAGCGAGTTGCTTCTGCTTCATATAAGTGAATGCTAAACGAGCTACATTTTCACCAAATTCATTCATTAACCATTCAAGTTTTTCCTCACTACTTATGTCCCTTCTGTCTTCCACTTTTATATCTTCTTTTTGAACCATCCTCTACACCCTTTCAATTGTTAGACGAAGCAAGTTCTATTTGGTTGTAAGAAATTTACCACAGAGTTTTGTTTTTTAGCTGGTTATTATTTAATATTAAATGATTATTTTTATTCAACTAAAGTAATGAAGGATTATCTAGTGTTTTATTGAACTTAATAACAGAGGCGGAGGCAAGTCTAAAAACTGTTGCCAGAAAGGAAACTAATAATGAAAAAGGTTGAAATTGATAATATCATTGGTAAATTTAAAAATGAAAATATAAAGATGGAAGGTATTACAGAACTAGGTGAGGGAGCTTGGCATAAGGTCTACAGGGTAGAGAGGAAAAACGAGGATGACCTTGTACTAAGGGTTAGGAAAAAGATAGCTTATGGGGAAATTCAAGCTTTTAAGGATATTGACTTGATTACTGAATATGAATCTGCAAAGGCTTATTACTTACAAGCAAATCAGTGTATGGATTCAATAAGTCCTTCTTTCTATGAATATTACATGGATGACTCCTTAGTTTTTAACATTGAAAGTTATATGGGTGGTGAAAAAACTTTTAAGAGCCTTGAACTTTCTGAAGCATTTGAAGTAGGAGAGAAAATCGGAAACTTTCTTAAAATAATGCACGGAAAAAATCCTGATTTAAATGGGTACGGCAATCTTGAATGGAATGGTGAGCGTCTTGAAGGAGAGTTACAACAAGAAGTAAGTCAAATTTGGCAAATGGATAATGACTTTTATATAAGAATATTAAACAAGTTGAAAGATACCAATTTATCATATAATCGCGATAAAGTTGGAAATATGATACTAAAATTAATAGAAGATAGAAGGAAATGCCCACAAAAGATATCTCTGGTCAACCAAGATGTAACACCAGAGAATCTTATATTTAATATAGATAACCTTTCTATTATTGATCCATATCCAAGATTAGATTTTGATATGAAATATGCTGGTTTTTTCGTTTTTTGTTATAACTTCCTTCTTCCAGCCTATTCAAATACGGATAGATATAAAAAACACTCTTATAATCAGTATTCAAATATATTGACACGTATTGCAGAAGGTTTTATTGAAGGCTATATAGAGGGCAATGATTATTTTTATAAGAATTTATTGGATGAATACATCTTGTGGATATTATTAGAGGCTTATGAGCACTATGAGGTATTAAATGAAGATGTCTTAAATTCTAAGGTGAGGCAACAAATGGGCGATGAAGAGATGATTAAGAATAGATTAGCACTATGCTTAAAGGAATTAGAAAATGCAGCATCTGATAATGCTTTTCCTTATTTAAATTACAAGATGGAATAGTTATGTTATCGCTAACGAATGAAGAATAAGAATAAATAATGCAAACTTTTTCACCTGCACACTCGTCTAATGTGCGAAAAGGGGGGAAGACGGTGGAAGAATTATTTGTAGCAGATGCTAAATCAACGAATTATGAGCAGCTTATCGATGAATTGATGAACACATATGGTCAAGATATATTGCAGCTAGTATATGCTTATGTACATAATGAAGCTCTGGCAGAGGATTTAACGCAAGAAATTTTTGTGAAGTGCTTCAAGGGGCTACCAACCTATACTGGGCGGTCATCCATTAAAACATGGCTGTGGCGTATTGCCATCAATCATGCCAAGGACTATTTAAAAAGCTGGTACAACCAGAACGTAAAGGTAACAGAAGATGCTATTTTAAGTAGAGCAACTATATCTTCAAGTGTTGAACAAGTCATTGTACAACAGGACGAGGATACAGAACTTACAGCAGCTGTTATGAACTTACCTATTAAATATCGTGAAGTGATCTTTTTATTTTATTTTGAAGAATTATCTATTAAGGAAATTGCAGCCGTCTTACAATGTAACGAAAATACAATTAAAACAAGGCTACGCAAAGGTAAATTTTTATTAAAGGGTATATTGGAGGGGTCTGAATGGAAGAGAGATTAAAAGGATTAAAAAAAGCCATGAAAAATACTACGTTTGAGCGCCTACAATTTTCGGAGGAACTTCAGCAAAAAGTGAACGATCAAATCAGACAAATCTCTCCAGTTGCTTTAACAGAAGTAATATTACCTTTTTTAATAGAGTCAAAGACTGGTAGAGAGCTAGCAGAGATTCTACATATAACGGGAGAAAAATCTATCCTTTCTAATGAGGGCAGCATATATACCCATCTTCATCAGGCAGAACAAAACGGAATAATAGATTCCTTTTGGGCAGAAGACGGTGAAAAATATTATAGATTATCGAAAAAAGGTAAGAAACTATTGCAAAAAGAGTGTCCTTCACCATCTAATCGTTTCTCTCTTAAGCAGTTATTTCTAGAGGTGACCACCGATGAACATTAAGCAATATTTACAGTCGGTTGTAGCCCATATTCGCTCCAAAGAGGCAAAGGTCTATGTGGAAGCAGAGCTAGCTAAACATATGAAACACTCGAAAATGGCTTGGATGACAAAAGGATATACGGAAACAGACGCAGAAGATAAAGCAGCATCAGAAATGGGCAGTCCTATCGAGCTTGGTAAATCATTGAACAAGGTCCACAAGCCTAAAATAGATTGGCTACTCCTGTCTTTATTCATCGGAATATTATTTCTTAGCTTTTTGCCGATTTTAGCTTTAAATCAACCACAGTATGATTACAGATTTGGTCATATGATTCCTTTATTTTTGTCTAATCATATACTTCATATAATTCTTGGATTTGTCGTAGCTATTGTATTGATGTATTTTGATTATCGAAAGTTTGCGCAATGGGGTTATATTTTTTACGGTATAGCTTCTTTATTTATTATATTCTTGTATGTTTTTCACAACACTCAAATAAACGGTGAAGTAATGTTTGAGATAGGTTCATTAAAATTGCAGGTTTGGATGGCTATTCCGCTATACTTCATTGCCTGGTCAGCATTGTTTACTAAAGAAACCTTTGCACTATGGCAAGGGATTGTGTTAGTGTCGCTATCATTCCTTTTATTTAGCTTTATAGCAAATTTGTCGGCATTATTTATTTACAGTGTACTTGTTGGCGTGTTATTTATGTATAGTAAATTTTCTAGAAAGCAAAAAGTTATAGTAGTTGGAGCTATGTCGACTTTACTCATAAGCTACATAATATTTATGTGGCTCAGCTATCAAAATGGCATTATAGAGAACTATCAGATTGCTCGTTTATTAGGTTATTTAAATCCACTTGCTTATGCTGAAAATGCGGGTTATATGTATGTACTGCTCTCTGATCTTCTACAAGGAGCAAAATGGTTTGGCTCTGGAACTTCCCATACCATTCCGACAGCTCATACAGATTTGGTATTTGGACATTTAATACAATCTTATGGATTAGCCTTAGCCCTCGGGTTAGTTTTACTATTAAGCTTATTCGTTGTACGCTTTATACGAATCTCTTCTATGACAAAGCATTCCTTTGGTAGACTACTGATAATAGGATGTATTACAATTTTCTCTACACAATTCATATATACTGTTGCGATGACGCTCGGAGTAGTTCCTATTGTATCTTTGTCACTGCCGTTTCTAAGCTACGGATTTATGCCGACCGTTCTCAATTCCTTCTTGTTAGGGTTGGTTCTCAGTGTCTACAGACGCAAAAACTTTATACAGGATGTATCGTTTTCAAAATTAAATGCAAACTAATGACTTGTATAGAACAAGATGACGTGTTATTATATGTAACGTAAGTTTATACATTTCTGCTACATATGCGATTGACATCAATCGGATCGTGTAAGGTATCAGTTTCATAACCAACTCTGTTCCAGATGGTTCAGGGCGAGAGGAGAGATAGAGATGAAAGCAGGAATTCATCCCGATTACAAAGAAGCAACAGTATCATGTTCATGTGGTAACACATTCACAACTGGTTCTGTAAAATCAGACATCAAAGTCGAGTTCTGTAACGAATGTCACCCATTCTATACTGGACGTCAAAAATTCGCAGCTGCGGATGGCCGTGTTGATCGCTTCAACAAAAAATACGGAATTAAAGAAGAATCACAAGACTAATAACAAAATACCTGCAGAGCACCTAGTGCTTTGCAGGTATTTTTGTTTGTGACAATTCGTCTAAAAGAGTTTCAGGTATTCCACTCGTATGATATAAATAGATAGAAGTAAAATACATAGTCGATAAGTAAGGAGATATATCATGGCTCAACTATTTTTTAAGCATGGCGCAATGAACAGTGGAAAATCAATTGAAATTTTAAAGGTGGCACATAACTACGAGGAACAAAATAAACCAGTCGTTATTTTCACACCTGGTATTGACACTCGAGATGAAGTAGGACATGTCTCAAGTCGAATCGGATTGAAACGTAAAGCCAATGCTATTTTTGATGACACGGACCTATTTGAATTAGTAAAAGAAATTGATCCAAAACCGTATTGTGTGCTAATCGATGAAGTGCAATTCTTAAAAAAAGAGCATGTTCTTCAGCTTACGCAAATAGTAGATGAGCTTGATATTCCGGTCATGGGCTTTGGTTTAAAAAATGACTTCCAAAACGAAATGTTTGAAGGAAGCAAATATATGCTGATTTATGCCGATAAAATTGAAGAAATGAAAACAATATGCTGGTTCTGCCATCGTAAAGCAATTATGAATCTGAGAGTAGACGAGAAGGGTCACCCAGTATACACAGGTGAACAAATTCAAATCGGAGGCAATGACTCCTATTATCCGGTTTGCCGTAAATGCCATGCTAATCCTCCGCTAACTCATTGAAGTCCGTGATTAAGTAAGTAGGTATTTCATTTGAAAGCCGGGGAACCTTGCATAGAAGGCTTATTTAAACCTACGATTGGTAAATGAGTGGGGAGCGAGCGAAATTGCATCTTCGCGAGCCTTTTAATGAATAGAGCAGTCATCTATTCACTCGTTAGCTTAAAAGCCCTTAGTATGCAGTTGCAGCAAAACAGAAAAAGTAGCAAGGACTGTACTTTTTCTTTATAATAGTACTATTAGACACATAAATGAACGAGGTGAGCTCGATGTTTGATCGATTACAATCGGTAGAAGACCGTTATAATAATTTAAATGAATTGCTTAGTGATCCAGATGTTGTCAATGACACAAATAAGCTAAGAGACTATTCAAGAGAGCAGTCGAATTTGCAGCCAACAGTGGATGCTTATCGAGAGTATAAGGAAGTAAAAAGCCAATACCAAGATGCAAAGCAAATGCTTGATGAAAAGCTTGATGCTGACATGCGTGAGATGGTAAAGGAAGAGGTAAGTGAGCTAGAAGGCCAAATTGCTGAGCTAGAAGAGCGCTTGCGTATTTTATTGATCCCAAAAGATCCGAATGATGACAAAAACGTTATTATGGAAATTCGTGGAGCAGCTGGTGGTGACGAAGCTGCACTATTTGCAGGAAACTTGTTCCGAATGTACAGCCGTTTTGCGGAGACGCAAGGCTGGAAGATTGATATTATGGAATCCTCACCTACAGGTCTAGGTGGATTTAAAGAGATTATCTTCATGATTAATGGTAACAATGCCTTTTCTAAGATGAAATATGAAAATGGTGCACATCGTGTGCAACGAGTTCCGGAAACGGAGTCAGGTGGACGTATTCATACCTCAACTGCAACGGTTGCAGTACTTCCGGAAGCTGAAGAAGTAGACGTGGATATTCACGAAAAGGATGTTCGAGTAGATACTTTTGCATCTTCAGGTGCCGGTGGACAATCGGTTAACACAACGATGTCAGCCGTTCGTATGACTCATTTACCTACAGGTATTACTGTTTCAATGCAAGATGAAAAGTCTCAAATTAAAAACAGAGAAAAAGCAATGAAAATCCTTCGTGCTCGTGTTGCGGACAAGTTCCGTCAAGAGGCACAAGCGGAGTATGATGCAGTTCGTAAGTCTGCAGTAGGTACCGGAGACCGCTCGGAGCGAATTCGTACTTACAATTATCCACAAAATCGAGTGACTGATCATCGTATCGGTTTGACTATTCAAAAGCTGGACCAAATTTTAGAGGGCAAGCTGAACGAAGTCATTGACGCACTGATTTTAGAGGATCAAGCAGAAAAGCTAGAAAGAATGAATGATACGAATGTCTAAGACAATCTATGAGGCCCTGAATCGGGCTTCTTCTTTTTTAGGGGAAAATAATCGTGAAAAAGAAGTAGCTCGCTATCTATTACAATTTGTCCTTGGAAAAAATTATTCGCAGCTTATGATGGCTATGTATGAGGAAATATCCACAGAAGATTTTAATACTTTCTGGAGCTACGTAGAGGAGCATACGACAGGAAGACCCTTTCAATACATTATTGGTCAGGAAACTTTTTACGACCGAGAGTTTTTAGTAAATGAGTCTGTTTTGATTCCTCGCCCAGAAACAGAAGAATTAATAGAAGAAGTAAAAAAACGTTCATCTGTAATATTTGGTGATGAGGTTCCCCTCCATATAGCAGATATAGGAACGGGGAGCGGAGCAATAGCTGTAACTATTCAAAAAGAAATACCTCATTCTCTAGTAACAGCAACCGATATTTCTGAAAAGGCGCTAGAGGTGGCAAGTCATAACGCTAGACGACTTGAGGCAACTATTAATTTCAAGCACGGAGATTTATTGCAGCCAATTATGGATGAAAAGTGGGATATAATATTATCTAATCCTCCTTATATTGGACATGATGAAGCTCCATCCTTATCAGATACAGTCATCGATTTCGAGCCACATTTGGCTTTGTTTGCAGAGGAGGATGGATTACAGCTTTATCGAAAAATGGCTGTAAATCTCCCGAGTTTGATGAAAATACCAAGTTTAATAGGTTTTGAGATTGGCTATGAACAAGGAGAGGCAGTAGCAAATATGCTTCAAAAGGCTTTTCCTAATGGGAAGGTAGAGATTGTTAAGGATATCAATGGAAAAAATCGTTTTGTTTTTTGTACAAATGCTGAATAAGATATGAATCTATTGGTAACAATGTTCCTAAGGGAGGAATGTTATATGTTACCAGATTACGAGATAAAAAGAGCAACCTCAGTAGGACAAAAAATTGACGCAACAATTCTATTTGTATGGATGCTATTAGTCATTCAAACATTTTTGTTTTTGTTTATCCACGATACAGAACAAACTGAAGCGATGCGCTTTCGCTTAGTTGCAAATAGTAATACTGTCTACGATCAACAGGTAAAGAAAGAAGTACAGGAAATAATAGCTCCAATGCTTATCAATTACGAGATGAACCCAGAACAAACATATACAGAACTTGAGAAAACTGTGGAAAGCCTATCAACAAGCTTCCAAGAAAAGATGACAATTACTAAGGGGCAAACAATGTTCCCTCCTAAGGAATGGGAGAGTGGAATTGCTGCTCAAACCAATGTGGAGGCGATTGTCATTTCAATTGGAAGTGGTAGAGGAGACAATTGGTGGTGTGGTTTGTTTCCAAAGGCTTGTTATAAAGAAGAAGTAAAAGAGGAAAAGCCTAAGTTTTTTGTATGGGAATGGTTAAAAAAGAAATTTTCCACATAGTTTTCCACAATAATCTGAAAGTTATCAACATTTTGTGGATAAGAATGGAAGAAGGGAGAGATTATGCATGGATACAAAAATTTTAGCTGTGGGTAACTTATCCACAGAAGAAGCAACTTATGCACAAGCTGTTCAATTATTAGAGTCTGGCGAAGTTGTCGCTTTCCCAACTGAAACGGTATACGGCCTAGGAGCAGTTGCTACAAATGAAAAAGCGGTAGCAAAAATATTCGAAGCAAAGGGAAGACCACAGGATAACCCACTTATTGTTCATATTGGCTCTAATGAAGAAATTCATGAGTTTATTTCAGATATACCGAAAATAGCACAGAAGTGCATGGACTCATTTTGGCCAGGACCATTGACGCTGATATTACCATTAAAGCCAGGCATATTAGCGAACAATGTTAGTGCAGGGTTGAATACAGTTGGAGTAAGAATGCCTAATCATCCTGTAGCTTTAAAACTATTAAGACAACTAAAGCATCCGGTTGCCGCTCCAAGTGCCAATAGAAGTGGAAAACCAAGTCCGACGAAAGCAAATCATGTATTACACGATTTAAACGGAAGAATTCCTTCCATAATTGATGGTGGAGTAACAGGAATGGGATTAGAATCAACAGTATTAGATTGTACTAGTGAAATTCCAACTATCTTGCGCCCAGGTGGGGTTACGAAGGAAATGCTTGAGCAAGTCATTGGCCCTGTTAATGAAGCAAAGCTGACAGATCGAGCAGAAGCACCAAGAGCGCCAGGGATGAAGTACGCTCACTATGCACCAAATGCTCCTGTTTTTTTAATAGATGCGTCGTTAAATTCTATCCGTAAAGCTATTGAAAGCATACATAGAGAACAAAAAAAAGCGGCTCTAATTGCAACAGAACAGTTCGAGTTGCCAGAGGCTGACTATTATTTCACATTAGGAAGCGACGGACAAACAGATGAAGCTGCTCATTTGTTGTATCAGGCGCTTAGAAGTTGTGACGATACGGATGCGGATATAGTAATAGTTCCAGTATTTCCAAAGACAGGAGTTGGAGCGGCGATAATGAATCGTTTAGAAAAAGCTGCAAATGGCAAATGGTATTTGGAAAATGACTAAGAAAAGTAAAAAAGACTTATAAGTGCCATTTCTTATTACAGATACTAGAGAAAATTTAAGAGGACGATCTTGGCGTAAGTCAGGATCAGGCTTCTTCCTTAATTTTTGGTATCCTAAATTATTACCTTATAGATATTCTGGATTAATCGTATATTACATTTTTTCCTTGTTCACTTAACTTTTTTAATGATGTAAGCATATGATTTACTTCTTCGTCGGAATGTCTTTCCCATGAACTTAATTCAGCGATTATTTTCAAAGGAGATTTAGAACGATAAGAACGTGTTGGGTTTCCAGGAAATCTTTTGTCAGTTAAGTTCGGATCATTTTCAAAAGAACCTAATGGTTCTACAATATAAATTCTTTCTTTTGATTTAGATCTTGCTAATTCGGCACCCCATTTAGCAGCATCTAAGGTTGCAGTAAAATAAATATAGTTAGATTTTTTATCTTGGTAATTTGATAAGTGTTGAGCTTCTAATAAATCTCCAATTTTTAGTTCTGCTTTAGTACCATGAAAAAAAGGACCGTTATCTAGGATATCTGTTTTGTCATTCATATACTTATACACTCCTTATATTTTTAGATTTGGAATACTAGTATAGTATGGGTATTATAAAAAGAGTAGTCTATATTTTAACCTGTAAGTAATGGTATAATGTAAATAGAAAGAATGATGTTGAACGACCATTCCCTTTTTTACGTTTTAATTAGTAATCCTTTTTTTGAAAAATAATACTTAAGCTTACGAGTGCTGTAGCTAAACAAGACCATCATCAACTTGATGGTCTATTTTTACGTCCAAAAACATCAATTAGATATCGGTGGTCCATTGTGTGAAATGTTACACTTAAATTAACGAAGCAGCTTAGAAGGAACTATTCGATGGAACAGAGAACATTACTTAAGATAAAAGTCTTGCGGAGGAGACAATGAAAAAAATCTGATTTTTATACTCTTATTTGTATTATTGATACTTACATCTTGTGGAGGACCATATACATCGACAACGTCCTATTTGAAAATCATGGAAAAAGGTCACTCGGACAATTATAAGGAATACTGGATAAAAGCTTATGACCCGAATAATGACACGGAAGAAGATGCTTTTAAAATCGTTGTAAATGAAGAGATGGCTTGGAATCTAATGGAGGAAAATAAAGAATATTTTACAACTTATTCGAAAGAGGGAAATTATCCTTGGATTTTAGACCAAATAGAACAAATAAAAATTGAACCCCAAAAATGAGAAGAGAATGGTAGTTTTTATTTCGCATTAGACTCATTATGTGTACTAGAAAGAAAGGCGCAAAAAAATTACGCCAGTAACTCAAATAGTAAAAAAAATTTTTTACTGTTCTGGGTGAAGGATATTGCAGGCACTTAACCAATTTCCAGAAGGATCTTTAAATCCAAAACCTCCAAATTCGCCTTGTAAATTTAAAGGACCAACTTCAACTTGTTTTCCTTCAAGCCACTCATATAATTCTTTTAAGGAAGGAGTATAAAAGTCAATTACGCTATGAACGATATTAGTATTTGTATTTCTGAATGATAATCCATTAATTTTTTCCGTTTCAACCAAAAAAATCGTTGGAACTCCTTTTGATTTCATAGTAAGCATAGCATTTTTTTCTCCTTGAAAGTGGACTTCGGCACCAAGGATATCGATATAAAACGCTATAGATTCTTCTAAATTAGTAACAGGTATTTCCATTGTAGCAATATGTGATATTAAATTAGTCATAGTAGCCTCCTGTGTTTTGTTTACACATATATTTTTCTACACTCAATTAAGAAATCCCTCTTAAGTTTCAAGCTTTTTATGGAACAAACGTTGCAGGATAATTGAATAAAGAAGATTGAAAGGAAAGTAATTCACACAAAAAAATGGAGGTATAAAAGGTGGACATATTACTCTGGATATCTATTGGTTTCATAATAATCGGATTTGTTGTTCTCACTTCTATGAAAAAAGGTATGGAAAGTAAGCTCGATTTTATAACAGCAAATATGGATGAAGAGGAAAGTTCAACAAAATCTAAATCCATCATTTGGTGGATAGTGAGCACCACAGCTTGGGGAATAGTGAGTATGATCCTTATTGTTTGGTGGTTTCATAATCACTTTGGATAACTGTTGGTTCAATTGTACTTGCAAACGGGTAGCTTTACTTCAAGAAGGAGTAAAGCCTTTTTGCTGCCTTTTGAGGTGACTTTTTCATATTGAACTAACGACGTAGGTGTGCGGCCGAGCCTAGGTCGTATCATATAGCGGGTGGGATTCCCGCCGAGAAAGAACTAGCCATTCACTCGTAGCGAGTCTTGGAGGGCTAATGGTAACATTAGCCTTTAAGCGTAGACAGTTAGGTGGCGGGCCGAAAGCCAAATGGTTGAAGGGATTGAGCCCCATAATGTTAGTAAATCGAGAGGGTTGATGCCTTACCTGCGGCAGAAAACTACATTTTATTCTTCGTTAAAGGCAAGAAGGATGAAGCCTCTCTGGGGTCAGAGACCTTGGCACGTCACACATGGATATGATACGGCAACTCGGGAGACCCTAGCGGTCTCTTCTTAGTGAAGAGTATGGTGTACAAGTGATAATAAGCAAGGAAACCAAATGCCGTTTAGGGAGTCGGATAGCAGCGTAGTACCAATGAAGTTGGGTAATGCCGATGGAGGAAAGGCTGCTACCAAGTTATCACCCTTACTAGGGACACATTTACTACACGCGGAGGTAGGAATACTAAATGGAAACAAAACTATTAAGGATAGCGGAATTAGCAAAATCTGATCCGAAAATGAAATTTACATCTATTGTACATTTACTAAATAAGGAATCTCTAGTTCAATGTCATCTTGAATTACCTAATAAGAAGGCAACAGGGATTAATGGCACCACTAAAGAGCAATACAGTGAGACTCTAGAGGAAAATATAGAGGATTTAGTAAGTAGGCTTAAAAGTAAAAGTTATCATCCTGTTCCCGTAAGGAGAATGTATATTCCCAAGCTTAACTCCAACAAGAAAAGACCATTGGGGATACCGGAACATGAAGATAAGGTTGTACAGAAAGGCATTACAAAAATACTAAATGCCATCTATGAAAATGAATTTCTAGACTGCTCTTTTGGGTTCCGCCCAAATCGTAACTGCCATGATGCTTTGAAAATATTAAATCATTATATGGAAAAGAAATCGGTAAATTATATAGTAGATGTAGATATTAAAGGGTTCTTTGACAATGTTGACCACGTATGGATGATGGAGTTCTTAAAGCTGCGAATTGCTGACCCTAACTTACTAAGAATAATTGGTAGGTTTCTTAAAGGTGGATACATGGAGGAAGGAAAGAAATACAAGACAGATAAAGGCACACCGCAAGGTGGAGTCATATCTCCGGTCCTTGCCAATCTGTACCTTCATTATGTCCTGGACATGTGGTTTGAGAAGGAAGTTAGAAAACAGTGTAAAGGAGAAGCATACATAGTTAGATATGCAGATGATTTTGTGTGTTGCTTCCAATATAAGAGCGAAGCTCAGGAATTCTTTCAATCATTGAAGCTGAGATTACAGAAGTTTAACTTAGAAATAGCGGAGGATAAAACCAAAATTATTCCCTTTGGGAGATTTGCGGAGAAAGATGCAAAACTAAAGGGAAATGGAAAACCTGATACCTTTGATTTCCTAGGTTTTACACACTATTGTGGAAAGAGTAAATCTGGATACTTTCGAGTGAAACGGAAATCAAGCAGGAAAAAGCTACAAGGTAAACTAAAGGAATCGAAGGAATGGATAAAGAATAATCGAAATAATGATATTCATATGATTATGGATAGATTTAAACGCTCGCTTGTAGGTTACTACAACTACTATTGCATCACGGATAACACTCCAAGTGTTCACCAATTTAAAGACAAAATCCAATATTTACTGTTTAAATGGCTCAACAGAAGAAGTCAAAGAAAATCCTTTACTTGGGATAAATTCAATCTCTTTCTTCATAAATATCCGTTACCTTCACCAAGAATTAAGGTGAATATATACGACTTAAGAAAAGAAATTAGCTATATTTTGTGAATGATGACTAGGAGGAGCCGTGTGCGTAAATAGCGCAAGCACGGTTCTGTGAGGGGGGAGGAACACAATCTACCGCAAGGTAGAGAGGTTCTCTTCTACTCGACTAGTTTAAGAAGAAGGAAATGTAAATATCGATTATTGAACTTTAAGATATAGAAAATCGAAAGGGTGAGAATATTGAAATTATCAATTGTAAAAAGCATAAGAACCAATAATTTTAATGATGAACGTATAATGCAAAAAATCACTGTTATGTGGAAAGAGGCTACTGACAGTTTACATAAAAATGAAACTACATACGGTGTATATCATGAATATGAAAGCGACTATAAAGGGGATTATTCGTTAAGCATTGCCATTGAAGATATTAACGGGGAATCTTTTATAGAAATACCGAAAAACGAGAAATATCGTACTTTTAAAGTTGATACAACTGAAGAACAAGGCATCTTTAATACTTGGAGTAGAATATGGGAACAAGAAGAAGCTGGTATATTAAAGAGAGCTTACTCATTTGATTTTGAAAAATACTACCCTAATGGAGCAATTGAAATTCATATAGCCATAAGGTAGGTGACAATTCTTTTTGAACTATAGGGTGCTTTAGTAAAGATCGAGAGGTTGCTTAGGCAACTCTTTTTCTTATTGAACTAAACCAGCTAATAGTTTGTCAATATATTTCTATTAAAACTTTAAAAAACACATGATATACTAAAAAAGGGTATGACAAATAACCTTCCGAAATCTCTATTTGGAAGGTATTGGTATATTTGAATATTTATGTGTATCAGGCTAAATCTTGAAATGTGGTTTTGTTTTTTAATAAGGCAAAAATCCAGTGTAATAGTTTATTAACACAAGCTATCATGGCTACTTTATAGGGCTTTCCTTCCTCACGTTTCTTATCATAAAACTCACGTAATTTCTTGTTTCGAGGAATCACTATATCGTCTGTTTTAGCCTTTCGACAATCTCGTATCGCACAACGTACAGCCATAAATAAGACATGTCGAAGCCTACTTGAGCCCCGTTTGGTAATTCGATTCTTGGTCGCTGAAAACTTACCTGACTCGAATACGCTAGGGTCAACTCCAGCGAATGCTACAAGCTTTTTAGGATTGTTAAATCGATCTATCTCACCAATCTCTGAAATAATCGTTGCCGCGATTTTTTGACCGATACCGGGGATAGATTTGATGATAGTATATTCTTCAATTTCTTTAGCGAGGGCATCTATTTCTGACTCTAACTTTGATAGATGCTCTTTGTATTGAAGAAGGATATTTATATACATATCTAGACTTAAAATATGACTCAGGTAAACTGTTTTTTCAAAGGGATTCCTAGCTGCGGCTATTTTAAGTTGTACTGCTTTTTCATTGGCCCATTTAATCGATCTACTCTTACATAGTTCAAATATTTTGTCTGTAATTGATTCCTCACTAGCTTTTAAAATGTCTTCTGAAGAAGGGAACTCGGACAGAGTCAATAGAGAAACCACAGAATATAAATCTCCAAAAACCCCTTTATATTCAGGAAATACCTGTTCAAGGACCGCCTGAAATTGCAACTTCGTTTGAATCATTACACCAGTTATATTTTCATGTTGTCTAGTAAGATTGCGCAGGTTTAATAATTGTACACCCCGCTTTTTATATGGCTCCAATTCCTCTTTATAGAACAGTTCACATAAAAGATATGCATCAATGGCGTCGGTTTTAACTTTTCGCAAACTCGAACCTCTTGCCTTATATGAGATCAGAGGATTAATGATAATCATTAAATATCCTCGCTCTTCTAAGTAATGGACGACAGGGGCACCGTAATGTCCTGTAGCTTCTAAAATGACAGTAGGCTTCCTTCCAGCCTCTTTTTGTACATCCCCTAAAAACATGAAAAGGTCGTTCAGACCTTCCAAAGTATGATCTACCTTAAAACTTTTACGATATGGTTTGCCTTTATCTAAGAAAGCTTGAACCTGGCTTTCTCCTTTTGAAATATCCAGACCAACGACTGGATTCATTATCAATCTCCTCCTAAACTTTTAGCTTGCCAGTTGCCCCTAATCCTCCATGCAGTGTCACAGCTTCGCTTGTTATACGAGATCTAAGTCCCAACCAGCCTCAATCATGTTTCTACAAGTAGGGGGTGAACGGTTTAGTTGACGGGGTCAAGCCCCAAGGGCAGTTACGTTCTACCCTGGCTATTGTTATAATAAAACCATATAAAAAATAGTCAACCAGATTTTCTGGCTGACCTTATAATACGAAGTGGCAGGTTAGTTGAATAAGAAATGTTATAATCTGGATATAAATAATGATTTTTAAATGAGTATGATAGGAGATTGAAAATGGAATTTATTACATGGTTAGCTTTAGGGTTTGGTTTTAGTTCTGCATTTTATGTAGATAAAGTAAGAAAGAAAAATAAAGAATTAGAAGATAGGATAAAAGCGATTGAAAAAAAAGTAATGCTTTGATTATTACCAGTACTGATTTTCTTCTTCAATTAACGGGTGCTTTACTTCAAGATGGAGTAGAGCCTTTTTTCTTATCGAAACAATGACGGAGTTTAGTTGAAGAAGGAATTCGAATATAAAATAAAGAATAAGTAATAATTAAAAAATGGAGATTGTTAAGAGGGAGATGTAATGAAGAAATCATTATTCATTTTTATATTGATGTTACTTACTTTTACGACTGGGTGCAGTTCTACCACTCCGACTAATCCTTACACTGGGCGTGTTTTGAACATTGGTATCATTGGAAATTCACCTACTATAATAGAAAATAAGACAGTAAATTTTGTTCCGATTACTTTTGAAGATTTATCTAACGACAATTATAAAAACTATGATGCTGTCTTTATCATGAAAGAACAATTAGCAGAAGCCTCTAACGATAATTATTCAAAAATTTATGCTGAATTACAGAAACCAATAATATTCATTGGAACCGATTCATTGACCCCCTTCATCTCGGATGCTATTGACTATCGTCCAAAGGATTTTCAAGAAGGATTGTTGTATTCAGTTGGGTTAATTGAAGGAACTGAATATGGCTTTGGATTATATAACGATAAAGAAAATGAAGCAACGATAAAACTTTTTTATTCTGACCTTTTTAGATTGATAGAGTAAAACAGGTAAAGTTAAAGGGAATTTCCTTCTTCCACTAACAGGTGCTTTACTTCAAGATGGGGAAAAGCCTTTTTTTTATTGGAGAGATGCAAGTAATATTAATTAGTCGAATGAACATTGATGATAATTTTCTAGAAAAGCTTTAAAAACAGTATCTAAATAGGTTTTGATAATATCCATGAAGCTTTTCCTCCTGATTGTTTAAGCTTTGTTTATTATATTCTTCTTAAATTACTAACATTAAATACGTACTAGTTAGAAAATACTTCCCTGAAAACAAAATTTTATAGTGTCCCTGTGTCAGAAACTTTCATGTTAATTCCAATAAACATAAAAGTCATGAATTTCACGCTTGTTTCTGACATAGGTACATATTACAAAATCATAGTCATTTCAAACAATCCCCTTAAACAACCGCTTCTTCACTGCTTTGTCTGTTATAAACTATTAATCCCATTACGCCACTGAGGAATAGCAAAGTGGAAGCCAAAACAAAAATAAAAGCATAGGGAATGGTTTCCGATAGCCAGCCTGTCAACAACTGAGAAATTGGAACTGCCCCGAAAGCTGCTAGCGAAACGATACTCATCGTTCTGCCGAGCCTTGCCCTTGGAACATGGGCCTGAATCTTTGAAATGATGATGACACTTGATATACCATTCAAAATCCCTATGGCCGCTAAAGATAGCAACACGACCCATATGGAAGGAATAGCTACTAAAAACAAGAGCAGTCCCTGTATAAGTTCAAGCCAGTAAAACGAACGAAGTGTTTTATATTTTGGGTGTAATTTGGTGACAAACATCATGCCTATGACTGAACCTGCTCCAAAGGCAGCCAAGACGAATCCCATCTGTGAAGGTGCCAGATCGAAGCTTTCCTTTGAATATAGCGGTAATGCGATCTGCATTGGACCGACTACTACCAGTCCCCCCACTAAATCTACCAACAGTACGATACGGAGCCACTTGGTTGTCCACACTTGCTGAAACCCTTCCACGAAATCTTTCATAATACGCGAGTCTTTCACTTTAGGTGAGCTTTCCTTGTTAACGCTGACCATAATCCCGGTGATAGCGCCAATCAAATAAGACAGGGCATTTATGAGAAAACCAGCCTCAATTCCGTAGAGCCCCACCACTAATCCAGCAAGAGGAGGACCAATGAAGATGGCGGTTTGAGAGATTGATTGAACCCATGCATTTGCATTTTCTAAATCCCTTGTTTCTACGATAGAAGGAACAATGGTATTAAATGCCGGATAGAAAAATCCGCTTGCCACACCAGATAAAGAAATTAAGAGGTAAAGCAGTGGAAATGACAAGGCATCAAAGAATAAAAATGAAATCAAAACGGTCAAAATCACAAACCGAGCGAAGTCTGAAATCCAAATAACCTGTTTCGCACTTAACCGATCAACTGCAACGCCTCCCACCAGCAATAGAAGAATACGAGGAAAGACCGAGAAGAATAGGGAAAGAGCTATTTGACTGCCGCTTCCACCCATCTCAAAAATCAAGTAAATCAGGGCGATCTGCTGGAATCCATCTCCTATTGTCGAGAAGGACTGACCAAAGAAAAAATAAGCGAAATTCTTATTGGAGAAGAGGTTGTTTTTAAATAGTCTTCTCATTGTTTTGTTTCTCTTCTCTTAGATTTTGGAGAAACTGGATGAAAAAAACTGCTGATCGTATAGAATTTCCGATTATCTGTAGGTGTTCGTTTCATGGAAGAATTATTCATAATTTGATCGATAGCAGATAAATGTTCCTTAATAGAAGCTATTTCTTCGTCTGTTAACCACGCGTGTTCCTGAGTGATGAATGAGTTTGGAAGGAAACCTTCATGATAATCGACACTTTCGATGAGATTCCGGTAAGTTTCATGAAAAGTAGATTCGTAGAGCATATGTTCATCGGATTTGGCCAATTCAAGAGAAGGAGAAAGTCGGAATGAACGGGCTGAAGCCGTATAATATTTTTCGATGATGGATCCTTTTACTTCTTCTCTTGTAAGTCGGATAATTCCAGCGTTCAGGAGTTCCTTTACGTGAAAGTGCACTTTAGGTGCAGACTCTTTGAGGGCTATTGAAATTTCTTTATTTGTCATTTCATCAAATGAAAGAACGGTTAAAATACGCTGTCTTAGTGGATGGGATAGGGCATGAAGCTGCTCCGTAGTTTCAATAATCATTTCATAATTCATTTTATCGTCTCCTTTTCAAACTGCAATTAAAATATTTTTATCGATAAATTATAATTTATTAAAATAATTATATTTCATCTTTATTTAAATTGCAACCTGTAAATCTAAAGTTTCAGATTATTTCTATCTAGCTTTGAAACAGTTCCACTAACGGGTGCTTCGTATTATAAGGTTAACCAGTTTTTACTGGTTGACCTTATTTTTATAGGATTTAATATATCAGTAGCCAGGGTAGGACGTACGGGTGCGTGGGACAATGATCCCGTCGGCTAAACTGTCCACCCCCTACTTGTAGAAACATGTTTGAGGCTGGTTGGGACATAGATCTCGTATAACAAGCGAAGCTATGACACTACAAGGAGGAACAGGGGTACTGGTGAGTGAGTCAGAGGAGGAAGTTAAATGAACCCAGTAGTTGGACTGGATGTGGCAAAAGGAGAGAGCCAAGTTCAGGCATTTTTAGATAAATCGAAGCCGTTTGGAAAGAGTTATTCTATGAAGCATACACGAGAGGATTTAGACCGTTTTATAGGCTTCTTACATGAGATCGAAGTGATGACCGGGCAAATGCCTATAGTCATTCTAGAATCTACAGGTCATTACCACTCTCCTGTTATTCAATGCTTGGAGGAGAACGAGGTTTTATATATCTTGCTTAACCCTATTATTTCTTATCAAGCGAAGAGATCTAGTTTAAGAAAGGTAAAAACAGACGCAATTGATGCGTATCAGTTGTGTATGCTTTATTATAAAGAAGATTTTGAACCTCATAAAAAAAGAGGGATTCAACTCTTAAATCTTAGAAATCTATCGAGACAACAGGAGATTGTGACGAATATGTATGTGGAGGCTAAGCTACAGTTTCACACTATTCTAGATCAAGTGTTTCCTGAATACCGCAAGGTTTTTGGTGATCTTTATTCAAAGGTTTCTTTATTGATGTTAAAGAAATATCCCACTTCAGAAGATGTAATAACGGCTGGAGAAAGTAAGCTAGCAGAGTGTGTGATGGAGTTTTGTCCAAGACGTTCTAGTCTATGGGCATTGGAAAAGGCAAAAAAACTAATGGATTCTGCCTATCGAAATCCATTTCAAAAAGTGGTGTATCATAGTCACTTGATCAATCTTCAAATGTATATTGAAATGCTTTTTCAGTACCAAGGACACCTTTCGGAGTTGGAAGTTCGGATAGTGACCTTGGCAGATGAATTAGAAGATTATAAGATTGTCCAATCGATTCCAGGAATCGGAGAAAAGATCGCTGCCACGATCATCTCTGAGATCGGAGAAATCGAACGGTTTAATCATCCGAAAAAACTAGTTGCCTTTGCAGGAGTAGATCCCAGTGTTCACTCATCAGGAAAGTTTACTGCCACAACCAATCGTATTACAAAACGAGGTTCAAGTAGATTACGCCATGCTTTGTATCTTGCCGTATTGTGTGGTATCAGAAGTTCAAAAAACAACAAGCTGAAAGAATTCTATGATAAGAAGAAATCAGAGGGAAAGCCTGCAAAAGTGGCGATAGTAGCCTGTATTAACAAACTGCTTCATTGGATTTATGCTTTATTAAATAGCAAAGAAACTTTCCAAGATATAGCGTAATTACTGGTTACAAGTAATTAAGAGAAAACCTTCCAAAAGGTTTTTGGAGGGCTATTTGTCATGCATAAAATAGTATATCATAAGATTAATAATAATTTTAGAGAAAAATATTGACATTCTATTAGCTGGTTTAGCAAAATCTGGCCATCAATTCGATGGTCTATTTTTATGTCCAAAACATTAAGTTGATTTCAGATATGCATTGTGAAATGTTACACTTAAACTAAGAAGCAGTTTAGTTTAACAAGATAAGGCTATTTTTAGACAAAGACTTAGTGCAAAGCTTCATTATTATATTTGGATTCTGCTAGTACTTAGGCTAATACTGCCAATAGACATTCAAAGTCATTTAAGCTTTATGAATGTTATTCCAATTGAACAGAAGGAACTTGATCCTCACTTTATAGCAGAACATTATGTTCCTAACATAATACCAAACAATACTATCACAACCGAAAATCCACCTTCTATAGAAGATAGTAACGCATTAGCTGATCCGGGTATTATAGGCGCTATTTTTAGTTTTGATACTGCAGCGGTGCTGTGGATAATAGAAGTTTCATCACTTTTACTCTAAATTTTAAGCGTAAATATCTTGATGATGGCTAAATTAAAAAAATGTTCAGTCTGTGAAAGAGAAGACTTAATTAAAATTTTAGAAGCAGAAATATCAAAGCTTAAAATTAATTCAAAGATAAAAATTTTTAAAGTAATTATTCGAAATCGCCAGCAGTTTATGGGATGATCCGTCCTAAAATTATTATTCCAGACGAGCTTATAAACAAATTAACTTCGGAAGAGTTTAGGTTTGTATTAAGCCATGAATTAACTCATATTAAAAACAAGGATTTAGTGGTAAACACCTTACTTATGATTGTTAAAGCAGTCTATTGGTTCAACCTCTTAATCTGGTATTCACTTAATCAGGTAAAACAAGACTGTGAAGTGGCTTGTGATGCGTCTGTCATCAGTACTTTAAAGACAGAAGAAGTCAAAAAATACGGTGAGACAATAATCAATATGCTTAGATTATTCTCAGAAAAAAGGAATACTACCGGTACATTAGGATATGCAAATAAATACAGTAAAAGGAGAATCATCATGATTACACAATTTAAAAAAAATTCGGCAATATGTGCAGTTTTAGCTGTATCTCTTACGATTATGGTAGGCTGCTCAAGCAACATTAAACCAGGCAGCTCAGAGGATATCCAAGATAGTGGCGCAGATAGTTCTATTCCATCAGAAGAAATAACCTTACAAGATGAAGCACCACAAAGCAATCCAAATCAAGCAACTCAAAACGATACATCCCAAGACAATACAAGCCAAGCGTCACAAAACAGTGCAAAACAAAATAACAATACAAATCAAGGGGAAGCATCGAAAAACAATACCTCTGCTTTATCATCTAATGGGGATACTCAGCGGAAACTTCTTTCAAGTATCATGCAATTGGCAAAGCAGGGTAAAATCATCAACTCAGAGTTTCCTGTTAAAACAACCGTTATAGAGGACGTAGATAAAAAACTAGGAAAAGCGGAAAAGGTTGATTGGGTACCTAATGCGAAGGGAAATTATGCTGTATTTTCAAAATACAATGTGGTATTTGGTTTCAACAAAGGATCGCGGATTTTTGAGGCGAGATCGTTTGATAAGAAATTAAATGAATTGTCACTTTCTATGGTGAAGAAAGAATTTGGAGCTCCAGATTATGATGTAAAAAGTAATGGTGAGGAAATTATAGGGTATGTTGCAAGCTCTGATTTTAAGATTTTGTTAGTATTTCCTAATCCTTCAAACAGTAATCCGGACCCGGTAATGGACCACTACTCCGTGTTTTACCCTAAGGGGACAGTTAATAATATGTCGAATGATCCGGGAAGACAATGGTAATAAAATGTGAAGCGAAAAAGTAACCACACGTAACGAGCTTCTTTTACAGCGTAAACATTATAATTAACAATTTAAATAGAGGATGAATGGATGACATCCCCTGTAAATTACAGGCTTTATTGAGCCGATTTAACGCAATAGAAATAAACATCAGAAACTTAATTCGAAAAATGTAAAAAAGGTCATAATAGTTAAAGGCGAAAAGTTAGAAAGGAAAATTGGATATGAAAAAACAACAAAGAAAATCACGAAATAAACTACGTAATTTTACGATTCCACTTTTAATTTTAGCCTTAATTATTGGCGTTTATTATTATGCAATCAAAGAAAATAGTAGCGAACAGACGACGCAAGATAAAGAAAGTCCAATTATTTCTCAACCTACCGGTAAAAATACAGTGGATTCAAATCTTGAGAAATTAGTAGAAGAAACTTTTTCCTTATCTAAGGCAGGCAAGGTTCCGAATATTCCCTTTGCTTCTGGTAAAACAGAATGGAAGGAAGTAAACAAAGAGTGGGGAAAATCAGACCATATTTCGGAAACTGCTAAAGGCAGGTATGAGGAATACAAAAGTCATCATTCTACAATCGGCTATACCGATCAGACCGTAAATGATATACGTTCTTATGATTCTGAACTACAAAATATTCTTTTAAATGAAATTACGAAAATTGGTGGAGAACCCGATGCCATTCGATACTATAAAGATTCAACTGTTGACCAAATGATCCTTGTCTATCATGCAACGGCCTCTACTGACTTATTGTGGGTTTTACCAGTAAAAACAGAGCTGGAGCCAAATCCTAAAGTTGACCATATCTCACTCTATACACAGGTTAATAAAACACCAAATCAGCAAGCCCAAGATGAAAAGAGCCCAAATCAACAAGCAGAAGTAGGGAAACAATCGAATCACCAAGAAAATCAAAACATTTCAGAAGTAATATCTAAAATGAGCTTAGAAGATAAAATTGGCCAGATGATTCTTGCTGGGGTTTCCTGCACTACAATAGACGCAAATGCAATAAAATTAATAAGCCAACTCCATGTCGGGGGAATTATTTTCTACAAATATAATTTTGACACCCCTGCACAAACCGTTCAACTTGTTAATCAGTTCAAAGCTAAAAATAGTTCGAGTCTTCCGCTTTTACTAGGTGTTGACCAAGAGGGGGGACGTGTGACAAGATTGCCGGGTGGACTTGTAAACTTTCCACCAAATAAACAGATTGGACAAGTAAACAATCCTGATTTTTCTTATAAAGTCGGAACACTCTTAGGCCATGAATTAAAAGAATTTGGTTTGAATCTCGATTTTGCACCTGTTCTTGATATTAACAGCAATCCAAATAACCCAGTAATCGGGGATCGATCATTTGGGAACAATCCAGAAATCGTAAGTAAACTTGGGATTCAAACGATGAAAGGGATACAGTCTCAAAACGTCATCTCTACAATCAAGCATTTTCCTGGACATGGAGATACATTGGTTGATTCCCATTTGGAATTACCCGTTGTAAATAAAAGCCTTAAGGAACTTAAAGAACTAGAGTTAATACCGTTTGAACGTGCGATCGATCAAGGAGCTGGTGTTGTGATGGTTGCCCATATCTTATTGCCCGAATTGGATAAAAACAATCCAGCGTCCATGTCAAAAGCTGTCATGACGGATCTTCTAAGAAAACAACTTAGTTTCAAGGGAGTCATCATAACGGATGATATGACAATGGGCGCCATTACGGAACATGTTGATATTGGTAAAGCAGCGGTAGAATCAGTAAAGGCAGGTAGCGATATTATTTTAGTAGGGCATGGATATAATAATGTTGTAAAGGTTACCTCCTCTATAAAAACAGCTGTTGAAAATGGAGAAATTTCCGAACAAAGATTAAATGAAAGTATAGAAAGAATTATCCAACTAAAAAGGAAATATAGCCTTAACGATACGAAAGTAGAAAATCCTAACATAAATGAAATAAATAACTCCATCAATAGTCTTCTGAATAATTATTTACATTAATTATTAATATTGGTTTGCGGTTAACCTTATAACTCGAACGGGTGCGTAGTTGAATAATTAAATAAATAAATAAAGGACCATACATATTGGCACTGACTACCCTTTTTGAGACAAGAATAAAACACCCTATTATGCAGCCAATTGTCGGTATTGAACCGGCGATCGGCTGTTTAGTTTCGTTTGAATACGGATATTGTTATAATAAATAATGTACTCTTCGACGATTTGTATCACACACGCATTCGTTGTGCGATAGATAGCGTCTAGATAGAACGTTTCAGACTTTAGCGTGGAATAAAACGTTTCGATTGGGGAATTATCAGCCGGCGTGCCTTTGCGGGACATGCTCATGGTAATTCCTTTTTCTTTGACTGCTTTTTGATAAGCGTAGGACGTATAAACGGAACCTTGGTCACTATGCAGAATACATCCTTCTGGTAAATCAGGCAATTGATTGAGTGTGTCCAACACAAAATCAGTGTCTTGTATGAAACCGATAGATTGCGCCACAATCTCGCCATTGAACACATCGAGAATACTAGAAAGATACATCATTGATTGGCCATAAGGCAAATACGTAATATCCGTTACTAGCTTCTTCAAAGGTTTAGATGCTGAAAAATCCCGTTCCAATAAATTCGATGCGACATATGCGGGCTGTCCAGTACGCTTGCGTTTCTTCACTTTTACTTTACATTGCCAACCATTTTTTGCATAGTACGCTGTACAGTCTTCTCACAAACTCCTGGATATAGGGCGGCAATTTTACGATAACCATAGCGGAACTTATGCTGTTTGCACAAGTCGATCAATCTGCTGATCTCGAGTTTCTTTAGGTGTGAGGTGATCCTCATTCTTTTTCCAACGATAGTATGAGGAACGACCTATACCTAAGTGACGACAGCTCTCGCCTATTGGCATCACATCCTTTAATTCTTCGACCAATTCGATCACTACTTTTGGTGCCACTCTCTTTCCACTTCCGCGTACTTTTTTAAGACTTCAATTTGCTGTTTTAAATACCGATTCTCTGCCTGTAGTTTGGCTGTCTCACTGTCATATTCCGGTCCTTTACCGAAGGTATATTGTTTACCGACTGGTTGATGGAGACGATGAATTTCTCCATTTCGATACCAATGCATCCATCTCTTCAATTGCGTTTTGTTCCGAATACTTAATTTTTCCATTACTTCCTTTACAGGTACCTTGGCCAATCGCATTTCTATTGCCTTCATTTTCACTTCAACTGGATAACTAACTCTCGTCCCCATAGAAAAAACACTTCCGTTTTGAATTCAGGTATTGTATACCCGTTTTTCAACGACAGGTGCTTTTATTTGTCTCATTTACTTAGGTCAGTGCAATTAGACATATCTAAAATGTGGGCTCCTTTATTATCAATCCTATTGACGCCTAACCTAAATATAACATTGGTTGTACCCCCGTATATGCACGATGCTGATAAGGACGGTGAGTAAGCCCCTAGAAGATAAAATAATAGAGTTAATGGATAAGAATGAAAATGAATTTTCTTTTATAAAATAATAATTGTAAAATATTACACCATAGACTATGGGTGCTTTACTTCAATAAGGAGTAAAGCCTTTTTTATTGTTACGACATAGTTAAGCAGTAAATAGTCGCCAGCCTTATGGATGAGTAGACTAAATGACTTTTTATTTACTATAATTTGATGTATGTATAATTACTTTTAATTTTTCAAACAACTTGATTGCTATTAAGGTATATTTAAAAAGCGAAAAATCAATTGGAAGTAAATGTTTTAATGAATTATCTATACATTAAATAAGGAAGGTGTCTAAGGACACCTTCCTTATTATTAATACTTCTAACGTATTTCCTGCTTTGTAATAATCATGAGTTTAAAGAATGAATAAACCTTATAGAATTAGTAAGTAAGATAGCGTTATAAAAAGGCTATCAAAATAGCTTAGAATCTCCTCCACATTAGAAAAACGTATTTTCTTTTTATTCAAACCTTTCCCACAAATGTTGTATGTCTTTCATTGGGGGCAGGCCAAACTTGCGGCTGTATTCTCGGCTGAAATGCGATGGACTTTCATAACCTACCTGGAACGCTGCTTCAGCCGCTTCCAGTCTTTCCGTTAAAAGCATTCGGCGTGCCTCCTGCAGCCGAAGCTGTTTCTGATACTGGATCGGGCTCATGCCTGTGATTTCCTTGAAATGTTGATAGAAGGATGAGGCGCTCATTCTGGCCTCTTTCGCTAAGTCCTCCACCTTTAAAGGTTGAGCGAATTCACGGTTCAATACCCCAATCACCTTTGCAATGCGCTGGGCCTGACTGCCTACAAGTGCAAAGTGCTTCAAGGAATTATTCTCATCATTCTGTAGAATCCGGTAAATGATCTCACGCTTAATACTTGCGGCAAGGACTGGTATATCCTTTGGAGTTTCCAGCAGCCTGATAAGCCGCAATACCGCTTCCAGGAGTGATTCGTTTATAAGGGTGATTTCCAGACCACGTCCTGTGGAGTCACTGGAAATTCCTTGATTCGATGATTGAATGACTTCGAAAATCTGATTCATATCAAGCTGTAAATTTATACATAAATAAGGTACTTCAGGTGAAGCCACCACGACCTGGCCTGTAATCGGCAAATGAACAGACGCAGTCAAATAACTGGCCGAATCGTACTGATAGGTTTCTTCACCGAGCATGACTAATTTTGTTCCCTGAGCCACAATGCACAGGGAAGGTTCATAAACAGAGTAAACAGGTTCAGAAACGTGGGAGGCCCGAACAAATCGCAAGCCTGGTATACAGGTCTCAGACGTCCCATCCACCGTTACGTTTCTCTCAATCAACTCTGCTAATTCCTTAATTCGCTCCATGGCAGTTCCTCCATCTTTTCCATCAACACTTATGGATTCCTTAGTCACTATACTATATTTTATTGGAGGATTAGGCAATTATTTCGTAAATATCGGCTACCTTCCCTTTAGCACAAAGATTCATAATATGTTTATGGGCAGGTATTTCAATGAGATAGTACGGAATAGAGCACGTTTCTGTTCTGCTCTTCGGTAAATTTTTTCACTTTAATTCTATCTAGGTTTTAGTGCTGCCTATCGTTTACATGTGGAAGGAGATAATGAAATGAAAAAAGAACATGCTAATTTATATCCCTATGTAGGCATATGGGTAACTGCGGACGGTCATATTCGGCACGAGTTACTGCCGAACGGACGGTATGACGAAGCACGTGGCAACAAAAAAAGCGCCTATCAAGGTAGCTATACCATCAAAGGCAATCATATCGAATATGTCGATGATACAGGCTTTACTGCTGATGGTGATTTTATAGATGGAGTGCTTTACCATGCAGGTATGGTGCTATATTTAGAGAAACCTAGTGAAGGGAGCAAGGAATGATGACTGTAATTAATGGAAAAGTAGTGGTGATTACGGGAGCAAGCAGCGGAATTGGTGAAACAACAGCCCGACTGCTCGCAAGTCTAGGCGCTCATGTTGTCATCGGGGCAAGGCGTGTAGAAAGACTAGAGGTATTGGCATCTGACATTAAAAAGGATGGCGGTTCTGTAGTCATTCAACAGCTCGACGTGACAGAAATGGAACAGATGCAGGCGATCATTGAAGTAGCCCAAAGCCGTTTTGGACGAGTGGACGCTGTAATCAATAATGCAGGGGTGATGCCGCTTTCTTCACTGGAAGCACTCAAAATTAAGGAATGGAACCGAATGATTGATGTCAATATTCGCGGTGTTCTCCATGGCATTGCCTCAGGTCTTCCGGTCATGAAAAAACAAGGTTTCGGACATTTCATCAATATCGCTTCCATCGGCGCCTACGAAGTGAGCCCGACAGCAGCTGTCTACTGCGCGACCAAATATGCTGTACGTGCCATAACGGATGGACTGCGGCAAGAGACTGCAGGGCAAGGCATCCGTGTGACCCTTATATCGCCGGGGGTAACGGAATCAGAACTAGCCGAGAGCATTACCGACAACGAGGCAAAGGAAATCATGAAGGAATACCGGCGTACCACTCTCCCAGCGACGGCTATTGCTCGTGCTATAGTCTATGCGCTAGAACAGCCTGAGTATGTCGATGTAAGTGAACTAGTCATTAAACCCGTAATATAGATTAAACAAAAAGACATTAGTATATTGTAGCTTTAGAATAAAGTTTAAACAAAAACGACACACAGACCCATATTTTAAGTAAAATTAAAAGAGCCCGTTTTGAACAAACTTTGTTCAAAACGGGTTAATTCTTTGTGAAACACTGTGCAATTCTCCGCAAAATCCTCGTCTACTTTGAAAATTGGCTTAATCACGAGTTTGCCCTCATGTAATTCAATCATTACTTCCTCACCGATATGTAGCGCGTCATAGTATTCTTTGAATCACTTAATGACGCTATGCCGATACTTTAATTTTTTTACTTTTAATCATTTCATTATTCAATTAATTATCATTACTTATTTTTATTTATGAGGAGGAAAATCGTTGAACAACAAAAGAGTAGTCTTCTTAATTATTGGCGTTATGCTATTTAATGCTGTGATAGTTAATGGCACATCTATCATTAACGGGAGATTTCCAGATAGGTTAATGACTATTGCTTTAACGATTATGTCTTTTGGTTTAGCTTATTTAGCGCCTCACTTTACGGAAAAAGACGAATGTGCTCAAAAGATTCGAGAACGTGCCATTTATATTAACTATTTTTGGTGTGTTAGTTATGTGATTATTTTAATGCTGATTTTTAACCCAACTTCAAATATTGATCTAATTTCCTTCCACACACTCACAATATTTGCCGTATTATATATATCTACGGTCTTTTTAAATATGGTTTATTACGCAGAAAAGTACTGAATTCTAAATCGAATGTTTTTGATAAGATTATTTCGGGGTTCCATTAACAACCGTTTTTGGTGCTCATTTTTAGAAATTAATTGGATATTTATATTTAGATAGATAAGAGATTGTGCAAAATGCACTTAAAGTAACTTGCAGGTTAGTTCAATAACTGCAAGATTCTAAATTTCACTTTAGTTGTTGCAACATCAAAGCCTACTGTATTTTCTGAAAAAGTACTGATTCATTTTAATATTGACCAATATTTTGACCTTGTTGTTGGAAGTAATCTTGATGGAACAAGAACAGCAAAAACTGAGGTTATACAATACATACTCGATATGCACAATGGGCATAAACTAGATGACTTTATTATGATTGGTGACAAGAAGCACGATATCATTGGGGCAAATAACAACGGTATTGACTCTATTGGAGTAACTTATGGATATGGTTCTTATGAAGAACTAACTCATTCTAACCCTACTTATATTGTCCAAAGTGTTGACCAGTTAAAAGACATTTTGATTGGAAGTCAAGTCAAATAATTGATATGTAGTTGCTCAACTAACGGGTGCTTGTGCGGCCGAGCATAGGTCGTATCATATAGCGGGTGGGATTCCCGCCGAGAAAGAACTAGCCATTCACTCGTAGCGAGTCTTGGAGGGCTAATGGTAACATTAGCCTTTAAGCGTAGACAGTTAGGTGGCGGGCCGAAAGCCAACTGGTTGAAGGGATTGAGCTCCATAATGTTAGTAAATCGAGAGGGCTGATGCTTTAAGCACGGCAGAAAGCTACATTTTATCCATCGTTAAAGGCAAGAAGGATAAAGCCTCTCTGGGGTCAGAGACCTTGGCACGTCACACATGGATATGATACGGCAACTCGGGAGACCCTAGCGGTCTCTTCTTAGTGAAGAGTATGGTGTACAAGTGATAATAAGCAAGGAAACCAAATGCCGTTTAGGGAGTCGGATAGCAGCGTAGTACCAATGAAGTTGGGTAATGCCGATGGAGGAAAGGCTGCTACCAAGTTATCACCCTTACTAGGGACACATTTACTACACTCGGAGGTAGGAATACTAAATGGAAACAAAACTATTAAGGATAGCAGAATTAGCAAAATCTGATCCGAAAATGAAATTTACATCTATTGTACATTTACTAAATAAGCAATCTCTAGTTCAATGTCATCTTGAATTACCTAATAAGAAGGCAACGGGGATTAATGGCACAACTAAAGAGCAATACGGTGAAACACTAGAGGAAAATATAGAAGATTTAGTAAGTAGGCTTAAAAGTAAAAGTTATCATCCAGTTCCCGTAAGGAGAATGTATATTCCTAAGGTTAACTCCAACAAGAAAAGACCGTTGGGGATACCGGAACATGAAGATAAGATTGTACAGAGAGGCATTACTAAAATACTAAATGCCATCTATGAAAACGATTTTCTAGACTGCTCTTTTGGGTTCCGCCCAAATCGTAACTGCCACGATGCTTTGAAAATATTAAATCATTACATTGAAAAGAAATCAGTAAATTATATAGTAGATGTAGATATTAAAGGGTTCTTTGACAACGTTGACCACATATGGATGATGGAGTTCTTAAAACTGCGAATTACTGACCCTAACTTACTAAGATTAATTGGTAGGTTTCTTAAAGGTGGATACATGGAGGAAGGAAAGAAATACAAGACAGATAAAGGCACACCGCAAGGTGGAGTCATCTCTCCGGTTCTAGCCAATCTATACCTTCATTATGTTCTGGACCTGTGGTTTGAGAAGGAAGTTAAAAAACAGTGTAAAGGACATGCATACATAGTTAGATATGCAGATGATTTTGTGTGTTGCTTCCAATATAAGAGCGAAGCTCAGGAATTCTTTCAATCATTGAAGCTGAGATTACAGAAGTTTAACTTAGAAATAGCAGAGGATAAAACCAAAATCATTCCCTTCGGGAGGTTTGCGGAGAAAGATGCAAAACTAAAGGGAAATGGAAAACCTGACACCTTTGATTTCCTAGGTTTTACACACTACTGTGGAAAGAGTAAAACTGGACACTTTCGTGTGAAACGGAAATCAAGTAGGAAAAAGCTACAAGCTAAACTAAAGGAATCTAAAGAATGGATAAAGAAGAACCGAAATAATGATATTCATATGATTATGGATAGATTTAAACGCTCACTTGTAGGTTATTACAACTACTATTGCATTACGGATAACACTCCAAGTGTTCACCAATTCAAAGACAAAATCCAATACTTACTATTTAAATGGCTCAACAGAAGAAGTCAAAGGAAATCCTTTACTTGGGATAAATTCAATCTCTTTCTTCATAAATATCCGTTACCTTCACCAAGAATTAAGGTGAATATATACGACTTAAGAAAAGAGATTAGCTATATTTTGTGAATGATGACTAGGAGGAGCCGTGTGCGTAAATAGCGCAAGCACGGTTCTGTGAGGGGGGAGGAACACAATCTACCGTAGGTAGAGAGGTTCCCTTCTACTCGACTACTTGAAGAAGTCAAAAAAGTCGGTTCCTTAACGTACAGGGAATTCGACTTTTTTATGTTTGAATTTGCTTAGCGTACAAAATTTCCGAAATGTTGGCGATACCCCTTTATGGGCTAGTATGACGGGGTACTCGAAAATATCATTTTATTGCTGGAGATAAACACAGTTACTCTACTATCACAAACTAGTCCGTGCTATTCTTAAAGAAATTCATACAAGATGTTCACACGACGTACACAGGAATCTTCTATACTCGGTTTAGATAGTCCTGCTGGAGGTGTATGAAGAATGAAATCATACTAGTATTCATGTCCCATAGTGATAGGGCGACGTGGATAGATGTGGAGAGGAAAGACATGAAAAGAAATTTATTATTAGTCGAAGATGACTTGCTGATGCGTGAGTTTATAACGGATTATTTCAAAAAGGAACAATGGGACGTGTACGAAGCGGAGAACGGTAATCTCGCACTCGAGATTTTTGAACGACAAGCCATTGACCTAATCGTGCTGGACATTATGATGCCAGAACTGGATGGGTTTTCAGTGTGCAGGCAGATTCGCAGGAATTCAGATGTTCCGATTATTATGATCACAGCTAGGGTGGAAGATGATGATCAATTGAGAGGGTTCGAGCTTGGTGCGGATGAATATGTCACAAAGCCTTTTAGTCCAAGAGTATTAGTGGCCCGTGCTATTGCACTGTTGAAACGGACGGAAGGTACGATTGGTCGAGAAGGAAATTTACTCACCTTTGGCGGGCTGACGGTAAATAGAATGTCCCATACTGTTTCCGTAGAGGGAAAATCGATTTCCTTATCACCGAAAGAATACGAGTTGCTTCTCTTTCTTACGAAGCATTATGGGAAAGTGTTGTCTCGAGATTTTATTCTGAATGCTGTATGGGGCTACGATTATATAGGTGATTTGCGGACAGTAGACACCCACGTTAAAAAATTGAGGGCGAAACTCGGTGCAGAGGGCAGATGCATCGGAACTGTCATCCGTGCAGGGTACAAGTTCGAGTTGGAAGGATGAGGAGGCAGGGAGTCGTCCTTAAACTTTTTGTTGTTACGACTAGTTTGATCTTGATTGTTTTTTCATTTGTAATGATTGCAGAAGGACTTTTTTTCGAGCGGTTTTACCGAATGTCTAAGATCCATACTCTAGAACAGAATATGAGTCACTTCGAGGAACAATATGAACAAGTTGTACCCGATAGTCAGAAAATCTCACGGTTGCTCGGTGCATTTATGAATGAGAATGATACGAGTACTTCACTTTTAAATCAAAGTTTTGAACAGATAATTTTTAATCCTTACTTTTTAGAGCTGCAAACAAACCATAAGACCATCATTGTTCCTCTGCCTACGGATGGAATGGAATATGACTCGCTTCCAAAGGGGATTCAAATCGGCGATCAATTGGTGATAGACGGTATTTTTATGGACGAAGATGATACCGTCATGCAACCTATTACTATTCAGAAGGATCAAACGGAACTCACAATGGGGTTAACACGGGTTCAAGGGAAGATTATTGATCTGATGGTGCCTGAGCATCGCTCTTATAACCCTCTCTATCAGGATACACTAATCGACGAAGCGCTCCAGGAATGGATGCCCAAGTTGGAGCACTATCAATCGCGCTTGCAAGATGGATCGCCTGTTCAGTTGGAATGGGTAGATAATTGGAGTGGTGTTTCATATGCGATTGTGATTCAACCGCTAGCAACGGATGAACCCACTGCTCGTTATTTATTTGTCATGACTTCTCTACAACCAGTTGGGGAAGCAGTCGATATACTTAAGAAATATTTTGTCTATTTTGCTCCTATGATTCTAGTGCTCGTTACAATTCTGTCAATGATTTACTCCAGAATTGTATCCCGTCCTTTAGTTACACTCAACCATGCTGCTGCACGTATGGCTAACTTGGATTTCACGGGAGGTCCCGGACTTAATTCGAAGGATGAATTCGGAGAACTGTCCCGTAATCTGGAAGTGATGTCTCAGAATCTGGATACGGCCTTACAGGAACTGACCAATACGAATGATAAGTTGCAAGCGGAGATGGAAGAAAAACGACGGTCGGAACAACTTCGGAAAGAACTGATTGCCAATATATCACATGAATTAAAAACCCCATTAGGTATTGTGAGAGGATTCGCGGAAGGATTGCAGGATGGAGTAGCGAAAGATAAAAAAGAACGGTATCTGGATCACATTGTAAATGAGACAGATCGGATGAATGCATTAATCATGGATATGCTAGAGCTTTCCAAATTCGAGGCCAAAGCGATTCAATTAAAATGGTCACATTTCTCTATGACAAGACTTGTTCAAAATTTGGCGGATTCGTTCTCTCAACAAATGGAAAACAGAAGCATTCAGTACAAGTTGAATCATCAAGAAGAGCATTACGTCACGGCGGATTCTAGAAGAATCGAACAGGTCATTCTGAATTTAATGAGCAATGCCATACGCCATGCAGTGGAAAACAGCGTCATTACGATTACCATCGACCGGGATTCTTCCGGAAAGATACTTACGGTCATCGAGAACATGGGAATGCCAATTGCTGAGACCGATTTAAGCAGAGTATGGGACCAATTCTACCGAATTGAGCGTTCTCGAGATCGGAAATCTGGAGGAACGGGTCTGGGACTATCTATAGTCAAACACATCCTAGAGCTCCATCATAGTGAGTTTGGTGTGATGAATACGAATAACGGTGTCGCATTTTCTTTTACTTTATATGAAAGCAGAGGAGAACTACATGAATAACAAAAAATACGGCTATATCGTTTCAGTACTATTCGTGCTTCTTATGACGAGTGGTTGTGCCTCGGAAAAAGAACCTGAGGCATCGGATACCATTCATGCGAAGCCATCTGAAACCAATCAAGGCAGTGCTACGAAAGAAGATGCTAAAGTAAATCCTCAGAAGGAAGTACTCATCATTATTGATCAGACGCCGAAACCGACTGAGGGCAATAGTTTCGATTTCGTCGTGAAACAGGTGCCAGAAGGATTCACGCTAGCCGAAATGGAGTGGAATTCCAAGAAACACCGGATTGTCAATACGGTTCTAGAAGCCAAAGTACATGGTGCTAATGGGGAAGACGGATTTTACATTAGTGGAAACGGGCAGTTTTCAGGGTTCATCTATCCAGACACGATGAGAGGGGATGAAGGAGAAGTTGTTTTCCGATTCACCAATTCGAAAGGTGAAGAAGTAACGTGGAAAAAGAACCTGACGTTGATGCTTCTAGAAAAAGAGGATAATGCAGCTGATGGTGTTATTGCTGACGATAAAGAGGTCGTGAAAGAGGAGCCTATGAAGGAAATTCTCGTCATTATTGACCAGACACCAAAACCGATTGAGGGCAACAGTTTCGACTTCGTCGTGAAACAGGTGCCAGAAGGATTTACGCTAGCCGAAATGAAGTGGAATTCCAAGAAACACCGGATTGTCAACACAGTCCAAGCAGCGAGGGAACATGGGGCGAATGGGGAAGACGGCTTTTACATTAGTGGAGACGGGCAGTTTTCAGGGTTCATCTACCCGGATACGATGAAGGGTGAGCAAGGGGAGGTTGTTTTTCTATTTGCCGATAGCAAGGGAAAAGTGATAACGTGGAAGAAGGATGTAACATTGAATTCTTCAGCAACTTCTCAGAAAGAGAGTAAAAAGGAAGTTGTCACTGTGAACCCACAAGAGACACTTGAGGTCTATATGCAGGCTATCGCTAGTCAGGATGCTGAAGCACTTGTCGAATTATACGGAGGGAGCTATCAAGGACTCAGAAATTTATTTTCTGAGACTGACCTTAATGATAAGCATGCACTAGTAAAACAGTATTTGGAGTTAGGACCTAAAGTTTCACTGAAAGAGATTCTGAGTCGGACTGAAGTGAGCAAAGACGTGTATACGTTTGTCGTTGCGTTTAAAAATGAAGACGGCACGCGGTTCGGGGTAAGGGAGTTCGACAAAATCACCAATACTTTTACGTACACAGTTAAAATAGTGAATGGCAAACTGAAAGTGATGGAACTTCCCCCCTACCAAGCTTAAGTTGTGATTCATCAAGAAGAAGTCGAAATGACATCATCCTTTTGATGATATCATTTCGACGTTTTATTTAAGGGTAGCCGTAATCCAACCTAATTTCATCTTCTATTACGCCCAGCTCGCTAACTTTTTCAGGTTTTGGGCAGCAAAAGTTAGCATCGCCTGCCTAGACAATTTTTTAAGACCCCTAAGATTTGTTTATCGCATACCATGCTTTTCTTTGGCATCGGCAACGACTCCTTCAACCGTCTCTTTGTTTTCCCCATATAATTCTTTGATTTCATAATGGTGTCTCTAGTCTTCTGCTGCATCTGGATAGTCTTGTCAGACATGACGTTGAATTAGTTTTTTTTTTATTGCTTCTTACTTTTCGTGCACTGATCAATTACAGGGCAAGATCCACAAATGGATGGTGTCGATGGGTATTGACGATACCCTTCCTTATGTGTGAAAAAACAAGGGATTTCTGAAGAGATCCCTTGTTTTTTCACATATTAGCGCTTATAACAAAACTTGTCGCGCTGCTGTTGAGTGACAATAAAGTTGTTTCATTACAAATAAAGTCGTTTAAGTTACAATAAAGTTGTTTAAAAACTTTAATTATTTGATTCCATTAACAGGCCATTTTGTTTGAAATTTGGGAGTGAAGAAATGAATAACTTTTTTACAGCATTAACCCCGAGCTATGCATGAATTACATTTAGTGGCGAGTAAGGAAGAGGAGTTTTTGTTAAATTAAAGAGTCCTTTTTGAATCCAATTATTGGAGCGACTGATACCTGGGATACGGCCCATGCCTTGACAATGTGTCAGGTCTTGAATGGACCATTAATAACAGATATGCTGAAAAAGGTAATATTTTATTGATGGGGGGGAAGCTATGGTGGCTACATGACCTTATTACTTCACGGTCGCCATGCGGATGATTTCAAAGCTGTAGTCGATATTTTTGGCCCATCTGATTTGTTATCATTTATCAACTCAGTTCCTGAAGAATGGAAGCCGATGATGGACCAATGGGTAGGAAATGACAGAGATAAAGAAAAGCTGATTGAATATTCACCAATTACGTACCTTGAAACCATGACAAAACCAATGCTCGTCATCCAAGGAGTCAATGATCCACGTGTGGTAAAAGCAGGATCAGATCAAATCGTACAAGCTTTAAAAGATAAAGGCCGAGATGTCGAGTACATGCTACCTGAAAACGAGGGACATGGATTCTCTAAAAAAGAAAATGAAATTGCAGTTTACCAAAAGATTCTTTCGTTTTTCACTCAATTCGTTACATCGAAAGTAGAGGAATAACGATTAATCTATACATTTTTTAGTATGGTGATATAAGCTAAAACTGAAATAATGATTGGAATTTAATTAATGAGGCTCGAATAATCTTTATTAAAACCTATATAGCAAATACTTATAAACCCCATATTTTCCAGGAGATACTATGACTGTTTAGCTGAATGGCTAATCTAAACTTAGATATAAAAAGTTATCTAAATATTTAAAAGTTTTAGATTGGTATAACTGTTCGGAATAAATTAATTGTGCTAGGATAATTTAGTGAGTCGAAATAGATTGTTATATGAATTGGAGAGAGTCATGAGTAATTTTAATCTTTTATTAGTTAAGAATAGTCAAATAGAAGGGGAATGTATCTTATTACGACCAGTTTCGTTTAATGATGCTGAAGATATGTTTGAATATACATCTGATGAAGAAACAACGCGTTTTTTATACAGTCCACATAAAGATTTGGAACAAACTCAAAGTATGATTGCAAATTATTTTGTCAAAGAGCCTATCGGTAAATATGCAATTGTCTTAAAAGATAGCAATAAAATGATAGGTGCTATTGAGTTTAGAGTGGATGACTGGAATAAAAGCAGGGATCTTGGTTTTACATTAAATAGAAAGTATTGGGGCAATGGCTATATGACTGAAGCTGGAAAACTGATACTAGAATTAGCCTTCAAAGAATTAGGGTTAGAGCGTGTACATGCAGCACATGGTGTTATTAATGGTGCTTCTGGTAAAGTATTGCTTCGCTTAGGTATGCAACGTGAAGGGACCCTTCGTAAAAGCGAAATAATCAAAGGTGTATTAGCAGATAGCGCGTACTATTCGATTTTAAAAGATGAATATTTGAATGCTGGGAAAAAAGAACAATAATCGCTATTTGTTTTGGCAATTCCATTTACTAATGCATTTTTAGAAATCTACTTGTCAGATGAATTGTAATTTCAATAAGGAAGGTGTCCATTTGGGCACCTTCCTTATTTATTGGATAAGACAATCCAATTAAATATTTTTATTAACGATATTTTAAATAGTATAGGCTGGCAACTAGTCATACTTGAATATACAGCGAAATATTAGAACAATTTTGACATAAGTAATAGATAAATATTTTTCAAAAAAATGTAACGAAACAGATAACCAAGGTATTAATATTAAGAACAGCAAGAGAGAGAGGGCGTTATGAAGAAGCTTGAAGAAGAATACGAAAAAATTCATCCGAAAATCTATACGTTTTTTTATGCTAAGACAGGGAATCAGGCAACAGCTCAAGACCTTTGCCACGATACCTTTTATGAGGCATGTAAAAACATCGCATCATTTAATGGACATTCCACCTTGTCGACTTGGGTGTTCTCGATTGCGAATAATTTATTAAAAAAGTATTACCGAAAAAATAAGTATCAGCAAAGCTTAATGCAAAAACTTGCATCTCTTCCAGATAATGAAACCCATTCACTGGAAGAGATGGCGGAAATTAATGAAGAAACAAAAATACTCTTACATCATATTTCGAAACTGGATGATGCCTCTAGGGAAATCATATTGCTACGCATATACGGAGAACTGAGTTTTGCAGAAATCGGCATTTTGATTGGCAAATCAGAGAATTATACGCGCGTGACATTTCATCGGTTGAAATTAAAGATTCAAAAATTAATGGAGGAGACTTTATGAAAAAAGAATGTGCGGTTGTGCAAGACCTTTTGCCTTTATACGAAGAAGACTTGTTGCAGCTAGAGACAAAACAATTTATCGAGGAACACTTGAAAAGTTGCCAAAAATGCCGCCAAATCGCAGAACAATCACAAATTCCTCTTCCCACGGAAGTAAACGTAAGCGGTGTTTCTAACAAAATGATTCGAAATATAACGTTGAAATTGGCGACCATACAGATTTTCTTTGTATCCATTGCTTTGATATTGGCTATCGGCACGACCATTATGAAAGACAATAGCGGCTTTATCCTGACCTATGCCCTTTTGGGTGCGGTTACGTATCTATTTTACCGATCGGCGCTCGTTGCCATCCTGCTTGCAGGAATACCGAATTTCATATGGAATTGCCTGTCATATATGACAGATTGGTTCGGCGAATTCTATGCTGAAAGTTTTTCGGAAGCTCTTCTAATAGCACTGACGTCCTTAGTTATCCACCTGCTGTTTACTTTTATTGGAATCATTATTGGCTTTTGTATACTTAAAGCAAGAGAGGAAAATTAAATATGATAAAGAAAATAATATACAGTGTGATTGTAATTTTATTAATTGCAGCCGTAGTATTCGCTTACATGCAAATGAGCGGAAATACAATCGACAAGCACAAAGCAAAGGAGAGCCTTGAAAATTTTTTAGAACAAACTTATCCGGACATGGACTACGAGATCAAGCGGTCTGTAGGATATGGATGGTCCGATGGCACTTATGAGTTTAAAGTGGTAAAAAAGGACACGACTGCAGTTGAAAACACTTATACCTTCCATGTCTCCGCTTTCGAACCGTATGAAGTTTTTAGTGATACAATCCATGAATCCAAGATAGACAAAGCGGCATCCGAAAAGCTAAACGCGGAGGCAGAGCAGTATATTCTTACGCTCCTTCAGAAAAAAGTGCCGCAAGTCGATTCAGTTGATACAAATGTGGAAGTATACAACCAAATTGACGAGGAATGGACGCCGCAGTTGAAAACACCAAGGCCGATTCACATTATGCTGGAAATTGAAAAAGGCAATTTAACGAAAGAACAAATGTTGCAACAGAGCCAGGAAATACAGAAGCAATTGAATAGTGAATCCATCAATTATGTTTTAGCAGAAATAGAGTATAAAAGCGTCATGAATGGTGAAGAAATTTATGATTACTACATTACATTTACACCGGAACAAGAATTAACGATAAAAGAGGTTAATTAATACTTTATCAAGATAGATTGTGTATTGAATTGGACATAGTTAAATACTTTTGAAATCTAATTTAATTGCTAAAAAAGCATATATTCCACAATCGGGCGCGATTGTGGAACAATTTAGATAGGAAATGATCAAACTTTTTTATAAAAATTGAACAATACTTCACAAAGAAAGAGCCCATTTTGATTAATCCTTTTTTCAAAATAGGTTCTTCTTATTTATCATAAAATACGGGTTTGTGAGGTATTTTTAATCAAACTTATCAAATTTCTTTCAAATCAACAGTATTATATATCTTGACTACTATCGATAATAAATCAGTGGAGAATAGATGAGACAATTTTTTAATGATAATAAGTGGATTATTCCTATTTCATTATTGATTGTATTACAGTCGAGGCCATCTACTTCGAATTAAAATGGCCAAATCTTAGTACAACAATAAAATACCTTACATATAAGGTGTTAAAAGGTGGTTTCCTCTTTAAGAAGCCTCTTCTGGTTGTGCGATTTCAAATTCACCTTCTGCATACTCTTGCTCCGCATAATGGCTTCCCCATTCACAGAGCTCCTGCAAGATTGGTTTAAGAGATTCTCCAAGTTCAGTGGATGAATATTCAACCTTCGGTGGTACTTGATTATACATCTTTCTGCTCACAAGTCCACTGTCTTCAAGCTCTCTAAGTGTTTGAATCAGCATTTTCTGAGTTATATTTGGGACAATGCGCTTTAATTCACTCGTTCTCTTTGGTCCATTCATTAAAAAGTGTAATACAAGACCTTTCCATTTTCCGCCAATAACTTCCTTTGTCACTTCAAAACCACAACTAAATTTTTTCAAGTCTAAACCTCTCCATTCCACATTTATTACTTTTTAGTTACTATATCACTAAAAAGTGGGTACTTCCGTTAATGTGCTTACTGAAGGATACTATATCTTGTGAGTTGTTCTTCAAGTACTTAAAGGTACTAGACATAAATTAATTTTAAAGGAGTGTTAAATATGGGTAAATTTGAAGGTAAAATAGCGCTTGTAACGGGTGGAACAAGTGGGATTGGTCTTGCTACAGCACAAAAATTTGTAAACGAAGGTGCATATGTTTATATCACGGGACGTAGACAAAACGAACTTGATAAAGCTGTTAACCAAATTGGCAAGAACGTAACCGGTGTTCAAGGTGATATTTCTAAGCTTGAAGACTTAGACAAACTTTATGACATTATAAAGCAGGAAAAAGGTAAGTTGGACATTCTTTTTGCTAATGCAGGCACCGGCAACTTCCTTCCATTAGGTGAAATTACAGAAGAGCAGGTTGATAGAACGTTTGACATTAACGTTAAAGGAACCATCTTTACTGTTCAAAAAGCGTTATCACTATTCCCGGATAAAGTAGGTTCTATTATTGTAACGGGCTCTACTGCTGGGTCAATTGGCAACCCAGCGTTTAGTGTATATGGAGCATCTAAAGCAGCATTAAGAGCACTAGTTCGCAACTGGATTCTTGACCTAAAAGGTACTGAAATCCGTGTAAATGTGGTTAGTCCAGGAGGTATTCTTACACCTGCATATGATGAGCTTTTTGGTGATGCACTTGAAGAGGTACTGGAAAATAGCAGAAATACTGTTCCAGCTGGAAAAGTTGGGACACCTGAAGAAGTAGCAAACGCTGTATCTTTCCTTGCTTCAGACGAAAGCAGTTACTTGACGGGTGTAGAATTGTTCGTAGATGGCGGGCTAGCACAGGTATAATTTCACTGCGCAGAGATTACAAATAGTCCGGAAAAAAGGTTAATGGGGAATGGTGTAACCGAATCGCCGCAAAATATATAATTTATAGGAGGAGTCAATATGACCAATCAACAAGTTCAACTCAATATTCGTTTTAAGGCTAAACCAGGGAAGAAAGAAGAATTCCGCAAGGAGCTATCTTCCCTTATTGAGGAGATGTCATCCGAGAAGGCATTCATTAGCGCCATTGTATCGGACGATCTGGATCAGCCGGATGACTTGATTATTTATGAAACATGGCAAGGCACGAGAGATAGCTGGCTTGCGGAAGAATTTATTAAACCATACCGCAAGAATTACGAAGGAACACTGGGCGATTTAATTGTGGATAGAAGCGTCAGCTGGTTGCAACCTAACCGTGAATGGGGAAGTCATATAACGAATGCATATTAATTTTTATAAATGAGAAATAGCATCTACAGCTGTACAAATGGGCGAAGTCACAATAGCTGTCTTCGACGATACATGCGGCAACATTATTCAGATAATGCAGGAGTAACTTTATTTATGGTAGAAAAAATTATGCAATAAAGTGTTTTTATAAACAATTTAACAACAACTTTATGTTGAGACCTAATAGAAGGAGGAAAGCATCATGGCATTTTTCGAGACAAGTGACGGCGTCAAATTGTATTATCAGCAAAAAGGAGAAGGACAACCGATTGTGCTCGTCCATGGCTGGTCATCGGATCATAAAGCATTCGATCAACCATTTGAAGAATTGAGCAAAAAGTTCAATGTAGTGTCTTTTGATTTGAGGGGACATGGCGCTTCTGATCGCCCGGAGCATGGTTTGACATTGAAGAGATTCGCTTCCGATTTGGAAGAACTAATGGAGCATCTTAACTTGATGAATGTCACATTGGTTGGACACTCGATGGGGGTTTCTACGACATTCGAGTATGTAAAAAACTTCGGTGTATCCAGATTGAAGGCCGTATCGTTGTTCGACATGACACCAAAATTAGTCAATGAAGAGGATTGGAATTTAGGTCTTTATCACGGTAAATATACGCGGGAAGACTCATTGAATGATTTGACAGTGATCAATGATAGCTTGAAGGAATTCGCAAAGCCTTTCTTTAAAGTAACCGTCCCATACTTGACTGGTGAAATGATGGAAGAGCAGCTCAATTTAGTAGTCAACGGCAATACCCCTCATGTATTAGCGGCAATGTGGCATGCGATGGCAGTTGGCGATTATCGTGACGTGTTACCACAAATCACTGTACCAACACAAATTGTGTATGGAGAAAAGAGTACACTTTACTCAAAAGAAACAGCGGAATACATGAAGGAACAGATTCCGAATTCTGAAGTGATTCCGTTTGAAAACTGCACGCACTTATTAGTTGCGGAAGATGTAGTAAAAACAGCAAAAGTAATTGAAGAACTTGCAAGTTCTATGGTGAATTCATAAATAATGAAGGGGCTGTCTAAAAAATCCCTAAAATGAAGAAGGTGGAGAAAAATAAATCGTTTTTCTCCACCTTCTTTTTTGATTTTTCGTTTTATAAGGTAGTTTCTGCACAATAGGCCCACCACTTTCAGCAAGTTATGGGCCATTGCCAGTATGCCAAATTCCGTTTGGACCTTTTCAAGGGTGTTTACTAAATAGCATAGATGTAAGGGTAAACAAAAAGTCTTGTTCAACTCCCATGAAAATTAAAATCTTCGATTTAGAGAAAAAGGCAATACGAAATCTGACGCAGCTCAATTATTTTTAAAAAAAGTGCAGCGCCTAAATAAGAATCAAATTGTGGGTTGGATTAGGAGGCAGTTGGTTCAGTGATTGTAACGTTGTAACCTAAGTTTTCAAGTCGTCGAACAGAATATCGTACAATCGATTGTTCTTTTTGCTTATCAAAATAATCTTCACCTAAGTCTACATACATTTCTTTGCGTGTTAGGAGATAGTAGCTGATTCTTAAAATGGCATGAGCGACTGATATTCCTGCACGCTTTTTACCTTTTCTTGATGCAGTACGCCTATACAGGGCTCCCAAATAGGTTTTAGATCCTCTGACAGAATGAGCTGCTTCAATTAATGCTGATTTTAAGTACTTGTTTCCTTTTCTCATGTTGGTTGATTTCCTTTTACCCGCACTCTCATTATGTCCAGGTACTAATCCTGCCCATGAACATAAGTGCGCCGAACTGGGGAATTGCTTCTCGACATCCGTACCGACTTCGGCTAAGATTTGTTCAGTCATTCGAGTGGCAATACCGGGAATGGAATCCAACCTCCCAATATCTTCTTGGTGGGAGGATAATCTAGTAGCCACCTCTTGATTTAGCAGGTCAATCTGTTCAGTAAGAAATTCTATATGAGTCAGAATGGTTTTTAACATTAGTCGTTACTGTGGATTGATATATCCTCGAAGCGCTAGTTCGAGTTCATCCTTTTTCTTCTTCATTGTTCGACGGGCAAAGCTTGCCAGTTTTTCTGGGTCGTTTTCGCCATCGGCGATCGCACGAAGCATATCAAGGGATGAGACACCCATAATGTCGGAAACAACAGAACCTAGTTTGATATTTGCACCTTCCAATACCTTTTGAATCCGATTATGTTGTCTTGCACGTTCTTCGATAATACTACGGCGGTACCGAACTAACTCACGCAGTTCTCGTTGATTCCGGTCCGGAATGTAACTTGCTTTTAGTAGACCATGACGAAGGAGTTTGGCAATCCATTCTGCATCCTTCACATCGGTCTTGCGACCAGGCACTGCCTTCATATGTTGGGCATTCACGACTAAAAATTCTATACTTTCGGCTTCCAGTAAGTTGACGATGGGCTTCCAAAATACTCCTGTGCTCTCCATTGCTACATGGGTACACTCATGCTCCTTAATCCAGTCTATTAACTGTAGTAGAAATACAGTTTTAGTGGAAAACGTTTGAATCTCCTTTACTTTTGGCGTAATAATACAAGCAGTAATGGAGTCTTTATGGACATCCATTCCACATGCACGATCAATGATTACTTCCATTGTAATCATCCTTTCTACGGCAAATAGTATTGGAGGCTGGTGCAATAACCAGAGTAGGATTAATCTCCCATGAGTGCTTCCCGTAAGGGAGCGACAGTCTGTGATGCACCGTGGTCGTTGGAGTCAGACTAACGGATGGGCTCTATGGCACCATAGTTGATCGACCTTCCTCTCCCAGCCGTAGTATCCTATACCCGTTCTATAAACATTTTCATCCTCTGTGGTGTAGCGCTGATTTTGCGCTACATGGATGGCTAACGGGTGCTTTAGCAAATATAGCTATCATTTTGGTGGTCTATTTTTATGTCTAAACATTAAATTGATCCTAGATAGCATTGTGATATGTTACACTTAAACTACACAGAAGGTTAGTTCAATAAAGGGTCCCGTCAGAAAAATGCGGATTTACAACGGTAAGATTTTTTTCTGACGGAATCGCGTATTTTAACAAGGCTAAGGAATTCGTAAGGGTCTAAGTTCATTGGGACTAATCATGTTCCTAAAATCCAATCGTCAACTAGTATATGAATCAATTCATTCGTTGATTTTCCGATTATAGTTTCCCGTCCTCTTGAAGTTTTCATGATTCACCAATCTTGTAATTAATAATAAAAACAGCAAGTCCCCCATCATTTTAAATGACAGTGGACTACTTATTGTAAAATAATTTTTTTTAAATGCTCCGCACAATTACTCTTTCTTTACTAATTTTAATTCTTCATAGTCCTTCACCTTTAACGTAAGTGATTGCTGTTCATTCCACACGCTGTAAGGGAAAACAACGGTAATAACTGTTTGTTGTTCTTGCTCTAATCGTTCAATATTGGCACCCTTTGCATAGAAGGATTCCCCGTCACCATTTACTAATGCTGTTTCAAAAGTAATATTTTCGTCTTCATTACTGATACCATTGATTTTAAAACTCACTTGCATCGACCCATTTGTTACGATAGCCTGTTGTAATGTTAAACCAGGAACTGAGTTTTCTGCTACATACACTTGTGTAACAACGTTTGTCGATGTTAAATCAAATGCCCATTCACCATCAATGGAAGTAATGCCATCTTCCTTGTTTAAAAAGTGGACGGTTTCAACGACTAATCGAGCACCTTCTAAAGATGGGGCAGTTGTCGTCATTGACTCCGCAAGCAATTCAAGTGTAGCTCTATTATTTTCGATACTTGTCAGATGGAACTGTAAACCACTATAAATTCCTGGTCCTGCAATTTCTTTAGTATCTGATACATGAGCATCAATTTCTTTACCAGCTGCATCAAACAGACGATATTCAAAGTCCAAGTAGTTTAAATTGTTCTGTGAAATATGCTCGGATTCAATCGTTAACTGTGAGCCTAGGCGATAGGCGTCTGCAAAGAAATTATTCAATGTAATGGTAATATTTTTAGATTCCTGTGTTTGCGTAATATATTGTAAATCACCATTTTCAGCAGCTGTCTCTAAGCCAGGATCGCTTATGCCTAAAAAAGCTTGTAGTTTTGCTAATGCTGTATCATTTGTTAGTAAAATAGTTGAACTTAAGGCGATTGCGGCAGCAGCTACTGATATAGGTTTTAGCCATGATTTTTTTGCTTTTTCCTTCGATTGCTGACGAATTTGTTCGTATGATTGGTCAAAAGCTGAGCGAATGGAAGTAGGTAATTCTTGCTCCTGGTTCATATCCTCTTTCATTGACTCATCTACATAACGTTTCATATTAAATTAGCTCCTTCCAAATAATACGTATGTTTTAATTGTTTTTTAGCCCTTGAGATACGTGATTTGATAGTCCCTTCAGATTCATGCAAAAATTCACTAATTTCCTTCGTCGTAAAGCCGTTTACGTAATATAGCGTTAATGCAAGCCGGTGATTATCATCTAAACTATTTAGTGCATCATCTAGCTCCAACGTCAAAAAATCTTGATGCGATAAATTATTGAGTACTGTTTCATCCATTGCAGCTAATGGTTTATTTTTTTTCATAAAGCGGTAGCAATTGTTCAATAAAATTCGACATATCCACGTATTAAAATACTGTCCTTTTTTCAACGTCGCAATTTTCTCAAAGGCAATCATAATTGTTTCTTGCAATAAATCCGCAATGTCCTCATCCTTTAGTCCTAGTCGCTTTGCTGTTCGATACAAAATAAGTTCATATTGCTGAATAAGCTGTATAAACGCTTCGCTATCTCCTTTCTGCGCTTTTTTCACTAAAATGTCATTCTCCATTGTCAGCACCTCTCATTTCCTTACATACCGTTAGAGCATTTGATGGGATGTTTAGTTGCATAAAGATTAATATTTTTATTATTTCATTTTCTAGTCTAGAAAACGATGGTTAGTTGAAGAAGGGGTTTTATTTCAAATTGCAGAATAACTATGAAAAGGTATGGGGTAACAAAATAGATAGCAAAAGCTGGGGGCGGCACTATTGAGCGAAGAAATTTATAAAAAAGTAGAACAACTGATAAAGAAGACAAAAAGTAAAGAGACTGTAATTGCGATAAATAACTTACAAAAAAATAAAGATGGATTTAGTAATGACATTTCAATGTTTCATCTTACTTACTCTCAAGGTGAGGAAATATTCTCCAAGGAAGTTGTCTTAAAAGAATTTAGTGAAAATGTGAAGTTTAATAAAGAATTAAATATTTTAAGGAGTAAGGATGTAAATACACGCATTAATATTCCAACAGTTTACTTTGAAGATAAAGAAAAGAGAATATTGTTGATGGAACTAGTAAAGGGAGTCACTCTGGACAAATATTACTTAGCAAACCCAGATGATATACAGTCAGCATTTAGATATTTTGGTGTCACGCTCGCACAAGTTCATTCAATTTGCACGGATACGGTTCGTGACTTTTTTGCGGATAACAATTTGCGAAAAAAAGAATATATCAATTTCTACATAGAGAGTTTAAAAAATAGGGTTGCGAAGTTTGAAGACCCTGTATACATAAATTGCCTTCTAAATATCTCTGAAATGTTCAATACTGTTTCATTTACTGAAGTTTTAAATCACGGAGATTATCATTTTTGGAATACAATATTAACTAATGATAATAAATTGTATATTTTGGATTGGGAAAAAGCTTTTATAGGAGACCCTCGTTATGATATAGCGAATACACTTGTCTTAGGGTATTCGTGGTTCGGGACTAACTTCAAAGAACCTATGTTAGATGCTTATCAGAACATCACAAACAAGAAAATTGAACATTTGGAGTGCTTTGAAGCCTTATCAAGTTTTGACTCATTTACTAAAACGGTTCCGTTAATACAAGGTGCTGATGACTCCCATATTCGAGACAGATCGTTTGAGTGGTTAAAGAGACGTTATGAACTTTTTGTAAGACACAACGGAAAGAGAATAAATGAGGCTGAAGAATACTTATTGTCTAAAGGTGTAGTATTCAAAATTTAGTAACTTTTCTTATTCAACTATCGGTGCTTTAGTTAAACAAGTGGCTGCTGTTATGACAGCTTTTTTTATTGAACTAGCGGCAGAATAGTGAAATATTGAATAATTATAAACAATAAGCCTGTATCTATGATTGCTTGGTAATCTAAGATACAGGTTTTGTATTTCGTTATAATTGTAGGCATGCATTTCTACGGAATATTATAAAGAACAATTAAATATTAAAGGTCGATTAGAATAGAATCTGTCTTCAATATTAAATATTTTTTAAAAATTGAACCTATTATGAATTGATAATCGTCTAATAGCAGAATTTGAAGTGTTGAAAGGGGGGAGTAAATTGGACAGAGAAGAAAAAGATTACATATTAGAAAAAATGATGATTGAATATGGTAATGAGTTGGTACGATTGGCATTTTCTTATGTGAAAGATACAGAGACAGCTAAGGATATGGTTCAAAGTACGTTCATCAAATGCTACAAAAACCTTGATTCGTTTCGATTTGACGCACAAATAAAAACATGGCTATTTCGTATAACAATTAACGAATGTAAGGATCACTTAAAAAGTTGGAATTACAAAATGGTACAGGTGAAAAGTTTTATTAATGAAACAGCAAAGTCGATATTACCATCAACAGAAAAAACAGTTATTGATAAATACAATAATGAAGAATTAAAAGATACTATTTTTTCTCTACCAAAAGTGTATCTAGAAGTGGTTTATCTATACTATTATGATTCATTTACGACGGAGGAAATTGCCGAAGTTTTAGATATTCCAGTGAATACAGTGAAAACTCGATTGAGAAGAGCAAAACAAAGGCTAGAGTCGATGATAAAGGAGGCGGAACTAAATGGCAGATAAGCGATTAAGAGATAGATTTTATAATGCGTCAAATCAAGAACTAAGGTTTACGAAAGAAGATCGTAATAAAGTATTTGAACAAATTCATAAACTGGAGAAGAATCATCATAAACAAAAGAAGTTTCATGTTTCTACTAAAAAAATTGTTCCACTTACAGTTTCTTTATTATTGATAGGCTTGAGTATGTTCTTGTTTCTTCCATCACTTCTCTCTGCAAACTTCAATAAAGAATCTAACAGCAGTAATGCAAGTGAATCAGTATTTCAGGAAGATGAGTTATTAACCACTCTATTTACAGTGAAAGATGACAATCTTAGAATTCCTCTTAACCTTTTACTTACTTATAGTAAAGATAAAAAGACGATGAAAGTTCTATCTATCCCACGTGATACTTATGCTCCGATAGTGGATAAGAATGATGGGACTACTTCATATGATAAATTGACATTTGCTTATGCCTACGGTTCGGGAGGAGCTGAAAGTGTAAGAACAACAGTTTCTAAATTATTTGATTTACCCATCGATTATTATGCTGTTATGGATCTAGAAACTCTTTCAACGTTGATTGATTCAGTGAATGGTATAGATTACTATTTGGAAGAAGATATTCAAGTAAGAGCTATATCTAGAGTGTCATTTGAATTCGAAAAGGGGCCGAATCGTTTGAATGGAGAAGAGGTTGTGGCATTAATGATGGCTGCTACAGTAGGAAAATTGGGTGAAGAAAACCAGTTAAACCTAATGAATGCGGTTATAAATCAAACATTAAACGAATTACCACAAACACAATTAAAACAAATTGCTACTAAAATAGAAGGCAATATTCCAATTGAACAATTGTTAGAGAATAAAATGGAATCTGACTCGATACAATCTGTATCATTAATCGATGGAATGAAAGATGTAATGATAGATGAGAATTACTATATTAAATTTGAAAAAGAGTTTTTAAATTCTATTTCAAAAGAGTTAACCACATTTAACTAAAAAAATTGGTGTATTTAGGAATTACTTACGGATGTAATTTTATACTAAGAGAATTTAAAGGTATATTAATTATAAATGTAGATTAACGCACTTTTTAAGAGTGATGTTCAGCTAAAGGGTGCTTTACTTCAAAAAGGAATTGAATAGAGGTAGAAAAGTTGAGGAGAAAATTACTATATTTCCAGAAGAAAATGAATTTCTTTCATTATTCATAAATTGAGTTTAAGCTTTTTTAAACAAAATTTTAAAGAACATTTTATTCAATGAATACAGATCCTTATTAAGTTAACGGGTGTTTTGTTATAAGAAAATAAACATATGAATAGGCATCGGCAATCACTTGAAATAAGTTAGTGGCGTGGCGAATAATGGGGAGAGTATATTTGTGGTTAGTGTGAATGGGGTTACCCTTATATGGGGAAGTAGGGTTAAAATTGTTCACAAAGGATTAGGTTAAATTATAAGAACAATAGAACAGGGAGTAGTATACAAATTTTTTTCTTCTCTACCTAACAGATGTTTAGTAAAGATTGTGGGGTTGCTTAGGCAGCTCTTTTTTTATTGAACTAAAAGGGCAGAAGATGAATAAGAGAACTTTGTGTTTTCATCGCATTGTTGGGGAGAAATGAGGTCATACCTTAACTGAAGGGATTATATGTGTTAAAAAGGATTTTTTTAAGAAATCCTTATATACATCATTTCCTGAATCTACTAGAATGGATAAGAAGTTATTACAGGATTCTAATAGAATAAGGTGAGTAATTAAGTGAATAATTGGAAATTTTTGTCGGCAGTCATTATTTTAGTTACGGTTATGATGATAATGCCTAGTAAAAGCAATGCTGCTTCCCTATCGGAAACAGAGAAGCTGGTTCAAAAAGCGGAGAATGCTGCAACAGTACTAAAATGGGAAATTTCTTTAGAGCATAGAAAAACAAAATACGCTGATCCTGTTACATTACCGAACATGAATTTTTATAATACTACAAAATATGCTAGTCAATTAGCATACAATGCTATTGACACTCTGTCTGCTCAGGAAAAAGCTAGTTTAACTAAGAGAATGGAGAGCAATGTAGACATTCATTTGGATAGATCTATGGCTTATATTGACGCAATAACGTCTGGAAAAAAGATTACGATTAAAACAGAAAATCTAAATGAATCCTATCGTTTGAACCCGTTAAGTGATCAAACTGAACAAGCTTATCATGATCTATCTAGTGAGATTAGGAAACAAGCGATCTTACTATATCGAGTATATGGTAAGTCCACAAGGGATGCGATATTAGACAAGTATAAAAGCCCAGGAGAGAAAGCTAGACAATCTATTAAACCTGTCATCAGTGTAAAAATGGAAATCGATCAACTTCATCAATTGATTGTTATTAATGAAAACAAAGAAAAATTACTTTTGACAATTAAGCAAATTGAATCGAATGCAAATGAAATACAACATCAAAAAGTTAGACAATTGGTATATACAAAATTAGAAGAGGCTAAAACTATCATTGTAGGCAACAACTCGCTTGATAAATCTTTTCTGTATTTATCTGGTATTATTCGGGAAGTTATTGAACATCCATCAAAGCCTATTATTTATGCGTTAAACGAAAATAAAGATGTTCTAGAAATAAACTATGGGACTGGGAAAGTTCGGCGTCTTACTATGAACTTAGTACCTGAAAGAATCTATTTTTATAATGATGAGCTTTATGTCGCCTTATTGAAAGGTATACATAGTTCTGTATGGTGGAATGAAGATCAGGAAGGGGCCATTGCCATTATTAATACTTCTTCTTTTACATTACTAGAACAGTTTGATATTGATATGGATCCATTTGATATTGTTGCAGACGGAAAGTCTATTTATGTATCTAGTGGTTCTGGACAGTGGGGGAATATTAAAGGATATTCAAGAGAAACGCTACTTGAAACCTCGAAGAGTGGCTTAGTTTATGAAAAAAGTTATTTAGAAATGCACCCAAGTTTAGACAAACTTTACGCAATTACTACGGCTCTTAGTCCAAGAGATATCGAATCCTATTTTATTGTTGATGGTAAAATATCAACCGGATATGACTCACCCGACTATGATGATTATCGGCTTACAAAACAAATGACCATTTCTCCCGATGGAAAATATATTTTTAACGATTCTGGTGTCGTTATGATTGCAGCTGATGCCAAACCAATGAATATGACGTATCACACAAAGCTATATTCTAATTATGAAAAAATCACCTTTAACATGAAGGAAGGATTTTTCTATACAAGTAATGGTAGTAATATTGATGTTTACAATTACAAATCTATGGAGAGAGAAAAGCGTTATGCCATGAGCGGGGACATCCAAAACATATTTTATCAAGATGGAAAACTATTTGTTGTTTCGATCGAAGAATTATATTCTACTAAACTAACAACATACGCAATAAAAGCGTATAACGTTAAGGGAAATGAACTTATACAGTAAATCTCCAAGATATTTGATATACAAAAACGATTTGATGAACTAGGTAAACCTTATGGTGGGTACTCAAAAGGATAGGGAGTAAGGGATGGTTGATACAGATTTTCTTATATAATTAACGAGGTGCTTTAGCAGAACAAGGCTGTCAGTAGACAGCCTTTATTGTTGTTATTCAACTAAAGTAGCCCTTTAGTTGAATATGGAAGTTTTATTAGTTCTACTTTGAGGACCATACCGATATTTATAGGAAGAATAGAAGACGTTCAATAAAATAAGTTTATTGAATTAACCCTAGTGTAATAGAAGCTCAAAAATAACGAATAGGTTCACTTTTTCTTCAAGCGTCGCTATTCAGTGTTCAGTTCAATCAAGTTGATACGTTAATTTAAGATTTAGTTTACTTAATCGGCGTGCGCGACAGCTCTTACCTCAATCAGTTGCTCTGGGAACGCTAAGTAAGTCACGCCGATACTGCTGCCGGCTGGACGATGCTCTCCTATATATTCCATAAACATTCCTATAACTGACTCGAAATGCTCTTGCTGATTTGTGAGGTAGAGTTCCACATAAGCGAGGTTGGACTTCGTTACACCGAATTCTTCCAGTACACTGTCGAGATTTTCAAGCGTTTGTCGTGTCTGTGCTTCTATGTCCCCCTCACCAACGAACATCCCCTCTTTATTGTGGGAAAATTGCCCCGAAATGTAGATAGTGTCATTGACGCTGTATCCTTGGGTAATTCCATGATCCCAAAGATTATGATTGTAAGTTTTAACGTTAGCCATTACTTTTTCTCTCCTTTGTTTTAAGATAAATTGAGTATAGAATGAAAAAAAAGAAAAAAATAGTACGCACAATTTTGGTAGTTACTATCAGAAAGGATAGTGTCAATATGAGTATGGCAGATTATAAAGAAAGTGGTAATATCCAAGAAACTCCTTTTGGATATACATTGTCAGTGGTTGGTGGTAAATGGAAAATGCTTATCCTTTACCTGCTAGCAGAAAATAAACCTGTTCGCTTTAACGAAATGAAAAGAATGATAGGAGCTATTACCTTTAAAACATTGAGTTCCCAACTTAAAGAATTGGAAGCAGATGGGATGGTAATACGGAAAGAGTATCCTCAAATTCCCCCTAAAGTGGAGTACAGTCTCACACAAAAAGCAAACACGCTATTACCTGTTTTGGAACAATTTTGTGATTGGGGAGAAAAAAACCGCGATAATTAACAAAAAGTTAAACAAGTAGCTGTCTGTAAGGATAGCTTTTCTTATTGAACCAATGCCAAAGGTACATTTGAATTTAATGAACCTAACACAGAAGAAGTTTCTCGAAAAACATTAATTCTTTAGTAGAAGCCGAAGAAAGGTAGAGTACAAATCCGAACTGTGGAACAGCTAGATTAGTTCACGGCTTGTTCAACTACCGTGTGCTTAGTTCAAGAAGGAGTTTATTTTTATTTGTAGAATTATTATCAAAATAAGCAAAGGTAATGGGGGCAGACAGATGACGAATAGTAACCAGGTAACCCTAAGAATTGGGAATATAAATGATGCAGAAGCTGTTCTAAAACTTCAAAAGGAAATTCTTTCAGAAAGTGAATTTATGATTTCGGTATTAGAAGAGTTTGAAGAAACTGTGGAGCAAATAAGAAACTGGATAGAGAAAATCTTAGCGAATGAAAGAGAAAAGCTAATCATGGCGGAAAGCAATGGGCAGATTGTTGGTTTGATTGTTTTTCGCGCAAAAAGTACTAAAAGGCTTTTACATACTGGTTCTTTTACGGCAATGGTCAAAAAAGAGTTCCGCAATCAAGGCATTGGTAAACTGCTGATTAAAGAACTTTTAAACTGGGCGGAACACAACCCTTTAATAGAGAAAGTTAGTTTAGGTGTTTTATCAACAAATCAACGAGCAATCGAATTGTACAAAAATATGGGATTTGTTGAAGAAGGACGTAAAATTAAAGAAGTTAAGTTTAATGATGACTTATATGTAGACGATATACTTATGTATAAACTAGTTTAACAATCTATTCAAACGGAGAGCTACTATATAAAACAATTGTTTGAAGCTAACAGGTCCTTTACTACCATAAGGAATAAAGCCCTTTCTTATTGAACTTAGAGGATATTTTACTGAATAATCTGAAAATGGGGATGGAATTGAAAACACAATATTTTGTTCAATACTCCAGTGATAGTATGATTAATAGTTTTCTTATACCAGAGGAACCTTTTACATCTATTAGTATTGGAGTTAGAGATTTAAAAACCGATTTTATTTTCACATTGCTTCAAAATATGTTTAGTTTTCCTATTTTCGTTGTTTTGGAAAATGATATTTTTGAACAAGGGAAGAATATCATTTTGAAAAGGAACATCCCTTCATTTAAATTCTCTTCTGGCGGTATTATTTTCAAAGTCGATTCGTTTGATACATTGGAAGCATTTTGTGACATAAAAGTTAATTTAGCTTTGAATGGTATAAGCGTGTTTATTTTCTACGGACAAGGACTTTTTAAGGAAGATTTAGTTCCATCGAGGCAATGGAATAAACCTGTTGAGTTTAAAAAACTGGATTTTCAAAAGGTAGAAACATTTATTGATGTAAGCGAGGTTGGAATTACTATATTTAGCAAAAATAATAAGTTCAATTCGCCTAGAAAAGTTTCACACTTTATATCAGCATCCTACTCTCTCGATTTAGAGAGTAGCGACATATAAAGACAAATAACTGAACATTCTTGTGGTGTTATTGGTGCTATAGTTAAACATGGCCATAACTTGGATGGTCTATTTACTCAATACATTAGAGATGATTTCACCGATACAATGTGAAATGTTACACTTAAACTAATGGTGCCAGTTAGTTGAAGAGTGTTGTTTAACTTGTATTCAACCATCGGGTTCGATTGTTGGGAATTTGAGGGGTGGAATAATGAATGATTTTTATACAGCATTAAATTATGTAAATAAAATGATTTACGAGCGAAATGACTTAATTGTAAAGTCGATTCAAGAAGAAAAGCAAAATTCTAAGTATGGTGCTGGTACATTTCGGTTATCTTCTAGAACAGTTCGTTTCAGAGTTGCCAATATAACCCCCAACAAAGTAGGGCAGTTTGTTTCATTTTGGGAAAAAGATGAAAATAATAAAAACCAACCCTTTACTTATGACGAATCACCTGATTTATTAGTTATAACTACTTTTAAAGGTGATAGTGAGATTGGGCAATTTATTTTTCCAAAAGAAATTCTTTTCAAGCATAATATTCTTAGGTCCAGTTCAACAAAGGGAAAAATGGCAATAAGAGTTTATTCTAGCTGGGATAAACCGACTAGTGAGCAAGCGATGAAAACTCAAAAATGGCAATTGCCTTATTTCGTTGATATGAGTGATCCGAGTAAATTACCCATACAGAAAATAATAGAACTGTATTTGCTTTAACCCTATGCAAACGGACGTTATTTTATAATAAGCTTCTCTATTCTTATTCAACTAACAGGTGCTTCAGCAAAATATGGACATTCTTTCGATGGCCTGTTTTTATGTACAAAACATTAAGTTGTCCTCAGATATGCATTGTGAAACATTACACTTAAACTAATGATTGCAGTTTAGTTGAAGAAGAAATTCTGTTTTAAGAAGGGTTTTCATCGCTTAGGAGTATCACTATTGAGCTAGTAGATTATGAGAGAAAATTTATTTTAAGACATTTGATTGAATTGTACAATTATGATTATAGTGAATTAACGAATGTGGATGTAAATGAGATTGGTTTATATGACTATAAGTATTTAGATAATTATTGGATGAGCCATTCATTATTAAGGTTAATAGTAAATATGCTGGATTTGCTTTAATAAGAAAGATTACGAATGATAGTAGCAATGATGTTTATAATTCGAGGGCTGAATTTATTGTTGTTATGAAAAAGTATAGAAAAATGGGTGTAGGGAGAATAGCTGCTATCATAAAGAAAACAAAAATGAGGAAGGAAACACTATATTTTCATTCAAAATTACTGATTAGTAACTTCAACTAAACCAGCTAATAGAATGTCAAGAAAAACATTTTAAATCGAAAAACACTTCATGTTATACTAAAAATGCACAACACAAATAACCCTCCAAATTTAATTCGGAAGGTTTTTGATATATTTGAAAATTATGTTATTTAATAGTTTCTTGGAATGGTGTTTTCGTTTTTAAAATCGCATAAATCCAGTGTAAGAGCTTATTAGCACAAGCTATAACGGCTACCTTATACGGCTTACCTTCATCGCGTTTTAAATCGTAGAAGGATCGTAATCGTTTATTTCGTGCAATGGTTTCATCTGTTGTTTTCTTTTTACGGCTATCTCGGATTGAACAGCGAACAGCTGTGTAAAGCGTGTGGCGAAGCCTAGCTGAACCGCGTTTGGTAATGTGATTTTTCGTGCCTTTAAAGCGACCTGATTCAAACACACTTGGGTCTAGACCCGCAAAGGCTACTAACTTTTTCGGATGATTAAACCGCTCAATTTCCCCGATTTCTGAAAGAATCGTGGCCGCGATTTTTTCACCTATACCGGGAAGTGACTGGATTAATTCATATTCTTCGAGTTGTGCCGCCAATTGATCCATCTCACGCTCTAACGTGGAAAGTTGTTGGCGGTACGCTTGAAGTAAATCAATATACATATTCAGACTAACGAGAAGGCTCTGATAAAGCGTTGACTGAAATGGGTTGCGTTCCGCCGCTGCGATTAAGTCCTCAGCTCTTTCATACGCCCAGTTAAATGAACGTGCTTTACAATGCTTATCAATAAATTGTGCAATCTCTTCTACACCTGCTTTTAGTACTGATTCAGATGTAGGAAAGGACTGTAAAGTCCTTAATGAAATCTCAGCGTATAAATCACCATAAACTCCTTTATACTCCGGGAATACTTGATCTAATATGGCTTGAAATTGTAGCTTTGTTTGAACCATAATTCCCGTCATATTTTCGTGTTGTCTTGTGAGATGTCGAAGGTTTAATAGCTGAATACCACGCTTTTTCTGAGGCTCTAAATCCTCTTTGTAATATAGTTCACCTAAGTGATAGGCATCAATGGCATCAGTTTTAGTTTTTCGTAAGTTAGAGCTTTTTGCTCGATAAGATACCAGTGGATTTACGATTATGACAATGTACTCTTGTGCCTCTAAAAACTGTACAACTGGGGCATGATAGTGACCTGTTGATTCCAAAACAACAGGTGGTTTTAACCCTGTTTTGCGCTCTAAATCTAGTAAATAAGCGTGTAACTCTTCAAGACCTTCCACCGTATGTTGAATCTTCACACTGTTTTTATAGGGCATTTTTTTATCCAAGAACATTTGAACCTGACTTTCACCTTTTGCGACATCCAGACCGACTACTGGATTCATATTTTATCTCCTCCTCATAAAGTGTATTGACCGGTAACCTCTATCTAGCTTGTTATTCATATCTTCGCTTGTTATGCGGGATCATCATGTCCCAACCAGCCTAATCATGTGTTAACAAGTAGAGGGTGAACTGTTTAGTTGTCGGGATCAAGTCCCACGAGTGCTTCCGTTCTACCCCGGCTACTATCAATCTATAAATTGAATAAAAAATAGTCAACCAGTTATCTGGCTGACCTTATAATACGAAAGAGGTGCTAAAGCAAAATATGGCCATCGCATTTCGAAGGGCTAGTTTTGTGTCCAAAACATTAAGTGGATTCCAGATAGCATTGTGAAATGTTACTTATAAACTTAAAGCCTCATTATTAAATAAAATTAGTAATGAGGCTTTAAGCGTAAAATCACTATTTTTCTTCAATATAAGTCAATGTTTTTCCAGTCAGTCCAAATAATATAGTCAAGATTGGACTAAGCAAGCAGAAAAATGCGAATGGTAAGTAGTCGAGTGTTGTAACAGCTAATACATTAGTAATGAAAATCCCACATACACTCCATGGTACAAGCGGGTTTACAACCGTACCAGCATCTTCCATTACGCGTGCTAAGTTTTTATTCGCTAAACCAACTTTTTTAAATTGTGCTTGGAATGCTTCTCCAGTCAATAAAATTGATAAGTACTGCTCTCCGATAAGTGTATTCACCCCAATTGCAGTAAAAGCAGTTGCTGCAATAACAGAACTAACTTTCTTTAGCGAACTTTCCACTTTCATCAGTAAGCTTTGCACGATGCCGAGAGTAAATAAAAGTCCACCCATACTTAAGGCAAGAAGAACAAGCCCAATCGTAAACATCATGCTATTAATGCCTCCCCTAGAAAGTAAGGAATCAATTGCTTCAATACCTGTGCTAGATGTAAAACCGTTAAATAGTATATTCAATACTTCCCCAAAACTAAAAAAGTGATGGAAATAGGATATAAGTATAGCAACAACTGATGTTAAAGCTAAAGATAATATAGCAGGCACTTTCTTAATGGAAAGTATAACGAGTAAAACAAGGGGAATTAATGTATACCAATGAATCATCCCTGTTTGGAGTAGTCCAGCTTGAAATTCATTTAATTGCTCGAGCTCTTGTAATTCTTTGTTCGGAGATAAGATTCCATATCCAATAAGCGAAATAAAGAATGCTGGAATCGTTGTCCATCCCATATTCCGAATATGTTCAAATAAGTCTACCTGAACGATAGCAGATGCAAGATTTGTAGTATCTGACAGTGGAGACATTTTGTCTCCGAAAAAAGCTCCTGAAACAATGGCTCCAGCTGTAATAGCTAAAGAGATATCCATAGCGCTAGCCATTCCAATAAAAGCAACACCTATTGTAGCTACTGTTGTTAGGGAACTTCCTATCGATAAACCAACGATACAAGTTACTAGAAATACAATAGCATAAAAAAAGTGTGGCGTAATAAATTGAAAGCCTAAGTGAATAAGTGTTGGAATCGTACCACCCATCATTAAGCTACTTACTAATATACCAATAAAGAAAAAGATGAAAATTGCGCCAAGGCCCGCTTTGGCACCATCTACTAGTCCTTCTTCTAGTTTTTTGTAAGGTACTTTCTTCATAAGACCATAAGTTATAAGTAATAGAACTGCCAGTAAGATAGGCATATGAGGAACTGAATCAAATTTTATGATACAAAGCGCCATTATAGCGATAATCATAGTACTAAGTAGTGCCGCCTCCGCAAATGAGGGGGAGATTGTGGAACGAATACGAAACATTGTAAATCCTCCTAATAATAGTTTTTAGGAATGAAAAAAAACCTTCCAATCCCTATAGCTAGGGACGAAGGAAATCTCCGCGGTACCACCCTATTTGTCGAACAATTTGTATGTTCAACCACTTCATTAAAAACGAGTTTACTTGATTGTTGTAATTCATCTATCATGTTTACCTGAACTTTCACCAACCGTTCAGTCTCTTTGTGCTGGGTACATGCAGATTACTAGGACAATCACTCGTACATATTATGCTTTCGCGATTCAACGCTTTCAATCACTAAAGTAATTAGAATTTTATCATGTTTTACCGCACTGTCAAGAGGTATTATTTAAAATGTAGTGAGTTTCCTAGCTAACTGGATTTTACCAATGATAGTAGGAGCGGCAATAAGGGAGGATGAATTCCAAGAATTAACCCGATGGTTTTTTCGTTTAAAAAACAGTTCTTCAACTAGCGGGTGCTTTACTTCAAGAAGGAGTATAGCTTTTTTTCTTATTGAACTAAAGGTGCAGTTTATTTTAAGAAAATAATTGGAATTTTTATGGTAAAATATAAATGATTAATAGATGATTTTATGTTAAGGATTTTCAATCACAGGGGGTGCAGAATAATGAAGCTAATAACATTCGCATTTACAGGATTATTGGTAAGTGGATTATTAACTGGATTTACGAAGGAAGAAACGAAAGTTGAACAATCTAAAACAGAAGACACGGAAGTTGAACAAGTAAAAGCAGAAGCCGAAGTCAACGACCCGAAGACGTGGAAGGATGTTTCAACGCCTGAAGGCTTCAACAGTAATGGAATAGAACCAACGTTGGAAGCTTGGATTGCCTATCACGCTGAAGATATTGCCAAAACAACCGACTTCAAAGAATATTACCCGAGGGCAAATCGTCTCAGATCGGAAATGAAATATTTTCGGATTCAAGGTGAAGACCTTCAAAAAGACTTTGAAAATTTGGAGGTGCTTCAAACTTTGATGGGTAATCTTGTTTATTCTATTTCGGTGGCAGAAGAGCAAGGGATTGAAACGGCAGGAACCTATGACGAATTAAAAAAATCTTTTAGGTATTTCACCGAACTAGTTCACGATATCGACATTGTAATAAATCGCGACGGAAAGGGCGAAACTTTTGGGTTCACGCACCAATTAGACGGGAAAAAGGTTAAGGAAATGGAAACGTTCATCTATATAGATTAACTAGTTTTGAGGTCACTTCAAGAAGGATTACTGCTTTTTTTGTTGAACCTATTAAGCTAACTGGTGCTTTACTTAAACAAGACTATCAGTTTTGATGGTCTATGGTTGTGCTTAAACTATCGGGTGCTTACTTCAAGAAGGAGTAACGCCTTTTTTCTTGTTGAACTAACGGATCAGTAATTTAGTTGAATAATAGTATTTAACTTGTTTTCAACAATCTGAAGATTAGGGGAGTTGTGTTAATTGAAGTTTTTCAAGACGATGAATAATAAAGAATCACTTAACTGGAAAAAGGGAATTGCTTTTGGTTTTTATACTTATATGTTAATAACAGTTGTAAACTATTTTTATTATTTATCAACTGAAAATGGCTTTTTTTCTCCGACTTTTATTTTTTGGAGTGGTCTATTAGCTGCTTTTGCGTATGATTTTATTTTAAATCTTATAGATAAAAAATAATCCAACATTAAATTATCTTAATTGAGAAAGTCATTCTTATTGCACTAAGTTGAGCTTAGTTATAGATCATGGATTGCAAATGCATTTCTTTTTTTCTTGTTTAGCTAATGTCAAAGGGTGAAACAATTGTGATTATTAAACGTAGAATGAATTGAATGGAGGTAATGTTACTGTGTATGGTATTGAACCGATATTTTGGCTTAAGTTAATCTTCTTGATAGTAATCCTTTCATTATTGTTTATTGTTTTTGGTTCAGTTATGAGAAGATGGTTGAAAGTTGAAAAGAAGAAGTTTTTTTCACATAATCACGTGAATGAAAAACACAAAAAAATGGATTGGACGATTAGAATAGTTTTCATCGCTTTTATAATATTGGGATCTTTTATTAATGCCACTTTAGATTTTTCAGAACGAATTTGGTTCTTAGAGCCATGGTATTTATTATTCGGTCTAACTATATTGTCTGAGACGGTTCGAGCATTGATGGAATGGAAATATGCGGATAATAAAAACTCATATATTTTTACTTTGAGTCAGTTAGTTTTTGGCATGATATTAGTAATTTCAATATTAACAACTAACTTTTGGGGGATAGTTTAAGGAACTTTGTTTCTTAAACTAACTGGTGCTTTACTTTAAGAAGGAGTAAAGCTTTTTTCTTGAGGACTAAATTATTTTATTTATACTTTTGCTTTTCGTAATATTATTAGGAGTTTTATGGTTTTAAACTTTATTGCTTTTTCGAAAAACTTAAAGAATGGAAAAGCACTCTTAAACCTTGCTCTATTGTAGTTTAATTTAATAAAACTTTTTGAAAGGATGTGTCTAAAGAAATGGAAATAACAAATAAACGGAAGTTTTTTCAGTGGGGCGGGTATTTTGTAATAACGCTTACTCTTCTTTTAAGTATAGTGCTGAATATATCTGAAAACACACTGGATGCTTTCAAATGGACTGGGCTAGGGCTAGGGGTTTTTCTAACGTTGATTTCCTTTTTATTTCCCGATAAGAAGTAAAAGGATGGTACAAAGAATATCAACAAATGAGTGCTTTAATTGAAGAAGTAAAGCTTTTTTCTTATTTGAAAGGTGCATTTTAGTTGAGGAAGGAAATGATAAAATTTGTTATCGTATTTTAAAATAGATAAAGTAATCTTATATTAAATATTAAGAGAATGGGGGAATTCAATTGAGTATTAAAGAAATAACGATAGTAAATAGAGAAAAGGTTGTTTCATTTTTTAAGGAGCATTGGGGAAGCACTGAAATGGTAATTTCAACAGGTGTTTATCAATGTGATACATTGGATGGTTTCATTTTTGAGGGAACTAATCAGATTATTGGTTTGGTTACTTATGTCATTAAAGATAATGAAATGGAGATTATTTCGTTAGATAGTCTCCAAGAAGGGAAAGGTATTGGATCTTCATTAATGAAAAGTGTTGAATACATAGCAAAGCAGAAAAAAATACAAGTAGTAAGTTTAGTAACAACAAATGATAATTTGAACGCTTTAAAATTTTATCAAAAAAGAGGTTACAGAATAACGTCTGTTATTCCTAACGGTGTAATCAAGGCACGAAGCTTAAAACCTTCAATACCTTTAATAGGACATGAAGGGATTCCATTAAATGATGAATTAATATTAAAGAAAATATTGTAGTTACATAAAAATTATTGAGAATTGCTTATTTATGGGATTTCTTCTTTGACTAACGGAGCTTTAGTAAAAAAGGGACATTGGAGAAAAATGAGCTTGTAGATTCATTTTCCTGCTCATTTTTTATATGTATTTATAAATAACCTATGCATCAAGACATAAATTACTTATGATTACAGCGACAGGTGGCGACTCCAGTGGGATAAGTGATACATATAAGAGGTGGCTAATCGTTCACCCCACGGAAAGCGTCCATCCAAAGCGGAAATCTGCCATCTATTGTCCATATTTTTACGTAAAACAATTATATAGATAGAAATATATCCTTCTTTAAAAAAGGTTGTCTATAATTTGTATTCTCTTCCCTTTTTTTGCATACATTTAATTATGCAAATAGACGGGAGAGATTTTTTTGTGGACAGAAATAATAGCAGGACTCTTAATGTCGGTCGATGTACTTATCTTATTTTCTCTTGTATCATATAGAAAACAGGTTTTGACTCTTGCGGCTTGGGTGGCATCATTACATATGCTCTTCCCCTTAATAGGATATTATGCAGGTGTTTTAGTACAAACCTACTTACAGCAGGCAAGTCCTTATTTGTCAGGGGTTCTTCTTTCGTTGGTTGGACTTCAAATGGTACTATCCAAATCACCAAAAGAAACTCCGATCATGCCCCCCTTCGTATTAGCGATAGTGGCAAGTCTAGATACCTTTTCTGTGAGTATTTCATTTGGTATGCTTCAAGTGGAAAAGCTAATCTTTATACTAAGCTCTGGATTCTTCGCATTTGTCGGCGTAATAATTGCCCAGAAGATTATATTTAAAAAGACAGTGATGAACAGAGGAATCATTATGAAGCTTGCAGGTGTAGTTCTATTAACAATGGGCCTATTAACACTTCAAAACATACAATAATATCAAAGTATATTCGTAATCCAATATATAATAGAGACGAGGAATGATCGCAGTGAATATTTTATTTGTTTGTACTGGTAATACATGTAGAAGTCCCATGGCAGAGGCTATTTTAAAATCTAAAAATCTAAAAAACATACAAGTTCAATCCGCAGGTATTTATGCTTCGGACGGCGAGAACATGTCCGCTAACAGTCGTAAAGTACTAGAAAATAAAGGAGTTCCTTTTGCTCATAAGTCTTCATCTTTACAGCCGTCTACGGTTGAGTGGGCAGATCTTATATTAACGATGACTGCTGCGCATAAGCAAGCTATTATTTATGCCTTTCCAGAAGCAATTTCTAAGGTTTATATGTATAAAGAATTTGCAACTCCGGACGATATACAGGATGTAATGGATCCTTTTGGTGGGAATATAGGTATATATGAACAAACATTTGAAGAACTAAATGTATTAACAGAGGAACTAGTGAAGAGACTATAGGGGGAAAAGGGATGAAAGAAAAGAGAAAGAGGAACGCTTTTGGCATTCAAAAGAAAATTGTTCTATTTGTAACGGTACTTGCTTTAATTACTTACTCTACAAGTGCATTCTTTATTAATTATGTACAGCCTTATTTGCAATCCTTAGACATTAATATTGGAACAATTCAATTTGAAATTCTTACATATGCGTTAGGAATTTTTTGGTCAGGCCTTTTAGCTTATTTTTTCAGTGGACTTATTATCAAACCCTTATTTAATCTAGAAAAGGTTGCCACTCTTGCTTCAGAAGGAAAAATAGGAGTCGATGTGGAAGTACCAAACTCAAAAGATGAAATACAATCAGTTGCTATAGCTTTTCAAACGATGCTAGAAAACCTGCGAGAAATGGTTCAAAGTATCGAAAAGAATTTTGATAAAACAAATAAAAGTGTGCAAAAGCTTTCTGAGGAATCGTCAGTTGCCTCTGAACAAGCGGAGGCCATTGCCTCCACAATTGCTCAAATTTCTGAGGGAGCAGAGCAATCGGCAATAGCAGTCCAAGAAACTGCAGAGTCTGTCGAGGATGTTCGAGTGCTAGCATCCGAGGTAAACAAGCGTGCAGAAAAATCTTCTATACATTCAAAAGAAATGATCACAGAGCTTTCGGAGACAACAGAAGTCATACAATCACTTGTCAGTGGAATCCAAAAGATTGCAACAGGAAGTGAGTCAGCTTTAGGTAATGTCCACCAGCTGGAAGAGAATGCTGGGAAGGTGGAAAGTATTATTCAATTAGTTGGGGATATAGCAGCCCAAACTAATCTACTTGCTTTAAATGCTTCTATTGAAGCTGCTCGTGCAGGTGAGCATGGTAAGGGCTTCGCTGTAGTAGCAGAGGAAGTTCGTAAGCTAGCCGATGAGAGTGCGAAGGCTGTTCAAGGAATTTCAGAACTAATATTAGCAATCCAAACGGATGTTAAAACGGTCGTACAGCAAATGACTAACCAAGTTAGCTTTGCTGTTAATGAAGCAAAACGAGTATCTGAGACAAACGCAGCAGTCGAAGGAATGACTATAAAAATTCATGAAATGGCTGAGTCAGTAGTCGAGATTTCATCATTAGTTGAAAAACAGCTGACTAATATTGAAAGCACTGCTCGCCAATCACAGGATGTTGCAGCTATTGCGGAGGAGACATCAGCTGGTGCTGAGGAAGTAAGAAGTGCTACAGATGAACAAGCCCGTTCTATAGAAGAAATTGATATTTTAGCAGCTGACTTGAAGCATCAATCGGAAGATTTATTCAAGGTAATCTCTCAATTTGACCGCTCTTCCAAATAATTCATATCAAAAAGGTATGTTAAAAAAACAGATACAACTCATACTATATGAGTTGTATTTTTTTGCTCAAAAAGATGTTATGATTGGGTTGAGTACTAAACAGAAAAGAGGGAACAAGATGAAAATTGCAATTTCTTCTGATCACGGAGGGAATAATCTTCGGAAAGAAATTATTCAGCAGCTTGAAGAACTCGGTCTTTCCTATAAGGACTTTGGTCCACAAACGAATGATTCTGTTGACTATCCAGATTATGCGGCACCAGTAACAGAGGGTGTAGCTAGTGGGGAATATGATCGCGGAATTTTAATTTGTGGAACAGGTATTGGGATGTCCATTGCTGCTAATAAAATGAAGGGCATTCGCTGTGCATTAGTGCATGATGTTTTTTCTGCTAAAGCTACACGATGCCATAACGACTCAAATGTTCTCGCTATGGGAGAACGAGTGATTGGTCCAGGACTTGCCAGAGAAATCGTAGCTACTTGGTTAGCTCAAGAATTTGAAGGTGGCCGTCACGAACGACGTATTGAAAAAATTTCAGCATTAGAAAAATAAGCTTGAATAGAGGGATTTCAGATGGAAGCAAAAAATTTGTGGCAACAACAAATGGAACAGCTTCTCCTGGAAGTAGAGCAGCAAATTACTTTTTCTAAGGATGATTTGTTTGTCGTTGGCTGCTCTACCTCTGAAGTCATTGGGGAAAAGATAGGAACTGCTGGCGGTTTAGAAGTGGCTGAGGTTTTATTTGAACCAATTAAGGCTTTTGCTGAACGAAATAAAATCCATCTTGCCTTTCAAGGCTGTGAGCACATCAACCGTGCTCTAACGATGGAAAGAAAAACGCAGCAGCTCTATAGACTGCCAGAGGTTTCTGTTATCCCAGTAGTTCGCGCAGGGGGTTCCATGTCTGCATATGCGTACACACAGCTTGAAGAGCCTGTAGTAGTAGAAAGCGTTCAAGCCAAGGCAGGGATTGATATTGGTCAAACTATGATTGGTATGCAGCTACAACCCGTTGCTGTACCGATACGTGTATCTATCAAGAAGGTTGGAGAAGCGATTATTACCATTGCAACAACCCGTCCAAAGCTAATTGGTGGGGCACGGGCATTTTACGGATGATATTAGAGGAGGAACTAGAAGTGGAAAAAATTCAATCACAAGATCCAGCGGTATTTGAGGCAATGTTAGCGGAGAAAAAACGTCAACAATCAAATATTGAACTAATTGCGTCAGAAAATTTTGTTTCAGAGGCTGTAATGGAAGCTCAGGGCTCTGTTCTTACAAATAAATATGCAGAGGGCTATCCGGGCAAACGTTATTATGGTGGCTGTGAGCATGTAGATGTAGTAGAAGATATTGCTCGTGATCGTTTGAAAGAAATTTTTGGGGCAGAGCATGCAAATGTACAACCACATTCTGGTTCCCAAGCGAACATGGCGGTTTATATGACTGCTCTTCAACCAGGTGACACTATTCTAGGTATGAACTTATCTCATGGTGGACATTTAACACATGGCTCTCCTGTTAACTTTAGTGGTATTCAATATAACTTTATTGAATATGGAGTAAATAAAGAAACCGAAATGATAGATTATGAGGAAGTTCGCTCAATAGCTTTAGAGCATAAGCCTAAAATGATTGTTGCTGGGGCAAGTGCTTACTCACGTACAATCGATTTCGCTAAATTCCGTGAAATTGCAGACGAGATTGGAGCTTATTTATTCGTAGATATGGCTCATATTGCAGGTCTAGTTGCCGCTGGTCTTCATCCAAATCCAGTGCCACACGCACACTTTGTAACTTCTACAACACATAAAACTTTACGTGGCCCACGTGGTGGTATGATTTTAACTACAGAAGAATTTGCGAAGAAAGTTGATAAAACAATTTTCCCTGGTATCCAAGGCGGACCGCTAATGCACGTAATCGCTGCAAAAGCAGTTGCCTTTGGAGAAGCTCTTCAACCGGAATTTAAAGAATACCAAAAGCAAGTTGTAGCTAATGCTAAAACTCTAGCAGATAGTTTAACAGAAGAAGGTCTACGTATTGTATCTGGTGGTACAGACAACCATGTAATGCTATTAGATGTATCTGCTTTAGGACTAACTGGTAAAGTAGCAGAACATGTACTAGACGAGGTTGGTATTACTGCAAACAAAAATACTATTCCTTTTGATACTTCTAGCCCATTCATCACTTCTGGGGTGCGTATTGGTACACCAGCTGTAACTTCAAGAGGTTTTGCTGAGCAAGAAATGAAGGAAATCGCTTCTATTATTGCTAAACTATTAAAAAATCACGAGGATGCTTCTGTAATTGCTGAAGCAAAAGAAAGAGTGAAAGCTCTAACTGATAAATTCCCTCTATATAATTAATTGATAATAGGGAGGCTTATGACAACATCATAAGTCTCCTTTAACTATGATTAAATAGGTTGCGCATATGATTGTTTGATTTTATCCCAAAAGCAAATATATTCCTGCTAATCGCTTGAACCAAAGGACAATCTAAGGCTGTTGTTTCTATAAATGAAATAGACGAAATATTAAGTCCCTAGGATTAGTGGTATGATGTGTATCGTTTTTGGTATAATGACAAAGATGTAAAAACAACAAAAGGAGAGATGTTAAATGGCTAAAGTATACGTATTTGATCATCCACTGATTCAACATAAACTTACATATATCCGTGATGTGAAAACTGGTACAAAAGAATTTCGTGAGCTTGTAGATGAGGTTGCTACATTGATGGCCTTTGAAATTACGCGTGACCTTCCTTTAGAGGAAGTAGAAGTAGAGACTCCTGTTCAACTTACGAAATCTAAAGTAATTGCAGGAAAGAAATTGGGACTAGTTCCAATCCTTCGTGCAGGTATTGGAATGATTGATGGCATGTTAAATCTTATTCCAGCTGCAAAAGTAGGTCACATCGGACTTTATCGTGATCCAGAAACATTGAAGCCAGTCGAATACTACGTTAAGCTTCCTGCAGATGTTGCTGATCGTGACTTTATCTTAGTAGACCCAATGTTAGCAACTGGAGGCTCTGCAATAGAAGCAGTTAACTCTCTGAAAAAACGCGGTGCTATGAGCATTAAGTTCATGTGTCTTATTGCTGCTCCAGAAGGCGTAAAAGCACTTCAAGATGCTCACCCAGATGTTGATATTTATATTGCAGCACTAGATGAGAAACTTAATGATCATGGTTATATCGTGCCTGGTCTTGGAGACGCAGGAGATCGCTTATTTGGAACAAAGTAAAATTGAATCTCTCTTAAAGATATTCGGTTGTTTAAGCAATGGTAGCAATCAGCTGACTTGTCCTTTTTTTAAGGCATGTCAACTTATTATACAGATGGAAGATAAGACTGTGAAAATGTGTCTAAACGGATGATAAGTTTTAGAATTTATGAATGAAATTGATTATGAAGAAAAAGTTTCTACAATATTCTTTAAAATTTGTCGATAAATTGTCAATCTAATCATCTACGTGAAGTTTTTCACTGATAGCAATTGACATCAAATAGCCCCTATTGTATGCTTACTTAGGATAATCATGATAGGGGTTTCATGCGTGGAACACTTGATGTATCAACTTTCTACTAGATTCACAGTTTTTACTTATTTCAAGGAAAACGTGAGGATACTTTTATGCGTCATTTTGACGTCCGTTACAAGGGATAGCTCATTATTCAGCGATTCTCTCACAGCTTGTCGGTTCTATAATGATAGGTATTCACAAAAAGTGGATTGATCATACTTTTGGAACCACTCCAATCTTTTAGTAAATTGTCTACTGCCTGCTTTGCGCATTGACAATCCTTACTACCATTCGAAAATATGATTCAGGAGATTAGACCAATGCTAGAAATGCAACGTATTTTTACGAGGCAAAAGAAGTGCATATTTTTTTTGCTTGCGTTATGTGTGTTAGGGTGGGCATTTACGCCGTATTCTTCCATTTTTGCAGGCTTAGCAGTAGGTTCCATATTCGGTCTGTATAATTTCTGGATACTAGTACGTAGAATGGAGAAATTTGATCGTGTGATGATGGGTGAAAAAGGTCGAGCACGCTTAGGGACAAGCTTTAGATTTGCCTCTGGTATTGCTGCCGTTGCTATTGCACTTCTTTTCCCAGATGAAATTCATCTTATCAGCACGGTTATCGGATTAATGATTCCCTATGTTCTACTTATTGTGGAACGCATTTTGTTAGTTAGAAATCAGCCATGAGTATGTGAAAGAGAGGTGAAAGAATCGTGGGACACTCAAATCCAGAGTTTGTGCTTTGGGGTATGACAGGGAACTGGTCAAACATCCTTATGTTGTTTGTAACTTCTCTAGTTGTTTTCTTAATTGCATTTATTGCAACTAGAAACTTGAAGCTTAAACCAACGGGTATGCAAAACTTCATGGAGTGGATTATGGACTTCGTGAAAGGAATTATCAAAAGTAATCTCGACTGGAAAACAGGCGGTAGATTCCATATTCTAGGGATTACATTAATTATGTTTATCGCGATAGCCAATTTGCTTGGACTTCCGTTTTCAATTTCGTATGACGGAGTACTTTGGTGGAAATCACCAACTGCGGATCCAACAATTGCAATGACACTATCAGTGATGATTATCGTTTTAACTCATTATTACGGTATTAAGATGAAAGGTTTCAAACAGTACAATATTGATACCTACTTAAAACCGATGCCGGTATTATTCCCACTTAAAATTATAGAAGAATTCGCAAATACGTTGACACTTGGTCTTCGTCTTTACGGAAATATCTATGCAGGGGAAGTATTATTAGGTCTTATTGCAGGCTTAGCAACAGCGAGCTGGTTTGGCTTTGTTGGTGCAATTATCCCAGCAATGGCTTGGCAAGGATTCTCTATCTTTATCGGTGGAATCCAAGCGTTCATTTTCGTTATGTTAACAATGGTTTATATGTCACATAAAGTGTCAGCAGACCATTAATATAACTGTTTAGGAAACTAAGCAGAAAAAATAAAAACAACATTCCAAGGAGGAAATTAAACAATGGTAGGTTCAGTTGGTCTTTTAGCAGCAGCTATAGCAGTTGGTTTAGGTGCACTTGGTGCAGGTATTGGTAATGGTCTAATCGTTTCAAAAACAGTAGAAGGTATTGCTCGTCAACCAGAAGCACGTGGAGCTTTACAAACAGTTATGTTCATCGGGGTAGCGTTAGTTGAAGCCGTGCCGATTATCGCAGTAGTTATCGCGTTCATCGTATTAAACCAATAGTATGTATAAATAAAGTCAATAATGGCGGAAACTAACTCCGCCATTCTCTTTATGAATAAAACCTGAATTAGAAAATAATAAACAAAAGTTTAAACATTATATAAGTAAGATCTCTTAATAGCGTTTGAAAGGAGTGAAACAATCGTGTCTTTTGAATACCTCGCACTTGGTGCTGGTGAGACCCATAATGGGTTAAATGTTTTGGATATTGGAGCTACATTATTCTTCTTCATCTTACTGATGATCTTATTGAAGAAAGTGGCTTGGGGTCCTTTAATGGGGATTATGACACAGCGTGAAGAGTTGATCGCGAGTGAAATCGAAGCAGCAGAAACTAGCCGCCAAGAATCTCAACGTTTACTTGAAGAACAACGTGACTTACTAAAAGAAGCACGCACAGAAGCGTTAGCGATTGTAGAAAATGCGAAGAAGCAAGGGGAAGCATCACGTGAAGAAATTATCACAACTGCTCGCTCTGAAGCTGCGCGTTTAAAAGAATCTGCTATTCGTGAAATCGATACAGAAAAAGAAAGAGCGATTGCAGCGGTACGAGAAGAAGTCGTTTCACTATCAGTACTTGCAGCAGCTAAAGTTCTTGAAAAAGAAGTTTCGGAAGAAGATAACCGTGCGCTGATCGAGGCAACGATTGCGAAGGCAGGCGAAGTTAATTGAGTAATTCAACTGCAGCAAAACGCTATGCCATCGCGTTGTTCGAACTAGCACAACAAAAAAATGAACTTCAATCGGTTGAAAATGATTTACGTGAGCTTAATGTTGTATGGAAAGGCAATAAGGATTTGAAAACATTGTTTACATCTCCTAAGCTTTCTTTAGACAAGAAAAAAGCGCTAATCCGAGAAATCTTCTCAAACGCTAATCCAATCGTTATCAATACACTACTAGTGCTTATTGATAAGAAAAGATTACATGAAGTTACTGATATTATTTCAGAGTATATGGCACTTTCCAATGAAGCACAAGGTGTTGCTGAAGCGAAGGTCTATACAACACGCGAATTAACAGAAGTAGAACGTGCAAACGTTTCATCTGTATTTGCAAAAAATGTAGGGAAACAATCTTTACGCATTCAAAACATCGTAGATCCATCAATTATTGGTGGTATCCGCGTTCAAATCGGAAACCGCATTTACGACAGCACTCTTAGCTCTAAGCTAGATCGCTTAAAACGTAACTTGATCGGTTAATATTATGAATTATGAGAGGTGACATACATGAGCATCAAAGCTGAAGAAATCAGTGTCTTGATTAAACAGCAGATTGAGAATTATGAATCTGAGATGAAAGTTAGCGACGTTGGTACGGTTATTACAATTGGTGACGGTATCGCGCGTGCTCATGGCCTCGACAACGTCATGGCTGGAGAGCTTTTAGAATTCTCAACTGGTGTGTTAGGTATGGCACAAAACTTGGAAGCGAATAACGTTGGTATCGTTATCCTTGGACCATACACAGACATCAAAGAAGGCGATGAAGTACGTCGTACAGGCCGTATTATGGAAGTTCCTGTTGGTAAAGAATTGATTGGCCGCGTAGTCAATCCACTTGGCCAACCAGTTGACGGACAAGGTCCTATCGCAACTACAAAATCTCGTCCAATCGAAAGTCCTGCACAAGGGGTTATGGCACGTAAATCTGTTCATGAACCACTTCAAACAGGTATTAAAGCGATTGACGCTCTTGTACCAATCGGGCGTGGACAACGTGAGTTAATCATCGGTGACCGCCAAACAGGTAAAACATCTGTTGCGATTGATACAATCCTTAACCAAGCAGACCAAGATATGATTTGTATCTACGTAGCAATCGGTCAAAAAGAATCGACTGTTCGTAATGTAGTAGAAACACTTCGTAAAAAAGGTGCTTTAGATTACACAATCGTTGTAACTGCATCTGCATCTGCTCCAGCTCCATTATTATACTTAGCTCCTTATGCTGGTGTAACAATGGCAGAAGAATTTATGTTCGAAGGTAAGCACGTATTAATCGTTTATGATGATTTATCTAAACAAGCTGCTGCATACCGTGAACTTTCATTACTTCTTAAACGTCCTCCAGGTCGTGAAGCATATCCAGGGGATGTATTCTACTTACACAGCCGTCTACTTGAGCGTGCTGCGAAGTTAAATGAAACATTAGGTGCAGGTTCAATCACTGCATTACCATTCGTTGAAACACAAGCTGGAGATATCTCTGCTTACATTCCAACAAACGTAATTTCTATTACGGATGGTCAAATCTTCTTACAATCTGATTTATTCTTCTCTGGTGTACGTCCAGCGATCAATGCTGGTTTATCCGTATCACGCGTAGGTGGATCAGCTCAAATTAAAGCAATGAAAAAAGTTGCCGGTACACTTCGTCTTGACTTAGCTGCATACCGTGAGCTTGAAGCATTCTCTCAATTTGGATCAGATTTAGATGCTGCAACACAAGCTAAACTTAATCGTGGTGTACGTACAGTAGAAGTATTAAAACAAGACTTGAACTCTCCTATTAAAGTAGAAAAACAAGTTATTATTTTATACGCTCTAACACGTGGCCATTTAGATGATATTCCAGTTAAAGATATTTCTCGTTTTGAGGCTGAACTTAGTAGCTGGTTAGATTCAAACCACACAAACGTTTTAGATCATATTCGCACGACAAAAGATCTTCCTTCAGAAGAGGATTTAAACAATGCAATCTCTGCATTCAAGAAAACTTTTGCTATATCTGAATAATATCTTTGTCTAAGTGAAAAAAACAATAAGGTGGTGAAATACCAGTGGCATCTTTACGCGACATTAAAAATAAAATTACGTCAACTAAGAAAACAAGTCAGATAACAAAAGCTATGCAAATGGTTTCTGCTTCTAAATTGAACCGTGCGGAGGAAAATGCGAAAGCATACGTTCCTTACATGTCTAAAATGCAAGAGGTAGTAGGCTCCATTGCTTCAGGAACAAGTGATAGTGGACATCCAATGTTAACTCATCGACCTGTAAAGAAAACTGCATATATCGTCATTACTTCTGATCGTGGTTTAGCAGGGGCATATAACAGTAATGTTATACGTGCTGTTGCGAATGCTATTACTGAACGCCATGCTTCAAAGGATGAGTATGTAATTTTTGCAATTGGACGCATGGGACGTGACTTCTTCGTAAAACGTGGTTCAAACGTAATTGGAGAAGTGATAGGGTTACCAGACCAACCTTCTTTTTCGCATGTTAAAGAAATAGCGCGCAAAGCTGTTGGTATGTTCACGGATGGTACATATGATGAACTTTATATGTACTATAACCACTTTGTAAGTGCCATCTCCAGTGAGGTAACTGAGAAAAAGGTGCTACCGCTTACGGATATTGCAGCAGAAACTACAGGCTCAACTGCTTCTTATGAATTCGAACCTTCTAGTGAGGCGATTTTAGAAGTACTTCTTCCACAATATGCGGAAAGCCTAATTTTTGGTGCATTACTCGACGGTAAAGCAAGTGAACATGCTTCGCGTATGTCTGCTATGAAATCTGCAACAGACAACGCAACTGATTTGATTAGTAACTTAACGTTAGTATATAACCGAGCACGTCAAGCTGCGATTACGCAAGAAATTACGGAAATTGTTGGCGGTGCATCGGCTCTAGAATAGGTAAAGAAAGAAAGTAAGACAGGAGGGAACAGTAGTGAACAAAGGACAAGTACTACAAGTAATGGGTCCAGTTGTTGACGTTAAGTTTGACAACGGCCACTTACCAGCTATCTATAATGCATTAACTGTAGCGATTGAACGTCCAAATGAAGCTCCTACTACATTAACTTTAGAAGTAGCTTTACACTTAGGTGATGACTCAGTTCGTACAATTGCGATGTCATCTACTGATGGACTTAAACGTGGTGCAGAGGTATTAGATGCTGGCGCAGCAATTTCTGTTCCAGTTGGTAACGTAACTTTAGGACGTGTATTCAACGTTCTTGGTGAAGTAATTGACTTAGGAGAAGAAATTTCTACTGCTGAGCGTCGTGACCCAATTCACCGTCAAGCACCAACATTTGAAAACCTTTCAACTGAAGTTGAAATTCTTGAAACAGGTATCAAAGTAGTAGACCTTTTAGCTCCATACATTAAAGGTGGTAAAATCGGTCTGTTCGGTGGTGCCGGAGTAGGGAAAACAGTTCTTATCCAAGAACTTATCAATAACATTGCTCAAGAGCATGGCGGTATCTCAGTATTCGCTGGTGTTGGAGAGCGTACGCGTGAAGGAAATGACTTATTCCACGAGATGAGCGATTCTGGCGTTATTAAGAAAACAGCAATGGTATTCGGTCAAATGAACGAGCCACCAGGAGCACGTATGCGTGTTGCACTAACTGGTCTTACAATGGCTGAATATTTCCGTGATGAACAAGGTGCAGACGTACTTTTATTCATCGATAATATCTTCCGTTTCACACAAGCAGGGTCTGAGGTATCAGCACTTTTAGGCCGTATGCCTTCAGCAGCTGGTTACCAACCAACACTTGCTACAGAAATGGGTGCACTTCAAGAGCGTATCACGTCAACTAATACAGGTTCTGTTACATCTATCCAAGCGATCTATGTACCAGCCGATGACTATACGGATCCAGCTCCTGCAACAACATTCGCTCACTTAGATGCAACAACAAACTTAGAGCGTAAATTATCTGAGATGGGTATCTATCCAGCGGTAGATCCATTAGCTTCTTCTTCTCGTGCGCTTTCTCCTGAAGTAGTAGGACAAGAGCATTACGAAGTAGCACGTCAAGTACAATATACTTTACAACGCTACAGAGAGCTTCAAGATATTATTGCGATCCTAGGTATGGATGAATTAGGAGACGAGGATAAGGTTGTAGTTAACCGTGCTCGCCGTATTCAGTTCTACCTATCTCAAAACTTCCATGTTGCTGAACAATTTACAGGTCAAAAAGGTTCTTATGTTCCTGTTAAAGAAACTGTTGAAGGCTTCAAACAGATTCTTGAAGGAAAATATGATCATTTACCAGAGGATGCATTCCGTTTAGTTGGACGTATCGAAGAAGTTGTGGAAAAAGCGAAAAGCATGGGCGTAGAAGTATAATAAATCGGACCTGGAGGTAAAAATATGAAGACAGTTTCAGTCAATATTGTCACTCCCGACGGCCCGGTATACGATTCTGAAATAGACATGATTATCGCTAAAACAGCATCGGGTGAAATCGGTATTTTACCTGGCCATATTCCAATGGTTGCACCACTTGAAATTGGTTCGGTTAAATTGAAAAAAGATGGTAAATCAGAATTTGTAGCAGTGAGTGGCGGATTTATTGAGGTTCGTCCTGAAAAGGTTACAATCTTGGCTCAATCCGCTGAAATTGCTTCAAGTATAGATTTAGCTCGTGCTCAAGAAGCGAAGAAACGTGCAGAAGAACTACTTCAAAGTAAACAAGAATCAGTTGATTTTAATCGTGCTGAACTTGCTTTGAAGAGAGCGCTTAATCGTATCAACGCTTATGAGGGTAGATTATAATTGTTTTTTTGATAAAACGGGCAGAGATTATTTCTGTCCGTTTTTTCTTTCTTGACTGTTAAGAATGTACTTGCTTTGCTAAGTGTTTTTCCTAATTTGAGGGTCTTTAAACTTTATGGTTAGATTTGGGAGCTTTGAATTTCTTGCTATAAAAAGTGGTAGATTTTACAGTAATTTGACGAGGGTATTTTTGAAACGACAATAACATAAACATGTTAATTGTTTTGTTTATCAGTACATCGTTCTAGGAAGGCTTTCGTTTTTAAAAACTGGAGGGAAAATAATGGGTCTTTTGACTTCAGAGCAAGCTGTTATCGCTATATTAGCTAATATCTTTTTTATCGGTATTTCTTTTTATGCATTACAAGCTCTTATGGTGGACAAATTTATTAAAAAGAATCATGTATTTCAAGCCCAGCTTTTCTTTATTTTGGTAAGTATTATGTTAGGCTCGACAGTAGCTAATTTCTTTTTAAATTTAACTTCCTGGTCTAACCAATTACAGTACTTATTTTAGTAGAAGATCCTGCATGCTCATGCAAATTATGGACAAGTTTGTATGAGCATGTAGAATCTCCTCATATTTCCTGGGAAATATGCTGTCGAATATGTTTATTACATAACATGTGGGGTAATTTATAAATATCTACACGAAAAGACTGGGTATTACGTATAATAGACTAAGAAAATTTACCAAAAGAGGACAAGAAAATAGGGTTTTCGGTGCTTGTATATAGTCGAAATACGTTGTATGATGATATTGTTTTGAAATAACAAAAAACAACACCATACATATTTCTTTTATATATTAGCTTAAGAGGATTATGAACGCGGAGGGAACTAAGTGGATAAAATTGTTGTTAAAGGCGGCCAAAGGTTAAAAGGTAACGTACGGGTCGAGGGTGCTAAAAATGCAGTATTACCTGTACTTGCAGCAGCTTTGCTCGCGACAAAAGGGAAAAATGTGATTAAAGATGTACCAACACTTGCAGATGTTTTGACGATAAATGAAGTATTAAAAAGTTTAAATACAGAAATCAAATATAGCCCAGAGCACAACGAAGTAATTATTGACTCACAGCAAAGACTATCAAGTGAAGCACAATTTGAATATGTGCGCAAAATGAGAGCGTCAATCCTTGTTATGGGTCCAATTCTTGCGCGCAATGGTTTTGCTCGAGTAGCTCTTCCTGGGGGCTGTGCTATTGGTTCAAGACCTATTGACCAACATTTAAAGGGCTTTGAAGCAATGGGTGCAGAGATTTCATTTGGTCATGGATTTGTAGAAGCGAAAACTGTTGGACGTTTAAAAGGTGCTAAAATTTATTTAGATGTACCTAGTGTGGGCGCTACAGAAAATATTATGACTGCAGCAGCTTTAGCTGAAGGAACAACGATTATCGAAAATGCTGCTAAAGAACCGGAAATCGTAGACTTAGCAAACTTTATCAATGAAATGGGCGGTAAAGTAAAAGGTGCTGGTACTGATACTATTCGTATCGAGGGAGTTGAAGAACTTCATGGCACTGAGCATCATATTATCCCAGATCGTATTGAAGCTGGTACTTTCATGGTTGCAGCAGCCATCACAAAAGGCGATGTATTAATTGAAAATGCAGTACCAGAGCATATGACAGCTCTAATATCTAAAATGCAAGAGATGGGTGTGGAAATTACTGAAGAGAACCAAGGGCTACGTGTGCGTTCTAAAGGAAACTTGAAATCAGTAGACATCAAAACTATGCCACATCCAGGTTTTCCTACAGATATGCAATCGCAAATGATGGCATTGATGATGACAGCCTATGGTACCGGTATCATTACGGAAACTGTATTTGAGAACAGATTTATGCATGTGGAAGAGTTTAGACGTATGAACGGAAACATGAAAATCGAAGGTCGCTCTGTCATGATGGATTCCCCATCTAACCTTCAAGGTGCAGAGGTAGCAGCTACAGATCTTCGTGCAGCGGCAGCTCTAATCATTGCAGGTCTAGTTGCAGAAGGCGTAACTCGTGTAACTGAACTTTACCATTTAGATCGTGGATACGTTGATTTTGACAAAAAGCTAGCAGCTTTAGGTGCAGACATCGAACGTATTGGAACAGAAAACACAGAAAAAGCAGTTCAACTCGTTTAATAATATATGTAAAGCACAATACACCTATTCGTGTATTGTGCTTTTTTTGATGTAATTTTTCACCCTGTTTTAGGCGTTTTAAGAGTGAAAATTAACATTTTAGTATAAATGCTCATCTATAAGATTAACTAGCCTCTAAGGGGCTAAAATAGTGTATAAAGGCTACTTAAATATAAAGATTCAAATAGATTCTTATAGCATTCCATAAATTTAATAAGAATTCATGTCCATATACTATTGGTTAAATGGATGATTTCAGAAATGATAGAATATAAACACTTTCCAATTACTCATCTGTATGACAAGAGATAGATCAAGCAGCTTTTCTATAGCTTGTCCGTCATTAGATTCTTTGTAGCTGCATATATTACCCCTATGAAACAAAACATTCTCTTAGTAATCGTATGCATCTGCCTTATGTTATTACCTTTTTTATTGATCAAAGACAGAGTGAAAGAAAAAGCTGCACCAGAAGTCGTACCGGAAACTGAAGTTGACTGTCCAATAGAAATTGAGGTGAAAGGGGTAAAGGAAAAAATTCCTCTAGAAACGTATGTATTAGGAGTAGTTGCCGCGGAAATGCCAATCACATTCCATGAAGAAGCATTGAAGGCGCAGTCTATTGCTGCTAGGACCTATGTTTTAAGAGAAACCGATTACGGAGCAAAGTCAATCGACAAGACGGTACAGAAGCAAGTGTATGTTGGTCCAGAGGAGAGAAAAAAGCGTTGGGGTGCTTCCTTTGAGGAATACGAAAAGAAGCTTCAAAAAATCGTAGCTTCTACAGAGGGAGAAATTATTGTTTATAAGAATCAGTTAATCACTGCAATGTTTTTTTCAACAAGCAATGGGCAAACAGAAAGCGCGGAGAATTATAGCGGATATGCAATTCCCTATTTAGTATCAGTGCCGAGTGAAAAGGAAGAGCAATTCTCAAATAAAATGAAACAGAAATTTGAATTTACGAGTAAAGAATGGTCGGACACTTTTAAGATGAAGTGGTCTAATAATATTGGGGGTACTGTCAAAATAGAACGGACAGACTCCAATCGAGTAAAGTCAGTAGAAATGAACGGCAAAAGTTGGACAGGCAGAGAAATTAGAACTTTACTTGGACTACCCTCTACTGATTTTTCAATAGCTTTTCAAAATGATAAAGTTGTAGTGGAAACTATTGGATATGGGCACGGAGTAGGAATGAGCCAGTATGGAGCTGAGGTAATGGCTAACGATTCTACGAAGGCTCATGATATTTTATTGCATTATTATACAGGAACCGAAATAAAAAGTTTTTCTCCATGTTTAAAATCTCCTTAATATGCCAACAATGCAATTAGAGGTGATGAAAATGAGAGAAGAACAATCTAAAAAGCCTTCTCAGAAGAAGAGTAACAGCCCGAAAAAACCTTGGTTTTGGCCACTAGTATATGCAGGTTTTTCGGTAGCATTTGTTGGAATGATTTGGGGTTATAATGTATATGTCAGCGATGATTCTGCAGAAGAATCCGAGTGGACCGATGCAAGTAATCCAGACAAAGTAACAATTGAAACGAACGCTAAAGCAGAATCTATGAAATACCCTTTCAAAGAAGCTATGCTAGATAACGTTGAAATTGTTCAGCACTACTATGATATGGAAGCAGACGAAGCGACTCGTGAGAAATCTCTACTTGTTTTTGATCAAACTTACGTAGCTAGCACAGGAGTTTCCCTAACTATGAAGAACGAGCCATTTGAAGTTGTTGCAGCATTAAGCGGAAAAGTAGAAGAAGTAAATCTTGATCCATTTGTTGGTGACGAAATCGTAATCTCTCATGCAAATGGTATGCTAACAAAATATCGCTCTGTCACTGGCATTCTAGTAAAAGCAGGAGATGTAGTGGAACAAGGACAATCCCTTGCAACCGCAGCGGAAAATGAGTGGAATCCTACTGCTGGAATCCATCTTCAATTCGAAGTATTAGAAAACGGAGTCCTTGTAAATCCGGAATCATATCTAGCATTTTAATTCATATTAGCCCTTCGCTATGCATAAAGTGGTGAAAAGTGTTCCTTTACTAACGAAAGGAAGAGTTGGTGCACGAAACGATTCGTCATAGATGCATACGTTTGGGTGAAATGGTAATTGAAACAAAGAAAACAGTTCGCGCTATTGCGAGCAAAACAGGTCATTCCAAAAGCACCGTACACAAAGACTTAACCGAAAGACTCCACCTTGTGGATCCTGTGCTGGCTAAGGAAGTCAAAGAAATCCTTGCTTACCATAAGTCAGTCAGACACCTACGAGGCGGAGAAGCTACGAAGCAAAAATGGAGGACCAAAAAGGAAGATAGGTAAGGTCGTGAAATGTATTATTTCACGGCCTTTTCTTATATCCGAAATAATTCGTTGTCTGAGTAGTATGAGTAAGTCTTTATAAAATATACATAGGTCAATAAAAATAAATTAGCATCAGGAAAAGCCCATTTTAAAAGAGAGAGCGCAAGGAGGAAAGGCATTCTAATAACAGGAGAGCCTGCAACAGATTCTTTGACTTAAAAGTTGTATACTCTAAAAAGTATGAAACACTGCTTGTATAACGAAGTCCAACGTTCGAATCCTCTAGGGAGGGAACTATTGCTAGGAAAGCTCTTATGGACAATTAATCCCCTTACATATGGTAACTAATTGTGATACTTGAAAAAAATCCGTAGCTCAGGAATAGTCTTTCAAGAACACACAAAATAATTCGTAACTATCAACTGAAATACTATATCTTTCAAACAGACAGCTTCCTACTCAATTTCCCCTCTAAAGTCACAACATAAAAATGAGCGTACTGACCTATAGAAGAATCGGGATAATAGTTTATAATTCGTCAAAAATTTCTAATTTCTTCATAATTTTTTCCAAAATACTCTTCAAAAAAACTGTTTTTATGACAAAACTATGATAAAATTAGAAGTTAGATACATTACGGAGTTTACAAACAAAAGTTATAGCAAGGAAGGGGAAACACTGGTAATGTTTGCAAAGGATATAGGAATAGATTTAGGAACAGCAAATGTATTGATTCACGTGAAGGGAAAAGGGATTGTGTTAAACGAACCTTCAGTGGTCGCTTTAGATAGAAATACGAATAAAGTACTAGCAGTCGGAGAAGAAGCTCGACAAATGCTAGGTAGAACCCCAGGAAATATTGTGGCTATTCGCCCGTTAAAAGATGGAGTAATTGCGGATTTTGATGTGACAGAAGCTATGCTTAAGCATTTCATTAATAAATTAAACGTAAAGGGATTCTTATCGAAGCCACGAATTTTAATTTGCTGTCCGACAAACATTACAAGTGTGGAGCAAAAGGCCATTCGAGAAGCTGCGGAGAAATCTGGTGGTAAAAAGGTTTATTTAGAAGAAGAACCTAAAGTTGCAGCAATCGGAGCAGGGATGGATATCTTCCAACCAAGCGGGAATATGGTTGTAGACATAGGTGGGGGCACAACTGATGTTGCTGTTCTATCTATGGGTGATATAGTTACCTCGGAGTCTATTAAGGTAGCAGGAGATGTGTTTGATAACGATATTCTTCAATATATCAAAAAAGAGTACAAGCTTCTAATCGGTGAACGAACAGCTGAGAATATAAAGATTGAGATTGGAACTGTTTTTCCAAACAGTCGTCATGAAGAGATGGATATCCGTGGGCGAGACATGGTTTCAGGTCTGCCAAGAACGATTACTATTAAATCTGATGAAATCGAACACGCGTTAAGAGAGTCTGTATCTGTCATAGTACAAGCTGCCAAAAATGTGTTAGAAAAAACACCGCCTGAGTTGTCCGCAGATATTATTGACCGTGGCGTTATTATCACTGGTGGCGGTGCGCTACTACATGGTATGGATAGTCTGTTGATGGAAGAATTAAAGGTTCCTGTGTTTATTGCGGAACAACCGATGGATTGTGTGGCTATTGGCACTGGAATTATGCTAGATAATATCGATAAAATAAGTAGAAGATAAGAGTGGAGGCTTCATCATGTTTCGTGGATTTAATACTGTAGCATCTGGGATGATTGCTCAACAGCGTAGAACCGAGCTGCTAACTAATAATATGGCTAATGCGAATACACCAGGCTTTAAGGCTGATCAGTCTACCATTCGTTCTTTTCCAGATATGCTGATGTCACGTCTAGGGCCAGCTAAAATTCCTACGGAGAATCCGATCAGTGGGAAAAAACTGTCAACTGTCGGTGGAATTAGTACAGGCGTTTATATGTCAGAAACCGTTGCTCTGCAAACACAGGGGCAGCTTCAGCAAACAGGCTTGAACACTGATATAGCTTTAATCGATGGAGTACTTCCAGTGGATGCAGAATCAGGGCAATCAGGTGCGCTATTTTTCCGTTTAGAACACCCAACTGAGGGAGAAGCATATACACGTAGCGGAAACTTCACATTGGACGCTTCAGGTTTTTTAACGAATGCAAGTGGACTATATGTTTTAGATGATGCAGGCCAACGTATTCAATTGCAAAATGATGATTTCCGTGTAGGGGATAATGGCCAAGTTTTTGTGGATGACGTAGCGGTGGCTCAGCTAGGGGTTTCATATGCTGCTAATCCGGATCGTTTATTGAAGCAGGATAATGGTTTATATAGAACGGAAGATGGCACGGAGCTACCATCCGCGTATAATACTGGTGATGTGAGCTTTGCTATGCAACAGGGCTATATTGAAGGATCAAATGTAGACAGTGCGAAAACAATGACAGAGCTTATGTCAGCATATAGAACATTTGAAGCCAATCAAAAAATTCTACAAGCATACGATCAGAGCATGCAGAAAGCTGTCAACGAGGTTGGTCGTGTTAACTAATAACCAAGGAGGTGTGGTTGAATGTTACGCACAATGATAACAGCAACAAACACAATGTCCCAATTGCAAAATCAACTGGATATTATAGGGAATAATCTTTCCAATTCAAATACCCATGGATATAAGTCAAAAGAAGTAAAATTCCAAGAATTACTTTATCAGCAATTTAATAACGATAAATTAGATAAAACAGAGAGACAATCACCTGTTGGGATACGCTATGGAGTGGGAGCAGCACTTGCACAGTCTCAAATGAACTGGAAGCAAGGGAGCATCCAGTCTACTGGCAGAGATCTAGACTTTGCTTTTCAGGAGCCTAAGCAATATTTTCAAATCATTATGCCCGACGGACAAAATGGAGAAAAAACTGCATACACTCGTCAAGGAGCTTTCTATGTTTCTCCAATAGAAAATGGACAAATGATGCTTGTTAACGGAGATGGTTATCCTGTTTCCGACTCACAGGGACAGGCTATTACGATTCCTGAGGGAGCTTCTAGCTTTTCTGTAAATGAAAGAGGAGTGCTAACTGCAACATATCCTGATGGTACTACAGCACAAAGAGAGTTAGCTGTTTCCGTTTTGCAAAAGCCACAATTCATGGAACACTTGTCTGCGACATATATTGTAATGCCAGAGAATTTAGATGAGTTAGGTGCAAATGCTGAGGATGTAATGACCGACCTTCAGGGAGCAGACAGAGAAGAAATTTCCTTGAGCAATCAGGTTTTAGAAATGTCTAATGTAGATGTTTCCAAAGAAATGACCGATTTAATGACAACGCAGCGTCAGTATCAGTTTAGTGCTCGTTCTATTACAATCGCCGATCAAATGATGGGCTTGATCAATGGAATTCGCTAGTAAGGAGTTATTTTAATGACGGAAGAAGTAAAGGCTTCTAGCCGACAACAGCGTAGGTTAGAAAAAGTACAAGAAGAAGTAAATAAGAAAGAAACGGTAGACAATACCAAACCAACCAAGTGGGTACAAATTCGTATGTTTCCTATATGGCTGCGTATACTAATTGTTATTGCTCTTTTTTGCATATCTGCAATAGCTGGACTAATGATTGGCTATGGGGTTATAGGTGATGGTGAGCCGAAGGATGCGCTAAAATGGGAAACGTACCAACATATAATTGATATAAAAGACGGTAAATAATTGGAGGACGATTCCATGCTAACAACGGAGCAATTACAAGCTATTTTGCCTCATCGATATCCATTTTTAATGGTTGATCGTATTCTAGAAATTGAAGAAGGTAAACGAGCAGTTGGATTAAAAAATGTAACAATTAATGAAGAATTTTTTAATGGTCACTTTCCTGGCTATCCAGTAATGCCGGGCGTTCTTATTGTGGAAGCGTTGGCTCAAGTAGGAGCAGTGGCTGTGCTTCAAATTCCCGAAAATAAAGGAAGACTTGCTTTTTTTACAGGAATTGATAACTGTCGATTTAAAAGACAGGTCAAACCAGGAGACCAGCTTAAACTGGAAGTTGAGCTTACTAAGCTACGCGGACCAATGGGCAAAGGACATGGCATAGCTACTGTCGATGGAGAGCTTGTTTGTGAAACAGATATCCTGTTTGCATTAGGTCCAGTTGCAAATAACGACTAATAAATAGTATTATTCCACTTCTTTTAAAGTATATGCGAGTATGCTGAGCATTGAAAAAAGAGGTAATAATGCCATAGGATAGTTCCTTCTTTTCTTGGATAACCTATCGTAAGTCACGTGAAGAGTGTGATGACGATATCAAGAAAGGAGGAATTTTTATGTTGAAAAAAGTCGTTCCTACTGTGGCATTATGTTCGCTTTTACTCGTTGGATGTAATAATGATGAAGCAGTACCTTCAAACAATGAAACACCAATGGGGGAATTAAACAACGGTAATCGTGTAATTACTCCATCTCCTGATGAGAACACTGGTAATAACGGAGCTGGAACTACTAATGGTGGTATGAATGAAGGCACAAACGGTAAGAATGATATGAATGGTCTTAACGATGATCTGAACAATGGTCTTAACAATGGTGATAATAATGATTTAAATGGAAATATGGATCATTCAAACATGGATGAACGTACATTTGTAGATGAGCCAGAGGTTAATGGAAATAAAGATAAATAGTCCCTTTCTGTAACTTATGGAGCGTTTTTAAATTTGAAATGGTTGATCAAACAAAAAATAGGCAACTTCTTGTATTGTAAACAAGAAGTTGCCTATTTCTTTAGGCATTAGTCAGTATGCCTATATCAATTTTCTTTGTCTTTCTTTAAGGAAGGACGCGTTTTCATATCCTTTTCGAATTGTGTCAACAATTCTTCTCCAATTAATCCATCCTCAATAAGTTCAGCAAGTAACGATTCAGCGTATTTTCTACGTGCACGCTTTAATGTTCCGCGAAGTAACACGGAAAGATGATCTCCTATTTTCTTAACGGAGTAGGTTGCCACTTCAAAATGTGCAGGCTCATTCTCGGGGTAAGAGATAACGACCTTAGCATTAAATAATTCATTGGATGTTTTTAATTCATTAAAGAAATCCTCATGTTTTTGATCAATAAATAATTCTAAAATCCAAGAACGACTTGTATTTTCTTGATTAATTACTATGCCATCCTCTAGTAAAATCGGCATTTCATCATTATTGCGGATAAGGGACACGGATATCATTTTAAATGTTTTCATATACAATCCACCTTTTAGTAGGACTAATTAATCTTCATTATAGCATAGGGATTCTATGGAAAAAAATAAATGTGAAAATGCCAATTTCTTATTTTTGATTTCAATGAATGCGGTAAGATGAGGAATATTCTTGAAAACAAATAACATTATTTCATTTTGACCCGGAAAAACGAGCCAAAATGAAATAACTGCGCTTTGCCAACAAATTTTCAAAGGCTTATGATATGGCTAATGAAAGGGAGGTGACAGATTGAATACAGTTTCGATAATTGGAAGAATGACGAAGGCTCCACAGCTGAAGCACTTATCTGAGGGGAGAGTGCAAACAGGATTTGTTGTTGCAGTGAGTAAGGGCTATAAGAGCGAAGAAGCTAATTTCGTGCTTTGCACAATTTGGGGGAAACTAGCTGAAACCACGGTAAAGTACTGTGGAAAGGGCTCTTTAGTAGGAATCACTGGCCGCTTGAACACAAGATCTTATGAAAAAGGGGAAGGCATAAGAGTATTTGTAACAGAGGTTATTGTGGAGGATATCAGATTTTTAGCTACCAAAAGTCGCGACGAAACCGAACAAACTAGAGAGGAAAATAAGCAAGTAGAAAGTGATTTTGAATTTCCAGCAGAACAAATAAAAAAACTTCCAGTGTAAAATTTTGAATGGCCGCAACCATCCAAATGATACAAGAGAGAAAAAACCTGACCAGAATATGGCCAGGTTTTTGTTAACAAGATATCAGTTAGATTGAAAGAGTAAGCAAATCCTTTAGATCTGCATCCGACATTTCTGTAATCCATTGACTAGAGTGGATCAGTTCTTCAGACAATGCTTGCTTCTGTTCAAGAAGTTTGTCTATTTTTTCTTCAATTGTACCGATAGTTATGAACTTATGGACATGGACGAAATTAGTTTGACCGATACGATAAGCTCTGTCAGTTGCCTGGTTTTCGACTGCAGGGTTCCACCATCTATCCGCATGCAGCACGTGGCTTGCGGCAGTAAGGTTCAAACCAGTTCCACCAGCCTTTAAGGAAAGAAGGAATACAGGGAATTCCTTTGCCTGAAACGCCTCTACTAAATGGTCACGCTGATTTTTTGGCATGCTTCCTGTCAAGAAAGGAGCATCTATATCGAACAGCTCAGTCAGGCAATGCTGCAGCAAATGACCCATTCCGATATACTGTGTAAATATCAGACATTGCTCACCACGAGCAGCAATTTCTCCAGCGAGTGTCACAATACGAGCAAGCTTCTCAGAGCGTTCAAGCATATCTTCTGCATCATCAAATGGCTCCTTCAGATAAAGGGCCGGGTGATTACATAGTTGTTTTAGCTTGCTAAGCATTTTGAGAATAAGCCCCTTTTTCTCAAAGCCGGTTAGTGTATCAAGCTTGCTAACGGTTTCTTGAATAAGGGATTCATATAACGCTGCTTGCTCGGTAGTTAAACCACAATACTCGCGTTGCTCCAATTTTTCTGGAAGGTTTAACAACAATTCTGGATCCTGCTTGGTTCTTCTTAATAAGAACGGCTGAATTTTGACCCGGAGTTTATGCTTAACCGAGTCAGAGTTATCTCGCTCAATCGGCGCGATATAATTTTCCTGGAATTTACGGAAGGAACCCAAATAACCTTTATGAATAAAGTCGAAGATAGACCAAAGCTCGGACAATCTATTTTCAACCGGTGTTCCAGTTAAAGCAATATGATGCTTGCCTGTAAGCTTGCGAATCGCACGAGATTGCTTTGTATGCATATTTTTAATGTTTTGAGCCTCATCGAGAGTTATACTAGCCCATTCTAAATCCTCTAATGCTTCAATGTCCTGCATTGCTGTACCAAAGGTTGTGATTACTACGTCAGCTTCTTTATCAATTTCTCGGGTTCGCGCTGTGCCATAATGTGTTTGGACATTTAAAGAAGGAGCAAATTTAGCCAGCTCTTTCTGCCAGTTTCCAAGCACGGAGGTTGGACAAATGATCAAAGAAGGCGTTGTTTGTTCACCGCTTTCATGGACATGAAGTAGATATGCGATTAATTGGACTGTCTTACCAAGACCCATATCATCAGCTAAGCAGGAGCCAAATTTTTCATTTCGCATAAATACAAGCCAGTCTAAGCCCAGCTGCTGATATGGTCGAAGAGTCGTCAACAGATTGGATGAGACCTCCACAGTGGGATAACCTTTTTTCTCAGACAGCTGTTCCATCAATACTTTAAGAGATTGCTGCATTTCAAATTGGAATAATGGATCCTCATCAGATTGCTCATCATCATCGATAGCTAAAGCAATTTCCTCCGGGATTTCTCGGAATAAAAGCTCCTTCACAGTCCAATTTTCATCCTCGGACTGCTTCATCAGTTCTCGAATTTGATGCATCCACGCAGCATCTATTCGGAACCACTCATTGCCTGCCTGTATATATGATCGATTTTCAGTGACCATTTTTTGAAAATCCTCTGCAGAGATTTCCTGTCCGTTTAGAGAAAAACTCCAGTTAAATTGCAGGATTTCATTTAAGCCAGCGGCGGTTTTATAAGTATTGGCAGTCTTTGCAACAGTCTTAACACGCATTTTAGATTCTTTCAAGCTCTTCAGCCAAGATGGCAGAACAACTTCGAAACCAAGAGCCTGCAGTTTGATTAGGTCATCACGTAAAAAACGTCGCACTTCTTCATCGGTTAATGGAGAGGAGAAGAAGGTCGACAGTTCTACGGCATCTATCGAGGAGACTAGGGAAAAGATTTTTGCCTGAGTTTCTTCGATATAGGTGTTATATTCATTCCATTTATCAGGAAGAGCCTGCTTAATAGGCAATACTTTTTTTCGGAAGGATGGCGTCCAGTATACACTGCTTTTCTTACCGCGAACGACTGTTTCTAATAACCAGGTGTCATCAAATTCATCCGGCTCGGACAGGCGCAATGCTACTAACAGATTTGGATGGGTCGATTGCGATTTTAGGGGCCAGCCGCCTTGTTGAAAGAAAGGAATGAGGGCGGGTAGGTCCTCCATCGTAAGCCCTGCCTGAAAAAGCTTTTGCTTGATAGCATTTTCAACTAGCTGCTTTCCTTTGTCCTCTATGGGAGCAGACAACTCTAAATTGTCTTCCTGTAATTCGACTGTCTTCCAAAGATCAGGTGAATTCCAAACACTTCCTGCTTCTTTAAAGGTTTTAAGCCATTGAAGCGAGGGCTCGGTAGCTCCAGAGAATGTGATGAAGGGATGAGCTTCAGATGAAAAGAGTTCAATGACTTCTACTGGAGAAGCTATTAATACGTCATCCTCAACTTGTGCGTTAAGACCAAAAAAGCTTTCTCTATGATTTAAGTAGAGCGTCTCCACCCATTTTTCGATAGGCGCATCATTACATGATAGAAGAAAGCTTCCATTTGTTGCTTGATCGATATACAGGGAAAATTCTTTTGTAATAGATAAAGGTTTATTCATAATGGCAGGTTTCCTTTCTCTATTTCTTGTTGTAAGGCACGAAGACGGCGATACTTTTCACGAATACTTTCCACATAAGCATTCCAGTAATCAATTTCGTTTGCTTTCTTCGCTACCTGTTTCATTTTCTTCCAAATACGAACAGCTTGCTTATAGCTATATCTGTTTTTTTCTTGGATAAACCTCATTGCATAATGGTGGTAAAGCGGAAGAAGGACTTCTGGTGCCTCATCCTTCACTATAGATAATCCACAGGACTCAGCATATTCAAGAGATGAGTTGGCAGATTGGTGCAATGCCATCCATTCCCTATAACGTTTTTGTTCGATTAGTAAGTTGGAGTATGATTGGATTCCATATAAACCGAATGATTGATACAGTTTTTCCAGTTCCTCCGTTTTTAAACTTACTTGGTTGAATAGCAATTCTAATCTTCTAATGAGCATGACTCTAGAAGGGTTTTGTATGACTTCATTTAAATAATAAGAAATGTGAGGGAGTAATTTTCTAGCTAGCTCGCTAACTAATTCCTTGTTGGAGGAATGAATGGCCTTTTCACAAACCTCCACCCACTCCAAGAGCTGATCCTTCTCCATATGCTCAGCAGAATCTAATAGCTCATCCATCATCGACAAGGTGAGGTAAAAGTATGGAAGTACCATATTTAACGGGATTCCGTCCTCTTCAATGGTCAGCTCTTGAAGATATTTGACTTCCTGCATTCGCGCTGCTTTATCTGTTACTAAAGCTTCCCAGCAGGCTAAATATACGTGCTTCCGATAACGAACAAGGCCTTCCTCTTCAAAGTAAAAGGACCGTACGTTTTCCATCATTTGATCGAAAAAGGGGTCCGCTGCAAACATTTTAGGCTTTGCAGCAAGCTGGGACAGGCTATCATCAATATCCTCTATATAATCATTTAAAAACTGGTAAACGCGATTACGCATATTAGTATCGTTGTATTCAATTAAATAAGGCCATGCGCGTGTTAGTATGGCCAGATTGACATATACATCAAAGATAGGTTGCCATTCTCGTTCAAATGGTCGAGATTTACGAACCTGGGCCTTCAAGTCATGAATAGCAAATTCTAAAAGATAAAAGCTTGTTGGCGGATAGCTGGAGATAAACTTTCTAAAAAAGTTATCCACTAGCATATCCCAGCTTTTGGGACTACGTTCATCTCGAAGTAAAGATAGCTGTAGGTGGTCTATGTTAGCTTTCCACTCCGAGATCCAAGTGGATAGGGAGTTGTTTTGTTGATATAAATAAAAAACCGCTGCGACGATATGTCTACATGGCTTCTGCATTTGGCAAGGGCAATGGATCAGGTCAACCATTGGCAAGTATCGTACCTCGATGTTAGTTACATCTCTAACCACAAAATCAATTCGATTGTCCTTTAGTGAATAATTTGCAATTGAAACCGCGCCATTACGCACAAAAAAGGTCGCTCTTCGAACAAGCTCCTCATCTTCCGTAACAGTAGGGTTAAGTTTCTCTTCAATCGTCCGCATGGACGCATCTATATATTGGTTATAATGATTGGCTAATTTTTGATACGAAGTTAGGTTCAAACAAATCTCTCCTAATGAAAAAAGGCTTTCCTTCCATTATACGTTTAATCCTGCTCGAATAAAAGCCAGAGGAGTGTAAAAGTGATTCACTAAAATAAAAAGCCTTACCTATGCTGATCATAAGTAAGGATTTTAATCTTTTTTTAATAAGCCTTTTATGTATCGTTTAAGTTCCTTTTCCTCTTTGGAAACTGATTTAATATCCATTACAAGAAGACGAAACTCTTTATAGGATGCAAGTGGGGTAACATATTCCTCCTGAAATGCTTCTATATACTTTGATCGACTTTCACGCGCCTCCAAGCCAGGATTCTTACTTTTAGAAGGCTTATCCTCCAGCATATTTAGAAAATCGTCATTCGAGATCGCATACACCTCTTTAATTTTCATAAGTAAGTCAATGGGAATGGCTAAGTCACCCTTTTCGTATTTAGACAAAACTGAATGGTCAATGCCTATTCTTCTCGCTGCTTCCATTTGAGTAATATCTAATTGTTCTCGATAAGCACGGAGATGCTCGTAAAATGCCATATAATTACCTCCTTTACAATGCAACAAGAATATCGAAAAGATAGGATTAAACTGTAATAATCGCCAAATTGGAGATATTTATTAAAAGAGCGGTTAAATATAGTATATAAAGCTTATAGGACAATTTACATAAGAAAGGAGTGGGGAGTAGTAGAAAGAATTCAATTGCATATACCTTTTTTATTAGAATCTCTGGACATTTATTCGAAAAATGGATTCAATCATGTCAAGGTAATAGGAGTAAAGGCGCGGAACATAAAATACATTGTGGAAAGTCCTATAAACAATTTAAAGCACATACCGTTAATCGCATCAGAGTACTACAGCATATATGATCTACAGCTTGATTTTGAAAAAAATATGCTTCAATTTTATATTAAAAGCGTGAGAGAAGCATCGAAGGAAGAAATCCTGCAAAGGGTGTTTGAAGCCATTTTAGTAGAATACAGTCCTAAAAAATACGGTTTCTTTACAAGTCCAAGAGAAAAAGGAAGAGCAGAAAGTGCATTGCAATTTAAATAGAAATATTTTAATGGCGAATGCATATTGCGTTCGCTTTTTTGGATTTTAAGAAAGTATATTCTCTTTTTTGATTATTTGTCTATCTTGAAGGGTATTTCCTCATAAGAAAAAAATAGAAAGCTCGACTATAGAACCGGAACTTGGCTCCCTCTCCTATAGTGGAAATTAACTATCATTTATTCTAAGATTCGCTGTTTTAAATTTGAATAGAGAAGCCTATACCTACAAGGATATGAATGCGTTTTTTTGGATAAATACACTACACGAAAAATGTAGAATATGATATACTAATATAAATCAGAAAATTCAAAAAGGACAGGAGGGGATATGGAATGTTACTTGTACAATTAATGAAGCCTTTTTATACTCAGCTCGAGGGAGATAGGATAAAGCTTGTTTTTGCCTATCAATACTTTTCCTTGCGCAAGGACGACGAGCTATTTGATTTTATTCCTGTAGAAGGAAAAGAGATAATAGTCAACGCTAACTCGTTACAAGTCGAAAACCTGTCCGAGGTATTTGTCTTTCAAAAAGGAAACCGATTTATACGACTTCCTTTATACCAACTCCTACTAGTCTCTGATATTCATGTGCATTTACAAACAATTATTAATTCAAACAATAATGTAGAAGAATCTAGCTCAATGCTATTGGAAGGAACAAAAGAGATTATTAAACAATTGGAAAAAGAGAATTTTGAACGTATGATAGATTATGCATTACTTCATAAAGACGCAGCACTATTCAAAGAACTACAACAATACAAAGACACATACGGAGGACACCATGTGGACTAATTTTTCAACATAAAAAACACCTTACGAAAAGATTATTTCGAAGGTGTTTTTTATATGAGCAAAAAGTTAAAAGGAAGTAAAATAGTAAAGGAAAAAGATAAACGCACTTGAGCCGAGCACCCCAAACAAAATATCCTCCCAACTGAAACCAAATTTAGTCATTTTCATGCCTACCCTCACCTCTTTTCTGTTTAATAGATAAGTCGGAATTAAGTCTATAAAGGTTACAACTAATATATTACAGGTGCCTGGCACCTGTAATATATTAGCTGTAATAAAAAAATAATTTATCTATTGATATTTTTGTGGGATGAGTCGATATAAAGGTTAAATAGATGGGGTGGGGGTGGAGAGATGCTAGGCAAGTGGAATGCGACTGGTTTGAATATTCTTCGTAATATGAATAACCAATGGGCGATTGCTAATCGGTCGATGGAACGTCTATCTTCTGGCTATCGTATTAACCGTGCAGCGGATGATCCTGCAGGTTTAGCGATCTCTGAAAAGATGCGAGCTCAGATCAGAGGCCTTGGGCAGGCAGCACGTAATATTCAGGACGGTATTTCATTGTTGCAGACGGCGGAAGGTGCACTAAATGAAACGCACGCTATTTTGCAACGGATGAGGGAATTGGGTGTGCAGGCGGCTAATGATACGCTGACGGACAATGACCGTGATTTGCTTAATATCGAGTTTGAGGAATTGAAGAAAGAAGTAAATCGTATTTCTAAGGATACTAATTTCAATACAAAGACGTTATTGGATGGCACTCAAACCTCCATCAAAATTCAGGCAGGTGCAAACTCAGGGCAATCTATCGAGCTTAACATTGGGAATATGTCTGGTGATAGCTTAGGGTTAAAAGATCTCTCGATATCGACAAGAGAGAAAGCAGATGCTGCGATAGCTGGCATGGATGAAGCCATTAAGCAAGTGTCTCGTGAGCGTTCCAGAATGGGTGCCTATACTAATAGGCTGGAGCACGCTTATAATAACGCAGTTAATATGGAAGAGAACTTAACAGCTGCTGAATCTCGCATAAGAGATGCGGATATAGCTAAAGAGATGATGACACTCGCTAAAGCAAATATTTTAATGCAGGCCGGTCAATATGTTTTAAGCTTACATATGCAGCAGGCTCAATCCGTACTACAGCTACTAAAAAGTTAACTCATTCTAACAATCGTGAATTGAAATTTTCACGGTTGTTTTATTTTGCTGAGTAGTTAAATGCATTTATGTTGTAATAAAATTGAATTTTTATATTGCCAAATATATAAACTTTTTAGCATTTCATATTTTTTTAAGTTAAGATAGGTTTATAGCATATGGGAAGTGGGAATTAGTTATGAAGAAAGTCTCTGGATTAACTACATTTTTATTAATAATAGGATTGCTGTTTGCTCCTATTTTAACATTGGCTGCCCCTATTGATGAGGTCAGGCAAGTAATAGAAGAAAATTATAAAGGGGAGCTTCCAACCAATTTAATGGAACTAAGCTCTATTGATGCTATCATCGAGCAGCTCGACCCTTACTCAACCTATTTTACAAAGGAAGAGTTTAAGAGATATACAGACTCTATTAATAACACAACAACAGGTATTGGGGTTGTTATAGAAGAACACGAGATGGGTATCCAAGTAGTGAGCACATTCGAAGGAACTGCAGCAATGGAAGCTGGAATTGAATCAGGAGATATTATTCTATCTATAGACGGGACATCGACTGAGAAAATGTCTGTGCAGCAGGCTTCTACCCTGATCACTGGAAAGGCTGATACAAAGGTTAACATAGAAGTTTTGAAATCAACGGGCCAAAAGAAAACATACATATTAACGAGAAAAAACTTTAGTGTCCCGGTAGTTACACACAAGCTTTTAAATGAGGGTGTAGGTTATATTGGTGTCAATTCCTTTTCTGAGGATGGTGCCTCCCTTGTAATTTCGGCAAAGGAGGAGCTAGCGAGGAAAGGTGCGACCTCCTATATTTTAGACCTTCGTAACAATGGTGGAGGTTTTGTTAAAACCGCAGAGGAGCTAATTGGTTTATTTCCGAACAGTCCATACGCGTATATGCTTATGATGAAAAATCAGGTTGGTCTTGTTGAATCCATTCCGCAAAAGGCATTGTTTCCAAAGGATACAAAGGTGCTTGTGAATGGATATAGCGCGAGTGCATCTGAAATGACTGCAGCAGCGCTCTTGGACCAGAAGTCAGCCAAGCTTTATGGTCAAAAGACTTATGGGAAAGGCTCCATGCAATCGTTCTATCCGTTAACGGACGGCTCATATTTGAAGCTGACAATCGCGGAGTTTGCAGGTCCTAAAGGCAGCTCTGTGAATAAAACCGGAGTGAAGCCTCAAGTAGTTACTGAAGAAGGTATGGAGCTAGAAAAAGCACATTTAGATGCAATTCTTGAAAATTATCAAACATATAAGAAAATGCCGGCCATAAAAAACGTGATGACCAATAAACAATTTACTATTACATTTTCTAAAACGATTCAACTGAATGACAAAGAGAGAGTTGAATTGATTAAATTGGGTGAGACAGAGGGAACTCCAGTCACAATAGAGCAAAAGTCAGCAAAACAATTAAAAGTCATACCAAAAGCAGCATTAGAAAGAGGAGCAGCATACCTCCTACTCATCCACCCAACCTTCCAGTCAAACAAAGACACTAAGATGGAAAAAGGTGCATATGTCGAGGTGACTGTTCAACCATAAAGGGGGAACACCTAGTGTTTTTTGAATTTAGATTTTGGAAATATCTTTTTCATCAACAAGAATTAGCAATGTCATTAAAGGATTCGACCATGCGCGACTTTAAAGGACGCGTATGGTTCGTTGTATTATGCGGGGTGCTTCTGTTTGCACTTCGAGACGTTTGGGGAATGCATACAGAAGGACTTACCTCCCTATTTGCAAAAGGATTTGGAGAAACATATGTGATTGCTAGAATCGTTTCCCTTATAGGAGCTATTCTTTGGTCGCTTATTTATATCGCATTTTATTTTTTCGGGATTTCATACATACTTCATAAACTAACGAACGTGGACTTAGCAAAGATTGCTGTATTACAGCTTTTTGTAGTGAGTCTGCTGTTAATGGAAAAAGCATTTGTTTTTATTTTATATTCATTAGTTGGATATACAACAGACTTTTCGGTCCTATCATTTGGTCCGATGGCAGCCTTATTTTTAAGCAATAAGTTTTTTATATACTTTTTTAATGAATTAAGCCTAGTTACGGGGTTAATTGTTGCTCTTCAATATCAGTTTCTACGTATCTACACAGACTTGTCGGGTCGTAATCTAATAATTATTTTAATAGCAATCCCGGTAGTGCTGGCTTTGCTAGTAGCAGGGTTCGAGATCCTTCCTATTGAAAAATGGATAGAAGGGGGGCAAGCAGCATGAACAAGTGGCTAGTAATCGGAATTTCTATCATTGTATCTACCTTTGTTGCGGCTAATGCAATTCTGCTGTTCTCGGATAAGAGTGAGATTGCGAGATCGTATTATTTAAAGGATCACGAGAGAGTGAATACGAATACATATGCTAAAGAATTAGAGAAAGAATCCCTTGTTGTACCTACAGATGAAATAACGGTGACAGTCGATGCTGAACAAGTAAGTAACATCATGGTAAAAGAAGGAGAAGAAATAGCAGCAGATTCGGAGCTTGCACAATTAAAGCAAGACTCCGCTGAAGAGCAACGAGCGATTTGGGAAACAGAAATACAGGCTTATATGCAGGAGCAAAGCCAGCTGCAACAAATTATTGGAAACCTTGAGTCGGAGAAATCTAGCTCCCAGGGCAGTTACTCTGATACAGACACAACTACTAGCAATGAAGGCAACGACGTCACAGATGTGAATGTGCAAGTGGATGTTCAGCTTAAACAAGACGGAAGCTATGCCCAAGCTATTGCCGCAGCAGAGCAAAAGCTAGCTGATATAGAGCGCCAAATGCAAATCATTAACGCACAGCTCAGTCAGGAGACAGGAGCAGTCTCAGTCCTTAGCCCAATTGCAGGAACCATTGCATCTGTTGAAAATCTAGACGGTAAATACAAAATAGACATCTATTCACAGGAAAAGTCGCTACTTACCTTCGTTCCTGAAAAGGAATGGCATGAGTTAGAAAAGGATCAGCCAGTTCGAAACTACTCCTCACATAGTGAAACTGTGGTAGAAGGTGGCATTATAACGAAAAATCAAGTCCCGACTAACAGTTCTCCATGGCTGTCGGCCTACAAGCAATTCGACTCAAAAGCTGAGGAGCCACTATATGGGGTCATGATCCAACCAACTGGAGAGCCGGTAAATCTGCCATTTGCCGCAAATATGAACTCCGTTATTACAACTGCTCAAACAGACAATGCAGTAAAAATAAAATCTGATTGGCTGTTAAACCCTTCAAAGGAAAAAGCAGAGCTTTACATATTAACTGAAGAAGGAAAAATTGCCCGAACAGCAGTAACCATACCCTTCTATCTAGATAACTGTGCTATCCTTTCGGGACTTGAAAGTGGAATGATTGTCCTAGAAAAGGATACAAAAACAGATAAGGCACCAGCATTCTTACCATTTCCATTAGAAGCACCATCCTGGAACAGCATAAAAGCAGTTAGCTGGAAAGATTATCTTAAATACCTAACGTACAAATAACTATATAGACAGTCTACTAAACAATTAAGAGGATATTATGTTCATTAGGGCATATATTCTCTTTTTTGTATTTTACAGTGTTTTAAGGATGGTAGCTCGAAATAGGAAAACAAGGGCGGTCAATTGTAATAAGGAATATATTTTCAATCTAGTCGTACGCTTTCCACTGAGGGAGCGTTAAGTCATCACAACAGTCGCTTTCGCATCGTGTTCATGACACACACTAGAGTGCTTTATTCGTCTTATAAAATACTTATAAAGAATTACACGGTTTAAAGAAACTTGTGTATTTGCTAGAAAATATGTAAGTAAACCTTAGCTGAATAAAGATTTGGAGGAAATCACTTGGAAAATGAGGAATGGGAAAAGCAAATGATAGAAAAATACGGCTGGTATATGGATATTATTTACGCTGAAGAATATGACCAAATACACTCTAATTATCATACTCATGGAGTGAAAGAGAATTTTAATCATATTGATTTTCAAATCGTACTTAATATTGACCCAGAAGTTGCAAATGTTATTTCTTTCAATTTAATAGAGGACATCCGAAATGGGAAAATATTTGAGGAAGACAAAAAATACTCCGACATCATAGAGGGCTATAGAGTGGAATTTAAACAGTATAGAGAAATGGGACGGGATGTGTTAAGAGTCCTTTTGCCTGATGAAGGTGGAGTGTTGCCAACTGAAGAGAACTGTCACGAATTTTATAAAAGTCAGCTAGATGATTATGATTTTGACAGCGATGTTTAATATGGAAGAACGATAAGTGTTAAAAACACTTACCAACGCTTATGGCAGATGTAGTCATTAATAAATGAACTAAATAATAGAAAGGGCATAACATATTGTTTTATAGTTATATCTTTTCTTATTTTGTTCCGGCTGGCGAAAACCCGAATACATAGAGGATGATTCTCTTAACATATTACCATTATTTCGATATACTAAGGTTTAACCTAAATGAAAGCAAGGCGAATAACTATATGAACCAGTGGAAAATATACGGTATGCTCGTATTTGTAATGTTAATATGGGGAGTTAATCTACCAATGCTGAAGTATTTAATAGCAGAGGTTTCACCGGTAACCCTCACTGCCTTCCGTATTTTGACAGCTGGTATAACAGTATTTCTAATTTTGTGGAAAATGAAATTAATCCGAAAGCCGTCTAAGCAGGAATGGAAGTATATAGCGATTGGGTCACTGACGAACGTAGTGGGTCATCATTATTTTTTAAACATGGGGCTATCTATTACAAGTGGCACGCACGGTGGATTGATTCTTGGGACAGGACCAATGCTAACAGCTATAGCGGGGGCATTTATCTTAAGATACTTTCCTTCTAAAATACAATGGCTGGGAGTTATTTTTGGGACAATCGGAGTAAGTCTCTCAGTGGCTGGGGGCAGTGATATTGGTAGTTCCGGTCTAGGAGATTTCTTTGTATTCCTTGCTATAATCGCGCAAGTAATGAGTTATATGGTCATCAGCAAGGCTGCTAGAACATTAGATCCTAGACTGCTGACAGCTTATATGCTAGTAATTGGTTCGCTAATTCTAATCATAATTAGCTTTATCCAAGAGCCGAATGCGATCACTCAATTTGCAGAAATGGATTTAAAGTTCTGGGCAATTTTCTTCGCCTCTGCAATCTTCAGTACTGCAATTGGTCATATGCTATACAATTATGCAGTCGGCAAAGCAGGAGCAACCAAATCCGCCATTTTTATGAACCTGAACACCGTATTCTCGCTAATCTTCTCTGTCATTTTCTTAGGAGAAGTACTAGGCTGGAATCACCTTGCTAGTCTAATATTCATCATAGCCGGAGTAATCCTCGGCTCAGGAGCAGCAGAAGATCTATGGAAAAAGCATAAAACCAAAAAAGTAGCTACCTGAGGGTAGCTGCTTTTTTGATTACAGCTTTATGTCAGGTGCCTGGCACCCGTAATGTAGTAGTAACAATATTACAAGTGCCAGGCACCTGTAACAAAACAAAAAAGTTTTTAAAGCGACCCCCATAAAAATTGCTCATGGTTCGAATAACTAGGTGTCCGCATAAGAAACGCTGGGCAAATTCTATTCGAGGTGATCAAATGCAGAAATGGAAGAAGACTGGAGTAGCTGTATTAGTAGCTACTTTGACAGTATCAGGGGCAGGTTATGCGTGGGCTAGTGGAAATTATGACACGATCAGCATCAATGATGTATACAAAAACAAACAGGTATCAACAGAAACAACTCAAACAACGACAACACCAGAAACAACAAAAGCTGTCGCAGAATCAACAAAAACAACTCCTACTGCAACACCAGCAACAAATTTGGATATTCCAGTGGAAGTGTCGACGGAAAAGCTAGTTGGATTGATGAAGGCTTACGAAAATGCTGACAGCACAGAAGCAAAAGCAGCAATTTTAAACGTGATTAATCGAGTTATTGCAGAGTATGAAACTACTCAAAAAGATATCTATAAAGAGAAAGCACCAGAGCTTACGGCTGCAATCGATCGATTAATCGTGTTGTTCAAAACTTATCAGCAAGCTCCTAGTGCAGAAACAAAAGCAGCAATTATCACACAAGTAAAAGCAGTGATTACTGAGCTTCAAAATTATTTAAATAAACAAGAAGAGCCTAAAGAAGACAAACCTGTCATTGTCCCTCCAGTAAACGACAAACCTAACAAAGACAAGGAACAGGACAAAGCAGAAAAAGAAAAGAAAAAAGCTGAGCTAGAAAAGAAAAAAGCAGAAGAAAAAGCAGCTAAGGAAGCAGCAAAAGCAGAAGCTGAGGCAAAAAGAGCAGCAGAAAAAGCTGCAAAAGAAGCAAAACGCGAAGCTGAAAAAGCAGCGAAGCAAGCGGAAATAGAAACAGCGAAAAAAGCAAAAGCAGCAGAAATTGCAGCAAAAAAAGCACTACAGGAACAAAAAGTGGCTGATAAAAAAGCAGAAAAGCAACATAAGCATCCACATGGGAAAGAGGACAAACAAAATAACCATAATCATGGACAAAATCACAACCAAAATAATAACCATGACAAGCACAACAAACATGATAATAACAACAACCAACACAACGACAAAAATGATAGAAATTAATCATATTTCATAATACCGCTTTTCATTTCCCGAATAGACAGCTACAATACAAGTTTATACGGAGCTTATGAGAACGGAGGGTATGTATGCTTTTGTCCATTATTCAGGGCCTATTCAAAACAAAACAGAATAAAAGAAAGCTAGGTTCAGGGACATTAGCTGGCGAAGAGGAGGCAATCAATGACCTCCTTTTAGCCAATACCTCCTTTATAAAGAAGACTGCAGCTTATATTTGTAAGCGGCCAATCGATGAGCAGGATGAAGAATATAGTATCGCGCTTAATGGCTTTCATGAAGCATTACTTGCTTTCAATCCAAAAGAAAATGCATCACTACAAACACTTGCTCATCTAATCATTAAAAGGCGACTCGTTGACTTTATTCGAAAAGAAGCTGCCCGTAAGGAAAAGGTGCTCTTACTCCATACTGGGGCATCTGACGAAAGTGTAGACGAGCAACATTTTATATGGAATGAGCAATCGATTGAATCATATACGGAAGAACAATTGACGGAGGCTAGGAGAGAGGAACTGATTCGATACGGAGAGCTGCTTGCGGAGTATAATTTATCATTTAATGAATTAACCGTGGCTGCACCAAAGCATAAGGATGCAAGGAAGACTGCCTTTTTAGTGGCACAGATCATCTCCGAATCAGAGGAACTCTATCAATCCTTTATCAAGCACAAACGGCTTCCGCTGAAAGATATCGAAGCACTGGTTGATGTATCACGCAAAACATTAGAACGGCATCGCAAATATATGATTGCTGTAATATTGTTGCTAAACAGTGACTTCGTTTATATAAAAGATTATGTGAAAGGAGAAATCATATGATGCGCACGTATAGAGGCGTTGTCTGCGAAAAGAAAGACGACTACTATGTCTTTCTAACAGGCAAAGGCGAATTTCTGCGTGGTACCCCATTGGTTGATGACCCAGTGATGGGTGCCGAGGTAGAATTTCAAGTGCTAGAAGCAGGTGCTCCATTTTTACTGACACAAATAAAGCCAAAGATTCTAGCACCAGTGCTTGTAGCGGCAGTTGTTCTCATTTTCTTTGTCGCATCATTGATTCCTCAGCAAAACAGTGCTTATGCGTATGTACAACTTGAAGGGGAAAGGGCTGTCGAAATCGGTGTAGATGAGGAAGGGAAGGTATTTTCTCTCCGTTCCTTAGATGACGACACCCCCTCGACGTTACAGGGTGGGAGGATCTAACGCTAGCTGCTGTCTTAGTCCACGCAGTGAAGCATGTAGGAGCCAAACAGGATGAACTTGTAATCACCACAGTGTATGAGAAAGAAGCTAACCCAGAAGTGAAATCTCAGGTAGAACAAGCGGTGAAGGAAGTACAGGCTGTACAAACAGAGCAAAAAGTGAATGTGAAGGAAAGCTCTACAGAGGAACGTAAAAGAGCGAACGAAGAAAAAACCTCCATTCAAAAGTACAAACAAAAAGAACAAAAGCCAGTGAAAGAAAACAAAACAGGCAAAGAACAACCAAGCAACACCAGTGTAGATAAACCAAACAACACAAATGTAGAGCAACCAAATAACTCAGTCGAAAAACCAGTCGTTCCATCTCATGCTCCAGCTGCTACTGACAAGCGGGAGAAGGAGAAAAAGAAACAACCGAACAAAGATGTAAAAGAACAAAAAAATAAATCTCATAATCCCGAAAACAAACCGAACCCTAACCAGTCGAAAGAAAAGCAAGAATATCAAAACAAACATGAACAACCCCAGTCTAATAAACATGATCAGCCAAAAGGCAAGAATCAGAACAACCGAAATAATAATTCGCAAAATAACAAGCCAGACGGCAAGAACGACAATAATAATGGCAATAAAGGTAACAATAATAAAGACACCCATCATGGTAACCAAAAAGATAATAATAATAATGCGAACAAACAACAACATGAACATAGATAAAGAAGAAGACCCAGAAATTTTTCTGGGTCTTCTTCTCTTTTTATGACAATGATTGATTATTACAAGTGCCTGGCACCTGTAATAATCGTTTTGTGATAATAATAAGTTGTTTTTCATATATATCCATGATGGTTTGGTAAAAATAGAATAGGCTTTAATTATATTCTCCTTGTACATAAGACATTATGTTCAAGGAGATTTTTATTGGAAAGATATTGGGTTTGGCCATTGTTTTAAAGGTCAATAAAAATAATTTTCCTAAAAAGGTAATATACTTTGAATTTGAACATATATTAATTCTAGTCCAAACGATATAGGATATTTTTCATGAACATCATTTTTTAGATTGAATTAAGTGCTTGAGGATATAATTCGAACTTTTTCGTTAGAAAGAGAGACAAATTCATGTTTTAACAAAATATATTTAAGAAAAATATTAGAGAAAGAAAGCTGAAATCTTCTTACAGACTGTTAAAAAGTATGTAATTATAACAACAACAACAACAATAGAAAAATACTTTCATCAAAAATATGTTTGGGGGGAATGGTACACATGAGGAGAACTGGGATGAAAGTGCTCATAACAGGGGGCTATGGTTTTATTGGATCACATGTAGCAGAAAGGTTTTTTAATGAGGGCCATGAAGTGTTCATTATTGATAATTTGTCCTCTGGAAAAAAAGAAAATATTACGTTTAAGCATGAGCATTACCGAGTATCGGTGATAGATTCTTGCTGTGAACAAGTTTTCCAAGCTTATAACTTTGATATAGTCGTTCATTTAGCCGCCCAAGTTAGCGTAGCCAAATCTATAATAAATCCAAGGCTAGATACAGAGATTAATACAGTAGGTCTAGTGAATATGCTTTCTTTATCTCATAAGTATAACGTCAAGAAGTTTATTTTTGCCTCCTCTGCAGCAGTTTATGGAATGAACGAGAAAATTCCTCTAACAGAAGACATCCCATGTAGTCCTATCTCTCCGTATGGAATAAGCAAATGGATTGGGGAATCCTATTGTCAAAAATGGAAGGAGCTATACGGTTTAGATAGTGTCGTACTTCGATTTTCAAATGTGTATGGACCACGCCAAAGTAATGAAGGAGAGGGAGGAGTAGTGTCTATATTTTTAGATAGGCTTTTAAAAGGAAAACCTCTAGAAGTATTTGGTGATGGGGAACAAACTAGAGATTTTATTTATGTAGCAGATGTAGCAGATGCTATATATAAAGCTTCCTATTCTAACTTAACTGGAGTTTATAATCTCTCCACTCAAAGTGAGTGTAATTTAAAGAATCTCATAAAACAAATGGCAAATATACACGGAGATCTTCAAGTTACCTATTCACCAGCCAAACAGGGAGACATTTATAAATCCAAGCTAAGCAATGAAAAATTAAGAAACTCTCTTAACTGGAGCCCTTTCTATGGAATGGAAAAAGGTATAGAACAAACTTATAACTGGCTAGTGGAAACAAAAACAGAAAAGGAAGAACGAACAATCCTAAACCCGGTCTTAATTTAAGATGAGTTCAATGTGGATGTGATGTTACAGGTGCCTGGCACCCGTAACATCCTAAAACTCGAAAACTAACAAAGAAAATCTGATCGAAGCTGTATAAACAGCTACTTTGATCGGATTTTCTTTTTACTTCGCTTTATTACAGGTGCCAGGCACCTGTAATATAGCCCCTATTATAAAATACATCAAAAACAAATAAAAATACAGTTGACTTTATAATTATGCATAGTTATAATATTTTTAACAAATGGTAAGAGGTGGGTATATGAAGGTAGGAATTATAGGAGCTACGGGCTACGGTGGACTTGAGTTAATACGGCTTTTACATAATCATCCTGAAGTGCAAGGTATTGATCTATTTTCTTCATCGGAAGAGGGTATGCAATTTTCGCATAAATATTCATTTTTAATGAATATTTACGACCAGCCATTATTAAAAATCGAGACTGATAGATTAGCAGAGTATGATGTGTTGTTCACGAGCACTCCCTCAGGGGTTTCCTCTGAGTTATTGCCAGCACTGATTGGAACGAAGCCAAAACTAATCGACCTATCCGGTGACTTTCGTCTGAAGGATCTTCCTACATACGAGCAGTGGTACAAAAAGGCTCCAGCTCAGGCTGATGCGGTTGAAAAAAGTGTATATGGCTTAACGGAATGGAATACTCCTGCTATTGAGAATGCACAGCTCATTGCTAACCCGGGATGCTATCCAACTGCCGTCCTGCTTTCCCTGCTGCCGCTTATCAAAGAAAACCTGATCGACGCAAGCCATCTCGTCATTGATGCTAAAAGTGGTATCTCTGGAGCAGGCAACAAGCCGAGCCAGATGACGCATTACAGTGAGACAAACGAAAATACAGCAATATACAAGCTTCACGAGCACCAGCATATTCCGGAAATCGAACAGGCAATTCAAATGTTTGCGAAACAGTCGACGCCAATCACCTTCACGACACATCTTGTTCCGATGACAAGAGGAATTCTCGCAACGAGCTATGCGCCAGTAAACAAAGGGGTCAAAGAAGCGGATCTAGTGAACACATTACAGGAAACATACGCAAACCAACCATTTGTCCGAATAATAAAAGACACCAATAAATTCGGCACAAACCAGGTATACGGCTCCAACTATTGTGATATTCATGTGAAGGTAGACCCGCGTACGAACAGAGCGACTATTGTTTCGGTTATCGACAACCTAGTCAAGGGTGCTGCAGGGCAGGCCGTTCAAAATATGAATGTCCAATTCAATCTTAAACAAACGACGGGTCTCTCACTCGTGCCATTATTCATTTAAAAGGAGGAAACCACATGTTAACAGAAACGATGATGATGAAGCGCATTACGTACAAAAACATCGCTTCACCAAAAGGTTTCAAGGCGACCGGCATCCACTGCGGCGTTAAGCACAAGAAAAAAGACTTAGCTCTACTGACAAGTGAAGTGCCCGCAAGCGTTGCCGGGGTTTTCTCCACAAATGCAGTTCAAGGGGCTCCGCTTGTCGTGACGAAGGAAGTTGTTTACACCACACAGAAAATGCAGGCGCTAATCGTGAGCTCCGGCATTGCGAATTCCTGTACAGGAAAACAGGGCTTAATCGATGCCTATACAATGCAGGAAAAAACAGCAGAAAAGCTTGGTATCGAGCCAGGATTAGTCGGCGTTGCCTCAACAGGAGTCATCGGTGAAATGATGAAAATGGAGCCAGTCCTATCGGGAATAAAAAAACTTGATCCAACCGACGAGTTAGAAGGAGCCATCAACTTTTCCCAAGCAATCATGACAACAGACACTGTTACAAAGGATACTTCCTATAAAACAGTTATCGATGGCAAGGAAGTCATTATCGCAGGAACTGCCAAGGGCTCCGGTATGATCGAGCCAAACATGGCAACAATGTTTGCCTTCATAACAACCGATGCCAATATCGAATCAAACCATTTGCAGTCAGCATTAAAATCCATTACTGATGTGACCTTCAATGCAATCACAGTAGACGGCGATACGTCCACGAATGACATGGTAGTAGTGATGGCAAATGGGTTAGCAGAAAACAATCCGTTGACTCCATTGCATCCAGACTGGGATAACTTTGTGCAAACACTCCATACCGTTTCATTGGATTTAGCTAAAATGATTGCAAAAGACGGTGAAGGAGCGACAAAGCTCATTGAAGTTGAGGTGCAAGGGGCTCTTAGCGATGAAGAGGCACGAAAAATTGCCAAGACTGTCGTAGGCTCACCACTTGTGAAAACTGCTGTATTTGGTAGCGATGCAAACTGGGGGAGGGTTATATGTGCGGTCGGCTATAGCGGAGCAACCATAGATCCGAACGCCATTAAAATTTCTATTGGACCAACGCCGGTTGTAGAGAATGGAGAGCCAGTCTTATTTTCCGAGGAAGAGACGATGCTATATTTGAAGCAGGCTGAAGTAAAATTCTTAATAGAGCTCAACCAAGGGAATGGCCAAGGAACCGCATGGGGGTGTGATTTGACTTATGACTACGTCCAAATCAATGCAACCTATCGTTCCTAATCGGATCGTTATCAAGCTCGGTGGCAGTATGCTCGAGGGATTGAACGAAGAATTCTTTGCAAACTTTAAAAAGCTACAAGCCGAGGGCAATGAAATAATTATTGTCCACGGTGGTGGCCCGGCTATCAATAAATCGCTAGCTGATCATGGAGTAACATCCACTACCATCAATGGCTTCCGCGTAACATCTGAGGAAGCGGTAGATATCGTACAATGTACACTAGTCGGTAAAGTCAATCCATCTCTAGTGCTCCAGTTAAACCAAAACGGAATTGCAGCACTAGGCATGAGCGGATATGACGGTAATTTATTGGAATGCGACTTCTTGGACAAGGAGATTTACGGCTTTGTTGGGGAAATAAAAAAGGTGAACACTCCCATCCTAGAAATACTGCTCGTCAACGGCATCACACCAGTCATTTCCTGTATAGGATGCCTACCAGATAGCACTCCGCTCAATATAAACGCTGACACAGTCGCAAGCAAAATAGCTCTTGCAATAAAAGCAGAATGTCTGCTGCTAGTAACAGACACACCAGGCATTAAGATAAATGGAGAAATCCAAGAGGTTGTCCAAACATCCTCTATCAACAAATGGATCGAATCCGAAGACATATATGGTGGCATGATTCCAAAAGTGAATGCAGCCATGGATTGCCTTAAGGAAGGGATCCCATCTGTGAAAATTGTAGATGAGCAGCTGCACGGCACAACCATTGTACATCAGGAGGTTTACGTATGAGTTCTTTATTTCCAAATTACGCTCGACGGCCTGTCCATTTAATAGAAGGAAAAGGCACAATCGTCAAGGACGAACAGGGTAAAAGCTACTTGGATTTCACTAGCGGGATCGCCGTACTCAGTCTAGGGCACGCGCATCCTGCCATTGTAAAAGCACTCCAAGAGCAAAGCGAAAAGCTATGGCATACATCTAATTTATTCGAAAGTCCAAAGCAGGAGCAGCTTGCAAACATTTTAATAGAAGAAACTCATTTCGCCCATGCTTTTTTCTGCAATAGTGGAGCAGAGGCAAACGAAGCCGCGATCAAGCTTGCGCGTAAGCATACAGGCAAGCACGTCATCATTACCTTCGAAAATTCCTTCCATGGAAGAACGTTCGGGGCAATGTCCGCTACTGGTCAAGAGAAGGTTCGTCAAGGCTTTGGCCCAGTGCTAGAAACTTTCCGCACAATTCCCTTCAATAATGTAGAGAAGCTAGAAGCGGCAATTGATGACGAGGTCGGTGCTATCATGCTTGAGGTCATCCAAGGAGAAGGCGGCGTCAACAAAGTAGCGCCTGAGTTTGCCGAAGCCATCTCTAGCATATGCGAATCCAAGGGCATCCTACTAATTGTCGACGAGGTACAAACCGGCATCGGCCGTACTGGTACACGCTACGCCTACGAGCAAACTGTCTTAAAGCCAGATATTATGACACTCGCTAAAGGACTTGGCGGCGGCTTTCCAATTGGAGCAATGCTAGGAACAAGCGAGCTGGGAGAAACATTCGGTCCTGGAACACACGGTACAACATTCGGAGGCAATCCACTTGCAGTGACTGTGGCGCAGGCTGTCTTAGAAAATGTCTTTGTCTCAGAGTTTCTAGAAGAGGTTGACCAAAAATCAAAGTATTTCGTGCATAAACTAAATGAGGCACTGCCATCCTATCAGGTAGTTGGTGCCGGCTTATTACTAGGACTTGTCTGTGAAGACGAAGCGGCACCATACATAACCGAAGCAGAAAACGCCGGTCTTCTATTAGTAGGAGCAGGACCAAACGTCATCCGCCTACTGCCTCCACTAACCGTTTCTAGTGAAGAAATCGATCAAGCAGTAGATATATTACGTACAATCTTAAACTAAATAAACTTGAATTAAAGCGCTCAGCGAATCGCTATTCACAAAACAGGGACCACTCTCTATAGGAGAGTGGTCTTTTTGTATTTTATTAACCAAAGATTTAATTACTACATTCGAGCAAGTCGAAATTGTTTTTCTTCATCCGTTGGAATCTAAGTTCGCAATGAGCTTGATCCACTATAACAAACTCTAGTGGGTTTTCTTTTATATAGAAGAAACTCAATATAACACTAGTATTACAAGTGCCTGGCACTTGTAATAATTAGCAGTTTCCAAGGAAAACATTATATAAATATAGAGAAATCTCTTCGAAACTTTCCATATAGATAAATCATTGTTCCTATTATAAATAGACTAGTGTTTCAAGTTATTTACAGGGGTTTTACACTCGAGAATAAGATATTACGAAGAAAAATAGAGTTATATTAGATTTATTAGGCAATATAATGGTTCAATGAAACTAGGTTGCTAGAGTCATATAAATACCATACTAATATAAGTATTCTTGGTTAGATCAGTTAGAAAAGAAAATAGTTTGAAGATGTTTATCTCTTATATAGAAGAAAAAGACAATGAAAAAGCATCGACTCAGTGGAGAGTCGATGCTAATTTGAAGATAAATTTATATAAGCCCGATAAAATAAGAAAAGAAGCATCCGAAGTTCAGATGCTTCTTTTCTTGAGCGATAAAACGAAGGAAGTAGAAGGCTGCACACTAATGAATGTACAAACAAGTTTACGGCGTTACACATCTATAAGTAACCTTCTATACTGTACATCATAACATATATTTGGAAAAATGCACGCCTTTTTCTAAAAAATATAAAATAATTTTTTTAATCAGACTTATCCTAATAAAAGTAAAATCATATAAATCTATCAAGCTTAAGAGTATTAAGAAAATTTTCTAAAAAAGACTAGCATAATTGGTAATATTACTGTATTATGGAAAGTGTAATGTAGTCACTGGTGCTTTCATAACATCATTCTTTAAAAAAACTGGTAAACTTTCTAGTTTATTGGTTGATTTTAGTATAAGAGTTGGATATACTCATATATTGTTAGGGTGATGATAATGGGACGCGATCAGGCGACCGCTTTTACACACTACAAAAAATGCAACACACAAGCGAAGGGAGATCACAAGTTTATGAAGAAAAAAGCTATCAAAATTGCAGCTTCAACTGCAGTAGCAGCTTCAGCATTCGTTGCAGCAGCACCAGTTCAACAAGCTGATGCAGCAACAAATGTAAACCAATTAGCAACAAACGCACAAAATGCAGGTACAGTATTAAAATGGGCTATCTCATATGAAGGTTCTGCAGACTTCAAAACTCGTCCATTTAACGAATTCAATGCAGCTAAAAAAGCAGTTGCAGCAGCAGAGGCAGCAGCTAACAAATTATCAGCTACTGAAAAATTAGCTGTTCAAGCTAAATTAGTAGATGCTAAAGTACAAATCGTACGCGCTACAGCTTACATTGATGCAATCACTTCAAGTGAAAAAATTAAATCTTTAACAAGCAACCTAACTGCAGCTACTGCATCTGGTGACCTTGGTAAAGTAGAAACTGCTTACCATGCAGCATCTTTCGAATATAAAAAACAAGCTAAATTATTAGACCGTGTATACGGACAATCTACTCGTGACGGAATCCGTAACGCTGTTAAGCCAGCTATGGAATCTGCACTTGACGCAGTTAAGTATGACGTAACTGTTAAAATGCACTTAGACAAAGCTTCTACTTTGATCAAAGAAAGCAAGTTAGAAGAAGCAGCTGCTGAATTAGCAAAAGCTGATTATAACTTAACTCTTAAAGATGCGAAATTCACTTTCAAATCTCAATTAGAAAAAAGCTATGCAGACGTAGCAGCTTCTCTACCATTACAAGCTATCTCAGCTATTGGTGACGGAGCAAACACAGTAACAGTTAAATTCTCTAAAGCTTATACTTTAGACAAAAACCTTACTACTCTAGAAGCTGGACAATTTAAAATCAATGGTTTAACAGTTCAATCTGCTAAATTATCTGAAGATAAAAAATCAGTTATCTTAACTACTTCTACTCAAAAAGCTAACACTGAGTACACAGTAACTTGGCAAGGTAAATCAGTTTCATTCAAAACTGCAGCAGTAGCAGATACTTCAGGTATTGCAGTTAACCAAACTGATGATGCTTTCTTAGAAACTACACAAACTCGTGTATACGAAGCTACATTAACAAACACTGATGGATCTCCATATGTTGGTGCTGTTGAAGTTCGTTTATTAAATAGCGATCTTTCTACTTCAACTAAAGATGTTGACCATGCAACAGCTGTTGTTTCAGCAATTAACGGAACAAAAGTTAACGGTGGAGTAATTTCAGGTGTAACTGATCAAAATGGTAAATTAGTATTTACTGTTGCTCCTGGTAGTGAAAGTTCAGTACTTCATGTACAACCTAAAATCATCAAAAAAGATGGAGATAAAAAATCTAAGTATGGTTCAACAACTCACTTCTTCGAATTACAAGATAAAAACGTTTCTAACGTTGAAATCAAGAATGTAAACGGAGATTTACGTGTTGATGCTGCAAATGATTACATCTTCGGAAACAACAAAAAATTCAAATGGGATAGCAATGACGTATTCTTCATCCGCGGTCAACAAGTATCTCAATCTGCATTTGAAACTGCTTTGTCAACAGGCGATACATTGACAATCGATTACAATGCAAAAGCTGATGGAGTTTCTTCATGGAACATCACTGTTGACGTAACAGTTGCAGACGTTGTTAAATTTACAAACCCAGCTAAGAAAACTGTAACTTACGATGGCTATAACTATGATTTAAGTGGTAAAGCTAACGCTGGTTACACAGTAAAAATTTATCGCAATGGTACTTACATCAATTCTACAGTTGCTGATTCAAGCGGTAACTGGACTCTAAGAGCTGTTAACTTGACTCAAGAAGTTGGTAACACATTCACGGCATACCAATACGCACCAGGTAAAGATGGTGTTAATGGGGCTAACAATGAAGGTTCTGCTACAACAACTATCAACGAAGGTGCATTTGCATCAACTAAAGTTGTTTTAGATGATAAAGGGGATAAAGGATTATCTATCGGTGATGCTTTAGACTTTACTTTCTTACACAATGATTCTGTTAAAAACTACGGTCATGAGTTTAAGAAAGATTTAACAGGAACTATTACAATTGGAGATGGTTTAGGTAAGTCTGCAGTAGTAAATGTTTCTTACGTAGATGGAGATACTCTTAAAGTTACTGGTTTCAAATCTAAAGACGATACATTCAAAAATGATTCTGCATCACTTACAATCTTATCTGTTACTGGTCTAGTTAACTCAGATCAACTTGGATATAGCGTAGCTGTATCAGAAGATAACGATGGTATTTACTTAGGTTCTAAACCAGCTGCTTCAGTACCAGGTTCTACAGTGGTTGTTAAAACTTCTGGAGAATTAGCTGCTGCTATTGCTAATTCTAACGTTGGTACAGTTGTATTAGACGCTGCAATAACAGGTGCTCCAACAGTTAACCGTAATATCACAATCGATCTTAATGGATACAATGTTGCTGCTCTTAATGTAACTGGTGGAACTGTTTCATTAGTAAACTCTGGAACAGTGACTGCTGTTAATGCAAATGGTGGGAACGTTTCTGTTGGCGCTGGTGCTACTGTAACTACTTTAACTGTTGCTGCTAACACGAATACAACGCTTACAAATAACGGTACAATTACAAATCCTATCGTATTTAATACTGGTTCAAGCGTTAACTACAAAGGTTATACAGTGAAATCAGCATTAGCTAAAACTGCTGTAGATGCAGTTGTAACTGCTCAAACTACTACAAACCAAACTAATGTTACTGCTGCTCAAACAGCTGTTACAAATATTGTAAATGCTGATGATGCTACAGTTAAAACTCAATTGCAAACAATTGTAACTTCATTACAATCAACTCTTGATGCACAAGCAAATGCTCAAGCATTAGCAGATGCTAATACAGCTGTTAACGCTGCTGTTGCTTCATTAACTGATGCAAATATTGACAATGCTGTTGCAAAAATTGCTGCTATTCCAGCTGCATCAGCAACTGATGAGCTAACTAAAATATCAGCTGCATTAACAGCATACAAAGCTGCTGCACCAGCACCTGCTACAACTGCTAACCTTAATGCGTTACAAACAGCTGTAGATGCAATTCCAGCTGGAAGTGCACGTAAAGATAGTCTTCAAACAGCTACAGTGTCATTGACGGCTGCTTCTATCGCAGCATTCAATGCACAAACTGGAACAGTGGTATTACCTACTGTACCAACTGGTTATACTGTTGCAGTTAAAACTACATCAGATGTAACTAAATATGATATGACTGGTAAAGCAGTTGGAGCTGCTGCTGATACTGCAAACGTGGTATTTACAGTAACTCATACTGCTACTGGAAAAACTGCTGATTCTGCTTCAGTAGTAGTAACAGTTGCTCCTTAATAAAAATAAACGAAACGTTGCTTTATAAATCGTTAATTCGATGAAATAAGCAGAAAATATACCTCATGTCCTTACTTTATAAATCTAGTTGTTTATACTCTATGATTTTAGTAAGTAGACATGAGGTTTTTCCAACTGTTATCATCCAATTAGTAGGTGTAATTCCTATTCTTGTTAAACAGTCTTCGAGCAAGTGCCTAATCCTCCTGGATCCAGTGATGCTCTGATAAGCAAAAGGGATTAAGTCAGGTAAAGTCGTACTCATACAATGAGGCGGGGCTCTTTAAAAGACAACTATGGTCAGGTAGACGAATCCCTGTAGGCAGGGTGAGGTAGTGAATATTGCGAAGAATGCTAGGAGTTCAGTATTCATCCTTACAGATGAAATGATGTAATGGCGCTCAGTATAATTGACTGTTAAACTAGGCGTTCTCACTCCTGAATAGTGGAGACCTACGGTTGTCAAAATAAGGGATGGAAGTAACGGAACGTTTGAAGTTCTCTTGGAAGAGGTGTATCAGCACCATAGAAGCTAAGAGAATGGCAGCGGGTTCATAGTAGTGTTGATTGCTAGCCGATTGGACTTGTATGGTAACATATGAGAAGGATAAAACTAGCAGGAGCGAAGGAACCCAGTCAGTGGTAATTTTAATATGACTTATTTCCCCAAAAGTAATGTCATATGTTTTACAAATGAAAAGATGAAGTCAATCACATTCGTGTGGTTGACTTTTTTTATTTGCTAATTTATCACGAACGGGAAGATACAAATAGGTATAGAATTGAAGTTTTTCTATGTTTCGAAGATTAAGTTCATATCCGTTAGTAAGCTAAATTTTATACAGTTCTATAAATGAAGTGTAATTTAGGGAAATTGTATAATGTAGCATGTTGAATTAACTTCATAAGGTTTCTTGGTACATTTTTGTAATGATAAATTTAATTTCTAAATTATTTTGTAATATTATAATTTACCCCCTCATATATTTGTAGTGGGGAAATAAGAAAATAAAGAATTATCACTGATGGCACGCCGTATGCGATGAAGGTCGCACGTATGGTGTAGGCTCGTTATAAAACCTAGGGTAGAAAAGGTATAAGACGAGAATAGCGTACCAATAATATTAATGGAGATGGCAGAGAATAATACTCCTAATCAATCATTAACAAGTTTACAAGGAGGGCCTATCTGGAGATTACTTCGAGTGACTCTGACAGGGGATACTTTTACGACTCCTTTTAATACCTCTGATGTTGTATTTGGTGGGGATTTGGTTGGATTATCTATTAACGGGCATGTGCCTCCAGGAACTACTCTTCATGGTCTTGGCATGAATCAAGTAATTTTGATGGTGTAAATGGAACAATCACGAGCAATACTGGTCAAGGTACCATTACCATAAAAGGTGCTGCATTACAGGGTGGCAACGATGTAACATTAAATGTCATAGTTACTGCTGTACCTTAATTTGAAATTAAAATTTTTTAACCTCACCATTTGGTGGGGTTTCTTTTTTTGCACATCCAATTGAGTGATCATTATCTTTAAAATGATTTCGGAACATAAAGCGAATAATTTCAAAATAGCGCTTAACAAAACTATTAACATTCCTCAGTATTCGTTTTTATAAAGTTACTATATAGTCAGAAATGGGGAAATAAGTTTTAAGAAGTACTGCTGACGGCACGCCGTATGCGATGAAAGTCGCCTGTACGGTGTAGGCCCTATCAAAAGCCGAGAGATAGAGAAGGTATAAGACGGGAATAGCTTAGTATTAAAAAATGCAACTGAACTAAATACAGCTGGTAACTATAACGGTTCCTATGGCATTACAACTACAGGAACATATGGTCCTAATGATATGGAATCTGTTGCTTACTTAAATGGTAACCTATATGTAAATTCGACCGCGACACTAAGATGGATTTATGTTACTGGTGGCAAAATTTACATTGATGCTGGTCCTACCGGTGTTGTAACACTGCATCCATCATGGCAAGAACCAGGTAAATCCTCTGTCCAAGGCGATATAGTGATTATTTCGGGTATTGTTAACTAGTTGAATCGTATTTTATCTTACCTCACCTACTAAATGGTGGGGTTTCTTTTTGTACTCTTAGTATACTTTTGTTATTAATGCTTAACTTTTGATACTGATGAATTAAGAAAAGTATTATCCCTACAAAATTTGAACCTACTGCTTTTTTATACCTCACAGGCTACCCACAAATTAAATCAGATTATGCCCCTATGTAAGAAACTCCCCCAAATACTTTCAAACACAAAGACATATCTATATACCTCCATGAATATATTGTTGATAATACAAATTTCCGATATGGACAAGTTGCCATAGGAAAATGGGGGGAAGAAAAATGGGGAGAAAGCGGTTGGGAGTGATCAGCTTGTTTATTGTGCTTGCACTTGTTCTGTCCGGCTGTAATTGGTGGAAGCAATCGGATTCCAAAGGAGGTTCGGGGGAGGTAGTTGTTGGTTTGGTGTCGGAGCCAGATTCTGTTGATATTCATCGAACATCGTCGACAGGAGAGGCGAATACTCCTTTGTATGATACCTTACTGAAGCTTGATGATGAGGGGAATATCGTCCCAAATTTAATCACTGATTATCAAATTGTAGGGGATGGGAAAGAGGTAATCTTTAATCTTAAAGAGGGAGAGAAGTTCCATTCTGGGAAGCCTGTCAATGCAGAGGCAGTTAAACTATCCTTCGAAAGATTAGTGGAATCGTCTCCTTTTAGTACAAATGCTGGGGACATAGATAGTATAGAGGTAATTAGCGAACACTCCTTCAAGATTACATGGAAGAATCAGTTTGCACCGTTCTTTATTAATGCGACCACTTCCTTTTTGGCACCGATAGACGTTTCTGCTTTAGATGAAAAGGGAGAAGGTTTTGAGAAAAATCCTAGTGGTTCAGGCCCGTTAAAGCTAAGTAAAATCAATCGCGGAGACTCACTGGTATATGAGCCGTATAAGAATTTTGATTGGAATGATGGCGGTCCAGGATTTGATAGCGTGAAATTTAGATTTATACCGGATGAAGAGACTAGGATTTTAGAGTTTAAGAAAGGTAATGTGGATGTTTTATTGAATGTGCCTTACCAATATATTGAGGATTTAGAGAAGGATTCAGAAGTGACAATTGAACGTGTGCCAGGAGATGTTTTAAGTTATTTAGGCTGGAACAATAAACTCCCTATCTTCCAAGATAAAAAGGTTAGACAAGCTATTGCAATGGCAATTGATAGGGATTCTATTATAGATAATACATTAAATGGTGAAGCAAAAGCAGTATTTGGACCATTACCGAAGGCTGCATTTGGCTATAGCGAGAAAATTGAAACGATGGCCCACGAGAAATATACAAGAGACACAGAGCAGGCGAAGAAGCTATTAGCGGAAGCGGGCTGGAAAGAGACGAACAAGGATGGAGTGGCTATGAAGGATGGCAAGCCGTTTGCAGTAGATTTATGGGTAGACGATGATCCAGCCAATCAAAGAGCGGCTCAGGTTATACAAAATCAATTAATGGAGATTGGTATTAAAATAAACATCTCTGTGAAGGAATCCGCAACTATTATTGAGCAAACACCTAAGGGAGCACATCAAATGTTGCTATGGAGCTTTGGATGGCCGGATGCTGACGTGCTGAACTTCTTGTTATTCGGGAAAGAAAAATCGAAGCGACTTCATTATGAAAATGAAGAGATTTATAGCATTTTGGACAAGGCGGCGATTGAAATGGATCAGGATGCAAGGTTAAAGCTGTATGAAGAGGCGATGGAAATGCTAGTGGAGGAATCTCCATTTGTACCGCTATATGTGAAAGAAAATATTACAGCAGTTCGTAATTTTGAAAGCTTTAAGATTCATCCAATCGAGGGCACGATTCAATGGCAGGATGTAAAAGTAAAGGAATAGAAGAAAATTAATCTGTACAAAAGGAGGCGTTTACTTGTCATCCTATCTATTCAAAAGAATCACTACAATGCTTATTACCATTATTGGAGTCTCCATTTTAGTGTTTATGATTATTCATTTAATACCAGGTAATCCAGTCAATCATATACTAGGTGACTATGCAACAGAGGAGTCTATTCAAGAATTAGAATCTAGATTAGGACTAGATAGGCCAATAACCATTCAATATGTATCCTATATGGCGAATGCAATTCAAGGTGACTTGGGAACTTCTTTTATCACTGGATATACGGTCGTTGAAGAGATTATGAATCGAATACCAGTGACTGCCCAATTAGCATTCTATAGTATCTTATTTGGTTCGTTTTTAGGGATAGGCATAGGAGTATTAGCAGCAGTCAAAAAGAACACCATTTACGATCAGCTAGCAATGACTTTGGCTCTTATTGGTATTTCTGCACCGGGTTTTTGGATTGCTTTGTTTTTAATTCTACTATTTTCTTATCAATTAAGTATTTTTCCAATCTCAGGGTACAGCGGGTTTTATTCGCTTATACTTCCTTCTATCACTTTAGGTTTGGGTACCGCGGGAAGTATTGCAAGAATGACGCGCTCCAGTATGCTAGATGTGATTAAACAGGATTATATACGAACTGCTCGAGCTAAAGGAGCAGGCGCGTATCGGTTAATCTTTCAACATTGTTTGCAAAATGCTGTCATACCGGTTATTACATTAATCGGTATGCAGTTCGGTTATTTGATGGCAGGAGCAGTAGTTACTGAGACTGTATATGCACTGCCAGGCCTCGGCAGTCTAATCGTTTCAGCAATATCTACCCGAGATATTCCAACTGTTCAAGGATTATTGTTATTTATGGGCTCTATTATTATACTTGTTAACTTTGTAGTTGATTTGCTTTATACCAAATTAGATCCTCGTATTCAATACGAATAAAGAGTCGTGTGAGGGGAGAGAGAAAGCTGAAATCAGTAGATAATTTGACTATTTTAACAGCAGAATCTATTCATAGGAAATCTTCTTTAGCTATTTTTATTCAAAAAATGACGAATAACAAAGGGGCCGTCATTGGCTCCATCATCTTACTATTTTTCATCATCACTTCAGCGTTTGCTCCATGGTTTGCAACTTATCCTGTAAATGAAATGAACTTTGAGGATAGCCTAAAGGGTCCAAGTGTAGAGCATTGGCTAGGCACAGATGAATTTGGCAGAGATATTTGGACACGCATTCTCTACGGAGGAAGAGTTTCCTTATTGATGGGTTTATTTGCAGTAGTTGTTTCAGGGACGATTGGTGTCATTTTAGGGGTAGTGGCTGGATATTATAGAAAATTAGATATGTATATCATGCAATTTATAGATATTTTAATGGTTTTTCCATCATTGCTGATGGCGATCGCAATAGTTGCAGTTTTAGGTGTAGGTCTAACGAATGCAATGATCGCAGTTGCTATATCGGCTGTTCCCTCCTTTGTAAGAGTAGTCAGGGGAGCAGTTTTAACAATAAGAGAGACGGAATATGTGGAGGCTGCTAGAGCGTTAGGGCTACGGAACTTCAAAATAATATTCAAGCATATACTACCTAATGTCACCTCACCAATCATCATATTAGCTACTTTGGAATTTGGAAGTGCGATCCTCTCCGCAGCATCCTTGAGCTTTTTAGGACTAGGAGCACAACCACCTAATCCTGAGTGGGGAGCGCTAGTCTATGTAGGAAAATCATTTTTAAGTCAGGCATGGTGGATGACCTTGTTTCCCGGACTAGCAATAATGCTTGTAGTACTAGGATTTAACCTGCTAGGTGACGGTCTAAGAGATGCATTAGATCCAAAATCAAAATAATAATCAAACAAGGAGTGACTCAGGTGAGCTTACAAAAAATAATAGAATCTTATGTGACAAATATTGAAGCTGACTTTGGAATTTATATTAAGCAACTACAAACAAATGAGGAAGTAAATATACAGGGAGACAAGCTATTTCAAACGGCAAGCGTGATGAAGCTTCCAGTTTTAGCTACTTTATATGAAAAAGCGTATAAAGGCGAGATTAATCTTCAACAACGAATACAGCTGACTGAACAAGATTATGTACCAGGCTCTGGGGTATTTCAGGAAATGGAGTATGGCATAAAGCCAACGATTCAGGACCTAGCTACGATGATGATCATCGTAAGTGATAATCTTGCCACAGATAAATTATTAAAAATTCTTGGTGGAGTTACCCCAGTGAAAGAGACAATGGACAGATTAGGGCTTAATAACATATATATTAAGCATTCTATTTGGGAGCTTCTTAGCTTAAGTGTAGGGATACCGTATCAGCCATACAGCTCAGAACTTTTTGATGAAATCATTAGACGCTTGAAGGAACAGGAAATAGATTGGGAAAGTGTCGTGTATCAGCACAATAAGGAGAGCAATGTGAGTTCAGCAAAGGATATGTCTCTTTTACTAGAATTGTTCGCAAAAGGAGAGTTCGTCTCTACGAAATGTTCAAGAGAGATAATAGATATATTGCATAGACAGCATTACCAGCAACGTATTGGAGGGCTTCTACCGCGTAATACGCCTGTAGCCAATAAAACTGGTAGTCTTGGAGCTATGTACAATGATGCAGGAGTTGTTTACTTACCTGAAGATAAAGGTCAGTATGTCATTTGCGTCTTCTCTAATGGACATTCCTTAGAATATGAGGGGGACGAGCCCATTGCTCAAATTTCCAAGATAGCATATGAATATTTCTTGGATGGGAGGTAGATTCATTGACTATCTCACTAGATTTGCTAACTGTGGAGCATGTAAATATATCTTTCAAAAATGATAAATCGCTAAATATACCAGCAGTAAGAGACTTGTCATTTCATATTCAGCAAGGGGAAACAGTTGGCTTAGTTGGAGAATCGGGCTGTGGAAAAAGTGTAACGGCACTTTCATTGATGCAGCTAGTGGAGAAAAATACGAGCTCTATTGAAGGAAACATTGTCTTTGAAGGAGAAAATCTAAATACATTTTCAGAAAAAGAGATGCAGGAGGTTCGTGGAAATAAAATCTCGATGATATTTCAAGAGCCTATGACATCCTTGAATCCAGTCCATAAAATAGGCAAGCAAATTAGTGAGGTTCTTTTTCTACATGGGTTTGCCACGAAAGCTAACAGCAAGGAAAAAACAATTGAGATTCTAAGAAAGGTAGGGATTCCTCGAGCAGAAAGCATTATAGATGAATATCCCCATCAGCTTTCGGGAGGTATGAGACAAAGGGTGATGATCGCTATGGCAATGGCCTGTAACCCTAAACTCCTTATCGCGGACGAGCCTACCACTGCCTTAGACGTAACTATTCAAGCACAAATACTAGATTTGATGAAAAACTTGCAGCAGCAATATCATACGGCAATCTTACTCATTACGCATGATTTAGGAGTAATATCAGAAATGGCCGATCGGGTCATAGTCATGTATTATGGACAAATTGTAGAGCAAGCAGATGTTAGAACGATTTTCAAGAATCCAAAGCATCCCTATACAATTGGTTTGTTGAATTCTGTACCGAATATCTATAGTGAGAGTAATGATCGGCTCACTCCTATTGAGGGAAATGTCCCAAATATAGGGGCAATAAAGGAAGGCTGTCCATTTCGTTTTAGATGTCAGCAAGTACATGCAAAATGTCATGAGTATAACCCATCCTTATTTAAACTCGATTCTCAGCTAGTACGTTGCTGGTTATACGAGGAGCAGGGGGTGAAAGCTTGAATAAACTTCTATTAGAAGTTGAAAACCTTAAAACTCACTTTCCTATTAAAAAGCGTTTTCTAAAAAAAGGAAAGCAGTTTGTAAAAGCTGTAGACGGACTCAATTTTTACGTAAACAAAGGAGAAACACTAGGGATAGTAGGAGAAAGCGGCTGCGGAAAATCCACAATGGGCAGAAGTATTCTTCGTCTTATAGAACCTACTGAGGGTAGGATTACCTTTCAAGGTAAGGAAATAACCTCATTAAATGATAAGGACTTAAGAAAAATGAGAGGCGAAATGCAAATAGTATTTCAGGATCCCTATGCCTCCCTTAATCCTAAAATGACAGTTGGTGCTATATTAGGCGAGGCACTACAGACTCATGGTATCGCCCAAGGATTGAAGGAAAGAACAGAAAAAGTTCAAGAGCTATTGGTGAATGTAGGGCTAAGTCCGATTCACATCGACCGCTACCCACATGAATTTAGTGGGGGACAAAGGCAGCGTATTGGTATTGCGAGGGCTATCGCTGTAAATCCCTCTTTAATAATTGCAGACGAACCAGTATCTGCTCTAGATGTATCGGTTCAGGCACAAATTCTCAATCTATTTCAAGACTTAAAGGAGTCTCTAGGACTTACTTATATATTCATCGCTCATGACCTTAGTGTCGTCAAGCATGTCAGCGATAGAATAGGAGTTATGTATTTAGGAAAAATAGTAGAGCTATCTGATAAGAAAGGGTTATTTCAAAATCCACTACACCCTTATACGCAAGCACTCATGTCTGCAGTACCCTTATTAGATCCTTATATAAAAAAGGAAAGAATTATCCTAACTGGTGACGTACCAAGCCCCTCCAACCCACCAAGTGGCTGCACCTTCCATACAAGGTGTCCCTATAAACAAGACGTATGTGAAACAGTCATCCCAAAAGAAATCAATGTTGCTGAAGGCAGGTATGTCAGCTGTCATAAGTATGATGATCAATATAGTAAGCATTTTTAATAGTCCCCCTGTTCTCAGAATAGAGAACAGGGGATATTGCTTTAAAGATATAAAATATTGGTTTTCAAGACTTTATTTACCCGATCGAAGTAACTTTGGCAAGCTGTCCATTTCTTTATTTTTTCGTTCTCCTCTCCAAATTAAACCCGAACCTCTTCTCTCTATTGATTAGAGCGACAGGTGGCGACTCCTGTGGGATGAGTGAGATGATAAGACATAACAAACGACGCGACTGCGACGGTGATGGCTTATCGCTCTCCCGCGGAAAGCGTTCACCTAAAGCGGAAATCAAGCATACTTTGCCTCTTTTTTAAAGAGTAAGTAAGTAAATAAGTTAGTTACAAAATTATCCCTTCCCCGAACACTATTCACTAGATTGATTGAAGCGACAGGTGGCGACTCCAGCGGGATGAGTGAGATAGATAAGGCATCACAAACGGGGCGAAGCCACGATGATGGCTTATTGCTCACCCTGCGGAAAGCGTTCACCTAAAGCGGAAATCAAACATACTTTGCCTCTTTTTTAGTAAGAAAATGAGTTATTATCCCTTCCCCGAACACTATTCACTAGATTGATTGAAGCGACAGGTGGCGACTCCAGCGGGATGAGTGAGACAGATTAGCCATCACAAACGACGCGACAGCGACGGTGATGGCTTATCGCTCACCCCGCGGAAAGCGCCCACCTAAAGCGGAAATCAATTACTTTATTAATTGTAAAGTATCTAGATATCATTATTTACTCTTCATTTATTCGTGTTCTTTCACATAAATGCTACAAGAATCATAAGAAAGCAGAAACTCATATTTAAAATTTTCCAAACATAGATAGCTAATTTTTCACATTCTAAATCATACAAATAGGGACTAGCACATAGATTAGAAAAGTATCAAATTATAAGTTTGTTACTTCATCTCATAGGAAGGATGCGATCCTCATATTACGACATTAGCTAATGGAAGGTGCAAAATCACACTTTTAAAAGTGAAAAACATTTGTGCTAAAGGGGGATATTAAATGAAGAAAAACCTAGTTAATAAGTTTTTTAGAGTATTTTTGGTACTAGCTATGGTCTTGACGATGTTCAGTCCAATGATGACTGCATCGGCAAATGGTGCGACAAAGCAGTTTAAACCAAATACTACTAGTGAAAGCACAATGCAGTTAAAATCAGCAATCGCTGAGCAAACAAGTTTGGGGAACGATGGACCGAAGCTTCACAAAGACTTACAGAAACTATCGGGTAATCAGGAAGTTGCAGTTATCATACATCTATCCGAGAAACCTGTTGCTCTTGAAAAAGGTATTAGTGAACTAAAGGGAAAATCACTCTCTGCTTCTCAAGAAAATAGTATAAGAAATAAGGTAAAAGCTCAACAAACAGCTGTAAAAAAAGAAATAAATATAAAAAAGATTGCTATGAAGCAAGGCTATACATTTGATACAGTATTAAACGGTTTTGCAGCGGTTGTCAAAGCGGATGACCTTCCAAAACTATTAGATGTTAAAGGTGTAACACTAGTGGAGCCTGATGCAATCGTTTACGCATCAGAAGAACCACAAAAAACGAAGCCTGTTAAATCTACTGTCACTAAAAAAGAAGATAAATTAGATGCAAAGATGAATACAAGTATTTCATTCCTAGGCATTGAAAGACTATGGAATGAGGGAATAGAAGGGCAAGGGATTAAGGTTGCAGTATTGGATACAGGTATTGATGCAGATCATCCAGAATTTGCAGGTATCTATAAGGGTGGTAAGAATTTCATCCCTAATTCATCTACCTATACTAGAGCTCGTGCAGATAATGACGCATCGGAAACTTCACCGGCTGAACGTCCTGCAGGAACTCCAGAATTTAATGCGAAAGGAGATGCATTCTATACTTCTCATGGTACGCATGTAGCGGGTACAATCGCAGCAATAGGCGCGAATGAATACGGCATTAAAGGGATTGCTCCAAAAGTGGACCTTTATGCTTACCGCGTACTAGGTGCTTACGGCAGTGGATCTTCCTCTGGTATTGTAAAAGCCATAGATACGGCAGTAATAGAAGGAATGGATGTTATTAACCTTTCACTTGGTGGAGGAGCTAACTCAGAAACGGATAGCGGATCCTTTGCAATCAATAATGCGATGATGGCTGGTACTATTTCTGTCATTGCAACAGGTAATTCAGGTCCGAATCGTGGGACAATGGGTACTCCTGCGACAGCCCGTTTAGGAATTGCTGTTGGTAACACTACTAATCCTGAAGTCATGCATAACGGAAAAGTAAATGTTACGATTGGCGAATATAAACTTACGAAACAATTACAATTGATGGGAACTACTTTTGGTACGGATGTTTCCACTCAGCTTCAAGGCGAATTTGACTTAGTCGCTGTTCCTGGTAACGGTGAAGCTAAGGATTATAACGGGCTTGATGTACAAGGAAAAGTTGTAGTAGTTTCTCGTGGTGCGATTGCTTTTGTTGATAAAATTGCACATGCAAAGTCAAATGGTGCAGCAGCAGCCATTATTCATAACTTTGCTGGAGGCTCAAATGCACCAAATGCCTCTGGAACATTCTTAGGAGATTCATTTGAATTTATCCCAACGTTTGATATGTCTCAAACTGACGGGGATGCAATTCGTGCAGCATTAGTAAATGGCGCAGGGAAGGTTTCATTCGGGGACTTTGGCTCAGCACAAACTACTGGAGATGAAGTAAATAGCTCTAGCTCACGTGGACCTTCTACACCAAATTTTGATATTAAGCCAGATGTAAGTGCACCTGGAACTAATATTATGTCAGCAATTCCTATGTATAAAGCAGATTTCCCAGATGTAGTATATGGAGAAGCATATGACCGCAAAACGGGAACGTCCATGGCTACGCCACATATCGCAGGGATTGCGGCGCTTGTTAAACAAGCAAATCCATCATGGAATGCTTTCGATGTAAAGGTTGCTCTTTCAAATACGGCTAAAATCTTGAACACTACTAACTATGATGTGTTCGCTCAAGGTGCTGGTCGAGTAGACGCATATAGTGCTGCTCATCCGAATGTACTTGCCTATGCAATCGATCAAGCTGTTTTAGATGCAAGTGGAGAAATCGTTGAAAACTTGAAGGGAACTGTAACTTTCGGTCCGCAGTCTTTGAAGGATAAAAACATTTCTGTCACAAAACAAATTAGAGTAAAAGATTTAAAGGGTCAAGGTGGAAATTATAATGTAACAGTTGATGTGACCAAAACGTTTGGTGATGCCAAAGTGACTGTTGATAAGCCTTCATTTACATTGGCTGGAGAGCAGGTATTAAATGTTACATTGACTGCTTCTAAAGCAACAGCTCCAAATGGCTCTGAAATTCTAGGTTATATCCGTATTAACGGTGGAGGTTCAGAGGTTTCATTGCCATTCGCCGCAGACTTCTCTGGAGTGACTGCTACCGAAATTAGAAATATGGCCATATCAGGTACTGACCTATCCTTTAATGGAGATGGTGTGAAGGATTCAGCCGAGCTTACATTTACATTGACTGGGAACGTGACAACGAACTATATCGAGCTTTGGGATATCATGGATCCTGAAGGTGGAGAATATGGTGATGGTTACATTGGTTATTTACATGCAGGTTCTTCACTTGCAGCAGGCTCATGGAGACTACCGGTTGATGGAGAGTATCAACCATGGAGTGGTGCACCTGCAACAACAATTCCAGATGGTCTTTATACAATTGACTTTAATGCTATTGCTGCATCAGGAGCTGTAAGTGCTTATGTTGGTCCTGTCGTTGTAAAAACAACAAAACCTGAAATCACGGGCTCTGTGAAGGATGGAGTGGCAACAGGGAAAGTAACAGACAAATATATAACGTATAACGAAGAATTATATTTGTATGGACTAGAATATGATTTGAATGAAAAACTAAAAGCTTCATATATTGCAACTGTAAACGGTGTGCCAGCGGAACCTGTGAAATTCAATTTGGCACAGGACGGAGCATTTACATTCCCAGTAACAGCTGAGACTGATTCTATTAAGGTTGTTGTGAACGATGCAGCAGGTAATGTAGGGGAAGCATTGATATATGAAAGCGAAGATCCAGAACCAGAGCCAGTCGTAACCCTTTCTGTTAACCCGACTGAACTTACTTTAGAAACTGGAAAAACAGCTAAGCTTTCTGTTACGGAAACTTCAACGCCAGCTGAAGGTGCAGCGACAACTAAAGATGTTACGGAAGCAGCTACTTACGCTGTAGCGGACGAAAGTGTTGTAAAAGTTTCTAAAGGATTAGTAACCGCAGTAGGTAAGGGATCCTCAACGATCACTATTACTCATGGTAAAAATACATTGACTGTCAATGTGACTGTAAAAGATTCCGTTGTTATAGTACCTGGAGTGAAGCTAGTTGCAAACAAAACACAAGTTGACTTGGAGCCTAAAAAAGAAGCACAGCTAACTATTAAAGAGGTAACAACAACATCGGATGGTAAAACAAAAACACAGGATGTAACGAAAGCTGCTACTTACAAAGTAGCAGACAGTAAAGTTGCATCAGTAAAAAATGGTTTAATCACTGCTAAAAATGCAGGAAGTACAACAATTACCGTTAAATATGGCAAAAGCGAATTGACGATTAATGTGAATGTTATAGAACCAGTCGTAACATTGACTGCTAACAAAACTGAGCTTGCTTTGGAGCCAGGAAAAGAAGCACAGCTTACGATTAAAGAAGTAACAACTGGAGCAGACGGAAAAACAAAACAGGTTGATGTAACGAAGGCTGCAACATACAAAGTAGCAGATAGTAAAGTAGTTTCTGCAAAGAATGGTTTAGTAATAGCGAAAAAAGCAGGTAGCACAACAATCACTGTTAAATACGGTAAAAATGAATTAACTGTAAATGTAACTGTTACAGAACCAGGAGTAACGTTAACTTCAAACAAAACACAGGTAGACTTGGAGCTAGGCAAGGAAGCACAGCTAGTTATTAAAGAAGTAACAACAGGCGCTGACGGAAAAACAAAACAAGTTGATGTAACAAAATCTGCAACCTATAAAGTAGCAAATAGCAAAGTTGCTTCCGTGAGCAATGGTTTAATCACAGCGAAAAGTGCAGGTGACACAACAATCACAGTTAAATACGGTAAAAATGAATTAACAGTAAATGTGACTGTTACAGAACCAATCGTTACACTTACTACTAATACAACAGAAGTGAATCTGGAACCAGGCAAAGAATCACAGCTAAAAATTAAAGAAGTAACAACTTCAGGTGGTAAAACAAAAGAGACAGACGTAACTAGCTTTGCAACATATAAAGTAGCAAATAACAAGGTTGCAACCGTAAGTGGCGGTCTAGTAAAAGCTAAAGGCGTCGGTAATACAACTATTACGGTTAAATACGGTAAAAATGAATTAACTGTAAATGTAACGGTCACAGAACCGGAAGTAACATTAAGCATAGACAAAACGGAAATTAGCCTTGAACTAGGAAAAGAAACGAAATTGAAAGTGAAGGAAGTAACAACAACTGCAGATGGAAAAACAGCTGAAAGAGATGTCACTGCAAACGCAACTTATAAAGTAGCAGATGGTAAAGTTGCCTCTGTGAGCAGTGGTTTAGTAAGAGCAAAAGCTGCCGGAAATACAACCATTACTGTTAAGTATGGCAAAAACGAATTAACGGTAAGCGTGACAGTTACTGAACCAGAAGTATCCCTAAGTGTAGACAACAGTCAAATCACTTTGGAGCCAGGAAAAGAGGCACAGCTGACTGTTAAAGAAGTAACGACAACAGCAGATGGAAAAACAACAGAAAGAGATGTTACAACATCCGCAACTTATAAAGTAGCAGATAGTAAAGTGGCTTCTGTAACTAGTGGATTAGTAAGAGCAAAAGCTACAGGTGACACAACCATCACTGTTAAATACGGTAAAAATGAGCTAACAGTAAATGTTTCTGTCTCAGCTCCAGAAGTGACAATAACTGCAGATCAAACACAAATTGACTTGAAGCCTGGAAAAGAGAAACAACTGAGAATTACAGAAGTAACGACAACAGCAGATGGAAAAACAACAGAAAGAGATATTACGATAGCAGCTACGTATAAAGTAGAAAATACTAAAGTAGCCTCTGTTAGCAATGGTTTAGTAAGAGCAAAAAGCCTAGGAGAAACAATTATTACCGTTAAATATGGTAAGAAGGAAATTACAATTGCTGTTACCGTTTCAGATACAGGTAAATCCGGGAACGACGTAATAGAAAATGAGTTACATGCACCTGAACTTCCTTTACCTTTGGCAGAAGAAACATTAGCAAATTAATAAAAGATGAAAAGAAGTAGCCAGATTCTGGCTACTTCTTATTTTTGGATCAGAAAATACAGCATTTTATAGATGGATTTCTTATTTATGACCGTTCGCGGAGATTTATGACCGGATAGAAAATTTTATGACCGGATAGCTCGACTTTATGACCAGATAGAAATTTTTATGACCGGATAGCCCAATTTTATGACCGTTCACCATTTTTCTATATCTTTAAGGATTTAAAAGTTTGAAAGAAGTAGCCAGTGAGAAATCATCTGGCTACTTCTTATTTTGGATCAGAAAATTAAACTTTTTATAGATAGATTTCTTATTTATGACCGTTCGCGGAGATTTATGACCGGATAGAAAATTTTATGACCGGATAGCTCGACTTTATGACCGGATAGAAATTTTTATGACCGGATAGCCCAATTTTATGACCGTTCACCATTTTTCTATATCTTTAAGGTTTTGAATAAGAAGTAGCCAATGAGAAAGTGGCCACTTCTTTCTGATTAACAGTCCTATTAACGTCATGTCATTATATAGAATTATAAGATACTATAAAATTATATATTTCAGAAAAGTCAATTAAAGGGAGGGTTAAAAATGAACGAGGGTGCAAAGATTGGGGTTGCTAGTAACACTAAGGTCGGTAGAAAGAGTATTTTTAGTTATTTGGGTCCGGCATTAATTACCTCTGCGTTAGTTTTAGGGCCGGGGAGTGTGACTTTGTCCTCGAAGATTGGGGCTATTTATGGCTCGCAGCTCGTATGGACATTAGTTTTAGCGGTTATGTTGATGATGGTGTATACGGAAATGAGTACGCGAATTGGAATTGCTGCAAAGGCTAGCTTCATAGGGGTTATGAAGGAGAAATGGGGATTTTGGTCCGGGCTGCTTATTGGGATTGGCGCATTTTTGGTTACGGCTTCGTTCCAGGCGGGGAATGCGATTGGAACTGGTCTTGCTATTTCCACGGTGACTAATATGAAGCCGACTGTTTGGATCATCGTATTTACGCTTATTTCTATTGGGCTATTGTTTGCAAAGCAGTTCTATCAAATTCTTGAGAAGCTTATGCTTGTTTTGGTAGTTGTGATGCTATTGGCATTCCTTATTACAGTCATTTTAGTGAAGCCATCGATCGTTGAAATTTTTCAAGGATTTATTCCTGTGATCCCTGATGGAAGTATGGGATTGATTATTGCCTTATTTGCAACAAGCTTTTCCATAGTTGGTGCATTGTATCAATCGTACTTGGTTAAAGAAAAGGGTTGGACTCTTACAGATGCAGCCAGCGGAAAGAAGGAGTCTTTCTTAGGTATTTTCCTGCTTGGATTTATCTCTTTTTTAATCATGATCACAGCTGCCACTATCTTAAAACCACAGGGCCTAGTCGTGAATAATGCAACGGAAATGGGCTTGGCATTAGAGCCATTATTCGGTAGCTGGTCAACTTTCGTATTTATGCTTGGGCTGTTTGGTGCTTCGTTTTCCTCGCTTATGGGAAATGCGACGATTGGCGGTTCGTTGCTGGCAGATGGATTTGGGCTAGGAAGTAACCTTTCTAATATGAAAGTAAAGCTTCTCATTATTTTAGTGATTTTGTTTGGTTCGGTTATTGGAATTGTATTTGGTTCCGCACCGCTCAATTTAATCGTCTTTGCTCAGGCGGTGACGATTTTTGTTGTTCCGTTTATAGCAATTGCAATTTTAGTAGTGGCGAATGACAAGCGGGTGATGGGTGAGTTGAAAAACAAATGGCTAAGTAATGTATTAGGAATCATTGGTTTGCTTGTGTTGATTTATCTTGCATATAACAACGTACAAAATATCTTTTTTACTTAATAGACTGGAGGACAATATGAAAACAGTAGAAGAATTAGAGAACCTGATGACGCAGCCATCTGCTGCATTGATAGATGACTTAGTGAAGTTAGAAGGAAATATTATGGTTTTGGGTATCGGCGGGAAGATGGGCCCGACGCTTGCGATAATGGCAAAGCGAGCGATTGATGCGGCAGGCTTGGATAAGAAGGTGATTGGGGTTTCCAGATTTTCGAATGGCACGCTGAAAGATGAGCTAGAGTCCGCAGGTGTTGAAACGATTGCCTGTGATTTGTTAGATGAGGATGAGCTAAAAAAGTTACCGGTAGAAAAAAATATCATTTATATGGCTGGGAATAAATTCGGGACGACTGGTAACGAGCATTTCACATGGGCGATGAATACGTATTTACCAGGTAGAGTAGCAGAACATTTTAAAGGCTCAAATATTGTGGCATTCTCTACGGGAAATGTTTATCCATTAGTTCCTGTTTATGCAAGCGGCTGCGATGAGAATCATCCTGTGGCTCCAGTCGGTGAGTATGGTCAATCGTCCTTAGGGAGAGAGCGCGTGTTTACTTATTTCTCACAAAGAGACAATACACCACTTGCTATATTCCGATTGAATTATGCAATTGATATGCGCTACGGGGTTTTATTGGAAATTGCCAAGTCCGTCTTTAATGAAACACCGCTTGACCTTTCCATGGGGCATGTCAATGTGATCTGGCAGGGAGATGCGAATGAGTATGCGATTCGTTCACTTCTTCATGCGAGCTCGCCTCCGACAATCATCAATGTGACAGGTCCAGAGACGCTTTCAGTTCGCTGGCTGGCAAAAGAGTTTGGGCGCTTGTTCGATAAAAAGCCTGTGTTTGTTGGCGAGGAGCAAGAAAATGCATTACTCAACAATGCGAGTAAAGCTCACCAGCTATTTGGTTATCCTCGTGTTTCTATTAGAGAAATGATTGAATGGATAGCTGACTGGGTGGCTAATGATGGAGAGACGATTAATAAGCCGACCCACTTCCAGGAGAGGAAGGGTGAATTTTAAATGGCATTAACTGACGAGCTGAAACAGCATTTACACGATGGAGCTTTCATACCTGCTCATCCACTGGCAATCACACAGGATAAACAGCTAGACGAAGAGGCTCAGCGCCGATTAACTCGATATTATATCGATGCAGGTGTTGGAGGAGTAGCAGTTGGTGTCCATACGACGCAATTTGAAATTCGTGATTCGCAATTTAATTTGTATGAAACGGTATTGAAGCTTGCGATGGAGGAAATCGAAAAGGCAAAAATTGATCGACCATTCCTCAAAATTGCAGGTGCTTGTGGGAAAACAGAGCAGGCAGTAGAAGAGGCAAATACTGCTAAAAATCTTGACTATGATATGGTATTATTAAGTAACGGTGGATTAAATGAATATTCAGAAAAGGAATTGATTGAGCGCACAATGGCAGTGGCGGATATCATCCCAGTTTTCGGATTTTATCTGCAGCCAGCTGTAGGAGGACGTGTATTTAGCTACGATTTTTGGGAGCAGTTCGCAGCTATCGACAATGTGTTCGGTATTAAGATGGCACCATTTGACCGCTATTTGACGTTAGATGTTATTCGTGCGGTAAACGCCTCTCCTAGAAAAGATGAAATTGCACTGTACACAGGTAATGACGACAATATCGTGACTGACCTATTTACAGAGTATGAAGCAGAAGTGAATGGTCAGAAAGCATCGAAACAAATTGTCGGCGGCTTGCTCGGTCATTGGTCTGTCTGGACACATAAGGCAGTAGAGCTTTTTGAACAAATAAAAGAAGCGAGAGCAAATGAACAAGTTGATAAAAAGTGGTTCTCCGTCGCTCAACAAGTGACGGATGCTAATGCAGCATTCTTTGATTCTAAGCATGATTTTAAAGGGAGCATTGCTGGAATCAATGAAGTGCTCAGAAGACAGGGGCTTATGAAGGGAAACTGGTGCCTGATGGACCATGAAGTGCTAAGTGACGGGCAGCTAGAGGAAATAGACCGTGTTTATGCTGCTTATCCAGAGCTGAATGATGATTCTTTTGTAAAAGAGTTTTTGGAAAAGGAAAGCGCAGTGCCTAGACTGTCTTGAAATATGTGTCTAGGTAAGGAAGAGGATATCGCAGGAAAAGAAACAGCATTCTACAGACACATCAAAAGGTGTGTCTTTCTTCTATTCCAAGGGGGTGGGTTTTGTGGAAACTAGTATTAGAGTAGGAGTTATAGGGCCACAGTGGATTCGAGAAACAATGGTGAGATGCTTTGGACTTTTTCCGAATATCCAACCGATTTTTAGTTTATCGGATGAAATAGTAGATGCTAGGCAATTAACAACGGAGCTTATCGATCATGTAGATTGCTTGTTTTATTCGGGAAGAATTCCGTATTTAGTTTCGAAGGATGAAATCCCTATAGAGGTTCCAGCTTTTTATATTCCTTTGAAGGGAGCAGGACTTTATCAAGCGCTGTATAAGCTGAAGAGCAAAAAGAGTCTATCGAATATTAGTCTAGATGGTATTCAGAACAATTACATGGAAATAGTGAAAAATAATTTAGAAGAAACGTTTACCTATCAAAGCTTTCAAGAAATCGTCTATATGGAAAACAAAGAAGATGTAGTAACCTTCCATGAAAAGAATGTGTTGGACAACCCCGATACAGTAGTGATTACTAGTTTAAAGCTAGTAAGTGAACAGCTGACAAGTATGAATATTGTAAATGAGTGGCTGAAGCCAACAGACCAGGATATTATTGTGGCAATCGAGCGAATGCTGCTTGCGACCAATCAACGAAAGCAAAAGGAAATGCAAATTATTATAGGTAGAATCTTTATAGAAAGTTCCGGGGATGTCCATGAATTTATGACGGAGCAGCAGGTACATAAACGAAGTCATGCTATTCACCGTATGCTGCTTCAATTTGCAGAGCAAATAAACGGGTATCTCGTTGCACTCAGCAGCAGTGAGTATATATTCGTTACCAATCGAGGCATTTTTGAAAGGATTACAGAGGGTTACAAATACTTGCCAATTGTCGATGAGATGAAGAAAAAGCTAGAGGTATCTCTATCAATCGGTGTAGGTTTTGGCTTCTCAGCTTTAGAGGCTGGCTCGCATGCTAGGGTTGCTCTCATTCAGGCGCAGGAAAACGGAGGGGGCTGCTGCTTCATCGTCCGTGAAGATCGCAGTGTTTTCGGTCCAATTGACTTAATAGTACCAATGAAATACCCACTCACAGTGACCGATCAGTTACTGATCAGTAAAGCAGAATTTGTTGGCATGAGTGCTGCAAATATAGAAAAAACGATGGCTGTTATCAAGCGAAAACAAAAGAATGAATTCACGGCACATGAATTAGCAACTATCCTTAGCATCACACCAAGAAGTGCACATCGAATCATTCAATCCTGGTTAGACGCCGAGCTGATCAAAATCATAGGGATGGAGAAAATTTCAAGGCGTGGCAGACCGAGACAGGTATTTGCAATTATTATGAACGAGGAATAGGAGGAGCTCTATGAAAATAGGATTAATAGGTCTAGACACCTCTCATAGTGAAATATTCACGAGATTATTAAATGATCTGGACGATACAAACCACGTGAAAGGTGCAAAGATCACCCATGCCATCCCGACCTTCTCAGAAGATTTACCAATCAGCTCCAACAGATTCCCTGATTACTACCAAATCGTTATAAAAAAATATGGAGTAGAAGAGGTAGAGACAGTCGAGGAAATAATGAATGAAGTAGACGCAATCATAATTGGAACAGTTGACGGAAGAAACCATCTAGACTGGTTCAAACAGGTTGTGACCTATCGTAAGCCAGTTTTCATCGATAAGCCAGTCGTCATGAGCAGTGAAGAAATGGCTGAGGTCATGAGCCTGAGTAAAAAAAATGGAACACCGGTCATGAGCTCATCCGCTTTACGTTTTTCTGAATCAGTCATGACTGTTAATAGGAAAGGTAATTGGAGTAGCGGCTATTTCTACGGTCCTACCCCAATGCAGGAGCAAATGCCCGGCTACTTTTGGTATGGCATTCATTTAGTAGAAATGGCTGTTACGCTTTTTGGAACAGGCGTAGAAAAAGTACAGGTCGAGCACAAGATCGATTGTCACCAAGTTCATCTGACATATAAGGATGGGCGACATCTCTTAATTCGAGGAGAATCAGAATGGCATGGTCGCTTCGGAGCGGTACTTCATTCTGCAGACGATGTTCAGACGTTAAGGCTATGGGAAGAGGAGAAACCCTTTTACGCAGGACTCGTCGAGCATATTGTAGAATTTTTTGAAACTGGGAAGGGGGCAGTTTCTCTAGAAGAAACAGCTGAGATTGTTAGGATTATTGAAGAGATTAATAAGGGGTTATAAGGGAGGGTACCATTGAGCTAGGGCTTGAATGGTACTATTTTTATGGGACTGTGACGTTGTAGCTTCCAAACAAATATCCCTATGCCTTCAACTGGCACAGGGATTAACTCAAAACAGTTTACTCCACAATTTTCCCATCAAAAGCAGCTTGATAGATCGCAGAAATTTCTTTTCGTCCTAGCTCCATCGGACTTCGAGCTAAGATACGCTTCTGTTTCAATGCATCCTCCGTTAAACTTTCCAAGGCACTTTCTGGAATGTCGAAGCCTTGTAAGTTAGAAGGGATTCCAACATCTTCTACTAATCTTTTTAACTCAGCGACACATTTATAGGATGCTTCCTCCTGGGATAGATTAGCAGAGCTGAAGCCCATTACATCGTATATGTCCTTCATGCGTTTTTCGCAGCTTTTACGTATGTATCCCATGACGTAAGGGAGAAGCACAGCGTTCGAATCTCCGTGTGCGATATGGAACTGCCCGCCAAGCGGGTAAGCGAGTGCATGTATTCCAGCAACTCCTGCATTGAAGAAGGCAAGCCCAGCTAAATAGCTGCCGTAGCTCATATCTGTACGAGCTTGTTTATCATCCCCATTCGATACAGCAGTGCGAATAGAATTGCTGATCAACCGAATTGCCTGTAGCGCTAATGCATCCGACACAGGACTAGCATTCTTAGAGATATACGCCTCAACGGCATGTGTCAGTGCATCTACTCCCGTTGCAGCAGTTACCTTCGGAGGCAATGAAATTGTTAATGCTGGATCTACAATTGCCACGTCCGCCAATAAATAATCATGCGTCACCACGTCTTTTGTAGTTTCCAAGGACAACACCGAGATGTTTGTAACCTCTGACCCAGTCCCAGAAGTGGTAGGGATTAAAATAGTTGGTAAACCTTTATGGGTAATATGCTTCGTTCCAGTTAGGTTCAAATAATCTGCCACATTACCATCATGAGAAGCTAGCACTCCTGCAAGCTTAGATAAATCCAACGCGCTACCACCACCGACGCCAATTACCATATCAAAGGCATGTTCACGTGTATAGGAAACAAGTTTTTCGCCGATTGCTAGAGGTGGCTCTGGCACTACATCTGTATATATTTGAACGTTGTAGCCAGCATTCTCTAGTGGCTCCGAGACTTTATTAGTCAATCCGATATCCTTTAAAAAAGGATCTGTGACGATTAATATTTTCTTCACTTCAAAGCGCCTCACTTCAGCTAAAAGATGGGAAAGTGAATCCCATCCTGTATAGCTGATTGGTGTAAACGTAATTTTTTCTGACATATTGCACACTCCTTACTGATTATTCCATACAACAAGCTTTGTTTCAGTCATTTCATGGATAGCATATTTAATGCCTTCCTTGCCAGTTCCGCTGTCCTTCACACCACCATATGGCATTTGGTCTACACGGTAGGTAGGAATGTCATTGATCATTACGCCGCCAACCTCTAAAAGCTTCGAGGCTTTAAATGCAGTTTGAATATCGTTAGTAAAAATCCCAGCCTGTAGTCCAAAGTCCGAGAGGTTGATGGCTTCAACTCCCTCTTCAATAGAAGATATGCGACTCACCCCAACAATCGGTGCGAAAACCTCCTGACAGGAAACCTTTGAGATAGCATTTACATTTTTTAAAATAGTAGGCTGAAACACATCGTTTTCAATCTTACCGCCAGTGATGATTTCAGCACCATGCTCTACAGCTTCCTCGACCCATTCCAAAGCGCGCTCCGATTCGCTAGTAGCAATCATTGCAGAAATGTCAGTCGATTCATCGAATGGACTACCGACAACAAGCTTCTTAGTCATCTCACTAAATTGCTCGATAAACTCATCGAAAATCTCATCCATTACATACGTACGTTGTAACGAAATACACACTTGCCCTTGGTTAGAGAAGGCACCCATCACACATTTCGGTACAATTTTAGATAAATCTACATTTTTATCGATGATTAAACCTGCGTTAGACCCAAGCTCAAGTGCCACCTTTTTTAAGCCTGCCTTATTTCGAATTCCCTTACCTACTGCTGGACTACCAGTGAAAGTAATCATCTTCACCTTGTCGCTTTCAACTAAAGCATCGCCAACCTCGCGACCGCTACCAGTCACTACATTAAAAGCACCTTTTGGAAGTGCCGTTTGCTCGATCAATTCTGCTAAAAATAAAGCAGAAAGAGGAGTCTGTGAAGCAGGCTTCAATACAATTGTATTTCCTGCTGCAATAGCAGGTCCGACTTTATGTGCTACTAGATTTTGTGGGAAGTTAAAGGGAGTAATTGCTCCGATTACACCGATAGGCTCCTCGATTGTGTAGCCAAATCGATCAGCACCATTTTTGGCAGCATCCATCGGAATCATTTCTCCAGTTAAACGCTTAGCTTCCTCTGCAGCAAATTTATACGTTTCAATCGTCCGATCGATTTCTCCATACGCATATTTCAAAGGCTTTGAAGCCTCTAAGGAAATAATCTTCGCAGCTTCCTCACGATGAATTATAAATAGCTGTGTAATCTGTTCCAAAATAGCAGAGCGTTCAAATGCTGTTAAAGCAGCCATTTTTTCACGTGCACTGTATGCCACTTCAATTGCTTCATCCACTTCCTCACGAGTTGCCTGGGGAATTTTCGCTATAAGCTCTTTCGTATGAGGGGAGTACAGCTCCGCATATTTCTCTGAAGATTTCCATTCACCATTTACAAAATATTTTCTTTCCATTTGAATCATCCTTTCGTTGTGTGAGAGCCATACAAAGCTCTGGGTAACAATATATTACCACTCTTGTGGAGGCATTCAATTGTAGAAGCTCTGCTTTGTTTCACAAGGAATAATTAATTAGCGTCCTGGTCTTTCATAAAAGTATTATCAACTTCACCTTTAAAAAAGTCTTTACCATAAATGAGTAAGCAGAGAATAATTCCTACTGCAAAAGCCCAAGCAGCTCCCTTTATACAAAGCACAGCACCAATAATACCGGCAATGCCTAGGTCACGTTGACTTCGCGACTCTAAAATACCGACCTTAACACTAACATACCCTTGAATGAGTAAAGTTAAAGCCAAAGCTACCCCTAAAATTGGCTCTACCAAACTAACAATCGGAAGTAATAATAATCCAGTGTTTGTTCCCCAACGGAATGAACCAACTCCACCAAAAATGGAATCCATTGCTTTACGTCCTTTTTTAAAGCGCTCAATCATAACGACCTGCATGGCCGACCATAATGGACCACACATTGTTACGTCTGGACCTAAAATACTCATTACACTATTACGAATACCAAAAATTAAGTGAGCACGGCTAGGGCTGTATTCCACTTTTTCGTCAGGACGGGCTGACGCTCCTTCTTCAACTAAAGCCTTCGTTTGTAACACATCACCAAACAGCACAATATAAGCAGCAAGTACTGTCGGTAATCCAGTTATGAACATTATAAGTGGTGGTAAACCTAAACCGAAAATTGTATATTCGTTCCAAAGGGTTATAAAATCAGGTGCAGAAAAGCCCCATTCTATTGTTGGCCAAGCCGCTTCTCCGAATAGAGGAGCTATAACAACTGCTAAAATAATGACAGGAAATATTCCAAGTTTAGCAATGGTGCCCCAAAATGGATTTCTATTTTGGAAGGTTGCAAAATGATTAGAGAATAATAGATAGAAAGCAATACCAATTGCAATTGTAATAGTCCATGGAAATGATTCAAATCTTCCCCTATTTGGAACACAGATATAACTGCAGCAAATCCAGCTCCAAGGATGACCCCTGATTTTATTGCTGGCGGAATGAGTTTAACAACCTTAGATGCAAGACCTGAGGCCCCAAGTAATAGAGATAGAATTCCCAAAGTCATCTGGAATGCTATTAAGGCATGAACCCGCTCGGCTCCTTCAGGGAACTGCTGACAATAAAGCATAATTAGTGGAATTGCTGGTGTTATCCAACCTGGAACCGCTGGGTCACCAAGTAAATGATGTAGCAAATAAAATATTCCATTTAAGAGTACGATAGCCATAGCAACTTCAAATGGCATTCCCAACAACTCAATTAATAGAGGAATTGCCGATAAATCCACCGCGCACATCAGTAATCCTTGCACATAATCTGGCCACTCAAACCGGTAATGAATAAAAGGTAAGCGGATCTTAAACGGGCCCGCCGGTATGTATGGAGATTCTTCTCCATACTTTCGATTTTTCCACAACATAAACTAAATCTCCTCCCAATTTCATATGTAACCCCTTACATAAAACCCCTTTACATATTATGAATACGTAACCATTTTAAACTAGTAGAAATGGTTACGTATTCATTTAAAAAGGAAAAATAAAACAAACCTAATATTAGTTTGTTTTAAGTACCCTCGTTGTGCTTCTTTTAAATACTTTAACAGACTCTGTAATTTGAACGCAACTGTTTTTTTTATTTTCAATCATTTCAATTAATTCATGGATAGCTAAAAATCCTAAATTCTCTTCAGAGATACTTCCTACTGTTGTTAGCTGAATGGAGCCATGTCTGCTTAAGTCTACGTTATCAATTCCAATAATACTCAGGTCATTTGGTATAGAGATACCATGTTGAAAAGCTTCGTCCATTAAAAATAATGCTAGTGAATCAGATCCTCCACATATTGCCGTTGGACGTTCCTGTAAATTTATTAATTGTTCAAATGCTCTAGCTATATCTTGCTTGGAGGTATCCGTATTAAAGATAAATTGATCAGGTAATGTCAGTTGATAGTCTTTCATAGCGGCCTTATAACCAAGATAGCGATTATTAAAAGTGCTGACAGATAAGGGTCCGCCAACCCATGCTATTTCCTTATGCCCTAACTCAATCATATACTTAGCTGCTAAATAGCCTGCCTGAAAATTATCTATTTCTACAAAATACTCATTGTTCTTATGTTTACGGTTATAGGTGATAAAAGGTATGTTCATACGCTTAAGCTTATCAAAGATCGGGTCATCGATTAAAATACACGACAAAATGATACCATCAATCTTATGCTCAAATGCTGTAGCATAGGCCTCGCTAAGCTTTTCGTCATTCACAAACTGAACATTCACACGATATCCCTTTTCATTGGCATAGTTAACTATGGCAGTTGTAGAGTCAACAAAAAATGGATTGTGTAATGGACCCGATAGGAGAGCGATAGACCCAGTTTTATTTTGAACCAATGAGCGAGCATGAAGATTCGGCATATAATTTAGTTCATCAATAGCTTTCATCACTTTTTCAAGTGTCGGTTTTTTTACTAATTCTGGTGTGTTTAAAACTCTCGACACCGTCGTCTGTGAGACACCAGCTTGTCGTGCAACATCTTTAGAGGATACCAAGAAAAAAACTCCTTTTATGCAATATATATGTATCCATTCTATACGGTTTTGGAGGATGTGTCACATACAATAATGTAGAAGGAATTTATAAAATAATGTGGAATTAAACGAAAGAGGGGGAGAGGAAGTCATGTTTCAAACAATCATAGAGCCGCGAGTTTCTGAAACCGATGGAGTAGGGCATATCAACAATACAACCATCCCTATATGGCTGGAGGGTGGGAGAAATCAATTATTTTCCCTGTTCAACCCAGAACTAAGCTTTCAAAACTGGAAGATGATTATCTTAAAAACAACCATTGAATATAAAGCGCAAATTTATTATGGCCAAAACGTAGAAATCAGGTGCTGGATTAAGCGGATAGGTAACTCGAGCTTAGAGTTATATGAAGAAATATGGCAGAAAGAAAAATTGACCGTTCAAGCCAATACAATCTATGTGAACTATAATGTACAGGAGAATAAAAGCGAAGTAATCTCAGACGATATTCGAAGAGAGCTGGAGAAGCATATGTATAAGAACTGAAAAAATTTTAGCTGGATTATCTATTTCAAGCTTACAGTAAAAACATATTACATAAATATCCCTTCAATTCAACTTAATAGAATCATAGGAATGACCTAGTATTATCATAGGAGTCTTTGTGCTATAATATCCATATAGTTCGTATTTTGAAAGGAATGTTTTCATGTTTAAACCAAATCAACCAAAGACATCCAATAGATTAAAAACATTGCTAGAGTTTAGCGAGCATTGGGATTTAGACCAACAAGAACGTTATGTTTTCCAATATTATCACAACAAATTAAAGGGATTAGACCCAGATCAAATAAATATCCATGGTGTGGCATTACACAAAAACAACGATGGTTTTATTATGACTGCAATCATTCGTCATTCCTTACAAAAGAAATTGAATCTACAAGACATTAGATTAGTAGTAAGAGATATGGATGGCAAAGAACTGGCACGTAAGGATTTCAATATGGAATACTTTGGCGTGTTAAGTTCTTTAAGAGCTCGTCCATGGATCTTCGAATTTGATAGTGAATCTTTACTTGTGTCAGAGGATGAAATTAAAGAAAAAATGGAGTTCGAAGTGTTATTTGAAATCCAAGAGCCTGCTGTTACTGACTTTGCGTTACAATTAGATGAAAACTGGTCAAATGGATTATCCGATGAGCAAGTTGCTTCTTTAGAATCTTCTATGGTAGCTATGGAGCCAGTGAAGCAAAATGAAATTTCCGTTGCAGCGTTCAATCTTGCAGAAACAGAAGACGATGTAAATGTTTTCGTTCTAGTGCGCAATGCGTTTGACGAAGAAATTACTATTAGCAACCTACCATTGCAATTGTTCGATGCATCAGGAGATCTAGTTGCACAACTTGGCTTCCCTCTTGAGCAATTTGCTGTAGGTGCTCGCCAAGCTCGACCGGTTAGCCTCCATTTCCCTAAATCAGTATTCCAAAAAGAATCTCCAGACTTGTCTAACTGGAATATCCAGTTGACTGCACAAGGATGATAAAAAACTCTTTACCTTTTATTAGGTAGAGAGTTTTTTTACATTCGATGCCCTTTGTTACCATACTCTAGGAGTCGAAACAGGAGGAAAAAGGATATTGGTGAGTTATTAAAAAGAAAAAATCAATTGCATAATTAACGGTTACAAGCAACTGTGGATAAAATACCCATTTCCAGAGAGCTATTTGTCAGGCTCAAATAGTATAATATAAGTTTAATTAGAATTTTAGAGAAATATTTTACATCCTATTAGCTGGTTTAGTTAAAGATGCAGAATATTTTATGACTAAAAATCTTAGGTGAAGTAATGTTTAATCGATGGAAGAAAATGTAGAAATGGGGATATAGCTAATGACAACACCAAAACATGTAATTTCACGTCACGAGTTATATGGGATATTAATGATACATTATTACAGCCGCCATGGGGAGATAACATAAGTTCCGATATAACGAGTTTAGCTAATTATTTTGTAACAAGTGAGGGTGTAGCCTTGATAGAGGTTTTCTTTAATGCTTTACAAACCTCCCATAATGAAAGAGAAGATATTGAAATTGAATAATATGCTAAATTAAGAGAAAGATTATTCAACTATCTAGTGTGCTATTCCACTCTATTTTTGTTGAATTTTTTCTCGCTGACCAAATAGGACAGTTTAGTTTAACAGGATATTGAAAAAGGAAATATAAAAGCTAAGTTACCTTACAAGTTTTATTTCTTGATATGATTGATTCTTATAGAAGTGAAAGGAGTGACATTACAGAACATGGAATTGATAAAATTTAGGGATATAGATCTTGAAGATGTTGTGACCTTGTTCTATGAAACGATTCATTCAGTGAATTCCAAAGATTATTCACAAGAACAACTAGATGTTTGGGCACCATATGACGAAAAAGATATTAAAAAGGAAACTTGGAAAGATTCCTTAAATGAAAATATAACATATGTTGCTAAAATTAATGACAAGGTTGTAGGTTTTAGCGATTTAACACATAGTGGACATCTAGATAGACTTTTTGTTCATAAAGACTATCAAGGGAAAGGTATAGCTTCAGCTCTAGTTAATATGCTTGAATCTGAAGCAAAAAAATTAAAGATATTAGAAATTGATACGGAAGCAAGTATTACAGCCAAGCCCTTTTTTGAACGTCTAGGTTACAAAACGATTTGCTTACAAACAGTAGAACTAAAAGGCGTTAAATTGACTAATTATCAAATGGTTAAAAAGATAGAGTTATAAGATTCCTATTCAGCTAACAGAGTGCTTTCATTCAAGAAGGAATAATAGCTTTATATACTAAAACAGCAGTTTAGTTGAATAATGAGTTATAAATAAAAGTGTTCAGGATTAGGAGAAAAAATGGAATATAAAAACTTAGCAGCACACTTTACAGGTGAATTTGAAGAGTACAAGCGTTACTTACAGGAACATATTGAATTTAATGGAGAAATCTTAAATCATGTCTTCTTCGGTGAATGCAGCAATTATTTTATTGAACTCATTGGAAAAGAGAGGGATATACCAAAGTTAAAGGAATTGTTTAATTATCTGGAACTGATGGCCACTTCAGGAGATGATGAAGTGAAAGAATTACTAAGCGTTACTATACTTGCACAAATTGGCGACTCTAAAGAAATACTAAAAAAGTCTTATAAGTATATGAGTTCTGAGACGATGAAAGCCTCAAATGAAATTGAAAGGTTTTGGGGTAGAAATTGAACTAATGGCTGCTAGCTTAATATCTATTGTCTAGAACATCAAATTAGTTTAGGCTTAGCAACAATAGTAGTGCCTATATTAAATTCAAATTTAATATGGTTGAAGAATTAAAGGTGCCTATTAAGGTAACTTAGTGCTATTGTAAAAAATGAGAGAATGAGCATAGAAATGCTTCTCCTAGCTCGTTTATATAAAAATTAACATTCACTTTAATATAGCCAATATATAAAAGGACCATAGACAGGTCCAGGTTTGATGCATGCTTTTGATACATAAATGAATAAGAAACAATGAATAATCTGACATTTTATTAATAGAATATATAGAGAGGTTTTTGTATTCCATACTTTTGAATTTTCCCCATTTATTCTACATATAAAAATTATTGCGCGATTACCTTTTGTGGTTCTATTTCTTCAAAACTTACGGTACCGCTTCTTGTAAGCTTGTTCCAGTTAGTTCTACTTCCAACGAAATATAAAATAGTTCCATAGAAGAAGAAAAATGTATCAAGGAAGCGATAGGTGATAGACTCCCATATAGTAAATAGGATGATGTGCAGCCAATGTAAAACAGAAAAGCTATAGCCATAATGTCCTGCTCTTTGAACGGCTACTAATCTGATTACAAATTCACTAAACCAGGCAACAGACATTAACATAATAGTAGTTACAGATATGTTTCCTAGTATTATTGAAATGGGAAGTATGAACAATGCCAATAAGCCAATAACGCTAAGTGTGATGGATTCAAATAAGAGAAAGCTAGAGAACTTTTTACCCAAGCTAAAGAAAAAGTCTTTTTTATATAAATTAATACAATCTATAAATCCTTTCTGCCATCTAACACGTTGATGCAGTAATGAGGAAAAGCTCTCAGGAACCTCGGTATAACAAACAGCATCTGGTATAAAAATCATTTTTTCTCCCTTATTTCTTTGGTGAATATACTTCTGAAGCCGGAAAGTGATCTCCATGTCTTCTCCGAGTGTATCTCTGTAGCCTCCTATATTCTGAAGGACATCCCTTCTAAAGGCACCGAATGCTCCAGACACTACATTCAAAACATTTAACTTTGCTTGAGTGACCTTTCTCACGTAAAAAGAAGAAAGATAACCCGATACTTGATACTTAATAATCCAATTCTTACTGTAATTAATAAGGCCTTGCTTATTTATTAACTGCCCGACATGAACCATCCCGCCACCGGCTATAACCTTTGGATCAACAAATGCAGTATTAATCTTGTTTAAGCTATTTTTATCTAAAATGGAGTCAGCATCTAACGTTATTATGATATCTCCTGTAGCAATCGATATCCCTGTGTTTAAGGCTGCTGATTTGCCTCCATTATATTGATCTATAACATAGATATTTGGATGTTTTTTACTTTGGTAAATTCTTTTAATTTTTTCAGAGTTAGCGATAACAGAGGGTTCTAGTAATTTTATTTCTAAATCAAGCATTTCTTGTAAGACCTGTAATGTATAATCCGTAGATCCATCATTTATAAATATGGCCTCTTTTTTAATGTAATCTAATCTAAACCAACTATCTAAACATTGTTTTAGAACCTTTTCCTCATTGTAGGCTGGTATCAATACGGATATCTTTTTCTCAGGGCAAATAGTAAGTTTAGTTTTAGAAGTTTTTAGTGAGCTATAAATATATTTTAGTTGTAACAGTAGGTAAAATATAAATATTATTGTCAAACTGATAGATATTAAATTCAATTAAATCCTTCTTTCTTTATTAATTTTTTTGATATATTCTCACGTAGTCCACTTCCATATAGGAAGGAAATTCAGTGATTGAGTTTGGATCACCAACCCAAGTTCCGCCTACTGTTACGTTCATTAGTAAATACATTTTCGTATTAGAAATATTACTTGTTCTAAACGTTACTTCATCATCAATATAAAAAACCAGTTCATCTTGTGACCAATCGAGCGCATAGGTATGCCATTCAGACACATCTATTTGTTCGTTAAGATGAAAAGCTCTGTTTCCATTTTCTATATGTGCTACATGCCAGAGCTCATTTGGTAATTGACCCAGCATTTCTACTATGTCAATTTCTGGGAATGATGAATGATCAGCAGGAAGAAGCCAGATGGCAGGAAAAAGGCCCTGACCTATTGGGAATTTAGCTCGTACCTCGAACTTTCCATACAACTGTTCATGCAAACCTTGAGTGGTAACAGCTCCTGAACGGTAGGGATAGCTTTGATAAGGGGAATCAGTAACCTCTAACTTTAAAATGCCAGAAGAGGAAGTTACCTGTTCTGGTAAATAATGATGTAGTCTACCGTGCTCTTTATAACCAATATTTAATTTGTTCCACTTTGAAGACGAGATTTTCTCAAGATCAAATTCGTCCTGAAATGTCAGCTCCCAACCAGATTCTGTATGCTGGTCTTTGTATGGAATCTCCACGTTCACCTGTTCAGAATGCTTTATTATCTCAATCTCTTCTTTTTCTATTATTGGAATGTCAATCACTCGCTCACTACAGCCAGCTAATAAAACTGTGAATAGAATAATACAAGCCCTCATTGGTAGCTCCTCTCCATGAGAAGTATATTCATATAACAGGAAATTAATTCATGATATTAGGAATATATGTATATAAAGTTCAAATAATAATAGGTATAAGTACTCGGTAGTCTAGTTATCGGCTTTGGGTCTGGGATACCTTTTACAGTTTGATTGTTGCTAGAACAAATAAGTAAAATGAGTTCTATTGCTTTCCAAAACTTTCTTCTCCTTATAAAATATTTTTTTATACTTGTGAACGTACAAATCATGTACTCCCTAAGATTAAAACAGTTTTGTTGATGTTAAAATTGAGGAATGTTAAACGTTTTTTGCTTACTAATACTGAGGAATGTTAAGAGTTTGTTTTTATCCATACAAAAAGAACGCTCCTTTAGGAACGCTCTTTCAATGGTTTTTTTCTAAAAGTCGATATAGTTATTATGTCCTACTTTTTCTTCTGAGCCACTAAGTGATGATCGAACGTCTCATAGTACCTTTAAGCGCCCCAGATCCTTCTTCGAAAGTAACTATCCACTAGGTGAATACCAAAAGTATAAAAGACTTCATCAAGCAATTCGAAACCCTTTATTTGGGGCATTCGAGCGAGCTCGAATGGATTTTATTGTTTTTCAGGGAAGCTAAAAGTGTATTTGTCACTTATTTTTCCTGCAACCCTAAAAAGTACTTGTGGAACGACACATCATTGAAAGCTGAACCCCATCCAAACGCTCTAGCTGGTTTCGGTGTTTGTTTAATTATTAATCTTAGAAAAAACTATTATAGGAATATACATTCTTATAAATACAATAATAGGATTATTTGTATTGTCTTAGAATCATTCATGATATAATGTCTGCATTGTTAGAATTTTGAAATGAGTTTCTAAATCTTAGTGATCATTGCAAGTGCTAAAAAATACTGTGTCGTATAACTGGCTTCCACAATAACCTGTGGCTGTTTACGACAATCCCGGGCTAGTTTACGACAATCCAAGCCTAGTTTACGACAATAGGTCGCTAGTTTACTACAATCAAGCGTTAATTTACGACAATCGGCATCCTGTCCCACTCCGCGAGCAAGATTTACGACAATCCAGGCCTAGTTTACGACAATAGGTCGGTACTTTACTACAATCAAGCGTTACTTTATTACAATAGCCATCCTGCTCCACTCCACGAGCAAGGTTTACGACAATCCAGGCCTAGTTTACGACAATAGGTCGCTAGTTTACTACAATCGAGCGGTACTTTACTACAATCAAGCGCCATTTTACGACTATAGCCATCCTGCTCCACTCCGCGAGCAAGATTTATGACAATCCCTCGACCGCTCTATATATTTAGCGAGCTATTGGAGTCTTTTGGCCATTTGAATTGCGAGAGAGATTTTTCATGGAACACCAGTTAACTATACAAGGTTGGAACAAAACTCTCTGCCTTAACTGAGGTAGAGAGTTTTTTTGAAGGGGTATGGTCTTAAACGACTCTAATTTCTTAGAAGCATGTAGCGATTCAGCCAACAAATCACAATCCCAATAACAGGAGGACAAACATGGTACACATTCTTTACATAGAAGATGAAGTGGATATAGGAAACTGGGTGAGAAAGGATTTAACAGAAAGAGGGTATGAGGTGACATGGCTGAAATCTGGGCAGGATGCTGAAAAGTATATTTCAAGTGTGGATATGGCAATTTTGGATGTGATGATCCCAGGGTTAGATGGCTTTTCAATTGGGAGGCGTATTAAAAAAGAAAAGGGAGACCTGCCTATCTTAATGCTCTCTGCGAGGACTGCGGTGGAGGATAAAATAGAAGGGCTAAATTTTGCAGATGATTATTTAACAAAACCGTTTCATCCGGATGAGCTTGCAGCTCGTGTCGAAGTATTGCTACGGAGATACCAAAAAAATGACGATGTATTAAAGCTTCAACATTTGATGATCTATACAAAGGACATGAGAATAGTAGACGGTGAAAAAGATGAGGAAATCCAATTAACCGGCAAGCAATATCATCTTTTGCAGTACTTCGTTCGTCATTTGAATCAAATATTAACAAAGGAACAGCTGTATGAGGGAGTGTGGGGAGAGCGTTATATCGAGGGAGATAAGACGTTGATGGTTCATATTCGTTATTTACGAGAGAGAATTGAAAGGGACCCAGCAAAACCATCAATTATTGAAACCATTCGCGGAATTGGGTATAGGGTAAAAATATGAAGAGCTTTTTCCGGTCCTTACTAGCGAAGTATATGTTTCTGATTCTATTAGCAATGTCTATTATTCAAGTTTCCTATTTAATTATTGCTTTATTTGTATTTGGTGTTTCTAGTAACACGCAGGGTGACACTTTAAACAACCATACTATAGAGGAAGGTGACGTAGAGGGAAAATGGCATCAAGAAGCAAATGGTATGCAAATTGTGACTTCTGAAACTATAGAAGAGCATTTTAATAAGTGGAAACAGCAATATCCAAAAGCATCAATGTTCTGGGTGGATGGTCAAGGGACGCTTGCTAATCAAATGAACGTAAAGGAGCAGTTGCCTGCCGAGTGGTCGGCAGTATATACAGCAAAATTTATAAAACAGCACTATGGAGGGGACCCATTTACAGTTATTGCGTTCGTTGGACAAGGTGAAATGAATGGTTTCGTTGTACTGGAGATGCCTAGGTCAGAGTTTGATCCACCCCTTAAAAATATTTATGATGAATATGGACTTATTTTTGTATCTGGTGTTATTTTTATTATTTTTCTGTTTTTATTAGTATCCTTTCTATTCTTTAGGAGTATTAGAAAACGGTTGTTGCAATTGCAAGAGGCAATGGAAATACGGGATGTGGACGGGCTACCGATTGAGATTACGGTGAAAAAGAAGGACGAAATTGGACAGCTTGAAAAAACGTTCAATCAAATGGTATTTGAGCTAAGGGAAAGTAAACAGAGCGAGCAGAAAGAAGAACAGCTACGTCGAGAGATAATCGCTAATCTTTCTCATGATCTGCGTACACCTTTAACAAAGGTAAGGGCTCAAACTTATTCCATTGCTAAAGAAGATTTATCGGAGGAAGGTCAAAAAGCGATAAAATCCTTGGAAGCCTCTGTTGTAAATATTGACAGACTGATTGAAAACTTGATGTCATACACGTTACTAATGGCTAGTAAATATAAATTTGAATCAAAGGATATTGATGTTATTCGTTATATACGTGAATGTTTAGCTTTGTGGTACCCTGTCTTTGAAAAGGAAGAGTTTAAATTTGAAGTCAATTTGACTCCGTTCGAACAAAATAAGTGGAAGATCGACCCTATTTGGTTAGGAAGTATAATAGATAATTTATTGCAAAACGTGCTTCGCCATGCAAAAAGCGGAGGTTATATTTGTGTTAAAACCGAATCTACAAATCTATACGATGCTATTGTAATTTCAGACAAAGGAAACGGGATGAAAAATGAATCCGATGAAGCAGGTGCAGGAATAGGCTTGTCTATAGTTGATATGATGGTAAAGGGCATGAAGCTAGATTGGGATATTGAGTCAAGTGAAGCGGGAACAACCATTAAAATAAAGAAATACAAATAATGGTGTATTTGAAGGGGCATCCTTTCAAATACACTTTTTTTAAACAAAATTTAAACTTGCCCCTTACCTAGTTTTAATATTCTATCTCTAAGATAGAAAATGAGGTGAGGGAAATGGAATATGTAGTGCAGACAAACAATTTATCCAAACGTTTTGGTAAGGAAAATGCCGTAGTAGGATTGGATATGAAAATACGTAAAGGAGAAATATACGGATTTTTAGGACCTAATGGAGCAGGGAAGACAACAACCATCCGAATGCTTTTAGGTTTGATGAAATCAACATCCGGTACGATTCAAATCTTTGAAAAGGATTTAAAAAGAGAAAGAATAGACATTTTAAAAAGAGTGGGTTCCCTAGTAGAGAACCCATCCTACTATCCCCATTTAACTGCTTATGAAAATTTAGAGGCATTAAGAAAGATTTTGGGTGTTCCAAAAACAAGAATTCACGAGGTGTTAGAAATTGTTCGGTTATCCGAAGTAGCAAATAAAAAGGTAAAAGGATTTTCACTAGGAATGAAACAACGATTAGGGATTGCAGCTTCCCTATTAAACAATCCGGAGTTACTAATCTTAGATGAGCCGACCAACGGGCTAGACCCATCCGGCATTATTGAGATTCGTAATCTAATTAAACAGTTACCCGCCGAAACAGGTATGACCATCTTGATCTCCAGTCACTTATTATCGGAAATCGATCAAATGGCGACAACAGTCGGAATAGTTACGAAAGGAAAAATGATTTACCAGGATTCCATCGAAGCTTTGCGCAAGTACGCACAGCAGAAGATTCTATTAAAGGTTAGTGATAGTGAGCAAGCGTGGCGCTCATTATTAGGAAATGGAATAAAAGCTGAGTGGCAGGATGGCATCATTTTATTGTCGGAGCATTCAAATGAAGGAGTGGCAAAAGCAGTCTTTACGCTCGTTCAAGGGGGCTATTCAATTTACCGTGTAGAAGAGGAAAAAAGATCACTGGAAGATACTTTCCTTCAAATGACTACTGAGGAGAAGGTAGTATGATTGGGAAACTTTTACTGGCGGATTTTTTGAAAATAAAACGTAAAGGATTATGGTTTCTAGCGTTTTTAGGCCCTTTCGGAGTTATTGCCTTGCAGATGGTTAACTATGGAGTCAGAAAAGATTACTTATTACAGCAGAGTGAGGATGATTGGGGATATTATTTTATGAATGTACATTCTTTTACCCCTCTTGCACTTGTATTAGGAATTGCCATATTAACTTCTTTTATAGCGAGTATAGAAAATGAAACAAATGCTTGGAAGCAACTGATTTCGTTGCCTGTTTCCAAAATGGGTGTGTATTTATCGAAATTTACTGTACTTGCAAGCTTACTATTTGTGTCTTCTCTTTTACTATTAGTATTTTCACTTTGTTATGGAGTTTTACTAAATTTAGGAAATGATATTCCTTACTTGGAGTTATTGAAATATAGCTTCTATCCTTATTTTGCAGCCTTGCCAATACTTGCGTTGCAACTCTGGATTGCATCCGTGAGCCAAAACCAAGGGATTCCGATTACGACCGGGGTCTTAGGTGTGATTTTTGCCTTTTCCGCTTTTGTTTTACCTGATTGGATGATATGGAAGTGGCCATCTTTAATGAACGAATGGGATGAGCCGTTGATCAATGTGCTGCTTGGGATTGGAGTAGGTATTGTATTGTATATCGTTGGAATGCTCGACTTTATGAGAAGGGATGTGAAATAAATGATCTCAATTCTACAATCAGAATGGTTTAAGTTTCGACATTCAAAGATTATGTTCATAATATTTACCGTACCAATTATAGGTATTTTTCTTGGATTAACAAGCAGGTTTTCCAATGAAGATATGGAGATTAATGAATGGTATTTATCATTACTGTCCATGAATTTATCCTATGCTTTACTATTTTTACCCTTGATAACAGGAGTTTTAGCAAGTGCCATTTGCAGATATGAACATCAGGCAGGTGGCTGGAAACAGCTTCTAGCATTACCTGTAACGCGGGGAAGAGTATTTACGGCGAAGTATTTATTGTTGATGCTGCTTGTATTGGTTGTACAAATATTATTTTTTGCTGCTCTATACATAGTAGGGATGATAAAAGGCTTCACCGATCCTTTCCCAATGGGGATAGTGTGGAAATGTTTGGTTGGGGGATGGGTAGCGACATTGCCATTAGTTGCTCTGCAGTTATGGATGTCTATACTATTCAAGAGCTTTGCAGCGCCTTTTGCTGTTAACGTTATCCTGACATTGCCTACAATACTTGTTGTAAACTCAGAGCGTTTAGGTTCTTTCTATCCTTGGGCACAGCCTTTTTTGATGATGTATATCGGTGGTGAGACTGGCGATACATTTTTCGTTCCTTGGGATCAGTTATTAACCGTTGTAGGCGGAAGCTTTATATTATTTTTTGTCGGTGGATATTTATATTTTCAAAGGAAAGCAATTTAAGAAGGAAGTTTAAGGGGATGATGAAAATTAATAATAAGAGTTTTATATTATGTTTGGTAATTTTTATTTCTGTTTTATTGATCGGGTGCAGCAATGGCGAAGCAGTTGACGATGCAGAATCATACATTACCCAAGTGGAGGATATTGACATCCCAGATAATGTGAAGTTAATCGGCTTAGGGGAGGCAACACATGGGAACATTGAATTTCAAAAACTGAAAAAAGATGTATTTGAGGTGTTAATAAAAAATGAAAATGTCCGTGTATTTGTCTTAGAGGGTGATTTCGGAGGTGGACAGCAAATAAATCAATTCATTTTAAATGGAAATGGCACAGCTGAAGAGGCAGTAAACACGCTAGACTATAGTATTTATAAAACGGAGCAAATGGTCAATCTTGTACAATGGATGCATGATTATAACGCGACAGCGAGCGAGGAAGAGAAGGTTTATTTTTATGGTAATGACATGCAACGCTATGACTATAGTAAAAAAGGCGTGCTCGAATACTACAAAGCCGTAAACCCAAATATGTTCAAAAATTATGACTCAAAGTTGGAGCTCGTCACCAATGAGAAAATGCGTGAGTTAACGAAGGAGCAATTGCAAGATATCAATGAAACAGTTGAAAATATCATTTTAGACTTACAATCAAATAAAGCAGCTTATGCAGAACAATCTTCCGAGGAATCCCATGTCTTTGCCCTACAAAATGCGCAAATTTTGAAGCAGCGTACGCAATTGTTTTTGAATGAAGGAGAATACACGCAGCTTCGCGATCAATATTTAACGGACAACTTACAATGGATTATTGATTATGAAGCAGCACGAGGAAACGAAAAAGTATTTATCAATGGTCATAATGGACATATTGAAAAAACATCAGCATCTTTAGCTGGCTATAAGTCGATGGGAAATTATTTAGATGAACGATACGGTGAAGAGTATTTTGCAATAGGTAGTGACTTTATCAAGAGTAAGTTTCAATCGAAAAATGGTAGTGGGGAACGAAGAAATTTTACAGTGAAGAATCACAATGATTTAGTGGATGCCTTCAGTGAGGTGGAATCAAATACTTTCTTTGTGGATTTTGAAAATGCGAGTGAGTCAGATGAGTTATCGGATATAATTTCTTCGGAGCAAAAGATGGCTAATATCGGGGATGACTTTCGTATGTGGTACAAGTTTTTAAAGATGTTTTATACGATTGAAATGACACCGAATGAAGCATATGACGGTATGATTATCGTAAAGGAAGCAACACCGACTAGTGTAAAAGAATAAAAAATATACGAATCCATTTTGATATTTAGTTATCTAAATGGATTCGTGTTGTTTTTTATAACATATTGGTATATGGGAGTGTATAAACTATGACTAGGGCTTGTTTTTTTGTTATTAAAACTGAGCTCATTTCAAAAACAGTACTTTACTAATAAAATACGAACATTTATCTCTTTGTTGATTGCAGCGACAGGCGACTCCAGTGGAATGAGTGAGACAGATAAGCAAACACAAACGATGCGCTAGCAGCGGTGAGGGCATACCTTACCGCTCACACCACGGAAAGCGTCCGCTGAGAGTGGAAATTTGTGATTTTTCATTCATGTTTTCATTAGTAGGATAACTTTTAGCACTTAACTCGGCATTTCGTAATATGCAAAAGCCTCTCTTAAAAGGCGGCATATTTATTATACGTGACGGTCGAAAGTGTAAAACAATCTTTATTCAACGACAACTGAGAAAGCATAGTTTCCGTCTCCTTGCTTCCAATCAGCTGTTACATAGTAGACATATACTCCTTTTTCCTTTGGAGCTACGATTGAATTATCTTTCATTTGAATAGCATTTACATTTTCTTCATCAATCCATTGCTCCACTATTAATGATTCATCGATGGGGTCTTTTCTAAAATCAATTTTAATTTCTTCTCCTGGAGTAACAGATGTGGGCTTATGTTTTTTTGTCATATCTAACGGACTAGTATAAACCATATCAACACACTTGGCTGATATCAGTCCGTTCCAACAATAAGAACCCTGTGTGGTAGAAATTTTTGTTTTTCCAACTGTTACAGTTGGAGAAGGAGGCTCTGAACGAAAAGGCTCAAAAACAAAAAATCCAATAATAATTAGACCGATGATACTTACTGTTAAAATCCTTCTAATGATTATCACCCCTTTATCTACAATAGACGTAGAGATTCGGAATGTGTTACATAAAATGGTAGAACTATATTTTTATCGAAGGTTTAGTGCGTGTTATAAAACTCTTCACCTTATATACACCCCATAGCGCAAAAGTTACGGTTAAGGCGGAAATAGTATATTGTAGGTAGCTCGCCAATTCTAAACCATTTGTTGTTGAGTAAGAATTTGGATTATAAAGCAGTGTTAAAATAACTCCCTGTATTAAATCAGCTACTCCAACTGAGATAAGTACAATGATGAAAATACTAATTATTTTTTTCATTATTCTTCCTCCTATCTATCATACTTACTGAGTTTACACGTAAAAAGTTTCAACATTATTCCTGATTGCGCAAATTCGGCTTCTTTAAATAGCTTAGGAATTCAAATTAAAAAAACTGCTGCCTTAGCCGCAGCAGTTTAACTGAATTTTTTCCTCCATCCAATCAGTCCAAATATCTCCGCGCACCTTCATAATTCGTCTTAAATGTCCCAACATTCATCGACTCAATTTTTACCTTAGAGGAGGAGCTAGGGGCATGGAGCATTTTACCTTCTCCGATGTAAAGACCCACGTGATATACCTTTCCTTTTCCTCGATTACCTGCAAAAAACACTAAATCTCCTGGTTGAAGGTTAGCCTTTGACACAGCTTTCCCTTTTGTTGCTTGAACAAAGGAGTCTCTTGGAATGATGATTCCGTGATTTTTGTAGACAGAGTAGATGATGCCTGAACAATCATATCCAAAGGAGGAGGTGCCACCCCAGAGATATGGGAGGTCTAGGAACATTTTGGCACTATTTACGATATCCTTTTGATTTGGTTTAGGGATAGATTGATAGTTTTTATATAATTTCGCTTCTTTTTTTTGCATGTACTTCACGCCGTTTTGTGGAGTTTGCACGTGTAGCCAATCGCCTTCTTCCTTGATGACTGGAAGGATAGTAGAGTAGCTGAGACTGATGTATTTATTTTTTTTTGCAGTATCGCTATAAAGCATGGTGCTTTTTGCATTTACTACTGCAATGGAGCAATCTGAATAATCCTTAGTTGTTTCTATTATATGTGATTTTGGCACCCAGCCCGGATAGCCTTCCTTTTGGTTAGGAACATATTGGTCCTTTACAGCTATTTTGACCCAGTTGCCACTAGTTTTCAAAATGGTTACTTCATCTCCAAACAATGCTTGGGTGTCGACTCTATTAACCAACCACCATTTTTCCTTTAGACTCATATTTTTTGTCCATTTATGAATGTCTACAGGAGCCGTTATAGACGGTTTATCTACAGTACGATAAGCGTTTGGCAGCTTCCACAGTGTAGTGACTTGAACATTTACTTTCACTATTTTTTTATTGCTAGGTTTCTCACAGGACTTAGTAGGAGGAACAGCAGGAGTGGGGGTCTTACGTAAATCTGGCTGAAGGCTACGTGCTAACCAAACAGCAAAGTCTCCTCTTGTTACATTTTCTAATGGTCTAAAAGTATTGTCGGAAGAGGTGCTAATGATATTGTGGAATTGCAGTGTTTTTATATCATCCGTCACCCAATATTCCGGTAGTACATCTTTAAAGGTCTTCGGAACAGTTCCGGTCAATCCAAATGCTCGAACAAGAAAAACCGCAGCTTCTCCTCTAGAAAACGGCTGCTCTCTATTAAATGCACCTTCTTCATCGAGGCTCATAATCCCCTTTTCTACTACAGCTGCAATGATTGGATAGCTAGCGTGATCTGAATCTAGATCCGTCACTATTACTTCAAATGGTTTAGTAGTATCAAGGTCAAGTGCTTCGACGAATAATTCAGCAGCCTCTAAGCGAGTCATATCCTTATTTATACCAAAATTACTAGACGAATTTGCAACAATAATACCTTTTGCAACTAAGAAATTAAAGGCGGATTTGTCTGGATGGGTATCCACAATATCCTTATATAGTGCAGCGGCTGATGCGGTAGTGAAAGAGGACAATAGCAGAACAAACAAGGTGACAATCATGATGATTTTCTTCAAATTCTTGCTCCTTTCCTATTAACAACTATATATACCGAATGGTTGTTTATAAATCTATTATATGGTTTAAAATGGAAAAATAAAATGCTATTTTATCCCTAAAAAATGAAATTAATAAAATCTTATGACTTTAATATACTACTAATTACTAAAAATTAATTTTATAGTAATGAATATATTGAATGATAAATATCCTAAAAAAGGAATTTGTAAAATAGATATAATTTACCATAGTTAATTAAATTATCCATATAAATGGTACGAAAATTGTGAATTTATGGGGTTTTTGTTTGAAATTTGTCGAAACGGATAGTACTATGAAGCTGTTGAAATATATTGGTCATTCTCAACAGACTTTACTATTAGATAAGAGGAGGAGTAATATGACAAGGATTTGGAAACAAACGGCAGCAGCAGTATTGTTAACATCTTCAGTTCTATCATTTTCATCCGTGGCTTATGGGAACACATCAAATGTAATTCGATCCATTGAGGCAACAAAAGCTGAATTGAATCGAAGCACGACACATTATGTTTACCCGGCGTTGGAAGACAAATTGGTACCAAGTAACTCACTTAATTCATCGTTAAATAGTGCAAAGAAGAACTACCAACATACTAGAAATCTGATAGCTTCGTCTACCTATTCTTCTTCACAAAAGCAATCATATCTAAGAGATTTAGATGCACTCTACGATGAGAAGATATCAAAAGGATTGGTTCCATATATTGACGCATATAATTACGCAACAAAATATCTTGTACCTATTATGAATAATATTAACAATGCTCAATCTAGGAATGATTTTGCAACAGTTGAAAAAGAATATCATAAATTATCCTACCAGCTAAAAGGTAGAACAGCTATCTTATATAGATTTTCAGGTAAGGCAGCTCGAGATTTGTTACTTGAGCAGTACAAAAAGCCAGCTGATGCTAAGCGCGCTGAGCTAATGGTTCCTGTAACTATTTATATGAAAACTGTTAAAATTAACGATTTCTTAGCTGCGAGTAAACTTATAGAAGCCCAAGCTTCCTACAATGAAATTAATACTCTTTTAAGCAGTCTACCATCTTCCACGAACAATCCGTTTATAACGGCATTATTAGAGGAGGTAGCTAAAGCTAAAAAAGCAATTGATAATGCAGCTAATCCGCTACAACAAGAGATTCTTAACTCTAAAATTGCTAACTTAGTCACAACATTAAACGCAGCTCAAAGTAATATTGCTACGTTAGAATCAACTGGACTGAACGCTGTAACTGTGACAGTTAAGGCTGATGCAAAACCAGAGGATGTAGCGAATTATTTAGGGCAAGATCTTTTTAATAATGTGGTTAGTCAATTGGGAGTAACTCATGTTAATGGTTTCACTCCTCTTTCACCAGAGGGACTGGCTTACATTAAAGCACAGGTTCCTGGAGCTGACTCATTGGAAGATGTAAAAGGAAAAACAATTTCACTTCCTTTAACAGTAAACAATGGCGCGCCGATGAATGTGGATTTTACCATTACATTTAAATAAGTTACTAATCTATTAGGCCCACCACATATAAAAAGTGGTGGGTTTTTATACATAATGTTGGCATATTATATACTATTAGAATATTTATCATGCTAAACTAAGGTTACTTTTCAGGAGGGATATATCAATGAAGAAGTTGAAGATTTTTGCTATTATTGTCCTTGTTTTAATTATCGCAGGGGGCAGTTATTTACTGTATACGTTTAAATTTAAGGAATATGATGTTGCAGATGACGAAGTAAAAGAAATTGTAGAAAAAGAACCGTATAAAGTAGAGCTGCCAGGTGGAGCTACTATTTCTATGGATGAAAATGGTGAAGTGATAGAAGAAGAGGGAACAAGTGGAGAAACTGCAGGGAACAATGCTGTCGATGGAAATGGAGAGAGCTCCAATAACGTAACTGGAAATGATGGTGCCGATAATTCTTCAGGGACAAGCTCTGGTTCCTCCAATGAAACTACGGTTGCTGCGATTAAAGAAAAATATACACCTGCTTTAGAAGGATTAGAGGATCAAGCAGATACGAAAGTAAATGCCTTGATTGTTAAAGCTAAAAAAGAATACGTAGACAAACAAGCAAATGGCGAAAAAATTAATGTTGGATATTTTTATAACAAATATATGGCTGCTGCAAAGGATTTAGAAGGAAACACAGACAAAGTGTTTGATGCAGTTTTGAATGCCGTAGAAAAAGACTTAGCAGCAAATGGCTTTGATAAGACTGAAGCTAAAGCAATGGAAGAAGAATATGAAGCAAAAAAGAAAGCCCGACGAGATAGTATATTGAAAAAGGCTTTAGGAAATTAAACTATTGAATAAATATTCATTTAGTTTGCATAAGGGTAGTAAGGATTGTTATCAGTAGTTTTAATAAGTTTGACTATGATAGAATAATATAAACTTTTTAGCATTGTCTAATTTAGTAATAAACGATAGAAGGAGTTATCAATTTGAATGGAAGAAACAATAACACTTCAAGATATTTTTAAAACACTTAAAAAGCGATTATCATTAATTATAATATTGACGATAATTGCACTAGCTATCAGTGCGGTAGTGAGCTATTTTGTTATAACTCCTATTTACCAATCGTCAACACAGATCTTAATAAATCAAGAGAAAACAGAGGTAAATACGTTTAGTTCACAGGATATAGAAACCAATCTTCAACTTATTAATACATATAATGTGATTATTAAAAGTCCAGCGATCTTATCATTAGTAATTGATGAGTTGGATTTAAATACTACACCTGCTGCCTTGACCAATAAAATTACAGTAAATAATGCAGAGGATTCGCAAGTAGTCAATATTACGGTTCAAGATCCTGATCCTCAAAGAGCGGTGGATATTGCTAATAAAACTGCTCAGGTTTTTCAAGCACAAATAAAGACTCTGATGCAAGTAGATAATGTTAGTGTTCTCACTCCAGCTGTTCTTGGAGATAATCCCTCACCTGTTAAGCCAGATCCAATGTTAAACATGGCAATAGCAGCGGTAATTGGTCTGATGCTTGGAGTAGGGCTTGCTTTTCTATTAGAATATTTAGATACGACTGTAAAAACAGAAGAAGATATAGAAGAATTATTAAACCTGCCTGTGTTAGGTTTAATCAGTAATATTTCAGAAAAAGATCTTCAAGACACCAAACTAGAAGTTATCGATAGACGAAAGAGGTTGTGAAATGCCAACTAACAAAAAGAAAAATAAACCATTATTGACTGCAGCTAGAAAGCTGATCACATCATCTAATCCTAAGGCAATTGTTTCAGAACAATTTAGAACGCTAAGAACAAATATCAACTTCTCAATGCCAGACAAGGAAATAAAATCTATGTTATTTACTTCTGCCTCGCCTAGTGAGGGGAAATCCACAGTGGCTGCAAATAGTGCTGTGGTATTTGCACAGGAAGGAAAGAGAGTGCTTCTGATTGACGGTGATATGCGAAAGCCAACAGTGCATTATACTTTTCATCTAACCAACACTTTAGGTCTTTCTAATTTGCTTACGCGTCAAGCTCTTTTAGAGGAAGTTATTAAGCATGATGATGTACAAAATTTAGATATAATTACATGTGGCCCAATTCCTCCGAACCCAGCTGAATTGCTTGGTTCTAAGACGATGGAAAAGGTCCTGGAAGACTTGAAAGAAAAATACGATATGATTATTTTTGATGCTCCTCCTGTATTATCAGTAACCGATGCACAAATATTATCTAATTTATGTGATGGTACAGTTATCGTGTTAAGTGCAGGAAAAACAGAAAAGGATGCACTATTGAAGGCTAAAGAAGCATTAATTTCTTCCAAGGCAAATATTTTGGGGGCGGTTTTAAATAACTATGTCCTTCAAAAAGATCATTACTACTATCAATATTATGGATCTGAAGAGTGATTGGGAACCATCCTAATCACTCGTTTTTCTATTTAAATTGAATGGAGGTTATATTATGGTAGATATCCACGCACATATTCTTCCGGGAGTTGATGATGGTCCTGAAACGTTGGTAGAATCGCTTGGCCTTGTATATCAAGCGGTAAAAGAAGGTATTACAGATATTATTGTGACCCCGCATGCATATCATCCACAATATAATGTGCTGAAGGAAGCTGTAGTAGAAAAATACAATAATATCAAAGATGAAATAGCTAAAGAAAATTTGCAAATAAAATTGCACCTAGGGCAAGAAATAAGAATTGGGGATTCTATCGTAGAACAACTGAGAGAAGGGAGTGCTTTAACATTAGCTGGTTCAAAATATGTTTTGTTAGAGCTACCATCATCGAATGTGCCCAATTATACGATAGCTATCATTCAAGAAATATTAAGCATGGGAAAAGTACCGGTCATTGCACATCCCGAAAGAAATAAAGCTATCGCAGAAAAACCGAGTAGATTACTTAAGCTTATAAATCATGGTGCTATCTCTCAAATTACAGCAGGTAGCTTAGCAGGACACTTCGGTAAAAGTATACAGAAAACCTCTATACAGCTAATAGATTGTAATTTAGTCCATACGTATGGTTCCGATGTGCATAGCAAAAAAACAAGACCATTCTTATTTGATGCAGGACTATGCTATCTAGAAAAGCAAAAAAAGCTAGATACTGTAGATATTTTTCTAGAAAACAATGCAAGAATTGTAGAAAATAAAGAAGTTATTCTTTTAGAACCAACGGAACCCACTCCTAAGAAATGGTGGAGCTTTATCGGATAACAATAACTATTCTTTTATCATTTTTTTAATAAGAATTAAAGACATACATGAGAGAGAAATAAGCCATCACCCTCGCACAACAAAAGCGAGGGTGATGGCTTATTACTTTGCCTAATGAATTTCTATATTTGTTTGTTCTCTTTAAGGAAATCTATTCTTAAAAACACTTATTAACATACCCTTTTTCAAGGGAAATAAACTATAAGGTAAGCTAAAACCTTTAAAATAAATTTAGAATCAAATGAACTATTCTGTAAATATAATTGTAAAATAATTGATTTTTATCATAAATAACGGTAAATAATAACAGTTAAAAAGGAATAAAAAGGAGATTAATTAGGATATGTAAGATAAAATTAAAAGGACAAAATACCCGCATAACAGTTATATTTCAATTGCATTACAATAAAATTACAACAAATTTATATCCAAAGTGCTATAATTATGTGCAGTGAGAATAGAAATTATACATAGGTAAAAGAAATAGCTTACATAGGTAAAAGAATAGGAGAGTGACACGATGTCATTAAAGCGAAGAATGTCGATGCTGATATTAGTCGATTCATGTATAGTGTTATTTTCAATATACATCGGCTATTTTCTACTGCATCCAATCGATAATCCATTTACGGATGTATTATTATTGATTAGTTCGCTTACGATATTTGTAGCGCATCACAGTTTTGCAATGTATTACGGACTGTATCGGAAGGTATGGGAATATGCATCCGTGAAAGAATTATTGTCGATATTTAAGGCAGTAACTTTCTCCATACTAACAGTCGCTCTTATCCAAGTAATCGTAACGGGAGACGTACTTGTTAGAGCATTATTCGTTACATGGATGTTGCATATGCTACTAATTGGTGGGACAAGATTATCTTGGAGAGTGCTTAGAGACACCTTCATAAGTGGGCAAAATTTAAAAGGCTCTAAAAAAAGGACGCTTATTATTGGCGCAGGTGCAGCTGGGACAATGATTGCTCGACAATTATTGAAGAATGCGAACTCGCCGCTTAAGCCAATTGCTTTTTTAGATGATGATATAACTAAAAAGGGATTGGATATCTTTAACATGAGAGTGTTAGGTGGAACCGACATAATTGAGGATGTAGTCTTGGATCAGAACATTGAGCACATTATTATTGCTATTCCTTCAATGGAAAAGACGCGTCGTGCAATGCTTTTACAGCTATGCTTAGATACTGGTGTTCGTACGCAAACAATGCCTCTTATAGAAGACTTACTAACAGGGAAAGTATCAATCAATGAAATAAGAGATGTGAGAATTGAGGACTTACTTGGTCGTGACGAAGTAGAACTTGACCTTGAAACAATTTCATCTAAACTAACTAACAAAACTATTCTCATTACTGGAGCGGGCGGCTCCATTGGTTCAGAGATTTGTAGACAAGTAGCCAGATTCAATCCAAAGGCAATTATTCTACTCGGTCACGGAGAAAATTCTATCTATACTATAGACATGGAATTGCGACAAAAGGTTTCCATGATTACAAAAATAATTCCGATAATCGCAGATGTTCAAGATCGTGGTCGCATTTTCGACATTGTATCGGAGTATAAACCTGATGTAATTTATCACGCAGCTGCACATAAGCATGTTCCATTGATGGAACACAATCCAATGGAAGCCGTAAAAAACAATATTTTCGGCACAAAAAATATTGCTGAGGCAGCAGATGTGTTCGGAGTAGAATACTTCGTTATGATTTCTACTGATAAAGCAGTAAATCCACCGAATATTATGGGTGCTACCAAACGTTTCGCAGAGATGGTTGTGCAAAATCTTGCTAAAGAGAGTAAGACGAAATTTGCAGCGGTTCGCTTTGGTAATGTTCTTGGATCTCGTGGTAGTGTAGTGCCACTCTTTAAAAAACAAATTGCTGTAGGCGGGCCAATAACTGTCACAGACCCAGAAATGACGAGGTATTTCATGACAATACCCGAAGCTTCTAGACTTGTTCTTCAAGCGGGGAGCTTAGCTAGCGGGGGAGAAGTATTTGTTCTAGATATGGGCGAGCCGGTTAAAATTGTTGACCTAGCTAAAAATTTAATTAAGCTCTCTGGCTATAGAGAAGATGAAATAGGTATAGAGTTTTCAGGTATTAGACCGGGAGAAAAATTGTATGAAGAGCTCTTAAGCGAAAATGAGATTCAAAGCAGATTTATCTTTCCAAAAATTCATATTGGAAAGGCAAATCCAATCAGTCAGTCTGAATTGAAATACGTGATGGAGAAGCTTCCTCATATGAACAATGCAACACTTAAAGAAACGTTAATAGGATTAGCGAATCATAAGTTTGTCGACTCCCCTATTAAGGAACACGTTTAAAAGATAAATCTTTATAAATTTGAGAAAACATTATGTTTGGAAATAAGGTTAGATGTATGAATGTTGAAAACCTATCCAGATGCTATTTAAATAGGAAGGAAGTCAAATAATGAATGAAAGAATTTTCCTTTCGTCTCCTCATATGAGTGAGGAAGGATATGAAATGCAATATGTGAAAGAAGCATTTGATACTAACTGGATTGCTCCATTAGGAGAAAATGTAAATAATTTTGAAATAGAACTTGCTGCAAAGGTGGGCTCGAAATCAGCAGCAGCTCTATCATCTGGAACAGCCGCGATCCATCTGGCGCTAAAGGCTGCGGGAGTAGGGGAAGGGGACATTGTATTTTGTCCGACACTAACATTTTCTGCTACTGCTAATCCTATTATCTATCAAAATGCAATACCTGTTTTTATAGATAGTGATCATGAAACGTGGAATATGTGTCCAAAAGCGTTGGAAGAGGCTTTTGCTAAGTATCCTAATGTTAAAGCTGTTATAGTGGTTCATTTATATGGTTTATCTGCCGATATGGACAAAATAGTAGCGCTTTGCAATAAGCATAATGTTGCTTTAATAGAGGATGCAGCAGAATCGTTAGGAACATATTATAAAGGCCAGCATACAGGGACCTTTGGTGACTATGGTATTTTTTCTTTTAATGGAAATAAAATCATCACTACTTCAGGTGGTGGAATGCTCGTATCTAACAATGAAGAGAGAATTGAAAAAGCAAGATTCTGGGCTACCCAATCTAGAGATCAAGCTAGGCATTATCAACATAGTGAGCTCGGTTACAATTATCGAATGAGCAACGTGGTTGCTGGAATTGGTAGAGGGCAGCTTAAGGTCTTGGATAAGAGAGTGGAAAAGAAAAATTACATATTTAATTTTTACAAACAAGAGCTCAGCGGTCTAGATGGTATAGAATTTATGCCTAGTAATGAATGGGACAAGCCTAACTACTGGTTAAGCGCCTTAACTTTAAATGGACATGTTAGACCGATTGATGTTATGCAAGCCCTAGAAAACGAAAATATTGAATCTAGACCAGTATGGAAGCCAATGCATTTGCAACCGTTCTTTGAAAAATATGACTATATCGGTAGTGATGTTTCGGAAAATCTATTTAATAATGGAGTTTGCTTGCCATCTGATTCGAAAATAACAGATTCAGAACTAGAGAGAGTTACTAAGACTATAAAGAGGATTTGGGAGGCATAACTCATGAGGCAAAAAGATGGGATTTACAAAAAGCTCATTAAAAGACCATTAGATTTTATCGTTTCCCTTACGATGCTTATCATCCTTAGTCCTCTACTGCTAGTCGTGGCGATTCTCGTTAGAAACAAATTAGGGAGTCCGATTTTATTTAAACAAAATAGACCTGGTTTACATGAAAAGGTTTTTACAATGTATAAATTTCGAACAATGACAGAGGAGAGAGATGAACATGGAGAGCTGTTACCCGACCATGTAAGGCTTACTCGCTTCGGGAAATTCCTCCGTTCTACTTCCATAGATGAACTACCAGAGCTTTTAAATATATTAAAAGGAGATATGTCCTTTATTGGTCCACGACCTTTATTGGTTGAGTATCTTAATTTATATAATGAAGAGCAAAGAAAAAGACATAATGTTCGTCCAGGTTTGTCTGGTCTTGCCCAAGTAAGTGGTCGAAATTCACTTAGCTGGGAAGACAAATTCAATTTAGATGTTAAATATGTAAAGAATATATCTTTTCTAGAGGATCTTAAGATTATATTTATGACAATTAAAAAAGTGTTTGTAAAAGAAGGCATCAACTTCGACAATACTAAAACAAATAATCGATTTCAAGGAACTGGAAGTAATCAAAAATGAACCAAATTTGAACTCGAGGGTGACATATGAAAAAGCTTTTTATAATAGGTAGTGGTGGTTTTAGTAAGCAGGTTATAGAAATTGTAGAAAAGCTAAACGTAAATGAAGAAAGATATAAACTCTTAGGTTTAATAGATGATAATGAAAATCTCGTAGGAAGCAATATAATGGGCTATGAGATTCTTGGTACAACCGATTATTTGAAAGAATACTCAGAGCAAAATGAAGTATTTGGTGTGATAGCAATAGCTAATTGTAACGTCCGAAAGCTCCTAGTTAAAAAATTAACATCCGTTAACTGGCTAAACTTAATCCATCCAGACGCTATAGTAAGTAACTATATTCAACTGGGAAAGGGTAATATTGTTTGCGCCGGTGTGATTATTAATCCTGATTGCTATATTGAAGATCATTGTCATATCAATATAGGAACAACCATGGGACATGATATACAAATGGAGAGTTTTGTCACAGTCATGCCTGGAAGTCGAATCTCCGGTAATGTTACTCTAAAGGATTGCTCAATGATTGGGACTGGTTCTACTATTTTGCAGGGCTTGACTATCGAGGAAAACGTAACTATTGGTGCTGGTGCAGTAGTCACAAAAAATACAAGTGCTAATGGTCTGTATAAGGGTTTACCAGCTAAGAGATATTAGATAAATAGAAGGCGATTAAATGAAGGGTGATTATAATGGTAAGAAAGACTCTTAGAGGAACTGTGTTTTGGGGAATGGATGCATTAAAAGGTAAGACAATCAAACAGAACTATAATGATATTAAACAAATAATGGAAAGTAATACTTCGAATCTTAAACAGCTTCAGTCAATTTGCAATCATGCATATGATACTGTCCCTTTTTACAATCCATTAAAGTCATCCAATTTCAGTGATTTACCTGTTGTAACAAAAAACCATTATAAAGAAATGTATACATCTTTTCAATCTCAAAAACATTTGAATAATGTATATCATCAAATGTCCACTAGTGGTTCCACTGGAACTCCTTTTACGGTAAATCAAGACAGAGCTAAGCGTGAGAGAACGATGGCAGAGGTAATCTATTTCAATGAAATAGAAGGACAGACACTTGGTCAAAAATATATGTATTTTAAAGCTTGGCCGGAAAAGAAAACTACAATTGAAAAGCTTAAACAAAATTTAGTTCCTATAGACATATTGCGATTAGATGAAGAGGCATTAGAAAGTATTCGAAGAACATTACAGAACGATAAGCATATTAATAGCTGCTTGGCCTATGCTTCTTCCTATGAAATTCTAAGTAATTATATATATGAAAAAGGCGATACACCGGATATGTATAATTTAAAGGTTATCTTTTCTAGTTCCTCGTTATTAAAAGAAGAAACGAGAGAAAAGCTAGAGAAGATTTTTGGTTGTCCTATTATCGACAGATATTCCAATCAAGAAAATGGGATTTTAGCCCAGACAAAATCTAATGATAGAGTGTTTAGGGTAAATAGAGCAAGCTACTTTATTGAATTATTAAAGTTAGATAGTGATGAACCGGTAAACCCTGGAGAACTAGGGCGGATAGTTGTCACAGATTTATATAACCATGCGATGCCTATTATTCGATATGATACAGGAGATTTAGCTATATCAGATGATTTGGATCGTCATAATATTTCTACCTTGAGAAGTATTCAAGGAAGACGAATCGATATGGTGTATGATGCACAAGGAAATGTTTTAACGCCACATACTATAAGCGTACATATGAAACGATATAAAAAATTAAAACAATGGCAATTTATTCAAGAGGATAAAACGTATTATATTTTAAAGGTCAATGGAGCAGAGGGCATTTATGCGGAAAATGATTTTATAGATTCGTTTAAAGGAATTTTAGGTGAGGATGCCCGTATTGATGTGAAGTTTGTAAATGAGATCCCTGTTTTAGCTTCAGGTAAGTTTAAGAATACTATATGTAATTATAAAGTGCCGGAGAAAGTAAAATAATTACATCAAACAGAAGAGGATATGACAATGCAGAAAAAAACAGTATGGATTTTCAATCATTATGCTCATGGTACATACTTCAATAAGGGTGGGCGACATTATTGGTTTGCCAAAAATCTTATTAAAAAAGGTTATGAGCCCACTATTTTTTGTGCAAGCACTAGACATAATAGTGATTCTCAGATATCGATAACGAACGGAACTTACGAGTTAAAGTCTGTAGAGAAAATACCTTATGTTTTTGTGAAAACTACCAAATACAAAAATGGTATAGAACGACTACAAAATATGTGGAATTTCTACAAAAACCTTTTTCCCACTACAAAGGAATATAGTAAAAAGTATGGTAAACCGGATATAATCATTGCTTCTAGTGTACATCCACTAACTCTATTAGCAGGTATTAAGATAGCTAAAAAATTTAATGTTCCCTGCATTTGTGAGATTAGAGATTTATGGCCCGAGACAATTGTCCAATACGGAACTCTTAAAAAGAATAGTTTTGTGGCAAAGCTTTTGTACAAGGGTGAAAAATGGTTATATAAGAAGGCGGACAAGCTTATCTTTACTATTCCAGGAGGAAAGGATTATGTGGAAGAAATCGGACTCGACTCATCTAAAGTAAGATACATAAACAATGGTGTGGATTTAGAAGAGTATAATAAAAACAAAAACGAGTTCATTTACTCTGACGACAATCTTGATAATCCTTCTACTTTCAAAGTTCTTTATACGGGTAGCATGGGCGTAGCTAATGAATTAACCTATTTAGTAAAAGCAGCAGAGGAAATCCAAAATAAAGGAATAGACGATATTCAATTTATCTTATTTGGCCATGGCAGCCAAAGAGAAAAGCTTGAAGAATATGTAGCTAGTAAAGGGTTAACTAATATTGTTTTTAAAGGTAAGGTCGATAAAAAGCTAATTCCTAATATTTTAAGTAAATCTAATTTAAATATATTCACTGGTAAGCATATTCCTTTATATAAGTATGGCTTAAGCTTGAATAAGCTCTTTGATTATATGGCGTCTGGAAAGCCTACGTTGTCCAATATGGAAAATGGCTATGATATATTAACAAAGCAAAACTGTGGGAAAACTGTAAAAGGTGGCTCAGTGGACGCTTTAGTACAAGGTATTTTAGAGTTTTACCATATGGATAAGCAAGAATACAATCAATACTGTCAAAACTCTTTATCAACTATACAGAATTATGACTTTAAAACGCTAACGGATAAATTAGAGAGCATTATTATAGAAAGTTAATCGATTTTTACATACTAGTGAAAGTAACCAATGGGGTGGAGTAAATATGAAGGTTTTACATATAAATTCATATTACGGAGGCGGAATGCTATATAAAAATATATACGATCGCCAAGTAAGAAATGGCATCCCTATTGATGTTTATGTCCCAACCCCTTTTACTACGGACTTATCTCATTTACAGTTAGGGGAATATACAACCGTAAGAAAAAATCATTATAAATTTGATCGTTATTTGTTTTATGTGAAGCATAAAAAAATTTATAAGGATTTAGTAAAAAATTTCAATGTGCAGGATTATTCACTAGTGCATGCACATACTCTCTTTTCTAATGGTTATATTGCTTTGCAGACAAAGAAAAAATTTGGCATCCCTTATGTAGTAGCTGTAAGAAATACAGACGTAAATCAATTTTTTAAACGAAGAGTTTTTTTACGTAGTTTGGGTATTGAGATATTAAAGGAAGCAGAGTCTATTATTTTTCTTTCCGATTCTTATAAAAATATTGTTGTAGAAACTTATGTTGCTGAGAAAGACAAAAAAGAAATCCTAGAAAAGTCTATCGTTATTCCTAACGGGATTGATGAATTTTGGTTCAATAATTTAGGAAATCCTAAAACACTATCTCAGCCTAAAAGTATTAATATAATTTTTATAGGAGCAGTAAACAATAACAAGAATATACTGACCTCAGCGAGAGCGCTTGAGATGTTACAGGGGAGAGGCTACAAAGTTAAGTTCACTGTTGTGGGGAAGATAAGCAATGAACAAGTTTATGAAGAGCTGATGAAGTTTTCTTTCGTAAATTATTTAAAGCCTCAGCCAAAAGAGAGTCTTTTAGAAATATATCGTTCTCATGATATTTTTGTTATGCCATCTTTAACAGAAACTTTTGGACTCGTATATCCAGAAGCTATGAGTCAAGGCTTGCCACTGATTTACTCAAAGGGACAAGGATTTGATGGTCAATTTGAAGAGGGGAAAGTTGGATATCACGTTGATTCTCTTGATCCTACTATGATAGCGGACCGAATAATAGACATTATGAAAAATTATGAGGATATATCAAAAAATTGCTTGGCGCTAGTAGACAATTTTAATTGGGATAGATTGCTGACTCAATATGATGATGTATACGCTAGAGCATTGCAGAATGAATCCAAAAGATAAGAGGAATGTGAATAATTTATGGTGAAAAATAAATCAGATGATCAAAAAATAAGCATAGCAATAATGGCATCCTTTATAGTTCTTACTATACAATATTTTCTTCTGATTTATTTTAATCTTATTGGGACTGCAGCGGGCTCAGGAGTACAACTGATATCGAAAGTACTAGTAGGTGTATTGTTTTTGTATGCCTTACCTGCAGTGCTAAAAAGAAGCTTAGGGAAATTTATAGGAGTATATTTTGTAGCTATTCTCATCTTTCTTTTAAATTATTTATTTTTCCCTCAAAATCATTTCTATTTAAAGCAGTTAATATTCCCGTTATTTGGAATGTGCTTGCCGGCGTTTATATATACGATGAGCTTAAGAGATTTTGAGATTTTTAAGAAAGTGATGATCAAGTCAAGCTATATAGTATTCTTTTTTGGAGCATTATTGGGTCTCATAATAGTTTCAGGAAATGCAACTGCCGGTTCCTATAGTATGGCTCTTTCCTATTATATGCTACTGCCAGCAATTCTTTTTTTAGATAGTCTGATAGATAAATATTCCAACAAGGCTCTTCTTTTTTCTTTAATATCTATTTTTGTTATTCTAGCCCTTGGTTCAAGGGGGGCGCTATTATGTATTGTTGTATTTATTGCGTTAAAAATGATTCGTTTGATCTTTCAGATTTCCTATTCTAAAGTCTTTTATAACCTTTTAGTAGTGGTCAGTCTAGTTTTCTTAAGCCTCAATTTAGATAAATTATTTAATATGCTATATGAAATATTAAATAAATACGACATTAATAGTAGAAGCATAAAACTATTTTTGAGCGGTGAAGTACATCTAAGCGGTAGAGATTACATATATGAAAATCTAATAAAGGCTGTTATGAACAACCCCTTCCTAGGACTCGGACTAGGGGCGGATCGGCGGATTATTGGTAAAGAGGGAGGATATGCACATAATTTCTTTCTCGAGATGGTTGTTAACTTTGGTGTAATAGCTGGAGGTATAGCAATCCTTATCATCTTGTTTTTATTAGTAAGAAGTCTATTAACAAAAAATCTAAATAACTATTTTTTAATAATCATTTGGATTGGTTTAGGGTTTGTCCATTTAATGATAAGTAGTTCCTATATTACGGATATTAAGTTTTGGATTTTATTAGGTTTACTTATCAAACTAAATTTAGAAAACGGTGAGAGATTAACATGAAAAACAAGAAATTTCTCGTGGATTCCCTATTAAATATTATATCAGCTGCTCTACCATTACTTATCCTACAGCTTGTATCCTATCCTCTAATCGCAAAAGCTTTAGGAGGAGAAGAATACGGGCTAATAATAACACTAATCAGTGTGTTTACGGTTGTGAGTTTTCCATTAGGTAATGTATTGAACAATATACGTTTATTGAAGGATAATGAATACAAGGAAAAAAACGAAGAAGGAGATTTTAATCCTTTACTGGTAGGTTCTTCTTTTGTAAGTATTCTTCTAATTATTGCTACTTCCTTCTACATAGACTCCAGTTTAACCCTTCTGGATTATCTATTATTAAGTCTGATAACTGTTGCATCAATTTGGAAGGAGTATTTAGTAGTAACTTTCCGATTAGTTTTGAATTATAAAGGGATTCTTTTAAATAATATCTATATGAGTGTCGGTTACCTAATAGGTTCCATCATATTTTTATATTTTGAAAGCTGGCAGATTATCTATTTCACCGGACTGCTATTTAGCTTAATCTATATTTTTCGTCACACAAGCTTACATAAGGAAAAGTTTAAATTATCTGCTCTATATAAGGACACTGCTTCAAAAGGTGTATTATTGTATATAGCCAATCTATTGAAAAATGTTCTTTCATATGCTGACAAATTAATCTTACTTCCTTTGCTAGGACCTGTTAGTGTAGCTATTTATTATAGCTCCACTATTCTGGGGAAAATTATTTCGATGATGATTAACCCAGTTAACTCTGTCATTTTAAGCTATTTAGTTAAGGTAGATAATATTAGTTTGAAAAAAGTAATAAAAATGTTTAGTATCTCTTGTGTATTAGGTGCAGTCGGCTATCTTGCAACTGTTTGGATAAGCCCATACTTCTTAGGCTTTTTCTATAACGACTGGGCAAAAGAGTCGCTAGAGTTGGTTTATATTACTACAGCTACTGCTATTATAAGTGTGCTATCTACAGTAGTTCAGCCATTCAATCTTCGTTTTAACAAAATTAGCTGGCAAATTTACATGAGCGGACTTCATTTAGTCGTTTACGTTTCGGCAGCCTATTATTTTTACAAGATAGGTGGATTGAAAGGATTTACATTTGGTGTTCTTGTAGCAGCAGTGTTTAAGCTAATTATGCAGTTAAGTGTTTTTATGCTTAATTATCGAAGAAGCAAAACAGTTAAAAGTTCCAAAGGTGGTTAAGTCCAACCTAAAGGACTTCCAAAATTGGTACTAAATAAATTTACATAAACAAATAAAAAACGGTAGAAGAAAGTAGGACATAGAAGATGAAAAGAAAATTATTAGACAAGATTGAAAACAAACAAATTACAGTAGGTGTAATAGGGCTAGGATATGTTGGACTTCCATTAGCTGTTGAAAAAGCGAAGGCGGGCTTTAAAACAATAGGCTTTGATGTTCAACAAGAAAAAGTGGATATGGTCAATAAAGGACAAAATTATATTGGAGATGTAGTTGAGACAGAATTATCTAGTATAGTTGAATCTGGCTTGCTATCAGCTACCACCGATTTTAGTCATATAAAAGATGTCGATTTCATTGCTATTTGCGTTCCAACTCCTTTAGACGAATATCAACAACCAGACGTAAGCTATCTGGAAAGCTCTTCAAAAGAAATAGCTAAGTATCTTACAAAAGAAACGATGGTTGTCCTTGAGTCAACAACTTACCCTGGAACAACAGAGGAATTAATTAAACCAATTTTAGAAAATGCTTCTGGCTTAGTTTGTGGAACTGATTTTTACTTAGGATTCTCTCCAGAGCGTGTAGACCCAGGTAATTTAGTTTACAAAACAAACAATACACCGAAAGTAGTTGGTGCAATTGGAGAAGAAGCTACAGAGGTTATTGCAGAAATGTATCGTGCAGTTTTAAAAGGAGAAGTAATTACTGTTTCCTCTCCGGCAATTGCAGAAATGGAAAAAATTCTTGAAAATACATATAGAAATGTTAACATTGGGCTTATAAATGAGCTTGCGATGTTAAGTAATAAAATGGGGATTAATCTATGGGAAGTTATTGATGCAGCTAAATCTAAGCCTTATGGTTTCCAAGCGTTTTATCCAGGTCCAGGGTTAGGTGGTCATTGTATCCCTCTTGACCCATACTATTTGTCATGGAAAGCTCGTGAATTTGGTTTCCACACATCAATGATTGAATCTTCGATGATGGTTAATGATCGTATGCCTGAGTATTGTGCAGAAAGAGTAAGTAAAATCTTGAACAGAGATAGAAAACCTATGAATGGATCTAGAATTTTAGTGCTAGGTGTTGCTTATAAGCAAGATATTGAAGATTTTAGAGAAAGTCCGGCTATTCGAGTAATTGAGGAGTTAGAGAAAGAAGGAGCAGACGTAGTTTACTTTGACCCATTTGTTCCTGAATATCGTGAAAATGGTGAAGTGAAAAAAGGTGAACCTGAGTTAACTGCTGAATTACTAGGTAATGCAGATCTAGTAATCATAACAACAGCTCACACAACTGTAGACTATGACTTTGTTCAAAAACATTCTAAAGTGATTTTTGATACAAAGAATGCTATGAAATCTATCACTAATAGAGAAAATGTAGAATTATTATAGTTAAGTTTATTTCATAAATAGCAGTTTACCAATTAAACACGAACATCTTTTCTTTGTTGATTGGGCGGCGACTCTGGGGAGATGAGTGAGCCAGATAAGACATCACAAACGCGCGCGGTGATGGCTTATCGATCACTCCGCCGAAAGCGGCCGACAAGAACGTCAATTATATTATAAGAAGAAAAGCATGTATATATCATAGTGCCTTCTTGATTGTTCGTGTTTTTCATAAAAACAGGAATTATGAAAATGATTCAATTTTAAAAGATAACTGTATTTACGATATGGAGGCCTGAACATGAATTTCTATGTACATCCGAGTAGTTACGTAGACGAAGGTGTTATAATCGGTGAGGACACAAAAATTTGGCATTTTAGTCATATTCAAAAAGGCGCAAAAATTGGTGAAAAATGTTCTTTAGGTCAAAACGTCAATATTTCTAACAATGTCCAAATAGGTAATGGAGTGAAGATCCAAAATAATGTTTCCATTTACGAGGGTGTAGAGTTAGAGGATTACGTATTTTGCGGACCATCGATGGTTTTTACAAATGATTTGACTCCTAGAAGTAAGTATCCTAAGGGAGCAGAAGGATACAAAAGAACGTTAGTTAAATACGGTGCTTCGATTGGGGCAAATGCAACTATCGTGTGTGGTAATACGATTGGTCGTTGGGCAATGATTGCTTCAGGAGCGGTAGTAACCAAAGATGTACCTGATTATGCTTTAATGACAGGAATACCTGCCAAACAAAAAGGTTGGGTTTGTGAATGTGGGCATGTACTGAAAAATGAGTTAAAATGCATCGAATGTGAAAGAGAGTATAATCTTTCTAACGGGGTTCTAACAGAAGCTAAATAAAATATAGTTAAATATTTAGGCGACCAATTTTAAGTGTGTGGAGTGATAAGTTACCCTGCTGAATTTGTCGCCTGTAGTTTTAACTAGCCAGATGACTAAGGATATTTTATGATGATAAAATAATCCCTACCAAATTCACTAAAGTAACGACTATTAAGAATAGAAAGCTGGGCTATCATGGAATTTAGAGATTTAAAAACTCAATATCAAACATATAAAGAGGAAATTGATACAGCAATTCAGAAAGTGATTAGTAATGCAAACTTTATAGGTGGCAATGAAGTAAAAGAACTAGAACTACAATTATCAAAGTATACAGGAGCCAAACATACTATTACATGTGCTAATGGAACAGAGGCATTATCTCTTGTTTTAATGGCCTGGGGTATTAAAGAGGGAGATGCAGTATTTTTACCTGATTTTACTTTCTTTTCAACAGGTGAAGTAGTTTCATTTGTTGGAGCTACTCCCATTTTTGTTGATGTAGATAGAAACACCTTTAATATTGATACGAAAAAACTAGAACAGGCAATCATTAAAACAATGGAAGAAGGAAAACTATCTCCAAAGGTTATCATTCCTGTAGATCTATTTGGACTTCCAGCTAATTATCCAGAGATCTTAAAAATTGCTCAAAAGTATAATCTTTTAGTTTTGGAAGATGGTGCTCAGGGCTTTGGTGGAAGCATTGATGGAAAAAGAGCTTGCAGCTTTGGTGATGCGGCAACTACTTCCTTCTTTCCAGCTAAACCATTAGGAGGCTATGGAGATGGAGGAGCTATCTTTACTGATGACGACAATTTAGCAGAGTTGTTACAGTCTCTAAAAGTACATGGAAAAGGAAGTAATAAATACGACAATGTAAGAATTGGTGTGAACTCGAGATTAGATACTATCCAAGCTGCCATTCTTCAAGTCAAACTAAAAGCCTTTGATAAGCATGAGGTTACAGATGTCAATCGTGTAGCAAGTCATTACAATGAACGCTTAAAGGATGTCGTTGAAATTCCTTATATTCCTGAAGGCTATGTTTCTAGTTTTGCTCAATACACGATTAAGCTTAAGAATAAGACTGAACGAGATAATCTCCAAAACAAGCTAAAAGAAGAGAATATCCCAAGTATGGTCTATTACGTAAAACCAATGCACAAACAAGAAGCATTTGAAAACTTAGAGTATATAGAAGAAGATTTCATCGTAACAAATGAGCTATGTGATACAGTACTTTCCTTACCGATGCATCCGTATTTGAGTGAAGCGGAAGTCGATCAAGTTTGTAAAGTTATTAAAGAATTTATGAGTTAAAATCATGAGCAGTCGAAGTAATTCGACTGCTTTTCTATACTTGATAAAGATCTAATTGGAAATTATTATTTGCTGATTTAGTTTCATCAATTTAGATAAAGAAACAAAGAAGAATATTACTGGTCAAAGAAGTTAATGTACATCTGTCACGCAATCAACCAAGTAATAAATATTAGTACTTCACTGAACAAGTGTACTATCTATGAAATTAACACAGCTATTTATTTAATTCAAAAAGGTGGATGTGCTTTTATGATAAAGAATAAAGCGATTAATCTATACCGTCAAACTAATATCTATCGTACTTTTATGAAGAAAAACTTAAAATCCTCTGTGAATAAAGGAATTAGTAAGAAAATCAATTTTTCTAGAAAAGGTTTCTTAAGTGAGTCTGCGATAATTTATAATTTTACTAAAAATGATCCGAAAGAGTACTTATCCGATATCCAACGATTAAATACTAGATACTTAAATAGCCCCTATAGTTTTATTTTAGATGAAAAGTTAGTGTTCGAATCCATGTACAAGCAACATATTACTATTCCTAAAAATATTAGTTTAATTGAAAAAGGAAAGTTTTTGTGCTTAGAAAATGAGGAAAAAATTGATTCGGCATTAAAAATTTTAAACTACTTAGATAAACATAATGCCTGTGTTATTAAGCCTATACGCAATGGCGGTGGATATGGGATTTTTGTTTTAAAGAAAATCAAAGAAGAATATTACTTAAATGAAAAACAAGTAGATGAAAAAGAATTAGAAAAAGTAATTTCTAAGTTGCACAATTATGTAGTGAATGAGTTCGTAGGACAAAGTAATTTCAGTAAGGAGTTTTATCCAAAGACTACTAATACTATTAGAATCCTAACTATGATAGACCCAGTCACTAACAAACCTTTTATACCTATAGCTGTTCAAAGAATGGGGAACTTAACATCCATTCCTGCTGATAATTGGACGCAGGGCGGTTTAAGTGCAGCGATTGATCTGAATAGTGGAGAGTTAGGCGAAGGTGTGACGTATCCTAAAAACGGAAAACTAGAATGGTATAGTGAACACCCAGAAACTAAGTCTAAAATTAAGGGAAAGATAGTTCCCCATTGGCATGAAATTAAAGAAAGTATATTAAATGCAGCCTCTCTCTATCCATATATTAAATACGTTGGTTGGGATATTGTAATTACAGATGATGGATTTTCTGTACTTGAGGGAAATAATTTTAGTGACGTAAATTTATTACAGGTCCATCGACCATTACTAAGCGATGAAAGAGTATCAAAATTTTATAAATACCATGGAATCATATAGTAATGATTTCCGCTTTCATTTCTTTCCTCAGGATGAATAGTTTAAATTTATTAGAAAGAAAATAAAGATGAGGTCACAGAAATCATAAATTCTGTGGCTTTTTTATATTTAAATGGAAAGTAAGTTTATAAAAACTATTAATTGTATCTAGTACAAGAAAGATGACAAAGCTTGGTGGGCCATATTGTATATGGTTGGGAACAGTAGATAGCTTAATGCGGTAAAGAGACATTGACAGTCTGGGGATAAAGTAAGGGCTACACGAAGCCGACCACAAAAATTGTGAAGCATTGTTAGTTGAATTGACGAAGATTCTAAGTGAACAATGACTAAGACAAAATTATATCATAGGAAAATCGTTTATAGAAAAAGAAGCAGTTATTTTGGTAGTCTAATTAGCTGCTTCAATTAGATTAGTTTTTAGAGTTAAACTCAAACCGTTTTATATAATTACAACCCTCACAAGCCATGCCGAGTTGTTTATTAGTTTCTGGATCGATAAAATAATATTCATTATAGCCACAAATTTCACATTCTTTTATGTGTAGAATTTTTCGAGGCCCAATCTCCTTGTCTAACTTAGAACGAAAGTCTGATAACAATCTTTACACCCCTTCATATAATCTCTTTTATTTCCCTTATAATTCGACAAAAATCTTGTGCATTTAATAATATTTTGTGCATATATTCGACGAAATCATGTCTTTTACTTTCAATTTTATCTTACAAGAAAATTAATCAGGAAAAATAGAAGTTTAAAAAATATAGATTTCATATTTTGTGATTCTTTTCATAAATAAATTCATAAAATTAACATTTAAATAGATTTTTGTGTTTATGAAGTGGTGAAAATAGGTATAAAAGAAATGGTTCAAAAATATAATGAACATTAAAATTATAATGGGGAGGTACACAGGTGGTCAACAAGAATTTCCCAGAGATAGAAGAGAGGTTGCTAGGGGCTTATGTTGGAGCTAAAAACAGAGAGTATTATTTTAATAAATGGGCGAAGAGTGCTCAATCTTGGAACTGGGCAGCTTTTTTCCTTTCTTTTTTATGGCTAGGCTATCGTAAGATGTATTCCTATATTTTCATGGTGATTGGTATTTTCCTTTTGTACGACATAATCATTGTTTTTAGTGGATTTGAATTTGGTATGGATAGCACGATAGGTATAACAGTATCTGTTATTTGTGGGCTATTAGGCAATTATTTATATCTAATGCATGCAAACAAGGAAATAAAAAAAGTTACTGAACAGAATTCAGCGAGTATGGAAAATATTCATGCAGAGCTCGAAAAGCGTGGGGGAACTAGCTGGCTAGGGGTGCTAGTAGCTTTTGGAATGATAATTATGTATATCATACTAGCAGCATTTATATATGGAGTTTAATAAAATAATACTTTCGTAAAAACCGATGCAGTTACGTTACTGTGCATCGGTTTTGTCGATTCTAATACATAATGATTAATATTGAAATTTATAGTATCAACTATTAGTAGTAAGTGCTAATATAAATGGTAAAAGTATTACTAGGAGGAAAGAGTTTAATGATATTAGACATTCAAAAAATTAAAGAAGTAATTAGACATCGCTATCCATTTCTTTTAGTGGATAGAATTTTGGAATTAGAAGAAGGAAAACGAGCAGTTGGTATAAAAAATATTACTGCTAACGAGAATTTTTTTAACGGACATTTTCCGGATTATCCAGTGATGCCAGGTGTATTAATAGTGGAGGCATTAGCTCAAGTAAGTGCAGTTGTAATGTTAACAAAAGAAGGGAACGAAGGACGATTAGGGCTTTTAGCAGGTATAGATAAATGCCGTTTCAAAAAGCAAGTTAAACCAGGAGACCAACTTAGGCTAGAAATCGAGATTACAAGATTAAAGGGTCCTATAGGGAAGTGCAAAGGTATAGCAACAGTCGATGGAGAACTGGTTTGCGAAGCAGAAATAACATTTGCATTCGGTGATTAATAAATACTACTTCAGAAAAAAAGAGGGTGAATATAGATTCAAGCAACGTAAAAATGGATCCTTGTAATAATCCCTAACTATAAGGACACTTCATTCGGAGTGAATTCCGTTTTGGTAAATACTAATAGCTATGTTAAAGGCTAGGGTTGTTTTTCGTGAAGCGATTTTGTTTGTGAAATGTTACCAAACGACGCTTTGGGAATGTTATAATGATAACTTTTGAAACTTTTATAATTGAATTAACGTAAATATAGTAATTATTTATTTTAGGGAAGGGATTATTATTTTAGTTTATTATTTTATGTTTGGCTTAGGTGTGTTATTCGTTATAGGTACATTCATTTCTATAATGCTAATGTATGTAAATAGAGAAGTGGAGTTTTTGCCGACAATTAAAACACTTGGAGCTTTTCTAATGGGACTTCTACTTTTGTGGGTGACCATTCCAAGTCTTAAATATGTAATTACGAAAGACTTTGATGTTGTTAATAGCAAATGTACGATAGAAATATCTTCATCTGGTCGTTCTTCTGATTCGACATTTAATATGATTGATACAGATGATCAATTTAGTTTCAGTGAGATTCCTGAACTTGATGCTTATGGCAAATCAATCCCTTATTACTGTGAGATTACGGTGACCAAAGACCATATGTGGGAAATGGATTATAAAATTTACGATTTAAAAACAAGAAAGCTAATGGATTCACGCACAGATGAGTAGCTTTTTCTTTCAAAAAATAAGAAGAACAATTATACATACGTAGCTGAAAAAAACGTTCCCAAATAAAAGTTTGAATACATATAACCTCTTAGAATCTTGATTTTACAGCGTTCTAGGAGGTTTCTTTTTGTTTAACTTTAACAGCTTTTTATGCAAAGTCGTTTGACGACGGATACCCTCAAGACTTTCTTTATGCTTCACTCCTAGAGTTGTGAACTTTTATTGGATTGTGAAGATTTCGACTAATATAGAGAATGTACAATAGAAGAGGATTAGTTAAGATTGTGAAACATTGTACTTAAACTAACGTGTCCTTTACTTCAATAAGGAATAAAGCCTTTTCTTATTGAACTGAGAGGTATTTTTACTGAATAATCAAAAAATAATTTGAAAAGGGAGATGGAATTGAAAACACGATATTTTGTTCAATACTCCAGTGTTAGTATGATTAATAGTTTTCTCATCCCAGAGGAACCTTTTACATCTATTAGTATTGGAATTAGAGATTTAGAAACCGATTTTATTTTCACATTAGTTCAAAATATGTTTAGTTTTCCTATTTTCGTTGTTTTGGAAAACGATATTTTTGAACAAGGGAAGAATATCATTTTGGAAAGAAACATCCCTTCATTTAAATTCTCTTCTGACGGTTTTATTTTCAAAATCGATTCGTTTGATACATTGGAAGCAATTTGTGACATAACAGTTGATTTAGCTTTGAATGCGTGTTTATTTTCTACGGACAAGGGCTTTTTAAGGAAGATTTGGTTCCATCGAGGCAATGGAATAAACCTGTTGAATTTAAAAAACTCGATTTTCAAAAGGTAGAAACATTTATTGATGTAAGCGAGGTTGGAATTAATATATTTAGCAAAAACAATAAGTTCAACTCGCCTAGAAAAGTTTCACACTTTATATCAGCATCCTACTCTCTCGATGTAGAGAGTAGCGACATATAAAGACAAATAACTGACTATTCTTGGGGTGTTATTGGTGCTATAGTTAAGCATGACCATAATTTCGATGGTCTATTTTTAAACTCAATACATTAGAGATGATTTCACCGATACAATGTGAAATGTTACACTTAAACTAATGGTGCAAGTTAGTTGCAGAGTGTTGTTTAACTTGTATTCAACCATCGGGTTCGATTGTTGAAAATTTGAGGGGTGGAATTATGAATGATTTTTATACAGCATTAAATTATGTAAATAAAATGATTTACGAGCGAAATGACTTAACTGTAAAGTCGGTTCAAGAAGAAAAGCAAAATTCTAAGTATGGTGCTGGTACATTTCGGTTATCTTCGAGAACTGTTCGTTTCAGAGTAGCCAATATAACCCCCACCAAAGTAGGGCAGTTTGTTGCATTTTGGGAAAAAGATGAAAATAATAAAAACCAACCCTTTACATATGACGAATCACCTGATTTATTAGTTATAACTACTTTTAAAGGTGATAGTGAGGTTGGGCAATTTATTTTTCCAAAAGAAATTCTTTTCAAACATAATATTCTTAGGTCCAGTTCAACAAAGGGAAGAATGGCAATAAGAGTTTATTCTAGCTGGGATAAACCGACTAGTGAGCAAGCGATGAAAACTCAAAAATGGCAGTTGCCTTATTTTGTTGATATGAGTGATCCGAGTGAATTACCCATACAGAAAATAATTGAACTGTATTCGCTTTAACCCTTTGCAAACGGACGCTATTGTATAATAAGTGTCTTTATTCTTAATCAACTAACAGGTGCTTTAGCAAAATCTGGCCATCCTTTCGATGGTCTATTTTTATGTCCAAAATATTAAGTTGATTCCAGATGTGCAATGTGAAATGTTACACTTCAACTAACGCAGCAGGTTAGTTGAATAAGAAACTTTTGATGGGTTTGTTAAATAATAAATGTTGGACACTTTGGAATTATTGCGAGGAGACTGAAAACTTTAACAAATAAATTAAATTCTCTTTACAATTTCAGTATCTTTAGTATTATCTAAAATAGAGATGTAAATAAAGGGGAATCTATATTACACATGTGGAATAACTTGAAATGATAAGTTAAATGGATACAGACAGTTGCGTTCCTTGAGTCTTAAGGATACGTTTATTTGTTGGTCTGAAATCATTCAAGGGCTACATGGTGTGGACAATATAAATTCCTATTGCCAAGCAGATACCTTTGTATCTGCTTTTATTTATGGGTAAAAATACATCTCTATTGACACAATCATAGAGTCCCTATATTGGGGGAATTTTAATGAAAAGTCAGTTCGAAAACGAAGAAATGCTATCAGGTGGGAATGTCTCAAACGTACATCGATCGGGAGATACTGTGCGTCGAGACTTAAAGGAAGATAGTGCCAAAATTCATAAAGTATTAAAACATTTGGAGAATAAAGGTTTCAGTTGCGCACCAAAGTTTTTAGGTATTGATGAAAAAAATAGAGAGATATTATCATTTATTGAAGGAGAAGCTGGTAACTATCCTTTAAAACGATACATGTGGTCTGATGATGCTTTAAAAGAGATAGCGAAAATGCTTCGTTTATTTCATGATGCTGTGAGTGATTTTCCAATCGAAGAAAATTGGCAACCAATCGATAACACACCTCAGCCATTTGAGGTGCTATGTCACAATGATTTTGCCGTCTATAACATTATTTTTAATCACGAAAAGCCAGTAGGGATTATTGATTTTGATCTAGTTGCACCTGGTCCAAGACTTTGGGATATAGCTTATGCTCTTTACACTTGCGTTCCATTGAGCAGACTTTGGCATGCTGAGACATACGAGGCTGTTTATTATGATCCATCAAAAGATGCTGAACATACAAAACAAAGGGTTAAATTGTTTTTTGAGTCTTATGGTATTGAGGGAATGGAAAAAGGCTTTTTAGAAATGGTATTGCTACGAGTTGAAGGCTTATGTAAAACCATACAAAGGAAAGCTAAAGAAGGAGATATGGCGTTTCAAAAGATGATCGATGAAGGACATTATGAACATTATCAAAAGGAACTTGAATTCATCCGTGAACATGGAAAAGAATGGATTTAAAGTAGTATTGAAATAAATAATAGCGTTAAGCCTAGCAGGTTTGACGCTATTTATTAATGTTCTAAAGAGGAAAATCTCTAAGATTGTGAAGTAGTACACTTCAACTAAAGGTGCACTTTAGTTGAAGAAGAGTAAATAAAACGATGTCGAATATATATATTGAGGAAGTTTAAGTTAATGGAGGTAACATTATGAAAAAATATAAAATTGAAAATACTATTCCCACATTGCAAGAATACAAATATTTGTGTGAATCTGTGGAATGGAGTAATTATATGAATTTTGAAGTGGTAGAAACATCACTAAGAAATTCTATTCACTGCATCACAGTCAAGGATAATGAACAAATAGTTGGTATGGGAAGAATTGTTGGAGATGGGGCTATTTATTTCTATATCCAAGATATAGTGGTTCATCCAGATTATCAGAAACATGGTATTGGAAATGAAATAATGAATCATTTGGTTAAATACTTAAATGCAAATGCACCAGACAAGGCGCTTGTTGGTTTGTTTGCATCACAAGGTAAAGAATCGTTCTATGAAAAATATGATTTTAAAGATTACTCACCAAACATGACGGGGATGTTTACTGTAATTTCAAAAAAATAGATATGAGATTTTAGGAAAGAAATATATCAACATTAATACAATTGTTCTATAAGGATCTTTTTCCTTATTAAGCTAACGATGAGATTTACTTCAATAAGGAGTAAAGCTTTTTTTCTTAATAAACTAACGTAAGCAGTTTAGTTGAACAAGAAGTGCAATAAATATAGTCAATTGTAAAAAAGAGCCGAGAAAGTGAGGTAATTGTGTTGAGAAGATATTTGAGTGTTATTTCATTGTTATTATTTTCTTTGTTCATTATTTTTGGTTTTATTACACCAATCGTAGTGAATGGAACCTCGGAAATTGGGGACAATGTGATTATTTTATTAATACTAGCTTCATTTTTAACAGCATACTTTAGCCGAAAAGGGAAATGCAGAACTTTTGCTTTAATTGTATCTTCAATTCCAGTGCTATTTCTAGTAGGATTAATTTTACTTCCAATATTTTATGAGCAATAGTTTGGTAAATCCTTTGAAGAAGATTCTGAAGTCATTGTATTTGTAATTGAACTAACGAGGTACTTTAGCAGAACAAGACCATCACTGAATGGTCTATTTATATTTACAGAACAATCCAATATATTTAGGAGATCCAGTGTGAAATGTTTAAAATGACAAAAAACTTGGAAGTAAGCAAATTATCAATTGGTATTCTACAGATTTCTTTTGGAGTGGTGATTTCAGCTGAAGTTACAAAATAAAAAATGGAAAGTTCGCAAAAATATATAATAATCCAATTATTATGGAAATATTAATAGTGTGAAGCTTATAATTGAACTAGGTGATTAAAAGTGACTATAAAATATAAAAAGATAATTGATATCTGTGATAACCGCAGACTATTCAACAATAATTCACGTAACAGTACTCCAAGCGTAATCTTCATAGCAGGGTTAGGCGATAGCTATGAGACATGGAAAAAAGTCCAAGACCGAATATCGCAAAAAACATCAACCTTTTCCTATAACAGGTCGGGTATTGGCAGGAGTCAAGTCGCATCCGTACCGACGACTTGCTATGATCTAGTCGAGGAGCTCAACGAATTGTTGCTAGCACTTGAAGTGGAGAAACCCTATATATTGGTGGGACATTCTTTTGGTGGTTTGGTCGCTAGATTATATGCCAGCCTTTATCCACTGAACATCTGCGGTATGGTTTTGGTTGACGCTGCACCGGAATATAAAGAACTTGCCTATGAAAAGGTTCTACCCGAAAATCTGCTTGCAAGAAATAGGGAATATTACGAGAATCCTATGTTGAATAGTGAGAAGATAGATAAAATACAAAGCTATAAGCAAATCGTTGATCATTCAAAGCAAAGTAACCTCCCTCTCGCAATTATTACAAGAGGTTTATCTGACAATGTTGAAGAGGGATGGCCATCTCAAGAAATAATGGAAATTGAGCAAAGACTCCAAGCAGAATTCCAATGGCTATCAAGGTCAAGCAAGTACCGGATTGCTAGTCGAAGTGGACATTATATTCATCATGATGAGCCAGAAGTTGTTATAGAGGAGATTATGTTAATGTTGAAGGAGATGGGGAAATGAGCGATACAAGGACCAAACTGATGCTGGATTTGCAAAGAATTGAGAAGGATGAGTATCAGTTATGCGAAGGTGAGCACCATCAAGATTTCTTACCTTTATTGCTTCAATATATTGGCGATCCTCAGCCAGAATTACGGGATAACCTGATTTATCCGATGTTTTATATGTGGATTAAGGAAGAGAATAGGTTCAGTGAAGAGGAGTTACGAAGCCTCTTAACTGTTCTGACTGATGAGAACCATTTGTTCTATAGTATTGGCAGCGAGGATGATCAGTCAGTTTTTACAAGGACGTTCTCTGCCTTACCTATCGCTTTGATTGTGCATCGCCACAGACAGTATCCATTTTTCAATCAAGCGGAAATTGAGCAATTAATGCATGAGATGCTTCGTTATTATAAAGAAGAGAAGGATCTGCGAGGTTACCTTTCAGTAGGAGGCTGGGCTCACAGCGTATCTCACGGTGCGGATGTTTTTGTCGAGCTGGTTCAGTGCGAGGAAAGCAGCGACGCAATGCTGCGTGAGGTTCTTGTTGCTATTTCTGACATGCTTCATAATGGGAGACACATTTTTAGCGATGAGGATGATGAGCGGTTAGTCAACATCGTAGATACGATGATTGACAAAGGGTTACTTCCACATAAAGAAATCGCTGATTGGATTAGCGACTTAGCGCAATGCTGCAATTTGCCGAGAAGTCGCAGTCAGGTGATTGCTCGCGTGAACAGCAAGAATTTTTTACGCAGTCTCTATTTCAGAAGGGGACAAGATAGCCGAGGGAATGATTTTAACACTGTCATACTTGATACTGAGGCAAAATTGAACAGATTTTCTATCAGTTAAAGGATTAGAGGGGCTGTCCCAAAAGCCATTCGAAATTGGCTGAGGGATTTTGCCCTTTTTTATGACAAGAAAAACAACAAGTAACCATCCTTTGGTACAATGGTAGTACCACCACCACGCACAAAAGGAGAGGCAATGGCTGCAATTAAGGTAGTTTTTTCTCATTGAACTAAGGGCAGCATTTCTGTAAATATTGTGAAGAAATGTACTTAAACTAACAGGTGCTTTAGTAAAATATGGCCATCATTTCGATGGCCTATTTTTATGTCCAAAACATTAAGTTGTTCTCAGATATGCATTGTGAAATGTTACACTTAAACTAACGGTGCAGTTTAGTTGAAAAAGAATGATTAAATCCATAGGAGGAGCTAATATGCAAAAACTCCATAAAATTACTTTGATTGTATCTATTTTAATTTTAATAATTATTCTGTTGCCATTTATTTACTTAGAAGTTAACAGAAATATTTATGAAAATAAGGTAACAAATTACCTTCTAGAAGAAATGGAATACGATAAGGGAGAAATAGGTTCAGTTGAAGGTGTTTATGGGTTTAAAATGCCTGAATTTTACACAATCGTAACCTTCGAAAATGAACCTTATGTTGAATATACTTATTTTGCTCACAACACGGTATTGCAATTTGGCTATGAAATTATAGATAAAGAACACGATGGAATTACTAAAGAAGACTTAAAAAATTTAGACCCAAACGGTTTGATTGATTAATAATTTCTGCTTTTTGGTTTATTCAAGTAACGGGTGCTTTAGTAAAAAGGAAATCAAATTAAAATGAGCTTGGAGAAAATATCCCAGCTCATTTTTTGTGTCTTAAATCAACCTTTACCTTTAACATAGCCATATTAATTTAACTAAAGATGTCCTCTTTTATTTCTGAGATTATATACAGTTTTCACCTGAATAAAGAATTTTAGTTGTTTTGAGCGAAGGCGGCGACTCCTAGGGGACAAGCGCGTAGGAGATACTACAGGCTCGCTCCGTGTCCCCAGAAAAGCGTTCACTGTAGCGGAGAACACAGCCTCTTGAATTTCTAAGAAAGGTTTTGTCCTAGCCTTTCAACTTCATAAAATGTTCATACAAGGATTCTAAGCGTCTCTTAAAATAGCTAATCAGTGAGGTGCAAAGAACCCCGGGCACCTATATTCGTCCTTCTAACACCAAACAATAATTTTATACGGCGTGGTTTGGGCAGGAATGCTTCGGGTGGTGGGGCCATAGATTACAATTAGATTTCGGTTTGCTGGACTTTTTGTAAAAGCTTGCCCGTTTGTCAAAATTATGGGGGTATACGGTGAAATATTTAAGCTCAATTGACCATCGCTACTAACAAACTGGCTGTTAAAGAAGTCAACTTTTACAAATTGATTTGGATTATTTTTTACTATAACAAGTGCCTGATATTGTGGTGGAAAGATTAAAGGAACGGGTGCATTTCCATCATAGTATCCAGTAACCCAATCTCCAACCCCTACCATTTCTTGGTCTACAAAATAAGTAGAGGGTGATACTACAAAATTTACTAAAGCCCCGTTACCGTTGTCTACTGACATTAACGTATAACAACCATCTTCTCCATTTAACCCTGTTGCAAAATCACTTATCATAGTAACAATCCCATGAAAAGATTGGAAACTCACCATACTTTATCCCTCCAACGCTATTTAAGCATTTCCTTATACATGTTATGCATTTCTAAGACTTTGTGTTATCCGTCCTCAGTTATGGAAAGCGTTTTCTAAAAATATTAAGAAAATTCTTGATTTTATATCAATCTAGTTTTATAATTCAAATTGAAAGCGGTTTCACAATCTAATAATCGCTCTTTTTCATCAAGTTTAGAAACCGGTTTCCGAAGTATGGTAAATAAGTTTAGTTTTTATGAGGAAAACAATATGGGAGGTGAATGATACAAAAATAATAACTTTCATTATTTTTGTTGAAGAATTACAACCTGTAAGAAAACATTAGTCAAAAAAATAGGGGGAATCAAATTGAAAGGTTTGAAAAAATTAAGTGCAATAGGCTTGTCAACAGTTCTTGCATTTTCATTGGCAGCTTGTAGTGGAACCGAAAAGGAATCGTCTAATAGCGAAAAAGGCGGAGACAAACAAGAACAAGTTACATTAAATTTTTGGACTTTTGGTGCTACTGGTTATGAAGACTTGGCGAAAGCATATGAAGAAGAAAACCCTAATGTGAAAATAAAAGTAAGAGCTGCTGAAACAGCAGAGCATCATGATGCATTATTTACGGCATTATCGGCTGGAAGCGGAGCTCCAGATATTACGATGTTAGAGATTGATCAATTAGACCGTTTTAAAGTAGCACAAGACCAATTTGAAAACCTCTATGATCTTGGTGCAAAAGATATTAAAGATCAATACCTGGATTGGAAATGGAACACAGGGGAGAATAATGCTGGGGATTTCTTAATCGGCTTACCAACAGATATTGGTCCTAAAGCTTTATACTATCGTACAGATGTATTTGAAGCAGCTGGGTTACCAACTGAACCTGAAGAAGTAACTAATTTAATAAGTACTCCAAAAGCATTTGAAGAAGCGGGTATAAAGGTGAAGGAAAAGACAGGAAAACCATTCGTAGATAGTATAGAAATGGCATTCAGAGCTTACTTAGACGCAGCTCAAGAAACCTTCCTTAATCCTGAGGGTGAATTACTACTAGAGCAAGATGAAAATGCTGTTAAAGCAGCATATGATTACGCTGTACATTTAAATGAGCTTGGAATTGTTGGGAAATTTGAAATGTGGTCACCGGAGTGGGCAAATGCTGTGAATAAAGGTGAATTTGCAGCAGAATTAGGAGCTGGTTGGTTAAAAGGTTGGATGGAAGGTAATGCACCGGAAGCTGTTGGCAAATGGAGAGTAGCTACTTTACCAACTGAATTTGCTGCAAACTGGGGCGGTTCTTTTATCTCCATTCCAAAGGAAACTAAAAATGCTGATGAAGCTTATAAATTCGCAGAATGGTTAATCTCTCCAGACAATCAATTGAAATCATTCCAAACAAAAGGATTATTCCCATCTGCACCAGCTGTTTATGATATGGATGCCTTCAAAAACAATGAAGATGAATTCTTTGGAGGACAATCGACAGCACCAGTATTTGCAAAAGCTGCCCAAGACATTAATGGAGCAGTTTATAAAGGAGAGAAATACTTCCCACTTTATCAGGAAGTGTTGAATGCCTTGAAGAATGTTCAATCTAAAGGAGCAGATCCAGAAAAAGAATGGACATCGGCAGTTAAACGTGCAAAAGATTTATTAAATCGCTAGATAAAAAGATTACTAGATATGAAGGTGGATGAGGGGTTAATGAGCTCCAATTCCACCTTTGATAGGGATGAGGTGAGTACATGAATACTGTAAGTAATAAGGAAAAGGTAAGAAAAAAAAGGTACATGTCTGAACAGAAAAAAGATATGGCTTCAGGCTATTTATATATAGCCCCTTTCTTTATTATTTTTGCTATTATTGGGTTATATCCAGCATTATTTAGTATTTATTTAGGGTTTCAAAAATGGAACGGATTAAGTCCTATGACATTTGTTGGCTTAGCTAATTTTAAAATAGTCTTAACCGATCCTCTTTTTTGGAAATCAGTTTACAATACAATCGTCATGGGAATCATGGGTACCGCCCCACAATTACTGTTCGGAATCATTTTTGCCTATTTGTTGAATCTTGCATTTCTTAAGTTTAAGAACTTCTTTAGAGTAACGATTTTTATGCCGTATATTACTTCCATGGTAGCTGTAGCTCTTATTTTCAGTGTGTTGTTTAGTGATCATGAATCTTCTTTAGCCAATTATGTGTTAAGTTTGGCGGGTCTAGATCCTGTGAACTGGAGCAGCTCTGAATGGGGAACGAAAATTGCCATATCGATTATGGTATTTTGGAGATGGGTAGGGTATAACACCATTATTTATCTTGCTGGTATTCAAAGTATTCCAAATGATTTGTATGAAGCTGCAACGATTGACGGAGCAAATAAATTTCAGCAGCTTATGTACATTACCATACCGATGCTTAAGCCATTTATCATCTTAACTGTATTCACATCGACTGTAGGGGCTTTGCAGTTATTTTCTGAACCAACTATCTTTTTAGGAACTAGTGCTTTCACAAGAGACGAAGGCATGACTATTGTGATGTATTTATATCGGGATGCCTTTAAATTGCAATCTTTTGGAACAGCGTCAGCTACAGCTATTATATTATTAGTATTGATAACTGTTTTTGCTGCCATAAATACTTTCTTAACCTCAGGTATTGGCAGGAAGAAAAGAGGTGGAAACTATTGAATAAATCGGAGAAGGGAAAAAAACCGTCCATTAGCAGAATCCTTGCTTATGTACTATTATCCATTGCATCGCTACTTTCGTTGTTTCCGTTTTATTGGATGTTTGTAATGGCAACAAGCCCTAGTTCTGCTTACAATTCCATTCCACCAACGGTTACACCAGGGAGCTTGTTAATAGAAAATTTTAATAAGGTCTTGGATAAAATCGATTTCTTTCAAGCGATGTGGAACTCATTTATTGTTTGTTCCATTGTCACCATTGTGGTTTTATTTATTAGTTCATTAGCTGGGTTTGCCTTTGCGAAGTTTAAGTTTCGAGGTAAAAATGTACTTTTTACAGCTATCCTCTTAACGATGATTATACCGCCGCAATTAGGGTTAATCCCACAATATTTCCTGATTTCTAAGGCAGGATTACTTGATACATTACCAGGTGTGATGGTATTGTTCTTCCTTAATCCTCTGGGAATATTCCTGATGAGACAATATATTAGTCAATCTGTACCGGATGAGTTAATTGAAGCAGCAAAATTAGATGGGTGTTCCAATTTTAAAATTTATCGTAGTATTGTGCTTCCAATTATACTTCCGGCATTTGCAACTTTAGGGATAATTGTCTTCTCAGCTGCATGGGGCGAGTTTTTATGGCAATTTATCGTTTTAAGAGATCCAGAGATGTATACGATTCAAGTTGCTTTAGCCCAGTTAAGTAATACACAATATGCAGATTTTGGCATGATCTTATCAGGTGTTTTTTGGGCAACTGTACCACTTTTGATTATTTTCCTATTGTTTAACCGCTTATTTATATCAAGTATTACTGAAGGATCTGTGAAATAAAGTAACGTGAAATAGAAGGGATTAGAGATGAATTTAACAATTAAAGATATAGCGCAAATGGCAGGTGTTTCCCCAGGTACTGTTTCAAAAGTCATCAACAACTATGAAGGCATTAGTGAGAAAACAAAGAAACAAGTAATGGATGTCATTAACCAAAAGGGTTATGAACCCAACTTTTCTGCAAGATCACTGGCAACAAAAAAGTCAAACCTAATCGGACTGATCTATGCTGGGAAGATTAATGTTGAAATGACACATCCTTATTTTAATGAGGTTATATCAGCTTTCAAAAAGAATATTGGTCTACTAGGTTATGATATTATCATGTTTTCAAATGAACGCTTTCAAACGGGGCATGGCAGCTATTTAGCAAGATGTCGACATTTTCATGTCGATGGCTGTATAGTGATTGCGGGTGAGGAAGTGGAAGAGGCTATCTATGATGTGGCAAAGGAAGGAATTCCGTGTATTGGGATTGATATTGAGTTAAAAGGTCCAAAATCTAGTTACATCATGACAGATAACGTGGATTTATCGAGAAAAGTGATCGAATTTTTTTATTTACATTCTGTAAGAAAGATTGGTTATATAGGCGGCAAATGGGATTCAGCTATTTCTCGTTATCGGAAACAAGGTTTCTATGAAGCCATGCAACAATTTGGTCTTGAAATACGCGGAGAATGGATTCAGTATGGTGACTTTCATGAAGAAAGCGGATATGAAGCGATGAAGAAAATACTTCGATGCAAAGAGTATCCTGAAGCTGTTTTTGCCACATCTGACTTGATGGCGTTGGGTGCTTTAAGAGCGATAAAGGAAGAGGGACTTAGTGTTCCACAAGATATTCAAATTGTCGGGTGTGATGACATTGTAGCTTGCCGCTATAGCGAGCCGAAACTTACGACAGTAAAGCAGGATAAAGAAAAATTCGGGAAATTATCAGCTTATATGTTGAATGATTTGATAAATGGAGAAACACAATTAAAGCCAGTATTGATTGACTCAGAATTAATCATTAGGGAGTCGTGTGGAACGAAAAGGGTTGATAGGAGGTAATTGTGTGAATTACTACGCTGTTTTTGATGTTGGAGGTTCTTCTATTAAATATGCCCTTATGGATGAGGTAGGATTATTTATTGAAAAGTCCTCTGCTCCTACACCTGAGACTAGTCTTGAACTGTTTGTAGATACGGTAGAATCCATCGTGAAGAATTTTCAAAAAAGGTATGCATTAAAAGGTATCGCTATAAGTTTGCCTGGTGCAGTGAATGTAGAAACAGGACATATTGGTGGAGTCACAGCACTTCCGTATATCCATGGACCGAGTATAAAGGAACTTGTTCAGGAACGGACACATATACGCGTTGAAATTGAAAATGATGCTAATTGCGCTGGATTAGCAGAAGGATGGATCGGTGCTGCAAAGGATGTACAGGATTATATTTGTATTGTGATTGGCACCGGTATCGGAGGCGCGTTAGTTCTTGATAAAAAAATCCGGCATGGTAAGAATCGATTTGCTGGAGAATTTGGTTATATGATCATGGAGGATTATTTCGAAGAGCCAATAGGGAAAACATGGAGTACTTTAGCTGCAATCGGTGGATTGATCAACCAAGTGGCAAAACGAGAAGGAATGGATCCGAATTCCCTTACCGGCAAAACTGTGTTTGAATTGGCCGAAGATGGTAATAAAGAAATACGAGATGAAATAGAAAAATTTGTGAAGCGATTAGCAGTAGGGATTTATAATTTACAGTATGTAATTGATCCGGAGAAAATCTTGATAGGTGGAGCCATCAGTACTCGAGAAGGTTTCATTGATCAGATTAATGAAACCTTAAATCAAATGAAGCACAATAAGGATAGCTTAACCATCCAAGTAGAAAGATGTCAGTTTGGTAACGATTCTAATTTAATCGGTGCTTTGTATCACTTCTTACAGAGACAATCGATGAATGTGAAAAGATAGGAGGATGAAAACAGTGATACATCAAACGCTTAAACCGTTTCCAAAGGATTTCTTATGGGGAGCAGCCTCTGCAGCCTATCAAGTGGAGGGTGCTTGGGATGAGGATGGAAAAGGTGCTTCAAACTGGGATAAGTTTGTTCGTATACCCGGTAAGACCTTTAAAGGGACAACCGGTGATGTTGCAGTAGACCACTACCATCGTTATAAGGAAGATGTTCGTTTGATGGCGGAAATGGGTATGAAAACCTATCGTTTCTCTGTTGCTTGGACACGTATTTTCCCCAATGGTAGAGGAGAAAACAATCAAAAAGGCTTGGAATTTTATGATCACTTAATCAATGAATTAAAGGTAAATAAGATTGAGCCGATTTTGACATTGTATCACTGGGATTTACCACAGGCACTTCAGGATGAATATGGAGGCTGGGAGTCTAGGAGAATTATAGAGGACTTCACGAATTATAGTGTTGAACTATTTAAACACTTTGGTGACCGTGTGAAATATTGGGTTAGCTTAAATGAACAAAATATTTTCACGAACCATGGCTACCATTTGGCGACACATCCACCAGGTATTAAAGATGAGAAGTTATTTTATCAAGTCAATCACCATGCGAATCTTGCGAATGCTAGTGTGATTAAGGAATTCCATAAATATATTCCCGATGGAAAAATTGGCCCAAGCTTTGCCTACTCACCTTCCTATGCCGCATCTTCTAGTCCGAAAGATATTATGGCAGCTGAAAATGCCGAAGAGCTCAATAGTCATTGGTGGATGGATACGTATGTATGGGGCAAGTATCCAGAAGTAGCATGGAATTACTTAGAGGAAAAAGGACTAGCTCCTTTAATTGAAAAAGGCGATTTTGATTTATTAAAAGAAGGTAAGCCAGACTTTATTGGTTTAAATTATTATCAGACAACAACTTTTGAAGAGAATCCCTTAGAAGGCGGTATTGGTTCATCGGAAATGAATACAACCGGTAAAAAAGGAACATCCAAGGATTCTGGAATACCAGGACTGTATAAAACAATTGCCAATCCAAACTTGGAAAGAACGAATTGGGATTGGAATATCGATCCTCAAGGGTTAAGAATTGCTCTACGTAGAATGACTAATCGTTACGGACTCCCTATTTTGATAAGTGAAAATGGGTTGGGGGAATATGACAAGTTAGATGCGGATGGAGTAGTTCAAGATGATTATCGGATTGAATATCTGCGTTCCCATATAATTGCCATTCAGGAGGCAATTTCCGACGGAGTAGATGTAATGGGTTATTGTGTCTGGTCCTTCACTGATTTGTTAAGTTGGCTAAACGGCTTCCAAAAACGCTATGGGTTAGTTTATGTAAATCAGCATGAAGAGGGTGTACATGATCTCCGTCGCATAAAGAAGAACAGCTATTATTGGTACAAAAAAGTCATCGAATCGAATGGCACCTCCTTGTAGTTGATGAAAATAGTAAGTAAAGTTACACAAATAATTTAACGACTTCTAAGATCTGAGTTCGGTATTCTACTGGATTTAGGTCTTTTAATTTTGCCTTCATTCGTTTGTGGTTTTAATACTCGATATATTCATCTAGTTTTCCTTGGGATAAATAAGATTACTTTCAAGAGAATCGCTTTAAAAAAAACAAAAAATGATGTCGAAAAATTGGGAAATTAGTCTTGACTAAAGAAATATTCTAAACTAGTATTAATACAATAATCAGAAAATACTTTTATTTCCGAATATTATATTAAATAAATTAAATAGGAGGATTAAATGAAACACAAAGTAGTAGAAGAAAACGTTTTGCTTAAAGAGGCACTTGACCTTAAGGATTATTTAATACAATGGCGTAGACATCTTCATGTGAATCCGGAACTATCATTTGAAGAATATGAAACTTCAAAGTTTGTTTTGGAAAATTTAAAAGAACTTGGTTTAGAAATTCAAGCACCAGTGGCGAAAACTGGAATAGTTGCTCTTCTACAAGGTACTCATCCAGGTCCGACTGTTGCTTTAAGAGCAGATATGGATGCACTTCCTATACAAGATGAAAAAAATGTTTTATACGCCTCGTCTGTTCCTGGGGTTGCACATTTATGTGGACATGACGCTCATACAGCCATTTTGTTGGGAGCAGCCAAATTACTAAGTAAACATAGACCCCAAAAAGGGAATATCAAATTTATATTTCAGCCAGCAGAGGAAGGTTTAGCAGGGGCCCTACATATGGTTCAGGAAGGGGTGCTTAACAATCCTGATGTAGATGTTATTGCCGGTTTGCATGTACATCCTACAGCAAACACAGGGTATATAACTGTTGCGAAAGATGTCGCAATGGCATGTGCGGATTCCTTTGACATAGAAGTGATTGGAGAGGGGGGGCATGCGGCTCATCCACATATGTCGATCGACTCGATAACGGTAGCAGCCGAAGTTATCTCTTCGTTACAGCAAATTGTGAGCCGATCAATCGACCCTCTAAAACCAGCTGTTTTGACAATAGGTAAAATAGAAGGTGGCTTTAAAAGAAATGTTATTGCACCGTCCGTCCGATTGGAAGGCACAGTTAGAGTCTTAGATCCTTCGTTAAGAGAGGTCATTTCTCAAAGAATGGAAAGATATATTAAAGGTGTCTGTGAAGGGATGGGGGCTAGTTATAAATTTGATTATCAATTTGGCTATCCTTCCGTTAAAAATGACAATACATTGATCCCATTATTAGATTCAGTTGCTGAGAAAATATTGGGCGCCAGTACGCTTTCAATTGTGAATCCGAGCATGGGGGGAGAGGATTTTGCTTACTATGCTGAGAAAGTGCCAGGTATTTTCTTTAGATTGGGTACTTACAATGAAACAAAAGATTGTATCTATCCAAATCACCATCCAAAATTTGATATTGATGAAGATGCACTGCCGTATGGCTCTGCTTTATTGGCCCAATTCGCTCTTGATTACATAGAGAATAATTCAACCGAACAATAAGTATTTGATTCATGAAAAATATATAGATAAAGGGGTATGAGTATGAGGAAATGGGTAGGGTTAGCTAGTTCTATACTTTTGACAGTGGGCTTGTTGGCAGCCTGTAATGGAGAGGAATCTTCCACTTCGACGCCAAAAAAAGAGGATGATAGAACATTAACGATTGCAATGGGAACGGACATGGTAACATTTGACGTTCATAATCATGTAAATACTTCCACAGAAGCAATTCACGTGAATATGTTTAACTATTTGTTTAAACGAGATAACGAAACTGGAGAGATTTTACCAGACTTAGCAGAAGGTTATGAAAAAATAGATGATAAGACTTGGGAAGTGAAACTAAAAGAAGGCGTTACTTTCCATAACGGCGAAACTTTAGATTCTGAGGATGTTAAATTCTCACTTGAACGTGTTGCACATGATTCAACACTTCTTGATCACATTAACTATAACTCTATTAAAGAGGTACAAGTTATTGATGAACTTACAATCCGTATTATTACAAATGAACCAGATCCAGCTTTGCTAAATAGAATTTCAAGAATTGCATCTAGTATCCTTCCTTCCGAATATATTGAAGAAAATGGAATGGATTATTTCTTGGAAAATCCAGTTGGGACAGGACCATTTAAGTTTTCCAAATGGGTACGCGACGATAGAATTGTCCTAGAAGTATATGATGATTATTTTGAAGGAAAAAATGAAGAATGGGACGAAGTGGTATTCCGTGTAATCCCGGAAAACTCTACACGTGTCTCTGAGCTACTAACAGGTGGAGTTGATATTGCAACAAACATGCCTCCAAGTGAGTGGAAACGTATTGAGGATAACGATGGCACCCATTTATCACAAGGAACTTCTAACCGGACAATGATGATATTTTTGCGTTCAACTGAAGGATATCCAACTTCTGATCCTCGAGTTAGAGAAGCTTTGGACTTGGCAATTGATAACAAGGCAATAACGGATAATTTATTAAATGGCGCAGGAATACCTACCATTACACGAGTAGCGCCAGGAAACTTTGGTTTTGCTGAAGATCTTTATGACACCTATAACTATGATGTAGAAAAAGCAAAAAAATTATTGGCAGAAGCAGGCTATCCTGATGGCTTTGAAATGACCTTCCATTCTCCAAAAGGACGTTATTTACAGGATGCTGAAATAGCTGAGATGGTTGCCGGAATGTGGACTGCGATTGGGGTAAAAGCAAATGTAGAATTCATGGAGTGGAGTAGTTTCGTTGAACTTCGTAATTCAGGCAAAAATAAGGATGCTTATTTACTAGCTTTGGGTAACTCTATGTTTGATGCTGCGAATGCATTAGATTGGTATAACTACGAAAGATTTAAAGGACAAATTGATTATTACAATGAAGAAGTAGAGGGATTATTGGCAGCTGCTGCTCAAAATATGGACCCAGAAGAAAGAGCACAGCAATATATTAAAGCACAACATTTATTAGCTGAAGACACAGCTCACATTGTTTTACATCAAGAATCTATTAACGTAGGTGTGAGTGATGCAATTGATTATACTCCTACAATGGATGAAATAATTTACGTGGATTCCATTAATAAAAAGTAGGTACGGTTATCGGTAGGGAGAGCTTGCTCTTCCTTCCTTTACTATTTGGTTGTGTAAAAAAATAGTAGGTTACAATAAATCATTTCAAAATATGTGTGAGGTGACAATTGATGAACAATTACTTTGTAAGGCGAATACTACAAATAATACCTGTTTTATTAATCATTTCATTTATTGTCTTTTCACTAGTCTTTATCGCGGGAGACCCAGTTGCATTAATGCTCCCTGATGACGCATCCCAGGAAGATGTGGAGCTATTAAGAGAATCCTTAGGTTTAAACGAATCCTTTATCGTTCAATACACTACATACCTTATGAACCTTGTACAAGGTGACTTTGGAGAATCCTACCGTTATGGTCAGGACGCTATGGAAATCGTCCTTGAGCGTCTCCCCGCAACACTTGAACTAGGTATCGCAGCGCTTATAATCGCAATTGTTGTATCGATTCCACTTGGTATTTGGTCTGCTACAAAACAAAACTCTAGTCTAGACTTAGTGGCGACGGGTGCGGCTGTCATAGGAAAAGCAATGCCGAACTTTTGGTTGGGTATCATGTTGATTTTATTGTTTTCTGTCACTTTAAGTTTCTTCCCGGTTTCAGGAAGAGGGACGCTGTTACATTTGGTTCTTCCTTCCATAACTCTTGCTACTGGGATAGCTGCGGAAATGACACGACTCATCCGGTCTAGCATGATTGAAACCTTGAATCAGGATTACGTACGGACAGCGAAGAGTAAAGGTTTAAAGGATAGAATCGTAGTTTATAAGCATGCTTTCCGAAATTCACTTATTCCTGTCATAACCATTACTGCATTACAAACCTCCACTTTGGTTGGGGGGACATTGATTACTGAAACTGTCTTTTCATGGCCGGGTTTAGGTCAATTATTAATACAGGCTGTAAATACGCGTGATATGGCAATTGTTCAAGCCAGTGTATTTGTCATTGCAACACTCGTAATTCTTATGAATCTAGTAGCAGATATTCTTTACCGACTATTAGATCCACGGATTAAATATAGCTAGGGGGAAGTTAAGTTGACCCAATCACAGACAATAAGCATGACACAAAACAAACCCTCTTCTTTTAAAAGGTGGAGTAGATTATTACTTAGAAGTAAGACAGGCACAGTAGGATTCTTTATCGTTTTCTTTGTTTTCTTAGTGGCCATTTTTGCACCACTACTAGCACCACATGATCCCGCTGCTATTAATGCGGCTAATATGCTAAAGCCTCCTTTCTGGATGGAAGGTGGTAGTACTGCAAATCTATTGGGAACGGATAACCTTGGTAGGGATATTCTTAGTCGGATTATCTATGGTTCTCAAATTTCCTTATTAGTAGGTATTACCTCTGTCGTTGTTGCGGGAATTATCGGTGTTACTATTGGTTTGATAGCAGGGTATTATGGTGGTTTTATCGACAATGTGTTAATGCGCCTTGTAGATTCCTTCCTAGCAATACCAACTATTCTTTTTGCGCTAGTAATACTTAGTGTTTTTGGACCAAGTGTTATTACTCTTATTTTCGTTCTGGGTGCTACGAATTGGGTAAACTATGCACGGCTTGTACGTGGCGAAGTGCTAACTATAAAGGAACGTGATTTTGTAAGAGCTGCCCGTTCAATTGGAGTAAAAAACAATAAGATAATTATTCGTCATTTACTACCGAATGTTATTTCCTCTTTTATCGTAATTTCTACGTTAAGTGTGGCAACAACGATCATTCTTGAAGCATCACTTAGCTTTTTGGGGCTTGGTGTTCAACCACCGACTGTTTCGTGGGGATCTATTTTAAGTGATGGAAGAGATTATTTAGCGACAAGTTGGTGGCTTGCAACTTTTCCGGGTCTAGCCATTACAGTAACAGTACTAGGAATAATATTCTTGGGTGATTGGTTAAGAGATGTTCTAGATCCTCGCTCTATCAAAAAATAATCTTAAGGAGGAATCCCTAATGGCGGAAGAAGTACTGAATGTAAAAAATCTCAAAACTTATTTCCATACTGAAAATGGGATTGTTCCCTCAGTCGATGACGTTTCAATTAGGATAAAAAAAGGAGAGACATTAGCTATAGTAGGTGAATCGGGATCAGGGAAAAGTGTGACGTCCCTATCCATTATGCGTTTAATTGACTCTCCTGGAAAAATTCAGGGTGGCCAGATTTTGTTTAAAGGAAGAGACATTGTTCCTATCTCGATGAAAGAGATGCGTAACCTTCGTGGTAATGAGATTGCGATGATTTTCCAAGAGCCTCTTACTTCTTTGAATCCAGTTTTCACCATAGGAAATCAAATGGCAGAATCCATTATGTTACACCAAAAGAAGGGTAAGAAAGAAGCACGAAAGCTCAGTATTGAAATGCTGAAAAAAGTAGGAATACCAAGAGCGGAAAAAGTAATTGATTCATTTCCACATTCATTAAGTGGAGGTATGAGACAACGTGTAATGATTGCAATGGCACTCTCCTGTAATCCTGAATTATTGATTGCAGATGAGCCAACTACTGCTCTGGATGTAACAATCCAGGCTCAAATTCTTAAATTAATGAAGGGGTTAATTACGGAGTTTGATACTTCTATTTTGTTAATCACCCATGACCTAGGTGTAGTGGCTGAAATGGCAGACCGTGTAGTTGTTATGTATGCAGGTCAAGTAGTGGAGGAAACGGATGTATTTACATTATTTAGAGAACCTAAACACCCGTATACGAAAGGGCTGATGGACAGTACGCCTAAGATTCATGAATTAAAAGATGAATTAACCTCAATACCTGGAACTGTTCCAAATCCGTTAAATTATCCAAAAGGTTGTCGTTTTATGGATCGCTGTCCATATGCTATGCAAAAGTGTGCAGAAGCTCAACCAAAACTTGAAGAAATTTTGACAGATCACAAGGTCAGATGCTGGCTTCATGAAGAAAAGGTGGTTGATTTGTATGAAACAAAATCATTTGCTGGAAGTTAGAGGATTGAAAAAAGCATTTGATATATCTGAAGGTTTCTTAAAAAGAAAAAAACAGTTTCTTTATGCAGTCGATGGCTTGGACTTTTATGTGGACGAAGGAGAAACGCTTGGTATAGTAGGTGAATCAGGATGTGGAAAGTCAACTACAGGAAACTTGATTGGTCATTTACTTGATGCAACGGAAGGAGAAATTCTTTTTGAAGGAGAAGATTTGACTAAGCTAAAAGGAGAGGCTTTAAGAAAGAAACGAGCAGATATCCAAATGGTTTTTCAGGATCCTTTCTCTTCTTTAAATCCACGTATGCGAGTTTTTGATTTGATAGCCGAACCGTTGAGAACTCATAAATCTTTCAATAAAAAAGAACTCTCTGAACGAGTAATGGAACTGATGGATCTAGTTGGTTTAAACCGTTCTTATGTCAATCGATATCCACATGAATTTAGCGGGGGACAGAGGCAAAGAATCGGAATTGCCCGTGCTATTTCCTTAAATCCAAAGTTGATCGTATGTGATGAACCAGTTTCTGCGCTTGATGTATCAATTCAATCCCAAATATTAAACTTACTATCTAAATTACAAAAGGAACTAAATCTAACTTTCATTTTTATCGGACATGGATTACCAGCTGTAAAGCATATCAGTGACAGAATTGCTGTGATGTATCTCGGTAAAATAGTGGAGCTGACGACAAAAGAAAAGTTGTTTCTACATCCGATGCATCCTTATACAGAAGGTCTATTGTCCGCTGTGCCAGTTCCGGATCCTCTTCAACGAAACATTGAGGGAAGACAACTTCTGGAAGGCGATATCCCGAGTCCAGCCAATCCACCACCTGGGTGCAATTTCCATACGAGATGCCCTTATGCTCAGCAAATATGCAGTAAAAACGAACCTGTATTTGAGGAGATATCACCAGGTCAATTTGTAGCATGTCATTTTCCTCTTAAGGATGGAAAAGGAATTATCAATGAAGAGAAAGTGATGGTAGATACTCATGGACTATCTTAAAAAAAAACTTGAACCAATGCTTAACCTCATTGAAAAATTAGTGAACATCGATAGTGGTTCAACAAATAAAGTTGGAGTCGATAAGATTGGAAAAATACTTATAGAAGAATATAAACAAATGGATTTTACTATAGAAGTTAAAGAAAACAAAGACTTTGGGAATAATATCCTAATTAAGCATAAAGAAGCTATGAAGCCTGAAATTCTGCTTATTGCTCATATGGATACTGTATTTCCGATTGGAACAGCAGCAGAAAGGCCGTTTACTATTAAAAATGGCCTTGCCTTTGGTCCAGGAGTGGCTGATATGAAAGCAAGTCAGGTTACATTATTGTATGCTATGAAATATTTGTACGAGAAAAAAGATGCGGCAATGAAAAACGTCATCATTATATTAAATAGTGATGAGGAAATAGGTTCACCTACTTCAAGGGAGCTCATTGAGGAAATTTCAAAAAATGTTAAATATGCATTGGTTATGGAACCTGCCCGTAAAGATGGATCGATTGTGTCCTCGAGAAGAGGGGGAGGCAGGTATACGTTGCATGTACACGGAAGATCTGCACATTCAGGAGTAGCTCCAGAAGAAGGCAGAAGCGCTATTGAGGAACTTGCGTATAAAACGATAAAACTTAATCATTTAACTGACCACGAACAAGGAATATCAGTAAGTGTAGGCATAGTTGAAGGTGGAGACGCGGTAAATATGATACCAGATAGCGCCACTGGATATGTGGATGTACGCGTTGAGAGTGATGAGCAAAGTTTAGAAATCGCAAAGAAAATCGAAAGTATTTGTTCAGTACCAGATGTACCAGGGACAACAATTGACTTAGAAGGCGGAATTACTCGCCCACCAATGGAACCTGATGAAAAGAACCAGAAATTACTAGAGATAGTTAAGGAAGTCGGGAATTCCTTTGGCTTGATAGTAACGGATTCTCATACGGGTGGAGGATCAGATGCATCATTTCCCTCTCACCTTGGCGTAGCAACTATAGATGGTGTAGGACCGATTGGCGGAAAACTGCACAATGAAGGTGAATACCTTGAAATAGACTCACTGACTGAAAGGTGTTTTCTGTTAGCCGAAACAGTATCTAAACTATCAGAAAGCAATTAGCAAATAATCATGTTTAAATTTATGTACACAATGCAAAATCTCTATTAGTATACGATCTACAAAGATTAATCGGATTAGAACTATTTACTAAATTACATAGTGGTGCGTAAACCTAAAGAAAAATAAACCTTGCAACCTTAGAGCGAGTGTTACTTGTAGAACCTAACTTGCTTTATAATTACTACACAACATGTGATAGTAGCGAAACATGATACTTAGCGAGATGAGCAAGACACTACAAGCAACGCGTGGAGGCAACATATTATCATCCCACGGAAATCAACCATCTATAGTTCGTTTTTATGTATATAATTCATTAAAAGCCGAGGAGGATTTATTCGCTCGGCTTTTTAGATTTTTAAGGCTATGTTTAAGGCTAGGGTTGTTTTTTCGTGAATCGATTTAGTTTGTGAAATGTTACACTTAAACTAACGGTGCAGGTTTAGTTTAATAAGAAGGTATATATGAAATGAATCGAAATAGTCAATAAAAGAGAGTTATTTTATATTATAATTAATTTATTAATTGGGGAAAGAGGTAAGAAAATGAAAAAAAATATGTTAATAGCGATTGCATTTACTTTAGTAGCGATGTTTACGTTCAGCATCACTTCAGAAGCTTCATCCACAAAAGTAATGTGGGGTAAAACGGAACTTAAAGCAGGGCAGATTGGTAAAGTAACACTTTACGGAGATATGGGAACATTTAAGACAGATGGCTCTAGAGGAAAAGTGTTACCAGCGGGTGGTGAGTACCGTGTCTATTCATTCCGTAAAGATATTTTCGGAGGAGAATACGGCTTAGGCGGCGGATTGTTTGTCCATATGTACGGTCCTTTGGAGTACAAAACACCTTCTAAGGCTAAGTTAGCATTACTTAATAAGTAATAATTCAATAGATTAAAAGAAATAGAAGGATAGATATTATACAATGTAGTCCAGTTTTAAGCTGGGCTATTTTTTTATGGAGGAAAAAATGTGTTTAGTGAATGCGAGGATAGTACAACGACAAGAAATTCATGAGATTGGTATGTCAATGGTTGAAGTGACAGGTTCTCAAACAAAATTAGGCGATGGTGTACAACATAATCAAGATATTTATCTCAATAAGAAAGATGGTAGTTTATTTGTAATCAGTATAGATGGACCAGTCGAACGGGGGGGTAAGTTATACCAATGAGGGATAGTATAGACCTCTTTGTTCAACTAACGGGTGCTTTGGTAATATATGGCCATCATTTCGATGGTCTATTTTTATGTGCAATATATTAAGTTGATCTCAGAATATGCATTGTGAAATGTTACACTTAAACTAACGGGGCAGGTTTAGTTGAAGAAGGAAAGATCTAAAGAACAATATAGAATCAAGAATAGTAGGAGGTAAAACATGGCTAATGAATTAAAGGGACCAATAGATTTTGTTAATATCAAAGGACAAAAACTGCATGTCAATATTATTGGTGACGGAGAAGTTATCGTCTTCCTTCATGGTGGTCCTGGAAGTGAGCATCGTTTTTTTCTTCCTCACGTTTTACCATTAGCCCAAAAGTTCAAACTTGTTTTATATGATCAAAGGGGTTGCGGTAAATCAGAACACGCTAAAAGTAATACATACTCCATGATGGATGAAGTAAAGACATTAGAATTATTGCGCAAAGAATTGAAGTTGGAAAAAATGAACCTTTTCGGAGAGTCTTGGGGTTCTATGCTTGCCTTGCTTTATGCAACTACCTACCCGGAAAGAGTTAATAAAATACTTCTAACAGCTGCTATAGGAGTTTCGGCAAAAGGATATAAAAGCTTTGAAAAAGAACTTTTGAAAAAAATCTCCTTGAAGGATAAAATAAATCTTTTTAAGGCAGATAGAAAAATGAAAAAAGGTTCTGGATCCTATGAAGATATTTTAAATATTTTAGACCCATACTACGTATTTTCAGTCGATACATTAAAAAGGAAAGAGAAGTCCAGTATGAATAGTTATGTCAATCAATTAATAGGAGAAGATATTGAAAAGAACTATGACTTAAAAAGCGAAATCTATAAATTATCTGAAATACCAATTCTAGTCGCACAGGGAAGTCATGATATTATTACACCTGCAAAAATTAAAGAGTTATTAATAAAGTACGTACCACATGCAAAATTAATTGAAATTGAAAATTGCGGTCATTGGACTGTTGTAGAAAAGCCAGACAAAATGAATACGATAGCAGAAAATTTTTTCAGCCCCAGCTTGTTCAACTAACGGTTGCTTTAGCAGAACAATGATAAACAACTACAAAGGAGTGAGCATATGATTTATGCCTTTATATACATAGGATGGCTTTTAATGCCTATCTAGTGCATTATATTTTGTTTGAATTTGGTTTCTATATTGAAAAAGGTAAAACACGAAGAAAAAACTACGGTCAATACAGTTTGGCTTACAATATCGTTTACTCTTATTATGTGGAGCATTGCAATGACAGCAGCAGCAGGCATTAATTAAGCTAACGGGTGCTTTACTTCAAGATGGAGTAGAGCCTTTTTTCTTATCGAAACAATGACGGAGTTTAGTTGAAGAAGGAATTCGAATATAAAATAAAGAATAAGTAATAATTAAAAAATGGAGATTGTTAAGAGGGAGATGTAATGAAAAAATCATTATTCATTTTTATATTGATGTTACTTACTTTTACGACTGGGTGCAGTTCTACCACTCCGACTAATCCTTACACTGGGCGTGTTTTGAACATTGGTATCATTGGAAATTCACCTACTATAATAGAAAATAAGACGGTAAATTTTGTTCCGATTACTTTTGAAGATTTATCTAACGACAATTATAAAAACTATGATGCTGTCTTTATCATGAAAGAACAATTAGCAGAAGCCTCTAACGATAATTATTCAAAAATTTATGCTGAATTACAGAAACCAATAATATTCATTGGAACCGATTCATTGACCCCCTTCATCTCGGAAGCTATTGACTATCGTCCAAAGGATTTTCAAGAAGGATTGTTGTATTCAGTTGGGTTAATTGAAGGAACTGAATATGGCTTTGGATTATATAACGATAAAGAAAATGAAGCAACGATAAAACTTTTTTATTCTGACCTTTTTAGATTGATAGAGTAAAACAGGTAAAGTTAAAGGGAATTTCCTTCTTCCACTAACGGGTGCTTAGTAAAATGAAGAGCTGGTAGTACAGCTCTCATTTCTTGTTCAACTAAAGACGCAGTTTAGTTGAACAAAGAAATCTATTGGGGATAGTAGAATGAATACTAAAGACAACAATATACGCTCCATAAAAATTAGAAATTTAAGAATAGATGACTATGAAGTTGTTTTAAATTGGAGTAAGGATGACATTTTTGTTCAGCGAATGGCTGGGAGAAAAATAGAAGTGAAGAAGAATTGTATAGATAGTGGCTTCATTGTATAAGTAATGAATCTGAAGACTTTGTTCGAATGGGAATAGAATTGAAAGAAAGGTTAGTTGGGTATGCAGATTTAGCCTGTATTAAAGATAATGCAGCTGAATTAGGTATTGCAATTGGTGAGAGTACATTATGGGGAAAAGGAATTGGGACTAATTCTATTCTATGTATGATGGATTACGCTTCTATAAACTTAGGAATTACAATTTTTAATGCAGAAACCCACGAAGAGAATATTCGCTCCAGAAAAATGCTTGAGAAAATAGGATTTATAGAGATAAGCAGGATTGGCAATGAAGAATACTTAGGAACGGAAAACCAACTAATACAATATAGATATAAATAAATATACTTCTATTTCTTATTGAACTAACGGGTGTTTTGCAAAATATGACCATCTTTTCGATGGTCCATTTTTATGTCCAAAATATTAGGTTGATCCTAAATATGCATTGTGAAATGTTACACTTAAACTACGGAGCAGGTTAGTTGAACAAGGAAAGAGGAAAATAAAAGGAGGAAGTGATGGAAACTAAAATGTTGTATTATAAAATATTCGAAAAGAAAGTAGAACCTGTCGATTATGTTAATTGGTCTACCCAAATGTCAGAAAATAGTGATACATCTACATCACTAAATATACTTTCTTCCCTAAGAGAAACTCTAAATATTTTTGAGGTAGAAGATTATTTTCATAGGGCAGTAAGAGAATTAAGTATGGAAGAACCCACACAGGATGAGTGTTCTAAGTATTACTTCTGGTATTTGCTAAAACAAATAATAGATAATGAATCTATTGCAATTAACTATGCATATGAAATTTACCAAGTAGTTCGTGAAGAATTTGTTAGCGAAGAATTAAATGTATGGTATGAGATCAGTGAAATGATAGACGACTATCGATATGGTGATAATGTAGAGGGAATTACAAGAGAATCTCTAATTACAACCATTGTAAAAGAAGCGGAAAAACAATTAAATTGTAACTTCTTATTGAACTAACGCGTGCTTTAGCAAAATATGATCATTATATAAAATTTTATTATGGTAAATGACAAGGAGTTTGGATAAGTATTATGGACAATAATTCATTAAGATTTGCAATAGAAAATGAAAAGTTTGATGAAGCAGAAATCATTTTAGAAGAAATTAGCAGAAGTAAGGACATTCAAGCAATTCCTTTACTTATTGAATATTTACAAAGAACTGAAAATCCTTTATTAAGAAACGAAACTCTATTGCTTTAACGTTAAGTGATATTGGGAACGAAGAAGTGGTACAACCGTTAATAGATGTTATTAATGACCCAAAAACTATATACGCACTAGAACCATTCGATTGTTCAGCACATTTAGAAACACTAATTTACCATTTGATAAATGGAAACTTTGAAGTACAAGCACAAGCATATCAATTGATAGAATCAATTAAAGGTGAAATATCAGATGAAGTTTTATTGAACTGTATTATAGAGGTAAAAGAAGAGTTAAATGATAAAGAAAGACAAATGGAGATATTATCAGATACGATAGAAACTTTGTGTACTTTTAAGAAAAAATAATTAAGCCTTTTTCACTATTGGTGCTTACATAAAGAAAGTAGAAATGCTTTGGTGTCTTCTATTTCTTATTCAACTAACGCGTGCTTTAATAAAAAGGAAATCAAATTAAAATGAGCTTGGAGAAAATATCCCAGCTCATTTTTTGTGTCTTACATCTACCTTTAGCATAGCCATTTTTAATAAAGCTTCCCTTGTCTATACAGCACAGTAGATAAGCGAATAACCGCATGGATATAGCAATTTTGGCGAAGTGGTAAAGGATCTCCAAAATATAATGGCAGTAATGTATCCATTGTATTTTTCATTTTCGCTAGAAGCTGGTTGTACACTTCTTCCTCTGAGTAAAACTGTGTTTCGCGTCCCTGAAGCCATTCTAAATAAGAAACAATTACCCCGCCGGCATTTGCTAAAATGTCTGGAATAATGATGACACCTTTTTTGCTCAAGTAGTCGTCTGCTTCCTTAGTAGTTGGGGCATTCGCTCCTTCTACGATAATTCGAGCCTTAATATCAGCTTTATTGGAGTCATTCAATTGATTTTCTAGTGCTGCAAGGAATAAAACATCTACGCCCATTGTAAGAATTTCTTCTCTGCTTAATATAGACGCGGTGACTCCTGTCTCTTTTAGCTGCTCCTCTGAAGTCGGAAGGTCGCCTTTGTTCTCGGATGAAAATTGTGCAAGAGCCTGAATATCCAGCCCATCTGAATTATATAGAGTGACATTACGATCACTTACTGCAACGACCTTGTTTTGAAGATGTGTACAGCGAGAAGCCTCAAGTGCTGTAACTGAACCAACATTACCGAATCCTTGCACCGCAATTGTTAAAGGGCGGTTGGAATATTCCAGTGCCGTTTTGGCAAAAGGGTTTTCAGAGCTTTCTAATTTTTGCGCATGTTCCTTTACATAATTACTTAACATGTAGCGGAAGGTGAAGTAAACTCCCTTGCCAGTAGCCTCTCTACGGCCTAAAGATCCACCATTTGCAATACTTTTTCCTGTAAAACTGCCCAAGTAGGGTTGTCCTTGGTTAATCTTTTTGTACTCTGCCATCATCCAATCCATCTCTCGTTCACCGGAACCAACGTCTGGTGCTGGAATATCACGGTCAGGACCGAGGACATCGTTAAAATAGCGAACATATTTTATGCAAATACGATGTAACTCCTTGTCGGTAAAGTTTTTAGGATTGATGACGATTCCACCTTTTCCTCCACCGAAGGGTACATTATGAAGTGCATTTTTTAGCGTCATTAGAAATGCCAAATTAATAACCTCTAACTCATTAACCGACTCATGAAAACGAATACCACCCTTATACGGACCAAGGGCATCATTATGATGCACACGATAAGAGGGAATCCGAACAATTTCTCCGCTTTCCAGCGGAACACGCAGGAAAGACTTATGTATCTGATTCGGTGTAGATAGAATTGCATTCAATGAAGTAAATGCCTTTGTCCGCATCTCTCCTTGTAAATCAGGCAAAAAGGTCTCGTTCTCCAATAATGCATTTAGCGACTGCTTTACAATTGATATTGTTTGTTCTTCCACTTATTTCAGCACCTCCGTAAATATAGTTCATCGGAGTTAGTTATACCCTAAACTGCTGGGAAAAAACGTAGGGAAGTTCATTAAATTTTGATAAATTCATATCCGAATGGACAAGACAAAAGGGACTTAAACAACGCTTAGATCCAGTACAACAAATTATTGAATATTCAAGGACAATCAGACCTATTAGCGAAAGCAACGCAAGCAGTGTTAAAAGCGAAAGGAAGGTGAATACTACTTCATTATATCCATCAAGTTTATTAGAAAGGGTGATTCATTTGACTAAATCTTATATGTTAAATGAGTTTGAATACACGTTATCAAACTATCGAATGAAATATAATTCAAGTTTCCACGAAAACCGTAGTAAACCGTTTACAGAAGAATGGCTCGGTTACATATGTTCGATATGTGATGTTACTAAAAAGGATAGCATATCGAGAGTTCTGGGTAGAGCGCATGTAACAAGTTTGAAGAAAGTAAGTGATTTAAGAAGGAATGGCAATTTGAAAATTATTAACGAAAGGGTTTAGACCTTTATCATATGCAATTATATGGGCAGACTGCAGACAAAAACAAAAAAATTGAAATTGTCTATAGTCTTTTTAATTTTAAAATCATTTATCCAGTAAAACACCTTTATTTCAATACTGGCGGTCCATGTATTAAATATGTTGATTTCTGATTAGAAAATTTGGAAACCCAAAAAGAGATTGGCTACCTTGCAGCAGCCAATCTCTTTTATTCGCTAATTCCCAAACGGTATTTCATTTTCATACTCTATTTTATATTCTTGGATTAGATTATTTTTTTCATCATTATTATTAATTAAAATGTCCCCATACACGGGTACTAAGGTATACCAATTTTCTTCTTGCAGATACTTTGTAACAAATAAATATAATTGTCCCTCTTTAAGTAGTGGATCATTTTCTACTAATATTAATTCTTCTTTTGTGTATCCACCTTGTTGATTCACTATTATGGTTTCTTCAAGATCACCTTTAATGTTATCTGTAACTTCTACTTCAAATTGAGTTTCGGGGATACCACCCAATGATTTAGTACCAGATTGTTTTATAACTTTTCCAATGAATACATTGTCTGCCCAACCAATAAGGCGAGGAGTGTCCGACAAATCAAAGCTACTGCTGTATTCCATTGTTTTTATTATAGGATTTTCCGTTACTGAGTCATTTGTAAAGTAACTTGAAGTAAAAATACCTATTGCTAATGAAGCTACTATCGCTGGTGCAATTATAAAAGAGCGCTTAAATTTAGGTTTACCTCTTTCTGATTTCACTTTTGAAATTCCTAATTTACTTCTTTCACTAATTTCTTTTGGTATTTCTATTTTACTCATTTCTTGTTTAATTTTATTGCTCATATATATGATCTCCTTCCAAATTTTTTCGAAGTTTATTTAAGGCTCTATACAAAATAGTCTTTGTTGTACCTAAAGGAATTTCCAAAGTTTTAGATACTTCTTTTATAGTTAAATCATCATAGAACCTTAAAATAATTACACTTTTTTCGTCTTCATTTAAACATTCGATTAACTCATTTAACGTTATTTCTTCAAATATATCTTCGTTAAAATCTCCTGCTATAAAGTTTTCAAATTCTGAATTTAGAGGAAGAATATTTTTCTGTTTTCTAAGTAAATCAAGTGCACAGTTTATCGCAATTCTTATCAACCAAGTTTTAAAATATTTAGGTTCTTTTAGATTTTTTATTGATTTAAAGGACTGATATGCTGTTTCTTGAACAACATCAAGGGCATCATTTTGATTTTTCACATATACAAAAGCTACTCTGTAAATGTCATTTTCATACTTTTGAAATAATGTCAAAAATGCGTTGTCATTACCTTTTTGAGCTTTATTCACTAAATTTAAAATTTAAAACACCTCCTTATTTTCTATCAACTATTAGACGGTCTAGAACTCCATTTGGCTTTAATTTCTAAAATTTATTTTTATTCTTATTATTTTTAAACTATTTCTATGAAGAAATAAGTAAGAAGTTTATTGCTTGTACATTTTTAAGAGGAACTTATTATGTATACATTTTATAATAATTAAAAATTCCTAATTTTCAATCATTTTATTGGTATTTACTTCCTGTTTTTTACTATTCGACAAAATTTTACAAAATAAAACAAAGGTTTTTGTTCTAAAGTGTCTAATTTCTTTCATGTAACAAAATATTTAGAAAGGAGCAAAAAACTAATTTTTTTGTCAAAAAAAAATCGAAGGTGGGAGAAAAATGAAAAAGTTAACTCAAAGATTTTTAATTGTCGGTGCTCTAATGCTTATGATTTTACCAGCCAGTGCTTCAGCACACTTTTTAGGCTACAGTTCAGTTGATGGAGGCGAAATACGATGGGGAACTTATCATGGAACAACAAAATGGACCACCCAAAGAAATGCAGCTATTTCCACTTGGAATACCCTAAGCCCAATTAATATTTTAGGTGATACAGCCACTACCGTTGAAGATGTATCTTTTAAAGATGCAAACAGATCGGATGTAACTTGGGCAGGTCTATATAGTACTTATACTGGTGCAGATTTAATACAGGTAAATAATTATTATCTTGATAATTATTCTAATGCTCAGAGACAAAATACTTTTACACATGAACTTGGCCACGCTCTAGGACTAGACCACAGTTATTCAACAGAGATCATGCACAAAAGTGTTACCTCTAAAACAACTTTAGGTTCTCATGATAAAGAAGACTATCATACTTTGTGGGGTTATTAAAAGAAAGGGAGGAATTCTAAAATGAAAAAAACATTACTAACTCTAGGTCTTGTTACAGTTATGACTACAGGATTTTATGGGATTAAACACTTTGATGCTGAAGATGCCCAGGTACAAGAAACAACACAAGAAATTCGTGTATTTGAAGCACATGCCCATGGGATTGATGATTTTTCGGATAAAAATAAATTAGTTGGTGCGGTTGATAATGTGTTTATTGGTACAGTAATTAAAGAAGATGGAACAAAATCACTTGATGGGCCACCTGAGACTCAGTTTGCTGTTGAAGTTATTGAGAACGTAAAGGGCAATCTTTATGGAGAAGTAAAAGTAAATCAGCAAGGTGGTTATTTTGAGGATGAAGATGGAGAAAAAGCATTAATGTTGATCGAGGGTGACAAATTACTTGTGCCTGGACAAACCTACTTATTTGCTACTCGACATCTAGATTCAGAAAACTGGAATACCTTAGTTCCTGTGGTAGGTGATATTCTAATAGACGAGAAGTTAAACAAAGTAGATTTAGTAAAGGAATATAAACAAGCCTATAAAAATGAAAAAACACCTGATGTGTTGAAGACAATTACACAAAGTAAAAGCAATTAGTTTTGAAAGTGACGAGTACCCATTATTCAGTCTGAATTTCAGATTGTATAATGGGTACTTTTTTTATGCTCGACAGGTATTATGTTAAGCGAAGGAACAAATGTCAGAGGAATTTGGTAAAGCACCTGCTTACTAGTAATGATGACCGTATCCTTTGGAGAATGGCCGGAGAGAAAAATTGGAGTTTAAATATACCAGTTAATAAAGTATCTAAGATCAAACGAGGACTGAATTGGTTTTTTGACCTCGAAGATGTAGATTAATTGCACCAATTAACTAAACAGATCGTATGAACGAAGGGAGATTTAATTATGATTAATAGAACCGTATTAGTTGGCCGACTTACTAAGGATGTGGAACTTACTCAAACCCCAAGCGGAATTGCTAAAGCACAATTTACACTTACAGTTAAACGTAAATTTTCTAATCAACAAGGGGAGAGCAAGATTCAGATTTCATTCGTGTGATTGTTTGGAGAAGTCAAGCAGAAAATGCTGCTAAATTTCTTAAGAAAGGACATTTAGCTGGAGTAGAAGGAAGTATGCGAACAGTCAGTTATACAAGTGGAGATAAAAAAATATTCACGACAGATGTGGTTGCAGACAGTGCTCAATTTTTAGAACCTAAAAAACAAAACAATGAAACCGCTCCACCATCGACTTATAATAGCCCTTCAAATCAATTGCCAGCCTGACCCATTTGTTAACGGAGGACAATCATTTGGTGGAAATAATCCATATCCAATCGGTATCAAGAGAGAAGCTGAAATATAGTTTCAAACGTTATTCAGCAGCTATACATATGAACACTTGTTGAAGGGCAAACTAAGAGAAACTATATCGGTGTGCTTTATAATTTATAATTCACTTGTCTAGAGTAGAAATTAATGTAAATGAGTTTACTTTAATTTTCAATAAATTCACAATATATTTAATTCATTTTTAGAAAGTTTACAATACCTTTACATTCAGTTAATAAAGGGTTAAAAAATTAACATTATGATGGAAAGTAGATAGAAGTCTATAACTCTTGGAGGTTTCCCATGTTATTTAAGAAAACGATCGTTTCTCTTGTTATTCCCTTGGCGATTCTTACTGGCTGTGGAAGTGATGATACAGAACACTCAAGTGGCGATAAGCAAACTATCTCTATATCTGGATCTACTTCGGTTGGACCTTTGGCAGAGAAGTTAGCGGTGAAATATGAAGAAACAGAATCGGTCAATATAGAGGTAAATCAGATCGGATCATCTGCGGGTATTACGAATGCAACAAACGGTGTTTCTGAAATAGGAATGAGCTCTCGTGATTTAAAGGAAGAGGAAGCTGCACAATTAGAGGAAATCATCATTGCCTATGATGGGATTGTAATTGTTACACATCCATCGAATAAGGTTCAGGATTTAACGATGGAGCAGGTGAAGCAAATCTTCACTGGTGAAGTGACGAACTGGAAGCAGCTTGGCGGAGAGGATTTAGAAATTGTGGTAGTATCGCGTGAGGATGGTTCAGGCTCCCGTGATGCCTTTCAGGAAATTGTCGGCTATTCCTCCGGTGAATTGATTCGAAATGCGATTGTCGCAAGTGGGAATGGAAATATAAAGACTACTGTGGCAACAAACAAGCACGCAGTTGGATTTATATCCTTCGAGTATATTGATGAAACGATTTACCCGATGAAGATAAACGGAGTAGAGCCGACTGCTCAAAACGTGTTAGACAACAAATACAGTCTTTCAAGACCATTTTTGTTCGTATACAAAGATGGTGATTTAACGCAAGGCGGACAGAAATTTATCGATTATATTTTAAGCTCTAATGGACAGGAAATAGTTTCCGAAGCTGGTGCTATCCCTATTCTGCAATAAACAACATATGTTGAATTTACAAAATGGGAGGAAACTTGCGTGACTACACCACCATTCGAAAAGCAAACTGAAATAGAAAAAGCAAATAAACGTAAGTATTTTTTAGAAGGTTTATCTGCAAAGGTTTTCCTTGCTTGTGCATTATTATCTGTAGTGAGTTTAGCGTTAATTGTAGGCTTTGTGTTTTATAAGGGCTCTTATCCGTTTATAGCAGAGGGCTACAGCTTTATAGATTTTATATTCGGCACAGACTGGGTTCCGAGCGAGGATAAATTCGGTATTTTTCCAATGATCGTAGCATCTCTATTCGCTACACTTGGTGCACTAATTATTGGAGTTCCGATTGGTTTATTTACAGCCATCTTTCTTGCGGAAATTGCACCTAAGAGATTAGCCAAGCTCATTTCTCCGGCTATTCAGCTTCTTGCTGGTATTCCATCTGTTTTATACGGAGTATTCGGTCTCGCGATTATCGTTCCTTTATTACAGGACAATTTTGGTCTTGCGAGAGGGCAAAGCTTACTAGCTGTTATTCTAGTGCTTGCTATTATGATGCTTCCTACTATTGTTACTGTGGCAGAAACATCGATAAGAGCTGTTCCCAAATCTTATACAGAAGGCTCTTTAGCTCTAGGGGTTTCACATATTGGGACCATTTTTAAAGTAATCGTTCCTGCTGCCAAGTCCGGAATTATGGCGGCAATCGTCCTTGGTTTAGGACGAGCTATTGGGGAGACAATGGCAGTTATATTGGTTGCTGGAAACAGTCTGATCATCCCTACAAGTCTTACAGACAGTGTTCGTCCGCTAACTACGAATATTGCATTGGAGATGGGATATGCGTTTGGTACTCATCAGGAAATGCTATTCGCAACTGGGATAGTGTTATTCTCCTTTATTCTCATCTTAAATTTCGTACTAGCTAGAATTACAGCAAGGGGAGGCAACTAATATGAACAAGGTAAAGGACAATATTCTCCGAGGTCTCTTATGGTTTTCGGCCTTTATATCTGTTGCCATTCTAGTTGTAATTGTCGGCTACATATTCTACAAAGGCTTTCGATTGATCAATTTAGAGTTTATCTTCGGTGATTACTCGCCAACTGGTGGAGGAGGCATTTGGCCTATGATCGTCACCACTGTTTATTCAATTTTAATATCGTTGGCTATCGCTACACCAATCGGGATTTTGGCTGCAGTGTACTTACATGAGTATGCGAAACAAGGTCGACTAGTGAAAATAATTCGTTATGCGACTGAGAGCTTAACAGGGATTCCTTCTATTATATATGGACTGTTCGGAGCGGTGTTTTTTGTTGCAACCTTGAAGCTGGGTATGTCTATCATCGCGGCATCTTTAACCTTAACCATTATCGTATTACCGGTTATTATTCGAACAACTGAAGAAGCGTTAAAGACAGTGCCTAATACTTATAGAGAGGGATCTTTGGCACTTGGGACAACCAAGCTGCAGACTCTTTATAAAATTATTTTACCGAGTGCAATGCCGGGAATTCTTTCGGGAATTATACTATCCATTGGGCGGATAGTGGGCGAATCGGCAGCTATTTTCTTAACAGCTGGTACAGTGGCTGCCATGCCAGAAAGTATTTTTTCTTCTGCTCGTACACTAACGGTGCATTCTTATTTAGTTACTCAGGAGACAGGAAATATTGAACTGGCGGCGGCCATTGGTATTGTGTTAATCGTGATCATCTTAATACTTAACTTATCTGCTACGTATATATCCAAGAAATTCAATAAGGCAAATCATTAAACGAAGGAGACCAACATGAAGAAATTACTTTTTAAATCTACCTCTGAGAGCTTTGGGTCAACGACTACTACTGAGCATTCGAAAATCAATGTGTATGATCTCAATTTATTTTACGGGGAGAAGCAAGCATTGTACGGTGTTTCCCTAGGTATTCAGGAAAAAGAAGTAACAGCATTGATTGGCCCTTCTGGTTGTGGGAAATCAACCTTTCTACGTACGTTAAACCGTATGAATGATTTAATCGATGGAGTTAAAATCACTGGAAAAATTGTAATTGATGAAGAGGATATATATGCAAGTCAGGATGTTATAAAGCTTCGTACGAAAGTGGGAATGGTTTTTCAAAAGCCTAACCTGTTCCCAATGAGTATATATGACAATGTTGCTTACGGTCCACGTATGCAGGGCATTAAAAACAAGAAGGCTTTAAACGAAATTGTAGAAGAAAGTCTTCGTGGCGCTGCCATCTGGGATGAGGTGAAGGACCGCCTAAAAACCTCTGCCCTTGGTCTTTCTGGTGGTCAGCAACAGCGTGTTTGTATCGCTCGTGCTATTGCAATGAAGCCAGATGTTATATTAATGGACGAACCGACTTCTGCCCTTGACCCAATCTCAACATTGAAGGTAGAAGAGCTTATCACCCAAATGAAAAAAGACTACACGATTGTCATCGTAACACACAATATGCAGCAGGCTGCCAGAATCTCCGATAAAACAGCATTCTTCTTAAATGGAGAAGTAATTGAGTACGATAAAACAGACGTTATCTTTTCAACACCGAATGATTCAAGAACAGAAGATTATATAACTGGACGTTTCGGATAACAAGATGGGAGACGGAAAATGATACGCGAAAACTTCGAAAACAATATGCAGGAGCTGGAAAATAAGCTTGCGGAAATGGTTCGAATAACTGAAGAGCAATTGGAGCAATCATACAAAGCTCTAAAAACGCAGGACATTGAGCTTGCTTTGAGAACAATAGAAAAAGACAATACGATAGATGAAATGGAAAAGGAGATAAATCAAATGGCTATTTGGTTTATCTCCAAGGAACAGCCACTTGCACGTGACTTACGCAGAATCATTGGTGTTTTGAAAATTTCGAGCGATATCGAGCGTATTGCTGATTTCGCGGTTAACATTTCAAAGGCAACTATTAAAATAGGAGAGCGACCGTCCCTATTGTATTTGACAGAACTCGAGCCGATGAAGACAGTCTCCATAGTCATGCTACAAAAATCACTAGAATCCTTTGTGAAAGAAAATATTACGTTAGCAAAGGAAGTAGCAGACCTCGATGATCAGGTCGATGCTAACAGCAAGACTAATTACCAAAATATCACACATTATTTAAGTGAACACCCAGAAGACACGAGTCAGCTCGTGCAGCTCCTGTTCATCAATCGTTTCTTAGAACGTACAGCTGATCATATTACAAATATAGCAGAAAGCACTGCCTATCTGATCAAAGGGCAGATGTATGATTTTAACTGATAAATTGATCTATTGAGTAAACTCCATGTAACTTTACCTTTAAATATAAAGGAGCCTTCGAAATTAAATTTTCCGAGGCTCCTTAAAATTGAACTCATTTACATACATGATTTGAAATTCACAAATAGTACTTTGTCATTAAAATACAAATATATATCATTATGTTGAGGAAAGATGATATGTTTAACTCAGACCGGATGAGTACGGCGCATAAGCTATTAAAAACAACGTGTGAACTACGATGGTAGCCTATCACTTATCCCGTGGGAGGTGCCCAGTTGTAGCCAAAATAAACTATATTCCATGTAAAGGACATACTTCTTTAGTTTCCTTTATATTATTCGTATGAATCAATTATATAATTGATTCATATGTAGTTGATAAAACTATAGATTGAATTATGATATAATAGTGGAGGCTTTATGTGAAGATAATCACTTAGAGTATAACTTTGAGTGTTTGGGTAGCATAAGAGCATATAGACATTGGGTATTCCAAAGGAGGAACACGAAAGTGAGTTTAAAATATGCAATTATCGGGTGTGGACGAATCTCTCCTAATCATGTTGCTGCAGCTATAGAAAATAATTTAGATATCGTGGCATTATGTGATGTAGATGAGAGCAAAATGGATGCAACAATATCCATGTTCGAGCTTCCGGAAACAGTAAAAAAATATACTGATTACAAGGAAATGCTTCAGCAGGAATCTCCTGAGCTAATCGGGATTTGTACAGAAAGTGGAAAGCATGCTCAAATCGCTTTAGATTGTATTGAACATGGAAGCAACCTAATCATTGAGAAGCCAATCGCTTTATCTTTAGAAGAAGCAGATCAAATCATTGCTTTAGCTAAAGAGAAAAACGTTAAAGTAAGTGCTTGTCACCAAAACCGTTTCAATAAATCTGTTCAAAAAATGAGAGAAGCTGTAGAAGAAGGTCGCTTCGGAAGATTACTTCACGGAACTGCTCATATTCGTTGGAACCGCGGAGAAGATTATTATACACAAGCTCCATGGCGCGGAACTTGGGAGCAAGATGGCGGCGCGTTGATGAACCAATGTATACATAATATTGACTTGTTACGTTGGATGATGGGTGACGAAATCGTAGAAGTTGTTGGTATGACAGACAACCTAATGCACGGCTTCATCGAGGCAGAAGACCTTGGTATGGCTTTAGTTCGCTTTAAAAACGGAAGCTATGGAATTATTGAAGGTACTACTAATATCTTCCCTAAAAATCTTGAAGAAACGCTATATGTTTTTGGTGAAGAAGGTACTGTTAAAATCGGTGGTAAATCCGTTAATATTATTGAAGAGTGGATGTTTGCAGATAACAAGGATAACTCCGAAGAAGTAAAAGCAAAATACTTCGAAAATCCACCATCCGTTTATGGCTTTGGTCATAACCCACTATATACTGATGTGATCGATGCGATTAAAAATGACAGAGATCCTTATGTAACAGCAGTGGACGGTAGAAACGCACTTGAGCTAGTGTTAGCAATTTATAAATCAGCTGCAGAAGGCAAAAGTGTTAATCTTCCAATGGAAAAATGCAGCACAATGGACTTTAAAGGAAGATTTTCAAAATAATATAGAGTACTCTAGCAGCCGAATTTACATTCGGCTGCTTTTTTCATATTTCTTGCGGTGATAATATTATTCAAATAATGTAGAAAATATAGAATAAAATACCTTTTTCCTTCTGAAGGATTTATAATAGAGTTACTTACTATTAATTAGATAGAAAGAAGGGAAGCATTTGTCTTCTATTAACCAGCAAATTTATAGTTATTTAATTGAAAACTCTCAAAATATTACCAAACAGTGGTTTGAGGAAAAAAGAAAGTTTACAGATCCTTTTTACTCGAATAATCCGAACCCTCAGATAGATGTGATACTTCAAGAACAGCATGCGCTAACTATTAGAACGGTAGCTAGTGCTTTATGGGAGGGTGAAAATTCCTTTCCTGAACTTTTAGACATTTGGGCAGAAAATGTTGCGAAAAATAGAGTTGAAAATAGTATAGCCATTCATAATGTAATTGAAGCACTCAATAAAACTAGGGAGACCATTTGGAGTTTTGTAGAATCTTTTGTGAATGAAAAAACAGATAGCATTACTCATGGTGATATATTGAAATGGAGCTCTGTCTATAATATATCTTTCGATCGGTTAATTTTTGAGTTTTCTAAACGCTATTATCTTCTTTCTAATACTCGTTTTAATGCACAGCAAACGCTAATCCGAGAATTGAGCAGTCCAATTATCCCTATTTTAGAAAAGGTTGGTGTATTGCCGATCGTTGGGGATATTGATACATATCGTGCGAAGTCTCTAACTGATGAAATACCACAAAAGTGTATAGAGCTTGGTATAGATAAGCTATTTATCGATATTTCCGCAGTACCGATTATAGATACGATGGTCGCAAATGAGTTGTTCAAATTTATGGAGATTTTAAGCTTACTAGGCATTCAGCCATTTGTATCAGGTATTAGCCCAGAGGTTGCTCAAACTTCTGTCCAATTAGGATTGGACTTCGGGAATATTTCTACTTATAGTTCATTAAGACAAGCTTTGCTACGTACGGGTGTTTACAAAAATATGTAATATTTATAGTGGGGCAGCTGAAGTTCACTCTTTAGCTGCTTTTATTAGGTTTCTCGTGTTTAAGATAAGAAGTAGCTAGAAAGTGCAAGGTGAGTATAAATGTCTAAAGTTCTTTCTTTTGTTGCTGTGATTTTATGGATGGGTTTGATTTTCTTTTTCTCCAGTCAACCAGCTGCGGATTCAAAAGAGTTAAGCTTAGGAGTCACGGAAATGTTTTTATCGATAGTGGAGATGGCAGCTCCTGATTCGGATTTGTTTATGGAGAACTCTCATCATTTTGTACGAAAGAATGCACATTTTTTTATTTATTTCGTTTTAGGAATATTGGTAGTACGTGCATTAAGGTTGAGCAAATTTTGGAACAAGAAAGATATTGGGTTAGCGTTCTTGATTTGTGGCATTTATGCGATTAGTGATGAGCTGCATCAACTGTTTGTACCTGGAAGAGGGGCACAAGTGAAGGATGTATGGATTGATAGCGCCGGTGCTTTAGTTGGTATCTTGCTATACAGTTGGCTGATAGGATTAAGGAATAAACGTAAAGCATAGTATTGTGGAAGATGGGAGTGAAGGGTCATATTAAAGGGAAATAGTTCTACAGAAATTAAGAAATACATAGATTCTCCAGAAGAAATACAGCGACTTTATAAAAGAACTCTATGGATTGTCGTTTTGTCACAGATATTCGGAGGAGCAGGGCTTGCGGCTGGAATCACAGTGGGTGCTTTGATTGCTCAGGATATGCTAGGGACGGATAGCTATGCAGGAGTGCCTACAGCGTTATTTACATTAGGGTCAGCTGGAGCAGCGTTAATCGTTGGGAGAATGTCTCAGCGTTTTGGTAGGAGGTATGGCTTGTCTTCTGGGTTTATCGTTGGTGGTATAGGAGCTATAGGGGTAGTTATTGCTTCTCTGAGTGAAAGTATTGTATTGCTGTTTGTATCACTTTTGATATATGGCGCTGGGTCTGCAACGAATTTACAGGCAAGGTATGCTGGTACGGATTTAGCAAGTGCAAAGCAACGAGGAACGGCAATTAGTGTGGCGATGGTATCTACCACTTTAGGGGCGTTTGCAGGTCCCAATTTAGTTGGGGTGATGGGTGAATTTGCTACTTCTATAGGAGTTCCATCTCTTGCAGGTCCTTTTATATTGGCAGCGGCTGCTTACATTTTAGCTGGAGCTGTTCTTTTAATTTTATTGAGACCAGATCCTTTAGTTATTTCGACTGCTATTAACAAGCATAAGGCAGATGTGAGTGCTAGTAACGATTTAGAAGAGCAAGTAGAGGATAAAAGGGGTATTTATACTGGAGCTGCGATTATGGTTATCACTCAAGTCGTGATGGTTTCCATAATGACGATGACACCTGTTCATATGAGGCATCATGGGCATGATTTAAATGCTGTCGGCTTAGTGATTGGATTTCATGTGGCGGCAATGTATTTGCCTTCACTGGTTACAGGAATGCTTGTAGATCGCTTTGGTCGAATGGCAGTGGGTGTTGCTTCCGGTTTTACTTTGCTTGCAGCAGGGCTTGTGGCTGCGTTTGCTCCCGGAGATTCCTTAGGGATGCTCATTTTGGCATTAGCGTTGTTAGGTTTAGGATGGAACTTTGGTTTAATTAGTAGCACCGCTTTGATAGTAGATTCTACTGTGCCTGCGACGAGAGCTAAAAGACAGGGATCGGTGGATGTATGGGTTGCACTGGCCGGTGTCTCTGGTGGGGGATTGTCCGGTGTAATCGCTGCGCAAACTAGCTACATGATGTTGTCTTTAGTTGCTGGAATATTGTCGTTCGTGTTAATAGTTGGTTTGTGTAAAGTTCCTAATCGGGTTTGGAGATTTTCTTGGAAAAGTTAAAGATTTTAGTTGAATGGGTTGTCTTTTTTGTCTATCAGACAGCCATTTTAGTCGTTTTACTACAATTTTGGCTTGTTTTACGACAATCGAGACCTATTTTACTACAATCAACACGAATTTTACGACAATCTACAATTATTTTACGACAATCGAATATCAAGAATAAAAAGCTCCCGAATCTGGGAGCTTTTTCTATAGTCCTTCTATAAAAGGAATCATTTTAAAGGCTAGTTTCTTATGACCAGCATCATTTAGATGAATACCATCGATCATATAACGCTCACGGTACCAAGTTAGCCATGGATATTGATTGGCTTGGTGATAAAGATTAAAGCAAGGGATTCCGTATTTTGCAGTTACTTCTAACTCAGCTCTCACCATTGCTTCCAGCTGAGGGTTAGTGGGCTGTCCCACATCGCGTCTAAACTGGGTGAATGTAGCGATGGTTGCGTTTGGGAACATATTGATAGCTGTGCTGATAGTGTGATCTAATGCACCATAAAAGGAAGAGACGGGATCAGTATCACCTAAAGTACCTAAAACAAAGGACTTCTCCGTTTCAGCATAATCATTACCGCCTCCTAAGAAGGTGATTAAATCTGCCTCTTTATCTACCTCATCTAATCTTAGGTAGAATGCCTCGTAACCAGCCTTCCAAGTATTGAACCACCCAGATCCACTTTTTCCTAAGTTTTGTACTTTTAACCCAAGATCTTCAGAGATGTAGCCGGAATATTTTATTTCACCGGCCCAATTGAGCTCCGTGTTACTGTCACCAATGACTGTCCAATTTTTATTGTTCCATCTGCTTGTGTACGAGTTTAGCTGCAACTACATATACCTCCCATCACTATTTATTACAAGCCGTTTCACCTTATTATTTACCTTTAATTATACAATTGTTCTCGGTAATTTAATTATTAAATTGAAAGTAGAAGTAGGGTTCTAAAAAACACATACATGGGATATTCTTCACATCGGTTATTAGTTAAATGCAGTGTAGAAATATAACAAGAGTATTGCAGGTGCCAGGCACCTGTAATACTCTTGTTATAAAATGGATTAGATATTGTATGTGTGGTAATTCTGTTATAATAAAGTAAGTTTTTGTGTATTTAAAAGGCCTGCAAGGTTGCAGGCCATAAAAAGAGTTTCTTCCTATTAAATATAGAAGTATTATAGAGCTTCGGAGGTAGTTTTTGCTTGCATATGAAGCTGTAAGTAGTCGGGACCACCGGCTTTAGAGTCTGTTCCAGACATATTAAAGCCTCCGAAAGGTTGGTAGCCTACGATAGCACCTGTACAACCGCGATTGAAGTATAGGTTTCCTACATGGAAGCGTTGGCGTGCATATTCAATGTTCGTTCGATTAGTAGAGATAACTGCACCTGTTAGACCGTACTCTGTAGCGTTAGCAATCTTTATTGCTTCTTCGAAGTTAGCTGCTTTCGTAATGGCAACAACTGGTCCGAAGATTTCTTCCTTCATGATTCGTGCATCAACCGAAACGTCTGCAAATACTGTTGGATGTACGAAGTAACCTTCTGATTGGTCAGAGGTACCACCAGCAATTAGGCGTCCTTCTTGCTTTCCGATTTCAATATAGTCTGTAATTTTGTTAAAAGCAGCCTCGTCAATAACTGGGCCTGTATAGTTTGTTGGATCCAGTGGACTTCCAACATGTAACGCCTTTGTTTTTTCTTCGACTCGTTTCACGATTTCGTCGTATACATCTTCGACTATAACTGCTCGAGAACAAGCGGAGCATTTTTGACCACTAAAACCAAAAGCTGATTTGACAATAGAGTCAGCTGCTAATTCTAGATCTGCTTCCTTGTCTACGACAATGGTATCTTTTCCGCCCATTTCAGCAATGATGCGCTTAATCCAAATTTGACCTTCATTTACAACAGATGCTCGTTGGTTGATACGAAGACCCACGTCACGTGATCCAGTGAAGCTAATAAAGCGAGTATGTGGGTGATCGACTAGATAATCCCCGACCTCTGCACCAGATCCTGGAATGAAGTTCACTACACCTGCAGGAAGTCCTGCCTCTTCTAACACTTCTACAAATTTGTACGCTATAACAGGGGTAGTAGAGGCAGGTTTTAATAGAACTGTGTTACCAGTTACAACAGCTGCCACTGTAGTGCCAGCCATAATTGCAAATGGGAAATTCCAAGGGGAGATAATAACGCCCACACCTAACGGAATATAATCATAGCGATTTCTTTCACCGGGACGGCTTTCTACTGGTTGTCCGTCCTTGATAGTTAACATCTGACGTCCATAATATTCTAAAAAGTCGATTGCTTCAGCAGTATCAGCATCTGCTTCATTCCATGGTTTCCCGGCTTCATAGGTTAACCAAGCAGAAAATTCATGCTTGCGACGACGAATGATTGCTGCAGCTTTGAATAAAATATCTGCACGAACCTCTGCAGATATGTATTGCCACTCCTGAAAGGTTGAGTAAGCAGACTTCATTGCTTTTTCAGCTAATTCTTGAGTTGCCTTTGAAACAGATCCGATTAGCTCAGATTTCTTGGCTGGATTATATGAATTTATCTTTTGTTCGGTAGTTATTCTTTCACCATTTATAACTAAAGGATAATGATTTCCTAATTGATTTTTCACAAGCTCTAGAGCTGCTTTATATGCTTCAGTGTTTGTATTGACTGTAAAATCTGTGAATGGTTCATGTTTATAAGAAATCAATTTTATCCCCCTAAGTGAAAAGGTGCAAAATCATTTTGCACTTTTGCGAAAAGTATATATATAATAATGCAATAACATTTGGCATATTTCAACTACTAAATTTAGAAAACTTTAATAAATTTCGAACAGTTGTAGTTTTTGGTCACTTAACTACTATATTTTGTTTATATACTGTCTAATTTTCATCCATATTTGCTTTATCCATATCTAAGAGTAAAGGAGCTGTGAATCCAGTGGAGCATAAACACCTACTTCAAATATATGAATTCATCACAGAGATGAGTGATAACGGAATTCGTGCAATCGATATACAAGGCAGACCTGTTGTCTACAATCAAAAAATGAAAGAGCTGGAGGGACTAACTAACGAAGAAGCGGAGAAGCGTATCGCCAAAGAGATTATTCAGTTTGGAATGGAAGAGAGCATCCTACAACAAGTTCTTCAAAATGGACAGTCCATCAAAAATCAGAAGAAGACCTTTTGGAATGAAAAGGGACAAGAAATCACTACCATTCGTAATATCTTACCGATAGAGAATGATGGTCATATTTTAGGAGTAGTAGAGTTTGCGAGAGATATTTCAGCACAAGAATTTATGATGTATCAGCCGCTTCGTAGATATGGACAGCCACTCATGTTTGAAACGATTACTGCAGTTTCGGAGGTAATGAGAAATGTTATTTCAACAGCAAAGGTGGCGGCAGCTAATCGAATCCCTGTTATGCTAATCGGTGAATCGGGTACAGGGAAAGATATGATTGCAGAGGGAATCCATCATGCATTATCTGAACCAAACTCCCAGTTCATTACGCTGATTTGTAGAAGAGATGAGGCAACTGTCATAGCCCAGCTTGAAAAGTATGTAACTGAGCTATCTAATATTACTTTTTTTGCCGAGCGAATTGAATATTTATCAATGGATGCTCAAGAAAAAATTGTGAAGATGCTTAAACAACATGAGAAAAAGAATCATGTTTTTATTGCGAGTATTGGTGATGATCCAATTGAACTTATCAATACTGGTAAGCTCTCTAAGAGGCTATATTATTTCTTTTCTACCATCACGATACAGATTCCATCACTTCGTGAACGAAAGGAGGATATTATGCCATTTGTGGTCGATTACCTTTCTAGACTTCGGCAAAATGTTGGTTGTATTGTGAAGGGACTTGAAGCAGACGTTGAACAAATCTTTTTATCTTACGACTGGCCTGGAAATCTAAAGGAGCTGGAGGTGCTACTCGACGAGATTGCCTCCCTCATTACTACAGAAGAATATATAACGAAGGATATGTTACCGATTTATTTTCGTTGGAAGACACAGGAGATTAATCCGAAAGACCAGCATACAGATACCGATTTATTTATCGTTCAATCGGAAAAGGATCTCCGACCACTCGACCAATATATTCGAGAAGTTGAAGATTATTATATTTTAAATGCGTTGAGCTTCTTCAAGGGCAATGTATCCCAGACTGCTAAAGCGCTAGGGATAAAGCGTCAAAGTTTGCAATATCGCATGAAGAGGATGAAAGCAGTGGAAGAAAAAGAATATAGTGAATAAAAAAACTGGACCACCTGTAAAGAGGAGGTCCAGTTTTTTTAGGATAAGAGAATATACTAATACCCATCTGATTGCTGATGTAGAAATAGATGCTTGTACTTCTCTTATTTGCGTTTTGTTAAACGTCCAGCTAGGAATGCAGCAGCAGCTAATCCAATTACTGTGTTTGTTTTTTTAGTGAAGACCTGCTTGGTCACAAGGGTTAAATTTTGTGGGCGTTCAGCTAGACGGCGCATGAAGTAACCATACCAATCACGACCAAAAGGAACATAAGTACAGAAATTATATCCTTCTTTTGCTAGCTGTAGCTGCATGTCCTTACGGAAGCCGTATAGCATTTGGAACTCAAATTTATCATTAGAAATGTTATTAGCTTTTACAAATTGCTTTACATGATCAATAACGTTATGGTCATGTGTTGCAATCGATGTAAATTTGCCATTTAGTAAATGATACTCAATCAATTCAATAAACTTTTGGTCAATTTCCGCTTTGTCCTGATATGCGATGTTAGCAGGCTCTTTATAAGCACCTTTAACAATTCTTAAACGATAGTTTTTATATTTTTCAATATTTTCATCAGACTCGTGGAAGTATGCTTGAATTACAGTTCCCACGTTTTTATGCTCTTCGTTCAACTCCTCCATCAATTCAAAAGAAGGATGTAAACGGTCATAGTTTTCCATATCGAAGTTAACAAAAATATTGTATTCGTCAGCAAGAGCGACAATCTCTTTTAAATTTTGATAGCAGAAATCACGCTCAATATCTAAGCCCAGTTGAGAAGGCTTTAGAGAGATATGCGCATCCACTCCGTTTTCGTGAATTGCTTTAATCACTTCGAGAATTTGCTCCTTAGCCGCAGTAGCCTCAGATTTTTCATATACGAACTCGCCTAGGTTGTCAACCGTGCAAGAGATTCCTTGTTTGTTTAACTCTTTAATACTTTCGATTGTTTCTTGAATGTTAGTTCCCGCAACAACGCTTTGGGCTCCCATTTTTAAACCATATTTTTGAGCTGCACTATTTAGTGTGCGGTTTTCTGATAAAGCGATAAAAAAGTCACGTAATGCCATCTAAAACCTCTCCCTTATTTTGGTGAAATAATTTCCAGAGCATTATATCACAGAAATTAAAAAAACAATAAATTTCTCTTATTTATTTTTAGAATATTTGTTGATTAAGCCGCTGACCTACAGGCTTTGTTATATATAAATAATTATTTTATAAGAAATATATGAATTCATTATACTTTTCAAAAGATATAAAATAATATATGTTTTTAATTATGTAAAAAAATTTTGTAAAGGAGGAATAGTATGGAACAGTATATTTTAAGTATTGAAACAATCGATACACATACTATGGGAGAAGCTACACGTATAGTTATCAACGGTTTTCCAAAGATTATTGGGAAAACGATGATGGAAAAAAAGGAATATGTTAAGGAAAACTATGACCATATTCGCAAGTTGTTGATGAATGAACCAAGGGGACATAAGGATATGTTTGGTTCCATTTTGACAGAGCCGACAAACGAGAAATGTGATATTGGAATAATTTTTATGGATAGTGGATCATACTTAAATATGTGCGGCCATGGAACTATTGGCACGGTAACGATGTGCTTAACTAAAGGTATTATTCCCAAAAAAGAACTTATATATGTGGATACTCCATCAGGAATAATAGAATGCAGAGTGAGCTTCAATGGAGAAAGAGTGGAAAGCGTAGAATTTACGAATGTGCCTGCATTTATTCTACATAAAGGCTTGTCCATAGACTTAAAAGAAATTGGAAATGTATCAGTGGACATAGCATTCGGAGGAAGTTTTTTCGGAATAATAAATTCCTCTGATTTAGGGGTCAAAATTGATTTGTCTGATAAACATAGAATAATAGAGCTGGCTACAGAGGCTAGAGATTATATTAATAAAAATATAAACATTGAGCACCCGACTATTCCCAATATCCGAACAGTGGATCTAATCGAAATTACTGACAAGATTAGTGACAACCACTATAAAAACGTAGTTGTTTTTGGAGATGGACAAATCGACCGTTCTCCTTGTGGAACGGGAACCTGTGCAAAAATGGCAGCATTGAATTTAGAGACTGGTGCATCTATTATTCAAGAAAGTATTATAGGTTCTACATTTGAAGGAAAAGTTTTAGGGAAAACAAAGGTTGCAGAAATGGAAGCTATTATTCCAGCAATTAAGGGGTCTGCTTGGATCACTGGCGAGCACAAATTTATCCTACAAGACGCAGATATTTATGCGGAAGGTTTCGCTATATAATTATATTAAAATATCTTTTGTTTAAAAGTTTTTAAAAAAAGGGAGAAAATAAATGGAAAAAAAATTATCGTTTTTTCAAATTGTAGCCATTGGGTTTATGTTATTCGCCATGTTCTTGGGAGCTGGTAATGTAATTTTTGCTCCAGTTCTAGGGCAACAAGCAGGTACAAATACGCCGATTGCTATGGCAGGTTTCTTGGTAACAGGGGTAGGGTTAGTTTTGTTGGCAATTATTGCACTTACAAAGGGTGGAGGCACTGTAGAAAAACTTGCAAGTCGTGTCTCTCCTAAATTTGCTATTGTTTTCTCGGTGTTATTATTCCTAACTTTAGGGCCAATATACGTTATTCCAAGAACTACGTCAGTTGTCTATGAGATTGCTATAAAACAGCTGATCGCCGACAGTAGTCAAATTGGTTTGTTTTTACTTATCTTTTCTATTATTTTTATCGCTTTAACGGTTTACCTATCATGGGAAACTACTAAATTTGTTGATAGATTAGGGAAGTTGATCACACCTGTTTTTGCAACTCTTTTAGTGATCATTGTTGCAAAATCTATTTTTACTCCAATGGGTTCTGTATACGGACCGATAGAAGGAAAGGGCTACGAAACTGCTAGCGATGCATTTCTGAAGGGTTTTACTCAAGGTTACTTTACTATGGATGTGCTAGCTGCATTTGTGTTTGGTGGAATTTTCATTAAATCGATTGATGCTTTGGGAATTCGTTCAAAAAAAGAAGTATCCAAAGTATTCATTAAGGCAGGCCTCATCACTGTGGTGGGACTAGTTCTTCTGCAGGTGTCTATGTCATGGATAGGTGCAACTAGTGTGGATGCTGTTGGTTATACAACAAATGGTGGAGAACTGATTGCGCTTGCTTCTAAGGCGTTATTTGGACAAATCGGTATTTATTTAATTGGAATAGTTATTTTCTTAACAGGTATTACAACAAATGTAGCATGTTTAGCTGCTGTTGCAGAATACTTCGAACGCATTATTCCGAAAGTTTCCTATAAAAAATGGTTAATAATCTTCTCACTTGGAAGCTTGATCATCACAAACTTTGGATTAACAAAAATATTAACAATGGCTTCTCCAATATTAATGTTACTCTATCCAATTGCCATTGCGTTAATAATACTTATTTTTACAGATAGCTGGTTCAAGGGATCACGTTCGGTTTATGTAGGTACTATTATCGGAGTTGGTATGGTAGCAATTACAGATGCGCTTAAAGAAGCAAACATTGCTGTGGAAGCGCTTAATAACGTATTTGGTTTTATTCCTTTATTTACAAGTGGAGCTGGCTGGATCGTGACAGGACTTATCGGTGCGGTGATCGGTTACTTCTTTAAAAAGGAAAAGGAAGAAGAGACAGGGGAATTGCAGGAAGTATAGAAATTTTGACATAACGTGATGGCGATGAGATTTGATTTGCAAATCGACATAGAGCGAATAACGGAAAAAAGACTTCAACAATATATTAAAAGATTATAAAAATGTCCCTGAAAGATTTACTCTTCGCAGGGACATTTTTTTGTTAAAAACGATGCTAGTTAGTTATATTAAACTTTTTAAGCATTGCTTCGCGTGTACTTTTACCATATACGCGATAAATCATTGTATTAGTTTTTTGTGTTTGCTTTTGAAATGCTACATATGCTTGTTTTGTTTTCTCGCCGTTTGAATCAAGTTTATTGAGTGATTGATAATCTTGAAATTGATTTAATAGTTTTTCTCCAGAGTTAATAGCATCGATATATGCCTGAGTTCTTAGGTAAATCTCTGTTACTTTCTTCAGTCTCTCTTCTAAATCATTATATAAAGTAACGTTTGAATTAGCTCTTGCAGCCGTGATAGCATTTTTAGTATTGTTGTAAAGCTTCATATCAATTTGACTAATTGGGTTATTAGAATATTTTGTTGCTCTATAATCGTAAGAAGTTTCCCATTTAAGTGACCCAGCGTAGCTTTCTGCTTGTTTTATTAGTGCCTCAGCTTCTGTGTAAGGATCGATGGATACTATATTCTTTTGGCTACTTGCAGTATTACTTGTATTGCTTTTAGTAGTCTTGTTAGTCGCTGGCTTCTTGGTCGTGCCTCCATTATGGTAATGATACTCTCCATAATCTAATCCCCATTTTCCACAATTTGTCCGACAAGTGTGTCCACCGTTTGAATCTGTTCGCCCAGGGTGTGCCATAGCAGGTGTGGTCAGCCCTACTAACAATAAAGTGAAGGTTAATAATGATACAACTAGTTTTTTCATAGTTTCTCTCTCCTTTTTATGTAAAACAAGTGTTAATTTTACCATAAAAAATACAAAAAGAAATATAAAAAAGTAAATTAAAGGTAAAAATAGAGACGAAAGAGGTGAGTAATATTTGCTATAGAAAAATTAGCGTTGCGTGACAAATATAAATAGTTACTTCAGTAATATCGCCTTTGCTCTAGAAGTGACACCAAGCTTACTATAAATAGTAGTCAAGTATACACGAACGGTTCTTTCTGTTAGAAAAAGCTTTTTTGCAATTTCGCGATTGGTTGTACCATCTACAAGCAGATTAAAAACTTCCATTTCTCGTGGTGTGAGTAAATCTAATAAATTATCCGCTTCCCTTGAATTTTCTATTAGAAGTTCTACGTAGCTCAACGGCACTGAATTCCAAGATATTTTTTTATTCTTTTGGCGCATTTTCAAATAAGCTTTTAACAGATTTAAACTGGCTTCTTCATCTAAAAAAGTTCGGACATACCCATAAGCTGAGCCATGGCTCAATGCTTCATGCAATGCTTTTACAGCACTGTCTTTATGCCCCATCTGCATTTCACATATTGCCTCTAACATAGTAGCTTCTATAATAGTAGATACTTGCTCTTCCTGTAATGCTTTCGTTTTTACCTGTATTATTGTCTTTAGAGCCTCTTCTAACTTTGCTTTTGCTAATAAAAAGCGAACATGCGCGAGTAACTAAAAAGGTTGTTTCGACTCCGCTTTTCTCAACTCGACTTCCGTGCGTAACATATCTCCTTCAAGTAGATAACATCGTGCTTTCATCGTGCGCAATATATTCAACCAATGCTTCTCACTTACCAAATCCATCACATTATCTATTAATGCATGAGCTGCTATATAGTTTTTATTTAGGACGTAAATCTGAGCTTTTAATACATACATTGGTATAAATAATCCTGAATCTTGTAGGCTGTGGCCATATTTTATAGCCACTTCTAATTCGGATTGAGCTGCATCTAGATAGTTTTTTTCATACATTGTTTCTGCGGAAACCCCGTAGCTAAAAGCGGTCATACTTTTATCTTTGAATTCTGTTTCTCGAAATAACTTGGTGAATGGAATGGATTGCTCCCAAGACCAAAATTTACCCTTAGATCCAATGCTCGTGCGCAAGATCTTATGTTCAAATAAGTTATATTGCATTGGAATATGGTCCCATCTAGAACCAACAATTCCTTTTTCTAATTGTTTTTGAATTATTTCTGTCGCTTGTTCAATATCCTTACCCATTCCAATAAGACCATACGCTTTCACTGTAACAAAAATATCTGCTATTCCTCTATTTTTCTCTTGGTACATCCATTGGCCTATACGTTGTTTTTCATCCAACTCATAAATAAGTAGACCAGCCTCTACTATTTCAAGTGTAGATATTAATGTGATTATATACATAACGAGTATTTCAAAATTAGCGTCGTAATGATTACTACGTAAAATTTTTACCCACCGTGCAAAGGTAGCGGTTTGCCCAGTCTGAAATATATCTACAAGATGTTCTGTTATCCATGATTCAGCAAGTTCATATTCTCGTTCTTCTACAACTATTTCAATTGCATCAATAAAATCATCTTTGTTATGCAGTATTTTTGCAGTTTCTAAAATTATCGAAGAAACGATTTCCTTAGAATAACGATGTCTTAGTTCAATTTGTAAAGCTTCGGCAAATAAATGATGATATCGAAACAATGGTTGGTTAGAATTTAAGCGGACAGTAAATAGGCCCTTTTTTTCAAGCTCTATTAGCACTGTATAACTATCCGTTCGATTCGTTAGGATATTACAAATTTCTGGCTCTAAAGATTGTAACAAAGAGGTACGAAGAAGAAAGTCCTGTATTGATGAAGGGAGCGTATTCAGAATCTCCTGCAATAAAAAATCAGTTATAGAGGGCTGCAAATGATCAGTTCTATCAACTATTAAAGCATTTTTTGAGGAGGTGATTTTCGAAATACTTGTTAATTGGATTCCGGCCGCCCAGCCTTCAGTTGTATTTAACACATGAGAAAGTAATTTATCTTCCTTGTAAAAGAGGTTTTTATTTTCATAAAACTGTTTTATTTCTTCGAAGGTAAAACATAGCTGCTGCGTATTGATCTCCCAAAGCCAAGATTTAACCCGCCATTTGGCGATAGGAAGGGGTAGGTTAATGCGAGTAGTTAGATAAATATGAACGTTGTCAGGTAAGTTTTCAATTAATTGAACGAGCATTTGATGAACAACATCATTTCCAATTAAATGATAGTCTTCCAATACGATACATATTCTGTGTTTGATTTGACTCATTTCGTTTAAAAATAAGTCAATTAAAAATTCTAAAGTAGAAGGATCCTGCGATTGGAGCAAAGAGGAAAGCATATTATACATATTGCTTTGAGTGATATTAGATGTTGTATGAATGACATATTTCCAAAAGCGAATTGGATCATTATCCGAGGTATTTAAGGAAATCCATGCAACAGGTTCGTTTGAATAACTAAACCATTGGCTTAATAAAGTTGTTTTACCATAGCCTGCTGGAGCTTGAACAACGGTGATTCTTTTTGCTTGATTGTTGCGAAGTAATTCATATAACCGTTCTCTCTCAACAGCTTCAGCCATAGCTCTAGGCACCGTTGTTTTAGAACTCAACCAAACCATTTGCATTCTCTTACCTCCATGAAATTATTTTTTTGCAAAACATAAGGATAAATCACTAGTTCGTATAGCTATTATACTATTAATATATGTCTTTTTCTTCTAAAAATTCAAAAATATTAACATTCCTCAATGTTTAAATGATCTCGACTATTTTAGACTTTAATGGTATTTGTTTATGGCAGAGCATCAACAGATGAGCAAAGAATTTTAAAGAGAGGGGAGAAATATTGAATAAACTCTGGCCATTTATTAAAGGCAACTACGTTAATAAGTAACCGAAGCGTGTTAATGCAGGTAAGTAGAAAAAATGGTACGTATCAGGAGGGATTTTTTTAAAAAACAATGTATTTAAAACGACAACTGGGGTAGTGGCAAGTTCCATAATGGCATTTTCCCCGACTGCCTATGGAAAAACTATTTCTGTGGGTCAATCTATAACTAATGTGAAAAATGATATGAACAAGGCAGCGAGCCAATATGTTTTTCCGGCACTTGAAGGTAAATTATCTCCAAGCGATACATATCTTTCTGAACGAAAAAATAGTTTACATCCTAAGCTGTGACTATAACTAAAAAGAGGTTATGCAAATTTATATGTTTGCATAACCTCTTTATTTTTTTACCTACAGAGCGAAAAAAATTTTATTTATTTTAATAGCTGAGTAAAACTAAACAAATTATTATTCTGGATTGTTTATATCCATATAAATTAGACTGAGGGTTTAGGGAGAGATAAAACCTAAAGAAAGCTGCTCTTGAACAGTCAAAATCTCATATACACTTTTTTTATTATGGGAGTATAGAGTCATTTTCTCAATTAAATAAAGGATTTCGACTAGGTTTGTCGAATCTTGGGAGGGGGATTGAGGATGCTTATGGGTGTAAGAAATGAGGGATGCAAGATGATTGAACTACGTGATGTGCAAAAGAAATATCGATCAGGAACTAAGCAGTTGGAAATATTGCGTGGGATGAACCTCCGAGTAGAGCAAGGAGAATATGTGGCTATTATGGGGAAGTCGGGCTCAGGCAAGAGTACAATGCTCAATCTATTAGGGACATTAGATTTATTAGATAAAGGAATATATGAACTAGCTGGAAAATCTGTACATAAAATGGGAAAGGCTCGTCGTGCAAGACTTAGAAACGAGGAGATTGGATTTGTGTTTCAGCATTTTCAGCTAATCCCAAACTTGTCAGTTTATCAAAATGTGTTACTTCCCTTAACATATGGGAAGAAAAGATTTAAAAGGAAGAAAGCAAGAGTTCTTGCAATGCTAGAAGAAATGGGCATCCTGGATAAGAAAAACCAAAAGCCTGACCAATTATCTGGTGGTGAAAAGCAACGGGTTGCTATTGCAAGAGCTTTGGTCAATGAACCATCGCTTATACTTGCAGATGAGCCGACAGGGAGCTTAGATGAAGAAACAACCGAAAGCATTTTAAAGCTGTTTGACCGTGTGCATGAAAAAGGTGCGACTCTTATTGTTATTACACATGACATGGAAGTGGCTTCTCGTGCTCAACGTGTTTTACAGTTGCAGAACGGGGTGCTCGTATGAAACTACTTACTTCGTTTAAACTAGCCTGCTTTGGTTTATGGTCTAATCGCTTTCGAGTATTGTCGGCCATGATGGGCGTGGTCATTGGTATGTTTGCTGTTATTGTTTTAACTGCGATTGCCATCGGGGTCAAAGATACATTGATGAAGCAGATGGGTAGTCTTGGGGCAGAGCAGATTCTCGTAATGCCAGGACGGCTTCTAGACACCACAACTGGTGAGAAGGATTTACTTAGCGGATTGACTAGCGTGCCTAGCACACTTACATATGAGGATGCCGAAGCGGTGGCAGAGGCCGAAGAAGTTAAAACTGTTACACCTATTTTAGAAACTATTAATGTGGTGAAGTATGGAGAAAAAAGTGCTCAGTCTTCAATGGTCGGGACAACTGATCAATTCTTGCGCGTTCAGCATGCAGAGCTGTCGGAAGGTCGTTTCTTTACACAAGAGGAGCAGGATGCAAAGGCAAGGGTAATCGTGCTGGGTAACAACATACATAAGACTCTTCTTGATAAGGAAGTGTCTACCACGGAAGGAGAGACTCCGGAGGATACCAAAGTGGAGCCAGAGCCCTGGTGGAAGCGATTAATGAACAAGATTCTAGGAGAGAGCGCCTCTGCAGAGGAACTTTCTACGTTGGTTGGTCAAACCATCACGATAAACGAAGAAACGTATGAGGTTATAGGTGTATTGTCGCCAAACGCCACTCTTGGCTCTAGTACTGACAATAATGTCGTTATTCCTATTCAAACTGCTCTTGAAACTACCGATATGAAAAATTTAACCAAAATTATTGTAGAAGCATCTAGTGTGGGAGCGGTTGATCGAGTGGATAGTGCGGTGTTTGGTGCAATTAAGACCAATCATTCAGAAATAGACTTCAGCGTCGTAAAGCAGGAGCAAATGCTTGGAGCATTAGGGAAGGTAACTACTATTTTACAGGTTATGCTGTTTGGTATCACTGCAACTGCATTGGTAATTAGTGGGACTGGTATTATGAATGTAATGGTTATGTCTGTTAGAGAAAGAACAAAGGAAATCGGTATTAGAAAGGCGCTCGGTGCAACTACCTTTGAAATTTTGATGCAGTTCTTCTTTGAGACCTTGTTGCTTTGTATCTTAGGAGGAGCGGTAGGGATCGGCCTCGGCTATGTGTTCATAGAATTTTGGAACAATAACGTGGAGATTTTCGCATTGGTGTTACCGCTTTGGGCAGTAAAACTTGCACTGTATACTTCTTTTGGAATTGGAAGCTTGTTCGGAATTTATCCTGCCTTAAAAGCTGCACGTATGAATCCTAGTGAAGCTTTGAGATATGAATAATTTTAAGTAATATTTAAGCAGTCGAGTTTTTTCTCGGCTGCTTTTTATCATTTTTTAATTTTAAAGGATTTAAAAGCAAATATAGGGAAATAAATAAGGTATAGAGCTTTTAATATATATGTAGGGAAGATTGCTTTAGAGAGTTCTAATGAAGGGAGTTTTGGGAATGAAGCAAAAAATGATGGTTGTGATGGCTTTATTATTGTTGGTGTTTAGTATCAACATGCCTGCTGCCTATGCGAACAATGCAAAGATAGATTACGTAGCTCTGGGAGATTCGATTGCAAGTGGTCATACTCCTTACGGGGAAAAGGTCGGTCGAGGCTTTACAGATATGATTGCAGAGAGGCTTGAGAAGGAAGGGAAGTTAGGTTCATTTACTAAAGAGTTTGCTACATCTGGCGAAACAACTAATGGACTTTTAGATAAATTGAAGCGAAAAGACGTTCAGCAGTCTCTAAAGGATGCTGAGCTTGTTACCATTGTCAGTGGAGCGAATGATTTTATAAAAGCCTTTTATGATCCAAAAGACGAGAGTGTGGATGTAGATTTAGCGGCTGCAACATTGTTATTGAACCAGGTTTCAGAAAATTTAACTTCTGCGGTAAAACAGGTAAAGGCAATAAACCCAAATGCGGAGATTTACTTGTTTGGCTATTATTTTCCATTCCCTTATTTAAAGGATCCAGCAACGAAGCAGCAGATGCAAATGGCCTTCACTATTGTGAACAATCGAATAGCTGCTATTGCAGAACGTGAAGGTGTCCATTTTGTCAATGTAGCCCCCGCCTTTGATATTAAGGGTACTGACTATTTGGAGAATCCAAAGGATATTCATCCTAATGAGGCAGGCTATCAAGTGATTGCAGATCAATTTTTCTTAAATACTTTACCAGAGCTACCAATTGGCTGGGGCAAAGTGATGGAAAAAAATATTCCGGTAGCTTCTAACAAGAAGTGGACAATTACGTTGAGCCAAGAAATCGACCCAACAAGCTTGGACCAATCGATTTTCGTGACGAAAGACGGAGCAAAGGGAATTTCAGTTGAGAAATCTGTTTCTAAAGCAAACGGAATGCAAATAGAGGTATACGCCCCTAAAGAAGGATATTCCCCAGGTGCATACGAGCTAATGATCACCAATGACCTGAAGGGGAAAAGCGGCACTGCGTTAACTGAAAGTGTTTTAGTCAAGTTTGTAGTGAAATAAGCAGGATATATCAAAAAGCGTTTTCCATCCTTATTAATAGGTGGGAAACGCTTTTTCATTGCCCATTTGTGCAATTTTTTATGTAACAAGTGGATTACAGGTGCCAGGCACCCGTAATCTATCTGTAATTATATTTTCTTAACTTTCTGCTAATATAGTATTTAAGTATATTAATAGTCGTGTGAATGGGGTGAGTGATTTGATGTCTATTGAGCGATTGGCTCTGAGGTTAGAAAAGTATGGCATTCGTTTAGTTAGTGGTTGGCAGGGGGAACAAAGAGAAATAGATTATATAAATATACAGGAGCTGCCGCTTAGAAGTGAGCGGGTTCATCCAGGTGGGTTCATTTTGACAACGTTTGCTGCTTTTAAAGATGAGTATGAAATTTTATCTCATGTAGAATGGTTAATCACTCGAAAGATTTCCGCACTAGGGATCCATGAAGCTGGCTGGGCGGTTATTCCAGATAGCTTGTTGCAGCTTTCTAATACGAACGGTCTGCCTATATTCACAATCCCAGTGGATTTATCCTATAAAGAGGTTTTTAAGGAGTTTAATGAATTGCTGTTAGGTGAAAATGATGCTCTTCGTGTACGAATTGAGGAGATGAACCTTCAATTACTAGAAGCAGTTGCCAGGGATAAGGGAGTCAGTTATATTATTGCTACATTAGGTAAATATCTTTCCTCTCCCATTGTATTTCTAGATCAAAGCTTAAGTATTGTTTCCATTTGGACTAACAATAATTTTAATCGTCAGGAATTTAGTCTACTTGTAAAATCTGTTTTAGAGAGAGAAAGAGACGCTCTATACAGAGAAAAATACTTGGAGGTCGGGAGCGCCTTGACGGAGTCCTTTTCTTTGCAGCATGATTTAGTGTTTTTCGTCCTTCCTATTATGGAAAAAATCGAAAAGCATGGATATTTGATCATAGGTAATAACGGGGTAGAAGAGTTAATAATCAATTCAGCTATTCAATATGGAAAGACGGCCTTGTTGCTTGATGCAGTAAAGAAAAAGTCTTTAGAGCGTTTTTTAAAGAATCAAGAGATACAGTTGTTAGAAGCGGTTTTTGAGAGCAGGAACAGTTTACCTAATCGTACCTCCAATCTATCCTCTTCTCTAAAAAAAATGTCCCAGATTTATGTGTTTCATTTTGAAAATGAAGACCTAATCAATTATGGATTTACTGTGATTTACGATAAATTGGATGGAAGAAATTCAGACAAGATTATTTGGATTTATCAACAAGAGGTAATTTGTATTGCCTCCACCCCTATAGAAATACATAACCTACAGGAAATATTGTCTTCTCTACAAGGCACCTATTGTGGTGTCAGTGAGTATATGACTAGTAAAGTAGAAAAAGATCTCCTTCTAAAATATAAGCAAGCGAAGCATTGTATAAAGCTAAGTGAACAAATGAACGTAAAGCTTATACTCTTTCAGGATATAGGAGTAGACAGGTTTTTGTTTATAATAAAAGAAGAAGATTCTATGCAGGAGGCAGCGAAAGAGTTGCTCCAGCCCTTGTTAGATTTTGATAAACGTAACCAGGCAGACTTAACCAAAACTTTGGAGGTTTATTTGAAGCATTTCTTTAGCCTTAAAAAAAGCGCAGAGGAATTATTTATTCATCGTAATACCGTAAGCTATCGAATGGAAAAAATCCAAGAGCTTTATCCGGGAATTATTTTTGAAAATCAAAATGAATATTTGCTTTTTTCTATTGCATTGCGCTTAATCAAATAGCTTATTGTCCAGAGACTATAAAACAGTCTCTTTTTTTTGTGCTCTAGATACAATGAAAAAGATTTTAGAAAAATCTAAAATTTCTATTAACAAACAGAAAGAAGGGATGAAGATGCAGACCATCTTATATAACTGTTCATTAATTAATGGACTGGATGAAGAAATTATAGAAAATGCTTATTTAATTATAGAAGATAAGAAAATTAAAGAAATTGGGACTGGAGAGATAGAAAAAGTCGAGTCAGCAAATTTAGTGGATATAAAAGGTCAATATGTTATGCCAGGACTGATTGATTGTCATGTACATCTAGTATGGGATGGAAGTGAGGACCCTCAAAAGAAAATACAGCATTTAGATGAGTCCACTATTGCATTGGAGGCTTACTCCCATGCACTCCTAACTTTAAAGGAGGGTATTACTACCGTTCGCGATGTTGCCTCTCCAAAGAAAAGTGTATTAAATCTTCGAGATGTTATTAATAGTGGGGATTTGATTGGACCAACCATTATTGCTTCAGGACCAGCTATTTGTATGACTGGGGGCCATGTTCATTATTTAGGAAAAGAAGCAGATGGACCAGACGATGTTCGGAGGGCAACTCGTCAGGTGATGAAGGAGGGAGCGGATCTTATCAAGCTGATGGCGACGGGTGGAATTTATACGTTTGGTGAAGAGCCAGGATCTCCACAGCTAAATGTGGACGAGCTGAAAGCAGCAGTTGAGGAAGCACATAAGAAGAATAAGAAAGTGGCTGCCCATGCAGAGGGTCTAGAAGGTATCCATAACTGTATTGAAGCAGGCGTGGATACAATAGAGCATGCTATTTATGCAGATGAAAGTGCACTTCAGAAAATGAAGGAAAATGGAACTTATTTAGTGCCTACGATGATAGTGATGAAAAGATTGGCAACAGATGAAAACATACCAGAATGGGCTTTAGAAAAGGCAAGGCATGTAGTGCAGCCTCATGCGGAAATGCTCGAAAAAGCAGTAAAGCTTGGTGTGAAAATTGCTACGGGAACTGATTGTGGTTCACCGGTAACTCCGCCTAATTATTATTTTGATGAATTACAGATTATGGAGGACGCAGGTATGAGCCGAATGGAGGTCATACATGCATCTACTCAAATAGCTGCTGAGTGCTTAGGATTGGAGGACAGGGGAGTCTTAAAAGAGGGCATGTTTGCAGATTTATTAATTGTAGAGAGTAATCCATTAGATAGTATATTAGCTTTAAAAGATTCTAAAAGAGTTATGAAAAACGGTCTTTTTATTAATAACTAGGTAGAAAAAAGAAAGGGGTTTATGAATGTGAATTTAGAAAAGAGGATATATCAATTGCGAGAGGTGATGGCTAAGAAAGAGGTAACTCTTTCGGTCATTATGAATTTTGAAAATCAATATTATTTTAGTGGGTTTAAAGCCATTACTTATTCTCGACCAATTGTTTTATTTGTAGGTGAACAGAACACAAATCTAGTCGTGCCATCATTGGAAGAAAATCACGCAAAAGATAAATCAATAGCGGATCAACTACTAGTCTATTATGAAACGCCTTTACATCAAACTCAGGCAAATTCTTATGTAGAGCTTTTTGAAGAAGTAATATCAACTTATCCTGAAAGTTCTAGAGTGGGGGTAGAGTTTAGTGCCTTGCCTTTTGAATTAGCAAGAAGATTACGTGATAAGGGATATGAGTTAGTTAGCTTAGATGAAGAAATAGTACAGATGCGAGCTATAAAAGAGGAGGAAGAAATAGAACAAATTATCGAATCCGGTAAATTGGTAAGCCTTTCATTGACGGCATCTCTAGCTCATGCAGCTCCAAATATAACGGAAATGGAGTTAGATCAATTTGGAAATACAGCACTATTTTTAGAGGTCGCTAAGAATCATCCAAACTCTACATTAGATTATTTTGTTATGTCTCCATCCGGTATTGAGAGAACTAATATGCCACATGTGTTTTCTAATACTAGAGCTCTAGGTACTAACGATATTATTATTCACAGTCGACAGGTTGGAGTCAATGGCTACAGAGCCGAATGTGAACGTACTTTTTTTGTTGGGAAACCAACAATTGAGCAGGAGGAAGCGTTCAAGCTGTCACAAGAGGCGCAGCAGGCTGCGCTGGATTTTATACGAGTAGGGGTGACTGCAGCGGAGGTAAATGAAGTTGCATTGAATGTATTTAAAGATGCGAATGTGGAGCAGTATGTCAGACATCGCACAGGACATGGAATCGGGATAGGACTTCATGAAGAGCCATCGTTAAAATATTCAAATGATCTTGTCCTACAAGAGAACATGGTATTTTGCGTAGAGCCGGGGCTTTATATTCCAGGAATTGGAGGTTTCCGCCACTCCGATACTGTCATTTTGACCAAGCAGGGAACTCAGTTAGTCACTCATTATCCAAGTAAGCTGGAAGATTTAATTCTTTAACTAATTTAGGGGAGGGAATAAAATGAGTATTTATTTAATCGCAGTTGTAATTTATTTAGCTGTAATGGCCTTGATGGGGGTATATTTTAGTAGAAATTCGATTGATACAAGTCAGGACTTTATGGCAGCTGGACGATCACTCCCCTTATGGGTTATGACTGGAACTCTGCTAGCTACCTTTGTTGGCTCTGGGACAGTGGTCGGTGGGGCAAGCTTCATATATCAGTACGGTCCATGGGCCGCAATTTTCAATTTATCAGGTGGGATATTCGGCATTATTGTTCTTTATTTTATCGCAGGAAGGGTTCGCAAAGGGGAAGCATATACGGTTCCAGAAATTATTGAGAAACGGTTTGGAAGTCAAGCCCGACTTGTTGCGAGTATATTAATACTTCTTGCATATGTGGGAATTACCGCTTATCAGTTCACTGGTGGTGCGTATGTACTGCAAATTACGACTGGGTTACCGATTGAGACAGGTGCGATTATTATCGCGGTGCTTGTTATTTTCTTGACGGTGAGCGGTGGGTTATTCTCTGTTGCCTATACAGATGCTTTAAGTGCTCTATTAATAGTTTTTGGATTTTTAATAGGTTTACCTTTCGTGTTGAACGGAGTAGGGGGACTGGCGGGATTATCTTTAAATCTTCCAGAACAGGCCAAGCAATGGAATGGAGGGCTTAGTCCACTACAATTGTTAGGGTATTTCCTGCCCCTGTTCCTGCTTATTTTAGGGGATCAGAATATGTATCAGCGTTTTGCTGCGGCAAAGGATGAGAAAACGGCGAAAAATTCAACAATTGGTTTTTTCTTAGGTAGTGTACTTGTCATTGGGTTAACTATTACATTTGCCACTGCGGCTATTGTAATGTTTCCGAATATCACACCAGATACAGCTGTGTTGAATATGGCTATTAATGGATTACCTTTAGAAATAGGATTAGTTGTGCTCTGTGCGTGCGTTGCCTTTATCATAACCACAGGAACATCTTACCTACTCTCTGCTTCAGGGAATATTGTGTATGACTTATATAAGCGCTATAGCAAAAAAGAGATTTCCGATAAAAAACTATTAAAAATGAATCGTTATGTAGTTGTAGCATTAGGGGTTGTTGCGTATGTGCTTGCTATGTACTTCCCCTCTGTGTTAGCTATTCAAATGTACTCGTATACAATGTACGGCGCATCCGTCACACCTGCACTGCTTGCCACCATCCTATGGAAGCGAGCAACTACAACTGGAGTGTTAAGTTCGATGGTGGTTGGTGGTGTAAGTACAATCGTCTGGGAGGTTGTCTTAAACAAACCATTTGAGCTAAACAGCGTCTTATTTGCCTTACCAATGGCTGTAATCACATTAGTAGTCGTGAGTCTATTAACTCAACCAAAAGAAAACATGTCAGGTATCTTAGCTAAAAACTAACCTATATTGTTTCAAAAGTATTACGGGTGCCTGGCACCTGAAATATATTAGAATACTAATATATTTGGAAATCCTGTCCCTGTTTGGAGGGATGGAGGGTTTATCGAACAATATCAACTTTAAATATTATAGAAAAATTATTACGGGTGCCTGGCACCTGTAATAATTTATACATACTTTGGAAATAGATAGTTTTTTATGTATTTTTACCCATAATATAAATCTTTTAAGTGTAAATAGTTTGATTTTACGATATTTTTACATTTATTGCATTGTTTTGATTAGAGTATTTGATTATCTTTAGATAGTAGCCCAACTGTTCGTTATTTATGAATAGAATGATAGGCTGGGGGATTTTAAAAATCAGAAATAGGGGTGGAAATGTGAATAGGAAATCTTTAAAAAAATCGGTAGTCTCGGTTGTGCTTGCAACGTCTTTATTTGCTTCTGCAAATGTAACTTTTGCTAGCAGTTCGACTCAACAGATCGTCGATCAAGCTCGTATGGACATGAAAAATGCAGCGTATGCTTATGTGGTGCCTGCCCAAAAGGGGAAAATTGTTACTAGTAAAGAATTATACCCTGCTTTAAACAAGGCGAAGGCAAGTTATGCAAAAGCGAAGGCTGCAATTTCAAAATCCAATGCTAAAAACAAAGCTACTATGTTAAAAGATTTGGATGCTTTGTATTATGAAAAAGTAACAAAAGGAATTGTTCCTTATATTGATGCTTACAACTATGCGGACAAGTACTTAAATCCAATTATGAAAGACATTGAAAAGGCTGAAGCAGCTCGTGATTGGTCAAAGGCAGAGAAATCTTATCATCAATTATCTGCTCAACTGAAATCACGTACAGCTATTCTTTACCGTTTTACTGGTAAGTCAGCTCGTGATCTTTTGTTAGAACAATATAAAGATCCGGCAAATGCTAAGCGTGATGAGTTAAAAATACCTGTCACTATATATATGAAGGTTCTAGAAGCTGAGAAAGCTTTAGCAGCTGGTAAAACAGAAGAAGCTAAAAAAGCTATACTTTCTATTTATCCTTTAATTGATATGCTGCCTCAATCTAACTCTTTACCAATGATTAAAGATTTGATTGACCGAGCTTATGACAATAAATTTGGTGTTGATAAAGAAGCTGCGACAGGGACATTTTCCCTACGTATCCTAGGTACTTCTGATATTCATACAAATATTGTAAACTATGACTACTATAAAGACACAGCTTCAAATAGTTTAGGTCTTGCTAAAACTGCCACATTAATTAAAAAAGCACGCACAGAAAATAGTAATTCATTGTTATTCGACAATGGTGATTCTATTCAAGGAACTCCGCTAGGATCTTATAAATCTTCAGTTGACAAGCTAAAGGATGGAGAAGAGCATCCATCTATTACAGCTATGGAGCTTTTAGACTATGATGGAGCTACTTTCGGTAACCACGAATTTAACTACGGCCTTGATTTCTTAGATGAAGTTTTAGATGATGCAGACTTCCCTTATGTAAATGCAAATGTTCGTGACGCAGCTACTGGTAAATTAGCATACACACCTTACGTATTAATCGATAAAGAAGTGGTTGATGCGAAGGGGAATAAAGCAACAGTAAAGGTCGGGGTAACTGGTATTGTACCTCCACAAATCCTGAAATGGGATAAATCACATTTAACAGGAAAAGTAACAGTAGATGATTCTGTGCAAGCTGTGGAAAAAGTTGTTCCAGATATGAAAAAAGCTGGAGCAGATGTAGTAGTAGTTCTTTCTCACTCAGGTATGGGAGACGCTACTCATGAGGTTGGTGAGGAAGATGTAACCTACTTATTGACTAAAGTAGATGGCGTTGATGCGATTATCACTGGTCACGCTCATCAAGTATTCCCTGGAAAAGTAGATGCTTCTTTAACTAATGTGGATATTGCAAAAGGAACTATGAACGGTGTTCCAGTAGTAATGCCAGGTAAATTCGGAAGCCATTTAGGTGTAATTGATTTGACATTGGAAAAAGACGGACAAGGCTGGAAGGTTGCTTCATCTAAAGCTGAGGTTCGTACGATTGCAAAGGATGCATCTGATGTAGACCAAACAATCGTGAATGCAGTAAAGGAGGCTCATGAAGGGACTATTTCTTATGTGCGCCAAGCTGTTGGAACTACAACGGCAGATATTCATAGCTACTTCTCACAGGTGCAAGATGACCCATCCATACAAATCGTAACCAATGCACAAACCGAATATGTAAAAGCAAAGCTTAAAGGTACGGCAAATGAAAAACTTCCGGTTCTTTCTGCTGGAGCTCCGTTTAAAGCTGGAACAAGAAGCGACCCTGAATATTACACTTATGTACCTACAGGTGAGTTAGCAATTAAAAACGTTGCAGACCTATATTTGTATGACAATACAATCTCTACTGTAAAGGTTACAGGAGCTGATGTGAAAGAATGGTTAGAAATGTCTGCAGGACAATTCAATCAAATCGATGCAACTAAAAAAGATGAGCAACAGCTTATTAACACAGATTTCCGCTCATATAATTATGACGTGATTGATGGAGTAACATATGAAATTGATGTAACACAACCAGCTAAATATGATCCAGACGGTAACTTGGTGAATAAGGATGCTTCACGTATCGTTAACCTTCAATTCGATGGCAAGCCTATTGATTTGAAGCAGCAATTTATCGTAGCAACAAATAACTACCGTGCGAACGGAACATTCCCGGGTGTGCGTAATGCGACAGAAACAGAAGTATACCCAGATGAAAACCGTCAAGCAATTATAGACTTCATCCTAGAGAAGAAAACAATTGACCCTTCTGCAGATGGAAACTGGAAATTTGCAACACTTCCATCAACTGCAAAAATCATATTCGAATCTTCTAAAAACGCAGCGAAGGTACTTCCTGCTGACGGAAGCATTCAATATATTGGTGAAGGTACTGACGGATTTGGTAAGTACTCTATCAAATAAATAAAAATATAAAAGATCCTTTCTAGCGCTCTGGCTAGGAAGGATCTTTTATACTTTGAGCTATTCTACTTTAAATTCAAACTTCTTTACATAGTTACATTGTTCACATGCCATCCCATTTTGTTTGCTAGTATCGGGATCTTGATAGTAGATTAAATCAAATCCGCAAACATCGCATTCCATTTGATGAAAAATAATACGTGGACCTATAACTGAGTCAAGTAAATTAGTAAATTCTATATGTTGCATTCTCCATGCTCCTTATTGTTGGTATGTATAAATATAGCAAAAACGTTTTTCAAAATTCGTCGAAATTTGGAGGAAACTAAATTATTTCCGTAGACAATTTATTTTGTACTTGGATTACATGAAGCCATAATAGTTGAAAAATAGCCGACATTTTTTCTAGCAGGCTCTAAATTCCACTCGTCCTTAGTTTTTGCAAAATCGAAATGACAATCAAATTGATTTTGTAATCCACTTATATTGCTCCATTTTTCATCATACTTATGAAGATCGACAAGTTTGTTCCACGCATCTAATCTCTTTAATGTCGAAATTTCATAGTTAGCAGAAGTTAATAGATAAGGACTAGGTATCATGCTGACAGAATCTAGTTTGCCTCTTGTAATCCACTGATTTTTAGAAAAGTAGGTAGTAATATCTGGACTGGAAATTTCTATATCAATAGTTACTGGGTCTAAAAGTTTATTTGTTTCAATTTTTAATTCGAGTATGTTTTTATTTTTTACATTTGTAGTCACTTTTAATTTGTTTTGAGCTTTTTCTGTTGAAATGAAAAATAAACCGATAGATTCATTTTTCTTATTGAATATATGTCCTGCATTGTATTGCTTCCCTGAATCCTCTTTGTAGAGAACTAGATATTCATCATTATAGAAACTAAAAGGAATTTCTACTACTGTAGATGATGTTGAAGGAAGAACTGTAATAGATTGTTTTATACGAGCATCTTTTTTTTCTTTTATAGTTTCTTTAGGCAAAATTATAAAAGGAGAAACCTTTTGAGTAGCCGGTGACCCAACGCCTATTTTGTTTCCTGAAGATGTAGTTATAAAGGCATTGTTGTTTGATGGATGTGCAGAAGCAGTATTACCAAATAACGTTAGTGAAGCGAAAAATACGATGAATATGTACCTATTAAATTTCATGATATAAATTACCCTTCTGTGTTTTATAAATTACATTATAGCAGGACTTATTTCATAAAAAAAGACATTTTTAATTAAAAAAAGGAATATTTTTGATTTAGATTTATTAAATAGTATTAATGACTTATTCTTTGTGACTAAAAAAAGTCTAAACAAATAGTTCTAGTGTTTTAGACCTGTTATTTCAAATGTATTACAGGTGCCTGGCACCTGTAATACATTTGAAATAAGTTGGAGGGTATTTTGTTATTTTTTTCTTAAATATATGTTATTCTAGTAAGTAGAATTAATATTCAGATATTAAGGTGGAGGGCTTATGACGATGAAAATAAAAAGGTATCTCTCTTTGTTTGTAATTACCGTTTCTTTTATTCTTCTTACTAGTGTGTATGCTGAAGCCGCGGTAAAAGTCATGTGGGGAAAAACAGAATTAAAAGTAGGGCAAATTGGGAAAGTAACTGTACAATCTAATACAACTCTTTGGAAAATAGGTCCAGATCAGTCTTTAATAAAGGTGAGAGATTTGAAGAAGGGAGAGGAGTATCGAGTGTATCGTTATACAAATGATCACAATGGTCTTTATGGAGTAGGCGGAGGGAACTTTGTGAAAAAGGATATTTCTATTAAATATGAAACACCAAGCAAAGCTAAATTAAAGCAGTTAAACGGTGACAAGCCGGATGTAGTAGAAACTCCTGCTAAGCCAAAACCTGGTGATACTCTCCCAGTTGAGCCACCTATAACCGATAAGGTGGAGGTTATTTCTGTGGATTAATGAGGTGACTGTCCTATTTTAAGGGGCAGTTTTTTATAAAAATTATATACTGCTAGAAAATACCGTGAACTTAATGTTCGCGGTATTTTTATTATTTAGAGCGAAACCGCTCTAGTATATTTCCGGATTATTAGTTATAACAAGGCAAGTAATTATTCAATAATCTTAAAGTCCAATTAATTGTACATTTGAGCAGGAGGATAAATATACTTTTATCGTTCGTACTCAATGTAAAAAAGGTCTTAATCGGAACAATTGATAAAGTCAGCTTCCGGATTTTTTTGTAGGTACACTGTTTCGGTAGTTTAAGGATAATAAAGGAAATTAAATAAAATTAATTGGTAAAAAATTCTTCCTTAATTTAGTAAAAATTTTACCTTAATTTACATGTTATGATTAAACAAAAAGAAGGAGCATAATACTATCTATGATTAAAGCTACTAAAATTGCAGTTATTGCCACGGTCTTTATTGCTACGGCCCCCGTCCCTTCAGTTAATGCTGCTGGGAATGTAAATCAGTTAGTCACCAATGCGATAAACGCAGGCACTATATTAAAATGGGCAATATCTGTTGAAGGCTTTGCGAACTTTAAAACAAGGCCGTATGCGGAATATAATACAACGAAAAATTACATAGAAGCTGCCGAAAAAGCTTCGTCACAACTTTCCCAATCGGAAAAGTTAAATGTGCACGCTAGATTGGTCGATGCTAAAATACAAGTAAAACGAGCACAGGCATACATAGACGCAATCACCTCCAGTGAAAAAATTAAAGAACTCACCAACAATATGAATTCATCTATAGCATCGGGGGAACTTGATAGGATTGAGGCAACTTACCATTTGGCAACTGCCGAATATCGAAAACAAACTAAGCTGCTAGATCGAGTCTATGGGCAGTCCACACGTGATGGAATTCGGAACTCAGTGAAGCCTACTTTTGAAGCACTAATGAATTCTGTTCAATATGATGTAACTATACATATGCATTTAGAAAAGGCAAAGAAATTACTAAAGGAAGAAAAATACATAGAAACCGATCTTGAATTAATGAAGGCTTATGAATACTTAAATGGCTATAAGGATAGCTTAAGTTTTTACTCAAAGTTACAAAATAACTATGAATCCACACTAAATTCAGTTCCGTTGCTTCCACTTTTTGCAACTACAGATGGAAAAAATACTGTGACTGTGAAACTATCTAAAGCTCTGTTAACCAACTCTTCTAATTTAGAGGCTGCCCAGTTTAAAATTTCCGGGGAAATTGTTCAGCATGCCAGATTATCGGAGGATAAGAAGTCCATTACATTAACAACCACTGATTTAAACGGAGACACTGATTATGTACTTACCTGGAAAGGAAGTGAAATAATCTTTACTACACCAGAGGTTCCGGATAATTCTGGTATATTGTTAAATGATTTAGAGGAGCGATATCTCGAAACTACAGATACGCATGTATACATCGCTAAACTTACGAACAGTGATAATTCTCCTTATAATGGCCGGGTAAGAATAAGTCTAGCAAATAATAATGGAGAGCCAACGACTGGAGTAATAACTTCAGTAAATGGCCACGTAGAAGAAGCGAGTCAGGAGTGGAGATCCTATGCGGATCAGAATGGACATGTTGTTTTCACTGTTGCGGCAGGTGCTGGTACATATACTAATGTGCAGCCAACCATTCAAAAGCTAGATGGCAATGAAACGAGTAAACAAGCAGCGGTCACTCATTTTTATCAGCTGCAAACTAACTCAGGTGTATATGATTTTCAGATAGAAAATGAAACCATACATAAGGAAGCTGGTTATATAGTAGTTAATGGGATGAAATATAAATGGGATGCGAATGATTTATTCTTTATTCATGGTCAGCTTATCTCTAAGGAACAATTTGAAAGAGCTTTGACTAAGGGAGATATGCTAACTTTGGGCTATGATGTGAGATTAGAGAATGCATCCACTTGGAATATAGTATCTGATATCACTCAACACGCAGCTGTAAAAATTACAAACCCGGCTCAAAGCCCACTTACCTTTGATGGTTCTTTCTATGAAATAAGTGGCACAGCACACCCAGGTAACAAGGTGAAGGTTTATCGGAACAGTGTTTATGTAGGAATGGTAACAGTAGATGAAGATGGATATTGGAGCCTAGGAACAGTAAGCCTTCTTCAAAATATGGAAAATACATTTGTTGCCTATCAGTATACACCTGGACAGGACGGAATTGATGGTGAAGGGGCAATCAATACTGCAACTAATACTATTTTGGAAGGAGCTTTTGCCTCTACAGCAATTACTTACCATGATGAAGGATCTAATGGTATCTCTATAACAGACACGTTTGATTTTTCCTTTTTGAATCCTTCCTACGGTCATTCCTTTAAACGGTCATTATCTGGAACGTTAACTATTAATGACGGGTTAGGGAAATCTGTTGTGTTAAAAGTAGATTACATAGACGGGAACACATTAAAGGTAATCGACTTTATCTCCAGAGAAGAAGGCTTTAACTTTGAATCCTCTTTGTTTGTTATTACGTCCACTACAGGAATAATTAATCAAGACCAGTTAAAGTATAGTGTGGAGGCTTCAAAATTAGAGGGAACACTTCTAAAAAAGACATCCTATTAAGCTATTCCTCGACATATTTCCCGGGGAATTTTATTAAAGCAGAGGTTAGTCTTGTTTAGGGAAAATTATTAAAAAATATTTATTGGGTTTCTGACCGGTTTCGACATTTTTTTTAGAATCCTTTCTATAGAATATAAAGTAGCAATATCTAATATTGAAAAAGGGTGATAAAGTGCTAAAGGTAAATGTTATTCTAGGTAAAACATCCTTTACGGAGTACATGATTAAAAAATTACAGGAGGACTACGAGAATATCCTAATTGTCATGGACTATAATCATTTGGATGAAACGGAGCCCATTATTGAAAACGGAGCTCTCTATTGTTCGCCGAATCAAGCAAAAACTTACATAGAAATTGCAGGAGAAGTTTCATTTCATCGATATGGTTACGTTAAACCACGGCTTAATAACTAAGAACAAGCAAATAGTCGTTCATGGACGAACCATGAACGACTATTTTAGCGAAGGACAGCCTCATCTAAATTGGATTTTATTGCTTTTCCGGAAGTCTATAGATTAGTAACATAAAGTGTTGGAAAAAGGGTAAACTATTAGAAAATATTCCGTAAGTAGCAACAAAATGTGAGGAGGAGCTAGAGATGAAAATTCGTATAGAATGGACCTATACTACGCCTAGAGGAGCAGAAACATTTTTTCGCTCAGATGAAATGCCTGTTGCTCAGGCGCTTCTCATGGCGGAGGATATACAGAAAACTGGCAGGGTGAAACATCTAGATTTCATCGATCAGTATGATAGTTCATGGATGATGAAGGAGTTAAAAAGCTATCTTAAAAGTATCGAAACCGAGCCACATAATGTACGTGTCTTTTTTGATGGGGGTTTTGACATACAAACAAAGATGTCAGGCATGGGATGTGTTATCTATTATGAACAAAACGGAAAATTCTATAGACTTCGAAGCAATGCGCCATCCGAGCATTTAATATCAAATAATGAAGCAGAGTATGCAGCACTCAATATGTGCTTACAAGAGTTAGATATACTCGGTGTTCACCATATACCTGTGACATTTATTGGGGATTCCCAAGTGGTCATTAACCAATTGAGTGGAGAGTGGTCAGTGATTGAGCCAAGTCTTTCAGGATGGGCAGATCGTATAGAAGCGAAAATGAAGAAACTAGGAATTGATCCTACATACGAGCTAATTCCCCGTAAGGAAAATACCGAGGCAGATCGATTAGCAACCCAGGCGTTAAACGGGATAGAAATCCTGGCAAACAGTGAATTATTATAAAGCTACTTAGAGCAAATTCAAGGCTTTAATTACAGGAGAAAAACCCACATCCAATAAGTCAAGGATGTGGGTTTTTTATGGCATGTAATTAACGAAGATTCATCTCATTTGGATGAGAGCCTTTTCGTCGGTCCTTATTTAAGTTGTTAATAAGTTCTATTTCATTATTTGTCAGCTCAAAATCAAAAACCTGGAAATTCTCTTCTATTCTAGAAGGAGTCACCGATTTAGGAATAACGATTGTATTGTTTTGTAAATGCCAACGGAGCACAATTTGTGCAGGTGATTTGCCATGTGATTTTGCTATTTGTTGAATAGTCTCATCCTGCAAAACTTCTCCACCTTGGTCAAGTGGGCTCCAAGCTTCCACAAAAATATCATGTTGGGCGCAGAATTTCTTAATTTCATTTTGCGCTAAGTATGGATGGCATTCAATTTGGTTCAATACAGGCTTAATTTCACACTCTTTTAATAGACGCTCTAAATGTTCTACTTCAAAATTACATACACCAATTGCTTTTACGCGCCCTTCTTTATAAAGCTTTTCCATAGCTTTATAAGTCTCAACATATTCATCAAACTGGGGAGTCGGCCAGTGAATTAAATACAAGTCTACATAGTCCAGCCCTAAACGTTCAAGGCTCTCATCGAATGCACGTAATGTATTTTCATAGCCTTGGTCGCTGTTCCAGACCTTTGTAGTGATGAATAACTTCTCGCGAGGAACATCTGAATCCTTTAAAGCTTTTCCTACACCATGTTCATTTTTGTATATCATTGCAGTATCAATTGAACGATAGCCCACTTCAAGGGCTGTGGAGACAGCTGCAGTTGCTTCATCATTAGGTACTTGCCAAACTCCGAAACCTAGCTGAGGCATTGTTAATCCATTGTTCAAAGTAATAAAGTTCATTCTACATTTCTCCCATCCTGCTTAGATTAGTTTACTTTTGTTATTACCCTTTAAGTTTAATAGATAATCTTACAAGACGCATCTATTTGGTATTAATATGAAAAGCCTGTACTTTGCAAATAACAAAGTACAGGCTTTTCATCATTATTTAGGTGGCATTCTTTTAGTGTTTTCTTGTTTAGCGGGGGAATCATTGTTATCTTCCTGCAGAGATTCCTCCGTAATTGGTGCTTGTTTCTTTTTCTGTGATTTAGGGAAATCTTTTTTGCCATTCCCGTCTTGCACTTTTTCATTGTAATATTGCACGCTTGTCATTGCACCTTCTTCAATCATACGGTTATCATCTGGATCACCAGGATCCGAGAAACCTGCTTTTGTCATTTGAGTAGGTGCATGTCTTCGTGAGTCTCTATAAGATTCCACTTTAGCTTTAGTGTTTTTCATTGCAACCTTTGCTTTTTCACGATTTTCTAATTTATATAAATACATAATGGCGAAGGCAGCGATGCCTCCAATGAGTACTGCTTGCTTGTCGATTTTTGACATTCCAATCACTCCCTCTTGGTCTTGTTCTAATAATACCCATTTAAAAAGTTAACCAAACACAGAAAAATTTATATGTGCTGGAGCTATTTACTAATGTAACGTTCTTAAAGCAGTAAATTCTTAGGTTATTCTAAATTTATAAAAATAAAAACAAACGGTGGCACAAGCGCTAAGAGGATTTCATTTACCAGTAATGATGCAGTTAATTACTCATCTCCTTCCTCAATTTTTTTAGCAACCGTTCTTTGCGTTTTTTTATACCGGAAAGAGATATTCCGGCTTTTATTGCAGCTTGCTGTAGGGAAAATTCTTCAACAAATATCCATAGTAATAATTCTATTTCATGGGAAGGAAGTCTTTTTAACACGGTTGCCAATTGCTCATTTTCTATATGCAAAAGCTGGTCATGATCTATCAGATTGCTCAACCGGTCATGTTCTAGTAATTGAAATCGTTCTTCTATGAGGTTTTCTTTTTTTAATTCATCTAGCATTGCTCCATATATGGTTCTATAAGCAAATGGAGTAAAATCTCCTTTCGAAGAGTCATATTTTATCCAAGCCCTCCATAGAGCGATAAATGCTGCTTGTTTGAATGCATCATGATTTTTATAAATGTTTAATCTTCTTAAGCAGGCAGAAATCATTGGTTTATATTTCTCTAGAACCTGTTCAAAATTATTCACTATATATCCCTGTTCCATCATGCATGATTGTTTTTTCCTAGGTAGCAACAATATAACCTGTCAAAATAAAAGGAGCGAACACCCAAATTTAAAGTATGCCTGGGAAAACGTGAAGAACATACTAAGAAAACTTAATATTAGATAATAAAATATATAAAATTACATAATATATTAATAATTACAATTATTCAGTATAATTTAACTATACAAGAGATAAATGTTTTAGTATTATTTAACTAAGGAGAAACTTGGGGAGGGAGTTTGCTGATTTATTGTGATTCTTTGTTCATAACGATGAATACTCTTATGCTTGAGTCAGGTTTTACTAATGGATATAATTCCAAAATAACTACTAAGCATGGAATCTTTCAATCCAATTTATCAGTGGTTCAATTGCTAGAAAATGCTTGTCTTCGTCATGCTTCTACATTAGAAGGTCGAATACAGGCAACTAAAAGGTTAATGAGTTATTTTCAAAAAACTCCAATTATAATAGAACCGGGGAAGATTGCTGCTTTTCCAACGATGTCCTATAATAATTTGGAGTGTATATGGATATTTAATCACTTGTTTCATATAGAGGAGCTAGGACAAGGAGAATGCCTTCTTACGTTTTATAACAGAATGACTGTTAAGGTTGCCGCTTCCAAATACGTCCTTATTAAACAACAGGAAAGAATGCACGCGATGATTAATACTTTTGGCTTATTAGGCAGATACTCTGACTTACAAGGGTGACTTATTGATTGCTGACTGCTTGACGAAAAAATATATAGGGTTTCTCCTTGAGGAAACGACTGTTGGCTCCATACGCAGTCGCTTTTTTTATGAGACAATAAAATTTGAAGTTCATATTATTGTCAAAAATAACTATACTTTTAAGTCTAAATATCTATTATGATAAATAAAGATAGAAAATAAGAACTATTCACAATACTAAGGGGAGAAAATGATGGATATAGCTAATGTGTACATAGATTATCAGCTTAATATGGAGGAAGGTACTTCTCTCATTAATGTTCTTGCGCAGGGAATTGTATATGAGGATGGAACAGAAGAACCAATTCAAGTCGGAGAGGCTTGCTTACATTTATTTAATACGCAAAAGAGTTCTTATATAGAAGTTTGTGGTGAAGCAGATTGTTTATCTAAAAGTTTATCCTATTCTCTCCGAAACTTAGACAGGTTATGCGATATTAATAAACTCTCTGGACTTATTGCGATTTTTCATTCTTTAAAAATTGATGCTAGCTGGAGTGGCAAGGGGGTTGGTCAAGTTTTTTATAAGAAGATTGAGGAGCAGCTTGTTTTATTAAATGTTGAAATGATCTTACTTACCACCTGTGAAGATGAAATAGGTAAGGATAATACTAGCGATTTACCTGTTTATTTTAAAAATCTTGGCTTTTATCCATTTCAACAAAGCGGAGAACCTATTATGTACAAAAAGCTTTTAAATCCATATATTAAAATATAGAAAACAGCTGAGTTTTTCAGCTGTTTTTCTTAAGTATAGAGGATAGTTTTAAAGTCTTGCTGCGATGCCTTGTCCCTTTAGGTAAAATAGGAAAGTTGTATTAGCATGTTGAAGCATTCTCAGCTAATATTAATAACTTATTTTCTTTATTAAGCGATAAAATAAGCACTTAGAAAGCTGTATGAGCTTCAAATTAAAAAGCAGAAATAATTAATCACGCTTTAAAAATTGCATAGACGGAACACGCATCTTAAGATCAAACAGTCTTTAAATATCTTCCAACTGGATCTGATAAACTTTTTTAGGTCTCCCTCTCAGCTTCTTTTGCTGTTGAGTTGTAACAATTGCAGCCCCACTCTCCTCTAATTTTTTTAAAACTCTGTTGGCAGCTCTTTCGGTAATACCTAAATGAATGCTTAAATCCTCTGCCGCAAGGATGTTAGTTTGCAATTTGTCCATCACGGCTATTATTTTTTTTATTTGTAGCGACGAGGTGTGTAATTTTGCGCTTAATAGTTCTATTTTGGAATCGTATTTTGTGTCTACAAGAATCTGCTCCTCGTTACCTAAAGGTCCTATCAAATGAGCTTCCTTTGTTAATATGTAAGATTGTGTTTCGGTTGCTGTACAAAGATGAGATGCCTTTTCTGCGTTTAACTGAGCAACCTGTATGGAATGACCAATTCCCCAACCAATTTTAACTGCAAAGGGTAGTTCGGTTGTTAGAAAAGTAACTAGCTGACATTGTTTCATTTCCCCGGTAATAATTTTGAAATCGCTAAAGTTTGTAATAATTTCATAATATAGAGCGCTTTGATGAATGATAAACTTCATATTATTCTTTCTGCTGAAATCTAATATCGCCTTATAAAGTGACATTTGGCGGTATTCTAAATCTCGGATATTATCGCGGCTGATGGTAAACTCCAAATGGGCAATGACTACTTGATTTTCGATTAGTTGTAGAAGTTGAATTTCTTTTAGTAATGCCTCAATCTGGATAATCATACTTCTTTCTGATGGAACAACTAGTATAAGGTTAACTCCGTAAGGCTTTAACATGTCAGGTAGTCGGCTTAGTCTAGTCATACATACATCTACTTTATTTTCCTGCCATAGCTTTATGTGATATTCTGACATTTTTTCGTACACTTGCTGATCAGCATAAGATTGCATAGTAGCTCCAAAGATATATGGAAAGTCCTCCTCGGTTGTCCATTCCTTTACCCCTAAATAATCGTTCTCATCATATAAAAAATCAATCAAACATCTTTTCATTTGAAAGTCTTTGTTAGTATACATATACTCCGTCAATGTGCGATAGAAATCATTTGGAGTGACATCAAAATGCAACATAGGGATGTCAACTTGAGGGAAGTGCTCTTTCACAAAAAAATGTGGGATTTGACCACTAAATAAAATACCGTCGACTAAGGTAATTTGCTTTAAAAATATCTCTTTTAAATGTTCAAGAGATTCATATACCCTAAAAATATATTCACAAGGATCAGTCGGAAGAAATTCTACCTTCTTGACCCATCCCAGTGAGTTTTCAGTCGTAAAAATTAATATACGAGCCATTGTTTTAATGTTCTCCTTTTTCTAAAAATTTGTTGAATTTTGTTTTATTATAGTTTACCCTATTGTTTAAAGACAGGTGCAAAAAGTGTCTTTTAATAACAGAAGGGGTGATTATTATTACAACTAACAGTGTAGAGGTGAATGAGAACGGCAAGTTTTCCAAGTTTCTATCTTTGATTGAAAGGATAGGTAACAAGTTACCAGACCCATTTATTCTTTTTTTCTATCTAACTCTTGCATTAACGATAGTTTCTTGGATTTTAAATTTCTTCCAAGCAGAGGTCATCCATCCGAATACTCAGGAAACGGTTGTAGTTAAGAGTATTTTGTCAGGGGAAGGTCTGCAGTTTATTCTAGCTAATACTCTTACAAATTTTACTAGTTTTGCTCCACTTGGTCTAGTACTGACGATCATGTTGGGAATTGGATTAGCTGAAAAAGTAGGCTTGTTAGAAATGCTTATGAAGCGTGCAATTGTTAACACACCTAAAAAAATTATTACCTTTGCTGTATTCTTCATTGGTATTTTAGGAAATATTGCTTCAGATGCTGCTTTCGTAGTAATTCCGCCATTGGCTGCCTTAGTTTTCTTATCGGTCGGAAGACATCCTCTTGCTGGTTTAGCTGTAGGGGTAGCGAGTACCGGCATTGGTTTTACAGCAAATGTACTTATTGCTGGTACGGATGCATTACTTTCCGGCATTTCCACAGAAATTGCTAAGGGAATAAATCCCGACGTAATAGTAACACCTTTAGATAATTGGTTTTTTATGAGTGCCTCTACGTTTTTACTCGCAGCTGTAGGCACGATTATTACTGAAAAATATGTTGAACCGCGCCTTGGTACTTATACAGGGGAGCAACAAGCGTTTACAAAAGAAATTAGTCCTCTGGAAAAGAAGGGCTTACGTAATACGCTAATTGCTGCCATTATTTTTATTGCCATTGTAGTTATTGGTATGCTAATTCCTAATTCACCACTTTTAAATGAGGATGGCACTCTTTTACGCTCTCCATTTTTGTCAGGAATTGTTCCAATATTATTCTTGTTCTTTGTAACTGTTGGTATTGTATATGGCGTTTCTATTAAAAAAATACAATCCACAGCTGATGTACCTAAAATTATGACAGAGGCTATTGGTAGTTTGTCTGGTTACATAGTGTTAATCTTTATGATTGCTCAATTTGTTGCCTATTTTAACTGGTCTAATATAGCCATTTGGTTAGCCGTCAATTGTGCGGATATTTTGAGTGCACTCAATATGACGAATATTTTTGTCATTGTATTATTTGTTATTTTGGTTGCATTTCTAAGTTTATTTATCATCAGTGGTTCGGCATTATGGGCACTAGTTGGTCCAGTGTTTATCCCAATCTTTATGCTATTAGGGTATCATCCAGCGTTTATCCAGCTTGCTTACCGTATCGGGGAATCCTCGACGAACATGGTGACTCCCCTAAATCCTTATTTTGCGATTATCTTATCGTTTATGCATATTTATGATAAGAAAGCAGGTATTGGTACGCTTATGTCGTTAATGATTCCATATACGATCATCTTCTTAATCGTATGGATAGCTCTAATGTTAGTTTTTGCATTTTTCGGAATTCCGATTGGACCAGGAGTGTCTTTATATTTATAAATAAATGAATGAGGAGTGAACGTATTGAATTTATTTACAATCCCTTCTAATTCATTGAAGCAAATGATTGCATGGAGAAGAGATTTTCATAAGTATCCGGAGGTAGGCTGGACGGAGTTTCGTACAGCCTCAATTATCGCCTATGAACTGCAGAGTTTAGGCTTTCAAGTGCAGGTTGGAAAAGAAGTGGTTTCGGAGGAACGCATGGGTGTCCCTTCAGAGGAAATTTTGACGAAGGTTTATGAAAGTGCTAGAACGAATGGCGGAAATATTGGATTTATAGACAAAATGGTCGGTGGCTATACTGGAGTAGTAGGTACGATAGAAGGAACTAAAACAGGACCAACGATTGCCTTCCGTTTTGATATGGATGCTTTAGACATTTTGGAATCAAAAGAAGCAGGTCATGCTCCTGAGTTAAACGGGTTTAGCTCTACTCATGCTGGAAGGATGCATGCTTGTGGTCATGATGCCCACAGCTCGTTAGGCTTAGGACTGGCAACCGTACTATCGCAAAATAAAGAAAAGATAGAAGGTACCATTAAAATTATATTCCAGCCAGCAGAAGAAGGGGTTCGTGGAGCAAAATCGATGGTAGATGCAGGTGTTGTGGATGATGTCGATTATTTCCTAAGTATGCATGTTGGCACCGGTGCCCCTTTAGGAACAGTTATTGGGGGATCAAATGGGTTTTTAGCTACTTCCAAAATAGATGCAAAATTTACTGGGAAGGCTGCACACGCTGGAGCAGAACCTGAAAAGGGAACAAATGCATTATTGGCAGCAGCGTCTGCGATTCTTGGTCTTCATTCTATTTCACGACATAGCGGAGGAGCCTCTCGGATTAATGTAGGAACTTGTGTGGCAGGGGATGGCCGAAATATTATTCCCTCTCATGCCACATTGAAGCTAGAAACTCGTGGTGAGAATAGCGAGGTGCATACATATGTTCATGACCAGGCTATTTCTGTATTAGAAGGAGCAGCCCAAATGCACGGTGCAAACCTTTCCTATGAAATTGTTGGAGCCGCAAGAACCTGTTCGTCTTCAAGAGAATTGGCAGAACTTGTGATAAAGGCAGCCAAAGATGTGTCAGATGTAAATCAAACAATTCCAATTGCTGATTTTGCAGCTGGCTCTGAGGATGCGACATTCATGATGGAGCGTGTCCAACAAAATGGCGGTCTGTCCACTTATTCCATTTTTGGTACTACACTAGCAGCTGGCCATCATCATGAAAAATTTGATATCGACGAAGCGGTGCTACCCATTGCATTGCATACTTGGTTAGCTACAATCGAACAAATTTATCAAAATGAAAGAAGGGGCGCTAATGATTAACATAGAAGATCAAATTGCTAGTTTAATAGAGTCATATCAAGAAGAAGTTATTCAATTGAGTGATCGCATTTGGGATATTCCTGAAACACGCTTTCAAGAATATGAATCGTTTAAGATATTGAGTAATTTTCTAGAGAGAAAGGGCTTTAAGGTAGAGCGTGGAGTAGGTGACATTGAGACAGCATTTACTGCTACCTATGGTGACGGTGGACCGGTCATCGGCGTATTAGGTGAATTTGATGCGTTGTCTGGTCTTAGCCAAAGAGCAGGTTCGCCAGTAAGAGAGCCACTCATTGAAAACGGCAATGGCCATGGCTGTGGGCATAATTTATTGGGAACTGCAGGCATTGCCGCAGCCCTTGCTTTAAAGGATTTAATAAAAGAAGGCAGAGTGAAGGGAACGATTAAATACTTTGGATGCCCTGGAGAAGAAGGCGGATCAGGTAAGACATATATGGTTCGTGATGGAGTGTTTGAAGGAATTGATGCCGCTCTTACATGGCATCCAAATTCATATTCAGGAATATTTTCTTTTTCATCTCTTGCAAACTATCAGGTATATTTCTCGTTTGAAGGGAAGGCAGCCCACGCAGCAAACTCACCTCACCTTGGCAGAAGTGCTTTAGATGCGGTGGAGCTTATGAATGTCGGGGTTAACTATTTAAGAGAGCATATTATCTCAGAGGCAAAGGTTCATTATGCGATAACCAATTCAGGGGGAGCATCACCAAATGTTGTGCAATCAGATGCGGAGGTATTGTATTTAATCCGTGCCCCTCATTTAAAAGATGTGGAATCCATCTACCAGCGTGTTGTTAAAATTGCCGAGGGAGCTGCATTAATGACAGGCACCAAGATGACCGTGAAATTTGATAAAGCTTGCTCTAACTATATCCCTAACCATGCGTTGAATGTTGTAGTAAATGAAAAGCTACAGTACTTTGGCTTGCCTACTTATAATGAAGAAGAGATGGCATATGCTAAGGCGATGGCTGCAACGATTACTGCCGAGGAAGTGGAGGCTGCAATGATTGATGCAGAAAAGCTTTCGGCATACACAGTATCGGAAGGATTTTATTCTGAGGAATCACCATTTTTCACTGAAATCATTCCTTATGTGAAAAATCGTGAGGTTATGCAAGGTTCTACGGATGTTGGCGATGTCAGTTGGATCGTTCCAACCGCTCAATTTTTCACGACTTGTTTTGTAGCAGGAACACCGTTGCATACATGGCAGCTTGTTTCACAAGGGAAAACCACTTTGGCACATAAAGGTCTCCTCAATGCAGGTAAAGTAATAGCAGCAAGTGCAGTGGAACTATTTGATATTCCACAGCTCATTGATGAAGCGAAGAAAGAATTGTTGAAGCAGGTAGGAGATGGGTACAAAAATCCTTTACCGGCAGATTTACGCCCAAGCGTCATATAAAATAGAAAAGCCCTATGACAATTAAGTTTGTCATAGGGCTTTACATGTGATGATTTGGTGTTCGTTTGTATTTTATTCAAAAGTTCTGGGCTGCTTTACGACAATGCCTTCCAATTGGGACAACTCCTGGCTGGCTGCTTTACTACAATCCGAGCCTATTTTACGACAATCGGTGGCTGATTTACTACAATCAGTAGCCGGATTACTACAATCCCACTGTACTTTACGACAATGCCTTCTTGTTGGGACAACTCCGGGCTGCTTTACTACAATCCGAGCCTAGTTTACGACAATCGGTGGCTGATTTACTACAATCCCGCGGTACTTTACGACAATCCCTTTCAGTTGAGACAACTCCGGGCTGCTTTACTACAATCCGAGCCTAGTTTACGACAATCGGTGGCTGATTTACTACAATCCCACGGTACTTTACGACAATCCCTTAATCGTTAAGTTAATTAATAGCTAGCGGCGAGCCTTCTTTTTATATATGTTTTACTTTTGCAGATGTAGCAGTGTTTTCATCTTCTTTGATATTATGCTTAGCCCAATAGGATGCTAGGAAGGTGCCAGTAATAACTTGCCAGGCTGAGGCAAAAGCGCTTGGTAAAGCCGCTAAAGGCGAGAAGTAACTATTAGCCAATGATACTCCAAGGCCTGAGTTTTGCATTCCAACTTCTATAGCAATAGCACGTTGGTCCTGCTTGGATAATTTAAATAATTTTGCAGCAATGTATCCTAGGAGTAAACCAAAGGCATTATGCATTAAAACAGCAACGAAGACTAATAATCCAGCTGTTGCGATATTTTCTTTGTTTCCTGCGACAATTGCTGAAATGATAATTGTAATAGCAACAATCGATACTAGAGGTAGTATTGGGATACTTTTTTCAGTTACGGAAGGCAAAAATTTACTAATAATCAATCCTAAAATAATTGGGACAATTATGACCTGTACAATGGACATAAACATAGACATCGGATCGACTGGAAGCCATTGACCTGCAAAAATCAGTAAAAGTAAAGGGGTCATAACAGGTGCCAGTATGGTAGAGACGCTTGTCATTGTTATAGATAATGGCACATTTCCCTTTGCTAAGAAAACCATGACATTAGAGGATGTACCTCCAGGGACACTACCGAGTAATACTAACCCTGCTGCCAAATCGGGAGAAAGCTGTAAAAGGTAAGCAATAACAAAAGCAATTGTAGGCATGATGGAAAATTGAGCAACCACTCCAATGAGGACTGGAATAGGATTAGTAAACACTAGTTTAAAATCTGAAGCTTTTAAGGTAAGTCCCATTCCAAACATAACTATTCCAAGTAAAATCGTTATGTAAGAAGAAAACATGGTAAAGGCACTTGGTATTATAAAAGCTAATATCGAAAACAGGATAACGATGAATGCAAAATACTTTCCCGCAACGTCGCTAATGGATTTAAGTGTTTTCATTACTTTCCTCCTAATTTATATGCTTGTGTCATATCATAAAACTGATTATATATTAATTTATTATATACACAACCATTTTTAACTGTTTTAATTTATGGCAAATTAAATTATTTGATAATTTAAAAGAGTTCGTCAAATAACTTTACCATATTAATCTATGAATGTTAATATGATAATAATTTATTAGAAAATAAGAGGAAGAAGTGAATATATGATACATAAAATTGCTTGTATTCCTGGGGATGGTATCGGTCCAGAGGTTATTGTTGAAGCGCAAAAAGTTCTTAAGCTTGCTAGTGATTTGCATGGTGGTATCACATTTGATATTACCCCATATAAATGGAATTGTGATTATTATTTAAAACACGGTAGAATGATGCCAGAAAATGGTCTTTCTATTCTAGAAGACTATGAGGCTATTTTATTTGGAGCGGTTGGAGATCCTAAAGTACCGGATCACATATCAGTATGGGAGTTAATCTTACCAATTAGGAGGAAGTTTCAACAGTATATTAATTTGCGCCCAATAAAGCTATTAAAAGGAATTCAGAGTCCTTTGGCAGGTAAAGGTGTTGATGATATAGACTTTGTGGTTGTTCGAGAAAACACTGAAGGAGAGTATTCAAATAGTGGTGGTCGTCTTCACACTGGAACACCTCATGAAGTAGTTGTTCAAAATAGCGTATTTACCCGCATGGGTAGCGAGCGAGTGATTAAATACGCATATGATCTTGCGCAGAAAAAAGGCTCCAAGCATTTATCCGTAGCTACGAAATCAAATGCAATCAATTACTCCATGCCGTTTTGGGATGAAGTCGCAAAAGAGATAGGAGAAGGGTACCCAGAGATTGAATCAAAATTTTATCATATAGATGCACTTGTAGCATTCTTCGTTACTAAGCCTGAAATCTTTGATGTTGTTGTTGGCAGCAATTTATTTGGGGATATTTTAACGGATTTAGGTGCTGCTATTTCAGGCGGACTAGGTATCACACCGTCAGGGAACATCAATCCAGAGAAGAAGTATCCATCGATGTTTGAGGCAATTCATGGCTCTGCTCCAGATATTGCTGGGAAGGGCATTGCCAATCCGATTGCTCAGATTTGGAGTACTTCATTGATGTTAGAGCATTTAGGATATCCTGATTTGGCAAAAGTAATCGTGGATGGAATAGAAGACACGTTAGTCGAGGGTAAGGTCCGGACCCCCGACTTAGGAGGTAGTGCCAACACGACTGAATTTGCAGAGGAAATTATGAAACATATTATAAATTATGCATAGGAGGGATAGAGCATGGGCGTAGTAGAACATAAAATAATCGTAGTTACAGGTGCAGGCGGTGGAATGGGGAATGCAGTAGTGCGAGATTTGCTTGAAGAAGGAGCAATCGTAGTAGCACTAGATATTAATCTGGACCCCCTTAGTGATGTGACACATGCAAACTTACGAGTAATGAAAATTGATTTGTTAAATGAAGATAGTATCCAAAACGTCTTTAAAGAGATATATGAGGAGTTTAATAAAATTGATGGCTTGGTCAACATAGCTGGTATTGCACAAGCAGCAAAATCAATAGTAGATGTAGAACTATCTGAATGGCATAAGCTAATAAATATAAATGCTACGGCAATCTTTTTAACTTGTAAGGAAGCAGTTCGCTATATGAAGGCTGCTAAAAACGGGTCCATTATAAATGTAGGGTCAGTTTCTGTAACCAGACCGCGTCCAGGTCTTCAAAGCTATGTCGCTTCTAAGGGGGCAGTTGAGGCATTCTCTAAAGCACTTGCTTTAGAAACGGCGCCTTATAATGTACGAGTAAATGTATTACATCCAGGACCATCTGATACAAATATGCTTGGACAATTTTCATCACAAGAAGGGGAAGTAGTGTTAAATAAAAATATTTTTGCAGAGAGTGTTCCTCTAGGTAGATTGATTAAACCATCTGATATTTCCGCGACGGTTGTTCATTTATTATCCGATGGAGCTCAAATCATAACAGGCTCCGTCATTCATGTAGACGGTGGAAGAAATATTTAAGGGAGGTAATTATCATGGATAACATCAAAATGCTAATTGGTGGAGAATGGATTGGCGGTGATGAATGGATTGAGGTTCGGAATCCTGCTTCAAATGATGTAATTGCTCAAATAGTCCGAGGTAATGCAGCCCATGCAGATCAGGCAGTCAATGCAGCAAGCAAAGCATTGAAAAGTAAAGAATGGAAAGCTATAAAGCCCTATGAAAGAGGACAGTTGTTAGTTGAATTGGCAAACTATGTTCGAGAGAATGCAGAGGAGCTAGCAGTGCTCGAATCTAATGATGTAGGGAAGCCACTGCCTCAAGCTAGAGGGGATGTAGAAGCAGCCGCCCGATATTTCGAGTTTTATGGAGGAATTGCCGATAAAGTATTTGGGGATAGCATTCCTATTGAAGAAAATTTGTTAAATGTCACAGTGGTGGAGCCAATAGGTGTAACCGTACATATTATCCCTTGGAATTATCCTATCCAAATTACAGCTCGAAGCGTGGGTGCGGCACTTGCGACAGGAAATGTAGTAATTGTAAAAAGCTCGGAGGATACGCCACTGTCTACAAATTTCTTAGCTAAATGGTTTCATGACAAGCTTCCAAAGGGTGTTTTCCAGCATCTGACTGGCTATGGTGCAGAAATTGGAGTAGCGTTAAGCTCCCATAAGAAAATAAACCAGATTACCTTTACTGGTTCTGTTTCCACTGGAATTTCAGTGATGCAGGCTGCCGCAGAAAATGTTGTTCCTGTCACACTAGAGTTAGGTGGAAAGTCACCTAATATTGTGTTTCAGGATGCTGATTTAGAACGTGCATTGCCTGCAATTGTTAATTCCATTACTCAGAATGCTGGACAAACTTGTTCAGCTGGGTCACGCTTATTAGTACAGGATACAATAGCAGATGAGCTGTTAGAGCAGCTTGTTATAAGGTTTGGAGAACTCACGGTAGGACCAGCCTCAAGCAATGCAGACGTGGGTCCAATCATTAACCAGAAACAATATACTCGAATTTTGGAGATATTGGATGTAGCGACCAAGCGTGGAAGGGTGTTAGTTGGTGGAAAAGCGATACAAGTAAGTGCCTTTGAAAATGGCTTTTATATTAGCCCCACAATCATTGAGGCGTCTAGTCATGATGATAATTATGTACAGGAAGAAATTTTCGGTCCTGTTTTAAGTGTTGTCCGCTTTCATTCAATAGAAGAAGCGATTGGGCTTGCCAATGATACGGAATATGGTCTCGTTGCGGGCGTATGGTCAAAGGATATTGACGTTGCTCATTATGTGGCTGCCCGTGTGGAGGCAGGTCAGGTGTTTGTAAATACATATGGAGCAGCTGGTGGTGTGCAGATGCCTTTTGGTGGCTATAAAAAGAGTGGGATTGGAAGAGAAAAAAGTCATTTAGCCGTTCAAAACTATGTGCAAATTAAAAATCTAGCAATTCATATAAAATTATAAAATGAAATAACCAATCTTCTGAGCAGAGATTGGTTGTTTTTTATAGGGGAGAAAGATTATTTTTAAAAAATCGGAACGATATGCCTAAACAGATTGCTAGGATGCGAGATTTCACCTATTTAGAAATAAAAACAAATAGTGTAGAATGATTCATGCTTTGTCATACATAAGAAAAAGGAGAATAATTTAGCATGACAGGAAACACTCACATCATTGGCGGTCTTGCAGCAAGTCTTGCTATTTCACAGGTAACAGATTATGACCCAGTGCTTTTAGTAGTAGGGGGTGTAATAGGAGCTATTTTACCGGACATTTGTCACGGTGGAAGTAAGATAGGAAGAACTTTCCCTTTCTTGTCCAAAATTATTAACAAGATTTTCGGACACCGCTCCTTCACACACAGTCTGTTATTTATATTACTATTAGCTGCTATGATGAATTATTTTAGTTGGAATAAGGCAATTATGATGGGGATATCCGTTGGAGTAGCTAGCCATCTTATATTGGACATGGCGACAAAGAACGGAGTAAAACTATTTTTTCCATTAAAGGTAACAGTACGATTACCAATTACGACTAGAACAGGTAGTATAGTTGAAAGTATTGTATTTGCCGTATTATCGTTATTGACAGTTTACTTTGGATATGGAGCTTTTACTAATTACTTTTAATGGATTGTTATCTTTTAATAAACGAGTAAAAATCTAATAGTAATTAAGCTTAATATACTGGAAAAAAGATAGGCAACAAAAGTTAATAATATATCTTTCTCGTGAAGCCTAACAAATTTCTTTAAATATCTTACACAGGTTTGATTAAGTCAGAAACTATTACCTAAAAAAGCAGAAGAATTATATTTACCTAAAACTCAATGTAAAAGACTCCACTTATAGCTTATGAGCTTTGGTGGAGTTTTTTGATAGTGAAAAATAATTCTTTTATTTTAAATCTATTTGTCTAGGTGACTTCCTTTCATAGTAAGGCTTTATCGTTCGGTTAACTTTATGGGCTAATAGTATGGAATATCTATTATTTTCATAAGTTTATTTGGGAGTAACATATATTAACTTAAGCGACAAACGAAAGGAAGGGAGAAATATTCAATGAGGGAAAAAATGAAAAGGATGACCGCTTCAGCAATGGTTGCTGCTTCTGCCATTGTTGTTGTGTCACCCACTTTGCAAGTGGAGGCTGCTATTAATATAAAACAGCTAGTGATTGATGCCCAAAACGCAGGAAATGTGTTGAAATGGGCTATTTCTGTAGAAGGCTCTGCAGATGGAATAACTCAGCCATGGGAACAATTTAATAATGTTAAGCAAGCAATAGGAAATGCGGAGGCAGCAATTGCAAAGGAAAGCTTTTCAGAGAGATTGAAGTATGAATCTATGTTAATAGAGCCAAAAATTCAACTTCAGCGAGCTCAAGGTTATTTGGATGCTATTACGGCAAGCACTAAAATTCATGCCAAAACAAATGCACTTTCCTTAGCTGTACAGGCAAATAATTTAGAACAGGTGGAAAAAGCCTATCATGAAATGACTGCAGAATTCCGAAAGCAGACGATACTGTTAGATCGGGTTTATGGTCAGTCGACTCGTGATCGTATAAGAGGTGCAGTTAAAGGACCGGCTGAAAAGCTAATTGCAGAGTTAAAAAATGATGTGACGGTTCACATGCTAGCTAAGGGTGCAGAAGAGGATATGAGGAAGAACAGACATACAGAGGCCGCGAAAAAAATAAATGAGGCACAGGCCATTTTAAATGCTGAAACATTAAGATGGGAAAACAGCCTCCAGGCTAGAATAAATAATATCCAAACTATTTTACCGATTCAAGTTGTTTCTGTCTCTAGAGTGGATAACACAACTGTTCTTATTAAATTGAACCGGTCTATATCTTCGGTAAAGGCAGCTGAATTTACAGCTAATAATGGTATGACCGTTAGCAGTGCTACGTTAAGTGGCGATGGTTTTAGCGTTACATTAAAAACTTCCGTTCAACTTCCAGGCACGCCTTACACGATTAAATACAAAACTAGTTCAGTCAGTTTTACTGTTCCTGGTAATATTTCACCGATTTTTATTGGAGACCAAACTGTCCAACACAAAGAGACAACTGATGTTTTAGCGCTTACTGCTGCTTTTAATAACGCAAGTAACCAATCTATTCGGATTGATGTGCCAGCTGGTCTCAAATTGATTTCTGTTAATGGAGTGGCAAATAACACCGCAGGATCTAAGTCAGTAAATGCAACTACTGATAATAATGGGGTTGTCAGCATTGTATTCACCGCTAAGGATACTAGCACTCCAGCTTTGGATAAGACCGTTTCCTTTCATAAAATCAGTAAAAATAAAGTAGTAGAATCTCAAATTTCAGGAGTATTTAATCTTTATTCTCCTGCAAAGGAAGCTGCAATTACCAAGAAAAAAATAAGGTATATTGACATTAAAAATAATTATTTTGTGTCTACGGAAGGGGTCAAATATAGCTGGAAGCTTTATAATGATATATTCCAAAATGAAGGAGTGAATATTTCCTTAGATTCATTTAAAGCAGAGCTTGATATTGGTGATGTGATTAACGGGACCTATCATTTGACATCCAGTTCATTATTTAATATTTCCGCTAATGTCTCTGTAGCCCCAGTCAAGCTGGATACTAAGTTTAACGTTAAAGCAGGAACATCTGGTTATCGTATTAACGCCAGCAAAATAGAGTTAAAAGGCACAGCACAGCCAAACTACGAATTATTCTTTTTCCAAAATAATGGGCTTTCTATTGGGAAAGTAAAGGCTGATAGTAAGGGGAATTGGACATTTACTGCAAATGTAGAAACAAATTCGATAACTGATTTCTCCATTCTTCAGCAACCAGCCGGAAAAGCAATTCCAGCATTTGTTGGATGGGGGGAAGTAGCTTTAAGAGTGATAGAAGGACCATTCTCAATTGGAGAAGTAAGTGAAGGGAAAACTAAGGATAACGACCTGGATAACGAAAAGATTACGTTTACGTTAGCACCAATAAAGTATTTAAATGGGGCAGTTCTAGCCCAAGATCAAGCTACTATTTCCAAGCAGGCATCCATTATAGTGGTTGATACAGATGGTACAAAGGTGAAATATACAAACAGCCAAAACAAAACTGTCTTTGCCACAGAAAAAAATGCTTTCTCTATTGACTTTGGTCCGATCAATCCAAAAAGAAACGGAGAGCAACTAATAGACAAAGGCAAGGATGGCAAACTATCTGGTCCATTATCTATTGTATCAATTGAAGGTGTTACAAACGAATACGGTCTAATGCTCAAAACCAAAAACGGAGACCAAATCATCAACTACTAAACACCAATATTACAGGCTTGTATCAGGTGCCAGGCACCTGATACAAGCCTGTAATAATTCTATTTAGTTATTATTGTACGCGAGCAAAACCAAAGCCAGAAGCGTAGTCGTCTCCAGTTGCTGCTCCGTATCCGCCTTTAATGTCTACTGCTTTTGCTCTATTTTGTAAGTTTGAGCGTAGTTGAGTATGAGACCATGAAGGATTTTGTGCCCAAATTTTTGCAGCTAATCCTGCGACATGTGGTGTTGCCATTGAGGTTCCGCTAATTGTGTTGTACCCACCGTTATACCAAGTAGAGTATACAGCGGAGCCTGGAGCTGAGATTTCGATGTCACCTTGTTGGATGACATAGTCACCGTCTGTGGAAGTATATCCGCGAGAAGAATAGTTAGCTACGCGATAAGTTCCATTTTCTTGTGTATTTTCAAGAGCTGCTACCGCTACTGCATTGACTAAAGCACCTGGGTAACCGATTGTTCCTTGTGCGTACCCAGAGTTACCAGCTGCAGCGATGATTAAAACACCTTTACCATAAGCGTAGTTAACGGCATTTGATATTAAACTATTATTTCCAGAAGATCCTAAAGACATATTAATAACTGTTTTTGTTCCTGTAGAAGAAGCTTGATCTGCAGCGTGTCTGATTGCTGCAGCAATATCGTCCGAATAACCAGAACCGCTATCGCTCAGTACTTTGTATGCCCATAGGTCAGCAGCAGGTGCTACCCCATATACTCCACCTTTGTCACTTCCTCCATCTGCAAGAGCTGTTCCCGCAACGTGGGTACCATGTCCATTACCATCTGCACAGCTATTATTGATGACTGTAGTTGCCCCAGTAAAGTTTTTACATTGTTCTACTCTATTAGCTAAATCAGGGTGGGCTATATTTGCTCCAGTGTCCAGTACGGCAATATTGATACCACTTCCTCCAGAAGTAGTAGTTAAACTACTATTATTATAAATAGCTTTAATACCCCAAGGAACTTGCTGGGATGCTCTAGCAGCAATCTCGTTATCTGCTATTTCATTAATAGATTGTTCTGCTGGTAAATCTAGCGTTACAACAGGTACCTTTGTAACAGTAATATTTTTATTGTTTTGTAGAGCCTGGAACTGCTTTTCGTTCATTTCGGTAGAAAATCCATTATCCGAAAGCTCCCATCTAACTTCATATTGGCTTGCTAGAGATGCTTTGGATGACTTGTCGTTCGTTTCTACATAAACTCGAAACTTTTCTTGGCCGATTCCAGAATTTCTGTCCTCGCTAGAAGATGGTGTTTCTGCCACAGAGCTAGCTTGTACTGGTGCTGCTAGTGACCCTGCGATTAAGAGACTTGCGATTGCCATTTTTACTTTGCTCATCTGTGAAAACTCCTTTTCGTTTTAGTTTTGTAGTACAATAATAAAACTACCATGTTTTGAATATTTTGTTTATTGGGAAATAATATTTTGCAATAATTAGGAGGGATACCATGAGGATTGGCTCTTTGCTCAAATTTTATCGTACAAAAAGAGGGTTAACACAAAATAGTCTTGCCATGGGAATATGTTCCGTGCCTCATCTCAGTAAAATAGAAAACAATAGCAAGGAAGCAAATGTGGAGACAATCCGCTTGTTGCTTGAACGGTTAAGCATCGACTTACAGGACGTTCAAGCTAACGAATGGAATATTCTAGAATTATTAAAAGAGTTTTTGAGTCATATCCACTATTTAGAAGAGGAAAAGGCAAAGAATGCTTATAAGCAACTAGAAGGGTATAGAGAATTAATCGTTTTTACGGACTTTATCTATTTATATGAGCTTTACAAATTACGCTATTATTTATTAATAAATAACAGAGAAGCAGCAGATTATCAGTTAAAATGGCTCCATGCACAAAGGCAAAATTTTTCCCAATATGAGAAGTATTTACTTTTATACTTTGGTGCTTTAATTTTAATGTTAAGGGGGAGATATGAAGAGGCAGACAGGCAGCTAACGCGAATCATTCAAGATAAAGCAGAAATGGGAACATTTGAAGGCGAAATTTATTACCATCTTGCAGTAGTGAAGGGGCATGTGGATGAAGCTAGCCTAGCCATTATTTATGGCAAAAAAGCTTTGCAATTTTATAGCAATCAATACAATTTTAAGAGAATCCTTCATACACTAATGTCACTGGCTTTAAACTATTCACGTGCCAAAATTTTTAATGAGGCTTTGGAAACATATAATCATTTATTAAGAAGCATAGAGATGCTAAATCAAAAGCATTTGCTTCCAAAAATTTATCATAATATAGGTGATCTCCATCAACGTATGGGAGATTACAAGCAAGCTGTGGAGTACTTTCAAAAAAGTGCCGCGAATATCCCCAAAGATACGGAAAATTATCTCCTCTGTTTATATAATTTGGCACAAACCCAGTTTCGTTTGGAACAATGGGATGAGTGCCGGGAGAGTTTTACATTATTGAAAATGGAGACGAAAAAACAGAAAGTCTTACATTATCGTTTGTTCACAAACTTTTACTTGTTATTGTTAGATAACGAAAAGGAAAAGGCTATGCTTTTTTTAGAGGAAAAATTAGTACCTTATACAGCAAGGGTAGAGGATTTTAAAGAGGCCCACCATCAATTTTTAGTTATTTTGACAGATTACTATAGACAAGAAGGAAAGTTTGAAAAGGTAGTTCAGCTTACTAATCGATAGAGGAGAGTGTAAACCATGAAAAAATCAGTAAAGGCTTTGTTTTTGGCTACACTAGCAGGTGTAGTGATTACACTGATACCGATTCATCCACCAATTGGATCTAGCGCAGCAAGTGATGTATCATCCATTCCAATTCATCCGCCAATTGGTCACAGTTTTAGTCCAGATGATTCTAATTCCATTCCCATTCATCCACCTATTGGGTGAATTAAAAAAAGAGAAATCCGTTTGGGTTTCTCTTTTTTATATTAGTCTAGCTCCAGTTACGCAAAACCTTTCGCTAGTTTGATATTGCATACTTAAAATTTAACAACCGTTTAAAAGAATAAACAATGCAGCTACTTCAACAAATAAGTTAAATTTTGTACATAGCTATTAATGGTCAGATTGCCAATCATCATAGTAATCATTAGCATAAGCATAAAGAAAAGAACAATATATAAAAGGAATCCATACAATGGTTCAAAGCTTTCTTGTTTGCTCGTCAATATAGCGCTAATGATATAAAGGGGTATAAATAATATAGCCAAAATTAAACAAATAGTAAGAATCCCATTTCCAAAGGAAAATGATTTTAAAAACATAAGGATAAGGGATAGCGTTGCACCTATTAATAAAATTGGTAACTGCCCACCATAAAAGCTGATAATACTCTTAAAAGAATGCTGCGGTCCAAAAATAGTATTAATAAAAAATATCGAAAGGACCGCTATCACTACTAAAATAATGGTGACGAAATACATTTCTGTAAATGACGATAGGAAGCTCGGTGGATTACTCCAATGTTGATTGATTGTAAATAAATAAATAGATATACAAAAAAGAGCTACAAATAATAGAATACTGACAACTGCATTTGAGTAGTCACCTTCCCCTTTGCTGAATGCATGCGAAGGGCTTTTTAACTGGCGAATAAAGTAGCTACTATATTGCCTTGCATAATTCTTTAAAGAGGCTAAGTGGTCTTTTGCTGCGACTGAGGGAATGCTTGTAGCGATTACCGATTCCTTGACAGCCTCTCTTTGATGTCTTAACAAATAATTACCACAACCTGAGCAATAATTCCCTACCACTTGATCATGACTACAATTTGGACATATCATCTTTTTCCTCCTATTTGATTTTAGTCTATAAACTTTGCAATTTCTTCGTTAAATTTCTCTTTTTCCTCGTAAAACAATCCATGACCGCTATATTCAAATGACACTAATGTAGAGTCTTTAATATAGACATGCATGAGTTCACCTAGCACATAGGGACAAATTTTATCCCATTTACCATGAAGGATGAGTGTTGGTACTTGAATCCCAGGGAGATCTCTCCTTAAGTCTTCGTCTCGTAACGTTTCAAGACACTTCGCTGTTGCGTGTCCGGAAGCGGTTAGGCATAGACTTTGAAACCAATGTTGGAAACTTTCGCTTAAGTAACTTTGAAAGAAGATGTCACTAAAATCCTGTACCATCCTAGGTCTATCACTATTAGTCTTGTTTAATAATTCATTTACTACTTCCACTGAGGTGCCATAAGGGAAGTCGGGCTGCATTGTGAAAACCGGGGCTGCTGCACCAGCAAGAGTAAGTTTATTTACTTGGTGTCCTTTATAACGGGACATATAACGGATAGCTACCGCTCCCCCCATCGAATGACCGATTAGAGTAATACTTTCTAGCTGAAGGGTGTCTATAATAACTCGAATGTCGTCTGCCATCCGATCGTACGAGTAGCTACTCCATGGATTGGAGGATTTTCCAAAGCCGCGCAAGTCAACGCCGATGCAACGATATCCTAGTACAGGGAGTTGGTTGAATTGATATTCAAACATTTGATGATTAGCTGGCCATCCATGAATGAATAAGATGGTTTTATTAGCGGAAGGATTGACATCCTCTATGTAAATATTCACACCTTTTTCAACCTTTACATAATATCCCATATAAGCCTCCCTTTTTAACCGATATATAAATATATGAAAGAATAGATATGGTTATTCTTTTGTGTGAGGTTCATGAAATACATAAAAGATAGATGGGGAGGGCTGCAATCATGTTCCACATAAATAAATTTCTTGAGAAGACGATGGCGTATTTTATTCCAATAAGTGTTGTTATCGGCGTACTGATCTCTGACTATATTGTAGATTTTGCTTGGTTAATACCTTGGATTTTCGCGTTCATGACCTTTGCCGGAAGTTTAAATTCAAACTTTGCTTCGTTTAAAGATGCTGTTTTACACCCGTTACCAATATTTGTTACATTAACTATTTTGCATATTATCATGCCACTAGTCTCACTTGGAATCGGTCATCTTATGTTCCCGGGAGAAACCCTAACTATAACAGGGATGGTCTTAGCCATGGCGATTCCTACTGGAATTACGAGCTTTGTATGGGTTGCAATTTCAAAGGGAAACAATGTGCTAGCACTGACTATAATTTTAATAGGTGCACTTCTTTCTCCAGTTATTGTTCCTCTAACGCTAGACCTCCTTGTAGGAGGAACTGTGGAAATTAATGCAGTGGGTATGATGCTTGGTTTACTTTGGACTATAGTTATCCCATCTATTGCAGGGATGATTTTAAACCAGGTGACCAAGGGGAAGGTAGTAGACATTTTAAGTGCCAGGCTATCACCATTTTCGAAATTAGGGATGAGTATTGTAGTCATGCTAAATGGTGCAGTTGTTGCTCCGTATTTATTGGAGGAGAACTATAGGTTAATAGGACTTGGAATAGTAGTAATTATTATTTCCATATTAGGCTATGTCTTTTCCTTTCTAGCTGGAAAGCTATTAAAACAAGAAAAAGTTACCGTTATCGCGATGGCCTTTACGGGAGGAATGCGCAATATTAGTGCCGGTGTAGTGCTAGCAACTACGTATTTCCAACCAGCCGTAGCCATACCAGTAGTTCTTGGGATGTTGTTTCAACAAGTGCTGGCTTCTATTTTTAAAGGGTTTCTACAACGGTATTACGATAAGCTAGATCAACAAGAGGATTGAGTTCTAGCTTATCCTTGTACTTCATATATATTTTTGGACGATTGCCTTATTTGAGATGAAGAGTCCTATGTTTTCAAACGGATATAGCAAAATATTATTTTTATTTTCTAAAAATTTAGTCTTTTGAAGATAGTATTATGCTAAAATATTTCCAAGAGAATGGACAAGCTTAAATGTGCTAGCTAATAAAGGGGGACTTCAGAATGGTAAACAAAATTGAAAAGATGGATCTTTTCGAGCAATATGCGAATGATTTAATAGAAGAGCATTTGATCCCTGGAGTGGGAATTGCTTTTAACCAAACCAACAAACGAATATATGAAAAAGCATTTGGATACAGAAATGTCGAGAATCTTCTCCCAATCAATGCTGATACTGTATTTGGGATAGCCTCTATGACAAAATCCTTTACCTGTGTTGCGATTATGCAGCTTCAGGAGGCTGGAAAACTATCTGTTCATGATGAAATTGTAAAGTATCTCCCTGAATTTAAGACCAAGGATGAAAAGAAAACAAAGAAAATCACGATTCACCATCTAATGACCCATACCTCAGGGCTACCCCCTATTGCAACTCATGTTTATGCTAGGAAGCGAAGCATTGACCAAGATCCGTCGGCCAAGGATTATGGGCTGGATTTAGTAAATAATCCGGAGGCGGCTATTGATACGTACGAAGAGCTAATCTCTTACATCTCTAATCAAGATTTTCAATTGCTTGGAGAACCAGGCATGGAGTTTAGCTACTCTAATGATTGCTATGGGCTGCTTGGGATTATCATTAATCGTGTCAGTGGACAAACCTATGAGGACTATATTATAGAACATATTTTACAGCCGATTCAAATGGATAATAGCTTTTTTGACCTATCAAAAATAAAAGAAAAAGATAATGTAACGAGCTTATATATGTCTAGGCATACCTCTAAGGGACTAGAAGTTTATGAGGCTCCCCTATGGTGGGATGCGCCTTCTATGAGAGCAGCAGGTTATTTGAAATCCACTCAAAATGACATACTTAAGTATTTGAATATTTTTCTAAACAAAGGCATGGCTGGGGATAAGAGAATCCTTCAAGAGCAAAGTGTAGAGCAGATGATCTACCCTCATGTGGAGTTTGAAAAAGGACGCTTTTATGGTTATGGACTACGTGTGGTTCCTGACTATTTTGGAACAGCCTTTATTAATCATGGTGGTGGATTGAAGGGAGTATCTTCTTTTATGGGTATCTTACCCGACAAAGGAATTTCTGGTGTGCTATTAAGTAGTTTAGCGGATGTCCCATCTGACAAGCTTTTCCTAGGAGCATTAAATGTGCTGGAGAGTAGGGCGCCAACTGCAAAGCATATTCAGTTTACAACCAAAGATTTGCCTTTAGAAAAGCTTCAAAAATACAGAGGAAAGTTCGTATCTGGTGAAGGTATGAAGGTTAATGTAGACATTGTGGATGGCAGTTTGGCTATTATATCTAATGCAGGCAATAATCCTCTCCGATTTATAGAGGGTAATTTATTTATCGGTACGTTGGAGGACCAAGAAAATCTAATCGAGTTTTTAAAAGACGATAACGGGGAAATAAATCGTATTTTTTATAGCTCTCGTCAAATATTTAAAAGTTACGCTTAAAATTTGTCCTATTAAGATTGTAGTGTCTGCTTATGATAGCGAGCGGTCCGATTATAGAGGCAACTCTCTCCATTATGAGAATAAATAAGAAGCAACTCGCTCGGGAAAGGAAATGAAAAAATGAAGATAATTGATACGCATTGTGATGCACTGTTGAAGCTACAGTTAGCCAAACGAGGAAGAGTTTATCAAGTAAATCCCCTTACCTTTACGGATGCTCCTGAAATAGAAACAAACGTTGAGCGATTGTCAGAGGGAAATGTCCTTGCACAATTTTTTGCCGTTTTTATTTACCCGAATATACCAGATGATCAGAAATGGGCACATGCTTTAGAGCAAATCGATTTGTTCTATACGGAAGTGTTGGGAAAAAATCCAAGGATGAAGCATATAAAAAAGTGGGAGGACTTAGGAAAGTTAAAGGATGGAGAGATTGGTGCCATTTTAGCATTAGAGGGAGCAGATGCGTTTGGGAACGATCTGATGAAGCTGCGTCATTTATATAGGCTCGGTGTGCTTTCCATTGGATTAACGTGGAATAATGCCAATTTATGCGCAGATGGAGCAGGAGAGCCAAGAGGAGGAGGACTAACGCTACTTGGTAAGGAGGTTGTGCTCTTAAACAATGAGCATAAAGTTTTAACAGATGTGTCGCATCTAAGTGAAAAAGGATTTTGGGATGTGATGAATCTAGCAAATTTTCCATTTGCTTCTCACTCGAATACAAGTAATCTATGTGAACATCCAAGAAATTTAAATGATGAACAAATAAAAGCAATGTTTGATAAGGGTGGGCATATCCATGTCGTTTTTTATCCTCCTTTTATTAATGGTAAGGACACAGCCGAAATATCTGATCTCATCAAGCATATTGATCATCTATGTTCGTTGGGAGGAGTTAAGCGAATTGGATTAGGCTCTGATTTTGATGGCATGGATTTCTATACAAATGGTCTTCACAAATCCTCTGATTTCCCAGTTTTGATAAATGAGTTATTGAAATGCTATTCAGAAGAAGAGGTACAGGGATTTGCTTACAAAAACTTTATGAATTTACCTGTTTTACAGAAGAATTAATAGTCATTTTACATTATTCACTATATTTATATTTATTGTATAATTATAGGAAAATTTTAAGGAGGTTTCTATGAAACCAGTCATTGGTGTTTCCTCGAATTTAACGGATCTTGTACTTTCTGTACCGACCGACAATATTCATGCGATTGCAAGATTCGGTGGCGTCCCTATTGTGTTACCAAATATGGAGATCGATGTCATTGAGTCTATTTCAAATTTAATAGATGGACTACTATTAACAGGTGGCGGAGATATTGACCCAACTCTTTTTGGCGAAGAGCCCCATAGAGGTCTAGGAAATATCGTACCAGAACGGGATGAATTTGAAATAGCTCTGATTAAAAAGATGCTTGAGCAAAATAAACCAATCTTAGGAATTTGTAGAGGGGCTCAAATCCTAAGCATAGCTGCTGGCGGTGATATGTATCAGGATATATACGATCAGGTGAAAGTAGATCTCCTGCAGCACGATCAAAAAGCAACAAGAACTCACGCCTCACACTATGTTCAGGTCAATGAAGGAACAGTTCTGAAGCAAATAATTGGAGAAAATCGCATAAAAGTAAACAGCTTTCACCATCAGGCTGTACGAGAAGTTCCTAAGGGATACAAAATTTCGGGTTTAGCTAGTGATGGAATTATAGAAGCATTTGAAAGTGAAAATCATCCTTTTGTATTAGGTTTACAGTGGCATCCAGAATGCTTGGTAAATAAAGAAGATGCCCCATCCATTGCCATTTTTAAAAAATTTATTGAAGCGTGTAAAAATTGACTTTAACGACTGTCTTACATTGGACAGTCGTTTTTATTTTGTTCAAAAGACCATTAAATATGTTTCCATTTTTGATTCATGAAATTAGTTTGTTTGGGGAAACTACTGAAAGAATAAAAAAGGAGGTATTTTGATTTGATGCGCTTACTTGTAAAATCTTTATCCATCGGCTTCCTATTTCTGTTCTTTACCTCCGAGGTTTCGGCAGCCGAGGAACTCACGCGCGAGCAAATTTTAGACAAGCGGATGGATTATTATATAAGGTATTCTACAGATACATTACCTTGGTATTACTTGGCGGCAGTGGACCAATACGAAAGAAATATTCAAGAGGTTAGAAAAGATTTACCAGAGCGTGATGGAGTTGTAGCTATTCAGTTTACAGATGACTTTTGGGTGGGACCACTGAATCCGCTAGGGGATGATACTAATTTAACCACTATTTCATTTTTTGATGGACAAGGTCGAGATGGTAATAATGACGGATTCGCTGATCGTCAAAATGATGAGGACGTCATGTTTACGCTTGTCCAGTATTTAAGTCCAAGAGTGCATTCTGAAAAGGATTTCCAAAGGGCTTTAAGGGAATACTACGACAAAGAAATAACGGTCAAACAAATCATGACGAATGCTAAAATTTATAAGACATATGAAGTGCTAAATTTAGATAAACGAGCCTTTGTACTATCTATTCGGCATGACTACAGCTACCGCAGTACGTGGGGAGACAGACGGGGATGGGGCGGTAGACGTATGCATGAGGGAACAGACCTTTTTGCCTATAGCGGAGTTCCAGTAAAATCAGCAACGTACGGGATAGTGGAAACTAAAGGGTGGAATGACTATGGCGGCTGGCGGGTAGGGATTAGAGATGTTAATAATACGTATCATTATTATGCCCATCTTTCAGGCTACGCTAAAGGAATAGAGGAAGGAAGCATTGTAGAGCCAGGCACAGTGGTCGGCTATGTAGGAAGTTCTGGCTACGGCAAGAAAGGTACATCTGGTAAGTTTGCACCACATTTACATTATGGAATGTACAAATACAATGGACGTACAGAATGGGCCTACGATCCGTTTCCTTTACTGCAAAAATGGGAACGTGAAGAAAAAATCCGATATAAGTTAAATCCAGCGGCTAAATAGTTGCTGGATTTTTTTCGCCATGCAAATTTTACTTATGCAATAAACAACATATATAACCAAAATATATGTTTGAACAGTACAAATGCATAAAGGAATAGGGCACCCGCTATAAGGAGCTGCAAATAAGCTTTAGGCTTTAATTTTGTCATAATATACATAAACAGAAGCGGCAAAACGATTTTAATCGAGAAGAATATAAATACACTGTTTTCATATACATAGCGCATAAGTGGATTGGATTCTTCTATATAGCTGTTACTTAAACCGAAATGGGTGATTAAGCTATCGCAAATAGCTAATACTAAAAGAAGAAACGTTGTAAAAAGCCACCTATTTTGTTCGATAGGCTCGTTTTTAATTTTTATGTCCATAAGAGAAGAACTCCTTAACATTGTTTTATTTCTTGAAAAAATAGTCTTAGTAGTATGACATTTAAAAAATCTTTTTAACCCTTTTTATGGAATAAAATTAAAATAATATAACCTGAAATATTTAATTTTATTAAAATTTTTGTATTATTTTAATATTTTAAGTAATATTTTTACATTTATATTTTTTTACTTTGAAAAGAGAAATGCCTTTGGAATCATAGGTTGTTTATTAATAAACTAAATTTTCTTGAAATTAAAAGTATAGATAGATAGAATTGATAATAATATGTATATCTTTGGAAAATATTAAATTTTGATAATATTTAAAGAAGATTCATACAAAATAGGGGGAATTCGATGAATGGGAAGCATATGAAAAAAATAGTAGTTGCGTTTGTCTTAGTAATATCTCTTCTTTCTAATTCTTTTGTGGGTGCAGCTTATGCATCTCCAATTGATACTGTAGAAAAGGCTCAAATCCAAATAGAAAATACGATGAAGACTTCTTCTAAGTCTCCTTTTTTAAGTTCAATAATTGATCAAACTGTAGCAAAGCTATTTATGGCAATGCTCTATGTAGTACCTCCAGCTTCTAAGGTGAAGGAAAGCGATGAAAAAGTTATTAAAGTAGTCCATGCTACGTATGAGAAGTTGACCAAAAACCAGAAAAAGCTAGTAGACATAACTAGATTAGTGGACGCAGAAAATGCATTAATAGCGTTAAAAGCGGCTAAGGAAGATAAGTTAATTGCTGCAAAGGTAGTAGCATTAATAGATCAAATTAAAAAAGATTCAAGTGCTTCAGAATATAAAAATGCGATTTCAGTAGCGCAAGCTGAATATAATAAACTAACTAATAATCAAAAAGCTTTAGTTACAAACTCGGACAAGCTAATTAAGGAAGTAGCTGATTTGAAAGCTGCTGAAGCAGAGGTGGCTAAAATTACTCCAAGTACAATTGGAGAATTGGTAGAAGGAGATATTTTGCTCGATAAAATATCAGCTTTAATTGGTGAAGATTATTTAGTGACATTAACATCTACACCTGAGGATATGGTTGTAGACGGTCGAATTGTACAGCCAGAAGTTGGTGAAGAAGCGAAGACAGGCACAGTTGTAATGTTGCTGACAAGAGCTGATGGCACAAAGGTTGAGCATTCCGTAGAGCTTTCGGTAAAGGCTAAAGTAAAGGTTGAGAAAGGTCTTGCTCACATAAGTTTATACAAGGATAGTACCTCTTCCGTGAATAAAATTAACTTTGCAACTGTTTCTAATTTTGCATTGAAGAATAAAGAAACAAACAAAGTTTATAATGTAGGGACTTCTCCAAGCAATCAGAAGCATGTATTTCAAATGAAGGACCTCCCAGCAGGCTCTTATACGATCGAGGTAAATACTCCAGACGTATTCCTTGTAGAGCGCATTGACCTTGGAGACACCTATAAAGAAACTGTCTACCATCCAGATACTAATCCTGTAGTGATTACGAAGGATAAAACGACGTATGTAAAAATTGTATTAAAATCAGAGATTACATTACAGGATATTAAACCATTAGAGAACATAACTGTTCCTTATGATATTACCTTCGAGGAATTCCAAGCAGCCTTACCAAAACAAGGTAAAATTGTCGATTCAACAGGCGAGGAGCATGTAGTTTCATTGAAATGGGACGTACGACCTTTCCAATTTGAAAATTATAAAAAGCCGGGGACTATGACCCTTTCCAGTGAATTCTTCAGTTTACCTATAGAGGTATCTAATAGTACGCCAGCACAACGTCTAGATATGACAATTCAAGTGACTTTTGCAGAACCTGAAAAGGGGAATACACAAGTCAGCTTATTCAGAGATAGCACTTCCTCTATGAATAAGATAGATTTCACCAATATTAGCAACTTTAGCTTGAAGAATAAAAAGACAAATAAAGTTTATCAAGTAGGCTCCACGCCAAGTAATCAGAAGCATGTGTATCAAATGAAGGACATTCCAGAAGGTGCTTACACGATTCATTTCGATACGTTAGATACGATGAATGTAGACAAAATTGAATTAGGAGAAGCGTATAAAGAAACAACTTATCATGCAGACTCCAACCCACTGGTAATTACGAAGAATAAAACGGCTTATGTAAAGATTGTTTTAAAGTCAGAAGTTACTTTACAATCTATTAATCCATTAGAGCCTTTAACAGTTCCTTCTGACATTACTTACGATGAGTTCCTTGCACAACTGCCTAAGCAAACAACTATTGTTGATTCGGATGGCGATGAGCATACAGTGGCAATTTCTTGGGATATTCGACCATTTCAGTTCACTAACTATAAAAAACCTGGTACAACTTCTTTAACTAGTCAGTTCTTCCAGCTGCCAGTGGAGGTGTCTAACAGCACTCCTGCACAGCGATTAGAGGTAGGCTTACAAGTAATATTCGAAGCACCAGAGACATCTAATATAGTTCAAGACGAGGAACAATAATATAAGGAAATCTCTTTAGAGCCGAGTGCTTTAAAGAGATTTTTTAATTTATAAGAAAGTAGAAATTGTATATCTTTTCACTCGAAGATAAATAGGAAGAAGCTAGTGATTGGAGAAATAATATTCGAGGTGAGCCTATTTAAATGTGTAAGAGTTATATATATTTACGTGTTTCTTATAGCTGGAAAGATTATTTTTCTGTATATAGGGTACTTTAATAAGGCTATAATTATAATTAATTATTCTTAAAACAATAAAATACATAGTTCAATGGAGGTTGCATAGATGACAAAAATGAATCGAGGCATTATTACTGCTTTATCGGCAATAGGGTTGGCTCAAGGTTTAAAGGTGCTCACGCATAAAAAACTAACAGGGGAATGGGACATCAAGCAGGCATTTACAACAGGAGGAATGCCAAGCTCACACTCAGCAGGTGTTGCAGCCCTTGCATCTTATGTAGCAGCCAACAAAGGAACACGACACACAGAAACAGCATTAGCCGTTGTTTTTGGTGCAATCGTCATGTACGATGCACAAGGTATTCGTCGTCACACTGGGGAAATTGCACAACTAGTTAACGACCTAGAGGACAATGTCGTGGCGCTTTCTGGAAATTTCCCAAGCTTCGAATTAGTTCAAAGAGAGGAAGAACTAAAAGAGCTACTGGGTCACCAACCAATCGAAGTGTTGGCGGGAGCAGCCCTAGGCACAGTATTTGGCATTGCATGCGCCCGTTTCGAAGACCGATAACCATGCCAAGTATATTACAGGTGCCTGGCACCTGTAATATACTTGAAATATAAAAAAGTGCCAAGGGGAAAAATTGTCCGCTTGGCACTTTGTATTTTAGTTAACTGTATAATTCATTGTTTCACCGTCATCGTATTGTACATCTAAGTTAAAGGCTGTATATTCATCTACTTCGAATGCTGCTGTAACCTGTTGCACAACTTCTTCGGTGTTCATGTCTTTTTTCAGGTTTAATTCCTTAAAAACTGGGTCTAGCGTTTCTGCAGCTCCATCACCTTCTGTATTTACAGCAGTATGCATATTTTTATACACTGCTGAAGAAGAATCTACTTTATATTCGACTATTACAGATTTCTGGTTATCAGGTGTATCAATGGTTAATGTAAATTCTTGAAATCCATAATCCGTTTCAGGTTCAGAAATAGCTTCTCCTGACTTTTCTTCTGGATTAGGTTCAACAACGTCCGATTTCAAGACATTTTCATCTTTGTCATCGTTATTATCACCACAAGCTCCTAACAACAAGGCAGTGGAAAATATAGATGCCATTATTAACGTTCGTTTTTTATATATCATTTAAATATTCCCTCCTAGACGTTATAGTGCCTATTCTTTTAATATCCAAATATAATATAGGTTAAACAATTATTTACCATTTATTAATGAAGCTACTTTTAAAAACTATGGTCATAATCTGTAAAAGCGATAAAATAATTTCAGTAAAATGAGTTTTAGTTAGCTAATACGGATAATTTTAACCTGGTCACTAAAGTAAAAAACCTAGCATGGGAGATTCAAGATTTCTCCAAGCTAGGCTTGTTTTATTTTGTTCGATTATATTTAATTTCTTTTCCCTCCACATAGTCAATCTCCAATTCGAAGCTAGAATAATCTTCCGCTCCAAAAGTATTCATCACATGTTGAATAACTTCCTCTTCGCTCATCTCTTGATTTAACTGAAGCTCGATGAGAATGGGCTGTAAAAGAGCAAATGCTGGGTCTCCCTTAAGGTCGGTAGAAGCATAATCATTACGATATATAGCCTCGGTTTCACCGTCTTTTTTATCAAACTCTGCTAGCACAGTTGCATCCTTATTTTCTTTTGTATAGATAGCTAGCTTAAATTTATTATATGGAAGATCTTTAATTTGCTCTTCCACATTAGCTGGCTGTTCAACAGTTGCATCTTGTTTTGGATCTGAAGCCATGCCTTCCGGAATTTCTTGAGTATCCTCTTTACTATCCCCACAACCTGAGAGCAACAAAGTAGAGACCAAAAATAATGAAGAAACTAAGCTATTTTTCATTGGTAAACCTCATTTCTAAAGTATTTAATATATATCTAATATTCTCTTCTTGATAGAGCCCTAAACAATAATGAATCAGGATAAATAATTTGTACAAATACTGTACCTTTTTTAACAGCAAAGAGCGTAAGAATGAGTTTTGTTTGGGAGGATATTTTTATTACAAAGGTGTTACTGGTGCCAGGCACCAGTAACACCTTTGTAATAATTGTTTAAAGTGGCTTATGGAGGGTAAGAGTAAGGAATAAGGAAGGTGATTTAGTGTCCAATTTTAAGGAAATTACAAATATTGAAGAGTGGAAAGATGTGTTGGAACAGTCAAAAAGCCATAAGTTATTACTTTTAAAACATAGCACTACTTGTCCGGTTAGCGCTCATGCATATGCGGAGTTTACTTCTTTTGAATCGCCAGTGGAAAAATATTTAGTGAAGGTAATTGAAAGCAGGGCTGTGTCTAATGAGATAGAACATGATCTTGGAGTTAAACATGAGTCTCCACAGTCCTTTTTGATTGTAGATGGGAAGGCCTCCTGGGGGCATCACATTGGAAGATTACAAAAAAGGAACTAGCTAACGCCACGGAATCTTTCTAGAGGGTGTGTACTTAAATGAACGAGATTTTAACAGTAAGCGAGTATTTAGTAAAAAATGCAGAATCCATTGGTGATGAGCTTACAGAACGAATATTAGCAGAATTAAATAGTATAGAAAAAAATATTAAGCTTGAACCCTATTTGATCAATAAAAATAAAAATCAACAGCTCATTGCCATTCTTGGTGATGCTTTAACTAAACCGAGAGCGCTTGCAGAGGAACAATTAGTTAGTTGGATTAAGGAAGTTAAAGAAGAAGGGATAGCAGATTTTTATAGCTTTTCTGCTTATATTAAGCCGAACGTGAAAAGTAAGTCTATCTTTTTGGAATATATCAATGAAGTGTGTTTAAAGCTAAAAATTTCAGCTGAAAACATAGTGAATATTAACAACCAAGTTAGCCATCTAATTGATGTGTGGCTCGTAGATAAGATGTATGCCTACGAGGGATTTAAAGACCAAATGATGAGAGAACATCAAAAAGCAATCAATGAATTAAGTGCTCCAATCGTTCCAATTCAAAGTGGAGTAGCAGTTCTTCCGCTTGTTGGAGCAATCGATTATATTCGTGTTCAGCATTTGTTATCTTATGTCCTTCCTACTATTCCCAACATGAATATTGATGTATTAATCATTGATTTTTCAGGTATTTTAACCATTGACGAAGAAATTGCCCAACATATCTTTGCTATTCACAATGTGCTTCAGCTACTTGGTATCCAAGTGCTATTTACAGGAATCCGTCCTAACTTATCGATGGTAATTGTTAAAGCAGGTATAGATTTTTCTTCTTTTCAAACCTTTGGAAGTGTCAAACAAGCGATAGAAAGTGTAAAACTCTAATTCACCGTTCTACTGGAACGGTTTTTTTATTAGTGTCTTTCATTGCAAGATGGAGATCAGTCTAAACTATTTTAAAAGTGTTTAATCGGTCTTAAGAAACTTTCTCTGTCCAAAGACATACAACTTCAAATAAGTTGGAAGAAGGAAGAAAGAGAATATGTTTTTGTACATAAAGCACTAAGGAAAGAGGAAAAATAGGTTTTCATTTTTGAATATAAAGTGGGGTATTTTTACTTTTAATAAATTATTGAGAATTTATAGTTTGAAGTATAAAGCTAAGGGTAATTTGTTATTGTGAACATTTAACAAACAAAAGGAGGACACAGAATGTTTGATGAATTCTATTGGAGGGACACCCTTCATTTCTTACCAGAGTTTTTATTAGCATTATTAGTCTTGTTAATAGGATTTTTTGTAGCCAAGCTACTAGAAAATGCTACGTTTAAGCTTTTAAGAAAATATCGAGTAAATGAACGTCTTGGAAATGTTAAAGGGGAGTGGTCAGTAGAGAAAATACTTAGCAAGGTAGTATTCTTTATTGTTCTAATCTTTGCATTTATTCTATTCTTCTCTATTCTAAACATGGGTACCTTAGTATCTCCATTTGTATCTATGTATTCAGGAATTACAGAAGCTATATTAAATATTTTAAAAGCAGGTCTCATCTTACTGTTTGCATGGGTTCTAGCTACGTTAGTTAAAAAAGTGATTAAAATGGTTGGTAATAAATTTAGCCTAAATAAATACATTATGAAAACTGGAGGAGATCCTTCAAAGGTAGACCAAGTAAAATGGACAGATACTGCAGCGAATGTTGCGTATTATTTAATCTTCCTTTTATTCATTCCAGCAGTATTAAGCGCACTTGGAATTGATGGATTAAGTGGACCTTTTGAAGGTATGCTTGCTAGCTTCTTTAATTTCATTCCTAAATTAGTGTCAGCAGCAATCGTGTTTGCTATTGGATGGTTTGTGGCTAAACTTGTTCGCACTTTAGTAGAAAAATTTCTACAGGCTGCTGGAGCAGATAAACTAGCAGACAAATTAAAGCTTTCTAGTTTCATAGAAGGTACAAGTATTTCTAAGATTGCAGGAATTATTGTATTCGTACTGATTATAATTCCAGTTTCAATTACAGCACTCGAAATTTTAGATTTACAAGGAATATCACAGCCAGCGATTGCAATGTTAAATAATATCCTAGCAATGCTACCTAAGATTTTCGTAGCAATAGTGCTTGTTCTTGTTGGTATTGTAGTTGCTAAGTGGATTAAAGATGTAGTTGTTACTTTACTGCAAAACCTAGGAATCAATTCTATCTTTGGCAAAATGGGCTTTTCTTCTACTGGAGGTTCAACACCTTCGTTTGCCGGAATAATTGGTACTATCGTACAGGTTGTCATTATTTTATTGTTTGTTGTTGAAGCATTACAAGTGTTAGACCTAGAATTCATGGTAACCCTTGCTACGGCAATATTTGCTTATTTACCACATGTCATTGCAGCGGTAGTTATATTGGCGGTAGGCTTCTGGCTAGCTAATCTAGCAGAGAAATTAGTAGGAAGCGTGATGAAGCATTCTTCAGGAACTCCACATTTCTTACGCTACGTTGCTAAATATGCTATTCTAGCATTTGCGTTTTTCATGGCATTGAGTCAGCTAGGGATCGCAGCAGCAATCATTAACTCTGCTTTTATATTAATTCTTGGAGGAGTTGCACTAGCATTTGGCCTAGCGTTTGGTCTAGGTGGACGCGAGCACGCATCTCGTTACTTGAGTAAAATGGAAAAAAGCATTGAGGAAGCTGATGTTTCGAAGGAAAGATACGAAACAGAAAAAGAAGGCATAAAAGAATCATTTAAAGAGAATTTCCGCGATCCTTCAGAAGCGGAAAAAAGTTTAAAAAGAGGAAAAGGACCTCACATTGACGAGGTCAAACCAGTAGGTGATTTTGATCAGCAAACTGGTGAAGGTTACCCAACTGGAAATCCTATGAAGCAAGCTCATGAAGAGGATTCCCCGAGCACAGGCTATAATATCCCATCAACGGATGACTTACATCCATATGAGGACTTGCCTCCAAATGATAATAATAAACCGAATAACTAAGCATTCTAGGAACACTCTAGCATTAATTGCTAGAGTGTTTTCTTGTGCAACAGATGATGCGATATTTTAATTGATTGATAGTAGGAGCTAGATTACAGATATATTACAGGTGCCTGGCACCTGTAATATATCTGTAATTTGAACGGCGTTCAATTTTTAGTTTTATTTTGTTTCTCTAATCTATATAATAAATAATAATGACAATTTTCTGAATAATATACGAGAGGGTGTGATTGAATGAAGGGTACGTTTTTAACAGAGGAGCATGAGCTGTTTCGAAAGTCTTTAAGGAAGATGTTAGATAAGGAGGCTTATCCTTTTTATGAGAAATGGGAGGCTGAGCGAGAGATACCTCGTTCCTTTTGGACTAAAATGGGGGAGAATGGTTTCTTGTGTCCTTGGGTCGATGAGGCATATGGCGGATTAGGCTTGGATTTCTCTTATTCTATGGTGTTAATAGAAGAGTTGGAACGTGTTGGACAGGGTTTAGCTAGTGGTATGTGTCTCCATTCTGATATTGTAAGCCCTTACATCGCGGAGCTTGGAACAGAAGAGCAAAAGCAAAGATGGCTACCCGGTTGTGTTAGTGGGGAGCTAATAAATGCGATTGGTATGACTGAACCGGGTGCTGGTTCTGATTTGGCAGGCATCAAAACAACTGCACGACGAAATGGTGATCATTATATCTTAAACGGAGAAAAGACCTTTATCACAAATGGTACGATAGCTGATTTTGCTATCGTGGTTTGTAAGACAGATCCAACCGCTCAGCCTGCTCACAGAGGTATTAGCTTACTTGTTGTGGAAAAGGGGATGGAGGGCTTCAAGCATGGAAAGAAGTTAGATAAAATTGGGATTCATAGTGGAGACACTGGTGAATTAATATTTGAGGATGTCAAAGTTCCAGTAGAAAATTTACTTGGGGAAGAAGGCAAAGGGTTTTATTATTTAATGCAAAACCTTCAACAAGAGCGACTGATTGTGGCTATTCAATGCCAGGTGGAAGCAGAGGAAATGCTTCGAATCACGATAGATTATGTAAAAAGTAGAAAAGCCTTTGGACAGTCTATTAGTAAATTTCAAAACACCCAATTTAAAATTGCTGAAATAGCAACGGAAATTGATATCGGAAGAACCTATATAAACCAATTGACAGCGCGTCATATTGATGGGGAAGATTTAGTCAAGGAAGTTTCTATGGCCAAATGGTGGATTAGTGAAATGGCAAAACGTGTTGCAGCAGAGTGCTTACATCTTCACGGTGGGTACGGGTATATGGAAGAGTATGAGATTGCTAGAAGATATCGAGATATTCCAGTAGCTAGTATTTACGCCGGTACGACGGAGATCATGAAAACAATTATAGCTAAAAAGCTAGATCTATAAGGCATGCAAGGAGGTTCTATTTTGACGCTCTCTGAGAATAAAATCAGGAAGAAGAAAGAGGAAATTATCTTATCAGCGGTCAAAATTATGAATGAAAAGGGATATCAGCGAGCCACGATGGAAGAAATAGCTGCTGAGCTACAAATGACGAAGGGATCACTCTATTATTATTTTAAAAATAAGGAAGATCTTATTTTCCAATGTCATGAACTAGTACTGGAACAAGCCATCGGAGAGCTTCGAGAGGTTTTTCATAATTGTATTTCTAATGAAGAAATACTTCGCCAAATGATTGCTGTTCATATTAAATATGCGGTGCTAGAGAAGGAATCCTTTAACATGATAATCAAGCCAGATGAAACATTTTCTACAGATCAGCTTCATCCGATTTTGAAGAAAAGAAATGAATACGCTAGTTGGTTCGATCGCGTTATTATAGCAGGAATTGACTGTGGAGAGTTTAGCATTAAAGAATCTAAGATGGCAAGAATGCTTTTATTGGGATCCTTAAACTGGATTCAGCAATGGTACAAGAAAGATGGAGAGAATTCTCTTTTAGAATTGCAAAATATTTATAGTGATTATCTATTGAAAGTAATGAAGTAAGTCTAATCAATTAAAAAGGGGATTGGTTAATATGTTTATTACTGAAAAATTGGCATGGCATGTAAAAGAGCAACCTAATCACATTATCACGCAATTCAATGGAAAAGAGACAACCTATAGGGAGTTTTATGAGCAAGCAAAACGTCTAGCTGGTTACTTTCAAGAAAAAGGCTATAAACAAGAGGATATTATCGCCCTATACCTACAAAACTCCGATTATTTTTTAGTTTGTTATTACGCTTGTCAGCTAGGTGGTTTTACAGTGATGCCAGTTAACACCAAGTTAGCTGCTCCTGAGATAGAGTATATATTCAAGCATTCGGAGGCAAAGGCCCTTATATATGACTTTCGATTAGAATCTGTGCTAAATGAAATTACTGAGACATTTGAAAGTTTTCATGATGTACTTGAGGTTGGTAGAGATAACACGCTAGAAGCCATACTTGGAGACTCGAGTATACAGATGAATGAAGTACCACCAATGGAAGAGAAAACAAGTGTGATTTTTTATACGTCAGGAACTACTGGCAAGCCTAAAGGAGTTATGCTATCTGCTAAGAATGTATATTCGACGGCACAAATATGGGGAGAGGCAATGGAGCTGAATGGCAGGGATAGAATGCAAATTGTAGCTCCGCTGTTTCATTGTGCAGCAAGTCATGTATTTAGCATTCCAGTTATTTATGCGGGAGGAACTATTGTCATAGAGGAGGCTTTTTCTCCAGAGCAAGCGTTAAATACGATGGAGAAAGAGAAAATTACCATTTTCTTTGGCGTTCCAGCAATGTATAGCATTCTATTAAACACATCAAAAATTCAGCAGATGAAGCTTCCTCACTTAAGGTTATTGACTTATGGAGCTGCTCCTATGCCCTATGAGCTTGTAAGAAAGGTGAAGGCTTTATTTCCAACGGTAAATGTACAAAATTTGTATGGCCAAACGGAAAACTCTCCAGCTGCAACTACGTTGAAGGACTATTATGCTTTGGAAAAAGTGGGTTCAGTGGGAGAACCTCTACCGCTGACCGAAGTTCAAGTTGTCGATGAGTTTGGTGAGTCTTTGCCGACTGGGCAGGTTGGAGAAATAGTTATAAAAGGTCCTCAGGTCATGAAGGGTTATTTAAAGAATGAGGAAGAGACAAACAGAGCTATTCAAAATGGCTGGCTATATAGCGGGGACCTTGGGAAGTTTGACGAAGAGGGTCTGCTTTATATTGTAGATCGTAAAAAGGATATGATCATTCGCGGTGGTGAAAACGTGTATCCAGTCGAGGTCGAAGAGGTACTGTATCAAATCCCTGAACTACTAGAGGCTGCTGTAATAGGGGTCCCTCACCCGGTTTACGGGGAGGTTCCGAAGGCGTTTGCAGTGATTAAAGACGGTCAGAAAATTACGGAAGAAGAGGTTTTAGCTTTTTGTTCCAAACATTTAGCGAAATTTAAGATGCCGGCAGAGGTAGATTTCATTGATGGCTTACCTAGAAATGCAAGCGGAAAGGTTTTGAAGAATTCTCTTCGAAACGGTTAGGAGGAAAATATGAAAACAGTATTTTTAATTGATGGTGCAAGGACGGCTTTTACGAGTTTTGGAGGGTCCCTAGCAAGTGTAAAAGCGGATGAGTTAGGAGCAGTAACTGCAAAAGAGGCGATGGAGCGGTCACAAGTTAAATCGGATCAAATAGATCATGTTATTTACGGAAATGTCATACATTCCAGCACCAACGCCGCTTTTCTGTCTCGACATATCGGTTTAAAGGCAGGAATACCAATTGAGGTTCCAGCCATGAATGTCAATCGCTTATGTGGCTCAGGTTGTCAATCTATTGTCTCTGCAGCTCAAATGATTTTGCTGGGAGAAGCTAATATAGTTCTTGCTGGTGGTGCAGAAAATATGTCGATGTCACCTTATGCAAACTTTACTGCTAGATTTGGTGGTAGCAAAATGGGGGCAATGAAGTACGAAGATATGGTACTGAGCACGTTAACGGATGAGTACATCGGAATTGGTATGGGTTTGACTGCGGAAAAATTAGCAGAACAATACAGAACATCACGAGAAGAACAGGATGAGTTTGCTCTACTTAGTCAAAAACGTGCAGCCTATGCACAAGAGTCTGGTAGATTTGCAGAGGAAATCGTAGGCGTTGAAGTATCGAGCAGAAAGGGCACAACTTTAGTCGAGCAGGATGAGCATATTAAAGGTCAGGTAACGGCAGAAAAGCTCGCTTCATTAAAGCCTTCATTTCAGAAGGACGGTACAGTTACTGCTGGTAATGCAAGCGGCATCAATGATGGTGCTGCCTCAGTAGTGATTGCAAGCGGAGAAGCTGTAGATGAGCATGGGCTAAAGCCAATTGCAAAAATTGTATCCTGGGGCATAGCTGGCGTAGACCCTTCCATAATGGGAATTGGTCCCGTTCCAGCAATCAAACAAGCACTTTCTCGAGCGGATTTGACTTTAGAGGAGATGGATCTAGTAGAAATAAATGAAGCATTTGCCTCTCAATATTTAGCTGTGGAAAAAGAATTAGGTCTTAATAGAGAAAAGACTAACATCAATGGGGGAGCAATTGCTTTGGGACATCCTGTTGGAGCGAGCGGAACACGTATCTTTATTTCTTTGGCATATGAGCTAAAAAGACGAGGGTTAAAGTATGGGATAGCCAGCCTTTGCATCGGTGGCGGTCAAGGTATTGCTATTATTATTGAAAATGTGAGCTAAGGAAGAAATTTATGCAAGGATTCTATAAGCTGTCCCTAGGGCTAATAATAATTTACCAATATTTATCATGTTTCGCTAGATAAGTATTTCTATTGGAAGTATAATAATATTATCGGGCAATTTTCTGATAATTGAAGTGGCTTTAAATAGTTATATCAAAAGAGAAGTTAGAAAGAACATCTTAGAGTTTTAGGAGGTAACCATGATGAAGATTGGTGTATTAGGAGCAGGAACCATGGGGAACGGAATCGCACAAGTGATGGCTTCAGCAGGGCATGAAGTGACGCTATGCGATATTGACAACGAAACACTGAGAACAGCAGCTTCCACGATTGATGCTAATTTATGGAGACTCTATAAAAAAGAGAACAAAGAGTTTAGTGAAATTGGACAGGTGCTAGGTAGAATCACATTTACAGCTGATAAAACAAAGCTAGTAGGGTTAGACATCGTAATAGAAGCTATATTAGAAAACAGCGAAATAAAGAAAAGAATGTTTGCTGAATTAGATGTTATTTGTGATTCAAAGACAATTCTAGCTTCTAACACTTCAGGCCTTAGCATAACAGAAATAGGAGCAGCAACTGAACGTCCGGACCGAGTGATTGGAATGCATTTCTTCAACCCAGTGCCTGTGATGAAGCTAGTAGAGATTATAAAAGGCTCTGATACAAGTGATGTGACGTATGAAATAGTGAAAGGGTTAGTCCAACACATAGGGAAAGAAAGTATCACGATACAAGATGCTCCGTTATTTGTTGTTAACCGTATTCTAGTTCCTATGATCAATGAAGCAATTTTTGTCTTAGGCGAGGGAATCGCAACCGCAGAGGATATAGATAAAGGTATGATGCTTGGAACAAACCAACCAATAGGTCCACTAGCATTAGCTGATTTGATTGGTTTAGATACACTTTTATCAGTAGCAGAAACATTGTTTGAGGAAACTGGAGACAGCAAATACAGAGTCCCACCTCTACTTAGAAAAAATGTAAGGGCGGGTAAACTTGGCCGAAAAACAGGCAAAGGGTTCTATACTTACTAAATTAAAAACCATCATCTATTAAAAAATAGATGATGGTTTTTTCAGTTCTATATATTAAATAGATAATCGTGTCAGGAGTGTTACAGGTGCCTGGCACCTGTAACACTTTTGTAATATAAGGGTGTTTAGGGATTGAGTTTGTGTTGGGATTTGTCATAGGTTCAAGTATCTTTGAACTAAGATATTTGGGTGATGCTATATTACAGAAAATGAGGCAAATTACTTGGTTTATGTTAAGGATAATAAAATGTTGATATTTAGAAAAAGTTTTTATGGTGATAATAGCTAGAAATTTGTTATAAAATTTAATTATTAAAAAAACGTGACGAAAGTCTGTGAGTTATTAGTGCTAGAAAGTAAAAGTAGCAATTTTGGAATTCTTTGACTCCTTAAAAAGAGAATGTTATTTATTATATTAGGCAGTGGAAATAATGTGTTTTATACCCCTTAAAAAAATATTTTTATTAATAGGTTTATAGATTGCCAAACAGGGGGATAAGACTATAAGAATTGGATTTATTTAGTATAATTCATAGTAGAAAGTATCAAAAAGTAAAATATATCCATTAGCAATTATTTTATGTAAAATATTTGTAATCTAATTGTATAAAGCAGTAAAAAGAGGAAGTACCTGTGGAGGAACATAAAGAACTTCTTTACGTTAGCTATCACAGTTATTTTATAAATTGCTAAAAAACTTAAACACAAGGGAGATGTAATGAATGTCAGGAATTATTCGCGTAACACCAGCAGAATTGGATGCTATGTCATCACGTTACAGTCATGAGTCAAGTGAGGTTGCTTCTCAAATCGGCCGTTTGGACGGAATGATTGGCGAATTGCAATCCATGTGGGAGGGTGCTTCTAGTGCAGCCTTTGCAGAACAATATGAAAGACTTAAACCGCATTTCAACGATATGCGTGAGCTTTTAAGTGAGGTTAGTGTGCAATTAAGTCGTACTGGTCAAGCTCTTCAAGATGCTGACCAACAAATTGCTAGCCAAATCAGAGGGTAAGAGTTGCAATGTGAAGGATGAAAACATAGAGCGTCATTCCACTGCGGAAGGCGCTTTTCCTTCTTTTTCTTCTATTTTGGTTAGCTTTAATACTATTTTCGAGAGGTGAGATTTGTGTATATAGAGATTACAGTAGACCTTTCTAAGTATAACGGGAAAATTATTGACCTCCGGCTATCCGATTATTACACGATGAAAAAAATGATTGATATTGCCTGGCAGGCTGCTTCCATCTCAGAACCAAAGCGAGAAGGACATTGGATACGCGTGGTGAACAAAGATAAGTTGTTTCCAGGGCATTTAACTATGTCTGACTGTGGAATTACGACCGGCGATCGAATTGAAATCATTTAAGGAGAAATGGATATGGCCTCTAAAAAGAAAGAAAAGATTAATCAAAGAGCTAAAACAATTAAAACTTATACATATTTAAAAAACAGAACCGGTGCAGAAATAAATGAAGAAGCAAATAAAACCACATTTGTATTCCAGAAGGAACGAGTTGCTTTTAAACGTACAGAGGAAATTATCTTCTTAAAAGAAGTAAATCCTAAAATATCTAAAGATATAGTTATCACAGATGACGAGTTAATTCTTCAGGCAATGATTCCAAAGGATTATATGCGTTTTAAAGACATTCAGCGGGAAGAGGAAAAATCCAGATGGATGCTTGGTTATCAGCTAGTAGAAAAAGTATACTCACATCCATATCCTCGATTAAATCTGATTGTATGTCCTGAAAATATTGTATATAGCAAGGCTGTTGAGCCGATGTTTCTCTACTACGGTGTTCTAGGGAGTCTTCCACCATATGAAACGGATGAAGAGAGGCTTTGGCTAGAGACAAAAGCAGTAGTTGCAGCTGCAATTGATGGTTCATTTACCTTTGAAGAGTATTTAAAATACTCCGAAATATTAGAGCTAAAAGAAATTGGGGCTACCATAATGGGGATGAAGAATAGTCAATCCCTTTTAGACTACATTGCAGAACAAATGGAACAACTAGAAATAAAAGAAAGGAGCAATGTAAAACTACCAAGAAAGAAATGGAAATGGACAAAATATTTAGCTATAGGTCTAGGCATTTTAATTCTTCCTGCAATCATATTTACTATTATTTATTTCGTACATGAAAAGCCTAAACATGAGGCATATACATTGAGTCACGAATACTTTCTTGGCCAGAATTATAGTCAGGTAGTGACATTGTTAAGTCCATATAGCGTAAAAGCGATGCCTTATGTTGTTCTTTATGAGCTAGCTTACGCCTCTGTAACAAATGAAAGACTTGATGAGGAACAGAAGAAAAACGTACTATCTAATATCACGTTACAGACCGATTCCTCCTATTTAAAATATTGGATACATTTAGGGCGTGGGGAGGCAGAAGAGGCCGTTGACCTAGCGCGAGGAATGGAAGACGGTGAGTTAATTACATTTGGTTTATTAAAAAGACGTGAAGAAGTTAAGGCAGATAAGGATCTGAGTGGGGAAGAAATGCAAATACAGCTTAATGAAATAGATCAAGAGGTAGAAGAATACGAAAAATTAATGTTAGAAGCAGAAGAGGCTGAAAAAGAAGCAGAAGAAAATTCTAAGAACTAACATTGTAAATACGACATATAGCGTTCTATTCGTTTTATTATGTAATCAGTATTTGCTCGCACAAAATTATGAGTGATTGAAAGAAGGTGTTCAGATTGTTACAGCTATGGGTGTTTTATGGAGAAGATTATCAACGAATAGAACTAAAAGAAAAAGACTTCACAGCGCTTACCATTGGCCCAGCTATTGAGCACGATGTGACCGTACAAAACTTTCCGTTTCTTTTTGGAGAAATTAAGATAGAAAAAAAGGAAAATCGTTTAGTAGTTAACGATGGGTCCCAGGAGGTTGGTGAGTTAACAGATGAAAACAGTTTAACGATCGAGCAAAGAGAAAGATTTCTAAAGCTCTATATAACATCAGCTCCGCTCCAAGCAAAGACATACTATACCGACTATGAAAATGAGGTATCTTTTGACAGTAAAGGGGATAATGCAACGTTTTATCGTCATAATATACAGTTTCCTGAGATAGAGCTTGGACATTTCTCTGTAAATAAAATTAATGATGGTTGGATAATAAAGAAGGATTTTCTTTGTCCCTTATATTTGAACGGAAAAAGATGTCAAGCAAATCAAATTATCCAATTAGGGGATGTCCTTCAATGGGCTTTCATGGAGATAAAGCTCGTTAAAAGGGATTTAATCGAGGTAGTTACTAGCTCAAACTATACAAGTTTACTACCTGAAATAGAGCTTCCCAAATCCGAAAGATATAGTATGTATCCTGAATATAGACGAACTCCTCGTATGATATATGACCTCCCGGAGGATAAAGTATCCATATCCTTTCCAGCTCAGGAAAGTGATTCAACAGGAAGAAGTTTGTTATTAACGATTGCCCTACCACTTGTAATGCTTATTGCGATAGGTACAATCACGATCTTTGTACCACGAGGACTATTTGTCATTATCTCCATTACGATGTTCATGGCGGTTCTTGTAACCTCGACGATTAACTATTTTAAGGAACGAAAAAAGCGAAAAGAAAACGAAGAGAAGCGAAGAAGAGTATATGCAGCGTATATGGCTAATTTGCGTGAAGAGTTGTATGAGCTCTCCGAAAAACAAAAATTTGTTTTAGAATATCATTTTCCTTCATTCGACGAAATGAAACAAATGACTGAGGAGTTATCCGGTCGTATTTGGGAAAAAAGCTTAGAGAGTCATGACTTCCTACAGTTTAGATTGGGTAAGGGGGATATTCCTTCTAGCTACGAGATAAAACTTACGTCAGGCGACCTGGCAAACAGAGAAGTCGATGATTTGTTAGAAGAAGCTCAAAGAATGGAAAAAGTATATCAAACGATTCCATCTGCGCCAGTCACAACTGACCTCCATAAAGGTATTTTAGGTTTGATAGGTAAGGAAAGTGTTATTAAACGCGAGCTTCAACAGATTATTGGACAATTGGCATTTGCTCATAGCTATCATGATATTCGTTTTATTAATATTTTTAAACATGAAGAATATGAGGATTATGAATGGATGAAGTGGCTTCCCCATTCCACCCTCCCAAATATGCACGCGAAAGGCTTGATCCATAACGAGGAAACTCGCGATCAACTTCTTTCTTCTCTATATGAAATAATTCGAGAACGCGACGTCGATGAGATGAAAGGGAAAGTGAGATTTGCTCCCCATCTTGTTTTTATCATCTCGGATACCTCCTTAATAGCGGAGCATGTCATTATGGAATATTTAGAGAAAAAAGACACGAGAGAATTAGGCTTCTCTGTTATTTTTGCGGAATCTGCTGAGGAACGAATGACTGAGAATGTTCATACCCTTGTCCGATATGTAAATGAACAAGAAGGAGATATTTTAATAGAAGAAGGGAAGGCAGTTAACAAGCCATTTCATCTGGATGAGTACGATTCAGTTACGAATGAACGATTTTCTCGTATGCTAAGAACTTTAAATCATCAAATTGGGATGAAAAATTCTATTCCTAATTCTGTAAGTTTCTTAGAAATGTTCGACGTCAAAGATGTGGATGATATTCCGATTAGCCAATACTGGAAAATGAATGAATCCGCTAAATCATTAGCCGTTCCCATTGGATTAAAGGGTAAGAAAGAGCTTGTTCATTTAAATTTGCATGAAAAAGCTCATGGTCCCCATGGATTGTTGGCAGGGACAACAGGTTCTGGTAAAAGTGAATTCCTTCAAACATATATTTTATCGCTAGCAGTTCATTTCCACCCACATGAAGTTGCGTTTCTATTAATCGACTATAAAGGAGGAGGTATGGCTCAGCCATTTAAGAATATTCCTCACCTATTAGGAACAATCACCAATATTGAAGGTAGTAAGAACTTTAGTATGCGTGCCCTTGCTTCGATTAATAGCGAACTAAAACGGAGACAGAGGCTCTTTGATCGCTATGAGGTTTCTCATATTGATGACTATACAACGCTTTATAAAAATGGTGTCGCATTAGAGCCTCTCCCTCACTTATTTCTTATTTCTGATGAGTTTGCGGAGCTAAAGAGTGAGGAGCCAGAATTTATTCGAGAGCTAGTAAGTACTGCTCGGATTGGGCGTAGCTTAGGAGTTCATCTAATACTGGCGACTCAAAAGCCAGGTGGGATTATTGATGAGCAAATTTGGAGTAACGCTCGTTTTCGTGTAGCTCTGAAGGTACAAGATGCAAATGATAGTAAAGAAATCCTAAAAAATAGTGATGCTGCTTCTATTACAGTCACAGGTAGAGGTTATTTGCAGGTAGGGAACAACGAGGTTTATGAGCTATTCCAATCGGCTTGGAGCGGGGCACCTTATATGGAGGAAACACTTGAAGGAGAAGAAGACATTGCTGTTGTAACTGATTTAGGACTCATTCCGCTTACCGGAATTGAAACGAAGGTAAGTAAGAAAAAAAGCAATATGACCGAAATCGAAGCAATGGCAGCTAAAATTGCACAAACGCAAGACGATATGTCAATTCAAAAGCTACAAAGTCCGTGGCTGCCTCCTTTAGCATTAAGAATCATCCCGTTCGAGTATGCAGAACCGCAAAAAGATGCATTTTTGTTAGGTATGATTGATGAACCAGAAAAACAGGCACAAAATCCAATCTATTACGAGTGGAAGAAGGATGGGAATGTAGGTATTTTTGGTTCCTCTGGCTATGGAAAATCGTATACCCTATTAAGAATCCTACTAGGCATAGCGCAGAATCTTAAACCTACAGAGGCTCATCTATATATTTTAGATTACGGAAATGGTTCCCTTCTTCCTTTAAAACGACTCCCGCATACGGCGGATTACTTTACGATGGATGAGGAATTAAAGCGTGACAAGCTAGTTAAGCTATTAAAAGATGAAATTTCCAATAGAAAGGTAGCCTTCCAAAATGCCGAGGTAAGCAATATCCATATGTACAATAAATTATCGGATACTCCTTTACCTTTAATTTATGTTGCCGTGGATAATTACGATATTGTGCGTGAAGAAATGGAAGAGCTAGAAGCACAGCTGATACAGTTTGGTCGAGACGGTCAATCTTTAGGTATTCACCTTCTTATTTCCGCAACTAGAGTGCAATCGATCAGACAGTCTCTCATGAACAATTTAAAAACGAAAATAGTTCATTATCTAATGGATAACACGGAGGCTTACGGTGTAATCGGTAGAGTTCCATTTGACTTAGAGCCTTTCCCAGGGAGAGCCATTATTAAGAAGGAAGACGCTAAATTTGCACAGCTTTTCCTACCAGTGCAAGGGAAAGATGATTTTGAGGTACTTGAATCTTTGAAATCAGAAGTACAAACAATAAGAGCTGCTTATGCAAGTCAGCCAGGGCCAAAGCCTATACCAATGTTGCCTCTTGAACTAAGCAGCAACAACTTCCAAAATTATATAGAAGAAAAGCCTGCCCAAGGTATGTTTCCACTGGGCTTAGACGAAGAGACGGTTCGACCAATCATGATCAACTTCAAAAAGAATCGTCATCTAATGTTAATCGGACCTGTTCAACGAGGCAAAACGAACACAATCAAGTGGTTAATACACCAATTAATTGACCAAGAGAATGGTTTTGTTGCTATCTTTGATTCATTCGATCGAGGACTTGCAACTTTCTCAGACGATCCACAGGTGGAATATTTGGAAACGAAGGATCGATTGATCGAATGGATTGCACGCGTAGAGCAACATTACACAGAGGTAGAAAACAGTTATCTAGAGAGCTTACAAAATGGTCAATCACCAAAGATTATACCTGCTCACTTTATCATTGATGGCTATACAAGATTTTTACAGGTGGCAGATGTGGGCATCCAAGATCGCCTATCTAAGCTTATGAAGAAATATACACATCTAGGCTTTAATGTGATTGTATCTGCTAACAATTCAGAAATAACAAAGGGATTCGATGCGTTCACTAATGAATTGAAGCTAGTTCGACAAGGCTTAGTCTTTATGAAAAAATCGGAGCAAACGCTATATACAGTTCCTTATGAAAGAAAAGAGGCTGAGCTGCCACTAGGCTATGCTCATTACGTATTCAATGGAAATGCTACAAAGGTTTTAATTCCGTTATGTAAGATGGAGAGGAAGATCACGCAATGAAAAACTTAAAAAGCTCGGGGTTGTGGAAAATAGTTGCTGGGATTGTTTTAATATTAGCTCTCCCTATTTTGTTCTTCCAACTGATGGGGGTCAGTATATTAGATTTGGATAACCCAAATAAACGGGTTATCGCAATTGTAAATGAGGACCAAGGTATTACAAAGGGGCAGGAGAATATTGACATGGGGGTAGAGGTAGTTACAATTCTAGCTACCGACTCACCATATGAATGGAAGGTAGTTGGTCGAGGGGCTGCTGAGAATGGGCTAAAATCCAATCAATATGAGGCAATCGTGTATATTCCTTCTAACTTTTCATCCAATATTATGTCCTATGATCAGCAAAACCCTGTCAAGGCAGAGTTTTCGTATAAAGTGCACTCTCAAAAGGCCGGTCTTCGTAAAGAGCGTGTACTACATGAAATAGAGTCAGCTAGCAATCGAGTGAATGAAAAAGTATCAACTCTATATTGGACGTATGTGGCTCAAGAGATGGATCACATAAAAAAGGAATTCGCCAATATTTTAGGTAAAGAGACTGAGTTTTTAACGACAATGTCTGATTACTATAAACCTGAATCTGAAACGCTTGCTGAAGAAATGAAACGACAAAAAGAGCAGATGGCCGGATTGCTTTCCACAATCAGCTCCGCAAATAATGCCCATGCATCTAGAATTCAAAACGCAGAGACCTTTGGCAACCAAATGGATGGATTTATAAGCTATGTTCAGCAATATAAAGTCTTCCAGGATAGCCAAAAAGAAATTTTGAAGCAGGTTCAGGATGATAGCTTGGCCAAGATAAAAGTAGCGGCATTTTCGCAGTCGGAGAAATTTAACAAAACAGTACAACAGCTTGAAGAAAGCAATGAAAAGTTAAACGATGAAATATATAAGGTCAATGAAATCATAGATGTCAATCAAGAAAAATTTAATGCTTTGTCTGAGCTACGAAAAGGTGAGGTAGACAGACAATTGAATGACCTGCTTGCCGTCCAAAAAACTGCAATTGATCGTTACAACTACTCTGTTCTTAATAGTTTAGAAAAAGGAATTGAGGCTAGAAAGAATGGTACAGCTGTTTTAGGTCTAATGGATATTGGGACAGATCCACAGCAGTTAAATACAATTCGCGAAGAAATGGAGCGCAAGGCTGCAGCTAAGTCGGAAACTCTTCTTCCAGGCTTAGAGGAAGAGCGTACAAAGGTCAATGAAATTCTGACCGCGCTACAATCTTTAAAAACAAAAGTAGCGGAAACAGACCCTACTTCTACTTTAGTAAATGATTTAGAGCAGCTGCAAGGAGAGCTGACGAATGTTACTGCTCTTATTTCTCAGAAGGAAGGTATTTGGAATAACTCAAAGCAAGAAGGAACAAATGATTATGCTGCTGCAACTGAGGAATATAAAAATCTTTTAACTAACTATAATACGGTATACGGAGAATACAAATCCGTTCAACAAATCATCGACACCTATCCGGCTGATACAGTGAGATTGGGATTAGAGATTAGCCAAAAAGAAGAAGCTCTATTGAATCACGCTCAACTAACAGCAGAACAGAAAACTAGATTACAAGAATTATTTAGTAAAAGAGTTACCAATACGGAGCTAAGCTCTTTATTGTCCTATTACGCAACACTAGAGCAGTTCGAATTCACATTAAATGAAGGTGGAGATAGCGTCAATAAGGATGCACTGCTTGAGGATGAAATTTTAACTGCTTTACTAAAAAATGTCGTAGACGTAAATGATTTGGAATTAGAAAGCTGGACTGCGGTTGAAGAAAGTATTCCGCAAACGCAATTAGGTATGACAGACCTTAGTACAACGTTTGCAGCTATTATGTCAGGTCAAAGAGAAACGGTAGAAGAACAGCATTTATCACTACTCAATGATTTAGACACTATTGATAAGCAGGCAAATCTTTTGCTACAACAGATTCAAAACCCAGCTACTATGTTAGGCACTGGTGAGCCTCAACAAACGGTAGGTGAAGGAGAGGTTGTTTCTAGTCAACAAAATGTAAGTAATCAGCTTCTTTCACTTAGCGAAATGATGAACACCTTATCAGAGCGCCAGAATAACCTCGTGAATTATGCGAATGATTTACATGCTAAAGCAGATGATATTAAGTCAACTTCTAACGAGTTTAGTAGCAAATGGGAAACTAACGTGGATGCAATGACCGACTTTGATGGAGACATTCAAAGTTTCCTAGCTAACACATATGTGGATGGACAGGAGAATGGATATGCATTTAACCATTTTGTTAATCCATTAGGAGTAAAAGGAGCAACTGCCGTATCAGAAGATGGACAAAAAGTTCCGCCAGTTATTTTATTTATCATATTACTCATTAGCAGTTTATTAATAGGGTATTTTACTTATCAATTAAAGGATGGGGCAATTGGGCTTCGCGTAGCGATGACGATAATTTTATCCGTTCTAGTAGGAATAATTATCAGCTTATACAGTGTCAATATGTACATTCTAAATGATGAACGTGCCATTCAGTGGACGATTTTTACAGTGCTATTACTATTGGCAAGTGCTTCTATAGTTCGAGCGGCATTAGAATTTGGTCAGGCTGCAGGCTGGCTGGCTAGTATAGCACTTATGTGTGTGTATATCGTTCCTTTACTAATACTTGCAGTTCCAGATGTAAGTGTTCCAGATATTTTATCGAATGTATATTTATCTATTAAATATGAGGCAGACACAAACTTTTTGGTGGGAGTAATTATTACAGGCGCTATTGCTATAGTGATGCTAGTAGTTTCGTATTTTGTGAGCAAGAATAATGGCCAAAATGCTACAACAGTAGATGAAGCCTATGAAAGCTAACAAAATTATTTTGATTATCTTCTGTGCAGCACTACTCTGTTTTTTTAAAAGTGGAGAAGTGCTAGCAGATGAAAATAAAACAATTGATGAATTAGAACCTTTGCTATATGAAAAATTAGAATTCAAGAAGAATACCGATTATCTACACGATGTAAAGAAGACCGAAATGAAAAATACTATTCCTGTTAAGCAATTTAATATCTATTTTGATGGTAGAAATAAGTTACCTGATCGAAACGACTCCTCTTTCTTATTTCAACATGCTGAAAGAGGAGAGAATAGTACGGTAGCAGCAAGATCGGTAGAATTAAAGCTATTTACTTCAGGCGACAAAGAGACAAAAGTACAAACGAACACCTCTTTTCAAGAGGAAGAAAGCTCAAGCAACAATCTTCTTATCTTCATTTTTCTTTCCATTATAGTCATTGGGATTATCATTCTTTTCACTGTATTTTTACCAAAGCTTGCTCAACCAGCAAACGGTGTTTCTAGAAGAAAAGATCAAAAACCTTTAGGAGAGGGGTAATAGAATTGATCGCACATTATTATGCCATGATAGCAAAAAAAGAAGAGGAAATAAGAAGATTGAACGAGTGTCAATCCTCTTTAACTGGAAAACAATCTGAGTTTACCTCGAATGAACCGAAATGTATGGAACCGGAGTTAACTACTACAACCTGGTACGGGACGCTAGCCACTGCTTTTGATGAAATACGTGAGTCAGGAATAAAGGCTCCTTACCAAGAAATTATTGGGACGCAATTTAGCGCGGTGTTTAGCGCAATTTCAGCTAAAATAGCAGAAATTCAAGCAGAGATTGCGGCTCTTAGGGCAACAATCGCAAGAATAGCGGCGGAGGAAGCTGCTAATCCGGGAAGATATACAGGAGTATAACAAAGGAGGTCTTTTTATGACTGAGGTAAAAATTGTCTACGCTGATGTAGAAAATCAGTTAAAGGAAATGACGGCTGCAAATGAGGGACTAAATCCTACAAAAGAGTCGCCCATTGAAGGAAATGTATTAGATGTCGTTGATAAACTAAATGAACTTTCTACAAATCTAGAAACCTTATTGACTAAATACCAGAATTTATTGAATGAAAATATCCTTACTACTACTAGCTCTGTTGAATTTATGAAAGAAACGGATGAAACATTATCCACGGGTATCAAAGGCTCTGGAGGATATAGGATGTTGGCGCAATGAAGGTATTAGATGTAGATTTACTTCAAACTGGTATAAAGAGCAATTTGGATATGTTGACTCGTTTGGAAGAAGAAATAAAAGAAATAGAGAAGACTATAACAGGCTTAGTGGGAATGGATAGTAGTCTAAAAGGGCAGGGTGGAGAAGCTATTCGCTCCTACTACAATGATTGCCATCTTCCTTTTCTAAAATTCTTTTTACAATTTAAACAAAATTTTAAAACAAAGCTTGACCAGCTAAAATCTGCTTTAGATTCATTGGAGCCAGACACAGAGGGGTATATTCAGGAAAGCTTCCTTTTAAATGAGGTAGAAGAAGGATTAGCTGAAATATCTAGAATTACTGGTAATTTAACTGATGAGTCCAATGCCATAATGGACCAGGTGTCCGATATTGTGGCACTTCCTCATTTAGATGATAGTGACGTTCAGCAAGGGGTCATCGATTCTAGAAAAAAGAAAGATGACACAGTAACTGACTTGAATGAGTTTGACTCAACTCAAGTATCCTCTATGCTATCAGTCGAATCGAATATAAAGACAATGGATACATGGTTACAGGAAATGGAAGGAATGATGAGCTCAGGGCTCTCCGACATTCATTTTCCTGCGGAAGCTTGGGCTCAATATACGGCTTGTACCCCAATTTTAAGTAATCTATCGAGCAGTGTAAACGATCCAGGTTCTGTAGCGGAAAAAGATGCTTCTGAAAGTACTGGGGATGTTTCAAAAGATGGTAATTTTAGTGAGTATGTAGGTCATTATGGTAATGCTAGCACTATCATAACTGACACTAAATCGGGTATTCACATGTATAATGCTACTAAAAACGGGCAACTATCTACTTCTAGGCATTTTGTTCATGAATATGGTAAAACTTCCTACCGAATTAATGCTAGTGCTACAGCTATGGGGAAATTAGGTTTTCCCAATGAATCTGGAGGAATGCTTAAATATGCTGGAAAGAAACCTGGACAGTCAGGTTGGTCAGCAAAAGGAGAAATGGTTTTAGAAAAACATCCCCATCTTCGGTATTGGGGAGATAGTGCCACCTTTGGTGAAAAGGTAAAGACCGTTGGTTCTGCTACGTTTAAAGGAGCTGGAACTGGTTTTACTGATTTAGTAGACTTTAAAGAAGTTACACAAAATGGTGTGGCAAAAGGATTACTAAAAGGAGCTACTAAAGGAGTTGCCCCTCTTACTGCTGCATTGAGTTTTAATGATAATTATAACACCGCTAAGGATGATGGATTGAGTGGAGGAGAAGCCGTAGCAAGAGCTACAGCAGATACCGCTGCTGATGTGGCGATTGGGAGTGCCATTCAAGTAGGTCTGACTGCAGCTGGTACTGCATTTATACCAATACCAGGATTAGGAACATTTGTTGGAGCAATAGCAGGAGTTGGGGTCAATATGTTACTAAACGCTAAAGGGGACGATGGTAAATCCGCTTTGGATAAACTGAAGGGGTGGTTCCATTAAGAAAGAGGAGAGAAATTTGGCAAGTAGGTTAAAGGAAGAGGATTTTGAGGTATTAAGGATTCCTTTAGAGTCAGGGAGACAAGGGCCAGTTCAATTGGCAGTAGCATTAATTTTAGGGGCTATTTTTATGCCACTGATATATGCTTTAGAATACTATGTGGCATCATACGATAGTATTTTTCCTTATAAACAGGAAATTCTGAATGTGCACTTTTGGTTTACAATTATTTTAGCCGCTTTGTCAATTGTTTATGCTATTCCATTCATTTATCGTAGAAGCCAAAAATTCCAATATTTATTAAGCATACTAGTTTCTCAAAATCTTTTTACATTTCCCTTATTTATTTGTGCTTTATTTTTCATCGGGAGAGACGGAGAAGGGATGAAGGCTACGCCTGAATCTCTTCTAAACTTTACATATGTTTTATTATTTATTGGTTTACTGGTTTTTGTTGTAACATTTGTAAGATTTTATATTTTATTACGAAAAGGACAGTATAGAAAGGGTTCTCGCAAAGAGCAACTTCGAACAAAATTTGAGAAGAAGTCCTTGTTATCTACTGCTATATTTGTGGGAATTGGTTTAGTATTGGTTCTCCAATTCATCATTAGGAAATCTGCTATCAATGATTTCAATATGTACGGTGTAGTCCTAATTGGTATAACTCTTTTTTATGTTATGCTTTTTATTCTTCCGGAGCAGCTTATTATTCTATATTGTAAAATGCGTTTTAAAAGCTTTAATTATAATGAACGTGGTTATTTAAATGGTTTGGAAACTGATCTGAGAGGGTGAACTTGATGGGGATTGAATTATGTGCACTAATGTTTGAAAATTTGCTAGTCTTTAATGCCGAGGGGAATAAGGAAGATTGGCAGGAAGGTATTTATCATTTAGAGGATATTGCATTAACCAAGGATGTATATAGAAATGGACCTTTGTTTTTCTCGTTTAAAAGTGTGGAAGATAACGAGTCTTTTGGAAAATTTACTTATTATCTTCCGATAAATAGTCAAGTGGAAGTTGCAGAAGATGCGAACTTTTCTTTTCAAAAACACTTTAAAGTGGATAGAGCATTATTATTACGCCAGGCGGATGAAAAACTTAATATAAACACTGCGTTCGATGAAATAAAATCCTATTCCAATTTAAATAATATAGAAATTGAGGATTATTATTATTGTATCCTTCTAAATGTTTATGGGGAATACATAGTAGATTTATATGTACCATTAAAAAGCCAGGGTGATGAATAATGATAGTAGAGGATCATCAAATTGCTTATCGTAACGTAGCATCAAAAAAATATAATTTTGTTCCAGAAGAGATTGAATTAGCCTTCCAAGACTTCGTACAGCTTTTATCGAAGCATAATTATTCACCAGCAGGTGTAGTATTTTATACTATTCTTAGTGAACCAACCGCAGAGGTTATGACTGCAGAGATATTTTTGACAATAAATGAAGATAGCTTAGTTATTCCTAGTGAGGAAGCTGTTAAATTTACTAGCTATTTTTGCGTAGACAATTTACTGATGACTAGAGTAAAAGATGATTTCGTTTTAAAATCTCAAGAAAAATACTGGGAGTTATTTAGCTATATGGAGCAAAAAAAATATGTTCAGAAGACCCCACTTTTCATTCAAATGAAAAAAATGCATACAACTAATTCCTCTTACGTGGAAATGAGCTTAGGCGTATTTTAAGGTTAATAAGTACCCGGTTTGTAGCATTTTGATGATGAAAATTCAAGAGCCCTTATTAAAGCCTGTACCCGTGATGGTATGGGCTTGCTTATTATTTATTACAGGTGCCAGGCACTTGTAATATATTGGTCATAATTCATAAGAGTATAGTCATTTTGAAAACGCATCCTTTTAAGAAGGATGCGTTTCGTTTTATTTGGTATAAAAATCAATCTTTAATGTTAACAACGTGGTTATCGCTGTTTCTTAACTTGAATTCGTGCTACTTGGTTTAGATTAATGGTGTATTGGTTATCTGTCACCACGAACATTCCACCGTTTATGTATTCGCGCTCTGCTGTTCTAATGTCCGTGTTTGTTTCAAATAATAGTTGATGGCCATCGTGAAAAGATAATAAAAATTTATATTTTTTTATTTCATCGACGTTCTCCAATTTTTCACCCCCTTTTAATCGATAGTATCATTTGAATAAATTAATTTCAATATAATTGGTAATAAAGAGTGAATATTTACTCATTGTATTCATTGAGTAAATATAAATAGGTATAAGCCCTTTCTTGGTATATAATAAGTGGACAAACATAATTGTTTTAATAGAAGCTAAAAGGAGTTTGAATTGATTGAGTAAAAAGTCTATAAAAAATGAGTTGCCTGAAAACTATGAAGAGCTAAAGAAAGCAGCCAATCGTACTGGAAGCTGGAGAACTCGTCTTAGTGCCGTTGAAGAATTAGGAAATTATAATACAAGCCAAGTAATAGATATCTTAAAAGTTAGATTAAACCACGATCCTGTATTCCAAATTCAAGAAGAGGCTTTCCGCGCATTGCTTGAATTAGGAGAAAATGTAGAATTACCTAAGCGTAAAAAATTTGAACTAGTTAAAGGAGCGAACAAGGTGTTCGTTCGAGTGAAAAAAAGCTTACCAAAAGATCATACTTTTGATGAGTATTTAACTAAGCTAAAAAGAATGAGAATCGATGTTTATGATGCGTATGAGGGTGAAAAGGGCTTAGACTGGTTAGAAGAAGAGTGGAAAAATTTAAAGTAACCTTTTAGAACAAGGTCAATCGAGCTAGATGATTGGCCTTTTTTTATTATAAAATATATGATTTCTGGCTTAAGAATAAATAGCTTAATTTTTTGAGAGATTTTATTTGTACAAAAACTTGTTTAACAGTATAGTTCTTTGAATTTTTTAAATATTTATATAAAATAAACTTTAAAGATAGAGTATAATATTATTTTAGGAAAAGTTTTAATTTTTGTTCTAGCCCAGCTCTTATCCTTTGAAGTAAATGGGTGCTTGGATTTAATTATTTTTATTGAAATGGAGGGAATACGGTGACACAACTATTATGGAATACTCCCCAAAAGCTTCGCGAACTATTGTGTGAGCTAGTGAGCTGGAATAGTATCACCTTAACTGACGGAGAAAGAGAATTTGCACCAAAATTATTAGAAAAAATTAGAGAAATAGAATATTTTAAAAATCATCCAAGTCAACTGCAAATGCATGATGCTGGTTTGGGGAGACAAGCGGTTACAGCTTTATATAAGCATCCAGAAGCGACTGAGACAGTAGTGCTTATCAGTCATTTTGATACAGTTCAAACGGAAGAGTATGGAACATTGGAGCCACTGGCATATTTCCCAGAGGAACTGACGAAAGTGCTAATGGAGAATCCAAGTGAACTGCCTGAGGGAGCACGAGCTGATTTAGAAACAGGTAAATATTTATTCGGCCGTGGGACTATGGATATGAAAATGGGTTTAGCCTTACATATGCAATTAATAGAAAAAGCAACTTTGGAAGAGTGGCCAATTAATTTAATTCTTACAAGTGTCCCAGACGAAGAGGTAAACTCTGCGGGGATGCGAGCCGCAGTAACTCAGCTAGTAAGGCTGCGAGAAGAATTTGGACTTAACTATAAACTGTTTTTAAATAGTGAGCCTTCCTTTTCTCAAAATCCTACTGACATAGACGAATATATATATTCAGGAACTATCGGTAAAATAATGCCTGCCGCATTGTTTTATGGTAAAGAAACACATGTAGGGGAGCCAATGAAGGGAATGACGGCAAACTATATTGCTTCTTTCTTAACGCAGCGTATGGAGTTTAACCCTTTGTTTACAGAAAAGGATCTTGGTGAAAGTACGCCACTACCTGTATCTTTGCAGCAAAAGGACTTGAAAATATCTTATTCTACACAGACTCCTTACCGAGCGGTTGCTCTATATAATGTATTTTTATTTAAAAGAACAGCTAAAGAAATTATGGATTTGTTTGAACAGGTAGCTAATGAGGCAATGGAAGTGCTGAATGAAACTTATAAAAACATTTGCGAGCGTGAACATGTAAAAGGGGTAGGACAGGTCAAAGTCTTAAAATATGAAGAACTGCTTGCTTATGCAAATAAAAAGCTTGGAGAAGAAGAAGTACTTAGGTTAAAGCAAGAGGCTTTGCTAGATGAGGAATGGGATGACAGAGAAAAATCTCTTCGTATAGTCGATAGTTTGATGATTCAATGTCAGGAGCTGGCGCCAGCGACGGTTCTACTATTTGCACCACCTTATTATCCTGCAGTGAATACTTCTCATGATCCAATCATCAAAAATGCGGTTGAGCTAATGAAGAAATCAGCCAAATCCTTTGATAATACAGTAAAGCAAGTTCACTATTTTAATGGAATATGTGATTTAAGCTATGTAAATTATGAGGACGACAGAAATGGCTGGACCTCATTTGAAAGTAACACACCAGTATGGGGAGATACGTATAGCATTCCATTTACAGACATGGCAGAACTAAAAGGACCGGTATTAAACGTTGGTCCATTTGGTAAAGACGCTCATCAGAAAACAGAGAGATTACATATAGATAGTGCTTTTGTTGAAATGCCTGTAATGCTGGAAACACTCATCAAAAGTTTATACTGATTTATACTACAGAATATTGCTTGCTTCTTAAGAGTGTAGGGAAGGTCATTTTGACTTTTCTACACCTTTTTTATTGGTTCATGATTAGAATTAGCCATTCTGAAAATTTATTGACCGGGAAATAAATGAATTGTTACAGGTGCCAGGCACCTGTAACAATTTAATCACGAAAGGGCTTCTTCTGTCTCATATATGTGATTTTTTAGATATTGAAGAACGCCGGTTGTAAATAATTCTACACCTACGGAAAGCATATCTTCGTCAATATCGAATTTTGGATGGTGATGACCGAAAGAGTTTTCTTTTCCTATGCCGATAAATGTAAATGATGCAGGGATTTCATGTGAATAATAAGCAAAGTCTTCTCCTCCGAGAATTGGATCTATATCGATTACTCTCTCAGCTCCAAATAAACGAGTTGATGTTTGTTTTATAGAAAGAGTAAGGTCTTTGTCATTCATTAACGGTGGATCACCATGAAGGTATTCTAACTCATATTTAGCTCCAAATGATTTACAAACGCCGTCAACGATTTCTTCAACTCGCTTATGGATTAATAGGGAGATGTCTTTGTTAAAGTAGCGAACAGTTCCAGATGCAAAAGCAGTGTCAGGAATAACATTGTAATTACTGCCAGCGCTTAATTCTCCAATACTGATAACGGCATGGTCTATTGCCTTAATACTGCGACTAACAATAGTATGAAGCTGAGTAATGATATGTGAAATGACAAGTGTCGGATCAATAGTAGTTTCTGGCATAGAGCCATGACCTCCACGTCCAAGGATTTTAATAGAGAAGCGATCAACTCCTGCCATTGTTGCTCCTTCTCTTACACCAATTATTCCTGTTGGAATTGGCTCCCACAAATGATAACCAAATATAGCATCTATACCATGAAGTCCATTTGCTTCTACTATTTCTACCGCACCACCAGGAACTTCTTCCTCAGCATGCTGAAATAAAAGATGAATTTTTCCATATATTTTATCTTTGTTCTCTACTAAAACTTTGGCGATTCCAAGTAAAATGGCCATATGCCCATCATGGCCACAAGCGTGCATTACTCCACTATTGTCTGATGAAAATGATAGGCCGGTTTCCTCTAATATTGGTAGGGCATCCATGTCAGAGCGGATGGCGACAGTTTTCCCAGGATGAGCTCCCTCTATAACTCCAACTATATCCTTACCGGTAATAGAAAAGGTGTAAATATTAAGTTCATTGAGTCTCTCCTCAATATAAATTTTCGTTTTTGTCTCGAAATGAGATAATTCAGGGTTTTTATGTAAATGTCTTCTTTGCTCAACAATCCATGAATTTAAAGCGGTACTAATTTTCATAAAAATAAACTTCCTTCCTTCAAATCTTTTTTAGTAAGTATACATTCTTCCTTTAAAAGTGGGAATAGGAATTACAGAATTATTGCAGGTGCCAGGCACCTGCAATAATTCTGTAATATAATTTGCCGATTAATACAAAAAGCTGCTCAGGCTTAATGAGCAGCTTTGTTGTTTATAGCTTGAATTTGTTAATGAGGTGTTGGAGTTCTTGCGCAACCTCATGGGTTTCTGCTGAACGATTGGATATCTCATCAATAGAAGCAGTTGTTTCTTCAGTCACTGCTGAGATGCTAGTAGTAACCTCTTCTATTTCACGCATAGATTCAGTCAGACTTTCAATAAGTGCCACTACTTGTTTAGAATTGTTTGCTTCTTTGGTTGTCATTTTGGATATAAGAGAAATTTCTTCAACTGTTTTAGAAACTGCTGTAGAGATGTCACGTAACGATTGAGAGGTTTGCTGAACTGTAGCATTTCCATTTTCGATTAGCTTTGTGCTTTCATTAGTGGAATTAACTACATGGCCAATGCTCTCAGTGATTTCACTTACAATTTTTTCAACCTGACTGACTTCTAGATTAGATTGTTCTGCAAGCTTACGAACTTCCTCTGCTACTACTGCAAAGCCTTTTCCGTGTTCTCCAGCACGAGCTGCTTCTATTGATGCATTTAGAGCCAATAGATTTGTTTGGGCTGCAATTCCAGCAATAGATCCGGTAATTTGCTGTATTTTATTAGTTGCTTCATTCAATTTTACAATTGTTTCTCCAGTTTCAATGGAGGAGCTGTGTATTTTCTCCATATCCCTGCTTGTTTCTGCAGCACGTTTAAGCCCTTCTTGAGCAGTTTGCATTGTGGACATGGAGTGTGTCGCACATTGGTCTGCAGTTCCTTTAGAATGTTGTAACCCTTCTGCTAGATTGTTTAAAATAGCGGAGGAGCTTTCTGCGGAAGCTGTTCCAGTAGAAATAGATGCAACGTTTTCACTCATATTATTGGCGATTTGGTGAATGGCTTCCTTCATTTCATTTAAAGAGAAGGAAGTCTCCTCGGAATTTCTCGTAAGTTGAGAGGAGGTATTTTGGACAGTGCCAATGATAGTGCGTAAATTTTCAGCTACTGTATTAAGCGTTATACTTAAATCGCCAATCTCATCCTTGCTAGTAAAATTCGTATCCTTAACAGACAGATTTCCTTTTGCAATCTCGCCAGCGTGAGCAATCAAAACCGATAAAGGTTTTGTCTTTCTTCTTATTAAAAATAAAGTCGCAAGAGAAGCTAAGATTAAAGGAATTATACTTACTAATAATCCCTTGCTTACTACGTCCCAAGTACGCTCCGATACGATGTCTGCATTGAAATCTATTACACTAATTGCAATTATTTCTTTCGTAGGATCGTGATCCTCAAAAATAGGTGCATATCCAGATAAGCGATTCATCCCTGCGTATTCGTAGCTTTCTGAATAAGTAGAGTGACCCATCGAGACAAGCATATTTATAGCTTCTTCGTCTATGTAAAATTGATCTCCTGCTTTAAAGCCGGCTTCTTTTAAATTATCATCTAAAGCTAATATCTTTCCATCTAAATCTAGTATATATTGCGTTTCAAATATATCTTTGTGTGCAGTTGTCCAATTTAGCTTTTCACCTATGCTGTTAACTGCAGCAGAGTCTCCGGATAGAATTTTTTGGACATCCTCTGGCGTCAGTAGGCCAGTAGTTATATTAGCGCACCCATATGCTTCAATACCAGCTGCTTTATATAGTTCCCCATAGGCAGTTTTATAGGTAGCGATAGAAGTGATAGTTAGCATGACAATCATTACTCCCACAATAATAGCCCCAAGATGGGTTGTAAGAGTATTCTTCCATTTCCATTTCACAATAGATATCTCCTATTCTATTTTTTTATTGATGAAAACTTATTAACCTTCTATTTATAACACGTTTTTACTAATAAAAGATAGAGGAAATGTACATATTACTTATAATACTTACATAATAATTAGGCATATTTACTTAAAAAGACATATTTATAATTAGGGAGAGAGTATTAGCATAATTTTTGCTTGTAATCTTTTTGTTACACAAATGTAAAAGCGCTAATGTTTATTCCATGTTAGGATGGGTATAGATAAAATTTCAACGAGAAAGTAATAGAGAAATTTTTCAATACTTCTTTGGGGGAACATCAACTTTGAAATCTATGTTTAAAAAAATCATCACTATCTTTACTCTGACTCTAGTTTTAGCCATGGGAACATTTGCAGGAAATACAGAAGCTGCTAGCACTGTAGCGTCCAACAAAATAGTATCAAGTGCGAATAATTTAATAGGAATAAAATATCGATATGGTGGTACAACTAAAGCAGGATTTGATTGCTCAGGATTTATTGGATATGTATACAAAAGCAACGGAATCTCTCTTCCTAGAACAGCTGCTGGAATGTATAGTAAAGGAACATCAGTAAAAAAAGCTAACTTAGCTGTTGGTGATCTAGTTTTCTTTAATACATCAGGTAAAGGTGTTTCACATGTTGGAATGTTCATCGGCAACGGAAAATTCATTCATGCTTCTACTTCAAAAGGAGTAAGAGTTGATAAAATAAACGATCCATATTATTGGGGCAAGAAATACGTAGGCGCTAAAAAAGTAGCGAACGTACAAGTAGCGAAAAAATAATGAGATAAATAAAACCGTTTCGGCTAAAGCTGAAACGGTTTTTTGTGTGCATAAACTCTAAGGTTAGTCTTTTAATAATAGGGCTAGTTGGAGTGCTAATGCATCCTGAAAGTTATTAGGATTATAGCCTGTCAAATGGGCTATTTTGTTTAATCGATAGGTAAGCGTATGGCGATGAATTCCTAGTTCTTCCGCGCAAATACCTAGTTGCAGATTGCTTTCAAAATATTTTTGTAAAGTTAGCTGTAACTTCGAGTCAAGGTGTTGAAGTAATCTTTCTGTATACGTTTGAATTTCAAAGGCTTCTTTACTTTTGAAAAGAGAATATATTTCTACTTCCTCAAAGGAAACGATTGGTTTATTAGGATTACCATACTGATGGGCAAGCTTAGCAGTATGGTATGCATAATGAACCTGTTCTAGGTTGGCAACTTCTCTTCCCAATCCTAAAGAAATAGAATAATATTTTGTCAATTTATCAGCTAGTAAAGAAACCTTACGGGAAAACGTTTCTTGATCTAACCCAGATATTAAAATAAAATGCTCACTCACCTGATAATGTCCTACTAAAATGGAGTCAGTTTCTAAATAAAACTCTATCTCCTCTATAATATTTTGATAGGAGGGAGACTCAGGATCAACCTCAAGCATCATAGCATAAAATGGAGCTTTATTTTGAAAGCCAATTTTATTTAGTCGTTCCTGTAAATACTTCTGGATAGGCTGTCCACTCATTAATTCTTCAAATACCAACTCTTGAATTTTTCGCTTCCACTCTCTTTCTGAAACGATTAAGGCTTGATGAACCATCATTTCTGTTGTGAGTTGAACGAGTTTTGAGATTTCTTCAATCTCTTGTGGCTCTCCGGTGACTCCCATGACTCCAACTAAATCCTCCTGAAAAAATATAGGCAAATTAATGCCTGGTTTTGTTCTAGGAAAAAGGTGATTATTATCTTTTGTAATCCATAGAGGAGACTTAGTTCGGGCTACTTCAATTGCTCCTTCATGAATTCGGTTAACTCTCATCTTGTCTCCCGAGGCAAGAATGACTCCATTAGTTTGCATAATATTAATGTTTCGGTGAAGACGAAGCATAGTCTGTTGGACAATTTGCTCGGCTAATTGTTTGGTTATCAAAGTATTCACCTCAATGTATAAAAAATCTTCTGTTATAATACAGATAATTTATACTTTAAGTATAATGCAATAACTTTTCCTTTGCACTATAATTTTTGTAAGCGCTTCACTTAAAAGGAGGAGATCTTATTAAAATTGTTGTTAGCCCTGATTCCTACAAGGGTTCATTGTCTGCGACTGAAGTTGCAAGAGCCATTGTAGAAACTATTAATCAAATTAACCCAACTATTGAAACTGTATTACTTCCTGTAGCAGATGGTGGAGAGGGGACATTAGAGCCTCTTATTTTTGCAACTAAGGGACGTTTTGTGAATGCTACTGTAAGTGACCCGTTAGGAAGACCTATACAGGCATTGTATGGCGTTTTAGGAGATGGAGAAACCTGTGTCATAGAAATGGCAAGGGCTTCAGGTCTTACTCTTTTAACTGAACAGGAAAAAAATCCGCTAGAGACATCTACCTATGGAACTGGAGAGCTTATTCGACATGCTCTCGATCAGGGATTTAGAAAATTCATCATTGGGATAGGTGGAAGTGCAACCAATGATGGCGGGGTAGGAATGCTTCGTGCATTAGGTATGAAATTTAAGAATAAAGTAAAAGAGATAATCCCTAATGGAGGGGGCTATCTTGGGGACATAGAAGAAATTGATATTAGTGGATTGGACGAAAGATTGCAAGGTTCCCAGTTTATATTGGCTTGTGATGTAGACAATCCTTTGATAGGTGCTAATGGAGCAACTGCTGTCTTTGGTCCTCAAAAAGGCGTGACCCCTGATATGATCAGTCATTTGGATGCGAATTTACATGTTCTAGCAGACAAAATTGCTGAAGTAACAGGTATTCATGTGCATCATACACCTGGTGCCGGTGCAGCTGGAGGACTTGGAGGTGCATTTCTTGCATTTTTTCCTGTCCATTTGAAGCCTGGTATTGAGGTGGTTATGGAAGCCATTCATTTTGAAAATCAAATAGAGGGTGCCGGTTTTATTATTACAGGTGAAGGAAAAACAGATCAACAAACTCTATCTGGAAAAGCACCAATGGGTATTGCTAAAGCTGCAAATAAAAGAGGTATTCCGGTTATATTAGTCTCAGGATTCATAGAGGCTGAAGATAAAGGTGAATTGTCATCCTACTTTTATAAGCTTGTGAGTATAGTAGACGATTCCGTAAGTGTAGATGAATCTATGGAAAATCCGATTCATCATTTGAAGGCAAAAACAAAGGAAATAATGCAAGCTATCCTAAAGAAAGAGGTGTAGGAAGATGTTGTTTTTAGTTATATTGTTAGGGGTAATTTTTGTTGTTGTTGCTACAGCCATTTTTAAGCTCCACCCTTTTTTAGCTTTATTAATTAGTGCTTTCTTTGTAGGAATTGCTTCTGGTATGCCATTGCTAACAGTGGTAGAGAACGTAAACAGTGGTTTTGGTGGGTTGATGACAAGTATTGGTATTGTAATTGTTGCGGGAACAATTATTGGAGTTATCCTAGAAAAGTCTGGTGCAGCATATCGGATGGCAGAGGTTGTCCTTCGTATTTTAGGTGAAAAACGACCACAGCTCGCTATGTCAATCATAGGCTTTATTGTTTCAATTCCTGTATTTTGTGATTCTGGTTTTATTATTCTATCAAGCTTAAAAAAATCATTAGCAAAACGTGCGAAGGTCAAGGTAGCTTCAATGGCAGTCGCTTTATCTACAGGTCTTTATGCGACTCATACATTAGTTCCTCCTACACCCGGTCCTATCGCAGCGGCAGGTAACATTGGGGCAACAGATTATTTAGGTACAATTATTTTAGTTGGTTTATTTGTTGCAATTCCAGCTACTATTGTTGGGTACTTATGGGCTGTTAAGGTAGGTACAAAAATTGATGTACCTGCTGACCATGAAGAGGCGCTAGATTATGAAGAGGTTATCAAGTCTTTTGGGAAAATGCCTTCTACATTTAAATCTTTCTTGCCAATCGTCTTGCCTATATTATTAATAGGAATCGGGTCAGTAGCTGCATTAGTTGGGGATGAGTCAGGATGGACGAATTTCCTTAGATTCCTAGGTTCACCTACAGTAGCACTGTTGTTTGGGGTGTTTGCATCTTTCCTATTGTTACCTGAAATTAGCGAAAAAACGTTGTCGGGCTGGATCGGTGAAAGTTTAAAAGAGGCAGCACCGATTCTATTAATCACAGGAGCTGGTGGTGCGTTTGGTACTGTTATTAAAAACTCGGGAGTAGCAGAATTACTGCAAGAAATGGATTTAGGAATTCTGGCAAATGGAGCATTATTCCTGTTAGTACCATTCCTAATTGCGGCAGCTTTGAAAACTGCACAGGGCTCCTCTACAGCGGCGCTTGTTATTACATCATCTTTAGTAGCCCCAATGCTTCCAACTTTAGGAATAGAGGGAGCATTGCCGCTTGCATTAGTCGTAATGGCGGTAGGAGCAGGTGCAATGACAGTCAGCCATGTCAATGATAGCTATTTCTGGGTAGTGACACAATTTAGCGGCATGAAAGTTACAGATGCTTTCAAGGCGCAAACAATGGCAACACTACTGCAAGGTATTACCACTATCATCGTCACAGCAATTCTTTGGTTCATATTTGTGTAAGTCATTTAAGAGGTTGACTAGTATGTTACAGGTGCCTGGCACCTGTAACATAATACACCCTGTAAAATAAAAAATTGCAAAGTAAAAAACCCCATTTAGACACTACTTGCCAGTGCTTAGATGGGGTTTGTTTTAGTTGAAGGTTACTTTCCCTAATTGTAATCGGGTACCGACCGGAAAGAAAAACTTTTCACATTAAATATAGAAAGTAATATTAAAATGGCAGCTTCAATTTAATTAATCATAGGAGGAAAATAAATATTTCTAAAAAATCCACAAAATGTTTTGAAAATTTTATAAAAAGGTATTTTCAAATTTAATAAAAGGAGTATAATTGCATATAATATATTGCACATCTATAAAAGTCGCAATTTACAAAATATTTAATTGATTGGGGAAATACGTCATGAATAGTGTAAAAATTAGAATCACTGAAAATGAAATGAAGAACGAAAAAACGCCAGCTAGTCAACTTGCTTTTGGTACGAAATTTACAGATCATATGTTTATTGCGGACTATACTGCAGGAATTGGGTGGCATGATCACCGTATTGTCCCTTATCAACCGCTTACGTTAGATCCTTCAGCTACGATATTACATTATGGGCAAACTGTATTTGAAGGAATGAAGGCATATTTATCGGAGGATGGAGTAGTCAGACTGTTTCGTCCCGAACAAAATATGAAACGAATGAATAGTTCATGTGACAGATTGAGCATGCCTCAAATAGATGAAGATTTTGCTTTGGAAGCATTAAAAGAATTGCTAGAGATTGATAAGGAGTGGATTCCAACTGAGCCAGGAACCTCTCTATATATTCGACCATTCATGATTGCAACGGAGGCTCATTTGGGTGTTTCCGCTTCTAAAACGTACAGCTTTATGATTATTATGTCGCCAGTTGGTTCTTATTATAAAGAAGGTATTCATCCTGTTAAGATATTAGTAGAAAGTGAATATGTTCGTGCTGTTGCAGGTGGAACAGGAATGGCGAAAACAGCTGGAAACTATGCATCAAGCTTAAAGGCGCAGGAAGTGGCTGACAGAGAAGGCTATTCACAAGTTCTATGGTTAGACGGAATTGAACGTAAATATATTGAAGAAGTAGGAAGCATGAATGTGTTCTTTAAAATAGACGGAGAGGTTGTTACTCCATCATTGAATGGTTCTATTTTAGATGGTATTACTAGAAAATCCATTATTGAATTATTAAAATATTGGGGAGTGCCAATAACAGAACGTAAGGTGTCTATGGAGGAAATACGCGAAGCTTATTTAGACGGTAAGCTAGATGAGGCATTTGGTACCGGGACTGCTGCAGTTATTTCTCCTATTGGTGAGTTACGTTGGAAAGGCGAATTATTCTATGTGAATAATGGAGAAACTGGCGAGATATCTAAGAAACTATATGATACTTTGACAGGTATACAACATGGCACTATTGAAGATCCATTTGGATGGGTCGTTGAACTAAAGCAGTAATAAGTATCGCTCCTAAAATTAGGAGCGATTTTTTTATGGCTCTCTTAAGTTTGAATTATATCAATTAAAATTCATCTCGTAACTAAAGTGCAAGTCCTGTCTAGTACGAAAGTTTTCACAATAAGCTACATAGTTTTCTTCTTTGATTTCTGGATATTTTGCTATCAAAGAGGGGAGTAGTTCGGTGTTTACAAAAGGATAGTCACTTTTTTTATCGTAAAAGTAAAAGGCAAAGGAGCTATAAGGATAATATTCCATTCTACTAGCCATAGCTTTAGAAGTTGTAAGTGGATTTTGGTGAATATAACTACTAACATTTAATAATCCAATGGGATCAGAAACCATACTGGAAAAAAATCTTGTTTCGTAAAGTTGTCCAAAATAATTATATTTTCGTTTGAAGTATTCAGAGTAGGTCTTGTTAATGGATAACATCACATCCGAAAGTGGTGTTTCAGTGGAGCGTATTAAAAGGTGATAATGATTATTCATAATGCAATATGCAACAATAGTAAATTTTGATTTTTTATATGTACGTTGTAAAGCTCTAAAAAAGAGAGATACATCGCCCTCATTTAAGAATATATTCTGTCGATTATTCCCTCTCATTGTTACGTGGTAATAAATCTCTGGCTGCCAAATCCTCCTCATTCTGCCCATTCCAGTTACCTCCATCTGTCCTTTTAAACTAACATACTATAAAGCTCTCAGTTCTTCAATGACTTAAATTATGTAATATTCATAATAATTTGATTTTTTATGTAAAAAGTCGTTTGAATTCCTATTTTGTCGCTAAATTATAGCCTAAAATATTATAAAGAAGCTTTATTACGAGAGTATTACTGGTGCCTGGCACCAGTAATACTCTCGTAATGTTTGGTTTAGGTTGCTTAAATAGGTTGTAGTAGATTGTGTTAAAATAGGTATAAAGAGGAGGGGTGCGTATGAAAGAGAATGTATTAATTATAGAAGACGAGGAAAATATTGCGCGTGTTCTTCAGTTGGAGCTGGAATTCGAGGGTTATTCTGTAGAGATTGCTTATACAGGTACAGATGGCCTTATAAAATATAGAGAGCAAGCATGGGATCTTGTGTTGCTAGATTTGATGTTACCTGGCTTAAATGGGCTAGATGTTTTAAGACGCATAAGAGCGACTGAGGCTAATACTCCAGTTATTTTGTTGACAGCAAAGAGCGGCCTAGAAGACAAAGTAAAGGGTTTGGATTTAGGAGCGAATGATTATGTGACGAAACCTTTTGAAATTGAAGAATTACTTGCGCGAGTGCGCTCTGCCATTCGCTTCAACAAGTCCTCTCTCCCTATACCCGTTAAGCAGGAGAATGTTCATGTCTTTCATTCTATCGTTTTAAACGAGCAAACTAGAGAGATTACTAATGAAGGGGATCAGGTAAATCTGACTCCGCGCGAATATGATTTGTTGCTGTATCTAATGAAGCATCCTAACCAAGTGTTAACAAGGGAACAACTGTTGGATGCGGTATGGGGATTTGATTATTATGGTGATACGAATATAGTGGATGTTTACATAAGATATGTGAGAAAAAAATTAGAGGAAAACGATCGCCTCTCTTACATTCATACGGTAAGAGGCGTTGGATATGTTTTAAAGGAGCTGAGAAATGAAGCTTAAAGTTAAGATTCATTTATTCTCAACTTTTTTGACGTTAATTATTTTAGGCTTAATGAATGTAGGAATCTATTTTATATATGAACAAATGGCATTCGACACTGAATACAATCAATTGAATAGTGACGTGGACGAGCTAGTCTCAGCTCTCAGTAAGATGGGAGTAGATGATGACCCGGCTACAATTCTGAGAGCTTTTATTCCACCAAATGGGGGTATTAGGGTTTTCAATAGTGAAAAAACCCCCATTGTATTTGTAGAATCTATCGAAGAGATGAATGAATATTTTCCAGAATTACAAGAGGGAGAACGATATACCTCAGGTTATTTTCATGGTGTTCCGGTTCTTACGATTATAAAGCCGGTAATTTGGGCGAATGGTGAAGTAGTCGAAGTACAAACTATGAAACAGCTTATTGAAGTGGATAAAAACTTGGACTTTCTACGATGGACTTTAATCAGTGTGACATTAATAGGGATGCTGCTTATGACTATTTCAAGTGTCGCTTTGGGAAACATCATTACGAAGCCTATTAACAAATTGATCAATACGATGTCTCAAAGTAGACTATCAGGAAAATATCAAAAAATAGAGTTAAGTAAAAACCGTAAAGATGAAATGACACAGATGGGCATTGCCTTTAATGAAATGATGGAGCAGTTAGAGGAAAACTACAACAAGCAGGAGCAATTTGTGTCTGATGCCTCTCATGAATTAAAAACGCCTCTAACTGTCATAGAGAGTTATGCGAAGCTATTGTCTCGACATGGCTTTAAGAATAAAGCGATAGCTGAGGAATCAGTGAATGCGATTATTAATGAAACGGCCAGAATGAAAGAGATGATTACTCAAATGCTTGTATTAGCCAAGGGGAATGGTCAGCAAACACAAAAAACAGAAACAATTGATTTATACGAACTTGTTGAAAGCACTCTACAATCTATGCGTACAGCTTATAATCGAAACTTTATCCTAAAAGGTGAGGGACCAATTTATGTAAACACAGATATGGAGCAGCTAACGCAACTTCTTTTTATTATTCTGGATAACGCTAGAAAATATAGTGAAAAGGAAATAAAAACAACAATATCAGAGGATGAGGAAAATACAGTGGTTGCGATTCTGGACTACGGTAATGGAATTCCTAAAAAAGATATTAATTATATTTTTGATCGTTTTTACCGAGTGGATGAGGCTAGAAATAGGAAAACTGGGGGAACGGGTCTGGGACTATCTATTGCTAAAGAGATAGCAAATCGACTATCTATAAAATTGGAAATAGATAGCACAGTTGGATTTGGTACTACAATTTATATTTTTATTCCAAAATCTCCAATTCTCATCAATTTTTAATGTTTGTCTTTTAAAATAGAATTGGGGGGAGGGAAAGCATGAATGAAATTTACTAAAATCAAAAAGTACTCATTGATTTTTGTATCAGTGACAGTTATTGTGGGCACTGGGTTCTTGTTGAATGTCACCCAATCGAACAGAAATTCTATATCAGAAAGTGAAGTTCGTTCCCAGCTAGAGCAATTATATGGTGCAGAGGTAACAGATATAACATTAAAAGAAGATGTGTATAAAGCACTTATTATGAAAAGCGGGACAGTTTATTTAGTTGAGATTAACCCTGAAAACGGTGACGTGTATTCATTGGAGCAAACTACTGAATATATGATTGAGGATTCAGCTTATTATGCAGGTAAAACACAAAGTGCTACATTTGACGATACTTTTGAAGTAATGGAATACCCATTGACTAGCAATATTCGACAAATAGAAAACAATAATAATATTGTGGTAGAAATGAGTCCAATCACGCAAATTGAAATAAAAGAAAACAATAAAAACTCTATAAATAAAGTAGAAACTGCCCAAGCAACTGAGATTAAGTTAATCAAGTCTAGTATTTCTGCAACTTCTAAGATTGAGGAAAAGACTAACGATACTAAAGTTGATAAGCCGATAACAGAAGTGATTAAAAATGCAATAAAGGATGCCTTGAAAACTGAAAATACTAAAGTAGAGGAAGTTAAAAAAGACACCGTCAAAGAAAACGTTGCAAAAGCGGATGACACAAAAACAGAAGTAAAAACAGACTCTACTAAAATCGATGGTATCAAAACAGATTCATCAAAATCAGAACCTGTAAAAAATGAAGTTTCTAAGACTGAAACTTCGAAGACAGAGAGTAATAAAACGGAGTCTGGTAAAGTGGAATCCGTTAAAACTGAGACTAGTAAAACAGAAACGACCAAAGCAGAAGAGGCAAAAAAAGAGGAAGTAAAAAAAGAAGAGGATGACTCTAAATCTTCCACTACAAGCACTACTCAAAGTGAGTCTAAAAAGCCTGAAGAACTAAAACCAGAGAAGCCAGCTACTGTTTTGATCACAGCTGAGCAAGCAACAAAAATAGCACAGCAACAACATAAGGGTACAGTTGAAAGTAATTCCTTTATAAAAACAAACGAAGGCGGTTACTATTTAATAGTAATGCAAACAGCGTCTACAGATGGTGAGTCAAAGGATAGTAAGGATAAGAAAACGAAAGCAACGATTCAGGTGCATGCGATTTCTGGAAAAATTCTTTCTGTGACATGGGAGTAATTAATTCTCATCAATTTCTAATAAAACTCTCTGTGTATTCTCATTTAGTTCCTATATGATGAACTTATAGCAAAATTAATATAAGTTGTTGAACAAGTTTTGAAGGAGCTTTTTCACCAACTAAGCATAATAGGGGATACTTTTTACACACGAGCGATAAAACGATGTGGAAGTAACGAAGGTAAAAAATTACGGCGATTTAAATATACCCTTGAGCGATAACAAGGAAAAACATCTCATTCTACCATCCCCGTAGAATGAGATGTTTTTATTATGTCTAAAGATAATTGCCTAGAGAGTATACAATTTGTATGATCGGACCTCTATTTGATTTCGCTTTTATTCCTAGTTTAAAATAAATGGACAATATAGGAGCAATATGGAAAAATTGTTTTGAATAAATAATCTAAATAAAAGTACTGAATAATTTTAGCTTACAATATTAATAGAGGTGAAAGACAAATGTATGACGTAGTAGCATTAGGTGAAATATTAATCGACCTCACTCCTTATGGTAAATCCGAAAATGGGAATATTTTATTTGAAAGAAATCCGGGCGGAGCACCAGCAAATGTACTAGTTATGCTGAGTAAGCTTGGATTAACAACGTCCTTCATCAGTAAAGTAGGTGCAGACGAATTCGGAAAATTTCTAAAGGAAACTTTAGATTCCTATAAAGTAGATACAACTGGACTAGCTATAACTGACGAAGTGAACACCACTTTGGCTTTTGTTCATCTGCAGCCTAATGGAGATCGCTCTTTCAGTTTTTATCGAAAACCAGGTGCAGATATTACTTTGGAGGAAAAAGAAGTGAACTACAAATTAATAGACAGAGCCAAATTATTTCATTTTGGTTCTGTTTCAATGACTAATGAACCTGCAAGGCAAGCCACTCTTAGTGCAATTCAATATGCTAAAGATAAAGGATTACTTATTTCTTATGACCCCAATTTACGTGAAAACCTGTGGGAGGATTTGAAAGAAGCGAAGAAAATAATCTCCGATAGCTTATACTTTGCGGATATATTAAAAGTATCTGAAGAAGAGCTTCTTTTTTTAACCGATTCATCTGACTATAAAGAGGGAACAGAAACATTATATAGAAACTACGGAATCTCATTAATTTTTGTAACTCTTGGAGAAAATGGATGCTTTTTTAGATATAAGGATAAAACTGAAATTATTCCACCTTATGTAGTGAGAGCTATTGATACAACCGGATCCGGTGATGCATTCTTCGGAGCATTGTTATACAAAATTTTAGAGAAATCTCCTATTGAAGAAATGAATATAGAAGGTCTAAAATCTAGTGTGCTCTTTGCAAATGCTGCAGGAGCATTAGCTGCTACTAAGAGAGGTGGCATACCTGCTCTTCCAGATTTAAAGGATATTACTCAGTTCCAAGAGGCAAACCATAAAATATAATTAAGAAATAAAATATTTTTGAATTATCTTCATGCTATTAACGAAAAAAACTGCACTACCTGTTGGTAGTGCAGTTTTTTTGTTTACTATTTTCTTTTTGTTAGTCTTCCGATGGCAAATGCACCAGCTGCAATACCAAGGATTGTATTTGTTTTTTTGTTGAAAACTTGTTTTACGACAAGGTTCATGTTCGCTGGTCGTTCTGCAAGGCGACGCATGAAGTATCCATACCAGTCTTTACCGAAAGGAACGTATGTGCAGAAGTTATAACCTTCTTTAGCAAGCTCTAGTTGCATATCCGTGCGGAAACCATATAGCATTTGGAATTCAAATTTGTCATATGAAATATTGTTGTCTTTGATAAATTGTTTAATATGGTTAATCACATTATGATCATGTGTTGCGATTGAAGTGAATTTACCATTCAATAAATGCCATTCAATTAATTCAATGTAATTTTTATCGATTTCTTCTTTTGTTTGGTAGGCTACATCTGCTGGTTCTTTATAAGCACCTTTTACGATTCGAAGTCGGAAGTTTTTATACTTTTGAATATCTTCAGCAGCTCGGAAGAAGTATGCTTGAATTACTGTACCTACGTTATCAAATTCCTTAGACAATTCGTCTAGGATATCAAAGGAAGGTTGTAAATGTTTGTTAGATTCCATATCGATATTAATAAATGTATCATATTTTTTTGCTACTGCTGCGATATCTTTTAAGTTTTGTAATGCAAAATCATAATCTATATCTAGCCCTAATTGAGAGGGTTTTAATGAAATATGAGCATCAACCTGATGTTCTTCAATTGCTTCAATAACAGCGATAATTTGAGCTTTTGCTTCTAAAGCTTCTTCTTTTTCAAAAACAAACTCCCCTAAATTATCTACCGTACAAGAGATACCTTGAGCATTAAGTTTTTTAATACTTTGCATTGTTTCTTCGATATTCGTTCCTGCTACAACATGTTGAGCACCCATTTTTAAACCATATTTTTTAGCTGCTCCGTTTAATGCTTTGTTTTCTGATAATGTCATAAAAATATCTTTTAACATGATAATACTCCTATCTCTATTGGGATAACTAATTATAACATAAATCACTTTCATTCGTAAAAATTAGCGTGAGTCGACAGGGAATTAACAAGAAAAATGATGAATTATTAAGATATTATAAATATTTGAAAACATCTTGCTAAATCTATTGAATTACGATAACTTTTAGTAGTATATGAATATTTTGACAGATCATATATTAGATAAACTAGGAGGTAAGACATGAAGAACAAGACGATCAAAAAAACGGCGGTAGCTGCAATTGTGGCGACATCATTATTTTCTGCATCTAGTATTTCCTTCGCAAGTACATCTATCCAACAGGTGATTGACAACGCAAGAAAAGATATCAAACAAGCTTCTTATTCTTATTCGACACCTGCTCAAGCAGGCAAATTGGCAACGAGCAAAGAATTATACCCTATATTAAATAAAGCAAAAGCAAATTATCAAAAAGCTAAAAACGAAATTAACAAATCTAATGTAAAGAATAAAGCAGCACTTCTAAAAAGCTTAGACGATTTATATTATGAACGTGTAACAAAAGGACTTATTCCGTATATCGATGCGTATAACTATGCTGACAAATATTTAACACCGATTATGAATGAAATTGAAGCAGCAGAAGCTAACAAAGACTGGGCTAAGATCGAAAAAGGTTACCATAAGCTATCTGCTCAATTAAAAACTAGAACTGCTATCTTATACCGCTTTACAGGAAGAGACGCTCGTCATCTATTACTAACTCAATATAAAGATCCAGCTAACGAAGTAAGAAATGAATTGATGGTTCCTGTAACTGTATTTATGAAAGTTAACCAAGCTGAAGCCCTACTTTCTGCAGGAAAACAGGATGAAGCAAACAAAGTGATTGCAACAATCCAGCCACTTCTAGAGAAACTCCCGAATGAAAAGGATCTACCAGCGGTTAACCAGCTTTTGGAGATGGTACACAGCTTAAATTCTCAAGTTGACGCAGATTTTTCTCTATCTCTAATGCATGTAAATGATACTCATGGTCATGTGGAGAAAGCACCAAAGCGAGTCACTGCAGTAAAGGAGTATAGAGCTTCTCACAAAGACGCTCTACTTATAGATGCAGGGGATGTATTCTCTGGAACGCTTTACTTCAATGAATTTAAAGGCCAAGCAGATTTAGAATTTATGAATCTAATGAAATATGATGTGATGACATTTGGTAATCATGAATTTGATTTAGGAACTTCTACAGAAGGACATAAAGCATTAAAAGAGTTTATCGAAAAATCTAATTTTCCGTTTGTTAGTTCAAATGTGGACTTCTCACAAGATGATTTGTTCAAAGGGTTATTTAATGTAAAAGTATCAGATGATCCTAAAAATGGACAAATCTACAGCGGTATTGTAAAAGAAATAAACGGTCAAAAAGTTGGTATCTTCGGTTTAACTACTGCTGAAACAGAAGGTATCTCAAGTCCAGAAAAAGTAAAATTCACTGACTACATTAAAGCAGCTCAAACTATGGTTGATGAGTTCGAAAAGCAAGGAATTAATAAGGTTATGGCTGTCACTCATATTGGTTATGATGACAACCCGGCAGTAGATAATGACTTAATGCTAGCAGCTGCAGTTACTGGAATTGATGTAATAGTTGGTGGACATAGCCATACAGAGCTGAAAAAGCCTGTAGTTGTAAGTAAAGATAGTAAAGGTGCTGAAAAGGATCCTACTGTTATTGTGCAAGCTTATCAATATAGTGATTTCCTAGGAACTTTAGAGGTAGACTTTGATAAAGAAGGTAAAGTAATTGCTCATGAAGGTGAGTTAATTCCAATTAAAGATCAAAAAGATGATGAGGAAGCCCTAAAGCTTTTTGAAAAGTACTCAACTAAAGTAAAAGAAATTGAATCAAAAGAAATTGGTGTATCTACGGAGAAGGATTTAGAAAATCCTCGAGTAAGCGAAGATGATTCACAGCCAAGCGTACGTAAAAACGAAACAATTTTAGGTAATATCATTACAGATGGTATGCTAGCTAAAGCTAAAAAGTATGATAATAAAGTAATTATGGCGCTTCAAAATGGCGGAGGTATACGCTCAGAAATCAAAGCGGGACCAATCACAGTTGGTGATGTAATTACTGTTCTTCCTTTCGGTAATACACTAGCTACAATGGAAATCAGTGGTGCTGACTTAAAAGCAGCATTTGAGATTAGCTTCAAAACCTATCCAAAGGAAAATGGCGGATTCTTACATGTGGCAGGTGGTAAGGTAACATTTGATTCTTCTAAACCTGCTGGAGAGAGAGTCGTTTCCATTCAATACTATGGAGCAGATGGTAAATTAGTAGATATTAAGGATAATGAGACATATGTAGTTGCCACAAATGCGTTCACCGCTAAAGGTGGAGATAGCTATGATGTGTTTAAGAAAATCTACGAAGCTGGTAAAGTAACTGATTTAGGTCTTTCGGATTGGGAAAACCTACGTGAACAATTAGAGTCTCTTGTTAAAATACCTACAGAAATTGAAGGTAGAATTGTTGATGTAAAAAAATAAAATAAATCCTTTAAACCCCTTATCTTTTTAAAATAGATAGGGGGTTTTTATATGCACACTTATTTCCAACATAACGTAAAAAATAAACAAATATATTGTATGTGTGGTCGGAAATGGATTTCTATTACTCTAAAATTCACTTCTTTTTTATTTGTTCGTAATATTATGTCAGAACCTTCTCTTTCATAACAGTTGATTAACAATGATTTTACAACCGTTTAGTAAGAATTATGCGGGGTATTTTAAAGATTAGGCACCTGATATTTACACTTAGGTGTATATCTAACTTCCAGCTTCAAGTCGAAGCGAGTGCTTACTTTCCAAAAGAAAGAGGAGGCGTTTTCTTATGAAGAAAACAGGTATAAAAGCAACAGCTGCAACAGCCCTTCTATCAGCTACAATTTTAGGAGGACCTTTAGTTGGCAGTGCACATGGAGGACCAGGAGATCACGGTGGCCCTAGTAAAGATAAGGGACATTCAAAAAACGGATATAAATCTCATCAAATGATGGAGAAAAGGGAACAGCAGAAAGATGAGCGTAGAGACGGATTAGAGCAGAAACGTGGCCAGTGGAACAATAATGTTGATAACGTCAGTAATGTACAGGATAAAAAAATTGATAGAAGTAAAGGAAATGCGGGAGTGGCCCATCAGGATAGGGAACATGTGAAACCAAATATGCCAGAAGTTTCAGGAGTTACTTTTGCAGTAGCAGACGCTTATGGTAAAAATACTATTTTGCCACTGTTAGCAAACATTAATACAGCAGAGGCAAAATTAGATTGGCCAGTCCTTGCAGAAAATTATCATCTGCTATCTAAGGAATTAAAATATGGCACGGCTATTTTTTATAAAACGACCGGTGAAGAAAATAGAAGTACCCTGATCGCTAACTATAAAGCACCTGCAGAAGAAGCAAGGGGAAAGCTAGCTTTACCATTGTCCATTTATACAGGACTAGTCCAAGCTGAAAAAGAGCTGGATGAAGGTAATGTAGCGAAGGCATGGAAAAAAATTGAGAAACTTAAAGTACTAGCGAGCAAATTAGACAATGTGGAAAACAATGCTTTACAAAAGGACATAGTGAATAAAGTAAATGCTTTAGAGGAAAATGTAAAAAATGATCTCCCAGATCAAACTTTCTCTAAGCAACTATAGGCTTTAATAAAGTGATCTCCCTTACTTGCTAAAGTTGTAATTTGATAGCTTAAACAGAATAAAATTTATAAAAGGGTTGTAAGTGTAGCTTGGCACTTACAACCCTTTTAGTAAAGTATATGCTTTCTTTTTATCTACAGCGAGCCTCTATAGAAAAAGCTATAGTAGATGGTCGTTTAATTGTTTACTAACTTGATTTCTTAATATGCTGATTTAAATATCCAACGGTCTATTGTGAATTTTTTTATAGTCTCCATATTCGGTTCATAGCCTATTCCGTATCCAGTCGGGGCAGTAATGTATCCATCTTTAGCAATAACCTCTGGACTAATAATATCCTCATCCCAATAACGGGAAGAACTAGATGTATCTCCTGGAAGAGTAAAGTTTGGTAAGGTTGTAAGCGCAATGTTGTGTGCCCTACCGATACCGGCTTCTAGCATACCTCCACACCAAACAGGTATATTTTTTTCCATGCAATAGTCATGTATTTTTTTCGCTTCTGTCAGTCCGCCAACACGACCTATTTTAATATTAATAACTTTAGCGCTGCCTAATTCTACTGCTTTTTTAACATCCTCTAGTGAGAGAATACTTTCATCCAAGCAGATGGGAGTTTGTATTTCATTCTGTAGCTTAGCGTGGTCTACAATATCATCGTAATCTAGTGGTTGCTCTATCATTAATAGATTATATTGGTCGAGCTCTTTTAATAATGAGATGTCTTTAAGTGTATAAGCTGAATTAGCATCGGCCATTAAAGGTATATTTGGGAAAGCTTCTCTTAGAGCTGCTATTAAATTGACATCTTGTCCAGGTTTTATTTTGACTTTAATACGTTTATAACCTTCATGTATGTAACGACGGACTACGTTTAATAGCTGCTCTGTGCTCTTTTGTAAACCAATACTTACTCCTACTTCAATTTTTTTAACTGAACCACCGAGTGCCTCGGAAAGTGTTAAGTGATTTCTTTTTGCGTAAAGGTCCCAAATGGCTCCCTCTATACCGGCCTTTGCCATATTGTTTTTTCTTATAGGAGAGAATATGGCAGATACTTCGTCAGGGTGGTTTATTTGTTTATTTAACACTAAAGGGATTAAAAAATCTTTTATGATATGTAAATTGGTTTGAAAGGTTTCCTCGTTATACCAAGGCGCTTGGAAGGCAGTCGTCTCACCCCAGCCGATATTTCCCTCTTTATCCATGACTTCAACGAGTAGGAAAGGCTTCTCCTGAACACTACCAAAGCTAGTGACAAAAGGGGTTTTCATATTCATATTCAGATGATGTAACGTTATTTGTTGAATGATCAATTTTATATGGCTCCTTTGTTTGGAGGTACTTCAGGATTTTTTAATAAACTGATAATAATTCACCGGCTCATTGGTTTTTCGAACTGCAATAATAGAGTAATCCTCTATAAATAAAGTTTGAATAATTTTTCTAATTTGCAGATTCCACTTTAATGCTAAATCAGGCTCGGTAACCCGCATTTCCTGTATCAGTTGAGGAATTGGCACCTCATATGCTTCCTCTGTCGGAATAAATAAACAAGGTTCAATTAATACTGGATAATTATGTTCTGTAATGGCAATTTGAAATGGTTGTTTAAAAGTTTTATTTTCCGACATCCAATTATCCTCCACTTTCTCACTCTTAATCTACCACTTTTTCATAACTGTTTCATTGATATTCCATGTAATTTTATGAATCCTCGTCAGTACTTTCAAAAAGAAAATGACTCGGAATACTTTGATACATAATCTGCCTATTTTTGAAGGCATCCTTTTGCTCCACAATTAACCCAGAAACGATAGCATTCATAAATGAAAATAAGGGGGCTACTGCATCAAAGGTCGATTTATTTTGAGAAAACACAGGAAATAATACGTCGCTAAATTCATGAATAGGAGCGAGCATAGAATCACTGATACCAATAACATAAGCCTTTTGTTTTTTGACAAGCTCAGCAATTTGAAGTGTTTCCTTCAAATAACGATGAAACGATATAATGATGACAACTGAATTCGAGTTCATCTGGGAGACAGTTCTAATCACATCTTCAGTATCTGGTCTTATAAAGTGAACATTTTCTTTTACTAGCCCTAAAGAAAAGGAAAGCCAATTCGCTGCTGGATATGAAGTACGTAGACCCAAAACGTATATTGCTTTAGCCTTTGACAGGCGCTGAACAGCTGCATAATAAGAAGCAGCATCTATTTGATCCATAGTTGTGAGGATGGATTGGCGATCTTTCTCCATAACCTGTTTATGAAAGCTATCTTCTTGAGACAGCTCAATTTCTGTGTGCTGATAGGGGCTAGTCGTGGGTTCATTTATAAAAAAATGTTCTCGCATTCGTTTTTGAAGCTCCACATAGCCTGAAAAGCCAAGAGAATATGAAAATCGTATAACAGTTGATTCACTTATCCCTATTCTTCCACCTAATTCGGCGGCGGAACAAAGCGCAATATCCCTAGGATGATCTAGTACATAAGTAGCCATCTTTTTTTGACTTTTAGACATACTAACGAAGTTATCTCGAATCAGATTATGTAATATCACATTGTTCTCCTTTTGAAGTTAAGGCATTATTTGAGATCCTTTTTGAAGTAGAAGCTTCATTTTCTATTATTGCTTAATTTATCATAATATTCCATTGATTACAATTACTTTTTGGTAAATGGTAATTATTACGTAAATTGTTTATAATAGCTTAATCGTAAAACGAAAAAACCCACTTATTAGTGGGTTGAAATTATTTTGTATTTTCTTTTTTCTCGTTTTTTTTATCCTCTTCGGCGTCAAAATCAGGACAACCTTCTCCAACCATGTTAAGAGAGGCGATCTCATCTAAATCTCGCCTTCTTTTCATTTCATTCGGATCAACAGGATTTGAATGCAATTATTATCCCCTCTCAACTTTTACTTCAATATATTCTTTCAAAAAAGAAAAAAGTCCAAAAAAATATTTTGTCCATAAAAAATTGCTTAAATTTGTATTATGTGCAGGAATTAAATCACAAAATGTAATAATCACGTTAAAAAAATGATTCTGATAATTGTAAAAATAAAATGAAATAGTAAAATAAAATTAATAGAGGGGAGCGTTAATCGTGCCAGTTAAACATTTTGTCCATGGAATGAATAAAAGTATTAGTCATGTCGAAAAATCTGTAGAACAAATGGGATTTCAAACGAGTATGACTAAGGCGGAACAACAACAAATTATGCAAGCTTTACTAGAACTAAGTGAAAAAGTAAAACTGATTGAAACATATATTAATATGGAAAAAAGAAAAGACATTTCTTAATGTCATTTCTTTTAACAAATATTTAAGCATGCCCAGGTTATAAAGACTCGTAAGAAAGTGCCTCAGCAATTTTTGTGATCTCTGTCAAAGGTGGATGACAAATATTGTTTTGACATATTTGCACAGATAAGGCCTGTGGCGAATCGTTCATTGACCACACATCAAATGGTCTGTATGTTGTCTGCAGGAGAGTGGTAATATCTCCAAATGGATGACCGCTTAATTTTATTTGTCTACCATTACTATTTTGTGACATAAAGCCAATTAGTAAAGAAAGATGAGAGGTAGGGTACAGTGTGATTTCCTCAGCAAAAGTTGTGACTGTTCTTTCAGCCTCTTTCAGTAGAGCCATGTCATCTGTAATTTTTGCTAGTTTCCATAACTGCCAGGCAACGGTTCCGTTTCCGGAAGGAATAACCTGATCCATCACGATTTTTTCTCGAACCAATAGTTTTTCGGCATTATTGCTTGTAAAATAAAATCCTCCGTTTACTTCATCCTTAAATTGCTGTGTAATTATTATTGCTGTTTTTTTAGCTTTTTCTATATATTTTTCTTTTCCTGTAGCCTCATATAGTTCGATAAATGCCCATAATAAATTAGCATAGTCATCCAAATATGCGATATGCTTTGTCTCGCCTTCTCGATATGTTGCATATAGTGTGCCTTCCCTTATAAGATGGGATTCTATAAATTGAAGTGCATCTTTTGCTAATTCGATAAAGGGAGAGTTAGTAAATACGGCTCCTGCCTTTGCAAGTGCAGCGATCATCAACGCATTCCAAGAAGTAATCACTTTGTCATCCAAATGAGGGGAGACACGTGATTGACGCTGCATTAATAGCAAGGTCCTTGAATTCTCTATACGTTCCTCCCATTCATCCTCTGATATATTAAACTCTTCTAGAATAGAAGCTGGATCGATATAAATCAGGTTCGGTATGTTTTCGCCCTCGAAATTTCCTTCTTCCGTAATATCATAGGTCTTAGCAAAAAGTAAGCCTTCCACGCCTCCTAAGACCTCCATTATTTCATGATAAGACCAAGTATAATACGTACCTTCTTTACCTTCACTGTCTGCATCAAAAGCAGAATAAAATGCACCATTTGGATGTAACATTTCTCTTTTAAGAAATTTAACCGTATTATAAACAATTTCTTCATATTGCGGGATTCTGGTGATTTGGTACGCCTCTGTATAAACCATTAGAAGTAAGGCTTGATCATATAACATTTTTTCAAAGTGAGGGACAAGCCAAACCTCATCTGTAGAGTATCTAGCAAATCCATAGCCGAGATGATCATAAATTCCACCACGAGCAATCCCATCTAAAGTAGTTTCTACTATGTTTAGAGCGTCTGCATCCTTTGTTGTATCATAGTATCTCATCAAAAAGAGCAGGTGAAGAGGAGAGGGAAACTTTGGCTCTTTTCCGAATCCGCCATATTGGGAATCAAACATACTCGATAAATGTTTGAACGCAGTTTCAAATATAGAAGGTGGTAGAGTTTTGTCTTGACCCATTTCCTTTTCGGTAGCTTGAAGTGCCGCAGTGAGCTTTTCACTAATCTCTTCTATATGTTCAAATTCGTTTTGAAATACATTATGTAATCGTGGCAGCAATTCAAGCAAGCCGGGTTTTCCGTACTTTTGTTCCTTTGGAAAGTAAGTTCCTGCATAAAAGGGCTTTTGCTCAGGTGTTAAAAAGACATGGAGTGGCCATCCTCCTTCTCCAGTTAGCATCTGGCAAACGGTCATATAAATAGAATCAATATCCGGGCGTTCCTCTCGATCAACCTTTATGGATATAAAATGCTTATTTAAAATGTCGGCGATTTCTTGATCCACAAAAGATTCTTGTTCCATCAAGTGACACCAATGACAACTACTATATCCAATACTAACAAAGACCGGCTTGTTCTCTAGTTGTGCTTTTTCAAATGCCTCCTTGCTCCATGTAAACCATTCGACTGGATTATAAGCATGTTGCAGTAAATAAGGAGATTTTTCAGTGATTAGTCTATTAGGTTTATTATTAGGCATTAAATCAACTTCCTTCTGTAAGAATGATTTATTTGTACTTTACCCAATAATTGATCTTTTAATAGTTATCAATGGCTTTAGTATTATATTTTCTTATATATAAAGCAGAGTTAACATCTAGTTTGTATAGAAAAATATATAAATATAATTATATTCTATTTGTCTTTTTAAATGGTACAATGTGGAATGTATATAGTGTAAAGGGATTTATATACATAAGATTTTAGTAACTAATAGGTAATAAATACAAAAGGATTGTGTATGTAAATGAAATTAGAATTGCTTTTAAATGAAGTAAAGAATATTAAGGGAAATCATGAACTTATTCAACGGAAAACTGGAGGCTACTATAATATTTTTGAGATTACCAATATTGCTCATGATGAGGTACGGATATGCCGTTTCCTCTATGATTTATTAAATCCGAAGGGTAGTCATTATCAAGGAAATATTTATTTACAACTTTTTATCGAACATGTCCTTCAATTAGAAATACCTTTAACGGAAATAGAACACGTTAATGTATATCGTGAATTCTTAATTGAAAATAATCGGAGAATTGATTTAGTCATTCAGACGCCTAATTATTTTATTCCAATTGAAGTTAAAATTTTTGCAACAGATCAAGAAAATCAGTGCGCAGACTATTTAAAAGTAGCCCAAAATGCCAACGTTTTTTATTTAACTCGTTTTGGTGAAATGCCTTCTGATAGTAGCATTATAGAGAAGAAACACATTACTCCAATCTCTTTTTCTCTAGATATTATCAAATGGTTAGATAAATGTCTTGAGCACCGTGATATTATCAAGGTTGCATCCATACGAGAGGTACTTTTTCAGTTTCAATCAGCTATTAGGAATTTTACAAACCAATTGGAGGATGAGCAAGAGATGGAAATAAAAGAGCTGCTGAAAACCTCGTCTGCATCAATGAAAAGTGCTGTTGCAATTGAGAAGAGTTTAAAAGGGGTAAAAACTGATTTATTGCTTCGTATATTTAAAGGATTAGAAGAACGCATAGGGTTGGGAAAATTACATAATACATATGATTATGAATTTAATAACATGAAAAAAATAGAAACCTTTTATGATGTAAAGGGCAGTACTTGTCCAGGGATTAGTTATTTATATAAAGAAAATGTGAAGCCAGGAGTGGATATTTGGTTTCGACTTGAAATAGAAGATTATTTAGATGCTGGATTTGTCGTGGCTAAAAATTCAGAGCTTACTCAACAGGTTTTAACTGAAGAAGAAATTAAACTTCATATTCCTCATTTAAATCCCGAGCTCTTAAACTGGTGGGCGTATTGGGAACACTTACCTGTAGATGATGCAAATCAAGTTCCTAATTTTAAATATTTAGATGATGAAAATTTATATTTTAAGCTTTTTGATGAATGGTATTTTAAAGAATTTATAAACGAGTCAATGAAACGAATTGAATTAATTTTTCCATTTAGAAAGTAAAGTAATTTTCGAGGTAGGATTTTTTTGCTCTATCATTATACAGTTGCTAGTAGAACGCGCACGTAGCTAATACCCCTCAAAAAACCCCAAAAAATGAATCATGTATACATAAAAGTAAACATGATTCAAAATCAATCGGCTACAAGCTAATACCGGTAGAAAGTAGTAAAAAGTTTAGTGAAACAACTGCTACTGAGATGTGCATTAAAACTGTTAACCAGTTTTTGCTCGAGCTTTGGAAATCCTGTACAGTCATAGCTACTGACCATATGAAAATAAACAGATATGCTAATTGTAAAAATATTGCTGGCAACATCATAACACCTCCTCTTTTCTATCATATTGCGACGAGAGGAAAAGAACTCCACTAATGTCTATCTTTTATTTATTAGACTTTTATTGAATGTAAAAATGCTAACAATGGCATGCTAAAGCTATGATTTATTATCTCTCTTACAAATGTTAATTTCGCATAAAGATGAGATAACAAATGCAGAAGTTAAGTTGCATAATATGGTGATTTCTACTAACTATGAACGCATTAGCTTTGGAAAGCGACAAGTTCTTCATGAAGCCTATGCGTCTTTTTGATGCTGTAACTGTCTCAGTCGTCCTAATGGTTTTTGCGACCTCCTGGAAATAAAGTTATAAAACCTTTGACAAGCTATAATAAATCGTGTAAATTATCCAATGGACGAACAATTTATCTTTTATACAATAAAAATATTCGTGTTTAGGAGTGTTGTAACGTGGAAAACGTATTTGATTATGAGGATATTCAATTAATTCCTGCGAAATGTGTGGTTAACAGTCGTTCTGAATGTGATACTACAGTTTCTTTAGGTGGACATAAATTTAAATTACCGGTTGTGCCTGCAAACATGCAAACAATCATTGATGAAAAAATTGCATTGTATTTAGCGGAAAATGGATATTTTTATATTATGCATCGTTTTCAGCCAGAGGAACGTGTAGATTTTATTAAGAATATGCAATCCAAAGGTTTAATCGCATCTATTAGTGTAGGTGTAAAAAAAGAAGAATATGATTTTGTTGAACAATTGGCTAATGAAGCATTAGTTCCTGAATTTATTACAATAGATATTGCTCATGGTCATTCTAACGCAGTAATCGATATGATAAAGCATATTAAAAAACATATACCGAAAAGCTTTGTCATTGCTGGCAACGTGGGAACACCTGAAGCTGTGCGTGAGTTAGAAAACGCTGGTGCAGACGCTACGAAGGTAGGAATTGGACCAGGCAAGGTGTGCATTACAAAAATCAAAACTGGCTTTGGAACTGGCGGTTGGCAATTAGCTGCATTACGCTGGTGCGCAAAAGCTGCTAGTAAACCAATTATAGCGGACGGTGGAATTCGTACCCACGGTGACATAGCTAAGTCTGTAAGATTTGGAGCATCCATGGTAATGATCGGTTCGCTATTTGCAGGACACGAGGAATCTCCTGGAGTAACAATTGAAAAAGATGGTAAACGTTTTAAAGAGTATTTTGGATCAGCTTCTGAGTTTCAAAAAGGTGAAAAGAAAAATGTAGAAGGCAAAAAAATGTTCGTTGAGCATAAAGGGAATCTTGAGGATACCTTAAGAGAGATGGAGCAGGATTTACAATCTTCTATTTCTTATGCAGGTGGAAACAAACTTGACGCTATACGTAATGTAGACTATGTAGTCGTTAAAAACTCCATCTTTAATGGAGATAAAGTATATTAAAAAGTATCTTATTTTGGAAATAATTTCTATTAATTAACAAGGTGATATGGTACAATTTCTCTGAGATTATTATTATTTCAATAACAAAAAATAGGGAGTGTTTCATATGGCTGTTAATGTATATATTAACTTTAATGGGAATTGTCGAGAAGCAGTAGAATATTATAGCCAAGTTTTTAAAACAGAAGAGCCACAAATAATGACTTTTGGTGAAGCACCAAAAGATCCAAACTTTAGTCTTCCAGATGAGGTCAAAGATTTAGTTATGCATACTCGTCTTAATATTGGTGGTAGTAATGTGATGTTTTCAGATACTTTCCCTGATTATCCTTTTGTTGTTGGAAATAATATTAGTTTAGCTTATATGAGCGAAGACGAGGCAGAAATTAAAGCCGCTTTTGAAACTCTTAAAGAGGGTGGAAAAGTTGGTATGGATATACAAGAAACCTTTTGGAGTAAGTGCTACGGAATTGTAACAGATAAATTCGGGATTGAGTGGCAATTGAGCCTTGAAATGAATAACCATTAGTACATTTTAAAGAGGATGGGACAAAACCCACCTTAGAAAATTACGAGTCCCGAAAATTTACCGATTAGTAAATTTTCGGGACTCTTTTCTATTACATAGTGGTGTTCTCCGCTACAGTGGACGCTTTCCTAGGGCACGGATCGAGCCCATAGTCTCTCCCACACGCTATCTTAAATAAATATCTTGCCTGGATTTAAAATACCATTCGGATCAAAAAGTAATTTAATAGACTTCATCAATTCTACCGCTTCGCCATGCTCTTTTAGTTGATACTTCATCTTCCCGACACCTACACCATGCTCACCTGTACAGCTCCCACCTAATTCTATTGCTTTCATGGCAATTTGGTCGTCTGTATATTTTGCTTTAGCTTTTTCTACAGGATCGTTAGGATCATACATGACCATCGTATGGAAATTACCGTCACCTACGTGTCCAAACACACCACCGATAAGACCGCTTTCCTCTAATAGTGTACGACCGAATACTACCATCTCGGCTAGCTTAGAGATAGGTACGCATGCATCGGCACCAGTAGAAGCTTTTCCTTTAATATGCTTGTAAGAATAGGCTAGCTCATGACGAGCCTTCCACAAATCGGCACGATCTTTTGGGGTATTGGCGCGTTCCCAATTGCTACAACCGAATTCCTTCATTAATTCTTCTACAACCGAAGCTTCCTCTTCAACAATGTTAGGTGTACCTGCAAATTCAAAGAATAGTGAATGCTCTTCTGGGAACGCATAGCCCCCATAACTATTCACTTGTTTAATACTCTCAGCATCTACTAGCTCCATTCTAAGTACTTGTATCCCACAGGACAAGACTGCCTGAGCAGCTTCTGCACATTCTCCAGGTGTATTAAATGTACAACGTGCAGCTAAAACCTTTTCAGGTATGCCATGTAGCTTGAGTGTAGCCTTTGTAATAACTCCTAACGTCCCTTCGGAGCCAGCCATTATTCCATTCAAGTTGTAGCCAGAAGAGGACTTCTTCGCCTTTGAACCAGTATGTATGACAGTGCCATTTGCTAGAACAACCTCTAAATCTAATATTTGGTCTCTCATAGACCCATATCGTACGGCCGTTGTGCCGCTTGCATTATTTGCGATCATTCCACCAATCGATGCATCCGCACCGGGATCAATTGGAAAGTAAAGTCCATGCTTATTTATAAATTCGTTTAGCTGAAGTCGGGTGATGCCTGGCTCTACTGTTATCATCAAATCCTCAGGATAGAATTCTATAATTTTTTTCATATTATCGAAGTTCATAGAAATTCCTTTGTGAATCGGAATAGCTTGACCTTCTAGTCCGGATCCTGCTCCATAGGGGGTAACAGGAATTTTATGCTCATTTGCTATTTTCAATACTTTCACAATATCTTCTACGCCTTCTGGAAAGTACACAAAATCTGGCTCCACGTAGGGATGGGAGGATTCATCTCGACTATGTCTATATAATTCTGATTCGCTTTTACTTATTTTTTCTTTTCCAAGTACCTCTAAAAATTGCTCATATAAATAGGTTTCCATGACAATCCTCCTGTAAATCTAAAAATTCAAAATATTTATTTACAATAATATTAACATAATATATTATTCATGTATACAGTATACAGAAAGGAGAATGCTCTTTGTGAAAAAGCTATTTCCAAAAGAATCTCTTGCTGATCAAGCTTTTAAGGCTTTAAAGGATGCAATTATTACGGGCAAACTTCCCCAGCAGGAAGAATTACCAGAAGAAAAGTTAGCGGTAGATTTAGGGATTAGCAGAACTCCAATACGTGAAGCTATAAAAAGGCTAGCAGTCGAGGGTCTTGTACAGTTAAATAAGTCTAAACCAGCAACTGTAGCAACTTTTAAGAAAGAGGACGGACTCCATTATATGGAGATACGAAGGCTTTTAGAAATCTACAACATCGACAAACATGCCCATCAAATCTCTGAGGAGATACTGTGCGCCTTACAGGATAACCTAGTGGAGCAATTAGCATCGATTAAAAACGAAAGCTACAATACATTTATTGACTTAGACCAACAATTTCATTTGCTAATCGGAAGTATAGGAGCCAATCGCAAATTGAGTGAGCTGATAAATGAAGCCAATGCTGGAAGTAATCGTGCTTTTTTAATACTCTCCAACACGTTAGAGGTCAGTGCAGAGGAAGCCTATTATGAGCATGAAGAAATTTTAAAAGCGCTTCGAATACATCATAACGATTTAGCCAAACAACTTATGACTCGTCATCTAGATAATGTAGAAAGAAGATTTTTATCATATTTTAATGAGGAGGATAAGAAATGAAGAAATTATTCACATTACTAATTATTACATTAATTACGTTAAGTGCATGTGGAAGACCATCCACCAATACATCAACATCTAGCTCGGGGGAAGAACAAGATCAATATACTATTAATCTTGCATATTTGGTGTCCGAAGAGCAGTCCACACATTTAGCAGCCAAAACATTTAAGGAAAAGCTAGAAGAAGAATCTGATGGACGTTTAAAAGTAGAGTTATTTCCAAATGGACAGCTATACCCTTCAGACAGAGAGGCTATTGAAGCTGTTCAGTTAGGTAACATCGAAATGACTATTCCAGCAGTAGCACCATTGGCATCTTTCAATAAAAAGTTCATGGTTTTTGATTTGCCATTTTTGTTTAATGATCATGAGGCAGCATATAGAGCGCTTGATGGAGATTTAGGGGATAAGTTGCTTGCGGAATTAGAGAGTAATGATATGAAGGGATTGGTTTTCGCTGAGAACGGCTTCCGTCATATGTCTAATAACAAAGGTCCAATTGAAGGTATAGCAAATCTGAAGGGGTTGAAATATCGAACGCTTGAAAACCCCGTACATACGGATACCTTTAAGGCCTTTGGGGCAAATGCCTCTCCATTTGCTTTTGGCGAATTATACACAGCACTTCAACAAAATACATACGAAGCAATGGAGTCTCCAATTTCTTTGTATTATACTAACAAATTTTATGAGGTTCAGGATTATCTAACTCTTACTAGTCATGTTTACGCTGCAACTATTTTGTTGATGAACAATGATTTCTATAATAGCTTACCTGATGACTTGCAGGAGCTAGTACAAACTGCTTCTGAGGAATACAGAACAGAACAACGAGAAATTGCACAAAAACAAGATGTAGAATTCCTAAAAAAATTACAAGAAGAAGGAATGAAAGTCAATGAACTGACTGAAGAGCAACGCAACGAATTCAAAGATGCAACTCAATCCGTTTATGACAAATACGTAACTGAAATAGGAGAGGATCTTGTCCATATGGCAGAGGAAGCAAACAAACAATAATGGAGCAGGGGTGAAATGTATATGCTAAAGAAATTTGCCAAGTTCGAAGAGATATTGCTAGTCTTCTCCCTAGTTTTAATGGTTGTACTAATTTTTGGTCAAGTAATAGGCAGATATGTCTTCTCCTCAGCACCAAGCTGGACAGAGGAAATGGCAAGATATATTCATATTTTCCAAGTTTGGATTGGCGCAAGCTATGCGGTCAAATTAAGACAGCACATTAGAGTGGAAGCGTTTATTACTCGCTTCCACGGGGTGTTTCGCCAAGTACTAGAAATATTATCTATCCTGATTTGGTTTGCAATGGCACTATTTTTGGCGGTATTTGGTACAGAACTTGTTCTGAGTAGCATTAATCATGGTCAACTGGCACCCGCTATGCAAATTCCTATTTGGATTCCTTATTTGGCTATACCACTTGGTGGAATTGGAATGGCAATCCGATTAGTGATTCAAATAAAAGAAGTCATACGCGGCAATTATGAAAAACCTGAAGAAGAGGAGATCATACTATGACGGTAGCTCTTTTGTTTGGTACTTTGTTTATTTGCCTATTGATTGGCGTTCCTATTGCAATTTCGTTAGGGGTTTCTGCTTTAGTCGCTATTTATTTCGGTTCGAACCTTCCACTCGGCATTATAGCTCAAAAAGCATTTACATCTTTGGATTCTTTCCCACTATTGGCAATCCCTTTTTTCATGTTAGCAGGGGTTCTGATGAGTAAAGGAGGAGTCTCTAAAAGGTTATTGGATATGGCTGCAGCCTTAGTAGGTTGGATTGTTGGAGGGTTATCTTTAGTAACTATAGTGGCATCTATGTTTTTTGCAGCTATATCAGGATCAGGACCTGCAACGGTAGCAGCAATTGGTGGTTTTATGATTCCTGAAATGAAAAAAAAGAAATATGATGGTGGATTTGCGGCTGCTGTTTCCGCTTCTGCAGGATCCATAGGTGTGATTATTCCACCAAGTATTCCTTTTGTTCTTTATGGAGTAATTGGGAGTGTGTCCGTAGGAAGTATGTTCCTTGCAGGAATATTACCTGGTATTATTATCGGTATTGGTCTTATGATCACTGCTTATTTTATTGCTAAAAAACGTGGCTATAAGTCAGAGGACAACGCAAGCTTTTCATTTAAGGATGTATTAAAAGCTACATACGATGCAAAATGGGCATTGCTAATACCTATAATTATTTTGGGTGGGATTTACGGGGGCTTTTTCTCTCCTACAGAAGCTGCAGTAGTAGCAGTCGTCTATGCATTAATAATTGGATTGTTCGTGTACAAGGAGCTTACTTGGAAATCCGTTTTTGAATGCTTTCGTGAAGCGGTCGTCATTAATGCTACTACGATGATTATTATTGGACTTTCAGTATCTTTTGCGTATTTTATGACTTTAGAACAGGTACCCAATGATATTTCTTCTTTCTTGACTGAATTATCTACCAATCCAATTGTCATTTTAATAGCTATTAACATCATACTATTAATAGTAGGAATGTTTATCGATACAATATCTGCATTAGTCATCCTAACACCGATCCTTTTGCCAATTGTTATTGCCGTTGGTGTCGACCCTATTCATTTTGGGGTAATATTAGTTACCAACTTAGCGATTGGTTTTATCACACCACCACTTGGTGTAAACTTGTTTGTAGCTTCTAGTGTAGGTAATGTAAAGTTTGAAAAAATAGTAATGGCTGTCATTCCGTTTTTATTCAGCATGATCGTTTGCTTAATCCTAATTACTTTCTTACCGAGTCTATCTTTATGGCTTCCAAGCATTCTAGGCAATAAATAATTGTGAAAGAAGGATAAATAGATATGTCTTTAAACATTAATCCACGTGCAAGAGCACTTGAACAACCTGGCATTCGTCAGTTTTCTAATCAGCTCGTTAACTTCCCAAATGCTATTAATCTTACAATAGGACAACCAGATTTTCCAACTCCACAGGCAGTAAAGGATGCTGGAATAAATGCTATTCAAAATAATTTAACTGGATATTCTCATAATGCTGGATTAATAGAATTACGAGAAGCAGTTAATAATTTTTTTACAGACAAATATGGTTTCTCCTACAATCCTGCTAAGGAAATTGTCATTACGAACGGGGCCAGCGAAGCCATCGACACAGTATTTCGAACAATTTTGGAAGAGGGCGATGAAGTTATATTGCCAGCTCCTATCTATTCCGGCTATGAACCTGTCATTAAATTTTGTGGAGCTAAGATTATTTATCTAGATACGACAAACACTGGTCTTCAACCATCAGCCGATGCACTGGAAAAACTTATAACCGATAAAACAAAAGCTATTTTGTTTAATAATCCATCAAATCCTACGGGCATGGTCATTGAAAAGAACGTAATGGATGACCTAGTTGAAATGCTGAAGGATAAGGAAGTTTATATTGTCTCTGATGAGATTTATAGTGAAAATACCTTTTTAGGAGAGCATGTTTCCTTTGCTTCATATCCGGTGCTAAGAGAGAAATTATTTTATATCCACGGTGTTTCAAAATCCCATTCAATGACAGGCTGGAGAATTGGATTTATATTAGGGCCTGAAAAAATTATGGAGCATGTGCTTAAAGTACATTTATACAATTCAATTTGCGCTTCCTTGCCATCACAGTATGGTGCGTTAGAGGCATTAACGAATTCGAAAGATATCCCAAGTGCGATGAATGTAGAGTATGTAACAAGACGTGATTATGTATATAATCGTTTGTTAGAAATGGGCCTACCTGTCATTAAGCCTAACGGAGCATTTTATATATTCCCTTCTATAGAAGCATTTGGCATAAAGTCATTTGATTTTGCTACTAAGTTGCTACATGAAGGCGGTGTTGCTGTTGTTCCGGGTAGTACATTTACTCCATATGGAGAAGGATATATTAGAATTTCCTACGCTTATTCCATGGCAGTTTTAGAAGAGGGTTTAAATCGTTTAGAACGTTTTATAGAAAAACTATAATTAATAGTCCCAAAGATTTCTATTACATGACGAAATGGAGAATACAATGAAAAAAATTATTTCGTATTCACTTGCAATTGGTATTTTTAGTAGTGCTCTTTTTACTCCAGTGGCTAATGTACATGCGGCTTCTCTAACAAAAGCGGAAACACTTGTTCAGAGAGCGCAGAAAGAAGCGACGGCTCTAAAATGGCAAATTTCCTACGAGCATACTAAGTCTATTAAAACTCCAGATATGAGGGTTTTTAATTCGACTAAATCAGCTTACCTAGCGGCACAAAAAGAAATTGCATCGATCAATGACTCTGCAAAAAGAGCTGAACTAGAAAAAAGGTTAGAGGAAACGGTAGGGAGCCATTATAAGCGTTCCATGGGATACGTGGATGCAATCACGTCTGGAAATAAAATTCAGAAACTATCAGATACCCTGGAACTAGAGTACAGGAAGGACCCAAGCTCTAAACTTACGGAAACAGCTTATCGTGCCTTGTCTGAGGAGATTAAAAAACAAGGAAAGCTTCTCTATAAAGTATACGGCAAGTCTACGCGTGAAGCTTTTATTACTAAATATAAGTCGCCTGCCGAACAGATGCTACTTAATGTAAAATCTGCGAAAACAGCTACAGGCTTAATCAATGACCTGGATCAGGCGATTCAAAAGAAAGCAAAACAACAGGAAAAGGATTCTATTTTAAATCAGTTGTTTTTAAGTCTAGAAGCGCTAAAAGATGATTCTATGTATTATCAATTATTTGATGAATACAGCAAGATAATTCGAAAAGACTCTAATTTTCTTTCTCAAGAAAAAGAATTAACAGCTTATTTTGAACATATGAATCAGCTAATAAATAAAAAGGATATAGCTGGAGTTTTTGCATTGTATAGTGAGGAATTTCCGGACTATCAATATTTGAAAGAAGATATTCAAGGCTCTTTCAATGAAAATGATACAAAATTCGAATTGTTAAATGCATATGTCTATACAATCATTAGTGATTATGCCTATGTTGAAGTGGAGGACTTGGCGACAACTGGGAATCAGAAGGAATCTATTCTAAATGTATACTTACTGAAAAAAGAAAGTAAGGAATGGAGAATTGTGGATATTTTTACTCCTTACTAATATATGAATTTCTAACAACCAATGGGTTATAAACTTGTTGGTTGTTATTTTTTGTTTGAAAGAATGTTAGAATTATTAATATAGAAAATTCTAATAACTTTATAATTGCTTTCGAGGAGGAAAATAAATGAAGAAACTTCTTTTAACAGGATTTGAACCGTTTTTAAATTATACAGTGAATCCAACTATGAAAATTGTAGATGAATTGGATGGTTTAGAAATCAATGGTTATAAAGTGGTTAGTAGAATCCTAACGGTAGACTTTCTTTTGTCTGGGCAACAATTACTTCAATTATTGGAGGATGAAAAGCCAAATGTCCACATTTCATTGGGCTTAGCAGCTGGCAGATATAAAGTCACTCCGGAGAGAATTGCTATTAATGTTAAAGATGGAGATGCAGACAATGTAGGAAATAGACCAATTGATGAACCTATTCAACCAGAGGGAGAGCCAGGTTACTATTCCACGCTACCAATTCGCAAAATGGTTGATAAGCTAATAGAAAATGGTTTTCCTTCAGAAATTTCTAATACCGCTGGCACTTATCTTTGTAATAATGTGATGTATGAAGCATTACATTACGTGAATACGACTAATAGTTCTATAATATCAGGGTTTATTCATATCCCAGCCTCTCATGAACTGGCTATTGAGCATGGTAAAGTTCCAAGCTGGTCTCATGAAGATTTAAAAAATAGTGTTATCACTTGTATAAGTGTTTTAGATTCTAATGAATAGAGATAAGCCTAAGTTCTTTAGAACAGGTGAGAGAACCCTGCGTTTTAGTTTCCAGGAGGCTATTAGTCACGAAATACTAAGTAACGTACATTCCTTTGCCGAAATGATTTCTTTGGAATGGAGTCATTATATAGAAGAAATCGTACCAAGCTACCATACGGTTACTGTTTTTTTCTACACTTCGTCTACTTTAGAGAAGGCAAATATAGAGGAATTACTAATAAAATGGCAACAACAAAAGCAAATGGATAAAAACAAATCGACTAGATTAGTACATATTCCGGTTTGTTATGAAGAGTCATTTTCAATTGATATTGATAGAGTAACTTCTATTAATAAATTATCTAAAGAAGAGATTATTAAACTTCATACGCAAACTTTATACACCGTGTATATGGTTGGATTCTTGCCTGGTTTTCCTTATTTGGGTGCTTTAAATAAAGATATTTGCGTGTCACGTTTAGATAAACCCAGAGCTTTTGTACCAAAAGGATCTGTTGGAATTGGTGGAAGTCAAACAGGTATATATCCGATCGACTCTCCAGGAGGGTGGAATATAATTGGTAGAACCCCTTTGGAAATATATTCGGTTAATCGAAAATCACCATTTTTATTGAAAGCAAGAGACCTTCTTCAGTTTTATCCTATTTCTTTGAATGACTACAAAGAGTTAGAAATCGAATTGGAAAAGGATCCTGAGGCAATTTATCGTTTTGTAGAGGAGCTGTGACCATGAGGATTGATATAAATGCTGATGTTGGAGAAAGCTTTGGTAGCTTTAAGGTAGGAGAGGATGAAGAATTATTTAAAGTCATTACCTCTGCAAATATTGCTTGCGGATTTCATGCTGGAGATTTCACGGTAATGAACAGTACAGTCCAAGGGGCAAAGAAAAATAATTTATCTATTGGTGCTCATCCTGGTTTTCCTGATAAACAAGGATTTGGACGTAGAAATATGAATATGTCTCCAAATGAAATTTATGAAATGATCATTTATCAAATAGGGGCGTTAAAGGCTTTTTGTCAGATTCATAATGTACAGCTTGCTCATATAAAACCTCATGGAGCACTATATAATATGGCAGCTATAAATAGTTCTATTGCTAGAGCGGTAGCTCGAGCAATCTATGATATAGAACCGAATGCGATTCTATTTGGCTTAAATAACAGTGAAATAATAGTCGCTGGGAAAGATCTTGGACTTCAAACTGCCCAAGAGGCTTTTGCTGATCGACTTTATGATGAAGAAGGTTATCTCGTTAGTCGAACTGAACCAAATGCTGTGTTAGCTACTGTGGAGGATGTTGTCAATCAAGCATTACGAATTGTAAAAGGAAATGAAGTAAGGACCAAGACAGGTAATATAATAAGTATCCATGCCGATACTTTGTGCTTTCATGGTGATGGAAAAAATGTCTCGTCTATAGTTAAGAAAGTGAGAATGGTGCTAGAGGAAAATAACGTAAAGGTTGCACCTGTGGAGTTGAGTAAGTGAAAGCACTATTTAAAGTAATAAAAGAGGGGGTATACGCCTCCTATCAAGATTTAGGAAGAACAGGGTATCGAAAATTTGGTATGCCAGTGGCGGGGGCGATGGACAAGTTTGCTTTTCAAATAGGTAATAAAATAATGAATAATTCTCCAAATTCCCTTACTTTAGAAATATTTTTAGGAGGAATTTCTCTAGAAGTATTAGATACTCATAAAATAGTCATCTGTGGAGCAGACCTCGAAGCTGCTTTAGATGGAAAGCCCATAACTTTATGGAAGTCTTTTAGTGTCTTTAAGGGACAAGTCTTAACTTTTAAAGGACCAAGGGGTGGAAGTATTGCATATATAATACCAGTAGGAGGGTTTTGTGCTGACACAGTCATGAACAGTAAATCTGCATATCCACGAGCTGACATAGGAGGTTTGTTGAAGCCAGGAATGATCTTGTTTGTCCCAGATATCCCTTATAGTAAAGTGCAAACTGGTTTAATACCATCTTTTATTCCTAATTATGAAAAAGAAGTTACCGTAAATGTATGGAAAAGCCCCCATTTGTCTTTGTTTAAACAAAAAAGTATCGAGACTTTTTTGGACTCGACATACATTTATAAAGCTGGTGATCGAATGGGGTACTACATAGAGGGCGCAGAGCTGGAATTTGTTACAAATGGAGACATCTTATCCGAGGCTACACAGTTTGGTACTATCCAAGTCTCTAACAATGGTCAGCCTGTTATTTTAATGGCAGATGCACAGACAGTTGGCGGATACGCAACCATAGGAAAGATAGCTGAGGAGGATTTGTGGAAGGTTTCTCAGTTGAAAATTGGTGGGAAAATACATTTTCAATGGATTATATAACTAAACTGTCATAATTTACGAGTATAGAGTTACCGTATTTTATGACAGTTCTAAAAAATGATATTTATAGTTGGTTTGTAAAAGATAATATTTGCGCTTCTACAGAGCTTTTACTACATTTTTAAATGCTCGTTCATTTCCCTGGAAATATCATTTAATTCATCCTCGTTCATCATATAATACCAAATACCATTCTTTAATTCTCCGACACCGTCCTCAAAGGATAAAGATTCAATCGTATTTATGCTTTTTTTATATTCCTTTTGTATATTTAGCATTTGCTCGAAGGTCATATTGGTTTGTATATTTTCTTCGATAATATGAAGAAGCTCATTATGCTTTAAGAGTATGTTAAAGTTGGCTCCCTTTTTTAGTAGGGATTGAATTACTTGTTTTTGACGTAATTGCCTCCCAAAATCTCCCTGTGGATCATCCTTACGCATTTGTACATAATCTAAAGCCTGTTCTCCGTGTAAGCTAATTTCTCCTTCTTTGAAGATAGTATCATTCACCTGGAAGCTCCTGTCATTGTTAACTGTCACGCCACCTATAAAATCCACAATGTCCTTAAATCCTTCCATATCTATTTGAATCACATAGTCAATTGGAACATTTAGTAGATTTTCAACTGTATTTACAGACATTTCTATGCCCCCGAATGCATAGGCGTGATTGATTTTGTCTTGAATTTCTTTTCCGATGATCTCTGTATAAGTATCTCGAGGAATGCTAACCATTTTAATGGATTCACTAGTAGGGTTCACTGTTAGGAAAAGAATTGTATCAGAACGTCCTTTATCTCCTTCTCTTTTATCCACACCTAAGATTAATAAGGAAAAAGGGATTTTCTTCTGTAACACAATCTCATCTTTTCTTAATACAGAAACTTTTCTTAGCTCTGGCTCATGTATTTCTTGAAGAGTGGTCGTAACGTCACTATATACATTTTGGGCATAAAAAAATAAACCTATAAAAATACAACAGAAAAATAATAGAACTAACAGGATGATATTCTTTTTAGACATAAAAAGTCTCCTTAAATAACATATTCTTATGTATTTGTATGAATTTATTGAAGTAAGTAGTAGTAATATATGTCCGGTTAGAAAAGTATTTTTTATGCTTGAACTAGCAAATTGAATATTTCAATATATAGATAGTTTTTAGTGAATATTTGATTTAGATTCTTCTGCATTCTCCATCAGCACCGATTCATAAAATGATTAAAAATAGTTGTTTAATGTAATTATGTGATAATTATCACAGGGTGTTCGATTGAATATAGGTATAATTATTCGTGAAAGGGGTGTAATTATATGAAGGGGTCTGTGAGAAGTAAACTTTTAGTCCTAGCTTCAATCGTGATATCAATACCTTTACTAATGGTAGGTCTAAACAATTATTTATTGGCAAAAAACGAATTAGATGAATTAGGCAAATTAGGAATTCAAAATGGCACCTACGCAATTTTGGATTTGATTGATGAGTTAAGCAAAGAGGTAGAAAAAGGTAATTTAACTTTAGAAGAGGCACAGGGTCGAGCGGCCGATAAAATCATAGGTCCTTTAAATGAAGACGATAAACGAACGATCACTAATCCGGCAACCTTTGGGGATAACTTCTATTATTATGTAATGGATGAGAAAGGTACATTATTGGTGCACCCTAGCATGGAAGGAGAAAATTTATATAATAATCAATCCGAAGATGGTAAGTATTTTATAAGAGATGTAATAGAAAAAGCAAAAAATGGTGGGGGGTTCGTTTCTTATAAATGGCCACTCCCTAGTGACCAAGAGCAAGTGGAGCCTAAAATTACATACAGCATATTAGAACCTAACTGGGGTTGGGTGGTTGTTGCTGGCACGTATGAAATGGAATTTAATAAAGGTGCAAACACCATTTTACTTACTACCATTATTACTATTATTATATCTCTTTTATTGGGAATTGGTCTCTTCTGGTTCTTTGCGGGAAAAATGACCTCTTATATAAAGAAGATTATGGTGACAACCTCGGATATAGCAGGCGGAAAGCTTAGCGGAAACGTTATTCCTATAGAAACAAAGGACGAGCTTGGCCAGTTAGCATTAAATGTAAATAACATGAAAAAGAGTCTAGAGGAAATGGTAAGTCAAACAAAAATATCATCAGAGCATATGAGAGATTCCTCTGAAGCACTTAGTGCGGTGACGGAAGAAACAACTGCAGCAACTAGTGAAATTTCTCATGTCATCACAGAAATCTCTAGGGGGGCAGTTATACAAGCGGAGGAAGCGGAAGTTGCTTCTGACAAAGTAAATGACCTTTCTGCTGTGATAGAAAAAACGCTAGAGCAATATAAAGAGATTATAGATGGTGTTAGCCAAATGACGAACGTGCAAGAGAATGCCGTATCTAACATAAATATTTTGACTAACAATACCGATAGATTTCAAATCGTTATGGATGTGCTTCAGTCGAACTTTACTCAGCTTACTAGTCGGATGGGAGAAATAGGGCAAATTGTTCAAACGATAAATGATATTTCTGCTCAAACTAATCTACTTGCTTTAAATGCTAGTATAGAAGCTGCTAGAGCAGGAGAGCATGGCAAGGGTTTCGCGGTGGTGGCAGAGGAAGTTAGAAAGCTTTCAGAAGGTACCCAAGATGCTACGAACAGTGTACGCAGTCTATTAAAACAAATTGAACAGGATACACGATCGGCAGAAGAAAAAATGAGAGAAACCCAATTTATCTCAAATGAACAAATTATTTCAGTAGGATATACAAAACAAGCCTACCTCGAACTATCTAATTCAATCCAACGAATAAAGGAAGGGCTTATTTATTTAAACGATGAAATGAATAAAATGTACTCTAATAGAGAAGTAGTTGTCGGAGCAATTTCTAATATTGCTGCAGTTGCAGAGGAATCTGCAGCTGCTACTGAGCAGATGAATGCTTCTATAGAAGAACAAAGTAATGCAATTGCTTCTATTATGAATTCAGCTCTTCAACTTCAAGATGAGGCAGAAAACATGCATGAATTGGTATCGAGATTTGAATGATAAAAATAGAGGTAGTCTCAAAAGTATAAATTTTGGGACTGTCTCTTTTTATGTGAAAAATATTGTTGAGTTTCCCCTGATGTCATTAAAACTATAAAAATCACCATCTTATTTAAAGTTCTTAGGTATTGTTATAAAAATCTATCAAGTACTAAAGGAAGAGATGAGAACTGGCAATCAAAGGCAGTTTGCGTTTTCAAAATAATAGACTGCAGTTAAACTCAAAAGGTTATTTGAGCTTGTCTGCAGTCTATAAGTATTAATCATGCTCTATTATTCTTCATTGTTTGCTGTATTTACCTGTAAGAAATATCTGCTGATATCGCGGAAAAAGGAGTTAAGCATATGGTTAAACAAATCTAGAGCGTCAAAAGAATATAATCTATAAGGATCTTCCTGTCCGTATCCACGAACTGAAATTCCTTCTCTTAAATGATGTAAGTCTCCTAGTTGGGATATCCAATATCTATCTAGTGTTTCAATATAGATGGTTTGTACATCCTTCCATGTGTCAAGGTCTACATCACTGTCTAATGCGTCTATTGCTTTTCTGTATACTGTATTTAGTTCCTTTTGTAGCTGTTCCTTGCTTTCAAGTTTGAAGTTAGAGTAGTCTATTTGACCCTCGGCAGTAAGAGTGCCAACAATCTTTATTTCATCAATGACTTCCTGGTGCTTTGTCGCATCGATTTCAGTGTCTATGTCTAAGATGTCTTTTAAAAAGTAATTTAAACGTTCTTGCATAGCAATCTGCACTAAAGATTTTATATTCTCAGTTTTTAATGCTTTTTCACGGTAGTTATAAATAACCTTTTGTTGGTCATTATTAACATCATCGAGCTTTAATAAATGAGAACGACTTGAGAAGTGCATACCCTCAATCACTTTTTGAACGTTATATGCGAATTTAGTAGGGTTTGGAGAAATAATTAAACCAGTATCATCCGCTTTAGCTTTCTTTTTGAATCTAGCAAATTCTTCTTCGTCATAATAGTGGAAAAGCTCGTCTTCTAACGAAATAATAAACTGGGTGCTACCTGGGTCACCTTGACGACCACCACGTCCACGTAGCTGCATATCTATACGGGCACTACTATGAAGCTCAGTCCCAATAATATGTAAGCCACCTAATTCGGATACGCCTTCTCCTAAGATTATATCTGTTCCACGTCCTGCCATATTAGTAGCAAGCATAATCTTGTTCATTTGACCCGCGTTAGAAATAATCTCTGCTTCGTCTTCCTCTGATTTAGCATTTAAAATATTGTGTTTCAATCCTGTCTCTTTTAAGTAATCAGAAAGCTTTTCTGATTGCTCTATAGAAGTTGTTCCAATCAAAACTGGTCTTCCTGTTTCATGAAGTCGTTTGGTTTCTTCTACAATTTTTTTCATTTTATCCTCATAGCTTAAATATACAAGAGTTTCCATATCAATTCGCTTGTTCGGTTTGTTAGTAGGAATTTCTGTAACTCTTAAACTATAAGTTTCCCAAAACTCTTCCCGAGAAGGCATAGCACTGCCTGTCATCCCAGAAATATGACTATATAGACGGAAATAATGCTGCACAGTTACAGAAGCTTGTGTATTGTTTTCCTCTTTGATCGATACCTTTTCTTTAGCTTCTATTGCTTGATGAAGGCCATCGCTATACGTTCTGCCTTCCATTACTCGTCCAGTATATTGATCGACGATTTGTATCTTATCGTTTTTCACAATGTAATCGACATCTTTTCTCATGACTACTTTAGCACGAAGCGTTTGCATAGCTATGTGAAGAAATTCTCTATGCTCACGGTCATATACATTGTCGATGCCAAAGGCCTCTTCCAATCGGTCCGCACCATTATCTAACAAAACAACTTGTTTCGTTTCTGGGTAGTAATCATATTCTTCGCTATCCTCAAAAGATTCCACAACTAGTTGCATGATCGGGAATAAATTTAAGCTTGCATTCGATTTTCCTGCAATGATAAGAGGAGTTCTTGCTTCATCTATCAGAATGCTATCAACTTCATCTATTAATGCATAGAAAAGAGGCCTTTGAACAAGTTCATCTTCATGATGAATCATATGATCTCTTAGATAGTCAAAACCAAACTCAGTTCCAGTACCATAAGTGATATCGCAATTGTATGCGGCTTGTTTCTCTTCTTTTTCTAGACCAGATACATTTAGTCCTACTGAAAGTCCAAGAAACTCAAAAAGAGGCTTCATTTGTTCAAAATCTCGAGTGGCTAAGTATTCGTTTGCTGTGATAATATGTGTTCCCTTACCGTATGCTGCCATTACGTATGCAGGTAGTGTAGCAACTAATGTTTTACCCTCACCTGTTTGCATTTGAGCTATTTGAGATTGAGTTAACACAGAACCACCCATTAATTGGGAATCGTAATGTCTCATTCCCAAAACACGTTTAGATGCTTCTCGAACCACAGCGAATGCTTCAATAATAAGTTCTTCTGGTGAAACACCTTCATTTAATTGCTCGCGAAATTTATTTGTGTACGCTTGTAGCTCTGTGTCATTTTTATGACTGAATGTTTCTTCTAAGGAATTTATTTTATTAACAATCTTATTTAGCTGCTTTAACTCTATAATTTCTCCTGAAATCATTTTCTTAATAGATTCTAGCATATATGTCTAATCTCCTATCTTTTATTTCCAGTATTATTATATCATGAAACATTAGTGGTAGCATTTGCTATATAAAATGCTAACATTACATTTTAGTTACATGATTATATTTTAAAAGTTACCAAATCATGTTAAAGTTAGAATAGTTATGAAAGGGGTTAGAATGTTGAAAAAAATTAGTACAGCAATGCTTGCTATGGTTTTAGCAGCGCCAATGAGTAATGTTTATGCAGCAGAAATAGTTAATGAGCCAAAGGTAGAAGTAAAAGAACCAGTAGTAAATGAAGATGCACCAGTAGGAGAGAATATTGGTGAAGGTAACGTTGAGGTAGATAACTCAGAAGATTGGTTAGACAATATTATTGATGATAAGCCAGTTGAAGAAGTAATTGAAGAAGGCTATGAGAACTTAGGTCCAATGATTTTTAAATCTTCAGCTGTTTCATCTAAAATTGCAGCAAATAACGAGGGCGACTATTTTATTTATTACATCATGCATGGCTCTCCAGCGGCACTAGTTGTCGTTGACTATAAGTCAAAGGAAATCTTACATACGTTTACGTTAGAAGATTCGAAAAGTGCATGGGGCTTGGACGTAGATGAGAATGGCAAGCTTTGGGTTGGTGGATCGGTATCTAGTGTGCTTTACAGCTATGACCCTAATGAGGAAGTATTTGAAAAGCATGGTGCCATCTTTTCAAACAAGAGCGATACATCTATTCAAGATTTAATAGTTTCTGGCAATAAAGTTTATGCTGGTTCTGCCTATGGTGGATCATTAGTAGCTTATGATACAGAAACCAAAGAAATAGAAGAGTTTGGACAAATTCGTAAACGTAAAGAGTTTGTTAAAGCGATTGTAGCAGATGAAGAAAAAGATGAGATTTATGTATCGATCGGATCTCCAATGGATCTATTAGTTAAAAAACCGAATACTAAAAATTTCACTTCATTCTTGCCAGCTAAATATATGTCCGAAAAATATGCACAGGACTTAGTTTTAACGGATGACTATATTGTAGCTAGATTGCATCCATCTAATATGGCTGTTATTTTTGATCGTAAAACACTTAAAATCGTAGATGAATTTGAACTGAATTCCAAAACTGTTTCAGCCGTTTCTCCAAATGGAGAAGGAATTTATTATACAAAAGGGCAACAACTGATTAAATATGATTTTGAAACAAAAGAGCACTCGGAGCTAGGCGTTTTTCTACCAAAGGGGACAGAGGCTATTAATCTTGATTTTATCGTAAAAAATCCAGTTGTTTCTGAAGAAGAAGGAAATAACCTACCTGAAACAATTCCACCAGTAGAAACTGGTTTAAAGAACACAGAAATCGTAATACCAGAACCAACTGTGCCGAAGGAAGATAATCCAATAGACGATGAATCTTCTGAAGAAATAGTAGGAGAAGAACCTACTGAGACACCAAAAGAATGGGTTTTATCTGGAATGGTTGATAACTTAGGGCAATTATTTGAATACAATCCACAAACAGGAGAATTACAATACCATCAATTTGAGTTACCTGAGCAGCCGGTAGAACTTTATACTCTAGCTTCTAGTACTGATGGAAAAAGTATATTTGCAAATGGATACATGTCTGGTGGTCTCGGGATTTATAACGTGGAAACTGGCGATAAGGAACTTTATCGTAACATAAGTCAAGTGGAGTCCATGTTTGAAATAAACAACAAGCTTTATATCGGTGCTTATCCATTAGCGAGATTGCTAGTATATGATCGTTCAATCCCATGGGCAAATGGAAATCCTGCAGAAGTGATTAGAATGAGCCCGTATGGTCAGGAGCGATCTACAGCAGTAGCGCCATACAATGGTGGAAAAGAAATTATTCTTGGTACTTTACCTGATACTAGTGTTGGTGGAGGGGCGTTAGTCTTTTATGACACCACTACTAAAAAAACAGATATTTATGAGAATTATATATATAACCAAAGTATTGTATCACTAGTTAGTAGAGGCACTCAGGTTTTTGGTGGAACGTCAATTCATGCCAATCAACAGGTTAATCCTAGAGGAGCTAGATTATTCTATTTTGACCGTTTTGATCCTGAAGCGAAAAAATATATCCATCTTCCATTTAGCGCAAGTATGATTACTAGTTTAATAGTAGATAAAGACAAAAATGTCTGGGGAATGGCCGACGGAAAGCTTTTTAGCTACAAGGATGAATGGACGGATATTAAGACAGTTGAATTATTACCTTTAATATCTGGTCGTTTCCGTAATGCTCAAATTTTAGAAGGTGTCGATGGCTACATTTACGGAAGTGTGGAAGGTAAGCTGTTCCGAGTAACTAAAGACACTTTACAGGTTGAATGGTTGAAGGAAGAAGGAGTTTATGGTCTTGAACAGGACTTAAACGGTAACCTTTATTACTACGATGGAAGCAACCTTTGGAGATATACGATTGAGAAGAACAGAGGAAAACAAGCTGAAAAAGCTGGGAATTAAAGGAGAATTAAATTAAAATGAAACGAAAATTGCTATACCTTTTTGTCGTTTTTGCAGTTGTCACGAGTTCACTATTCCAACCAAGTCAAGTAGAAGCGCAAGCAACGAAAGTATATTGGGACGGTATTTTAATGGTTCCAGGTCAAGTGGGAAAAATTAAAGTAGTAAAACCGATCAACCTATGGAAACGTACATCAAATGGTCTAGTGTTTGAGAAAATTCTAAAGCCAGGGGAACAATATCGTGTTTACCGATATGATAATTTATACGGTGGCCAGTACGGTCTAGGTGGAGGAATGTATATAACAAAAATGGCGGGATATGTTGAGTATAAAACACCGTCTAAGTCAAAGCTAAAAGAATTGGAAAACGCTCAGGGAGGAACTCCTTCAGTAGGAAATCCTTCATCAAATCTGTTTCCCAAGGAAGCTATTCCTAACCTATCTATTGGAAAGGTAGCAGCTCAGGCAATTACGCAAATAGCTCCTGGAGTAAGGAAGAAGCTAATCGATATTGATGGGGCTGTAGGTCCTCAAAAGTTATTTGTCATTGATTATGATGGTAAAACATCCAATATCCAAATGAAGGCAGAACTTGCTAAAGATCAAATAATCGGGTTTGAGACTACTTCTTCTCAGGCAAATAGTGTTCCTCAAAACGATTCTTATCACGTAGTAGCAGGTGTCAATGGAGATTATTTTGATAAGCAAGGACAGCCTGTTGATTTAATGATGATTGATGGAACAATTGTATCGACACCACAAACAGCATTGAGTGATCTAGCAGTACTAGGTATTACATCGAAAGGGAAAGCAATTATTGGTGCTCCTCAAGTTGCGATGAGCCTTTCTGTAAACGGAAAATCTTATCCAATTAACTCTGTTAATAGAAAAAGGTTAGCCAACCATCTAGTAGTATATACAAGAGATTTTGCTCCAACAACTAACACAAATGAGTTAGGTACTGAAGTTCGTGTCAAAATTGACTCAGGGAAACTCAATGGCGGTGAAACGTTAGTAGGTACAGTGACAGAGATAATAAGTGGTGCTGGAAATGCTGCTTTAAATCCAAATGAGATTATTTTGTCTGGACATCATTTTGCAGGTGATTTCTTACAAGGTATTACTGTTGGTGACCAAATTCAAATTGCTACTAAGTTTACTCCAGCCGAATGGAATGATGTTAGAGAATCGGTAAGTGGAAGATATCACTTAGTTAAAAATGGGGCACTTCAAACTATTAAAGTTGCGGGAGTTGCACCTAGAACAGCGGTCGGAGTCAGAAAAGACGGAAGTCTATTTACAGCTGTAGTAGACGGGCGTACAACTGGAAGTAAAGGACTTACATTACAAAATACTGCAAAGCTAATGAAAGATCTGGGAGCTAACTACGCGATGACTTTTGACGGCGGAGGTTCTTCCACAATAGTAGTAAGAGAGCTTGGAAACAATAAAGTAACTGTTGCCAACAAACCCTCGGATGGCTATGAACGTTCTGTAGCTAATTCTCTTCTATTTGTTAGCACATATAAAACGGGTCCAGTCGCAACAATTGCTCCTGCATCTGATGTGGTAGAAGTGTTCCAAGGTGCTTCTTATACTAATTTATCAGTACCTGTTAAAGGGATAGACCAATATATGAATCCCGTAGCAATTTCTGGATCAGGAAAAGTAACATCCTCTATTTTAACTAACTCAAATGGGAAGCAGGTCGTAAATGCAAAACCTGGTACCTATGCAGGGATAGTCAATTATGAAGGAAAAACTACTAATATACAATTAAGAGTAACAAATACACTTGATAGTATAAAAGCTTCAGAAAGCTCTCTGCAAGTAGCTAAAGGACAAACTGTACAGCTGTCAGTAAGCGGTATGAAAAATGGACAAGCGGTATTAACAGATGCAAGCGCGTTTACTTGGACTAGTTCTGTAGGTAAAGTCCAAGCAAACGGTAAATATACTGCACCAAACAAAGATGGTGTTGGTACTATAACTGTTAAATATGGTTCTAAATCGTTAAGTATTCCTATTATAATAGGTGATGTTCCACCAACTATTCTAGAATCATTTAACAAGGGGATATTAAACTATGAAGCAACGAGCGACCGAGCTAATAATGTTACTGTTTCCTCTGTAGTCAATGATCGTGATGGATCAAAAGCTATTAAACTAGCATATGATTTTAAAAATACTACGGGTACTTCTGGTGCATATATTAATGCTAAAACTAATTTAACTATTAGCACTCCTTTGAAGAAAGTTGGGATGTGGGTTAAGGGAGATGGTAAAGGCAACTGGTTAAGATCCCAGGTAGTAGATGCGTCAGGTAAAACGGTTCAATTAGACTTTGATAAAAATGTTACCTGGACTGATTGGAGATTTGTTACTGCTGAGGTGCCTGCGGGACTTTCATATCCATTAAAAATGGATCTTCCTGTTCGTTATATGCAAACTGAAAATGCTAAAAAAGCAAATGGCGAAATTATCATCGATGACATTCAAGCTATTTATAAGGACTAAAGTCTAGCAAATAGTAGTAGGTATTGCGTGGCATTTTAAGGTATGATAACTTAATAAGTATCGATTTTTGCTAACTATGGAGGGAAGTACATGGCTTCGGAAGAAAAGAGTAATGAAAATAATGAAAAAACTGAAGGAAATGCCCAGAAGGTTATAGGTTTCTATAAGAGACAGGCTTGGGCAGCAAAGGTTTTTGAAAAGATTGAACAAGAAAACATTGTTGAAGACGGAAAGAACATAGTACTTGTTTCTTCTATTATTCAATCAAGCAACAACTTATACTTTCCTGCCTTTATGAGAATAAACCTGAAAGAAAATGGGAAAGTAGCTGGAGCTTATATGATTATGGAAGAAGATGATAGCTTCAAACTATTACCATTAGAGATATTGCTAGAAGAACCTGAAATGGAAGAACTTCTTCCACTTAAGTATCGAACGATTGAAAAGATAGAAGGCGACACTTATCAGGTTAATTGGCCAGAATTCTCGTAATAAAGTACTAGAGAAAAAGTAAAACTTTTTACTGGAATAGAAAGGACTGATTTTTGCTCATACTAAAGCGAAAAGTCAGTCTTTTCTTTCTTTATATTAAATTTGGTTACAAAGCTATTTTTATAGTATAATCATTTATTGAAGAAACTTTCATGTCGTTAGTTCGTCTATTTTGTAGAACCTAGCGATAAATGAAAATAAAAAAACAAGGATGATATTTTTGGATATAAAATTACTTCTTGCTTTTATCATATCTATGGCCACGGCAATCGCAGTTACCCCGTTAGTAATCAAGCTTGCTCATAAAATAGGGGCTGTGGATAAACCTTCTGAAAGAAAAGTTCATCAAAAAGTGATGCCTCGTTTAGGCGGACTTGCGATTTTTATAGCAGTAACAGTTGGTTATTTCGTTGCGGGATTGTATGAAGCAAAGATTACTGGAATTATGGTTGGGGCTATAATTATTATTGTCTTAGGTATTATCGATGATAGACATGAAATCTCCGCCAAAGTAAAATTATTAGGTCAAATTTTAGCGGCTTGTGCAGTAATGGGTAGTGGACTAACTATTGAGGTTCTAAATATCCCTTTCTTAGGAGTATTTGATCTTGGTATCTTTTCATATGTAGTAACACTTTTTTGGATTTTAGCAATTACTAATGCTATAAATTTAATCGATGGATTAGATGGACTATCAGCTGGAATCTCATCCATTGTATTTGCAAGTATCGCATTTTTAGCATTTTCTGCAGATAAAATGTTAATCCTTACACTTTCTTTAATATTACTTGGAAGTACATTAGGGTTTCTATTTCATAATTTCCACCCTGCGAAAATTTTCATGGGGGATACGGGTTCAATGTTTTTAGGGTACGCTATTGCTATTTTGTCTCTTTTAGGACTATACAAAAGTGTTACACTCTTTAGTTTTGTAGTTCCAATTATGATTTTAGGAGTACCAATTTTTGATACTTCGTTCGCGATAATACGGCGATTGGTTAACAGGAAGCCTATTTCAATGGCAGATAAATCACATTTACACCATAGATTATTAGCTCTTGGACTTTCGCACAGAGATACCGTGTTGGTAATATATGGTTTTGGTTTGATATTTAGTATATCAGCCATTACTTTTGAAACACTAACGTTACGCTGGGCGATTTTCATTATTTTATTTATCTTAATTGCATTTGAAATAATTGCAGAGAAAATTGGACTTGTGAATGAGGAATATCGACCAATTATTTCTGTTTTTCAAAAAGTTGTTGGGTATAAGCGTAATTAACCACTAGAAAACTCTTTAGAAGTTCATTTGGCCACTTATGAGTGGTTTACGCTTTTCACATATTAAATAATTCATACAGGGTTGGTGTAAACAAAATGAAAGTACCAATGTTAGATTTATCGGAGCAATATGCATCGCTGAAAACAGAAGTTTTAGAAGCATTAGATGGAGTTATGAGTAATTCGGTCTTTATTCTAGGAAGCAATGTAAAAAAACTAGAAGCAGATATTGCTGAGTATAGCCATGTGGCGCATGGTATTGGTTGCGGTAATGGTAGTGATGCAATCCACATTGCACTACAAGCAGCAGGAGTAGGACCTGGAGATGAAGTAATTACAACTCCATTTACTTTTTTTGCTACTGGTGGAGCAATCGTTAGAGCTGGTGCAACACCTGTTTATGCAGATATTGACCCTGTTTCTTTCAATATAGATCCAGCTGAAATAGAAAAGCATATCACAGATAAAACAAAGGCGATTATACCGGTCCATTTATACGGCCAAATGGCTGATATGGTAAGTATTCGTAAAATAGCGGACAAGCATAATTTAATTGTTATTGAGGATGCCGCACAAGCAATAGGAGCTCGACAAGGAGATTTTACTGTTGGAGAGTTAGGGGATGCTGCAACTTACAGTTTCTTCCCAACGAAAAACCTTGGGGCATATGGTGACGGTGGTATGATCGTTACTAATAATGAAGATATCGCTGAAAAGTGCCGTGTAATCCGTGTACACGGTAGTAAGCCAAAATACTATCATAGTGTATTAGGTTACAACAGCCGACTTGATGAACTTCAAGCTGCTGTATTGAACGTTAAGTTCCCTCATTTAGAAGATTGGAGTAAACTACGCAGAACTCATGCGGATTTTTATACTCAGCTATTGAATGAAAAAGTTGGAAACTATGTTAAAACTCCTGTGAAGGTAGAAGGTTTCCATCATGTATTCCATCAGTACACAATTCTAACTGAGCGTCGAGATGAGCTTCAAGCTTACTTAAAAGAAAATGGTGTGGAAACTATGATTTACTATCCACTTCCATTACATATACAACCGGTATTTGAAAGCTTAGGGTATAAAAATGGGGATTATCCTAAAGCTGAAAAAGCAGCCAATGAGGCTCTTTCTTTACCAATGTTCCCTGAGCTAAAAGAAGAACAGCAAAAATATGTTGTAGAAAAAATTGCTGAGTTCTTTTCTGGAAAATAATGATTGAACAAGTAAAGGGAGACGTTTTTGCGTTTCCCTTTAACTACCTATATGAATGTATTTAAAGGAGAAGAGAAATGTCAGAAAATAAATCGTATCGTCTATATGACTCTCTAGAGTTTTTCTGGAGGAAAAAGATTTGGTTCATTATTATACCGATCATTGCAGCTTTAATAGGTTACGGAGCATCGTTACTAGTGCCATCAGACGGAAAGTATGTTGGAAAAAGTACAATCTTTACGGGCTCAGTAAAGCTAGAGGCCTTAACTAATCCAGACCATATTATGACTAAATATGGAGAACATTTTACTGGTAAGACTGAAGTTTTTGTTCCAACAAGAAGTTACATAAAAACGGAGACTTTTGGAGATAATGAAGAACAAGTATCAAAAGAATTAACGCAATTTAATGACCAATTACTCGCAGGTTTAATGGAACAACATGATAAAGTAATTGGTGGAACAGAAACATACGCTTCTGTACAAGCAGAACGTATCGCCTCTCTTAAAACTGCTATTGAGGAATACAGAGAGATTTTAAACGAATCAGATAATCTAACAGTGATTAATAATTTCACAACATTGTTATCTACAGCAGAAATGGATTTAACTAATGCATTAGCAACAGAGCAAAGAGTACGAAATGACATCATTGCTTATGAAAAGCCAAGCCTTGCTGTTGAAACTTATGTTGTAAAAACTAAGACATATGGATTAGAAGCTGCAATAGCAGGATTCATATTAGGGATTTTATTAGCGATTCTTACTTTATCTATGTGGAAGTATATTATAGATGCTAGAAAGAGCAAAAGAGCTTAAATAAAGAACCCAGTATTATAAGACGTGACAATAGCATCAATTATTAAATAGTGGGTTGATATGTGAATCCTATAGATGCTATTGTACGTTATTAAAGTGAAGAATATTAAATGATAAATTGCTTAGGATATGATGGTGTGATAATTTACTATTGATATTTTGAGTTATCTTAGATTAGTGAATAATTGAGCAATACCTATAAAAGGAGAGAAAAATAATGTCTACATATTATGAAGAATTATTGGCGAAAATTGAAAATCATACCGCTGTTATTGGGGTTGTAGGTTTAGGTTATGTTGGCTTACCGCTAGCAGTAGAAAAAGCTAAAGCTGGTTATCACGTTATTGGCTTTGATGTACAGGAATCTAAAGTACAACAAGTAAATGAAGGTATTAACTACATTGGTGACGTAGTAGATGTTGATTTGAAGCAAATGGTAGAGTCTGGTCATTTAAAAGCTTCTTCTGATTACGGTTCAATTAGTTCCGTTGATGCTGTAGCTATTTGCGTACCAACACCTTTAGATATTTATCAACAGCCTGATACTTCTTATGTAGAAAGCTCAGTACATGAAATTGCTAAATACGCTAAAAAGGGAACATTAGTTGTACTTGAATCTACTACATACCCTGGTACAACAGAGGAAATTATTAAAACAGCGCTTGAAGAGAAAGGGTTTGTAGTTGGAGAAGACATCTTTATTGCTTATTCCCCAGAACGTATCGATCCAGGTAATAAAAGCTTTAATACTAAAAACACTCCAAAAGTAGTTGGTGGTATAACTGATAACTGTACAACAGTTGCAGCGGCTCTATACAGCAATGTTTTAGACGGAGACGTACATAAAGTTTCTAGTCCAGCTATTGCTGAAATGGAGAAAATTTTTGAAAATACATTCCGTCATATCAATATTGCACTTGCTAATGAAATGGCAATTCTTTGCGAAAAAATGGGTATCGATGTATGGGAAGTAATTGATGCAGCTAAAACAAAACCATACGGCTTCATGGCATTTTACCCAGGGCCAGGGCTAGGCGGTCACTGTATTCCAATCGATCCATTCTACTTAACTTGGAAAGCAAGAGAATATAACTATCACACAAGACTAATCGAGCTTGCTGGTGAAATTAACAACTCAATGCCGGAATATGTAATTACTCGTGCAATGCAAATTTTAAATGATGATGGTAAAGCGTTACGTAATGCTAAGGTTCTTTTATTGGGCGTAGCTTATAAAAAAGATATCGATGATATGCGTGAATCTCCATCCCTAAAATTAGTTGAGTTATTAATGCAACAAGGTGCAGAATTTAAAACGGTCGATCCGCATGTAACTTCATACAGAGTAGCAGGACAAGTAATTGAAACAGTTGAGTTAACTGACGAATTATTGGAGTCAGCAGATATCGTTGTGTTAGCTACGGATCATACTGGTTTTGACTATGCGAACATTGCTCAAAAATCTAAAGTTATTTTTGACACTCGTAACGCGTTTAAAGGAATCGAAACACCAAATCGTTACATTAAACTTTAAGGGCGGGATTATAAATGAATTTTATACATGAAACTGCCGAAATAGGCGAAAATACGACAGTTGGACATTTTTCTGTAATAGAAGAAGGAGCAAAAATTGGCGATAATGTTCGCGTAGGCAATCGTGTTACAATTCACGCTGGTACCATCATTGGAGATGGTACCACCATCGATGATGGTGCAGTAGTTGGTAAACAGCCAAAGCCTGCTAAAACAAGCACAATGCAAATTACTAAAGAGATACCGCCGCTTGAGCTAGGTAAGGAATGTACAATTGGTGCAAATACAATTGTCTATAGAGGGGCTAAAGTTGGAGAAAGTACATTAATCGCTGATTTAGCAACTGTACGTGAAGATGTGGAAATTGGTTCTTATGTAATCATTGGTCGCAATGTAACAGTTGAAAATTTTGTTACTATCGGAGATCGTACAAAAATTCAATCTAACTCATACATTACTGCACATTCTACTTTAGAGGATCATGTATTCATTGCGCCTTGTGTAACTACTACTAATGATAACTTCATGGGTAGAACAGAGGCACGATTTGACAAGATTAAAGGTGCAATTGTTAAGCGTGGTGCTCGTGTGGGCGGAGCATCTATTATTCTACCTGGTATAACAATAGCTGAAGAAACATTCGTAGCGGCTGGAGCAATTGTGACAAAGGATACGGAAGAAAAAACTGTAATTAAGGGATTCCCAGCAAAATTCTTGAAAAATGTACCTGAGGAGGAGCTTCTCTAAGTGTTCTCTCAGTTAAAACGTTTAGGAGCGGATTCGCTCCTTTATGCATTTATGAACGTAGGAACTAAACTAATCGCTTTTATATTGTTTCCTTTGTATGCACATTATCTTGAAAAAGAATCCCTAATTGGTGTGCTTCAAATGGTAGATACTACCGTATCTATGCTTACCTTCCTAGTGATATTTGGAACCGATTCTGCTCTTGCCTATTATTATTTTGAATATAAAGACAAAGAAACCCGGGAGAAGTACGTTCGCTCAGTTATGACTTTCCGTTTATCTATGGTTATCTTACTTTTTGCCATATTTTTAATCGGTGGAGATTGGCTGGCTGCTATAATATTAGAATCGGCAGGCTACTCACAGCTATTCTATATTGCTTTAGGTACGTTGTGTTTAGATACAATCATTACACTTGTTTTAACCATTCTAAGATACGAGTTTCATACTAAAAGAGTGGTATTTACAACTATAGGTAAAATGTTATTAATCGCAGTTGTTTCGATACTTTTCTTAATGTTTGTATGGACTTCTCTAGAAGGAATACTTGTAGCACGTTTAATCAGTGTCGCAATTATTGTAGTAGTCTTAATAAAGCCTACTAGAGTATATTTAAAACCACTGTTCGATAAAGTAATTTTAAAGAAAATCTTAGTTTACGCAGCTCCTTTAGTGCCAGCGTCTTTAGCATTTTGGATAATTGCCAATGCCAATAATTTCTTTATACGCGCATATGGTACGTTAGATGATGTTGGTATATATGGGACAGCTATTAAGTTTGCAACATTTATCACATTATTGACTAGTGGGATCCAGCTAGCCTGGAGACCATTCTCTATGTCTTTAAAGGATAAAAAAGATAGCCCTCAATTATTTGCAACATTATATGCGGCATTTTTAATAATTGGCAGCTTTGGAGTTTTAGCTTTAGCGACCTTTATGCCACTGATTATTTTGGTTATGCCGGAGAATTTTAGAATTGCATTTCAATATGTGGCACCAATATCGATTGCAACATTTTTAAGTTTTTACTATATGATTGTTTCTACAGGGATATTTTACTCTAAACAGACAAAACATATTTCTATAGCATTTGGTATTGCAGCAGTTGTTTCCGTTGTATTGAACTTTATATTCGTGCCGTACCTTACTATTTGGGGAACTGTTATTTCTTATGTAGCAGCATATTGTTTAGCCTTGTTTATGGTATTTCGTAAAAGTCAGAAACTATATTATGTGCCTTTTTCGGGATTTAAAATGGCTTGGACAATATTATGGCTAATAGCTGCAACACTTGGAATTGTATATATTCAATTAAATGATTTAAATAGCTGGTTAATCCTAGGAGTATGGATAGTATTTATCATCTTGGTTTTACTAGTTCGCATGGATAAATATTTTGTAAAAAGAAAGTAATGGGGGATAAGGCATGTCGAAAAAATGTATAACTAACCTTAGGCATAAAGATTTTTATCCTATAAAAGGCGCTGGGTATGAAGGTTTTTTGAGAGGATACTTCTACTTTGAAAATCAATATGTCACCCATGAAAACTTCGCTAGCATTATTAATGAAGAAATATTAGCTTCCAAGGACTTTGCTAAGTGGAATGGAGAATATGCACTTATCTTTACTACTGATGAGTGCACAACTCTTGTTGCGGATATGAAACGTTCTATTCCGCTGTTCTATTCAATGGATGACTCAGGAAACTGGCTAGTACAAGACTTCATACAGCCTCACGAAGGAATGAAGATGAATTCGGAGGCAGAGGAAGAATTCCTCATTACGGGCTTTGTTTTTAGAGACAAGACCTTATTTGAGGAATGGAAGCAAGTTCCTGCAGTTTCTTATCTTATTTTAAAAGAAGAAGCATTCCAACACTATTATTATTCATATGTATTACCAAAAGAGACAGAGCCAATTGATGTATTCGCAAAAGAGCTTAAGCAAGTTTTCAATGACTTGTTTGATGATTTAGCAGATAGATTAAAGGATCGTCAAATTGTCATTCCGCTAAGTGGTGGGTATGACTCACGGTTAATAGCATTAAACTTAGTGGAACGTGGTTTAAAGGATAATATTACTGCCTTTACATACGGTAGGCCAGGAAATGGAGAATCCACTGTAAGTAAGCAGATTGCCGACAAACTTGGTTTAAAGTGGAAATATTTTGCCTACGACAAAAAGATGTGGGAAGATATGTACAAGTCTGAGGAATGGAAGGACTATGTAGTGTATTCTAGCAATGGTGTTTCAGTAGCACACTTGCAAGACTTTCCAAGTACCAAGTTACTTGTTGAGCAAGAAGGCTTACAGGATGCTGTATTTTTACCAGGTCATTCATTAGATTATCTAGCTGGCGGTCATTTGCCCTATGAATCCATTGTAGATAAGCAATTTGAAAAGAGTGAAATTCAAACCTTTATCATGAACAAACATTTCCGTTTGTGGGAGCTTTCTGGGAAAGATAGTTACGCAGAAACGGCTATTGGAAAAGGGTTGTATCAAGATATTGAGGCACATTCGAATTATACCAATGAACGAGTTACTTCATTAATAGACGAATGGAACTGGCGTGAAAGACAAGCAAAATTTATCATTAATTCTGTTCGGGTATATGAGTATTTTGGACAAGGATGGTCCATTCCATTATGGGATGACCGTTTGATTCACTTCTTTAGTAAAATACCAGCGAATTTAAAGTATAAAAAGTATTTATATGATTATACATTGCATCAAATGTATCCAGAATATTATCCATTGCCACAAAAACCCGGACCTGAAAATTCTCTTAAAAATAAATATGGAATTCTCTACCCTATGTTGCGCAAAATATATAGAAAGAAAAATCTATATCGCAAATATTTTGATGAGCCGATGGAATGGTATGGAATCTATCCAACCTACAAGCAATATGTTCAGTCTCTGACATTTAAACGAAATGGGCAGAAGTATGAGCATCCGTATAATATAAATTCGTTTATCGTAAAAGATATGATTCAAATGATGAAGGAGATTACAAAATGAAAGTTCTAACGATATTAGGAGCAAGACCTCAGTTTATTAAAGCCGCCGCTGTTTCACGCGTTATTCGTGAAGAGGTAACGGAGCTTATTGTACATACTGGACAACATTATGATGCCAATATGTCTGATATTTTCTTCGAGGAGTTAAATATTCCAAAGCCAGATTATCACTTAGGAATTGGTTCTGGGAATCACGGCAAACAAACCGGTGAAATGTTAGCAAAAATTGAGGAAATTATTTTAAAGGAAAACCCAGATTTCTTGCTAGTATATGGCGACACTAATTCAACTTTAGCTGGGGCGCTTGCCGCTGCTAAATTGCATATTCCAATTGTGCATATCGAAGCAGGTTTACGCAGCTTTAACATGAGAATGCCAGAAGAGGTTAACCGTATTTTAACGGATCATGTATCGACTTTGTTACTATGTCCGACAGACACTGCTATCCAAAATTTAACTAACGAAAATATTACTGCTGGTGTTTATAATATTGGTGACGTTATGTATGATGCAGTGCTGTACAATAAAACATTGGCACAGTCTTCTTCTACTATTTTAAAAAATGAAGAGCTTACTCCGAAAGACTATTTATTAATAACGATACATCGTGCTGAAAATACGGATGATGTAGAGCGTATGAAAGCCATTTTAGATGCGTTTACTCAAATACCTGAGAAAAAGGTTTGGCCAATACATCCACGCACTAAGAAAAAGTTAGAGGATTATGGATTCCAATTAAACGAAATTCCTAATTTAAAAGTAATTGACCCAGTTGGATACCTAGACATGCTTTCTTTAGAAACAAATGCAAAGAAAATCGTAACTGACTCCGGTGGCGTTCAGAAGGAAGCCTATTTTGCAGAGGTTCCTTGTGTGACAGTTCGTGATCAAACAGAGTGGGTAGAGACATTAATTGAGGATGCCAACATTTTAACTGGAACTGATACAAACAAAATCGTTGAAGCAGTTAAAAAAGAAGTAACTCCTTCTTATACTCCTGTTTTTGGTGATGGTAAAACATCGGAAAAAGTGTTAGCTTTACTAAAGGAATATTCAAGTAAATAAAGTAGGTGTGAGCATTGTTAATATTTAGCATATGGCTCTTTACTGTGGTGGCTTCCACATACCTTTTCAAAAAGGTTTCTGGAAGCCTTTCTCTTGTAAAGCCAAACATGATTTCTATCGTTTATTATTATTCTTTCCTTATCTCCAGTTATATTGGCGGATTATTAATAGCTTTAGGAATAGATGATTACTATATGATCAAAAGAATGGACCATGAGGAATATCGAATCATAGGTTTTATTTTATTGACCCTATTAATGATTTTATTCCCACTAACTCAGTTAGTTGTAGGTAGAATTTTAGGCTTTAATGCGGAACTAGAATTCAACAAGTATCTACAAGAACCCGTTCGTACAAGTGTAGATAAAAATAAGCGTATTTTTAGATTGGCATTTGGGGCTTTATCCGCTATTTCTGTTTTAGCAGTCGCTTATACCTTATTGAAGACGGCGAACGTTCCGTTGTTAGAACTATTAAAGGGGAACACATCAGAGCTTGCAAAGCTTCGGATTGATGCTAGCAGAGGCTTTAGTGGAATTGATGTATATATCCGAAACATCTTTGGAATTGCATTAACACCAGTGCTCTCAATTGTTGCATTTGTATATATGACTAAGTCGAGAGCTCTATACTGGAAAGTAGTTTTTTTCACATTGTTTATATCTAGTATATTGATTTCTACTTATGATTTAGCGAAATCTCCAATATTCTTCTATCTAATCATGTTATTGTTGGCGGGTGTATATACTCAAAAGCTCAAGCTAAATTGGAAGAGAATAAGCGGTTATATTATAGCAGGTAGCGCATTATTGATTGTTATGTATGTAGCTATACAAGGGGTAACTGAGCTAGAAAGCTTTTTGGCTTATAATTCCGGACCAATTGGCCGAATATTATTAGCGCAAATTTCTCCTTTCTTTTTACATCTGGATACTTTCTCTCATTCCTTGAGCCCATTAGAGGCGAAGGGATTACCATCTTTTATCGCTGGTATTTTTGATATTGAGCAAGTGCGTTCGGCACGAATGGTAATGGAAAATGTGTTTCCGGAAAATATAGATAAAGGGACGGGTGGAGTACTTAACACTATTTTCCTTGGTGAAGCCTTTGCATCATATGGATATCTTGGGGTTATTGTAGCTATCATTTATATTGCTGCTGTCATTCAGGTGTTATATATTATCTTTTTACGTTTACCGAAAACACCAGTTGTCATTGCATTATTTGTTTACTTTACGATTAATATTCCTAGAACGCTTGTAGGGGGAGTTGCAGACTTTTTCTTTAATCCTATTTGGATTATTATGACCGTTGTATTAGGAGGTTTGTTTATACTGGAGCAGTATTTCCATGTTATTTGGAAATTCCTATTAAGCAAAGTACGAAAAAAAGGAGTAACACAATGAAGAATATTTTAATTTACTATCCTTTTACTCTTGCTACTAATCCTAAAAGTGGTTCTGCAATTCGTCCCATTGAAATGATTAAAGCATTTGAAAATTATGCTCAGAAAAATAACGTAGAAGTAATTGTCATCTCCGGCACAAGTACCGAAAGAAGACAGCTTTGGAACAAGATGATATCCGAGAAAAAACAAGAGCAAACATTGTTTTGCTACTCTGAAAATCAGACGATTCCCTTATGGCTTACAGATCCTGGACATATTCCGAAGGATTGGATTATCGATCATGATGTGTTTAAGACATTGAAGAGACTTCATGTACCTATTGGTGTTTTTTATAGAGATGTATATTGGAAGTTTGACGAGCTTTATAAGTTAAAGGGTATTAAAAAGACTGTTATGAAAACCATTTATAAGATGGAAGAAAAGTTTTATAAAAAGTATGTGCACACTTTATTTTTGCCTAGTGACGCTATGGGTAAATTTGTTAATATTGATACAGCTAAAATGGCACTTCCCCGGGAGGACGCTTCACTGATATAACTACTAATGATCAAAATATTCAATCACCATTTAAGGGTATCTATGTGGGTGGTATAAACAGTGAGGATTATGGTTTGCCAACTTTAGTAGAAGCGTATGCAATATTAAATGAAACGCAGACTAATGGTGAATTGGTAATTGTCTGTCGAGAAGAAGAATACACGCAGCTAAGCAAAGAGGAAAAAGAAAAGCTAAACAAAGCATATATTGAGTTAAAGCATGTGAGTGGAACAGAGCTTCAAGCATTGTATGAGCAGGTTGATTTTGCTTTTATCCCACGTAAAAGATCTACATATAATGATTTTGCTGTCCCAATCAAATTAGTAGAGTATTTAACTGCAGGCTTGCCAATTGTAGCTACAAATTGCTCCGCTCAGGAGGATTTTATCCAATCGGGTCCCTACGGTGTTATCACAGAGGACAGCGCAGAGGGATTAGTAGAAGGTATGCAGGCTATACAACCAGACTATTTGCAGTTTAAGAAAAATATTCAACAAAGCTTTTTACAGCAGCATGCATGGAATACACGTGCTGAACAAGCTGCACAAGCACTTCTAGGAGGTAAAAAATGAAAATAGCAGTATTAGCTCCAAGTAAGTCAATTCATACTCATAAGTGGGCTTTATTTTATCAGTCTAAAGGTATTGATGTGAAAGTTTATACATTTAAGGATCACTATTCAGAGAACAATGCAAAACAGGTGCCAACAGAAATATTGCCAAAGGTTTTACCAGGCAAGGCTTCTTATATTGCCGCAGCACCTGCTTTAAAGAATCTTCTTAAGGAATGGAATCCAGATATTCTGCACTCTCATTTCATCTCAAGTTATGGTTTATTAGGAGCAATAGTCGATTATAAAGTACATTTTGTTTCTGTATGGGGTAAAGATATATTTGATTTTCCTAAGAAAAATAAGTTAAATGAAAAGCTAGTAAGATTTACTTTAAGTAAGGCAACTGCCATATGTTCTACAAGCCATATTATGGCAAAAGAAACTAATCTTTATACAGATCGTCCGGTTTATGTTACACCGTTTGGAGTTGATTTAGGGATATTCCACCCTGCTCAAGAGGATACTGAGTTTACAGATAAAATTATTGTTGGAACGGTGAAAGCATTAGAGGACAAGTATGGGATTGCAGACTTAGTAAAGGGCTTTGCCTTATTTAATAAAGAATATCCTAACTCAGAATTGCTTATCACTGGTGATGGTCCTCAAAGAAAAGAATATGAACAACTCTCAACTGATTTAGGAATTTCTGATGTGACGACTTTCACGGGGAAGGTTCCTAACACAGAAGTTCCGAATATAATTCGCAAGATGTCCATCTTTGCTGTACCTTCTACAGAAGACAGTGAAAGCTTTGGAGTTGCAGCAGTTGAAGCAATGGCATGTGGCGTTCCCGTCGTCGTTTCAAATGTTGGTGGGTTACCCGAGGTTGTAGTTAAGGATGTTACTGGCATTGTCACAGACAAGGAAAGTCCAGACCAACTCGCAGCTGCTTTTAAAAAGCTAGCTAGAAATAATGAGATGAGAATGAAAATGGGTGAAGCTGGTGTCGCTCATGTTAAGAATCATTACAGCTGGATAGATAACGCAAATTATATGCTGACATTGTATGAAAAATATAATTTAGAGCGATAGAGGTTACTTCTTACGCTCTCAAGAAGAAAAGGTGATTATATGATTAAGAAAGCAGTTATCCCTGCAGCAGGCTTTGGAACAAGATTTCTTCCTGCAACAAAAGCATTGCCTAAGGAAATGCTTCCAATAGTTGATAAGCCCAACCTTCAATATATCATCGAGGAAGCAATTGCTTCAGGAATTGAAGATATTATCATCGTCACTGGACGAAACAAAAAATCAATGGAAGATCATTTTGACAAATCCATTGAATTAGAGCTTTTACTAAAAAATACAGGAAAACTAGAGCTGTTAGAGCAGGTAGAAAATATCTCTAATCTAGTTGATATCCATTATATGAGACAGAAAGAACCGCTTGGACTTGGGCATGCTATATTATGTACGAAAAAATTCATCGGTAACGAGCCATTTGCAGTATTACTTCCGGATGACATTATCGATGCTGAGGTTCCAGCCTTGCAGCAAATGATTTCAAAATATGAGGAAGTACATAGCAGTATCTTAGGAGTAAATGAAGTACCTACAGAAGATGTACATAAATATGGAATCGTGGATTTCAGTGCTGCTGAAAATGGTTTGTTTTCGGTAAAGCGATTAGTGGAAAAGCCGTCTGCTCAGGAGGCACCATCTAACCAAGCTATTGTTGGCCGATATATTTTAACCCCTGGAATTTTTGAGGAATTAGAAAAAGTAGCACCAGACGCTAAGGGAGAAATCCAGTTAACGGATGCTATTGATTCTTTGGTTAAGAAAGAATCAATTTACTCCTATATGTTTGAAGGAAAACGCTACGACGTAGGGGACAAGTTTGGATTTTTACAAGCAACATTTGACTTTGCATTAAAGCGTGACGATTTAAGAGAACCGTTACTTGCTTATTTGAAGAATAAATTGAAAGATTAACGGTGATAGCTATGCGTATTGTATATTTATGTCAACATTTCCCACCTGAAACTGGTGCACCCCAAATCCGTGTTTATGAGGTAAGTAAAGAATTACTTGCTCAAGGACATGATATTCAAGTCGTGACTGCATTCCCACATCATCCTCATGGGATTATACCGGATGAGTACAAGGGGAAAAAATATGAATTTGAAATGTGGGATGACATTCCCGTTCATCGCACATGGATTTATCCTTCTAAAAAGGGTACCTTTTGGAAGCGTTTAGTCTCCTATTTCTCATTCACCTTTAGCTCCTTCTATGGATTGATGAAAACAGGGAAGGTAGATGTGATTATCGTCAATTCTCCCCCGATCTTTTTAGGGTTAACAGGTCTAATTGGCGCTAAACTTAAAGGAGCAAAATTTGTTTTTAATGTAGCTGATGTATGGCCTGAATCTGCAGTAAAGCTAGGACTTGTGAAAAACAAAATGTTCATCAAGCTAGCTGAGATATTAGAGTCGTTTCTATATAAGCATTCATGGAAAATTGCAACTGCCACAGATGGCATTAAATCATATATTATTAACCATTCCCAGCCGGAGGAAAAAGTATTTGTATTACCGAATGGTGTAAATACAAATTTCTTTTATCCACAGGAAAAAAATGTAGAATTCTTAGAAAAATACAATCTCCATGAAAAATTTGTTTTTTCATATGGAGGGAATCTAGGTTATGCGCAAGGCTTAGAGTACATTCTATACGCTGCTAAACAGATGCAAGAAACAGTTCCTCATGCACATTTCTTAATTGCAGGAGCGGGTCCTGAAGAAGAAAAGCTACATAAGCTCAAAGAAGAGCTTGGCTTGCAAAATACAACATTTTTAGGGCATCTACCTTTAAAAGAAATGCCTAAACTATTTTCAGTGAGTGATGTAAGTATTGTTCCACTTCGTGATATACAATTATTTGAGGGAGCTCGACCTTCTAAAATTTTTCCGGCTGCTTCATCAGCAGTTCCTGTGCTTTACTGTGGAAAAGGAGAAAGTGCGAATATCATTACTCAAAATAACATAGGTTTAGTAGCACAACCAGAAAATGTTGACTCAATTTCTGAAAAAATGTTTGAATTTGTGGAAATGCAGGTAAATGATAGAAATGCCATGAAAGAAAATGGAAGACAGCTAGCAATGGGAGAATTTAGTTGGACTACCATCGTAAAAGAATTACTACAAAATATTACACAAAAGTAATTTTCTTTGCAATATACACCATCCATTAAATTATGTATAATAAATTAGATAAAATTTAAAAGTAAAGTAGGGAACTAATATGACTACTTCACGTCAAAAGAACAGGAAAACGAAGACGAGAAGAAAAATTTTATATACAATACTTATCGTTGCGATGGTGTTATTGTCTGGAGTTATCGTCTTTGCAACTAATTTGTCGTTTCAAACCAAAAATGCTGTAAATAAAATTTATGAGCCACTAGAGCGTGAGGAAAAAACAGAGAACGAGGCAATAGACAAATATGACAAAGCTAAGGCGGAGGATTCTGCTTTTACCATTTTGTTAGCCGGTATTGAAAATCAAGAAAAAGCAAAATATGGTCGTTCCGATGTTCTTATTGTCGCAACAGTAAATCCAAAGACAAATAAAGTATCTATGGTTAGCATCCCACGTGATACTAGAGTTTATATTCCTGATTTAGGATATAACGATAAGATTAATCACTCGTATGCAAACGGTGGTATAAATTATACTATTAATACGATAGAAGAATTATTAGATATTCCAATAGATTACTATGTTTCAACAGACTTTCAAGGCTTCGAGGACATCGTAGATACTGTTGGTGGAATTGAAGTAGATGTGCCATTTACGTTTAAAGCGCAGCTAACAGGTAGTTTAAAATGGAAGACGTATACACAAGGTACAATGGATCTTAACGGTAACGAAGCTCTTGCTTATGTTCGTATGAGAAAGAGTGATCCAGAGGGCGATTTAGGACGCAATAAACGACAAAAGCAAATTATTCAAGAAATAATTGATAAAGGCACGAGCTTATCAAACATAACTAAGATAGATAACATGATCGAGGATATTGGTAACAATGTCAAAACGAACATACCATCATCTGAATATTTTGGATTGATCAAAACATATCAAAAGTTAAAATCTACTCCATTTGAACAACTCCAATTAAAGGGTTACGATGACACACGTAATGGAGTTTACTATTTTATTCCTGATGAAGAAGCTTTAGATGAAATCAGTGAGCAATTGAAACTTAACTTAGATGACTTTGGACAAAATGCTAAAACAGAATTGAATCAATCAACTAAAATTACAGATTTAACAATAGGCGAGTAAAAGGAACAGTCATTTGGACTGTTCCTTTTACTCTTTTTGCTATTTTAACCGATAATTAAACACCTATTAATCCATTTGTTGGATTGTTTTATGGTAATATGTGCATTAAAATGTAGAAAACACACGTTTCAAGGAGGAACAAATGAAAAAAGTAATCGCATCATCTGTTTTAGCAACTTCTGTCCTTTTGCCCATTAATCTTCTAACGAGTGATACACTTCACACGAGTGCTACTACCAATTCAGCAATAACTTCTGCTCAATTATCTGGTAAGGCAATGATTACAGCAAACAATGTCAATATTAGAAAAGGAGCTACGACTAGCTATAGCAGTGTTGGAAAGGTCCAAAATGGACAGCTAGTTACTATAATTGACCGCTTTACAAACGCTAGCGGTGAATTATGGTATAAAGTTAACTTTGATTCAACTACTGGCTGGGTGATTAGTAATTATGTAAAAGAGGTTTCCAATGCTGTAGGAGGAAACTCGACTATTAATGGCAACTCTTATGTCGGTTCCACACAGAAAATAGGAAAGTCTGCAACAAATATGAGAAGTGGCGCAACTACTTCTTATAAGTTATTAGAGACAATTCCTGCTGGAACTTCACTAAAAATATTAAGCAGCTTTACTAATGCTCAAAATGAAGTCTGGTTTAATGTAGAGTATAAAGGCAAAAAAGGCTGGGTGCTTTCCGAGCTATTTCTTTTAAATGCTACGAATGGAGATACAGCGACTTCTATGAAGGTAGTGAAGCAATCTACTGTACATAAAGGAGCAACCACAAATTATGCAGCAGTAGCTACAGTGAAGGCTGGAACAACTTTGACTGTTCACCAAGAGTTTACGAATGCAGCTAAAGAAAAATGGATGCAGGTAACCTATGCAACAGGTAAAAAAGGCTGGATTCAAGCTACAGCTTTTGAACAAGCCACTATTGATTCGAAGACAGTAGTAAAAGCATCTACTGTACATTCAGGAGCTACAAAAAGCTATAAGGTCGTAGCTACGATTAAAGTAGGAACAAAATTAACTATCCATCAGGAATTTACAAATGCTTCAAAAGAGAAGTGGTATCAAGTGACCTATGCTACTGGCAAGAAAGGATGGATATCTGGAGAAGCATTTGATAGTGTATCTACTTCACCAGAAACACCACCAACTGAAACACCTGATATTGGACAAGCTATTGAACAGAATACAAATCTAGTAGTCTCCGTTTCAGTCGCTAATATGCGTTCAGGCCCTGGAACATCCTACGATGTTGTAACTCAATCACGATTAAACGATTCCTTTATCTCTACCCATTATGCATTAGATGCAAACAATGAAAAATGGTATAAAGTAGGTACAACAAGCGGAGAAGCATGGCTACATCAATCGGTAGTAACCGTTGGTGGCGATGTCACTCCAGGCAATGGAGAAACTGGCACTATTCAACGATATAATGCTTTAGTTTATGCTGATAGTAAGTTTAACTCAGCAGTATTACAGGGGTTACCGAGAAATACAACCTTCACTATTTTAAATAAAGTAACCGGTACAGACGGGACGAAGTGGTTAAACATTAAAGCAGGCTCTGTTGTAGGTTGGGTTCCAGATTTTGAGGTAAGTGAAAGTATACCGACTAAGTATGCTACAAAGGCGTCCACTGTTTACAGCAGTGCAAGTGCTACCTCTAAAAAGATAGAATCTATTTCTGCTAGCTCGCCACTAAGAGTTTTACGTTCATTAAACAGCTGGTTAAACGTTGAAACGCAAAGTGGAAAACGCGGATGGATTCAAGCATCTCTAGTAGGCGATGCGTCTCCAATCTCACTTATCAATGGAAGAGCAGAAGTACGCAATGGGCAAAATTATTTAGTCTGGACGAAGCCTACAAAGTTTAATATTACTTACACAATGCCTTCAGCAAATGTCTTAAAAGTTAATGGTAATCTATCGAACATTAGCGAGATTGCTTCAGGATTAACGGGAGTAAAAAGCATGAAGGTTGAGAAAGTATCCGGTGGAACATCAGTATTGACTGTAACATTTGATCCAAATTATACGTACACAATAAGAGATTACGATAAAGAGTTAACGATTAAAGTTGTGCCTAAAGGATTGGCAGGTAAGAAAATAATTATTGATGCTGGACATGGTGCTAAGGATCCTGGCGCAGTTGGATCTAAAGGTACTAAGGAAAAGGATGTAAACCTTGGAACAGCTAAGTTTCTAAAGGCCGAGCTTGAAGCAGCAGGTGCTATTGTAACCTTAACGCGAAGCACAGATGTATTTTTAGAGCTAAAGGACAGAACAGATATTGCTAATGCTTCTGATTATGATGCATTTATCAGTATCCATGCTGATTCATTCTCTTCTACATCTAAAGGGACTACTACCTACTACAATTCGTCTGTAAGCTTTAATGGTCCTAAGAGCTTTACCCTTGCAAAGAGTGTCCAAGCGAACCTTGTCAAAGCGGTTGGAACATACAATCGTGGCGTGAAACAGCAATCATTCTATGTAAACCGTATGAATGAAATTCCATCAGTATTAGTAGAGTTGGCATTCATTTCAAATCCTTCTGAAGAGGCATTATTAGCTTCAGATGCCTTCCGTAAAAAAGCAGCAGTTGGAATTCGTAAAGGAATGGAAGAGTTCTTCAAACAGTAAAAATTTAAGATTAGGAAAAAGTAACCGATAAATCTCCTAGGAATAATTCCTAGGAGGGCATATCGGAAGTTTTTTGACAGATTTTTTTCAAATAGTTAGTTTAGCTCCAGCGCCTTGTCTCTCGAGGAAAATGGGAAAATACTGTGGTGGCTTGTTAGTTGCCTCTTTGCTTATTCTCCATTTGCTTTTCGGGGCACATAGGCGCTGCCGCTTTTAAAAAAAAAAATATTTATCGATATGTCCAAATGTTGTGTTATTTCTAGCGATAAAATAATAAGAGCGAGGAAGGTAGACAAAATGAAAAAGAAAATACTAGCAACGGTTGGTGTCGTATTAGGTTTAAGCTTTCTAATTGCAATTAATACACCTGCATCTACAAAAGCAAATTCTAATCTACTATTAGCTTCCGTTGACTGGGTACAATCACAATTGAACCCTTTAACTACAAGAGTATCTACTCTAGAAAAACAAATAAAAGAACAGGATGCTTTGATTAAGCAGCTACAAAAAGCAGTTGAAGAGGGTGGAACAGTTATAACTCCTCCTACTACAACACCTACGCCACCTGATAACTCTACTGATCTACCATCAGTTGTATATACAAATGCGAATAATGTGAAGGTACATAGTGGAGCAACTCGTAATTACAAGGTGCTTGCAACATTTACAGCAAACAAAGCATTGAACGTTATTGACAAGCATGGTTCTGGCACTAATTTATGGTACCGTGTAGAAGTATCTTCAACTGTAAAAGGGTGGATTCATTCAGAGGATGTTACAACAACAAAACCTAGCACTGCAACACCAAGTTCCGTTGTAGCAAAAGAAGCACTTAATATACGCAAAGGTGCTACAACTAGCTATGCTTCAATCGAGCTAGTAGCTAAAGGAACTTCTTTAAAATACATAAGCTCCTTTAAAAATGCAAAAGGTGAAACATGGTATAATGTTCAATCCCCAAAAGGAAACAAAGGTTGGGTGCTAAGTACGCTAACTGAGGTGAGATAATTGAATAAAAAATTTATAGCAGTATTAGCGGCAATTTCTTTAAGCTTTGCTTGTGCTAATACAGCATTTGCATATAAGCAAGAGACTTATTCGAAGCAAATACAAGTTGAGGTACACAACACCTTTACATCCTCCTTGAACTTAAATGGTATATATAAATTAGAAAATCTTACAACAAAAGAAATGTTTTTTGCTTTACCTAATACACCTATAACATTTTCACAGGTAAATGGTGAGGTTTCCATTTATCAAAAGGGAGCAGCAATGTATTCTTCCCAAGGATATGCCTTACATGCTCTTACAGGAAATGAAAAAATAGTTGTTTTTAATGCTCCAGTAGATGGAAGAAAGGGTGCAACCGCAGATTATGCAGTTGTTAAGTCCTATAAGCCATTCCAAGGTGCAAAATATGTAACTGAGTTCACGAACGTAAAGGGAGAGCTTTGGTATTCTATTACCGACGAACAGGGTGCCTCCTCTTGGGTTCCAGCAACAAATGCAACCGTAGAATCTGTCGTATCTCAACCACTTGGTAAAACACCAACTGGTACACAGTATCGAGGTAGCTTCAATGTAGTAAAATCAGGAACTAACGTACAAATTGTTAATAGACTAGACTTAGAAAATTACTTAAAAGGCGTTATTCCTAATGAGTCACCTGCTTCTTGGCATATTGAAGCGTTAAAAGCTCAAACAGTAGCAGCACGCAGTTACACTTTGAGTAAGGCTGGAATTTTAAGTAGTACTACTAAGGACCAGATGTACAAAGGCTATACATCTGAGCACAAAAACTCAAATGCAGCTGTAGATGCTACGACGGATTTAGTAGTTAAATATAATGGTAAGCTTGTACAGGCATACTATTATTCCACTAGTGGAGGTAGAACGGCAAATATTAGTGATGTTTGGAATTCAACACAGGTGCCACAATTTGTTTCAGTAGATGATTCAATTGAGCAATCCCCTTACAAAAACTGGTCTGTTCAAATTTCAGCAACTAATATTTTGAAGAAGTTTGGTTTTAGCACATCTGATCAGTTGCTAGATGTTAAGCTAACAAAGGGCGGAGCAAATGGAGAGGTCACAGCAGTAACAGCTGTCACGAACTCTGGAGAGAAAACTATCACAGGTAACGAAACAGTAATGAGAAACGTTTTCTTAGATGCAAGCAACAAATCTTTAAAATCGAACTGGTTTGATATTTCATTCACCAAGCCAACAGGCGGTGTAAATGACATTACAGTGCAGCAGGTAAATGGAACGACTCCGATAGATTCGTTAAATGGAGTTTCTGTTCAAACTGCTAACGGTGTCGTATCTATACCGGATGGCTCAGTAAGCATTCAAACAAGTAGCGGAGTCGTAAACACAGAAACGGTTCAAACAGGCATTCAGTCTATAACAGTCAACGGTAAAGGCTACGGACACCGAATCGGTATGAGTCAGTATGGCGCGAAGTCACGTGCAGAAGCTGGTTGGACATACGATCGGATATTGAAGCACTACTATCAAGGCGTTACAATTGAAAAATATTAATAATACCAAAAGAAAAGGCAAGTATGTTGATAAATCAACATGCTTGCCTTTTAATATATTTACTGAGTTTTAGTCTTCATGTGCCTCTTTCTTATCCCCAAAACTAAACAGTAAATACATTGTAGCCGTAGCAATAGCGAAAATGACTGCCCCCGTAATTGGTAAGTAAATCGTCTCTATGAAAAGTGAAATTGCCATAATGAGTGTAAATGATACGATCATATGCCCAAAATATTTATGGAATTTTTGATGATTATTTGCCTTTAGTTCTATGAAAGCATCTAGAGCCATTATGACTATAAATTCAATGACTCCATAAACAATAATAAACCAAATTAAACTTGACCAACGTTCAAAAGCAATGCCTACAAGCAATAGGATTCCAATCTCAGCTGCAATGGAGATAGCAAGTGTCCCGATGACGATAAGGATAACTATAAGAATAGCAAGTGCTTTTCCAAAATTTTTTTTCATACAGTTCCCTCATTATTCTTGATGTAATTATTCATTAAAAAGAGTGGAGACAAAGTAAAAAATAACTTTGTCTCCACTCTGAAAGCTATTATTATGGTTTGATAAAGTTTTGAGTGTAATAAGGAATGGAGCCATGTGTCCATTTGGCAAAGTAGACGCCAACTCCTACATGAGTGTATGCAGTGTTTATAACGTTTTTACGATGTCCTAATGAATTCATCAATGCTTCATGTGCAAAATATGGATCTGTGTAGCCCATTGCGATATTTTCCCCGGCATTTCTAAATTGTACTCCGCCATTTGCTAAGCGGTCAAAAGGAGATTCACCTTTTAAGTTATTATGATTGAAGTAATCATTGACACCCATGTCTACACTATGCTTTCTTGCCACATCTGCTACCTTTGGAGCGGACTGTAGCACAGGAACCCCATGAGCTTTTCTTTCTGCATTAATCAAATGAAATAATAGATTCTCGTAGCCTGTTTCTAGAGTAGTAGATTTTTTAGGATATAGATTTGGATTTTTATTGATCAATTGGTAGTCTACTAAGTAGATTGCCGAGATTTTATTGTCATTATGCACATCTATAAAGAAATTCGCTTCATATTTTGGTAAGGAGTATGTAATGATTTCTACAGGGTATGTGTTTCCAGTAGTTTCATAGTTTTTACCAAACTCATTTTCTAGTTGACTTATAGTATTTGATACGGAAATTCCGTTTACTTGAAAGCTTTTGTCCTTAGTATATAAGGAAGATATTTTATTACTTAATGTACTGATTGCATAAAATTTATCGTAATTATTATGGTAAATTCCAGTAATAGCTCCAAACTCATTTACTACTGATTTCTTGGCTGCTCCCAATTGAGCGTTCACAGTTGAAATATTGTTACCAATTGTAAAGTTTGTAGTTGCAGCCTTTGTCGGCTTGCAATTTAATTGATTGAGCTTAGTTTTAGACGGCGTTTGATATAAAATTGTTGAATCGTCCTTAATTACTAATCCGCCACCAAGATGGTAGTATGTAGATTTATTTGCGTAAACTCGAAAATTTTCACCTGGCTTTACTGTTCGAGAGTATTCAAAGGTTCCATTCACATTTTTGTATATGGTTGTAGGCTTTTGTATGAGCACCCTACCAATTTGTCCTTTTTTTAACTCTACTCCGTCCCAGACGACCTTTTCTGGACAATCAGCTGCAAAAGTTATTGCCGGAGCAATACTTAATCCGAATAATAAAAGAAATAAAATTGAGAATTTTTTCATGTTTTTCCATCACTCCTCATTACTTTATTATAAATCAAACAACGTCAAACTCCAAAAATACTTTCTCTACGGTGTCGATTATTGCTTGTCCGTTTGTTATTTCTGTTACCCACTCTAAAAATTTTACCTCATCCTCCGCTTTTGTGTATACATAAATTTCCACTAAATCTGCATAGGCAATTTCTTTTAATTGGAAAATAGAGTTTCTTATTTCATTCTCCACTTTACCTAGCCACGTATAATCTATGGAGACTTTCATTAAGTGATGAAGCTGGCATTCTACCTCCCCAGTAGCATCTATACCTTCTGTAGTAGCTTTGCCATAAGCCCTTATAAGGCCTCCACCTCCCAGCTTAATACCACCAAAGTAACGCGTCACTACTACTACTGTATCCTTTAACGCTCTTTTTTTAAGGACTTCAAGCATAGGAACTCCGGCTGTACCGCTCGGCTCACCATCATCGTTTGCTTTCTGAATATGATCATGCTCTCCAATAATGTAGGCAGAGCAGTTATGAGTAGCATCTTTATGCTTTTGTTTAATTTTATTAATAAAATCTTGCGCTTCCTCCTCAGACTCAGCTCGTTCTATATAAGTAATAAATCGGGACTTTTGAATAATAATTTCACTTTCTCCGTGACCCTTAACTGTTTTATAATTGTTTCTCATAATAAATTTCCCTCCTAAAGGCTTTGAAACATACTTGTAAAGTAAATTTAATTTATTTTTAGTCAATTAGTGCTATAATAGAGTTTGTCAGTAAAAATGAATGAAGACTCATGTTGAATGTCTAAAGGAGAAAAAACAGATGACGAACAAGAATCTCGAATTGCAATCGTTAGATGTTATTTTCGATAGGATGGTCGAAGTAATGGACCATTCGAAAAAGGATATATTCATTATAAGCGAACAAAGTCGTCAAAGCTTCGAAGAAATGAAAGTTGAGTTGGAAATTATTCGCGGAAGCATTGAGGCTGTCATACTGGAAGGCGACTCGCTTGAGGCAAAATCGAGACTTGCTCGTAACAGATTAGCAGAGGTTTCGAAGAATTTTAACTCATATGATGAACCACAAGTCCGAAGCGCTTACGAAAATGCAAATGAGCTTCAAATTAATCTTTTAATCAAACGCAATGAAGAAAAACAACTAAGACAGCGTAGAGATGAACTAGAACGACGATTGCAAGGGCTATTAGAAATGATAGAACGTGCAGATCAGCTTGTCAATCAAGTCAATATTGTCATCAATTATCTTACTTCTGATTTAAAGGAAGTCGGAGAAGCGCTTGAAAACGCAAAAATTAAACAAGATTTTACATTGAAAATTATTGAAGCCCAAGAAGAAGAAAGAAAACGTCTCTCACGAGAAATTCATGATGGCCCAGCTCAAATGCTAGCTAATGTGTTGCTCAGAACAGATTTGATCAACCTGACTTATCAGCAACGAGGTGGGGATGAGGCGATGAAAGAAATTATCGAATTGAAGAGCACCGTTCGAGATGCCCTTTCTGAAGTTCGCCGAATCATCTATGATCTCCGTCCAATGGCTTTGGACGACCTAGGTTTAATCCCAACGCTTCGAAAATATATTACAACTACTGGGGAATACAACCCTGCAAAAAAAATACATTTTCAAACGTTTGGAGAAGAACTTCGCTTACAGCCAAATTTTGAAGTAGCTATTTTCCGTCTAATCCAAGAATGCCTGACAAATGGACTAAAGCATGGTCAATTTACAGAAGCTTGGGTAAAGATTGAATGGGTGAAACACAAAATTAACATTATCGTCAAAGACAATGGGGTCGGTTTTGATCCAAAAGTAGTAAAAGAAAAATCATTTGGCTTAATCGGTATGCAAGAGAGAGTCGATTTATTAGACGGTACGATGAAAATTATATCGTCACCAGGAAATGGAACAACAATTTTGTTTAGTATTCCGCTAAATGAGGAATAGTAACTACAGCCGTTTTTAATAGGAGGAAATGACCAATGACAAAAATTATCATTATAGATGATCACCAACTTTTCCGCGAGGGAGTAAAGAGAATACTAGACTTCGAAGATACGTTTGAAGTGGTGGCAGAAGGAAGCGACGGTAGCGATGTACTACGCTTATATGAACAATACTTACCAGATGTTGTTTTAATGGACATCAACATGCCTACAAAAAATGGCGTAGACGCTACAGAAGAACTAATGGAAAAATTTCCAGATGCAAAAGTTATCATGCTTTCTATCCACGACGATGAATCATACGTATCGCACGCGTTGAAAACTGGTGCATTAGGCTATATGTTAAAAGAGATGGATGCTGTGGCAATCGTATCAGCGATAAAAGTAGTAGCTAAAGGCGGCTCTTATTTACATCCAAAAGTAACACGTAATCTAGTGGCAGAATTCCGTCGTTTAAGCGAGCGCGAAAACAAAGGAAACTTCCACCAAACAGAAATCCGTCGTCCATTCCATTTATTAACGAAACGTGAATGTGAAGTTCTTCAATTATTAACAGACGGACAAAGTAACCGCACAATCGGAGAAACTCTTTTCATCTCCGAAAAAACAGTAAAAAACCATGTATCTAGTATTCTACAAAAAATGAACGTAAACGACCGTACCCAAGCCGTAGTAACCGGCATCAAAAACGGTTGGGTTGAAGTTCGATAATACTGAATTTGACATGTACACCCCCTCTAATCTTTGATTGGAGGGGGTTTTGTTTTTTTGGAGAGGAAGTGTTGCAGAAAGCGAGTAGAGTGTTGCGAGAAAGGTAAAGAGTGTTGCGGGAAACAGGTGAAGTGTTGCGAGAAATAAAACCGTTACGGGAAAGAAGGGAAGTGTTGCAGAAAAAGAGTAAAGTGTTGCGCAAAGGACAAAGAGTGTTGCGGGAAACCGGTGAAGTGTTGCGAGAAACAAAAGCGTTGCGAGAAACAAGGGAAGTGTTGCAGAAAAAGAGTAAAGTGTTGTGCAAAGGACAAAGAGTGTTGCGAGAAACCGGTGAAGTGTTGCGAGAAACAAAACCGTTGCGAGAAAGAAGGGAAGTGTTGCAGAAAAAGAGTAACGTGTTGCGCAAAGGACAAAGAGTGTTGCGTGCAACTGGTGAAGTGTTGCGAGAAACAAAACCGTTGCGAGAAAGAAGGGAAGTGTTGCAGAAAAAGAGTAAAGTGTTACGCAAAGGACAAAGAGTGTTGCGGGGAACAGGTGAAGTGTTGCGAGAAAGAAGGGAAGTGTTGTAGAAAAAGAGTAAAGTGTTTAGCAAAGGACAAAGAGTGTTGCGGGAAAATAAATGTAGCATATTATTTCAGCTTAAAGTATCTTTTGTTTGCCTTTCCATAGCCTTTTAAATTTTTCATGCTGTTTAACATACGAGAAGCGGAGTATTTTGACTCAATTTTACAGAAGTCTCGGAAAGCTCTATTTGTTATCTCGTTATTTATTAACTGAAAGTATTCATATACGGCAGCAATATGAGCATTCCGATCATTCTTCCCACAGCTCGGACATTTCCAAGTGGTGGAGTGGCGAAGCATTCCGAGCGTACCACACTTTGGGCATTCCACTCCTCGCATCAAATCTTTCGGAGAAATTCGATAATATTCACATAACGGAGGCATAATGTACGGTGATAGATTTTTCTCGATGTGCGACGTAATTTCTTCAAACTTGACCAACGAAACTGGCTCACTCAAGCCGTTGCTATGCATTTGATAAATTTTCTCCATCATGCTTTCTAGCTTAAATATAGGAAAGTGGGAAGGTTTTTCACGAATGCGACTGGATTTAGCGGTTATAATGACTACCCCAGTAACTTTCATGGTAGGGCACAAGTTTCGGAGAAATTCTTTCATGAAGCGAATGTTGCGCGTGAGTTGAAAGTAGGGATTGGGGAAGGGAGTTTCTATTCCATCAACTTCTTTATAAAATTCTTCCTCTTTAAAATACAAGTTACCACTCATATTTTTGGATTCGATGACCATACAACAGCGATCGCTGACTATTAAACAATCAATCTGTACTTTCCAATCTTTTAACACCAAACCCACATTAGAAAACACTTGAAAATTTCCAGAAAACCTTAATTCATCGAGCTTAGCTACCAACCGATTTTCTCCTCGTTCACCAGCTTCACTACGACGAATATCATCTGCCACCAGCATATATTTCTCATGCTCACCTAACAATCTTTTTAATAAAATCTTCTGTACAGGATACAATACTAATATTCACCTCCATTCTATTTATATATGTTACTTCAAACGTCAGAAAATTTCATTATTTTATAAATTGAAACTTATTCATTGAGTTTTCGTCATAACTATGACAAAATAACCAACAGCAGGAGGGAAACAGATGAGACTAATAATCCAAGTACTTACTCTCGCAGCAATTACACTAGGACTTGCTGCTTGTAATGATAAAGAAGAGGTAAATCCAAGTTCGGGATCAGTGAACGATTCAACCCCATCACAAACGGAGTCAGCAATCGATCATGGAGCAGAGGATAAATCAGACGTAGGTTTCCAAATGTCTTCTGGTGGAGACATTGAAGAGGCAGCTAATGTACCCGAGGAAGAAAAAACAGCAGTATTAAATGCATTTAACGAATACATTGAAGCATTTAACGAAGAAGATATAGACCGCTATTTAAGTGTAATCTCCAAAAAGCCAGAGGGCTTCAACTATGAATCCGAAAAAGAACTAGTATTGGAGACCTTCGAAAACTACGATACTGTACGTACAACTGAGGACGTTACTATTATTGAATATAATGACAAAGAAGCTCAAGTATATTCAAATATCCATATTGCACTTCACGAGCCAGGGTCTGGAGCAAAACTCGATCGTAATGGTCGTCAGGTGACGGTTTTTGTGAAGGAAGAAGGCAAATGGGTGGTAACAAGTGTCTATTTTATAGGCGAAACAACTGAATAAATCACCATATCCCCAGCATATATGACAAATATCATGTTTGGGGTCTTTTTATGCTTTCCTTTCCTATCCATATTCAGTAAACTAGAGTTAGGAGAGTGATTTCTTACATGACAAAAACGGTAATAGTTACTGATAGTACAGCTTATATTCCAGAAGATAAACGAGCAAGTTTAAACATTCAAATGGTTCCTCTAAGTGTCGTAATCGGTAACGACACATATAGAGAAGAAATAGATATTAACGCTTATGAATTTTACGATAAAATTCGAAATGAAAAAGCACTTCCAAAAACCTCACAGCCTTCTCTAGGAAACTTCGTAAACACCTTCGAAGAGTTAGAGAAAGATTATGACACCATCATTTCTATTCATCTTTCTAGCGGAATTAGTGGTACATTGGCAGGAGCAGAGCAAGCAGGAGGTATGGTCGAAGGTATTGATGTGTATACATTCGATACAGAGATTTCTTGTATGGTTCAAGGCTTCTATGTAATCCGTGCTGCAGAAATGGCGCAGGCCGGTGAAACTCCAGAAGTAATTTTACAAGAATTAAACAAGATGAAACAATCGATGCGTGCATACTTCATGGTGGACAACCTAGATCATCTTCACCGTGGCGGCCGTCTAAACGGCTTTGAGCGTGTCATTGGATCTGTGCTTCAAGTAAAACCAATCCTTCATTTTGAAAATAAAGTCATCGTTCCATTTGAAAAAGTTCGCACTCGCAAAAAAGCGATGAAACGAATTGCAGATATGCTAGAGGAAGATGCAAGCAAATACGATAAAATCAAGGCTACTATTATTCATGCCAACAACGAGCAAGAGGCTATAGAATGGAAAATTCTTTTAGAAGCAATTATGCCAAACGTTGAATTTACAATCAGCTACTTTGGTCCGGTTATCGGTACGCACCTTGGAGAAGGCTCCATGGGACTAGGCTGGTACCACGTAGAATCATAATGAAACAAGTAAACGAGCAATTACAGCAATTTCTCACTGGACGCATATGGCTTCGCGCACACACGCCTTTTCCGCGCGAGGTCATAGACGACCATATCCTCAGCGGCCACATTCATCTAAAACCAGGAATCAAAACGATTAAACCTCAAACAATATTTCAATCAATGAAACACATCTGCAATCGATGTCATAACACAAATCCATCACTATTTTACTCTTTCCAATGCGCCCATTGTAATAAAACCTGTACCTACTGTCGTCATTGCATCCGTATGGGACGAGTTAGTAGTTGCTCTGAACTGATAACTTGGGTCAAGGAGCCAGCTATCGGAACAACCGAGGAAATTTTTGGCTGGTCCGGTCGGTTAACAGCACTTCAACAAAGGGCAAGTGAAGAGCTTTTAAACAGTGTCCAAAACAATCAGTCTCACCTTTTACATGCAGTCTGCGGAGCAGGCAAAACAGAGCTACTCTTTCCATCTATCTTTGCCTCTTTGCTAGCAGGCAAACGTGTATGCGTCGCTGCACCAAGAACTGATGTCGTTTTAGAGCTGTTCCCTCGTTTCCAAAAGGTGTTCCCAAAAACTATCATCCATGCACTTTACGGAGGAGCACCAGACCAGGAAGGCTTTGCCTCATTAATCCTGGCCACTACACATCAGCTATACCGTTTTGAAAATGCTTTTGATGTCATATTTGTCGATGAAGCAGATGCCTTCCCTTACTATGCAGATGAGACTCTTCAACAAGCGGTTGTAAAAGCTGCAAAACCAAATACAGCTATTCACTATGTAACAGCCACGCCCACCGATTCCCTTCAAACAGCCAACCAATCCATTCTCACCAAACGATATCACGGTTATCCATTACCTGTACCTAGATTCGACAGCCTTTGGGGTTACGCTAGACAATTAAACAAAGGAAAAATCCCGACAAAGCTACAGCAATGGATAGATGAAAAAATTCAAAAAAATATCCCATTTCTCGTATTCCTCCCAACTATTGAAATGCTAGAGCAATTCCCTGGTGACTTACCCCGGGTCTATGCTGAGCATCCAGATAGAAAGGAAAGAGTCATGCAGCTTCGCGAAAAGAAAGTGCCTGGTTTATTAACAACTACAATATTAGAAAGAGGAATCACTATAGAAAATGTTCACGTTGCAGTAGTAGGAGCAGAGCAGGATATTTTTACTGCTAACGCTCTCATACAAATTAGCGGGAGAGTAGGACGCTCCGTCAAGCATCCAGACGGAGACATTGTTTTCTTTCATCATGGAATAAGCCATGCGATGGATGAGGCAAAGGAGGAAATTGAAAGGTGGAATGAGCTATAAACTGTTTGATTTGTGGGAGTATATTTTCAAGCCCTGCGACATGGAGGCGATTATTCCTCTATGAAATCGAGATTGCTAGCTGTGATCGGTGCTACCAAAAATTTGAGAGAGCGGAAGACTCATTTGATTTCTCTGACTTTATTGGGACCGCCTACGAAGGAGCAGTCGATCAAGTTACTTCACTTTATACTTACAATGATGCGATGAAAAACTATCTCCATCAATACAAGTTTCTACAGGATGTTGCACTCGCTGGCGTATTTGCTCGTGAAATAAGTGAACTACTTGTCCATAAACAAGGAATAGTTGTCCCTATACCTATGCACCCGGAAAAATTAAAGGAAAGAACCTTCTCTCAAGTGGAGGAATTTATAAATGAAGCCGAGATTCCATTCCAAAACCTTCTTGTGAAAACTACTAGAAGCGTCCAGGGAAAAAAGTCAAAGAAGGAACGTCTGGAAGCTGGAATTTTATTTGAATCTATAACAGATGTCCAGCCAGTACACTATATTTTATTTGATGATATCTACACAACAGGTGCCACCATTCATCATGCTGCAAAAGTGCTGAAGGATGCTGGTGCTAAGAGTGTGGAGGCAATTACTTTAATAAAAGGGTAATCTGCCGATATAAAAGACAACTAGCAGAAATAGTGGAGGTATGGTCATGGGAGAACTAAAGAATTGTCCATCATGTGGCGAGTTTTTTAACTATACTGGGTTAAGAGAAGTTTGTAATCCTTGTGCGATGAATGAGGAAAAGCTATACGAAATCGTCTATCGATTTTTAAGAAAACGAGAAAATCGCGCAGCTACTGTTGATAGAATCGTAGAGGTGACAGGAGTGGATGAGGACCTCTTACATAAATGGGTTCGCAAGGGAAGATTACAGCCAGCTCTATTTCCAAACTTAGGCTATCCATGTGACAGCTGTGGAAAATTGACACAAGTAGGAAAGCTTTGTGCGAAATGCTCCGATGAATTGAAATCTGGGCTACGCCAGTTTGAGGCCGCAAAAGAATTTCGTGATAAGGTAAATAATCAAGAGGCAGTCTATTATAAGGATCAAAAGTAACTCTCACCTTGTGTGAGAGTTTTTTGTCTGAATCAGCACGTGTTGCCCTTTAAGGTCAACTGGAACAAAGCTTCGACCGATAGTTCTACCTACTTGCTTCAGTCATAGAAGTCTAGTCAAATGGTAATGCCCTAAGGCTCATTTCCTATACCAATCTTTTCCTACAAAAGAACTCTAAACACTTTTTAAAACTTACCGAAATATAGAATAGATACTAATAGAACGAAAGGGGTATGTATATGAAAATCACAAATCTAGGTGTCAATCAGATCAATCCATACAAACGCAATCAAATGCAAACAGAAAAAACACAAAATGCTTTGAAGGCAACTGCAGACCAGTTGGAAATTTCATCAGCAGCAAAAAGTATGCAGACGAAATCTCCGATAGAGGTAGAGCAGGCAGAGCGCGTTGCTGCTATTAAAGCAGACATCGAAGCAGGCACTTACAAAGTGGATGCAAAGCAGCTAGCTACAAACATTTTGAAATACTACCAAATTTAAAGGAGACCCGAGCATGTCCATCGATAAGATTCTGCACTCTCTAACGAACCTAAATATGCTTCACAAAAGTTTGTTAGAAATTGCGTACAAAAAAACAGAGGCCATCAAAACTGGGGACATGGACAGTCTTAACCAACTGCTCAAGGACGAGCAGGCGCACGTAGCCGGTATTTCTCAGCTAGAGCAACAGCGTCAATTAGAGGTAACGGATTACCTTAGAGCAAAAGGAATTGCTCCGATCGACAACCCAACTGTTGTACATGTCTTAGAAAACACCAACACTGAGGAAGAAAAGGAGCAGCTTAGCGCTGCACGTAAACAGCTTCTTCTCACATTGGAAACTCTCAAAAATCAAAACGATCTGAATCAAAAGCTAACTCTTCAATCTCTTCAGTTCGTTAATTTAACACTCGACATGCTAAAACCAAAGCCAGACCAAATAAACTACTCGAAATCAGAAGTGAGAGGTCCTTCAAAAGACAAAACTTACTTCGATTCACAAGCATAGGAGGCTGACCCATGGGCTCAACATTTATGGGATTAGAAACAAGCAAGCGTGGACTTTATACGCAACAATCTGCTTTGTATACAACGGGGCACAATATTTCCAATGCAAATACACTCGGCTATTCTCGCCAACGTGTAAATATGGAAGCAACATTAGGTTATCCAGGAACAGGCTTAAATGCTCCTAAAATACCTGGACATCTTGGGACTGGAGTTCAGGCACAATCTGTTCAACGTATTCGTGATCAATTTATCGATCGTCAATATCGTCAAGAATCTACGAAGCTAGGATATTGGGAATCAAGATCTAATGCAATTTCGCAAATGGAAGATATCATGGCTGAACCATCTGAATTCGGCTTAAATGCATCGATGGATTTATTTTGGAAATCACTTCAAGATTTAAGTACAAATCCAGAAAATGCTGCGGCACGAAAAGTAGTTGTACAGCAAGGTATTGGTGTAGCGGAATCATTTAACTATATTCATAAACAACTTTCTGATATTCAAGGGAATATAAAAAATGAAATTTTGACGTCTACAGATGATGTAAACTCTATTTTAAAGCAAATTGCTTCTCTGAATGAACAAATCCAGGCAATTGAACCAAATGGGTACATGCCTAATGATTTATATGATGCTCGAGATGTATTGTTGGATAAGTTATCTCAAAACTTTCCTATTGATATTGAATATACAAAATCTGGTGGTAATGCATTAGCTATTGCAGAAGGATCAGTAAAGGTATCTATAAAGACAAAAACGGGCAGTGTAGAAGTTGTTAATGGTAAATCTGCAGGAGAGCTTACTCCAATAGGAATGACTGATAACAATAAATTCGAACCTTTTAATGGATTTACTGTAACAGGAAATGGAGTAGCAGGTGGATCTATCAATTATGACGACATGGAAGTAAACAAAGGGAAAATGTTATCATTGATCGATTCATATGGACATGGAGCAGACGCTACTAATGCAGTAGGCTACTACCCTGAGATGCTCGCGAAATTGGATCAAATGGCTTTAGCGTTCGCTAATAAATTTAATGAGATACACATTGGTGGAACAGATTTAAATGGTGCTAAAGGACAAGACTTCTTTGTAACAAAGCCGGGGACTACTTTGTCAGCAGGTACTATTTCTGTTGATTCAATTTTTTCAAGTGATCCATCATTAGTAGCAGCCTCTTCTTCAACAGGTAAAGAAGAGGGAAATGGTAAAAATGCAATTCTTTTAGCGAACATGAAATCTGAAATACTTGGTGACCTAAATAATGCAACTGTTCAATCGTTTTATCAATCTATGATTGGAAAACTTGGAGTTGACGGAGAACAAGCAAATCGATTGGCTTATAATTCGGCAACAATCAAATTAACTGTAGAAAATAATCGAGCTTCAGTTAGCTCCGTTTCTTTAGATGAAGAAATGACAAACATGATTACATTCCAACAAGCATACAATGCGTCCGCAAGAATGATTACAGTTATTGATGAAACATTAGATAAAATCATCAACGGCATGGGTCGTGCAGGATTATAATAGGAGGTCAATAACATGCGTGTAACTCAATCAATGCTTTCGAATAATATGCTCCGTAACCTATCGGGTAGTTACAATAAGATGGCGACACTACAAGAACAGATTAACTCAGGTAAAAAAATAACACGTCCTTCACAAGATCCAGTAGTAGCTATCAAAGGAATTGGATATCGTACTGATTTGAATAAAGTGGAACAATATCAGCGTAACTTAGGTGAGGTTAACAACTGGTTAGATAGTTCGGATGATGCACTTGACAAGGTAGGAATTGCACTTCATCGAGTCCAAGAACTTGTTACACAGGCTTCTAGTGACACATTAACACCAGATGACCGTACAAAGATAGAAAAAGAAATTACACAAATTAAAGAGCAAGTGCGTGATATGGGAAATACAAAAGTCGGGGATAAATACATCTTTTCAGGCACAAATACCAACTCACCTCTACATGATGGTACAAACTTTTTAACACCTGGAGCTGCAGTAGGTGTAAATAAAGATGTTAATATTGAAGTTTATGATGGTGTAGAAATCACTGTAAACACAAAAGGACTCGATATGTTCCAGAATATTGATAACATGATTGTCGGATTAGAGGCTGATTTAAAAGACCCAAATAAGACAGGTAAGGATTTTGACAAATATTTAACAATGAAAAATGATAACGAAAAAGCTGTTTTAGCGGCTCGTGCAGATATCGGGGCACGTCAAAATCGAGTAGAAATGATGGAAAACAGACTAGGGGCACAAGAAGTAATTGTGACCAAACAACTTTCCAACAACGAAGATATAGACTATGAAAAAGTGATAACAGAAATGATTACCCAAGAATCTATTCACCAAGCTGCACTTTCAGTAGGTGCAAAAATCATTCAATCCACATTAGTAGATTTTATTAGATAATTCAAAGCGTTTGGACAATCTGTTCAAACGCTTTCTTTCGAGGTGAGACAATTGAATTTTCCAAAGCTTCAAATACAGACTACAGATGCTAAGCTAGGACTCAATATCGTAAATGCTAAGCAAACGATCAAACAACCAAAGGCAACTCAACACATCGAACAACCCGCAGCCATTGTAGATATAGAGACAACTCGTGGTATCATGAAGATTGATTCTTCTCAAGCAAGAAGAGATGTAGGTCTAATAGGGCCACTTGAATCTACTTCTAACTTTGCCGCAGAGGGACGGAAGAAAGTCATGCAAGGGATTGCTAGACGAGTACGTGAAGGAAACCAAATGATGGATATCGCACATAACCAAAATGCGATACCTTCTATTGCGAAGCAAAACACATTTCCTCATAAAAAGGCTTTAGGTATAGATTTTATTCCATCGGTAGGTTCTATAAAATTAGATTATGAGCCAGCTAAGCTGGATATAAATGTTCAAACGCAAAAGCCTATAATAAATGCTCAAATTAACAAACCGGTTTACGGCTATACACCAGGTAAAGTATCAGGGGTTATGATGCAAAATCCAACGATTGAAATCGACTTCATAGTCTAAAGGAGTAATAAATATGAACATTGAAACGAAATTTTTAGGATCGATGGTAATAGAGGAAAAAGATATTATCCAATTTCCAGATGGAATACCAGGGTTTGAAGAAATAAAGAAATTTGTAATTTTACCCTTAGAAAAAGATTCACCTTTCGCAGTACTTCAATCAATTAAAGAACAAGAAATTGGGTTTGTTATTGCTTTCCCTTTTGCATTTAAAAATGATTATACATTTGACGTTCCAGAGGACGATAAAGAGGACTTACAAATAGAAGAAAGTGAAGATTTAATCACGTACTCCATTGTAACGTTAAGAGATCCATTCCATAGTTCCACTTTAAATTTACAAGCACCCTTGTTGATTAATTACAAAAAGCGACTTGCAAAACAATTAGTATTACAAGATGCAACCACTTATCCGATTAGGTTTCCTATTGAAGGGAGTGCTATTTAATGCTTGTTCTTTCAAGAAAGAAAGATGAATCTATAATGATTGGTGATAAGATAGAATTAAAAATATTGAGCGTAGACGGAGATCAGGTGAAGCTAGGAATTGTAGCTCCCCAAAATGTAAAAGTATATCGTTCTGAAGTGTATGAAAGCATTCAACAGCAAAACAAAGAGGCATTAAATATCTCTAAATCATTAATTGAACAAATTTCAAAAAAAAATATTTAATAAACTATTAAACTATCTTTAACTTGTACGATAATACTAGTGTAAGGCAGAAATGGGGCGGCCGACCTTATACTGCCAAACAAATTCCACAAGGATGTGGAACTAATTAAACCAAAATTCAAGGAGGAATCTCACAATGAGAATTCAACACAACATTTCAGCTTTAAACACACACAGAAACTTAACAGCTAACCAAGGATCATCTGCTAAAAACTTAGAAAAATTATCTTCAGGTTACAAAATTAACCGTGCTGGAGACGACGCTGCTGGTCTTGCAATCTCTGAAAAAATGCGTGGACAAATCCGCGGTCTTGACATGGCAACAAAAAATGCTCAAGATTCTATCTCTTTAATCCAAACTGCTGAGGGTGCTCTTAACGAAACACACTCAATCCTTCAACGTATGCGTGAACTATCAGTTCAATCTGCAAATGACACTAATACGACTACAGATAGAAAAAATTTGCAAGAAGAAATTGCTCAGTTAACTACAGAAATTGATAGAATTGCGGACAATACAGAATTCAATACTAAAAAATTATTAGATGGTACTTTAAGTGCAGCTGCTAATGCATTAACTTTCCATATTGGAGCTAACTCAGGACAAAATATTGATTTAAATATTAAGAACATGAGAGCAACAGCTCTTAAAATAGATGCTATTACTATTTCTTCACAAACAGGTGCTGATAAGGCAATCTCTACAATTCAAACAGCTATTGATGCTGTATCTACTGAAAGATCTAAACTAGGTGCAAATCAAAACCGTTTAGAGCATACTATTAATAATCTTGGAACTTCTTCTGAAAATTTAACAGCAGCTGAGTCTCGTATTCGTGACGTAGATATGGCGAAAGAAATGATGAACTTTACTAAAAACAACATTTTGACTCAAGCTGCACAATCTATGCTTGCTCAAGCTAACCAACAACCACAAGGTGTACTTCAATTATTACAATAAAAGTTCAATAAAGAGCCGAATTCCTTTATGGAATTCGGCTTTTTTGTTGATATTTATAAATTCTGGCCGATATAGAAAAAGAGGTGGGACTTGTGGATTTAAACATGGAAAAGGTAAAAACAAAAACGGATGGATTTACTTTAAAAGTAAATGGTTATTATTTGCATAGTAAATATAATCCAGAAAGAGAAGCCAAGCAATTTGCAGAACAATATTTTAAAAAAAATCATTTCCATATACTGTTTGGTAATGGGCTTGGCTATATTACAAAAGCACTGCTAGAGAAAATAAATGAGAAAAGTTCACTATTGGTAGTAGATCCTATAAAGGATGAGTTAAAACAATTTGAGATGCATAATAGTAATAAGAGTAATTTTATAAAACAACTAACCAATGAAAACTATGGCACTTATTTGGAAGCAAACCTAGATAATTTTAATAGAAAAGTTACTATTATTTCTTCACCAAATTATGAAAAGTTATTTCCAACTGAATATAAGGAGCTATTAAAGTTAGTTAAAGCTAAATTAAACCTCAATATCATTAATGAAAATACAATTCGATCTTTTGCAGAAACTTGGCAAAATAATTATATTAATAATCTCTTTTATGCTAAAAGGGATTATTCAATGAATGTATTAAATAAAAAATTTAACTGTCCCGTGGTCATAGCTTCGGGTGGTCCATCTTTAACAAAACAAATTCCTTTACTAAAAGAAAATTTGGAGAGACTAATATTAATTGCATCAGGTTCTACTATAAATACCCTCCTTTCACATGGAATAGAACCAGATTTTGTTATTTCAATTGATGGTGGGGAAAAAAATTATGAGCATTTTCAACAATTAGAGTTAAAAAAATCACATTTAATATATAGTATGACCAATCATCATAAAATTAGAGAATCATTTCACTCTAATTGTTTCTTTTTCCTATCTAATGAATTTGTAAATTATAAGGATATTATCGAGCATACTCTAGACAAGGAAGTGCCAATCATACTTGGTGGGGGCTCTGTAGCTAACTATGCATTTTCCATAGCAAGTTATATCTCAGATGGACCAATAGCAATAATAGGACAGGACTTAGCATATACTTTCAATAAAACACATGCAGAGAATAATAAACATTATAAGGTGATTGACGATAGATATAGAGAAGAAAGAGGGATGTTTTACGTTAAAGGCTATAATAACGAGTATGTCCTGACTGATTATGCATTTTTGTCAATGAAAGAAAGTTTCGAAAGACTTGTAAATTTAGTAAAACACGAAAATTCGATATTTAATTGTACAGAGGGCGGCATCTTGTTGGAAGGATATAAACATGAAGCATTTGACTCTTTCTGCAATAAATATGCAGTAAAAAAGATTCAAAAGGATACGTCGATTACATATGAAATTATAGATTATGAAGATTTTACTGAAAAAATCAAAGAAGAAATACTAAATTATAATAGGATTATAACTTGTTTAAATATGGGATTAGGAGCTCTAGCAAATAACAAAAGTAACGTAACTTTTTCAAAGAATACTTTAGGAAAATTGAAAAAAGTGGATGAGGAAATAAGAAAGTTATGTTCTAAAGTATCCATGTCCACTATAATAAATCCTATTACAATAGATATATTAAAAAATTATCAAGAAAAAGAAGGCGAAACTACAAATGAAACCTTCAATCGAATATATAATCAAAATATAGAACTCTATTCTAGATTACTTGAAGCGGCAACAATATCAAAAAAATACACTGAAAACTTATTAAGAAAATTAAAGTTTTGGAAAGGATGAAATTAATGAGCGATTTATTAAAGGATACAGTAGAGAGTTACAACAATTATTTAGTAAGATTACCTATCGGTTGCCAAGAAATTTCTAACTTACTTAGAAAAGATCTTATAATGGATGCCATGAACTTAATTACTAATTTTAGTGAAGGAGTTATATGGTTAACAACTGCTAACGACCTTTTTTTACAGAGTAAATTGCATAGTGAATTAAATGCTAAAAAAATTCATGAGTTTTTACACGAAGTAAATAATGGTTTAGAAATTCAAGATTATGTTCTTATTGCTGATATGTTTGAATACGAAATAAAACCTTTTTTTGAGGAATGTTCAGCAATAGAATTTACAAACTGATCATGAAATTAAAAGTCGAAGTTGCTAGAAATGGGGAAAATACTTTACTGTTTAATGGAAAATATATTTATAGCAAATATAATCCTTCTAAAGATGCCGAAAAGTTTATTGAGAATGAAGTAGACTTTGACGCAAAAGGTTATTTATTGGTTGGTTTAGGATTAGGTTATCATTTAGAAAGTTTATTAAATCTAGCTTCCAATAAAAATATATTGTTATTACTGTTAGACATAGAAGAAATGAATGTTTTTAAAAAACATTCAAGAAACAAACAAATAATTTGTCAGAAAACTGTTAAGCTTATTAAAGCGGGAGATAAAATTCAAGAGTATCTAGACTATCAAGTGATTTTACCGAATGTCTGGTTAAAAGCTATTTCTGAAGATCATCCATATTTTACAATTTTAGAGGATATTAAAATTAGACAAATGAGCTATAATGCTACAGCACAACTTTTAAAAAGTAACTTTTTAAGTAATATTCAAAATAGAAACTTGTATGTTAATGTATTAAAAAATACTTTTGAAAATAAAAGTGCCTGTCTGATATCAGGTGGCCCATCTTTAAATGAGACTCTGAAATGGCTTCAAAAAGCAAAAAACAAATCTTTCATTTTAAGTGTAGGTTCTTCATTGAAAACATTATTAATGAATGGTGTTGTTCCTGATGCAATTATCATCACAGATCCGTCAATAAATGTTGTAAAACAAATAGAAGATAGTCAATATAAAGGCCTTTTGTTTTATTTATCAACGGCTAACAATGAAATGTCAAAGATACATGTTGGGCCTAAAATATTGTTATTTCAGCAGGGATATTTTCTGGCAGAGCAATATGTATTAAAAAACGAAAGTCCACTAATGGAGACTGGTGGGTCTGTTGCAACAACTGCAATTTCGCTTATTGAATATTTAGGCTTTAAAAAACTTTTTTTATTTGGTCAAGATTTGGGGTTTAAAGGTAAGAGAACACATTCTAATACATCCACTTCTGGGATTGAAATAGCTGAAAGTTTTAACTTTAGAAAAATACTTTCTAACAACGGGGAAATGATTAATACAACTCCTAATTTAAGTACCTATCATCGTTGGATAGAAAGAAAGGCAAGAAAGTCAAAAATGAAAATTTTTAACACGGCAAAAGAAGGAGCTAAAATTGAGAATGTTCCAATGATAAAACAAGATATTTTTGTAGAATATCTCCAATCTCTTTCAGATTGTCAGTTTAATCAAGTATTAGAAAATAAGTTGAAAAACTAAAAAAGGTGAAATCAATGCAAAATAAGACATTATCTAAAAAAACGATATTAGTAACGGGTGGAACTGGATCATTCGGGAAAAAAATTATACGTAAATTACTAGAAATTGATGTAAAAAAAGTTATTGTTTTCAGTAGAGATGAGTTAAAACAATATGAGATGGCACAGGAATTTCACGATAATAGAATTAGGTTCTTTATAGGAGATGTTAGAGATAAAGATAGACTTTATCGTGCGTTTGATGGAGTAGATATTGTCATTCATGCTGCAGCAATGAAGCATGTTGAAGCATGTGAATACAATCCATTTGAAGCTGTAAAGACAAATATTCATGGTGCACAAAATATTATAGAAGCTGCAATAGACCGTGGAGTAGAGAAAGTCATAGCTCTTAGTACAGATAAGGCATGTAGCCCAGTGAATCTTTACGGAGCAACTAAACTAGCATCGGACAAATTATTTGTTGCGGGAAATTCTTACGTTGGTGAAAAGAAAACTCGTTTTTCTGTTGTTAGATACGGAAATGTGGTTGGTAGTCGAGGAAGTGTAGTACCATTCTTCAAAAAGTTAAAGGAGACAGGTACGTTGCCTATTACTGATGAGCGTATGACAAGATTTTGGATTACTCTTGATCAAGGAGTTCAGTTTGTTTTAGATAATTTAGAGCGAATGCATGGTGGAGAGATTTTTATTCCTAAAATTCCAAGTATGAAAGTTACAGATTTAGCATTTGCAATAGCACCTGAATGTGAAACTAAAATTGTAGGGATTCGTACAGGAGAAAAATTACATGAAGCTATGATTACCGAAGATGACGCTCGTCATACTGTTGAGTTTGGTGATTATTTTATCATACAACCTGAATTTTCTTGGTGGTCCAAAGAATTTGCTGAGGGAGGAAAGCTCCTTTCAGAAGGCTTTAAATATGCAAGCGATATTAATGATGAATGGCTATCTATTGAACAATTAAAAGAATTAGTGGAAGAAATGTAGTCTTTGACTGCATTTTTTCTTTAAGGAGATATTAGAAGTGAGAAATACTTATTTGCCTTATGGTAAGCAATTTATTGATGACGACGATATTAATGCTGTGATAGAGGTACTAAAAAGTGATTATTTAACAACGGGGCCTGCTATTGAAATGTTTGAAAAAAAAGTGGCTGAATTTGTTGGTGCAACATATGCAGTTTCTTTTTCTAATGGAACTGCAGCTTTGCATGGCGCCTGTTTTGCAGCAGGAATTAGCAGCGGAGATGAGGTTATCACAACCCCCATTACTTTTGCAGCAAGTGCAAATTGTGTTCTGTATCAAGGTGGAAAAGTCATTTTTGCTGACATCAACCCTAAAACATATAATATAAACCCTACTGATATCGAGAAGAAGATTACTCCTAGAACAAAAGCAATAATACCAGTACATTTTACTGGTCAACCAGCGCAATTAGAAGAAATCAGGGAAATTGCTAATAAATATAATTTAGTTGTTATTGAAGATGCCGCCCATGCTTTAGGGAGTATATATAAAGGAAAAAAAGTTGGTTCATTTAGTGATATGACAATGTTCAGCTTTCATCCTGTGAAACATATTACTACTGGTGAAGGAGGAATAATTACAACAAATAATATAGATTATTATAATAAACTTTTACAATTTCGTTCTCATGGGATTACGAGAGATTCAAAATTATTGCATGAAAATCATGGACCTTGGTATTATGAAATGCAAATTTTAGGTTATAATTATCGAATGACTGATATTCAAGCAGCACTTGGCGCAAGTCAATTAAATAAATTAGATAGTTTTGTTAGCAGAAGAAAACAAATTGTTGCAGCCTATAATGAGAGTTTTACTGAAATGGCAGAACTACAAATTCCATATCAGTTGCCTGACACAGATTCAAGTTGGCATTTGTATGTGCTTAAATTAAACTTGGAGAAATTAAATGCTTCTCGAAAGGAAGTTTTTGAAGAGCTACAAAAACTTAAAATTGGTGTTAATGTTCATTATATTCCTGTACATACTCTTCCTTTCTATCAACAGCTGGGATATTTAAAAGGTTCTCTTCCAGAAGCAGAGAAATTATATGAAGAAATTATTTCTCTACCTTTATTTCCTTTAATGCAAGATCAGGACATCAAAGATGTTATTGATGCTGTAAAATTAGTGATTGGAAAAGTAAAAAAATGAAAATTTTAGCGATTATCCAAGCTCGAATGGGTTCAACTAGATTACCCGGTAAAATATTAAAAGAAGTGAATGGCAAACCTTTATTATTATATCAATTAGAAAGAGTGAAAAAATCAAAACTGATAGATAAAATAGTTATTGCCACTACAACTAATAAAAACGATGATCTTATAGTTAGTTTTTGTGAACAGTATAACGTTGATTACTACAGAGGCTCCGAAGAGGATGTACTTGCTCGTTATTATGAAGCATCGCAACAATTTGGAGGAGAAGTTATAGTTAGGTTAACTTCAGATTGCCCTATTATAGATCCATCTATCATCGATAAAACTATTAAATATTATATAGACAATTTACCATATTATGACTATGTATCAAATACGATAGAAAGAACGTATCCAAGAGGGTTAGATACAGAAGTTTTTTCTGAAAAAGCATTAGAAAAAACCTATCTAAAAGCTAATTTAGAAAGAGATAGAGAACATGTTACAGCGTACATGTATTCGAATCCACAGAATTTTAATATTGGTTTTATCACCTGTAATCAGAACTTTGGCAAATATCGTTGGACTGTGGATACAAATGAAGATTTCCAATTAATTGAACTTATCTTAAAGAAATTATACAAAGAAAATCATATTTTTTCTATGAATGATGTTATTAACATTCTTGATAAGAATCCAGAATGGATGCAATTAAATATTCATATTGAACAAAAGAAATTATAAGGTGGTAAATATGCAAGTATTTATACGTACTGATGCTTCAATGCAAATAGGTTCAGGTCATGTGATGAGATGTCTAACATTAGCGAAACAACTACAAAAGAAAAATGTACTTGTAAAATTTATTTGCAGAAATATTGAAGGTAATTTGATTGAATATATAACTCAGCAAGGTTTTGAAGTATATAAACTGTCGAAAATAAATACTACTAGCCCTTTGAACTGGACAAGGGAACATTATCTTGAAGATGCTAATGAAACCATTTCTATAATTAAAAACGAAGTTGTTACTATGTTAATTGTAGATCATTACTCTATTAATATACAATGGGAAATGAATTTACGTCCTTTTGTAAAATATATAATGGTCATTGATGATATTGCAGATAGAAAGCATGATTGTGATTTAATATTAGATCAAAATTATTATTTAAATATGTATAACCGTTATAAAAATTTGGTACCCAATAATTGTATACAGTTGTTAGGACCCGACTATACATTACTAAGGGAAGAATTTCTTAATATAAATCCCAAAAATTTAATTAGAAATACAAAAATTAGAAATATATTAATTTTTTTTGGGGCAGTAGATTCTACAGGAGAAACATTGAAAACTTTAAAAGCATTTGAACAATTACAATTAAAAAATATAAAAATTAATGTAGTGATTGGAGAACAAAACCCTCTGAAAAAAGAAATAGAAAAAATTTGTAATAAAAATGATAACTATAATTTATACTGTCAGATAAACTATATTGCAAAGTTAATGGCAGCGGCTGATTTAGCTTTTGGAGCAGGTGGTTCAGCTTCATGGGAAAGAATGTATTTAAGATTGCCATCGGTAGTTACAATTATTGCTGAAAATCAGAAAGAGCTTACAGAATTACTTGCCCAAAAAAATATGATTTTTTTATTAGGATCACATGAAGAGGTAAATGAATCATTGATTATAAGTAAATTAGAAGAGTTATTTAATAATAAAGAGGTAGTCCAAACAACAATCAGTAGATTTACAAAAATAATCAATTACCAAATGATAAGGAAATACTTAGTTTTAAATAAAATTATAGAGTTAATAAAATGAAATTATTTTATAAATGTTTCTAATATTTTTAATTCTTGTATATAGGGATAATTTGAAAATGAAAGGAATGGTGTTTTGTGGTAATTAATTTAAGGGAAATACATGAAGATGATCTTGTAATGATAATGAATTGGAGAATGTTACCGGAAGTAACTAAATATATGTATACTGATCCAGATTTGAGTATAGAAAAACAATTAGATTGGTACAATAGTATTTTGCAAAATAAAAAGAGAGAAAAGTACTGGATTATACAATTAGAATCAGGAGTGGATGTAGGTTTAATCAGTATTAATAATATCGATTATGTTAATAAACAAGCTTCGTGGGCATATTATTTAGGTGAGATTGAAGCACGAGGCCAGGGACTTGCTCGAATATTAGAATGTAATATATATGATTATGTATTTGACCAACTAAACTTGAATAAATTATGGTGTGAGATTTTTGAGTTTAATGAAACAGTCATTAATATACATAAAAAGTTTGGTGCAATAGAAGAAGGAAAATTTAAAGATCATATATTTAAAGAAGGAAAGTATCTTGATGTTATTAGAATGGCGACTTTCAAAGAAAAATGGTTAATTTTAAGAGAGCAAACTAATTACAAAAAAATTACTATAGAGGACTATTAATATGAATGAGTTGGATGTTTTTGGATTAAAGGATAAAGTTGTGGTAGTTACAGGTGGCAATAGAGGAATAGGAAATGCTCTAGTAATAAAACTCGAAAAATTAGGGGCAAAAGTAGCATATATTAATTTAACCGGCAAAGGAAATAATAAAGGAATCCAGTTCAAAGCTAACGTTACTTCATATGAAGAAATGGAAAATGCTTTATTTAAAATTGAAAAAGAGTTGGGTCCCATTTATGGGATTGTTTCTAATGCTGGGATTACTAGAGACAGTTTCTATCATAAAATAAGTCCAGAACTATGGAACGAAGTAATTGATGTTAATTTAATTGGTGCATTTAACACTACTAGACCAATAATAAACAAAATGTATGAAAGACAAGAAGGTTCAATTGTATTTGTTAGTTCTATAGTTGGGGAAAGTGGAAATTTAGGACAAACAAATTATTCTGCTAGTAAAGCAGGAATTATAGGATTCTCAAAGAGTTTAGCTAAAGAAGGTGCAAGAAAACATATAAGATCAAATGTTGTTGCTCCAGGATTTACTGAAACTTCAATGACTGAAAATCTTCCTGAAAAAGTTAGAAATAACATTATTAATAACATCCCGTTTAAAAGATTTGCAAAACCTGATGAAATTGCATGGAGTATTATTTTTTTGTTATCACCTGTACTTTCTTCTTACATCACTGGAGAAGTTATTCGGGTAAATGGCGGTCAATTGATGTGAGAAGTAAGTTAAGATTTATACTTTGTGAAGATATTTTGAAAGGAGAATATAAATGAAACAAATAAAAATTCTTGATCAATTGGTGGGATCCAATCGAAGTCCATTCATTATTGCTGAAATGTCCGGTAATCATAATCATTCCTTGGAGAGAGCATTAAAAATAGTTGAAGAAGCTTCTAAAGCAGGTGCACATGCTTTAAAAATACAGACATACACTGCCGATACGATGACTTTGAATATAGAAAATCTGGATTTTAAAATTGAGGATAGTGAAAATCTTTGGGATGGTCAAAATCTTTATGAATTATATCAACAAGCGTACACTCCTTGGGAATGGCATAAACCAATTTTTGATCGTGCACGTGAATTAGGTATGATAGCATTTAGTACACCCTTTGACGATACAGCAGTTGACTTTTTGGAAGAATTGGATGTACCTCTCTATAAAATTGCTTCTTTTGAAAACACTGATTTACCACTTATAAAAAAAGTTGCTTCTACCGGTAAACCCATGATTGTTTCTACTGGTATGGCTACTGTAGCTGAGTTAGATGAATTAGTAAGAACAGCAAGAGAGGCTGGCTGTGAAGATTTAATTTTATTGAAATGTACTAGTACCTATCCAGCGACGCCTAACTATACAAACATTTCTACCATTCCTCATATGAGTGAGTTATTCGATGTGCAAGTTGGATTATCAGATCACACAATGGGAATAGGTGTCGCAGTAGCAAGTGTAGCTTTGGGTGCTACTGTGATTGAAAAACATTTTACGTTATCGAGAGCAGATGGTGGTGTAGACTCTGCATTTTCAATGGAACCTAGTGAGATGAAGGAATTAGTTATAGAGACAGAACGAGCATGGCAGGCGATGGGGAAAGTTACCTACGGCCCTACCGAAGTGGAGAAAGCTTCTTTAAAATTCAGACGTTCTATTTATGTTGCTAAGGATATTAATAGTGGAGAAAAATTTACAAAAGAAAATATAAAAATTGTTCGACCAGGGTATGGACTAGAACCTAAATACTATGAAAAAATAATCAACAAATTAGCAAGGAAAGATTACAAAGCGGGGACGCCAATAATGATAGATGAGCTATTATAGAGTTATTTAAGGAGATGATTAATAGGCAGAAAATCAAAGTATCAAAATCCCAGCACATCATAACATCTATACTGGTTATACATAAAAACAGACTAGGAACCTTAAAATGGATTCCTAGTCTGTTTTTCTATCTAACTAAACTTAATACATTATTAATATTCTGATTAGTATGCTTAACCAGCATTTCATCGCCCTTTTGACGTATTCCTTGTTTAATAAATTCTATCATTTCGCTAGCCATGTCTGGATCTCGAATAAGAGATTCTGACTTTTGAAGACTTACCTCTATATTCGACACGTTATCCTTATGGTGAGTTAGTGCTTCGTAGTCTGCTCCAGTATTTGCTAGGTGACCAGAAATAATGGATTGAGCTCTATCCACTTTTGTTATTAAACTTTCTGCTTCTTTTCGTGTGGAAAGTTTAGCAATTGCTATACCTAAAGAAGCAGTGCTCACGTTTACCGTATCAATACGAAGTGTCTGTCCAGAGTTAGCACCCACGTGTATGTATAATGGTCGGACATCACCAAGAATACTTTGAGTGTTGAATTCCATTTTGTCAGCGGTGTCGTCGATAGATTGAAGAAGCTGGTCTAATTCCTTTTGGGCAGCTCCCCTGTCCTCATCTGAAACTGTGTCAGTCGATGTTTGTACTGCTAATTCCCTTATACGCTGTAATACACTACTAACATGTTGAAGTCCTGCATCTGTTGTTTCAAGTACTGAAAGCCCGTCCTGCATATTAAGCTGAGCCCTTGCAAGTCCACGAATTTGCCCACGCATTGTTTCTGAAATCGACAAACCAGAAGCGTTATCTGCAGCACGAGTCAACTTGTCACCACCTGAAAGTTTCTCCAGAGTTCTAGTTATTGCATTGTCATTTTTTTGATAGCGATTAGTAGAGAAGGCAATCCCTGTCTGATTTTGTATTTTCAATTTATTCACCTCCATGTGAATTACTTTACTACTCTATTATTATCGTCAATTTAAATGGAAATTTTGCTAACAGCTGAAAATTAATTTAAAATTGCCGATAATTACTATAAGAACGAAGTTGGCATAGGGGGAATATAATATGCGTCTATCAGCACAGGCACAGCCAAAAGATGTTAGAATCACATCTCAGCTGAAAACAGAGGTAGTAGGTGATATATTAAAATCAAGTACTACAGAAAACTCTCTAAGAGAAATTATGCAAGCAGAACAAAAAGCTAATGAGAAAGAATTAATCCCAAAAGAAAAAGTACAAAAAGCAGTAGATGCATTAAATGAGTTTATAACTATCCAAAACAGAAACTCAAAATTTATCATGCATGATGGTTTAGATCGCTATTACGTAGAAGTAATCGACGCAGAGACGGAAGAGGTAATCAGAGAAGTTCCACCTCGAAAGCTATTAGATGCATTTTATACGATGCAAAAGTTTTTAGGCATGATAATTGACGAAAAAATTTAGGAGGTTTTTTTAAATGGCAGGTTTAAGAGTGGGTGGATTAGCTTCTGGAATGGACATTGATCAAATTGTTGGAGATTTGATGAAAGCAGAAAGAATACCATTAGATAAATTATTTCAAAAGAAAACAACAACGGAATGGCAAAGAGATTCTTACCGTTCTATTAATACGAAGTTAAATACATTTCATACAAAACTTTATGATGACTTTCTGGCGCCAAATAGTTTTAATAAAAAAATAGTCTCTGTTTCTCATGAAAATATAGTCACTGCTACAGCTACTTCTGCAGCATCGGGATCATTGTCAATTCAAAAAGTTGAACAGTTAGCTTCTGCTTCATATGGAGTTGGAAGAATTAATGCAAATACAGCAAGTACTATAACAATGAAAGAATTAGGCGTTTCGGGTGACCAGAATGTAAAACTGGGAGTTCTTCAAGCAGATGGAACTATGAAAGATTTTGAATTCACTTTTAAGGAAACAGATACTATAAGTGATGTTGTTAAACAGATTAATAATAAAGGAGCGGGAATAACAGCACTTTATGATGAAAAATCAGGTCAGTTATCTTTGAGCACAAAAGCAAGTGGTAAAAGCGCTGAGGGTGTTGAGATAATTGATAGAGATAAAAGTGGTTTTTTTGGGAAATTAGGATTTTCTGATGCCGAGAAAATAGCTTCAAATGGTAAAAATGCAAAAGTAACAATCAATGGAGCAGAAGTCGAACGTAATTCGAATAATTTTACAGTGGCAGGTTTTAATATAACTTTGAAGGATACAACAGCTGCAGGTGCATCAACAATAACATTAAATTCTACTACTGATATAAATTCAATGGTAGACAAAGTAAAAGAGTTTGTCGAAAAATATAACGAATTAATTACAGGGATGAATGATTCTTTAAAAGAAAAAAAATATCGTGACTATCCTCCTTTAACTGATGAACAGCGGAAAGACATGTCTGATAAGGAGCAAGAATTATGGGATGAAAAGGCCAAGAGTGGACTACTTCGCAATGATTCAATAGTTAATAGTGGTCTATCTAGTATGCGAAATGCAATTTATGGTAGAGTTGACGGTATGGGTGATGATATAATTGATACACTTGCTGAAATGGGGATTACTACTTCTAGTGTATACTCAGATGGTGGTAAACTAGTAATTAATGAGGATAAACTAAAAAAAGCTTTAACAGAAAATCCTGATAAAGTGGTACAAACTTTAACACAAAGTGGAGAAAAAACTAATTCAGGTGATACTCGTGGTATTATTCAACGCCTTCGTGAAACTATGAAAGAATTTACAACAAATATAGAAACAAAAGCAGGCAAAACAACACATACGGATTCTCAATATTCTCTAGGTAAATCATTAATTGACATGAATACTCGTATTTCTAACTTCCAACGCAGATTAGAAGATATAGAAACTCGTTACTGGAAACAGTTCACTGCAATGGAGCAGGCAATTAGCAAAGCCAATTCACAATCAGGTTATCTATCACAATTCGGCCAAAGCTAAATATAATTATGTTTTTCAACAAAAGGAGTTGTAAGATTTGTCAGCACAATCGGTCCACCAAGCTTATAAAAATAATAGTGTGAGTACTGCATCGCCAGGTGAGTTGACTTTGATGTTATACAATGGTTGTTTAAAATTTTTAGGTAAAGCAAAAATTGCGGTAGCAGAAAAGAATATTCAAGAAAAAAATACAAACTTGCAGAAGGCACAGAAAATTATTCAAGAGCTTATGATGACCTTAAATATGGATATTGAAGTTTCTAAGTCAATGATGCAAATGTATGAATATATGAACCATCGCTTAATTGAAGCAAATATGAAGAATGACACTGCTATTATTGAGGAAGTGGAAGCATATGTCCTTGATTTCCGCGACACATGGAAGCAAGTCATTCAATTGAATCGTCAAAAGCAATTTACTACTGGCGGACAAGCGTGATGGCTAGTGTCGACCAATTTTTAGCGGTCTCTGAAGAGCTATACAGCCATCTTTTAAAAACACCATCTGATGATGAGCGTACAGAATTTATTGAAAAAATTAATGAGTTATTGGATGCTCGTGAAATGGCATTACAATCCTTAGATCTTGAACAAATATCCAAGCTATCAGTTTATGGCAAATTAATAGAGTTAGATCATGGGATCAATAAACAGCTAACTACTGTGATGGCTCTTGTTAAGAAAGATATTAAGGAGCTTCAGCAAAAGAAACGCCATGAAGGTTCTTACACTAACCCTTATGCGGCTACTCAAATGATTGATGGTATGTATTTTGATAATAAAAAATAATACAAAAAACGACTTTCGCTATGAAAGTCGTTTTTCTTTTTCTCTTAAAAACTATACTCCTTCAACAATCCCTCCAGCTTCAATGCCAATCCAATACTCCCGTCAACCTTCAGCTTCCCAAACATAAATGCAGAAGTGCTATTTAAATCCCCGTTAATGAGCTTTACAAAATCCTTTGAGCTTAATGTAAGGGTGCAATCAGCTTTTGAGCTAGTATCATCCGTTACAAATGCTCGACCGTCAGCTAGGACTAGCTGTTTGACGGATGGTTCGTCGCCGGTTAGGTGGAATTCGTAACGGACGTTTTGGTTTTGGATTGGAGTTGGGTGGTTATTCATTGTGTTTTCGATTTGGTTCCAGGTTTCGTTCATATATCATGTCCCCTTTGTATTTACTGAATGGTTATTCATTAATTATCATGCCATATTTTCTGATAATTTACGAGCATTTATTTCCCAGGTAATATTTTGTTGAAAGTTGTGGATGTTACCAAAGTTTTACCGATATAAAAAGAAAGGGGGTTTAAAGTATGAGAAAGAAAGTGCTGATTATAGCATTTATACTGTTTTTTATTACAGAAACTGCAAGTGCTAGTACGCTTTATGAAGTGAAAAAAGGCGATTCGCTTACTAAAATTGCTAAATTACATAATGTAACAGTCGCTGATTTACGTACTTGGAACAAGCTGACAAAGGATAATATTTTTATTAAGCAAAAGCTTGTCGTTCAAAAGCCGGCAACTGTTAAGGGGACAACGAATACAACGCCAGTTAAAACAGCTCCTGTAGTAACAGCACCTGTAAAAAATGAGTTGGTTGTCTCACCGGCTCCTGTTATTACAGTACCTAGCAATGTATCTGGAGAAGGTTATGCTTATTACCCATTGATCATTGATTTTGCTAAACGCCTGGAGGGCATTCCTTATTTGTATGCAGGTAATACGATGGCTGGATTTGATTGTAGTGGGTTTATTTATTTCCTACATACGCAAGCTGGTATGAAAATCGAACGTAAGAGTAGCGAGTCCTACTATTTAGAAAGTATTGTGTTGACTAACCCGATTCCTGGAGATTTAGTGTTCTTCCAAAACACGTATAAAGAAGGAATTTCTCATATGGGGATCTATCTTGGAGACAATCAATTTGTCCATGCAGGATCTAAGGGAGTAGAGATCACAAAGCTAGATAATGTGTATTGGAAAGAGCATTTTGTATCCTTTAACCGTTTTGTTCAAAAGTAAATAATCAGACAGGAGATATATTATGAAGTGGACAATTACAAAGAAAATGTGGTTGGGCTTCTCCGCAATTATCCTATTGATGATTGTTGTTTCTTTTTTCAGTAGCTTAGCAGGCAAGGAAACAAATAAACAGTATAGAGAGATTCTTGAGGTGGATAGCGTAAATGTGAGGCTTATCCAGGAAATCAAAATGTCTCAAAATGAAACTACAGAAAATCTTTATGATTTTTTATTAACGAAAATGGATGCTTCTCGAAAGGGAGTCAGCTCACATCTGGAGACCACTGGGACGCTGATGGAAGAGCTCAAACAGGGGATAAATTCAAAGGAGTCTCTTCCTTTCATCGAGGACTATGAAAGAAAGTACGTAATGTTTGTAGAGGCTAATGAAAAGCTCATCTCTAACCAAATTCTTGTTGACCCGACTCAAATAAATACGTTAACGAAAGATGTAAAAACTGTTAATGACAATATGGTATCTATATTAAACAAGATAGAGGAACAACTTCAAAATGATATGGCTGTAACAGTGAATGAGCTGCAGGACTACGAGCGTGGTGCGAACATTTTCATCATGGCTATTACGATTGTAGGGGCTATCCTTGGGGCAATTATTGCATTTTACATAGGCAGAAGTATTGCACGTCCAATTAAGCGTGTTACCTTAGGTCTTACAGAAATTGCAGGAGGCAACTTGCATGTAGAGCCAATTCATATTAAGAACAAGGATGAAGCAGGCGAAATGGCAGCAGCATTTAACATAATGTCAGAGGATCTTCGTACAATTGTTTCCAACGTCCAAGACACCTCTATGCAACTAGCAGCAAATGCGGAGGAACTATCAGCCATTGCAGAAGAAAGTCTTGCTAGCTCTCAATTAGTAGCAAGCTCGGCACATGAGCAAATGACTAGCAGTGAGCAACAAGTAGAACATATGACCACTTCGATGGCAGGCATGTCTGAGCTATCTCAAGGCGTTAGTGACATTGCAGCAAGTAATGGGGAAATGTTGAACTCCGCAGAAAATGTAGGACACCTAGTGAAGCAGGGTTCTGATGTAATAGCGGCTGTGGCCACTCAGATGAATATGATTCATAATACGTTCAATGAAACGGCAAATAATATGAGAGATATGGAGAAGCACTCACATGATATCCAGGGAATCACTTCTCTCATTACAGAAATTTCAGAGCAAACCAATTTACTAGCATTGAATGCGGCTATTGAGGCTGCCCGGGCTGGAGAGTATGGCAAAGGCTTTGCGGTCGTTGCAGACGAGGTAAGAAAGCTAGCGGAGCAGTCGAAAGATGCAGCATCTGAAATTGCTAAAATGATTGAATTGATTCAGGGAGCATCTGGTACTGCGGTAGAGGCTATTACAACTGGGGAGAACAAAATCAAAGAGGGCATGAACAAAACAAACGAGTCTTTAGAGGTCTTCCAGCTTATTGAATCAGCGGTAGTGGAGGTAGGAGAGAAAGTAGAATCTGTTTCTACAGCAATTGAGCAAATTCAGGCAATTGCTCAATCGGTGTCAGGGGGCTCCTTGGAGGTTCAAAGACTTGCTGAAATCGTTGCCCAAGGAGCAAATGACACAAGCTCCGCAACAGAGCAGCAGCTTGCTTCTAACGAAGAAATTACCTCTAATGCCCAGTCTCTAGCAAACCTTGCTGAAACATTACAAAATAATGTAAGTCATTTTAAGATATAGGTAAAAGGGATCTATATTATGTTTCGTAGTATAGATCTTTTTTATTTTATTATGAATAAATATGTACATTTATCTATGTCTAAATACCTTAAAAAGAGTATAATTATAGAGGTGCATTTTTACTAGCGCTAAATATTTTAAAGGAAAAGGAGTTCCAAAATGAAATTGTCAATTTCAAAGAAAATGTGGTTCGGTTTTTCATTTGTTTTACTTTTATTAATTTTTATAAGTGTTATATCTATCTTTACTTCTTATGATGTTGCAGACAAATATAAATCTATTATTGATAAGGATATTGAAAAAATTAATCTAGTATCAGAAATTGAAGTAATTCAAAAAGATATGGCGACTGCTGTACTAGAATTCGTCATGTTCGGCTCGGAGGATGCTACCGATAAATTTGATGAGGAAATAGAAAAGGGTTCTATAGCAGCTCGTAAATTAATAGAGTCTGTTAAGGATGAAGAATCTTTAAAATTAATGAAAGACCTACAAACGGAGACAGTTCAACTGTTTGAATCAAATGATAAGATTATCTCATTGAAAAAAAGCAACCAGCCCTTTGATCAATATGCAGCTCAATCATCGGAATTAAATGAGAAGACATTAGTGATTTTAGGTGACTTAAAGAAAATTCAACAAGAAAATATGCAAAAAACTAAAGAAGACTTAGATACATATCAAACTAACGTTAATATAACTATTATTATTTTAGCCATTGCAAGTATTATTATTGGGGTTTTAGTATCACATTTCATTAGTAAAGGTATATCTAGCCCAATACGCAAGGTTACAGAAGGCTTAGGAGAAATAGCGGATGGTAATCTGAATGTAGAGCCAATCGTTATAAAAAATAGAGACGAAGTTGGAGCAATGGCTTTAACATTCAACAAAATGACGAGCGATTTACAGCGTATCGTTTCCAATGTACGTGATTCTTCAATGCAGCTTGCTGCAAATGCGGAAGAACTTTCTGCAAGTTCAGAAGAAAGTTTAGCATCCTCTCAGATGGTTGCAAAATCTGCAGAAGAACAAATGGCAGCGAGCGAGGAGCAAGTGAAGCATTTAGAAAGCTCTGTTAGATCTATGTCAGAAATGCAACAAGGTGTGGAAGATATTTCGCAAAACAATAACGAGATGCTTCAAGCAACTGATGGCGTGAAAAAATTAGTAACAAAAGGCTCTACAGTAGTATCTGGTGTAGCAAGTCAAATGAATACTATCCATGAAACATTCAAAGAAACAACAGAGATTATGAATAATATGGCTAAGCATTCCCATGAAATTCAATCGATTACTGCATTGATCACGGATATTTCAGAACAAACGAATTTACTAGCATTGAACGCTGCAATCGAGGCAGCTCGCGCTGGGGAATATGGTAAAGGCTTTGCGGTTGTAGCAGAAGAAGTTCGTAAGCTTGCAGAGCAATCAAAAAACTCTGCTTCCGAAATTGAATCTATGGTTAAATTGATTCAGTCTGCTTCAACAGAGGCTGTAAAGGCGATTACAACCGGTGGTGACAAAGTAGAGGACGGACTGTCTAAAACTACTGAATCATTAGATGTTTTCAACGAAATTGAATCTAGTGTAGAAGCCGTAGCTGAAAAGGTTGAATCAGTTACTACTGCAATCGAGCAAATTAAAGAAATGGCTAGCTCAGTAACGCATAATGCTCAACAGGTTCAAGGCTTGGCAAGTCATGCTGCAGATGGAGCTAGTGATACGAGTGCAGCAACTGAGCAGCAATTAGCTGCAAATGAGGAAATTTCTACAAACGCACAAACTTTAGCTACTCTTGCAGAAAAATTACAAAGTGAAGTAAGTCATTTTAAAATTTAATAAATAAAGTATTGGGTAGAGTCCACTTGTCTTAACTAAAAGACAGAAAAGCTTTAATCTCATGAGCGCTAAGGCATTGTCACATACTGTGGCAATGCCTTCTTTAATGATAGAGGAAGAGATTTATAAGTTTTCTTCAACCGAACAATTAGTGTAGTCTAGCAGGCTCAAATTTTAAATTCTATTTATCATGATAATTCCTCACCTAGTCACAATTAAAAGGAAAACTTTTTAGTATAATAAGGATAGGTGATCAATTATGTATTCATTCATTATGTATATGCACGTGATTAGTGCTATTCTTTCCGTAGGTCCATTCTTTGTATTGTTTCCTTTACTGAACCGTATGAAAGGCAAAGCAGGAATAGAGTTAGATACTCAGATAGAGGTATTTCAGGCAGCTATTCGAATTGTAAAGCATGCGGGACATGTCTTGGTTTTCTCTGGCATCCTGCTTATGTGGCAAGGGAATTGGCCATGGACGACTTCATGGGTAATAATGACAATTATTGTCATGGTAAGCTCTATCATCTTTTTGGCTAGAGCCTTTAAACCGAAAATTCGACAGTTTTATGCTGGTTATATGAATGTAGAGACACTTATTTCAAAGCTACGCTCCTCCGTATGGAAGTATATTTTCCTGCTAATGATTATGCTTTGGTTCATGGTTGCAAAACCAATCCTATGGTAAAAATTGTTTCTAAAGGATCTTGTTTAAGAATGCGTATCTTTTTCTAAAGAATTTCATCATGATTTAATATTTATGCCGTGAACCTTGTGTTCATGGTATTTTTTAGGCAAAAAAGTATTTAATTTCTTTAATGGGTAGGATAGTAGTTTCTCATTCTACAAGTCATCCATTTTTTGTTGATTGAAGCGACATGCGGCGACTCCAGCGGGATGAGTGAGATAGATAAGACATCACAACCGACGCGTAAGCGACGGTGATGGCTTATCACTCACCCCGCGGAAAGCGTCCGCACAGAGCGAAAATCAAGATTTACATATATGTTTTTCATGTGAATTGCATCTATATGAGTATTCATATAACAGGCTAATTTATAAACTGATTTAATTTACACTATATTACTTCTTTACATATCTGATTGAAGCGACATGCGGCGACTCCAGCGGGATGAGTGAGAGAGATAAGACATCACAACCGGCGCGAAAGCGACGGTGATGGTTTATCACTCACCCCGCGGAAAGCGTCCGCATAGAGCGAAAATCAGGGTTATTTTGTCATATCACTGCAAAATCAATCTAGTGATTCTCCTATAATATCTCTCGTCTAATTTTTGAAAATAATCCTTCCACCTTCCTTTTGTTCTCTTCAAAGACCAACATGCATATGCCTCCCACAATCATGTTATGTATAAATAAAATTAAAAATAATTTTTCTTTATTTAAAATGCGATATATCGCTATTGTAAGCGATTACAACATTTACGAATATTCAAAACTAACAGAAAATTTACTAAAATACTGTTGACGCAAGGATTTAAAGGCGTTATGATAGCTTCAATATATTAAATATTGCAAGAAAATTCACATAGTATTTAAAAATGAATTTCACGAATTTTGCACAGGTAAACGCGTTGAAGCGGTAAAGTATAGGGGCGATTTAAATGAGAAGTGACATGATAAAAAAAGGCGTAGATCGAGCTCCTCATCGTAGCTTACTTTATGCTACGGGAGTAAAAACAAGAGATTTAGATAAACCATTTATTGGTGTATGTAACTCCTATATCGACATTATTCCTGGCCATATGCATTTAAATAAATTTGCAGAGGTTGTAAAAGAGGCAATTCGTGAGGCAGGTGGAATTCCATTCGAATTCAACACAATCGGTGTAGACGATGGAATTGCAATGGGACATATCGGAATGCGATATTCACTTCCGAGTCGTGAGTTGATAGCAGACTCAGCGGAAACCGTTATTAATGCTCACTGGTTTGACGGTGTCTTCTACATTCCAAACTGTGACAAGATCACTCCAGGAATGCTAATGGCAGCAGTCAGAACGAACGTCCCATCCGTATTTGTGTCAGGCGGTCCTATGGAGGCAGGCGTATCTGCTGATGGAAAGCAGCTTTCCTTAACCTCCGTATTTGAAGGTGTTGGATCTTATAAATCTGGTTCAATGACTGCAGAGCAGCTCTTAGATATCGAACAAAATGCATGTCCAACATGCGGCTCCTGCTCAGGGATGTTCACAGCAAACTCGATGAACTCTCTAATGGAAATGCTAGGAGTAACTTTACCAGGTAACGGAACGATTGTTGCTACATCAGACGAGAGACACCAGCTCATTCGAGAAGCTGCAAAGCATCTTGTAAGAATGGTTAAAGAAGATGTAAAGCCTAGAGACTTAATCACGAAAGAAACAATTGATGATGCTTTTGCGCTAGATATGGCAATGGGTGGATCAACTAACACTGTATTACATACATTAGCAATCGCTCACGAGGCAGAAATTGAATATAACGTAAATGAAATTAATGAAGTCGCTAAAAGAATTCCATATTTATCAAAAATTATGCCAGCATCTGATTACTCCATGCATGATGTTCACTTAGCAGGAGGAGTCAGTGCCATTATAAAGGAACTTTGTGAAATACCTGGAGCAGTTCACCCAGATCGTTTGACGATTACCGGTAAGTCACTCTATGAAAATGTAAAAGATTGTGAGATTAAAAACGAGCAAGTAATTAGAAGAAAAGAAAATCCTTATAGTCCTGTAGGTGGATTATCTGTACTATTTGGAAACATTGCTCCTGAGGGTGGTGTGATAAAGGTTGGCGCTGTGGACCCTTCTATTAAGGAGTTTACTGGCGAGGCAATTGTCTTTGATTCACAGGAGGCTTCACAGGAAGCAATTGACAATGGAACTGTTAAGGAAGGTCACGTAGTAGTAATTCGCTACGAGGGACCAAGAGGTGGTCCTGGTATGCCAGAAATGCTTGCTCCGACATCAGCGATACAAGGTCGAGGATTAGGAACAAAGGTAGCACTCATTACAGATGGAAGATTTTCAGGTGCTTCCAGAGGAATTTCCATCGGACATATCTCACCAGAGGCGGCTGATGGAGGGCCGATTGCTTTAGTAGAGAATGGCGATATTATCGCTATTGATCTTATAAATAGAACGATAGAGCTGCAGGTTAGTGAAGAAGAACTCGCTAGCAGAAGAGCAGAGCTTCCACCGTTCGAACCAAAGATTAAAAAAGGATATTTAGCAAGGTATTCAAAACTCGTTACATCTGCAAGCACAGGTGGAGTCATGAAAATATAAATATTGCTGTAAATCATTGATGAGGTAAAAGTTAAAGGAATTTTGTATTCACAGAGAGCTGGTATAGCTGGGAGCCGGCAATACAACCTTTAACGACATCCCCTCGGAGTGAGGTGTTGAACGGGATTTCCCCCTTTAGATACTTCCGGGTGTAGTAAAAAGCTACTCTCGTTAAAAATGGACATTCGATGCTTAGTCGTATGTCTGCGAGGTAGCGGTTGCGCTGCGAACTAGGGTGGTACCATGAAAAGAATTTCATCCCTATACAAAAGAACTATGGTTTCTTTGTGTGGGAGGAAATTCTTTTCTTTTTATTTAGATGAGCTAGATGATTCATATCTAGCTTCTGGCCCCTGCCTTACGAGGGTGTCCTAGGTTTAAGAGTAACTGGACGATTGAGGAATAGGAGGAATGATGATGAAGTTTACTGTAGAAGCGGAACGTTTAAAAGAAGAACCTGCAACCAGTGTAGCTCTCAAGGAAATGAATGGTGCAGAAGTATTTATTGAGACACTGAAAAAGCATCAGGTGGAAGTAGTATTTGGTTATCCAGGTGGTGCGGTTTTACCGATTTATGATGCGCTGTATAAAAATCCGATTAAGCATATTCTTGCCCGGCATGAACAGGGTGCTATCCATGCGGCAGAAGGATATGCAAGGGTCTCCGGTAAAGTTGGAGTCGTGATTGCAACATCTGGCCCAGGTGCAACTAATGTAGTGACAGGAATTGCAGATGCAATGATGGACTCAATTCCTTTAGTTGTGTTTACTGGTCAGGTTGCTACAACAGTCATCGGAACAGATGCCTTTCAGGAGGCAGACATCATTGGTATAACTCAGCCAATTACGAAGCATAACTATCAAGTAAAAGATGTGGCAGATTTCCCAAGAATTATAAATGAAGCTTTTCACATTGCTTCCACAGGTCGTCCAGGACCAGTCGTTGTAGATATACCTAAAAATATGGCAACAGGTATTTTTGTCCCGAAGGAAGGGGCAACCGAAGCAGTAAACTTACCAGGCTATCAACCGGCAACTACGCCGAACTTCCTGCAAATTCAAAAGGCGTCACAGGCGATTACAAACGCCAAACAGCCATTAATTCTAGCAGGCGCAGGAGTACTTTTTGCGAAAGCCAACGAGCAATTGAAAGAGCTAGCGGAAAAATATCAAATACCGATTACAAATACACTTCTAGGACTAGGAAGTATAGAAGGTACACACCCATTATTTTTAGGGATGGCTGGTATGCATGGTACATACACAGCAAACATGGCCATTCAAACATGCGACCTACTCATTAATGTGGGGGCAAGATTTGATGATCGCTTGACAGGAAACTTAAATTACTTCGCTCCTAATGCAAAAGTAATTCACATTGATATAGATCCCGCAGAAATCGGAAAAAACGTTCCAACAGAGATTCCAATTGTCGGTGATGCGAAAGAGGCTTTAGAGGCTTTATTGAACCAAAATGTACCTAATGGAAATACAGCAGCCTGGCTTGAGAGCTTGAAGGTCAACCAAGTGCAATATCCATTACATTACTATGCAAGTGGAGATCGAGGACTTCTTCCACAGCAAGTATTGGAATTAGTACAGGAGTACACGAATGGTGATGCCGTTGTAACAACAGACGTTGGGCAGCACCAAATGTGGACTGCACAATACTACAAATTCAGCCAGCCACATAATTGGGTAACGTCAGGTGGCCTAGGGACGATGGGCTTTGGATTCCCAGCGGCAATTGGGGCTCAAATTGCTAAGCCGGATGCAAAGGTTGTTTCCATTGTTGGAGATGCTGGCTTTCAGATGACGCTTCAGGAGCTGTCACTGCTACAAGAAATGCGTATACCAGTGAAGGTCATTATTTTAAACAATCAGGCACTCGGAATGGTTCGTCAGTGGCAGGAGACGTTCCACGGAGAAAGGTATTCTCAGTCATTAATCTCAGTTCAACCCGATTTCGTCAAGCTGGCTGCTGCCTATGATATTAAGGGATACAAGATTGAGACATACGAAGATGCAAAGGTTCAATTAAAAGAAGCATTAGCTTCGGATGAGCCAGTGCTCATCGATTGCCGAGTAGTACAAAAGGAAAGCGTTCTGCCAATGGTTGCCCCTGGCAGAGGATTACATGAAATGATTGGAGTGAAGCCAGAATGAAACGCATTATTACCGTAATGGTTATCAACCAAAGCGGTGTACTCAATCGGGTTACCGGTCTACTCATGAAGCGCCAATTCAACATAGAAAGTATTACGGTAGGACATACAGAGCAGCCTCAAATCTCTAAAATGACCTTCGTTGTAAATGTGGAGGATGAACAGAAGCTGGAGCAGCTGTTAAAGCAGCTACAAAAGCAAGTAGATGTCTTAAAAGTAAATGATATTACGGAAAAATCGATAGTAGTTAGGGAGCTCGCCTTAGTAAAGGTAGTATCTCCTCCGTCTGCAAGAGCAGAGATCAATAGTTTAGTAGAGCCTTTCAGAGCTTCTACAATTGACACAGGAAAAAATGTTGTCACATTCCAGGTCACTGGAAACCCGGAGAAAATTGACGCATTCATCGAGCTCGTCAAGCCTTATGGTATTAAAGAACTAACAAGAACAGGTGTGACAGCCTTTGTAAGAGAAACACAAAAGGTTACGAATGCACCTTATCTTTCTATATTGCAATAACAAAACAAAAATTCAGAGGAGGAAAAGAAAATGGCGAAAATGTATTATAACGGGGATATCAACGAAGGAACTTTAAAGGAAAAAACAATTGCAATCATCGGATACGGATCACAGGGTCATGCACATGCACAAAATTTAAAGGATTCAGGATTTAACGTTATCGTAGGAATTCGTGCTGGAAAATCATTTGACCAGGCGGCAGAAGATGGGCAGGAGGTTTACTCCGTTCAAGAGGCGGCAGAAAAAGCAGATGTAATTATGATTTTATTGCCAGATGAAAGACAAAAGGCAGTGTATGAGGCAAAAATAGAAGCAGCTTTAACAGCAGGTAAAGCTTTAGTATTCGCGCATGGTTTTAACATTCACTTCGACCAAATCGTTCCTCCGGCAGACGTGGATGTATTCTTAGTAGCACCAAAAGGACCAGGACATCTAGTTCGCCGTACATTTGAATCTGGAGCAGGAGTACCTGGCTTGTTTGCGGTATATCAAGATGCGACCGGGCAAGCAAAAGACTTAGCTTTAGCTTATGCAAAAGGCATCGGGGCGGCACGTGCAGGAGTATTAGAAACAACGTTCAAGGAAGAAACGGAAACGGATTTATTCGGAGAACAAGCAGTTTTATGTGGTAGTACAACAGCAATCGTAAAAGCAGGCTTTGAAACGCTAGTGGAAGCTGGCTATCAGCCCGAGCTGGCTTACTTTGAAACATTACATGAATTAAAACTGATTGTAGACCTTATGTATGAAGGTGGAATGGCAACAATGCGCTCTTCCATTTCCGACACAGCGGAGTGGGGAGATTTCGTGTCAGGCACACGCATCATTGATTCATCTGTTAAGGAACGTATGAAGGATGTATTAACAGATATTCAAAATGGTAAGTTTGCGAAGGAATGGATTCAAGAAAATGAAACAGGGCGTCAAAAATATAATGCAATCAAACAAGCCGAATCAGAGCATCAAATTGAAACGGTAGGTGCACAGCTAAGAGAAATGATGCCTTTCATCAATGAAGGAAAAAAAGCGAAGAAAGAAGTGGTGACGAGTGGGCAAAATTGATATTTTTGACACAACCTTAAGAGACGGAGAACAATCGGCAGGGATTAACCTAAACACCCAAGAGAAGTTAGAGATTGCTCGTCAGCTAGAGAAATTTGGAGTGTCTATTATCGAGGCAGGTTTTCCTGCTTCGTCACCCGGAGATTTTAACGCAGTCCAACAAATTGCGAATACCGTAAGAAATTCGGTCGTCACAGGTCTCGCTCGTTCTATAAAAAGCGACATTGAAACGTCATGGGAGGCATTAAGAGGAGGGGTCCAGCCTCATCTCCATACATTTATCGCTACGTCTCCAATCCATATGCAATACAAGCTCAATAAAACACCGGAGCAGGTGATTGAAATTGCAGTTGAATCAGTAAAACTGGCGCGTAAATATTTTCCTTTAGTGCAATGGTCAGCCGAGGATGCAACGCGGTCGGATAAGGATTTTTTAGTTCGCATTATCAATGAAGTTATTAAAGCAGGAGCTACTACTATCAATATCCCAGATACAGTAGGCTATGCAACACCAATTGAATACGGCGCGCTATTTAGATACTTGTCTGAAAATGTGACAGGAATTGAGAGAGTGAAGCTTTCCGCTCACTGTCATGATGATTTAGGTCTTGCAGTGTCCAACACACTGGCAGCAATTGAAAATGGTGCAACACAAGTAGAGGGAACCATTAACGGAATTGGTGAACGAGCAGGTAATGCTGCACTAGAAGAGGTCGCAGTCGCTTTACATATTCGTAGCGATTACTACCAAGCGGAATCAGGAATTATCCTAAAGGAAACAAAGCGCACGAGCCAGCTAGTAAGTAAGCTTACCGGAGTAGTGATCCAGCCGAACAAAGCAGTTGTAGGGAAAAATGCCTTTGCTCATGAATCAGGCATTCATCAAGACGGTATGCTGAAAAATCCAGAAACATATGAAATTATTACTCCAGAGTTAATCGGAGATGTCGCAACAGAGCTAGTACTAGGAAAGCATTCTGGTCGTCACGCATTCTTTAGCCGTGCAGTGCAAATGGGATTCCAGCTTAGCGAGGAAAAACTAAATGCAGCATTTGCAGCGTTTAAAAAGCTTGCAGATCGCAAAAAGGAAATATCCGATGAGGACTTATTTGTTTTATTGACGGATCAGCAAGTCGACAATGGAGAAGTTGAGGTTTATGAATTAGAGGAATTAATCATTAATTATGAAAACAACATACCGACATCAACTATTACAGTGAAGGTACCAACAGGAGAGCACATAAAAGAAAAATGTAGCGGTTCAGGGGCAGTGGAGGCAATTTTCAATACATTAGAAAAGCTAGTAAATGGAGATGTTCGAATTTTAGATTATCGGGTGTCATCTGTTTCGAAAGGTCGAGATGCTTTAGGCGAGGCAGTTATTAATCTAACTTATAACGGCGTAACTTCCTCTGGAAGAAATGCTTCGCAAGATGTTTTAAAAGCATCTGCGAGAGCTTATATCAATGCAGTCAACCGACAATTAATGAATGCACATTATCAAGAGCGTGTGGCAGTCAATCAATAAATAAATCTATGGGAGTGAATGGGATGGAAAAAACGATAACGGTATTACCTGGTGATGGAATCGGTCCTGAAGTAACGGAAGCGGCGGTAAAGGTGCTTGAAACAATTGCAAAGCGATATAATCATACATTCAAGCTGCGATTTGCGTTAATAGGAGGAGCAGCGATTGATGCTTGTGAAAATCCCCTACCAGAAGAAACAATCAGCTTATGTAGTGATAGTGATGCCATCCTCTTAGGTGCTGTAGGTGGGCCTAAATGGGATCAAAACCCATCTCATTTACGCCCCGAAAAAGGATTGCTAGCAATTCGCAAGCACTTTGCTCTTTATGCAAACATTCGTCCAGTGAAGGCAATTCCTGCTTTACTAGATTCTTCGCCACTCAAGAAAGAAATAGCGGAGAATGTTGATATGGTTATTGTTCGTGAGCTAACAGGTGGACTGTATTTTGCAGAGCCTCGTAAGAAAACAGAGGATTATGCGTTGGATACGCTTGTTTATACTCGACCAGAAATTGAACGAATTGTTGACACAGCGTTCCAGCTTGCAAGAAGTAGACGAGGAAAGCTGGCCTCTGTAGACAAAGCGAACGTACTTGACTCCAGTAAGCTATGGAGAGAAATAGTGGAAGAGAAAAAGCAAGGATATCCGGACGTTGAGGTAGAGCATATGCTAGTCGATTCAACAGCGATGAAGCTGATTACAAAACCAGGTTCATTTGATGTAATCGTTACAGAGAATATGTTTGGCGATATTTTAAGTGATGAGGCATCTGTGATCACAGGATCTCTAGGAATGTTGCCATCCGCAAGTACACGAGGTGATGGTTTTGGACTTTATGAACCGGTTCATGGGTCTGCACCAGACATCGCAGGTCAAAATAAGGCAAATCCAGCGGCATGCATTTTATCAGCGGCAATGATGCTACGAGAGGCGTTCCAAATGGAAACGGAAGCTGCGGCAATTGAAGAGGCCGTGTTTAGTGTATTAAATGATGGTTATTTTACAGGAGACTTACAGACTAAAGGAAGACGCGTTCTTTCAACAAGTGATTGGACCGACAAGGTGTTGGATGAATTGGATTCAGAGTTTGTTTCAGAAAGCATTATGTTTTCATACGTTTAAAAGGGAGAGGGACTAAATGGCAAAAACGATTATTGAGAAAATTTGGGATGAACATATTGTGTATGAGGAAGAAGGGAAACCAGACCTTCTCTATATCGATCTTCATTTGCTTCATGAGGTGACTTCTCCACAGGCGTTTGAGGGCTTACGTTTAAATAATCGTAAAGTTCGCCGACCAGACCTGTGCTACGCGACAATGGACCATAATGTGCCGACTAGAAACCGGGAAGAAATAAAAGATGTAATTGCACGTAAACAGATTAATACATTACAGCAAAACTGTGATGAATTTGGAGTTCCTTTAGCTAATATTGGTCATCCTGACCAAGGGATCGTTCATATAATTGGCCCGGAGCTAGGGCTAACACAGCCTGGTAAGACAATTGTTTGTGGTGATAGCCATACTTCGACACACGGTGCCTTCGGTGCAATAGCTTTTGGTATCGGAACAAGTGAAGTAGAGCATGTCTTGTCTACACAAACTCTTTGGCAGGCTAAACCAAAGACAATGGAGATAAAGGTAACTGGTGAGCTAGGGATAGGAGTGACAGCTAAAGATATTATTCTGGCTATTATCGCTAAATTCGGAATCGATATGGGAACGGGTTATATCGTGGAATATACTGGTGAAGCTATTCGCAAGCTAACTATGGAGGAGCGCATGACAATCTGCAATATGTCTATTGAAGCAGGAGCAAGAGCAGGATTGATTAGTCCCGACGAGACTACGGTAGAATTTTTAAGAGGTCGAGAATACGTGCCAGAAGGGGAAGCATTCGACCGAGAAGCGTCACGCTGGCTACAGTTAGCATCGGATAATGGAGCTAGTTACGATAAAACTTTAGAAATCAATGCCAATGAAATTGAACCGTTTGTTACTTGGGGAACGAATCCATCTATGGGATCTGGAGTCTCCCAAAGCATTCCTTATATAAAAGATTTTCATGAGTCATCCGATCAGCAGGCACATGAAAAAGCACTTACTTATATGGGTCTGCAGGAAGGTATGGCATTAACAGATATTCATATTAGTAACGTCTTCATCGGCTCATGTACTAATGCTCGTCTAAGTGATCTACGAGATGCTGCTAACATAGTAGAAGGACGTACGGTGCATCCGAATGTCAAAGCAATTGTTGTACCAGGTTCTCAAACTGTAAAAAAACAAGCAGAAGACGAAGGAATAGACCAAATTTTCAAGGCAGCAGGCTTTGAATGGCGCGAATCTGGCTGTAGCATGTGTCTAGCAATGAATGACGACATAGTTCCTGCAGGTGAGCATTGTGCCTCAACTTCAAATCGCAACTTTGAAGGCCGCCAAGGAGCAGGAGCGAAAACTCATTTAATGAGTCCAGCAATGGCAGCTGCAGCTGCAATAGAGGGGCATATTGTAGATGTACGCAAATTTCAGCTAACGCATGCATAAGGAGGAGAACCATGGAGCCAATCAATGAAATTAAAAGTGTCATAACACCTTTAAATAGAAAAAACGTCGATACAGACCAAATCATCTCTAAAGAATTTCTCAAAAGAATCGAGCGCACTGGCTTCGGTAAATACCTGTTCTACCATTGGCGCTTCGACGAGGAAGGAAAAGAACGAACAGATTTTGTATTAAACGATGAACGCTATAAAGATTCAACTATTTTAGTAGCACATGATAACTTTGGCTGTGGCTCCTCAAGAGAGCATGCGCCATGGGCGATTTTGGACTATGGCTTCCGAGTAGTTATCGCGCCAAGCTTTGCAGATATCTTCTATAACAACTGCATGAAAAATGGCATTCTTCCTATTAAACTATCAGTTGAAGAAGTAGAAGCAATCCTCAGCAAGGAAAACTACTCTGTGGAAGTAAACTTAGAGTCACAAACAATAATCGGAGAAGATGAAGTAACATACTCATTCCCAATCGACCCCTATCAAAAGAAAATGCTCCTAAATGGCTGGGATGAAATCTCCTTAACCTTCCAATACGAAGACCACATTAAAGCCTACGAAGAAAAGAAATTTGCAGGAGCATTATAAAGGTTTAGCCACTAATCTATAGAAGATTAGTGGCTTTTTATTGGTAAAACATAGTTTATGTAGCTAGAAAGAGAATTTATCATAGACATTTTAACCAGAAAAATAGCTTTATGACCGGATAGAGCACATTTATGACCGGATAAAAATATTTATGACCGTTCAAGAGAGATTTATGACCGGATAGAATTTTTTATGACCGCATAGAAAAATTTATAACCGTTCGCATCAAAAATAGACTTTGGAGCAAGTTTATTTTGCAATAACGGCAATTACCAATGCGATTAGTGGCTATTTATTAGAAAAGAGGATTTAGCATAGACATTTTAAGCAGAAAAATAGCTTTATGACCGGATAGAGCACATTTATGACCGGATAAAAATATTTATGACCGTTCAAGAGAGATTTATGACCGCATAGAAAAATTTATAACCGTTCGCATCAAAAATAGACTTTGGAGCAAGTTTATTTTGCAATAACGGCAATTCCCAATGCGATTAATGGCTATTTATTAGAAAAGAGGATTTAGCATAGACATTTTAAGCAGAAAAATAGCGTTATGACCGGATAGAGCACATTTATGACCGCATAGAAAAATTTATAACCGTTCGCATCAAAAATAGACTTTGGAGCAAGTTTATTTTGCAATAACGGCAATTCCCAATGCGATTAGTGGCTATTTATTAGAAAAGAGGATTTAGCATAGACATTTTAAGCAGAAAAATAGCGTTATGACCGGATAGAGCACATTTATGACCGGATAAAAATATTTATGACCGTTCAAGAGAGATTTATGACCGGATAGAATTTTTTATGACCGCATAGAAAAATTTATAACCGTTCGCATCAAAAATAGACTTTGGAGCAAGTTTATTTTGCAATAACGGCAATTCTATATGCATTTAGTGGTTATTTAATTAGAAAATAGGATTTAGCATCGACATTTTAACTAGAAAAATAGCTTATGACCGCATAGAAAAATTTATAACCGTTCGCATCAAAAATGGACTTTGGAGCAGATTTATTTTGCAATAACGGCAATTCCCAATGCAATTAATGGCTATTTAATCTAGAAAAGAGGATTTAGTATAGACATCCGATCGCATCAAATGCAGTTTTTGGTCTAGGTTCATCTTGTAACAAAAGTTATCCCCATTGCGCCAATAGTTCTAAAAACAGGTAATATAATTCCCGTGTTTGTCTACAATGAAAGAGAGTTGACTTTCTTAGGTAATTAAAATATAATTACTTACGAAAAGTAAGTTAATTAGAGGAGCCAATAACTATGAAATTTCATCAAAAACCATGGACTTACGTAGAGCTAGTTGAGTTAAAGGTATCAGATTTAGAGCAATCACTTAAATTTTATGAAGAAGTAATCGGGTTTAGAGTATTAGATAAACAAGCAAACAAGATATGGCTAACGGCTGATGGACAAACGGTGTTGTTATCAATTGAACAGCCTGACAATGTAGAGCCAAAGCTACCTAAAACGACAGGTCTTTATCATTTTGCATTACTATTACCTAGTCGTGAAGATTTGGGGGCTGTTTTAAGATTCTTTGCAGAAAACGGAATTCGCATTGGTGCAGGAGACCACTTAGTGAGTGAGGCACTCTATTTAAATGACCCAGATGGTAACGGAATAGAGATTTATAGCGATCGTCCTGATTCTGGATGGAAATGGGATAATGAGTTTGTTGCAATGGATACATTGGCAATTAATGCTCAAGATATTTTAGCAGCTGGAGCAGGAACAGAGTGGAAAGGATTGCCTAGTGGAACAGTAATGGGACATATTCACTTGCAGGTGGTGGATATCGAGAAAGCCAAAGAGTTCTATGAGCTAATGGGCTTTGAAGTTGTTACACCTTATCCAGGTGCACTATTTATGTCCACTGGAAAATACCATCACCATATTGGATTGAATACTTGGGCTGGTGCAGGGGCCAAACCTGCTACAGAAGAAATGACCGGATTAGAAGCATTCAATATTATCTATCCTTCTATACAAGAAAGAGACTCTGCGATTACTAATTTAAGAACAAAAAATATTTCTGTTCTTGAAGAAAACGATATTTTTTATACAAAGGACCCTTCTGAAAATAAAATAAAAATGATTGTTAAATAAATAAAAATGCCTCCTAAATTCTAGGGGGCATTTTGCGTATTATTTCATTTCCTTCTATATAAGACAGCTTCACTAATTCAACGTTTATGGATAAAACGCTCCAACCTCTTTAAGTAAATAGAGGTTATCTCAACATATAAAATTTTTCAAAGTTATGCACGTCTTCTCCCTCATTTATAGAGCCTTTAACATTCCGCCATCGATAACTAAACTTTGACCAGTCATATAAGTATTTGCTTCGGAGCATAAAAACGTAATCACTTTGGCAAATTCTGCTGGCTCCCCATATCTGCCCATCGGAATCACTTGTTTGAATCCATCACGAACTTCTTCTATTGTGATATCTCGCTTTTTAGCAGCAATTTCATCTAGCTCTGTTACGCGATCTGTTTGAATCCGACCAGGCCCCACTGTATTAATCAGAATATTATCATTCCCATATTCTCTCGCTATGCTTTTCGACAAACCAACCATACCTAAACGGAAAGTGTTCGACAAAATTAAACCATCTAAGACCTCTTTTGTAGAAGATGACGAAATGTTTACTATTCTGCCGAATTTTTGCGCTTGCATGTATGGAAGGGCTTGTCGAATAGTGCGTATATAGCTAAGCAAATTTTTTTCAAAAGCATTTGCCCAGTCCTGATCGGTTACTTGGCCAAATCCTCCGGGTGTCGGGCCTCCTGCATTATTGACAAGAATATCTACGCCACCAAGCTTTGTCTTTGCTTCTTTGAACAATTGAACAATATCTTCTTCCTTCGTAACGTCACAGACGGTATAAAAAATTTCAGCATTACCGCTATTTTGTTTGATTTCCTCTAATGTTGTTTTTAATTCTTCTTCATTTCTACTAGAGATAAGCACCCTAGCTCCTTCTTTAGCAAACTGTAAAGCTGTTGCCTTTCCTAAACCTTTACTTGATGCAGTCACAATCACGCGTTTATTTTGAAGTCCTAAATCCATTATTGATCACTGCCTTTCCGTAAATATATGTTAATAATAATTTTACATTTAATATTCTGTTTTGTCAGTGTAAAGGTAATATTAAGAATACGTAAATCAAAACTGTTTTAGAAAATTATATGCTATATTTTCATTTAGGGGGGCTGAATACCTATGTTGAAGTGGTCTAAAATGCCAATTAGAATGAAGTATAACGTTGCTTTTTTTAGTTCTTTTCTCTTGTTTGGAGTCATGACAATATTGTTAATATACCAAGTGACAAAAAACTACAATCTTACAAATGAGCTAGAATTATCTTCTAAGAATGTGGAATATGTAGACAGGATGATGAATGAAAATGCAGGAATGTATATTGCCATTACTCACTTTACAGGAGATCCAATTGAACAGTATGAAACTGATTATCAAACATATAAAAAGAACCTGGAGTTACTTTTAAATGAAAAAAACAGATTTACTCAAGCAGAGAAGGAAAAGGTGTTAAGTACGATCCAAGGTATCCAAACTATCTATGAAACCAATCTTAGAACATCTGTACTAAATAAAGAAAATGTTGCCAAACGAAGGCAACTGAATGCTATACATACTCAATACAATGAACTTACATCTCTCCTAAATGATCAAAGAGAGAAAGAGTCGAATAATAGAGAAACAATTATAGAAGAAATGAATGAAAGCCAATTACAAACAATCCAATGGATGATTGGTTCGTTTCTTATATCAGGAGTCTGTTCAATTGGCTTGCTACTTTTGACTAACAAGCAAATTAAAGAGCAATTATCAATAGTTGCCTATTCTGCTAAAGAAATTTCTAAAGGAAAACTAAAAATAGCTCCAATTCCTATACTTAGTCAGGATGAATTAGGAGAGGTTTCGAGTGCTATGAACGATATGAAGGATAACCTCAAGGAGATGGTTACTATTATAAAAGCTACATCTAACAAGCTAAGTGAAGATAGCGTTTTATTAAAAGAGAATTCTTACCAATCCGTTGCTGGAGTTAACAGCGTACAGGAGGCAATCGAAGAGGCAAGCGTTAATATGAACGAGCAAAGAAATATGTCATTAGATATAAAATCTTTCCTAGAAAGATTCTCAGAGACCTTAACAATGGTAGTGGATCATGCCAATGAAGTAAAATTACAAGCTAAAAGTGCTGTAAGTATTGCAGATGCAAGTGCAATCGCTTTAAATAATGCAATTTCGGAGGTTGGGATTCTTAGATCTTTATTTAAGTCAGCTGACCAAGAAAGAAAATTACTACAGAAGAAAACAGAAGAAATAGTAAAATTAACCTCAAAGGTTCAATCTATTTCTAAGCAAACAAATTTATTAGCATTAAATGCTGGGATTGAAGCTGCGAGAGCTGGGGAACATGGCAAGGGGTTCAGCGTGGTAGCAGAGGAGGTAAAGAAACTAGCAGATGATGTCTCGGAAACCGCAGCAATTATTCGCGAAACTTCCATCTATATAACCGAGCAAGGAAATGACCTGAAAAAAGTATTTGCCGAAGGCCTTACGACAGCAAATTCCAGTGAGTTAGTGTTTCATTTATTAAAGGAAAAATTAGAGGTCATCATTAATTATATCCATCAATCAAACGAACAAAATAATCAAATGGCTTTATCTATGCAGACTATAGAGAATGACAAAAACGAAACAGAAAATAGAATAATAGAACTCGCAAAGTCAATCGATATAAATTCAGGCTATATGGATGAAACAGTTCAATTGCTTTTCCTTAATGTCAAAAATATTAAGTCCTTATCGAAGCTAATTGGTGATTTAAGCGATCAAGCAGAAATTTTAGAACAATCTACAACTCGCTTCGAACTTTAAAAAATATCATGTATATGAGATTAAAATATGACTTAAAAGTATATAGGTAAATAGTTTGTTAAATGTTTTAAAATTGCACCTTCTAGCGATAAAAATTTTTCATATGCTCTTTGAACTTAATTTATGATAATTGTCCCAATATCTATTTTAAAAAGATTTCACAATATTTATAATGAAAAACATCGACTTTTGTCGATGTTTTTTTATATAAATCCATATATATCAAGGGTTGTCCATAATTCCAATGAAAAATGCTCTGTTACATTAGACGTCCTTTGTAATGAAATTGTTACATAACTGTAAAATAAAAAAGGTTTAAAAAGTGATAAGATGAATTCAGTTAAGTTTTCAGAAAATTTATGACGTCGGAGGAACTACATGAACTTGAAGTCTATATCGCAAAAAGTCATTGGTATAATAATTTTATCCATGCTTTTAGTCACACTTCCATTTGCAGCAAGCACCGAAGCTTCTAGCTCAATAGATTCATCTGAATTAGTAGCAACCGCTAAAAACTTAATAGGTATTAAATATCGCGGAGGCGGAACTACAACTGCTGGATTCGATTGTTCAGGCTTTGTAGGCTACGTATTTGATGATTTAGGCATTAATCTTCCAAGATCATCCGCAGGTATGTATGCAACTGGTTCTAAAGTTGAAAAAGATAACCTGGCTTCAGGAGATCTTGTTTTCTTTAATACATCTGGTAAAGGCATTTCACATGTTGGAATATACATTGGGGATGGAAAATTTATTCATTCATCGACTTCTAAAGGCGTGAAGGTAGATAAGTTAAGTGATCCTTATTATTGGGGCAAACGCTTTGTTGGAGCAAAAAGAGTCGCAGATGTAACAATGACAGCAAATAAATAAAAACATATACCCGGATACCTTATCGTATAGTGCGATAAGGTATTTTTTTATTACTAAATAAATAATACGGCGTTACAGCGAATGACAAACAGCATAAGTGCTTTTGAAACTTTTGTAGTTTGAATAATTATGCGGTGGTTTTAAGATAACTAAAGAGAGGTATATAGGCTAATAATAACTTCCACTCTATAACTACAAAATGGAGTTTGCACACCATTAATTTCTTGATAATTATTCTTCCGTTAGTCATAATGGAGGGATATAAATAGGTTAATATTGGTGTGTGTGGGAGGAATTACAATGCAGTATAAGAGAAATGAATATTTTCGATACACTTTCGGTGAACCTTGTGAGGCAACATTTCGTTTAATAAAGGACACGGGAGGTGACCGCCCTACAGAATTCTCGAATAAAGGGAAGTGTCAAATCATAGATATAAGTCCCAATGGCTTAAGGATAATTACAGAGCTTTCTATTGTAATTGAGCTATTAAAAGTGATAGAAGTGAATTTTATCATTGATGAGACACCACTTAGCATGATTGGGGAGCTCGTGTGGTCTAAGAAAAATGTCAATGGCTTCGAATACGGAGTGCGACTGAGTGGAGATCAAAATAACGAGCAAAAAATCGTAAATGACCTTAAAGTACGAAGTCGAAAAGAAATGGAATTAAAAACCAAAAATGTGTCAAGATTCGACAAAAAATAATTATTTTATTTTACGAAAAGAAGGATATTTAAAAGGAAATGTTGAAATATTATATAGAGTTAAATTAAAGGAGGAGTTTACATGCTAAACTTTAACATTCGTGGAGAAAACATTGAGGTGACTCCTGCAATTCGTGAGTACGTTGAAGGTAAGGTCGAAAAAGTCGGTCGTTACTTTAACGAAGAAATTCAAGCGACTGCAAACGTCAACTTAAAAGTGTACAATGACAAACAAACTAAGGTCGAAGTAACAATCCCGATGAAGAATTTAACTTTAAGAGCGGAAGAACGTCATACTGATATGTATGCCGCTATTGATCTTATAGTAGATAAATTAGAGCGTCAAATTCGAAAATATAAAACTAAAGTAAATCGTAAAAGCCGTGAGCGTGAGGGAGTAGGAGCATATTTTGCTGCTATCGATCCACCGGATGCTCCAGTTTCTCTTTCAGAGGAAGACGAGTACAATATCGTCCGTACAAAACAGTTTGATTTAAAACCAATGGATCAGGAAGAAGCAGTATTACAGATGAATATGCTTGGTCACAGCTTCTTTATCTTTACTGATGCTGATTCAAATGGTACTCATATCGTCTATAAACGTAAGGACGGAAAATACGGTTTAATCGAAACAAATTAATTAAACCAATAAAAATTACAACTAAATTAAGCATATCGACATAAAGTGACAAAAACTCTTCTCTTTTCATGGAGAAGAGTTTTTGTATTTATGGCTCACCTCATTTGCGTGAGTATGTAACGAATGGTAAAATGGAGAGTAAGACTAAATGGGAAGTGAATATAAATGCTTAATGTTCTTAATAAAGTGTTCGATTTAAATAAACGTGATTTAAAACGATTAGAAAAAATCGCTGATAAAGTAGAAGCATTGGCTAGTGAAATGGAAGCTCTTACTGATGATGCACTAAGCGCAAAAACGGAGGAATTCCGTGAAAGGTTCTCTAAGGGTGAGACTTTAGATCTGCTTTTACCAGAGGCATTTGCCGTTGCGCGTGAGGGAGCTAAACGAGTACTAGGTTTGTATCCATTCCGAGTGCAAATCATGGGTGCAGCAGCACTGCATGAGGGGAATATTGCAGAGATGAAAACTGGGGAAGGTAAAACCCTAACATCTACTATGTCTGTTTATTTAAATGCCCTAACAGGACAAGGAGTCCACGTAGTAACAGTAAATGAATACCTGTCTAGCCGTGATGCTGTGGAAATGGGTAAACTATATAATTTCTTAGGTCTATCTGTTGGACTAAATTTAAATTCTCTTTCTAAAGATGAAAAGCGTGAAGCATATGCTGCTGATGTTACGTATTCCACAAACAATGAGCTAGGATTTGATTATCTTAGAGATAATATGGTGTTGTACAAGGAAGAAAAAGTACAACGTCCGCTTCACTATGCCGTAATAGATGAGGTTGACTCCATCTTAATCGATGAAGCGAGAACGCCTTTAATCATTTCCGGACAAGCAAACAAGGCTGCTGCACTTTACAAGCAAGCAAACGCATTTGTTCGCACTTTGAATAAAGAAGAAGATTATACGTATGAAGAGTCAACTAAAGGTGTAACTTTGACTGACACAGGAGTTGAAAAAGTAGAAAAAGCTTTCCATATCGAGAACTTATTCGACTTAACTCATGTTCGATTGAATCATGCGATCAACCAATCTCTAAAAGCACACGTTTCCATGCATTTAGATGTTGATTATGTTGTGCAAGATGGTGACGTAGTCATCGTTGACTCCTTCACCGGACGACTAATGAAGGGCCGTCGTTATAGTGACGGATTGCATCAAGCGATTGAGGCTAAGGAAGGCTTAGAAGTACAAAATGAATCGATGACAATGGCCACGATTACCTTCCAAAACTTTTTCCGTATGTATGACAAGCTGTCAGGGATGACAGGTACTGCTAAAACAGAGGAAGAGGAATTCCGTAATATTTATAATATGAATGTTATTGCTATTCCAACGAATAAACCGATTGCTAGAGATGATCGTCCAGATTTAATCTATGCATCCATGAATGGAAAATTCGAAGCGGTTGCAGCTGATATAGCAGAACGTCATAAAAATGGACAACCAGTTTTAATAGGTACTGTTGCGATTGAGACTTCTGAAATTATTTCAAAGCTGTTAACAAAGCATGGTATCAAGCATAATGTATTAAATGCAAAAAACCATGAGCATGAAGCAGAAATTATCGCAACTGCAGGACATCTTGGTTCTGTAACAATTGCCACTAACATGGCTGGGCGTGGTACAGATATCAAGCTTGGAGACGGAGTTTTAGATGCTGGTGGGTTAGCAGTAATTGGTACAGAGCGTCATGAGTCGCGTCGTATTGATAATCAGCTACGAGGACGTTCTGGACGTCAAGGGGATCCTGGTGTGACTCAATTCTATCTTTCTATGGAAGATGAATTGATGCGTCGATTTGGTTCAGACAATATGCGCACTATGATGTCTAAGCTTGGAATGGACGATTCACAGCCTATCCAATCTAAAATGGTATCCCGTGCAGTGGAATCTGCTCAAAAACGTGTAGAGGGTAACAACTTCGATTCTCGTAAACGTCTGTTACAATATGATGATGTTTTGCGTCAGCAACGTGAAATTATATACAAAGAACGTAACGAAGTATTGGAAACAGAAAATATGCGTGCTTTAGTGGAGACTATGATCTTTGCTGCTATTGAGCGTTTAGTTACTGCTCATACAAATGCAGAAAATAAAGCAGAGTGGAACTACAAGGCAATAGAGGATTATGTTCAAGCTAATCTGCTTCCAGAAGGTGTCATCACTCAAGCAATGTTAGAAAATATTTCTCAGGATGAAGTTATTGAGAAAATTAAAGATGAAGTAATTAGCTTCTATGATGCAAAAGAAGCGGAAATGACTGCTGAGCGCATGCGCGAGTTCGAAAAAGTTGTTTTACTTCGTTCAATTGACTCTAAATGGATTGATCATATCGATGCGATGGATCAGCTTCGTCAAGGTATTCACTTACGTGCATATGGACAAAATGATCCACTTCGTGAATACCAAAGTGAAGGGTTCGCCATGTTCGAATCCATGGTAGAGGCTATCCAAGAGGATGTAGCGAAGTATGCTATGAAAGCAGAAATTCGCAACAACCTGGAGCGTGAAGAGGTAGCTAAAGGGCAAGCTGTGAATCCAAAAGAAGAAGGCGGTCCTGTTAAGAAAAAACCAGTTCGCAAGCAGGCCAATGTAGGTCGCAATGAGCCATGTCCATGTGGTAGCGGAGAAAAGTTTAAAAACTGTCATGGTGCAGTTAGATAATAGAGATATTCGGAGGAACAAAAAAATGATAGAAATTTCAGTTGTAAGAAATGAATTAGACCGTACAGCCGGTAAGTTAAAAGACTTTAGGGGGTCTCTTTGACTTAGAAAACAAAGAGGTTCGTATTCAGGAATTAGAGGAGTTAATGACTTTCCCGGATTTTTGGGATGATTCTCAAGGAGCTCAAAAGGTTATTAATGAGTTAAATGGTTTAAAAGGAATTGTTGAACAATATTATAATCTTGTATCTACACAAGAAAATCTGGAAATGACTCTTGAATTATTGAAAGAAGAGCCAGATGAAGAATTACAAGAAGAGCTTGGAAAAGAGTTAAAAGAATTCACTACTGCTCTAGAAGAATTTGAACTTCAATTATTACTAAGTGAAGAATATGATAAGCACAATGCTATTTTAGAATTGCATCCTGGTGCGGGTGGAACAGAATCACAGGACTGGGGTTCCATCCTTCTACGTATGTATCAGCGTTGGGCAGATAAACGCGGCTTTAAGGTTGAGACAATTGATTACTTACCTGGCGATGAGGCTGGTATTAAATCCGTTACCTTACTGATTAAGGGTCATAATGCTTACGGTTACTTAAAAGCAGAAAAAGGCGTTCATCGTCTTGTCCGTATATCTCCTTTCGATTCATCTGGTCGCCGTCATACATCATTTGTTTCGTGTGAGGTTATGCCAGAGTTTAATGATGAAATAGAAATTGAAATTCGTACAGAAGATTTAAAAATAGATACGTACCGTGCAACAGGTGCCGGTGGTCAGCATATCAATACAACTGACTCAGCAGTTCGAATTACTCACTTGCCGACCAACACAGTAGTAACTTGTCAAACGGAGCGTTCACAGATTAAAAACCGTGAACACGCAATGAAGCTTTTAAAATCTAAGCTATACCAATTAAAAATTGAAGAACAGGAAGCACAGCTTGCTGAGATTCGTGGAGAGCAAAAAGAAATCGGATGGGGTAGTCAAATTCGATCTTATGTATTTCATCCATACTCAATGGTTAAAGACCACCGTACGAATGAGGAAAGTGGAAACGTCCATGCGGTTGTAGATGGTGAAATAGACCCATTCATTCATGCTTACTTACGCTCCAAAATAAATTAATAGACGGTAAAAACTCCCATGTTATAATACAATTACATGGGAGTTTTTATGTGTTATTTCATAATGGGAATGGAGAAAAGGAAATGAACATTAATGAGTTGAAGCAGAAAGATCTATTAAGAAAAAATACCATACTTTATATTGCTTATGCATTAGCAGCTGGATTAGGGCTATTAGTGCAAGTTATGATGCAAGCGAAAACTGCAATTATTATTTCAATAGGTATACCCTTTGTTGCTTCTTTTATTTTTTACTATTTAGCTAGAAAATCGATGAATATTGCCAAAATGTTTCCTTATATTATTATATTGGCTACCGCAATTACTGCAGGTAGTACAGCTTATTTCAATGTAATCAGTATAGCGACAATTATTTTAGCATTCTTCGTACTTATATTAAGTAGTATCCATAATGATCGTTTCGTTTTTGTATATGGTTTTGTTTTATCAATTATTGCCATGTCTATAAATGTTATAAGGGATGAGCCAAACTTATTTGATGGGCAAACAGTAAATGTGTTCTTTATACATTTTATAATGGCATTGGGTATCTATTTACAGGTTACTCAAAGTAAGTCTTTGTTCTCAAATGTAGAAAGATTAATGGGTGAAGCCGCTCTTAAAGCTAAAGAAGACAGCCTTCTTAAAGATAAATTGGAAAATGCAGTACATATCATTACTTCAAATTTAGAACAAATTCGTCAAAGTACACAATCTGCTAATATAGCTCAACAGGAAATGCTTATTGCAGTAGGGGAAGTCAGTAGCGGGGCTCAACGTCAAGCTGACAATGTAGCTGATATTGTCCAAAATACAGAAGCTACATCTAGCTCAGTGAAAGAAATGGCTATTAACTTAGAGTCGATAGTTCAGAAGGCAGAAGTAGCAGGAAAAAACGCTTCAGATGGGTCACTGGTCATGGAGGAAATGACGAAAGACATTAATCAATTTACAATCTTTTTCGAGGAATTAAACCAAACGTTTCAAAATCTTTTTGAAAAAATTACTGAAACAAATCAGTTTGCCAGTGACATTCGTCAAATTACAGAGCAAACAAATCTTTTAGCATTAAATGCATCTATTGAAGCTGCACGCGCTGGAGAACACGGTAAGGGATTTGCAGTAGTAGCTGAAGAAATACGAAAACTAGCTGGTGTAACCAATCAAACGGTAGAGAAAATAGATGATAATCTAAACAATGTCAACAAGTTTAATGAGGCAGCTCTGCAAAAGCTTGAAATAGGCTTAGCACAAATTCACAATCAGTCAGAAACAGCTGAACAATCTAACAAATCGTTCAAAAATCTATTTGAAACGATGAGCTCACTTCAACAGTCGTTGGCAATCTATTTAAAAGAGATTGATACGATTGCAAAAAACAGTGAAGAAATTAACATAAGCACTACTGAGTTTGCTGCAATTATCGAGGAAAGTACGGCAACTGTGGAGGAACTAAATGCGACACTAGTAAATATTACAGAGGATCAGCTAGCCATTTCCGATTATATTGAGGAAACCTATAAGGAAGCACAGTCCATTAATAACTAATCTATTATGTTTAGACTGCGTATCTAATTAATTTTAGATACGCAGTTTTTATGCATGATTTTATTTAACTATATTGTACATACTAATTAAATCAATCTATTAATACGTCATCTTGCTGAAGTTCACAAAAATGTCTTCTGTTGTTATACTATTTCAGGTTGAATAAAAGTATTTACATGAAAGAGGAATTACGATGACTACAACGACAAATAATAGAGTTCATAAAGAAATTGCTCCATGGATGGTACAAGCAAGAGATTATTTTTACGTCATAATAGGAGCAGCAATAATAGCTCTTGGCTTTAACGTATTTTTATTGCCGAACCAAGTAGCCTCCGGTGGAGTTAGTGGAATAAGTACGATATTAACAGGAGTATTTGGCTGGGAGCCAGGACTTGTTCAATATGCTTTCAATATTCCATTATTTATAGCAGGTTTAATATTTCTTGGAGCAAGGTTTGGTATCAAATCATTAGTAGGAACCTTAGTGTTACCAGCTGTTGTCTTATTAACAGCAAGCTGGGAACCATGGACATATAATCCATTGTTAGGCGCTTTGTTCGGTGGAATCACAGTAGGGCTAGGATTAGGAATTGTCTTCAGAGGCGGTGCTTCCACAGGTGGAACGGATCTAGCTGCTCAAATTATCACCAAGTACACAGGTTTTTCATTAGGAAGAAGTGTTTTACTTATCGATGGCTTAATTGTACTGAGTGCAGCAGTAGTATTTGATATAGAAAAGGCTTTATACGCGTTGATTGGATTATTTGTTACTACAAAAACGATAGATATCGTGCAGCTAGGATTTAGCCAATCTAAAATGATTTATATAATTACGAATAAACAGGATGAAATAAGGGAAGCTATTTATAAGGAGATTGATCGAGGGGTGACGAAGCTTCCTGCCTATGGCGGGTATACCAATGAAGAGAAATCTATCCTTATGGTGGTGGCCTATCAAACAGAGTTCACAAAGCTGAAACAAGTAGTCCAAATCATTGACCCCACTGCGTTTGTCATAGTTTCTGATGCCTATGAGGTATTAGGAGAAGGTTTTAAAAGGTACTAAATTTGGTATAATAAGATTGCAATTCCATAATGTTGAGGGAGGTTAAATTAATGAACAAAAAATTACTAGCTGTCATCTTTGGAGCAGGTCTAATGCTTGCTGCTTGTGGTGGTGGAGACGATGAAGCAAAAGACACTTCAACAACTGATGATGGATCGACTGGTTCTTCTGAAACTGCTTCTGTAGATGCAGAGAAGATTGTCAATTCTAAATGTATTACTTGTCATGGTGGAAACTTAGAAGGACAAGGTAGCTTCCCAGCAATTGCTGATGTAGGCTCTCGCTTATCTGAAGATGAAATCTTAAATGTTATTTTAAATGGACAAGGCGCAATGCCACCAAAAATCATTCAAGGTGAAGAAGCAGAAGCAGTTGCTGCATGGTTAGCTGAGAAAAAATAATCGATTGAACGAAAGCAGCTACTTGTAAAAGTAGCTGCTTTTTTGAATGATAAGAAAAGAATGTAGAAAAAAATATTGAGTAGTACATATGTAAAACTAATTTTTGAGAGGTCAATTGCTTAAAGAAATATCTAAATATTTTTCATATCTTTGCTTTTCATTGTTTAATTCATAAACTCTAATAAAATTAACTTCAAATTGAGGGTATGGTGTCAATTCTATATCTGCTAATCTTTCCATTTCTTTTAGTTCTTTTTTTGAGAGCCCAGTAGAAACGTTTCCACCATACTGTGCTTTCCCAAGAGTTAAGTGAGCTACAAAGTCATCGAGTTCAAAATACTGTTGTATTAAGACTTCTGATGGTGAAACCTCTTTTACTATTTTTTGATGCAATTCGTGTAAACTATTTGAGCGAACACTCAAATATAAAATGTTATCTCCAAAATACTTTGGCTTATCTAATGACACTTGAAAAGACTTAAAATCCTTACACGCCCTTTGTACTTTGTCTATCCACTTTTTATCTGCGGTTAATCCCCCTTGTGCTTTCAAAGTAATATGTGGCTCAACACCTAATTGGTTAATCCATCTACGTTGAAAATGCTCAATTCGTTCTAAATATTCTTCTGGTGGGACAATTCCTATAAAATACTCTACTTTCATTCTAATCCACTCCTATTTTTCTCCGTTTAAATAATTTTAGCAGAAATAAAACAGTCTTCTTAAAAGATAAGAAATAAATGAAGTAAGTACTACATGAATTCAAAGTATATATTTAAAATCGATCAATGACACACAACTTAAGAATGAGAGCATTTTCAGGAACTAAGATTTTGAGTTTGCAATTATTCAAAAGCATTCATTAATTATTAATTGTAGCGACAGGCGGGGCCTCAGTGGGATGAGTGAGACAGATATGCCATCATCTGACGCGGAAGCGACGGTGATGGCATATCGCTCACTCCTCGGAAAGCGGAAATCCAGTCTACTATTTAAAATATAACGGATACCTGCCCCTGTATGATGCTAAATACTCTCTTTTAAATGCTAGTAAATGACATATATTGAAGGAAATTAATGAAAAATAGTTTAAATAATCAGAGCAATATCACGAAATGTTCAATTTATTGGTTGAAAATAGACTTTACTGTAAAAATTTTCTCGTAATCGATTTTAAAGCAGGAGATTTGAATGAATGTGTAGAAATAAGGGGTATAGTCCTTTTGTAAGGGAGCATAAAATACCAAAAAAACTGAAAAATCGATAATTATTTAGTTTTTTTGACTATATTTTCCTACAAATTGAAATCTAATTGTAACATTAACAAAGGTCTCAAGTGTTATAATAGGCATTGTTGTATTTAATCAAAGAAAGTAATTAGGTGGTATACAAATGATAGAAATGACTAACGTCTATAAAAAATATCCTAATGGTATTGTTGCTGCTAATGGGATTGACGTAGCAATTAAACAGGGTGAATTCGTATACGTAGTTGGCCCAAGTGGAGCAGGTAAATCGACATTTATCAAAATGATGTATCGAGAAGAACGCTCAACGTCAGGTACGATTGTAGTCAATGGTATGAACTTAGCTACATTAAAAAACAAAAATGTTCCTTACTTGAGAAGACAAATTGGAGTTGTCTTTCAAGACTTTAAATTACTCCCACGTTTGAATGTATATGAAAACGTTGCTTTTGCATTAGAAGTAATCGAGGAATCCCCTAAGATTATTCGTAAAAAAGTAATGGATGTGTTGGAGTTAGTTGGATTAAAAAATAAGGCAAGAATGTTCCCAACTGAGTTATCAGGTGGAGAACAACAACGTGTTTCGATTGCGCGTTCCATTGTAAATACTCCTAAACTAGTAATTGCAGATGAGCCAACAGGAAACTTAGACCCCGAAACATCATGGGAAATTATGAATATTTTCGAAGAGATTAATTCCCGTGGAACTACAATTGTTATGGCAACTCACAATAGAGAAATTGTAAACACAATTCGACACCGTGTTATTGTAGTTGAGGGTGGATTAATCACTCGAGACGAGTACGGAGGAGATTACGGATATGAAGGCTAGAACAGCAGGACGACACTTCCGAGATAGTTTGAAAAGTATTAGCCGAAATGGTTGGATGACCTTTGCATCCGTTAGTGCTGTAACCGTTACATTATTACTTGTAGGCGTGTTCGTCATGATTATGATGAATTTAAATAAAGTAGCCGATGATTTAGAACGAGACGTAGAGATAAAAGTTTACGTGGAATTGACTGCAGATGAAGCATCTGTCACTACGTTACAAGAAAATATAAAAAACATTCCCGGAGTTTCTGAGTTAACTTACGCTACTAAGGGAGAAGAATTAAAAAAGCTTGTTATGGATTTTGGAGAAGACCTTGAATTATTCGAGCAAGAAAACCCTTTACATAATGTTTTTTACGTAAAAGCAAAAAACCCTCAAGAAACTGAGAAGGTTGCGAAGGAGATCGATCAGTTAGACAACACTTTTGAGGTTAGTTATGGAGAAGGAAAAATAGAAAAACTATTTTCTGCCTTAAATATGGGTAGAAACGTAGGTATTGTACTTATTTTAGCGCTATTGTTCACAGCGATGTTCTTAATATCGAATACTATTCGTATTACGATAGTTGCTAGAAGAAGAGACATAGAGATTATGAAGCTGGTTGGAGCTACAAACTGGTTTATCCGTATTCCTTTCATATTGGAGGGTATGTGGCTTGGTATATTAGGAGCGATACTACCAATCACACTAGTTACGGTGCTTTACTATAATCTTTATAATGCATTGCAGCCTAAATTAGAATCAGGAAATTTATTTAATTTACTAGAGTTTTCCCCATTTATCTATCAGTTAAACGGCTTGATCTTGTTAATGGGAGTTTTAATCGGTGTATGGGGCAGTTTCATGTCTGTACGAAAATTTTTACGAGTATAAGCAGGTAGCTTGAAGGGAGCAGGGAGATTTGAGAAAACAGTCGAAATGGGTGCTGCGCATATTTGCAGTGGCAGCATCTGGAGCGCTTTTATTTAACACGCCAAGTGCTCTTGCCAATTCATTGAATGACCTTAAAAAAGAACAACAAAACATTCAAGAAAAGAAAAGTTCTATTCAATCAAATATTAAAGAAACTGAAACGAAGATTGATACAAATGAGTCCAAAATTGACCAAATTATGGCTCAAATCCAAGCGTTGGATAATGAAATTATGGCAACCGAGAAAAGTATTTCAGCAGTTTTAAGTGAGATTGAACAAACCACGACTGAAATAGAAGCTCTTAAGGCTTCTATCGCTGAGCTAGAACAGAAAATTGCAGACCGTGATAAGCTTTTGAAAGAAAGAATTCGCGCAGTTCAAGTTAGTGGTGGATCTGTAAATTATTTAGATGTTTTACTTGGAGCTAATAGCTTCGTAGATTTTATCGACCGTTTTTCAGCAGTTAATACATTGATGGAAGCCGATCGAAAAATTTTAAAAGAGCAAGCGGAAGATAAAGCAAAACTAGAAGAGCAAACAGCAAGCTTAGAGAAAAAACTTCAAGAGCAAGAAGATAGTAAAGCACAACTTCTTTCATTAAAAGCAAATTTAGATAACCAAAAATCTTCTAAGGGTACTTTGGTTGACCAGTTAGAGGCTGAACAAGCAAAACTTCTAGAAGATAAAGAGCAAATGGAAACTGAATATGAAGAAGTTTTAAACTTAGATAAAGAAATTCAAGATAAAATCGTCGCAGAACAAAAACGACAAGCAGAAATAGCTAGAAAAGCAGCAGAAGAGAAAAAGAAAAGAGAGGCTGCAGAACGTCAACGTCAGCAAGCCGCTAGCGGATCTACAACATCTATCCCAGAAGTTTCTTCTGGTAACTGGACTAAACCTGCATCCGGTCGATTTACTTCTGGATATGGATATAGAATGCATCCGATATATGGCAAAGGCAAAATGCATTACGGAATCGATATTGCAAACAGCACAGGTACACCAGTAGTATCGGCAGCTGATGGCGTAGTTTCTTATGCATCACCTTTAAGCACATACGGTAATGTTATTATGGTTACACACTCTATTGATGGCCAAACTATTACTTCCTTATATGCTCATTTAAGCAGCATTAAAGTAAGCGTTGGACAAGTTGTTTCAAAAGGCCAGCATATTGGCGCGATTGGAACTACTGGTAACTCAACTGGACCACATCTTCACTTCGAAACTCATTTAGGATATTGGGAAGGCATGGCAAGTAACTCAGTTAACCCATTAAGATATATTTCTTTATAAAATGAAAAGACACTTCTATTACTTAGGAGTGTCTTTTTTTGTACACATTTATAACAAAACAAAAGGAATAGAATAGTATTCTAATTCTACTTATGCATATAATTAGAGTAATGATATTTAATAGGTAATATGGAGGTACAAAGTGAAGAAAATCATTGGGTTACTAATTGTTGGTTGTTTAGTAGCTATTGCTACTATATCCTTTGTCAAAGAGAATATCGAGGAAAAAGCAGATCCATTTGAAGGGGAGCAGATGGGCACAGACCTTGCTGAAAACCCTGCAAACAAAGGGACTGGTAAAGGAGATATTGCTCCTGAATTTACTCTGACCACTCTGGCTGGTGAAGAAGTATCGCTTTCAGATTATAAGGGAAAAAAAGTTGTTTTAAACTTTTGGGCAACGTGGTGCCCACCTTGTAAGGCCGAAATGCCTCATATGCAAAACTATTATGAGGATATGGCAGAAGAAGCTAACGTAGAGATACTCGCGGTCAACCTTACGAAAGGTGATTATGGGATTGATAAAGTTAGTTCATTCGTGGATGATTATGGTTTAACTTTTCCTATCCCACTGGATGAAGAAGGGGAGATAGGAGATGTATATCAAGCGATTACTATCCCAACTACTTACATGATCGATACGACTGGAACGATACAAAATAAAATAGTTGGACCGATGGATGAACAAATGATTATAGATTATGTCAATAAATTAAATTAAGAATCTGATTTTTGGGCAAGTATTAAACTTCGTTTTTCTCACATATATTAGTGGAAAAGTAGGAGGTTGAATTTGCGCAAAAATCGGATTTTTTTATACGGCTTTATATTAGTTGTCGCATTAGTTTTAGGGTATTTATGGTTTTCAGGAAAATCACCTAAGGGTGAGGAGAGTGAGGTTAGTAGTAGCAAGGTCATTGACGAAGCTTATGACTTGATAAAGAAAGAAGCTGTTTTTTCTAAGAACGAGAAACTATTAGTGGAAGGTGCTATAAGAGGTATGGCTGATGCACTGGAGGATCCACATTCTTCTTATTTAACAAAAGAGGAAGCGGAGGCTCAGGAATCTTCTCTTGCAGAAGAGCGAGTAGGAATCGGTGTAGAAATTATGCAGTCTGGTGGTAAGTTTATCGTTGTTGCACCAATCAAAGATTCCCCAGCGTTTAAAGCGGGTTTAAAACCTCAGGATGAAATTGTTCGAGTAAACGGTGAAAGATTAACTGCTAAATCAATGGCGGAGCTAGTCCAACTGTTAAGCGGCGAAAAAGGAAGTAGTCTTAAATTGACGGTATATCGCCCAAGCGAGAATCGTCATGTGGAGTTACATATGAAACGAGACACAATCGCGTTGCATACTGTTTCTAGTGAGGTTTTAGAGGTCGATGGTAAGTCTATTGGAATCGTAACGATTTCTATTTTTGGAGAGAAAACAGCTGAAGAGTGGGAGAAGCAAACAAAAGCTCTAGTAGAACGTGGCATACACGGACTAGTTGTGGATGTCCGAGGTAACCCAGGTGGTTATTTATTTAGCGTTTCTTCTATTATAGGTACACTTTTACAAAACGGTAGCACATTTGCATATATGCAGGATTCCAATGGAGTTTTAGAAATGTTGAATACAGTAAATAAGGACACACCTTATCTCAACAAGGTACCAGTTGTTTTATTGCAAAATGGTGGAAGTGCCTCAGCAAGTGAGGTTTTAGCAGGGGCATTGAAGGATAATAACCGCGCCATGATCGTTGGTGAAACAAGCTTTGGTAAAGGAACTGTTCAAGAAACTCACCCATTGTCCAACGGCGGCAAATTAAAAATATCTACACATAAATGGTTAACTCCTAAACAACAATGGATTCATCACAAAGGGATTGAGGCAGATCTGAAGGTGGAGCAAGACGAATTATTCGATATCGATATGAAATACTATCACGGTGAGTTCCAGCTTGGAGATTATGGTGAGGAAGTGAAGTACGTACAGCAAGTACTTGGGGGGCTTGGCTATAATGTGGCTCGCAAGGACGGCTATTTTGATGAAAATACATTAGAAGCAGTAGACAAATATCGTGAGACGAATAAATTGGAAGTAAATTCAAAGCTTGATGAGGCATTCTTTCAGAATATGACTAACACAATTAACAATTATAAGTCTAGAAAAGAGAACGATCAACAGTTACAAATGGGAGTAAGTTATATAATTCATAAGTTAAATAAATAACTTGATACAATAAACCTATACGGAAGTTCTCCTCGTTTGATACAATAATAGTTACACTATGTTACGAGCGAGGAGGATGCGTATGGTACAAGAAATATTAATAGAATTGGTAAAAGGAATAGGTCGATTCTTCCTTCATCCAGCCGTATATATTACGCTTCTTTTTTCTGTGTTAATCGGATATTTTCGAGTAAAAAGAGAGAGAAAACAGTTCCGAGCTAGAATTCTTTGGGGCTGGACAGAGGCCAAGCATTTCTTGTTAGACGGTTATGTATGGGCAATTATTATATCTGTTATAAGTGTAGCAGCGGGTTTAGTTGTACCTTCTTCATGGTTGATGGTCTATAGTGTATGGATGATTATTTTTGTGATACTCTTTATGTATCAGGCTGGTTCTGCGATATATGCAATCGCATTAGGAGCAGTTACTTTATATATCATGTACTTGTATGAGTGGTCCTTCGAATTATTTACATGGGATTTTATTGGACAAGATATATTTAGTGAAATGATCGTACCAATTGCTATTTTAGCAGGATTGCTATTAGTGGCTGAGGGATTCATCATTCAAAAGCATGGAGCAACTAATGCGTCACCTAAATTGGTAAAAACGGCAAGAGGTAGCGAGGCAATGGAATATGTAACCAAACGACTTTGGTTGTTACCGATTCTATTAGTCATACCGGGAGATGTTATACATACATATCTACCCTACTGGCCGCAGTTTACTTTAGGAGAATCAACGTTTTCTTTAGTATTGTTCCCATTTGTGATAGGCTTCCAACAAAAAAGCAGGCATTCGTTGGCAGAGAAATTTTTCCCTCACTATGGAAAAAGAGTTTGGCATTTAGGAATAATAGTGACGGTCATCGCTGCTTTTGGCTATCTAGAACCACTTATAGCTATAATTGCGGTGGGATTAGGAGTTATAGCGAGACTATTAATATCTTATATTGAATATACAAAAGAGCGTAATGGTTCGTATGCCGTTTCACCTCAATCTAATGGAGTGATGATTGCAGGTGTGCTATCGGACTCTCCAGCAGAAAAGATGGGCTTAAAAATTGGAGAATGCATCGTTAAAGTAAATGGACAAAAAGTAACAGATGAGCAAGAGCTATACGAAGCCGTCCAAATCAATGCAGCACATTGTAGATTAGAAGTATTAGATCACAATGGAGAGCTACGATTGAGACAGCATGTTTTGTTTAGACACGATCATTACAGACTAGGATTAATCTTAGTAAGGTAGGAGAAACAATGGAAACTTTATCTATACCAACACAAGTGATACTGGCTATCGTGACACCTGCTTTATTAGTTGTGCTCTTTACTCGCATAACCTTCAACCGCTATGTTGCCCTATTACTAACTGTCGCGCTATTTGCAGCATCGGTCTATGCAGGATACACCCATCGTTGGTGGATATACATTCTAGATGCAGCATCCCTGACAGTTGGATTCTGGTATGCAAGCCATATGAAAGCACGCGACAAAAAATCCGCCTCTTGAAGGCGGATTTTTTATTTTGCTTTTGGTGAAAGGAATTGGGAAAGGGAAAGACCCACATCATAGTGCAAGGGATTTTGGTAAGTGCAAGGTTGTGAGTCATTACTGCAAGGTTTGAAGCGAATACCGCAATGTTTATAGTGATCTGTGCAAGGTTATGAGTGATTACTGCAATGTTTCCTTTCATCTGTGCAAGGTTAAAGTAATGTTGCAAAGCTATTAATTATCTTCATAAGGTTGGGGGGAACCATTTGTAGATACTTGTTTATCTGCAACATTACTCATCAAACGCGCAACAGTTATCGTGAACTCTGCAACACTTTGGCAGAATGCGCAACTCTTCTCATCAAACGCGCAACAGTTTACACCGTTTGCGCAACACTTTGGGAGAAACGCGCAACAGTTGCCGTGAACTCTGCAACACTTTGGCAGAATGCACAAAACTTCTCATCAAACGCGCAACAGTTTACACCGTTTGCGCAACACTTTGGGAGAAACGCGCAACAGTTGTCGTGAACTCTGCAACACTTCTCAGCAAACCCGCAACGCTTCCTTTATGCGCAACAGTTTACACCATTTGCGCAACACTTTGGGAGAAACGCGCAACAGTTGTCGTGAACTCTGCAACACTTCTCACCAAACCCGCAACAGTTTGCTCCGTTCCCGTAACACTCTTAACAATCATCCCTACACACCACACTTTACCTACCTATTCTCTAACCGACTATTCATCAATTTCCACCGGTTTTCTTAGCTAGAGCTACTTCGTGGTCCTTGCGGATGTTGTGTAGCAATTCTGCATCTGTGAGGATGCGGTAGCCAGTGGAGGCTAGAGCTTTGGCGCCTTTGATGAGTGCCTCGTTACCTAGCTGGGATTTAGCTGCTTCCCGAAACTCGATTGTGTGACCAACTAAATCATCAGGGCCAATCTTGATATGCGGGTGGGCAGTAGGGACTGCGTAGCTAATATTTCCAGCATCTGTGGAGCCTTTTCCTTTTCGTTTTTCCGTATGCACGAATTCTCCCACTGCTTCTAGTTCGGAATGTAGGATTTCGTCCAATTTTGAATTTAATACAAAGTCCTGAACCTCGTTTTGGAATCGCTCAATTCTTACCGAGGCACCGGTTGCTAACGCTGCGCCGTTAGCGATAGCATGAACCTTTTGTGCTACTTCCTCTGTATGTTTCCAGCTTTCAGCGCGGATATAAAAGCGGGCTGAGGCATAATCGGGTATGATATTCGGTGCATCACCTCCGTGAGTGATAATGCCGTGAATACGTATATTGCTTGGCAACTGTTGACGAAGGGCATTAATACCATTGAATAGCAGAATGACTGCATCTAGAGCGTTTATTCCTTGCTCTGGAGACCCGGATGCATGTGCAGCTTTACCGTAAAAATGAAAGTCTAGTGGATCTACAGCCAATGTCTCACTAGTTAAAGATGTTTTCCCGGAAGGGTGAATCATTAATGCGACATCTACATCCTTTAAGAAGCCATGCTTTACGAAGCTTCCTTTTGCACTTCCATTGGGGCCACCTTCCTCGGCAGGGGTTCCTAGTATGACCACGTTGCCACCTGTAAGGGGAAGTGCCTCTGCTAGAGCAATACCAGCTGCTACGCTAGTAGTGCCGATAATATTATGACCACAGGCATGACCGATGCCTGGAAGAGCATCATACTCGGCTAGATAAGCTACAGTAGGACCTTCTTTTCCTCCTTTTTTTATAGCATAGAAGGAGGTTTCATGACCTGCAACGGCAGTAGTTACCTCAAAGCCAGCGTCACGTAGCAACTTAATATGCTTGGCACTAGCAAAGAATTCCTGATTACCAATCTCCGGGTTAGCATGAATCTCCTGGCTGACTTGAATATACAGCTCTTTATTTTCCTCAATTGACTTAATCAGAAGTTCTTTCGGTTCTTTTACAATACTCATCTTTTTTCCTCCTTATATTTTCATTTATTTATTTCAATAGATTTTCAAATGTCTCATCTAGTTGTTCCTGAGTTAAAATTACTAGAGATGAGCCACCCTTCGTGTCCTCAGAGATTGCTTTTTGAATGTCTTCCTCTTGATAAAGTTCGACGATGCGAAGATAGGCTTCGTTGTCTTTGTCTTCTCCGCGAGCTGCTATTAAGTTAACGTAAGGATAGATAGATTCATCTTCTCCAGCCTCTCTATAAATAGGATCTTCTCCAGGGGAAAACCCAGCCTGGCCGGCAACGCCATTATTGATAATGGAGGCAGCAACGTCCGGTAATACTCGTGGAGTTTGTTGAGCAACCATTGGAATGATATCTAAATTTAGTGGGTTTTCTACAATACCAGTGGGATCTCCGAATAGCCCAAAATCATCTGATAGTGTGATTAGCTTTGCAGACTCTAAAAGACGAAGAGCACGCGCTTGGTTAGCTGGGTCATCTGGGATAGCAATTTTATCTCCTTTTTTTATTTCATTTATGTCTTTAATTTTTTCCGAATAAACTCCTAAAGGTGCAAACATTGTAGAGCCGATTGGAACAATATCATTGCCACTTTCCTTCACGTATTGGGATAGGAAGGATAAGTGTTGGAAAGCATTTAAATCGATATCTCCTTGAGCCAATGCATTATTCGGTAATGTATAATCTGCAAATTCTACTAGTTCAATTTCAATGCCTTCCTTAGCAGCTTTCTCTTGTAAAATTGGCCATTGAATGCCGTCTGAACCATTTACACCAATTTTCACTTTAACTGTATCTTTATCTGTAGCAGCGGATGAGTCACCACAAGCCGCCAGTATTAAAGCAGTTATTAGAGCGAAAAATAATAAACTAAATTTTTTCATCAAAATCTCTCCTTATCTTCTCATGAATTTTTTTGACAAAGCATTTCCTAACCATTGGGCAAGCTGAACAAGAATAATAAGAATAATGACTGTTACAAGCATTACGCTTCCGTCAAAACGTTGATAGCCGTATGTCATAGCAATATGACCGAGACCACCGCCACCAACAGTTCCTGCCACTGCTGAAAAGTCTATTAAGCTAACAGTTATAAATGTTAATCCTAGGATAAGAGGCCCTAAAGCTTCAGGTATTAATACCGTAAATATAATGCGTAAGGGACTTGCTCCCATTGCTTGCGCTGCTTCAATAACACCCGGATCTATACTAACTAAGTTGTTTTCAACTACTCTAGCAATCGAAAAACTAGCAACAATTGTCATGGGGAAAATTGCAGCTGCTGTACCTATTGTTGTTCCCATTACTAATCTTGTAAGCTGTGAAATAGCTACTAAAAAAATAATGAAAGGTATCGGACGTATGATATTGATCAAAATATTTAAAACTTGAAAAACTAATTTATTTTCTAATATGTTCCTTTCACGAGTGACAAACAACAGTAATCCAATAGTTATTCCTAAAATAGAGCCGAATATAAGGGTGGCGATTACCATTATGATTGTTTCGCCTGTCGACTCCACAATTCTTGGCCAAAAAGTACTCCAATCAACCTTCATGCTTTGCCACCTCCTTTATATCCACAATAGTTTCTAATTCTGCAATCGCATGTTGAATAGCGACTGGATCACCTTCGAACGAGATAACTAAGTCTCCAAACAGTCTTTCCTGCAATTCGCGTATAGAGCCGTATACAATATTAAAATGAACTTTGTGCTTCTGAGTTATATGCGATAAAACCGCTTCGTTAGTGATCTCACCTTTAAAAATCACTCGGTAGAAGCCATTGCCGCCTCGAGCACGCCATTCCTCTAATATCCTTGGGGAGGGAAGGTCCTGCTGTACGGATTGGATAAAACGCTGTGAGGTAAGGTGCTGTGGATCGGTAAAGACATCGAACACATCTCCCGATTCAATAACCACACCGTCCTCCATCACTGCTACTCTTTGACAAATGGACTGGATAACGTGCATTTCATGAGTAATCAATAAAATGGTTATACCAAATTCTTTATTGACCTTTTTTAGAAGTCTAAGTATTTCACCAGTAGTTTCTGGATCTAAAGCAGAGGTCGCTTCATCACAAATTAAAATATCTGGGGATGTTGCTAGTGCACGAGCTATTCCTACTCTTTGCTTTTGTCCCCCAGATAGCTGACTTGGATAATCCTTTGCCTTGTCAGAGAGGCCTACAAAACTTAATAGCTCATTAACACGTGTATCAATTTCACTTTTACTAAGACCAGCAAGCTTTAATGGGTAAGCGATATTACCAGCAACTGAACGAGAATGGAATAGGTTAAAGTTTTGAAAAATCATACCGATATTTCTTCTTCTAGTTCGTAGGTCTTTTGAGGACAAAGAATTTACATCAATGTCCTGAATAAATACGGAGCCCTTAGATGGTCGTTCCAACATATTCACTAATCTAAGGAGTGTACTTTTCCCAGCTCCACTAAACCCAATGATTCCAAATATTTCTCCTGCATTAACTTTTAGAGAGACATTTTTAACGGCATGCACCTCCCGTTTGCCAAGACGAAAAGTCTTGGAAACATTTTTAAACTCAATCATTCACAACAACCTCCTTATGCATCATCATTCGTTACAGACAAATGATAGTCATCTACCTTTCTATCACGAGAAAAAAGAGCTTCCATTTTCTTATCTAATAAACGATAAGAAAAAGAAAGCTCTTCAAAATATACGAAAAACCAACTTTTCTCATCTTTCAAGCATTACGCTTGCAGGAGTTGGCACAGTATTCAAATGAACCTGTTGCCGAAACGTCATAGGGCCTGATCCCTCGGTTTCTCTAGATAAGAAAGTGATGTGCTATTTAATTGTTGTAAGAATTGTTTTCAACTTTAAACAATCAAAACCTAGTAGTCAAGTATATTTAAAAAGTAAAATAATTCAGATTATTAAAATAATAAACTATAAATGGCTAGAAACCCTATAGTGCCTAAGACGACAATCATTACGTTTTGAAACAAAAAAGCAAGCGCAAAGGCAACAATAGAACCAAAGACACCAAATAATATATTGCCTTCTTGTATGTATATAACAGCAGGAAATATTAATGCTCCTAAAACAGCATAGGGGATATTACGTAAAACACCAGAGATAACAGGAGGGAGCTCCTTACCTTCCAAGAAGGTTAAAGGGAACGCCCGAGGGATATAAGTCACAATTGCCATACCAAGAAGCATCCACCAATACCAATCACTCATTCATTAAACTCCTTTCGGTAAACTTTTTTGTTTTCTTGCATAAACAATTTCAACTATGATAGAAGAAGCAAGAGTCGCAACCAAAATGGACCATCCAGTCGATAGCAAGCTAGTCCAATAAAAAAAAGCATTAATTAGCGCGGCTATTAGGGCTAACATAACAACTTTTCGGTTACCCTTCATAGATGGGACCAATAGACCGATGAACATTGCATATAAAGCGATTGCCATGGCGGCTTGAAGGAAAGCGGGAAGATTAGCCCCGATAACATGACCTATCGCAGTGAAAACAACCCAACTAGTGTAAGCAATAACGACAACACCAAATGCGAAGGGGGTTGGAATCTTGTCTTCTTTCTTAGTAGCAAGAACAGAGAAGGCTTCATCTGTAATTCCAAAAGCATAAATTCCTTTGATCCATCTTTTTTCACTTTGCATCTTTTCATTCAATGATGCCGTCATAAGGAAGTGACGAATGTTTACTACAAAAGTATTTAACACAATTAAAATCGGATCTACCGATTTTGTGATAAGAGTCAAAGACATGTATTGAGCAGCTCCCGCATATACAAAAAGGCTCATGGCAGTTGCCTCTAACAGAGACAATCCAGATGTTTTTGCCAATAGTCCAAAGGTTAATGCAACTGGAAAATATCCTATAGCGATGCTTGATCCATCTCGGAGTCCTTTTAGAAAATGCTTATTCACAAAATATTCACATCCTTTTTTACATAATGAAAAAATTATACTATAAGAAAATAGTTTTATGTATAAAATAAAAGGGAAAAGTACAAATATACATAGGCGGAGGAGAGAAATATGCCAGATTGGTTTTCTTTAGACACACTCACTAATTTAACGCATGACTATCGAGCACTCGGACCGATATTTGGTATTTTACTGCCCTTTCTAGAAGCTTTTTTACCATTTTTACCTTTAGTAGTATTTATTGTGGCAAACGTAGCAGCCTATGGGTTGTTATTTGGTTTTTTAATATCATGGGTTGGTTCCTTCGTTGGAGCTTATACAGTATTCCTAGTCATTAGAAAATATGGACGAGCACGCGTATTAGGTTTTATAACTAGGCATGAAAGAATACAAAAATTAATATTATGGGTAGAGAGAAATGGTTTTGGTCCACTGTTCTTATTGATATGTTTTCCTTTCACTCCTTCTGCCTTGGTAAATATAGTAGCTGGATTGTCAAATATTAAAAAGCATACATATTTATGGACGGTAGCATCCGGTAAACTGATTATGATTTTTGTTGTGAGCTTTATCGGGTCTGACCTTAAAGCGCTTGTGACCCAACCAATTCGAACAGCAATAGTTGTTATTGTCATTGCAATATTATGGTTCATTGGAAAGCGAGTGGAAAAAAGAATTGAAAAGAAAGTAGAAGATGATTTTAGAGGCATCAAGGCCAAAAGAAAGAGAAAAAGAGGAGAGACATTTGAGTAAATTAAAGCAGGAGACAATTGAATGGGTAATTGCCATAACAATTGCTGTAGCTATAGTACTCGTAGTTCGACTGTTTATTGTAACTAATTATGAAGTTAGTGGTAAGTCAATGATGCCCACGCTTTCAGATCAAGACAGGGTCCTAATTAGTAAGATTTCACCGATTAACCGCATGGACATAATTATTTTTAACAATGGAGAAGAAGATTTCGTCAAACGTGTCATTGGTGTACCTGGAGATACGATTAAATATGAAAATGATGAACTATTCGTAAACGGAAAAAAGGTAGATGAGCCTTTTTTAAAGGGTAACATCGCATATAATAATCCAGACGAGCACTTTACAGAAGACTTTGAATTATATGATTTAACGGGTTATAAAACTGTACCCAAAGGTAAACTATTTGTACTTGGGGACAATAGAATGGCCAGTCTCGATAGCCGCTATTTTCATTTTATAGATAAAGATGAAGTTATTGGTGAAGTGAAGATGAAGTATCTTCCAATAGCTGATGCAACGTTTAATTTTTCATCCGAATAATTTCCCTCACTCGATTATGTTTTGTACAATGAGAGTAGGGAATTATTCGGTTTTTTTATGAAAGGAGCTAGTTTAGCTTGTCATTACGAATTATTAGTGGTCGATCGGGCTCTGGTAAAACAAAATTTATGCAGGAAGAAATCGTCCAAACAGTAAAAGCGGCTCCGATTGGAGACCCTATTTTTTATATAGTTCCTGACCAAATGTCTTTTTCCAGTGAATATGACTTGGCTGCAGACTCAGGGTTAAGCGGAATCATCCGCGCTCAAGTGACCACCTTTAAACGGCTTGCCTGGCGAGTCCTCCAGGAAACAGGGGGAATCGCAAAAGAAGAGATTAGCGGTTTCGGTTATCGTATGCTCATCCGTAGCTTGCTAGAGGAAAATAAAGAGGAATTCACTTTATTTAAGCGTGCCTCTACTAAACGAGGATTCACAGATCAAATAGAGGTTTTACTAAAGGAGTTTAGTCGGTATTGCTTAGATTATTCTTCGATGAGCCATGCAGTTAGTGACTTAAGGGCTGTAGATGCGCCTCAAACATTGTTAGACAAATCATCTGACATCATGATGATGTTAGATTTAATAGAGCAGAAGCTAGGAACGAGCTATGTAGATGGAGAGGGATATTTAACTCTGCTTGCCAATAAGATAGAAGACTCGTATTTACTAGAAACTGCTGAAATTTATATTGATGGTTTTACCTCTTTTACACCAAGAGAGCTTGAAATAATTCAAGCGTTGATGAAGAAAGCAAGAAGAATTTCTATCGCTTTTCCACTAGAGAGCCTGTCTGATGCTTATGATGAGCAATCCTTGTTCTTTCAGCCTGCCAATACAGCAGGTAGATTAATAGAGATGGCTCAGTCGGTGGATGTAGAAGTTGAGAACACAGTTCATTTTAGCGAGCAAAGAAGGTTTGTTGCTGCGGAGCTAGCTCATATCGAAGCAAACTATGATCAATTGCCACCAACAGAAATTGTCTCTAAAGGAGCTTTAAGGCTTACAGAGGCGATGAATAAACGTGCAGAAATTCATGCGGTAGCTAGACATATCAGAGACTTAGCTCAGTTTAAAAGCGTTAGATATAACGAGATTGCTATATTGCATCGTGATGCAGAAAACTATGAGGGACTAATTGAGACAACTTTTCCGCAATATGAAATTCCATTTTTCATAAGTAAAAAGAAATCCATGCTACATCATCCTCTCATCGAGCTTAGTAGAACAGTTTTAGAGATTATTCGAACGGATTGGAAATATGAACCCATGTTCCGGGCTATTAAGACTGATCTCTTTTTTCCGCTAGATGCGCCTAAAACGATGTGGAGGGAACGTGCTGATCGCTTAGAAAATTTTGTTTTGTCATTTGGTATATACGGCGATCGTTGGTTTGATGAACGAAGATGGACTTATAAAAAGTATCGTGGATTGGAGTTTTATTCGAAAGTCCAGACTGATGAAGAACTGAGTATACAAGCGGAGATCCATGCAGTAAGAGATGTTCTCATTCAACCTATTAAGAAGCTGGCTGATTCCTTAGGCGAATGCAGTACAGGAAAAGAAATAGCCACTGCACTCTATACCTTTATGGAATCCTTGCAGGTTTATGAAAAATTGCAGAGTCTCAAAAAAGCGGAGGAGGAGAGCGGACAGCTACTGTTGGCTACAGAGCATGACCAGGCATGGAACGATTGGGTCGATGTGCTTGACCAGTTTGTTTTAATGTTTGGGGAGAAAGAAATGTCACTAGAGGAAACGATGAAAATCCTCGATGAAGGCTATGACCAGCTGACCTTTTCTCGAATTCCTCCTACAATAGATCAGGTAATCGTAGGAAACGTAGATACTGCACGCCTGACAAATATAAAAGCTGTATTTGTAGTTGGTGTAAACGATGGTGTGTTCCCAAAAAGAATAGATCATGAGGGGTTGCTTTCCGATACTGAGCGGGAGTGGTTTTCTAAAGTAGGCTTTGAGCTAGCGCCGACCTCTCGGATGAGATTGCTCGATGAAAATTATTTGACGTATAAAGCTTTTGCGACTCCTTCTCATTATTTGTATGTATCTTATGCTATTGCTGATAGTGAAGGAAAGGCTCAGCTGCCTTCTATGTATATTAGCAAGCTTCAACAGTTAGTAGATGGTGTTTCATTGGAATTAGCTGTAATCGATCCTTCTGATATTAAAGATCCGAGCTTTGATATCACATTAATTAGTCATCCTAGAACAACTCTGGCGTATTTGTCGATGCAGCTCCGTCAGGCTTTACAAACCGGTGAGTTGGCGGATGCATGGCAGGCAGTGTATCAGTATTATATGGAGGACCCATACTGGTCCACACTCTTAAAGCGAATTATTAGACCGATGCTTCGTGGAAACAAAACCGAGCTATTGTCTCAGGATATAACCGCTGCGTTATACGGTGAAACTATCAATTCAAGCGTTTCGCGTGTTGAAAAGTATTATAGCTGTCCTTTCGCTCATTTCGCAGGCTACGGACTAAAGTTGGAGGAGCGAGCAGAGTATCGCTTGGAGGCACCAGCTATGGGCGACTTATTCCATGCTGCTATGAAGTGGATATCTGACGAGACATCACGCTTAAATTTAACGTGGGGCCAGCTAACTAAAGCAGAGTGCATGCAGCTTGCAAAGAAGGCTGTAGACCATATAGTTCCGGTATTTGTACATCAGCTCTTGTTAAGTACAAATAGATATCGTTACATTCAACGAAAATTAGAGCAGATAGTAGGCAATACCTTAGTGGCATTAAGCAGACATTCACAAGTATCTGGCTTCGTGCCCATTGCCATTGAAGCTGGATTTGGTCCAGGTGAGATATTACCACCTATGGAAATTCCATTAAAAAATCGCCGTAAAATGCAGTTACGAGGAAGAATTGACAGGGTCGACGCTGCAAACGTGAATGGCAATATGTTCATGCGAATTATAGATTACAAGTCATCTAAGAAAGGCATTGATTTGAATGAAGTATATCATGGTATATCACTTCAGCTTTTAACCTATTTAGATGTAGCAGTAGAAAATGCAAAAATTTGGTTGCAAGAGGAAGCTGAACCAGCAGGTGTGTTATACGTGCATATGCATAATCCATTTATTCAAAGCCAGAAGGAACTTGAAGACACAGAGCTACAGGACGCTATTTATAAGTCATATAAGATGAATGGCTTGCTTTTGGATGATCCGGAGGTAGTTATGGAAATGGACGAGCAAATAGATGGATTTTCAAAAGTGATACCGGTTCGCATGAACAAGGATGGGAATCTTTCTAAATCCTCCTCTAAAGTAGTTGAACCAGAACAAATGAAACTTTTACAATCCTTTGTCCGTAAAAAACATGAACAGGCCGGTAACGGTATGAATGCGGGAGACACTCGAGTTTATCCATATGTCATGAAGGACAAGATGCCATGCCAATACTGCTCATACAAAAGTGTATGTCAATTTGACCCTCAGGATCCGGAGCAAAAGGTTCGAGTGATTAAAGTAGAAAAACCAGACGTTATAACGGAAAAGATTCAAAAGGAGATGAGTACAAATGAAGATTCCTAATATGCCGGCCGATTTAACATGGACACCGGCACAGTGGAAGGCAATCTGGGCTACTGGTTCAGATGTATTAGTAGCAGCTGCCGCAGGCTCTGGTAAAACAGCTGTACTCATCGATCGACTTATCCAGAAAGTAATTGCAAAAGAAAATCTGATTAATGTGGATGAGTTACTAGTAGTAACATTCACAAACGCTTCCGCAGCAGAAATGCGTCATCGAATGAGAGAGGCACTAGAAAAGGCAATCGTCTTAGATCCAGATTCTACTCATTTGAGAAAGCAGCTAACTTTGTTAAACAAGGCGCAAATTTCCACCCTGCATTCGTTTTGCTTAAATATCGTAAGGCAATATTCATATATGCTCACGATTGATCCTGGCTTTCGAATAGCGGACGATACAGAGGCAGCACTAATGCGAGATGATGTATTAGCCGAAATTCTAGAAGAAGCATATCAAACAGATAATCCGGAAGCCATGTATTTGTTATCCGATAGCTTTACTTCAGACCGTGATGACCAATCGATTGAAGTTATGATAGATAAACTCTACAGTTATGCTCGTGTTCATCCGGAGCCAAATAAATGGCTATTAGCGATTCCGATGGAATACGAATTAGATGAGCAGATGTCTATTGATGAGCTTCCGTTTATTGAACCATTGAAGCTTGCTTTGACTTATCAGTTGGAGGAAGCAATTGCCGTATCAGAGGAAATTAAAAGACTTGCTAATCTTCCGAACGGACCAGCCCCACTTGCCGATACTGCTATTAACGATCAAACCCTTATACAGGAAGCAGTCCGCTTGTTAAAAATGGGTACTTGGCAAGAAGTGTATTACTATTTTCAAGGGTTAAAATGGGGAAAAGCAGCATCTATTCGAAAAGATTCCTGCGATGAGGTGCTCAAAAAGCAGGCAGCGAATAAACGAAATAAAGTGAAAAAGATCGTAAATGATCTTAAGGATAAATATTTTACCCGTACACCTGAACGCTTATTAGAAGAAATGCGTCTAATGGCACCTCATTTAAAAACCTTAGTAGATTTGGCAATCTCTTATGGGGAAAGATATACTGCTGCAAAAAATGAAAAAGGTTTAGTGGATTTTTCTGACTTGGAGCATTATGCTCTGGAAATATTAACGGAGCGCGATGAGGAAGGTAATTTAATGCCTTCTGCTATAGCGGAGGATTACCAAGCTCGCTTTAAGGAAGTACTGGTCGATGAATATCAGGATACAAACAGACTCCAAGAGACAATTCTACAGCTAGTTAAGAGTGGAGAAGAACTCACGGGAAACATGTTTATGGTAGGAGATGTAAAGCAGTCCATCTATCGATTTAGACTTGCCGAGCCGATGCTGTTCTTAGGGAAATATCGAAAATTTAAAGAAGAGCCTTATGACTCAGGAGTTAAGATAGATTTAAATGCCAACTTCCGTAGCCGTCAAGAGGTATTGCACGGAACAAACTATATTTTTCAGCAAGTAATGGGAGAAAGTGTTGGAGAAATTGACTACGATGATGCTGCTTCCTTGAAGCCACAAGCTCCTTATGATGATAGAGATGCGGCCATTGAACTCGCCTTGCTATATGAGGTAGAAGATGGCAACGCAGAATCAGAGGAAGATGAGGATGATTTTAAAACAGTTGACGCTGAGGAGGAGTTAAAAAAATCTCAGGCAGAGGCTCGTTATATTATTTCTAAGATAAAAGAAATGATTGGCAGCGGTCATACTGTATATGATCCGTGGAAGAAAAAAGAACGGCCGTTACAGTATAGCGACATCGTTATTTTAATGCGCTCCATGACCTGGTCTCAAGAAGTCAACGAGCAATTTAAGGAAGCAGGTATTCCATTGTACGCGGAGCTTTCTAAGGGTTACTTTGAGGCAGTAGAAGTACTAATCATGCTACATACGCTGCGAACAATTGACAATCCATATCAGGATATCTCACTAGCTTCTGTTCTGCGTGCTCCATTCGTAGGCTTAACGGAATCTGAATTAGCTTTAATTAGACTAGCAGCGCCTAAGGAGCCGTTCTATGAGGCATTAAAAGTATTTGTCTCAAGTGGGGGTGCAGGACTGACAGTAGAAACTGCAGAGAAGTTGCAAAGATTTCTTCTGCAATTTGAGGATTGGCGGGATCTAAGTAGAAGAGGATCTCTAGCAGATTTAATCTGGCAAATATATTTAGATACACATTATTACGAAATTGTAGGATCTATGCCAAACGGTAAGCAACGACAGGCAAATTTGCGTGTTTTACATGACAGAGCAGTAACTTATGAAAAGACCTCGTTCCGTGGTCTCTTCCGTTTCCTTCGCTTTATTGATCGTATGAGAAAACGTGGGGATGACCTGGGAGCGGCTCGTGCTATCAGTGAGAAAGAAAATGTTGTTCGATTAATGACAATTCATTCGTCGAAGGGTCTCGAGTTTCCTGTAGTCTTTTTAGCAGGCATGGGCAGACCGTTTAACCAAATGGATTTCAATGAGTCGTATTTATTTGATCAAAACTTTGGGTTAGCAGTAAAGGCGATTGATCCTATAAAGCGTATTTCTTTTACCTCGTTACCATTTCTTGCGATTAAGGAAAAAAAACAGATGGAGCTAAAGGCAGAGGAAATGCGAGTTCTATATGTGGCGATGACCCGTGCCAAGGAACATTTATATTTAGTTGCTACGATCAAGGACCTGGCAAAAACATTGGAAAAATGGGAGGATTCTCAAACACTGCTGAGTGATGAAATGATCCCTGACTATGTACGAGCTAAAGCAAAAGGTTATTTAGACTGGATTGGTCCAGCTCTTGCTCGTCATCCAGACTATAAACAAGTATCTGAAGTAAACGAGGCCAATTTATTGGAGGGGCCTTCTAAATGGAACATTATCGCTAAGCCTATAGAAGACCTAAAAGTCCAGCATGTAGAGGAAGAAAAGGAGCAAGTAACGCTTTCCGAACTCATTAAAACGGAAGAGCCAGCGATGTTAGAGGATATCAAAAATATATTTGACACAATTTACCCATTTGAGGTTTCTACCCACAAGCGTTCAAAGCAATCAGTAAGTGACATGAAAAAACTTCAACTTTTGTTAGAGCGTGAGGATGAAGAGTTTTTTGGTCCAACTACAAACACTTTAAGTGACAAGACAGCAAAAAGACCATTCTTCTTGCAACAGGAAGAGAAGCTGACTGGTGCCGAGGCTGGTACCGCTGTCCATGCATTCATGCAAAACGTAGATTTAGATGAAAAGAAAACGTCGGAGCAAGTTTTAGCTTTTGCTGAGCGTTTAAAAGAGAGAGAGATATTAACTCCTGCGGAGCAAGCGGCAATAGACCCAAACAAGATGGTTGCATTCTTCCATTCAGAAATAGCGGATCGATTGAGAGCAGCTAAACAAGTAATGAGAGAATTTCCTTTCACATATGCTTTAGTTGATCCAGATGGTGACAAGCAAATTATTCAAGGGGTTGTAGATTGCTTGTTTCAAGAAGAAGACGGTCAATGGGTGCTGCTAGATTATAAGACAGATAGAGTAAAACATCTGCAAAATAATGAAGATCATTTAGTTCAGGAATTGAAAAATAGATACGAGCTACAGCTTTCCTTGTATGCAAGGGCTATTCAAGACATCATGCAAGTAGAGATAAAAGAGAGAGTTCTATATCTATTTGACATAAATAAAACTGTAACACTTTAGGGGGAAATTTGGTGATTATACCAACGCAAGAGAAAGAAAGAATTATATCCATTGATGTAATGAGAGGCTTTGCTTTATTAGGTATTTTTGTCGTCAATATGTTGTTTTTTCATGGTCCTTATATTTATGTGAATCCATATGACTGGTATCAGACCCCAGGCGACCAAGAAAGCTATAAGTGGATTGATATTTTTGTGCAGGGCAGTGTTTATCCTTTGTTTTCAATGCTATTTGGATATGGATTAGCGATGCAGTTTATGAAATCGGAGGAAAAGGGAACATCCTTTAACCGACTAGCAGTTAGAAGGCTGTTAATATTGCTAGGAATCGGATGTATTCATGCTTTTCTTATTTGGTCTGGCGATATATTAATAACTTATGCGCTAGCAGGATTGTTGTTAATTGTACTGATGAAATTGAAGCCGATTTGGTTGTTTTTAATCAGCGCATTATTATTTTTAATACCAAATGGCTTGTTGAGTGGGCTTTTATACTTTTTAGTAAAAGCGGCTCCAGAGGAAGCTACTCTTTATACAGGAATTCAACAAGTAGAGAATTCCATCGTCGCATTTTCCCAAGGCTCTTGGTTTGATGTATCTAGCCAAAGAATTACTGACTGGCTTTATATGCAAGGGTATGGATTAAATATAGTGCTAATTATATGTACAATTCTTCCACTTTTGATGGTGGGAGCGGCTGCAGCAAAGCTGAAGTTAATAGAACGAGCAAGAGAGCTAAAGCTTTTCTGGATTATCACCATATTGATAACAATGGCAGCAGGTACAGCTATTAAGTGGCTTCCGTTTAGTAAAGGCGATGACTTATTTACAATGACAGTACAGGATACGTTTGGCGGACCACTTCAGGCAATTGCATACGGAGGGATTATTGCTTTAATCTGTACAATACCTATTATTGGAAAAATACTTTCGCCAATCGGAAAAGCAGGAAGAATGTCGATGACGATTTATCTAATGCAATCTATTATAGCAACGACTATTTTCTATAGCTACGGCTTCGGATTATATGGTCAAGTAGATGTGGCAACAGGTACATGGATGGCAGTAGGTATTTATGTAATTCAAGTTATATTTGCAGAAATTTGGTTCCTTAAATTTAAACAAGGGCCTGTGGAAGCATTGTGGAGAAAACTGACTTATTCAAAAATTTAATTCGAAAAAGATGAAAATAAAGGTTATTTGTAATAGACTATACTAATAGATTCAAATTTCTTTAGAGGAGTGTTTGTGGATGAAGCTATTGTCATACCGAGTAAACGATAAAATTTATTTTGGACCAAAAGTGAAAAAGGAAGAGGCAGTATGGGATGTTCTTTCCATTCAAGAAGAACTACAAGTGTTACCGAACTTTCCAGCTACTATTGTCCAAGGTGTCAGTTTCGGGATGGATTTTATTGAACAGATTCGAGTTTTAGTCGAGACAGCTTTAAAAGAAGAGGATCCTAATCGTTTTAAACGCTCATTTACGGAAATTGAATGGTTATCACCTATTCCTCGTACTCCTAAAAATGTGATGGCTATTGGTAAAAACTATGCCGACCATGCAAAGGAAATGGGTGGAGTAGCAGAGAATTTCGTAGTATTTACTAAGGCTCCAACTTCCATTGCTGCTGACGAACAAACATTACCAGTTCATGCGGAGCTAACTTCCTCATTAGATTATGAAGGAGAGCTAGCAATCATTATTGGTAAGGAAGGGAAGAACATTCCTACCAAATTAGCTTACGATTATGTATTTGGATATACTATTGCAAATGATATTACAGCTCGTGACCTACAAAAGAAACATCAGCAATTTTTCCTTGGAAAAAGCTTAGATTGTTCATGTCCAATGGGTCCTTACGTGGTTACAAAGGATGAAATTCCAAATCCACAGGACTTAACAATTGTGACTAAAGTGAATGATGAAATCCGTCAAAACGGCGTAACATCAGACATGATATATTCTGTAGAGAATATTATCTGTGAAATTTCTAAAGTAGTGACACTTGAGCCAGGGGATGTCATTCTAACAGGAACTCCTGCAGGGGTTGGAAAAGGATTTAACCCTCCAAAATTTTTGAAATCTGGCGATATTGTGAAAGTTTCCATTGAAGGAATCGGAACGCTTGTAAACAAATTTGAGTAATGGTAGTTTAGAAGTGGTATATTAGAGATATATTAAAATTAACGTTGAGGTGAAACAATGGATTTCTTAGCAAGCACACACTTACACATAACAACTTGGGTAGTAGCCCTAATATTATTTTTGGTTGCTTTAGCAATGGCTAACCCGAAGGTAGTTCACATGATTTTGCGTTTAGACTATTTACTAATCATCATTACCGGAGTTGCTCTATTCATGAAAGGGATGGACTATGGTGAAGGTATGCTTTATGGCTTGAAGTTTATAGCAGGCCTTCTAGTAATCGGAATGATGGAAATGACATTAGTTAAAAAGACAAAAGGAAAACCTTATACAACCTTCCTTGTTCTAGTGTTTGTATTTTTACTTATCACGTTATTCCTAGGATTTAAGCTACCAATGGGTATCAATTTCTTAGCGTAACAAACAAAAGGCTCTCATCTTGAGAGCCTTTTTTATTTGTAAAAATTGAGCTTGAAAATTAATAATATAGGTTGTTTTTAAAAAAAGTATCTTGTTCTACAGAATATTGTATAGTTGATTTCTGCTTTAGAAGGACGCTTTCCGCGGGGAGAGCGATAAGCCGGTCGAATGTGATGGCTTATCTTGCTCACTCAACCCACCAGAGTCGCTGCCTGCCGCTACAATCAACAATTAATAAATCACCAAATATTTTGTAATGAACCTTCAGAGTTAGCACATTGTGCTTAGTCTTAAATTTACAATCACTAAATTGGAGTTCTTTTTAAGACACAGTTTGGACGAATACTTTTATATTTTTTAGCTATTTCAGTATAAAACATAGCGATTAAAACGTAGCTTTGTTAAAATTAACGGTGATAAGTCTTGTTTTTGGGTATAAATAGACAAGATGATTTTATATGTTAACCCGATGTAGAGGAGGATTACCTTGAAACTTAAAAAATGGCTTGTTTCTATACTACTTATTAGTAGTCTATGGATAACGACAGCATATAGCGCTCAAGCGGAAACAGGTTCATCTATACATAACGAAAGTATTTATGACTTATATGTTGACCGATACTTTAACAGTACCGTAGCTAACGACTACAACGTAGATATTAAAGATCACCTTGCTTTTGCTGGGGGAGATTTTATAGGAATTATAGATAAGATGGATCATATAAGAGACATGGGATTTACTATTATCTCTATTGGTCCGGTTTTTTCCACTGAATCCTATGATGGAAAGGCAGTTTTAAATTTTAATGAAGTAGAAAAGCAATTTGGGACTTCTGAAGAGTTTGAAAAGCTTATTAAGACTACGCACGATAAAGAAATGAAATTAATGATTGAATTCCCATTGAATAATTACAGTGCTAACCATGCTTGGGCTTCAGAAGCAGATAAACAAGACTGGATAACTTCGACTGACAATGGAAAACTGACTTTAGACTTGAAAAATGAAGAAGTACAAGCAGCCTTAAAGGAAAGTATTGTTGAGTTTGCTACAAAATATAAATTTGATGGTGTTAAGCTATCAGAACTTGAAGGGGCTCCTACTGATTTTTTAAATGAATTAATAGAAGCATTAAAAGAAGTGCGTGACCCAATGTACATTATTGCATTAGAAGAGAGTGAGGCAGACTTTGATGTCAATTATTCAGAACAGCGAATGATTGATTTTAGGGATGCTTTTAAAAATACAGATTATCCTTCTGAGGTAATTGGCGCTACAGATTTCAATGATTTATTGATGATTGATAGTTTAACGTCTGAAAGATTTACTTATCATAGTGCATTGGAAAACATGTTTCCACCAACTCGTATTCGTACAGCGATTGGGACAATGCTGACTTTACCGGGAGTGCCTTATATGACGTATGGTACAGAGATTGCGATGAATGGACAAATCCCAGAAGAAAGTCATCAAATCATGAACTTTCGAGTAGATGAGGAACTGATTGAATATATTAAAGATATTAACTCTATTCGAGCAAAATCAGATACCATACGCTCTGGAGATACAGAACTATTAAAAAATGAAAATGGTTATGTTGTTTATAAACGTTCTTCAGATGATGAAACCTTTATTATTGTAATCAATAACACAAGCGCCACACAGCGAATTGATCTTTCTAGCGATATTGTTGGAGAAGATAAAGAGCTTAGGGGGCTTTTTGAATCAGACATCGTAAGGCCTTCAGATGATGGATCTTACCGTTTAGTTATTGACCGTGAAATAGTAGAAGTCTTCCAAATAACAGAACGAAAAGGTCTAAACACAGCCTATATTGTTGCTATGGGAATCTCATACCTATTATTCATTGTTTTCCTAGTAGTAGTTTGGAAAAAAGGAAAACAAAGAAGAAGAGATGACGATCGTAAAAAAGCGAAATGAAAATAATGACTATCTCTTGGCTTAAAGCTAAGAGATAGTTTTTTTAATTAAGGATTTAATTAATTTGAAGGACTTCGAATTTTTTGTTTCAAGTAAGAGCTGATAATTCGAATAAGGGATAATTTGTCATCATCTATAGAACTTATTCCTACAACTCAACATTTAATATTCTGATGAAAAGATTAAAGGGACATGATAGTCACGTCCCTTTAAAATCATTTAGGCTCTGGATGAAGAGGAGGGAGGATTAACCAGCCCTTTTCCTTGCTCAATCTCAATAATTTAGCACCTAATTGCGCCTTTTTCATATGAAATTGACCATACATCATGCCGATGTCTTCTCTTGTGGAAATACCCATTGCTTTACTGCATGCTACCAAACCAGCAGCGCCATCAATAGCTAAAGCGGCAGCAATTTCAGGATCATTGAATCTAGCCCCTATAGGGATGTCCTCTAAATTTGCTACTGGTCGTTCAGGTGGGGCAGGAGGAAGTCCGATCCCATTTTCTTTCAAGATCTTTTCTAATTGTTTATTTTCTTCTTTCATGTCCTCAACAGAGTCTTCAATGATTTTCTTTAATTCAGTATCTCCAGTGTGGTTATAAAAAGTTTGGTGAGCTGCGATTAAACCTTGGTTTGTTGTTAGATTAGTCCAAAGAGCAAACACTTCACCACAGTGTAAAGGCTGTTCTTTTTGATTTCCAGATAAAATACCCATTATTTCACTCCATTTCAGCAAATGTCGACTTAAGTCCAACTTATTATGTGCTAAGAGGTGTAAAATATCCTTACAAATAAAAAAGACAAATCTATTAATAGAAATGTCTTTTAAACTTTTAAGCTTCTTTATTTAAAAAGAACACAGAGATTGCTCCAGGTCCAGTATGTGCTCCGATAGTTGACCCTATCAGATGAATCTCTACATCTTCTGCTTGAAAACGTTCTTGTATCATTTGTTTGAGCTCATTAGCTCTTTCTTCAACTTCGGCATGGCTAATGGCAACTACTTGACCTGCAAGATTACCGCCACGTTCCTCGATTAATTCAATAATACGTTTCATCACTTTTTTTGTACCACGTATTTTCTCGATTGGTACGAGTTTGCCATCTTCTACATGAAGAATTGGTTTAATATTTAAAAGCCCACCAATAAAAGCACTTGCTTTCGATACTCGACCACCACGTGCCAAATAATCTAAGTCATCTACCGTAAACAAATGCTCCATATTCTTAGCATTTCTTCTAATTTTATCTTCTATAGATGCTAAATCGAGACCTTCTTCTTTTAATTTAACCGCTTCCTTCACAAGAAGACCATATCCAAGTGAAGCACATTTGGAGTCGATTATCGTTAGTTTTAAATCGGGATAGGTTTCTAATAGTTGTTCCTTCATCATGACAGCCGTAGAGTATGTGCCAGATAGTTCAGAAGAGAAAGCTATGTATAGTCCCTCATCGCCTGATTTAGCTAACTCCTCAAAAATTCGAAGGAAGTGCTCTGGAGAAGCCTGAGAGGTTTTAGGCTGTTCACCTCTACGAATAGCCGCATACACTTCTGTAGATTCTATATCATTAATATCTTCATATTCTTTATTACCAACATGAACACGAAGAGGTGCTAGTTCAACTTGGCTTAACTCAAAAAATGACTTAGGCAAATCACAAGCACTGTCAGCAAATAATTTCATTTTAACCCTCCTAAAAATTGTGAATTTGTTAATTCAATTTTAATCTTTCTTTTAAGAATTCTGCAATACCATCTTCATTATTTGTGGAAGTTATTTCATTGGCTATGTTTTGAAGCGGTGAAATCGCATTTCCCATAGCTACACCAACTCCAGCATATTCAATCATTTCAAGATCGTTGTCTTCATCTCCAAATGCAATAATTCTATCCTTAGGGATATTCAAATATTTAGAAACATGGTCTAAGCCTACAGCTTTATTTAAGCCATGCCTAACAATTTCAATAACATCCCATGGCGCACCCCATCTACGATGGTCAATAACCTCTGCATGTACATCCCGTAAATGCTTCCTTACCAGGTCTACAGAATTCTCGTCAGCATGTATGAGAAGACTAGTAGGATCAGCTTTAAGAAAGGTACGTAAATCTCCAGTTGTTATTTGTGGATTTCCTAGTGCAAAGGCAGATAACATTTGTTCATCATGATAATGTAAGTATACGTCATCTAGAACTTCAGCGAGCATATTTTTTATAGAATAGCTCTGAACAGCTTCTACAACTTCTTTTACTACGTTTAGGCTTATAGGTTTGTGTATCATATCCCATGAACGATTATTTGGGTGATGAATAAAGGCACCGTTAAAATTAACTATTGGTGTAGTCAAGCCAAGCTCTCTATAGTACATTTCACTAGATCGAAAAGGTCTCCCTGTTGCAATCATAACTTCATGACCTTCACTCTTAGCTTTTAATAATGTAGTTTTAGTGTTTTCCGATATTACTTTTTCGTCTGTTAACAAAGTACCATCTAAATCTAATACAATTAAGTGACGTTCCATGAGAAAATTCCCCCTCTATTCTATATAAAGTTTATCTTGTTCCAAAGACAACGTCAAAATGTAGAATGTTGCGATTTTGTAAAAAAAGATTTGCTTTGTTAAAATAGTAATAATACAAATGAGGGGTGACTTAAATGATTACTAATTTAGAAAATTGGGGAGAAATTCCTGTCTTACATATATTTAATGATAACTTTGATAAAAATGCACCAGTAGTTTTTTTCCTACATGGATTTGAAAGTGGAAAAGAACATAATCTTCATTATGCGTACCAGTTAGTTAGTAAAGGCTGTAGAGTGATTATGCCCGACGCTCATTTACATGGAGATCGCGATATGAAGTTAGACCAAGTAGAAATAAGCCTTAGATTTTGGGAAATAGTTTTAACTTCCATAGAAGAGCTTGGTAAACTAAAGCAGGAGCTAAGTACTCGAGGTTATGATAATGGACAAAAAATTGGGGTTGCTGGAACCTCTATGGGAGGTATAACTACTCTTGGGTGTTTAACTGCGTATCCTTGGATCGATGCAGCAGCAATTATGATGGGTACTCCAGGCTATGTAGAGTTAGCAAAAGCTCAAATTGAATTAATTGAAAAAAGAGGCTTTAAAGTTCCATTGAATGAAGAAGAAAAAAGAAAAATGTTTGAAACGCTGTCTGTATTTGATGCATCTAACCAACTAGAAAAGTTAGCAAACAAGCCGCTATTTTTCTGGCACGGTTCGAAGGACGAAGTAGTACCTTTTGCACCAACCTCGAAATTTATTGATGATTTGATTGTAAAATACGGTGAGTCTCAGATTGAATTTATGAAGGAAAAAAATTCTGGCCATGCTGTTTCCAGAAAAGGTATGCTACGAGCAACAGAATGGCTAGCAAACTGTTTGGCATAAAAGCTACTTCTTTGTTATGATGAATGAAAGAAGTAAGGAGGTTATCAGTATGGATCAAGATATGAAAGATAGTATGATGTCTGCACTTGAGAATGTTATTGACCCAGAGCTGGGCGTTGATATTGTCAATTTGGGCTTAGTATATGATGTAGATTTAACAGATGAAGGACAGGCTACAGTTACGATGACGCTAACTTCTATTGGTTGCCCAATGGGACCGATGATTGTTGATCAAGTAAAAACTGCGCTTGGAGAATTACCAGAAGTAAAAGAAACCGAGGTTAACATTGTTTGGAATCCGCCATGGTCAAAAGACAATATGTCTCGTTACGCTAAAATTGCATTAGGTATTAGATAAAAAACATTCCGTCCATATGTGGGCGGAATGTTTTTTATTTGCTTGGATATTAAATTTTATTTGAGGGATTAATACACAAACTGTTATTGAAGCATTAGGTGGCGAATTAGCGGGAGAAGGGAGACAGATAAGACATCACAAACGGAGCTTAGTATCGCTTCCCCCGCGGAAAGCATCCACCTAGAGCGAAAATCAAAAATAAAACTAATCTATTCGACAAACACATAGAGGACAGCTCTCGCATTGGTTTTCTCTTTTTAATAATTCTAAATCGTGAATGGTAATAACTCCTTTTTGAAAAGAAACAATACCCTCATTCTTCAAATCATTTAGCATACGATTGACTACTTCTCTACTCATAGCACATAGATTAGCTATTTCCTGATTAGTTAGCTGAAAATTTATTTTAATACTATCATCAGGGAGTTTTTCCCCATAAGTATTAGCCAGACGTATTAAAGTTGAAAATAGTGCTCCTTTTTTTCCATGAAGCATTAAATCTCGAAATCTTGTCTGATTTTTTAAGTATACAAGTTGTATATATTTTGTCCATTCTACCATTAGCTCTGTAGAATTCACGAGAAAACTTTCAAATTTATTTTTAGGAAGCATCAATAGCAGAGTGGTCTCTAATGTATGAGCAGAAAAACTATGATGTGCATTATCTGCAAAAATCCCAGATTCTCCTATACAGTTGTCTGGACCTACAATTCTCAGAGTTAGTAGTTTGCCGCCTTCTGTATCTTTATTTATAGCAATAGATCCGCTAATCACAAGATAAATCTCTTCTGCTAGCTCACCTTCAACATAAACTGAGCGATCTTTTTCCATTTTTATAGTAGTGCCATATTGTTTAAATAATAAGCCTATATTCGGGGATACTAAACTATTATCCACCTTATCACCGCCTTTACTAATACCTTTAAATAATAGCATAATTTCATAAAAGTTAAGCTAAATTCTTTACAAAATATGCTAATAAGCTATATAGTTATATTAGTCAATAAAGGTCAAACTTTGTGAAACGGAGCTGTTAAATATGCAAATGAACCAACAAGATCAAAAAAGTCCTTTAGAAACGTACGGTCGTAATTTAGTAAACGCTGTTAAAGACGGAAAGATGGATCCAGTGATCGGTAGAGACCAGGAAATAAGAAATGTAATACGAATTTTATCAAGAAAAACAAAAAATAATCCTGTTCTCATCGGCGAGCCAGGAGTGGGGAAAACAGCTATAGTCGAAGGACTTGCCCAACGTATTGTAAAAAAAGACGTTCCTGAAGGATTAAAGGATAAAGAGATTTTTGAATTGGATATGAGCTCATTAATTGCAGGTGCAAAATATCGTGGTGAATTTGAGGAACGCCTTCAAGCGGTTTTAAAACAGATCAAAGAAAGTGAAGGTAAAATTATTTTATTTATCGATGAAATTCACACTATTGTTGGAGCGGGCAAAACGGATGGAGCAATGGACGCGGGGAATATGCTGAAGCCTATGCTTGCTCGAGGGGAGCTTCATTGTATTGGAGCAACTACTTTAGATGAATATCGTATGTATATTGAAAAAGATCCAGCATTAGAGCGTCGTTTTCAGCAAGTATTAGTGAGAGAACCTTCTGTGGAGGATACTGTTTCCATTCTGCGTGGATTAAAGGAAAGATTTGAATTGCATCATGGTGTTCGCATTCATGACCGGGCAATCGTGGCGGCTTCACAGCTTTCAAACCGCTATATTACGGAGCGCTTTCTACCAGACAAAGCGATTGATTTAATAGATGAAGCTTGTGCAATGATTCGAACAGAAATAGATTCTATGCCACAGGAGCTGGACGAAGTAACGAGAAGAATGATGCAACTCCAAATTGAAGAACAAGCTTTGATGAAGGAAAAGGATGCAGCAAGCAAAAAAAGATTAGAACAACTTCGTAATGAATTAGAGGAGTTAGAGAAATCTTCAGCTGATATGCGTCAAAAATGGGAAACAGAAAAGGAATCAATTCAAGTAGTCCAACAAAAGAGAGAAATGCTAGACCGTTACCGCCGAGAACTTGAGGAAGCTGAAAACAATTACGACTTAAATAAAGCTGCGGAGCTACGTCATGGAAAAATACCACCTTTAGAAAAAGAGTTGCAAGTTTATGAGGATGAAATAAATAGCGATTATGATTCACGCTTACTACGTGAAGAGGTGACCGCCGATGAAATAGCACATATTATTTCTAGGTGGACCGGGATACCTGTTACTAAGCTTGTTGAAGGAGAAAGAGAAAAACTACTTCGATTAAAAGAGACTTTAGGAGAACGTGTAGTTGGCCAGGAGCAAGCAGTTCAATTAGTGACAGAGGCTGTTTGGCGAGCACGAGCAGGCATAAAAGATCCTAACAAACCTATAGGCTCATTTCTATTTTTAGGACCGACAGGAGTAGGTAAAACAGAGCTAGCTAAATCTTTGGCAGCTAACCTGTTTGACTCTGAAGAGCATTTCATCCGAATAGACATGTCTGAATACATGGAAAAGCATAGCGTTTCCCGATTGGTTGGGGCACCTCCAGGATATATCGGATATGAGGAGGGCGGTCAGCTAACAGAGGCTGTTCGAAGAAACCCATACTCTGTTGTATTGTTGGACGAAATTGAGAAGGCTCATCCGGACGTAGCGAATATTTTATTGCAGCTAATGGATGACGGTCGAATTACGGATAGCCAAGGTCGCATTGTCAACTTTACAAATACTGTAGTGATTCTGACATCTAATATAGGCTCGCAATATTTATCTAACACAACTGGAGAAGTTTCAGAATCAGACGAGGAACTTGTCATGTCAGCACTTCGTGCACACTTCAAGCCAGAACTGTTAAATCGGATGGACGATATTATTATGTTCCATTCATTAACGACTCATCATTTTGAAATGATTGCAAAAAAGTATGTAAAACAATTGCAGGATCGTTTATTAGAACAGGAAGTTACTTTGAAAGTCGAGGAAAATGTCTATGCATGGATAGTTGAGGAAGGAACGGATGCAGCTTATGGTGCAAGACCATTAAGAAGATTTATACAACGACATCTTGAAACTGCTGTTGCGAAAATGCTAATTGGAGGAAATGTGGTTCCTGGTAGTAACATTGTGGCAGTAGTGGAAGATGGTCAGCTAGTAGTTAAATAAACAGTCACTATACTATATCCAATAAAAAAACTCCCTATCAAAAGGGAGTTTTTTTTAATGGTGTTCAGCAGCTACAGGCTCGTCCGGAATAACTTTAGTAATTAGGATAATTATGATGGCTGCTGGAATAGTCATATATAAACCATGATAAAAGTTAAAATCAACGCCATTAACAGAGCTTACTACATAATTTAACATGGTAACCAAGATAAATGACCAGATAACTGTCATAATATAATGCATAAAATTTTCACCTCAAAAATGAATTTATCTATAAGTATCATAACACATGGCGGTTCTATACAAAAGAATTATTCTTACAATCGAACAACTATGTTGAAAAATGTTCATATATTCGTTATTATTAATACCAGGTACTAATAATAGATTATAAGAAAAGAGGAATTCCATGAATGCAGGAATTATAGGGTTAGGAACTTATGCACCTGAGAAAGTCTTAACGAATCAAGATCTTGAAAAAAGAATGGATACTTCAGATGAATGGATCAAAACAATGACTGGTATAGAGGAGCGAAGAATAGCTGCTCCAGAAGAAGAAAGTTCACATATGGCTGTAAAGGCTGCTCAAGAAGCAATAGAGGATGCAGGGATTTCTCCAGAACAAATAGGGCTTATTTTGGTAGCGACAGTTACTCCAGATCGTCCTTTTCCTAGTGTAGCTACAATGATTCAGGAGCAATTAGGAGCAACGAATGCTGCTGCAATGGATATATCTGCAGCATGTGCAGGATTTATGTATGGGATAGTTACAGCCAAGCAATTTATAGAGTCCAAAACTTATTCTCATATTTTAGTAGTAGGAGTTGAGAAACTTTCTAAAATTACAAACTGGGAAGACCGCAACACTGCAGTACTTTTTGGAGACGGAGCTGGTGCTGTAGTAATTGGAGAGGTATCTGAAGGCAGAGGTATTTTATCATTTGAGCTTGGGGCGAATGGTAGTGGAGGTAAATATTTATTGCAGGATGGACCTTACATTACAATGAATGGTAGAGAGGTATTTAAATTCGCAGTACGACAAATGGGTGAGTCTGCACTTAATGTTATAGAGAAGGCTGGCCTTCAAAAGGGAGACATAGATTTGTTAATCCCACATCAAGCGAATATTCGTATTATGGAAGCATCGAGAGAAAGACTAGAATTACCAAAAGAGAAAATGGCTAAAACTATTCATAAATATGGTAATACTTCATCGTCCTCTATACCATTGGCTTTAAAAGAAGAAGTTAACAGTGGAAAAGTAAAAGATGATGATGTTATCGTGATGGTAGGTTTTGGTGGCGGTTTAACTTGGGGAGCAATAGCTCTAAAATGGGGAAAATAAACTAAAATTCGAGGGGACGAAAATATATGAAAAAACGCAGGGTTGTAGTAACAGGACTTGGAGCTGTTACACCGCTAGGTAATGATGTGGAAACTACTTGGGCTGGCATTAAAGCAGGTAAATCAGGGGTTGGAATGCTGACAAGACTTGACGCATCATTGTTTCCAGCAAAGGTTGCTGCAGAAGTAAAAGACTTTGATATAGAAAAGTACATTGAAAAGAAAGATGCACGTAAAATGGATCGCTTTACTCATTACGCTTTAGCTGCTTCGATTATGGCAGTGGAGGATGCGAATTTGACTATTACCGAGGAACTCGGTCTACGAACAGGAGTATGGATTGGTTCAGGTATCGGTGGAATGGAGACATACGAAAATCAGTTCCGAGTATTTTTAGAAAAAGGAACTAGACGAGTTAGCCCGTTCTTTGTACCAATGATGATTCCAGATATGGCTGCTGGTCAGGTATCTATTCACTTTGGAGCGAAGGCTATTAACTCATGTACAGTAACAGCCTGTGCATCAGGTACTAACTCTATCGGTGATGCTTTTAAAGTAATCGAGCGAGGCGACGCGGATGTCATGATTACTGGGGGAGCAGAGTCCCCTATTACTCATATGTCGGTAGCTGGCTTCTGTTCTAATACTGCACTTTCTTTAAATACAGACCCTCAAACTGCATCTAAACCATTTGATGCTAATAGAGATGGATTTGTCATTGGCGAAGGTGCAGGAATAATAATACTCGAGGAGTATGAACATGCAGTAGCTCGTGGAGCAAAAATATATGCAGAAATTATTGGTTATGGATCTACTGGAGATGCGCATCATATAACTGCTCCAGCCCCAGAAGGAGAAGGAGCAGCTAGAGCAATGAAGCAAGCTTTAGATGACGCGGGAGTTTCTCCTGAACAAATTAATTATATTAATGCACATGGAACAAGCACACCTTACAATGATCAGTTTGAAACAATGGCAGTAAAAACAGTTTTTGGTGAACATGCATATAACTTGGCAATGAGTTCAACAAAGTCCATGACAGGTCACTTGTTAGGAGCTGCAGGAGGAGTAGAAGCTATTTTCAGCGTACTGGCTCTTCACGAAGGCATCTTGCCACCTACAACTAATCTAGAAACACCAGATCCTTTGTGTGATTTGGATTATGTACCAAACGTTGCAAGAAAAGAAGATATTGACTACGCATTGAGCAATTCCTTAGGGTTTGGCGGTCATAATGCTAGTATATTATTTAAAAAAATGAAATAAGTAAAGAAATGCATGTTACCTAATCAAGGGTTTCATAGTATAGACAAAAGGATTGGAAATCAATTGGATTTCCAATCCTTTTATTTTGGTTCGTTTTAATCTCTTGGATGGTCCACGCATTAAACGTATGCCGAAGACAAATTGAAAAAATGTTATCGTAATTCCTACAGTACCTTCCATTAAACAACATTATGCGATTGGATTGGAATTCTTGAAGATTCCTGCAGAAATATGTCGAAGACAATTTCCAATTTCTTCAGATGGTTTAATGTCTGAATCCTTGTTTATAAACAAGGATTTTTTTAGTTTAATGGAATAAATAGTAATAAATTGATGATAATGATTTAAAAATGATATTAATTTAAAAAATAAAAATACATATTTTCCAAAAATTATATATATTAAATCCTTATCACTTCTAAATTTTTAATAAAATCTATTTGTTTTTAATATACTAGATTAAATAATTATATAAAAAATATTATTGCACTCGTAATCATACTGTAATAGACTTTACAAATAAAGAATCAAATAAACAGAAAAGTTAAAAAAGTCAAATAAATGAAATGAGAAATAAAATAGTATTGATTGTGAAAGGAGAATTACTTTGAACAATTCAAAACAGCTATTAACCATTAACGATTTACATACAGGATTTAGAATCAAAGATACATATTATGATGCCGTTGATGGAGTTTCAATTTCTTTAAAGAAAAATGAAATCCTTGCGATAGTGGGGGAATCAGGTTGTGGTAAATCTACTTTAGCTACATCCATTGTTGGGCTACATGATCACAACAAAACTAGAGTTGAGGGAGAAATTATATATAACGGTGTCAACTTAGCCAAACTGAATGATGAAAAGTTTAATGCTGTACGAGGGGAAGAAATAGGGATGATCTTTCAAGATCCTTTATCAGCACTCAATCCTTTAATGAGGGTTGGCGAACAAATTGAAGAGAGTCTAGTCTACCACACGAAGCTAAGTAAAGCGCAAAGAAGTGCAAGAGTAATAGAATTACTAAATCAGGTGGGAATAACTAATCCTCAAAGAACAGTAAAACAATTTCCACACCAGCTTTCTGGAGGGATGAGACAAAGGGTAATCATAGCAATAGCAATTGCATGTAAACCTAAGGTAATCATAGCCGATGAGCCAACAACCGCTTTAGATGTAACAATTCAAGCGCAAATTCTCGATTTACTTATGGATCTTCAAAGGGAGACAGGGGCAGGAATAATTCTTATTACTCATGACTTAGGAGTTGTTGCAGAAGTTGCTGATAGAGTGGCCGTTATGTATGCGGGGCAAATAATCGAGGAAGCACCAGTAGCGGAACTATTTTCAAATCCCTTACATCCTTATACTCGTTCATTATTTAATTCAATTCCACAAATAAATAGTGAGACTGAAAAACTGGAAGTGATTAAAGGCATGGTACCTACTCTCATGAACCTTCCTAGAGAAGGATGTAGATTTTCAGGACGCATACCTTGGATCTCAGAAAATGCTCATGAAAAGCAACCAGCCCTTCATGAGGTTTCCCCAGGACACTTGGTAAGATGTACTTGTTGGCAACACTTCCATTTTGAAGGTGAAGAGGGAGGCTATGCTCAATGAGCTTTATGCAAATTAATGACCTTCATGTACATTATCCAATACGAGGAGGATTTTTCAACACAATTATAGATCGAGTACATGCTGTCGATGGGATAAATATGGAGATTGAAAAAGGAAAAACATATGGCCTTGTAGGAGAATCAGGGTGTGGAAAATCCACTACTGGTAAGTCGATAATAGGTCTTGAGAAAATAACTTCAGGAAGTATTATTTATGAGGGGAAAGATGTAACAAATAAACAACGAAATAAATCTTCTTCTTACAACCGTGATATTCAAATGATATTTCAAGATGTTCACTCTAGTTTGAATCCTCGAAAAAGAGTAAGGGATATTATTGCGGAACCAATTCGTAATTTCTTAAATCTAACTCCAGAAGAAGAGAATAGAAGGATCAATGAATTGCTGGCAATTGTAGGAATGAGTGAAGATGCAAAGCTTAAATATCCTCATGAATTCTCAGGAGGACAAAAGCAAAGAATAGGGATTGCTCGAGCAATCGCATGTGATCCAAAGCTAATTATTTGTGATGAGCCTGTTTCAGCTCTTGACCTATCCGTGCAGGCCCAAGTCTTAAATTTTTTAAAGGAAATTCAGCAAGAATATGGCTTAAGTTACCTTTTTATATCGCATGACCTTGGGGTTGTTAAACATATGTGTGACCATATTTCCATCATGTATAAAGGAAGATTTGTTGAATCAGGTACACGAAATGATATTTATACTAATCCACAGCATATATATACTAAACGCTTGTTGTCATCAATTCCTGATATCAATCCTATAGGAAGAGAAGATCGAAAAGTGCAAAGGATGCAGGTGGAATCTGATTATATGACCAATCATAAAATCTATTATGACGAAACTGGAAAAGTGTTTGATTTGATGAAGCTGTCTGATTCCCATTATGTAGCAATGAATGCTAATACGAAGGGAGGCAGTTAATATGTGGAAAACGATTGTTCGCCGAGTATTGATAATGATTCCACAACTAATTGCTTTAAGTTTATTAATTTTCATTATGGCGAAATTTATGCCAGGGGATCCTTTCACTGGAATGATTAGTCCTGAAACTGACCCTAACAGATTAGACGAGTTGAGAGAACTAGCAGGTTTAAATGACCCCTGGTATGAGCAATATGCCCGATGGATGGTTAATGCAGTCCAAGGAGATTTTGGCAAAAGTTATACTTACAAGGTTCAAGTTTCAGCTCTAATAGGTGAGAGAGCAATGAATACCTTTTGGTTATCTTTATTGAGCGTAGTGCTACTTTACCTTTTGGCAATACCGCTAGGAGTTTTAGCAGGACGTTTTCAAGACACTTTCTTAGATAAAACGATTGTCTTATATAGTTTTATTACTTATGCAATTCCTACATTTGTATTGTCTCTATTATTTTTGTTCTTTTTTGGTTATAAATTACATTGGTTTCCAACCATAGGAAGCGTGGATATTAAATATGATGCTGGAACATTTGGGTATCTATGGAGCAAAATCTATCATATGATGCTCCCTGCTCTCACTTATGCCATATTGGCAACTACTACTGTTATTCAGTTTTTACGTTCGGAAATTATTGATTCTAAATCGATGGATTATGTTAGAACCGCAAGAAGTAAAGGAATACCAATAAGAAAAGTGTACTCTAGGCATATTTTTAGAAACTCTTTATTACCAATTGCTGCATTTTTAGGATTCACGATTACGGGACTACTAGGAGGCTCTATCTTTATAGAGACTATTTTTGGATATCCAGGAATGGGACAGTTGTTTATTTCATCTATACTATCTCGTGATTATAGTGTAATTACTGCACTTGTTATGTTATATGGCTTCTTAACATTATTAGGTAGTCTACTGTCCGATATTATCATGAGTATTGTTGACCCAAGAATTAGGATAGAGTAGGAGATTACATGTTAAGGAGAGGTGAATAATATGGGAAAACAATTGAACGTAAAAAAAGAGGCAACCTTGAATGCTCCACCTACCGGATTTCAAGTTATATTAAGGGAATTTAAAAAAGATAAACTTGCAATGTTTTCTCTTATATCATTAGTCATCATTATAGTTGGTGTATTCATATGGGCATATACGATTGATAAGGAAGCTATTATGAGAGTAAGTTTAAGAGATAAATATGCACCACCAGGTGATAAGTTCTTTTTAGGGGCAGATCAAGGTGGGAAAGATATTTTGGGACAACTGATCATAGGAGCAAAAAACTCCATAGGAATTGCAATAGCTATTACATTGATAACGGGATTTGTAGGGATAGTAGTCGGCTTGGTTTGTGGATACTTTGGAGGATGGATAGATAATATCTTTATGAGAATTATAGATTTCTTTATCACTATACCATCTTTAATGTTAATAATTGTGTTTGTAACAATTGTACCAAAATATACAATGACAACGTTTGTAATAATAATGAGTATTTTCATGTGGACCTCCACAGCAAGACTCGTGAGGAGCAAGGCACTAACAGAAAGTAGAAGGGATTATGTAAATGCTTCGAAGACAATGGGTACGCCTGGAATTATCATAATATTCAAAGAAATTATGCCTAATATCAGTTCTATATTAATAGTTGAGTTGACTCTTAACTTTGCAGGTAACGTAGGAATCGAGACTGGGCTGAGTTATCTTGGGTTTGGTTTACCTCCAGCAACTCCTAGTTTGGGTACACTGGTTGCTTACGCAAATAACCCGCTCGTTTTACAGGAGAAATGGTGGGTATGGCTTCCAGCATCACTTTTCATCTTATTAATGATGTTAGGAATAAACTACGTTGGGCAAGCATTACGACGTTCGGCAGATGCAAGACAACGTCTGGGATAACACCATCAGATAACTAATAATTGGTATTAGACGTAACATGTTTAATATAGAAAAAAGAGACTAAAAAGGAGGAATATGAATGACTAAGAAGCTTTGGACATTATTAGTAGTATTGATAGCTTTTATGTTGGTCCTTGGAGCGTGTAATAATAAGGAAGAAACAACTCCAGCTCCAGCTGAAACTTCCGATTCTGGGAAAAAAGATGATGGAGAAAAGGAGGATACAGAGGAAGCGGAGAAAGAGACAGCCACTGAAGAAAATGATTCTCCATTCCCAATTTCTATGGAAACAGAAGGAAACGCAATTTCTGGAGGTACCTTAAAAGTTGCGTTAGTTAAGGATAGCCCATTCCAAGGGGTATTCGCTTATTCGCTTTATGAAGATGCCTATGATGCAGAAATTTTACAATATGCATCTAATTCTATCTTTGAAATAGATGGAGACTTCTTGATTAGTGATAAAGGAATTGCTAGCCTAGAAGTAGATCAAGAAAACAAAAAAGCAACTATTAAAATCCGTGAGGGTATAAAATGGTCTGACGGAGAACCTCTTAAAGTGGAAGATTTAATTCAACCATATTTAATTATTGGTCATCCAGATTATACTGGTGTACGTTATGATGCAGATTTTCAAAATATAGTTGGCGCAATTGAGTATCATGATGGTAAAGCAGATACTATTTCCGGGTTAAAGAAAATTGATGAAACAACTTTAGAAATTTCACTAATTCAAGTCTCACCGGCAATATTTAGTGGAGGAGATGGACTGTGGACTTATGCAGAGCCAAGCCATATTGTTAAAGATTTACCAGTGGCTACTCTAATTGAATCTGATCCAGTTCGAAAAAATCCAGTCACACTTGGTGCGTTCGTGATAGAAAAAATTGTCCCTGGTGAATCAGTACAATTAGTAGCAAATGAAAATCACTGGAGAGGTAAACCAAAATTAGATGGCGTATTAGTAAAAGTAGTACCACCAACTTCTATTTCAGTTGCTATGCAATCTGGAGAGTATGATATCGCTTCAAATTTCAGTGCAGCAAAAATTGAAGAAATTAAAAACTTTGATAATCTTGAAATTTTAGGACGACAAGAATTGTATTACCAATACCTAGCGTTTAAAGTAGGTAAATGGGATTCTACAAAAGGGGAAGTAGTAACAGACATCGAAAACGCTAAAATGGGAGATCAAAAATTACGTCAAGCAATGGGATATGCTTTAGATGTAGAACAAGTTGCTGAAGTATATTATAATAACCTCCGTGAACGTGCGAACTCTATGTTACCGCCAGTATTTAAATCATTCTATGATAAATCTTTACAAGGTTACACTTATGATCCAGATAAAGCGAATGCATTATTAGATGAAGCTGGTTATAAAGATGTTAACAATGATGGTCTTCGCGAAGATCCAGAAGGTAAACCATTTGAAATTAAGTATGCTACAGCTGCTGGTGATGATATAGCGGAAGATATCACTCAATTCTTCTTGCAAAATTGGAAAGATGTTGGCTTAAATGTTAAGTTAACTACTGGACGCACAATTGAATTTAATGCATTCTATGACATGGTAGAAGCAGATGATCCTGAAATTGACATGTATACGGCAGCATTTGGAACAGGATCTGACCCATCACCATCGGGCTTATATTCAAAGAAAGCAAAGTTTAACTATAGTCGTTACACATCTGACTTCTTAGAGGATACATTAGCTAACATAAACTCACCAAAAGCTTTTGACTCAGCATATCGCGCTGAGCAATTTAGAGCATTCCAAGAGCATATGGAAGAAATGGCAGTTGTAATTCCACTAACTTACAGATTTGAGATCATTCCAGTTAACAAACGACTTAAAAACTATAATATTGATTACTCAGAAGGCACTTACTTACATGAACTTGAGCTAACTGCTGAAGAGCCAATTAAATCTGCTAAATAATATTGATAAAAAAACCGCTCCTAGACGAAAGTTTAGGAGCGGTTTTTCATATGTTTTAAGAAGGATGTGATACTAATGAGACTACTAATATTCTTAATAAGCTATGGAATAGCAATTATCAGCTGCTCCCACCTAGTGTTATATTTAAACTTTCTATCTTTAGGCTATTCTTGGAGTTCTGTTTTACTATATATGGTTAACTCTAAGGACTTTATAATCTTTTGTATATCAATATTGGGATTAACGATTAGCGTCTTCTACCGAGACCCATTGCGGCTTCCATCTTAGCAAGTGTATCATTTGCCAATTGGTTAGCCTTTTCTGCTCCGCGATCTAGAATGGAATCTAATTCTGATGAATTTAGTAATTCCTCATATCTTTGTTGAATAGGAGCAAAATGATTAATAATTGCTTCAGCAACAGATGCTTTAAAATCTCCGTAGCCTTTTCCTTCGTAGTTTGCAACGAGCGTAGGAATCGGTGTACCTGTTAAAGCTGATTCTATTGTTAATAAATTTGAAACTCCTGGTTTGTTTTCAGGGTCAAAGGCTACGATACCTTCTGAATCGGTGACAGAGCTTTTAATTTTCTTTTCTATTTGCTTTGGTGTATCTAAAATACGAATGGTTGCTTTTTGGTTGGGATCCGACTTGCTCATTTTCTTCATTGGATCTTGAAGTGATTTGATACGAGCGCCGTATTTAGGTAGCTGAATTTCGGGTATAGTTAAAACATTCCCATATCTTTTATTAAATCGTTCAGCCAAATCCCGAGTTAGTTCAATATGCTGCTTCTGGTCATCCCCAACAGGCACAATATTTGTTTGGTAAAGAAGAATGTCAGCCGCCATTAGCGGTGGGTAAGTTAATAGCCCAGCAGTAACTCCGTCTTTGCCATCCGATTTATCTTTAAATTGAGTCATTCTTTCTAATTCCCCAATATGAGAAATACATTGCATCATCCATCCTGCTTTTGCGTGAGCGGGAACTTCTGATTGTACAAACAGAATAGATTTTTCTGGATCAATTCCTACAGCTAGATATAAGGCTGCTAGGGAACGAATATGTTTTTGTAGCTCCTGTGGATCCTGTGCAACTGTAATCGCATGCTGGTCCACGATACAAAAAATACATTCATTCTCATTTTGTAAATCTATAAACTGTCTAAATGCACCAATATAATTCCCTAATGTAATTGTACCAGTTGGTTGTACGCCTGAAAAAAGTGTTTTCATTCAATTTTCCTCCTTATATAAAAAAACATCATGCATCCCTAAAAAGGGACGAATGATGTAATATCCGTGGTACCACCCAGCTTGCTATAAAAATAGCCACTCTTCTTCATAACGTGAAGGAAACGGTATAAGCTACTTAAGATTCACTCATACTGCTCAGAAGCCCATTCCATTTAAGGTATGATCTGCTCACAGCACCCGCAGACTCTCTAAACATACGTTATAAATGTACTTTTCTTCCTCAAAGCTCTTTTATATAGTTTTGATTATTATATATAGAAGAAACTCAAAAATCAAGGGATAAAATTATCCATAATAGAAAAATAATGCAATACAAGTACAAGCTAAAATAGATAACCCTAACGCGAGAATTGGCTTAGGGGAGAAGGAGAAAACTTCGGAAGGAAGTCGCATATTTTCTATTTCATCTCTTAAGTGCTTTCGCGTAAAAAATTTTCTGGAGCTAGATACATATAAATCAAAAAATCCGCCTGAAACAACATATGTTACTAATCCTAAAAATGTTATACCTCCTCCTATATAAAAGGAAATATTAGCGTATGTTTCCAAATCGATATGTTTATATATTAAAAGTATTAGCAAAAAGATTATAATCTGTGCACTTAAAAAATATATTATCTTCTTTTTCATATTTCACCTCTATCAAAAATATTATAGAAGATTTGTTTAAAATAATCAAAACTAATAAAAAATAAAGAAAATAATTAACAAAATAGTTACTAAATTTTCACAATCGTTAGGACAATGTAATGATTTTGTTACAAGACTGTAAAAATATTTATAAAAAGCTATGTACAACTCTCTTATAAAATGTATAATAATAAATGTAATGAATTTTTCTGAATATTAGGGAGGTTATTTTTTTGAAGAATAGCAAATTAGTATGGCTATTAAGCCTACTGTTAGTTGTAGGGCTATTCCTAGCTGCATGTGGCGGCGAAAAGGAAGCAGAACCAGCTGACAAACCAGACTCAACAGACACACCAGAAACAGAAGCTCCAGAAGAAGCAAAAATTGATGAAGAGCAAGTACTAAACTTAATCGCGGGTGCTGAAATTCCAACTCTTGACTCTGCTTTAGTAACTGACTCAGTAGGTTTCGATCTACTAGGCAACATAAATGAAGGTCTTTATCGTTTGAACCAAGAAAACGTAGCTATACCTGCTATTGCTGAAGGTGAGCCAACTATTTCTGAAGATGGATTAGTTTATACGTTCAAATTACGTGATGCTAATTGGTCTGATGGTTCTCCAGTAACTGCAAATGACTTTGAATTTGCTTGGAAACGCGCTATGAACCCAGATACTGCATCTGAATACGGTCCATACATGATGGAAGGCGTTATCAAAAATGCAACTCAAATTGTTGCAGGTGAAGTTGAGTATACTGAATTAGGTGTTAAAGCTCTTGATGAGAAAACATTAGAAGTTACTCTTGAAAAACCAGTTCCTTACTTCTTGTCATTAATGTCATTTGGAACATTCTTACCACAAAAAGAAGAATTCGTTACAACTCAAGGTGCAAATTACTCTAAAAACTCTGAAGCACTTTTATACAACGGTCCATTCGCATTACAAGATTGGGATGGAACAGGGTTAAACTGGAAACTAGTTAAAAACGAACAATATTGGGATAAAGACACTGTTAAACTTACTGAAATTAACTACGATGTAGTAAAAGAGACAGCTACTGCTGTTAACCTTTACAGTAATGGTGAAAAAGACCGTGCTGGTCTATCTGGTGAATACGCAATGCAATATGCTAATGATCCAGAACTAGTAACTGAAATGGATGCATCTGTATTCTACTTCAAGTACAATCAACAACGTAATGGAGAGCCAACTCCACTTGCTAACGTAAATATTCGTGAAGCAGTTTCAAAAGCAATCAATAAGCAAGATTTAGTTGATGTAGTTTTAGCTAATGGTTCTGTTCCAGCTCACTACTTAGTACCAAAAGGATTTACTTTTGATGCTGATGCTAATGACTTCCGCGATGTAAATGGAGATATGTCTGTATTTAACGTAGAAGAAGCGAAAGCAGCTTGGGATAAAGGATTAAAAGAGTTAGGCGTTACTGAGCTTACTCTAGAAATTCTTGGTGGAGACACTGATATTTCTAAAAAAATGGATGAGTATTTCAAAAACCAATTAGAAACAAACCTACCAGGTTTAACTGTTACTCTTAAAGAAGTACCATTTGCTGTGCGCTTAGATCTTGACACAAATCAAGACTATGACATTCAAGTTGCAGGTTGGGGACCAGATTACCAAGATCCTTACACTTTCATGAATTTATGGTTAACTGACGGTGGTAACAACCAAATGTCTTATTCAAACCCTAAATATGATGAGCTAGTAAATTCTGCTAACACTGAATTAGCACTAGACGCAGAAGCTCGTTGGCAAGCACTTGCTGATGCTGAAAAACTTCTAATTGATGAAGATTTCGGTATTGGACCGATTTACCAACGTGGTACTATGCAACTTCTAAAACCATATGTTAAAGGTGTTGTATCTCACCAAATTGGTGGAGACTATAGCTACAAATGGGCATATATCGAAGGTAAGAACTAATTAGTATAAAGCTGTAAAAATCTCATAAAATGAGAGTATATGTATTCCTTTAGGAACATATACTCTCTTTTTAAATGAGTCGAAATATACGAAATATTTTTACTATAAAATATAATTTTGACAAATTACTATTTTTTTTGTTTAATATATAGATTAGTAAAATTATTTATAAAATTTAGGAGGTGCAAAGATGGCAAAATATATTCTGCGTCGTGTTTTTTATATGTTTATCACGCTTTTCCTGATTGCTACAGCTACATTTTTCTTGATGAAGACGCTACCAGGATCCCCTATAAGCTCTGCTTCAAAACTATCCCCAGCTCAACTTGAAATAGTGGAAGCGAAATATGGATTGAATGATCCCATTCCCGTCCAGTATGCAAATTACATGCTTAACTTAGTTCAAGGTGATTTAGGTAACTCGTTTCAGTTTAAAAATGCTGAAGTTACTGATTTAATTCTTAGCCGAATCGGACCGTCTTTCCAAATTGGTGCTCAAGGTTTAATCGCAGGTGTTTTAGTAGGAATTATTCTTGGAATGATTGCTGCTTTAAAACAAAATACAATTTGGGATTATAGCAGTACAATCGTTGCTATTATCGGTATTTCTATACCATCTTTTGTATTTGCAACATTATTACAATATTGGTTAGGTGTGAAATGGCAAATACTTCCTGTGGCTTTATGGAAAGATGGATGGGCTTCAAGTATTATGCCGTCGATTGCATTAGCTATGGGACCGTTAGCTACCGCTGCACGTTTTATTCGAACAGAGATGGTCGAAGTATTGAGCTCTGATTATATTACACTAGCAAAATCTAAAGGAGCAAATGGTACTGAAATTGCATTTAAACATGCTTTGCGTAATGCTTTAATACCATTAGTAACAGTACTTGGTCCAATGGCGGCTGGATTGCTAACCGGGTCATTAGTAATTGAACAAATATTTGCAATCCCAGGAATCGGTGAACAATTCGTTAAATCTATTAATACAAATGATTATTCTATTATTATGGGTACTACTATTTTCTTCTCTGTATTCTTAATTGTTGTAATATTCATTATAGATTTGCTTTATGGAATTATTGATCCGCGTATTCGTTTGTCAGGAGGTAAGAACTAAATGAGTCAAGACTTAAAAAAGTTACCTGCTGAATCATTTAACAGAGTTCAAGTAGATAGTAGCCAAGCAGAAAAAATTTCTAAGCCAAGTGTTAGCTTTTGGAAAGATGCCTGGTACCGTATAAGAAAGAATAAAGCTGCTATCGTTAGTGTTTTTATACTATTGATTATTCTTGTTATGTCACTTATTGGTCCACATATTGGCCCGCATGATGCAGAGACACAAACAATTACCCATGCTAACTTACCACCAAAAGTTCCTGGAATTGAAAAACTGGGTATTATGGATGGGTACGGCAACTTGGCAGGTAAAGAAGTAGATTTATATGAATTAAAGAAAGTAGACACATATTATTGGTTCGGAACTGACGGTTTGGGCCGTGACATGTTTGCGCGAGTATGGGAAGGAACCCAGGTATCTCTTTTCATTGCCTTTATGGCTGCGTTAATTGACATGGTAATTGGAGTAGCCTATGGAGGAATTTCTGGTTACTACGGTGGTCGTGTAGACGACGTCATGCAGCGTATAGTAGAAATTCTTATCGGTATTCCAAATTTAGTAATCGTTATTCTCATGATTATGTTTATGGATCCTGGTATCACAGCGATTATTATTGCCATTACGATAACCGGATGGATTGGTATGTCTCGTGTAGTTCGAGCACAGGTTTTGAAATATAAGAACCAAGAGTTCGTTTTGGCTGCCCGTACGCTAGGTGCTTCAAATAATAGAATCATAACAAAACATATTCTTCCGAATGTTTTGAGTATTGTTGTTATAAATACGATGTTTACAATACCTAGTGCAATTTTCTTCGAAGCTTTCTTAAGCTTTATCGGGTTGGGATTACAGCCACCTGCTGCATCTTTAGGTACGTTGATTAATGATGGTGTTAAATTACTTAAATTCCAACCACATATTTTAGTATACCCAGCTGTAATCATAAGCTTACTAATGCTGTCCTTTAACTTGCTAGGTGATGGTTTAAGGGATGCACTAGATCCGAAGATGAAAGACTAAAGGAGGAAAGCAAGGATGGAAAAAATATTAGAAGTTAAAGATCTAGAGCTTTCCTTCCATACTTTTGCAGGAGAGGTTAAAGCCATTCGTGGTGTTAACTTCGATCTTTTAAAAGGTGAAACACTTGCAATTGTAGGGGAGTCTGGTTCTGGTAAGTCAGTTACAACTAAGGCGATTATGCGTTTACTACCTGAGTCTAGCTCAGAATTTAAAAATGGACAAATTCTTTTCAATGGAAAAGATTTAACAAAGCTTACTGATAAAGAAATGCAAAAGATTCGTGGGAAAGACATCTCCATGATTTTTCAGGATCCTATGACATCCTTGAATCCAACGATGACTATAGGTAAGCAAATTATGGAGCCAATTTTAAAGCATCGTAAAGTAAGTAAGGCAGAGGCTAGAAAAATAGCAGTAGATTTATTGCGACTAGTTGGTATGCCAAAGCCTGAGGCACGTATTAAACAATACCCTCACCAATTTTCTGGAGGTCAGCGTCAACGTATTGTTATTGCAATTGCTCTTGCTTGTAATCCACAAATATTAATAGCTGATGAACCAACAACAGCATTAGATGTAACTATTCAAGCGCAAATATTAGAGTTAATGAAAGATTTACAGAAGAAGATTGATACATCAATCATCTTTATTACACATGATTTAGGTGTAGTAGCTAATGTTGCAGATCGAGTAGCGGTAATGTATGGTGGGAAAATTGTAGAAACAGGAACTGTAGATGAGATTTTCTATAATCCTCAGCATCCATATACATGGGGCTTGTTAAGTTCTATGCCTTCATTAGACACAGCAGAAGAAAAGTTGTATGCAATTCCAGGAACACCTCCTGATTTGTTAAATCCGCCTAAAGGGGATGCTTTTGCCCTTCGTAGTGACTATGCACTGAAAATAGATTTAGAGGAATCACCTCCATTCTTTAAAGTTAGTGATACACATTATGCTGCTACTTGGTTATTGCATCCAGATGCACCAAAAGTAGAGCCACCTGCATCAATAGTTGAACGTATGAAAAAGTTCCCTGGAAGTCGTTACTACGAAGGGAGTGTAAACTAATGGTTGAAAAATTACTTGAAATAAAAAATTTAAAACAATATTTTAATGAAGGTAAAGAAAATGAAGTTCGTGCCGTAGATGACATTAGCTTTGACATCTATAAAGGTGAAACGTTAGGTTTAGTAGGAGAATCAGGCTGTGGTAAATCCACAACTGGACGAACTATTATTCGACTATATGACGCCACTGAAGGAAAAGTAATTTATGATGGTGTTAATGTACATGACAAAAAATCTAAAAAAGATTTGAAAATCTTTAATCGTAAAATGCAAATGATTTTCCAAGATCCTTATGCATCATTAAATCCACGTATGAAAGTGTTGGATATAATTGCGGAAGGTTTAGATATTCATGGACTAGTTAAAAATCAAACAGAACGCAAGGCACGGGTTATTCAGTTATTGGAAACAGTTGGACTTAATAAAGAACATGCTGAACGTTATCCACATGAATTCTCTGGTGGTCAACGTCAACGTCTTGGTATTGCAAGAGCTTTAGCAGTTGAACCTGAGTTTATTATAGCGGATGAACCAATCTCAGCTCTAGATGTATCAATCCAAGCACAAGTAGTTAACTTATTGAAGGAACTGCAAGAAGAAAAAGGATTAACTTACCTTTTCATTGCGCATGACCTTTCAATGGTGAAATATATCTCGGATCGAATTGGAGTTATGTATTTCGGTAAACTAGTGGAGCTAGCTCCTGCCGAAGAACTATACTTGAACCCATTACATCCATACACGCAATCGTTGCTGTCTGCTATACCTCTTCCGGATCCTAATTACGAGCGTACTCGTGTGCGTAAATCTTATGATCCGTCAGTTCATAATTATGCAGATGGAGAAGAAATTGCAATGCGAGAAGTTACTCCAGGTCACTTTGTATTTTGTTCGGAGAAAGAATTCAAAGAACTAAAAGCTATTTCTCAATCACGTGTTTAATAAAATTTTTAATAATAGTAGGCTGAATCGAAGAAATTCGAATTAGCCTACTTTTTTATAGGTTGGAGTTAAATGGTTATTGATAATATTTGTACAAAGTTAATATTTTTTCACTAAACCTAGATAGTAACCTATATCTATGGAAGAATATATAAAATATAAAGTTCTAAACTTCGCAAAAAAAGTTTAGTTAAATGCTATTATGGATAAATAAATATATACCCTAAAAATGTCTAATTAAACTTTAATACGAAGAGAGACAAATAATAAAGTTAAATTTTTGATTAATTAGGAATTTTATATCCATATTAGACTTATTGACTCTTTTCATCGAAGGATATAGTTGTTAGAATGTTAGACGTAAAGAAAGGAAGACGGTTATCATGCACAGAATAATAAAAGGAATTTTTGCAACGATGTTAGGTGTGTTTATCGTAGCACCTGTAGTAACTGCAGCAGAGACAAAATCTTTCTCAAATGAATTTACTGCAAAAGAATATGGCTACAAAACAATCGAGGAATCATTAGTAACCTCGTCCAAACTATTTGTCTACGATTCAGGTCTGACTTTTAACTACCCAGATGCAGTAAGAGGTGTTTATGTGACAGGTCACTCTGCGGGCGGGGAGAAATTCAATCAATTAGTCGAGTTAATGGATGCAACAGAGTTAAATGCCATGGTAATTGACATTAAAGATGATTTTGGAAATCTTACTTATAAACCTAAAGAGGATTCTCCTTTGGTTAAATATGAAATAGGTAAACCATACATAAAGGATCTTAGAGGAGTACTTGAAACGATGGAGGAAAAAGAAATCTATCCAATTGCCCGAGTCGTAGTATTTAAAGATACTGAACTAGCTGAAAGAAAACCGGAATTATCGTTTGTAGATAACGGTTCCGTTTGGAAGAATGGAAGAGGTGAAGCATTTGTCAATCCCTTTATGCAAGAAGTATGGGATTATAATGTAGAAATTGCTATCGAAGCTGCAAAAATGGGCTTTAAAGAAATACAGTTTGACTATGTTCGTTTTCCAGAGGGCTTTGAAAAAAGGGATACAACACTTAAATATGGCATAGGTAAATATGGCGAATCGGATTTGGATTCTACGCAAAAAAGAGTATCAGCGGTAACTGACTTTGTTGCTTATGCAAGAGAAAAACTTAAGCCTTATGGAGTCCAAGTATCTGTGGATATATTTGGGTATTCAGCAACACTTCCTGAAGCACCAGGTATTGGGCAAAATTTTTCTAAAATCTCCGAAAACGTAGATGTGATTTCATCTATGATTTATCCAAGTCACTGGACATCCTATTTCGGCATTGCTAAGCCGGATTTAGAGCCTTACCGTCTTGTTCAAGAGTATGCAAAGGTGGAGAATGCTAAACTAGCAGAATTAGAAAGCCCTCCGGTATCAAGACCATGGCTTCAAGACTTTACAGCTTCATACCTAGGTAAAGGCAATTACCTTGTATACGGAAAAGAAGAGGTTGAAGCACAAATTAAGGCGTTAAATGAAGCAGGGATAAATGAATTCTTATTATGGAATGCAGGTAATAAATATTCTTCTGGTGTAGATTACACTCCGATAAATTAATCCATTAAAAAGTAGGCGATTGCCTACTTTTTTTGATTTAGAAAGTAAGAAGAATCATTTTACTCGGAGTTATCTGTGCTCCTCAAGCAATTTTTTTATTCGAAAGGAGGCAACAAGAGGTTTTACAAATTGTATCTTTGGGAATAACTAATTATATAATAGAAGTGCAATGATTAGATCAATTCATTTTAAGAATTTTGCCATCAGAGAAATGTAGTTTTTTTGTCATAATGAAACTTTTCTTCATGGAAAACGTACTATATAGTGTAACAGCAATTTTCATTAGTAGCTGACTAAATGAGAATGATATTTTTTATAAAATTATGTTTAGGATCTTATGAAAATGGGTATTAATGTATTAAAAGGCACATTATTATTTTAGAAATATATTAAAATGTACACTTTATGAACGTTCTTTCAAATACTAATGCTTTCAGAAAATATTTCAAATAAATGTATTTTAAATACCTATATATTAGTGTATACTAATAAAAGTATTCAACTTAATTAAATTAATTATAATCTACTTTATATAACACAAGTAACAATCGAGAGGAAGTGTTTTTTGAATGATGGTTACATTATTTACTTCACCAAGCTGTACTTCATGTAGAAAAGCAAAAGCATGGTTAGAAGAGCATGAAATTCCTTACACGGAACGTAATATTTTCTCAGAACCTTTGAGTATTAGTGAAATTAAAGAAATACTTCGCATGACAGAAGACGGTACAGATGAAATTATTTCAACCCGATCTAAAATTTTTCAAAAGTTAAATGTAGATGTGGAGAGCTTGCCACTTCAAAGATTGTACGAGTTAATACAAGAATATCCTGGTTTACTACGTAGACCAATTATATTAGATGAAAAACGTTTACAAGTCGGATATAATGAAGACGAAATTCGTAGATTTTTACCTAGAAAGGTCCGTGCTTATCAGTTATTGGAAGCACAACGACTTGTTAATTAGTGCATAATAAAGCTGGTGGTTTTTCAAAGAAAATTTGAAAAACCACCAGCTTTTCTTTATCAGTTTTACTCGCCGCGTGTTATAATTTTTACATACTGTAAAATGTTGTATCAATTTTTTTAAAAGTGAAGCTGGAATCCTTTTCTTTTTTTCTTAAACAACATACAATAGTATTAGACACTACAGTAATGAGGCGGTAAGAAGCGAAAGGAGATGTGTTAAATGGATATCGAGCGCATCAATGACAACACTTTCAAAGTATACATTTCATACATCGACATTGAAGAAAGAGGCTTCAGCCGAGATGAAATTTGGTTTAATAAAGATAAGAGCGAGCAGCTTTTTTGGGAAATGATGGATGAAGTTCATGATGATGATCATTTTGAAGAGTTAGATGGTCCTTTGTGGATACAAGTTCATGCGATGGAAAAAGGTTTAGAAGTGATTGTCACTCGAACAGAAATGGCAAAAGATGAACAATCAGACGATAGCTTAAGATCAGAAGATTTATCAAATAAGATTTTTAAGAATGCTGTCTCCAATATGGGGCCACATGAGTTTGATGATTTTTCGAACTATATGGATGACCTAGATGAAATACCTTCCGAATATACATTTGTATTTGAAAATTTTGAAGATGTAATTGGCTTGTCTAAAAAACTTGAGGATTTAGATTTTGATACTTCCTTATATCATTATAACGAAAAATATTACTTACATGTAGCCTTTGATATGGATTTGGTTGAGTTAGAAGCTATATTAAATACATTAAGTGTTATTTCAGAATTTGGACAAAGCACTAAAACAACCATTCACATAATTCAAGAATACGGCAAAGAAATAATTGCTAATAATGTAATGGAAGAACTTAATAGACATTTTTAATGCCTTCTTTAAAGAAGGTTTCAGATTGTAGGTGAAGTTATTTTTTAACTTTTTCTACAATCTTTTTTTTATGAATGATTCAAAAACAAAATATATGAAAAAGTAGTTAACATATAAAAATTACATTATTGTGATTTTTTTGAATCCTCTGTATAGTAGGGGTTGGAGGTGATTTTCATATTAACAGCTTTAACTACGGAAGGTAAGGTTTTTATCCCTTCTCACTATTCGAATGACATTTTAAAGTATAGTAAGCGCTCCGTTCATTTTCAATGTGCTGAATGTCATGAAAAGGTAATATTAAGAATAGGGAATATAAAAGTGCCCCATTTTGCACATTACCGCAACTCGTCGTGTACCCATTCTTTTTCAGAAGGAGAAAGCCAAGATCATTTGAATGGAAAAATCCAGCTTTATGATTTTCTAGAACGCTTAAAAATTCCTTGTGAACTGGAGCCCTATCTCCAAGATATTAAACAAAGGCCAGATATTTTAGTCCAAGCCCAGGAAAAAGTAGCATTAGAATATCAGTGCAGTAAAATAACTCCCGAGGTTATTCGAAAACGTAATTTGGGATATCAAAACTCAAATATCCAACCCCTTTGGATCTTAAAAACCCCCGACTTAGCCGATTTTTCTTCGAAATCGATAGGTTCGATGAAAATAGCTCCTTTTCAACTTGAATTTATCCTGTCTACCAAAGCGTATGGTAGAATTCTTATCACATTTTGTCCTCAAACAAAAAACTTTTCCTACTTATCTAATTTTCTCCATGCTTATTCCAATTATTTTGTCGTTAAAGTAAATAAATTACCCATTAGTCTACAAACATGGCCATTAGCAATGGTAAAAAAAATAACAGAGGAAGAATTCCAGGAATATCTCATTATTTACAATAAAAAACGTCTAAATCGGTTAAACAATTTATATCTTTATAATAGAAAGGGGATTCAATCCGAATTTTTGAAGGTTTGCTATAGATGGAGAATTCATCCTCAGCAGATACCTATGTTCATAGGCATACCATCACTTGAGGCAGAAGCCTTTCTTGAACATAGCTGTGAATGGCAGCTACAATTAATCGACTTCTTACAAGTAAATAAGATTGCTTTAAATTCAGTTTCTGTTCATCATTATAGTTCATTCCTAGCAACTAGCCGTTGGAGAAAGTCAGAACAAATAGAAAAACGAATGAAGGCTATACAAGCATATATAGATGTAATTCAGGAATGCTTAGAACAGAAGGATAAAAATATCTCAGATAGTACATTTAATTACCCAAAAATGTATAAGATACTTTATAAGCATTTTCTTGCAAAGGGAGCAGAAAATTGAGAAAATAGAACTGATTCGTTGCACGAAACAATGGAAGGAGAGGTAAAAATGTCAGCAGACGTTAAGAATAAAATATTAACAAGAAATGAAGTTGAAGAAAATCTTACTTGGAGATTAGAGGATATTTTTCCTACAGAGGATGAATGGGAAAAAGATTTTAGCGAGGTAGCAGAATTAGCTAAAAAGGCATCTTCTTATCAAGGGACGATAGAAAATGGACCGGAAGCATTATTAAATGTATTAACATATCGTGATGAGTTAACTATGAGATTGCGTAAGCTCTACACTTATGCCCATATGCGCAGTGACCAAGATACTGCAAATAGCAAATATCAAGCGATGGATAGTCGGATAAAATCTTTATTTGTAAAGGTTTCTACAGAGCTTTCATTTTTGGTGCCTGAAATATTATCTTTAGATGAAACGACTCTAAAAAATTATTTACAAGAAAATAAAGGCTTACAAGTTTATCGCCAAATGCTTGAAGAAATAAACAAGGAACGTCCGCATGTACTTCCAAAAGAACAGGAGGCTTTACTCGCGCAGTTTGCTGAAATTGCTGGAGCCTCGGCAGATACCTTTGGAAAATTAAATAATGCTGATTTAGAATTTCCGTTTATAAAGGATGAAGAGGGTAATGAAGTACAAATAACACATGGTCGTTACTCACGCTTTTTAGAAAGTGAAGATAGAAGAGTACGGGAAGATGCATTTAAAGCTATGTATGAAACTTATGGTAAGTTTCGCAATACTTTTGCATCCACTTTAAGTGGAAATATTAAAGGCGATAATGTTAATGCTCAAATTAGAAATTATGCATCTGCAAGAGAAGCTGCACTATCGACAAATCACATTCCTGAATCTGTATATGATAATTTAGTTGGAACAATAAATAAAAATGTTCATTTACTTCATAGGTATGTTAGTCTACGTAAAAAAGTTTTAGGCCTAGAGGAGTTACATATGTGGGATTTATATACGCCACTTGTTAAAGAGCTTAAAATGGAGTATACGTATGAAGAGGCCTGTAAGACGATGCTAGAGAGCTTTGAACCATTAGGTGAAGAATACGTATCAATAGTAAAAAACGGCCTTGAGAATCGCTGGGTGGACGTTGTAGAAACGAAAGGTAAGCGGTCAGGAGCATATTCATCGGGTACCTATGGAACAAATCCATATATTCTAATGAACTGGCAAGATAATGTGAATAACTTATTTACACTTGCTCATGAGTTTGGACATAGTATTCATAGCTATTATACAAGAGAAAATCAACCATATGTATATGGAGATTATTCTATTTTTGTTGCAGAGGTTGCTTCTACTTGTAACGAAGCATTGTTGAATGACCACTTACTCAAAACAATAGAAGATCCTAAAAAGCGCATTTACTTATTAAATCATTGGCTAGAAGGATTTAGAGGAACAGTATTCAGACAAACAATGTTTGCAGAGTTTGAGCATATTATTCATCAATTAGACCAAGACGGAGAAGCTTTAACAGCAGATAAGTTAACAGAGGTCTACTATGAATTGAATAAAAAGTATTTTGGTGATGATATAGTAATTGATGAGCAAATTGGATTAGAATGGGCGAGAATTCCACACTTCTATTACAACTATTATGTATATCAATATGCTACTGGTCTAAGTGCTGCAACCGCTCTGAGCAATCAGATTTTATCCGAGGGCAAACCAGCAGTGGACCGCTATATCAATGAATTCTTAAAGGCCGGATGCTCGGATTATCCAATTGAAGTATTGAAAAAAGCAGGAGTAGATATGAATACAGCTGCTCCAATAGAAGAGGCTTGCCGTGTATTTGAAGAGAAGTTAAATGAGTTAGAGAAACTATTATCGTAATTGTTTATGACGTCCAATCCATTAAAGGATTGGACGTTTTTTAATTCATACAAACTTAAGGAAACTTAGATGTATTCTTTAATATTGACGAATTTGTGAAAGTGGAGCTTAATCGGTTGTTTTTATCACTGGAGCATGCTAAAGTAAGAGTGTGAAATAAATCACAAGATAACATACACCCCTTTGTTTGAACGTGAACATTTCTCCCATCCCCTTTGTAAAAAGCCCTTTCCTAACTGAGGAAAGGGCTTTTTCTTTTTTTTTGATAAAAAAGAAAAAAAGTTCTTTTAAGCAGCTTCAATAAGTAGTTTGTAAATCATACTCGTACATTTATATGTTTTGATAAAAGAAACAAGCCGCGACTCCAGTGGGTTGACTAAGGCAAACAAGCGTGAATGCGGCTATGATGGCTTAACAATCACCTCAGGGCTTCAAATTAGCATCTAATTTAACTATGCTTACTCCAACCTAGTTATTTGTAGCAACAGATGGCTACTCCTCAGCAGAAAGCGTCCGTAAAACGGAAATGCCCCTCTATTTTTCAATGATTCATATATAAAATCCAATGTAATAAAAATAACTGTAAACAATTCATAATAGAATTGTTTACAGTTAGCTTCAGTATATATTTATCTATTTTTTAAACGCCATAATACTAGATTTGGGAGCAAAACTCTTTCGACTTCTTGTCGTAAGAGAAGCTTTTTGAGCTCAAATTCAGCTTGTTGCTCTGTTAAACCATAATAATCGGCGATTTCCTTAGTGGTTAATGAATGAAAACGATTAAATAATTTATCTAGTCCGGGTGGATCTTGTCTTCTTGGAAGATCATCTAACATTTCTTGTAAAATTTGTACGTATATATCATAAGAATAAGTGCCGGATATTTTAATGCCTTCATCTTCAATATGTTCATTGAAAAAGACAATCGTAGGAAATGTGTCTACTTCCATTTCACATGTGATGGATAAATCACTTTGGAAGGAACGTAGGCATTCTTTCGACTGAAAGTCACGTGAAAATTCCTCTACATCGATTTTGGCTTCACTAGCTAGCTCCTGTAATACAGAAAAGGAAGTAACATTCTTTGTTTGAAGAAATAAATATTCCTGTATTTTGTTGAAAAAACGAAGTGCTGCTTTTCTACCTTGAAATTCTGCCGCTTTTACTGCAATTGAAGGTAAGACAGAATGCTGGCTATATGGATAGTTTATATTATCGTCTACTGATGTTTCACTTGTGGCGTTGCAAACAGTATTCAAGTTGTTAAGTCGAGTGCTAAGGACTGTACGAATTGTAAAGTACTGACCGTACTCTACTTGCAATTTCCGAATAATCGGTTGCAAATCCCAACAAGCAGAACAAAGTGGATCTAAAAACATATACATTTCAAGTGGCTTGTTTGTAATAGGAGTTGCGATCGGCTCAACCGGAATTTGTATTCTTGTCACATCTTTTCCTCCTCATGACTCATTTGATTGACCATGTGGTTGGCAGTAAGCACAAGTCTTCTATATAAATCATGTCGCACCTTTCCTTCCAGTCCGACTTCGTCCATGGCTTCTGACATGCAGCTTAGCCATGCTTCTGCACGTTCAGGTGTAATCGAGAAAGGGTTATGTCGCATCTTTAACATTGGATGGCCATGTTCTTCTGTATATAAGTTAGGTCCCCCAAGATATTGGGTTAAAAATTGTTTTTGTTTACGCGCGGTTTCCGTTAAATCATCTGGAAAAATTGGCTTTAGCTTTGGATGTTTTGCTACTTTGCTATAAAACGTATCAACAAGGAGTGATAATTTTTCTGCACCTATCTCGTCGTATGGTAAAATCGGGCTCTGTGTCATAGTTGTTTACTCCTTTGCTTTAGCGCTAAATACATTTTAGCAATCAAATACGAATATCTCAAACAATTAGACTGTGATAAAAATAAATATAGAAAAAACGACCATTTTTAAAGGTCGTTTATACGTTATGCCAAGAAGTTGTTTAGAACTTTTTTCACATAATTCTCTGTTTCTTTATAAGGAGGAATACCATTATACTTTTTTACTGAACCGGGTCCTGCGTTATAGGCAGCCAAAGCATTTTCTATATTACCATCAAATTGTTCAAGCATTTGCTTCAAATACTTTGTCCCACCCATAATATTTTGTTCCGGGTCAAGAATGTTCTGTACTCCTAAATACTTAGCTGTTCCTGGCATTAGCTGCATCAATCCGGAAGCTCCCGCAGAGCTAACTGCATTTGGATTATAATTGGACTCTTGTTTAATGACAGAAGAAATAAGCTTTGCTGGCACATTATATGCTTCTGAAGCTCTATTTATAAGTTCATCTATTGATGAGGAACCTATAGAAGTAGAGGCTTGTCTTATATTTAAGGAATTATTTATACCATTTTCGGGTATATAAACTGGTAAGTCGCCATTATAAAATAGTGAATCTATATTATCAGATGAACTGCTATTAGTATTACCTTGCAGAACCTGGCCAAGCATTTCTGAAAACAGGGCGGATGTGCTATTGTTTTGGGTGCTTTGGACACTTCCCAGTATTTGCATTGCATTTATATCCATCAATGTTTTTAAAGACTTAATATCTATAAGTCATCAACCTTTCAAAGAATTCATAGCCTTTACAAGGCGTGCAATCTTTTTATCGGTCGAACGAAGGGGAATTTGATGCCTATCCAGTAATTTAAAAAAGAATTTTTGCCCTTCTTCGACATCTTTACATTCAAATTCTATCTCATAATCTTCTACGTTACTATATAAGGAGTGATCCAAGAAAAGTGTTCCTTCTTCTAACTTCAATTGGGCGCGATTAGTTTGTATGCTACCAAAGCAAGTAAGAGGTTTAGTAGAAATAATCTCCTCTATAAACGGAATGGAAGGAAAAATAGCTTTCTGTATAATTATATCTCTTTCATCATCAGTAACCAAAACTGTTTGCTCATTCATAATATGCTCTTCAATTGGAGTCTTCAGTGTAAGCTCATTGCGATCATCAAGAACTCTTAAACGAAACCCCATGCGATTATTTTTAAAGAATTGGTCTGCTGTATCGTAATAATAATTAGCCTGAGTTTTAAATTCATTTGGTTTAATGTTAAAGAAATCACTTATTCTCGTGAATTCTTCTTTAGTTAATAAGTTTTTAAATTCAATCTCTTGCTCCGATTGCATAGTCTCACACCTTTCTTATTATTTCATTATAGACGGTTTGCAAGGAGTTTCAATATGTTAAAATAGTTACAGAATAGACAGAAGGGAACGATGTGTTTTGCCTATTACATTTCAAGTACAAAGCGGAGTACAACTGGAAAATGATATTCGCTTTACTTTAGAAGATGTACCTCAAGGATTGACTATAAAAGCAGGTGGTCAGATGATTACAGATTCTGATTCATTAGCCTTCGTATATTTATTGGAGGGAGAGACTGAATATCACTATCTGAAATTCGGTCAGGATGTTTGGCCATTGCTTGTCAGCACACTTAAGGCGGTGCAAGATCCCGTATTACAAATTGGGGATAAAAGAATCGTCTTAGAAAAATTTAAAGAAGAATTAGAAATGCTTATATTTAATATTGAAGGAAATGATAACTATGGAGCAGATTTTGCTCAGTCAGTTGAGAATGCTTTTAATGAAATTTTAAAAGCGGAATAAGTGTTCAAGTGGAGGTTTATTAGTATGGGCCAATGGGAACGTTTTTTAGAACCATATAAACAGGCAGTTGCAGAGTTAAAAGTTAAATTAAAAGGAATGCGTACTCAATTTGATATTGAGAATACAAATTCCCCGATTGAATTTGTAACTGGTAGAGTGAAACCACTCGCAAGTATATACGATAAGTCATTAGAAAAGGGAATTGTGTTTGAACCTTCTGTAACGCTTGCAAAAGAAATACCGGATATTGCGGGACTGCGAATGATGTGTCAATTTGTCGATGATATAGAAACGGTGGTTCAGTTACTTCGAAGTAGAAAAGACATCACTATTGTTGAAGAGAGAGATTATATAAGTCATAAAAAACAAAGTGGTTATCGATCCTTTCATGTGATCATTGAATACCCAGTTCAAACCATTCATGGAGAGGTAAATATATTAGCGGAAATTCAAATCCGCACTTTAGCAATGAATTTTTGGGCCTCCATTGAGCATTCGTTAAATTATAAATATAAAGGTGTATTTCCAGAAGAGATAAAAAATCGTTTGCAATATGCAGCTGAGGCTGCTTTTCGTTTAGATGAAGAGATGTCTCTTATCAGAGGGGAAATACAGGAAGCCCAAAAGTATTTTAGTGAAAACAAGGAGCTATCCACTCCTCGCATCAAAGAAGAAAAAATATAAAGAGAGGCCGTGGTAATAATGAAGTTTTTTATACAGTCTCGAAATGATGAACTATCCAATCAATTAATGGAAACTGCCAAAATGTATCTTACTGACTTTGGGCTTATATTAGATGAAGAGACCCCGGATATTGTCCTATCAATAGGTGGAGATGGAACTTTGTTGCATGCCTTTCATAAATACAAACATATGACAGATTCTGTTGCGTTTGTTGGTATCCACACCGGACATCTTGGTTTTTATGCAGATTGGAAGCCATCAGAAATAGAAAAGCTAGTGATTAGTATTGCGAAAAAAGAATTTAAAGTAATAGAGTATCCTTTATTGGAGGTTACTATTAACTATAAGCACGAAGAGGATAACTCCGTTTATCTGGCGTTAAACGAATCTACCGTAAAATCCCCAGATGTAACGCTAGTAATGGATGTTGAGTTAAATGGAAGTTTGTTTGAAAGATTTAGAGGAGACGGCTTGTGTATGTCTACTCCATCGGGAAGTACAGCCTATAATAAAGCACTTGGTGGAGCGATAGTACATCCATCCCTAGAGGCGATGCAGTTAGCTGAAATTGCTTCAATTAACAATCGAGTATTTAGGACAGTTGGCTCTTCTTTAGTTTTACCAAAACACCATACGTGCCTATTGAGACCTGTTAATGGTCCAGATTTTATGGTAACTGTGGATCATCTTCACTTGTTGCACAAAGATGTTGCTTCAATCGAATATAGAGTAGCAGAGGAAAAAGTTCGTTTTGCTAGATTCCGTTCCTTCCCATTTTGGACAAGGGTACATGACAGCTTCATAGATAGTGATTTAAAATAATGACAGAAAATCAGATAAAGCTTTCTTTTTCTATTAACGAATCTGTTCTACTAAGAGATGCTATCAGTCAGTATGGAATATCCAAAAAAGCTCTTACAAGTATTAAATATGATGGCGGTCAAATTTTAGTTAACGGGGAAGAAAAGACAGTAAGACATACTCTTGCTAAGGGTGATATAGTCACTATCGTGTTTCCACGAGAGAAAAAAAGCGAAGGATTAATCGCGGAGGAAATGTTCTTTCCTATATTATTTGAAGATGAGCATTTACTTGTTATATCTAAAAAAGCTGGAATAAGTACAATTCCTTCCCGGGAACATCCTATGGGAACATTAGCGAATGGGATTTGTGGATATTTAGAAAAGAATTCTTCTGCTTCAACTGTACATATTGTTACTAGGCTAGACAAAGATACGTCAGGAATAGTGTGTATTGCAAAGCATCGTCATGCTCATCACTTACTGAGTGAAATGCAAAAGGCAGGTGCAATTTCAAGAACTTATGAAGCGATTGTACATGGTTATGTAGGACAAGATTCCTTCCTCATTGATGCACCCATTGGACGAAAAGACAATAGTATAATCGAGCGAATGATAGACCCAGAAGGAAAACAGGCTAAAACATCGGTAGAAGTGTTGAGTCGATTTACTGTTAAAGGTGAAAAGTTGAGTCATGTCAGATTAAAGCTCTTTACTGGTAGAACCCATCAGATTAGGGTACATATGATGTCTGTTGGACACCCACTATTAGGAGATGATCTATATGGTGGAAGACTTAATTTAATATGCCGTCAGGCTTTGCACGCCAAACAATTAGAATTGGTTCATCCTTTTACTAAACAACCATTATATATAGAAGATAAATTTCCTATGGACTTGCAAGCTATTTTTGATATCATTTAAAAGGAAAAGTGAATGAAATATTAAAACAAGGGGAGTGACAATGATCACTACCCTTGATTATTTTTGAATAATTTTCCTAAACATTTTTGAGGTTCATTATTTCCATATAGTTTCAAAAAAATTTCCCAGGGAATAATATATTGATGTAACTTTTGTTGCCATTTTAAGAAAGCTATTGCTTATTAAAAACAGTGGTCATACAATAGTAAAGGTTATATGCCGGAAGGAGGGAAAGATATGAAAGAGGAAAAAGTGGATCTATTGGAACTTGAGGAATCAAATTTAATTCATTTTTTGCTTACAGATTCTATGGATGATTTTAGAGAGATTTTTATGGAACTTCATCCTTACGATCAGTCAATATTTTTTGAGAAGGTAGAGCCAGAATTACGACAGAAAATCTTTCATTATCTTTCTCCGAAAGAGATGGCAGAGCTTTTTGAGGCAACTAAGTTTGATGAAGAACTGTATGAATTTTACTTAAAAGAAATGGACACAACGTATGCAGCCGATATGCTTTCGTTCATGTATGCTGATAATGCAGTAGACGTACTAAACGAACTAGAGGATGCACAAGTAGCAAGTTATTTAAATATTATGGACAAAGAATCTGCACAGGAAATCAAGGACCTGTTAGATTATGAAGAATATACAGCTGGATCTATAATGACAACTGAATATGTCGCTATTCCAGAAAACTCCACTTGTCGTTCTGCCATGACAATATTAAGAAATGCAGCTCCTGATGCCGAAACGATTTATTATTTATTCGTTGTAGATGAATCACATAGGCTTGCAGGGGTCATATCATTGAGAGACCTTATCGTAGCAGATGAAGATACTTTGATAAAAGATATTATGAATGAGCGTGTTGTAAGTGTTCTAGTAAACGAAGATCAAGAAGAAGTCGCTAAAATGATTAAGGATTATGACTTTTTAGCTGTCCCTGTTCTAGATTTTGAGAACCATTTACTTGGAATTGTAACAGTAGATGATATTATCGACGTATTAGATGAAGAAGCGTCAGATGATTATTCCAAACTTGCCGCAGTATCTGATATGGATACATTTGATAAGGGGCCATTTTCGGCTGCAAGAAAGAGACTTCCATGGCTAATCATTCTTCTATTCTTGGGGATGATGACGGCAAATCTGATGAGTATTTTTGAGCAAACATTAGACAAGGTTGCACTTCTTGCGGTGTTTATCCCTCTAATTGCGGGTATGGCCGGTAATAGTGGGACACAGGCGCTAGCCGTTGCTGTACGCGGGATCGCAACAGGCGATATCGAGGAGCAAAGTAAAACTAAACTATTATTTCGTGAAGCTGGTACAGGCTTAATAACAGGATTAATCTGCGGGTTACTTGTGATAGGAGTTATTTACTTTTGGAAACATGATCTTTTAATCGGGATGCTCGTTGGAGCTGCAATATTTGGATCAATATTTTTTGCTACACTTGGTGGATCATTTATTCCTTTACTCATCCATCGCATGAAAATCGATCCAGCTGTAGCATCTGGACCATTCATAACGACCATCAATGATTTAATTAGTATTTTAATCTATCTGGGCTTAGCGACATTGTTCATCTCTTCTTTATAAATTAACCAATTCAATGTTTTTTGCATAAGGTAAAGGAAAAAGGATGTGTCAATGAGCTCATTAAATGATCCTTTACTTTTTATACAAGGGCCACCGGTTTTTCATCTTCCTCCCGAATTTAAAGAAGTTATAGAATTCGAAAAGCTAGTAGAAGATGGAGAGGAAGAAAGTACTTCGATTTATGAAAAAAACAGAGAAATGTCCGGCACAACTTCAGCTATTTTAGATAAATTATATTTTTTAGCAAAGCCATTTCAACGCCAAGTATACCGCCCATTAAACTTTCATTTAAAAGGTGGGGGAATACTGCAGGGAGAAGTTGAGGAAGTGAACGGAAAAAGCGTTACAATTAAATTAAATTCAGGAGAAAATGCTGTCTATCCAATTGAGCAAGTTATAAAAATTACTTGGCGAGGAAGTATAATGAAATAAATGATGGTTAATATATGATTAGCTTTTTTACGAGAAAAGCAGTAGATAAAAGACACGTCCCTAAGGGTACGTGTCTTTTGTCTATTAATAATTGCTTCGGTTAATTTCAAAAAAATTTAATCATTTGCAAATAAGATCAAAAGAAGGAGGTAAAAGTAAAGCTTGTGCTATAAAAATACAATGATTAAAAACCGTTCGGTGGTTAGCCCGAACGGAATAGACACTACATTATTGAAACGATTAGTCACATACATCTAAAAATACATCCGCTACGCATTCAATACCACAGAAACAGTTTAAATCTACGGTTACACAGCTACCAGTTAAATCGAAATTACGCACTTTACAAATTTGTTTGAAATCAATCTTAGTACCATCACCGTTTAATAAATTTACTCCGTGTCGTTGAGCATCAAGTGGTTCTAAAACTCTTAATGTAGCACAACAGTTATCAAAGATATCTTCTACACGGAAAAATACTGATACGCAATCATTATCATGTGGTCTAGGTGTTAAATCACGGAAAAAAGCTTTGAAGGGATCTCCATCTTTTGTCAATAACATGAAAACACGTGTATCTGCATTATTTCTTGATGGACTTACAAGTCCTCCAAGTGGTTCTAAAAAGCAACTAGTTGGACATGGACCGCAATTATTTTCTGCTTGATCTTGTATATCTTTAATAGCTCGAACTACGTCACATACGCAACGTTGATTTTTATCATGGTGACCAGAAACGTCTTCAATATTTCCACAACCCATAAATATTCACCTCCTTTGTCTCTTCTTAAGTAATTTATGTAGCGGTACAGTTTTGGATAGGGGCAAATAGCTCAGATAGAATTGCATAATTCAATTTTGCACGTACATACTAACTAAAAAAGGAGCAAAGAACCTATGAAAAAAATAGTGTATGTTCTCCTGTTATTATTCTTAATGGCTGCTTGTTCAAGCCCAGAATATCAGGTGTATTCTGACGGAGATACTTCCAAACTTGAAGAGCTCCTTAAAGAGCAGGATAAAATTGTTGGATATAAAAGTGTAATGGATAACAATGATGTTCTGGTAGCGATTGATATAGCAAGATTAAAACGATTTCAAAAAGTGAAAATCGAAGATGAAGTAAAAAAGGAAATTGAAAAAGAGTTCCCGGATAAAGAGGTTATAGTGACAGGGGATATCAAAATCAAATGGGAAATTGAAAAAATCATGAATAAAGAAAAGAAAAATGAAAAATTGAAAAAAGCTATCGAAGAAATTAAAACCCTATCGAAGGAAGAGACCTAATGGATCAAAAACAATTTCAAAAAGTTGTTGATAAGCAGACTCCCAAAGCCCCGGTGTTTATTAATTGTTTAAAAGCTTTTATAGTAGGTGGAATATTTTGTGCAGTAGGTCAATTAATAACATTCTTCTATATGCGCTTTTTTCCTTTTACTGAAAAAACAGCAGGGAATCCTACTGTTGCAACTATGATATTCATAGCTATGATTTTAACAGGGACAGGTCTATATAAAAAAATTTCTCAGTTTGGAGGAGCAGGATCTGCTGTCCCCGTTACGGGATTTGGTAACGCGGTTATCTCCGCTTCCATAGAACATAAAACAGAGGGTTATGTATTAGGGGTCGGTGGTAACATGTTTAAGCTTGCAGGATCTGTTATCGTATTTGGTGTGCTTTCTGCATTTTTTGTGGCTCTAGTTAAAACAATTCTCGTCAAATTGGGAGTGGTCTCATGGTAAATACCGGTGGAACTATTTCATTTACACAAAGACCGAGCATCGCAAGTGCAGGCGTTGTTGTTGGACCTGTGGAAAAAGTGAGCCCATTTGCGGAGTCTTTTGATGAAATATTAACGACAGAAAAGGAAAAAAACGAAACTTATGAACAGGCCGCTAGTCGATTTATCGAAAAGGCTTGCTCAATTGCTGTTAGTAAGGTTCATGAAAAGATGGATAATATTGATTTGTTTATTGGAGGAGACCTAGTCAATCAAATGTCGCCTTCCAGCTTTGCAGCAAGAAAGCTTGCAATTCCTTACTTTGGCGTATTTTCTGCTTGTGCAAGTTCTATGGAAGCAACTATCATTGGCTGCCTCCTGTTAGAAACAGGAAATTCCAAAAATATCCTTGCTGGTGCTTCAAGTCATCATCCTACTGTGGAAAGACAGTTCAGATATCCTTTGGAGTATGGGGCGCAAAAACCTAAGACTGCACAATGGACAGTAACGGCTGCTGCTTTTGCTTTATTACAGAGCAATGCTAAAAATGCACCCTATATTTCTCATGCGACGATGGGAAGAGTAGTGGATGGAAAGCAAACGAATCCTCTCCATATGGGAGCTGCTATGGCCCCAGCTGCTAGAGATACAATCGAACGTCACCTAAAAAACACAAACAGTAAAATGTCAGATTATGATTTGATAATGACAGGTGACTTAGGAAAGATAGGACTTTCTATATTAAAAGAGATGTTCCAGGATGAAAATAGCGGAGTAATTTTGCAGGATGCTGGAGCTCAATATTATGGAGATGACCAATTCTTTAATGCCGGTGCGAGTGGTCCTGGCTGTTCTGCTTCAGTATTTTTTAGTCATATATACAGTCAACTCAAAAAAGGCACATTTAAACGGGTTTTACTAATAGCTACAGGTGCATTGCTTTCTCCATTAACTTATCAACAGGGAGAAACCATACCATGCATAGCACATGCTATTGAATGTCGAATGGAGAAGAAGGGATAATATGATTTCATCATTAATTACAGCTTTTATCGTTGGAGGTTTAATTTGTGTAATTGGACAAATTCTAATGGATGTTTGTAAACTAACACCAGCTCATACATTAAGCGGTATGGTGGTGGCAGGGGCAATTTTAGATGGTTTTGGTTTATATGAGCCCCTTATTGATTTTGCAGGAGCGGGGGCAACAATTCCGATCACTTCTTTTGGGAACTCATTAACCCATGGTGCACTCGCAGAAGCTGAAAAACATGGCTTAGTTGGAGTAATAACTGGAATGTTTGAGGTAACGAGTTCCGGTATCAGTGCAGCTATATTATTCGGAATAATTGGTGCTTTTATATTCCAAAAACGAAAAACAACCTATTAAGCAAAATGCCCTATTTCTTGCGCCCCCCTTGCATACTATAAGTTGAAAGGAAGGGGGAAAGGATATGTACGGTTATTGTGATGGAGGATGTTACGGTTACGGCGGAGGCTACGGATATGAGGGTGGCTACGGTGGAAATAAAGGTGCAGGTTCAACATTTGTATTAATCGTTGTTTTATTCATTTTATTGATCATTGTCGGAGCTAGCTTTCTCCCTTAAACCTGATTATAAATAATGCGAGGGGGAAATTACATGCAAAATTCTTTTTTCAGAGCGATTGAGAATAAAACCGGTGTATCAATGGATGAGCTTTTCACACTAGCTAACGCCATTTCAAATGCTGATTTTACCAATGAACATCAAGTTCGTAAAATCGTAAGAAAAGTAGGCAGGCTTGCCAACAAACCTGTTTCTAAAGAATTAGAAGATCAACTGACGAACTCAATCCTCCAAAAAGGAAGTTCAATCAGTTTAACCGATATTGAAAAAATGCTGTAATATTTAAAAAATAGGTTTAAGGTAAATTAAACAAGGGTAAAGAGCATATAGTTTTATAATGGAGGTGGATAAGAATGGGGTATATTATTCCAGTTCAACCTTTGCAGTCGCAAATTTATGCGAATCGTATGCAAATGGAAGAATATAATTTTGCTCAAATCAATAATGTTCAAAATGTTAAAATGAAATCGATTTTCGATGATCACTTAGCTGACCTTCAACAAAAAGAAGGAATAGAACAACAAGAAGAAAAGCAGTTATCGGGTAATAAAGAACTTTCTAGCTTGCCATTATCTAAAGGCTTTATCCAACCAAATCCCGTTAATTTATCACCTATCATTGCAGAAATATCAGGTAAAGGTAACTATGTGAATACCTATATTTAAGCAAAGAGTAAAACCCGCTAACCTATAGTTAGCGGGTTTTACTCTTTATAATTCTTTTTCCATCGCTCTATGAGGGATACCAGCTTCCAAAAATTCAGGAGACGTGATGACATAGTCTCTTTTTTCATAAAAGGGTATAGCGTGACTCTGAGCGTTTAACTTTAGCTTTGTAAATTGATGGTCCTTTGCGTAATCTTCCATACATTCCATCATTAAATTACCTAGTTTTTTCCCTCTATATTCAGGTAAGATACATACGCGCTCTACTTTACCAATAGTGGGCTCAGCAATGCGAATCCGACCAGCTCCAAAAGGAATATCTCCGTCATAAGCAACAAAATGTGTTGCTTTCTTGTCGTATTCGTCTAACTCTAAATGCAGAGGAACGTCTTGTTCCTCTACAAATACTTTTCTTCTTATATATATTGCATCATCGTACTCTTTCTCAGTTTCAACAATCTTTGCAAATACCAATGGTTACTCAGCTCCAGACAATCTAAATGTTTCATATACGGTCCAGGAACCGTCTTCTAGCTGATACAACAGATGAATTCGATCTATCTCTTCCTCGAATTCTGCTCCAATCATTTTTAATTGTGGCAATATATCGTCATGCTCACTTGCACTAAGTTTTTGTGCAATAGTAATATGAGGTACAAATGAATAGGTTTCATCATCATGATACTCAATTGAATTCAGATCCTCATGTAATTTTTCAAGCTCTTGTGTAGATTGAATATTGAAGTAGATAGCATTTGTTACAGGAGCAAAAGAACTTACTTTTGTTGTTTTCATTATAAAGGGCTTATGGGTCTTAGCTATTTCATTAATTTGGTTAGCTATTGTTTTAATTTGGGCTTCATCTGCTTCAAAAACTCCCTTTAAAGTCATATGAGGAGTAATAAGAGCATAATGGGGATCATAACGCTTTCTATAAGAGTTCGCAAAATCTTGCACCTTTTTTGATGGAAAAGCAACAATACCGTATTTCATAATCATGACCTCCTTAAAATTATCTTACAATATATTTCTATTATACCAAAAACATCTTAAAGACTGAAATTGTTTTGCAGTGATCTTTTAATGTCTGGTTGCCATAGCTTCCAAGTATGGTCTCCTTCTAATTCGTCATAAAAAGTAGAAAACCCTTTATTTAGGAGTAAATTATGCAATTTTCTGTTTGGTGTAAGGAAATCAGTTTCTAAACCATCTCCCGTTTTAACAGCAGTCTCTTGGTTACCAACCACCTGGTATAGAGAAAATGCATGTACTTCTTTATGATTTTCAACCATTTCTAATATGTCCTCATTGATGAGAGGAGAATGCATTATAACTTTACCAAAAGTATTTGGATACCTAAGGGCTGTAAGTAAGGAAATTGTGCCAGCTAAGGAATCTCCAATCAAAGCTCTTCCCATTCCAATTTGATAAGTCGGATAATTTTCATCTATATAAGGAACTAGCTCTTGTGCTATAAAACGTGAGTACGCTAGCTGTTTTTCTCCATCTGGGTGATACATGCTTCTACGTTCTTTGACACTTTTATAAGGAACACCGACAATTATTAGATTTTCTATTTCTTGATTATCATACAATTCATCTGCTACACGAGAAATTCTTCCTAATTGAAAATAATCTTTACCGTCAGATGCTATAAGGACTGAATATTTATATAATGGGGAGTAATTTGGCGGCAAATAAATTAATAATTGAATTTCTTCATCCAAAGCCTTGCTGTATATAGTTGTATCTTGTAAAGTCCCTTTGTTCATTCTTACACCTCGTTGTCATGTTATATAGAAATTGTAACATATACTGGGAAAGAGGTATAATGAGAGCAGCTTATAGGTATTCTTTTTACAGACTCAAAATAGAAAAAGGAGGTTATTTTTTGGATAATCAAACATCTAGAGTGCATTCCCGCACGGTAGAGCAAGCAACGGTGGATGCGTTAAAGCGTAGAGGAGTTACAATCGAAGAGATTGCTAAAATAGTGTATGAAATGCAATTTCCATATAACAAAGGACTAACAATTGAACACTGTATTGAGTCGATCAAGAGTGTCATGAAAAAAAGAGAAATGCAACATGCAATCCTTGTAGGGATTGAATTAGACGAACTTGCAGAGAAAAAAATGTTATCAGCTCCACTACAACAGATTGTAGAAGCAGATGAAGGATTATTTGGCGTAGATGAAACAATTGCGTTAGGCGCTGTATTTACATACGGAAGTATAGCCGTCACCACGTTTGGACATCTAGACAAAAATAAGATTGGTATAATATCTAAGCTTGATACAAAGGCAGGAGGTAGCATTCATACCTTTTTAGATGACTTGGTTGCAAGTATAGCGGCAAGTGCTGCATCTAGACTTGCACATCGAACAAGAGACTTGCAAGAGGCTAACGAAACCTTCGAGGATATAGCTCCAGAAGAAACAGCACCGGAAACTAATATCAAGGGAGCAACTACTTAAAAGAGAGCAGCCACTCGTGGCTGTTTTTTTTTAAGACTAGAAAGTATTAAAAATAAGTCACTAACCATACTCATCTAGCTAATCGTACATATATACACGCGTGATTTACTTTGAGCAATGCTTACACTATCACATACTTCATGCCAAAGTCTAAGCCGAATATTGAAATCAGCATGTTCATTCTATGCTACAGTAATAAAAACAGAATAAAATGAAATTTTTGAGGTGGAAGAAGTATGGGGATTGATGAAAAAATAAAACGGCTTTTAGACGCTTACGATAAAAATGGGTATATAAATGGTTCAATTCTTGTAGCGTCAAGTGATCGAATTATAGTGAATAAAGGATATGGATTCGCTAACTGGGAACATAAAATTCCTAATTTTTCTCATACTAAATTTCGTATAGGATCCCTGTCCAAAGCTTTCACTTCTTTTGCAATTTATCAGTTACATAAAAATGGTAACTTAAATATAAATGACGCTATAGGCAAGTATTTAGTGAATTATCCTAATGGAGGGGAAATCACCATTTATCACTGTTTAACAAATACCTCGGGGATTCCCAATTTTACAGCAGACTCAGATTTTTGGTCTAGCAATATGAGATTGCCTCTAACTCTAGCCCAACTAATTGACGCCTTTAAAGATAAGCCACTACATTTTAAACCAGGTAACGAATTTGAATACTCTAATTCAGGCTACTCTATCTTAACAGCAGTAATTGAGCAGGTCTCAAATATGCCTTATGCAAAATATTTGAGCGAGTATATTTTTAATCCGTTAGGGATGGTTAATACTGGCTGTGATGATGGCAGGAAAGTAATAGCTGAAATGGCGTCAGGGTATTCAGTTTGGGAGGAAGTTATCCGAGCAGAATATTCGGATATGTCTTTTCCTCTTGGTGCTTATGGTCTCTATTCAACAGTCGAAGACCTTTTCATTTGGGACAAGGCGTTAAGCTCCTTTACTATATTAGACGAAGTGTTAACGAAAAAAATGTTTGAAGTAAATAGAAGTAATTATGCTTCTGGTTGGGTAATTTCAAATAAATTTAACAAAAAATGTTCGCATCATTATGGAGATATTAGTGGTTTCTGTAGTAATTTTCTTCGATTTTCTGAGGAGAAAATAACGGTAATCTATTTAAGTAATTTGAGTATAACACCCGTAATTAAACTAACTGAAGAGATATCTGAAGTAATGTTAGGTGGAAGTATGTTTCTGCCAGCATCTATAGATGCAATTGGAGTGGACGATTCACATAAAAAACTTTGTATAATCGGGCAATACCAGGTTATAGATCGACCAACTCAAACTATATCAATATCTCAAGAAAATAACAGTATCTTCTTAACTGTTTCAAAAATGTATAATGCGCTATACAAATATAAACTAATACCCGTGAAGCAGGATTTGTTGAGTATTACTTTTAAGACTGAATTTGTGAATGAAGAGCTTACTATTCACTACAGTCCTTCAAATATAGTTGAGTGTGTTCAATACATAGATTGTTATGGAGAAAAGCACATGGCTCACAATATGAAGACATATGAAAAGAGGAGAATCTAAACAGAATCTCCTCGTCGATAAAATATTGATAATGATTTATTCAATTAGAAAAGCGCAATTGCTTAAGTCAGATCCAACAAGCTAATGTAGATTACTCAAGCTAAGTATTCCATAATAGTCAGCCCTCCTAGTAAGAGGAAAGATGATTTATGGATATAATCTATTCCATTGTAGCAGTTTCCATTAAAGCTGAGTCATCTTGCTGGAAATATAAGAAAGTCTCCTCTTCTAATTCATTTAGTAAACGTTCCTTATTTAATCCAATAGACATCGGACCTTGAAAAATAGGCTCCCACCAAGTTTGAGTTTCAGTCATTATATTTCCTCTCCTTTTCCAAAAAACTTATTAATTTTATCATTTGCCTTTCATATACCCCGATATGATTCATAACCAAACAATTATTTCAAAAACATGACTTTTTTCATAAGGGATGGAGTACATAGAGGGACTTATTGATTGGTTTCAAATCTCCCTTATGAAAGTAGTATGCCATTTTAAAGTTATTTAATGTACAAGGATAAAAATACAAATTCTTTCGTCAACTGAAAAATAATAGTATGCTTTAGAGAGTAGACTATATTTGATAACAAAAAGTAGTCAAAGGTTTATTTGTTCACCAAACATAGTGCAATAAAAAGTTGATGAGGAGATGATAATGTGAATTTTACATCACAGCAGCTAGATCAGATGTTAGAGGAACACCAAGCGTATTTTTACTCAGGCATAACTAAATCTGCAAAGTTTCGAATCGACCAATTAGACATTTTGAAAAAAACGATTAAAAAATATGAAAATGAAGTAATAAAAGCCCTTTATAAAGATTTAAGGAAGAGTGAGTTTGAAGCATATACAACTGAAATAGGGTTGATATATGAAAGTATTACTCATATGAAGAAAAATTTGGATAAATGGATGGAGCCAAAACAGGTGAAGACACCGTTGACGCTCATGCCATCAAAAAGTCAAATTATTAACGAGCCTTATGGAACAGTTTTAATCATTGCTCCATTTAACTATCCATTTCAGTTAATAATGGAGCCTTTGCTTGGAGCTATAGCAGGCGGAAATTGTGTAGTTATCAAACCTTCTGAAACAACTCCTTTTACTACCAATATAGTAAAAAAGATTATAGCTGAAGCCTTTCATCCTCATTATATTAGAGTCGTTGAGGGAGAAAAAGAAGAAACCTCTTTATTAATACATGCTCCTTTCGATTTTATCTTCTTCACTGGTAGTGTAAACGTTGGGAAGGTAGTGATGGAGGCTGCCTCTAAAAGGTTGACTCCAATTGCATTAGAGTTAGGTGGAAAAAGCCCAGCTATCGTTGATCATACGGCTAATTTAGACCAGGCTGCAAAGCGAATTATTTGGGGCAAATTAGTTAACTCTGGACAAACCTGTATTGCTCCAGATTATATACTCGTAGAAGAAACTGTCAAAGAAAAGCTTCTTGAAAAATTACGGGAAGCTATTCAACATTTCTACGGTGAAAACGTTCAAGAAAGCCCTGATTATGGGCGAATAGTAAATACCAATCATTTTAGACGATTACAAAAAATGGTTTTACAAGAGAAAGACCATATTATTTTTGGAGGTAAAATGGATAAGGAAGATTTATATATAGAACCTACCATTTTAGATGGAGTACATTTCTCTAGTCCTTCTATGCAAGAAGAGATTTTTGGGCCAATCCTGCCAGTGATTAGTTACAAAGATTTACCTACTATTATTCGCCAAATTAGAAAATTTCCAAAGCCCCTAGCAGCCTATATGTTCAGTGAGCATGAAGGAGCACAAAATTATTTTCTAGAAGAGCTTTCCTTTGGTGGTGGATGTATCAATGATACAATTATGCATGCTGGTAGTGCCCACTTACCATTTGGTGGGGTTGGAAACTCCGGAATGGGAGCTTATCACGGCGCATCAAGCTTTGAAATGTTCACCCATCAAAAATCTATTGTGAAAAAAAGTACAGCTATCCCATTAAACGTAGCGTTCCCTCCGTATAAAAATAAAATTAAGTTAGTAAGAGGCTTATTAAAATAATGATACATCCGAGAGTTGTGGTATTAATTTACCACAACTCTTAGTTCATTAGATTTAATATTAGACCATTAAATTACTTGTTATAATTCTATTCTATCAATAAAATATTGACATGAAATGACTTATTTACTAATATGTAGACAAAGGTTTGTATTTTATTGATTAAATAAAATGGAGGACAAGAAATGGAGTCCATATTTGGCACAGAGTCTGAAGATTTATTGCTTACAGTAAAAAATGCATTGCGTAAAGAATCTATTAAAGATAATGATAAGCTTGAAATAATGCTTGAGGATGCTTTTTTTAAGATGAAGCTAATGAGCTATGCAGTAAATGAAACGATGATTCTCGCACTTACAAACAGAGCTGGACAAATAATATATGTGAATGACAGGTTCGTTGAAATTTCTGGTTATTCACCTGAAGAGCTTATAGGTAAAACTCACCGTGTCGTCAAATCCTCTCATCATTCCACTAAATTTTTTAAAGAAATGTGGAATACGATTTTACAAGGTCAAACCTGGGAAGGCGAAATATGCAACAAACGTAAAAATGGTGAGTTATATTGGGTTAAAACATATATTCTTCCAATCGGCGAAGAATACAAGGATACTTATTTTTTAAGTATTCGTACGGACATAACAGTTGAAAAAGAAAAGGAACAAAGACTTCAGGCAAATTTGCTAAATTCCTTTGAGACCGTGGTAAGACACGTAAATAACCTAATTTTTAGAGTAGATAAAGATTATAATAATGAGTCTTACTTTTCCTTATTAACTGGTAAAATTGCTACGGAATATTTTAAGGAAAGAGGAATACAGGCAATCCATCCCTCTAGTGAAATGTTTGGAGAACAACCATTTCAAAGCTTAAAGTTAGCAATGAGTTATTTCCCTAAGGAAGTATCCGATAAATTAAATGAAAATATTACAAAAGTTTTCTTAGGAGAAGAAGTTGCCTACAAGGAATGGTTTGGTTCTAAATGTATTCATATTACTATTTCTCCTATTGAGCAAAATGGGAAAGTGACTGGTGCGATTGGTATTGGAAATGATATAACCGAGCTTGAGAACACTCGAACAACTCTATCCGAACTTGCATACAAAGATCACCTGACCAATACATATAACACGGCGGCTTTAAATAGAGATATACAGCTAAAAATATTACTAAAGGAGCCCTTTAGTTTTCTATATATAGACTTAGATCGTTTCAAAAATATCAACGATTCACTAGGCCATGTCACTGGGGATATTTTATTGCAAAAGGTTTCCAGAAGAATGAAATCCTTCTATAAAGAAGGAGCACAAATCTACCGTATGGGTGGAGATGAATTTGTAATCCTTTTGGATGATCAAGAATTCCCTTGTAAAAATTACTTACTTAATGCTCAGCAACTGATAAAAGAAATCGAAAAGCCTTTTTATATAGATGAAATGGAATTGTACATTTCGTGTTCAATAGGGCTATCCTGCTTTCCTCTTCATGGTTCTGAATATGCGGCTTTACACAGGGCAGCTGACTTAGCATTGAATGTGTCTAAGGAGCAGGGAAGAGGAACAGCAGTATTATATGAAAAAAATTTAGAAGAAGGTTATATTAATAAGGTTCGTTTAGAGAGTGATATCCGTTTTGGATTAGAGAACGATGAATTTTTCTTAGTCTACCAGCCTAAAGTAAATTTATTTACTAATAAAGTTCATGGTTACGAAGCTCTTATCCGATGGAATAGAAAGGGTAAAAATATCATTCCTCCAAATGATTACATCCCGTTTGCTGAAGAGACTGGGTTAATCATCCCTTTAGGTAGGTACGTTCTCCATGAGGCATGTAGACAAGCTGCTGAATGGCTACAGAAAGGCATAGCTTTTGATACAGTGTCTGTGAATATAAGTCCTGCCGAATTAGAGCAAAACGATTTTGTAAACAATGTTAAAGATATTCTCTTGGAAACAGGACTGCCACCTCAATATTTAGAGCTAGAAATAACGGAAAATGTTTTAATGAAAAATTTAAATAAGCTATTGAGCATTCTAACAGAATTAAAAAACTACGGAATTCGCATAGCAATGGATGACTTTGGGGCAGGTTTTTCTAACTTTCGCTATTTAAGTGAACTCCCTATCCATACATTAAAAATAGACAGTATGTTTATGAACCGTATATTTGAAAGGCGAAATGAAGTGATCGTCTCCTCTATCATTCGAATAGGGCTTAGCCTTGGACTAGAGGTAGTAGCTGAAGGTGTAGAGACAGAGGAAGTTATTCAGTTTTTAAAACGACATAAATGTAAGATTGTTCAAGGTTATTATTACTCAAAGCCTTTAAATGCCAGAGATGTACCCGACTTCAATCTAATGGTCAAATAAAATATGATAGGATTTAATAAGAAAGTACAGAGATTATGGTTATCCTCTTCTTCAAATAGATGAAGAATAAATAATTAGGCGGGCTCTCGGGAGGGACGATAAGCCATCAATGCTACGTTTGTGATGTCTTATCTGTCTCCTTCATACCGCTATAGTGACCGCCTTATTAAGTATTCAATTACTACAAGGAAATAACTTGTCTAAAATGATGGTTAATAATCTTTGTTTAAATATCACTGTTATACAACGCTACTCTATTGTCAGGAATTGATACTATAAGGTAATTGGATAGTCACAGTTGTTCCGTGATTTTTATCGCTTTCAATCAAAATATTTCCACCGTGTTCAGATATAATCTTTTCAGAAATCATCATTCCAAGCCCTGTTCCATTAACTTTAGTTGAAAAAAACGGATCAAATACCTTTCCAGCAGTATGCGTGTCCATTCCAACTCCATTGTCTCTTATTTTAATTATTACAATCTCTGATGGTTCAACGGAGCAGCTAATATGAATTTCTCCGTTTTCAGTAATTGCCTCAATTGCGTTTTTAACAAGGTTGATGAGTACTTGTTTCATCTGGCCTTCCTCTCCATAGAGAATGATAGGCCCTTCTAATAGCTCAGTTGTAAGAAGGATACCATTTAAGTTAATCTCGGGCTGAAACAAAACGAGAATATCATCTAAAGATTTCTTAAGGTCGTATTTTTTAGGTAATTTCACATGAGGCTTTGCTAAAACAAGAAATTCACTAATTATATAATTAATTCTTTCAATCTCATTTTCAATTACTTTTGTGTAGCGATAATAAGGTTGGGATGGATCACCGTTCATAATTTGCATAAAACCAGAAATAACGGTAATTGGATTCCTAATTTCATGAGCTACTCCAGCAGCCATTTCTCCAGCAATTTTCAACTTTTCTGATTGTAATAATAAAGTTTCTGTCTCTTTTTTAAAGCTGACATCTCTACTAATGATAGAGAGAGCAATAAGCTTCTTGTTGTAATCATATATAGGAGAAAAAGTGATTTGAGCATCAAAATAAGTACCATCTTTTTTTCGATCTGTTGTTTCTAGAAAGTGATAGCTAGCACCGTTTAATACTTCCTGTCTTCTAGCCTCGTCTAGTTGATACTGGGGAGAAATAATGGTTACGCTTTGTCCAATAACTTCTTCTCTTTTCCACCCGTATAATTCTTCAAAGGCAGGATTTACTTCAATTATTTTATTATTTTTATCGAAGACAGTTATGCTATCCTTGGCATTATCGAAAAAGAGCTGTAAGTAACTTTCACGAGAATATAGTTCCTGCCTCATTGAAGAATTTAACTCAGTTATTTTGTTCCAATATTTTCTATCAAAGTATGTATTTAATATAGAAGTAAAGATAAGCATCATGAGGAGCAGTATAAATGCGATAAGGTCATCTAGAGTAAATATGTATGTATAGGTTGAATACTTGAAGTATATTAGCCCGAAAATTTCTGCTAATGTGAGAAAGAACAAGAATATCCTTGGTCCAATAGAATAATAGAGAACCGCTATGTAAATGGGATAAATAAAAAAAGCAATCATTACTACGTTTTCACTGTAAATATTGACGACTAAAAGATACAAGTTTAAGGATATGAACATAACATACTGAATGATTTCATTTTCGGAGTTCCCACAATATAACAGAGCTAATATTAATAAATAAATAATTGAAACGACAAGATAAGTTAAGATGTCCTTGTTTTGTAAAAGGGCTGCAAAGAAAATATGGCATATTGTAAAAACAGAAAAAATAATCAGAAATAGCTTATTTTTGTCTTTTGTAGTATTAAAAAATTCCATTTTTTCCACCTCCTTCAGATACTTCTTATATTAGCGTATTTATAGGTATCTGAAAATACAAGATTTTGATAAAATTAAGTAAGATTAAAGGAGGAATAACGATGTCATTTACATTTCAACAGCAAGAGACAGTTTCTTTATTAAAGCAATTAGTAGAAATTCCAAGTCCCTCTGGTTATACAAAAGAAATCATGGATTTTATGGAGCAATTTTTAAAGGAAATCAATGTTGACTATAAACGTACAAACAAGGGTGCATTAATCGCCACAATCAAAGGGAATAATGACACAAAACATCGTTTATTGACGGCTCACACAGATACTTTAGGAGCAATGGTTAAGGAAGTTAAGTCTTCTGGACGATTGAAGCTTTCTATGGTGGGTGGCTTTAACTGGAACGCAGTAGAAGGTGAGTATTGTACTATTCACACAGCAGAAGGGAAGAAAATACGAGGAACCATTCTTATGCACCAAACAACGGTCCATGTATACAAAAACGCAACTGCATTAGCTAGAGATGAGCAAAATATCGAGGTAAGAATAGATGAAAAAGTTACAAATGCAGACGAAACAAGAAAGCTAGGAATAGAAGTAGGGGATTTTGTATCATTCGACCCTCGATTTGAGCAGACAGACACTGGCTTCATCAAGTCTCGTCATTTAGACGACAAAGCAAGTACAGCCCTTTTACTTCAATTAATGAAAGCTATTAAGGAAAACAGCTGGACTCTTCCTTATACTACTCACTTTTATATTTCTAATAATGAAGAAATTGGTTTTGGGGGAAATTCAAGTATTCCAGAACAGACAGTAGAATACATAGCTGTAGATATGGGAGCTATTGGTGACGGACAGGCTTCTGATGAGTATACAGTCTCAATTTGTGCGAAGGATTCTTCTGGTCCATACCATTATGAACTAACAAGAAATCTTGTAGAGCTAGCTAAAAAAGAGGGAATCGATTACAAATTAGACATCTATCCATATTACGGCTCGGATGCTTCAGCAGCGATAAGAGCTGGTTTTGATGTCAAACATGCACTGTTCGGTCCAGGGATTGAAGCATCCCATGCTTATGAGCGAACTCATGTAGATTCATTAGAAAATACCGCTAAACTTCTATATTCTTATATTAATTCTGAAATATTGTAATGGATACTAGTAGACATTTTTACGAGAAATTTGTAAAATTGTTTGCTAGTTCTTTTTTTACTTGTATTTTTGGCATTAAATCCATATGATAAAAAAGTGAATAAGAAGGAGATATACAAATATGGACAATAAATTACAAGAAGAAATATTAAAAAGAAGAACCTTTGCAATCATTTCGCACCCCGATGCTGGTAAAACAACTATAACGGAGAAGCTGCTATATTTTGGAGGAGCAATTCGTGATGCAGGTACAGTAAAAGGGAAAAAAACAGGGAAATTTGCAACATCAGACTGGATGGAAATTGAAAAACAACGTGGGATTTCTGTAACATCATCTGTTATGCAATTTGACTTTAATGATTGTCGTATAAATATACTAGATACACCAGGACATCAGGATTTCAGTGAAGACACGTATCGCACGTTAATGGCCGTGGACAGTGCAGTAATGATTGTGGATGCTGCCAAAGGAATAGAGGCGCAAACTTTAAAACTATTTAAGGTTTGTCGTATGCGTGGTATTCCTATCTTCACATTTATAAACAAGCTTGATCGCCAAGGGAAAGAACCTTTAGAATTGATGGAAGAGCTAGAAGAAGTACTTGGAATTCAATCATATGCGATGAATTGGCCTATTGGTATGGGTAAAGAGTTCTTAGGGATATACGACCGTTTTAATCATCGTATTGAACAATTCCGCACCGATGAAGCTGAAAGATTCCTTCCGCTAGATGAAGAGGGAGAACTTGCAGTAGACAATTCTATGAAAGAAACATCATATTATACTCAAGCAATCGAAGATATTATGCTGTTAAATGAGGCTGGAAATGATTTTGATAAGGATAAAGTACTTTCTGGAGATTTAACACCTGTATTTTTTGGAAGTGCATTAACAAATTTTGGTGTGCAAACCTTCTTAGAAACTTATCTTCAGTTTGCCCCAACTCCGCAACCTCGAATGACAGATGTTGAAGAGGAAGTAAATCCTCTTAACGAAGATTTCTCTGGTTTTATATTCAAAATTCAAGCGAATATGAATCCTGCTCACCGGGATAGAATTGCTTTCGTGCGTATCGTTTCCGGAAAATTCGAACGTGGTATGACCGTTACTTTAGCTCGTACTGGTAAAACATTTAAAGTAACTCAATCCACTCAATTTTTAGCGGATGACCGCGAAACTGTTGAAACAGCAGTGGCGGGCGATATTATCGGTCTTTATGATGTAGGAAATTATCAAATTGGAGATACGGTAGTTGGAGGGAAGAAGGCATTCAATTATGAAAAGCTTCCTCAATTCACTCCTGAAATGTTCGTTAAGGTTACTGCAAAAAACGTACTGAAGTCTAAGCATTTCCATAAAGGGATCTTACAGCTTGTACAAGAAGGAGCTATTCAGTACTACAAAACACTTCATACTGAAGAAGTAATTCTTGGAGCGGTTGGACAGTTGCAATTCGAGGTATTCGAGCATCGTATGAAGAACGAGTATAATGTTGATGTACGCATGGAGCCAATTGGCTCGAAGGTAGCTCGATGGATTGAAAATGAGGAAGAAGTAAAAGAATCCATGACAGGTCCAAGAAGTATGCTTGTGAAAGATCGCTATGATCATTACGTGTTCCTGTTTGAAAATGAGTTTGCGACTCGTTGGTTCCAGGACAAATATGAGCATATCAAATTGTATAACTTATTATAATAAAATTCCTATATATGCGAGGAAGTGAATGACAAATCGTTCACTTTCTCGCTTTTTTAGAGTTGAAGGTTATAAATTATATGAATCTATTCTTTAAAAGTATGGAAGTTTGATTGGGAGATGGCTGATTTCCGCTTTCGGCGGTCGCTTTCCGTGGGGTGAGCGATAAGCTCTTACCGTCGCTGACGCGCCGTTTTGTAAGGTCTTATCTGACTCCCTCATCCCACTGGAGTCGCCGCCTGTCGCTCCAATCGCAAATTGGTGTTGGAACGAGTATATAAAATAGATGGTTATTATTTCAATCTATCCTTCAAGCATGAATAAAGTTCTAATTAGAGAAGCTGATTTCCGCTTTCGGCGGTCGCTTTCCGTGGGGTGAGCGATAAGCCCTTACCGTCGCTGACGCGCCGTTTGTAAGGTCTTATCTGTCTCACTCTCACTGATCCTAAAGGATAGCGCCACCTGTCGCTCCAAACACAAGTTAAGAGAAATAGGAAGTTTTATGTGTTTCAACTAACTTAACATCAAGTAAATACATATTACTTAAACATAAAACAGAGATGGCTGAATTTCGCTCTCAGCGGCCGCTTTCCATGGGTGACCGATAAGCCAATATCTCCGCTTAGGCGTCGTTTGTGATGTCTTATCAGTAAAATACAAAAAAAGTAAGTTAATTAATGCTATAGATAATAATAAAATTTGAACTCTTGCTTTCTAGAGCATATGATAGAAATAGCTAAAAAGAAGGTGGTCCCCTATATATGAAAATAAGTGATTTCTCCATAAAAAGACCCGTATTTACTACTGTTATTATGTTTTTAGTAATTATTTTAGGCGGGGTATCGTTTTTCAAAATACCAATCACATTAATCCCCGAGCTTAACCCTCCTATAGCTGTTGTTGTAACAAATTACCCTGGTGCAAGTCCTGTGGAAGTGGATGAAAAAATAACGAAACCATTGGAAACTTCCCTAAGTACGCTTCAAGGAATTAAGTCCATTAATAGTACCTCACAAGAGGGTGCCAATTTCATCTTATTAGAATTTGACTGGTCTATGGATATGGACGATGTTCAACTAGATATCATGCAGCGTATTGATATGGTACCTGTTCCCAATGGAGCAGAAAAGCCTAGATTTTTAAAATTTGATCCTGCTCAATTTCCAGTTATTCAGTTATCTCTTAGAGCAACTGGAGAACAAGATATTCGATTAATAGCGGAAGAGCTAGAAAAAGAATTAGTTGGTACGGAAGGGGTAGCAAGTGTCAATATTTCTGGAACACTAGTCGAAGAGGTTCAAATACTATTAAACCAAGAGAACCTCCAAAGTAAAGGTCTTACACAGAGTGATATTGTGCAGCTTATTCAGGCGAATAACATCTCTTTACCTGGAAACCCCGTAGAGACAGAAGAAAATATGTCGCTGACAACTCGCATCATCAGCACTCTCACATCTGTGGAGGATATTCAAAACCTAGTTGTTACGGTAAATCCTTTGGATGGATCCAAGGTGACGATTGCAGATGTAGCAACCGTTCAGTTAGCAGAGCAGGAAACTAATACCGAAACTAGAGCAAACGAAAATCCTGCTGTACTTTTATCAGTGCTCCAAGAATCTAGTGCCAATACTGCGAAGGTTTCAACAGCTTTTCAAGAAGCATTGGACAAGCAATTAGAAAAAGATGAGTACAAGGGTGTAACCGCAGATATTCTCTTTGACCAAGGAGATTATGTCAAAATTGCTATAAACAATATAGGTTCCACTTTAATAACAGGCGGATTACTGGCAATGCTAGTGTTATTTGTATTCCTTAGAGGAGTTAGAAGTCCTATTATTATTGGGGTAGCTATTCCCTATTCGGTGATTGTGACATTTGTATTAATGTATTTTGCCGGCTTCTCCTTGAACATTATGACGCTTGGTGCACTGGCATTAGGCATAGGGATGCTAGTAGATAATTCGATTGTAGTTATTGAAAATATAGAAAGACATTTGGGATTAGGAAAGGATCCAAAGGCTGCCGCAATTACTGGAACAAAAGAGGTGCTTGGAGCTATTACCGCTTCGACTCTAACAACCGTAGCTGTTTTCTTGCCAGTCATTTTTCTCTCTGGTCTTATAGGACAAATTTTCACAGAATTTGCTTTAACTATATCCTTTAGTTTGTTTGCTTCCCTTGTGGTTGCAATAACCGTTATTCCTATGATGGCAAGCCGAATGCTTAAGAAGCCTAAAGGTAACATTGAGGCAAGAAGAAGAAGGTCAAAGGCATACAATAATCTAGATAAGTCTATCAAATGGTCATTGCAACATCGTGCACTTGTTCTCTCCCTTACAGTAGTATTACTAGTTCTTTCTGTACTAGGGGTATTCCGAGTTGGAACAGAATTTTTACCTCCTACAGATGAAGGGTTTGTTTCTATCTCCGTAAAGCTTGAAAACGGCTCATCATTTACTGCGACAGACGAAATAGTAAATAAAATTGAAGATATACTAAAAGAGCAGGAAGAAGTAGATGTTTATGTAAGCTTTGTTGGCGGTAGTCAAGAAGGTATGTCGAGAGGAACATCTCGATCTAATATGGCTGAGATATCCGTGAAGCTTAAGCCATTGAGTGAAAGAGATCAATCCACTTTTGAATTTGTAGATGAAGTACAGCCTACAATCGTAAAAGCTGTTAACGGAAAAGCAGATATTAATTTTAACGTCCAAACTGCTTCGGGCTCTTCGCCAAATGTTGTTTCCTTCAATGTATCTTCCTCCGATAAACAGGAGCTTTATCAGGCAGTGGAGGAACTCCAAAGTGACCTAGAGAAATTAGAAGGAGTTACAAAAGTTAATAATGATTTAATTTCTACTGTAGAAGAAGTACAAATGACGGTTAAACGTGACGCAGCTACCGAATTAGGCTTAGCTCCAGCTCAAATTGCTCAGATGGTTAATAATGTGACAAGAGGAGTTTTAGCTTCCCAGATTATTTCAGAAGAAGATGAAGTATATGGAGTGTATGTAAAGTATAATGAGTCAGATCGGGAGAGTATTGAAAAGCTTAAAAAGTTAAAATTACGTACTCCAGCTGGCCAATTTGTAAATTTAGAAGAAGTGGCCAATATAGAAGTGTCAGAAGGTCCAGTGGCGATTCGTAGTTTAAACCAAGCAAATGCTGTGGCATTTTCTATAAAATATGAGTCAGAAAACACACTAGGAGACATGTCCGATCAAATTGACCAAGTAATTGAAAATCAAAATTTTGGAGATAAAATAAATGTCAAATTCGGTGGGGACCGCGAGCTATTAGATAACGCTAAAAGTGACATGATTTTGGCGGTATTATTAGCAGTTGTTCTTGTTTACATTGTAATGGCAGCTCAATTTGAATCCTTTAAATATCCTTTGGTTATTATGTTTACAGTTCCTTTAAGTCTTATCGGAATCGCTATTGCATTATTTTTTACCAGTACACCAATTAGCATTTCAGCAGTTATTGGGATCCTTATACTAGTCGGAATTGTAGTAAATAACGGTATTGTCCTTGTGGATTATATTAACCAACGTAAAGCAGAGGGATATTCTTCTTATGAGGCAATCACGACCTCAGTTAAAGATAGAGTACGTCCAATATTGATGACTGCTTTAACTACCATTTTGGGATTAATTCCTTTAGCGCTTGGGATTGGTGAAGGGACGGAGATTAATCAGCCTATGGCTTTAACTGTAATTGGGGGATTAATCAGTTCTACCTTCTTAACCTTGTATGTAGTACCAGTAATTTATAGTTTATTTGATAAAGAAACAAGAAAAATAAAATCATCATAACATTCAGAAAAATATAAGGAAGGGTCTTCTGTTGAAGACCCTTTTTCAGTATAATTTTATAAAAGGGGCTGATTACTAGTATGAAAAATGCACTAATGACCGGATTTCCAGGATTTTTATCTAAAAATATCATAAAAGAATTAAGGCAACAAAAGGCTTATACAACTATTTATGTGCTAGTTCTACCATCTCAACTAAAAAAAGCAGAGGAAGTAATAGCAGAAATATACGCGGATGGTTTGGACGATCAACGAATTGTGGTTATTGAAGGAGATATTACACTTCCTAATGCAGGGTTAGATGGGCATATATTAGAAGAATTAAAGCATAAAATCGATTATGTTTGGCATTTAGCTGCTATTTATGATTTAGCTGTTCCTAAAGATATCGCATGGAAAGTTAATGTTCAAGGGACAAAGCTGTTTAATGAATTGGTCCTTCAGTTACCAAAATTAAAAAGGTATATGTATTTTAGTACTGCTTACGTGGCTGGAAGAAGAGAAGGCAAGTTATTAGAGACAGAGCTCGTTAAGCCTAATACTTTTAAAAACCATTACGAGGAAACAAAATACGAGGCAGAAGTACTAGTTGATAAACTTAAAAAACAAATTCCACTTACTATTATTAGACCGGGAATAGTGAGAGGCCATTCTAAAACAGGAGAAACGATTAAATTTGATGGACCTTATTTCTTTATCAACATGATTAATAAGCTAAAAGGTCTTCCAGTTTTACCTTATCTGGGGAAATCATCATCTTTTATTAATGTAGTTCCATCAGATTACATAACAAAAGCGTCCATATATTGTTGCTTTGATGAAGAAGCAGAAGGACTGACTATACATTTAACAGACCCTAAACCTTACCCGGTGGAAGAGGTATATAGAGCTTTTGTAAAAGAACTTACTGGAAAATATCCAAAGGGGAGATTACCACTAGGACTAGCAAAGGTATCAGTGTCTATTTTACCAATAAGAAAATTTCTTCAAGTAGAAAAAGAAACATTAGACTATCTTACATGGAATTCTTCTTTTGATACAACAAATGCTGAAAAAGTTTTATCAAAGGGTAATATTACTTGTCCAGATTTTATTGAATCGGTTCCCTCTATGATTTGTTTTTATAATAAACATAAAGATGATTCAAATTATCATATCCATATTAAGTAATTTTTCTTTACTAATTTGGAAAATGTGTTATTATAGTTTATATAACTAAATAGACTTTTGACATTTGTCAAAGGGGAGTAGCTATAGGGAAACCTATTTCATAGTCGTCATTACATGGCTTAGCCATCGGTTATGATAGCAATTATTTAAAATTTGCTTAGCAAGACCTTTGCCTTTTTAGGCAGGGGTCTTTTTATTTGCAAAAAAAAAGGAGGATATTTAATGGATTACGGAATTTTATTGGAGTATGGGTGGGTTTTACTAGTTCTAGTAGGACTAGAGGGACTACTAGCTGCTGACAATGCAGTAGTTATGGCGGTAATGGTTAAGCATTTACCGAAAGCTCAACAAAAAAAGGCATTGTTTTATGGTTTGCTAGGAGCGTTCGTATTTAGATTTCTCGCTTTATTTATGATCACTTTCTTGGTTAATATTTGGCAGGTACAGGCAATAGGTGCTGCTTATCTACTGTTCATATCTATTAAACATATTTACGATCAACGGAAAAATCCAGGACCGCATATTGAAACGGACAATCTTGAAGAAGGCGCAAAAGGTTCAGGTTTCTGGATGACTGTATTAAAAGTAGAGCTTGCGGATATCGCTTTTGCTATTGACTCAATGCTTGCTGCTGTGGCTATTGCAGTAACCTTACCATATTGGGGAGAATTTGAGATTGGTGGCATCAATGGAGGACAATTTGCAGTTATGTTCATTGGTGGTATCATTGGATTAATTATTATGCGTTTTGCTGCTCATAAATTTGTTCAATTACTCGAAAAATATCCAACACTCGAAACTGCAGCATTTTTAATTGTAGGTTGGGTAGGGGTTAAATTGACCGTACTGACATTGTCTCATCCTAATGTAGGAATTTTAGATGAGCATTTTCCACATTCAACTGGCTGGAAATTGACATTCTGGATAGTATTACTGGTAATTGCTATAGGTGGTTATTTACTAGGTGTAGCTAAAAATAAAAAGACAGCTTAACATATAATAAAAAGTAGTGTAAATATATTGTATTGAAGCACTTGGATGTTTAAGAATTTAAAAGCATGAAAAGATAGTTTAGTTAAAGCTATCTTTTTATGCTTTTTTTTTTTACAATGATGAAACAGGCTTCTTGTTGAAAGGAACATCTAAGATGATAAATAATACTTTTAAAGCAAGGTTCAAAATGACACCAGCCCAGATTATTGTGTCGTATTATTTTATAGCAATTGCAGTTTCGGTTATATTACTCTGCCTACCCGGAGTACATAGACCCGGAGTACATGTAGATTTTATTGATAGTTTGTTTACAGCAGTTAGCGCAGTTAGTGTTACTGGATTGACAACTATAAATGTTGCAGATACATACACACCTTTTGGGTATATTATGCTTATTTTGATTCTCCAGCTCGGGGGAATAGGAATTATGTCATTAGGGACTTTTATTTGGCTTCTAGCTGGAAGAAGAATCGGATTAAGAGAAAGACAATTAATCATGGTCGATCATAACCAATCTAAAATGTCAGGCGCTGTTTTACTGATAAAGGAGATTGTCAAAATTCTTTTGGTAATTCAGTTAGTTGGCTCCATATTATTAACCATTTACTTTACACAATACTACGATACGTTTAAAGTTGCCCTAATGCATGGGGTGTTTACTTCTGTTTCAGCTACTACTAATGCCGGATTTGATATAACAGGTGAATCCTTAGTACGTTACCATCATGATTATTTTGTACAAATTATTACAAGTTTGATGATTATATTTGGAGCAATTGGATTTCCTGTTCTTATAGAGGTCAAGGAATTTTTGTCTAATAAAAATAAAAATTTTCGTTTTTCTTTATTTACAAAGCTGACTACACTAACTTACGGAGCATTATTAGTATTAGGTACGATAATGATATTCTTACTAGAAATGTTTAACACATTCAAAGATATGCCTTGGCATGAAAAATTCTTTACTGCCTTATTTCATTCCGTTTCTACTCGTTCAGCAGGCCTCACAACAGTTGATGTGACTTTATTTAATGAAGGCACCAATTTACTAATGAGTGCACTAATGTTTATCGGGGCATCACCTAGTTCTGTTGGTGGGGGTATTCGCACTACTACATTTGCAATAGCTATTTTGTTTTTGATTAATTTTTCTAGAGGCAGAGAGAACATTCAAATTTTTAATAGGGAAATTCATCTGTTGGATGTTTTCAGGGCATTTGCGGTAATTGTATTAGCGTTCCTTATGGTATTTGCAGCTACTATTGTTTTGTCAATTTCGGAACCAGATGTACCGGTAACTTCACTTCTATTTGAGATAACCTCAGCCTTCGGAACATGTGGTATGTCGCTAGGTGTTACTGAGGAGCTTTCTTCTTTTGGTAAAGTAGTTATTATGATCCTCATGTTCATCGGAAGAGTTGGCTTGATATCCTTCCTGTTTACTTTAGGAGGAAAAAGAAAAATTACAAAATATCACTTTCCAAAAGAAAGAGTTATTATCGGCTAACTGTATTCCATTTGTTTCACTGGCTATAGAGTTTATGTATAACCGGAAAGTTAAAATGAGGTTGGTTATGACTAGTGTCATAATCAACCTCATTTTTTTATATCATAGCTTTTATCTACTCGGTTGCCCATTATAAACTGAAAGTACAGCATTTAAACGTGATACCATTCTATCCATTAAACCGCTTGAGAGAATAACTTATAGAATAAAATCTGCTAAGTTGTTGTTCTTTTGAATATAAGAAAAATGCGGTGTATTGCCTTTATGGAAAGTTGTTAGAAGGAAACCTTGCTCTTCTTTTATGACTCCTTGTTTAAACAAATTCATGTCTATAGAAATAGGTGTAATAAATGTTTGTTTGTAAATCTCTCTTTCGGTCAAATCCATCTGCGCAAATTCTTCTCCCGCTATAGACGGACTCTCTAGAAGGAGCTTGTAGATAGCAGACTGTTCTTCCTTACTCATATCGTTTTCCCACCAAGGCTTGCGAGGCTGAAATTTTTGTTTGGATAAATAATCAAGCTTCATGACACTTTTAACAGTATTTAAGGGAATCCCCTCTAGATTTCCTAAGAAATCAAATAGACGTGTATAAAGATCCTCTAATTGATGACCGATTCTAGACCAATTTCTGTCTTCCCAAAACGTCCCGAATTGTTGGAAAAAGTCGAAAGGTGTTTCAAATATATGATTGAAAAGAAATTCTAATGTCTGATCCATTCTATGTGCATTCCAATATTTTTCTAATACGTCTTCTACTTGCTTAATGCGTAATATGTCGTTGAAGCTTAAGACATTATTCGAAAAGATTTCATAAGGAGCTTGGTCAACATATACGTACCCATATTTCTCTGCTTCAACTCGTAAGCCAGTGCCTCTAAGGAGCTTTAAAAATCCAAGTTGCAGTTCTTCAGGTCGCATTTCAAATACTTCGTTAAACGTCCTTCTAAAGGATGTATAATCTTCCTCTGGCAGGCCTGCGATTAAATCTAGATGCTGATCAATTTTACCGCCACTCTTCACCATTGTGACAGTTCGTTTAAGTTTCTCAAAATTTTGTCTACGTTTTACTAACTCATTTGTTAAATCATTCGTAGATTGGACTCCTATTTCAAAGCGGAAAAGTCCGGCAGGTGCGTTATCATTTAAAAATTGAATTACCTCAGGTCTCATAATATCTGCTGTTATTTCAAATTGAAAAACTACTCCTGGCAAATGTTCGTCTATTAAAAACTGGAACATTTCCATTGCATAGCTTCTGCTAATATTAAATGTACGGTCTACAAACTTAATCGTCTTTGCTCCGTTTTGCATTAGATAGCGTATATCTTCTTTTACCTTTTCGCGATTAAAGTATCTAACTCCAACTTCAATAGAAGAAAGACAAAACTGACATGAAAAAGGGCACCCTCTACTAGTCTCAATGTAGACAATTCGCTTAGATAGATATGCTAAATCTTCTTCGAAACGGTAAGGCGAGGGAGACTCTCGTAAATCTAATTTTGGTGGTAGCGGATTTAGAATAAATTTGTCGTTTTGGACATATGCTAGTCCAGGTACATCTTTTACATCTTTTTTATCGGAAAGAAAGTCCAGCGTCTCCTTGAAGGCTTGCTCTCCTTCACCAACAACAATGTAATCAATTTCTTTCACTTGTCTAAGCCATACATTCGTATCGTATGAGACTTCAGGGCCACCTAGGATAATCGTTATGGATGGATCAACTGTTTTCAGCATTTTTATCACTTTTATAGTCTCTTCAATATTCCAAATATAGCAGCTAAAGCCTACAATGCTCGGTTTTTTCTGGTACAAATCAGCTACTATATTAAAAGTAGGATCTTTAATAGTATATTCGATAATAAGGGGGGAATATTCAGGCTCAGCGTAAGCTTTAAGACAGCGTAAGGCTAAATTAGTATGAATGAACTTTGCGTTCAATGTAGTTAATATTATATTCATTTTTTCTTAACTCCTTTAGGTTTGCTTAACTATTGTAACAGTGAATATTCGTGTCGACAATATAGTCAAATATAACCATTTCCAGATTAGAATTAATGTGAAATAATCAGAATTAATTAATAATTTAAAAATTTGAAATGGTTTTCTCAGATTCTTATGAGAGGCAGGGTGAGGTAATGTTAGCAGAATACGAATACAAGCAAAGATTTGAACAGGTTTTTCAACTCTTTTCGAGTGGATTAATATTTATAAGTGAAGAAGGTAAAATTATAGATGCTAATCCTTATATAGAAAAAGTGTTGGGGCTGGACCGCACCGAATTATTGAAGATGAGTTCCAAAGCTCTTTTGAATATGCTATCTCTTAAAGGAGAGATAAAGAAAACTTTTCTACAAGATTTATCGACTAATGGACAAGCAGAATTCTTTTGTGAGCTTCAAACGTATATGGGTGACTATAAGTATCTACATTCTATTGTATCCAAACAAAGTGATTCCAATATCTTTCTTATGGAAATACATGATGAATCTGAAAAAATGTTTATGAAGAAAAGGCTCGATCATAACGAATCGCTAAGTACTCTCGGACAACTTGCTGCTAGTATAGCCCACGAGATACGAAATCCCATGACTTCCTTAAAGGGGTTCACCCAATTACTACTCAAAACAGCTACGGATGACGGTAAGAGATATTTAGATGTCATCGATCACGAGATTAACAGAATGGAAGATATATTAACCGAATTCTTGCAAGTATCCAAGCCGTGCAACAATGAATACACATACTTTGAAGTAGATCAACTTATAACAGAAGTAGTTGGCTTCATGTCCCCTCAATCTCTTATGAAAGCAATTGATATTAATATAATTAATGAAATTTATCCCAATAATAAGGTTTTCGGGAATAGAAATTTATTAAAACAAGTTTTTATAAATGCGATTAAAAATGCTATTGAATCTATGGAAAAAAGTGGTAATATTGAAATTAGAATATCTTTATATTCTAATTGTACAATTAGCGTTAAAGTTGTGGATCAGGGTAGTGGAATAGAAAAACAGGATATAGAAAACATTTTCAAGCCTTTTTTTACTACTAAATCTGCAGGAACAGGACTTGGGCTTTCCCATTCCTATGAAGTTATTGAAGCTCATGGAGGGAAAATAGAAGTAGAGAGCAATGTAGGAATAGGTACAACCTTTAATTTTCTGCTTCCATTGCACGGAACCTGCTGAGCTATTTTGACAATCTATTAGTCTGCCCTATATAATAATTGGTAATGTAATTTTTAATATAGGTGAGGATGACGACAATGACAAATGATTCAGCGAGTAGTGCTTTAAAATTATTTATAGTACTTTCCCGAGCACATAAAGTAATACATGAATGTACCAATCATTTTTTTCAAGAGAATGGACTAAATCCAACTGAATTTGCAGTTTTAGAGCTCTTGTTTCATAAAGGAAAACAACCTTTACAACAGATAGGCAATAAAATTTTGCTTGCTAGTGGTTCCATTACTTATGTGGTGGATAAACTGGAGGGAAGAGGCTTCATCAAGAGAGTGTCGAGTGATACGGATCGACGAGTTACCTATGCGGAAATAACAGAAGCAGGAACAGAGTTTATGAACGAACTTTTCCCCCGACATGAGCAACAGCTGATTCAATTAATGAATGCCTTGTCAGAAGAGGAAAAATTAGAAGCTATTGAGCTGCTAAAAAAATTAGGTTTATCGATTAAAAATTTATCCTAAAAAAAACTTCGAGCCTTTGCACGGCCCGAAGTTTTTATTTTAATCGATTTTAATTGTTTCTGCCATTTTAACAAAATCCTCTAAAGCCGGAGATTCGTTCGTATCAAATATCGTCAATCTCACGCCTAAGCCGTCTTGTAAAAATGTGTAGCCATATACTTTGTTCTCAGTGCCTTCTGCTTCATAAGCTTTAACATCTTCTAGAAGTTTTCCTGAAGGAATAAGGTTAGCATCTGTTATCTCATTTACCTTGCCTTCAGATGTGGAAGCTTTTAAAATTTCTACTAAATTATTTGTTATATCAGCCATATTGACTTCAGAAGCATTATAGACTTCGATTCGCATAGATTGAACATCATTTTCTTTGTTGAATAACAAGTCCTTATTAGGTTCTTCGGCTGTTAGTTCGTAGCCATCTAATACTGTAATAGAGTATTCTTGGTTTTCACTTTTTACAGTAGTTCCTGAAACTTCGGTAGAATCTTTCTCTTGCTCGTTTTCAGTAGCCCCATTGCTAGTAGTGTCTTCGGATGGGCTATTGTTATCGTTAGGCGTTGCTTCTTCATCTGACGTGCCACAAGCAGCAATTAGAAATGTTAATAACAAAATAGATAAAATAGAGAAAATTTTCTTCATATGAACAGCTCCCTTTTAAGTAACGGTATTAATTGCAAAGTTTCATATTATTGGTAGCACCAGGAATAAAAGTAATAGTAACACAATATGAGCTACGATATTAAGTGGCATACTTTTTTTCTTTTCATAGAGTAGGCCAAAAATTACTCCCATTATAATAGCGGCGAGTACACCAATGTAAAAGCCGCTTGCAATAAAGACTGCTCCGTACAAGATGGAGCTTATAATTATAGCGTTAGTAGGGGAAAGCCAATTTTTAAGGGCTACTTGGATAAAACCTCTCCAGAATAGTTCTTCACCGGGAATAATGATGAAGAATAATAAAATGTAATGCCACAAAGCAGTAGGTGCAAAGGTTCCTAAGAAGTTAGAAACTTCTTTGGTAGCTTTAGATGGTAGAAAATCTAATAGCTGATAACCTAAAACAAATAATAAATAAGTTGCTACACCATATACTATACCCCAAAATAAGTAACTAAACGTTCTCAGCTGATCTTCTATTTTTGAAAAATAGAAAGCACCAGCTGTTAAAAATAGAGTTGTAAAAGAATAAAAGTACCAAAATACTTTTTCATTTGAAAAAGTTAGCCAGCAAAAAACAAAGGCCAGCAATAAGGATATTATTAATCCTACAAAGAGTTTGCGGTTATTCACTAAAAGCACATCCTTACCATAGTCACAACAATGAAATTTATTGATAATCATGACAGTATAGTAAAAAGAATCGCTTGCTACTTAGAAAAAAACCGTTCTTCTTACGAAGAGGAACGGCATGACGTTTAATCTTCATTACTATATAATATTTTATAACGCTTATGATTGATTACCGTTTTTTCTTCTAGTTCAAGCTCGTTGAAGTTCTCCATATAAGTTAGATCAACTATTACAGAGTTTTCATTTACTTTTTCTACTATACCTTGAAGACCATCTTTAAACTCAATAATGTTGCCGACTTCAGCGATTTTCATAGATTGTCCCATCCCCTTTAAGAACATAATATAATACAGTTTGCCTTAAAAAAAGAGGTACGTAAAGTATTTTTATCAAAAGTTTTGAAACTATACATTTCTTAGACAAAAGGAGAAACATTATGCATCCGATAGATGAACAACTTGATATGTTAAAACGAGGAGAAATTGAAAGCATCCAAGTATCCAAAGAAGATTTTTTAAATTTTAGAGAAGTACTTGTTAGAAGAGAGGATTTTAAACACTTTAGTGGCAACGCTATGCAAGGTGGGAATATAATATATACTTATCTTAATAATCCTAGAAGTTAATGTGCTCGTGCATTAACCTACCTAAAATAGTCGGTATATTCTGATTTCTAAAGGTTTAACTGTAAGTAAAATGAGGAAAATATACATTTTGCAAAAAGGGGAGTTCTCTCATGATGGAATCTATTTTAAATAGGCTAGAGACTACAAGAGAAAAGATGATTCAATCTGCTATAGAAAATGGTGTAACTAATAGAGAAACTATTCGCCTAAGTGAAGAACTTGATCATTTACTGAATGAATTTCATTCTCAAGTAAAGCAGCATAGTACTTCTGAACAGCTTGAATAGTATTTGGGGAGAGATTAGAAATGGATGCAGCTTTAATCAAACTAAAAAAAGAGTTGAATAGTTCAATCATTGGTAGAGAAAGAGAACTTGATTTTATGTTAATGGGGTTATTAGTTCAAGGTCACGTATTGTTAGAAAGTGTTCCGGGTTCTGGTAAAACAATGATGGCCAAGTCATTTGCCGAAGCTATTCAAGGGGTGTTTAAAAGAATACAATTTACTCCAGATGTACTTCCCACAGATGTAACAGGAATCAGTTATTTTCACCCGCAGCAACAAGAATTCGTATTACGGGTAGGGCCTGTGATGAGCAATATTTTACTTGCAGATGAGATCAATCGTGCGACTCCCAGAACTCAATCTAGCCTCTTAGAGGCTATGGAAGAAAAGCAAGTCTCAATTGATGGAGAAACTATTAAGCTACCATATCCTTTTATGGTTTTAGCAACACAAAATCCAATAGAGTCTCAACAAGGAACTTTTCCGTTACCAGCTGCTCAGTTAGATCGTTTTCTTTTTAAGCTTAACATTGGTTATCCAACTATGAAGGAAGAAAATGATATTCTTAAACAATTTGGTAAATCACCTGGAGAAGTGAAAACAAAACAAGTTGTAACTTTGCAACAAATAGAAGAATGGTCAAAGCAAGTAAATAATATTAAAGTGCATGATGATATATATACTTATATTGTGCAAATAGTCCAAAGTTCAAGGAAACACCCATACATAGAACTGGGATTAAGTAGTCGAGCTTCTTTGGCAATGCTACAGGCTGCTAAAGCGTACGCCTTTTTAAATGGTAGAGAATATGTTATTCCTGATGATATTAAGAACATCATAGATCCAGTTTGTCTTCATCGATTAAGGCTTTCTTCACAAGGTATGCTCATTCATGATTTACAAGAAATTATGAGTGAATTGATCAGAGAAATAGAAGTGCCCGTTGAGGCGAAAATTCAATGATTTGGAAACGGCAAGATTTAAGTTTTAAATATACAAAAAAATATGTAGAGATATTATTAATATGTGCTGTAGCATGTTTCTTCTTTAAACAAACATTACTCCTTGTTATTATTTCGTTTCCGTTATTTCTTGTACTTTTCCAGTTGTATTATTTTCGGAAGGTTGGAAATGGACTAGTGTTTGTAAATGACAAAAAAAGGGTTCGTTTAATGAAAGGGACTACTGCTTATTTGGAATTGTCTTTTCAGAACAATGGTTTACCAATTTGGAACGGTGCCATCGTATTAACATTTCAGGATTGTATTGCTCCATTCGATGCAGATTATAACTCTGCCTCAGGTTTTTATGAAGTAAATGTTCCTTTTTCAATTGGATACAAAAAATCAGTCACAGTTCAAATTCCTGTAGTAGGTATACGAAGAGGACTTTCTAGGATAAAAGGAATTGAAGTTAATATTCCGCATCCATTGACTGAAGGGTCAATTATTTTGAATTATGAACCATACATATTAATGGATGCAATTGTATATCCAACTATTTATACAATAAAAGAAGAATTTTATCCTTCACGTTTAAAGTCAGGGGAGTTGGAGTTAAATTCTTCTTTGTTTATTGATCCCTACTTTCCTGTTGGAACGAGAGATTATGAGCCAGGAGATCAATTTAATCATATTCATTGGAAAGCAAGTGCTAAAACCCAGCAACTTCAAACAAAAGTATTTACCAAAGTTGCTAATGTGTCTGTATTGTTTTTGGTGAATCTTGCAGATGGGTATAGAATGGTCCATGATTTTGAAAAAAAGATAGAGTGGCTTGCTTCTCATATAGAGGCTTGCTACAAAGCAAATGTCCCATTTGCTTTTGGTATCAATATTCGATCATCTGGAAAGAGGCCGTTTATTTATATTCCAATAGGTTCAGGAGATACACATAGAGTACAAGCGTTAGAGTGGCTTTCCATTTTATCAACTAGTAATATCACTGTTCCTTTTGAAAATATAATTAGATATATAGAAGCCCATGAGGAGTTACCGATGTCTGCATATATCCTGTCCCAACAGATGGAGAAGTATCAACCAATTTTAAGGACTTGGGAACAAAAAACGAGTGTTAACTATCTTTTGGAATACGAGGGAGAAAATTATGATTAATAATTCAAACCCTACGCATAAAATTCAAATAGTGTCATTTGAAAAATACCTTCAGGATATGTGGATTTTCGCAATTATATTTGTCATATTATTAAACGAGGCAATTGTTAGCACGCCTCTTTTATGGATTATTCTACAGTTCATAACGGTGTTTGTTGCCAATTACATTTTTTCTAAATCTGGGCCAAATATTTTAGTAGCATTAGGTCTGCCAACTGTTTTATTAACTGTATTATTATTGTTCGGTATTCCAATATGGTTATATGTTATAAGTGCATTAATAAGTGCTTGGAGCTTACATGCTAGATATAATTTGATACAATCTGACCAAAATAGTGATTCACCATATTCTTTAGTATTTTTTGCAACATTTCTCTCGGTTCATTTCTTATGTTATCTATTAACAATTGAAGATTATAAACTCCCTTTGTATAGTGTATTTATAGGTGGAGTCATATTTTTTGCAGGGGCTCGATTATTTAATGTACGGAGAACATCCCATAAACAAAAAAATGAATCATTTTTAAAGGTCTCACTTTTTTATATGATAGGAATAATAGGTATATTTCTCTTAACTCTGTTTACGTATTTTCTCACCCCTCCAATCAGGACACTATTTAACTGGGTATTCCAAGGGATATTGGCGGTAGTAATGATTCCTTTAATGCCTCTTCTAAATGTTTTAGAGAAGTTTTTAAGTGGATTAACAAAAGAGCCAACGGAGGAAGAGCAGAAGGACGTTGGAGCAAATGGAGCCATGATGGAAGATCTTCTTCCAAATGCACAGGAAGCCTCCTCTTATACATTCAATTTTGAATGGATTATTTTGGGGGTGATAGGGTTAGCTGTTTTTTGTGTTATTGTTTATTTGATTAGTAAAAAAATAGAGCAGTCAACAGAAAAGGCAAGTAATGATATTACATATAAAAATGAGGAGTTAGTTGTCCCGCTTCAAGAAGAATCATCTTCTGAAAATACTTTATATAGAGTAGAGTCTTCTTTTTTAAGAGAATTATATTTGAGTTTTGAAAAAGAGGCTAATTCTTTTGGCTTTGAGAGAGAGAAGAGTGAAACCGTGAGGGAATGGTTTCAAAGAATGCATTGGCTTGCAAAAGATGAGTTCTTTTTTATATACGAAGAAGTAAGATATGGTGGCCATACGGTCAAAAAAGATAAAGCAGAATTATTTGTGCAAGAAATAGAAAAAATAAAAAAACTTTTTTTAAAAAAAGAGGTTTAAATCATTGTGAATGGGGCATATTAATAAAGAACACAGCAACATTCTCATTTCCCCCTTTTTAAGGGCCATCTATAGGATGGCCCTCTTTTTTTGTATTTTTTCGAAAAATAAAAATTCTAATGAAATATACAGAACTATTTTTTTTGATACACTATATTTAATACATAGTTAATGGAGGAATGTGAAATGTCTGAACGATTGAATATCGGATTTATTGGTACTGGTGTGATGGGGAAAAGTATAGTGAAGCATTTGTTGAAAGCAGGACATAATGTGATTGTTTATACACGTACAAAAGAAAAAGCAGACGAACTAATTTCTTTAGGGGCAACTTGGGCTTCGAAACCAAGTGAAGTTGCTAGATGTACACAGTATTTGTTTACAATGGTTGGCTATCCCCATGATGTAGAAGAAATATATTTTGGAAATGATGGAGTTTTTTCTATTGAAAATCAAGGTTTAACGGTTATTGATCTTACAACCTCTACCCCTACATTAGCAAAGAAGATTTATGACAAAGCGAAGGAACTTGAAATGAACTCCATAGATGCGCCAGTATCGGGAGGAGATATAGGGGCTCAGTTAGGTAAGCTTTCCATCATGTGTGGGGGAGAAAAGCAAATCTTGGGATCTATATTGCCTGTGTTAGAACTTTTTGGAGAGACTATTCTGTATCAAGGAACAGCAGGTGCAGGTCAACATACTAAAATGTGCAACCAAATAACTATTGCTTCTAATATGATTGGTGTTTGTGAAGCTCTTGCATATGGTAAAAAAGCTGGTTTAGACTTAGAACAAGTACTTCGTTCTATTACTACCGGTGCTGCAGGATCATGGTCTTTGAGTAATTTGGCTCCTCGAATAATCGGTGGCGATTTGAATCCTGGTTTTTATATTAAACACTTTATTAAAGATATGAAGATAGCTTTAGAAGAATCGGAAAGAATGAATTTAACATTGCCAGGCCTGGAGCTGGCTAAGTCGATGTATGACGAACTTTTAGCAGAGGGTTATGAAAATAAAGGTACTCAAGCACTAATAAAGTTCTATGAATAATATAGTAATATTTTACCTTTGTATGATACAATCGAATTAATCGAAGGACATAGAAAGGAAGAGTTTTGTGAACGACCACAAAGGAATATTACTAGAGAGCGGTACAAACGAGTTAGAAATTGTTGAATTTCAAGTTGGTTCAAATAGATTTGGTATTAATGTTATAAAAGTAAAGGAAATTATTCAGCCTATACCAGTAACCTTTATCCCACATGCACATCCTCATGTGGAAGGAATCATCCAATTACGTGGAGAGGTATTACCAGTTATCCAAGTGGGGAAAGTCTTAGGTCTTCCTATAGTATCCAATACTGAGCAAGAAAAATATGTGGTGGCCGAGTTCAATAAACAAAAAGTAGTGTTTCATGTTGATAATGTTACACAAATTCATCGTATCTCATGGGACCAGATCGAAAAACCATCTGACCTTTATCAGGGAGGAACATCTCATGTTATCGGAGTCATCAAAAGAGAAGAAGAGATGCTCTTATTGCTGGACTTTGAAAGAATTATCATGGACATCAATCCCGAATCAGGTATAAGTGTGGATTCCGTGAAAAAAATGGGTAACCGGGAGCGCTCCAACAAAAAAATTGTCATTGCTGAAGATTCCCCTCTATTAAGAAAATTACTTCATGACACCCTTAATGAGGCGGGTTATGTTAATTTAGAATTCTTCGAGAATGGAAAGGATGCACTAAACTATCTTGAGAGTTTAGAAAAAATATCTCCTGATGTCTCAGAGCATGTCCAAATGGTAGTCACTGATATTGAAATGCCGCAAATGGACGGTCATGCATTAACAAAGATGATTAAAGGAAATAATAATTTATCAAAGCTTCCTGTCGTTATTTTCTCTAGTTTGATCACTGACGACTTACGTCACAAAGGAGATCAAGTTGGAGCAGAAGATCAAGTAAGCAAGCCAGAAATAACAGAACTTGTTCTCAAAATTGATCAATATATTTTATGAGTAATATTTCTAAAAAAAGGCTATCAATTCGTAATGAATTGGTAGCCTTTCTTAATTTCTTGTAGTACGTTAAGTAAATTTCAGAACAGTATTTTAGTTATGAGATTACATAAGCGTTCTTTGATAGATGGTAGCCCTTAAAAGGCCTGTCCCCTTGACACAAAAATAATTCATCTATCTAAATAAGATTTCATCGAGCTTGGACGCTTGTTGGATACACGAGTAAACTTAGCGGTGCAAGATGTAGAGTGATTAGTGGACTTTCTTGTAGTAGCTTGGGGAGGCCCTATATAATCGGTTAATAGTTGTTTTGCCGTTTTTAAATTCATTTTCCTGATAGGGTTTCTATAAGTATCATCTAAGTGACCAAGATGCTGTAAAGTTTTGAAATCTTCTTTTACCGGTAGAATATGGAAGTAATAATCTGCGCACTGTACTAAAACGGAGGATTGCTGTTGGCTATTTTTAGGGTTTCTAACAAAATGGAGTCCAATTTTACTTGCTCTTTTTTCTTTAATCATTTTTTTGATAGCTAGCCTTTTCAATTCATAAAGTGGTTTATTGTCTAAAGCGGTTTTTGCATGCCTATTAACCGTATATATAGCAGTAGCCAATTGCTTGTCTGATTCAGAAATCATAAATGGTTCACTCCTTTCTTTTTATCTTTCTCTTTCTCTCTTATATACTATCATACCAACTTATACAAAAATTGTGTACACTAATCAAAAAATACTATATGAAAATATTTTGTATCCGCTACGTTAAGAGATGTAATTATCTGACGATATAATATAGTATAATGTGTAGATTTAGTGATATGTCTTAGTATGAGGCAACTGGAGGATTACATGAACAATAACGAACAGCTTAAGAAAAATAATTACTTAGTAGATATGATTCATGAACAGCAAAACCTACTAACCTGCCTATTTAAAAAAAACAAAAACAGTACCTATACGATTATTTATACAAATAAAGCGGCAACCAATTTTTGGGGAGAGGCACATATTAAGAACAACACTTTTAGTGAGGAATTATTGTCTCAACTGTTACCACTATTTGCAAATATTAAAGATGAACAACAAAATGTTAATAGCAATTATGTTTTGTTATTAAATGATAAACAATACACTTTTGATATCTCTATAGTAGCTATTAACGAAGAGAAGGATATATATGGAATGATGATGTACGATAAAACAAATCAACTTCCAATAAATAATTCCTCAGAGATTACAGATAAATACTTTTCTCTTATTGAGAATAATATAGATACAGTTCTTATTATTGACCAAGTGGGTATTATTCAATACGCCAATAAAATTATTTTAAAGGTTTTCGGCTACGAAGAGAAAACTCTTTTGCATCAACCGATTGAGCAATATATTAGTGAGGAATCTCTAAGAAACTTTCAGCTTATTATTAAACAGACAATGAGTGGTTATTCTACAGAAATGCAAAATTGCTTAATTCAGCATGAAAAAGGACATTTCATCTCCACTTATTTAAAAGCAATACCAATCATTAGTGGTGGTACGGTTAAAGGTTTACATTTAGTACTTCGTAATACTATTAGTGATTCCGAGGAACAAGACCAATTATTTTATCTTGTATACCATGATCACTTAACAGGTTTATGGAATAGACGTGCATTGAAGGAGCACCTAAGTGAAAATATCAAGCAAGCTTCTAAAACAAATAGTGAAATCTCTATTATTCGAATAGATTTGGACCGGTTTAAATTGATTAATGAATCTTTGGGGTACACTTCTGGAGATGAGCTTTTAAAAAAAATTGCTGACCGGTTAAGCCTTTATATTGATATATCGAGTAACCTTTATAGACAAAGCGGAGATGAGTTTGTTTTTTTGTTAAAAGGTAAAACGAAGGATGAAACTAGCCAGTTTGCTGAAAGCATATTAACAGAGCTTGCCAAGCCTATTTATCTAGATCATCAAGAATACTTCGGTACAGCTTCTATTGGGATTTCAATGTTCCCTTATGATGGACAGAAACAAGATGAACTTCTATTAAAGGCAGATCAAGCTTTATATGTAGCTAAAGATAGGGGAAGAGCCCATTATCGATATTTTCAGGAGCAAATGAATCTATCGTTTCCAAACGAGGCCTTGATGGAGTCGCATTTAAGAAGAGCGATTGAAAAGGAAGAGCTATCTATTCATTATCAGCCGCAAGTTAATCTATTAACTGGGGAGATTAATTCGTTCGAGGCTTTGTTACGCTGGAACAATAGAAAATTTGGATATGTATCGCCTATGCATTTCATACCAATAGCTGAAAAGTCAGGAATCATTTTCAAATTGGGAGACTGGGTATTGGAAGAGGTTTGTAGCCAATTAAAGCTTTGGCAAGATAAGGGCTACCGAATGGTTAGAATTGCTATGAATATTTCTCCACAGCAATTTAAGCAAGATAACTTTGCCTCAAAAATTAGAGAAAAGATAAATAAGTATAATTTATTGCCTTCATCGTTAGAAGTTGAAATTACAGAAAGTGCGATGACTGATCTGCAAGATACCTTCACTATTCTTAAGGAATTAAAGGACATAGGGGTGGTAATTTCAATTGATGATTTTGGGACGGGTTACTCTTCTCTTAGCTATTTAAGAAAATATCCAATTGACATTATTAAAATTGACCAGTCTTTTATAAAGGATATGGAAACAGATGAAAAGAGTGCTGCAATCGCAACTACAATTATTCGTCTCGCTCATAGCCTTGGTATGGAAGTAATAGCTGAAGGAGTAGAAAAGGATACTCAAGTGGAAATACTAAAAGCAGCCAACTGTCAAAAGGCCCAAGGTTTCTTTTTCAGTCGTCCAGTTCCGATAGAGGACATAAACAAGTCATATATGAATTATTATTAAATTTGAAGGTCACATTTGGAGACGTCTTTTTCTAAATGTGGCTTTTTTTATCCTTGAATGTAAATAGTTTAGCTTCTTGGGCTAAGATTTTGAACCGGAAGATACTTGCATACAACAATTCAATAGCCTGACTCCAACAGCGACGGTGCACTACAGACTATCGCGCTCAATACGAGTAGCACTAACGATATTTAAAAGAAGAAGAAATAGCACCTTCTCCCCATATTAATACAGGATCCATTAAATTAAAATCATTACTCCTAATTGAACGAACGCAGCAATTTAATTGAACAAGTAAAACAGCCTTATTTCTATAGTTAAAAGAAGTAACTCTAAGGGGAAATAAAAATTGTACCAATTATTAAAAAAAGCACTTGAACCTTACTCATTAGGAAACGAATCATTATTCATTGAAAAAGAGTTACACAAAGGAAGTTGGAATAGTGACCTCCATTACAAAATAATTGCTGATGGAAAATCTTTTTCAGCAAGATTCATTAGTAATAATCGTTCCCCAAACAATGCATTTGGTGAAATCTCAAATAATGCTTTAATTGAACAAACAAGCTTTTGTCGATTCCTTGTAAATAATCAAATTCCGTTTATGCAGTTACTACCCGCTTTAGAAGATATACCTTTTACTACTATTGAATGGGAAAATGGAATTTATCGTTTTATACTTTTTGAATGGATTGAAGGCCAACATTTAACTCATTGTGATGAGTACATTGCAGAGGAATTTGGTAAAATGGCAAGAAAAATTCACGATATTTCCAGTTTATATAAAAGTAAAAGTTCTGTTTTCCCGAAGAAATCTCAACTTGTTGGTTATTCCCAATTTGTTGATAATCTTCGAAATAAATTAAAATCAACTTACATTTCATTAAACAATTTAAAAATGTTCGATGAATATCTTGAAACAACCGAATATCATATAGAAAATGCAAGAACGAAGCATTATGACTTTATAATACAATCAGATTTAAATCCACTTAATATTATCTGGGATAAAAGTAAAAAAATAAAAGGAATTGTTGACTTTGAGTCTATAGGCTACAGCGATAGGATTGAGGGGTTAGCTTGGCTAATCAAATGGTATTCCCGAACAAATGGAATAGCTTCAACTGAGATGTCTCCAATTGTTGCAAATGCCTTTATAAATGGTTACAAAATAAATGATTTTCTTTGTAAAAATGATATTGGCCGTCTATCTTCACTAATATGGTTATCTGGCTGCATAAATTGGAACTTCGTAAGAAATACAACTAAAATCTTAGAAACTAATAATGAAGAAATATTAAGAGAACACATTGAGGCTTATAAACAGCGTGGCGAAAAATTATTGAAAATGATTCCCAAAAATTAGGGTTATTGTTCAACTAACGGTGTGCTTTATAGGAACAGGGCTATCAGTAAACGGCCATTAATGTTATTCAACTAAAGGTGCAGGTTGTTTAATCAGGACTTGCAAATTTGGAAAAATTATGAAAGATTATTTTCATAAACATATATAATGCCAATTTTGAGGATTCTTATTAAACTAACGAATGCTTTAGTTAAAAATGTGTGTTGCTTAGGCAATTCTTTTTTCTTATTGAATTATCATTAGTGGTTAGTTACAAAACGGCATGTGAGGTAGGAATAGTATGCAATATAATTTAGCTTTCAATATACCAACCTACACGGATGATGAATCAACTTTTCCAAAGCCATTAAACGGAAATTACGATTATTGGACAGTATTATTCGAACACTTTTTAACATGTTCAAATACAATTGAAATTCATTGTTGGAACGAAGAGATTGAAACTATTTCAGAGATTAAATCTCTCTGTAAAAATGAACAAGAGATCGTTAAGGGAGAAAATCTCACTATATTTAGGTGTCAAAAACAGGCTCCCCTTTCAGATTATTTATTGAATAACTATTTAAATAAAATAGGAGAGTTCAAGTGGTTCACTGTTAATTTAGACAAGGATATGGTGTCTGCGTTTCATTCGGGGCACTGGGGGACGGAATTCTTTGTACCTAATGCATTAAAAAGTGATGTTGCATTAATCAAAAGTTTAATTCCCGATGAAACAAGTTTTCATCAAAGTTAACAATTCTTTATTCAACTTACGAGGTGCTTTACTTCAAGAAGGAGTAAAGCCTCTCCATTATCTGTCCTTCAATTTACTTTAGGTATTAATCCTAGCTTCAATACTTCTTATTAAACTAACCTTCCCCTTTAGTTCAATAAGAAAGGCGTTATAATACAAGCAGTAATGGAGTCTTTATGGACATCCATTCTACATGCACGATCAATGATTACTTCCATTGTAATCATCCTTTCTACGGCAAATAGTATTGAAGGCTGGTGCAATAACCAGAGTAGGATTAATCTCCCATGAGTGCTTCCCGTAAGGGAGCGACAGTCTGTGATGCACCGTGGTCGTTGTAGTCAGACTAACGGATGGGCTCTATGGCACCATAGTTGATCGACCTTCCTTTCCCAGCCGTAGTATCCTATACCCGTTCTATAAACATTTTCATCCTCTGTGGTGTAGCGCTGATTTTGCGCTACATGGATGGCTAACGGGTGCTTCGTTAAATATTCGCTTACCGAAATAATCAATCTTTGTTCAAAATAGGGGCTATAATTTACTATTAGAATCAACATTTGTAGCTGTGTTTTAATCAATCTTTATTCAAAACCAGCAGATACACCGTGCTTATATAAATATTAGTTTACTCAAAGATAAAGCCTCCTTGCCTGGTTTGGTCTCTGATAACACTCCGTTAAGTCTCGGAAAGGATATCTAGCCTCCATTCAAAAATCCCACTAGTCGTTTTGGCGTCGACTAATGGGACATCTATTTCAAATTATTTTAATGGAACCCAAATTTCTGAATAGCAATCTGGACTGAATGGATCATCTTCTGTATACATTTCGAACTCTGGAGTACCTGCATGTTGATATCCGTTAGCAGGGAACCATTCAGAAAAAATTTGTTTCCAAACTTTTGTCATTGCATCAGGCATTGGACCATGTACTTCAAAAACACCCCATTTAGAAGCTGGAAGTTCGATTACTTCAAATCCTTCTTTAACGTCACCTGCATATTCTGTAGCAACCCAATAGTCAATTTTCTCATTAGGTTTTGCTACACAAATACCAAGAACTCCTTTAATTTGTCCATTATTAATTTGTGCTAGCTTGTCAGTAGTGCCATCACCATTTAATTCATCCCACATTTTAGGAATTCCGATTAAATTGCCCTCATTCTCAAGTAAAAATTCTTTCTTTACACCTATTGCTTGGAAGCCTTCACGTTCTACGATTTGATATTTCATTGGTTCTGCCCCTTTCAATCTCACCTCTATTACGAGGCGGCTATATGATTTGATCTTGCCAATATTTTTCCTAGCGTCACTTGGTGAAACCTCATGCTGACGCCTAAAGGCTTTTGAAAAAGCCTCGGGAGAATCATAGCCGTACTTAAATGCAAGGTCGATAACCTTACAGTCTGTTCTTTTTAACTCATCTGCCGCCAAAGTCAATCTTCTCCGTCGAATATATTCACCTACTGAGATCTCTGTTAATAATCCAAATGTTCGTTGAAAATTGAATGCAGAAGAGTTTACTTCATTTGCAATGTCCTCTATCGAAATTTCTTCTAATAAATTTTCTTCGATATAGTTAATTGCTTTTTGTAACGATTCTAACCAAGCTGACATGCTATTTCCTCCTTAATTAAATAGTAAAATTATTTCACATTAAATACCTGTCTTTAAATGCTCTGTTCTGTCAGGATTCATTTCTATAAATAATTTTATCTTTTAATTCACCAAAATAAAGGGGTATCCTAAAAGTTACGTTGAAATAAAATTCTTAAGTAATGTGTAATAAGAATCTACTAGCTTTTCACTGGGGGGTGCAATGTTTGCTGTTTCGTTAGGAACCTCACAGGAACAGCAAAAAAGTAGCGTTTGAAATCCTTCGTTCATGCGGTGCGAGAATTCGATGAGGTGTTTAATATAATGAGTGGAATAGTAGAAGGCTTTACAAACACTTTTCGTCTTGGTGGAGTCAAGGAGCAAGCTTCCTTTCACTCCTTTTTGGGAAGCATTTATCATGTTGATTTTTATTAAAAAGAACAATTTGAAACTAAATCGCATTTAATACATTTGGATGAATGTGGATGTTTTTGTATGAAAATAGAGTCGAGTTGTTAAACATGGGATAATAAACAAAAAGAAGAAGTAAAACGATTGATTGAGGCCATGATGAAGAAAATGCCTCGAGAAAAAGCAATGGATAAATTAAGCCAACTACTACATATTTCAAATGAAAACTTTGGTGAGCTGACAGAATATTGTTGTATATCAGATGAAATAGAAACCACCAACCGTTAATTTGGTAGGTGGCTGTTTTGAGATATTTTTTTGTTGGCCATAAAAGTTTTTCTTATTGGACTAAAGGAATTAGATAGGTTTCTTCAATTTCATCCGCAGTTAAAGGTGGGTTGAACAGGTACCCTTGGCCACTGGGACATCCAAACTTCCTAAGGAGATTTACATGCTTGTCTGTTTCAATTCCTTCAGCAACTACATTTAGGTTTAAATTTATTCCTATATCAATTATTGATTTAACTAGAGCCAAGTCCTTGGAGTCGTGCATTCCGCCACGAATAAAAGACTGATCAATTTTCAACGTATCTACGGGTAGTTTCGTTAATAGACTTAGAGAAGAGTAACCCGTCCCAAAGTCGTCTATCGAAATGCCAATACCCATTTTTTTTAATTGTGAAAGGATAGGAAGTACTATTTCAAAATCTTCAAAAACGCTTTCTGTCACTTCAACCTCAAAATATTTAGGTTCCACCTTTGTGGCCATCATGCACATTTCTATATACTCAGTTAATTTGGTATAGCGAAACTGATGAGGAGAAACGTTCACTGACACTTTAACAAGAGAATATCCTTTTGCCTCCCATCTAGAAATCTGATTTAAAGCCTCTTTGATAACCCATTTCCCGATTTCATCTATTAAGCCTGTTTCTTCAGCAATTGGAATAAAATCCATAGGAAGTACATTACCAAGCACGGGGTTTTTCCAACGAATTAGCGCTTCCAGTCCATTGAGTTCTAAAGTGGCCAAATCTATCTTAGGCTGATAATGAAGAAGAAACTCATTATTTTCAATTGCTTTCCGCAGTTCTGTTTCAACTTTAATTTTTTGGTCTTGCTTTTCCTTTAGGCGTTTATTAAAGATTTTGAAATTATTTTTGCCAGCTTGTTTTGCAGAGTACATAGCCATGTCTGCAAGATTTACCAGTTCAGTTAATTCGGTACTATCAGAAGGAAAGTAGCTTACGCCTATACTAGTAGTAACATATATTTCATTTCCTTCAATGAAATAAGGAACCTTGATTTGTTCAATAATCTGTTCAGCAATCATAAGAGAAACATCTTGGCTTTTATTGGTGATTAATACGATAAATTCATCACCGCTTAAATGGAACACAGAGATGGATTCATTTTGGATTGATTTTAATGTTTCAGCTATTCCTTCTAGCAACGCATCACCCACTCTATGTCCAAACTTATCATTTATCAGCTTCAACTTGTCGATGTCCATAAATAGAACTGAAACTGTACTGGAATGCTTTATGTTGGCAAGTTTTCTTTCAAGACTTCTTCTGTTAGGAAGATTGGTTAATTCATTATGATTTGCTAGGAAATCGATATGTTGTTCCTTGATTTTAATGTCGGTTAAATCCCTTACAACGCAAACAATTTTGTTTGTTTCTTCGACTTTGGAAAGCGTAAGCTCTTGCGGAAATTTCGTTCCGTCTACTCTGGTTCCAACTGTTTCGCCTCTCCAAAGCCCTCTTTCATTTAAGATGGGAATAACAGAAGAATTTAAAATTCCTTGCAATGCTTCTTCATCGTAGCAAATATGCCAGGTGTTATTCAACAGATGTTCTTTAGTAAATCCATACATGGTGGCATGAGCTTCATTTGCAAATACAAATTTACCATCTTCATCTGTAATGCCAATTCCATCTATTGAAGAATCCAAACCATATGAGTATTCAATCAAAGTCAACTCTGTCTGGCTTAATCCTTTTATATTTCGCTCTTTCATTGTGACCCCCTAATGACCCAACATAAATTACTTCTTAATCTTATTTTTTATCGGTAAAGAGAAGAGAATATGAAGGTGAAATCAGATTCACAACACTTGCAAGGGACTTCTTTAGAAACGAATTTGAATGATCAAACATCTGTAGTAGTTTCCTTAACAGACCGTCCCTGTCGACCTTGTGTGTTTGCACAAAGCCCTTTGCTTATTCCATCGATGAGCTTAATAGTTTCACTCGACATTAATGCGATTAGTAGTTTTTTCCAGTCGCTAACTACTTTAATTTCGCTTACAGCAATTACATCTTCGGTGAGAACTTCTAACATGTCTTGTGGTAACACATTGGAAAAAGATTAGTCACGAATAAAAGTCAAATGGAAGGTTTCTCTTGAAGATTATAAATCTATTTTAATAATACACACCGTTTAAGGATCTTAATTTTTCTGAATATAAATCTCATTTTTAGGGCAATCTTCAATGGATGATAAAATTCGGAGGTGGAGGAATGTTTGAAAAAAAATTAGCACTTCATGAAACTTTGGAATTTCATGAAGTAATTAACTTTAAGACAGTATGTTTACTCAAATCTAAAATGATGCAAGGTATCGTTTTTGACCAAGATCTAAAAGCACTACTGGAGAAGGACGTAAAACAATCTATACCTGCTTTAACTGCAATGATTAAATTATATTCAAATTCTGAATTAAAATAATCGGAGGTCGGATCGTATGAATGACTATTTAGACCCTATAAATTCTGTTGGCATGCCGGAACTTACTGATTCAGGGATAGCCCTTGAATTTTTGTTATCAACAAAAACTGGGATTAGAAACCTTTCAATTGCATTGACAGAAACGGCAACACCTACAATTAGAAAGTTATTACAGGAGCAACTTGATGTAACCATTGCCTTATATTCCGAAATTGTAGATCTCATGATAAAAAAACAATGGTTAAACCCATATGATTTGGAACTTCAAAAACTTTTGGATATTAAATCCGCTCAAAATGCAGTAGATATAGCTAATTTAAATCTCTTTCCGGGCGTTACAAATCGGAAAGGAATGTTTCCAAGCCCACCGAAGAAATAATGAATAAAGAAGGAGATTTCAATAATGAAAGCTGTTACTTTTCAAGGTGTTAAAAATGTTCAGGTAAAAAACGTGAAAGACCCAAGCATCCAAAAAACGGATGATATTATAGTTAAACTTACTACTACTGCCATTTGCGGATCAGACTTACACTTAATTCATGGGATGATACCGAACCTAGGAGAGGATTATGTTATTGGACATGAACCTATGGGAATTGTAGAAGAAGTCGGTAAGGATGTAACGAAAGTTAAAAAAGGGGATCGTGTTATAATCCCATTTAATATAGCATGTGGTCAGTGTTGGTACTGTAATAATGAATTAGAAAGTCAATGCGACAATGCGAATGAAAATGGAGAAATGGGCGCATATTTTGGTTACTCAGATACGACGGGTGGGTTCCCAGGTGGTCAAGCGGAATTTATGCGAGTTCCATATGCTAATTTTACACCTTTTAAGATTCCAGAAAACAGTGAAGTAGCGGATGAAAGTTTAGTGTTACTTGCAGATGCTGCATCAACAGCATTTTGGAGTGTAGACAATGCGGGAGTGAAAGCAGGGGATACGGTCGTAATTTTAGGATGCGGTCCAGTTGGTCTGTTAGCACAAAAATTCGCGTGGCTAAAAGGTGCTAAAAGAGTTATTGCAGTTGATTACGTTGGTTATCGTTTAAAACATGCAAAACGTACGAATAACGTAGAGATAGTTAACTTTGAAGATCATGAAAATTGTGGTGAATATTTAAAGGAAATAACAAAGGGTGGAGCAGATGTAGTCATTGACTGTGTAGGAATGAGTGGAAAAATGACTCCACTGGAATTTCTTGCATCTGGTCTAAAATTACAAGGAGGAGCCATGGGAGCTCTAGTAATTGCAAGTCAAGCTGTTCGCAAAGGTGGAACAATTCAAATTACAGGAGTTTATGGGGCACGTTATAATGCATTCCCATTGGGTGACATCTTTCAACGAAATGTGAATATTAGGACTGGCCAAGCTCCAGTTATTCACTACATGCCGCATATATATAATTTAATTGCAGAAGGTAAGGTTGATCCAAGTGATATTGTCACTCATGTACTTCCTTTAGATCAAGCTAAGCATGGTTATGAAATATTTGACACCAAAATGGAAGACTGTATAAAAGTTGTACTAAAACCGTAAATATACCGGGTTAGTTTTCGAGCATCTCTTATGAGATGCTTTTTTAGATTTTGGAAAGACTAATAATTTTATTCCTTTATAGAAAAATGCTCGTGATGAAATATTATTTAATCAGAATTTGTTAATTTGTTGTATAAACATGGATTGTCCCCATCCAATCACGATAGAAATAATTATCAATTACTAGGCATTAAAAGAAAACTTCAGCATATATAGGTATATTCGTTCAAATTTGATGAGGAGGATAACATGCAACCTATTTTACCTATGGAAAAATATTTTGGGCAGTTTGAACTGGTGCATGCTTTTTATGGGGCTATGCCTACAGGTGTCAGCGTTTCCGAAACTGGTCGTATTTTTGTTTGCTTTCCGAAATGGGGAGACAACGTTCAATTTACTGTGGCGGAAATTGTTGAGGGTGAATTGCAGCCTTATCCCAGTTTAGAAGCTAATTTGGTTAATACTAGAAATATTACGATGTCTTTCGTCAGTGTCCAAAGTATCGTTGCTGATGGAAGAGGAACACTTTGGGTATTAGACACAGGGGCACCAAATTTTTCTGAACCTATTCAAGGGGGAGCAAAATTAATTGCTGTTGATTTAAGCACGAATACAATAAGGAGAGTATATACCTTTACAGAAGATGTTGTCTTGCTAACAACTTATTTGAATGATGTCCGTTTGGATTTTCGGGTTGGAAGAGCAGGCTATGCATATATAACAGATTCTTCTTCCAGAGGGCCAGGGGGCATTATTGTCGTAGATTTAGAAAGTGGGAACGCGTTTAGACGGTTAAATGGGGCAATATCAACTTCACCTGATCCCTATTTTTTACCGAAAGTAGAAGGTGAAATTTTGATGAATCGAAACCCGGACGGCTCGACTTTCCCATTTAAATTGGCTTCCGATAGTTTAGCAATTTCTTCTGATGGAAAGGTTTTATTTTATGCTCCGCTAACCAGCCGACAGCTGTTCTCAATCTCAACAGAAGCCCTAAGAGACAGTAGGATACAGGACATTAATTTATCCCAATATGTGCAGTATTGGGGGGAAAAAGGCGCGTCTGATGGAATGATCACCGGCGCAAAAGGAACCATTTATGCGGGAGACTACGAAAACAACAGTATCCGGAAGATATTGCCGAATGGCGTAATGGAAACCATCGCACATGACCCGAGAATTTTATGGCCGGATACTTTTTCGATTGGCCCCGATCAATACTTATATGTCATAGTGAATCAATTACATCGGCAGGCGAGATTTCATTATGGAAGAGACTTGCGGGAAAAACCATACAGTTTATTTCGTATGAGAATTGATGAATTCCCTGCTCCTACCTTTTCATAATAAACTTAAACGAAGGTAGCTATCCCTCATGGGGGAGCTGCCTTTTTTGTCAGTAAATAAGAAACAGGCATCTGTGCAAGAAACGATTAAGATTATAAACTACAATAAAAGATCTACCTTATTCTAAAAACGAACCCTCAGATGAAAAAGAAGCAAATGGTGAAGTGGGTACGATTATAATCAACTGCTGAATTAAGTTTTAGTGATGGAAATCTGATGTGTTTGAATATTTTAAACGTATTTATTCATTCTTTTATAAAATGTTAGTAAGTAAAGGAGCCGCTGTTTTTCCAGCTATTTCTTAGAATTTGTAATCAAGGAGTTAGAGTGTTTTATGGGGAAGAAGATATATCCAAATTAATAATTAAGAAGACCCCTGTCTAATAGTTAGAAAAAGTGAGATTGGACATTAATAAGTCTATTATTTCCGGTAGATTATTAGTATAGACTCCACTAATCATTCTCATTCTCTGTGGTTAAGCACTGATTTTGCGCTTCATGGATGGCTAACGGGTGCTTTACTTCAAGATGGGGTAATGCTATTTTCTTGTTGAAATAAATGGGCATTTAGTTCAGTAATCAATTAGCGATATGTGGTAACAAATATGCAAAGGGGTTACAAAAATGAAGGATATTTTTAATCAATCGGACTCAGAGGAAATTTTAACGAATAGACAATTTAAGCCGAAATTCAAAACCACAATGGGGTAAAATGGATGTTGCCAAAATGCTGGCACATTGTTCATCCTTCCAAGACATTGCAATGGGAAATGCTTTTCCTCCGAGAGGCTGGTTAGGGATATTAATAAGAAGGAACTGAATACTGTTTTATAGAAGTTACAATTATAAGGGGGAGAAAAATAATGATTAAATTAGTTTTAATGAATTCGGATGAGTAATCTGTCTGGTATTGTAATAGTTACATACAACGAGAAATGGGAAAAATCATTCATATTATTAGAAGGTTTCCTTAAAAAAACTTTAGGTGATTTAATAATATGCGTGGAACACGTTGGAAGCACATCAGTTAAAGGGCTGAGTGCCAAACCAATTCTAGATATAGATGTAGTAATAGAAGATTATTGTGTTTTCCCTGCTGTTATAGAAGGTCTTAAAAAGATAGGTTACTATCATCAAGAAAATTGGAGTTTTGAGGGTAGAGAAGCCTTTGGAAGAAAGGATCCATTAGTTCCGTGGGATGAAAAAAATACAAATTGGATTGAACACCATTTATATGTGTGCAATAAAGATAGTAAAGAACTAGCCAGACATTTAGCATTTAGAAATTATCTTCGTAACAATACAGAGGCAGTTGCTGAGTATGAACAGTTAAAGAAATATTTGGCAAAGAATGCGATAGACAGAGCAACTTACACTGAGGGTAAAACTAAATTTGTTAGTGAGATATTAGAGAGAGTTATGAAATAATGTATTTAGTGTGCCTATAATAATTAATATTTTTTAGTATCTTGTTCAACTAATGGGTGCTTCACTCCAAGAAGGAGTAAAGCTTTTTTTCTATTGAACTTATGCAGCAGTTTAGTTTAATTTAATAAGAGTTTTAAAGGGGGGGAGAACTTGAATAAGAAAAAATTGATGTACAGTATCTTTACTTACAAGAAACCTGAAGGCAGTATTTCAGGTTTCTTTCATTTTACATTGAATGTTCTTGTAATGCCCGCGAACGATTTGAATAAAATCCTCTAAATAAGAGGGGATATGCTTGTCTTTATGCCAAGCTATCTCTGTATAAATTTGATTCAATGCTAAAGAAATAGGTAATTGTAGTAACGAACCACTGTTAAGTTCCTTTTCCACAACCATTCTGGGTAAAAGTGCAATGCCCAATCCTGCAATCGCACATTGTTTAATAGCTTCAATACTGACAAATTCTATCACGTTGTCAGGGTATATTCCTTCTAGTTGGAACTTACTTTCAAATTGTGTTCTATAAGAACAGCCTTTTTCGGTTAATAAAATCGTTTCTTTTGCTACTTCCTCTAAAGTCAGTTTTTCTTTTTTATGCAAATGATGTGTAGGGGGTGCGACTAGCATTATATTTTCTTCTAGCAAAGTTTCAGTATGGATGGTTGACACAATCTTTCGTGTATCGGTGATGAATGCCAAGTCTAGAGTATCAGTTTGTAATAAGTTCTTTGCAATTTCGTTCGTATGGACAGGTTTAAATATTAGTTTGACTTGAGGATGCAACTGTATAAATTCCTGTAGTATAACCGGTAATCTGTATGTACATTGACTTTCTTGTGCACCAATTGTCAAGATTGGTTTAAGTTCATTTTCACCTGTTACTGCATCGCGCATTTCTTTATCGAGTTTGATCATCTTTTCGGCAAAATGTTTTAATTGCATACCAGCCTCTGTAAGGAAAATCCGTTTCCCTAATCGTTCAAATAGAGGTGTTCCTAGCTCTTCCTCTATTGATTTGATTTGTGCTGTAATACTTGACTGTGCATAATCCAACATTTTAGCTGTTTGAGTAAAATTTAAAGTCTTTGCAGCAGTTAAGAATGTATATAAATGCTTTTTTTCCAATGCTTCCACCTCTATATCGAAATATCCGATTAATTTAATCATTATATTCAGCTTTATTGATTCTTGAGGCAATTATATACTTTTTACACAGCGATGCATAGGAAGGAGTACGGAATATGAAGATTAAAATACTTGTTGGTAGTTCGAGAAAAGGTGGAAATAGCGAACTCTTGGCGGATTTTGTAGTACAAGATATTGAACATGAAAAAGTGTATATAAAAGACTTATACATTCGACCGATTGAGGATTTACGTCATACAAGAAATGGCTTTCAGGCAGTTAATGATGATTATGATAGATTGGTTGAAGCAATAATGAAAAGCGACGTGTTAATCTTTGCAACACCGATTTACTGGTATAGTATGTCAAGTTTAATGAAGAATATGATAGACCGATTTAGTCAAGCAATTCGAGATGAAAGATATCCAAATTTGAGAGAGCATTTAAAAACAATACGAGCAATCGTTGTAGTTGTTGGTGGCGATGACCCAAGGATAAAGGGGCTGCCTCTTATTCAGCAGTTTCAATATACATTTGACTTTTTAAATATGCCTTTTTCATCTTATATTATTGGAGAAGCTAATCAACCGGAGGAAATACTTAAAGACAGTCGCGCTTTATTGCAAGCTGCTTGGTTAAATGAAAAACTCAAATCAGAACTATACGCTGAGGAAGAATAGATGGTTATGAAAGCAACTACAGGTAGAGAATCGGAGCTCCTTAGAGAAAATATCATAAGTAAATGAGGTATAATTAGATCATTTCTAGCCGTAGCAGTAAAAAGGCAGTAGGTACCCATCTACGAGACTAGCCCTTTCATAAATGAAACGTGTAAGGTATGTGATATACAAAGAGTGTCAGTCACCATTAAAGGTGCCTGACACTCTTTTGTTTATGCGGGGAGTAAATGGGGTAATTAACATTCATTAGTTAGCTACTCAGTTAGCTAAGGGTATTGTAGAAATAAAAAAGAGTGAAAGGGATTGATAGTTAGCATGTGGTTGAACAAAAAGTTAATATTGGTTTTCAGTTTGATCGTGATTTGCTTTTTATCTGCTTGTGCCGAGAAGGATAAGCTTGCCGACGGATCTGAACTTATACATAAAGATCAATTTGTTTTTGCTGCTTCTGGTGAGTTTAAACCATTTAGTTATATGAATGATGATCTCACCATGTCAGGCTTTGATATTGAGGTTGGCGAAGCCATCGCTAAGGAAATGGGTCTTAAGCCGGTTCAAAAGCGAATTAAATTCAAAGGGATTGTAGAAGGGGTAAAAACAGGCCGTGCGGATGCAGCTGTTGCTAGCCACACGATTAATTCGCAGCGGAGCGAACATGTTTCCTTCACTACGCCTTACTATTATTCTGGACCGCAAATTTTCACCAGACCGGACAGTCAAATTAAGACTGTCGACGATTTAGCGGGAAAAGAAGTTGCTGTAGCAAAAGGTTCGACTTATGCCGATACAGCCTCTAAGTATACAGACAAAATAAAAACATATGACAGTGATATTACAGCTTTACAAGCATTAAGCAGCGGACGTCATGATGCGGTAATCACAGATTTTGTTACTGGGAAAAATGCTGCAAAGGGAGGATTTAAGATTAAAGAGCAGCAGTTAATTGATCGTAGTGAACAAGCGATTGTGCTGCCCCAGGATAATCCAAAACTATTGAAGCGAGTAAACGAAGCGCTGGAGAAACTCCGGGAAAATGGGACCCTAACTCGAATTAGCATCAAATATTTTGGTGAGGATATTACCATTAAACCGGAATAAATCAATACCAGGGAAAGAAAGGAAGAAGATACATTGCCAAGTTTTTCACATTTTTTTCACACACTTATAGAAACAAAAGATGTATTCATACAAGCCATGATTTTAACATTAGAGCTGACTGCTGTTTCTATCTTATTCGGAATAATTATTGGTCTTTTCTTTGCCTTATTAAAAATCTCTAAAATAAAAATATTAGAATTCATTTCAGATGCATATGTCTATTTGGTCCGCGGAACACCGCTAATTGTTCAAATATTTATCCTCTACTTCGGAATAAGCGAGATTTTCCTCCTTCCTGATTTCTGGGCTGCTTCATTTGCCCTCGCGTTACATAATGGAGCTTATATTTCCGAAATCCTTCGAGGAGCGATTCAGGCAATCGATAAAGGACAGATGGAGGCAGGACGCTCTTTGGGGATGACAAAAGTACTGACATTACGGAGGGTTATTCTTCCGCAGGCATTCCGCCGAGCGCTGCCGCCTTTAGGCAACCAATTTATCATCGGGTTAAAAGATTCTTCGTTAGCCGCATTTATCTCCATGAATGAACTGTTCAATGTGGCGACAACACTAGGATCCAATAATTTTGACGAAATGACCTATTTACTCATTGTAGCAGTCTACTATTTATTGCTAGTGGCGCTGTTGACATTCGTAGTGAACCGATTTGAACTGAAATTAGCAGTAAGTGACAGATAGGAGACGAGGACATTGGACACAAAGGAAATGATTAAAATTAATCAATTGAATAAATCATATGGAGACTTACATGTATTAAAAAATATCGATATGACAGTTTACGAGGGCGATGTCGTTTGTTTAATAGGAGCGAGTGGCTCGGGGAAAAGTACTCTTCTTCGCTGTTTGAACTTTTTAGAAAGGAAGGATAACGGCAATATTATAATTAAAGGAAATGAAGTCGACCCAGGCACCGATAACCTCAATAAAATTAGGGAAAAGGTAGGAATGGTATTTCAGCATTTTAACTTGTTCCCACACAAAACTGTTTTGGAAAATATTATCGAAGCACCTATTATGGTAAAAGGAGTTGACAAAGAGGAGGCTATCTCGAAAGCAAAACAATTACTGAATAAAGTAGGCTTGGAGGATAAGTTAGATGTCTATCCCAGTAAACTATCAGGCGGGCAAAAGCAACGGGTGGCGATTGCTAGAGCACTTGCGATGGAACCAGAAATTATGCTTTTTGATGAGCCAACATCGGCACTCGATCCCGAGCTTGTGGGAGAAGTTTTAACAACCATGAAAAAATTGGCTGAAGAAGGAATGACGATGGTTGTTGTTACCCATGAAATGGAATTTGCTAGAGAAGTAGCGGATTGGATTGTGTATATGCACGATGGAAAAATTGTCGAGCGTGGCAACCCTGAGCAATTTTTCAGCCATCCAAAGGAAGAGCGAACACAGGAGTTTTTAAAGACGACATTTCTGAAATAAAATATGAAATTTTGTTTATATATCTAGGCATGACCGCGTATTTTAATTGTACTTGGACTTTTAAACCTATTGAATTTTGAGCTACCAACTATAATGTCATTGGACAATTTGTCCATTTACAACTTAGTTAGTAACCGTAGTTGTAAAGTTATGCATTAATATTCACATTTTAGTTGGATTATAAATTAAAATCACCTCTCTGATTTTCTGAGAGGTGATTTTTTATTGGATATTTATGTTAATATTAATAGTCATTCTAGTGTCTTTGTTTTGTTTCAAAATAGAGGGGGAATTGCTTTGAGATTTTTGGTATTTTTTATCGTTCTAATATTTATAGGATTTTTGTTAGAAAAAATAATAAACAAATTACTTCGTGTGGAAAAGAAAAAGATTTCTGAAACTTCCGGTAAAAGAATTGACCGTTGGGGAAGAGGAATCATTTTACTTATCTTTTTATTCACACTTCCGTTTGTTATTTTCGGTGACTCAACCAATATTATAAAGTGGTACTGGATCGTCTATATAACATTGTTAATGGGTTTTCAGGCTTTTCTGGAGTGGAAGTACCTGGAGAACTCAAAACAATATGTTACTACAATTATTTTTATAATATTAAGTGTAATTATTATGTATAATATAGAGTATTTTCTTCCCTTATTGAGTTGATATAGTTTACTGAGGAGATAGATATTGCGAAGGATTGTACTTAAATTAAAGAGTGCTTGTGCGGCCGAGCCTAGGTCGTATCATATAGCGGGTGGGATTCCCGTTGAGAAAGAACTAGCCATTCACTCGTAGCGAGTCTTGGAGGGCTAATGGTAACATTAGCCTTTAAGCGTAGACAGTTAGGTGGCGGGCCGAAAGCCAAACGGTTGAAGGGATTGAGCTCCATAATGTTAGTAAATCGAGAGGGCTGATGCTTTAAGCACGGCAGAAAGCTACATTTTATCCATCGTTAAAGGCAAGAAGGATAAAGCCTCTCTGGAGTCAGAGACCTTGGCACGTCATACATCGATATGATACGGCAACTCGGGAGGCCCTACCGGTCTTTTCTTCTTATAGAAGAGTATGGTGTACAAGCGATAATAAGCGAGGAAACCAAATGCCGTTGTAGGGAGTCGGATAGCAGCGTAGTACCAATGAAGTTGGGTAATGCCGATGGAGGAAAGGCTGCTACCAAATGATCACCCTCACTAGGGACACATTTACTACACACAGCGGTAGAAATAATATATGTAAACTAAACTATTGAGGATAGCGGAATCACCATTTTGTGAATGATGATTTGGAGGAGCCGTGTGCGTAAATAGCGCAAGCACGGTTCTGTGAGGGGGGTGGAACACAATCTACCGTAATGTAGAGAGGTTCCCTTCTACTCGACTACTTGAATAAGCAGGTGCCTGTACTTTTTCTTATTGTACTAACGTAGCAGGTTAATTGTAGAATAAATTAGATTGTTAGTGAAATCAAAGGTAGCGCTACAAAAAGGGAGGTAAGTTTGATGTTAAAACGTGTTTTTGAACAACTTGGGTTGCAGGTACTATCAATTAATGAGGTTGAAGATTCCTATAGTTCAACAGTCTATAAATGTTATTTGCTAAATGGTAAAAATATTTTTTTGAAAATCCCTTATACAAAATTGAAGTTTAAGCGGGAGTTAGAGGCCTATGGAATTTTAAAAGGAAGTTTTGCTATTCCCGAACTGTTGGATTATTGGTCTGGTGATGAGGAGTGTCCGGGAGCTTTTATATTATCCGAATTAAAAGGAATAACGTTAACATCTAAGGCTTCACCCTCAGTAGCATTTCAAGTCGGGGTCCTTCATGCCTCGATGCATACAATTCAACCGTCTGTTGTGCAAGAATTTTCCGACATACAAAATGAATTTCCAAACTGGTCTAATTTTGTCGAACAACAATTTTATAGTTTCGCTAAGGATGTAAAAGACGTTTTGGATGAACGTTTATTCATAAAAGCCATTGAAAATTTTGAACAAATGAAACAACAGCTCCCTTCCCCAGATGGACCAAGCTTTATACATATGGATTTTCGTCCAGCAAATATAATTGTTGATGGTAACAAAGTTTCAGGAATAATAGATTTTGAATCAGTACGATTTGGTTCAACTGAAATCGATTTTACCAAATTGTATCGTGATTTTTTACACTACGATTCTGCCTTGTATCAAGCTTATCAAGAAGGGTATAACAGTATCAGACCATTAATTGATTTAGAAGTTGTTTTGCCTTTTTATCGATTTACAGATGCCTTCAATAGTATCGGGTGGTGTAAACGTCGTGGAATTGAAAAAAATGCTTTATTTCTCGAAGAAAATATAGTGAGTTTAAAAAAATTATTAATATAAAATCGTATTTATTTATCACTCTTTCTATTTTTTAGGATGTCTCTTCATATAAATTTAATCTTTGAGAATATTACTTTTTAATGATTCGATAATCATTAAGAATTGAAGAGGTGATCTAAAATGTGGAAATCTACCCGTTCTTACACTTATTCAATGTAATAAAAGAGAGAGTGCTTTTACATACTTGTTATGCTAAAATATTGAGTGAATGTTCATTCAATTTATAAAGGGGTGTTTATATGTTGTTGAAAGGGAAAACGATTATTGTTACTGGTGGATCTAACGGTATGGGTAAATACATGGCAATGAGTTTCGTTGCTGAGGGAGCGAACGTAGTTATTACGGGTCGGGACAAGGAAAGGCTTGAAAATGCAAAGCTAGAAATAGCGCAGCATGGGGACCATATTGAAGTTTTTCAAATGGATGTAAGAGATCCCGATCATGTTGCAGCAATGGTAGAATTTACTGACAAGACTTTTGGCAGTATAGATGGATTAGTTAACAATGCTGCTGGTAACTTTATTGTAGAGACAGCCAAGCTTTCTCCAAATGGCTGGAAGACAGTGATTGATATTGTACTTAATGGTACGTTTTATTGTTCTAGTGCTGTAGGCAACTATTGGATCAATAAAGGAACGAAGGGCTCCATTATAAATATGCTAGCCACATATGCATGGGGAGCAGGAGCCGGTGTGGCCCACTCTGCAGCAGCAAAAGCAGGTGTTATGTCTTTAACTAGAACTCTTGCAGTAGAATGGGGCAGTAAATATGGCATACGAGTAAATGGGATCGCTCCAGGTCCTATCGAGCGCACTGGGGGAGCAGGAAAGCTCTGGGAATCAGAAGAAGCAGCGAAAAGAACAATTCAAGCAGTGCCTTTAAAACGTTTAGGTAAGCCTGAGGAAATAGGAGATCTGGCAACATTTATTATGTCCGATAAAGCATCCTACATGAATGGTGAAATTGTGACACTTGATGGTGGACAATGGTTAAATCAATTCCCATTTTAACAAATCATTTATTTTAGTTATAAGGTAGATAAAAATATAAGTGGGATATGCTGGGGAGCATTAGTGGAGTACCTTGGTGTTAAATTGACCAACTAAGTCTAAAAAAATATAAATAAATTGTAAGCGATTTCATAGTTTTTTATTCCTTTCATATGCTATCATAGTTTTATAGGTTGTGTTTTCAATTAATGAAAACAGACAAAGGAGTAGGATTCAATGATATTTGTAAGTAGTAAGGATTTTTTACAAATTCCCATTAAGGATTTCATTATTTCAGCCGAGAAGGTTGCTCATGTGCAATTAGGCAACAATGCAGAACATGCACTTTTGGTATTAACGAAAACGGGATATTCATCCATTCCTGTGCTTGACGTTAAATATCGCCTTCAAGGATTGATTAGCACTCAACAGATTACAGATGAAATACTTGGTTTAGAACATATTGAATATGAGCGTTTGCCAAATCTAAAAGTTGATCAAATTATGAAAAAAGACATTGCCTCTATTCATATTGAAGAAAAATTCCAAAAAGGTTTAGATCTGTTAGTTAATAATCCATATGTATGTGTCGTGGATGATGAAGGAACATTTATGGGGATTTTAACTAGAAGAGTTATTCTAAAGCAAATGAAGAAGTATTTATACCAATCCCAGGAATCTCAAGTATAATTATATATAGACAGAAAAAGGCCTTTTACAGAGGGCCTTTTTTTTATAGTGAATCCACCTAAAGTTAACTCCTATTATTTAAAGAATACATTCTAAAGAAAGAGGCTAAAAAATGAATTCGGACTATCTTATTATCAAAACATTAGCGGAAGAACAAAATATGCGAAAAGCTGCAGAGAGACTTTTCCTTTCTCAGCCAGCGTTATCTCTTCGCCTACAAACAATTGAGAAGGAATGGCAGACAAAATTGTTTTTACGTTCGCAAAAAGGTCTCACTGCTACTCCAGAAGGAGAGCTAGTAATTGAGTTTGCCAATAATATGCTACTGCAAAGAGAAGAAGTATTCGAAGCTATTCAATCATTGAGCTCTAAGGTTCATGGAACATTAAAAATTGCTTGTGCCTCTATTGTAGGTCAAAACTGGCTACCCAAAGTGCTAAAGGACTTTGTACAAACTTATCCAGAGGCTAAAATTTCCTTGTTAACCGGCTGGAGCTCAGAAATTGTAAAGGCAATATATGACGGGGAAGCTCAAATAGGAATTGTGCGTGGGCAAACAGATTGGAAAGGGAACAAACTGCACTTATTTAGAGACACGCTATACTTGGTTGACAAAGACATGACAGCTATTGACGATGTTTTGACTACAGAAAAGCCATTAATCCAATTTAAGAGTGACTCGAACTATTACCAAGAAATTCAGCAATGGTGGCAAAAGCACTTTTCTGTAAATCCTAAGCGTCAGATTATTGTCGACCAAATTGAAACATGTAAACAAATGGCGCTAAATGGGATTGGCTATGCTATTTTACCTTCAATTACGCTGACAGGCCATGAAAATGTGAATAAGATACCTTTAACGAATAACGAAAAAGAGTTTGAACTCACTCGAGATACATGGTTAATAGGTTACGACGCCTCTTTTGACCTTCCACAAGTTGACGCTTTTGTAAAAATTGTTAATGAACATGCGAAGAAATTCCAATAAAGGAACTTTCTTTGGGGAAAAACGTACTAAATTATATACATAATAGGAGGGAAAAAATATGCAGATACGCAAGTTTGCTTTGGCCATCGTCGCACTTTTTATCATTTTTAGTATATATCCATCAGATGCCTCAGCAGCTCCAAGCTTACAGGTCAAGATTAATCTTGGCTTTGACGGAAAGGCAAAGTATGGGGAAGGACTTCCTATAACCATTACTGTGGAAAATTCAGGTGATGCCTTTTCGGGGGATATCGTGCTGGATATGTTCGAGTCTTATAATTTAGGTAATGGTCAAGCTATACCATTTGAAATAGGGGCTGGAGAAACAAAAACGCTCCAAATAGCTTCTTCTGGTTTAAGCGATGATTACTTATACTCAGGCTCCAATATCCAACTTGTTCATTTTTACGAAGGTGGCTGGGAAAAAGGAAAGTCAATTGATTATAAAGGATCTAAAAATCTTAAAGCTAACATGATGGATCCTTCTTCTGTTTTTTACATGACACTGACTAATAGTGCCGATCGTTTAACTGTATTAAATCAGTTAAAGCAATCGAATGCTCAAGTAATTCATTTAGGTCAACTAAATAACTTTATTTTTCCATCAGAGGGTGTAGCCTGGCAAATGGCGGATTATATAGTTATTGATGAATTTGTCCTTGCGGATCTTTCAGAAGTTCAGCAGAATGCGCTTATTGATTATGTGAGTTCTGGGGGATATATCCTTGTCGGAGCTTCTGAAAATACATCGGCTGAGCTTGGATTACTATCGCAACATCTTCCATTAAATTTACAAGGAGTCACAAAAAATCTTTCACCTGAAAAAATTAGTACTATAACAGGTGGTAAATTACTATCACAGGATCTTACTCTACACGATGCTACATTAACAGATGGAGGGCAGCCCTTAATCAACTTAGATGGGACATTGATAGCTGCTAAAAAATCACTAGGTAGTGGAGCTATTATTCAAACAACCTTTTCCTTAGGTGATTCACCTCTTGCAAAAGATGATGTTTATAAAGAGCTAATAAAAGCAGTGCTGCAGCCTGTAAATACGCAGGCAACTAATTATATGTATGGAAACAATCTTAAGGATCAGCTAGTTTATGAAATTGGAGAGACAAATTCATTGTTTGCTTCTTTTAAAGTTTCGACACCGCTGATGATTGGTATTGTAATTATTTATATGCTTCTAGTCGGTCCGCTTCTTTACTTTATCTTGAAACGGAAGGATAAAAGAGAATATGCTTGGGGGATTATCCCATTGATCGCTATTTTAACTTCGGCTGGGATATTTGGCTATGGTGCAAAGGATCGCATCGCTCGACCTCAAGTACAACAATCCTCTTTCTTATATGTTAATGAAGATGGTAGTTTAAATGGCTATTACGCCGAATCGATTTTAAGCAATAAGGGTGGAGAATTCTCTTTTACTTCACCAAATTCAACTTCTATGGTCGCACAACGAAATTTTAATTCCTTTACAGGCAATATTACTAATATACATGAAAATGTTATTCTAGAAAAAAGCTCCAACAGATCAGATCTTACATTCAGGGATCTAGGGTATTGGTCCGTATCTTCTTTTTATGGAGAAACCTATATTCCAAATGCAGGGCAACTAGCTTCTGACCTTAAAGTGGAGGCCAGTAAAATAACCGGTACTTTAACTAATAATTTTCCATTTGCTCTTAAAGAAGTTTCGATTTGGTCCGGTTCAAAACTAATTGTGCTAGGAGACCTAAAACCTGGAGAACAAATGCAAGTCGACAAAGACTTAGGATCCGTAATGTTAAGCCCAACCTCTAATCCTTTTATTAATACTAGTGGTAATTGGGGACAAAATACAATGAACCAAGATGATTTAATAACTCAACGTAAACAATCCTTATACTCTACAAGCAAATTAATTGAACAAACTGGTGGTAAGCCAGCGATTACTGCATTAGTAGAGGAGAATATTGTTCCAATTGAACTTAAAGGGAAAAAAGTAGAAATGTCTGCTCTAAACTTACTAATACAACCTTTTGAGGCAGAGACAATTTTATCAGGCGAGTTTACACTACCTGCAACTAGCTTTATGGTAAATGTTGAAACAAATTCTTTTGGAAAATATATGGAACCAGTAGAGAATAGTAATTTTGAGTGGTATTTAGACGACGGTGAGTATATTACGTCATGGAAACTACCTCAGAATCTTCCTGTAGAAGGCGTAAAATACACACAATTACAAATAGCTAATACAGATCGAAACTCCCATACTATCGAGTTATTAAACAATAAAACAGAAATATATGAGCCTATAGAAGAAAGTAGATTTACAGTAAAAGAAAATATATTAGATTATATCAATCAGGATGGAGAAATTATTTATAAATTAATTAAGGATTCCAATAATGGAGATCCATATACACGACTTCCAGAGGTACGTATTAAAGGGGAGGTGAAGTAATGATAGAGATTAAAGGACTAACTAAAAAGTATGGCTCGTTCTATGCTTTAAATGATTTAAATTTAACTTTACAAGAGGGAACTGTTTTTGGATTTGTTGGAGCAAATGGAGCTGGTAAATCTACCACCTTCTCCATATTAGCAACACTACTACAGCCAACCTCTGGTGATGCGCTGGTGAATGGTAAAAGTGTTAAAACAGAGCCATATGAGGTTCGAAAACAGATTGGATATATGCCAGACTTTTTTGGTGTATACGACCAACTAAAGGCAAATGAGTATTTGGACTTCTATGGAGCTTCTTATGGCATACCGGAAGCAGATAGAGCGGTTCTAATTCCTCAATTATTAGAGCTAGTCAACTTAACACAAAAAAGATACGAATATGTAGATCTTCTTTCTAGAGGTATGAAACAACGCTTATGCTTAGCAAGAGCATTGATACATGATCCAAAGGTTTTAATCTTAGATGAGCCAGCCTCTGGTCTAGATCCGAGAGCTAGAATCGAAATGAGAGACATATTAAGACAGTTAAAGGATATGGGGAAAACCATCTTAATCTCCTCTCATATATTGCCAGAGCTTGCAGAAATGTGTGACGAGATTGGAGTCATTGACGGAGGCCGATTGATTGCTCATGGTTCGGTGTCAGAAATTCAAGCGCAGCTTGCTGGCGAAAGGCATATAACCGTCAAAGTAAAAGGTTTGCTTGAAAATGCTACCACCTTCTTTGAAGAGGATCCTTTTGCTTCTAAAGTAGAGACTGACCCAGTTAAAAATATAGTTACCTTTAACTATAGAGGTACAGAGGAAGATCAAATTAGTCTGCTTAAAAAAGCTGTGGAACAGCAAATAAAGGTTATATCATTTGTAGAAACAGAGACAGATTTAGAGGATGTCTTTATGGAAATTACAAAGGGGGCGAAATAAGATGAAGCAAGCATTAAGTAATCCAGTGCTTATTAAAGAGATAAAATTACGTTTTCGCTCTCTAAAAAGTTTCACAGGAATCCTATTTTATCTTATTGCTATGTCTATATTTGTGTTTGGTTTTATCCTGTTAACGACCTCTTTTACGGGCACAGGTTATTTTAGACCCGAGGAAAGCTTTTTCATGTTTGTAATGCTCACTTATATCCAGCTCGGTCTTATACTTTTTATCACTCCGGGTCTCACGGCTGGTGCTATCAGTTCGGAGCGTGAGAAGCAAACATTGAACATATTATTAACAACATCGCAAACTTCTTTTCAAATTATTATGGGTAAATTGTCATCGTCGATTGCATTCTTGCTGTTACTGTTAGTAGCGGGCTTACCCGTGTATAGCTTTGTTTTTCTATTCGGTGGAGTTTCCCCAGGGCAGCTCGGACTAATATTTTTGTTTTTCTTTTTAACTATGTTGGCGGTCGGTGGAATAGGGATTATGTATTCTACAATTATTCGAAAAACGATTGTGTCGATGATTGCAACATATGGTACGATGATTTTTCTAGCTGGGGTAACAGGTTTCATTTATCTTGTTCTTACAGGAATGAATAGCTTGGCAACTGGGGCATTGGCCACGACTCCTCAACCCATTGCCCATTTTTTTGCAACGATTAATCCGGTTATACTAATGATCAATTTAACAATGTCTAGTTCAACGGACTTTATAAGCCAAACGACTAATATAGATTTTCCAATTTGGGCTGGATATGCAATTTTTTATGTTTTGCTAACGGTTTTAACAATTTTTATAGCAGTAAAGAAACTACGGGTTAATATGAAGAAATATAAGTAAGGAGGAAAATAAATGGAGAACAGAAACAGATTATTGCTATGGATTAAAAGAGCAAAACGCAGCCTTACAACAGAGCATTATTTTAAAATGTTACAAGGAGCTTTGTTTTACGCCTTTCTTTCTGTTGCTGTAATTCTACTAGTATCTCGCTTATTTGTTTTTCCCTATTACACAATATATGCCTGGTCTTTAGCGGGTATTGTATTTTTTCTTCTTTTAGGAAGAGCTTTTTGGAAGAGACCTACGAAAGAAACAGCATTGTATAAATTGGATTCTTTTTTTTCTGATAATGTCCTTTTAACTGCCGTATCATTTTTAAATAATAATTCTCCACTTGCTCAAGGAGTTTTGCAAAAAGCAGCAAAGAATGGCCAGGAAGCTTTGGATAAATTTAAAAAAAGAGAAAAGCATTATTTTCAGGCTAGGTGGTCCATAGGCTTTTTAATCTCCCTTGCAGTGGTGTTTTTATTAGCATCATTTCCTGCTACCACGCAGTTAGAGGCAAAGGACATTGAACAAGAAAAGCAAGTGATCAATGACATTAAGAAGGAAGTAGAAAAATTAGAGAAAAAAGAATTAGCTAAGTCAGTAAAAAAAGACTTAGAGGAATTAAAAGAGAAACTGAAAAATACTGAATTGGCCGAAGAAGCCCTTAGAGAATTAATAAAAAAACAGAAGGAACTTGCATTAAAGGAACAAAAATTAGAGGAAAAGAAAGAATTAGCGAACAATGAAGGTAAAGAAAGTTCAGCTTTGTCAGAGAAAGAGCAGAAAGAACTTGCTTCCTTGGAAACAGCGAATAGCGCATTATCTCAAAGTTCTGCCACTGCGCAGTCTACTCTTAGCAAAATGGGTAAAAAGCTTCCGTTTTCATCAAACAATGTAGCACAAGGTAATCAGAATTCTAATAATAACAGTCCTAATACTAGTTCTAATAATCAACAAGGTCAACAAGGTCAGAATCAGCAAGGTCAACAAGGCCAACAAGGTCAGAATCAACAAGGTCAACAAGGTCAGAATCAGCAAGGTCAACAAGGCCAACAAGGTCAGAATCAGCAAGGTCAACAAGGTCAGAATCAGCAAGGTCAAGGCCAGGGACAAGGTCAAGGTCAAGGCCAGGGTCAAGGTCAAGGTCAGGGTCAGGGTCAGGGTCAGGGTCAAGGTCAAGGCCAGGGTCAGGGTCAGGGTCAAGGCCAAGGCCAAGGTACGGGGGCTGGTAAAGGTTCTGGAGGAAGAGATCTGTTATCGATTCCATCAAGAATTGGGGGCACTGGAGAAACTACTATAGATGGTGGAAATCTTGGTGAAGGAAATTTCTCTAGCGAAGAACCAGCGGAGGCGCCAACTACTAGAGGCACAGCCAAACCTTATGAAGAAGTTATTAATGAATATTCAGATTCCTATTTGAAAAGCTCAGAACGAATGCAACTACCTTCTGATTTACAGCGGATTGTTCAGGATTACTTCTCGTCCGTAGAAAATAATAATTAATGGAGGAAACTATGGAGTTAACAACTGAAGACTATATGAATATGAGTAAACGATTAGAGGAAGTGCGCCATGAGATTGGTCAATTTATAGTTGGCCAAAAAGAGGCAGTAGAGTTTTCAATTTATTGTGTTTTAGCAGATGGTCATGCTCTTTTAGAGGGATTGCCTGGACTAGGTAAAACTATGCTCATTCGTACCATTTCTGAAGTGCTTGACCTTTCTTTCTCACGTATTCAATTTACGCCAGATCTAATGCCATCTGATATTACAGGTACGAGCATGATTGAACGATTAGAGAATGGAAAACAGCAATTTAATTTTCAAAAGGGGCCAATATTTAGTCAGATGGTGTTAGCTGATGAAATTAACCGGGCTACTCCTAAGACTCAAAGTGCTCTCTTAGAGGCAATGGGAGAGAAAACAGTAACTGTGCTTGGAGAAACTAAGCAGATGGATAGACCATTTTTTGTGTTAGCTACTCAGAATCCAATAGAAATGGAAGGGACTTATCCCTTACCAGAAGCACAAATGGACAGATTTTTATGTAAAATAATTGTTTCTTACCCAACTAAGGAAGAGTTAATGGAAATTTCTAAGCGAACTACTGGAAGCCAAATTATTGAGTTGAGTAAAATAATGAATGCACAAGATATTGTGACCGCACAGCAAATGGTGAAGGAAGTATTAATAGCTGATGATATGTTGGAGTACGCGGTAGATATTATCGCTGCCACTCACCCAGAATCTTCTGTAGTTTCAGAGGTACAGCAATATGTTCAATATGGAAGTGGACCTCGTGGTTTACAGAGCCTTATAAAATTGGCGAAAGCACGTGCCCTAGTAGCAGGTCGCTATCATGTTTCTATAGCAGATATTAAAACAGTGGTAAAACCAGTTTTAAGGCATCGTTTGCTGCTTAATTATGAGGGAGAAGCGGAAGGTAAAAGCGCGGATGACTTAATAGAAATTATTCTACAAACAGTTAAGCAAGGACAAAATGTATGAGTAAAGAATATTTAATCCCAAAGGATTGGAGCGGAAAGCTAAGTCGCTTGTCTTTAGCAACCAAGTCTAAACTACGCGGGCAACATAAAGGGTCTCATCGCTCGCAAAGATTTGGTGCTTCTCTAGATTTCTCTGATTTCCGAGAATATACACCAGGAGATGACGTTCGCCAAATCGATTGGAATGTGTATGCTCGGACAGATAAATACTTTATTAAGCGTTTTTTAGATGAGCAGGAAATGAGAGTACATATTTTATTAGACTCATCTAAGTCGATGGGTGATCCTCTAAAGTGGAATTTTGCAAGACAGTTAGCAGCTTCTTTAGGAATTCTTGTACTCCAAAGAGATGACAGATTATCATTTGCTGCCGTTACTAATGATAAAAATTTACCTTTTAGAAGAAAAGGAGCAACCTACCGGAAAGCATTTACCCAAGTAATAACTGATTTAAAAGAGCCTACCATGGCAGACTCCTTTGCAAAAAACGCCGTCTCATTTCTACCTAAAGACAGTACGGTATTATTCCTTATTACAGATTGCCTAGAAGACTTGGAAACATTAAAATCTCTTATACAAAAGCTACCTCGTTTTGCTGGAGATATACGAATTTTACAAGTTGTCACAAATGAGGAACTTGTTCCGTCTTATTCTGGAGATATTCAACTAGAGGATGTAGAAACTTCTCAGCGATTAAATATTTCTATGTCATCTAGAGTAATAGAGACATACGAACAAGAACATCAGTTACATCAGCGTGGTTTAGAGAATATTTGTAGTAAATTCGGAGTGAGACTTCTACAGGTAAATGCAGATGAAGGTATCTCTCATGTAATATTTCATCAATTACTACGAGCAAATTGGGTGCAATGAGGTGAGTATATATGGGTTTTAGTCAATTACCATATTTATGGACAGTAATATTTCCGATTGCCGTTCTATTATATTACTTTTTTCGAAAGAAATATAAAAAGCAATCTGTCTCCTCAACTCTTTTTTGGGATGAAGTGATGAAAGAGACAAAGGCCTCTCCTTATTTACAGCATCTTCAACGTAATGCGTTATTTTATTTGCAAATGTTAGCAATGATTTTGCTCGTAATTGCACTTATTCAACCTTTTTTGAAAAAAGAAGCACTTGCTGGTGAGCAAATTGTCTTTATTGTGGATACTTCTGCCACGATGGAGGTTAACGTGGATGACGCTATCTTATTTAACAAACATAAGCAGGAAATGCTCGATCTGGTTGAACAGTTATCTGGAAAGCCATTGACACTTATTACTACGGGAAATGAACCTGTCGCAGCTTTAAGGCAGGAAACGAATATCAATGAAATTAAAAGAGTAATAAATAAGTTAGAAGTGACTTATGAGGATGAGAATCTTTCAAAAACTTTGGATTTTGCTCAATCCTTTTTTCAAAATAAAGCTACTTCGGTATATGTGTTTACAGATCAGATAGATCGTCAGACCTTGCCGTTACAATATGAAAATGTAAGCTGGAATGTAATCGGTCAAACTAAGGAAGTATCCAACATATCTATCAAACGCCTTGGGGCAACCAAGATGAAAAATGGAACTTCAGCCTTGATCCAATTAGCTAGTCAAAATAGAGAAGAGCAAACAGTGTCCTTAACCTTGTCAAATGGAGAAGGTGAATTGGTTAAAGAATCCGTTAGATTGCCTGCGGGTGAAACAGTCACCCTTTCCTTTGATGAGTTACAGGAGGCAATTTTTCTGAAGGCAACTATAGATGTGGAAGACGATTATCTCATGGATAACGAGATGACCGTGTTCTTGCAGGATCAACTCTCTAAGATTTTCATAGATAGCTCTCTTCACACTTTGGTACGCACTGCCTTTCAATCACTTGGTGTTGACATGAGTAGTATACCAGCTGAACAGGTAAGCCTAGTGAAGGAGGAGGGAATTCTAGTTACTAATCAATTTAGCTTAGTAGATCAATTAGAAAGACCTGCCTTATTTATCGGAAGGAATGATGAAAATCCTGTAGAGGTTAATGGAACTGTTCAAACGGATGATCACCCTTTGTTTTCCTTTGCTGACCTTTCGGATATCTATGTAAGTAGCGTATATCCGGGTGTGGAGGGCTATAAAACGATAGCAACAGTTGCTGAGCAGCCCTTTATACAGATCTCTCCAAGGGGAGATATTATTGTACTTTCTGATATACAAATGACAGATTGGCCGTTAAGTCCTTCTTTCCCATTGTTTATGTGGAGTGTGAAAGAGCAGCTATCTAATAGTAATACTTATTTAGGATCTTTCACTCCGAATGAGAGAAAACCACAATCCTTAGGTAGCGCTACTAATGAGTGGGAAATTTATACGCTAGACGATTCTTATGAATATTCTATTGAGAATGGAGGAGCATTTGTTGCTCCTAGAAAACCAGGTTTATATGTTATACGTTCTGGTGAGAAAGAAAAATATTTTTCAGTAGCAATATCTCAAAAAGAAAAAGAAATTATAAAAGGTTCCTCATATTCTATTGGAGGACTGAGAGTAGAACAGCAGGATGAGAACTATGAAAAGTATTCCATTGTTCCATTTTTAATTGTTTTATTGTTATTGTTGTTTGTTATCGAGTGGGAGGTGCAAAGACGCCGTGGATTTACGAGTTGATCAACCACTGCTTTTACTATTATTAGTACCTATTCTCATTTATTTTGTTTGGACATGGAAAAAGGACAGAAATATATTGAGGAAAGAGGGAAGGACTGTCTTCTTTATACGAGTGCTTGCTATATTTTGCTTAGTGCTGGGTCTTACAAATCCTTATTTATTGCTGCCCATTAAAGAGGAACAGATTGTTTTTCTGATTGACCGTTCCGCTTCAGTACAAGGAACTGATCAGCAGGTAAGTGAATGGATTGAAGCAAGCTTAGATTCTCGAAAAGATAGACATTTAGTAGGCGTATATACATTTGCAGAGGATTTTCAAACGGAGATACCCCTGACTGATGAGGAAATAAAACTTCCTGTTTTTAGTCCTATGAAATCACCAGGTAACACCGATATCGCTAGAGCGTTACAGTTATCAACCGGAATAATAGAACCAAACAAAGCAACAAGAATTGTTCTATTTACAGACGGAATTGAGACTAGCGGAACTATAGCAGACGAGCTTATGAAAATAGCTGGCAGTAATGTAACCGTAGATGTAGTACAGCTTGAGAGAGTATCATCGGAGGACGTTGCTGTTACATCCTTTGAAACACCTCCTGTAGCCTTCGAAGGAGAGCAACAGCAGCTTAATGTAGAACTCCAAGCGACTAAGGCTACAAATGGCGAATTATTACTTTATCAAAATGATCAACTACTAAGTAGAGAGCAAGTCGCCTTGGAGCAAGGATCTAATAGTTATACTTTCCGCAACACCTCCAAGGGTGAGGGTCTGTTAAAATATGAAGTACAGGTAATTGTTCAGGGTGATGCCTTGATTGAAAATAATAAGCTTACGAGTGTAACTAATGTAGAGAGTTCTCCAAGGCTACTGGTTGTTACAAATGAGGATACTTCTACTAATATTCCTTTAGTTATTGACAAAGAAGCCATTACAACTGATGTTATCACCGCAAACTCTCTTCCATATGATTTATCTAATTATCTTGCGTATGATGCAATTATTTTTGACAACGTGCCAGGACACATAGTTGGCGAGCAAAAAATGAATGTGATTGAGCAGGCAGTTAAAAATTTTGGTACCGGCTTTATGATGGTGGGTGGGCAGAATAGCTTTGGATTAGGTGGTTATTTTAAAACTCCAATCGAAAAGTTATTACCTGTTGAGATGGAAGTTAAAGGGAAGCAACAATTACCTTCATTAGGGCTTATTATTGTAATGGATAGATCAGGAAGCATGTCTGGTTCGAAAATGGAATATGCGAAAGAGGCAGCTGCTCGTTCGGTAGAAATGCTTAGAGATGATGATCATTTAGGCTTCATAGCGTTCGATGATCGTCCATGGCAAATTATTGAGACAGAGCCTCTTAAAGATAGAGAAGCAGCTGTTGAAAAAATCTTGTCTGTAGGTGCTGGTGGAGGAACTGAGATATATACAAGTCTTGCCCTAGCATATGAGCAGTTACAGCCATTAAAACTACAACGAAAACATATTATTTTACTGACAGATGGTCAATCTAGTTCCTCTAATGACTATCAAACTTTAATCGAAGAGGGAAAAGAGAATAATATTACTGTTTCAACAGTAGCCGTTGGACAGGATGCAGACCGTGCTTTGCTAGAAAGCCTTGCAGAAATGGGAGGGGGAACTTTTTATGAAGTACAGGATGAATCTACAATTCCTGCCATTATGTCTACTGAAACAGCTATCATCTCTAGAACTTATATAGAGGATAACCCATTTTATCCTACCATTTATGGAGACCCTGCATGGTCTAGTCTGTTCGTTGATGGTGTTCCACAGATGAATGCATATATAGCAACTACTGCCAAGCAAACTGCAAATGTAATAGCTCAGAGCGAGAAGGAAGACCCAGTTTTGGCTGAATGGATGTATGGCTTAGGAAGAACTCTTGCCTTCACTTCTGATTCTACGGGTGCTTGGAGCGGAGATTTTGCACGTTGGAATAATTGGGGTGATTTTTGGAACACAGCTATTTCTAGAATGCTTCCATCTTATAGTGAAGTACCTTTTACCATTCAAAAATCTACCGATGGAAGTTATACGGTGACAGATCCTTCGGGAAGCTCATCCTTTATCGAGGTGGCAGCAGTTAATGAAAAAGGGGAAGAGTTAGCTGTAACCTCCGAGCCATTGGCACCTGGAAAATCCAGAGTTACGGTTGAGAGCGAGCCGGGACTAGTATTTTTCCGAGTTTCTAATGAGAAGGATGTTATCTATCAAGCAGGGATATCCATTCCCTACAGTGAAGAATATAAGGTTCAACAGCCAAATGTACAAAACCTTCAGTTAATCACTAGTAGAACTGATGGAGAACTTTTAAGTGAACCAGCAGAGGTATTTCGAGATATCGGTATGACTAGCTCGGAAAAGCAACCTATAAGACAGTTTTTAATCTTGGCGGCAATCATCCTATTTTTTATAGACATAACAATTAGGAGATTTGGATTTAAACAGCTTATAGCACCTTTTAGAAAAAGTAAAAAAGAAGCAACTTCTCCCGCTACAAAAACGACCAGTAATATGGAAAAGCTTGTGAGAGAAAAGAAAAAAAGATAGATAAAGCGCAATGGAAGAGATGTACCTCCATTGCGCTTTTATTGTGAGCTTTAAAATAGCTTATGTTATAAAATGACTGGATTTTTCTTTTTAACCCAGACAAGAGTGATAACCCAAGTACAGATTAAGATTAATGCACCGACTACAAATGGTATGTTGATATTCACATCAAATAAAATACCTGCTAGAGCCGGACCAATCATATTACCTAAACTCATATACGCATTGTTCATACCAGCAGCAAACCCTTGTTCATTGCCAGCAAGTTTAGAGACAATTGTATTTACAGCTGGACGAATCAATGTTGTAGCAATTGAGAAGGCAGTTGCTAAAAATAAAATAAGCCAGAAAGAGTCTACTAAAAAGAAAAGTACTAATGATACAGCCGCAACCACTAAGTTAACAAGAATAACATTTAATTCGCCAAAGCGTTTAAAGAGTCGGTCTATCACAACAGTTTGGATAACTACCCCTACAAATCCACCCACAGTTAAAATAGCAGCGATTCGTTGAGGACTATAATCATATTTGTGATCTACATACAATGAAAAGGTTGATTGGAAGTTAGCAATTCCAAATGAGAAAACAAAAATGATAAATAACATCATAAAGTAAGGCGTGTATATAGAGCTTTTCATTTGTGAAAGGATATTTTCACGTTTTTTAATAGTAGGTGTTAGTTCACTAATTACATTTTTAATGTCAGGCAAGATAACTAAGGAGACTATTGCGGAAAGAAAAGATACAACTGCAGCCATGTAAAATGGAAAGGATAAACTTACACCTGCTAAAAACCCTCCGATAGCCGGCCCTATCATAAAGCCTAATGACATGGAAGCCCCAATGTAGCCCATGCCTTTTCCACGATCTTCAAGGCTTGTTAAGTCAGCGACAAATGCCATAGTAGCTGGTACTAAAAATGCTCCGCCAACTCCCCCCATAAACCTTGCAATATAGAGCATCCATTCGTCTGTGGCTAAACCAAACCATAATTGTGATAAGGAGAAGACGATCAAACCAATAATGATTAATTTTTTTCTTCCGTATTTATCGGATAGTTCACCAGCTAATGGTGAAAATATAAATTGTCCTAAAGCATAGGAAGCAATGATAAATCCTAATGCTTGCCCAGCGACGCCAAAAGTCTCCAAATATGAAGGCATTACTGGGATAACAATTCCTATCCCTGACATTACGATAAACATATTGAACATTAGTATATATAATGCAAATTTATTTCTTTTTTCTGTCATAATGGTTCCTGCTTTCTTTCATACTATTATCATCTATCGATAATATCATATTTTCTCTATAATACATACCTTCGTGTCCCGAAAAAATTTCACTTGCGACCTTCTTGAAAAACTTGATAATACATGGCTAATTTTCACTTTAGGCGAACGCTTTCCGCGGGGGAGCAATAAGCCATCCCCGTCGCTTGTGCGTCGGTTGTGATGTCTTATCTGTCTCCCTAATCCCGCAGGAGTCGTCGCCTGTCGCTACAATCATATATAGTAATGATAAAGTAGTACGGAGAAACTACCTCAAGAACATATTGTATGGTTATATGATCAATCCTATTAATAAAATTGCAGTAAAATTTTAGATAATAGATGACTGATTTTCGCTTTAGGCGAACGCTTTCCGCGGGGGGAGCGATAAGCCATCACCGTCGCTTGCGCGTCGATTGTGAGGGCTTATCTGTCTCCCTAATCCCTCAGGAGTCGTCGCCTGTCGCTACAATCATAATAGTGTAGTAACGATGAAGTAGCGTGGAGAAACTACCTCAAGAACATATTGTATGGTTATATGATCTATCCCATTAATAAATTTACAGGGAAATCTTTGGGCAATAGATGGCTGATTTCCGCTTTAGGCGAACGCTTTCCGCGGGGGAGCGATAAGCCATCACCGTCGCTAACGTGTCGATTGTGATGTCTTATCTGTCTCCCTAATCCCGCAGGAGTCGTCGCCTGTCGCTACAATCATATATGGTGTACTAATGATGGTGTAGATTTAGCTAAAAAGACTTTTTGCTGGTTTCATTGGCTAGGCAAAAGGAGGATGGCCGTGACGTGAGTCGCGACCATCCTCTCTATAATTTTTTAATAATATTTAAGTTAATTAAAGGGTAAATGTTAATTTGCTAATTTACTTTGAACCCATTTTAAATTTCAAGAACAACTCGTTATAAACACCTAACATTTCAAGTCCTAGGTTATTGTATACTTCTAAATTGTCTCGAGCTTCTTCGGAAGGATAGAAGCGTTCGTCTGTTATGACTTCTTCGTCCATTAGCTCCATTGCTGCAGTATTAGGTGTAGAGTACCCCACATAATCTGCATTTTGTGCAGCGACCTCTGGATCTAACATGAAGTTGATAAATGCATGAGCGCCTTCGATGTTTGCCGAGGTTTTAGGGATTACCATGTTGTCAAACCATAGATTAGAACCTTCTTCAGGAACAGAGTAATCTAGTTCTTCATTTTCCCACATCATATCAGCAGCTTGTCCCGACCAAGTAAGCGCAACGGCTGCTTCCTCGTTTACCATAAGCTGTGTTACTTCATCACCAATAATAGCCTTTACATTAGGCGATAGCTTTTGAAGTTTCTCTAAAGTCTCTTGAAGCTCAGTTTCATCAGTTGAGTTCAAGGAATGGCCAAGGCTATTTAACCCCATTCCGATTACCTCACGCGCTCCATCTACTAAAAGGACCTTGCCTTGGAGTGAAGAATCCCATAAATCATCCCAACTTTCAAATGACTGGTCATCTAAAAGGGAAGGATTATAAACGATTCCTACTGTTCCCCAAAAGTAGGGAACTGAAAATTCATTTTTAGGATCGAAGGATAAATCTAAAAAGTAAGGATCTATATTTGCCATGTTTGGGATTTTCGATTGATCAATTGGAAGAAGTAAGTCATTTTCCTTCATTTTTTCGATAGCATACTCAGAAGGTACAGCTATGTCATAGGAAGTTCCACCTTGTTCAATTTTGGTCATCATTGCTTCATTAGAGTCGAATGTTTCATAGACAACACGATAACCAGATTCTTCTTCGAATTGATTGATTAACTCAGGATCTATATATTCACCCCAGTTGTAAATAGTAACTGTATCACTACCAGCATTGCCGGAGCTTTTCCCTAAGTAGTCATTCGCTACAAACAATCCTATACAAACAATAATAATTGCTACTGACGCTTTCACAATATCTTTCATTTTCTTACCCCCATTCCTGTAGGGTTTTTCCCGCCACGTTGGCTAATAAAGTAATAGCCCACTACTAACAATAAAGTGACGATGAAAATAATTCCTGAAAGTGCATTAATTGTTAGAGTGATTCCGGCACGAGCCATAGAATAAATCTCTACTGATAATGTACTAAAACCATTCCCAGTGACAAAGAAAGTCACTGCAAAGTCATCTAATGAGTAAGTCAATGCCAGGAAGAATCCTGCAAAGATTCCCGGTTTGATGAAAGGGATAATAACTCTTCTTAAAATGTCTCTTCTAGTGGCACCTAAATCGGCTGCTGCATCTATTAACGAGCTGTTCATTTCTTGAAGTTTTGGCAATACCATTAAGACTACGATTGGAATACTAAAAGCAATATGAGAAATTAATACTGAGGCAAAGCCTAACTTAACCCCAACCATAGTAAATAGAATCAAGAAGGAGGCACCAATAACCACGTCTGGGCTAACAATTAATACGTTATTCAAGGATAATATTGAGTTCCTTAAGGATTTGTTTCGAATATAAACTATACCTAAGGAACCAAGAACACCTATTACGGTCGAAATCAATGCAGATAGTAACGCCACAATAACAGTGTTGATAAGAATCATAATTAGACGAGTGTCAGAAAACACTGCTGCATAGTGCTCCCAAGTAAAGGACTCAAAGTCATTCATCGTACCACCGCTATTAAATGAATAGAATATCAAATAAAAAATAGGTACATAAAGAATAACGAAGATCAGGGCTAAAAATATTTTTGCCGACTTACTTGTTTTTTCCATTAGAAGTGGCCCCCTTTTCTCTTTGTCCTGTAATGATCATGACAATTACCATAAAGATAATTAAAAACACGGCGATGGTTGAACCCATTCCCCAGTTTTGTGTTACAAGGAACTGTTGTTCAATAGCAGTACCTAGTGTAATTACTTTGTTCCCTGCAATTAATCGAGTAATCATAAATAATGAGAGGGAGGGAATGAATACAGCTTGAATCCCGGCCTTTACACCATTAATAGTTAAAGGAAAGATGACCTTAGAAAAGGTTGTCCAGCTTGAAGCCCCTAAGTCTCTACTTGCATCTATAAGAGATGGATTTAACTTATCGAGCGAGTTAAAGATAGGGAGAATCATAAATGGTATGAAAATGTACACCGATACAAAAATAAAACTAAAATCAGTAAATAGTATTTGCTGTTCACCTATGCCAAAAACATTTAAAAATGCATTGATTGGACCATATAAACCAAAGATCCCGATAAACGCATATGTTTTTAATAGAAGGTTAATCCATGATGGAATAATGATTAAAAGTAACCATAATTGTTTGTGCTTTGTTTTAGTTAAAAGATAAGCTGTTGGATACGCAATGAGCAAAGAAAATAAGGTAATTAAAAATGCGTACCAGAATGAGCTAAGTGTTAACTTTAAATATACAGAAGTAAAAAAGTTCTTATAGTTATCTAATGTAAAGCTTCCGCTTAAGTCGAAGAAGGAATAATAAGCGATTAATGCTATTGGAGCTATGACAAAGAATAGTATCCAAGCATAGTAGGGTATCAGATAAAGCGTTTTAGCTTTTTTAGTTTCCATAAGCGTCTTCCCCATAAGACTCAAGTCGTTTGTCAAATTCTTCTTCTGTTTCATTTAGACGCATAACATGAATAGACTCCGGATCGAAATCTAATCCAATCATTTCACCTACAGCTGCTTTTTTAGTTGAATGAACTAACCACTCATTTCCTTCTTCATCGTAAGTGGATAGCTCATAGTGAACGCCTCTAAATAGTTGGGTATCTACTTTCACTTTCATCTTCCCATTATCTACTCCAGTAATTTCTAAATCCTCTGGGCGAATAACGATATCAACCTTCTCATTTGGATTTAACCCTTGGTCCACACATTCAAATTCCTTACCACCAATATGCACACGGAAATCTGCGACCATTGTTCCTTCTACAATATTAGATTCACCGATAAAGTCCGCAACAAAGCGATTGATAGGTTCATCATAAATATCCATAGGAGTTCCACTTTGTTCAATATTTCCGGCATTCAATACAAATATTTCATCGGACATAGCAAGTGCTTCTTCTTGGTCATGCGTAACAAAGATAAAAGTTTTTCCGAGACGTTGCTGTAACTCACGAAGCTCGTACTGCATTTCTGAACGTAGCTTTAGGTCAAGCGCTGAAAGTGGCTCGTCTAGTAATATAATTTCAGGGTCATTGACTATTGCACGGGCGATAGCAACACGTTGTCTTTGTCCCCCAGACATTTCTGCTATTTCTCTATACTCATAACCGCTTAAATTAACAAATCTCAATGCTTCTAATACTTTGTCTTCTATATCTTTTTTTGCTAATTTTTTTATGCGTAGACCAAATGCTACGTTTTCAAAAACATTTAAGTGAGGAAACAAAGCGTAGTCCTGAAATACGGTATTAACTTGGCGTTCGTTGGCTGGTACATTGTTGATTAGTTTTCCATTAAAATAAATGCTCCCACTTGAAGGCTGCATAAATCCTGCGATTAAGCGGAGAATAGTTGTTTTCCCACAACCTGATGGTCCTAATAACGTATAAAATTTTCCGCGTTCTAATTCAAAATTAATGTTACTAAGTACGGTAGTGTCCTCATCATAAAATTTAGTGACGTTTTCAAAGCGAATAATAGGTGTCTCTGACATAATAACCCTCCATTTTCATAAGTAAGAATTGGTGACGGCATAAATAACCTTCGCGATATCATCCGATGCATTTTGTAAAAGATGGTGATCAGATGCTTCAAAATAGAGGGATTCTCCTATTGATGCGAAGTAGTGCTGCTTGCCTAATGTTAACTGGACGCGACCGTGTAAAACATATATGAATGTTTGAGATAGGGACGGTTCGAACTCTTTAAATTGCCCGCCTTTATCAAGAATAATAAGTACTGGCTCCATATCATTTTCATTGGATTCTGAGATAAGCCAGTGCAGTGTATACTTTTTTTCTTCATCTACATTAACGGTTTGTTCTTCTTTTTCAAAAACAACCTTTGTTCTACTGTGTTCATCATCAAAGAAATCCTTAGGCTTACAACCTAAAACATTTAAGATGGAAAAAAGAGTTTCAATAGAAGGAGAATTGAGGTCACGTTCAAGCTGAGAAATAAAACCCTTACTTAAATCTGTCCTTTCTCCAAGCTCCTCTTGAGTAAGTCCTTTTTTCAACCGTAATTGCTTAATTTTTTTACCTATTTGCATGTAATTACGCTCCTTCTTTTATTTGAAATAAAGAGCTTTTCCATAAAACAAAGTTTATTTTAACATAACTTTAAGTTTACTTTAACAACTTTTTAATGATTTTACAAAAAAAAATTATTCCATTTTTTATTGAATGAAATAATCGGTAGTTTTTGTCCTGCATACTATAACAATGGATGACAGAAAAAGGAGAGAATTTAATGCGGTTAAGAGAGGAGTTACCGGAGTTTCCGAATTCGGCAATATGGTTAAACGGAGCATGGTCAAAGGAACAACTAATGGGAGAAAAGCCTGTTCTTGTCTATTTTTGGTCTGTTAGCTGTCAAGCCTGCAAAAGGGCTCCATCAGTGATTAACTTATGGAAAAGCAAATATGGAGATCGTTTTAATGTAATCGCTGTTCATATGCCAAGATCCCAAGAGGATGCTAATACAAGTATTGTTCAATCTACAGCTGCTGCTATCGGTATAAATCATTCGATATTCTTAGATCATGATTTAACCATTTCTAAAAAATATCAGAATCAAATGGTTCCTAACTTTTACTTGTTTGATAAAAAAGGACAGCTAAGACATAGGCAAACAGGGGAGTACGGTTGGCACATGCTAGAAAAGCGACTTGTATTGTTGATAAATGAACGTTAGTTATGAAAATGGCTATAGTGAAATCTCATAGCCGAGGAACAGCTGATGTGTTAAACTAATGGCAATTAGTTCTAGGAGGCGCAGTTATGCATAAGGAATTTGTTGTTATTGGTTTAGGTCGTTTCGGAGGAAGTATCGTAAAAGAGTTAATGGAGCAAGGCGCGGATGTAATGGCAATCGATAAAATTCAAGAACGAGTAGATGAGTTCGCTACAATAGCAACTCATGCGGTTATTGCGGATACAACAGACGAGGCAGTTTTAAAATCTCTTGGGATAAGAAATTTTGAACACGTGATTGTTGCAATAGGGGATGACATTCAATCAAGTATTTTGACTACACTTATGCTAAAAGAAATAGGTGTGAAAAAAATTACAGTGAAGGCTCAAAATGATTATCATGAAAAAGTGTTACGAAAAATAGGTGCAGATCAAGTAGTTCATCCAGAACGAGACATGGGGATACGAATTGCCAATAACATCATTTCTAATAATGTATTAGATTATTTGGAGCTATCCGATGAGCATTCGATTATGGAAATCAAAGTAAACGAGAAAATTGCTGGGTTCTCAATTATAGATTTGGATATCCGTGCGAGATATGGCATTAACATTGTTGCGGTTAAACGAGGAAAGGATATCATCGTCTCACCTCAAGCCCACGATAAAATGCAACTAAATGATGTACTTATTATAATTGGTGCAGATGTTGATATTAATCGCTTTGAAAAGAAAGTTTTATCTTAACTAAGCCAAGGGACTAATCCCTTGGCTTTTATATTTATTAAAATAAATAAATTTTAGATTATAAAACATTCGTTCAATATGAAATAAACAAGCAAAAATAATATTTAAAGTATAGGTGAGTCTTAATATGATAAGAGCGTTCCAATTGGAGCGCTCTTTTATTTTTGTATATTTTTCTAAAAGATAGACACATTAAGCATAAGAATGGAGGGATTAGGATGAAGAATAAAAGGTATGTTCTTACTATTATGTCTGTTATTTTATCAACAGGTATACTATTCGGATGCAACGGTACCGATGAAAATGAGCCGGACCCAAGTGAAGAGCCTTCTGAGCAGCAAAAAGATGAGAATCAATAATTGCCGTTTATAAATACAGTATCCAAGTATCGATAAGTCTTAAAAAGAGAGTATAAAACGTTAATTCGTTTATATGTTCTCTTTTTGTTTGGCAAAATTTTTGAATAGGTGATGCTTACTTTAAATTTGGTGAAAGAGCTCTCACATAATATTAATATTTCCAAGTATTTTGAGATTTAATACTTTATTATTAGCTAACACTTGTCGATTGTAGTAAATGACTTGAAGAAACCAAGTAGCCGAAGCGCCGAGTCTGAGGTCGTGCTTTTGGAAAGTGTGGCTTATGAATATCTGAATCGATGATTTCTTACTATATATTGTAAAAAAAAGACTGTAGACAATTTCAAATTTCTTTGAGTTTGCCTACAGTCCGAAGCATCAAATAAAATGATGCTTTTATATAATTTATACTTCCATAATGATTGGTAAAATCATTGGGCGACGTTTTGTTTTTTCATATAAATAAGGGCTTAACACATCTGTAATTTCATTTTTTAGCTCAGACCATTCAATAGACTTGTCCTGTATAGTGTATCTTAAATGCTTGTTTAACATTTGCTGAGCTTCATTGATCATCGTGCCTGATTCTCTCATGTAAACGAATCCTCTAGAAATAATATCTGGACCTGACACAATTTTCTTTCTTTCCATATCAGCACTAACAACTACAATTACTAGGCCTTCTTCTGAAAGAATACGGCGATCTCTTAGCACAATATTCCCGATGTCTCCAATACCGCTACCATCAATATATACATCACCAGAAGGGATACGTCCTGCCACGTGAGCTTCAGTTGAGCTCAAAGCAAGAACGTCGCCATTTTCCATAATAAATGTATTTTCAATTGGTACATCACAATCTGCAGCAAGCTCGGTATGAAGTTTTAACATACGGAACTCCCCATGAATAGGCATAAAGAATTTAGGTTTCATCAAACGCAGCATAAGCTTTTGTTCTTCTTGAGAACCGTGCCCAGATGTATGGACGTTATTTAAGGAACCATGAATTACTTCTGCGCCAGCACGGAACAATAGGTTAATCGTTCTGTTTACGCTTGCTCTATTACCTGGAATAGGTGAAGAAGAAAATACAACGGTATCTCCAGGCTGAATTTGAATTTGTCGGTGAGTACCGTTAGCAATTCTAGATAGGGCAGCCATTGGTTCACCTTGGCTACCGGTACATAGTATTAATACTTCGTTTGCCGGTAGTCGATTTAAAGCACTTGTATCTATAAACATTTCCTTAGGGGCTGTAATATATCCGAGCTCTCTCCCGATGGTAATGTTATTATCCATACTTCTTCCAAAAACAGCAATTTTACGATTATGATGCACTGCGGCATCGATAACCTGTTGAAGTCTATGGATGTTAGAAGCGAAGGTTGCAAAAATAATACGGCCATTCACTTTACGGAAAATGGAATCCATACTTTCTCCAACTTTACGTTCGGACATTGTGAAATTAGGAACCTCTGCATTAGTGCTATCAGAAAGTAGACAAAGAACACCATCGCGTCCGATTTCAGCCATTTTAGTCAAATTGGCTGGTTCGCCAACAGGGGTAAAATCAAACTTGAAATCTCCTGTATGCACAATATTACCAGGAGGGGTTTTCACCACAATCCCGAAAGCATCAGGTATACTATGCGTAGTCCTAAAAAAGCTAACTGCGGTTTTTCTAAATTTAATTATATCGTCTTCTTCAATCACATTCATTTTTGTTTGACGAAGTAAACCATGCTCTTCTAATTTATTGCGAAGTAATCCTAGTGCTAGTTTGCTCCCGTATACTGGAACATTAAGTTGCTTTAGTAAGTAAGGGATTCCACCGATATGGTCTTCGTGACCATGCGTAATGAATAATCCTTTAATCTTGTCTACATTTTTAACTAAATAAGTGTAGTCCGGAATAACATAATCAATCCCAAGAAGGTCATCCTCAGGGAATTTAATACCAGCATCAATCAGAATGATTTCATCTTGAAACTGAACTCCATACGTATTTTTGCCGATTTCACCTAGTCCGCCGAGGGCGAAAACAGCAGTTTGATCATTTTTTACAAATTTCATAAATTATAACTCTTCTACTTTGAAATTTGGGCTTGCTTGTTCGTATTCCAAGTGGTTTCCTTCAAGCAGCTGGATAAGCTCAATATTATACTTGCGGTCCTTTAGAAGGGAGCGAACTTCGCGTTCGGATTCTCCCTCAACATATAAGCTCTTTGTGTTTTCGCGAACTGGTACTTCTAGTGCATTTTCTTGATAATAAACTTTATAAATCATTTTTATACTCTCCTTTTTCACGTTCATAATAAATCAATTCTCTTTATATTATCACGCCACTTCTTTAAAATAAAGAAAAGCCCTCCAAATTTTGAAGGGCAAGACATTTGACTTAAGCAATAGTTTTATTTCTGAGCATTCCGCCGAGTCGTCTCAACAATTTCCTTTTCAGGCGTTTCAACATGGCAATCCACTCCTTAAGACGTATTATATACTAAAAAATTAAATTTGTAAAGGTTTTTAACAGAAAAGTCAAATAATTCGAATCGGAAAAGAGGAAAATTTTGATGGTACAAAAAGTATTGATTTTTGACATTGATGGCACTATTTTAGATATGGAGAAAAATATACCTACAGGTGTAGAAGAAGCATTTAAACAAGCAAGAGCAAATGGACATATCACTGTGATTGCTACTGGAAGAGCTCCATTTCTTGCCAAAGCAATCGTAGAACAGTTACAAATAGATTCCTATATTAGCTACAATGGTCAAATTGTCCAATTTGAAGGTAAGACTATACATAAAGGTATTATTGACAAGGAAGAACTTAAAAAGCTTTCTGAATTTGCTGCTTTGAAAGATCAGCCTTTAGTATACATGGACACCAATGAAATGGTTTCCAATGTTCCAGATCATCAAGATGTAATTGAAAGTATTTCAACATTAAAAGTTGGCTTTCCTCGGAAAGCAGAAGATTTTTATTTGAACAATGATATTCATCAATCTCTTGTCTTTTGCAATGAAGAAATCCAAAAGGAATATGAAGAGGCATTTCCCAACTTGTCGTTTATACGGTGGCACAGAGTTTCATGTGATGTGCTTCCAAAAGGGATGTCTAAAGCAATAGGGATAGAAATTCTTTTAGATTATTTAGGTAAAGACAGAAAAGATGCAATTGCTTTTGGTGATGGTTTAAATGATGTAGAAATGTTGAAATTTGTAGGTACAGGAGTTGCGATGGGTAATGCAGAGGAAGAACTTAAGAAACACGCTACAATAGTGACAGATCATGTTGCTGAAAATGGGTTAGTAAATGCAATGAAGAAATTAGAGTTAATTTAAAGGAGTTACATATGAACGAGCAAAAAAACAAAAACGTATTAATTTATGGAGACGCCTTCGTTGATTATATTGCAGAGGATCAGACAAATAGAAAATTCACTAAATTTTTAGGTGGGGCTACAGTAAATGTTGCTGCAGGTATTGGTAGACTAGGGGCTTCCTCATCTTTTATTACGATAATTGGAGAGGATGAAACCTCGAAGTTTGTCAGAAGAGAATTGGAGGCAGAAGGAGTAAATCTTTCGTATGCCCAAGTGAATTCAGAGAAATGTGTAAGTGGTGTCTATGTTCATTTGACTGAAAATAATGATCGACATTTTCACACGTACGTTGATGATACTCCTGATTTGCAAGTAAATTTCTCCATGATTAACGAAAAAGCTTTTGAACAAGCGGCAGTATTCCATTTTTGCTCTGGGACGTTATTTCATCCAACAGCACGTAAAACTACACGGAACATTGTTGATAAAATAAAAAAATCTAGTGCTCTTTTATCTTGTGACGCAAACATACGACCTTTGCGCTGGGAAACAGAACAGAATTGTAGAGAAACGATTTGCTCTTTTCTTCATGATATAGACATTTTTAAATTGACGGAAGAAGAGCTATTCTTTTTGACAGAAACAAGCTCCCGGTTGGAAGGGCTTAATAAGCTAGCTCCTTACAATATTCCAATTGTTCTTGTAACAGTTGGTGCAGAGGGAACGTACGCCCTTATTGACGGAGAATTGGTTCATATCCCTGTTGAAAAAGTAGTGGCTATAGATACAACTGGGGCTGGCGATGCCTTTATGGCTGGGATTTTATCGAAAATCCAATCAGAGGGTAAGCCAGAAACAAAAGAAGAATGGATCGAGTATATCGCTTTTGGAAATAAACTCGGTTCTATTTGTGCAACTAAGTTTGGTGCACTATCTGCGATGCCAAGACTATCTGATTTAAAATAATTTGCAGTAAGACTATAGACGGACAGCATCCATCTGGTGGTGTTTATCTATAGTCTTTTTCTAACCTTGTTATTTTCTCCAATACAAAAAAGGTTCGCCTTTTCAAAGGCAAACCTTTCTTCGGTATAACAATAAGAAGGTACTATTTACGTTCATATGGGAATGCGTCAGGAATTTCCTCATATGGATTTTGTGGATTGATATGGTCATAAAACATAATTCCGTTTAAATGATCTAATTCATGTTGAAATGCGATAGCTGCTAAGCCTTTTAAACGTTTTTTGAAGGGAGTCCCGTCTGGATGAAAACCTGTTGCGGTAATACGTGCATATCGTGGAACATAACCTTCAATAACTTCGTCCACTGAGAGACATCCTTCTCCAGCCGCTATGTATGTTTTCTCTACAGAATGGCTAATAATTTTAGGATTAACTGCCACAAAGCTGACTTCATTTTCATCTTCGTCGGTTAAATGTAAGGCGAACATCCTTTTAGATACATTTACTTGCGGAGCAGCAATTCCAATCCCCGGTCGAAGGTTGTATTTCTTCACCATTTCATCATCTTGACTATTTATAACATATTGCAATAAGTCATGAGCAAGTGTTTGTTCCTCTTCTGAAAGTGGAAATGTTAACTCATCTGTTTTCTTACGTAGAGTAGGATGGCCGTCTCTAATTATATCTTGCATTAAAATCATCATAATCGTCCTTTCAAATTTCATATTCCTATTATATCGAATTATGTCGTTTTACTAAACAAAAAGGTATATCGTCAGTTGAATTTAATAACTAGAACAATTATAGTTGAAAATGGTATAGGAGGTTGCTGTATGAAAAAAATTAAATTCATAATTCCTTTAAGTATGCTTCTACTCCTTACGGCTTGTTCTTTTGGAGAGAGCACGGAGGAAAAACTGTCCAATGTATTAACCGAAATCTATGAAACTGAGAAAGGGTATAGAGAAGTGCAACCCTTATTAGCGGAAACTGAGTTAAAAGAACTAACCAATTTTCAAAGTATGATGGAGTTAACTCAAGACCAACAGGATGAGCTGAGTGCTCAAGTAGAGGCAACTGCTACTCTTTTAGAGGAACGTTTAGCATTGGTGAAAAAAGAAAAAGAATCGATTGCTAAGGCAAATGAAAAACTTGCAGATTTAGAAGCAGTCATCTCTGATGCAAAAGAAGAATCTGAAAAGGAAAGTATACGTTTAGTGGAAGAGGCCTTAAAGAATCGCTACGCTGCCCATGATAAGTTGGTTGAACAATACAATTCTCTTGCTAGTTTGCAAGAATCGCTTTATAACATGCTGGTTGATGAGGAAGCTAATGTTACTTCGATTCAGGAGAAGGTTGCAGAGGTCAATAAGCAAAATGAAGTGGTGCAACACTCTGTCAAGGAATTTAATGATTTAACAACGCATTTAAACGAAGTGAAGGATCAAGCCTTTTCAACACTTCAAAATCAAGAATAATCTCTACTAATTGCAGCCCTATTAAAGGGCTGCTTTTTTTGTGAAAAAATAATATAAATTTAGCGCCATGAAACAGATGTTCATGGTATTTTTATTATTTCGAAGCTATGGCAGAGATGTTACACATCTAACGACTATTTATAGTATGAAGGATTAAGAATACCTTACAGCGACTATTGTCGGAAAAATCACACGACAAGTGATGAAGCAGACAAAGGCACTTGAGATTTCTTTTGATTAGATTGCATAAAAAGATAGGAAGTGTAAAAAATAACAGAGGTGGTATGTATATTGAAGAGGTTGTTAAACCATATGCTTATGTTGTTTCAGTTATAAGTAAGATTTAAAATATTTTAATTTCATACAAGGTGTTTAGAGGGTGTTCTTTACTACTTAAGTTAATTTCATTAATTGAATTACTCAAAAAGAAGCGTGAACTGTATGATTGACTAAAAGCTCCCCGAGAACAGAAACTATTTGTATTGTATTTAATATAATTTTGACTTTTGGATCAATACTATTAATAAAATAAATTTTAAGCATATAATTCAAACTGATATAGTACAGACATAATTAATTAGTAGTACAGAAATGAATGTTTATAATATTCTAATATAAAATTAGTAGAATTCTAGATGATTGACCGACCATTTATTCTTGAGTATACTTAAATGGAATTGCGCTTGTACCAATCAAGAAGTAAATAAATTTTAATACAGAGGAAAAGGAGAGGTGCTTTATGGCTTCAAACAAGGAAAAACAGTTTGACCCAATGAAAACGCTTCATGAGATCGAAGAAAAATTTGAAATGTTCCAGATATTGAACGAAGAAGGGGAAATTGTTAACGAACAAGCGAACCCTAATTTATCTGATGAAGATTTAGTAGAACTAATGAGTCGCATGGTTTATACAAGAATTCTGGACCAACGTTCTATTTCCTTAAATCGTCAAGGACGTCTTGGCTTCTACGCGCCTACAGCAGGGCAAGAGGCTTCTCAGCTTGCATCTCATTTTGCTTGTGAAAAAGAAGACTTCATCTTACCTGGCTATCGTGATGTTCCACAAATAGTATGGCATGGTTTACCTTTATGGCAAGCGTTCCTATTTTCACGTGGTCATTTTATGGGTAACCAAATTCCAGAAGGCGTAAACGTGTTCCCACCACAAATTATTATTGGTGCACAATTTATTCAAGCAGCTGGAGTAGCTTTAGGAATGCAAAAACGCGGTAAAAAATCTATTGCTATTACATATACAGGAGATGGTGGTTCTTCACAAGGTGACTTCTACGAAGGTATTAACTTCGCAGGTGCTTTCCGTGTGCCAGCTGTGTTTATCGTCCAAAACAACCAATACGCTATTTCAACTCCTCGTGAGCTACAAACAGCAGCAAAAACAATTGCACAAAAAGGTATTGCAGCGGGATTACCAAGTATCGTTGTAGACGGAATGGATCCGCTTGCTGTATACGTGGCTACAAAGGATGCAAGAGACCGTGCTGTTAAAGGAGAAGGGCCAAGCCTAATTGAGACAGTTTGTTACCGTTATGGTCCGCATACAATGGCTGGAGATGACCCAACACGTTACCGTACTTCTGAAACAGATTCAGAGTGGGAAAAGAAAGATCCTCTAGTACGTTTCCGTAAATATTTAGAAGGTAAAGGTATTTGGAGTGAAGAAAAGGAAGCAGAAGTAATTGAGAGAGCGAAAGAAGAAATTAAAGACGCTATCAAAAAAGCAGATGCTGCTCCAAAACAAAAAGTGACAGATTTGATTAATATTATGTATGAAGAAAATCCATATAACTTAGATGAGCAATTAGCTTACTATACAGAGAAGGAGTCGAAGTAACCGATGGCACAAATGACGATGATTCAAGCAATTACGGATGCTCTCCGTAATGAGCTTAAAAATGATGAAAATGTGTTAGTCTTCGGTGAAGACGTTGGTAATAACGGCGGTGTATTCCGTGCAACTGAAGGTCTACAAAAAGAGTTTGGGGAAGATCGAGTATTTGATACACCCCTTGCAGAATCAGGTATTGGCGGGTTGGCAGTGGGTCTTTCTCTACAAGGATTCCGTCCAGTTCCAGAGATTCAATTCTTTGGTTTCGTATACGAAGTAATGGATTCTATCAGTGGGCAATTAGCTCGCATGCGTTTCCGTACAGGTGGAGCATTTAATGCGCCTGTTACAATTCGTTCTCCGTTTGGTGGAGGCGTTCATACACCTGAGATGCATGCGGATAGCTTGGAGCTTCTAATGACTTCTACTCCAGGAGTAAAAGTAGTTATTCCATCTACACCGTACGATGCAAAAGGTTTATTGATATCTGCCATTCGTGATAATGACCCTGTAATCTTCTTAGAACATATGAAATTATATCGTTCTTTCCGTGGTGAGGTGCCAGAGGAAGAATATACAATTCCACTTGGAAAAGCAGATGTAAAGCGTGAGGGCACTGACTTAACAATTATTGCATACGGTGCAATGGTTCAGGAGAGCTTAAAAGCTGCTGAGGAACTAGAAAAAGAAGGTCATTCCGTTGAAGTAGTTGATCTTCGCACTGTGCAACCATTAGATATTGAAACAATTATTGCTTCTGTTGAAAAAACGAATCGTGCTATCGTTGTACAAGAAGCTCAAAAACAAGCAGGTATAGCAGCAAATGTAGTAGCAGAAATTACTGAAAGAGCTATATTAAGCTTAGAGGCTCCTGTATTACGTGTAGCTGCACCAGATACTGTATTCCCATTCTCTCAAGCAGAAACAGTTTGGCTGCCAAACTCAAAGGATATAGTAGAAACAGCGAAGAAAGTATTAAACTTCTAATAAAAACAAACAATAGAAAGGGTGAGCACTTTGGCATTTGAATTCCGCCTACCGGATATTGGAGAAGGTATACATGAAGGAGAAATCGTTAAATGGTTTGTTAAAGCCGGTGACGAAATAGACGAAGATGATATTCTTTGTGAGGTACAAAATGATAAAGCTGTAGTTGAAATTCCTTCGCCTGTTAAAGGAAAAGTAACAGAGGTATTGGTTAGTGAAGGAACTGTTGCGGTAGTTGGTGACGTACTTGTCAAATTAGACGCACCTGGTTATGAGGATCTTCAATTTAAGGGAGATCACGGCGAAGAAAAAACAGAGGCGCAAGTTCAATCTACTCTAGAGAACGGCCAGGAGGTTGAAAAAGAACCAGTTAGTGCTTCTAAAAATCAGCAACCAGCTACAAAAACAGAAGTGAAAGAAACTTCTCAAGAAGTGAAGCCTGAGCCAAAAGGTGATACTCGTGTAATTGCAATGCCTTCAGTTCGAAAATTTGCTCGTGAAAACGAGGTAAATATTGCAGACGTTAATGGCACAGGAAAAAATGGTCGTATATTAAAAGAAGACATCGAAACATTCTTATCTGGAGACCAAAAAGTAGAAGATACATCTACTGCTGTAGCTGAAGAAAAAGAAAAAGTACAAGAAACGAAAGCTTCTGCTCCAGTTAATTTAGAAGGAGAGTTCCCTGAAACTCGCGAAAAGCTATCTCCAATGCGTAAAGCTATAGCGAAAGCAATGGTCAATTCTAAGCATACTGCTCCACATGTTACTCTAATGGATGAAGTTGACGTGACTGAGCTAGTTGCACATCGCAAGAAGTTTAAAGAAATTGCTGCAGAAAAAAATATCAAGTTAACTTATTTACCTTACGTTGTTAAAGCACTTGTAAGTACGTTACGTGAATTCCCTGCATTGAACACTTCTTATGATGACGAGTCAAACGAAGTAATTCAAAAGCATTACTACAATATAGGAATCGCAGCAGACACGGACAAAGGTTTATTAGTTCCTGTTATTAAAAATGCAGATCGTAAGTCTGTATTTGCAATTTCGGATGAAATTAACTCTTTAGCAACAAAAGCTCGTGATGGTAAGTTATCTCCAGCTGAAATGAAGGGAGCTTCATGTTCGATTTCAAATATTGGCTCTGCTGGAGGGCAATGGTTTACACCTGTTATCAACCATCCAGAAGTAGCAATTCTCGGAATTGGTCGAATTTCAGAAAAACCTGTAATAAAAAATAGTGAAATTGTAGCTGCTCCTGTGTTAGCATTATCATTGAGCTTTGATCATCGCATGATCGATGGTGCGACTGCCCAACATGCGTTGAACCATATAAAACGTTTATTAAGCAGTCCAGAATTATTATTAATGGAGGCGTAAAAAATGGTAGTAGGAGATTTCCCGATTGAAACAGACACTTTAGTAATAGGTTCAGGCCCTGGAGGTTATGTAGCTGCAATTCGTGCTGCACAAACTGGTCAAAAGGTATTAGTTGTAGAAAAAGAACATATCGGTGGAGTTTGCTTAAACGTTGGATGTATTCCTTCTAAAGCACTTATTTCAGTTGGTCACCGTTTCGAACAAGCTAAACATTCAGATGATATGGGTATTACAGCGAGTGATGTTAAAATAGACTTTTCTAAAGCACAAGCTTTCAAAGAAAGCGTTGTTAAAAAATTAACAAGTGGTGTTTCAGGTCTGTTAAAAGGAAATAACATTGAAGTGGTTTCTGGTGAAGCATACTTCGTAGATGCTAACACAGTTCGTGTAATGGATGAAAAATCTGCACAAACTTATACTTTTAAGCATGCGATTATAGCAACTGGATCTCGACCAGTTGAAATACCTACATTTAAATATACAAAACGCGTTATAAATTCGACTGGCGCTTTAAATCTTCAAGAAGTACCTGAAAAACTAGTAGTGATCGGTGGAGGTTATATTGGTACTGAGTTAGGCTCTGCTTATGCTAACCTTGGTTCTCAAGTAACAATTATCGAAGGCGGAGATGATATCTTAGCTGGATTTGAAAAACAAATGACTACAATTGTTAAAAAAGGCTTGAAGAAAAAAGGTGTGGACATCGTAGTAAAAGCTTCTGCAAAAGGTGTCGAAGAATCAGATACTGGTGTAGTAGTAAGCTATGAGGTTGGTGGCGAAGAGAAAAAAGTTGAGGCTGACTATGTATTAGTAACTGTTGGTCGTCGCCCGAATACTGATGAAATTGGTTTAGAAGAACTTGGTATTAAATTCGCAGAACGCGGATTAATCGAAGTAGATAAGCAATGTCGCACAAGCATTAGCAATATCTTTGCTATTGGTGATGTTGTAGCTGGCCCTCAGCTTGCTCACAAAGCTTCTTACGAAGGTAAAGTAGCAGCTGAAGCAATTGCTGGTCAATCATCTGTAGTTGATTATCTTGCAATTCCAGCTGTATGCTTCACTGATCCAGAACTTGCTACTGTTGGTTTATCTGAAGCTCAAGCGAAAGAACAAGGATTTGATGTAGCAGCTGGTAAGTTCCCATTCGGAGCTAACGGTCGTGCACTTGCACTTAACGCTACAGAAGGCTTTGTAAAACTAGTCTCTCGTAAAGAGGACGGATTATTGCTTGGAGCACAAATCGTTGGTCAGGGAGCTTCTGACATGATTGCTGAACTAGGCTTAGCAATTGAAGCTGGAATGACTGTAGAGGATATTGCTATGACTATTCATGCACATCCAACACTTGGAGAAATTGCAATGGAAGCTGCTGAAGTAGTAATGGGTCACCCTATTCATATTCTTTCTAAATAATCAAGTAGGACCAAAAAACCGTGTAGAATTACTCTACACGGTTTTCCTTATGCCTGTTAGAATGGAAATAGAAGGGATATGGTGATTAAATTGAAACTTACAACTTGGTTATTACCCGCAGCAATATTACTATTACTCTCCGGATGCTCTGAAGAGGAGACAGAGGTTGAAAAAGAGGTTGGCGACAGAATAGAAGTTACCCAACAACCAGAATTAGAAGAGGAAACGGAAGAAGTTGAATCAGCAGAAGAAGTAGTAGTAGAAGAACCTGTTACTGAAATACAATATGAAATTAATGAAGCCAATTGGACAATAAAACCAATTGGAGATGCAAATCCTAAGGCGGTCCTTTTAACTATTGATGATGCACCTGATAAATATGCTTTAGAAATGGCGAAGGTATTAAAAGAGCTTGACGCTCCTGCAATCTTTTTTGTGAATGGTCATTTCATAGATTCAGAGGAAGAAAAAGCTAACTTAAAGGAAATCTTTGATTTAGGATTTGAGATAGGAAACCATACACAAACTCATGCAAACCTTAAAAATAGTTCAGAAGAACAACAGCAAGAGGAAATATTAAACGTAAATGAGACTGTAGAATCAGTGATTGGAGAGAAACCTAAATTCTTCCGAGCACCTTTTGGAGTTAATACTGATTTTAGTAAATCTCTAGTAGAACAAGAAGGTATGGTCTTGATGAATTGGACATACGGTTACGATTGGGAAAAGCAATATATGGAGGCTACTAGTTTAGCAGATATAATGGTTAATACAGAGTACTTAGTTGATGGTGCAAATTTATTAATGCATGACCGTGAATGGACTTTAGCAGCTTTACCTCAAATTGTAGAAGGATTACGTGCAAAAGGGTACGAGTTGATTGATCCACATGCCATTAAAGTAAAAGAATAATTTCTTTCACCTCTGTTTGTTTAACAGAGGTGTTTTTCTTTACATAGACATACTAAAAGAGAAGGCGTAAAATAATTTCTATTATCGTTTAGTGGAGGTGAAACTTTAAAAGATTTAAACTTTTAAAGTGTATATGGAAAAAATCACAAAAATAATTCAAATAATCTTTCAAGTTATTATTCTATATTTATTCTTTCTACTTGGATCTTTTACTGTGGGATTGCTGCCATTTTCGTTCCCAGGTAGTATTGCTGGATTGTTGATACTACTTGCATGTCTCCTACTAAAAATAGTTCCAGTTAATTATATAAAAGATGGAGCAGGTTTTTTACTTGCCTTTCTTGCGTTATTATTTGTTCCTGCAACTGTTGGAATTATGGATTATCCTCAATTATTTTCAGTCACAGGAGTATTGATTGTTCTTGCACTAATCATCAGTACCATGGTCACTATTGTATTGACAGGTAAAATATGTCAATATATTGAAGGCAAAATGATAAAGGAGGATGTTAAATGATTGCTATAGGAATGATTATAGCGACAATTCTCATTTTTATCGGAATGACCTTTGTCTATAGAAGATTTACGTATCCTTTGTTGCTACCAATATTAACTACTACTATTGTTTTGGTAGTTATCTTAAGTTTATCTGGAGTTTCATATGATACATATATGTCGGGAGCTAAGTGGATTGATGGTATGCTAGGCCCTGCAGTAGTTGGGATGGCCTATCCTTTATATACACAACGAGAAAAAATCATAAAAAACAAAGTTCCAATTATATTAGGCGTTACAGTAGCAATGCTTTCAGGACTTATTAGTATTGCTATCTTATCTAAACTAATGTCCTTTGAGGATTTTCTTCAAAGATCCTTATTACCAAAGTCCATTACGTCTCCGATTGCTATGCCAATCAGTGAATCAATTGGAGGAATCCCTGCTTTGACAGCGGTTTTTGTCATTTTAGCTGGTTTAATAGGAGCATTAACAGGATCTTTTCTATTTAAATTATGTAGGATAGATACCGCAATTGGTAGAGGAATCTCTGTAGGAAGTGCATCCCATGGAATAGGCTTATCTAAGCTGGCAGAATACGGGGAAGAAACGATGACTATGGGATCGGTAGCGATGACTCTTAGCGCTATATTAGGAGCCTTTATATGTCCGATATTTGCGCTTATAATTTTTTAATGAGAGTAAAATTATTTTGTATTAAATAAAACAGTCATTTGACAGTAGTCAAATGGCTGTTTTAGATTAGTGTGTTCAAATAATTGCTTGATGCTCTTTAATCACATGAATCATTTCTAAAGTGTCGTCCTCTGGACCTTGAACTGGCAATCCAGCCTTTAAATTCATTTGAATATAGTCAATGTTCCCAGGTGTGATTATTTCCCCGGGAATAAAAATTGGAATCCCAGGAGGGTAAACCATTACGAATTCTGCAGAAATCCTACCACTTGCCTCTAATAATGGGATAGATTCAGTTTCTGCGTAGAAAGCATCACGAGGAGACATTGCTAGTCCAGGAATATCAGGCAGGGTTACAGATGACTCTACTATGGTTGCTTCAGATTCATGGGCAACCACCATACGCGATAAAGCATTAACAAGCATATCTGTTTCTTTTTTCGTATCCCCAAGAGTAATGAGGCATAGAATATTATATAAATCTGAGAGTTCTACTTCGATATTTGCTTTTTCTCGGAGCCAAATTTCTGCTTCAAATCCTGTGATTCCTAAATTTTTCACGCTAATAAGAAGCTTAGTTGGATCAATATCATAAGTAGCTGAGCTTTGTAATATTTCTCTGCCAACGCAATGAATATGCTCAATTTCATTTATTCGTCTACGAGTTTCCTCGGCAATTGTTATTGCTTCACCTATTAAATCCTCACCATGTATAGCTAATTGTCTTCTAGCCGTATCCAATGATGCTAAAAGAGGATAGGATGTAGAAGTTGTTGTAAGCATGGAAAGAATGGATTGCACCCTTTTAGCTGATACTAAGCCTTCTCTTACATTAAGGACCGAGCTTTGTGTCATAGATCCGCCTAGTTTGTGTACAGACGTAGCAGCCATATCAGCACCTGCAGCCATAGCTGAAATTGGAAGGTCGTCATGGAAGTGGATATGTACTCCGTGAGCTTCATCAACTACTACAGGAATACCTTTTTCATGTGATATATCTACGATTCTCTTTAAATCAGCAGCTAGTCCAAAATAGGTAGGATTAATTACAAGTAAACCTTTTGCATCCGGATGCGCTTCTATCGCTTTTTCTACGGATTCAACAGATATGCCATGGGAAACACCAAGCTCTTTATCTACCTCAGGGTGTATAAATACAGGTATAGCACCGGCAAATACGATGGCAGACATAATGGATTTATGCACATTTCGTGGAACGAGAATCTTATCTCCAGGTCCACAAATAGTAAGTATCATAGTCATAATAGCTCCGCTCGTTCCTTGAACGGAGAAAAAAGTTTCATCTGCCCCAAAGGCCTCTGCGGCTAAATGTTGAGCTTTTTTTATAGCTCCCTTAGGCGAATGTAAATCATCTAATGGGGCAATGTTTATCAAATCGATTGAAAGTACATTATCTCCAACAAACTCTCGAAATGCAGGGTCCATTCCTTTCCCTTTTTTATGACCAGGAATATGGAATTGAATTGGATGACGATTTCGATGCTTTAATAGCGCATCGAAGATAGGAGTTTCTAATTGTGACAACGCTCATACCACCTCTAATTTAAAATTTTGCGCATGTAAACGATTCTAGTAGTTATAGAGACGTAGATGCTATTTTAAAACAAATGAATTATAGCATTTAAGGAAATTTATTACTACTATAAAAAACATCAAAATTTAGTTAATTGATTCAATTTAATAATTAAATTGAATTGTAAAAAACATGGGCGATAGGAGAAAATTAATAATATATGAATAAAAAATAGCTGATTTGCGCTTTCGGCGGTCACTTTCCGAGGGAGTGGGAGATTAGTCATCCCACAGGTGTCAACAAAGTGTTGGTTTTTAATATGTAAATGAATTATTTAATAACTCAGGTGTAAATTAAATTAATACATTAATACTTTTAGATTAAATCGGAATATCCACCTAAAACAAATATTGGAGATACCCTACTTTAGGATATAGATCAATTGAATCCTTTTTAAAATATCTTTACACTAGTATAAAAGGGGAGGGCTAAGTAATGTCATTTCAAACAAGAGTCACAGATCTATTGGGAATTGAGTATCCAATCGTGCAGGGTGGACTAGCATATCTTGCATACTCAGAGCTTTGTGTGGCAGTATCGGAAGCAGGGGGATTAGGTCAAATAACAGCTATGAGTCTCTCAACACCGGATGAGCTTCGCCAAGAGATTAATAAGGTGAGAGAGCAAACGGAAAAATCTTTTGGAGTAAATTTTGCTATTGGTCAAACAGGCAGACCCTATGAGCATATGCTTCAAATAGCTATTGATGAAAATGTGCCAGTAATTTCCATGACTGGAGGCAATCCGGCACCTATTTTAGAAAAATTGGCAAAGACAGATATTAAAAAGTTGGTGCTGGTTGCTTCAAAGCGTCAAGCCCAAAAAGCTGAACAACTAGGAGCAGATGCAGTAATGGTTGTAGGTCAAGAAGGAGGAGGGCATTTAGGGAGAGATGACGTAGGCACGATGGTTCTTATCCCGCAAGTAGTGGATGCCGTGAATATCCCCGTAATTGCTTCTGGAGGTATCGGTGATGGTAGAGGGTGGATGGCTGCTCATGCTCTGGGCGCAGAAGGAATAGAGATGGGTACTCGTTTTATCGCAACGAGAGAATGCGTCCATGCATCAGAAGCTTATAAAAATGCCATATTAACTAAAGAAGAAACTGACACAGTTGTTATTAAAAAAGAGCTGGGATCACCAGCACGAGCCATTCGAAACGAGTGGACAGAAACCATTCTTTCTATGGAAAAGGAAAATCCATCATATGAGCATTTGAAGCAACATATTAGTGGAGAAGCGAACAAACAATTTATTTATAAGGGATTAGAGGACCAGGGTTTTGCATGGGCAGGCCAGGTCATAGGTATGATTCATGACATCCCAACTACTAAAGAGTTAATCGATCGTATGGTAGTTGAGGCAATGGACATTCGTAAAAAATGGAAATTATAGGAGAGTGGAAAATGGAATACACATACCCTTTTTCGTTAGATTGGTCTACAGAAGAAATTGTAGATGTAGTACAGTTTTTTGAAGCAATTGAAAACGCATATGAGAAAGGAATTAAGCGAGAAGATCTTATGAAAAAATATCGTCGCTTTAAAGAAATAGTTCCCTCCATAGCCGAAGAAAAAACTTATTTTCGTGAATTTGAAAAAGAAAGTGGCTATGCAAGCTTTCCAATAATAAAAAAAATGAAAGAACAAGGAAGCGAATCAATTATTAAAGGATAAATTAAATCCCTCCAGAGTGGAGGGATAGCTTTCTTATTTTAAATTAATCATGGTTTTGTAAATGGGAAGAAGTTGTTCAAATGTATTTTCTACTAACTGGAATAACTCTTCCTCTGTTAATTTAACCGCTTGTTCTTTAGGAATGTGACGGCCAACCAAAAATTCACCCTTCTTAACGTCTCTAAGGCGCATTAGAAGCTCTTCAAAATCCTTTGGAGTAATATCCTTTATAGAAGTAGCCTCAGGCTTCATATGATCCCCTGAAACGATAAAATCATTTGGCAGCTTTTTAAATAGACTCTTTTTTCGAAGGAGGCGCTCTGCAATTGCCACTTTATCGGGTGCTTCGTAAATAACTGCTACTATAATAAATAAATGCGTACCCCATAATCCAATTTGGAAGTGTGGCAGCGCCTTATATCCTCTTTTGTAAGGAGCAAATGCAACCCAGCTATCCTTTGGAGGGTTAACAGATCGTCGAGCATGCTTAGCTACATGACTATAATATTCATCTCCTAATACTCCTGAAAAATAAAGGCTATATTGTTTACCTAATTCTTCAAATTTAGGTCGAACATTCTCTATAAGCGCAGTCATTCTATTTTCTAATCCTTCGATTTGAAACACTTCAAAATCTTTATCTTGCCAGAAAGTTTTACTCATATATTAACTCCTTTCAATTTCTATGTTTATTTTAGCGGATTTTTGGGTAAAAATCTTGTAAGTAGTTTTTATTAACACAATTCAATTTATAGCATAATGTAAGATAAAAGTTCCGAATATTACGATAAAATAATGGAGAGGTGTTAACTATGAAACAGGTTGTGCATATTATTCGTAAATATGATATGGAAAAGGAAAAAATTCAAACGCTAAAATTAGAGTTGGATTACCAATTAGCCACTTTATATGATGCAATGCAAGATGGAAATGAAGAAGAGATTAAAGATGCGAAGATGCAATTGTCAGAGCTTCACAAGTCACTGGATGAATTAAATGCGTTTACGTAAATTGAATTCTCCAATAGTGCCATGAAAAAACACCAGCTAATTAAAAAGACAGCCGGTGTTTTTTTCTTTATACTTATACTAGACTGATCATTTGGAAGAAAATATAAAACAGATGAACTAGTTATAACTAGGGAAATATTAAAAGGGGTGCATTTATGAACATACATATGCTAGACAAATATGCAAAATCATTGATTAAACAAGCGGCTATTCAAATAAGAAGTTCATTTTCTGAAGAACTTATCATCGAATCTAAATCAGAAGCGAATGATTTGGTTACTAATATAGACAAAGAAACGGAAAAATTTTTTATTCGACATATAAAAAGTGATTTTCCAGAACATCGTATATTTGGAGAGGAAGGCTTTGGTGACAAGATAGATAATTTGGACGGCTATGTTTGGATGCTAGATCCTATAGATGGGACTACAAACTTTATACACTTCAAGAAAAACTTTGCCATATCCTTAGGTATCTACAAGGACGGTGAAGGAATACTCGGCTACATTTACAATGTAATGGATGATGATTTAATAAGTGCAGCTCAAGGACAGGGTGCGTATTTGAATGATGTGAGAATCCCTATGCTTGAAAAAGCTAGTGTAGAGAAATCCATAATTGGAGTTAACGCAAGCTGGGTTATTCCAAACAAATTTGTCCAACATGATCAAATGATAGAACTAATGCAAACAGCTAGAGGTACTAGATCATTTGGGTCGGCAGCTATTGAGATTGCGTATGTTGCAACTGGAAGACTAGACGCCTATATGTCCATGAGACTCTCACCTTGGGACATAGCTGGTGGTATGGTAGTAGCAAAAGAAGTAGGAGCTATTGTCACTACCTTATCTAACGAACCTATAAATCTGTTAAAACAAAATTCTTTTATAGTTTCTAAACCTAATCTTCATGAACAACTGTTATCAAAATATATTATTTTAAAGTAATATGAAAAACAAACTTATTACGGTTTTGAGAATTTAGAACTAAGCATGAACAATCAACAGTTGCTTTCCACTTTAGATGGAAGTGTTTCGCATGAGAAACGAAAAGCTATCACTAAAGCAAAATAGACCTTATTAACTAAATTATCTTTAAGCTGGTTCTCCGAGTTGTAGCTGGAAGGATAAAATTCATACTAAAAAGAGGCTATTCATGACTTAAGCCATGAACAGCCTCTCAAAGGTTATGCGAATCTAATATAGATTAAGTGCAAGTCTACCTGAAATGAGGAGATGTGGCACTAAAAGTTGCGAATGCTTTAGTTATTCTAATAATCCTTGTTCACGCATTTTCTTTTTCGTTTTAAAGCCAAATCCCATTACAACAAATAACAATACTAAAAACAGTAAAGCCAACGGAATATTACGTAATGCAATTGCAATTCCTATTAAACCCATAGACAACATTGCGCCTAAAGAAAACAATACAAAAACCCATTTTATGTTACCCAAAACAATTACCCCCAAGAAAATAATGAAAAATAATATAACTTTAGTTCCACTTGTGTTATAATAGCACAGTTATGGACATGAAAAAAGAATATGGAGTGGAAATATGACAAAATTACGTCAAGATTTAAGAAACATAGCTATTATAGCACACGTTGACCACGGAAAAACGACATTAGTCGATCAATTATTAAAACAATCTGGAACGTTCCGTTCAAATGAACACGTTGACGAAAGAGCAATGGATTCAAACGACATCGAACGCGAGCGTGGGATTACTATATTAGCAAAAAACACAGCTGTAAATTATCATGACACACGCATTAACATTTTGGATACACCTGGACATGCCGATTTTGGTGGTGAAGTAGAGCGTATCTTAAAAATGGTAGATGGTGTTTTACTAGTAGTAGATGCATATGAAGGTTGTATGCCTCAAACACGTTTTGTATTGAAGAAAGCATTAGAACAAAAATTAACACCTATCGTTGTAGTTAACAAAGTTGATAAAGATTCTGCTCGTCCACTAGAAGTAGTAGATGAAGTTTTAGAACTTTTCATCGAGTTAGGTGCAGATGACGATCAATTAGACTTCCCAGTAGTTTATGCTTCTGGTGTGAACGGAACTGCTTCTTTAGATGCAGACCCTGCAAATCAAGAAGAAGATATGAAGTGTCTATTTGAAAAAATTATCGAATCTATTCCAGCGCCAGTTGACAATTCAGACGAACCTTTACAGTTCCAAGTTGCATTACTGGACTATAATGATTATGTAGGACGTATCGGTATTGGCCGTGTGTTCCGCGGAACAATTGAAGTTGGTCAACAAGTTTCATTGATGAAATTAGATGGCAAAGTTAAAAACTACCGAGTTACAAAATTATTTGGTTTCTTCGGTTTAAAACGTGAAGAAATTCAAACAGCAAAAGCTGGTGATTTAATCGCAGTATCAGGTATGGAAGAGATTAACGTAGGGGAAACAGTTTGTCCTACTGATCATCCTGACGCATTAACACCATTACGTATCGATGAACCAACTTTACAAATGACTTTCTTAACAAACAATTCTCCGTTTGCTGGTCGTGAAGGTAAATGGGTTACATCACGTAAAATTGAAGAACGTCTTCGTTCACAGCTTCAAACAGATGTATCTCTACGAGTAGAAGATACAGATTCACCAGATGCTTGGGTTGTTTCAGGCCGTGGAGAACTACATTTATCTATCTTAATAGAAAATATGCGTCGTGAAGGCTATGAAATTCAAGTTTCTAAACCGGAAGTTATCATTCGTGAAATTGATGGTAGAAAATGTGAACCAGTTGAGCGTGTACAAATTGATGTACCAGAAGATAGCGTAGGTTCTATTATTGAGTCTATGGGAACACGTAAAGGTGAAATGGTAGACATGATTAACAGTGGGAACGGACAAGTTCGTCTGATCTTCATGGTTCCTGCACGTGGATTAATCGGGTATTCAACTGAATTCATGTCATTAACTAAAGGATTCGGAATCATAAACCATACATTTGATAGCTACCAACCAGTAGTTGCAGGTCGTGTTGGTGGACGTCACCAAGGTGTACTTGTTTCTATGGAAACAGGAAAAGCAACAACATATGGTATGATGCAAATTGAAGACCGTGGTACACTATTCGTAGAACCAGGTACTGAAATTTATGAAGGTATGATTGTTGGTGAAAATACTCGTGATGCTGATATCACTGTAAATATCACTAAAATGAAACAAAAAACAAATATCCGTTCAGCAAATAAAGACCAAACTAATGTTATTAAGCGCCCACGTATTTTAACTCTTGAAGAAGCTTTAGAATTCCTAGGCGACGATGAGTATCTAGAAGTAACACCAGAGTCAATTCGCTTACGTAAAAAAATCTTAGAGAAAAGTGAACGTGAACGTGTAACTAAGAAAAAGAAAAGTGCAGATCAGGAATAGGAACTGAAAGGGTGACAAGCCTTGGAGGAACAAGATCTAGTCATTGAAAGAATGTCTTATATAGCTAGGTTTATATATGTAAATATGCCGTCCTTTACTGTGGCAGGCTATGTTTTATTTATCGTAATATTTTTATTGTCAGTGCTAGTGTACAAGCTTGGATTTGCAAAGAAATTAATGTTTAAGCAAAATGTAGTTATCTATATTTTCCTTTTGTTAGGTTGCTTAATGTTGACCTTCTTAGCATTTTTCCTTCCTGTAGTGGAAGCATTGTTAGTTGCTGCATTGATTTTAATTATATACAAAATACGATTAAAGCTAGAAAAAAGAGGCTCGACTACTTAATTAGTCGAGCTTTTTTTATGTTTAAATATAAAGAAGGAATATGATGTGGCATTTAATATTTTGACGACAAAAAAACACTAGAGGCACATTGTGTCTCTAGTGTTTTTTTAAAACTCATTTTCAATTAATCGAGAGCTTTTGTAAAAGATAAACTTACCAGTAGCAAGCCTTTCTTTTGTTTTAACTTCAATGCGGTCGTGGCATTCATCGCACATATACGTATGAATCGGTCGATTTCTTAGTTTTTTTGCTAATGGTAAATCGGTAGAAATTTCATCGATTCGGTCACAAATAACACATTGTACCTTCATAGTCCTTCACTCCTACTCTAATCGAAATGCAGTTACGTTTCTGATCGGGTCGTTTAAGTTAGAGCCATCTTTTTTAATAATGTGGACAGGACCATCTTCTCGCAATGGTTTTCCTTTATGACTAAATTTAACTAGAATATTGTCTACTTCCTCTAATGAAATGGTATGATTACCTTCATTTGTTTCGATGACTAAATTCTTAGCCTCATTTAATGGCTCGGCGTTAAGGATAAATTGTTTAAGCTCTATGCCGTAAGTGTTTGAAAGCATCTTGGTTTTCTCATATTTTTTTTCAGATTTTAAGGTAGGTGGATTTGTTGAACCTTCAATTATTTCTCGAGACCAATGAGCAGATGTTACCTTTGTATATTCTTCATCAGCATCTTTGTATTCATACTTGCCCTCAAAAAACTCATCTAAATCGATTCGGCGATCATCAAAAATCCACACAGTGGGATCAAGCGTTATATTAAATTTAACTGCTCCTGTAATAGGTATAATAAATTCCATGGAAATTGCCTCCTCTTTACTGTCTAATCTATATTAGTATACAGATAAAAGTTAAAGTTAAAAAGAATATTTCCTTATATATGTAATCTATATAAGAGAACACTTGCAATTTTGCTTATCAAAAGATACACTTTAGGGAGGTGAAGAATTAGAAATAATAATAATGGGGGCGTCCTCATGGATACTAATATACAACTTTCTTATCAAGATAAGGCGTTAGAGCTTTTAAAAAAAGATGCAGAAAAAATCGCCCAATTGATAAAAGTGCAAATGGATAACTTAACAATGCCTCAATGCCCTCTTTATGAAGAGGTTTTAGACACGCAAATGTTTGGATTATCTCGCGAAATAGATTTTGCGGTGAAACTTGGACTTCTAGAGAAGAGTGAAGGTAAAGAAATTATAGCTTCTCTTGAAAAAGAATTGTCCAATTTACACGATATCCATACAGAAAAATAAAGTTGAAACTCAAACAATCAGACTGTTTGAGTTTTTTTCTATAAAGAAATTGAGGTACCTATTATGAATATTTATTTTAAACGTTTTTTTAAAAATTTTGATTACCCTTTGTTTTTCGTTTATATTGCCCTATGTTCGTTTGGGCTTGTCATGATCTATAGTGCCAGCATGGTTTGGGCTGTTGAGAGGTACGGTTGGGAGCCGGATCATTTCTTTAACAAGCAAAAAATAAATTTGGCATTGTCCATTCCTGTATTCTTTGTGGCAGCTTTGTTTCCATACAAACATTATAAAAGTAGATTTATGATGCAGTTAATGCTTGGAGTAATGTTTATCCTCCTTATTCTCGTACACATTATTGGGGTTGGGGGAGAGAGTGGCTCTCAAAGCTGGCTTAACCTTGGTTTTGGTAATATACAGCCTTCAGAGATTGCAAAAATAGTAATAGTTTTATATTTTGCAGGAATATTTACAAAAAAATATCAAAATGGAACTTTAGACAAATTGAATGAATCAGTTGGTCCTCCATTAATCGTTTTATTCTTTGTCTTTCTTCTGATCATGCTTGAAACGGATGTTGGTAATACATTGATTATAAGCTTTGTAGCTATTTCAGTTATTGCAGCAAGTGGCATAAAGTTTAAGTCATTTTCTAAAATTATAGGTTTAATAGGAATTCTGTTAACTGTGGCATTAGTGTTTCTCTATTTCTTAAAAGATTCTCTTCTTACGGATCGGAGAAGAGGCAGACTAGAAGCCTTTTTTAACCCTTTTGATTATGAGCAGGGCTTCGGATACCAAATAGTAAACGGCTATATAGCTATCGGGTCTGGAGGTTTGAGTGGTTTAGGATTAGGGAATTCTAATCAAAAATATGGATATTTACCAGAGCCACATACAGATTTTATAATGGCTATAATAGCAGAGGAATTAGGTTTGATAGGTGTCCTCATTGTGTTATGTGGATTGTTCTTTCTGGTATTTAAGGCAATTATGATAAGTATTAAGACTAGAGATCCTCAAGCAAGAATGATAGCTGCTGGGATAGCAAGTATCATCGGTTTTCAAACATTTGTAAATTTGGGTGGAATGCTTGGCATTATCCCACTTACAGGAGTCCCTCTCCCATTCATTAGCTACGGGGGTACTTCAATCATCATTTTATCGGCAGCAATTGGGATACTGATGAATGTGTCAATGTTTGTTAAACTAGAAAAGACTAAAACATAGGGAGTTGGCAATGAGATGAATAATATTAAGAAAATAGTAGTAGCAAATAGAGGCGAGATTGCTATTCGTATTTTTCGTGCTTGTACAGAGTTAAATTTGCGTACCGTGGCTATTTATTCAAAAGAAGATAGCGGTGCCTTTCACCGTTTTAAGTCGGATGAGTCCTATTTAGTAGGAAAAGGTAAAAAGCCAATTGATGCTTATCTAGACATTGAAGATATTATTCGCATTGCCAAAGAAAGTAAAGCTGATGCTATACATCCCGGATATGGTTTCCTATCGGAGAATGTAGAGTTCGCCAAAAGATGTGAAGAAGAAGGAATTATATTTATCGGTCCAACCTCTAAGCATTTAGATATGTTTGGAGATAAGGTGAAGGCCCGTGAGCAAGCTGTTAAAGCTGGCATTCCTGTTATACCAGGTAGTGACGGACCATTAGATAGCTTGGAAGACATTCGTGCTTTCGGCAATGAACATGGTTATCCATTAATGATCAAAGCTTCCCTTGGGGGCGGTGGACGTGGAATGCGAGTTGTCCAAACAGAGAGCGATTTGGAGAGTGCTTACGATAGAGCCAAATCTGAAGCTAAGGCAGCTTTTGGATCTGACGAGGTTTACGTAGAAAAGTGTATATTCAAACCTAAACATATTGAAGTACAAATATTAGGAGATAAAGAAGGGAATCTCATTCACCTTTATGAGCGTGATTGTTCTATTCAACGTAGACATCAAAAAGTCGTAGAAATTGCTCCTTCAAATTCATTAAGCACTGAATTGAGAGATAAAATTTGTGATGCTGCAGTTAAATTAATGAAAAATGTCAGTTATATAAATGCGGGAACTGTCGAGTTTTTAGTAACCGATGATGAGTTTTACTTTATCGAAGTAAACCCCCGAATCCAGGTAGAGCATACTATTACGGAAATGATTACAGGAATAGATATTGTCCATGCTCAAATCAAAATTGCGGATGGTATCTCACTAAAGGATACGAATATGGGCATACCGGATCAGAAGAATATTCCGCTTTTCGGATTTGCGATACAATCTCGCGTGACTACAGAGGATCCGCTGAATAATTTCATGCCTGACACTGGTAAACTGGCTGTTTATCGATCTGGCGGAGGATTTGGTGTTCGCCTAGACGCAGGGAATGGTTTCCAAGGAGCTATTATTTCTCCTTACTATGATTCTTTACTTGTAAAGGTATCTACATGGGGTATGTCCTTTAAGGAAGCTGCTGCTAAGATGGATAGAAATTTGCAAGAGTTTAGGATTCGTGGTATTAAAACAAATATTCCATTCTTGGAGAACGTTGTAAAGCATCCTTCTTTTCTTTCTGGCCAGTTTAATACAAGTTTCATTGATACAACTCCTGAATTGTTCCTTTTCCCTAAGAGAAAAGACAGAGGTACAAAATTATTAAATTATATCGGTAATGTGACGATAAATGGATTCCCAGGAATAGAAAAAAAAATCAAGCCCGTATTTGGGCAAGTAAGAAAACCGAATTTTGATTTATCAGCTCCTCTTCAGCCAGGCACAAAGGATATATTAGAGCAAAAGGGTGTTGACGGACTACTTCAATGGGTGAAAGAGCAAAAGGATGTATTGTTAACAGATACAACCTTCAGGGACGCACATCAATCCTTGCTTGCTACTCGTGTGCGTTCGTATGATATGTTCAACATTGCAAAAGAGTCTGCTCACGGTATGCCTAATCTTTTCTCATATGAAATGTGGGGAGGAGCAACCTTTGACGTTGCCTATCGTTTCTTGAAGGAAAACCCTTGGGACCGTTTGATTAAAATGAGAGAAATGATTCCTAACACGTTATTCCAGATGCTTTTCCGTGGAGCAAATGCAGTAGGCTATAAAAATTATCCGGACAATGTGATTCGGGAATTTATAGCGAAATCTGCTGAAGCAGGCATAGATGTATTCCGAATTTTTGATAGTCTTAACTGGATAAAGGGAATGGAAGTAGCTATTGATGCAACAAGACAGTCCGGCAAAATTGCAGAAGCTGCTATTTGTTACACAGGGGACATTTTAGATGATTCCAGAGATAAATATACAGTTCAGTACTACAAAGATATGGCGAAAGAATTAGAGGCATTAGGGGCACATATTTTAGCGATTAAGGATATGGCAGGTTTGTTGAAGCCAGAAGCAGCTTATCGTTTAGTTTCCGAATTAAAAGAAACAGTAGATATTCCAATTCACTTACATACCCACGATACTAGTGGAAATGGGATTTACACTTACGCAAAAGCAATAGATGCAGGAGTAGATATCGTAGATACGGCTTTAAGTACAATGGCAGGCTTAACATCTCAGCCGAGTGCTAGCAGTTTGAGTTATGCGATGCAAGGTTCTAAACGTGGAGTTATTGGTGATGTAGAAGCATTTGAAAAAATTTCTTGTTACTGGGAAGACGTGCGCAAATATTATCAGGACTTTGAAAGTGGAATGATGAGCCCTCATTCTGAAATATATGTACACGAGATGCCGGGAGGACAGTACAGTAACCTCCAGCAACAGGCGAAGGCAGTTGGACTAGGGGAGCGTTGGGAAGAAGTAAAGGAAATGTATTCCCGTGTAAATCTTATGTTTGGAGATGTTGTTAAGGTTACTCCATCCTCTAAAATTGTCGGTGATATGGCACTATTTATGGTACAAAACAATTTAGATGAGCTGTCTGTTGTGACAAGAGGGAAAAAGATTGACTTCCCTGATTCTGTTATCGAATTTTTCGAAGGGTATATTGGGCAACCATATGGCGGATTCCCAGAGGAGCTTCAAAAAGTCGTTTTAAAGGACCGTAAGCCTATTACAGTAAGACCTGGAGAACTATTAGAACCAGTAGACTTCCAAGCTGTTAAGGAGCTATTATTTAACAAATTAGAGCGTCCTGTAACTAGTCAAGAAATATTAGCCTATACGTTATATCCAAAAGTGTTTGATGAGTATTGTGCAACTGAAAAAAACTTCGGTGATGTTTCTGTTCTAGACACCCCTACTTTCTTGTATGGGATGAGATTGGGTGAGGAGATCGAGGTTGAAATAGAGGTTGGTAAAACATTAATCATCAAATTAGTTTCAATCAGTAAGTCTGACACGGAAGGAAATCGTATTATCTATTTCGAGCTTAATGGTCAACCACGTGAAATTAAGATACAGGATATGAACAAAGAGGTAAGTCATCTTTCTAAGCTTAAGGCTGATGTGTCAGATGAAAGTCATATTGGTGCTACAATGCCAGGGACTGTGCTGAAGATGGTAGTTGCAACTGGCGAGAATGTGAAACGAGGTCAGCATCTGATTATTACAGAAGCGATGAAAATGGAAACAACCGTCCAGGCCCCATTCGACGGAGTGATAAAAACTATTCATGTAAGCGCGGGAGAAGCAATATCAACAGGGGATTTATTAATTGAAATGGATAAAGCATAAAGTTTAAAAATCTGGAGCAAATCTTCTAATAATAGATACTAGAATACAAAAAACGTAAGCAAGCTAGAGAATCTAGTATGCTTACGTTTTTAGTTTTTATTAAACTAAATTGCCTTGAACTATTTGCTTAGTCACTTTGAACCTATTAGATAATTTAAAAATAAAGCTATATTCCGCAGTATTACAAGATAAATTCTATCTAAAGGGCTAAACAAAGGGTTGAAAAGGCGTATTTGATGCTTTTATTTCTATAATTACTTAAAATAGAAGTAGAGGAATGAAATTTTGTTTTCTATTTTTGGTTGTTTAACTTGCTTCTGGATAAAAGTAATATCAAATAGCATAACAAACCAAATAAAAGAGAAATGAATAAGGAATGTAATAATGCAATATAAAGATTTAGACTTGAAAGCACTACGATCATACCTGTAATTACTTGGCAAGTAACAAGGGTTAAGGAGATAATCCAACTCCAATATATTGCTCGTTGGCTTTTATAGTACTTGATCACATGAATAGCTATGATTAAAATCCAAATGAATATAAGGCCAGCAGCAGCTCTATGTCCCATTTGAACCCATTCGTACATATTGGTTGGCAGAGCAAATTCCTTGTTGTTACAAAGCGGCCAGTCTTTACAGATTAAACTAGACTCTGTATGGCGTACTAAAGCTCCAGTATAAATAACAATGTAAGAATATAAAGTTACACCAATAGTATGAAACCTTAATGTTTTACCGATTCTAATTTTGTCAGTATCAAATTTCCTATCTACCTCAAATATTAAAAGCGTTAAAAGTAAAACAGCTGCAAATGAAATAAGTGATATACCAAAGTGTAATGCTAGGATAAAATCTCCTTGGCCCCATTTAACTTGAGCGGCACCAATTAAAGCTTGTAATACTAGAAAAAAGAAGGCCATAAATGATAAGAACTTTGTTTCTCGGACATGTCCCAATGCACGCCATGACCATATAGATAATGCTACGATTAATATTCCAACTGCCCCTGTAACTAGGCGATGTGAAAATTCGATTAAGACTTCAGCTGTGATAACGTCGGGTATAAGCTGTCCATTACATCCAGGCCAATGTCTACCACACCCCATGCCACTGTCTGTTTTTGTAACAAGTGCGCCACCTAAAAGTATAAGAAGCATACCTATTGAAGAAGCTACAGCCAGCCATTTTAAATACTTGTTTATTTGCAATACCTCACCTACTCTATGTATATATGCTCGCTTTCAAAAAGCGGTGTCTGCTACTAGATAATATCGAAACCTGAGCAAAAAAACAATGTAAAACAACCGAACACTTAAATATGACAAATTCCATTCACAAATTGTTCATAAAATCGTTGATTAAGATTCACACATAAGGGGGGAAATGATTTACTATTGATATGTTCAGTAAAGAAACACTTAACAGTAGGACTATTATGCGAAAATTTCTTTGAGTGTAGAAATATGTTAGAGTTTTCGCTATAGTATAAGGTAGCGGAGTATGCTTACAACTTAGAAAGGAGGGTGCAGCATGTCAAATAGTCATTCTATAACCGCTAATACCGAAACGGAGAGCCAGCCTGTGGCTTCATCTTTTATGAAAGACTTTCTTTCATTGATAAAAATTGGAATCGTGAATTCTAATTTAGTTACAACTTTCACAGGTTTATGGCTAGCTTTCCAGTTTACTAATACAAATTTTCTTCATGAACTAGATTTATTGTTCTTTACGCTTTTTGGATCGGCTTTAATAATTGCAGGTTCTGCTGCGATGAACAATTTCATTGATCGTGATATTGACCCCGTTATGAAGAGTAAAAAAGGCAGACCAACTGTCACTGGAAGATTTAGTCCCTCAGCCGTGCTGATGACTTCTTTCACGTTTCTAATTGTAGGCGAGATTTTCTTATTTATGGCATCTACCTCTGCTGGGATTTGGGGATTAGCTGGTATAATCAGTTATGTCGTTCTTTACTCTATGTGGTCTAAAAGAAAGCATGTTAGTAACACAATTGTCGGTAGTATTTCTGGTGCAATCCCACCGTTAATCGGTTGGGCTGCTGTAGAGCCAGGACTAAGTTTGGGTGCATTAGGCTTGTTCTTAATAATGTTTGCTTGGCAACCACCTCATTTCTATGCTCTTGCTATGAAACGTACGGAAGAGTACAGAGCAGCTAATATTCCAATGTTACCTGTTGTAAAAGGATTCAAGCGTACAAAGGTTTCTATGCTTCTTTGGGTAATTTTATTATTCCCACTTCCATTGTTTTTAATGGAGCTAGGTACTGCTTTTGTCGTATTGGCTACAGCATTAAATGTTGGATGGCTAGTATTAGCTATTAAAGGATTTAAAGTAGAAGACGATATTAAATGGGCGACAAAAATGTTCGTTTATTCATTGAACTATATGACTATTCTATTTGTATCAATGATTATCTTCTCAATGTTTGTTTAATTTTTGGGATTCTTTCTTAGTCAACAAGAATTCATATAAAAGAACCACAGTCCAAATGTACTTGAACACAATAATGAAAGAGGGGTTTGATTTAGCTATGATGAAAGGGCTTAAAAAATGGCGACTTTTTTCACTGTTAGCAGCTCTTACGATTTTTCTGTCGGGTTGTGGCGAAGAATACTTATCAACGCTAGCACCTGCGGGACAAGTCGGGAGAGATCAATTCAATCTATTACTACTTGCATCTGCTATTATGGCATTAGTTATTATAGTGGTAGTAATAATCTATGTAATTGCTCTAACAAGATATAGTCGCAAAAAAGTTGGAGAAAATGTGATTCCTAAACAAGTTGAAGGAAGCCATACGCTTGAGATAATTTGGACAGTTATTCCAATTTTACTTTTAGTTATTCTTGCAATTCCAACTGTATATTACACTTACAAGCACGCAGATGTTGCTGCAATGGATCAAGTGGATGAAGAAGGAAACAAAACACATCTTACAGTAAACGTAACTGCAAAGTTATACTGGTGGGAATTTGAGTACCCAGAGCTTGGTATTGTTACAGCACAAGAATTAGTAGTACCTACAGATGAGCAGGTGTTCTTCAATTTGAAGGCTGCTGATGTAAAACACTCATTCTGGATTCCATCAATTGGTGGTAAATTAGATACTAACGTTGAAAATGTAAACAAATTCTACCTTGTATTCGATAAAGAATCAGCGGGCTTAGAAGACGGAGTGTTCTACGGTAAGTGTGCCGAGCTATGTGGACCTTCACATGCTTTAATGGACTTTAAAGTAAAATCGATGAACCGTGATGATTTTAACGAGTGGGCTGAAGCAATGAAAACCACTGTACATACTGCAGAAGGGGATCTTGCAAAACAAGGGGAAGAACTTTTCCAAACAGCTTCTTGTATCGGATGTCATGCTACAGGTGGCGAGGGTATGGCTCCACAGACAGGACCAAGTTTAGCTACTTTTGGAGATCGTAATCGTGTAGCCGGCTTCATGGATCATACGAAAGAAAATGTAAAAGCTTGGATCAGTGATCCTCAAAAGTACAAACCAGGTAACGTAATGCCTGATGATACAGAATTAAATGGCGGTAAAGAATTTACAGACGAGCAGTTAGATGCTCTTGCAGAATACTTAATGGGACTATCTATTGAAAAATAATTCCATAGATAAAAATGAGGGAGGTAAAAGTTGTGAGTTCTATAGCTAAGAAAAAGGGCTTTGGCGCAACTTTATGGGACTATTTAACAACAGTAGACCATAAAAAGATTGCTGTCCTGTACCTCGCTGCCGGTGGTTTATTTTTCGTAATCGGTGGTATAGAGGCAATGCTAATTCGTATCCAATTAGCTAAACCGGATAACGACTTTGTTAGTGCAGGTCTTTTCAATGAAATTATAACAATGCATGGTACGACAATGATTTTCCTTGCGGCCATGCCGATATTATTTGGTTATATGAATGCCGTTGTACCACTTCAAATTGGTGCACGTGACGTAGCATTCCCATTCTTAAATGCACTTGGTTTTTGGTTATTCTTATTTGGTGGTATCTTCTTAAACCTTTCTTGGTTTATGGGAGGAGCTCCTGATGCTGGATGGACTTCATATGCATCTCTATCTTTAGCATCCCCTGGTCATGGTATTGACTTCTATGCACTCGGACTTCAAATATCCGGTGCAGGTACGTATATTGCCGGGATTAACTTCCTTGTAACGATTATTAATATGCGTGCACCTGGTATGACGTATATGCGTATGCCATTGTTCACTTGGACTACATTCGTGGCAAGTGCATTGATCTTATTTGCATTCCCACCACTTACAATCGGTCTTTTCTTCCTAATCATTGACCGTATGTTTGGAGGACAATTCTTCAATCATGAAATGGGAGGAAATACAATTATCTGGGAGCATTTATTCTGGATCTTTGGACACCCTGAAGTATACATTCTGATTTTACCTGCTTTCGGTATTTTCTCAGAAATCTTCTCGTTATTTGCTCGCAAACGTTTATTTGGATATTCATCCATGGTATTTGCGACCGTATTAATCGGTTTCTTAGGATTCATGGTTTGGGCCCATCACATGTTTACAGTTGGTTTAGGACCAACAGCTAACGCAATTTTTGCTGTTGCGACAATGGCTATTGCCGTTCCAACAGGTATGAAAATATTTAACTGGCTGCTTACAATTTGGGGAGGAAGTATTAAAGTTACGGTTCCAATGCTTTACGCATTAGGATTTATCCCTTCATTCGTAGCAGGTGGGGTAACTGGTGTCATGCAAGCTGCGGCTCCACTTGACTACCAATTACATGATTCATACTTTATCGTTGCCCATTTCCACTATGTAATCGTTGGTGGGGTAGTACTTGCTATCTTAGCTGCATTACATTTATATTGGCCTTTAATGTTCAACCAAATGTTAAGTGAGAAATTAGGTAAATGGACTTTCTGGTTCTTCTTTATCGGTTTCCATATGACATTCTTTATTCAACATTTCTTAGGTTTAATGGGTATGCCACGTCGTGTATTCACTTTCGGAGCAGATCAAGGTTGGGATTTATTCAACGCAATCAGTTCTGGTGGTGCAGTATTCATGGCAATCGGGGTAATAATACTTGTAGTTAATATTATTATGACTGTAGCTAAAAACGAAAAAGTTGGAAATGACCCTTGGGAAGATGGACGTACATTGGAGTGGGCTATTCCACAACCAATTCCATTCTACAACTTTAAACAAACTCCACTTGTTCGTGGATTAGATACTTTCTGGATTGAAAAACAAGAAGGAAACAAAGAAGGTATGACATATGCAGAGCCAATCTCTGATATCCATATGCCAAACAACTCTTTCATTCCTTTCGTAATGACATTAGGTTTATTTATCGCAGCATTCGGTGCACTTTACAACGGAGAAAAAGATTGGGCTGTTCCAGTATTAGTACTTGGTTTAGCAATCACAGTTGCATCTATGGCTGTTCGTTCACTGAAAGACGACCATGGATATCATATCCATAAAGAAGATTTAATGAATGACGAAGGGGGTAAATAAGAATGGACTTGAATAAAAAGTACTCCCCACAAACTTGGCCAGATCATCCGGAACAAGCAACAATGGAAGGTAAGAATAAATTCTTAGGCTTCTGGTTGTTCCTAGCTGGAGAAACTGTACTGTTTTCTAGTTTATTTGCTACTTATTTAGCTCTTAAAAACAAAGGACCAGAAGGTATGGAATTCTCCACTCAAACATTGTTTGAATTACCTCTAGTTTTTGTTATGACCATGATCCTGTTAACATCTTCGTTAACAAGTGTATATGCAATGTACCATTTGAAAAATCATAATTTCCGTGGTACGCAAACATGGATGGCTATTACAGTACTATTAGGTTTTACTTTCTTAGGCCTAGAAATTTATGAGTTTAATCACTATGTACATTTAGGATTCCATTATGGACAAAGTGCTTTCTCAACTGCGTTCTTTACTTTAGTTGGTACTCACGGTCTTCACGTAGTAATTGGTTTAGGCTGGATTACTCTATTACTTTTACGTAATGCTAAACGTGGTTTCAGCTTATATAACGCACCAAAATACTATACTGCTTCACTATACTGGCACTTTATTGACGTTGTGTGGGTATTCATCTTTACAGTAGTATACTTGATGGGAGTTGTTGGTTAATATGTCATCACACGACAATCATGTTTACGTAAGATCTCAAACTGAATTTGAGTACTTGAAGCGAAAAAGAAAAGAGAGTATGCGTACGCAAGTAACTACATTCTCTATTATGATTTTCTTGACATTAATCTCTTTCACAGCAGTGGTTGCAGGTTTCTCAAAATACTACATCATCCCGATTATTTTATTGTTAGCTGCAGTACAAGTAGTTTTACAACTTTACTACTTCATGCATATGAGTGAAAAAAATCATAACATTCCAGCATACTTTATTTACTTTGCGGCAATGGTTGGATTTACTTTCCTACTAACTTTTATAACAATTGTTTGGTGGTAATTACAAAAAGAGAGCTAAGATTTTCTTAGCTCTCTTTTGTTTGTTTTAAACAAAAGACTTTTCTAGAATTATGTTAAGATTGATTGAGTACAAAGCTCGAAAGAATGAGGGAGTCTCCTTAGCGTCCATTAATTTTGTTGGGAATAGTTGTCCCCATTAATGAGGGCCTATATTGGATATTAATTTGAAACATTCAACTTATAAGTATATAGTAATAATTGTCATAGTTCGTTCATTTGATGTTACTTGTACTGCCCTATATAATAAAGGTAGCAACTTAAAAAGGAGCGTAATAGAATGTCAATTAGCATATTCGGCTTCCAGGCTTTATGGAGTCCTATTTTATTAGGACTTTTAGTTTGTATAGCTATTCTATATTTTTTGATCACCGTCAAATGGAGAAATGATTTTAAAGTTTCTGAGCCATTAAAAAGAAAAGAAGCGGTATTTTTTGTATCTGGTTTATTGCTTTTATATATTGTAAAAGGTTCTCCGTTAGATTTAATGGCACATATTATGTTTACCTTCCATATGGTGCAAATGGCACTATTGTTATTATTAGTTCCGCCACTACTTATGAAAGGGATTCCATGGTGGGTGTGGAAGGTAGTTATTGAGCTGCCGGTTTTAAGAAAAGTGATTCCTTTCTTGACTAAACCACTATTTTCTTTAGTATTGTTTACCATGACATTCTCGCTCTATCATATTCCATTAGTCTTTGACGCGATTAAGATGAATGAGGTACTCCATGGAACATATACATTATTGTTATTCTTTGCAGCTGTATTTATGTGGTGGTCTATTGTTGACGTAATTGAATCAGAGAAAAAACTACATGGTTTAAAGAAAATTGGTTTTATTGTTGCTAGTGCTATATTAATTACTCCAGCCTGTGCTCTAATCATTTTCTCTAGTAACCCAATGTATGATACTTATACAGATTCAGATGTTTGGCTAAAAAATATGGAACTTTGTGTTCCTTCTGACACTTTAGCAGGTTTAAGTCTATCTGGCCCAGAGTTATTTTCTAACTTGGATCCTCTTGAGGATCAGCAGCTTGGTGGAATTGTGATGAAGATTATTCAAGAGCTTATATATGCTGCCTTCTTATTCTCCATATTCTTTGCATGGTATAAAAATGAGCAGGATAATGCAGATGAAATAACTCAAAAAGCATTAGACGACTTAAAGGTACAAGCTAAACTATAATTTTTTATATTAGAGGAGAATGAAGATGAGTGTTCCAGTATTACCTACAATAAGCACATTTTTTATTGTCTTAAGTGCTGTACTTGTTGCAATTGGTTGGATTTTAGTGAAGCAAAGGAAAATAGAGGCACATAAAAAGACGATGTTTGCTGCAGCAATATCTGCATTAACATTTTTTATCATTTATGTTTCTCGTACATTGTTTATAGGGAATACAGCGTTTGGTGGACCAGACGATATAAAAATTTACTATACGGTTTTCCTAGTTTTTCATATTATCTTAGCTACAACAGGAGCAGTATTTGGGCTAGTTACAATTTATCTAGGCTACAAAAATAATATAAAGAAACACCGTAAACTTGGACCAATTACTAGTGTCATATGGTTCTTTGTTGCAATAACAGGAGTAGCGGTTTATGCGTTACTTTACGTAATTTATGAGGGCGGCGAAACGACTTCCGTTTTTAAAGCAATCCTTGGTGGATAATTAACTACTAAAATACACAAAGGCAATCAAGATTATTAGTTCTTGATTGCCTTTGTTTTTGTATTATTCTAATCAGTATGTAATATGTGAAACAAATACAAGTCGTCTATTTTCGTAAGCTATTAAACCGATAGCAGGCAAAAAAATAAGGCATTCTGTTAAGAAGAACAGTAAGGCCTTAAGTTGCTATTTGGTTAATAATAATGTCTTTGTAAATATTCATATTTTAAAGTTTAAGCGGATCATACCTGCTTCTCTTGCTGTAATAAACAATATGACTACTAGTGGTCCGATTAAAAATCCGAGGAAGCCAAACAACTTGGCACCAATGAACATAGCAATAAGGATAGCAAGGGGGAAATACCCATTTGAGTACCCATTAGTTTAGGTTCCACAGCTCTTCTAATGATTAGTAAAATAAGAGCTAAAACGGTCAATTTCGTGGCAAATACAGTGTCACCAACTAGAAACAAGTAACCTGCCCAAGGAGCGAGTATTGCAATAGAACCAAGAATAGGTATTACATCTATAATCCAAATAACTATGGACATAATAACAGCCACCTTAGGGCTTACTATAAATAACAGCCCTATTAAAGAAGCACCTAATATGATAAAGCTAGCTAATATTTGAGCTTTCATAAAGCCGATTACAACCTTTTTTATGCTCGAAGACATGACACGTACCTTTTCGGCCGTTCCTTCAGAGAGGAAAGAAAAGAATTTTGCTCTTATATTTTCTAAGTCCAACATAAACAAAAAAAGGGCAATTATAAACACAATAAAATTAACAAGAAAGTTAGGAATATTTGTTAGCAATGCAGAGATGTTAGAGTAGCTAAGAAGATCTAGGAGGGCATCTCTCATGCTGGTTAATGCAGAGTCAAACTTATCTTGTATAGATTCTACTACTTCTAGAGGTAAGCCCTCGGTATATTTAAAAATATTATTTTGGACATTGATCCACACACCTGTCAAGCTATTTAGATGAAATGGAATTACTTTGGAAGTATATAAAAGTTGGCTTATCAACTTCGTTACAGTGAAGTATAAGAGAGCTGAAATAATTGTCATGAAAAAAATAAAATTAGTAATAACTGCAGGTTTTCTCTTCCATTTAAATATCTTTTCAGTAAATTTTACAATTGGTTCAATAATTATAGCGGTAAGCAAAGCCAAAATAATTGGAACCGATACAGGAAGGATGAAAATAGAAATTAACAGGATAAAAAGAAAGAGGATTATATATTTAATATGCTCTTTTTTTAAAGCTTTAAAAGCCATTCCATTTTGCTCCTTTGTAGGTCGTTCTTTTAAGTATAGACAAGAAATACCAGTTTTAACAGCTAAAAAAACGTTAGAGAAATTATCTCTAACGTCTAGAAATTATTTTGATTGGATAGCGAACTCAGTTAGTTCAGCACTCAAAGCTTTTAACGTTTGATCACAAGATTTAACTAAGTGGTTTGGAAATACTTCATTTTCTCCGTACTCTACACCATGTGGATAATAGTGTTTTCCTAAAACCGGTTTTAAAAGAGTAATGTTAGCTTCATGAGCGCCTACATCGCCTTCTTTTGTAAAGCCGAAAATTCGAAGATAAAATGTACCCTCTTTTATTTCAAATTTCTTATCATAAGTCACACGCTCATAATCCCATTGCCCTGCACGAATTAAGCCATGTTTTTTCATAACATCGTCTAATACGTTAAGATCTAAGACTTTGTTTTCTATACCTGTATTTTCAAAATACATCGAATTGTCCTCCTTCACATTGAAGTTATCCTAAGAATCTGTTCTTATTAATATTAATTCAAATTCAAAAATGTTGCAATGACAACATTGTGTATTTGTATATATCCTTGATATACTAGGAATACGAAGTAACTTCGAAGGAGCCAAGATAAAATGAAAACTCTCTTTCATATTTTAGTTGGCATTGCTATTTTGCTATTAATATTTATATATTTTGATACACCAATCCAAGAAAATGATCTAATAACAGGTTCAAATAACTCAGGACAACTAATTCCTGTGGAAAAAGAGGAAATAGTAGAAGCGGTCAATATATTCACTAGACCAAAAGAAGGTATTTCTTCGCTGATCGGTAAAGCAGCTGAAGAAGTGACAGCACTTTATGGTACTCCGACTAGAATCGATCCCTCAACGTTTGGATATGATTGGTGGGTATATAATGACTCGTTCTCTACTTATAAGCTAATAGGAGTAGAAGATAATATAGTTACACAAGCGTATGCTCTAGGAAGAAATGTGGATGCATCTCCATACAAAATTGGTCAATCACTTGAGGATATATATCGATTTACACTTGTTCAATCTGAAATAACTATGACCATTGGTGAAAATACTTATATTTTTTCTTTAAATGAAGAGGACATTAACACAAGGCTGTTAGTCCAGTTCGATGATTTATATGCAATACTCTATATCGATCAACTTGATCAGCAGCTGGAAGCGGTGAGATTTAGTGATTCCAAAACTCTATTGATGCATAAACCCTATGATATTTTATATAGTGGGGACGTTATAGAATCCAAAACACCATCTTCTGTTCTCCAAGCAGCAGCTGACAGAGCAACTGCTAAACAAGTTGTAGAAATAACCAATGTCTTAAGACTTCGCCATGGTCTACGGGTGTTAGAGTCTGATGTAGGATTACAAAATATATCCTACGAGCACAGTGCTGAAATGGCGAAGAATAATATTGTAACTAACGAAAAATTTGAAATACCGAAGTTTAAAGATAAGCTTAAAGAAGCCTCATTAGACTTCTCCAGAGCAGGGGGTAATACTGCAGCGTTTTATTTTGATGCAGGTGAAGCTGTGAATGGATGGTTGAATTCAAAAGAGCATCGAGAAACTTTGCTAGGAAGATCTTATACTCATACAGGAGTTGGAGTATACAGTAATTACTACACGCAAAACTTTATTGAGAAAAAGGATAATCTTGAATGATTATTTATTGATATACAAACGTACCATTCGTTTCTTCATACAAAGAACGAATATGAAGGGGAACGCTATGAAGGGCAGCGAATTTTGCTGCTCTTTTTTGTATGACTTCAACTGGTTCATTTATTTTAAGCTGGAGCTCTTCATAGGTCATATAAGATATTAATTCAACTTGTTTATTTGTAGATGGATCTGATGTCATGACTCCTGGAACATTTTTATAAAATTCTACGACATCTGCCTTTAAATAATGTCCATATACAACAGCTGTTAAATCACTTCCTCCTCTACCTAACGTTGTAAAGTTGTTTGAATATTTGGAGACGCCTTGAAATCCAGGAACAACTACACAATGATAGGTTTCAAAGGCTTTATTAATCTCAGATATATCAACGTATTCAATATTTGCATTACCATATGACTCGTTTGTAATAATTCCAGCATTTTTGCCATATAAAATAGTTGAGTGAAGCCCCTCATTTTTTAGTTCGGCTACTAATACAGAGGCAGATATGAGCTCTCCGCAAGCAGAAAGTAAATCTGTTTCAATGCTATGTGGTGTATTTGGAATAAGATCTAGTAAAGTATCTGTAGCGTAATGTTGACCTCTTCTTCCCATGGCAGATACAACAACCAACACTTTCTTATGGGTAGTGACTGCTTTTTGGATTCTTTCGATGACTAGACGTCTATTCGAAGAATCCTGCATCGCAATACCACCATATTTTTGCACAATCATATTTTCAACCACTCTTCTCGTGACATTTCAAACACTCCGTTCATACGATACAAGGAATTCATTTTACTGTATGCGATGTAACTAGAATGGTGTAGGGAGTTGAGTTACTATTTATTCATTAAAAGAGCTATTAGACGGGTTGGAGTATAAAATTTTTGGTGATTTAAGCGGTTTGACTATTGATCGTTTTATTGATCATTCCAAGCAAATTCAAATAGGGGATGTATTTGTTTCAGAATCGAACAATCGAGCGTATATAGAAGAGGCAATTCAAAATGGGGCAAAAATAGTTATTACAAAATATTATGTATCAGATTGTAGTATTCCCCAAATTGTCCTTCCTTCGGATATGTGCCTTTTGCAAGACAAAATTGCATACTTAACGCACAAAATGTATGGTCAAAAAATAAAAACAGTAGGAATTACTGGAACTAACGGAAAAACAACTGTTGCATCCTTTACTGGGCAACTGTTAATGCAACAAAACAAATCTGTATGTGTTGTTGGTACATTAGGTGTATTCGTAAATGGAAATAAATTAGAGAAACAGTTTAGAAGTAATACAACGCTCCCTTTTTACGATTTTATCCAAGTTGTGAGGTACTGTTATGAACATGATGTTGAATATATAGTTTTAGAGGCCTCATCTCAAGGATTATTGGACAATCGGTTAGGCAGTTACCCAATGGACATAGCAGTATTTTTAAATATAGGTAAGGATCATTTAGAGTTCCACGGGGGCATGGTACCATATAAGAAATCTAAAGAACTGCTAATTCCATTAGCTAAACAATTGGTTATTAATAATAATGACGAATGGTGTCGCTCAGTTGCTCAAAAGTCATATATCCCTACTATCCGATTTGGAGACCGGGAAGGAAATGATGTGGTTTTCAAGAGAGAGAAGCATTTAGATGAAAACGTTAAATATGAGTATGATGTGAACGGCAGACAAACAGAAGTTACTATGAGAAACAGTGGTTATCACAATGGTATGAATTTAGCAGCAGCAATTGGAGTTTTGTTAGGATTAGGTATTTCCTGTGAATCCATTAAACCTGTAAGCCTCCCAGCTGGAAGATTACAGAGAGTGGAAAACAAAATGGGTATTGAGGTGCTAATAGACTATGCCCATACCCCCGACGCATTAGAAGCCTGCTTAAGCTCTATTTATAGTTATGCGAAGCACAATATTTACGTTGTATTCGGTTGTGGCGGTAATCGAGATAAGCAAAAGAGAAAATCTATGGGAGAAGTTGCGTCAAAGTATGCTACTAAGGCAATTGTTACTTCTGATAACCCACGTAATGAGAAACCAGAAGCAATTATTGCAGATATTGTTCAAGGCATTATGCCAAGCAAAGTGATTGTGGAGACTAACCGTAGAAAAGCTATCGAATTGGCACTTGCCACCGCAAAAGTGGGAGACGTCGTACTTGTAGCTGGGAAGGGACACGAAAAAGAACAAATTATCAAAGATGTTGTTTTACCCTTTTCCGATGTGGAAGTTGTCCATTCCTATTTTAAAGAATTGGATGTCGGTGTTATAACAAAAAATGATCCGGTTGCATAAGCAATTTTTTTTCCATCTGGCTGGGTTACCGTACATTCCATAACTAACGTTTGCCGTCCTTTATGTAAGTATGTAGAAGTAGCAATCAGTTGTTTTTCAGATGCTGCTTTTATGTAGTGGATTGTCATATTTGTTGTAACTGCACCTTTACCTTCTGCATGGAGATCTTTGTTGACTAAGAATCCCATTGCATTGTCTACTAGCGTTGCAATAACTCCTCCGTGTGGCATATCAAAGCTATTATAGATTAAAGGAGTAACTGGAAGAGTCACGATACAATGGTTATCTTCGTAGCGAGTATCCATCTGAAATGTTGCATTTAAATAAGTAGGAGCAGTGCCTTGTCGTTTATGCTGTAGACCTAGAATGAAGTCAGTCAGTAATCCTTTTTCTGTATCGGAAGCTTCCTTGGTAACTTGTTCAAAGAGCGTTTGTAATTCATTCATAATATATTCTCCTGACATTTAAGATATTAGTTTAGCAATTGTCTCCATTTTTCTGTTATGATAGACAGGATTGGAGGTTTTATTTATGATTATGACCGATGAATGGGTCGATATTATGGACCACTCAGATTTACTATGTACTATGGTTTTATCCTCTGAACAATTTTACCATTACTTAGATGCACATCGTGCTGTATATACAAAACCTGAACTCGTTCGGGAGATCAACAACTTCACCAGACTGAAGGACCAATATGAAGAGGTTCAGCGTTTTGGAAAATACCATCCAGATTATTCAAGAGTAATGAAGGATATTCGTGTAACTAAACGTAACCTTGATATGGTAGACGAAGTAGCTGCCTTAAGAATAGCAGAAAACGAATTACAAGACCTTCTAGATGAAGTAAGCTTGATTGTAGGTAAATCTGTATCAGAAGGTGTCAAAGTCCCTGTAAGCAACCCATTTTTCGCTTCTAGTAGCTCAAGCTGTGGAAGCGGATGTGGATCTGGTGGTTCGTGTTCTTGTTCTGCATAAATTAGGAAGGATGTGTGCATTTATTTGCACACATCCTTTTTTAATGACAAGAAAGCATATGCTTTTTCAATTCGTGTATAAACTAAAGCAAGCTCCCTTTATTTCAAACAGGAAAAGGGGTGAATTATTTTTTTAAAATTGAAGTTAATTACATACATGCTATCTATTTTTTATTTATTGGTGTAACAGACGGTGACTACCTCGGAAAGCGTCGGCCTAAATTGGAAAGCAAGCTATTTTTTATACCTTAGTCTAACTTTAGTGCGTCAATAGCTAAATCAGGTCTGTCTGTAATAATTCCCTTAGCTCCATTTTGGATGAGCTTTTTCATCACCACAGGATCGTTAATAGACCAATAGTGTACAGGAATATTTAAAGTTGATAAAAATTTTATAAATCCTGGGCTATCTAAAGATACCATTCTAGCTTTTAATGGTAGCTGGAAGACGTCTGATCTAGGGTGATATAAATGTCTAAACTGACTTGTATAAGCGGTATATGCTTTTTTAACCTCTTTTTCCCCGGCTCCTAGGGTAACAGTGTTTTGTGCATAAAGATTGAAACGATCAATTTGCTCATCAAAGAAGCTAGTTACTACCACTCGATCGAAAGCTTGTTTTTCTTCTATCAATCTCCATAGCTTAGAGGGCATTAGACTACCTTCATAGGTTTCGGGGTTGTCCTTAATATCCATGTTAATAAGCATTTGGGGATAGGCATCAAGCAATTCACCTAAAGTCAATACTTGTTCTCCCGTTCCTCTAAATGAATAAGCATCACTTAAATCTTTGAAATAATAACCCAGGTCAGCAGCCTTAAGTTCTGATAATGTGTAATCGGAGACTTTGCCTGTGAAGTCTGTTACTCTTTCTAGTGTTTCATCATGGAAAACGATAATTTCTTCATCTTTTGTTAATCTCAAATCAATCTCGAAGCCATGAACTCCTAATTTTGCAGCGTTTTCGAAGGCAGCCATCGAACCTTCAGGTGCCAGGGCAGCTCCTCCACGGTGTGCAAGAATAATGGGATGATCATACTTTAGTGCTTCTTTTGAAGGACGGCCAGTTGGCTTTGACAAAGCTTTTGTACTTGCCCATGCGGCACCAGCGGCAGCTGCAATGGCGATAGCTACATTAGATTTTTTCCCCATTCTTATCCCCCTTTTTATAAACTAACTAAAATTATAGCAAGATAATATGCTCTCATCTATCTAATTTTAAATGTCTTTTTTCTTTTATTATAGCTAATGTATATTTAACTGTCAGCTAGTTGTTGTTGCTATCAAAATCCTCCATATGTTATTCTTGAAGGAAGAAATGAGGGAAACGTATGACAGAACGACAAGGACTAATTGTCTATGTGCATCATTTAAAACAGGCAAAATCTTTAAGAAAATACGGTCATGTACATTATATTTCTAAAAAGATGAAATATGTAGTTTTGTATTGCGACCAAGACCAAATAGAAGTAGCTAAACAAAAAATGAATAAACTTCCTTTTGTAAAAGAAATTTTAGAATCGTATCGACCATTTTTAAAAACTGAGTTTGAAAATAGTAAACCAGATAAAGCGAAAGAGTACGATTATAAAATTGGGTTATAAAATACCCATTAATGGAATGGTGGTATATAATGGTTTAATCTTAATATGCCAATAATATACTGATAAAATAAATCATTGTCTGCAAAAGTAGACGAATGCTTGATAGAAATCCGAATAGGTTCCACATGTAACTCTTTTAATGTTTCTGTAAATGTACTTAGTCTTTTGGATTCAGGCTGTGTTTGGGGAATCCCTTCACGGCAAATATAAATTGGGAAAAAATTAGTATCATTCACGGGTTTTAGAGCAATTGCTATTGATATAACTTCCTTCCCGTTTTTCGGGGATGTGAAGATAAATGCTCTGTATATACGATCTTTGTTTACTCGTGCGAGTTCACAAAGCTCAAATGAATCTCCGTAACCTTCGCCAAGCTCTATAAAACGTTGGATCAATGAAAACACTTCCTTTCCAATCCATCTTACCACTTTGTTGGAGGACAATTCCATGAAAATTATTGTTGGCTTTTTATCCATGTTTTTAGTTGTTACAAACTGTGTTTTATTATTATTTCAGTATGAGGTTTACTCTTCTAATATAGATGAAGAGGGACAAGCCTTTTTATATGAACAAGAAATTGATATTCAGTTATTAAAGGATAGCGTTCAAGTGAATCAGCACTTTTTCGATCTTCCTTCAGAAAAGCTTTCTATCGCTTGGCCACTATCCAGCGAAAACAGAAGCTGTATTAGCAACAACATAGACAGCTGCGATAGATTAACTGAAGATTTAGCTAGCTTTCAAGAGGGAGAATCTTCTAGTCAAAGTATTTCTTACACTATACCTTTAAAAAAAGGCTTACAGGAAGGAATTATTCTTTCAGATTTTCTAAGTAAGATTGAAAATGGCGGTGTTTCCTATTCTACCCTACATATTACTGATTCTTTAAAAAGGGGAGGAGTTTGGGTAAGTGGTTTGCCCAATGTTGGTAATTCATCGTTAGACTTAATTGACTATTCTCTGTTTTTTGGTGAAGGCCCAGTACAGGATTTATATTGGCAACAAGAGGTTCTACCTATACAATACGAAAATCAGAACTTTACCATTTACTCCAAGGATCCAATCACAACCGGGCTTAAAGAACTATTGGATGAATTGCACTTACCTAATGCTAGTCATTCCTCGGTTTTATTTACACCAAACAAGAATGATGTGAATCCAAGCAGTATTTTATTTGTCCAAACAGATGATTTACCATCTATACAGAGGGAGCTAATTGTTAAAAATGTTCAAATGGGTTATAAGCTTCCTGCCGATAATCTTCTACTTGCAGAAGTGGTAAGCAGCTTTATAATGGAATCCCCTGTTGGAACCGAAAAATCAATTTGGATGTATGAGACACTTATTAATTATCTTACAAGTAGCCAGGCTCTAGAATGGAAGACTAAGTTAGAGGGGCAGAAACAGCTAAGTGCAGAGAAATTAGATAATCTTTTATCATCCATCATTGATTCAAAGACCTCGTTCTTTCATTTAAATGAACAGACTACAGAGAAATTTCCATTGCTGTTTGAGGATTCTCGAGAAGTGTATGTGAATAATAGTCTGCAAAAAGATATACATGTGTTGCTAAAGGATGGAAAGGTTCTATATGCTGCGGAGCCATTGTTAGATGTTCTTGGCTATACTTATGATGACACAGATAAAGGATTATATGTTCAGAATGCAACTAGAGCTTTTAGATTTCCGATTCAAGAGCCATTTTATGTGTATAATCAGAAGAGATATGATGCTATGTCAGAGCCATTTGAAAAAATTGGTTCAAAATTCTATATAGAAGAGACGTGGATGATTCGTTTGTTTTTATTGAACACTGATAAAAATGAAGAACGGATAAACTTGCAGGAAGCTACGTCTAACTAATGCTAGGAGAAATTGTATGAGAGTTATTTCAGGTAGTAGAAGAGGGCTTCCTTTAAAGGCGGTTCCAGGTACTAACACTAGACCAACTACTGATAAAGTAAAGGAATCAATATTTAATATGATCGGTCCATATTTTGACGGTGGGACTGCAGTAGATTTGTTTGCTGGTAGTGGAGGTCTTGGCATTGAATCGTTAAGTAGAGGAATCGATATATGTATTTTTATCGAAAAAGATCAAAAGGCTGTTCAAACCATCAATGAAAATTTGAAAAAATGTCGGTTAGAGGATGCAAGTGAGATTTATAAAATTGATGCTTCTCGTGCTGTAAAGGCTTTTGAAAAAAGATCATTAAAACTCGAATTGTTATTCGTTGATCCACCTTACAGTAAGACCCCTTTTTACAACTTAGTTGGAGAGATAGTCGAGAAGGGTCTTATGTCTGATACAGGTATTATCGTATGTGAGCATGAGAAAATGGTCGATTTGCCAGATTCCTATGGTAATTTTGAGCTTTCACGTAGAGAGAATTATGGAGGAACGGTTATTTCAATTTACCGCCATCAAGTAGAAGAGGAGAATTTAGATGAGTAAAATTGCAGTCGTTCCAGGAAGTTTTGATCCCATTACTTACGGACATCTTGATATCATTACTCGAGGTGCTTCTATTTTCTCAGAGGTCTATGTGGTTGTCTTGAATAATTCCTCTAAAAACCCTCTGTTTTCGGTAGAAGAGCGAGTAAAGCTTATTCAAGAAGTAACAGCTCATTTGCCAAACGTGAGAGTGGAAACCTTCTCTGGTCTACTAATGGACTATGCACAAGAAGTAGGGGCAAGTGCTATCATTAGGGGGCTAAGAGCAGTGTCGGACTTTGAATACGAAATGCAGATCACCTCTATGAACCGAGTTTTAAATGATGAAATCGAGACTTTTTTTATCATGACTAAAAATCAATATTCCTTTTTAAGCTCTAGTATAGTAAAAGAAGTTGCCAAGTACGGTGGTAATATAGGAGAACTTGTTCCTTCCCAAGTGGAACAAGCCCTAAAGGAAAAATATAAACATTAAAAACCTTACCTATTGGTGAGGTTTTTTTTACGAACAGAAAATATCTATTTTTTAGATAGATATTAGGGGTTTGTTGCAAAAGTGTTACAGGTGCCTGGCACCTGTAACACTTTTGTTTATATTATTACAAAGATTAGTGGAATGATTAACATATGGAGAATTCGGAATAGGATATACTTTCGAATAGATATCCCTGCTTTTTGGGCAAGTACAATAATTTGCATATGAATACTTAAGCCACTAAATGCAATGATAAGAGCAACAACAAAGGGCAAAGAAGTAGATCCAGAAAGTATATCTCCCGCAAGGCTTATTCCTCCAGTCATTTCAAAAAATGATGATACAAACACTAGAGCAAAGGAGGAAATAGAAGGAATGATTTCTTTTAAGGATTCAAAAACGATATAGCTGACAGTTGTAAAAAATATAACGGTCGTCCCAATAAGCAATAGTATTTGAGAGGTTTCTCTAATACTTTCTTGGAATGGAGATCCACTTATTACTTTTTCATGGTTATTCATTTGAATAGGCTTTGAAAAAATAATGAATACTAGGAGGAACAAAATATTTACCACATGAATGATGATTAACAATTTAAGTCCTGCTATCTCAGCGTTAAATATTTCAATTCCTACAAATCCAATAACAAACATGGGACTCGGTGCATGACAGATAGCCAACAGCCAGCTCGCATTCCTTGCATTTAATGTGCCTATTTCTTTTAAAGAAGAGATAATAGCTGCTCCGCTAGGAAAGCCTCCTAGAGCAGTCAGGAGGTAAATATTAAAATAAAGTTTAAATTTGTTCTCAGTCTTTAAAAATCCTTGTTGGGAGCGAATGAACATCTGAGTAATAACTAAATAAGGCAATAAATAGGGCATGAGAGCAGTAGTAAAGATGCGCATACCCTCTAAGGCACCCTTATGTGAAACCCCTGGCTGCAAGAATAGGAGAATAATTAGTGCCCAACTGCCAATCGTAACAATAATATGCATTCTAATTCATTCCTTGTCTTCTAAAGAGAAAAATGCCTTTTCTCTCAAGCTTAGTTTTATAGTTGCTCATTTTTTATGAGCTGTGTGTTCATTTTAACTCCCATCATTAGTAAAATTTTCTTGATATGTTTTGTCAGTCAAAAATGTAAGTGATAAACTTATACTTACATTTAATTATTTATGAAAGAGAGGGATAACTTATGAAGAAGATTAAACCAATCATCCTTCTTTTTGTTGTTGTAATCATTTTAGTGCTGGGCTTCTATCCAATGGAATCCTATATCTCTAGACCAGGTGGAGCTTATGAGCTTACGCCATTCGTTGAGGTCGATGGCGGAGATAAAGATGATGAAGGAACTTTTAGTCTTTTGACAATTGCCTTGTCCAAGGCGACACCACTGACGTATGCCTATGCCAAAGTAATGGATAGTCAAAAGATTTATAAAGCCAATCAAATTCGTCAAGAAGATGAGGATGAAGAGGAGTATAATGTCCGTCAATTAAAGCTTATGTCTGATTCTCAATTTAATGCTATTTCGGTAGCCTTCGATCGGGCTAAAAAACCTTTTACGGTTATTAACCATGGTATTTTTATTTTTAATGTTATAGATGGCGGTGGAGCAGACAATATCCTTAAAGCCGGGGATAAAATATTAGAAATGGATGAATTAACTGATTTGACAGGTGAGATCATCGCTGACTATCTGGCAAGTAAAAAAGAGGGCGATAAAATTCGTTTGAAGGTCGAAAGAGATGGAGATGAGCTGACAAAGGAGGTAACCCTTAAGGCGGTGCCAGGAGTGCTTGAAAAGGCAGGGATCGGTATTTCCTATACGGAAAACAAGGTAGTGGAAACTACCCCTGTAGTAGAGATTCATTCTGAAGATATTGGTGGACCATCTGCAGGTCTAATGTTCACTCTTGAAATTCTAAATCAGTTGCTACCAGAAGACATTACAAAAGGCTACAATATTGCTGGAACTGGTGAAATGCTACCAGACGGTACAGTTGGAAGAATTGGTGGAATTGATTTAAAGGTGATTGCGGCAGACAAAAAGGGAGCAGAAATAATGTTTGCTCCTGATGATGAGATTGCAGAGGAAATTCTTGCTAAAAATCCTGATCTAATTTCTAATTATGAAGAGGCTATGAAATCTGCAGAAAAAATAGGCACAAATATGAAAATTGTGCCTGTGAAAACTATTGATGACGCACTAGCTTATTTAGATAAGCTGGAGCCCAAATGATTATTGACGGAAAGGGATTTGACGAAAATCGCTTCCAACCATAGATGCTCCATAATTTGTTTGAAGACCCAAATAATAAAGATTTGCAGCTTTGATATCAAGTTGGAGTAGTATATTTTCCTTGCTTGCAGCCACTCTACTAACTAGAGGGAGCTGCAAGTCTTTTTTTATGGATTGTAGATAGGCTTGACCACTACTACTCATCGCAAGTGGACGAATATATGTCGGATACTCTATCGCTCTTAACTGGTCCCAAGTAAAATCAGTATAGATATGTGTCAGCATTCTTTGAATCCTTGTCCATGTGAAGCGTTTTGACTTAATTTGCTCCATGAAGGGCTGGAAGTGTTCATTCTTGACAGCGGCATTCCAAATTGCATTTTCTATCCCTTCTGTAACCTCAGCATATTTAGCTATGCTTTTTTTATTCTGACGCAAAATAATTAACCTTAGTAACGGATAAAAGCGTTCCCAGCTACCGAAGCTTTCTGCATGCTCTAACCAATGCTCCAGACCAGCAATACTTGTTGATGGTAAAAAAGAATGAACCTTGGACAGTTCTTTCTCTTCAAAAAGCACCTTTCGAATTCCAGTTGCACTTGCAATGGATTCTGTTTCCCTCGCATCATCGTGGTAATTGGCAACTACTCTTTGTATAGTCGCAGGCTGAATTGGTGAATTTAATTGACGCGCTGCTTCAAGGTAGTGAAAGCCTAAAATGTTATTAGGCTTAGAGAGATCTACAAGTGGTTCTTCAGAAAACCGTGAAATACTTTTGTATGCCTCGTTTAAAGCCTTTGGATAACTGATCCCTTGCTTCACAAATTGAGAAATAGCCTCGTTATACTCTAATTTTTTGGAAGAAAGCAAATTATACGTATGTTCAAAGGATGCTATGGATCCCTCCTCACTTCCAAAACAAAAAGTATCACATTTTAGAGCGTCTAATAGGAAAATAGCTCCCTTAGCAAAATCACTTGCTTGAGCAGTGGCAAATGCATACGGTAGCTCTACAATTAAATCTACTCCAGCGTCTAAAGCCATTTTAGCTCTAGTCCATTTGTCCACAAGGGCAGGTTCTCCTCGTTGGAGGAAATTGCCCGACATGACAGCAATTGTTATGTCGCTAGATGTCTGAATTTGAGATTGCTTTAAATGATGTAAATGACCGTTATGAAATGGGTTATATTCAACGACAATTCCAGTAGCCTTCATGATTTCCATTCCCTTCTTTTTTAAAGGTAAAAATATTTAATTTTTTGTTGTCTAGCTTCATTGCTTTGCGCCTCGAGTTCAAATGGGTAAAAAGTTGCGCAAGCAAGTCTAAAACAAGTGCGTTTACTGTTGCTGAGAAAATGCCTACTCACAATTTCTCCTCTACTTGTTGGAGGCATAGAAAGGCGCTGGCGCATTTCTGTTTCTAGCCAGATTTTCATTGGTGGAGCCATCTGAATCTTTAATTCGTCTGTTAAAAATATATGGAATGCATTTACTTTCCTTACTGAAAGTATAATGTTAAAATAAAGTAGTGACAAGAAATTATCTTGACATCTAAAACCAGTCATTATATAATCAACTTTGTTGTCTTGAGGTGATAATCGTATGAAATGGGCAATTCATCAGCTATCCAAATATCGTGAGAACGGTCTAGAATTAGATGAATTCGTGGAACTCGAAAATGTGAAGAAACGAAATCAGGACGTTCGAAAGATTTCACCCGTTCATGTAAAAGGGCACTGCACATTTGGTGCAGCGCAAATGACTTGTCATTTTCAGCTTTCAGGAACTCTAACATTACCATGTGCACGCACTTGGGAAGATGTAGAATATCCATTTGAGATTCAATCTGATGAAGTATTCAGTTGGTCTGATAGTGCACTCGCTTCTGCAAGAGCGTATGATAATTTTCATGTTGTAGAAGGGGATGTCATTAATGTCGACCCTGTTCTAGAAGAACTAGTTCTTTTAGAAATACCATTGCAAGTGTATAAAGAAGGTGCAGACCAATTTAAACACGAGGGTGGTACAGGCTGGAGCTACACAACAGATGAAGATCTGAATGATTTGCAAGAAGATGAACAACCAAAATTGGATCCAAGACTTGCTGAATTAGCTAAGTATTTTGATCAAACAGACGAATAATAGATCTGTAAGGAGGTGCCACCAATGGCAGTACCAGCTAGAAGAACTTCTAAAACTGTAAAAAGAAAACGTCGTACACATTTTAAATTATCCGTACCTGGTATGGTTGCTTGTTCAAATTGTGGTGAAATGAAATTGGCTCACCGAGTTTGTAAATCATGCGGTCAATACAAAGGGAAAGAAGTAGTGAGCAAATAATACAGTATTTGTTCCTTAAAAGGCTACCAAAGAGACCATGGCTCTTCGGTAGCCTTTTTCTCTATATTCATTTTAGGAGGTACGTTTTGTGGCTTATACAATGATAGAAAAAGAAGGCATCCTATTTTTTGAAATTAATCGACCAAATATACATAACGCTATCAACTTTGAAGTAATAGAAGGATTTAGACAGCTTGTTAATAATGTTAGAACAAACAAAACTTCTAAGCTGGTCGTTATTACAGGTGTAGGTGAAAAATCATTTTGCTCAGGCGGAGACTTGTCCGTTTTTCATAAGCTAAAAACTGCTGAGGAATCTTATAGTATGTTAAGTACTGTCGCTGAGGTGCTTTATGATGTGGCTACACTAGAGGTTCCGACAGTTGCCTTAATCAATGGAACAGCAGTTGGCGGAGGCTGCGAGATAGCTACATTATGTGACTATAGACTTGTTAAAAAAGAAGCGAAATGTGGTTTTATTCAAGGGAAATTAGCGATTACCACTGGATGGGGTGGTGGAACATACCTTTTTGAAAAAGGAATGCGCTATGACAAAGCTTTAAAAATGCTAACTGAAGCAACTCCATATGATTCAAATGAGCTTCTATCAATCGGTTGGGCTACTGATCTCTTTGAGGGGGATAAATTAGATGCACTCAATGAATTTATCGCAAAAATGATTGTTCCTCATTCAACAGTTTTGAAGGCATACAAAAAACAACTCATAAGAAAATGGGAGCAATCTCAATTATTCGAGAGAATAATGGAGGAAGTAAAAGAATGTTCAATTCTTTGGGAGGCAGATGTGCACCATGCGGCAGTAAATTCTTTTTTAACAAAAAAGAAGTAAAATAAGAGTCTATTTATACCCACTTTGCATATATTAATAAAAAAGCAAAGGGTGATTAATGTGAATGTTAAATTGAGAAAAGATAGCTGGACCCTCGAAGAAGACAATCTACTAAAAGAAATAGTATTAAAAAAGATTGAACAAGGCCACACCCAAATCTCCGGATTCCAGGAAGCAAGTGTTTTGTTAGGACGTTCTAAACAGGCTTGTGCATTTAGATGGAACAAAAATCTTCGCCCACAACTTTTCCCAAAAGAAGATTCCCCGAAGGAAGAAAGCTACAAGGAAACAGTAACTGATCCCTCTTCCCTTCAAAACCATTTGCAGCTTGCAATGCAAAGCTATGACCAGATGAAAAATTCCTATGATGAAATATCTACTGCGTATAATTTACTGAAAAGAGATTACGAGGTATTAGTGAACTGGGCTAAACAAGGTGTTCAACATATAGACAGAAATTAGCCAAGAAGTCTCTAAATTATAGAGACTTTTTATTATGGCTTCGACCATATTAGTTTTTGAGGGGAGATGACAATTTTGTTACAGGTGCCTGGCACCTGTAACAAATTCATCATCTAGTAAACAGGAGGAATTTACCCATTTTTAGGATGAAAGTTGAATTCGCTTTCATTTATCGTATAGACTAATAGGGGGGAGAAATTTTTTGACAAAGGGGAGATACATATGAAAAAGCTATTAATAGCAAATAGGGGAGAAATTGCAAGGCGTATTATTAAAACATGCAAACGGTTGAATATTGAGACAGTAGCTATTTATTCGGAGGCAGATGAGCAGTTGCCTTATGTAAAAGAGGCTGATTATTCTTTTCTTATCGGACCAAGCCAGGTACAGCAATCGTATTTAAAAGCAGACGAAATCATTGAACTGGCAAAGAGAGAAGGCGTTGACGCTATTCACCCAGGCTATGGTTTTCTATCAGAAAATGCAGAGTTTGCTAGAAAAGCGGAGGCTGCTGGGATTAAATTCATTGGACCTAAGCCCGAAACAATTGAAAAAATGGGTGATAAGATTGAGTCACGTATAACAATGATTAAAGCAAATGTTCCAGTAGTTCCGGGTACGGAAGAAGGGCTTAACTCTTTAGAGGCTGCACTAGAGGCAGCTAATCAAATTGGCTACCCCATTATGCTGAAGGCAAGTGCTGGTGGCGGTGGAATTGGAATGATTAAATGTGATGATGAGGCAACTCTTAGCAAGCATTTTGATTCCATTAAAACGAGAGCAAAATCCTATTTTGGAAGCGATATAGTCTTTTTAGAAAAATTTATAGAGGCTTCACGGCATATTGAAGTACAAATTTTCGGGGATACAAAAGGAAATATTGTTCATTTGTTTGAGCGTAATTGCTCTGTACAAAGAAGAAATCAAAAAGTATTGGAGGAATCTCCATCTCCTAACTTTCCTGAGGAAGCTCGTTTAAAACTATATGAAGCAGCAATAAACGCAGCTAAAGCGGTTGATTATGTGAATGCTGGAACTGTTGAATTTATCGTAGATCAAGAGCATCAATTTTATTTTCTAGAGATGAACACGCGCTTACAAGTGGAGCATCCTGTCACAGAAGCAGTAACGGGCTTTGACTTGGTAGAATGGCAGCTAAAGGTTGCAGAGGGAGAGGAGTTGCCTGTTAAGGAACAGCAAAATATTACTTCCAATGGGCACGCGTTTGAATTTAGAATCTATGCTGAAGATCCAAAAACATTTTTCCCTTCTCCAGGAACTATCTCAACTCTTTCATGGGGAGACCTGTCTGAGGTGCGAGTAGATGCTGGGTATGAGGAAGGTGATAATGTAACGCCTTTCTATGATCCGATGATCTCAAAAGTCATTATCCATGCAGATAATAGAAAATTAGCAATTGAGAAAGCACAAAAATTGTTTTCTTCTGCTAAAATAGAAGGTGTAAAAACTAATATTCCACTGTTTAATCAGTTTTTACATGATAGTAGCTTTACAAGTGGAATATATTCAACGTCCGTTTTAGGGGAATGGATGGCCAAACAAAGGGAGGAAATTTCAAAATGAAGAATTTAGAATCAACAATGGCAGGGACAGTATTTACAGTAAATGTAGCAGTTGGTGAAGAAGTAGAGGCAGGACAAGTAGTAATGGTTCTTGAATCGATGAAAATGGAAATACCAGTAGAAGCAGACACTTCTGGGAAGGTTTCAGAAATCAAAGCACAAGTTGGAGACTTCGTTAACGAAGGTGACGTATTAGTAACCTTTGAATAAGTTTTTAGTTTGTAATTATTCAAGATAATTAAAACAGAGGATACCACTTACATTGGTGGTGCTGTATTGAATATTATTGGAATTGACGCAACTATGTATAAAATCATTGTTTAGTAGTTTATTCTATCAAGTTTGTATCAGTCGGTGGAATGGCCGGCTGAAACTACTTGAATCGGGGGTTTTACAAAGTGGGAGAAACAAAAGGGTATAACGACAAATTAGAAGAAAAGCTATCGTCCATATATGCAGGGGGACATTCTAAATATCATGAAAAAATGAAGGAACAGGGCAAGCTATTCGTTCGTGACCGTCTTAAGCTATTATTTGATAATGGAGAATACGTTGAGGATGGTCGCTTTGCAAACGTGGAGGCTAGTGACCTACCAGCGGATGGCGTAGTTACTGCTACTGGTAAAGTGAATGGGCAAACTGTTTGCGTAATGGCAAACGACTCAACAGTAAAAGCGGGATCATGGGGCTTTAGAACAGTTGAGAAAATAATTCGTATACAAGAAATTGCTGAAAAAAATAGAGTGCCTTTGTTATATTTAGTAGATTCTGCTGGTGCCCGTATTACAGACCAGTTGGCTATGTTCCCTAATCGCAGGGGGGCGGGAAGAATCTTCCATAATCAAGTAAGACTTTCTGGGTTTATCCCTCAAATCTGCTTGTTGTTTGGGCCATCTGCTGCTGGAGGAGCATATATTCCAGCATTTTGTGATATTGTATTCATGGTAGAAGGCAATGCCTCTATGTATTTAGGTTCTCCACGTATGGCTGAAAAAGTTATTGGGGAAAAAGTTTCATTAGAAGAAATGGGCGGTGCAAGAATGCACTGCACAGTAAGTGGAGTTGGCGATGTCCTTGTTTCAACAGAAGAAGAAGCCATTGAAGAGGCGAAAAAGTACTTAAGCTATTTCCCTGCTAACTACACAGAAAAGCCTAAAAAAATAGAACCTAAGGACATTAAAGTTGGCAGAACGCTTGAAGCGATTATTCCAGAAAATCAAAATGCTCCTTTTGATATGTATGAGGCAATTGATGCTCTAATAGATGATGGATCGTTCTTTGATGTTAAAAAACTTTTTGCTCCAGAGTTAATTACTGGATTCGCTCGAATTGAAGGACAAGCTGTTGGCATTATAGCTAACCAACCTAAAGCAAAAGGTGGAGTACTATTTGTTGATTCGGCAGACAAGGCAGCTAAATTTATTTCGCTTTGTGACGCTTTCTCTATCCCTTTATTGTTCTTAGCAGATGTGCCAGGATTTATGATTGGAACCAAAGTGGAGCGAGCAGGAATTATCCGTCACGGAGCAAAGCTAATTGCAGCGATGAGCTCAGCAACAGTACCTAAAATCTCGGTAATTGTACGTAAAGCATATGGGGCTGGATTATATGCTATGGCAGGCCCTGCATTTGAGCCTGATGTATGTATTGCTCTTCCAACAGCTCAAATTGCTGTTATGGGACCTGAGGCTGCTGTAAATGCGGTCTATTCAAACAAGATCGAAGCAATCGAGGATCCAAAAGAGAAACTGAAGTTTGTTCAGGAAAAGCATGCAGAATATAAGGAAGAAATTGATATTTATAAACTTGCTTCCGAAATGATTATTGATGAGATTGTTAAGCCAAGTGATCTACGCAATGAATTGGCTAACCGTTTAAGATATTATGAAAATAAAGAAATAACAATTGCACCTCGAAAACATCCAGTACTTCCTGTATAATCTTTTTTAACTAAGGTCTACCCTAGAGGTAGGCCTTTTTCAAAGGATATGTATTTTTTTCAAGGTTTATATTTGTCGTTTAACATAGGGCTTGTACTTTGCTTAAAGAGTTTATTAAAATGCAATAAATAATATAGGGAGGAAATTAATTTGCGCATTGGAATTGTAGGGGCGGGAGCAATAGGTATGTTATTTGGTGGCTATTTATCAAAGCATGGACATGACATAACCTTTTTAGTAAGAAATAAAAACATAGAACAACTATACATACAGCAAGAAAATTTATCTGAGCCAGAGCCGATTAAATGTCAAATAGTCTCTTCAATAGCAACTATGAATCAAATGGAGTTAATTATAGTGGCAGTGAAATACCACCATCTCTCTTCCTTAAAAAAAGATTTAGACTCCTTATCAAGAGAAATTCCTCTAATGTTTATACAAAATGGTTTACTACATATACAATTTATAGATACTTTAAAACAATCAAACATTATACTTGGGTCTGTGCTTCATGGAGCGACCAAAAGTAACCCCGCTACAGTCCAACATTTAGGAGTCGGTGTGACATCTATAGGGATATATAAAGGGAAATGGACATGTCTAGAACAGTTCCTACATAGTAATATAGAAAATTTCCCTATTCAATATTCTCAAAATATATACCAAATCCTGTTTAAAAAAGCATTGCTTAATAGTTTAATAAATCCACTGACGACAATTGCTCATGTACAAAACGGAGAGCTTATTAAAAATGAATCGTATAAAGAGATATTACGAAGTATTTATGAAGAAATATTAGAGGCATTCATTGAGTGCAAGGATCTTTTATCGTGGGAGGAAGTAGTGTCACTCTGCCAAAATACAGAAAATAACTACTCATCTATGTTAAAGGATTATCAAAGTGGTCGTATCATGGAAGTGGAGACCATAGTGGGAGCGATTTTAAGAGAAGCTGAAAGTAGAAATAAAGCCTTACCAATCTTAAATACTTTTTATTTATTGTTAAAAGAAATGAATAAAGCAGGTGAATGACATTATTAATCTAATTTCTGCATTTATTTTAATTCCAGCCATTTTATTTATATTTACTTTCGCAGTTGCTAAGTATGCTCTTAAGAAACGAAAAAAGTCTATTGGAATTGCGGCAGACATTACTACTTTTCTATTATTTTTCTCTGTATCCATCGTTTTCAATATTGTTTTTGATAAGGAGATAAGGTTTTTAATCATAATTATTGCCATCCTGATAGCCACGCTACTTACTATTTTGGAATGGCGTAGCAAAAAAGAAATAGAGATCCAACCATTACTCCGTAAAATATGGAGGCTATTTTTTATTTTGCTTTGCGTTACTTATGCACTTTTGTGGTTAATCGGAGTAATCCGATATGTTTTAAAGTATATAAGCTAATAATTTTTATCTCTTTATCATGAAATGATATACTCTAAAAGGATTATATTAAAGAGGTGGAAAATCGTGCGATTAGAGCATTACACACAACCATTTGTTTCCTCATTCTATCAAACATATTTAGAGGAGACTGAAAGCCTATCATCATTCTTTCACTATAACTGGAACCAAGAGGCTTTAAACAAAAGAATTCAGGAAACTGATTTTACTAATCATAAAAGAACCGAACTGGTAGAAGTAATTACTAGCTATATGAACATGTTTGGAATTTCAGAAAAAAGTAAAAAGCATTTAGAGGAATTGAAAAATAATGGTGTGGTTGTAATTGGCGGACAGCAGGCAGGTTTACTGACAGGCCCTATGTATTCCATCCATAAAGCAATTTCTGTAATTGCTCTTGCAAAGCAACAAAGAGAAATACAAGGAGTACCAGTAATTCCTGTATTTTGGATTGCGGGCGAAGATCATGATATCGATGAAATTAATCATATTTACATAGAGAAAAGTAGAATGCTTCAAAAGCTCGTCTTCCCTGAAAAATCAAAGTTAAAGAAAATAGCCTCTGAAACAACATATACGAAAGAAACGATGATTGTATATTTAGAGGAAATTTTCAAAAGCTTACCTGAAACAGCATACACAAAAGATCTATATAATAAATTTGTTATTCTTATAGATGAACATTCAACCTATACATCTTTCTTTACGGCAATAATGAATGAATTGTTTTATGAAGAAGGATTGCTAATGATTGATGCTGCGTATAAGCCACTTCGTGAATTAGAATCAGCTTTTTTTCAAGAAATGATTAACCGCTCGGCTGAACTAGGATCATTAGTTTTTCATCAAGAGCAAAAGCTTGAACGATTAGACTACGGAACACCAATTCAAGCGAAAGAAACTGCAGCAAACCTGTTTTATGTAGAGGATGGCGAACGATTCCTTCTAGAGAGAGAAAACAATCTTTTTATACATGAAGCAAAAGGGATTGCTTTTACAAAAGAGGAACTTCTCCTTATTGCTCAAAATAACCCTGAAAAGCTTAGCAACAACGTAGTTACTCGTCCAATTATGCAGGAAATGGTTTTTCCTGTTTTAAGCTTCATCGGCGGTCCTGGCGAAATTGCGTATTGGGCAACCTTAAAGCCGGCATTTGAATTATTCGATATGAAAATGCCGGTTATAACACCAAGACTTAGCGTAACACTTGTTACACCTAAGGTTCAGACGCTTCTTAAGAAACTTGAATTTTCAGTTCCAGATGTATGGAGTGGAGTAGTGGGACAATCTAAGGTACAGTTTATCGAACAAAATAGAAATGAAGATATTCCAAAATACATCCAGTCTATTAAAGATGAGCTGTCCAATAAGTATGAAAAGCTTGAGGAACTACTACTAGAAAACAATCTTAAGTTAACACCTTTAGTAGAAAAAAACTTGAATTTTCATTTCAAACAGCTTACCTTTATCGATCATGCTGTGGAAGATACACTTTTATCTAAATTAGATTCGTCTATTTATCGTTACGACAAATTAATGATGGAGTTAATGCCTAACGATGGTTTACAGGAAAGAGTTTACTGTCCTGTTCAAGTGTTAAATGAAATGGGTCCAACTCTCATCCAGGAATTGTTGCGAATTCCATACAAATTCAATGGTAAGCATCAAGTAGTTTTTCTATAAGGTTTATCAATTCCCCACCTTAACTGGTGGGGGATTTTTTCGTTTTTGTAGCTTTGAGGGTTTACTATGATATGTACGGTGTTATTTTGGAGAATGTATAGATTTCTCGTCGCCCTCAACTATAGGATTATCTATTATTCTATTATTTTCGCTAATTACAAAGATAGTAAGAATGATAATTTGGTATTTTTTTAGGTTTAGAAAAATTGCTTATTTCTCGGTGGTAATTATACATTCAGCATAACTCAGTGTCATTAAGAAACTTATAAAGACGAGAAGAATGAATGTCTTTTTTTGATTTGAAAATTATATTTCAGTTTTCATCTAAATTTATTCTAAATTTAATATAAAACAGGTTTATATTTTATGAATACGGGTATGCTTTTTATCTTATAAAACCCTGTCGTATTCGCTCTAAACTTGTTTCAACAAGTACTTATTACGCATTTTGAAAAATTGTATGCTTATTTAAGAAAAAAATGTGGAGGAAAGTGGAGGGATGTGGTATGTTATTGACATAAAGTGGGGTGAGTAGCATGTTCATGGGCGAATACCAGCATAACGTCGATCCTAAAGGGAGAATAATCATACCTTCTAAATTTAGAGAGCATTTAGAGGAATGTTTTGTTTTAACCCGTGGTCTTGATAATTGCTTATTTGGTTATCCTATGAATGAATGGCGAAAGCTCGAAGAAAAGTTAAAAGAACTACCCGTTACTAAAAAAGATGCACGGGCATTTACTCGTTTTTTCTTTTCTGGTGCCACTGAGGTAGAAATTGATAAGCAAGGCCGCATTAATATACCGAATAATCTTCGGTCTTATGCAAAGATGGACAAGGAGTGTATTATCCTTGGTGTTTCTAATCGTTTAGAGATATGGGCTAAGGAAGCATGGGAAACATACTTTGAAGACTCTGAGGATTCATTTAACGATATTGCAGAAAATATGATCGGCTTTGATATATAAGAAATGGAGGGAAGAGCTTGTTTCATCATACAACAGTATTACTCCACGAGACGGTAGATGGACTAGCTATTCGTCCCGATGGAATCTATGTAGACTGCACGCTAGGCGGAGCAGGTCACAGTGAGTATTTAGTAAAACAGCTTAATGAAAAAGGTAGATTAATCTGTTTCGACCAAGATACCGTAGCAATAGAAAATGCAAAGATTAAGTTAGCGCCATACCTAGAGCAAGTAACGTTTGTTCATGCGAACTTTCGATACTTAAAAGAATCATTATATGATTTAGGAATAGAAAAGGTCGATGGGATTTTATACGACTTAGGAGTTTCTTCTCCTCAGCTAGATACCCCTGAACGAGGCTTTAGCTATAACTACGATGCCCCTCTTGATATGAGAATGGACCAAACAAGCGAACTAACAGCCTATCATGTGATCAATGAATGGCCCTATGAAAAATTAGTTAAAATCTTTTTCCGTTATGGAGAAGAAAAGTTTTCTAAGCAAATTGCTAGGAAAATTGAACAGGCAAGAGAAGTATCACCTGTCGAAACTACCTTCCAGCTAGTAGAGTTGATCAAAGCAGGAATACCAGCTGCAGCTAGGAGAACAGGTGGGCATCCTGCAAAACGAATTTTTCAAGCAGTTAGAATTGCGGTTAACGATGAGCTTGGAGCAGCGGAGGAATCTCTGGAGGACGCAATACAGCTTATTAAAGTAGGTGGAAGAATAAGTGTGATTACCTTCCATTCCTTAGAGGACAGACTTACTAAGACTATTTTTAAAGAAGCTTCATCTTTACCAAACTTACCGCCAAACTTGCCGGTCATACCTGCAGGAATGGAGCCAATGTTAAAGCTAGTTACTAAAAAGCCTATTTTGCCGTCTGAGGCTGAGCTAGAAGTTAATAATCGTTCAAGATCTGCTAAGCTACGAATTGTGGAAAAACTAATCGAAAAGGGAAGTGTTTAAATGGCTTTACGTAATTACCAATCCGAACCATACATAGCTAGGCCTTCTTTTCCGGAGCAACCACCACAACCAAAGAAGCCAGCAATACAGAAAAGTAAAATATTTTCAAAAGGTGAAAAAGTTTTGTTTTTAGGTTTATTAAGCATTGTTACTGTTCTGTCTTTAATGATTGTCCAAACTCAATCAACTGTAAGAGCAACTACAAAGGATATATCCTTACTAGAACAACAAATAGATACTACTTCAAAAGAAAATACAGACTTGTCCATACAAGTGCGTGAATTATCTACCTATGATCGAATTTGGAAAAAGGCGGAGGAACTCGGCTTGAAACTAAATGAGCAAAATGTAAAGGTAGTACCAGGACAATGAATAAGAAATTTCGTTTTCAATGGGGAGCCTTTCTAATGTTTTTACTTTATGGAGGGCTCTTTTTTGTATTACTTAGCCGCTTCGTATTTATTCAAGTGACAGGAACAGCAGAAGGACAGTCTTTGGCAACTAAGGCAGAATCTAAATATAATAGAGTTCAAGAAATTCCAGCGAGCAGAGGAGAAATTCTAGATCGCAATGGGGAAGTCATCGCTGAAGATACACTTAGTTATAAAATGATTGCAGTTACTAGGGAAGATGTATCTAACAACAGTTCTATTCCTCGTCATGTAGTAGATCCAGGGGATACAGCAAACATACTTGCTGAATATATAGACCTCCCACAGGAAGAAATACTAGAAATATTGAACAATGGAATAGAAAAGGACAAGTATCAGGTAGAGTTTGGGAAAGCTGGACGGGATTTAAGTCACCAAAAAATGTTAGAGATTAAGAGTTTAGAATTACCTGGAATTATGTTTATCCAGGATTTAAAAAGATTATATCCTAACGGCACTTTTGCTTCTCATTTAATCGGATTTGCTTTAAAGGAAGAAACAGAGGATGGCAAATCTAAAGCGGTTGGTAAAATGGGACTAGAATATATTTACGACAAAGCACTAACTGGGACACCAGGAAAAGTGGAATATCAAAGCGACACAAAAGGGTTTTTACTTCCTAAGGCAGACAAAATGGTCACAGATGCACAAGACGGCTATAACATTCATTTAACACTAGATAAAACGATAGAAAACTTTCTAGAAGATGCTATGAATAAAGCAGAAGAAAAGTATAAGCCAGAAAAAATGACAGCAGTCGTTGCAAATGCTAAAACTGGAGAGATTTTAGCGATGTCTCAAAGACCAACATTTGAACCTAATACACGCGAAGGACTATCAACTAACTGGTTAAATGAAGCAATAGAGCAAACAATAGAACCAGGTTCCACGATGAAGATTTTTACACTTGCCTCTGCAATAGAGGAGGGTGTCTGGAATCCAAATGAAAAATTTAAATCGGGTACTTATAAAGTGTTTGACCGTACAATTAGAGACCATAACAATGGGTTAGGTTGGGGACCAATTTCATATTTAGAGGGTTTCCAAAGGTCTTCTAACGTTTCTATGGCTTTTTTACTAAATAAGATTGGCGATGAAACCTTTATAGAGTATATTCGTCGTTTTGGTTTTGGGCAGCCCACGGGTATAGACCTTCCAAATGAAGCAGCTGGAATTGTAAATGATAAATATCCTATCAATAGAGTTACCACTACCTATGGGCAGGGAGTAACTGTAACGCCAATTCAAATGGTTCAAGCTATGACAGCTATTGCAAATGAAGGTACTATGATGCAACCATTTGTTATTGATAAAATTGTAAATCCCAATACAGGCGAAATTATCGAAGACAATGAACCAGTTGAAAAGAAATCTCCAATTTCAGCTAGTACTGCAAATCAGGTGAAGGACATTTTAGAAAGTACAGTTACTTCGGATCATGGAACTGCCCAACGATTCAAGCTAGAAGGATATACTTCTGCAGGTAAAACTGGTACAGCTCAAATTCCAAAAGGTGATGGTTCCTATTTATGGGGAAGACAATTATTCCTATACTCATTCTTAGGTATGGCGCCGGTAGAGGACCCACAGTTAATAGTTTATGTAGCAGTTCATAAACCTAAGATTAAAGATACGGAAGTAGGTTCTCAGCCAGTAGCAGAGATATTTAATTCCGTTACAGAAAGTAGCTTAAAGTATTTAAACATAGAACCTGAAAATCTTGAATTGTCTAAGCCTATTACAATGCCAGATTTAGTTGGAAAAAATTTGGTTGATATCCAAATGGATTTAGAAGCACAAGGCTTGAAAACTGTTATAATTGGTCAGGCGGATAAGGTTGTTGAACAATATCCTAAGGCGGGTACTTCAGTTATTTCTAAAGGAACGGTCTTTGTTAAAGGTAGTGGGGAAATACAGCTTCCTAACTTTAATGGTTGGTCTAAAAGAAATCTAATGATTTATAAGTCACTTTCTGGACTACCTATTGAAATAATTGGTGATGGTTATGTTTCTAAGCAAAGTTTAACAGCAGGATCAATTGTTACAAGCGAGACACCGATAGTTGTTCAACTATCTACTCCTCAGGAAGTAGCTGATCCAGTCGTAGAAAAAGAAGAAACAGAAGAAGTCGAAGAAACAGAGCAACTACCACAAGACTAGAAGAGTGATAGAATAGTTACTGACGTTTTTTCATAAGCTATCTAAAACGGGCTAAAGGAGAAAACTTTATATCTAAACTTAAGCAAGTTATTCGATTACGGATGATATGGATTATCACGCTTCTGTTGTTTATAGCGGTAGCAGGAAAGCTTATTCAGCTTCAGTTTGTCCAATTTGAGGAACTAACTACTAAAGCGAAGGAAAGTTGGGACAGAGAATTACCCTATGCTTCCGAGAGGGGTAATATACTCGATAGAAATGGTGAGGTAATTGTTGGGAATAAGCTATCACCAACTCTATTTTATATGCCATCTCAAAACAAAGAGCCTGACAAGGTTGCAGAAGAGATAGCTCCACTATTAGAGGTAGAAGAGCAAAAATTATACGACCAAATTAACAAAAGAGCATATCTTGTTAAAATAGCTCCTGATGGAAAAAATATTACCTCTGATTTGGCTATGCAAATTCAAGATAAAAATATTAAAGGATTGTATGCTGGGATTGACTATGTAAGAGATTACCCGCATGGCAGAATGCTGTCCAGATTACTTGGTTTTACTGGATATGATGCACAGGGACTTGCTGGGATTGAATATCAATACGATTCCGTACTGAAGGGGAAAGAATCAGCCATTCGTATGTTTACGGATGCAAAGGGGATTCCACTTCCCCATGTAGATGACGGCTGGAAAAATGGACAAAATGGCAACCATGTTCAGCTGACTATTGATATGAAGATACAGACTGTTGTAGAAAGAGAACTGTCTCAAGCTATGGACAAATATGAAGCTACTCAAGGTATTGCTATAGTAATGAATCCAAACAACGGGGAAATTCTTGCGCTTGCTTCCGCACCGAACTTTGATCCGTCCTCCTATCAAGAAGTCGATTCTACTGTTTATAATCGTAACTTACCAGTTTGGATGACTTTTGAGCCAGGATCTACATTTAAAATTATTACATTGAGCGCAGCCTTAGAAGAAAATGTGGTGGATTTAGACAATGATCATTTCCATGATGCAGGTTATACGATAGTAGAGGGTGCGAGATTGCGATGTTGGAAGCGTCAAGGACATGGCAGCCAGACATTTTTGGAGGTTGTTGAAAATTCCTGCAACCCAGGCTTCATAGAATTAGGCAGAAGAGTTGGACCTGATAAGCTTTCAGAGTACATTAAAAAATTTGGTTTTGGTCAATCCACTGGTTCTGGAATGGCTGGAGAATCCTCGGGTATTCTATTTAGCAAGGATGCATACGGACCTGTCGAACATGCTACGACTTCTTTTGGTCAAGGTATCTCTGTAACACCAATTCAACAAGTACAGGCGGTGGCTGCTGCTATTAATGGCGGTTACCTTTATAAGCCGTATATCGTAAAAAATATATTGGATGGAGAAACAAAAGAAGTTTTATCGAAAGCTGAACCGGAGATGAAAACTCAAGTAATTTCGGAGGCTACATCTCAAAAGGTTCGTGAGGCTCTTGAACATGTTGTGGCCCATGGATCTGGAAGAAACGCTTATCGAGACCAATTGCGTATCGGTGGAAAAACAGGGACTGCACAAAAGGTTCAAAACGGTCGATATATGGAAGGGGAATATATTGTTTCTTTCATTGGTTTCGCGCCAGCTGATAACCCAGAGCTTATTGTATACGTGGCCATTGATAATCCTAAACATAGCACACAGTTCGGAGGAGTTATAGCAGCGCCAATTGTTGGTCAAATAATTGAAGATTCACTTGAAGTTACTGGCAGTGGTACTCAGCTAGAAAAAGATTACAGATGGGGTGACGTCCAAACTGTTCGAGTTCCTGACTTAGTAGGTACCAAAAGAAAAGAAATTACATCTTATATGTATCCATTTAAAATTGTTTGGCACGGGGATGGGGATGAAATTTTAACCCAATTACCTAAAGAAAACAGTCTTATTCCGTTAGATGGGACGATACATGTTTACACAAAATAAAAATAACTATAGTACATTCGTAAATAGTTGTGCGTATTTAAGGAGATTTTTTTATGACATTGTCTACAACGATTATTACACTTATTGTTAGCTTTCTAGTATCTGTTTTACTTGCCCCGATTATTATTCCTTATCTAAGAAAAATGAAATTTGGGCAGAGTATTAGAGAAGAGGGCCCAGAGTCTCATCAGAAAAAAGCTGGTACACCTACAATGGGAGGATTAATATTTTTAATCTCCATTATTGTTACAACGCTTGCCATTTCCTTTATTTTTGACAAAATTACTACTCAATCCATTGTATTATTATTAATATTAGTTGGATTTGGATTAATAGGTTTCTTGGATGACTTTATAAAAGTAGTTTTAAAACGAAATTTAGGTTTGACTTCATGGCAAAAGCTAATCGGTCAAATCATTGTAGCGATTATCGGCTACTTCTTATTAAAATTAGGACCATTTGATACATCCTTGTCTATACCGTGGACAGATATTAGATTCTCATTAGGTCAATTTTATGTGGCTTTTTTAGTCTTCTGGCTAGTTGGTTTCTCCAACGCAGTAAATCTATCGGATGGACTAGATGGCTTAGTATCTGGTACAGCATCAGTGTCATTCGCTACTTTCGGTGTACTTGCATTAATCTACGAACAAACAGACATAGCAATTTTCACATTTAGTGTAGCAGGTGCTTTGCTCGGCTTCCTGTTATTCAATAAAAACCCAGCAAAGGTTTTTATGGGTGATACTGGTTCTCTTGCTTTAGGTGGAGCATTAGCAATGGTATCTATTCTTGTAAAACAAGAAATTCTTTTACTTATAGTGGGGATTATATTTGTAATAGAAACTTTATCGGTTATTTTACAAGTTATCAGCTTTAAAACAACTGGAAAGCGAATATTTAAGATGAGTCCTATTCATCATCACTTTGAATTGTCTGGCTGGAGTGAGCGTAAAGTTGTAACGACCTTTTGGGCAATTAACTTTATTTCGGCAATGATTGTAGTAATCATGGAGGTAATGTAAATTGAATCAGCTACCATTTGTGTATCATAAAAAAATTCTCGTGCTAGGCTTAGCCAAAAGCGGAACAGCTGCTGCGGAAATCCTACATGACTTAGGAGCATTTGTAACGGTCAATGACTCCAAGCCTTTTGAACAAAATGAAAACGCTCAATATCTCCTATCTAAAGGCTTGACTGTAATTTGTGGGAGCCATCCAGAGGACTTATTGGACGAAGGGTTTAGTTTGATAGTAAAAAATCCAGGAATTCCTTATACAAATTCTGTGGTTGCAGAAGCTATTAAAAGAAATATTCCTGTCTGGACAGAGGTAGAGCTTGCTTATCGTATTAGTGAAGCTCCAATAATAGGTATCACAGGATCGAATGGTAAAACTACTACTACAACACTTATTTATGAAATGCTTGCACACGCTCATAAACAGCCATTAATCGCTGGTAATATTGGTACGGTTGCCTCTGGGGTAGCTAAAACGGCGACTAAGGAAAATAACATTGTAATGGAATTATCTTCCTTCCAATTAATGGGAACTGAACTATTGAAACCTAAAATAGCTGTGCTAATGAATTTATATGAGGCGCATTTAGACTATCATAAAACCTATAAGGAATACACCGATGCTAAATTCAATATTACTAAGAAACAAGATGATTCCGATTGGTTTGTTTATAATGGGGAACAAAAAATTGTAAAAGATTATGCAGAAAAAAGCTTAGCACAAAAGGTTCCTTTTTACGTGAGTAAAAAAACAGCCGAAGGAATAAGTGCAGACAATCAATATATATACTGGAATGGGGTGGAGCTTTTCGAACGCTCTATCATTGCTCTTCGCGGAAAGCATAATTTAGAAAATGTGTTAGCTGCAACTGCAACCGCTATATTGTTAGATTGCTCTTTAGAAAGCATCAAGGCAGTATTGCAATCCTTCCAAGGTGTCAAACATCGTACACAATTTGTTTTAGAATCTAATGGACGTAAATATTACAATGATTCTAAGGCAACAAATACGCTGGCTACTAAAAGTGCTTTAGCAGGCTTTACAGAGCCAGTAGTATGGATTGCTGGTGGGGTAGATAGAGGACATTCCTTTGATGAGCTTATTCCTTACCTTCCAAATGTCCGTGCTTTAGTACACTTTGGTGAAACTAGTGAAAGGCTCCAAAAGTTTGGTGAGGAGAATAACATTCCTTTTGTCAAAAAAGTGTCTAATTTGAAGGACGCTACAAGCTTAGCTGTAGAAGTCTCCCAAAAAGGTGATGTTGTTCTACTTTCGCCAGCTTGTGCAAGCTGGGATCAATATGAAAGCTTTGAACTGCGAGGAGATGAATTCATCGAAATCGTAAAGGCGTTATCGACAAGTTGAAAGGATGAAATAATCGAAAGATAAAAGAAAGTTATTATTCTTATCGTCTGTATTATTTTTATCTATTATCGGTATTTTGTTTGTACACTCTGCTGGCTCTTATTGGAGCGAGGTACATTATCAAGGACAAACACCGTTTGCTTTAAAACAAGGAATGTACCTAATAGTGGGGGTAGCCGGAGCATTTTTTATTCAAAATAAATCATTTTTGCGGCTTACCACATTTTGGCACGTTTTATATATCATATCGGTGGTATTGCTTATAGGGGTACTGATTCCAGGTATCGGTGTTGTACGGAATGGATCGCAAAGTTGGATATCACTTGGTTTCACAAATTTTCAGCCTGCGGAATTATCCAAAATTGCAGTGTTAGGGGTTTTAGCGCTAGCTTTAGCAAAAGAGCCTAAAAACAAAGGCAAACTATATATTAGAAGTGCTTTGTTGCTTTTGCTTCCTATTGGGCTTATTATGGTTCAGCCTGACTTTGGTTCAGCATTTGTATTAGTAGTAGCAGTCTTCATGCTTCTATTCGTTGCAGGACTTCCTTTAAAGTTTTTCTTTGCTATTGGTTTGTCAGGTGTAATCGGTTTAGCTGCCCTAATTATTTCTGCCCCGTATAGGCTAATTCGTATCCAAGCCTTTTTAGACCCTTGGAAAGACCCTCTTGGTTCTGGGTTTCAAGCTATTCAATCTTTACTAGCGATTGGTCCAGCAGGTTTGTTTGGCTTTGGATATGGTAACAGCCGCCAGAAATTCTTATACTTACCAGAGCCACAAAATGATTTCATTTTCTCTATCTTGTTAGAGGAAACAGGGTTTATAGGCGGGTTGATTGTTATTATGGCCTTTGTTGTCTTTTTCACAACCAGCTATACAATGGCGGCGAGAGCAAAGACACGAGAGGCTCAATTAATGATAGTCGCATTAACCTCCTTGCTTGTAGTACAGACATTTTTAAATATGGGCGTTGTGACAGGCTTACTTCCAGTAACAGGGGTAACGTTACCTTTCATCAGTTACGGAGGGTCATCCTTAGTCATGACTTGGGGAATTATAGGAATTATTTTGAATTTGGCAAACACATCTGGTACAGAAGGGAGGCGGTAGAATGGAAAAAATCATCGATATTGAAGATCGTATACCCACTTTAAAAGAAAAAAGAAGACGTAGAACAAATAAAAAATTTTCCATTCTACTTTTTCTCTTTATCTTTACACTGCTCGTTGTTTTGTACTTCCAATCATCCTATAGTCAAATACAACAAATAGATTTGGAAGGATCTAATCTTTTCTCTAAGGAAGAATATATTAAACAGACAGGTCTGACGATTGGGGACTCTATGTGGAGCTTCAAGGAAAAAGATATAGAAGAAGCTTTAGAGAAAAGTGATTGGGTTGAAAATGTACAAGTTAAAAGGAAATGGCTTTCCAGCATACATATCCAGGTAGAAGAATATAAACAGGTTGGATATGTGGAAAGCGAGAATACTCTTCAAATAGTATTGGAGAATGGCAAAACGATAGCTCCAGAAGGACATATTGTTCCTATGGAGGGACCTATTATCACAGGATTCGAAAACGAAAAGATTCGATTACGTCTAATAAAAGAACTTAAAAAAATGAAAAATGAAGTATTATTGACAATTTCTCAAATAAGTTATGTACCGAAAGAGAATGACAAATATTCCATTCAGGTTTACATGAATGACGGGAATGAAGTACAAGCCTTGATTCCATCTTTTTCGGAAAAAATGAATTACTACCCTTCGATAGTTTCGCAACTAAATCCAGATCAAAAGGGCGTAATCGATATGGAGGTAGGTTCATTTTTTGAACCTTATGTAGAGGTTTTTAAGGAGACAACTGAGGAGGAGGCGATTGAAGATGAAGAAGAGGAGACTCCTTAATGTCCCTTTTCGAGGACGAATTCTGATTTCGCTGGTTAGTTTAGTTTTAGGTTTCATTCTAGCTTATTCCTACAGTTTGGCTTCTGCTGATAAAGAAACAGGCGGAAATAGCGATTATTCACTTGAGCTTGAAAAGTATAGAGAAAAGCTGATAGATCAGAAAGAAATGAATAAGGAATTAACAGAAGAAATAAATACAAAACAGCAAGAGATTAGAGAATATGAAAAATCGTTTGTGGAAAGTGAAGAAAGTGTTGAGGAGTTAGTAAAGGAGGCAGAGATGCTTCGTTTGTTAATGGGGGATATGCAGTCGCAAGGAAAAGGATTATCCATTTCGTTGCAGGATGGTGAATATAATCCCTCACAGGAAAATCCAAATGATTATATTGTTCATGAAAGTCACATATTTAAAGTGATAAATGAGTTAAAAATATCCGGCGCCGAGGCCATTTCAATTAATGGACAAAGGCTCCATGCACAATCGTACATAAGCTGTACTGGTCCTGTAATTACCGTGGATGGTAGAGCATTTCCTGCTCCTTTTGTTATAGAGGTAGTTGGAGATCCAAAGGTTTTACTAGCATCTGTAAATTTAGGTGGTGGTGTTGTCGATCAATTAACAAGTGACAATATTGTAGTTACAGTAGAAGAAAAAAGTAAAATAGTCATGCCTGCTTTGCGAGGTGACCAAAATTAACAAAGGTGAAGGAGGCCGAATACATGAAAAAAACCGTCTATATTCGGTTTACTATAATTTTGTTAATCGTTGGTTTTATGATAGCAGTTCAATATAATACAGTAAAAGACCCAGAAACCCGTGATACACGGGATGTATGGGAAATACGACAAGAACTAGCCACGGAAACACAGTTACATTCAGAACTGTTGTCAGAGGTTCGTGTATTAGAGGAAACAGTAGGTAAGTATGAAAATATGGTCAACGCCAGTCCTGAAGTAGCTCTAAATGAAACAATTAAACAGTTAAAGCAAGAAATTGGTTTAGATGAGTTTAAAGGGCCAGGGCTGTCCATTACAATTGAGCCTTCTATAGAGAGTATGATTGTAGGAGAACAAATAGAAGAGATTTCACCAGATTTGTTAATAAGACTCATAAACGAAATTAATCGTTTTAAAGCAGAAGCAGTAGAGGTAGATGGAAAACGAATTATTTATTCCACAGCTATTCGTGATGTAAATGGCAGGACTACTGTGAATAACCTGGCTATCAAAAAGGCCCCCTTCACCATTAAAATTGGGACGCTATCATTTGAAGATGCGAAAAAAATGTATAACCAGCTAGAAGCATCCCCTATCGGCGATGATTTCTATATAGATAATTTGAGACTGACAATAGGTCAACCTGAAAATATCATTACAATACCAGCGTTTGACCAGTCTGTAAATATGCAATTTTTACAAGAAGTTCCAGGGGGAGAGTAGTATTATGTGGTTGCCGTTTTTAGGTTTATTACTTGGGATTTCACTTGGTTTAATGACTGATATTCAAATTCCAGAAATATATGAGAGCTATCTATCCATTGCTGTTTTAGCAGCACTAGATACTTTGTTTGGTGGAATACGCGCACAATTACAGCATGTTTACGATGACAAAGTATTTGTTTCAGGCTTCTTCTTTAATATTGCATTAGCAGCTGCTCTAGCGTTTCTGGGAGTTCATTTAGGAGTAGATTTATATTTAGCGGCAATCTTTGCTTTTGGAGTTCGACTGTTTCAAAATATTGCTGTAATTCGTCGAATTTTATTAACTAAATGGGCAGAAAGAACAAAAAGATAATGATTTAAGTGTCAATTTACTATTTGTTTAGAAAATTTTAGACTTTATATGTTTTTTACAATAGAATAATAAATAAAGAGTTATTAGGAGGTGCCACGGGTGAATCAATCAGAATTGTACGTATCATTGGATATTGGATCGTCTTCCATTAAAGTATTAATAGGCGAAATGAGTGATGACTCGCTGCATGTAATAGGAGTAGGAAATGTTAAATCGAACGGTATACGAAAAGGCACCATTGTTGATATAGATGCAACTGTTCAATCCATTAAAAAGGCCGTTGGTGAGGCTGAGAGAATGATAGGGATGTCCATTCAAGAAATTGTGCTAGGTATACCCGCTAATTTAGCAAATATACAAAATGTCAAAGGTGTAGTAGCTGTCAATCGTGAGGACAGAGAAATAACAGATGCAGATTTAGATCGTGTATTAGAATCTGCACAGGTAATGTCTATCCCACCAGAAAGAGAACTTATTAACATAGCGCCAAAACAATTTATAGTTGATCACTTAGAAGAGATTAAAGACCCTCGAGGCATGATTGGTACTCGTCTTGAATTGGACGGTATAATGATGACTACATCAAAAACAATTTTACATAACGTTCTACGATGTGTGGAAAGAGCTGGTCTTCAAATTAGAGAGATTTACTTACAACCTTTGGCAGCAGGACATTTTGCATTAACAGAAGATGAAAAGAATCACGGAACCGCTTATATTGACATAGGTGGAGGTTCTACAACCATTGCTATTTTCAGAGAAGGGCATTTAGTTAATACTTCTGTTATACCTGTAGGTGGTGACCATATTACTAAAGATTTATCGATTGTCTTGAAAACACCAACTGAACAGGCGGAAATGATAAAATTAAGATATGGACATGCCTTTTACGATGATGCTTCAGATGATGAGTTATTTGAAGTACCAGTTATTGGCGCAGACATGAAAGAACAATATTCCCAACGTTATATTGCCGAAATTATCGGTGTGCGCTTAGAGGAATTGTTCGAGTTAATCTTAGAAGAATTCTACCGCATGGGCTTGCAAGATCTACCGGGTGGAGTAGTTATTACCGGCGGTGTAGCTAAGCTTGAAGGTATTGGTCAATTAGCGAGACATATATTACAATCACGTGTCCGCCTATATACACCAGATTATATCGGCGTTAGGGAACCACAATATACAACAGCTGTTGGCCTTATAAGATATGCCTATAAAGAAGATCTTTTCTATGGTAAAATTGGCAATAGCCATGCATTATCTCAAACGGCACACAATGAAGTAGTAGCAAGTACTAAAAAACAAAAACAACCACAAAAAAATGCAAACAATGAGAACAAAGAGAGTGCAATGAGTAAAGCGAAGAAACTGTTTGACAAGTTCTTTGAATGAAAAAACTTTATCATAGTTGAAAGATATAGGAGGCAATAGCATGTTAGAATTTGAAACAAATGAAGATCAATTAGCAATTATTAAAGTTATTGGAGTAGGTGGCGGCGGTAACAACGCAGTAAATCGAATGATTGAACATGGAGTTCAAGGTGTAGACTTTATTGCGGTTAATACAGATGCTCAAGCTCTTAACATGTCAAAAGCCGAAGTAAAGCTACAAATCGGAGGCAAGCTGACTCGTGGGCTTGGTGCAGGAGCTAACCCAGAAGTAGGAAAAAAAGCAGCAGAAGAAAGCAAAGAGTTAATCGAAGAAGCGCTTAGAGGAGCAGACATGGTTTTCGTTACTGCTGGTATGGGTGGAGGAACCGGTACTGGAGCTGCACCTGTAATCGCTCAAATTGCTCGTGATTTAGGGGCTTTAACTGTCGGAGTAGTAACACGTCCATTTACATTTGAAGGCCGTAAACGCTCTACACAGGCTGTAGGTGGGATTGGTATGATGAAGGAAGCTGTCGATACGTTAATCGTTATTCCTAATGACCGTCTATTAGAAATCGTAGACAAAAATACTCCAATGCTTGAAGCATTTAGAGAAGCTGATAACGTTCTTCGTCAAGGGGTTCAAGGTATCTCTGACTTAATCGCTGTTCCTGGTCTTATAAACCTCGACTTTGCTGACGTTAAAACTATTATGTCCAATAAAGGAGCAGCACTTATGGGTATAGGTATCTCTGCTGGAGAGAACCGTGCTGCAGAGGCTGCTAAAAAAGCAATCTCCAGCCCATTACTTGAAACTTCTATTGACGGAGCTACAGGTGTTTTAATGAATATTACAGGTGGATCTAACCTTTCTCTATTTGAGGTACAAGAGGCTGCGGACATTGTAGCATCTGCGTCTGATGAGGAAGTTAACATGATTTTCGGTTCTGTAATCAATGATAATCTGAAGGATGAAATTGTTGTAACAGTTATTGCTACAGGTTTTAACGAAGAAGTGATTACACAAAAGCAACCAAGAGGGACAGGCTTTGGAGCTGCACGTGCACAACAGGCAGCTACAACTCCACACCGTGAAACTAGAAAAGAAGAACCACAGCCACAACAGCCTTCTTTTCAACAAGAACGTCCAAATCCAACTCATCATCAACAAGACGATGCGTTAGATATTCCGACATTCTTGCGTAATCGTAATCGTAGAAGCTAATCTAAACATTTTATAGATAAAAAGCAATCACCATTAATGGTGGTTGCTTTTTTGTGTTTAATAAAGAATATTAAATGGCCCAAAAAATATAGTAAGACGCATTCTTTAATCATTACTAGCTTTTAGGAAGATATTGTATACGTCCTTGGGCCGACATATATGACCGGATAGAATTTTTTATGACCGTTCGGGCGACATTTATGACCGTATAGAAAATTTTATGACCATTCGGGAGACATTTATGACCGGATAGAAAATTTTATGACCATTCAAGAGATATTTAAAGTCGAATAACTATTAAATAACCTTTCACTTATTTTTTGCATATTTAGTCTTCTTTCTCTTCTTAAAAGTCTCTTATTTATTAGCTACAATCGTTACTTATTTAATATTTACTTATGGGATTTTGTCGTTTAAAAAATTTACTTTTGGACGTTCCTTTGACAAATTTCTTATAAATTGGGTGTTAAGCTTTTATCAAAAGGAGGAGAGCTATGTACGCAGAAGTTATGATTGCAACAAACACATTTTTCAACTACACCGTTTTAGCGTTTGCAAACAGAATTGGCTGGATTGAAAACCAAAAAAGATACCTGCTTCTGTCGGCCTTTGTTGCGGGAGTGATAACAGTTGTTTTTTCAAATCATTTCAGTACGCTATTTTTAACTTTCTTTCTCATGATAGGAATAGCATTCTGGAAAAAAAGGACACAAATCGTCAAGGCTATTACATTAACTTTACTCGCAAGTATTTTTGCAGGTGGATTACTTACAGCCATTGCCCCTATGTACAGTAACGCTAGCAATTCATTCATGATTCTTAACTATGCAGTTATTGCTACAGGTGGTTTATACCTTCTTACTAAACATGTATTGCACCTTCATATCTCACAAACGGAAAGAGAACTTATTTATCCTTCAAGCATCAGGCTATTCGATCAAACTAAAGAACTCATATTATTTATCGATTCGGGAAACGTATGCACGGAGCCTCTTTCTAATGATCCAGTACATTTTATAGCGGCAGAAGCTCTCAAACCAATCCTTCCAGATATTCTTTATGAAGTGATTAATAGCTGGGATAGTACGCATTACAAAGGTTTGGATATGCTTCCAAAAGAATATGCCAGCAAAGTACGTTTAATACCGATTGCTACAGTGCAGAAAGAGAAGTCGTGGGTTATAGGTATTAAATATGAAGAATGGATTGTTAACGATCAACCATTACCAAAAGGTTATATTGTTTTAACTAGAGGCAAGGACAAATTTCCTCATGAAGCAGATGGGATATTGCATAGTTCCACTTACTATCATCTTAAAAAAAGGAGTGTTAAATAATGATATTAAATTTGCTACGTCGATTTTACTTTTGGATTCTCTCGTTTAAAAGAAAGGGAGTCCATTATATTGGTGGAAGTGAGTCGCTGCCAAAACCATTGACGAGAGATGAGGAACGTGAAATGTTGTTAGCCTTTATGGATGGAGATGAGCATGCTAGAGACGTATTAATCGAAAGAAATTTACGATTAGTTGTATATATTGCAAGAAGGTTTGATCAAACAAACACTAACATAGAAGATTTGATAAGCATTGGTTCAATTGGTCTTATAAAAGCAGTTGAAACATTTAATTTAGATAAAGGAATTAAACTGGCTACCTATGCTTCTAGATGTATAGAAAACGAAATTCTCATGCATTTAAGAAAAACAAATCGTATGAAATCAGAGGTTTCCTTTGATGAACCATTGAATTCTGATTCGGATGGAAATGAATTATTACTATCTGATATTTTAGGTACAAGCGAGGATTTAATCATCGAGGATGTAGAAAAAAAATTAGAGAGACAGCATGTTTTTGAAGCAATTAACTTATTGGGAAATCGAGAGAAATATATTATGCAATGCAGATTCGGACTCAATGGACAAGAGGAAATGACACAAAAAGAGGTTGCGGATCATCTCGGAATTTCACAGTCATATATATCACGTTTAGAGAAAAAAATCATATTAGATTTAAAAGAAGTGTTGAACGAGCCAATCGCCTAATGGGTGAAATTGGATAGCCGAGCTCGGAATAATCTTTTAACCTCAGGACAAACTGACTAAGAACTATTAAAAAGTCCGGAGGAAGAACTATGACGAGAACAAAAGTAGAATTATGCGGCATTGACACATCAAAGCTTCCTTTACTATCCCATGAAGAAATGAAAGCATTATTTATACGTTTACAGGGTGGAGAAGAATCAGTTAAAGATGAATTAGTTATGGGTAATTTAAGACTAGTTTTAAGTCTAGTTCAACGATTCGCATATAGAGGAGAACAGGCGGACGATTTGTTTCAAGTCGGCTGTATAGGATTAATTAAGTCCATTGAAAATTTTGATTTAAAACATAATGTTCGGTTTTCTACGTATGCGGTGCCTATGATTATAGGGGAGATAAAAAGGCATCTACGTGACCATCATTCTGTACGTGTTTCTCGTTCTTTAAGAGACATCGCTTACAAGGCGATGAAAGCGAAAGAACAATATATTAATGAACATCTGGAAGAACCGACATTAGAAGATTTATCAAAAATATTAGAAATTCCTGTTGAAGATATATTACTTTCTTTAGACGCTATTCAAGACCCTGTTTCCCTACAAGAACCTATTTTTAGTGATGGGGGAGACGCTATCTATATGATGGACCAATTATGCGATAATGATGTATCGGAAGATCAGTGGGTAACATATTTCACCGTAAAGGAAAGCTTTCAGAATTTAGATTCTAGACAACGAAAAATTCTAACGAAGAGAATTTATTTTGGTGCTACCCAAACAGAAATAGCTACAGACTTGGGATTATCCCAGGCTCAAATATCACGTTTAGAAAAAAGTGCGTTATCGACTATTCAAAGCCAGTTAAATCCAAAGTAACTTAAAAAACAAATTGACGCTTTTTCTTCATTCGAAAAAGCGTTTTTTTCTATTTTCATGAATATACTAAGAAAAAGGGAGGGAACTGATGAAATTTTCAGATGCACAGCAAAAAGAAGTCATCGAGGCAAACTCCGGCCAATTGCTAGGGTTTATAGTAGACGCTGAAATAGACAAAGAAACAGGTTTTATAACTTCTTTTATAGTGGAAACTAATGGGGCATACCCCACATTTTTTAATAAAAAAAGAGAAACTAAAAAAATTGACATACAAAATATAGCAATAATTGGAAAAGATGTAATAATCGTTTCAAAAAACCGAGAATAGGTACTGTTCTTTATTGATAAAAGGCCATTTCATTGATACAATGAACAAAACAAAAGATGAAGAGTTGGTTTTATATGTCAAATGTGAAAAGTAATTTAATCAGTATCCAAAAGAATATAGAAAAATCTTGCGTACGAGCTAATCGAAATATAAAGGATGTAACTCTGATCGCAGTTACAAAAGAAGTTTCTGTAGAGCGGACAGAGGAAGTTATACAAAATGAAATTTTACATCTTGGAGAGAATCGACCAGAAGGATTAATGAAAAAAATTGAAGCTATTTCAGCTGATGTTAAATGGCACTACATAGGCTCTTTACAAACTAGAAAAGTAAAATCGGTTATTAATGAGATAGATTACTTGCACTCTTTAGACCGGAAAAGCTTAGCTGACGAAATTGAAAAAAGAGCAAGCACAGTGAAAGATTGCTTTGTTCAGGTAAATGTTTCGAAGGAAGAGTCTAAGCATGGCCTTTCTTTAGAAGAAGCCGAGTTATTTATTGATGAACTTAAAGACTATTCTCGAATACGTGTTGTTGGTCTTATGACTATGGCACCTAATACGGATGATGATTCGCTTATAAGACAGGTTTTTCGTGATTTAAAAGAGCTACAAACGAAAATAGCTGCAAAACAACAGCCTCATGCTCCTTGTACAGAATTATCTATGGGTATGTCTGGAGATTATGAAATTGCTATTGAAGAAGGAGCAACATTTGTAAGAATAGGAACTGCATTAGTCGGTAAAGACAAGGAGGATGAATGAGTATGAAAAATTGGGTAAAAAACTTTTTCTATTTAGAAGAGGATGAAGATACATCTGTTCCACAACAACAGCAAAGACCACAGCAGCAGCCTGTAGAACCTCAACAAATAAAACAACAGCCTGTTAAGTCTTACGCTAAGGAACGAAAATTCAATACTGCTCCTAAGGAAACTGCTGCAACCAATCTTGTAAGTATACAAAATATGCAAAAATCCTCTAAGGTAATCTTAATCGAGCCAAGAGTATATGCGGAGGCGCAAGATATTTCTGAGCATTTAAAGAATAAAAAAGCCGTTATAGTTAATTTGCAACGAATCGATAAGGAACAAGGAATCCGAATAATCGACTTTTTAAGTGGAACAGTATATGCTTTAGGTGGAGACATTCAACGAATAGGAACAGATATTTTCCTATGTGCTCCTGATTCCGTAGAAGTTGCAGGTTCGATTTCAGATTATTACTATAACGATCTAGATTAATAGAGGAGTTACTTACAATGGATTTAATATTAGTTTTGTTAGCTCAATTAGTACAGATATACTCATTTGCATTGATTATTTATATCTTTATGTCGTGGGTACCCAATGTGCGTGAATCTGCAATAGGGCAGTTTTTAGGGAAAATATGTGAGCCCTATTTAGAGCCATTTCGCAAAATCATTCCACCAATCGGTATGATTGATATTTCTCCGATTGTAGCTATTTTTGTTTTAAATATAGCTATGAGAGGAATTTTATCTTTAGGTCAATTCATTTAACCTCACATTAGTGAGGTTTTTTTGTAGGAGCAAGTGGCTCTTATCGATAAAACCAATGCCAAGCGCGCTTAAAGCGTAAACAAAGACTTTGATCCATGTCTTATTTTTTGGAAAAGTATCCCTGCAAGGATGCTAGCGTGTTTTCTTACTATAAATTTCAGCGAGGTCTCAGCAGTATGGAACATCTATTACAGCATTTTAGAAAAGAAGAGCAACCATTTATTGAACAAACCACTAATATGATGCGAGAGATTGAAGATCGTTATGCTCCAAGGCTAACTGATTTTCTAGATCCTAGGCAGCAGTTTATTTTAAATTCTGTGCGCGGACAATATGATTCTATTGAGTCAAGTGCAGCAGGAGCATTAGAAGATGCTGAAAGAAAAAGAGTACTTCTATATCCGTCATATTTTGAACCAACAGAAGAAGATTATAATATGACTGTAGTTGAAGTAAAATATCCTCAAAAGTTTGTTACCTTAAAGCATAAAGACGTGCTTGGCTCGATGATGTCCCTAGGAATTGACCGGAGTAAATTTGGAGACATTCGAGTGGAGGAAGGCTCGATTCAATTTGTTGTTGCTACAGAGGTTTTAGATTATGTGAGGGCGAATTTTGTTGGGATTGGGAAAGTGAAGGTTCATATCGAAGTAGTAGATGACTCTTCCAATTATTTCAGACAACACGAGGAATGGGTATCAGAAAATCACACGGTGAGTTCTTTAAGGCTAGATACTGTTATTTCATCTATTTTCAATATATCTAGACAAAAATCTGCTTCTCTTATTCAAAGTGGTAAAGTAAAGGTCAATTGGACTGAAAAAGACCAACCGTCTATGGAATTACAAGAGCTAGATATGATTTCTATTCGTGGATTTGGTCGCATAAAATTATTGATGATAGAGGGAAGAACCAAAAAAGACAAAATAAGACTTCAAATTGGTAGAATAGAGCCAAAAAAATAATTTTCTTAAATTTAATTTGAAATTTAGATGTATTCAACCAGTCTGAAATGTATAATAGAGGGAAGAACATTAGTATGTAAAGGAGATGGATAGGATGCCACTAACACCACTTGATATACATAACAAGGAGTTCAGTAAGGGATTTAGAGGTTACAATGAAGATGAAGTAAATGAATTTCTTGATCAGATTATGAAGGACTTAGAAATACTTATCAAAGAAAAAAAAGAGTTAGAGCTCAAATTAAAGTCCTCCAGTGAAAAGGTTGGTCATTTCACGTCTATAGAAGAAACCTTACATAAGTCCATTGTAGTTGCGCAAGAGGCTGCTGAGGAAGTTAGACGCAACTCACAAAAAGAAGCAAAGCTCATAGTAAAAGAAGCAGAGAAAAATGCAGATCGTATTGTCAACGAAGCTCTTTCCAAAGCTCGAAAAATAGCCTTAGAAATTGAAGAGTTGAAGAAACAGTCTAAAGTTTTCCGAAATCGATTTAAAATGCTTGTAGAGGCACAACTAGATCTTATTAATACTGATGACTGGAATCATTTGATGGAGTATGATGTAGATACAACAGCTGTAGATCGTATTTCTGCTACAGAGGAATAAGAGATTTCTTGACTGATGGTCGTACATTTCCTATAATAATTTCATATCATATATATATGCATTGAAAAAGACGTCTAAAAATGATTTCTGTAAAGCGACTTGAGGATGGTGTGAGCTCAAGCAATGAAACGTTTTAGTGGATCACTTTGGAGCAAGGATACTGAATTTTTAAGTGTCTTCGGATTATGTCCCGTTACGACATACTAAGCGGCGGTTACTTTTAGTGATCGCAAGTAGGGTGGTACCGCGAGCATAACTTCTCGTCCCTTTTGGGATGAGGGGTTTTTTTATTTTCCAAGAATTATACCAGCACCTGCGAAAAACAAAGGAGGAAGAAAAATGGAGTACAAAGACACACTATTAATGCCAAAAACAGATTTTCCTATGCGTGGAAATCTACCAGTGAAAGAGTTAGATATCCAAGCAAAATGGGAAGAACAGGATATTTATAAAAAAGTTTTAGAAAGAACGGAAGGGCGTCCATTCTTTGTTCTACATGATGGCCCACCGTATGCCAATGGTGATATTCATATTGGGCATGCTTTAAACAAAGTTCTTAAAGACATGATTGTTCGTCACAAATCGATGACAGGCTTCCATGCTCCTTATGTTCCAGGTTGGGATACACATGGACTACCAATTGAACAAGCTCTAACTAACAAAGGTGTTAAACGTAAGGAATTATCACTGGCTGAATTTAGAAAGCTATGTGAGGATTATGCATACCAACAAATTGACAACCAACGATCACAGTTTAAACGTTTAGGCGTTCGTGGAGATTGGGATAATCCTTATGTAACATTAAAGCCTGAATTCGAATCGCGACAAATTGAAGTATTTGGTGCTATGGCTAAGAAAGGTTACATCTACAAAGGATTAAAGCCTGTTTATTGGTCACCTTCAAGTGAATCTGCCCTTGCAGAAGCTGAGATTGAATACCAAGACAAAAAATCTCCTTCTATTTATGTTAGCTTTGCTGTAAGAGATGGCAAGGCTGTTTTAGAAGAAGGGACAAAGTTCATTATTTGGACTACTACTCCTTGGACCATTCCTGCAAACTTAGCAATTTCATTACATCCACGAGTAGAATACGCAGTAGTACTAACAAAAGGGAACAAATATGTAATTGCAAAAGACTTAGCAGAATCTGTAGCAGCTGAGCTAGGATGGGAAGAATACTCTATTGAACGAACAATTCTTGGTCAAGAATTGGATCGTCTAGTTGCTAAGCACCCATTATATGACCGTGACTCTTTAATAATCCTTGGAGAGCATGTTACAACTGAATCAGGTACTGGCTGTGTTCATACAGCACCTGGCCACGGGGAAGACGACTTCTACGTAGGAAAAGCTTACGGTCTAGATGTGCTTTGTCCTGTTGACGAGCGTGGGGTACTGACAGCTGAGGCACCAGGCTTCGAAGGGCTATTCTATGATACAGCAAACAAAGCAATTACTGAGGAATTAGAGAAAGTAGGAGCATTAGAGAAGCTTACATTCTTTACTCACTCATATCCACATGACTGGCGTACAAAAAAACCTGTTATCTATCGTGCAACTCCTCAATGGTTTGCATCAATTGAGGCTTTCAGAGATGAATTATTGCAGTCTATCCGCAATACTAAATTTACACCAGCATGGGGAGAAACTCGTCTGTATAATATGATTCGTGATCGTGGAGATTGGTGTATCTCTCGTCAGCGTGTATGGGGTGTGCCAATTCCAGTATTTTATGCAGAGGACGGCGAACCAATTTTAACAGAAGAGACTATCTCTCATGTATCAAATCTATTCCGTGAGTATGGTTCAAATATTTGGTTTGAAAGAGAAGCAAAAGAGTTACTTCCAGAAGGGTTCACACATCCACATAGTCCAAATGGAATTTTCACAAAAGAAACAGATATTATGGACGTTTGGTTTGACTCTGGTTCTTCCTACCATGGTGTCTTAGAGGAACGTGATGATTTAGTATTCCCAGCAGATTTATATCTAGAAGGATCTGACCAATATCGCGGATGGTTTAACTCTTCTCTAATTACGAGTACTGCAATGTATGGTCATGCTCCATACAAAGGGTTATTAAGCCACGGCTTCATTTTAGACGGTAATGGTCGAAAAATGAGTAAATCATTAGGGAATGTTGTAGTCCCTGCTAAAGTAATGAATCAATTAGGTGCTGATATTCTACGTTTATGGGTTGCATCTGTAGATTATACAGCGGATGTTCGTGTATCTGATGCAATCATCAAACAAGTTACAGAAGTCTATCGTAAAATCCGTAATACGCTTCGTTTCTTACACGGGAATATTAGCGACTTTAATCCAACAAGTGATCGTGTGGCATTTGAGAACTTACGTGAAGTAGACCAATATATGTATATGAAATTACAAGAGGTTATCAAGACGGTAAGAGCTGCTTATGACCGTTATGATTTTGCTACAGTTTATCACACTGTTAATAACTTTGTTTCTGGTGAATTGAGCTCATTCTATCTTGATATCGCTAAAGACGTTGTTTATATTTACGGAACAGATGACAAAGATCGTCGTGCAATGCAAACTGTAATGTATGATACACTTCTTGCTTTATTAAAATTATTGACACCAATACTTCCACATACAGCAGATGAGCTTTGGGCTTATTTGGAGTTTGAGAAGGAAGAAAGTGTTCAATTAACAGATATGCCAGAAGCTCTTGACTATCCTGCATTTGAAGCACTTGCTCCAAAATGGGAAAAAATCATGGGATTACGTGATGATGTATTAAAAGCATTAGAGGAAGCTCGTAATGCGAAAACAATTGGTAAATCATTAGAAGCAAAAGTAACGTTGTATGTTAGTGATGAATATAAAGCGTTGTTCGACACAGACGCAATTGATTTCGCGCAACTGTTTATCGTATCTAAGTTTGTTTTAGGTGGTTCTCAATCTGAAGCACCAGCAAACAGTTTAGTGCTTGAAAATTCATCCGTTGTAGTTGAAAAAGCAGACGGAGAAAAATGTGAGCGTTGCTGGACTATTGCTGAAACAGTAGGAGAAAGTGAAGCTCACCCGACACTTTGCTCTCGCTGTGCAGAAGTAGTAGAAAAACATTACGTATAATATATACAAAGTGGCCCTATGCTAAATAGGGCCACTTTTTTAAAAAAATTAAGACAGAGCATTTGATTAGAAAGATAGATCACATGAATATGAATTACACTAAAAGTTTGAATAATAGATAAAAGAATTAATTTTTTCTTTTGTAAATCATAGATGCTCTTTTACGTAGGATAGGTTTCTATGGTAAACTATTGTAGATTGTTTAATATTATTCAGCAAAAATCTTTTTAAATAATTAGTGGGTGGATATAATATTCACTGCAACTAAGAGAGGTCTTTAAGGCTTATTTGATTATCGGGGGAATTAATGTGTGGAAATTTTATGGACTAGCAGCATTTGTCATTGCATTAGATCAATGGACAAAATGGCTTGTTGTTAAAAATATGACGCTTGGTGAACAAATTATGATTTGGGACCCATACTTTGCACTGCTTTCACATCGTAATCGTGGTGCTGCATGGGGTATGCTACAAGGACAAATAGGTTTTTTTGCAGTTATCACTGTAGTTGTGATTGTTGCGATTATTTATTACTTTCATAAGGAAGCAAAAGGGAAACCTCTTTTTCAAGTAGGATTAATGCTTTTATTAGGAGGAGCAATTGGTAACTTTATAGATCGACTTTGGAAAGGTGAAGTAGTCGATTTTGTAGATGTACTCATTCCGGTTGTTAACTATGATTTTCCGATTTTTAATATTGCAGATGCTGCCCTAACATTAGGAGTTGTGGTTGTAATTATTTTTATACTACGAGAAGAACGAGCTGAAAAGAAAAAGGTGAAATAATGGAAGAATTAACGTTTATTATTGAAAAGGACCAGGAAAAAGAGAGAATTGATAAAGCAATTGCCTCTTTTGAAACAGATTGGTCTCGTACACAAATTCAAAATTTTATAAAAGATGGTAGTGTTTTAGTCAACAATGAGCCCGCAAAAACGAGCTACAAGGTAAAAGAGGGCGATGTAATTGTAGTAACTCCACCAGAAGCGGTTGAGCTAGATATAGTTGCAGAAAACTTGAATCTTGAAATCGTTTATGAAGACGAGGATGTAGTGGTAGTGTACAAGCCACGAGGTATGGTTGTTCATCCTGCTCCTGGCCATCTAAGTGGTACGCTCGTTAATGGTCTAATGCATCAAATTAAGGACCTTTCAGGTATCAATGGAGTTTTACGCCCAGGAATCGTCCATCGTATTGATAAAGATACAACTGGCCTTCTAATGGTTGCTAAAAACGATGTTGCCCATGTTTCGTTAGTTGATCAGCTAGTAAAGAAAACAGTTACTCGTAAATACACTGCACTTGTTCATGGACATATCGCGCATGATAAAGGAACAATTGATGCGCCGATTGCTCGTGATAAAAAAGAGCGTCAAAACATGGCGGTTGTGGATAACGGTAAGCATGCTGTAACACATTTCCGTGTTTTAGAACGTTTTAACAAATTCACTTTAGTGGAATGTCAGTTGGAAACTGGAAGAACGCATCAAATTCGTGTTCATATGAAGTATATCGGTTATCCATTAGCAGGAGATCCTAAATATGGACCGAAGAAGACTATAGATTTTAATGGTCAAGTTCTACATGCAGGAGTTCTCGGTTTCATACAGCCAAGAACAGGGGAGTATTTAGAATTTTCTTATCCGCTACCAGAGGACTTTACAGATTTGTTGCAAGACTTGCGAAAACAATCATTGCCAAAAGAAGAATAGTCCGTTATACTAATTACAATAAATTGAATAGCTTCACCTTTAATAACAGTCCAGAGAGGCTGAGAAGGTACATGTGAAAGTGACTCACTATTATTCTGCGGATTAATAGGTTCACTATATCTTATCGCGCACATACAACCTCTTGAGCTTCTCTAGCTTAAGAGGTTTTTTATATTATGGATAGGAGGATGTAATCGTATGGAAGAAAAGGCAAGCATATTGGATGAGCAAGCTATCAACAGGGCACTCACTAGAATTGCCCATGAAATTATTGAACGTAACAAAGGAATTGAAGAGTGTATATTAGTAGGGATAAAAACTAGAGGTACATTTTTAGCGCAAAGACTTGCAGAAAGAATCGTAAAAATTGAAGGTAAACCAATCAAAACGGGTGAGTTAGATATTACATTGTATAGAGATGATTTATCTTTAAAAAATGCTTCTAACGAGCCACTCGTACAACAAGTTGATATTACACATGATGTTACAAACAAAAAGGTTATTTTAGTAGATGATGTTCTGTTTACTGGGAGAACGGTTCGAGCAGCGATGGACGCAGTAATGGATTTAGGAAGGCCATCCCAAATACAACTTGCCGTGTTGATAGATAGAGGTCACAGAGAGCTACCAATCCGAGCAGATTATGTAGGTAAAAACATTCCTACCTCTAGTAGTGAAAAAATAGTGGTTAAAGTTACAGAGACGGACGAAGTAGATGCTGTAACAATATTTGAATAATCCTAGAAAGGTGGGGACCTTAAATGTCGAAAGCGATATTAGATGTAAATGATAAACCTACAAGCGGACAACTGATCACTCTAAGTTTTCAGCATATGTTTGCGATGTTTGGCTCAACAATATTAGTACCACAGCTTGTAGGGTTAAGTCCCGCAATCGCGTTACTGACTAGTGGTATAGCAACAATCATTTTCTTAATGATAACCCGATTTCAAGTGCCGGCTTATTTAGGTTCCTCATTTGCTTTCATAGCACCAATTTTATTGGCAGTAAATGGACTTGGCGAATCGGGTAAAGCTATTAATCCAGGTAATGCAATGATTGGAGCAGTATTTGTAGGTTTAGTATATGGTATTGTGTCACTGATCATTTGGAAAAGTGGATACAAGTGGATTATGAAGTTATTGCCACCAATCGTTGTTGGTCCGGTAATTATGGTTATTGGTCTGGGATTAGCAGGAGTTGCTGTGGACATGGCGATGAATATCACAAATGTAGAGACAGGTTTAAAAGAGTATAGTTTCTTACATTTTTCTGCTGCACTTGTAACATTGTTTACAGCAATCATTTGTACTATCTTTTTTAAAAACATTATTAGTACCATGCCAATTTTGATTGGCTTAGTAGTTGGATATCTCTATTCTATCCTAATTGGAATTGTAGATTTTACTCCTGTTAAAGAGGCAAGCTTCCTAGCGTTACCCGATTTCTTAGTACCAGGAGTTCATTATGATTTTGAAGTTACTTCTAAAATCTTGCTCATTATGGTTCCTATAGTCATTGTTACTATCTCTGAACATATTGGGCATCAATTAGTATTAGGGAAGGTTGTAAATCGAGACTATATTAAAGAGCCTGGTTTACATCGCTCACTTCTTGGAGATGGGTTAGGAACATTCGTAAGTGCTTTAATCGGTGGTCCACCAAAGACTACTTATGGCGAAAATATTGGTGTGTTAGCCATTACACGAGTTTATAGTGTGTACGTAATAATGGGAGCAGCAGTTGTTGCAATCTTGCTATCCTTCTTTGGTAAAGGAATGGCGCTTATCACAACAATACCTACCGCAGTTCTCGGAGGGGTATCTATCCTGCTGTTTGGGATTATTGCTTCTAGTGGGTTGCGCATGCTAGTAGAAGCAAATATTGATTTTGGAAACAGTCGCAACCTAGTTATTGCATCTGTTATCTTAGTAATCGGTATTGGTGGAGCTAAATTTATCGTAACGGAAGCATTAAGTATAGAAGGAATGGCACTAGCTGCCATCGTTGGAGTAGTTTTAAACTGGATTCTTCCTGGAAGAAAAGAAGCTGAATCATCTGGAAATGACACAATAGAATAATGACCTTTTAATAAGTTGAACAGAGAGTCAGCGAAGGGTTCGGACCAAAAAAGAGATTTTTACTTATAGAATCTCTACTTTGGTTATGCTTAACGGACCTTCTCGAATTTTTCGAGGAGGTTTTTTTATAAAAGAAAGGCGGATATTCATGAAAAATTTAGTATCAATGAAAGATTTGTCAGTTGAACAAATACTAGCTATTTTAAAACAAGCACAAGCGTTTCGTGAAGGCGCCGTCTCAACTTTAAAAAACAAATATACAATGGCTAACTTATTCTTCGAACCGAGTACAAGAACGAAAATGAGCTTTGAAATGGCTGAAAGAAAGCTACAGCTGGAGGTGTTACCTTTTGATGCGGGTTTTTCTAGTACATTAAAGGGTGAGACACTATATGACACAGTAAAAGTACTAGAATCTATAGGCTTGGATGCATTAGTTATAAGACATGAACAAAATAACTATTTCAATGAACTGGTAGGGAAAGTGAGACCTGCAATCATCAATGGAGGGGACGGCACTGGAAACCATCCCACTCAAAGCCTTTTAGATATCTTTACTATTTGGCAAGAATTTGGGGGATTGAAGGATAAAATAGTCACAATAGTAGGGGACATAGCGCATAGTAGAGTGGCAAGATCGAATGCAGATGCTTTAACTAGGCTAGGAGCTAAAATTCATTTTGTGTGTCCACGTGAATGGCAAGCAGAATTTGAAACTACTAATAGTTTTGATGATGTAATTGAAGTAAGTGATGTTTTAATGATGCTACGAGTGCAACATGAAAGGCACGATGGTTCGATATCATTTTCAAAGGAAGAATACCATCAATCCTATGGTCTGACTTTGGAGCGAGAAAGCAGGATGAAAGAAGGAGCAATTATTATGCACCCTGCTCCGTTTAATCGTGATGTGGAAATTGCAAACGAATTAGTAGAATGTGAGCGTTCTAGAATTTTTAAGCAAATGGAAAATGGTGTTTATATCCGAATGGCTGTTATTGAGATGATCTTGAAAGGGAGAGAATAACATGACAAAAATAATTCAAAACGTTCAACTAGTAAACCAATCAGGTGAATTAGAAACTACTTCTGTTGTAGTTAAAGAAGGGATAATAACAGAAATCCACCCTACTCCAACTTTAGCAGAGGCACAAGTAATCGATGGTAAAGGAATGTTACTCTCATCAGGTTTTATTGACGTACATGTGCATCTACGTGAGCCAGGTGGTGAACAAAAAGAAACGATTGAAACTGGTACAAAAGCTGCTGCAAAGGGTGGATATACAACTATCTGTGCAATGCCTAATACTCGTCCAGTCCCAGATACAGCTGAAAACTTCTCACATGTACTAAACTTAGTAGAAAAAAATGCACTTGTAAGAGTGCTTCCATATGCTTCAATTACAATACGCCAAGCTGGTAAAGAACGCACAGATATTGCTTCACTTAAAGAGCTTGGGGCATTTGCTTTAACCGATGACGGCGTGGGAGTACAGACGGCGGGGACAATGCTAGAAGCAATGCAAGAAGCAGCAAAGTACCATATTCCTGTAGTAGCACACTGTGAGGATAATTCACTTTTATATGGTGGAGTAATGCATAAAGGGAAACGAAATGAAGAGCTTGGATTAAAAGGAATCCACTCTGTTTCAGAATCAGTACATATTGCGAGAGATATATTACTAGCTGAAGCTGCAGGTGCACATTATCACGTATGCCATGTTAGTACTAAGGAATCTGTTCGAGTGATACGAGACGCAAAGAAGGCAGGCATCCATGTAACGGCAGAAGTAAGTCCTCACCATTTAATACTTTGTGAGGAAGATATTCCATCCAATGATGCAACTTGGAAGATGAATCCCCCCTTAAGAGGAAGGGACGATATGATGGCATTGCGTGAGGGACTATTAGATGGAACATTAGATTTTATTGCGACAGATCATGCACCTCACACAGAGGAGGAAAAAGCACTAGGATTTGAAAAGGCTCCATTTGGAATCGTTGGATTAGAAACGGCTTTTCCATTGTTGTATACACATTTTGTGAAAACTGGAGAATGGACGTTAAAGCAACTTTTAGATTTCTTAACAATCAAACCGGCGAACGTATTTGGCTTTGAATTTGGCAAGTTAGAGATTGGAGCTCCAGCAGATCTAGTATTGATAGATTTAAATAAAGAACAAAAAATAGAAAAAGAAGCATTCTTATCTAAAGGGAAGAATACACCATTTGATGGCTGGGTTTGTGCAGGTTGGCCACAAGTTACTATCTTTAACGGAGAAATCGTATGGCAGGAGGAACAAGCATGAAAACTAGATATTTAATATTAGAGGACGGTTCGGTATTTAAGGGGAATGCTTTTGGAAGCGAAAAAGGAACTGTTGGTGAGGTTATTTTCACTACAGCAATGACAGGCTATCAGGAATCTATTTCGGATCCATCCAATTGTAGTCAAATTCTGACTTTCACGTATCCTATGGTTGGTAACTACGGTATAAATCCAGATGATTTTGAAGCTATTGAAATAGGCTTGTCAGGAATCGTTGTTCGTGAATTGGCGGAGCATCCATCTAACTTTCGCAACCAAAGTACATTAGATGAATTTTTAACATTAAAAAATGTACCAGGAATTGAAGGAATAGATACGCGTAAGCTAACACGCATTATTCGAAAGCATGGTTCACTCAAGGGTAAGATGACAAACGCTGAAGAAGAAGTAAATGTGGGAGAAATTGTAGCAATACTAAAAGCTACTGAAATACCTAAAAACGTAGTCGAGCAGTCATCTATTACTAGACCGTATCCAAGTCCTGGACGTGGAAAACGAGTAGTATTAGTAGATTTTGGCATGAAGCATGGTATTTTAAGAGAGCTAAACAAGCGTGACTGTGACGTGATTGTAGTACCTTTCAACACATCAGCAAAAGAAATTCTAGCAATGCGTCCCGATGGGGTCATGTTATCTAACGGACCTGGGGACCCAACAGATATACCAGAAGCAATTGAGATGGTAAAGGACTTAATCGGTAACGTCCCGATCTTTGGAGTTTGTCTTGGTCATCAGTTAATTTCTCTAGCGAGTGGTGCCACTTCATTTAAATTAAAATTCGGTCATCGAGGTGGGAATCATCCAGTAAAAGACTTAACTACTGGAAGAACTGAGCTAACTTCTCAAAACCATGGCTATGCGATTGATGCAGATTCTATATCCAATACTGACCTTGAAATTACTCATGTAGCTTTAAATGATGGAACAGTTGAAGGTGTAAGACATAAAACATATCCAGTCTTCTGTGTACAGTTCCACCCGGAAGGTTCATGTGGACCAGAGGATTCCACACACTTATTTGATCAATTTATAGAGTTAATGAATAAAGAAAGCAAAAAGGAGACTTCACATGCCTAAACGTAAAGATATAGAAACTATTTTAGTAATCGGATCTGGTCCAATTGTAATCGGTCAAGCTGCAGAGTTTGACTATGCGGGGACACAAGCATGTATTTCCCTAAAAGAAGAAGGCTATAAAGTAATACTAGTTAACTCCAATCCCGCAACTATTATGACAGATACGGAAATTGCGGACAAAGTATATATTGAGCCAATAACTCTTCCATTCGTAAGTAAGATTATCCGTAAAGAGCGCCCAGATGCAATACTTCCGACATTAGGGGGTCAAACTGGCTTAAACATGGCTATTCAGCTAGATGAATCTGGCATATTAGACGAGTTAGGGATAGAAATTCTTGGTACGAAGCTAGAGGCAATTCACAAAGCAGAGGACCGGGATTTGTTCAGAACATTAATGAATGAACTGAACGAGCCAGTACCTGAAAGTGACATTATCCACAATCTTGAGGAAGCAAAAACCTTTGTGGAGCGTATTGGATACCCAGTAATCGTAAGACCAGCATTCACATTAGGTGGAACTGGAGGGGGTATTTGCCATAATGATGCAGACCTAGTCGAAATCGTTACAAGTGGTTTAAAGTATAGTCCCGTGACTCAATGTCTATTGGAGAAATCCATTGCGGGCTATAAAGAAATAGAATATGAGGTAATGAGAGATTCAGCTGACAATGCAATCGTCGTATGTAATATGGAAAACGTAGACCCAGTAGGGATTCATACTGGAGATTCAATTGTAGTGGCTCCGACGCAAACATTATCTGATCGTGAAAACCAAATGCTTCGAAATGTATCCTTAAAGATTATTCGTGCTTTAAAAATAGAAGGTGGATGTAACGTACAACTTGCTTTAGATCCACATAGCTTCAATTACTATATTATTGAGGTTAATCCACGTGTAAGCCGTTCATCTGCGCTTGCTTCAAAGGCGACAGGTTATCCAATTGCAAAGCTCGCAGCAAAAATAGCGGTAGGACTTACATTAGATGAAATGATGAATCCTGTTACGGGAAAAACATACGCTTGCTTCGAGCCAGCTTTAGATTATATTGTAGCGAAAATACCTAGATGGCCTTTTGATAAATTTGAATCAGCTAAACGTAATCTTGGCACCCAAATGAAGGCAACAGGAGAAGTAATGTCCCTTGGACGTACTTTTGAAGAAGCAATTCTAAAATCAGTTCGTTCTTTGGAAACAGGTCACTTTCATCTTGAAATGAAAAATAGCGATTCTATTACAGATGAATGGATTGCTAAGAGAATTCGCCGCGCAGGAGATGAGCGCTTATTCTTTATCGGTGAAGCGTTACGCCGTGGAGTGACAATCGAGCAAATTCATGCGTGGAGTCAAATTGATTTATTTTTCTTAAATAAATTACAAAATATCGTTAAATACGAAAAGGTAATTCAAGATAATCCTTTCAATAAGGAAATTTTATATAAAGCAAAGAGAATGGGCTTTGCAGACAAAACAATCGCAAAATATTGGAATGTGAAAGAGATAGAAGTATATAACTTTAAAAAGGAAAGCGATATTGTCCCAGTTTATAAAATGGTAGATACATGTGCTGGAGAGTTTGAATCAGAAACGCCTTACTTCTATGGAACGTATGAAGAGGAAAATGAATCTGTTCGTACGGATAAAGAAAGCGTGATTGTGCTTGGTTCTGGTCCAATTAGAATCGGGCAAGGTGTAGAATTCGACTATGCAACTGTACACTCTGTATGGGCGATAAAAGAAGCCGGTTATGAAGCAATTATTATCAATAACAATCCAGAGACAGTTTCGACTGATTTCTCTATTTCAGATAAATTATACTTTGAACCGTTAACTGTGGAAGACGTTATGCATATCGTGGATCTTGAGCAGCCAAAAGGTGTAGTTGTACAGTTTGGTGGTCAAACAGCGATAAACCTAGCAGAAGCATTAGAAGAAAGAGGAGTAAAAATATTAGGTACTACTTTAGAGGATATCGATCGAGCAGAAAACCGTAATAAATTTGAATCTGCTCTTCACGAAATTGGAATACCTCAACCACTAGGTAAAACTGCAGTATCTGTAGAAGAAGCAATTGAAATTGCTAATGAAATTGGTTACCCGGTATTAGTGAGACCTTCTTACGTACTTGGTGGACGCGCAATGCAAATCGTTTATAACGAAGATGAGATTAAGCACTATATGGAAAATGCTGTAGAAGCAAGCCCTGAAAAGCCGGTTCTAATCGACCGTTATTTAACAGGAACAGAGGTTGAAGTAGATGCAATCTGTGATGGAGAGAATGTCTTAATACCAGGTATTATGGAGCATATTGAGCGAGCTGGAGTCCATTCAGGCGATTCTATTGCCGTATATCCACCACAAAAGTTATCTCAAAAACATATAGACACCCTGGTTGACTACACAACAAGACTTGCTAGAGGCTTAAAAATCGTAGGTCTGATGAATATTCAATATGTAATTTCTAAAGATGAGGTTTATGTGATTGAGGTAAACCCACGCTCAAGCCGTACAGTACCATTTTTAAGTAAAATAACCTCTATACCAATGGCAAACATTGCAACAAAAGCTATACTAGGACACTCTATTGTTGAGCAGGGATACAAAACAGGACTGGCACCAAATAGTCCAGGAGTATTCGTAAAAGTACCAGTTTTCAGTTTTGCTAAGCTTCGTAGAGTTGATATTACACTCGGACCTGAGATGAAATCAACAGGAGAGGTAATGGGGAAAGACATAACACTAGAAAAAGCACTTTATAAAGGCTTAGTGGCAGCAGGTATGGAAATTAAAGATCATGGATCTGTACTAATGACTATTTCTGACAAAGATAAAGAGGAAGCAACAGATATTGCTAAACGTTTTCACGCAATTGGATTCCGTATCATTGCGACAGCAGGGACGGCAAAAGCGATTCTATCCGCAGGTATTCCAGTAGATATAGTAGACAAAATTGGCTCGAAGGGCACTACTTTATTAGATGTGATACAAAAAGGGGAAGCTCAATTTGTTATTAACACTTTGACGAAAGGAATGCAGCCAGAGCGTGATGGCTTCCGTATTCGAAGAGAGTCAGTCGAAAATGGAATACCTTGCTTAACTTCATTAGATACTGCAGAAGCTATGGTTCGAGTAATTGAGTCAATGAGTTTTTCTACAGATACGATGAAATTACAGGAGGTTCGCGCATGATTAGACAAGAGCAAATGTGCGTTGTACATCAGCAAAAGATAGCAACGAACATTTTCGAGCTTACCTTAAAAGGACAGCTCGTGCAGGATATGAAACAGCCAGGCCAATTTGTTCATATACGAGTGTCTGATCAAATGGAACCTTTATTGCGTAGACCAATTAGTATTAGTTCTATAAACAATGAAGCTTTAGAGTTTACAATGATTTATCGTGCAGAGGGAAGTGGAACGGTTCTACTTTCGAAGAAAAAACCAGGGGATATTGTAGATGTGCTTGGTCCCTTAGGTCAAGGTTTTCCTGTAGATAAAATTACGGCTGGAGAGAAAGCTCTGCTAGTAGGTGGGGGTATTGGTGTTCCACCTCTTTATGAACTGTCCAAAAGACTGGTGGAAAGAGGTGTGCAACCCATCCACGTATTGGGCTTTCAATCGCTAGATGTTGTTTTTTATGAGGAGCTGTTTAAACAACTAGGTGAAACTTATATAGTAACAGTAGACGGAAGCTATGGACATAAAGGATTTGTCACAAACGTTTTAGACAAAATTGCTGACGACTTTGTCATGTATTATAGCTGCGGTCCAACTCCTATGCTTGCAGCACTTGAAAAAATGTATCCACATAAAGAAGGCTATCTTTCTTTTGAGCAACGTATGGGCTGCGGTATCGGAGCATGCTTTGCTTGTGTATGCGAAACAACGGAAAAAACGGATGTTGACTATTTGAAGGTTTGTTCTGATGGTCCAGTCTTCCAGTCAGGAGTGATTCGAGTATGAACAGATTAGCGGTAGAGTTACCAGGTCTGTCGTTAAAAAATCCAATAATGCCGGCTTCAGGGTGCTTCGGATTTGGTAAAGAGTATGCACAGCTTTATGATTTGTCTAAATTAGGTGCAATTATGATTAAAGCTACCACACTAGAAACTAGACTAGGAAATCCCACTCCTCGTGTCGCAGAAACTCCTGCGGGAATGCTTAATGCAATTGGATTACAAAACCCTGGTCTTACAAAGGTAATGGCAAATGAGCTTCCTTGGTTAGAGCAATTTGATGTACCCATTATCGCAAATGTTGCTGGTACCTTAACGGAGGATTACGTTGCAGTTGCGGAAGCTATTTCCAAAGCTCCAAATGTGCATGCACTTGAGTTGAATATATCATGTCCAAACGTTAAACAAGGTGGAATAACGTTTGGTACAGACCCTCAAATAGCAGAAGAGCTGACAAAAGCAGTTAAAGCAGTATCTTCTGTAGCTGTGTATGTGAAGCTGTCTCCGAATGTCACAAACGTTGTAGAAATTGCCAAAGCTGTGGAAGCCGGTGGTGCAGATGGTATAACAATGATTAATACTTTACTTGGTTTACGGTTGGATACTCGAACGGGACGTCCTGTTATTGCTAATGTAACAGGCGGTCTCTCTGGCCCTGCTATTAAGCCTGTTGCATTACGCATGGTGTATGACGTTGCTAATCAAGTCTCACTACCTATTATCGGAATGGGAGGGGTATCTAACATAGATGATGTTATTGACTTCTTATCTGCAGGGGCAAGCGCAGTAGCTATTGGAACAGCTAACTTTGTTGATCCATTCATTTGTCCGTCGTTAATCGAGCAGTTACCTGATAAGCTTGACGAGCTAGGGTATGAAACAGTAAACGATTTAGTTGGAAGGAGCCATCGATTATGATAAACAATCCGATTATTGCATTAGACTTTGCTTCTGCTGAGGAAGTGTACAGTTTTTTAACCCCCTTTAACGAACCTCTCTTTGTTAAGGTAGGAATGGAACTTTATATGCAGGAAGGTCCAGCTATAGTTTATAAGCTGAAGGAAATGGGACATGATGTATTTCTAGATTTGAAGCTACATGATATTCCAAACACAGTTGGCCAAGCTATGAAAGGACTAGCTCGTTTAGGAGTCGATCTTATCAATGTTCATGCTGCTGGAGGAGAGGCAATGATGATTAAAGCTCGTGAAGGACTGGAAGCGGGAACCCTAGCTGGAAAAATGAGACCTGCTATTATCGGCGTTACTCAGTTAACCTCTACATCAGAGCAACAAATGCAGGAGGAGCAGCTTATCCATACTTCTTTGGAGGAATCTGTTCTTCATTATGCTAGGCTTTCAAAAAAAGCGGGATTAGATGGAGTGGTATGCTCTGTGCTCGAGGCAGGAAAAATAGTTGAATCTTGTGGGGAAGGCTTTTTACGAGTGACACCAGGTATACGACTTTCTTCTGGAGAAGCACACGACCAGGTAAGAGTGGCAACTCCCTCTATTGCTAGAAAGCAAGGCTCTTCTCACATTGTAGTTGGACGTGCTATCACAAAGGCAGATAATCCAGTTGAGGCTTACAAAACTATCTTTAATATGTGGGAGGAATACGCATGAAACTTGATCATAAAATTGCAAAGGCACTACTTGAGGTAGGAGCAGTAGAGTTACAGCCAAACAACCTTTTTACTTGGGCTTCAGGCATTAAATCGCCTATCTATTGTGATAATCGTATAACTATGTCTTCTCCAGCCATTCGGAAAGAAATTGCAAATGGCCTTGCAGAAGCCATTAACAACAATTTCCCAGGGACAGAAGCAGTAGCGGGAACTGCCACAGCTGGTATTCCTCATGCTGCATGGGTAAGTGATGTGTTAGACCTTCCTATGCTGTACGTACGGTCGAAGGCAAAGGAACATGGTAGAGGAAACCAAATTGAAGGAAAAGTAGTACCTGGTCAAAGGGTAGTAGTCATTGAGGATTTAATATCCACAGGTGGAAGTAGCTTAACAGCTGTAGAAGCGTTAAGAAAATCAGGATTAGAAGTACTTGGAGTTGTAAGTATTTTTACATATGGACTTCCGAAGGCAGAGGATTCGTTTAATGAAGCAGGTATTAACTTTATTAGCTTGACTAATTATGATGCTTTAGTTGATGCAGCATATGAGGCAGACACAATTACGGAGGCAGATATTCCTATGCTTTCTAAATGGCATAATGATTTAAAGCACGGCTTGTTGAAATAACTTACTTCCCCGGAAATGTTAGAGGTTTGTAAAACATTCCGGGGTTTTAATGTTAAGTATTATTGTTATATTTAAATGGGAAATTAAGTACTAATAAGTTTTAACAAAAAAAACCTCTGTAATTGACCTTCACAAGAAGCGATATCTTTACAATTTTCGCTTCCATATTAAGAAAGCTTTAGATTAACCGCAAGTTTCATCGCTACTCAGATAATTGTTTTATCCACCTTTAAAAATAATTACATTCTTTTACCCAACTTGTTATAAAGACCTTAAGTACTAAAGATGACATATTCCATATTATGGATTAAAATTGGTGAACTTAACTTAAGTTTATTATTATTTAATAGGTAAAAAAACATAAGAAAGCCAAGACATACGAGAAGGAATATGTTATATTTTTAATAATATTAAAAATAATTCAAACAAAGGATGTCGCAATTATGTCAAACACAAAAATATTAAAATGGGTTACAGGAGGATTGGAGGCACTTTTAGGGATACCAGTTCTAGGTGGAATTATAATCATGAGCTTTCTCTGGATACCTTTGGTAATTATGTTGGCTTTGCATATCGTTACCCTTATCATAACGAAAAAAGAGGGAGGGGAAACTACGACTGGGAGTATTCTGGGAATAGTAACCTCTTGTATCGGCTTTATACCTATTGTTGGAATGATAATGCATATTATAACAGCCGTCATATTAATGCTTGAAGCGTCTAAGCCAGATGTTCACAAAGAAAGCATGTTCAACGAAGAGTTTTAAAAATATAAATAAAGACATACACTTAGCTTAGAGAAGGTGTATGTCTTTATTTGTTTATCCTAAACCCTAAAAATCAAGTGGAAAGAGGTGATGAATAGAGAATTTCCTTTCCCGGACTCTTATGGGCATATATATAACCCCTAAAGCTTTTATATGTATTGGAGATATAATTACTTATAAATGTACAAAAATAGGGTTATGTTAGCTGGAGGACTATAAAAAGACGTACTAAAAGTATTCCCCCAAGTTTTGTTTATAGAATTTTTATTGCTTTCTTCTTAAACCAGTAGTATTTATCAAAAAAATAATCCTTAATAAATTGTCCAATTTGTTCTTCATTAAGAAGATAACAGAAGGAGTTTTAGTATGATACGTGGCAGGAAGACTAAATGGGCTATTCCAATTTTAGCGATAATCAGTATTGAAATATTTTACATTATTATTCTCATAACCGGTTCATCAATTAGTAATGTCTTTTGGGAAGGAACCTATATGCCAACATTACTTTCCTTCATTCCCCTTGCATTAATCCTTATTATTTATTTTTCGTGGATGAAAAAATGGAGCTTTTATGGATTTAATCTCCAACTTAAAAGTGAAAGTCTCGTCTTTTTTTTACCACTTATTTTAGTAATCGTTATATTAAGCAATCAAGATTTTTCTAAAGAATCATTTTTAATGACCACTTTCCTTATTGCTTATGCTATATTAATCAGCTTTGTGTTACTAGGCATATTTATTGGGATAGTGGTTACCACTTTATTACCTTTAGGCAACATAGCTGCCATCTTAGCTTCAGGAATATTGTATTCACAAGATGGGTGGTTTCTTCTCCTAACAGGCAACAATCTGACTGAGACGAGTGTTCATATTGTTTTATGCTTTTTGTTAGGCATTGTGCTGGCTCAAGTATTTGTAATCACTCGAAATTTATATCCTTTATTTGTATTTCAAAGTTTATTTTCCTTGATTAATACAATGGGTATAGAATCTTTCAATTTGTGGAGAGAGGGACTGGTTATATCATTCCTAGCTGTAACAGTGATTTTTCTATGCTTTTCTATTAGAAAAGATGAGAGTCTTGTAAGTCGATCATTCAATGAATCAACATTATGAATTGTAAAGAGAAAAGAGATGAAAAATCATTTCTTTTCCTTCTCTTATTGGAGGGCAATTTTGTTTTCGATAGCCTTACGAATGTAAGATTAGCGATTTAACATTTAACTATACTATACCTTGCTAATTTGCATTTTATTTAGTACAAAAAAAGAAGGCTCGAGACATTTAGTCCAAGCCCCCATAAGTAAGGAAGTTATTTAGTATAATTATCAAAGTAGCCCTGAATATATATCATTGGAGTACCCTTATCTCCACTACCTGAGGTTAAATCAGAAAGCGATCCAATAAGGTCTGTTAATCTTCTAGGAGTAGTGCCTTGCGCCTCCATTGCACCAACGAGATCATCACCTTTGTTGTTAATATGCTCGGTAATTGCTTTTTTCAGTTCTTCGCCTCTCAAATGTGCAAAATTATTATCGGCAAGATATTTTAATTTTACTTCGTTTGGTGTCCCTTCTAATCCAGCAGTAAAGGCAGGTGAAACTACTGGATCAGCAAGCTCCCAAATATGTCCGACCGGATCTTTAAATGCTCCGTCTCCGTATACCATTACTTCCACATGTTTACCTGTTTTTTCTTTAAGCATATCTTGAATATTATCAACAATTGGTTGGCAATTACGCGGGAATAACTTCACACTATCTTCAGTGGATTTGTTGGACCCAAGTAAACCATATTCTTCATTAAAGCCACTTCCATCTACTGACTCAGAGAGTAGGTTATCCAGGCTATAAATTTTTTCTCCGCCATTGGCTTTAAGGATTTTTTTCGTTCTAAATCTCGAATGAATATCACAAGTTAGTACGTTCTTAGTATAATCCAAAATAGATTTCGGGTTGTTAGAGAATATTACTTCACATTCAACTCCATATTCTTCTATTAGAGCTTTATAGTAAGCGATGTAATCTACTCCAGTAAAAGGATGTAGCTTATAACCAAAGTGGTCACGGAATTGTTTTTCTGTAAGAACATCAGTCCAAGGGTTAACTCCCTTTTCATCTAACTCATCGATATCTACTAGATGATTACCGACTTCATCTGAGGGGTAGCTAAGCATCAAAACAATTTTCCTCGTACCTTTTGCTATACCACGTAGAACGACTGCGAAACGGTTACGACTTAGAATAGGGAAAATAACACCCAGTGTGTCGTCTCCAAATTTTGAATGAACATCTTTTGCAATTTGGTCAATGCTTGCATAATTTCCTTGAGCACGTGCAACGATCGATTCAGTCACTGTCACGATATCTTGATCGTTAATAGAAAAACCTTCCACTTCTGAAGCTTTTAAAACGCTATCTACTACAATCTCTTCAATATTGTCACCTTTATTTATAATAGGGCCACGAAGACCTCTAACAACTGTACCAACTACTCTTTCCAAATTGAACGCTCCTTCAACTGTAATATATATATTATTTCCACTTGTAATATTACTCAATTCAATGATATAAGTAAAATTAATATATATAATAATAGATATAAGAGGTGCTTATATGTCAGAGAAACTGGATCTATATAAAATATTTTGTGTGGTTAGTAAAAATAGTAGCTTCTCAAAGGCTGCAAAAGATTTGTTTATGACACAACCAGCAATTAGCCAAGCAATTATGCAACTTGAAAGAGAACTAGACACAAGGTTGTTTTATCGAACAACTAAGGGAGTAACTCTGACAACAGAAGGCTCTGTATTGTTTGAATATGCTAGCTCTGCCTTGAAACTAATTGATACAGGGGAGGAAAAAATACTAGAATTTAAAAATCTAACTGCAGGGGAGCTTAAAATTGGAGTAGGAGATACAATTTCACGATTTTTCTTGCTCCCTTACTTAGAAGAATTTCATAATAAATATCCTAGTATTAAATTTACAATTGTGAATGGTACAACAACAGAGCTTTGCGCCATCTTAAAAGCAGGCGAGGTGGATATTGCTTTTTGCAATTTTCCAGTAGAGGACGATAGTCTTGGACAAAGACCTTGCTTAGAGGTGCAGGACATTTTTGTTTATGGGGAAAAGTTTAATAAAGTCTTGTCAAAGCCAATTAGTTTAAATGAGCTAGTAAAATTACCTTTAATATTTCTCGAGTCAAAATCTATTTCTAGACGATATGTAGAAGATTATATGCTCTCAAAAGGAGTAAAAATTTCTCCCGAGTTTGAATTGGGTTCTCATGATTTATTATTAGAATTTGCTAAAATAAACCTAGGTATTGCTTGTGTGACTAAACAATTTGCTAAAGAATATTTAAATAAGGGAATATTAAAAGAAGTGCAATTAAAAGAGGACATACCTAAAAGAAATATAGGGGTATGCTTTTTAAAAAGAGTACCCCTATCAACAGCTGCCACAAAATTTGTCGACTTAATCGAATAGGATAGATAAAAGAGGCTAGTACAAAACTTGTCTTTTAAATTCAAAACCCCGGAAATTTTATTATTCGTAAAATTTTCGGGGGTTTTGTTTTTTTATCCACTTCGTAGCAATTTTTGCTCTTTTCACTAGACATCTGATTCATTAAATAAAATTAAATTAGTTTTATCAACAAATAGACGCCTTTAAAAATAGACTGAATGCCTTTAAAGAAACAAAAATAATTTTAAATTTCAGAAAAAATAGACATGTTAGGTTATCTTACATTATAATAATGTATTATTAAAAAGGAGGAATTGAATGGTTAAATTTACAGCTATGTTATCGATCATCCCAAAAGCCTTGCAAGTTTTTTTAAATCTCTGTTTAGTCCTCTTGGCATTTATATTAGCATTTTTGCTAATGAAGAAACTTACAATTTTTATCCAAATGTTAGTCACCGTAGGTACCAGCGACTATAAAATGTTCCTTGCTAACATCCTCATATTCTTTTTATATTTTGAGTTCATCACCATGATTGTGAAGTATTTCAAAGAAGACTACCACTTTCCTCTCAGGTATTTTTTATACGTAGGTATTACCGCTATGATTCGCCTCATTATTGTAGAACATGATCACCCTATTGATACACTTCTTTACTCGCTAGTTATACTCATTTTAATTGTAGGATATTTTATTATGAATATCACTCCTTTGGAAAGACCGAATAATCCGTGGTTTATAAAAAAAGGAGAAGAAGGGAGAGTTGTTGGGCTAGAGGGTAAAAATGAAGGTGCTTGATAGCAGTCACCTTGAGTCTATTATTTTTTTCATTAAAAAAGACAAAGACAGTTGAACAACAGGGCTTCCTTTTGATCAACTAGCTTTGTCTAAATTTGTAAGGTATTAGGTGTTTGAGTTTTTCTTAAGAATAAATTTAGTAGACTATACCATTGCGTGTATGGGTTTTGTTAAAATCTTCATCAGCAGGGTCAAAGTAATCTTCACTAAAGCTTGCTATAAATTTGTTTTCTTTAATATAGCCAGCCCCCCAGGTTGGATCCATAGTTAACCAACTGTCATCCACCCTTGCCTCAACCCAAGCATGCCTATCTGTTGTGTATCCTTCTACAAAGCGAGCCTCAATATGGACTGCTCGTAAAAGGGCAATTGTTAAATAGGCATAGTCCTGACAAACTCCCGTTTTTAACTCCAGCGTTTTTAAAGCGCTATCATCCCAATTAAAATCTTCATTTTGAAATTTAGTAACGTCGTAGGAAATATTGTTTGCAACAAAGTCATAGATGGCTTTTGTTTTATCTCTTTCGGAAACTTTGTCTTTTATGAGATTGTTTGCTAGTTCAATAATTTGAGGTGAATCTGATTCTACTCCTCTAGAAGGAAGGATATCTCGTTTATCTTGTTCTATAGTTGAAAGTACTTCAAATTTTGCTACCTCATAGTATCTAAAAAAGTTATTCTTTGTGCTAGTGATTTCAGGAACGCTAATAGAAATCTCATATTTTCCAGGACCAAACCTCAAGTAAAAAGAATGATCAAATGCATAATTACTAATAGGAATTACTTCTAAGGCTAGGTCTTCTCCTTTTTTAGTTTGTACATAGAGGTGAGTTGTTTCCGCTGATAGTAACGCTTCTGGATCGATAAAACCTTTTATATGAAATTTATGCTCGCTAACGCTACTAGCATAGATGGGCTCTAATAGATTAACTCCTCGTTCGGTATATAGGGAGGAGTAATGAATAGGCTCCATTTCTTCAATAGATGTATTTTCTATGAGTAAATCTGTTGCAGTTTTGTAATAGTTTTCTTTATCTGAATCAGGAATCATTACCTCTAGAGTATGTAATCCTTGACCATATAAAAGGGGAATCTTAGTAGTAAAAGTTCCATTTTTAACAGGAATCACTTTGCTCCATATCTGGCCATCCTTAGTCAACCGAACCATAATATCCTGGTAACCTGCGGCTTTCAGGATTTCCCCATTCAATGTAAATACACCATCTTCTTCTACTACATAACTAACCTTGGTATCAAGACCTAGCCCAGCTTCTAAACCAAGTGGTGTATAAGTAACGTCTCTTATCCTTTCTGGGTTGATATTAATAACCTCAAAGTTTGCTGTATCATAATAATAGTTTTCTCGCTCAGTGCTAGGGACTTGAACTTTTATTTTATATGTTCCTTCTCCGTTAAAAAAATGAACTGTTTGATTAAATTCCCCATCATTAATAGGAACGAAATAATTCTGTTCTTTTCCTGCAACTCCTACTTTTTCTGCTTGGATGTTAATCCATATATAGTGTGATTTTAAGTCATCTATTTTATCTATTTTCCCAGCAATGGTGATTTCTCCATTAGCAGAAAATTTCTTGTATTTTGGTTCAGAAAAAGTAATACCAAGCTCGCTTGCATTAGGGGATGTGATATCAAGCGGGAGAAGGTTTATGCTTTTGTTTTTTTCTTCTACTATCGCTTCATAATCATCTTCTTGCATAGCTATAGGCACAATATTGGTCTGCTCTTTTGTTAAGGGTTTTTCAAGGGAGATGGAATCTTTATTGCAAGCTGTTAGAAAACATAGTAGGTAAAGTAGGGAAATTCGCGCTATCCAAGGCTTCATAGACTTCCTCCTTTCATTTTTAGATAACTTCTTCTCATAACCATTCTCTCATAAAAATTGGAAAAAGAGAGGATTATTTTAATCTCATTTATTCAAACACTAATTGAACTTATTTAAAATTATATGCGTGTTAAATGTGCCCGCTTCTTGAGCAGGGAGAAAAATCATACCAACTCATGTGAAGTTCTACAAATTCGTTTAGCTCACTGAGGAAAGACGTATAGATCAATTAGCTAGACACTTAATAATTCAAATTTAATTATTAAGTACTACTTAAGAATTGGCTTAAATGTGAGTATATACCTTTTAAACCATAAAATATTGACAAAAATATGAACAAAAGATTAAAAATTATTTAAAAATTTATGAAATAGATTGGTATATATAAACAAAAAGAAATTGTAGAGGTATACTTATTGTGAATTAATTCACATTGTTTGATGATATTTAGTTCTTCCTAGTTTACTAAGTAACCAAGAAAGGTAGAGATAACCTAACTGAAATGCATTTTTAATATCCTTTCGGAAGAAATCTAACAGTTAATAGTGCATATGCAAGGAATGACAATATCTGTTACACCGAGAGAGGCATAGTAGTTTACAGTAAAAAATTTAAGAATTTTATTGCAGCTAATTAGATCTTTGTATGAGTCGGAAAACGACAGTCAAATTTGCTTAGAAAGCATCGTATAAAAATGAATTCTATTAGCAAAATAAGTAACGATAACTAGCATGGATTCTCGAAGGGTCATATTAATGGATTAGGTAAGATGTTTGAAGAATCACAGTAATAGAAAGTGTACTCCTATAGTTTGCAAAATAAAACTATATAAAAAATTTTAAGATATATTCTATTTTACAATAATATTCTATAGAAATAGAGGAGGAATTGTAATGAAAAAGAATAAAACGTTTTTTATTCTCCTAGCTTTTGCAGTATTTTTAATTATTGTATTATTACCCACTCCTGAAGGACTTCCGGTTGCAGGGCAGAGAGCTCTAGCGATTCTTGCATTGGCGGTAATTCTATGGGTAACGGAAGCCGTATCGTTTCCAGTGAGTGCGGCAATAATCATTGTACTTATTTCTGTATTCATCGGTCTAGCACCAACCATCGATGATCCTTCAATAGATTACACAACTTCAGGTGCTTTAAAGTTAGCATTAGGAGGTTTTAGCTCCTCGGCTGTCGGCCTAGTTGCTGGAGCAACATTCATAGCTGCAGCAATGGAGCTTACTGGATTACATAAACGTTTAGCACTGTTCATCATGTCTAAGGTAGGTACAAAAACAAAAAGCCTAGTTTTTGGAACAATAGTTGTAAGTATCGTGCTAGCGTTATTTGTTCCAAGTGCTACAGCTCGGGCAGGTACTATCTTGCCTATTCTATTAGGGGTAGTCGCTGCCTTCAACCTACCTAAAACAAGTAGACTTTCTGCCCTATTAGTAGTCACAGCAGTTCAGTCTATTTCTATCTGGAACATAGGGATTAAAACAGCAGCCGCTCAAAACATGGTCGCTCTAGGATTCATTGAAGAAAACTTTGGTATCAATATTACTTGGGGTCAATGGTTTATATATGCTGGGCCATGGTCAATTTTAATGTCTTTCGTATTATTCTTCATCATGAACAAGCTTATTAAACCGGAGCTATCTGAATTAGAAAATGGCGATGTAGTCATTAAAAATCAATTAAAAGAATTAGGTCAAATAACTGGTAAAGAAAAACGGTTAATCATTATTTCAATTGCTTTATTAATTCTTTGGGCAACTGAAGGCATACTTCACCCACTAGATTCAACGACTGTTACATTTATAGCTGTAATGGTTATGCTCTTGCCGGGTATTGGAATTTTCACTTGGAAAGAAGTCCAAAATAAGATTCCTTGGGGAACTCTAGTAGTATTCGCAGTTGGAATCTCTATGGGAACAGTACTTTTACAAACAGAAGGTGCATCTTGGTTATCTGAAAATACATTAGAGGCAGTCGGGTTAACAGAAATGCCACTTATTTTCATTATCATGGTTCTCTCACTGTTTAATATATTGATTCACCTAGGTTTTGCAAGCGCAACAAGCTTAGCTTCGGCGTTTATCCCTATCGTTATTGCGTTGGTGGTTTCAATGCAACCTACTTCGTTTAACGGTCCAGGTCTAGTATTGATCCAGCAATTTGTTGTTTGCTTTGGTTTTTTGCTTCCAGTAAGTGCGCCTCAAAACATGCTCGCATATGGTACTGGAGCATTTACAACAAAAGACCTTTTAAAATCTGGGCTACCAATTACTATTATTGGGTACGCGTTAATCATTATCTTCAGTATGACTTATTGGCAATGGGTGGGACTACTTTAAGACGAGGTACGTTACGAACTAAAAAGATTAGGATGTGTTAGTAAAATGAAAAGTAATTTATATCCGTGGAATGAATTTCAAGGTCCCAATTTGGCCTACCTTTTAGAACAGTATGATCTATATTTAAATTCTCCTGAAAATGTTTCAGAGGATATAGCGAATCTCTTTAAACAATACGGGGCACCGGTCGATTCTTTAAACAAAAATGAAGCGGTTGTAGGAAGAGGGAGTTCGGAAAACCTAGAAAAGATTCTTCGAGCTATTGAATTAGCAGATTCCATTCGAAGACATGGACACCACAACGCTAATATTTATCCGCTTAATAACGGCATGAAGGACCCTTCTAGAATTGATATGCAAGGATATGGTCTTTCTGAACAGGACCTTATGGAAGTACCAGCTGTACTAATAATACCTAATCCTCCTGGTGACATAGTTAATGGTCTACAAGCTATAAATTATTTAAAGTCTATATACACAGATAATATAGCATTTGAAATTAGGCATATAGTTAACTCTGAGGAACGACAATGGCTTCAAAATAAAATTGAAGGAAATGCTATCAAGGCAAATCTTTCCACTGGGGAAAAGAAAGAACTTTTGAAGCGTTTAACCAAAATTGAGGGCTTTGAAAAATTCATACATCGTACGTTTGTAGGTGCTAAACGGTTCTCTATAGAAGGATTAGATTCCTTGGTGGTCTTAATTGATGAATTAGTATCTCAAGCAAATCTAACCAATACAAAGCAGATTAATATTGGAATGGCACACCGTGGTCGATTAAATGTACTAACACATGTTTTGAAAAAACCTTATGAAATGATGTTCGCTGAATTTGCCCACGTTCCATCTGAATCTTTTTTACCAAAAGATGGTTCATTGGAGATTTCAGAGGGTTGGTATGGAGATGTGAAATATCATAAAGGGGCAACCTATCATTCAGGTGATGGAATGACCATTAAACTTGCCTATAACCCATCCCATCTCGAAGTTGTAAGTCCAGTAGTAACTGGTCAAACACGAGCAGCTCAGGAAGTGAAAAATGTTCCTGGCTATCCAGAGCAAGACAAAAACGCGGCTTTCGCAATTTTAATACATGGAGATGCAGCTTTTCCAGGACAAGGAGTTGTAACTGAGGTACTAAATTATAGTCGTGTGCGCGGTTTTCAAACAGGGGGCTCTATTCATATTATAGCTAATAATATGATTGGATTTACGACAGAGCAATACGATTCACGCTCCACTAACTATTCTTCTGACCCTGCTAAAGGATTTGAAGTTCCGGTTATTCATGTAAATGCGGATAATCCTGAAGCGGTTATAGGAGTAGCTCAACTTGCGTTTGAATATCGTAGACAATTTGGCAAGGATATAGTTATTGACCTCATTGGTTATCGTCGTTATGGGCACAATGAGATGGATGAGCCTTCGGTAACTAATCCAATGATGTACCATATAGTCCATAAGCATCCTACTGCAAGAAAAATTTATGGAGAACAGCTTGTAGAAGAAAAGGTAATTGAATCAACTGAAGTAGATGTACTAGATGAAATGATCTTAGAGGAAATGCAACAGGCATATGATCGTGTCAAAGAGTTACCTCAAACAACTGCACATGAAGTGATTATTCCAGAAGCAGTGTTAACTGGTTATCCCAAATTTACAACAGGAGTAGAGGGTGAAAAGTTAAGAAAGGTTAATGAGGAACTTTTAACTTGGACAAAAGAATTTACTCCATTTAAAAAGCTTGAGAAAATATTGAAACGCCGAGAAGAGCCTTTTACTAGCAATGGTAAAATTGACTGGGGGCATGCGGAAACACTTGCATTTGCCACACTCTTGCAAGAAGGGATTTCCGTGCGTTTATCCGGACAAGACGCTCAACGTGGAACGTTCTCTCATAGACATTTAGTTTTACATGATGAAAAAAATGGTGAAGAATTAATTCCTATGCATTTTATTGACAGTTCAAATGCATCCTTCGTTGTCTATAATAGCCCATTAACCGAATCAGCTATTTTAGGCTATGAGTTTGGATACAGCCTAGAGGACAAAAATACTTTGACAATTTGGGAAGCGCAATACGGGGATTTTGCAAATATGGCCCAAGTAATGTTTGATAACTTTATTAGCTCCGCACGAGCTAAGTGGGGGTTAAAATCAGGGCTTGTTATGTTGCTGCCACACGGTGCTGAAGGGCAAGGAGCAGAGCATACAAGTGCAAGGTTAGAACGTTATTTACAGCTTTCTGCTGAAAATAACTGGACAGTGGCTAATCTTTCGAGTGCAGCAAACTACTTCCATATATTGCGCAGACAAGCGGCATCATTAAATGAAGAGTTTGTTCGTCCGTTATTAATCGTTTCACCAAAATCTCTGTTACGAAATCCTTTAGTAGGTGCTGATGTATCAGATTTGACTGAAGGAAGTTTCCAAGTTGTGATTGAACAGTCTGGTCTTGGTGGACAACCTGAAAAAGTAAAAAAAATCGTCTTTGCAAGTGGTAAATTAGCAATTGATTTAGCGGAAAAAGTAAAGGACAGCTCTGAATTTAATTATTTGCATATTATTCGCGTGGAGCAGCTTTATCCTTTCCCAAAAGAAGAAATTACTGATATTGTGAAACGTTACCCTAATGTAGAACAACTCACTTGGGCACAAGAAGAACCTGAAAACATGGGATCTTGGAATTATGCTCTTCCGTATTTGTTGCATATAGCAGATGGAAGAAACATTGTTTATACAGGACGAGTTCATCGTGCGAGTCCCGCCGAGGGTGATGCAGATACTTATAAAGTAGAACAGGCAAGAATTATAGAAGAAGCATTGAAAGGCTTGTAAGCAACTAAGAGGAGGAAGTTTAAGTGGCTGAAATTATTGTTCCGGAACTAGCAGAGTCTATTACAGAGGGCACTATCGCTCAGTGGTTAAAAAAACCAGGTGATACTGTTGAAAAAGGTGAGTTCATTGTTGAGCTTGAGACAGATAAAGTAAATGTTGAGGTTATTTCGGAGGAAGCAGGAGTAGTTAGTGAGCTATTATTTGGTGAAGGAGATACAGTGCAAGTAGGAGAAGTTATTGCGATTGTTGGTGAAGGATCTGGAGCTCCTGCTTCACAACCTAAAAATGAGGAAGTGAAAGTAGAAGAGAAAGCACCAGAAATACCTAAGGCAGAAAATGCACCGATTACTAATACAGAAGGGACCTCTGATCATCAAGGTCGACCAATTGCTAGTCCTGCTGCACGAAAACTTGCAAGAGAAAAAGGTATTGACTTAAATGATGTATCACCTGTCGATCCAATGGGACGGGTTCGTGTACAAGATGTATCTGCTCATGGTTCAAAACAAACAACAGAGTCGCCTAAATTAGCATCTGCTCCTGTTAATGAAAATGATGGGCGTACCACTCGCGAAAAAATGTCTCGTCGACGCCAAACCATTGCTTCACGTTTGTTAGAAGTTAGACAAAGCACTGCAATGCTAACGACGTTTAATGAAATCGATATGACGAATGTTATGGCTTTACGCTCTCGTAAAAAAGATAAATTCTTTGAGGATAACGATGTTCGTTTAGGATTTATGTCATTTTTCACAAAAGCTGTAGTTGCTGCTCTTAAAAAATATCCTTATGTCAATTCTCAACTCGATGGAGAATATATTGTCAAAAACAACTTCTATGATATCGGTATTGCTGTATCTACAGAGGGAGGTCTTGTAGTACCTATCGTCCGTGATGCAGATCGCAAAAATTTTGCGGAAATTGAAGGAGATATTGCTGGCCTTGCTAAAAAAGCTCGAGATAACAAGCTAGCTCTTTCTGACATGACTGGAGGCTCCTTTACCATAACAAATGGTGGTGTATTTGGTTCACTCATGTCGACGCCAATCTTAAATGGGACTCAGGTTGGTATTTTAGGTATGCATACGATACAAAAACGTCCGGTAGCTGTGGGTCTCGAAATAGAAATTCGTCCAATGATGTATGTGGCTTTGTCTTATGATCATCGCGTAATTGACGGAAAGGATTCCGTGGGTTTTTTAAAAACCGTAAAAGAGCTACTGGAAAACCCGGAGGATTTAATGCTTGAATCCTAACAAATCTAGATGGGACAATAAAAGGAATTATAAAGTTAACTCAGCTAGAAATAATTTGAAAAATAGAATTTAAACATTTTCCAAGGAATGGTATTCAATAAATAACCTTGTTAATTCCTAATGGAAAAGTGATTCAAACAACACAAAAGCTTACTGGATAGATTGTATAATCCAGTAAGCTTTTTTTATTATTAAGAAACCGTAAATCTTATAAAGAAGTAACGAAGCGATAGAGTTATTATTTTCTGGGAAATACTTTTGCGTAACGGATAATTGAAATGATATGAATTACCCTGTATTTAAGTGGTGACACATTAAATTTTATTTCAAGGGACATTTCATGTCTGATGGTAGGGATCTTTTAGATAAAAAGATTTAGGATTAAGGTGGATATGTGAAAGGCACTGAGATACATTTCATATGTCTGTTCTAAATCCAATAAATTTGCATGCACCTCTCAACTATTCTTCTTTAAATTGGAGTTGTTTGTCATGTCATCTTTAAAAAAAGCTTAAAGTAGTTATTAGCCTTGTGTGCAAGGAAAAGGGAAGGATTTATTCATAAATTGTATTTACAAGTCTATGTGACATATATTCACACAAAATAAATTAAATTCAGAAAATTATATTGACATTCGTTATAAAACCAGTAAAATAAAAATATAAATAATTCATGTTATATTTCCTAACATAAGTAAGGGAATAAACATAACATGAATAAAAGGGGGAGTTAGAATGGAAGATGTAATGTATTTGATGAACAGCTTATGGACCATGGTTGCTGCAATTTTAGTTATTTTTATGATTGGTGGATTTATACTTTTAGAAGCTGGTTCAACAAGAATGAAGAATGCTGGTCACGTTGCTGGTAAAACAATTTTTACATTCGGCTTGGCTTCATTAATATTTTGGGCCGTCGGATATGGATTTATATTTGGAGGAAATGCTAACTTTTTTGTAGGAATGACTGATTTCTTCTATGGTGGTGGAGTACAGGAGGGAGCGAGCGTTTCTCCGACTGTCTTTTTTGTCTTTCAATTAGCGTTTGCTGGGATTGCGGTTACCATTGCTCTTGGTGGATTTGCAGAGCGTGCAAAATTATCTGCGTATGTTATTTTTACCATTCTATTTGGCATAATCGTTTATCCGGTAATCGCTCATTGGGTATGGGGAGGCGGATGGCTAGCGGAGCATGGTAAGCAAGATTTTGCTGGATCTACAGTAGTTCATTTAACAGGTGCAGCGGCAGCACTTGCTGCAACAATGATTCTTAAGCCTAGAATTGGAAAATATAATAAAGATGGCTCTGCCAATAATTTAGCGGGTCATAACCAAGTGTATACTGCATTAGGTGTATTGATCCTATGGGTTGGCTGGTTTGGATTTAATGCAGGCAGTACTGTTTCTGTAGATGCGGCATTCTTTGGGTATGTAGCCTTAAATACAGCACTTGCAGCTGGTGCAGGAGCTGTAGCGGCGACATTTATATCGTGGGTAGCTTTAGGGAAATCGGATATACCGACTATTTTAAACGGTGCTTTAGCTGGGTTGGTTGCTATTACTGCGTCGTGTGCTTTTGTAGATGTATGGGCGTCGGTTGTGATTGGTTTAATCGCTGGCGTTTTAGTATTCTATAGTGCACGATTCTTTGAAAAGAGAAAAATTGACGATCCAATATATGCTCTTTCGGTTCATGGAACTGCTGGTATTTGGGGAACTTTATCAACGGGTTTCTTTGCTACAACAGAACTTGCGACTACTGGTAAACCAGGTTTATTTTATGGAGGTGGGATTGACCAATTATTAGTCCAATTAATGGGAGTAGCGGCGTGTGGAGCATTCGCATTTGCCGTGTCATATGCTATCCTATTTATAATGAAAAAAGTCATGGGTGGTATTCGAGTGACTGAAGAAGAAGAAATTATGGGCTTAGACATGAGCGAGCATGGAAACTATGGTTATCCAGAGCAAATGGTTTTAGAGGAAGCAAAAGGCACTAATTGATTCGAATAAAATAGAAACAAAAGCCTCTGGTTCAGAGGCTTTTTGCTTAAAGGGAGTGTGGTCGTGGAAACATATGAATCCATAAGAGAATGGAAGGACCGGCAAATAATGTCCTATTTGAAAGATACCATTTCTCTCAATGTTTTTCATGATCAAGTAATGCACAAAGTAATGGATGTTGCTAAAACCACGGCAGGAATACCTCCTTGTGATTTTACTTGGTTTATCACGGGTAGTGGTGGGAGAAAAGAGCAAGGCTTGATCAGTGACCAAGACCATGGAATTGTATACGAATGGTCGAGTGAAAAGAATGATGCTTATTTTAAAACACTGGGAGATGAGCTTGCGCTTGGACTGAACGCAGTGGGTTATCCTTATTGTAAAGGGAATGTTATGAGTTCCAATCCTATGTGGTGCAAATCGTTTGAGCAGTGGCAAGAACAATTGGGTGAATGGTTGAGTGATGAAGGATGGGAAGCTATTAGATATCTACAAATATTCTTTGATGCAAGAGCATTGTACGGCAATCAAAGTTATACACAACAATTAAAATCTATTATTTGTGAATTCATACGGCAACATCCATCTACTCTCCCTCGCTTTTCTTCCAATATAAAGCATATAAAAAATGTGATTGGTCCTGTCGGTCAAATATTGGTAGAAAGACATGGACCCTATCAAGGAAATGTGAATTTTAAGTACGCGGCTTTTTTGCCATATGTAAACGCAGTGCGCTTATTGTCGATAAAGGAAGGTGTTTTGGAGACCTCTACTTTAAAAAGGATAAATCAATTGACTAGGTTAAATGATTATAAAAAAATGCTTCAAAATTGTGAAAAAAATTTCATAGAGTTATTAATATACCGGATGATTTTACTCCAAAAAGAAAATTATGAGGATACTCATTACTTAAATATAAACAACTTGAACAAGGAACAACTGCAAAATATGAAAAGAATATTAAAGGATGGAAAAAGGCTACATTCGGAAGTAATTGAACTAACTAGTATAAGTTAAAGAAACAAAGGGTGTTGGCGATGGCTTTTGAACCGTTTATGCAAATATTGAGAGGGCTACAAGGGAAGCGGACAAATGTGGGTATTAGTGACGTACAAAATGCTCAGCAAATGGCATTTTTACGTAATTTGCAAAAGGAAATAACTCAAGATGTGCTGAATATCCCTTTGGAGAATTTAAATGTTGTAGTATTTGATATTGAAACAACGGGCTTCTTTCCTGAAAAAGGTGATTGCATCATTTCTATAGGGGCTATTAAAATGACAGGGGAAAAGCTTATAGAAGAAGAGTTTTTTTATTCTCTTGTACATGTCAAACGAGAAATTCCTGATGAAATTGTTCAATTAACTGGCATTACAAGTGAACAATTAAGGGATGCATTGTCACTTGAGGAGGTATTTATTAAGTTTCTTCAATTTAAACAAAATAGCACCTTGGTTGCTCATCATGCTACTCATGAAAGGAACTTTATGGAACATACCAGTTCAACCTTATTTCGAACACCATTTAAGCATCGGATTGTAGATACATCTTTTCTTTTAAAAGTAATAGAGCCTAATTTGAATATAATAGCATTAGAAGATTTGTGTGATTATAACAATATTCCAGTAATTGGACGTCATCATGCTCTAGGAGATGCTAAAATGACTGCTAAGCTATGGAGTATTTATGTGAATAAAGCAAAAGAGGTTGGCTGCGAGACGTTAAACGATGTCTACCATCGCTTTGCAAGAATATGAGGGAAATAAACGAGATTCAAGTAAGCGGACGGGTCAAAATCCAACATAAAAATTTATACGCCCTAAAAATTTATTGATTAGTAAATTTTTAGGGCTTTTTTCTACTGCATAGCAGTTGTTCTCCGTTGCGGCGGCAGCTTTTCTGGGGGATGGGTCGAGCCTTTAGTCTCTCCCGCGAGCTTGTCCCCTAGGTGTCGCCGTCTTCGCTCCGAACAACTATAATTTTCTTCTATATCAAGTGAAAACTGTACATAATTTCAGGTATAACAGAGGACAACTTCACTTAAATTAATGTTTACGAAACCAGAAAATCACTCAGAATGAATTGTACTTTTGGTAAGAAATTATAACAAGAATCAATTTCCGGCATTTTTATCTAGCATTAAACTACTCATTTTCCAGCCTCTTATTATTATTTTAGAAGAGGGTATCTCTATATTTAAATCGAATATATACAGGAGATGAAGATAGGGAGTGAGTGCTTGAAGGATAAACAGCAATTAATAGATAGAAGAAATATTATTAATTACTATGAAGTTGGTGATAAACGAAATCCTTTAATTATTTGTCTACATGGACTGGCTGGGAACTCTATTTACACATACAGTGAGCTATCTGTTCTATTAGACAAGGATTTTCATCTTATCATGTTGGATCTTCCTGGTCATGGAGGCTCAAGCCCTTTAAAGGGAGAAGACGATTATTTATTTTCTTCATTGGCACAGTGGTTGCAAAAAGTTATTAAACAAATTACTATAAAACCTTTTTATATAATGGGCCACTCCTGGGGAGCTGATTTAGCACTTCATTATACACGGTATCATCCTACGGATCTATTAGGGATTATTTTGTTGGATGGAGGATTTACATTTCCTGTGAATCAACCAGAAATGACATTTGACTTAGCATTAAGTGGATGGGATACATATATGGATAATTCCACATTAGTAGATTGGGATACTATTATAGAGGAATACAAGACTTATACAAAACAATGGAATAATGAAAAGGAGGAGTTTGTAAGTTCGCTTTTTCGAAAAGAAGAGAATCGATATACTTTAATCTCAACTAAATTTACGGTCATATCCATTATAAAAGCTTTCTTCCTAGAGCCTTTTACCGATGCCTATCCATCCATACGTGCACCATTATTGCTTATTCACGCAACCTATCCGAAGTCTTTAGATAAAGCTCGTTTACTAGGTATACATCAGATAGAAACAGCTATCAATGACGTAACCATTATTGCTATGGAACATTCAGGACATATGCTTCAATGGGATGAACCAGAACAAACCGCAATTGAAATTAAAAGATGGATTTTACAGAAAGAATATATAACCAAATAGAAATTATATTGTCGTTTTTATAGGTTAAAGGACTTAATCCGGTTTCACAAAAGGAAACCGGATTTTTGCTTACAAATATAAGGCTGATAGAAAGATTCCTAGTGCGTCCTCATAAATTTCATCAAATTGAGATAGTGGAAGGGGATTGGTACCAATGCCAAGCTCAATAGTGAATCCTGGCCTCCTCCAATCTTGTATGAACCAGTCTTTATAGCCAGCATAGCTATTAGTTGTTTCTACAGGAATATAGCCGCTAGCTTCACCAAATTGAATAGCGAGGACCTCGTTTTCAGGAGGTTGAAGATCTTCAAAACCCCAATATATGACTTGACCTTGTGTGTGAAAAGGGAGTACTCGAGCAAAGTCTCTTTTTCTAGTTAAATCAGCCATTGCGATTGCCTCTGGTTCAGAAAGGGGGCTTTCTCCGCCGTAATCTCTCGGTCCGGGACTTTTGGGGTTTCTATCTCTTTCTAGCTCCCATAGTGCGGGAAACTGATCATTTAAGTCTACACCGTTTATATTGGCCTTCCATCCAGAAAAGTTAGTACTTCCGCTATTCCATTCGATAACGTTGCTTCTATAAGGCTCCTCAGTTGGAGGACCATTAATGACTAAGTTTACACCGTCTGGATTGACCATCGGCACTATAGAAAGGAAGGTTTGCTCATATAATGGTGTTGTAAGAACCCCTCTAATCGAACCTTGACTTGTCAAAGAGAGTAAATAGTCATTTAAAAAAGTCATAATAATTGGTGTGGTGATCCATTCATTTGCGTGGAAGGACCCATCAAAATGGACTCGCTTGTTTCCGTTGCCGATTATAATTTCTTGGAGGTCTTTGCCCATAACAGAGCTGCCAATCGAAGAAACTTTAATAAATGGATACACTGTTTGGAGGCGTCTAATATCGATAGACAATGCCTCGTAGTCGTAATTTTGTTTACCATTAATGACTCTCCATGTAATTCTTAGGGGAATTTTAATTGTTTGACCAATCTGTAAAGAGCTTGGATCAATATTGGGGTTAGCTAAAAGAATTTCATCTACTGAAACATTTCGACTTTGAGCAAGCGCCCACAGAGATTCTCCTCGTCTGATTTGGTAATCCAATCCTACGTATCCAGGGACTTGTATACGCTGGCCTAATGAAATTTGTTGTGGGTTTACGCTTTGGTTAGAATCGAGAATTAACTGTAGTGGAATATTAAACAACTGACTATAATAATAAAGGGAATCCCCCTGTCTTACAAAAACATCCATGCCTTTCCTCCACTTCATTCTATACATCTTAAAAGTATATGTATGTAGGGAGTGTAAGATGACTTTTTAAACAATACAAATAAGCGGCCAAAATATATTTCGACCGCTGTTGTTTAGTCCATCAATTTTCTCTTAGAAATAACTAAGCCATCCTCATCGACATAAACATAATCTCCTGGATGCCAATCAACCCCTAAGAAAAACAATGGGATATCTTCTTCACCGGTCCCTTCTTTTTTACTTTTTAAAGGATTGCTTCCAAGTGCTAATATTCCAATATCTAGCAGAGACAAATCTTTAGAATCTCGAATACAGCCATTTATAATAATTCCGGCTAAATTTCGACTTTCGGCAATTCTTGCTAGCCGATCTCCCAATAGAGCGCACTTTTTAGACCCCCCGCCATCGATTACTAAAACATTGCCTGCTGGAATGCTTTCTAAAGCATGACTTACTAACACATTGTCCTCGAAAACTTTAACGGTACAAATAGGGCCAGAAAAGCTATGGCTTTTACCGTAAGATTTAAATTCTGAACCTATCACCTGTAGCTCATTTGAATTATCATCACATAAATCGGCAGTTTGGAATGTCATAGAATTTGCCTCCTAGGTTATTAAAATTATATTTCTACTAATTTACTATTAATTTATTCTATTATCAAAGGTTATGAGATATAATTCTGAAAATATTTGTGTATTTTACTGATGTATTAGACTAAAAAAACGACTGGCAGGGATAGCCCTACCAATCGTTTCTAAATTATCTTTTCATCTGTCTTATTTTCTCCTCATCTGGAGTAACGAACAGGGTAGTTTGTTCAAAATAAATGACAAATCCAGGTTTTGAACCATTTGGCTTTTTCACTTGTTTTACAATTGTGTAATCAACTGGTACTGAGGAAGATTCACGTGCTTTACTATAATATGCTGCGAGGTTAGCTGCTTCTGACAATGCAATTTCTGATGGTTTATCAGAATGTATAACTACGTGGGAACCAGGTATATCCTTTGTATGCAGCCATGTGTCTGATTTCTTCGCTAGTTTGAAGGTCACATGGTCGTTTTGTTTATTGTTCTTTCCTACAGAAATTTCTGTGCCATCAGAAGCGATATACTTTTCAGGTGTTGGTTTTACCGGCTTTTTCTTCTTTTTCGAAGCACGCATTTTTAGTAATCCCTGCTCCATCAATTCTTCTCGGATTTCCTCTATATCCGTTGGAGAGGCTTGCATCACTTGCTGAAGTAGCAATTCAAAATAGTCGATATCTTCTTTAGTAATTTCAAATTGCTGTTCAATTTTTAATAAGGCAGTTTTAGCTTTTGTATAGCGGTTATAGTAGCTCTGTGCATTCTGTGTAGCCGTCTTTCTACTATCTAAAGGAATAACTATTGTTCCTTGGGTTTCATCGTAATAGTTAACGAGCTCAACCTCAGACAACCCTTTTTCGATTGCGTAAGCATTCGCCATAAGCAATTCACCGTACAATTGGAATGTATCTAATCTTTCGGCCTGCTCGAAATCCTTCTGGAGTTTTTTCATTTTTAGTTTTAGCTTATTTAGTTCGTTTTGGAGCCATCTTTCTAAGTCTCCTGCCTGCTGCTTCACTCTGTCACGTTCAGCCTTAGCAAAATAAACGCGATCGAGTAAATTACCTAGTGTTTGTTCATTGAATTTATCTCCATCCAAATGAGTAAGTGCGTTCGGAGAGTAATATGTTTTACCATTTACCTCTACAATTTGTTTAACGATTCCACCTTGTTCAAATTCGTCCATAAATGATTTATATATCATTAGACGATCAGAAACGCCATCCATACGATGAAGTAATTCCTTGGCATGAAGTGGAGAAAAGCCCGAAATTTGCTCAACTATTTCTTTAGAATCCTGAACCGAAAGAATCACATTTTTCAGGTCCTCTGAATATACTAGTGGGTTGAGCTTGTTCTGAGATGGTGGCGAGATATAGGGTTGGCCAGGCAAAATCGTCCGATAGCTGTTCATAGATGGTGATAAGTGCTTAATGCTTTCTAATATAAGATTTCTGCTAGGGTCTATTAATAGTAGATTACTATGACGACCCATAACCTCCATATGAATCTCACGTGTAATTTCATCACCTATCTCATTTTTTCCAAGTATTTCAAGAACGATAATGCGGTCCGTTTCATGCTGGCGTACCGCGGTGATGATTCCTCCTTCTAAATGCTTGCGAAGTACCATGCAAAACATTGGGGGAGAAGATGGGTTATCGATTGTTTCATGTGTAATTTGTATGCGCGAGTATGAAGAATGAACAGAAAACAGTAATTTGAAATTTTTTCCTTGAGCACGGACTTGCATTAATATTTCCTGAGCGTTTGGCTGGTGTATTTTAGAAATACGGCCTGTTACTATTTGTTGTAATTCAGTTGTCATTGAGATAGTAAATAATCCATCAAAAGCCATAATAATTCCTCTTTCAAAAACATTTTTTTATCATTCGAGTGTTAGCTATAATTGTGAGAGATGTATATCTGTCTAATTTGCTAATCTTTAAAGTGATTCATCTAGCTCTACTTTTATACAAAAGACTAGAAAAAAAGTAAAAAGTCATTGTTACATTATAAAAGTAACAAACAAGTCTTTGCTTTTCTTTTAATCTTATCATTTTATAGAGGACTTGTGTTATAATCAGTAAAGTATGTATTAAAGTTAGCAGTCTGAGATAGCATGTAATTGAAGGAGATTTTATGCGAAGAGAAAAAGGTATACTAATCGTATTATCAGGTCCATCCGGAGTAGGTAAAGGGACAGTGAGAAAAGAATTATTCTCGGAACCGGGAACAAACTACGAATATTCCATATCTATGACGACAAGACTTCCGCGCGAAGGTGAAGTAGATGGTGTGGATTATTTCTTTAAAAAGAAAGAAGAATTCGAAGAGTTAATTGAGCAAGGTAAGTTGTTAGAGTATGCCTCTTACGTAGGGAATTATTATGGAACCCCAATCGATTATGTGAATGAAACGCTTGACTCAGGTCGAGATGTCTTTTTAGAAATTGAAGTCCAAGGAGCTGCATTGGTACGTGAAAAAGCACCAGATGCACTTTTTATTTTCCTTGCACCTCCTAGCTTGAGTGAGTTGGAGCAACGTTTAATAGGTAGAGGAACTGAAACAGAAGATGTCATCAATTCACGTATTCTTGCTGCTAGGCAGGAACTAGAGATGATGCATCTGTATGATTATGTCGTGGAAAATGATGAAGTAACAAAAGCTTGTTCAAAGATTAATGCAATTGTTGCTGCAGAGCATTGCCGACGCGAACGTGTAGAAAAAAGATATTTATCCATGTTGGAAGGGGAATTTTAAATGTTATATCCATCAGTAGATTCATTAAAAAATCAAATCGATTCAAAATATTCATTAGTAAGCGTTGCTTCTAAGAGAGCACGTCAATTGCAAGAAGAAGGTGGAGAGCGTCTTGGCATCTACGTTTCTGCAAAACAAGTTGGAAAAGCGTTAGAAGAAGTAGCAGCTGGCGAACTTAAAATCGAATCAGCTAACGAAAACGCTGTATACGAGGACGAAGTATAAAATAACCTTCATTTAGCTTAGATATTGTTAGCTAAAGGAATTGTTAAAAGCCTCGACGGATACCTTAGGAGTAAACCCGCAAGGCTAATCGGATGATGAAGACACCTCCCAAAGAATGTATCTGTTCTTTGGGAGGTTGTTGTTTAGAGAGGGGATTAATAATGTTAACTTCTAAAAGAATTCTTGTTTGTGTTACGGGCGGTATAGCTGTTTATAAAGCGGTTGCTTTAGTAAGCAAGCTTTCACAGGCTGGAGCTGAAGTAAAAGTGATTATGACAGAATCCGCTATGGAATTTGTAAAGCCGTTAAGTTTTCAGGCGATGTCACGAAATGATGTTTACTTTGACACGTTTGATGAAAAAAATTCTAAAGTCATCGCCCATATAGATTTAGCTGACTGGGCTGATTTAGTTATTGTTGCTCCTGCAACAGCTAATACTATCGCAAAGTTAGCAAATGGAATTGCTGATAATATGGTGACCACTACCCTTTTAGCAACTACCGCAGATGTTTGGATCGCACCTGCTATGAATGTACATATGTACGACAATCCTGCAGTAATACGTAATATTGAAAGGCTTTCAAACGACGGATATTCATTTATCGAGCCATCTGAAGGCTTTTTAGCATGTGGTTATATTGGTAAGGGAAGACTAGAGGAGCCGGAAAAAATAGTTAAGCTTGTGGAAGAACATTTTGTACCTTGTGATTTTCCTTTAAAAGGTAAAAAAGTAGTTGTCACCGCTGGTCCAACTAGAGAAAAATTAGATCCAGTCCGCTTTTTGACTAATTTTTCTAGCGGAAAAATGGGTTATGCAATGGCAGAGGCTGCATCTAGGTTAGGTGCAGAGACTATTCTCGTTTCGGGTCCAGTTGCTATAGAAGCACCAAGGAATGTTGAGGTAGTTAATGTTGAAAGTACTGAAGACATGTTTGTTGCAGTACTGGAGCATTTTGATAGTGCATCAATTATAGTCAAAACAGCTGCAGTAGCTGATTATAAAGCGAAAGAAATACACCCTCAAAAGATGAAGAAAAAAGATGGTGAAGTCACTATAGCTCTCGAAAAAACTACGGATATATTGTCAGAGCTTGGGAAACGTAAATCACATCAAATACTAGTTGGTTTTGCAGCTGAAACGAATGATGTAGTCCATTATGCTAAAGGTAAATTAGAGAAGAAGAATGCAGATTATATAATAGCTAATGATGTTACTGAAGAGGGTTCAGGTTTTGGGACAGAAACTAATTCTGTTACGCTGGTTGGAAAGAACGATATAGAAGTTCATTTCCCTCAAAACAGTAAGAAGGAGCTTGCCCTTCAGTTATTTCACACTATTATTGAGCTAGAAAAAGATGAGGCTCTATGATTGTAGAAGTCATAGTTGACGTAGCCGCATATCCTATTGATCGGCCATTTGATTATGTAGTGCCAGGGCATTTAGAGGATTTAGTGGAGCGAGGAAGCCGTGTCCATGTTCCTTTCGGTAATCGAAAAGTGCAAGGATTTATCACGAATATAAAACGAGAAACAGAAGTAGATAGATCGAAGCTAAAGGAAGTTCAATCTATAATAGATGTAGAGCCAGTTATTACAGAGGAATTGCTCAAATTATCCAAGTGGATGACAAAGAAAACTCTCTGCTATGAAATTGATGCTCTTCAAGTAATGCTTCCCGCAGCATTGCGAGCTTCTTATAAAAAAAATATTAAAATTTTAGACCCCACCCAATTGGAAAAAGAGATTCTAGAGCTTTTTGGTAGAAAAGAAGTGCTTCCTTATGAAGCTTTTGAAAAATCGGGAATGCTAAAGATGATGAAAAAGCATTTAATTGAAGGTAGTTTAGAGCTCGAAAATGTTATCAAGCAACAAGCTAGGGTCAAAACCGTTACTAAATATACCCTTGTAGATGATAAGGATTTTGTTGTTGGCCAGCTCAATAAACTCACAAAACAAGCAGTGAAACAAAAAGAGTTAATCGAGTGGCTATTAGCTCAAGAAAAAACCTCATTTACAATGCAGGAATTAATTCAGGCTGCAAATGTTAGTAATGCTACCGTCAATACTCTTATTAATAAAAAAATATTAGTGAAAGAGCAAGAAGAAGTGTATCGAGAGATTACTTCGCTCGATTATCAGGATCGTGACAATCACGTTCAGCTAACAGTCGAACAGGAAACTGCATTATCTCATATAACTAAAGCTCAAAACAACGAAGAGAATACAACTTTCCTACTTCATGGCATTACTGGCAGTGGTAAAACAGAAATCTACTTACATGCAATTGAAAAATCTATAGCAGAAGGAAAACAGGCGATAATGCTAGTACCTGAAATTTCCTTGACACCTCAAATGACACGCCGTTTCAAGCTTCGCTTTGGTGATCAGGTGGCTGTCATGCATAGCGGTTTATCTACCGGAGAGAAATTTGATGAGTGGCGCAAAATTTGGCGTGGTGAAGTTATGGTTGTTGTCGGGGCAAGGTCCGCAGTATTTGCTCCATTTAAGAATTTAGGTGTCATTATTTTAGATGAGGAACATGAGTCCTCTTATAAACAGGAGGACACACCTCGCTATCATGCAAGAGATGTGGCAATTTGGAGAAGTGAGTTTCACAAATGCCCAGTTATTTTAGGTAGTGCCACCCCATCATTAGAATCATATGCTCGTGCATCAAAGGGAGTTTATACACTATTATCGTTAAGCATGAGAGCAAAAGAGCAGGCTCTGCCAACAGTTAATATAGTGGATATGCGCGCGGAACTGAAAAGTGGCAATCGCTCCATGTTTAGTCTACCTTTAGCAGATGCAATTCGAGAAAAATTAGAAATGAAGGAACAAATCGTATTATTTCTTAACAAAAGAGGGTTCTCTTCCTTTGTACTTTGTAGAGATTGTGGGACAGTTGTAGAATGCGACCAATGTGATATTTCCTTAACCTACCATCGAGAAGGCGAGCGATTAAAATGCCACTATTGTGGACATGAGGAGTCTGTGCCCCAAGAGTGCCCTGAATGTCAAAGTGAGCACATCCGTTTTTTTGGTACGGGTACACAAAAGGTTGAAGAGGAAATAACTAAATTATTTCCTTATGCCAGAGTATTACGTATGGATGTGGATACTACAAGGACAAAGGGATCCCATGAACGTATACTTAAAAAGTTTGGCGATGGCGAAGCAGATATTTTATTAGGTACACAAATGATAGCCAAGGGATTGGACTTTCCTAATATTACTTTAGTCGGGGTTTTAAATGCAGATACAACTTTGCATATTGCAGATTTTCGTGCTGCTGAAAAGACGTTTCAGCTTATGACACAGGTTAGTGGTAGAGCAGGAAGGCATGATAAAGAAGGAGTTGTATATATTCAAACGTATACACCAGAGCACTATGCGATAGAGTACTCAAAGGAACAGTTGTACGAGCCTTTTTATCACAATGAAATGATCATGCGTAAGCAATATGAATATCCACCCTTCTATTTCGTAACGCTTGTGCAAGTGACTCATGAAAATGTACTCCTTGCAGCTGAATATGCGAAACTTGCTACCGATTGGTTAAGAGATAATTTATCAAGCACGAGTATGGTAATAGGACCAACAGCAAGCGCAATAAGCAAGATACAAAATAGATATCGTTACCAATGTTTGATAAAATACAAAAAAGAACCACTATTAATCGAAAAACTACAGCAACTGATTAAAATTTATCGTACGGAGTGGATAAAAAAAGGTGTCGTGCTTACGGTAGACCTTGACCCATCCACAATTTTATAGGCTGTTTGAAAAGAGGAATAAGAAATGGCAATTAGAAATATTATTACACACCCAAATGATTTATTGACTAAAAAATGTGAAGAGGTTCATGTATTTGATGAAAAGCTTGCAAATTTATTGGATGATATGTATGACACGATGATCGCCTCAGATGGAATTGGTCTTGCTGCGCCACAGGTTGGCGAAACAATTCAAGTGGCTATCGTGGACCTAGGAGAAGGACAAGAGGTGATTGAAATGGTCAATCCAGAAGTCGTCGAAATAGGTGGATCAGAAGTAGAAGTTGAAGGCTGTTTAAGCTTCCCGGATATTTATGGAGAGGTGGAGCGACCTTTTTATGTGAAGGTAGAGGCACAGGATCGTGATGGCGCTTTATATGAGTTAGAGGCTGAGGACTATGAAGCAAGAGCAATCCTTCATGAAATCGATCATCTACACGGGGTTCTATTCACTACTAAAATTACTCGTTATGTTGATGTGGAAGAATTGGAGAATGAACTGGAGGAAGAGTTATGACATCCATTGTATTTATGGGCACACCTGCCTTTTCGGCTCCTATTTTACGCATGCTAGTGGAAGAGGGTTATGAAGTAAGTGCAGTCGTAACTCAACCTGACCGCCCAGTTGGAAGAAAAAAAGTTTTAACGCCGCCACCTGTAAAGGAAGAGGCTTTAGAACTTGGATTACCGATTATTCAACCTAACAAGTTAAAGGGCTCTGAGGAGCTCAATCAAATACTTAACCTTGCTCCAGATTTAATCATAACTGCTGCCTTTGGACAAATATTGCCGAAGGAGCTCTTAGAGGCTCCAAAATACGGTTGTATTAATGTGCATGCTTCCTTGCTTCCTTCCTATCGTGGAGGAGCTCCAATACACCAAGCAATAATAGATGGCCAAGAAAAAACCGGTGTTACCATCATGTATATGGAAGAAAAGCTAGATGCAGGAGATATTATATCGCAACGTGAAATCCCTATTACTCATTTAGATGATACCGGAATTCTTTTTGATAAATTAAGCGAAGTAGGTACACTGCTTTTAAAAGAGACTTTGCCGCTAATCATCACAGGTCGAAACGAACGCATAGTACAAGATGAATCGCTTGTGACCTATGCGAAAAATATTTCTCGTGAGCAGGAAAGAATAGACTGGACTAAATCTGCTTTAGAAATTCACAACCAAATACGTGGTCTTCATCCATGGCCAGTAGCATATACAACATTGGATGGACAAACGGTGAAGCTTTGGAAAGCAGATATAATAGAAGTAAATACAAAAGAACTGCCAGGTACAGTTGTAAAAATAGAATCGGATTACCTTGTTGTCCAAACAGGTGCTGAAGAAGCAATTCGAATTGACGAACTACAGCCAGCTGGAAAGAAAAGAATGTCTGCAAATGACTATTTGCGTGGCGTTGGTTCTAAATTGCGAATAGGAGATAAATTTGAATGACAAAAAAGAACGAAAAAATATGGACTGGTAATGTTAGGGATGCAGCCTTAACTATTTTAATGGCGGTTGAAAAACAACAAGCATATAGTAACCTTTTGCTGCATCAGACAATTGAAAAGTACGATATTGAACCAAAAGATCGAGCGTTGTTAACCGAGTTAACCTATGGAACACTTCAGCATAAAATGACTTTGGATTATTATCTAAAACCATTTATAAAAGGAAAGCTTGACGATTGGGTTAGACAGCTTCTTCGATTATCTCTATATCAAATCCATTATCTATCTAGAATTCCTGATCATGCAGCAGTGAATGAAGCGGTTAATATAGCAAAGAGAAGAGGTCATAAAGGAATTTCAGGAGTAGTGAACGGTATTTTGCGTTCAATTCTTCGAGAAGGGGTTAGTTCGACAGAAAGTATTGTGGACGATGTCGAGCGTCTTTCTATTGAAACAAGTCACCCTCTTTGGATGGTTAAACGATTTATATCAGAATATGGTTTCGAAACAACTAAGAAAATGCTTGAGGAAAACAATGAGCCACCAGTAACAACTTTACGTGTCAATTTGTTCAAAAGAACGGTAGAGCAAGTGATGCATTTGATGACACAAGAAGGATATGTCGTTGCACAAAGCGAAGTTATTCCAGAGTGTATTTATTTGTTTAATGGCCAGGCAGCAAAAACCACCGCTTTCCAAAAAGGATTTGTTACGATTCAAGACGAAAGCTCCATGATTCCAGCGTATGCCCTTCAACCTGAACCGGGCATGATTGTTTTAGATATGTGCTCAGCACCAGGAGGAAAAACAACACATATTGCTGAAAAAATGAAAAACACTGGTAAGCTTGTAGCTATGGATATCCATCAGCATAAATTGAAGCTAGTAAAAGAAAATGCGGAAAGGCTGGGCTTTAGTTTCATAGAAACAGTTGAAAAGGATGGACGCAAAGCTTCTGAGTTATTCCCAGAGCAAACATTTGACCGTATTTTAGTGGACGCTCCTTGCAGTGGTTTAGGTGTTATGAAAAGAAAGCCAGATATTAAATACACAAAAAATGAAAAGGATTTTGATTCATTAAAGCCTATTCAGCTCAAATTGTTAGATGAAGCATATAAGCTATTGAAGCCAAATGGATTAATGGTTTATAGTACGTGTACAGTGGATAAGGAAGAAAATGAAGGAACCGCTAAACTATTTTTGGAAAATCACCCAGATATGCAACTAAAATCTTTTCCAGACGTTGTAAAAAATATAAAACAACAAGAAGAGGATGGTATGTTACAGCTGTTTCCTCAAGACTTAAGAAGTGACGGATTTTTTGTAGCAGTTTTTCAAAAACAGAGCTGATTGCAACGAGCTCTATCTATGAAGAGGTGAAGGTATAAATGAGGTTCGTTGTTAAAACTGATGTAGGCATGAAAAGAACGATCAATGAAGATCGTGTGGGTGTATTTCAGCGAGAGGATGGTCGTGTATTAGCGGTTGTTGCAGACGGAATGGGCGGACATAATGCCGGGGATGTAGCAAGTGAAATGGCCATTACAGAATTTGAAAAATATTTTCATGCTTATAATCCTTCTGTTGTTCCAGAAAAAGAATGGTTAATGTACACTTTCCAAACGATAAATCAGCTTATAGCTCAGCATTCTACCTCAAATACAGGCTGTGAAGGAATGGGGACGACATTAATTGCCGGCTTGTTTGAAAACAGTAAAGACAGTAAAGGAATTATTGCGCATATAGGAGATAGCCGTGTTTATCAAATTACAGAAAATTTGGTTCAACAGATTACAAGAGATCACTCTTTTGTAAATGTACTGCTCGATTCAGGAGAAATTAATGAAGAGCAAGCAAAAACCCATCCTATGAAAAATGCAATTATGAAGGCTGTCGGAACAGAAAAAACTATTCATCCAGATTTTTTTGAGGTAGAATTTGTCGCTAATTCTTATTTTCTTTTTTGCACAGACGGATTAAGTAACAAATTAAGTGAATCCTTTATACAAAGCCTGCTTTACTCTAAGAAGTCTCTTCAAGTAATGGGAGATGAATTAGTGGAGGAAGCGAACAAGTCAGGTGGAGAAGATAATATCTCACTGATTTTGTTAACAAACAAGGATGAGGAGGTGTAAGGATGTTAATCGGTAAAAGAGTTAGCGGCAGATATAAATTGCTAGAAATGATTGGTGGAGGCGGCATGTCCAATGTTTATTTGGCACATGACATGATTTTAGACAGAGACGTCGCGATTAAAGTATTGCGATATGATTTTTCTAACGAAGAAGAATTACGTCGTCGCTTTCAACGTGAAGCACTATCTGCAACAAGCCTTACACACCCTAATATAGTCAATATTTATGATGTCGGAGAAGATGAAGATATTCATTATATTGTTATGGAACATGTAAAAGGTGAAACGTTAAAACAATACATACAGAGTAATGCACCGGTTTCACCGATCAAATCAATCACTATTATGAAACAGTTAACTTCTGCTATTTCTAATGCACATAATAATCATATTATTCATCGGGATATTAAACCCCAGAATATTTTATTGGACGAGCAAGAAAATGTGAAAATAACTGATTTTGGAATAGCGATGGCATTGAGTGCGACCTCCCATACGCAGACCAATTCAGTATTAGGTACAGTACATTATTTATCACCAGAACAAGCACGTGGGGGCACAGCAACTAGAGAATCTGATATATATGCATTAGGTATAGTATTATTTGAACTTCTAACAGGACAGCTGCCTTTTTCTGGAGAATCAGCTGTTTCGATTGCCTTAAAGCACTTACAGGCTGAAACTCCTTCAGTTAGAGCTATTAATCCAGCAATCCCACAAAGTCTTGAAAACGTAGTATTAAAAGCAACTGCAAAAGATTCTAGAAATAGATATCGTTCTGCTGAGGAAATGGAAAGAGACTTATCAACTGCCATGTCACCAGAAAGGTCTAATGAACCAAAATTTGTTGTACCGGTAGACGATGGAGCTACCAAGGTGCTTCCTATTATTAAAGAGCCTGTTTCTTTCGAGGATGTAGCAGAAACAAAAAAAATACCTACGGAGGCTCCTTCACCAGTATCAACAAAGAAGCCAAAGAAAAAAATAAAAAAATGGAAAGTTATAACAGGGATAATTGCTGGCTTGATTTTACTTGCATTAATCATTATTATTGCTTTCCCGGGATTGTTTAAACCAGACAAGATAGAGGTTCCACCTATTGCTGGGTTAGAATTAGAGGCTGCCATAAAGCTACTTGAATCAGAAGGCTTCGTCATTGGGGAACAAATATTGGAATTTGACGATGAGATTGAAAAGGATCATGTTATTCGTACAACTCCGGAAGAGGGGAAAATGCGCGATAAAGAAACTGAAGTAGACCTTTACGTATCTCAAGGTAAAAAAACATCAGCAATGAGTAACTATGAAAACCAGGATATTGATCAGGTGAAGGCTTTGTTACAAAAGCAAGGATTTCGTAGTATCGATGATAGTGATAAAATATACTCTTCTGCTTCCGCAGGTACCATCTTAAAGCAAGAACCTGCAGCTGGAGAAGATATTATACCAGAAGAAACTGACATCTATTTCCAAGTTAGTCTTGGACCAGAAATGATTACACTAAGAGACTTAAGGGAATATAATGAAAAAAACCTTAACGAATATGCAACAAGTACAGGTATAAAGGTCGTAAGAACAAAAGAAGTCCATCATGATAAGATTCCTAAGGGAGCAGTTGTAGAACAATCCCCTGCACCTAATGTGAAGATAGTTAAAGGGAGTACGGTAGAGGTAGTAATTTCTAAAGGACCTCAGCAAAAGAAGACTCAGACAGTTGTGAAAACCGTAACCATTGAATATATACCTCCAGAAATAGATGGAGAGGACGGAGAAGAGGACGGAGAGCTGGAACAGGAAGTGGTTCCACAAATTATTCGTATCTACATCCAAGACAAAAACCATAAATTAACTGATCCCCCTGTGGAAGAATTTGAAATTACTTCAACAATCGATAAAAAGATTTCATTAGAAATTGTAGAAGGCGAGACAGGTGGATACCTTATCAAAAGGGATCAAGAGGTTGTAGCGCAAGATAGCGTATCATATGAATAAATTAGGGAGGCATAGGATGCCAAACGGACAAATAAGAAAAGCACTTAGTGGATTTTACTATGTATATGACAACGGTAACATCATTCAATGCAGAGGGAGAGGCGTCTTTAGAAATAGAGGCGAGTCTCCTCTAGTAGGTGATTTTGTCGACTATACGGTAGAAGGAGAAAATGATGGAACTATCACCGTTCTTCATGAAAGAAAAAACAACCTAGTTCGTCCGCCAATTGCTAATATTGATCAAGCGATTTTGGTTTTTTCTATTAAAGAACCAGATTTTAATACCATTTTATTGGATCGCTTTTTAGTAGTTCTCGAATCGTTTAATATTGAGCCAATCATTTGCTTGACGAAAAGTGATTTAATGGATGAAAAAATGAAAAAAACAATGGCAGTATATATTTCTGACTATGAAAAAATCGGCTATGAAATATTAATGACCTATAAAGATGATCCGGCTTTTCATGAAAAAATTTCACCGGTTTTAAAAGGAAAAACCACGGTACTAGCTGGTCAGTCTGGAGTAGGGAAATCTACTTTACTGAATACAATTCTACCTTCCCTAGATTTAAAAACAGGTGTAATTTCTGATGCTTTAGGAAGAGGAAAGCATACGACAAGACATGTAGAGTTAATAGAGGTTTGTGATGGTCTTTTAGCGGATACACCTGGTTTTAGTTCCTTTGAATTCGATTTAATGGAAAAAGAAGAACTATCTAGTTGTTTTCCAGACTTTGTAGAACGTCAAGATGGTTGTAAATATCGTGGATGCTTACACGTAAATGAACCTAAATGTGCAGTTAAGCAAGCAGTAGAGCTAGGAGAAATAAAAGATTACAGATATAAACATTATCTACAGTTTTATGAAGAAATCGTAGAAAGAAAGCCGAGGTACTAAAAATGATAAAAATTGCACCTTCCATCTTAGCCGCAAATTTTGCTAAATTAGGAGAAGAAGTTTTAGAGGTTGAAAAGGCTGGAGCTGAACTTATTCATATTGATGTGATGGACGGCCACTTTGTTCCCAATATTACGATGGGTCCAATTGTTGTGGAAGCTCTTCGTCCACTGACAAATCTACCGCTAGATGTACATTTAATGATTGAAAATGCAGACCAGTACATTGAAGCTTTCGCTAAGGCAGGAGCTGATTATATTACAGTACATGTGGAGGCTTGTCCGCATCTGCATAGAACTATTCAACTGATTCGTTCCTTTGGAGTTAAGCCTGGGATCGTATTAAACCCCCATACACCAATAGAAACTATTCAACATGTGTTAGAGGATATAGACATGGTTTTATTTATGACAGTGAATCCAGGATTTGGTGGTCAAAAGTTTATTCATTCTGTTGTACCGAAAGTAAAACAGCTTTCACAGATTATCAAGGAAAGAAATCTTTCTATAGAAATAGAGATTGATGGCGGTATTAACGAAGAAACTATTGTTCCTTGTGTAGAAGCTGGTGCAACTATTCTTGTAGCTGGCTCTGCTATATACAACGCCCCAGATAAAGCTAAAGCTCTTCAAAGAATTAAAGCTGCTGGATTAAGCGCGGTTTCTAGATGAAACGTGTCTTCATTTGTTCTGGAGGCCCTTTAGAGGAAGTTGTTGATCTTAGACAGCTTCCTTTTTTTCAAGAAGAAACTATTTTCATTGGAGCAGATAGAGGTGCCTTTCATTTAATCAATGCTAACATTATTCCAAATGAGATTATTGGTGATTTCGATTCTATTAGCGAGGAAGAGCTGAACGTTTTACGTGAAAAAATAACTCATATATCTATTTTGCCAACGGATAAGGATGAGACAGATACACACTTAGCGTTATTAGAGGCTATGAAATATAATCCAACAGAAGTCATTTTAACTGGTGCAAGTGGCGCACGCTTAGATCACTATCAAGCTGCTTTACATGACGTTTATTACTTTCAAATACGATATCCAAAAGTATCCTTTTATATTCAAAACAATAAAAATAAACTTCAATTTTTACTACCTGGTACTCATTACATCCAAAAACAGGAAGAATACAAATATATTTCCCTCTATCCTTTTGGTGAGAAAATTGAGAACGTGAATCTTGATGGTTTCTTATACAATGTAGAAAATGAAGTAGTTAATTATGGTAATGCAAAGTTTACTAGTAATGAACAAGTAGAACGAACAAGTACTATCTCCTTTGAGTCGGGCATATGTTTAATGATAAGAAGCAGTGACTAAAAGGGAGGAAATATGTGTGAAGGTCTACACTTTTAAATTACCTAAATCTGTTAGTAGTATTATGAAGGTCTGTATTCGTCTGTTTAAAAAGGACGAGGAGAAAAAATAGTTTTAGACAGAAATAATGCCAGGTCGACGAATAGTCAACCTGGCATTAACTATGAGAGCGATTATACGCGCTCAATTTTTCCTGATTTTAAAGCTCTAGCAGAAACCCATACACGTTTAGGTTTACCGTCTACAAGAATACGGACCTTTTGAAGGTTTGCCCCCCATGTACGCTTGTTAGCGTTCATTGCGTGAGAACGAGCATTACCAGAACGAGCTTTACGCCCAGTGATTGCACATACTTTTGGCATTATAATTTCCTCCTTTAAAAAAGAAGCTGAAAGATTTTTCAGTTCGATATTTCACATACTTTAATAATTTACCACAGTCTCTTTTGATAAGCAAGTATATCAAGAAAAAAACCTTTACACTATAAAATAGAAAAGTTGGTTTGGCTTTGACTTGCAGTAATGGTCTTTACATAGTTACTATAGTATCAGGAATTGTATTTTCACGAAATGGCAATCTAATTACACTTTATGCAAAAAGTAGACGAATAGAAACGTGTCTTTTATAATTTTAAAGGGTGTAGTACAATAAGGGATAGTCAAAAAGGACTTGGGAGGTTTCAACATGTCAATAGAATTAACAAATGAATTCGGGCACATTGATATATCACAAGATACAATTGCACAGATTGCTGGCGGAGCCGCGATTGAATGCTATGGTATCGTAGGTATGGCATCAAAGCATCAAATCAGAGATGGTTTAACAGATATATTAAGAAAAGAAAACTTTACTAAAGGTGTTATTGTTAGACAGGAAAAAGTAGATCTACATATCGATATGTATATTATTGTGAGTTACGGAACAAAAATTTCTGAAATCGCTTATCAAGTCCAATCCAAAGTGAAATATACACTGAATAAATCTCTTGGTATGTCGGTGAAATCCGTAAATGTTTACGTACAAGGAGTTCGCGTGGCAAACGTGTGATTAAGGAGAGAAAACAATGAAATCAATCAATGGTAATCAATTTGCAGATATGGTCAAGATGGGAGCACACCATCTTTTTCAAAACGCGGACTATGTCGATGCATTAAACGTATTTCCTGTTCCTGATGGTGACACAGGGACAAATATGAATCTTTCAATGACCTCGGGAGCTAAAGAAACTGCTGCCCACACGAGTGAGCACATCGGTAAAACTGCTCAAGCATTATCCAAGGGGTTATTGATGGGGGCAAGGGGAAACTCAGGAGTTATCTTATCTCAGCTTTTCAGAGGCTTCGGTAAATCTATTGAACAATATGCTACTTTGGATGCGAAGCAATTTGCTCAAGCTCTGCAATACGGCGTGGAAACTGCCTATAAAGCGGTTATGAAGCCGGTCGAAGGTACAATTTTGACTGTTGCTAAAGACTCTGCTAAAAAAGCAGTGGAAATTAGTGAAACAGTTACAGATATCCCTGAACTAATGGCAGCTGTTGTAGAAGAGGCAAAACAATCACTGAATAGAACTCCAGACCTATTACCTGTTTTAAAAGAAGTTGGGGTAGTAGATAGTGGTGGACAAGGCTTAGTATTTGTATATGAGGGCTTCTTAGCAAGCTTAAAGGGAGAAGAACTTCCTGAGAAAACGGTTAGTAACTCTATGGATGATTTGGTAAGTGCCGAGCATCATAAAAGTGTTCAAGGATTTATGGACACGGCAGACATTGAATTCGGATTTTGTACGGAGTTTATGGTTCGTTTCGAAGAAGGGAAAAAATCCTTTGACGAAAATGATTTCCGCAATGATTTAAGTGCATATGGAGATTCTCTATTAGTAATTTCTGACGATGAGATTGCTAAGATTCATATACACTCTGAAACTCCAGGTGAAGTATTGACCTATGGTCAGCAATATGGAGATCTTATCAAAATTAAAATTGAAAATATGCGTCAGCAACATACGGAAATAGTTGGTGAAGGCCATTCAGCTGAAGCTGCTGTAAAAAAAACTGAAGTGCATCCATATGCAGTGGTTACTGTTGCAATGGGTACCGGAGTTGCAGAATTATTAAGAAGCTTAGGTGCTTCAGCTGTAATAGAAGGTGGACAAACAATGAACCCTTCTACAGAGGATATTGTAAAAGCAATTGAATCGGTAGGAGCAGAGCGTGTATTAATCCTTCCAAATAACAAAAATATTGTAATGGCTGCAGAACAAGCGGCTGAAGTTTTAGGAATAGAAGCAGCTGTTGTGCCAACAAAAACGATTCCTCAAGGTATGGCTGCAATTTTGGCATTCAATGCTCAAGCAAGTGTAGAAGAAAACAAAAAGAATATGACTGCAGCATTTTCTCATGTAAAAACTGGTCAGGTTACCTTTGCTGTTCGTGATACGTCCATTGACGGCGTTGAGATTAAAAAAGATGATTTCATGTCTTTAGCAGAAGGTAAAATTATTCTTTCTCAGCCTTCTAGAGTCGAAGCAGCCACTAAGCTGGCAAATGAATTGATTGATAATGATTCAGAAATAGTAACAGTTATATACGGCGAAGATGTTTCTGAAGAAGAAGCAGGCAAGTTTGCTGCTTATATCGAAGAACAATTTGAGGATGTTGAAGTAGAACTTTATAACGGTAAACAACCGTTATATCCATATATCTTATCGGTCGAATAAAGAAGAGCAACTCCGCGTGGGAGAAATCCCACGCGTTTTTTTAAGATGTGAGGGTGTAATTATTAAAAAAATATTGCTCACATTTACATCAAAGTCTGTAGAAAATCATCCTTTAACAAGCGTGAGTATTGTATCTCTTTCGTACAATACTTTTGTTTAAACATCCCAATAAGTGTAAAATAGAATTATTAAGATGAAAGAGAGGTCTGTCAATTGAAATTCAAGTCTGTTTTTGACATAATTGGACCGGTTATGATTGGACCATCCTCTTCTCATACTGCTGGAGCAGCACGTATAGGGCGGGTGGCAAGAGATTTATTTGGAAAGCAACCTACATGGGCAAAAATCCATCTTTATGGTTCCTTTGCCGAGACATATAAAGGACATGGAACTGATGTCGCAATTATCGGCGGCTTACTTGATTACGACACTTTTGATGAGCGGATTAAAACTGCGTTTAGTGATGCAGAAAAAGTTGGCTTATCTTATGAGTTTATCCCTGAGACAGGACATACCGAGCATCCAAACACAGCAAGGATTGTGTTAGGAGACGACGAGCGAGAAATGTCGATGGTTGGTATTTCTATTGGTGGAGGGAAGACAGAAATAACTGAACTTAATGGTTTTCCATTAAGGTTATCCGGCAACTTAGCTGCTATATTAGTAGTTCATGAAGATCGTTCAGGATGTATTGCAAGCGTTGCCAATTGCTTGGCAAAGTATGATATAAATATCGGTCATATGGAGGTTTCTCGAAAAGAGAAAGGGAATATGGCCTTGATGGTTATTGAAGTAGACCAAAATGTGAACGAGGATATATTAGAAGAACTTAAGACCTTGCCGAATATAACCAAGGTTACAAGGATAGTAGATTAAGGAGGGGTACGATGGAAGTCTTATTTCGGAATGTGCGTGAATTAGTAGATAGAGCTAACAAAGAAAATAAGCTGATATCTGAAATAATGATCGAGCAAGAAATTCTTATGACAGAACGCACCCGTGAAGAAATTTTAACACAAATGGATCGTAATCTAACGGTTATGGAAGAAGCTGTAGAGAAGGGACTTAAGGGAGTTCATTCAACTTCTGGGTTGACTGGAGGAGACGCGGTACTTTTACAAGCTTATATGCAAAAGGGGAACTCTCTTACAGGAGAGTTAATGCTGGATGCTGTAAGTAAAGCAGTGGCAACCAATGAGGTAAACGCGGCAATGGGTACTATCTGTGCAACACCTACAGCTGGATCTGCAGGTGTTGTGCCAGGAACTTTATTTGCAGTCAAAAATAAATTAAATCCAACTCGTGAACAGATGATCCGATATCTTTTTACTGCAGGTGCATTCGGATTTGTCGTAGCTAACAATGCTTCTATATCTGGAGCTGCGGGTGGTTGTCAAGCAGAGGTAGGGTCTGCAGCGGGTATGGCCGCAGCCGCTATTGTAGAGATGGCTGGTGGTACACCGGCACAATGCTCAGAAGCATTTGCTATTACACTAAAAAACATGCTTGGATTAGTTTGTGACCCTGTTGCCGGATTAGTGGAAGTACCTTGTGTGAAGAGAAATGCAATGGGTGCCTCTAATTCTTTAGTGGCAGCAGATATGGCTTTAGCCGGGGTTACTAGTCGAATACCATGCGATGAAGTAATAGATGCTATGTATAAAATAGGTCAAACAATGCCAACAGCATTAAAAGAAACTGCTCAAGGAGGATTAGCTGCTACACCAACAGGAAAATGGTTAGAAGCAAAAATCTTTGGTGGGGCTGTGGTCAGCAGTGGAAAATAAGGTAGACGAATTAGTTACCTCTTTAAAGGGTGTTGGAAGTGGGACTGCTAAGGCGTTAGAAGAGTTAGGGATTATCACATTAGAGAATTTAGTGATGACCTTCCCTTATAGACATGAAGATTTTCGATTAAAAAACTTAGCAGAAACAGCTCATAATGAGAGAGTAACAGTGGAAGGAAGGGTCGAAAGTGAACCTTCTCTTCTTTTTTTAGGAAAAAATAAATCCAGATTGCAGGTTCGTTTGTTGGCTGGACAGCATCTGATTAAGGCAGTATTTTTTAACCAAGCCTATTTGAAATCTAAAATTACACCAGGATCTGTAATCACGGTTACTGGCAAGTGGGACAGAGGGCGTCAGGTTATTAATGTCTCTACCTTTTCTGCAGGGCCGAAAACGGACCAACAGGATTTTGAACCTGTCTATTCGTTAAAAGGGTCCATAAGCCAAAAGATTTTCAGACGATTCATGAGACAAGCTTTAGATGAGTTAAAAGGGTATATTATGGACCCTTTACCGGAATCTATCCGTTCCGCTTATAAACTACCCGAAATAGTAGAAGCTCTCGAGGGGATACATTTTCCTCAGGATGCCAATCATTCAAAAAATGCAAGAAGACGGTTTGTTTATGAGGAATTACTTAACTTTCAACTAAAAATGCAGGCGATTAAGAAAGTCCGAAAAGAGCAAAATGTTGGGAATAGTATTGCTTTTGACAATGACCGATTAAAAATCCTCATTGAATCCTTACCTTATGAGCTAACGGATGCTCAAAAGAGAGTGGTCAATGAGATTTGTCGAGATTTGAAGGAGCCACATCGTATGAATAGACTTTTGCAAGGGGATGTGGGATCTGGAAAAACAGTCGTGGCCGCTATTTGTTTATATGCAATTATTACTGCTGGATATCAAGGAGCTTTGATGGCGCCAACAGAGATTCTTGCAGAGCAGCACGCGGCTTCCTTAGATGCATGGCTCGCTCCGCTTGGAGTTAGAATTGCACTTTTAACGGGATCTACCAAACAAAAAGCAAGAAGAATTGTATTGGAAAATTTAGCAGAAGGTAATATTGATTTGCTCATAGGTACTCATGCATTAATCCAACCTGAAGTTTCTTTTAAAAAGCTTGGTTTGGTTATAACCGATGAGCAGCATCGTTTCGGTGTAGAGCAAAGAAAAGTATTAAAGGAAAAAGGAGAAAATCCTGATGTACTTTTTATGACGGCAACTCCTATTCCACGAACTTTAGCGATAACAGCATTTGGAGAAATGGATGTTTCTATTATCGATCAAATGCCAGCTGGAAGAAAATCAATTGATACACATTGGATGAAGGAGGACCAACTTCCTAAACTAATTAGTCGGTTGAAAAAAGAACTAGCAAATGGTAGACAAGCCTATATTATTTGTCCACTAATTGAGGAGTCTGAAAAACTAGACGTTCAAAATGCTGTCGATGTTTACAATATGATGTCATATGAACTTGGTAAAGATTACACTGTTGGCTTAATGCACGGTCGACTTCACTCCGATGAAAAGGATGAAGTGATGAGAGAATTCACGGATGGAAATATTCATGTGTTAGTTTCTACAACAGTTGTGGAAGTAGGAGTAAATGTTCCTAATGCTTCGTTCATGATTATTTTTGATGCAGAACGCTTTGGACTTGCTCAACTGCACCAACTTCGCGGAAGGGTAGGACGTGGAGAGCATCAATCTTATTGTATACTTCTTGCAGATCCTAAAACAGAAGAAGGAAAGGAACGCATGATGTCTATGACGGAAACTAACGATGGATTCGTTTTGGCAGAAAAAGATTTAGAACTTCGTGGACCTGGGGATTTCTTCGGGAAAAAGCAAAGTGGCTTACCTGAATTCAAAATTGCCGATTTGGTTCATGATTATAGAGCTTTAAATACAGCTAAAATAGATGCAGAACGTCTACTAGAATCTGAGCATTTCTGGAAATCGGATGAAATGGAAGGTCTTCGAAACACTCTGATAAATTCAAAAGCATTGGATGGAGAAAGGATTAACTAAAAAGAATGCATGGATGATGTGAAATCATTCCTTGCATTCTTTTTTTAATGTTTATATACTGATATTAGTACCAAGTGCTAAAATGGCGGTGAATAGCTTGAAATATACGAAAAAAGAAAGACAAAGGCTTTTATTAGAAACTCTAGATAAAAATCCTTTTATAACGGATGAAAATTTAGCATCTACCTTTAAAGTGAGTGTGCAAACTATTCGTTTGGATCGAATGGAGTTGTCCATTCCTGAGTTGCGTGAGAGAATTAAGTCTGTAGCTGCTCATAATTTTGAAGAAGAGGTTAAATCACTCCCAATCGATGAAGTGATTGGAGAAATTATAGATATAGATTTGGATAAGCAAGCAATATCCTTGTTGGATATAACACAAGACCATGTTTTTGCTAGAAATGGTATAGCTAGAGGACATCATCTATTTGCCCAAGCAAATTCATTGGCGGTCGCGGTCATTAACGATGAGCTGGCTTTAACGAGAAAATCCAACATTACATTTGTGCAGCCAGTGAAGGCTGGAGACCGAGTTATAGCAAAAGCTGTAGTTCTTTCCAGTGATCCTGAAAAAAATAGCACACTTATTAAAGTCACAAGCAAGGTAGAAAATGAAACAGTGTTTGTTGGCGAATTTAATATGTATCGAGAAACTATGACTTAAAAAAGGTGATTAAAAATGAAAATATCTATAGATGCAATGGGCGGAGATAACGCCCCTCATGAAATAGTTAAAGGGGTCTATGAAGCTTTAGAGGCTTTCGACGATCTAGAAATTATAATGTTTGGGGACGAGAATAAACTAGAAACGCTTGTAACTAAGCATGAACGCTTGAAGGTTGTCCATACAGATGAAGTGATTGAAGGAACAGATGAGCCAGTGCGTGCCATCCGTAGAAAGAAAAATTCCTCTATGGTCAAAATGGCAGAATCGGTCAAAAACGGTGAAGCGGATGCTTGTGTTTCTGCTGGTAACACAGGGGCACTGATGGCAGCGGGACTATTCATAGTCGGCAGAATTGACCAAGTAGATCGTCCGGCATTGGCTCCTACTCTACCAACTATTGATGGAAAAGGGTTTGTAATGCTTGATCTTGGTGCAAATGCAGATGCAAAGCCCGAACATTTGCAACAATTCGCAGTAATGGGAAGTGTCTATGCGGAGAAGGTTCGTGGGATTTCTAATCCGCGCGTTGGTCTTTTGAATATTGGAACGGAAGATAAAAAGGGAAATGAGCTAACGAAAGCCGCGTTTACACTTTTGAACGAGACCCCTGTTAATTTTATAGGCAATATAGAAGCTAGAGATTTATTGTATGGTGTGGCGGATGTCGTGGTAACAGACGGATTTACAGGCAATATGGTATTAAAAACGATTGAAGGTACAGCAGCAGGGATATTTACTTTATTAAAAGAAGCTTTTAATACTTCGACAAAAACTAAAATCTCAGCATTGCTTGTAAAGGATCAACTAAAAGTATTAAAAAATAAATTGGACTACTCAGAGTATGGTGGAGCAGGGCTTTTTGGCTTAAAGGCTCCTGTTATCAAGGCACATGGTTCTTCTAATGGACGTGCGGTATTCCATGCGATTAGACAAGCGCGAACAATGGTAGAAAATAATGTTTCCGACATTATCTACACAACATTACGAAAGGAATCCTCCAATGACTAAAATAGCTTTTATATTTCCAGGACAAGGTTCCCAGACGGTCGGGATGGGGCAACAGCTAATCGAAAGTAACAGTGAAAGAAAGAAATTTTATGAACTAGCAGATCAAAAGTTAGGGTTCTCCCTATCGGACATCATGTTGAATGGTCCAGCTGAGGAACTTACTAAAACTTATCACGCACAGCCGGCGTTACTAACAACAAGCATAATGATTGCAAAATCTCTGATTGACATAGGTATTACGCCAGATTATACTGCTGGTCATAGCTTAGGTGAATACTCTGCGTTAGTAGCATCTGGAGCACTTAGCTTTGAAGATGCAGTTTCGCTAGTTCACCAGCGTGGTCTTTATATGAATGAAGCTGTTCCGGCTGGAGAAGGGGCCATGGCTGCAATATTAGGCCTCGAAGCTTCTTTGTTAAAAGAGGTCACGCAGGAAGTTTCAAACAATGGAGATATAGTGCAAATTGCAAATCTTAACTGTCCTGGTCAAATTGTTATTTCAGGAACAGCGGCAGGAGTAGAAAAGGCTTCTGCTAAAGCGAAGGAGGTAGGTGCTAAAAGAGCAATCCCCTTAGCTGTAAGCGGGCCATTCCATTCCGAATTAATGAGACCAGCTGCACATAAACTAGATGCAGCAATTGATTCTATTAATCTTTCGGATGCAATACCTCCAGTTATTTCAAATGTTACAGCCTTGCCAGTAGAGAAGGCTGCAGATATGAAGGATCTATTAGTGGAGCAATTGTATTCTCCAGTCCGCTGGGAAGAGTCTATTCGACAAATGCTTGATCTTGGTGTGGATATATTTATCGAATGTGGCCCTGGTAAAGTATTAAGTGGTCTAGTCAAAAAAGTAGATCGCTCTGTTGCTACTTATTGTGTTTATGATGAGGCTTCCATGCAGCAAGCGATTACTGAAATAGGAGAGGTTATCAATGGGTAAATTAGATGGTAAATCCACAATTGTCACAGGTGCATCTCGAGGTATTGGTAAGGATATTGCTCTTTACCTAGCAAGCGAAGGAGCAAAGGTAGCGGTAAATTATAGTGGAAGCAAAGAAAAGGCAGAAGCCGTAGTGAAAGAAATTCAATCGCGCGGTGGTGAAGCCTTTGCTATTCAAGCAAATGTAGATCAAGCTGAGGATGTCCAAAACTTAGTCAATCAAACCATAGAAACCTTCGGCTCCATTGATATTTTAGTTAACAATGCTGGCATTACTCGTGATAATCTACTGATGCGTATGAAGGAGCAAGAGTGGGATGATGTTTTGAATACAAACCTAAAAGGTGTGTTTCTCTGTACGAAGGCTGTTACGAGACAAATGATGAAACAGCGCAAAGGGCGTATTATAAATATAACTTCAATTGTCGGGGTATCTGGAAATGCTGGACAAGCCAATTATGTAGCTGCAAAGGCGGGTGTAATAGGTTTAACAAAATCCTCTGCAAAGGAATTAGCTTCCCGTAATATTACAGTTAACTCAGTTGCTCCTGGTTTTATCACAACTGATATGACTGATGCTTTACCTGAAGATATCAAAAAACAAATGCTTAGCCAAATACCTTTGGCAAAATTCGGTAATCCTGAAGACATTGCTAACGCGGTAGCATTTTTAGCATCAGACGATGCTAGTTATATTACTGGGCAAACTATCCACGTCAATGGCGGCATGTATATGTAATGCCAGACGGAACTTAAGTAAGCACTATCTGATTTAGAATGTATTATATTTCATGTGAAATAGCCTTTCATAGACAAGAAGTTTTTTGTATAATCATTGAGGGGAGGTGACAAATGTGTCAACAGTTTTAGAACGTGTAACTAAAGTTATCGTAGATCGTCTTGGAGTAGACGAAAGCGAAGTAAAATTAGAAGCATCCTTCCGTGATGATTTAGGTGCCGACTCACTAGATGTAGTTGAGTTAGTAATGGAGCTTGAAGATGAGTTCGATATGGAGATTTCGGATGAAGATGCTGAGAATATTTCAACTGTGGGTAGCGCAGTTAGCTATATTGAAAGCAAACAAGGCTAATATTAAATAGTCACATTTTTATATAGTTGCTCTATATACGAAGGTGGATAAAGTTAAATAGCAACAGAGACGTTTTTTATTCTTCCGAATAAAAAGCGTCTCTATTTCTTTTTGCACATTGCTTTATAAACAGGTAAACTTAAACAGATAGATGTTAAGTAAGAAAGGCAGATCAGGATGAAAGTAAATAGAAAAAACAACCACCCTAAAAAAACGGGGTTCCCAGAAAGCGTTAAACAACAGTTCCAAAAATTTCAAAATCATTTTGAAATCCAATTCAATAATCCGACATTATTGTATCAAGCCTTTACCCATTCATCCTATGTGAATGAGCATCGACGTAAGTTTTTCACCGATAACGAACGCTTAGAGTTTCTTGGAGATGCCGTATTAGAATTATCGGTTTCTCAGTACCTATTTCAGCAATATGAGGTAATGAGTGAAGGTCAGCTTACTAAGCTTCGCGCAGCTATTGTATGCGAGCCTTCTTTAGTTGTATTTGCCAATGAATTAGGATTTGGTAAATATGTATTGCTTGGTAAAGGAGAAGAATTAACCGGCGGGCGTGAAAGACCGGCACTTTTAGCAGACGTGTTCGAAGCATTTATCGGTGCATTATATTTAGATCAGGGATTAGAGGTAGTCGTTTCTTTTCTAGAAAAGATTGTCTTTCCTAAAATCGAAGTCGGTGCTTTTTCGCATGTGATGGATTATAAAAGCCAGCTACAAGAAGTAATTCAACAAAAAAACAATGGTACACTTAGCTATGAAATTGTAGAGGAAAAAGGTCCGGCACATAACCGTACCTTTGTTTCACGTGTTATTTTAAATACTAAAGAACTTGGCGTCGGTATAGGACGTTCTAAGAAAGAGGCAGAGCAGCAAGCTGCCAGACTGGCGATACTCGCAATAAAGGATCAAGAACAGGAGGAATAATCGTTGTTCCTTAAGAGATTAGAAATTATTGGATTTAAATCATTTGCTGACAGAATTGGAATAGATTTCGTTCCAGGGGTAACAGCAGTGGTAGGTCCAAATGGTAGTGGGAAAAGTAATGTAACGGATGCTATCAGATGGGTACTAGGGGAACAGTCTGCAAAGTCGCTACGTGGAGCAAAGATGGAAGACGTAATCTTTGCAGGAAGTGATTCTAGAAAGGCATTAAACTTTGCAGAAGTAACCTTAATACTAGATAATTCTGATAATCGCGTCCCTCTTGATTTTGCTGAAATCAGCGTAACAAGAAGAGTTTATCGTTCTGGTGATAGTGAATATCTTCTGAACAAGCAACAGTGTAGATTGAAGGATATAACAGATTTATTTATGGATTCAGGACTTGGAAAAGAAGCGTTCTCTATTATTTCTCAGGGACGAGTGGATGAGATATTAAACAGTCGTCCAGAGGACAGAAGAACGATATTCGAGGAAACAGCAGGTGTTCTAAAATACAAGCAACGCAAGAAAAAAGCAGAATTCAAACTTATCGAAACCGATGACAATTTAAACCGAGTGCTCGATATTCTTCATGAGCTAGATGGACGAATGGAACCTCTGAAAATTCAATCCTCATTGGCTTCTGATTATTTAGAGATGTCTACGGAACTAAAGGATATTGAAATAGCGGTCATTGCTCATGATTTAAATCTTTTTAAGCAGGAAAGTGCAGAGCTACATAATCAACTTCAGCAAATAGACGAACAGAAGAAGCTTCTTCTAACGCAGGTTAGTGAGGCAGAAGCTGATATTCTTACTGTTAGAAGAATTATTGGTACAACTGATGAAAAGCTAGATAAAGATCAAGGGGAATTACTTGAAGTAAGCTCTGAGCTAGAACGTTTAGAGGGAAGAAAACTGCTACTTGCCGAGAAAAAACAGAATGCAAGTCAACAAATATCACAGCTTAAAAGAGCTTTGGAAGAAGAAAAGACCAAGCTGCAAACATTTGAAAAGCAATTGGAAGAAAACGTAGTATCCAGTTCTGAGAAAAAAATATTATTAAAAGAACTAAGAGCAAAGAAACTTCAAATAGACCATGTACTTAGCAAATCGGCCTCCGAAGTAGAAGAAGAAATCGAAAACTTGAAGGGCTCTTACATTGATTTGTTAAACGAAGAAGCAACGATGAAAAATGAAATGAAGCATATGGAACAGCAGCTTCAATTTGAACTAGTTTCTTCAGAAAAAATGGTAGAGGATTACCGTGAGATTAAAGATGAGCTCGAAAAGCTTACAAATAGAAAAAAAGAGATAGAGAAGCAGCTAGAAACTTGTCAAAAGAATTTGGCGCAAAAGGTGCTAGACTTTAAATCTAAACGAGAAACCTCTGATAAATTAGAGGCCTCCTATGAAGAACAACAGTCAATGCTTCAAAAAGCCTATCAAATGAAGCATCAAATGCAGGCAAGAAAAGACTCTTTGGAGGAGCTTGAGTCAGAGTTTTCCGGATATTTCCAAGGAGTTAAGGAAGTACTGATGGCTCGCGACAAAAAAGAACTAAAAGGGATTCATGGAGCAGTTGCGGAACTAATTCAGATTCCATCGGATTATATGAATGCAATTGATACGGCCATAGGCCAGCAATCGCAACATATTATTACAGATACAAGTCAAGATGCTCGACTGGCAATTGAATGGTTGAAAAAGAAAAGGGTGGGAAGAGCTACCTTCCTTCCATTACAGGTTATGAAGTCTCGTAAATTAACGGAGCAAGCATTGGCCCCTATTAAACAGCATCCATCATTTGTAAATACTGCTGATATGCTAGTGAATTATAATCCTGATTATAAAATTATTATCGAAAGCCTGCTAGGAAATATCATTATAGCGACTGATCTAAAGGGTGCTAACGAAATGGCAGCCCGATTACAATATCGATATCGTTTTGTAACGTTAGATGGAGATGTAGTAAATGCTGGCGGTTCCTTGACTGGGGGTTCCGTGAAGCAGCAGTCATCCGTCTTTACTAGAAAAGCTGAGCTAGAACAATTGAATGACAAGCTAGTGGAGCTACAACAATCTGTTCTACAAGCCGAAAAATCCGTTTCCTTTAAAAGGCAACAGGTTCAGCAACTGAAAATAGAGCTAGAGGAAGCTCGTCTATCCGGAGAAGCATTGCGCGAGGAAGAGCATAAGCTTTTATCAGAAGACAGAGAATGTGTGGCAATTATTTCTCGGCTGACCAATCGATTATTAGAGTTTGACGAGGTGCAGACTGAAAAAAATCACCTACATGAGGATTTAGTCCGCAAAAAAGAACAAACAGCTAAACGTAGTGCAGAAATTAATGAATCATTAAATTCCATTCAGCAAACAATTGATCAATTGCAATTATTAAAACAACAGTCGATGCAGGAAAAAGACCAAGTACAAAATGAGCTTGGTGAACTTTTATCCTCTATTGCTGTAGTCAATGAACAAGTAAATCAGCAGGACAAAGAAAAGAAACAACTGGAACAAGAGATTCAAACTTGTTCACAAAAAATCGGTACATTAGAAAAAGAAATTAGCTGGTTTGAAAATGATGATCAGTCTGGACCGTCACCGGAAGAAATCAGTCAAATGATTATAAACTTTAAAGAGAAAAAAGATTATTTGATTGATCAAATCAAAACTGACAAAGAGAAAAGACTAGTACTTTCTCAAAAAGTTAATGATTCCGAAAATCATCTAAAGCAACTTCAGCAGCATGTAAATATATACGCCAATGATGAGCGTACATTAGAATTAAGGCTTGGAAAGCTAGAAGTAGAATCTAACTCGCTTCAAAATCAACTAGAAGAAACATATGAATTAACTTTAGAAGAAGCAAAACGAGATTACCCATTTAATATGGATGAGGAGCTTGCTCGTAAAAAGGTCAAATTGTTAAAGCGTTCTATTGAAGAGTTAGGTCCTATTAACTTAGGGTCTATACAAGAATTTGAACAAGTAAGTGAACGCCATTCTTTCTTGACTGAACAACGGGAAGATTTGCTTTCTGCTCAAGAGACACTTCATGAAGTCATTAAGGAAATGGATGAAGAAATGACCATCCGTTTCGAAACTACCTTTAATGAAATTCAAAGGAATTTTAAAGTGGTATTTAGACAATTATTTGGTGGAGGACAGGCAGACTTAGTGTTAACGGATCCTAGTTCAATGCTTGATACTGGTATAGATATCGTGGCGCAGCCACCAGGCAAAAAGCTCCAAAATCTTTCTCTCTTATCTGGTGGAGAGCGTGCGCTAACAGCTATTGCCTTATTATTTTCTATCCTGCACACACGTCCGGTTCCATTCTGTATTTTGGATGAGGTGGAGGCTGCACTGGATGAAGCTAATGTAACTCGCTATAGTGATTACTTGAAGAAATTTAGTCATGATACGCAGTTTATCGTTATTACTCATCGCAAGGGCACTATGGAGGGAGCGGATGTCCTGTATGGAATCACTATGCAGGAATCAGGAATATCCAAGCTCGTTTCTGTAAAATTAGAAGAAGAATTAGTAACTTAAAAGGAGTTTAACTATGAGCTTTTTTAAAAAAATGAAAGAAAAGATGTTAGGTTCTACACCAGAGGCGGAAGAAACAGTCTCCATTACCAATAAATTTAAAGAAGGTCTATCGAAAACACGAAATCAGTTTACTTCTAAAGTAAATGACTTAGTAGCAAAGTATCGTAAGGTCGATGAGGATTTCTTTGAGGAATTAGAAGAAATTTTACTTCAAGCAGATGTTGGATTTGAAACAGTAGTGGAGTTAATGGACAAACTCCGCTTTGAAGTTCAACGAAAAAACATCAAGGATACAGCTGGTATTCAATCGGTTATTTCAGAAAAATTGGTAGAAATTTATGAAGCTGGAGATAAAGATTTAACAGAGCTTCAGCTAGAAGAAGATGGGTTGACTGTTATTCTTTTTGTAGGAGTAAATGGAGTAGGAAAAACTACGACCATTGGCAAGCTTGCACATCGATTAAATAATGATGGCAAGAAAGTTATGCTTGCTGCTGGAGATACATTCCGTGCGGGCGCAATCGATCAGCTTCAGGTATGGGGAGATCGTGTAGGAGTAGAGGTTATTAAGCAGGCGGAAGGATCGGACCCTGCTGCTGTTATGTATGATGCAATTCGAGCTGCAAAGACAAGAAAGGCGGATGTCTTGATTTGTGACACTGCTGGTCGCCTACAAAATAAGGTCAATTTAATGAATGAATTAGAAAAGATCCATCGTGTCATTTCAAGAGAAGTACCAAATGCCCCTCATGAGGTATTATTAGCTCTAGATGCCACTACAGGTCAAAATGCGCTTGTTCAAGCTCAAACTTTCAAGGAAGCAACAAATGTTACCGGAATTGTTTTAACAAAGCTTGACGGCACGGCTAAGGGCGGTATAGTACTTGCCATTCGTAACAAACTGCATATTCCAGTTAAATTTGTTGGTCTGGGAGAGCAAATGGATGACCTTCAGCCTTTTGATGCAGAGAAATACGTATATGGATTATTTGCAGAAGGCTTAGAGTTAGAAGAAACAACAGAAGACAAGTAATTTTACTTGACAGTTAAAGACTCTGTTTATAAACTATAAGATGAACCATTACACATGGTAAGGAGAGATGGGCATGATTGAAAAAACAACTCGCATGAATTTTCTCTTCGATTTTTACCAGGCTTTATTGACAGATAAACAACGAAGCTATATGCAGCTTTATTATTTAGATGATTTATCACTTGGAGAGATTGCAGAAGAATATAATATCTCTAGACAGGCTGTTTATGATAATATTCGTCGCACTGAAGCAATGTTAGAAGAATATGAAGATAAATTAAATCTTCTATCTAAGTTTGAAAAACGACAAGAAACCATTAAACAGCTTTTACAAATAGCAAAAGATAAATCATCAGTAGAACTGACTCAACTCATTGAGCAATTAAAAGAATGGGATTAGGAGGCGAGCTTGCATGGCATTTGAAGGATTAGCTGAGCGTCTTCAAGGGACGATTCAGAAAATCAAAGGAAAAGGCAAAATTTCTGAGGCTGATGTCAAAGAGATGATGCGTGAGGTTCGCTATGCGTTATTGGAAGCGGACGTTAACTTAAAGGTAGTAAAAGAGTTCGTCAAAAATGTTTCAGAACGAGCTGTTGGTCAAGAGGTTATGAAAAGTCTAACTCCAGGTCAACAGGTCATTAAAATTGTAAAAGACGAATTGACCCAGTTGATGGGTGGAGAACAAAGTCAAATAGCTTTCTCTTCTAGACCACCAACTGTGATTATGATGGTGGGGCTTCAAGGTGCCGGTAAAACAACTACTACAGGTAAGCTAGCCAACGTACTTCGTAAAAAATACAATAAAAAACCTTTATTGATTGCTGCGGATATTTATCGTCCTGCTGCTGTTAAGCAGCTTGAAACGATTGGAAAACAGCTTTCTTTACCTGTTTTTCAACTTGGTACTGATATTTCACCAGTAGAAATAGTTAAAAAGGGTCTAGAGCATGCAAAAGAGGAGCATTATGACGTTGTGATCGTCGATACGGCTGGTCGTCTTCATATTGATGAGACTTTAATGCAAGAGCTTAAAGATATTCGCGCCTTAAAAGAACCAGATGAAGTATTCTTAGTAGTAGATGCAATGACAGGGCAGGATGCAGTCAATGTAGCTAATAATTTCAATGAATCGATTGGAATAACTGGGGTAGTTCTTACAAAGTTAGATGGGGATACTCGAGGAGGAGCAGCTCTTTCCATACGTTCAATCACTCAAAAACCGATTAAATTCGTCGGAATGGGAGAAAAAATGGATGCTCTAGAGCCGTTCCACCCGGAGCGTATGGCTTCTCGGATTTTAGGCATGGGCGATATGATGTCTCTAATTGAAAAAGCACAAGCGAATGTGGATGAAGAAAAGGCGAAGGAATTGGAAGAAAAATTCCGTACGCAGTCTTTTACATTCGATGACTTTTTAGAGCAGCTTAGCCAAGTTAAACAAATGGGTCCACTAGATGAAATTTTAAAAATGCTTCCAGGAGCAAATAAAATTAAAGGGTTGGAAAATGCAAAGGTCGATGAGAAGCAAATGGATCGTGTAGAAGCGATTATATACTCTATGACTACGCAAGAGAAGACGAATCCTGAGATTATTAATGGACCAAGAAAGAAAAGAATTGCTAAAGGGTCTGGAACAACAATTCAAGATATTAACAGACTTTTGAAGCAATTTGAAGACATGAAAAAAATGATGAAGCAAATGACTAATATGCAACAAAAAGGAAAGAAAAAGATGAAAATGCCTGGTTTTGACTCTCTTTTCAAGTAAATTTCCTAGAAAAAAATAAGGTGTTAAGAAAAAACACTTTACAAACAATTAAAACCTTGATAATATACTATCTTGTGTGAAACTATTCGGAGGTGCAATAAAAATGGCAGTTAAAATTCGTTTAAAACGTATGGGAGCAAAAAAATCTCCTTTCTATCGTATTGTAGTAGCAGACTCTCGCTCACCACGTGACGGTCGTCAAATTGAAACAGTAGGTACTTACAACCCACTTACTAAACCAGCAGAAGTTAAAATTAACGAAGAATTAGCGTTAAAATGGCTTCAAGATGGTGCAAAACCATCTGATACAGTACGTAACTTGTTCTCTGAACAAGGTATTATGGAAAAATTCCATAACGCAAAACTCGGCAAATAATCGGAGGGGACATTGTGAAGCAGCTGATCGAAGCAATCGTTAAACCATTAGTTGATTATCCGGACAAAGTTCAGGTAGAAAAGGAAGAAAGTGCAAACCGTATAGTTTACAAACTTTCTGTACATCCTGAAGATATGGGAAAAGTAATTGGCAAACAAGGAAGAGTAGCTAAATCTATTCGTACTATTGTTTACTCAGCAGCAGGCAGTCACCAAAAGAAAACATATGTCGACATATTAGATTAACTTCATTTTAGAATGAAGCTAATACCACTAGCGAATATATTTTGCTTTAGGTAAATGTAATATTAAGAAGAGGGAGAACAATTTGTTCTTCCTTTTTTGATAGGAGGAAATATATTATATGGAATGGTACAATGTTGGAAAAATCGTCAATACCCATGGGATTTGGGGAGAGGTACGTGTCATTTCTACTACAGACTTTCCGGACGAGCGTTATCAGGTAGGAAATGAACTTGGACTTTTTAAGACAGATGGCTCTAAGCCGATTATCGTAAAGATTACAAGTTACAGAAAGCATAAAAACTTTGATTTGCTAACTTTTGAAGGTTATACATTGCTTAAGGATGTGGAAGCTTTCCGTGATGCGACATTGAAAGTATCAGAGAAATATCTGACAGAGTTAGACGAAAATGAATATTACTACCACGAAATTATTGACTGTACAGTTATTTCTACTGAAGGAGAAACAATCGGAACAGTTACTGAAATTCTACAAACGGGTGCGAACGACGTTTGGACAGTGCAACCTTCTAAAGGAAAGGCGCACTACATCCCTTACATTGAGGATGTAGTGAAGAAAATAGATGTGGACAAGAAGGAAATCACGATTGAAGTGCTAGAAGGTTTATTATCATGATGAAAATTCATATTCTTTCGCTATTTCCAGAAATGTTTACAGGTGTATTTAACTCATCTATTTTGAAAAAAGCGCAAGAGAAGAATGAAGTATCTATTGATGTAGTAAATTTCAGAGAGTATTCAGGAAACAAACATCATCAGGTGGATGATTATCCTTATGGTGGTGGAGCAGGTATGGTATTAAAGCCAGAGCCTATTTTTAATGCAGTAGAAGCTCTTCCTCCAAGTACTAATGGGAAAAGAAGAATTATATTGCTATGTCCCCAAGGAGAGCGTTTTAACCAGCAAAAAGCAGAGGAATTAGCGAAGGAAGAGGAGCTTGTTTTTATATGCGGTCATTATGAAGGATATGATGAGCGTATCAGAGAGCATTTAGTGACAGACGAAATTTCGATTGGCGATTTTGTTTTGACAGGTGGAGAATTAGCAGCAATGACAGTAGTGGATAGCGTTGTGAGATTACTGCCAAATGTTCTCGGTAAGGCTGCATCTCATGAACAGGACTCTTTCTCGACCGGACTTCTTGAGCATCCTCATTATACACGTCCAGTAGAATATCGTGGATATAAGGTACCTGATGTTTTATTGTCGGGTAATCATGCTGCTATAGATAAATGGAGAAGAGATCAGTCCTTAAAACGGACGTTCGATAGAAGAAATGATCTACTAGAGAATGCTGATTTAACTGAAGCAGAAAAACAAATGCTTCAATCTATCAAAGGGTTATAAATTATGATTGCATATTGCTAGTAGGTATGATATATTTTACTATGTGCTTTTATGTAAAGTACTGATTTTGGGTGTTCCGCTGCAACAGGTAATGTGTGTAAGAGCATTCTATATAAGGAGAGAAAATGATGCAAAACATTATTTCAGAAATCACAAAAGAACAATTACGTACGGATCTTCCAACTTTCCGTCCTGGTGACACAGTACGTGTACACGTTAAGGTTGTTGAGGGAACTCGCGAACGTATCCAAATGTACGAAGGTGTTGTAATCAAACGTCGTGGAGGCGGAATTAGCGAAACTTTTACAGTTCGTAAAATCTCTTCCGGTGTTGGTGTAGAACGTACTTTCCCAGTACACACACCAAAAATTGCAAACTTAGAAGTTATTCGTCGTGGTAAAGTTCGTCGTGCTAAATTGTACTACCTACGTGAACTACGCGGTAAAGCTGCTCGTATTAAAGAGCGTCGCTAATAGTGTAAGTAAGGCAGAAATGCCTAATGTAAATGTTGTAGTGGAAGTGAACTCACTTTTGCTACAACATTTTTTACTTTTAGGAATCTATAGTATAGGTGTTTTATTAATCTGATATATAATTCTTGCGTTTTAGGGCATATATAATTAAATAGCGTTTAAAACTATGTCAAAAAACGCATTCATTTACCTCTGTTTGTTGTAATTACAATAATGGAGTACATAGTTCTAAATTTAAAATGACTTAAGCATTAAATTTATGAGAATTTATTATTGTCGATGGAAATCTTTTTGCCTCTCTAACATTTTCCTTGTACAATATAAAGAGTATATAAAGGGGGCAAATGAATGAGACAAGCACAAAAAGAAAAGAAGAATGAGTTATGGGAATGGTCAAAAGCACTTTTAATTGCTTTTGGACTAGCGGCAATAATTCGCCTCTTTTTGTTTACCCCTATAATTGTGGACGGAGAATCAATGATGCCGACCTTAGAAAACGGGGATAGTATGCTAGTTAACAAAATTGGTTATATAGTTGGTGAGCCAAAACGATTTGACATTGTTGTATTTCATGCTCCTGAGCAGAAAAATTATATCAAACGTGTAATTGGACTACCTGGTGATCATGTTGAATACAAAAATGACCAACTTTACATTAATGGTAAAGAAGTATCTGAACCCTATTTAGACCAATATAAGGATGATATAACTGAGGGAACACTAACCGATGACTTTACTCTTGAAAGTATAACTGGGGATAAAGAAATTCCGGAAGGTTATGTTTTCGTAATGGGAGACAACCGCAGATATAGTAAAGATAGTCGAATGATTGGTTTAATTGAAATTGATGAAATTATAGGAAAAACAAACTTTGTTTTTTGGCCAATTGGTGAGGTTGGCTTTGTGAAATAAGCATTTACGAAAGTAAGGAGGTAATTACCTCTTCCGGCTATTTTGACGAATTAGCTGAGTGCTTCAAGAAGGAGGTGCGATATGACGATACAATGGTTTCCAGGTCATATGGCCAAAGCGAGAAGAGAAGTTACTGAAAACCTAAAGCTAGTAGATATTATATTTGAATTAATTGATGCACGTTTGCCTTTGTCTTCAAGAAATCCAATGTTAGACGAGGTAGTCCATCAAAAGACAAGGCTACTTATTTTAAACAAAATGGATATGGCAGACGATACTCAAACAAAAAAATGGATAGCGTATTTTGAATCAAAAGGGCATCCTACAGTAGCGATAAACTCTTTAGAAGGAAAAGGTCTACAGACTGTTTTTAAGGCCTCTAAAGAGCTTTTAAAGCCTAAATGGGACCGTATGAAAGAGCGTGGGATTAAACCGAGAGCTATTAGAGCCATGATAGTGGGTATTCCGAACGTAGGGAAATCCACATTGATTAATCGATTCGCTAAAAAGAACATTGCTAAAACTGGAAATACTCCAGGTGTAACAAAGAGACAGCAATGGATTAAGGTTGAGAAGGAAATAGAGCTGCTGGATACTCCGGGTATTTTATGGCCGAAATTTGAAGACCAAGAAGTAGGTTACAAGTTAGCTCTTACTGGCGCTATCAAGGATGCGGTCATAAATATGGAAGACTTGGCGATATATGGACTGCGCTTTTTGGAGAGCCATTATCCGAGAAGAATGGAAGAACGATATAAAGTTACAACAGTGAGTGAAGACCTAGTGGAAACCTTTGATCATATCGGAAACCTAAGAAGATGCTATGGACCCGGTGGAGAGGTTGACTACGATCAGGTTGCTGAGTTAATTGTTCGTGATATTAGAAATCAACAATTAGGAAAGCTAACTTTTGACTTTGTAAATGAATATGAGTGAAAAATTTTACCCTTTTTACCTTATGGTAAAGAGGGTTTTCTCGATTTAAAATATTTTTAGCCGATACATATATAAATTGAAAGAAAGATGAAGTGAATATAATGCTACGTTTACAGGAATTAAAAGAAAAATTAAACTTTGCAGATGGTACAGAATCGTGGATGAAAGAATTAGAACAGGATCCAAGGGCAGGGGCGCAGAAGTTATTAGGAAGCTGGAAGAGAAAACAGCTAATTCAGCAACTAGAAAGAGAAGCGCATATAGAGAAAGTAATGTTTGATAAGAGTTTTGACATTAACCAAAGTGGACTCATTGCAGGAGTAGATGAGGCAGGCAGAGGGCCATTAGCGGGCCCAGTTGTCACTGCCGCTGTGATTTTAAACGACAATACAGATAGCTTAATTGGCCTAAATGACTCTAAGCAGGTTTCTAGGGTTAAAAGAAACGAACTAGCTATGAAGATTAAAGAAAATGCTATAAGCTATTATGTACATTTTCAACCTGTTGAAAAAATTGATGAGTTAAATATTTATGAAGCAACGAAGCAATCGATGGTGGAAGCTGTCTATAACCTAAAAAAACAACCTGCTGTTGTATTAGTAGATGCTATGAAGTTGCCAATAGAAATAGAGAATCATTCCATAATTAAAGGCGATGCACAAAGCTTAGCGATTGCAGCCGCTTCCATTCTTGCCAAGACGGCAAGAGATGAATATATGGACGAACTTCATGAAAAGTTTCCTGTCTATCTATTTAACAAGCATGCTGGTTATGGAACAAAAGAACATATTGAAATGATTAGTCAACATGGTCCAACCGTGCACCATCGTAAAACTTTTGAACCGATTAAAACTTTATTGAGCGAGGTGAAACTATGACTGGATCCTCTTTTTCATCTATTCAATCGCATATGCCAAACGCCATTTCTTCGAAAATACCAATGACTATGAAAGATGGACAAGTTGTACATGGAACTATTAAGAAGCTTTTCCCAAACCAAACAGCAGAAGTTCAAATAGGTAATCAAAAGATTATTGCTAAGCTAGAGACTCCTTTGAAGGCAGGAGATGCTCACTTTTTTCAAGTAACTAAATCCGAACCTGAAGTACAGTTGAAAGTAGTCGCTGGTCCCTTAGGCGGAAACACAGCAGTGCAACAGGCTCAGCAACTGCTACAGGCGATGAACCTGAACAAGTCTAGTGAACTACAAGCAATTGTTCAGTTTTTTATAAAAGAACAAATTCCTATTTCCAAGGAATTGCTATTACAGGCAGAACAGCTGATCAAGCAACTTCCTGCCAATATTTCTGTAAGAGAAGGATTGGAAGCAATTCAAAAAATGATAGACTTGAAGGTTCCTTTAACATCAAATATGTTTGAAACAATATTGAGTGGGAAATCTACTGATGGTTTTTCTTCCTTAATTGCTAACATGAAAAATGTATTACAACAGGATCAAATACTCTCTCCCTCCTCTAAAACACTTATTCTTCAAAGTCTACAGAAGGTAGGAGAACCTTTTAACATGCCCGTTGCAGGTGCTATTTTAGGTAAACAGCTGGAAATACTTCAAAATTTACAGCTTCCTACAAGCACCCGACTACCAATATTACAACAGTTGAAAAATGCTGCTATTTTACCTTCAGAAGCTACATTAAATAATCCTGTGCCAACTTCAAGCAAGCATGCATTAACACAAACAGCGGGTGAAATAGTTAGTAAATTAATACAACCTAATATAGAAAATAGAGGTGGGGCTATAGAGCAAGTGCGGCAATGGATTCAAGCTCAGCCTTTGCTTACAGCAACACAAAAGGATCAAATATTAGCAACCTTGAAAAATGGCGAAGTTAGTCCGAAGGTTGTAGCACAATCCTTGGTAAAAGTTTTTTCAGAGCAAAGTCAACAAGCCATTTTTATGAGGGACTTAAATGGGTTTACGCCTAAAGACCACTTAGTTTCTTTGTTAGGAAAAGGTTCTTCAAATGAAATGATTAACCAATCCTTAGACCAAGTAAGCCTATTAAGTAAGGACTTATCCTTTACTACTCAGAGAAATCATGCAGAGCAAGCAGTGCTAAGTCAATTAGATGGCAAGGCTTTTGAACATGCGATGAAAGAAGTATTAAAATCTCTTGGCTTTAGCTATGAGGGGAGTCTTGGAAGTGAAAAAGAAAATGTTAGACAACTAGCAAACCAGTTAAAACCACAACTTGTTGAGCTACTACAAATGTCTAATTTACCTAATGTCATTAAAGAAGGAGCAGAATCAATTCTTGGAAGAATGAATGGCTTGCAGCTCCTTTCTGGAGAAAATGGTCCACAGCATCAGTTACTAATGCAAATTCCGTTAGAATTTTTAGGCAAACGAATGGATGCGACATTAGAATGGAATGGAAGAATGAAGGAAGACGGGAAGATAGATTCAGAATTTGCAAGAATCATGTTCTATCTTCAATTAGACTCTCTAAAGGAAACGGTTGTTGATATGCAAGTTCAAAACAAGATTGTCACTATTAATGTCTTCAATGATGATCAAACGATTGATATGATTGCTAATCAGTTTAAAGCTTCACTCAAGGATGGTCTCGCTTCCACGGGGTATCAATTATCTGGAGTTTTCGTAAAAACATTTGATGAACAAAAATCTAATACGCTATGGAAACAAAAAAACACTTCTATAGAGCAAGGAGTGGATATACGAATATGACAGAGGGAAAGTTTGTCAGAAAAGAAGCAGTTGCTTTAACTTATAAACCTGGTAACAATGAATCTCCAACGGTTGTGGCAAAGGGAAAAGGGAAGATTGCTGAGAATATATTAGAAAAAGCTAAAGAGCACTCAGTACCTATACAGGAGGATGCTAGCCTAGTGGAGCTCCTTGGACAACTAGATATTAATCAATCTATTCCAGAAGAGTTATACCAAGCAGTTGCTGAAGTTTTTGCATTTATATATAAGGTTGATAAAGAAAAGGGCAAAGTATAATATTTTTTCCTTTTTCGACATCTATTTTGAATATTCTATGTTTTTAAGAATCATTAGACTTTTGTGGACAAGTTGTGACAGCTTTATTACAATGATAGAGGTAGCAGATTAGTGACATTAGTTTGAGGGAGGATGTATAAATGAATATCCATGAATATCAAGGTAAACAGCTCCTTAGACAATATGGCGTAGCAGTTTCTAATGGAATCGTTGCTTTCTCACCAGAAGAAGCGGTGAAGGCAGCTAAAGAATTAGGCTCTGACGTTATTGTTGTAAAAGCGCAAATCCACGCAGGTGGACGTGGTAAAGCTGGTGGAGTTAAAATTGCAAAAAATTTGGACGAAGTACGTGAATATGCTAAAGAACTTTTAGGCAAAGTTCTAGTTACTCACCAAACAGGACCAGAAGGTAAAGAGATTAAACGTCTACTTATCGAAGAAGGTAGCAAAATTAAAAAAGAATATTATGTAGGCTTAGTATTAGACCGTGCAACTTCACGTGTAACATTAATGGGCTCTGAAGAGGGCGGTATGGACATCGAGGAAGTAGCAGCAAATTCTCCAGAAAAATTATTTTATGAAGAAATTGATCCTGTTATAGGATTAACTGGATTCCAAGCTCGTCGTATGGCATTCAACATGAATATTCCAGCGAAACTTGTGAACAAAGCAGCTAAATTTATGCTTGGTCTATACCAAGTATACAAAGAAAAAGATGCATCTATCGTTGAGATTAACCCATTAGTAGTAACTGAGGACGACAATGTTTTAGCGTTAGACGCAAAATTTAACTTTGACAGTAATGCATTATACCGTCATAAAGACATTTTAGAACTTCGTGATTTCGATGAAGAGGATCCAAAAGAAATCGAAGCATCTAAATATGACTTAAGCTATATTTCTTTAGATGGGAATATCGGATGTATGGTTAACGGAGCAGGTTTAGCTATGGCAACTATGGATACAATTAGCTACTATGGCGGCTCACCCGCTAACTTCCTGGACGTTGGGGGCGGTGCTACAGCTGAGAAAGTAACTGAAGCATTCAAAATTATCTTAGCTGATCCAAACGTTAAAGGTATTTTCGTAAATATTTTTGGTGGAATTATGAAATGTGACGTTATTGCTGAGGGTGTTATCATCGCGGCAAAAGAAGTTGGACTTCAAGTACCACTAGTAGTTCGTTTAGAAGGAACTAATGTAGATTTAGGTAAAAAATTATTAAATGAATCAGGCTTAAACATTGTTGCGGCAGATTCAATGGCAGACGGTGCTCAAAAAATCGTTAATCTTGTAGGATAAGAAAGGCAGGGACATAAAATGAGCGTATATATTAATAAAGATACTAAAGTAATTGTTCAAGGAATTACGGGCTCAACTGCTCTTTTCCATACAAAACAAATGCTAGAATATGGTACAAAAATCGTTGCTGGGGTTACTCCTGGTAAAGGTGGAACAGAAGTAGAAGGCGTACCTGTATTCAATACAGTAACTGACGCTGTAAAAGCTACAGGTGCTAATGTATCTGTAATTTATGTACCAGCACCATTTGCTGCTGATGCGATTATGGAAGCTGTTGACGCTGAGCTAGATATGGCTATTTGTATTACAGAACATATTCCAGTTTTAGACATGGTAAATGTGAAGCGCTATATGGAAGGTAAGAAAACACGTTTAGTGGGACCAAACTGCCCAGGTGTTATCACTGCTGATGAGTGTAAAATTGGTATTATGCCAGGATATATTCATACAAAAGGTCATGTAGGAGTTGTTTCACGCTCTGGTACTTTAACATACGAAGCTGTTCATCAACTAACTCAAGAAGGCATTGGTCAAACTACTGCCGTTGGTATTGGTGGAGACCCAGTAAACGGCACAAACTTTATCGATGTATTAAAAGAATTTAATGAAGATGAAGATACTTATGCAGTTGTTATGATCGGAGAAATCGGTGGTACTGCTGAAGAAGAGGCTGCTGAATGGATTAAAGCTAACATGAAAAAACCAGTAGTTGGATTTATCGGTGGACAAACTGCACCTCCAGGTAAACGTATGGGTCATGCTGGAGCAATTATCTCTGGTGGCCAAGGTACAGCAGAAGGTAAGATTAAAGCAATGGAAGCAGCTGGCATGAAAGTAGCGGCTACACCATCTGTAATCGGTGAGACTTTAATCGAAGCTATTAAAGAAGCTGGAATTTACGACGCTTGTAAAACACATTAATAATATTTGTGCGGCTCATCAATGATGGGCCGTGCTTTTTAATAAAAATTAAAACAGCTAGTTATAATCATCCCTAACAATCCAATTATAAAGGAGCAAATAGATGACAGTACCTCGATTTAAAAACCGCATACTTGCCCTCCATTATGTATTCCCAGTCCCTCTTCCCAAAATATACTCACTTCTTAAGCAAGATCCGGATTTATCACAACTTGAAGAAATCCAACCAAGCCTACTAGCAAAATTGTGTAATATTACTATAGAACGAGCTAATCATCTGAAGAATATGTACAAAGAGTTTATTCGTCATCCAATCCTCGAAACATATGAGAAGCACAATATCCTTCCGATTATTTACAATGATGATATTTATCCAGAAAGTCTTCTAAATTTGTACGATCCTCCAGCTATTTTATACGTACAAGGGGATATTCGTTTCCTAGCAAACAAAAGGAAGATTGCTATAATTGGCTCTAGAAAGGCAACCTCTTATTCAGAAACTAGTATTGAGAAGATATTACCTCCTCTAATTGAAAATGATTTTATCATAGTAAGTGGACTAGCTAGCGGTGCAGACACAATAGCTCATCGGAAAACGATTGAAATGGGCGGCAAAACAATAGGAGTGCTAGGCACAGGGCTTTTTAATATGTATCCAAAAGATAATAAGGAACTAGCTAATTTTATGTCGAAGCATCACTTATTAGTAACAGAATACCCTCCATATATTACCCCTAAAAAGTGGAATTTCCCCATGAGGAATCGAATTATTAGCGGTTTGTCGTTAGGTGTCGTTATTACAGAGGCGAAAAAAAAGAGTGGTACAGTTTCTACAATGGAGCATGCCTTAGAAAATGGAAAAGAAATTTTCGCAATCCCGGGTTCAATCGATTCAGGTCTTTCAGAAGGGCCACATCACCTTATTTTAGAAGGCGCAAAGCCAATTTGGAACGGTCATCAAATCATAGAAGAATTGATCAAAATCACCTAAATTTTGCTTTTTAAAAATGAAAAGTCTTGCATTTCTCAGAAAACTGTTATACATTTTGCAACAGGTATTTGTTTTGCAGATTGAAGCGAGTTACCTTCTATAAGGAGGCACATCTATGTCGGATTATTTAGTAATAGTAGAATCGCCAGCGAAAGCAAAAACGATTGAGCGATATCTAGGGAAAAAATATAAAGTAAAAGCATCGATTGGACATGTAAGAGATTTACCTAGAAGTCAAATGGGTGTCGATGTGGAAAATAATTATGAGCCCAAATATATTACAATACGCGGTAAAGGTCCTGTCCTTCAGGATTTAAAAAATGCTGCCAAAAAAGCGAAGAAAGTTTATCTCGCAGCTGACCCCGACAGAGAAGGGGAAGCTATTGCTTGGCATTTAGCTAACTCTCTAAATGTGGATATAGATTCAGACTGTCGAGTTGTATTTAATGAAATAACAAAAGATGCTATACTAGAATCTTTTAAACATCCAAGACCACTTGATTTGGATTTGGTAGATGCACAGCAAGCAAGACGTGTTTTAGACCGTTTAGTTGGATACAATATAAGCCCTATTCTATGGAAGAAAGTAAAAAAGGGTCTTTCGGCGGGAAGAGTTCAATCAGTTGCTCTGCGTCTAATAATTGATCGTGAACAAGAAATAGAACGATTTGTTCCTGAGGAATACTGGTCTATCGAAGCTGAATTTGAAAAGGGTAAAAAAACCTTTGAAGCGCTTTATTTCGGAAAAGAAAAAGAGAAAGCTAAGCTTACTAACGAAGATGAGGTTAATGCAGTATTAAAACTCATGAAGGGCAAAAAGTTTGAAGTCACTAATGTGACGAAAAAAGAAAGAAAACGTAATCCAGCTCCATCATTTACTACTTCTTCCTTACAGCAGGAGGCAGCAAGAAAGTTAAACTTTAGAGCAAGAAAAACAATGATGCTTGCGCAACAACTATATGAAGGAATAGATCTTGGTAAAAAAGAAGGTACCGTCGGTCTAATAACTTATATGAGAACGGATTCTACTAGAATCTCAGATACAGCTAAGACAGACGCTGCTGAATTTATTAAAAATGAATATGGCTCAGAGTTTCTTTCGATTAAGAAAGCTGAAAAACAAGATAAGAAAGCGCAGGATGCACATGAGGCTGTTCGACCTACAAGTGTATTAAGAACACCTGAGTCCCTAAAGGCTATATTATCACGTGATCTTTTCCGCTTATACAAACTGATTTGGGAAAGATTTATAGCAAGCCAAATGGCTCCAGCAACATTAGATACCGTTGCTGTGGACCTTAAAAATGGAGAAGTTATTTTTAGAGCAAATGGTTCCCAAGTGAAGTTTCCTGGTTTTATGAAGGTATATGTAGAAGGCTCGGATGACCAGACGGATGACAAAGATAAATTGTTACCTGTTATGGAAGTTGGAGATAAAGTTAACGCTATAGAAATTGAGCCTAAGCAGCATTTTACTCAGCCTCCACCGCGTTACTCCGAGGCAAGACTTGTTAAAACACTTGAAGAACTGGGCATAGGTAGACCATCTACATATGCTCCAACATTAGATACAATTCAAAAAAGAGGTTATGTGACTCTAGAAACGAAGAGATTTGTTCCTACTGAACTAGGAACAATCATCCATCAACTTGTATTAGAATTCTTCCCAAATATCGTAGATATAAAATTTACTGCCCAAATGGAAAAAGATTTGGATAGTATAGAGGAAGGGCAAGTGGAATGGAAAAAAATAATAGACGAATTCTATGTAGAATTTGAAAAACATTTGAAGCATGCTGAAGCTGAAATGGAAAAAATAGTGATTAAAGATGAGCCTACTGGTGAGGACTGTGAAGAATGCGGTTCTCCTATGGTTTACAAGCTTGGTCGTTATGGTAAATTCATGGCATGTAGTAATTTTCCAGATTGTAGAAATACAAAAGCTATCGTTAAAGAAATTGGAGTTAAGTGCCCAGCGTGTGAAGAAGGACAGATCGTTGAACGAAAAAGTAAAACGAAACGCTTATTCTATGGCTGCGATCAATATCCTACGTGTGATTTCTTATCATGGGATAAGCCGATAAGTAGACAATGTCCAAAATGTAATGAGATGCTGGTAGAGAAGAAGTTGAAAAAAGGAATACAAATACAATGTGTTGCGTGTGATTATAAAGAAGATCCGCAAAGTTAGAAAGAAGGATACGACATGACTGAAATAGTAAACGTTATTGGTGCTGGCTTAGCAGGAAGCGAGGCGGCATGGCAAATAGCTAGTAGAGGTGTGAAGGTACGCCTCTATGAAATGCGACCTGTTAAACAGACACCGGCTCATCATACTGATAAATTTGCTGAATTGGTTTGTTCCAATTCATTAAGAGCAAATAATTTAACTAATGCTGTAGGCGTTATTAAAGAAGAAATGCGTATGCTCAACTCCCTCATCATATCATCGGCAGATAACAGTAGTGTGCCGGCTGGTGGCGCACTTGCGGTAGACAGACATGACTTTGCGGGAAGAGTAACTGATTCAATTAGAAACCATCCGTTAATAGAAATAATAAATGAAGAGGTAACTGAAATACCTGAAGGAATAACAGTTATAGCTACTGGTCCTTTGACATCTCCTGCACTAGCAGAAAAAGTGAGAGAAGTTACTGGACAAGAATATCTTTACTTTTATGATGCTGCTGCGCCAATCGTAGAAAAAGACAGTATTGACATGGATAAGGTATACTTAAAGTCTAGATACGACAAAGGAGAAGCAGCTTACCTAAACTGCCCGATGACCGAGGAGGAGTTTAACCGCTTCTACGACGCATTAATCGAGGCAGAGGTTGTTCCTTTAAAAGAATTTGAAAAAGAAATTTATTTTGAAGGTTGTATGCCAGTAGAGGTAATGGCGGCAAGAGGAAGAAAGACGCTGTTATTTGGGCCAATGAAGCCAGTTGGTCTTGAAGACCCTAAAACCGGTAAACGACCATATGCGGTAGTCCAGCTTAGACAGGACGATGCTGCAGGGACTCTATATAATATTGTAGGGTTTCAAACACATTTAAAATGGGGACCTCAAAAGGAAGTATTAAAGTTAATTCCTGGTCTTGAAAATGTAGAAATCGTTCGTTATGGCGTGATGCATCGAAATACGTTCATTAATTCGCCATATGTTTTAAAGCCGACATACCAACTAAAAGCCAACCAAAATGTGTTCTTTGCTGGACAAATGACAGGTGTCGAAGGCTATGTAGAGTCTGCAGGAAGTGGTTTATTAGCAGGCATAAACGCTGCGAAATTGGCAAAAGGTGAAGACCTAATTGTGTTCCCAGCCGAGACGGCTCTAGGCAGCATGGCGCGTTACATCACTGAGGCAAACCCGAAGAATTTCCAGCCGATGAATGTTAACTTTGGTTTGTTTCCTGAACTACAACCGAAAGTTAGAGACAAAAAAGTTAGAACTGAACAGCTTGCAAATAGAGCGTTGACAACAATTCAAAATTTTATGAAAAATACAGCGATATAATTGCTAAAAGCCTCTAAAAAGTTGTATACTTTTAGAGGCTTTTACAATGTATAAATTGGAGTGGTTAGTTGTGATTGGGAAAGATGAACTTCATTCTTTTATTGCACACATACAACTGGAAAAAAATTATTCTAATCTTACAGTCCGAGAGTATGAAAAAGATATTATTCAATTTTTAAAGTTTTTAGAAGCTGAGGGTGTTGAGGAATTAAATGACGTCGAATATATTCATGCGCGATTGTATATTACTAAGCTATATGAAGAAAAATTAGCAAGGACGTCTATTTCTAGGAAAATTTCATCCATAAGATCATATTATAAATTTTTAAACAAGGAATATAGTATTCGAGACGACGCTTTCCAGTCATTGTATCATCCAAAAAAAGAAACAAGATTGCCACAGTTTTTCTATGAAGAAGAAATAGAGAAGTTATTTGAAGAAAATAAAGGGACGGATTTATTGTCTGTTCGAAATATTGCCATACTTGAATTATTATATGCAACTGGAATGCGTGTGAGCGAACTTATTTCGATTGAAAACAGTCATATAGATAGTAGCTATGGAGTAGTGCGGGTAATGGGTAAGGGAAGGAAAGAAAGATACATACCTGTTGGAGATTATGCACTTGCTGCGGTAGAAGAATATATGCAAAATAGTCGACCAAAATTGATGAAAAAAACTACTCATCCATACTTATTTGTAAATAGTCGAGGTGAGCATCTTACCACAGATGGTGTACGTTACATTCTTAATAGCATGATTAAAAAAGCTTCTCTGCATACGAAAATATATCCTCATATGCTACGCCATACATTTGCTACTCATCTGCTTAATAATGGAGCAGATTTAAGGAGTGTCCAAGAATTGTTGGGACACACTCATCTTTCCTCGACTCAAGTTTATACACACGTTACGAAAGAGCATCTAAGAAAAACATATATGAATGCCCATCCAAGGGCGTAATTATAGGAGGTCATACAAATGAGTTCAATTCATGCAACTACTATATTTGCGGTAAGTCATAATGGAAGTTGTGCAATGGCAGGCGATGGTCAAGTTACTTTAGGAAATCAAGTGGTAATGAAGCATACTGCTAAAAAAGTTAGAAGACTGTTTAACGGTCAAGTCATAGCAGGTTTTGCGGGATCTGTCGCAGATGCATTTACGCTTTTTGAAATGTTTGAAGGTAAACTGCTAGAGTATAACGGCAATCTTCAAAGAGCAGCGGTTGAGCTAGCCAAACAGTGGCGTGGTGATAAAATGCTCCGTCAGTTAGAAGCAATGCTATTAGTGATGGACAAAAACAATTTATTGCTTGTATCAGGTACAGGAGAGGTTATAGAACCTGATGACGGAATATTAGCCATTGGTTCCGGTGGTAATTATGCACTGGCAGCAGGTAGAGCGTTGAAGCAATTTGCGGGTGATAAATTAACTGCAAAGGAAATAGCAAAGGCCTCTTTAACAACGGCGGCAGACATTTGTGTTTTTACAAACCATCAAATAGTTGTGGAGGTATTAGGTGAACATGAAGGAAACTAACTTAACCCCGAAACAAATAACTGAGCACTTAAATAAGTATATTGTAGGCCAGGAAACGGCTAAAAAAGCAGTGGCAGTTGCTTTACGAAATCGTTATAGAAGACAACTGCTAGACGAGGAATTAAGAGCAGAAGTAATTCCTAAAAATATTTTAATGATTGGTCCTACAGGAGTAGGGAAAACAGAAATAGCTAGAAGAATTGCTAAACTGACTAAAGCTCCTTTTGTAAAGGTTGAAGCGACTAAATTCACAGAAGTAGGGTATGTAGGTAGAGATGTAGAGTCTATGGTTAGAGATCTAGTAGAGGCTGCTATACGTATCGTTAGAGAAGAAAAAATGGAAGAGGTAAAGGATCAGGCTGTTCGATTGGCCAATGATGCCATTGTAAAGCTTCTTGTACCTTCCTTAAAGAAAAAGAATGCTACGCAAAATCCATTTGAGGCTCTGTTCGGTGGAAAACCTGAAGATGATTCATCTGACAATGATGATACAGAAGTACGTATAAAACGATCCCAAATTGCCGAAGACTTAAGAGATGGCAAGCTGGAAGATGAAATGGTAACAGTTGAAGTGACAGAACAAGCTCCTTCCATATTTGATGCATTGCAAGGCGGCGGTATGGAAAGTATGGGAATGAATATGCAAGATGCTTTTTCTAACTTAATGCCAAAGAAAAAGAAAAAAAGAAAAATGAAAGTAAAAGATGCAAGAAAAGTATTAATTCAAGAAGAAGCGGGTAAATTAATAGATAACGATGAGTTGTCACAAATTGCCATTGAAAAGACTGAACAAACGGGTATTATTTTTATAGACGAGATGGATAAAATCGCTAGCAAAAGTGGTGGAAGCTCTTCTGTTGACGTCTCTCGCGAAGGTGTCCAAAGAGATATTTTACCAATTGTAGAAGGTTCGACGGTGACGACAAAATATGGAGCAGTTAGAACGGACTATATATTATTTATAGCTGCTGGAGCTTTCCATATGTCTAAGCCTTCTGATTTAATTCCAGAGCTTCAAGGACGCTTTCCTATTCGTGTAGAGCTTGAAAAGCTTTCGAAGGAAGACTTTGTCCGAATTCTAAAGGAACCTCATCAATCGCTTATAAAGCAATATGAAGCACTGCTACAAACGGAGGAAGTGAGTATTACTTTTTCTGATGATGCGATTGAAAGAATCGGAGATATAGCATATCAGGTAAACCAAGAAACAGATAACATTGGAGCAAGACGTCTTCATACGATTCTAGAGAAAATATTAGAAGACCTTTCTTACGAGGCTTCGGAGATTTCTCCGGCACAGATTCAAATTACTCCTGCTTATATTGACTCTAAACTTGACAATATTGTGAAAAACAAAGATTTATCACAATTTATATTATAAAAACCGATTCTTATTACTTTCAAAAACAATTAAAAACCTTTAGAATATTAAAATAAATATGAAAACTACAATGGAGGATTTATTCAATGAACTTATTAGACAAAACACGCAAAATTAACTCGATGTTACAAGCATCTGCTGGGAAACCAGTTAACTTTAAAGAGATGGCTGCAACATTAAGTGAAGTTATAGAATGTAATGCATTTATCGTTAGTAGAAAAGGAAAATTACTAGGGCATGAAGTACATCAACAAATCGAAAATGACCGTATTATTAAAATGATGGAAGAGCGTCAATTCCCAGAGGATTACACTAAAAACCTTTTCCATGTTAATGAAACATCTTCTAACCTAGATGTGTACAGCGAACATTCTGTATTCCCAGTTGAAAATAGAGAATTATTTAAAGATGGCTTAACTACTATTGTGCCGATTATCGGTGGTGGTGAGCGTCTTGGTACTTTAATACTTGGACGTTTGAAAAACGAATTCCAAAATGATGATTTAATTCTTGGTGAATACGGTGCTACTGTTGTTGGTATGGAAATCTTACGTGAAAAATCAGAAGAAATCGAAGAGGAAGCAAGAAGCAAGGCTGTCGTTCAAATGGCTATCAACTCATTGTCATACAGTGAATTAGAAGCTATTGAGCATATCTTTGAAGAGTTAGACGGTAACGAAGGCCTGTTAGTAGCTTCTAAAATCGCTGACCGCGTAGGAATCACTCGTTCAGTAATCGTAAATGCACTACGCAAATTAGAAAGTGCAGGAGTTATTGAGTCAAGATCATTAGGTATGAAAGGAACTTATATTAAAGTTCTAAATGATAAATTCTTAGCTGAACTTGCTCAGCTTAAAATGCGATAATTTACTAAAAAATGGAGCCAATTCTAGATTTTTCTAGAATTGGCTCTTTTTATTTATTGAAAAGTAGGGTAGAATTTGTAATTGCATGCTAAATTTCGTCAAGGTTCCCCAAATGTGACAAATGTTTTGACGAACAATAAGAAAAAAAGGAAAAAAGACCTACAAAAATGCAAAAAATAGAATAGACACTGTGCATCTAATTCTTTACAATTAAATTATTGTGATTTTAACAGATTATTACTAAAATTAGGACGTAAGAAAAATAGGGGTGAGTAATTTATGGGTATTTTTGGTGGTACAATTGAGAATTTAGAACGAGGTCTAAATTTCTCAACTATGAAACAAAAGACTATTGCGCAAAATATAGCGAATGTTGACACGCCGAATTACAAGGCAAAAAGCGTAAGTTTCAATGATTATTTAGAAAATGCTAAGAAAACATCAATTTCTGCTTATCGAACAGAAGAGAAACATATTAACTTTCAAGCTAGTTCTAGTTCTTCCGCAGTATTCAATTATTCCAATCTAAGATATAGCAGCAATGGCAATGGAGTAGATATGGATAAGGAGCAGGCGAACCTAGCAACCAATCAACTCTATTACAATGCTTTAGTTGATCGAATGAGCGGAAAGCTGAACACCTTACAAACGGTGATTAAAGGAGGCAGTTGATAATGTCAATATTTCACGGGATGAATACTACAGCATCAGCTCTTACTGCTCAGCGTTTACGTATGGATGTTATCTCATCTAATATGGCTAATGCAGAAACAACTAGAGCAAAAATGGTTGATGGTGAATGGCAAGCATATAGACGGAAAACAGTAACATTGCAACCAAATGAAGGTTCATTTTCAAATTTTTTAAATGTAGCAAGAGGCACATCAGATAAAAATGGTGTTGGTAATGGAGTAAAGGTATCTCAAGTAAAAGAGGATACTGAAACACCATTTAAGCTCGTATATGATCCAAGTCATATGGACGCAAACGAAGAAGGTTATGTTGAAATGCCTAATGTAGATCCTTTAAGAGAAATGGTTGACCTAATTTCAGCTACTCGTTCTTATGAGGCAAACGTCACTGTGTTTAACGCGAATAAAGCAATGCTTTCAAAGGCTCTTGAAATTGGAAAATAGGAAAGAAGGTTTAACTCTTTATGGCTATTGAATCAGTATCAATGTTTAATGTTGCTCAGGTAAATGCACCCATGGCGACTAATAAGGTTAGTTCGTCGCAGGCACAAGAAAACTTTGGAGATTTCCTACAAAGTGCTATTAACTCGGTGAATGAGACACAGAAAGCTTCAGACGTTGCAACAAATAAGCTAATCAATGGTGGAAATATAGAACTTCATGAAGTGATGATTGCTTCACAGAAATCAAGTATTGCTTTAAATGCTACATTAGAAATTCGGAACAAAGTCGTGGAGGCTTATCAAGAAATCATGCGTATGCAAGTTTAGTCCTCGGTTAAAGTTAATATATCGAGCTAAAATATTCACCATAACCGGAGGATAAAAATGAATGAACGTATAAAGAAAATAAAAAATGATATAACAGTCTTTTGGAAAAGTCGTTCTAAAGGCCAAAAAGGAATTATGATAGGCGGTCTTTTAGGAGTAATAGCTCTTGCAGCTGTACTAACTTTTTTCCTGACAAAAACTGAAATGGTTCCTCTATATTCAGAAGTGACCCCTTCGGAAGTAGGGCGCATTAAAGAAAATTTAGATTCAAAAGGCATACCAAATGAAATTGCAGCTGGCGGGACTTCTATATTAGTTCCTAAGGAACAGAAGGATACACTGCTAGTTCAAATGGCGGCCGAAGGATTTCCACAATCGGGAATGATAGATTATAGCTTTTTCTCTCAAAATGCAGGTTTTGGGATGACCGATAACGAGTTTAATGTACTCAAGCTTGCCACTACACAAACAGAGCTAGCGAATTTGATTGGAAGTGTAGAAGGGGTTAAAGAAGCTAAGGTAATGATTACATTGCCTGAAGAAGGGGTATTTTTATCTCAAAGCAATGAATCCGCTAGTGCATCTATAGTACTTAACACAGAACCAGGGTATCAATTTTCAGAAACTCAAATAGCGTCCTTATATAATTTAGTATCTAAATCTATACCTAATTTATCTACTGAAGATATCGTTATTAGAAATCAATTCCTAGAATACTTTGATTTGGAGCAGGCAAACGGTTCTGGCGGGACAAATGTTACAGATCAAATGACATTAAAGAAAACCATTGAGCGTGACCTTCAACGCCAAGTACAAACAATGCTAGGTACTTTGATGGGGCACAATAAAGTTGTTGTATCTGTAACTACAGATATCGACTTTAAACAAGAAAACCGAGAAGAGAATCTAGTGGAACCTGTTGATGTCGAAAATATGGCAGGTATTGAAATTAGTGCTCAACGAATCTCTGAAACTTTTACTGGTAATAATCCATTAACGGGTGGTACTCCTCAATCAGAAGACGCTACTGATAATTTTACTAATTATGTGGAAGGTTCTACAGCAGATGGTGACTATGAGAGAACAGAAGATACGATTAACAATGAAGTAAATCGTATTAGGAAAGAAATAGTCGAGAGCCCATATAAAATAAGAGATATAGGTATTCAAGTAATGGTTGAACCACCTCAAGCTGACGATGTTACTTCTTTACCAGCAGATGTCCAAGGAGATATAGAACAGATTCTTGCAACGATTGTTCGCACATCTATTGATAAGGAAGCTGGCGAACTAACGGAGGAACAGATTGAAGAAAAAGTTGTTGTCTCCGTTCAAGAGCTTAAAGGGAAAAATGAACTCGCTGATGTCCCTTCTTCAACAATTCCTTGGTGGATTTATGTGATTCTTGGAGTATTCCTTGTAGCTATTATTCTCCTTGTAGTATCGTTGCTACGATCTAGACGAAGTGAGGAAGAGGAAGAACTAATTATCCTTGAAGAAGCAAAAGAAATACCAGAAGTTGATGATATTAATAATGAAAAAGAAACAGAATCTACTTTAAGACGTAAGCAACTTGAAAAAATGGCAAAAGATAAGCCTGAAGACTTTGCTAAATTGTTACGTACTTGGATAGCAGAGGATTAAGGGGGGACGGCTATGAACAAAAAAGAAAAAGGACTAACTGGTAAGCAAAAAGCCGCGCTCTTATTAATTTCTCTAGGACCGGAAGTGTCTGCTTCTATTTATAAACATTTAAATGAAGAAGAAATCGAGAGATTAACTCTAGAAATCTCTGGAGTGAAAAGAGTAGAGCCAGAAATAAAAGAAGACATCATAGAAGAGTTTCACAATATTGCCTTAGCGCAGGATTATATTTCACAGGGTGGTATTGGTTACGCTAGAACTGTTCTTGAAAAGGCGCTAGGCAGTGAACATGCACAAGCTATCATTAACCGCTTGACATCTTCACTCCAGGTTCGCCCTTTCGATTTTGCAAGAAGAGCAGAGCCAACCCAATTGTTTAATTTCATTCAAAATGAGCATCCGCAAACTATTGCCCTTATTTTATCGTATCTTGAACCGCAGCAAGCAGGGATTATATTATCGTCCCTGCCACAGGAGGTACAAGCGGATATAGCAAGAAGAATTGCTACGATGGACTCCACTTCTCCTGAAGTGATAAGTGAAATTGAAGCCGTGTTAGAACGTAAGCTTTCATCCACAGTTACACAAGATTATACAGAAACCGGTGGAGTAGATGCGGTAGTAGAAGTCCTTAATGGAGTAGACCGTACTACAGAGAAAACGATTTTGGATGCACTTGAAATTCAAGATCCAGAGCTTGCAGAAGAGATTAAAAAGAGAATGTTCGTATTCGAAGATATTGTTACTTTGGACAATCGTTCTATACAACGAGTTATTCGTGATTGTGAAAACGAGGATCTTATTCTGTCCATGAAGGTGTCGAGTGAGGAAGTTAAAGATATAATCTTCCGCAATATGTCTACACGCATGGCGGAGACATTCAAAGAAGAGATGGAAATCATGGGACCTGTTCGACTACGCGACGTAGAAGAAGCGCAGAGCAGAATTGTGTCAGTAATCAGACGCTTAGAAGACGCTGGTGAAATCATTATTGCCCGTGGTGGAGGAGATGACATTATTGTCTAGAATTTTCCGAAACGTACAAATAAATGAGAACTCTGAAAAAATTCGTCCCATTCACATAAAAAATCTTTATATGGAAGAGGATACAACAGAAGAGTCAGTTGTACATGAAAATTTTTCTGCTGATCGAAACAGAATGTTAGAGGAAGTAGATCAGGAAATAGCTAAAAAACAACAAGAACTTCAACAAGAAATAGAACAAACAAGGAACATTATTCAAAACGAGTTAAATGAGTGGAACGAGCAAAAGCTTAGTTATCAAAAAAGTGCTTATGATGAGGGTTTTGCGCAGGGACTAGAAGAGGGAAGATTAAAGGCTATGGCTGACATGCAAAATAAGCTAGCCGTAGCCAATGAAGCAATGCAAACAGCGTATATGAATGCCGCTGCTTACTTACAGCAACAAGAACAGGTGATTCTTGAGTTAAGTATTCGAAATGCGGAACGTATTTTGGGTGTTAAGTTAGAAGATGAACACGAGTTGTTTTTATCTATTGTTAGAAGAGGATTAAAAGAAGCTAGAGAAATGAAAGAAATTAAAATATATGTTTCTCCAGTATACTTTTCACTAGTCTCTGAGAATCGAGAAGAGCTTGCATCTATTTTTCCGGTAGACGTACCTTTTATGATTTTTGTTGATGAGGAAATGAATGATACCGATTGCTATATTGAGACAAACCATGGTCGGATTGTTGTAAGTATTGATGAACAAGTAAAAGAATTAAGACGTAAGCTAGTCGATATTCTTGAAAGTATGGAGTGAAAGTAAATGAAGGCAATCGATTTAATTCAACACATACCAAACGTATCCACCTTTAAAAAGTATGGTCGCGTAAATCGTGTTGTTGGATTAATGATTGAATCCCAAGGCCCCGAGAGCTCCATTGGTGATGTATGTAAAATTCATATTAATTCCGTTAAAAATGGACCGTCAGTAATACTTGCTGAGGTAGTCGGTTTTAAAGAGGAAATAGTTATTTTAATGCCTTATACAAACATTCGCGAAATTTCAACAGGTTGCTTAGTGGAAGGAACTAATAGTCCTTTAGAGATAAAAGTAGGGCCAGAGCTGATAGGTAAAGTACTAGATTCTATGGGAAACCCGATAGATGGAACAGTATTACCTAAAGGGTTAAGCACGGTTGGTACCGAACAAGATCCGCCAAATCCATTAACGAGACCACCTATCCATGAGCAAATTGAGGTGGGTGTGAAGGCGATTGATGGTATGCTTACAGTCGGAAAGGGACAAAGGGTTGGTATATTTGCTGGTTCGGGTGTAGGTAAAAGTACCTTGTTGGGAATGATAGCAAGGAATACTAACGCTGATTTAAACGTTATAGCACTAATTGGAGAACGTGGAAGAGAGGTTCGAGAGTTTATCGAACGAGATCTAGGCAAAGAGGGACTGGAAAAATCTATAGTTGTTGCAGCTACATCTGATCAACCAGCACTTATGCGTATAAAGGGAGCTTTTACTGCGACTGCTATTGCAGAATATTTCCGTGATAAGGGCTTAAATGTCATGCTGATGATGGATTCTGTTACCCGTGTGGCAATGGCTCAACGTGAAATTGGACTAGCGGTAGGTGAGCCACCAGCAACAAGGGGGTATACACCTTCGGTTTTCTCTATTCTTCCCAAGTTGTTGGAGAGAACAGGTACAAATGAACGAGGAACTATTACTGCTTTCTATACAGTTTTAGTAGATGGTGATGATATGAATGAGCCGATAGCAGATACTGTACGAGGGATATTAGATGGGCATATTGTTCTGGATAGATCTCTTGCTAATAAAGGGCAATTTCCTGCCATCAATGTGTTGAAAAGTATTAGTCGCCTAATGAACCATATTTCAGATGAAGACCATGTAAAAGCAGCAGAAAGACTTAGGGAGCTCTACTTTACTTACAATAAATCAGAGGATTTGATCAATATCGGTGCATATAAACGTGGAACCTCTCGAGAAATCGATGAGGCGATTCAATTTGAACCTTTAATAACCTCCTTTTTAAAGCAAGGATATCTTGATAAGGTTTCTTTGGAAAATAGCGTGAATGAATTAGTGACATTATCAGGTGGTGGAGCTTAAGATGGTTGCTTATCAATATAAATTTGCTAAAGTACTTACGGTTCGAGAACAAGAAAAGTCAGAGACAGAAATAGCATATAAGGAATCGGTGAATTCTTTTGAAGAGGTTGCTACTGAGCTATATAATCTTTTGAAAAAAAGAGAAAATACATTAGATGCACAAAATAATCTTTTAGTAAATGGTTTAAGTATAGATGGAATACATCATTACTCCAACTTTTTGGAAGGCTTACAAAAAAGAATTGAAGTAGTGCAGAAGGAAGTAGTTCAAGCTAGAGCAAAGATGAATTGGTATGAAGAAAAGTTATTAGAAAAAAGCTTAGAAGTTCGTAAGTTTGAAAAAATGAAAGAAAAAGATTTTGAAAGCTTTCAACAAGAACAGTTTAGATTAGAGTCAATTGTATTAGATGAGATATCTTCCTTAAAGTTTCAAAACAAAGAGATTAGGTGAGTAAAGGCATGGCTAAACCGAATAACAAAAAGAAAAGCGTACAAACGATGGACAACGAGCCGAAGAAAGCGGGCTTAGGCAAGAAAATACTATATTTGTTTATCATACCGCTTCTCTTTGCTTTGGCTCTCCTTCTAACTTTTGCTCAGATAACACATATAAATGTTTTTGAAAAAGCTAAAGAACTTACTTCTCTTGGTCAGGAAGAGTCCATAGGTGAAAACAAGAAAACGAATCGTTTAGAGGAGAGAGTTGTTTCTCTTCAAGCAGAGATCCAGCAAAAGGAAGTCCAAATCGATAAGCTTCAAGCAGAAATAGACAACTCCGAGAAATCACAAGAATCATTGTTATTGGAACAGGAGAGTCTATTACAGCAAATTGAGGAATTAAAGAGACAAAACGAACAATCTAAAAGAGATTATGCAGAAGTAGTTTCTACTTTTGAAAAAATGTCAGCGAAGACAGCAGCACCTGTTATTACAAATATGAGTGATGCTGAGGCTTTGAGAATCTTAGCAAGCTTAAAACCAGATACAGTTGCAAAAATTTACGAAAAAATGTCCCCCCTGGATGCAGCAAAATATACCGAGCTAATGACTAAACAATAGAGCATGCTTCTTGTATTTGAAGGGAGGTGAAAAAATGAACATAGCGGCAATGGTTAATATGGGAAATTCAGTAGCAGTACAATCCAAACCACAGTTACAAGCAGGTAACGGACAGGCTTTTGGTAATGTATTTGGGCAAATTCTTTCTAGTCAAACTTTGCAACTGCCAAATGTATCGAATGGTGCAGATAAAGAGCCAGATTTTATTCAAGATTTACTTTCCCTTCTAGATGTTCAATCATTGGAAGAAGCACAGGAGTTACTACAAGCTAATGATTTAACGGTAGATTCTAGTTCACTAAAACAATTGTTAAATAAGCTACTAGGAGAAACTGATGATTTGTCCAAGCTGGAAAATCAAACACAGGACGTATGGGATATTCTCGCTATCGTTTCGGAACAACCTAATAAGCTTGTTGAATCTATCCTTTTATCCTTGAATGGACAAGCGATGGCAAACCCGGTAATGGCAAACCAAGTTGAGGCTAAGCAATCAGTCGTAAGCCCTGTTGAAGCAACACAAGCAGTGGAGCTTTTAAAAATTGCTCAACTTATCGGTAACAAAAGTGATTTAACTTTTAAGCAAGAATCTACGCTGTTTGATTTAAAGCAAACGTTAGAAACATTAAAGGAAAACTTAATGAATGTCTCTCTTAATCAAGGAAAGAGTACAATTACTATTCCTAAAGCCTTTTTACAGCAAATGGTGATAAATCAAACTGTTGTAAAAGGAGCGAATACAGAAGTAGTGACGGAAAGTAAAGAGATAACTTCTTTGGTTCAAGGTCAAACGACTACTGTACAAACAAAGGTAGAAACTGTAACAATGACTCTTCCTACTGAAAAACCTGCTCAATCAGAGGAGTTTTTGAAAGAGCTTCAAAAGGTTATGAACCGGGTACAATTTGGACAATCTGGGGGAGCTAATAGATTAGTTATTAAACTATATCCAGAACAGCTTGGGACAATTCGTATCGAGTTGATCCAAAAGGATGGAATACTTACTGCAAAAATGTTAGCCTCAACTGCTTTAGGTAAAGAAATGCTAGATACCCATTCCGGTCAACTAAGACAAGGATTAGCAAATCAGAACATCCAGGTTGAAAAACTTGAGATTACTCAAGCTTTGCAGGACACTGCTAAGCAACAAAGAAATGAAAGCTTCCAAGACTCTTCCTTTAAGCAGCAACAAGAGCAGGAGCAACAAGATTCTAATCCAGAAAGTCAGGATACTCAAACTACTTTCCAAGAATTTTTAAATGAAATCGAGGTATAACTATGGCCGACTTATCACCAATTACGAGTAATATGTATTTATCTTCAAAGAAAACTACTAAAACTACGGGAAATAGTACACTTGGTAAAGATGAATTTTTAAAAATATTAATGGCTCAGCTTCAAAATCAGGATCCTACAAATCCGATGAAGGACAATGAATTCATTGCCCAAATGGCTCAGTTTTCATCTTTAGAGCAAATGACAAACCTTACTAAGGCATTTGAGAAGTATGCAGAGGCACAAGAGCAAACTCAAATGATTGAATATAGTAATTTCGCTGGTAAACAAGTGAAATGGCATGAGCTGACAGATAAGCTAGATGAAGCTGGTAAACCGATCACAACTGAAGGTACAGGTTTAATCACAGGAGTAAAATTCGTGAATGGGAGTGTAGAATTTACGCTTTCGGACGGAAAGAAAATCACACCTGGTAATATATCTGAAGTACTATCAAACAATGCAAACTCTAATAACTTAGTAGAAGCGAGTATGATGATTGGAAAAACTGTTAGCTACACTGCTGATTCTGCGGAAGCTACAGGTGTTGTTCAATCAGTATCTAAAAAAGAAGGAGTAATTGTTTTTAATCTTGATGGAGGTAAGACGATTACAGCAGAAAAAATAAATTCTATTCAATAATAAATAGAACGGAGACATGCAATGGACCAAGTTACTATTAACCGCGTCACGCTGCAGCCAGGAATCCGTCAACCAATTACATCTAAACAAGTCACATCGTCGAAGCAAGCGTTTTTACAGCATTTACATGAAGCCACGGTTAAAACGGAATTAAAGGTAAGCAAACATGCTAATCAGCGATTAATAGAAAGAAATATTCATATATCAGATGCGCAGTGGCAGCTTGTAAGTGATAAAGTAACAGAAGCGCGCTCAAAGGGTGTCAATGACTCATTAGTATTGATGGATCAAGCAGCTCTAATCGTAAGTGCAAAAAATGCAACGGTTATAACTGCCATGGATCGCACGGAAGCGAAAAACCAATTGTTTACTAATATTGACGGCACAATTGTGCTAGGATAGCAGGACCTTTATAGGATGCTATGTGCAGTGGACTGATTGAAGCTAGCACACAAATCGAAGGGAGAAATTAATCAATGATTCGTTCAATGTACTCAGGTATCTCAGGACTTAAAAACTTTCAAACAAAATTAGATGTAATAGGTAACAATATCTCAAACGTAAATACTTACGGTTTTAAAAAAGGTCGTACCATCTTCAAAGACTTAATCTCACAAACTACCGCTGGTGCTTCTGCAGCTACAGGGACACGTGGGGGAGTAAACCCAAAACAAGTAGGCTTAGGATCTCAATTATCTGCAATTGATACAATTCACTCAGGAGGTTCAATGCAATCTACTGGAAATACATTAGACCTTGCTATTTCTGGAGATGGATTCTTTCAAGTAGCGGACTCAACTAATGCTAATCGAGGTGGATTTGTTAATCCTTTATATACTCGTGCAGGTAATTTCTATATGGACAATGAAGGGTATTTAGTAAATAGTGATGGTAAATTTTTAGTTGGTGGAGTTACTAAAGTTGATCCAAAAGCACTTGCAGATGCTACAAAATTAGCAAATGATGCTAAGAAGCCTGCAGAGGATGCAGCTATTGACGCAAAGGCTAAAGCTGATACATTAGCAAAAGCTTTAGAGCCATTAGAAAAAAATGTGGCAGATGCTAAAAAAAGCTTAGCAGATGAAAAAGCTAAAAGTCCCGCGGATCCTGCTTTAATTAAGGCTGCAGAAGACAAATTAGTGGCAGAAGAGAAAGTGTTGAAAGATGCCCAAGATCCAACTATTAGCACAACTCCTGCTGGTAGTGCAGCAAAAGATGCATTTGAAGCGAACAATAAAGCAGTATTAGCTGCGGAGACATTAGCTGCTGCAAATGCTGCGGTTATTAATTTGTCATATCCAGATGCATCTAGTGTTGAAAGAAACTGGGAAGCTTCTGGCAACCTTAATACTGGTGGTAGTTATTTACCTGATACACCACTGACTGTAGGTGGGGAGTATCGACCAATAAAGATACCAACAGATGCACAAAGTATGAATATCGGTCAAGATGGAACAGTAACATTTGTTGACAAGGAAGGTACGTTGCGTTGGGCAGGTCAACTTGTTCTTGCAAAATTTCCAAATGCGGGAGGCCTAGAGAAAGTAGGAGCAAACTATTTTAAAGACACTTCCAATTCAGGAGAGCCAATTCTTCAAACTGCTACACAATCAGGTATGGGTACTGTAAACTCTGGCTTCCTAGAAATGTCCAATGTTGACTTATCTGAAGAGTTCACAGATATGATCGTGGCACAACGTGGATTCCAAGCAAATACTCGTATTATTACAACTTCAGATCAAATTCTAGAAGAATTAGTTAACTTAAAACGATAATCTGATAGTTTCAATGTAAGGGAGGGTTGGGCCGTTCCTTGAACGGTCCGGCCCTTAATAAATGATTAGTTTGACTCGTTTAAACGGTAAAGAGTTTTCGTTAAATGCATTATACATAGAGACGGTTGAATCTTTTCCGGATACTACGATAACGCTAACGAATGGTCATAAATATGTGGCGTTAGAATCTCGAGAAGATGTGTATTATAAAATCGCTCAGTTTTACAAGGAAATACATATTTTATCGAATCCTTATTTAAGAGGTGAACAGGATGAAGAGTAACAGCAAGGTATTGACTATTATGTTAATAATTTTAGTTTCACTTACTTTAGTAGGTGTAGTTGCACTTATTGTATTTTTACAATTGAATAACGGGGATGAAAGCAAAGAGCCTACAATAGATGAAATTGTCGAATCCTCTGTAGACATTCAGGAAATCACAACCAATTTAGCTGGCGACAAATTTATCCGAATTTCTATGAAGGTACAAACGGATAGTACTGAGGCAGCTGAGGAGCTTACAAAACGTGATTTTCAAGTGAAAAATATTCTAATCACTGAGCTTTCAGAAATGACGCCAGAGGATTTAGAAGGTAAGCAAGGAAAGTTAACATTGGAATCGTCTTTAAAAACTAAAATAAACGAATTAATGGATGATGGGGAAGTACAGCAAGTATATATTACTTCCTATATTATTCAGTAAAGTACTTTTTTGAATGGAGGTGGGCAGATTGGCAGGAGATATATTATCTCAATCAGAAATAGATGCATTGTTAAGTGCCCTTTCAACCGGTGAAATGACAGCAGATGAAATGAAGAGCGAACAAGAATCAAAAAAAATTCGTTCCTACGATTTTAAAAGAGCTCTGCGTTTCTCGAAAGATCAAATACGCAGTCTTACTCGTATACATGAAAATTTTGCTCGTCTTTTAACCACATTTTTTTCTGCCCAGTTAAGAACATATGTCCAAATATCTGTAGTATCGGTTGACCAAATCCCTTTTGAAGAGTTTATACGTTCTGTACCACATATGACTCTTATAAATGTTTTTGAGGTACCACCATTAGAAGGAAATATACTAATGGAGATTAACCCAAACATCGCCTATTCTATGCTAGATTTGTTGATGGGTGGGAAAGGGCAGGCGCATACAAAGGTAGATAATTTAACAGAGATTGAAACGAAAATAATGACTAATTTATTCGAACGTTCCTTTGATAACCTGAGAGAAGCCTGGGTTAATATAGCAGATATCGATCCTATATTGACGGAGTTAGAGGTAAATCCTCAATTTCTTCAAATGATTTCGCCAAATGAAACAGTGGTTGTGATCTCCTTTAATACTGTTATTGGTGAAACTAGCGGAATGATAAATATTTGTATCCCTCATGTAGTATTAGAGCCGATTGTGCCAAATCTTTCTGTTCGTTACTGGATGCAGACTAATAAGAAAGAGGTATCCCCAGAGCAATTGGCTGTACTGAAAAAACGAGTTAAATCTGCTGAAATACCAGTCGTAGCTGAGCTTGGTTCCACTGATATATCGATTGAAGATTTATTATATTTACAGCTTGGGGATGTTGTACAACTAAACGCTAAAATTGAGGATGCCCTTACAATAAAAGTAGGAGACATACCAAAATTTAAAGCACAACCAGGAAAACTAAAGAAACATATGGCAGTACAAATTATTGAAACTTTGAAAGGAGGAGAGGATGATGATGAGTGATGATATGCTCTCCCAAGAAGAAATTGAAGCCCTCCTACGAGGAACGGTTGACAATATAAGTGGAAATGAAACAGACACAAATACAACAAATGTAGAAGATTATTTAGACTCTTTTGCAATCGATACTTTAGGAGAAATTGGTAATATATCCTTTGGAAGCTCAGCGACTGCATTATCTTCGCTATTGGGTCAGAAAGTTGATATTACAACTCCAAATATAAGCATGATTAATAGAAGTAAATTAGTAGAGGAGTTTCCACATCCGTATGTTGCTGTACAAGTTCAATATACTGCTGGATTAATAGGTATGAACCTATTAGTCATTAAGCAATCAGATGCAGCAATAATTGCAGATTTAATGTTAGGCGGAGACGGAATAGATCCTAGTCCTCAACTAAGTGAAATTCAATTAAGTGCAGTTCAGGAAGCAATGAACCAAATGATGGGTTCGGCTGCTACTTCTATGTCAACTGTATTCAATAAAAAAGTGGACATCTCCCCACCATCCATAGACATTCTAAATTTATTAGAAGGTGAAGGCGAAGAAGCAATTCCTAATGATGACTTACTAATTAAAGTGTCATTTAGATTGCGTGTAGGAAGTTTAATAGACTCCAATATTATGCAGCTAATCCCTCTGGAATTCGGTCTGAATCTTGTTAAATCATTATTGGGAGAGGAAGAAGCAGAACCAGAAGCTGCTGCCACTGTATACGAAGAAAGAGTTAATAACAATCACGTATCTGCACCGGAACCAGATTATTACGAGGCACCACAGATTCAACAGCCCGTTGCTCCACAGCAACCTCAACAATCTAGACAAAGTAATACACGTCCGGTAGAAGTGCAACAAGCGCAATTTGCAAGCTTTGAAGCGTCAAACCTTACTCCTAACGAGTCAAGAAATTTAAATTTACTTCTTGATATACCGCTTCAAGTAACAGTAGAATTAGGACGTACTAGAAGAACGGTAAAGGAAATTCTGGAACTTACTAGTGGTTCAATCATAGAACTGGACAAATTGGCAGGAGAGCCTGTAGATATTCTTGTCAATAATCGTCATATTGCAAAAGGCGAGGTAGTAGTAATTGATGAGAACTTTGGTGTTCGTATTACAGATATTCTAAGCCAAGCAGAACGAATTAATAATTTACGATAAGTACTGGAGGAGACATATTATGTCGAAAAGAATTTTAATAGTGGACGATGCTGCATTTATGCGCATGATGATTAAGGATATTTTATCTAAAAATGGTTTTGAAGTAGTAGGTGAGGCGGCTGACGGGGCACAAGCAGTTGAAAAATACGCTGAGCTTAAACCAGATTTAGTGACAATGGATATCACTATGCCTGAAATGGACGGTATTGCTGCATTGAAGAAGATTAAAGAAAAAGATCCTAGCGCAACTATTATTATGTGTTCAGCAATGGGGCAACAAGCAATGGTTATTGATGCCATTCAAGCAGGAGCAAAGGATTTTATCGTTAAACCATTCCAAGCAGATCGAGTAATTGAAGCAATCTCAAAAGCGATAGGGTAATTAATGATGTGGAAGCTTTACCTCAGTATTTGCATCGCATTGTTTTTATTAGTTTTACCTTTTCCAATGGGAGCAGAAGCTTCTGTAGATTCAAATGAAAGCATCAAGGAACATCTGGAACGTGTAAATAACGAATCCGATGCAACTAAAAAGTCAGAACAAAATATTGAGGAAGATAATGCGGTAGTACCTGAAGAAAATACTTCGCAAGATTCGAAGTCAAGTGGAGTATCTATTACAGCTTGGGATTACATCAAAATGATATTCGCTTTGTTATTTGTGATTGCTTTACTTTATGGACTATTACGTTTCCTCAATAAAAGAAATAGAAGCTTCCAGCATAACCAACTCATCCATAATCTTGGAGGAGTTGGAATGGGGCAGGGAAAATCAATTCAATTATTGCAAGTGGGCAACTCACTCTATTTAGTTGGAATTGGAGAAAATATTAACTTATTAAAAGAAATCACTGATCCTCAAGAAATAGAAGAGTTAACTAAGATATATGAAGACAAGCTTGGTAGTGGGCCAACACTACCTCATGTAATGGAATTAATGAACAAAGTGATTAAAAACAAGACTAGTTCTACTAAAAATAATGAAAATCCTTCATTCAATGAAACGTTCCAAAAGAAATTAGAAGATATTAAAAGAGACCGTAGTGAAGTATTAAAGGATTGGAAGACAAAGGAGCGCAAAAACAATGAATGATTTCGTCCAATTTTTCTCGGACAGCGATCCGTCAAATGTCTCCACTTCTATCAAATTAATGCTATTACTTACGGTCTTGTCTTTGGCGCCGAGTATATTAATATTAATGACATCTTTTGCAAGAATCATTATAATTTTGTCATTTGTTCGTACTGCTCTAGCAACACAGCAAATGCCACCAAACCAAGTATTAGTTGGATTGGCACTTTTCCTTACGTTTTTTATCATGGCGCCAACGCTCCAGGAAGTGAATGAAACAGCCTTAACTCCTCTATTTGACGAAGAGATAACTTTGGAAGAGGCATATGAGAACGCTAGTGGACCTTTTAAAGAGTTTATGAGTGAGCATACAAGGCAAAAGGATTTAGAGTTATTCTTACGATATACCGAGGCAGAACGACCAGAAACGATTGATGATATTCCATTAACGGTGATGGTTCCAGCTTTTGCTTTAAGTGAGATTAAGACAGCCTTTCAAATAGGCTTTATGATTTTTATCCCTTTCCTAGTGATTGACATGATCGTCGCTAGTGTATTGATGTCTATGGGGATGATGATGTTACCTCCGGTAATGATTTCATTACCATTTAAGATTTTACTATTTGTGTTAGTAGATGGATGGTATTTAGTCATGAAATCCATCTTACAAAGTTTTTAGGAGCTGATTGTATTGAGTAATGAAATGGTAATATCAATTGCAGAAAGAGCCATTTGGGTCATTCTTCTTGCATCAGGTCCTCTTTTGTTGGTTGCATTAATAACTGGTCTTGCGGTGTCTATCTTTCAGGCGACCACACAGATTCAGGAACAAACTCTTGCATTTGTTCCTAAAATTATTGCAGTATTAGTGGCTATTGTCTTTTTTGGGCCTTGGATGCTGTCACAAGTAACCTCCTATGCAGCAGATATTTTTGAAAATTTAGTGAGATATATTGGTTAGTTCAATGGAAGAAATAATACCAAGCCTAACTATATTATTATTGATCATTGCAAGAGTTTCTGCGTTTTTTGTTACTTTACCTTTATTTTCACATCGTACTATTCCAGCCACGCATCGAATAGGCTTTGCAATTGTTCTTTCATGGATGATGTATTATACGTTGGATGTTACACCATTTGAAATAAATGGAGAGTACATATTACTAATTATAAAGGAAGTTATGGTTGGGTTATTTATAGGGTTACTTGCTTACATAATTCTTTCTGCCATACAAATTGCTGGTGGATTTATCGATTTCCAAATGGGATTTGCGATAGCGAATGTTATAGACCCCCAAACGGGAGCTCAAATTCCTCTAATCGGTCAATTTCTAAACATTATTGCTCTTCTTCTATTACTAGCATTAAATGGGCATCATTTGCTATTGGATGGAATTTTTTATAGCTATCAATTTATTCCTATGGAAACTTCATCGCTAGCATTTGGGCAAGAAAACTATGTGGAGTTCATCATGAAGACATTTGCAGGAGTGTTTGCAGTTGCCTTCCAGATGTCTATTCCTATAGTAGCAACTTTGTTTTTAGTAGATATTGCATTAGGGATAACTGCTCGTACAGTTCCTCAACTGAATATATTTGTAGTGGGTTTCCCTATTAAAATAGGAGTTACATTTATTGTTTTGTTAGTCATGATGGGAGTTTTACTAGCAGTTATGCAGAAAATGTTTGAAATCATGATTATAAGTATGCGAGATTTAATGATTATTTTAGGTGGTGGCTAATATGTTGATGCTCCGATTGGATCTACAGTATTTCGCAGGAGAAAAAACAGAAAAAGCTACTCCTAAAAAACGGCAGGATTCTAGAAAAAAAGGACAAGTGTTAAAGAGCCAGGATGTTACAAGCGCCATTGTGTTGCTTGCAGTATTCCTCTTCATGTTTTTCTTTGCGGGGTTTTTACGCAATGAAATATTTACATTTTTTAATGTTACTTTTACTAAATATATACTGATGGATACAGTAACTATAGAAATAGCCTTAGAAATTTATAAAGATATGCTGATGGAAATGGCTTTTATCTTGTTACCTATCATGCTGGTAGCTGTGGTTGCAGCTATTGCAGCTAATTTTTTTCAGTTTGGGTTGCTCTTTACGACTGAGCCCTTAAAGTTTGACTTAAAAAAAATAGACCCTATAAAAGGGTTAAAACGAATCTTCTCGATGAAGGCAATAATTGAACTATTAAAGTCCATTCTTAAAATTTCTTTTATTGGATCGGTTACGACTCTTATTATATGGATGAATCTGGAGCAAGTGCTTTCTCTTTCTTTTAAAACTGCTTGGGATACCTTATCTACCATCGGATGGCTTACAGGAATGATGGGAATAGCAGCTTCCTTTGTATTGTTGTTTATATCGATCTTAGATTTCTTCTATCAACGCTTTGATTATGAGAAAAATTTGAAGATGTCTAAGCAGGATATAAAAGACGAGCATAAGAACACAGAGGGAGATCCTATCATTAAATCCCGAATTCGTCAGCGTCAAAGAGAAATGGCCATGCGGAGAATGATGCAGGAAATTCCAACAGCAGATGTTGTTATTACGAACCCTACCCATTTTGCAATTGCTTTAAAGTATGATGATTCCTCTATGGATGCGCCAGTAGTAATAGCTAAGGGAGCAGACTTTGTTGCTCAGAAGATTAAATTGATTGCTAAAGAAAATAATGTAGTCATGGTTGAAAACCGGCCACTTGCTAGAGCAATGTATGATCAAGTAGAAATTGGTCAAAGAATTCCTGATGAATTCTTTAAGGCTGTTGCAGAGGTTCTAGCTTATGTATATCGCATTAAACAAAAAATTTAAAGATTGAGGTGGAAGTATATGCAAGTTCGCGATATATCCGTATTAGCAGCAGTAATTTCTATTGTGGCTATGCTCGTGATACCTCTTCCTCATTGGTTATTGAGTTTTTTAATAATCGTTAATATTACTATAGCTTTATTAATTTTAATGACCGCAATGAATATGCAGGAGGCGCTACAATTTTCCGTCTTTCCTACACTGTTATTACTAGTAACTTTGTTTAGGCTTGCACTTAATGTCTCAACGACACGTGCGATTTTGTCCGAGGGAGATGCAGGGAAGGTAGTTGAAACCTTTGGTACTTTTGTAACCGGGGGGAATATGTTAGTTGGTCTAGTCGTTTTTGCTATTTTAGTAATTATTCAATTCATTGTAATAACAAAAGGTGCTGAGCGTGTATCAGAGGTTGCTGCGCGCTTTACATTAGATGCTATGCCTGGTAAACAGATGAGTATTGATGCGGATCTTAATGCTGGGATGATTTCTGAAAAAGAAGCAAGAGAACGACGTGAAAAAGTCAGCGGAGAAGCAGATTTTTACGGTGCAATGGACGGTGCTACGAAATTCGTAAAAGGTGATGCTATTGCGGGTATTATTATCGTAATTATCAATCTTCTATTTGGTGTCATCATTGGAGTCGTTCAGTTTGGTTTGCCTTTTGGAGAAGCAGCGGTATTATTCTCTACATTGACTGTAGGGGACGGACTTGTGTCACAAATTCCGGCGCTTTTAATCTCTACCGCGACGGGTATAGTTGTTACAAGAGCTGCGTCAAAAGGAAATTTGGGCGGAGATATTACTGGACAGCTATTGAATCAGCCTAAGCTTCTTTATGTAGCTGCGGGGACAATTGCACTTCTAGGGATAGTAACCCCTATTGGACTTCTTTTAACTTTACCTATTTCTCTTATACTTGTCATTGGCGCTTATATGATGGGTAAGGCAGAAAAAGAAGACCCAGAAGAGCTAGAGGAATTTCAAGAGGAAGCAGCCACAGATAATATGAAAAGTCCAGAGAATGTTATTAATCTATTAAACGTAGATCCAATAGAATTTGAGTTCGGCTATGGATTGATACCACTTGTGGATACTGCACAGGGCGGAGATTTACTTGATCGAGTAGTTATGATAAGAAGACAGCTTGCATTAGAGCTTGGAATAGTTATACCGGTTGTACGGATTCGAGACAATATCCAGCTTCAGCCAAATGAGTACCGTATAAAGATTAAAGGGAACGAGATGGCTAGAGGAGAGCTATTGCTCGATCATTATTTGGCGATGAGCCCTGGTGATGACGATACAATCGATGGAATAGACACAGTAGAACCATCTTTCGGTCTTCCAGCTAAATGGATAACAGAGGCTGTCAAAGAGGAAGCAGAGATAATGGGCTATACAGTGGTTGACCCACCAAGCGTAGTCTCAACGCATATGACGGAAATTATTCGAAATCATGCACATGAATTATTAGGTAGACAGGAAACTAAGCAATTAATCGATCATATTCGCGAGACTTCACCTATATTAGTGGATGAATTAACTCCAACTCCGATGACTATAGGAGAGATTCAAAAGGTTTTAGGCAACCTGCTAAGAGAGCATGTATCGATAAGAAACTTACCTATTATTTTTGAAACACTAGCTGATTATTCAAAAATGACATCTGATGTCGATATATTAACTGAGTATACGAGACAAGCATTAGCGAAGCAAATAACTTCTCAATATGCTGGTAATAGTAATGTGCTAAAAGTTTTAACAGTATCTGGCAGAGTTGAAAAAATTGTCGCGGATAGTATTCAACAAACGGAGCATGGGAATTACCTTTCCATCGATCCGAATGACTCACAGGCTATTTTAGAATCTATGGCTAGAGAAATTGAACGTGCTTCACTGATGGAGCAGTCACCAATTATACTATGCTCTCCAGCAGTAAGAATGTATTTAAGACAAATGACAGAGAGATATTTCCCTCAAATACCGATTCTTTCCTATAACGAGTTAGAATCATCAATTGAGGTACAAAGCGTCGGGGTGGTGAATGTGGAGTGAAGATGAAAAAATATGTAGCAGCTACAATGCCAGAAGCGATGAAGGCTATTCGAAATGAATTGGGTGAGGAAGCGGTAATCTTAAGCTCTAAAGTAGTATATTCAAAGGGCTTCATTGGAATGTTCAAAAAGAAGTCTATTGAAGTATTAGCTGGCATAGACACAGTTGAACCTCCCGTTCATACACCTGATTATCCCGTCTTTAAGCAAGAGCCCGACGTTAACCATGCGTCAGAGATAAAAAAAGAACTAGAAGACTTAAAGAAAATGGTGAAATCTATCCAACGTCCGCAGTTAGAGCAGCAATACCCGGAAGAATTTCAAATACTTATAAATCATCTTAAGCAGCAGGAATTGGCAGAGGAGCTTATCACTAGCATGAGTGATGAGCTTTTTGTGCATGAAATAAATAGAGATTCTATAAATATAGAGGAACAGATTGATCTTACAAAAGACTATATTTATAACTTGCTTAAGGATCTCCCTTTCGGAGGTATATCCTATGAAAGAAAATTCATCAATGTGTTAGGCCCAACTGGGGTTGGTAAAACAACGACTATAGCAAAAATGGCTGCTCGTGCTGTTTTAGAGAAAAAGAAAAAGGTTGGATTCATCACGACTGATACTTATCGGATTGCTGCTATTGAGCAGTTGAAGACTTACGCCGGTCTTCTTCAGGCACCCATTGAAATAGTTTACAGTCCTAAAGATTTTCAGCAAGCTGTTGAGAAGTTTGAATCATTGGATCTTGTATTTATAGACACCGCTGGTCGGAATTACAAGGAAGTGAAATTCGTTGAGGATTTACAAAAACTGATAGATTTTAAGAGTAATACAGAAACGTATCTTGTTCTCTCTTCAACCTCAAAAGAAACAGACATGAGTGTAATTATAGAACAATTTGTAGATTTTCCTATTGAAAAATTAATTTTTACTAAAATAGATGAAACAAATTCTATTGGCTCCATTATTAATTTAATGGTTAAATATAACAAGGGCCTTGCGTACTACACAGATGGTCAAGAAGTACCTGAAGATATCGTTGAAGCTAGTCTAGAAGAATTACTTGATTTATTATTAAAGGGGATTCACTATGAGAGATCAAGCTGAGGAATTAAGAATGAAGATGCTTCGAAGCCACAGTAAATTAGGTCGCTCTATAGCTGTTGTCAGCGGTAAAGGGGGAGTAGGTAAAAGTAATTTTTCAACCAACTTTACAACAATGCTTAGTGCTCAAGGAAAAAAAGTAGTATTAATAGATATGGATATCGGTATGGGTAACATCCATATTTTACTAGGTAAAACTGTTCCTACTAATTTAAAGGATTATTTACTTGGAGAAAAATTATTGGAGAGTGTCATGTATGAAGGGCCATACGGACTTCAATATATCTCAGGAGGATCTGGATTAAATGGTGTTATAGAATGGACCGATACTATGTTTCAACGACTGATTGAAGCCTTTGAATATCTTCAAAAATCCTTCGATTTTATCGTGTTTGATATGGGAGCCGGAGCAACTTCACAGGCATTAGATTTAATTGTTGCAGTGGATGATATTATCGTTATTTCAACTGCTGAGCCTACTTCGATTACAGATGCTTATTCTATGATGAAATATATACATTATAAGGATCCTGAAAAGAACTTTTTTCTTTTGTGTAATCGAGCGTTTTCAGAGGAGGAGGGAAAAGACACTACAGCTAGACTTAAATTGGCAATGTCTAAATTTCTCTCTAAGGAAGTATTAGTCCTTGGTTCCTTGCCAGAAGATCCATATGTTCGCAAAGCTGTCCAACAACAAGAACCATTTTCTGTGTTATATCCACAGGCAGAAATTAGTAAAAAGCTTTACAAGATAGTAAACAAATTTACAGAAGTACAAATAGAGGAGATACCCTCAAAACCTAGTAAATTTATCGATAGATTAAAGAGTATCTTTAAAGGGAGGCCTTAAAGATTTGGCATGATTTCTAAAAAAAAATTACTTATAGTAGATGATTCAGCCTTCATGCGCAAATTGATAGGAGATTTTTTTAAGGAAAGTACCCTAATCGAGGTAGTCGGTATCGCGCGCAATGGTGCCGATGCCATTCGAAAAATTAAATCACTTCGACCAGATGTAGTTACTATGGACGTTGAGATGCCAGAAATGAATGGACTAGAGGCTTTAAAGCAAATCATGTCTGAAAGTCCTGTTGCAGTTATCATGCTGTCTAGCAATACCCAACGGGGAACAGAAAGTACATTGCTTGCTATAGAATATGGAGCAGTAGATTTTGTAGCTAAACCAAGCGGTACCATTTCACTAGACTTACATAAGATTAAAGATGAATTGGTTGAAAAGGTAGAGCATGCAGCAACCATTCCTATTACGAAAATAAAAACACGTGCATTAATACCTTCAAACAAGCAAGAGGTAAGAGAAATACAACCAATTAAGCATTCATGGAACAAAAACAAAAAAAAGATGGTTTTGATTGGTACTTCCACGGGAGGTCCGAGAGCATTACAAGAAGTTCTACCTAACTTACCAAAAGATATGAAGGCACCTGTTCTCATCGTTCAACATATGCCTGCAGGATTTACTAAATCACTAGCGGATAGACTAAATCAACTATCCGAAATTGAGGTGAAAGAGGCCGAGCAAGGGGATATCATTCGAGATGGCCATGCTTATATTGCTCCAGGTGGCTTTCATATGAGAGTTCAAAAAACAGGAAGTGTTTATACGATTAAACTAGACGACATTGAACCACCTAGAGGAGGGCATAGACCATCTGTAGACGTACTCTTAGAAGATAATAGTATGTATAATGATTTTGATAAAATTACAGTCATTATGACAGGAATGGGGTCAGATGGCTCCAATGGCCTCAAGCAATTAAAGAAGATGGGAAATGTAGTTGCTATAGCTGAATCCGCAAGTACGTGCATTGTATATGGAATGCCTAAGGCAGCGGTGGAAACAAAATTAGTAAATGATGTAGTTGATTTAGATAAAATTGCAAACACAATAATACAATACTTGCCTTAAAGGGGTGTTAAGTTCATGGATACAAATCAATATTTAGAGATGTTCATTGAAGAAAGTAAGGAGCATTTACAAGCTTGTAATGATCATTTGCTTGAGCTAGAGAAAAATCCTCAAAATCTTTCAATCGTAAATGAGGTATTTCGTTCTGCCCACACATTAAAAGGTATGTCTGCAACGATGGGATACGAGGATATTGCCAATTTAACGCATAAAATGGAGAATGTTCTCGATGAAATTAGAAACAGTCGTTTAGATGTTACACCGGAATTACTTGATGTAGTTTTTGTTGCAGTCGATCAACTGGAAGAAATGGTTTTTAATATTGCGGATGGTGGAGATGGCAAGCTAGACGTTGAAGAAACCGTTCGAAAACTTCATTTAATCGAAAAAGGTGAAATGGAAGTTGCAGCTACTGTTATGAGTAAAGTAGATAACAATGAAAAACACCAGAATTTTTTATCCTATGACGACTATGAAATGACTGTTCTTCAACAATCGGCGGAGCAAAACTATTTTACATATGAAATCTCGGTAAAGCTACGTGAGGATTGCTTGTTAAAAGCTGCACGTGTTTATATGGTGTTTGAGCTCTTAGAAAAAATGGGTGATGTTATCAAATCCTCACCTACAGTTGAAAGATTAGAGGATGAAGACTTTGATGAACAGTTCTACATTGCAATTGTTACGACTGAAGAGCAAGAAGATGTTCAAAAGAAACTGATGAAAGTATCGGAAGTTACAGAGGTAATAGTAAATCCGGTTAGTATAGAGCAGCTAAAAACTCGTCAAAACGAAGAGTTTGAGAAGCAAGAGAGTAAAAAAGAAGAGATAAAGATTGAGGAAAAACCTTCTTCAGAAGTGAAAAAAGCGGAAGAAAAGCAATCATCACCTAAAAATGGGCAAACCCATGGTAACAAAACAATCAGAGTAAATATCGAGAGATTAGATATTTTGATGAACCTGTTTGAAGAGCTAGTAATCGATAGAGGTAGACTTCAATCTATCTCAGAAAACCTGCATGATAGTGAATTAGAAGAGACTGTAGAACGAATGGCTAGAATTACAGGAGACTTGCAAAACATCATTCTTAACATGCGTATGGTACCTGTAGATACGGTCTTTAACCGATTCCCTAAAATGGTTAGACAATTAGCTAGAGATTTAAACAAAAAAATCAATCTCCAAGTCATTGGAGCAGAAACGGAACTAGATCGTACAGTTATTGATGAAATCGGGGATCCCCTTGTTCATCTCATTAGAAACTCGTTAGATCATGGTATTGAGAGTCCTGAGATTCGTAAGGCAAATGGAAAGCCTGAGGAAGGTACCGTAGTTCTTCGAGCTTATCACAGCGGAAACCATGTGTTTATAGAAATCGAGGATGATGGAGCAGGTATAAGTCGAGAAAAAGTATTGAAAAAAGCTATAGCTAAAAATATTGTTACGCCAGAAGCTGCTGCTTTATTGTCGGATAAACAGGTAGCAGAGCTAATTTTATCTTCTGGTTTTTCAACTGCGGAAGTCATATCCGATGTATCTGGTCGTGGTGTAGGATTAGACGTAGTGAAAACAACCATTGAATCTTTAGGCGGTTCAATTGAGATTTCGTCAACAGAAGGGAAAGGCTCCTTATTCTCTATTCAATTACCTTTAACATTGTCTATTATATCAGTTATGTTAGTAGAGCTAGGTGAAGAGATTTATGCTGTTCCTCTTTCTTCTATCATTGAAACTGCTATCATCCGATCTTCTGACATTTTGAACGCACACAATCAAAAAGTAATTGATTTCCGTGGGAAGGTCGTTCCACTTGTCTTTTTAGAAGAGGTGTTTGAAGTACCTAGAGCACACAAGGAAGAAGAATTCCATTCAGTTGTTTTAGTTCGCAAAGGGGATAAAATGGCTGGTCTTGTTGTAGACTCATTCATTGGTCAACAAGAAATTGTTCTAAAATCTCTAGGAACCTATTTGTCTAGTGTATTTGCTATTTCAGGTGCAACTATTTTAGGAAATGGAAAAGTGGCTCTTATAGTAGATTGTAACGCGTTAATTATGTAAGGAGGAGAAACAATGGCAGAAGCTTTAGATTTACAAAACTTAAAAGTAGTTGTTTTTCAGTTAGCTGACAAAGAATATGTTATTCCTGTTAGTCAAGTCCAAGGAATTGAAAAACTAATCCATATAACTAGAGTTCCAAAAACTCCTTCATTTGTAAAAGGAGTTATTAATCTTCGTGGTGTAGTTACACCTATTATTGACTTAAAGAGCAGATTCAATCTAGGAGAGAGCACGTTAGATGAATCTTCTCGAATTATTATTATCTCTTTAGAGGATATGAATGTTGGAGTAATCGTGGACTCTGCAAATGATGTATTAGATATACCGATGGACTCCATAGAGCCTCAGCCAGAAGTAGTAGGAGGATTAGAACAAGATTTTATTGCAGGAGTTACTAAAATTGATAAACGTTTGTTGATTTTACTACATCTTGACTTAGTATTAAATCCTATTAAGGCTGGAGCTTAGTATATGTTTGAAAATAAGATTACGTCTATGCATCTTGATGTATTAAGGGAAATAGGTAATATTGGTGCAGCGCATGCTGCTACTGCATTATCTACCTTGTTAAATAAGAAAATAGACATGAATGTCCCTAAAGTTGAGATGGTAACTTTTGATGAAATGATGGATCTTGCTGGTGGAGCAGAAAGCGTAGTTGCTGGTATCTATCTTCGCATCGATGGAGATGTCAATGGTAGTATGTTTTTTGTTTTACCCGTTGAGCAGGCAAACCAATTCATCAGAAGATTGATCCAAGATGAAAGTTTAGACTTTGAAAAGGGACAGGTTACAGAGATGGGAGCGTCTGCGCTTCAGGAGCTAGGAAATATCTTGTCCGGTTCATATTTGTCTGCGTTGTCCGATTTCACTAAACTTAGTATTTATCCAACAGTTCCAGCACTTTGCGTTGATATGGTGGGAGCTATCATAAGTTTTGGGCTTGTAGAGCTTTCACAAGTAAGTGATTATGTCATTGTGATCGATACCGCTATTCATGAAGATGAAGATGAGAGTGGTAAAATTGTTCATGGTCATTTCTTTTTATTGCCAGAGCCGGATTCATTTCAAGCTATTTTCCGAGCATTAGGAGTAGAATAATATGATTGAACAAAGTCAAATTGGTCACGTAGTAAAAGTCGGGATAGCTGATATGAATATAGCAAAGGCACCACATACGATAAGGACATCTGGATTGGGTTCATGTGTAGGAGTTGTTCTTTACGATGATAGAAATCAAACAGCCGGCATGGTGCATGTAATGCTTCCGAATTCTAGTTTAGGAAGATCTGAAAAGATTAATATAGCCAAATTTGCTGATACTGGTATACCAGCGCTTATTGAACTATTAAAAATGGAAGGGTTGGCTCCTTCGAGACTCCGCGCTAAAATAGCTGGCGGTGCTCAAATGTTCCAATTCTCTTCCAGTAGAGATACTATGCGAATAGGTCCTAGAAATGTGGAGGCAGTAAAAGAGTATTTACACAAATACTCTATTCCCATTATATCTGAAGATACTGGGGGAAATAGTGGACGTACTATTGAGTTTGATCCATCCACAAAGCTATTGAACGTTAGAACAGTAAATCAGGGAGTGAGAAACATTTAATGGCAGGTTCAATTTTATTTAATTGCTGGGTAGCTCTTCTTGCATTTAGTTGTTACTTTCTTTTTTCATACCCCTTTGTAGAAGGGATTGTAATTTTAATACCATCTCTTATATGTGCACTATTATTTTTTATATTAGCCTTTTTTGGAAGAGCGGCTATATCATATGTTCTAGAAGATAAAACTAAAAAAGTAGAGGAAGAGGTCCTTTTATCTCAAAATACCACTTCCTCACCAATAGATTCATCAAAAGAATACGCTAACATTATAAAAAACATGATAAATAATGAATCATAAATGGGGGGCGATATATTTTCGCCTCCCCTTTTTATACGAAATTTTGGTATAATATCCATATATATAATGGAAAAGGTCGAAAGGGGGATTATTGTGTCAAAACTAAATTCGACAGAGGAGCAGCTCCTTTGGAAGAAATGGACAGAAAGCAAGGATCCTCAAGCAGGAGATTTACTTCTAAGAAAATATACTCCTCTTGTAACCTATCATGTGCAGCGTATTGGAGCTGGCATTCCTCAAAATGTTTCAAGAGATGAACTGAAAAGCCTTGGTATGATGGGACTTTTTGATGCTTTAAATAAATTTGATCATTCCAGAGATTTAAAGTTCGATACGTACGCATCCTTTCGTGTTAGAGGTGCAATAATAGACGGCTTGAGAAAAGAAGACTGGCTACCAAGGTCCTCACGTGAAAAGGCAAAAAAGCTAGACCAGAAGATTGAAGAGCTAGAACAAAAACTAATGCGTCATGCAACACCTGAGGAAATAGCACAATTTGTTGAGGTTTCGGTTGAAGAAGTTTATCAGACAGTGCAGGAGCATTTCTTCTCTAATGTTCTATCGATCGATGAACAGCTACATGACCAAGACGAAATGGATAATAAAGCATTTGTCATTAGAGATGATACGCAGACTACGCCTGAGCAGCAGCTTGTCAAGGGCGAGTTACTTAATGACCTAGTGAACCAAATTCAACACTTAAATGAGAACGAACAATTAGTTTTAAGCTTATTTTATACTGAAGAGTTAACCTTGACGGTTATAGGTGAAATGTTAGGCCTATCAACCTCCAGAATTTCTCAAATACATTCCAAGGCTCTTTTTAAGCTTCGGAAGCTTTTGGCAAGTGAAATGATGAATTCATAATATGCGGAGGGAAATTCTATGAGCTTAAAAGTTGTTGAACTACAGATTGCTATACCGAAAACATTTGATGCGGGTAAAATGTCTGAGCAAATGCAGCAACAAAGTGCTATAAACCAAGCGAATGCTCAAGCTGCAACTGAAAGGCAAATTGAGAGAAATAGAGAAACAGTTATTAAATCCAATAATATAGAAGCAGACGCCGAACAAGGCTCAAAGCAACAAACTGAGCAAGAAAATGAAAAAAGAGAAAAAAAAGAACAAGAAAATAAAGAGACAAAGCACCCCTTTAAAGGTAACTTTGTAGACTTTAGCGGATAGGAGTAAAAATGACGTCTATAATTTTAACAGTTTTATTTCTACTCCAAATAATTAGTTTTTATTTCATCGCATTGTTGAATATGAAAATGTCTAAGTATAAGGGTATGGAAGACAAGCAAGAGCAGATGATTAAAGAAATAGAAAATTCTTTTAGTGCCTACATTGCAGAAATCAAGGACGAAAATGATCGCCTTTTACATGAGCTCAAAGAACAAAATAATTACTCTTCTGAAAAGAAGGAAGTAATCTCTATTGCTAAAAAAGAGATTTCATCTGCTTCAAACGAGGAAAGCCAATCATTAATAATATCAAGACCACTAGTTTCAAAACAAAAGGCAGCTAGTAGTTATGTTCAATCTTCCAATTTACCAGAAAAAGAGATTCCTATTACTTTAAAGGAAAAAGTATTGTATTATTCGGAAGAAGGTAAAAACCCTACAGAAATAGCTAAGTTGCTCCAAATTGGAAAGACAGAAGTCGAGCTCTTCTTGAAATTTCAGGATTAAAATAGTTGAAAGTTAATTATATCTATGGTATATTACAAGACGGTATGAATATACACGCATTTCTGATGGAATTGGCAGGTGCTCTTACAAAAGAGTAGCCGATGAAAAATGAAGAATGCGGAAGACTAAACCAAACCAGGAGGAAATAAAATGTCAGTAATCTCTATGAAACAATTACTTGAGGCTGGTGTACACTTCGGTCACCAAACTCGCCGTTGGAATCCAAAAATGAAAAAATACATTTTTGTTGAGCGTAACGGAATCTACATCATCGATCTTCAAAAAACGGTGAAAAAATTAGAAGAAGCTTATGACTTCATGCGCCAAGTAGGTCAAGATGGCGGGAAAGTTCTTTTCGTTGGAACTAAAAAGCAAGCTCAAGAAGCTATTAAAGAAGAAGCAGAACGTTCAGGAAACTACTATATTAACCAACGTTGGTTAGGTGGTACTTTAACTAACTTCGGTACAATTCAAAAACGTGTAGCACGCTTAAAAGCAATTGAAAAAATGGAAGAAGACGGAACTTTCTCTGTACTTCCTAAAAAAGAAGTAGTTCAACTTAAAAAAGAACACGAACGTCTAGTTAAATTCTTAGGCGGTATCCGTGACATGAAAGCTATCCCGGATGTAATGTTCGTAGTTGACCCACGTAAAGAGCGTATTGCAGTTGCAGAAGCTCGTAAATTGAACATTCCATTAGTAGGAATCGTTGATACAAACTGTGATCCAGATGAAATCGACTATGTAATTCCTGCAAATGACGATGCAATTCGCGCAGTGAAATTATTAACTGCTAAAATGGCGGATGCATTACTAGAAGCAAGACAAGGTGAAGATGCAGAAGTAGCTTCAGCTGAAGTTGCTGCTGAGTAAGACACATGTAAGTAACAGGTGATAAGCGGCCAAACCACTTATCACCTTTTTTTGAGAAAATGACATTTAATTGTACTAGGAGGAATTTATAATGGCAGTTACAGCACAAATGGTAAAAGAATTGCGTGAAAAAACTGGCGCAGGTATGATGGATTGTAAGAAAGCTCTAGTTGAAACAGATGGCAACTTAGAAGCAGCAATTGACTTCTTACGTGAAAAAGGTCTTTCTTCTGCAGCTAAAAAAGCTGATCGTATCGCAGCTGAAGGTACAACTTTCATCGAAATCGATGGCAATAAAGCTGTATTATTAGAAATGAACGCAGAAACTGACTTCGTTGCCAAAAATGAAGGCTTCCAACAATTAGTTAAACAAGTAGCTTCTCATTTATTAACTACTGAACCAGCTTCAGTTGAAGAAGCATTAGCTTCTAACATTGAAGAAGGCGTTACAGTTGAAAATGCTATTTCTAACGCAGTAGCTAAAATTGGAGAAAAAATTACTCTTCGTCGCTTTGTTATTGAAACAAAAACAGATGCGGATGCATTTGGTCCATACCTTCACATGGGAGGTCGTATCGGAGTTCTTACAGTACTTGAAGGTTCTACTGATGAGCAAGCGGCAAAAGACGTTGCAATGCACATTGCTGCTTTAAACCCATCATACATTTCTCGTGATGAAGTATCTGCTGAGGAAGTAGAGCACGAGCGTAAAGTATTAACAGAACAAGCATTAAACGAAGGTAAGCCAGAAAATATTGTAGCTAAAATGGTAGAAGGCCGTCTTGGTAAATATTTTGAAGAAGTGTGCTTATTAGACCAATCTTTCGTTAAAAATCCAGATCAAAAAGTTCGTACATTTGTGGAATCAACTGGTGGTAAACTAGTTTCATTCACACGCTACGCTGTTGGTGAAGGAATTGAGAAACGTGAAGATAACTTTGCTGAAGAAGTAATGAGCCAAGTTAAAGGTAAATAATAAAAAATAAATAGTAAGAACGTATGTTGTTCTTATTTTATAGAAAAACTCTAGGGAGCACGTAATTTGTGTTCCCTATTTTTCAAGAAAAGAGATGGAGGATATCTATGAGCACACCACAATATAAAAGAATTGTTTTAAAACTAAGTGGCGAAGCATTGGCTGGAGAAAAAGGTTTTGGATTGTCTCCTGAGATTATTAAATCAGTAGCGGAACAAGTGAAGGAAGTCGTTGATCTTGGAGTTGAAGTTGCTGTTGTAGTTGGAGGAGGCAATATTTGGAGAGGTAAAATAGGCAGCGAGATGGGAATGGACCGTGCTAATGCCGATTATATGGGCATGTTGGCTACGGTTATGAATTCATTGGCACTGCAAGATTCTCTAGAACAATGTGGAGTTGAGACGCGTGTACAGTCTTCCATTGAAATGCGTCAAGTGGCAGAACCGTACATAAGAAGAAGAGCGATTCGTCATTTAGAAAAAAAACGTGTAGTAATATTTGCAGCGGGAACGGGTAATCCATACTTCTCGACTGATACTACAGCAGCTTTAAGAGCAGCTGAAATAGAAGCTGATGTTATCTTAATGGCTAAAAACAATGTAGATGGTGTGTATTCAGCTGATCCAAAAATGGATAAAACAGCAGTGAAATATGATGAATTGTCTTTCTTGGAAGTAATTCAGCAAGGCCTACAGGTGATGGATTCAACGGCTTCCACTTTATGTATGGACAATGATATTGCACTTATTGTATTCTCAATTATGGAAAATGGAAATATTAAACGGGCTGTCCTAGGTGACTCTATTGGAACAGTCGTTAGGAGGAATTCATAATGCCGAAACAAGTAATAGAGCAAACAAAAGACAAAATGGCTAAAACAATTCAAGTGTATACAAGAGAGCTAGCTTCTATTCGTGCTGGTCGTGCAAGCGCATCTTTACTTGATAAAATTACTGTGGACTACTATGGTGCGCCAACACCGATTAACCAAATGGCTGGTATATCGATACCAGAAGCGCGCTTACTAACAATTCAACCTTATGATAAATCCATTCTGGGAGATATCGAAAAAGCAATTATGAAATCAGACTTAGGAATCACTCCTACAAACGATGGTAATCTTATTCGTATTGCTATTCCTGCACTGACAGAAGAGCGCCGTAAAGAATTAGTAAAACAAGTTAAAAAAGAAGCTGAAGAAGCTAAAGTAAATATCCGTAATGTACGTCGTGATGGGAACGACGACCTGAAAAAAATGGAGAAAGCTGGAGAAATCACAGAAGATGATTTAAGAAGCTACACAGAAGAAATCCAAAAAATTACGGATGCAAATATTGATAAAATCGATGCAATCACTAAAGATAAAGAAAAAGAAATTCTAGAGGTTTAAGATACTCTTCTAGCAAGTAGTACAGTTGAACCTTTATCCGAAGAAGGCGTCCTTTTAGAAGGACGTCTTTTTATATTCGTTTTTATTTGTTATGATAAGACTATATGCTTCGATAAGGTTTAAAGTGGAGGTTAATGCATGCTAAAAAAACTTATTCGTAAAAATGATAAAGCGATAAGTATCTATTTAAATGAACGAGTGGAAAATGCACAAAAAGAACAGTTGCCAGACCATATCGCCATTATTATGGATGGTAATGGCAGATGGGCTAAAAAGAGAGCCTTGCCAAGAGTAGCTGGACATCATGAAGGAATGCAAACTGTAAGGAAAATAACTAGATTTGCCAATGAAGTGGGTATAAAAACGCTCACATTATATGCATTCTCAACAGAGAACTGGAAAAGGCCTAAAATTGAAGTTGAATTTTTAATGCGTTTACCTGAAGAATTTTTAAACTCCTATCTACCTGAGTTAATGGAACAAAATATTCAGGTAAGAATGATGGGTAATATTGAACTTTTGCCAGAGCATACTAAGAAGGCTGTTACAAAAGCAATGGAGCAAACTGCCGAAAATAACGGTCTCATATTAAACTTTGCTCTAAACTATGGAAGCAGAGATGAAATTGTTCAAGCGGTAAAAAAAATTGCTCTAGATATTCAAGAAGGTAATATGGAGATAAATGATATTACAGAAAATAATATTAATAGTTATTTAATGACGAAAGATTTAAGTGAACCAGATTTACTGATTAGAACTAGTGGGGAAGTACGTTTAAGTAACTTCATGCTTTGGCAACTCGCATATACAGAATTCTGGTTTACAGACACATTGTGGCCAGATTTCGATCAGGAATGTTTGATAGAAGCTATTGAAACCTTTCAAAAGCGAAATAGAAGATATGGTGGAATTAAGGAGGAAGAAACAAATTGAAAACAAGAATTATCACGGGTGCCGTCGCTTTAGCACTCTTTCTTCCAATAGTTCTGCTAGGAGGACCTGTATTTACTGTTCTTATATACGCAATTGCTACAGTAGGATTATATGAAATACTAAAAATGAAGGGTTTAAGTCTCTTTTCTTTTTCAGGTATCATATCGCTACTTCTTTTGTTTTTACTATTATTCCCTTCAGCTTATACAGAAAATATAGTTAACCTTACAGGTCATACAAAGCTCGAATGGGTATTCGTAGCTGTTTTTCTCTTGCTTATTTTCACTGTGCTAACGAAAAACAGTTTTACATTTGAGGATGCCTCCTTCGTGCTTGTGAGTACTTTATATGTAGGGATAGGTTTTTATTATTTTATTGAAACTCGAGAAAGTGGATTGGCATATCTCATATTTGCGTTACTGATTGTATGGACTACTGATTCAGGTGCTTATTTTACAGGTAGAAAAATTGGGAAACGAAAACTATGGCCAGAGATTTCTCCAAACAAAACAGTAGAAGGATTTGTAGGAGGGATACTATGGGCAATAATCACTGCTCTAATTATCCAATGGATTAATCCACTTACTTCCTCATACATTGTCCTAATCGGGATTACTATTATAGCCTCCATTTTTGGACAACTGGGGGATTTGGTTGAATCGGGTATTAAAAGACACTTTAATGTAAAAGATTCAGGTAAACTACTACCTGGACACGGTGGAATATTAGATCGCTTTGACAGTCTTCTTTTTGTCTTGCCATTATTGCACTTTTTACATTTTATATAAGGGAGACGACATTATTTCATGGGTAAAAGAATAAGTTTATTAGGTGCAACTGGTTCTATTGGGCTCCAAACTTTGGATATAATAAGAGAGCACCCAAATAAGTTTCAATTAGTTGCATTTTCGGTAGGTAAAAATATAGAAGAAACAAGAAAGATACTAAATGAGTTTCATGTAGAAGTTGTATCTGTACAAAAAGAAGAAGATGCACTTTTACTGCAACAAGAATATCCAAAAATAGAAGTAGTTTTTGGAGATGCCGGCTTGATACAAGTTGCAGCTCATACGAACGCGGATGTTCTAGTAAATGCGGTTTTAGGGAGTGTAGGTTTAAGACCAACATTAGAAGCTATTAAAAAGGGAATTACCATTGCTATTGCAAACAAAGAGACATTGGTTACGGCTGGTCATTTAGTTATGCAAGCTGCCCAACAATATAATGTGCCAATCCTGCCTGTTGACAGTGAACATTCTGCGCTATTCCAAGCGATGAATGGAGAAAAGAAAAGCGAGGTTTCAAAGCTTATTATTACTGCATCTGGAGGTAGCTTCAGAGATCGAACACGTGAAGAATTAAAAAGTGTCACTGTCAAAGAAGCGTTAAACCATCCTAACTGGTCAATGGGTTCAAAAATTACGATTGACTCAGCTACGATGATGAACAAAGGGTTGGAAGTAATTGAAGCTCATGTCCTCTTTGATATTTCCTATGATGACATTGAAGTGTTATTACATCGTGAAAGTATTATCCACTCCATGATTGAATTTAAAGATACTAGTGTTATAGCCCAATTAGGGACGCCGGATATGAGGGTGCCTATTCAATATGCGTTGTCCTATCCAGATCGTCTAGAACGATCAAATGCACACCGATTAAACTTAGCGGAAATTGGCAAGCTTCATTTTCAAGAGATGGACTACAAGAGATATCATGCATTAAAGCTGGCGATTGACGCAGGACGAGCAGGCGGAACAATGACAACTGTATTAAATGCGGCTAATGAAGCAGCAGTTAGTCTATTTTTAAAAGAAAAGATTACATTCTTAGAAATTGATGAATTAATTGAGCGAGCAATGGACGAGCATTCGAATGTTTCTTCACCAGATTTAGATACTATATTATTTGTTGATAGCCAAACGAGAAAAAGTGTACAAAACATGGTAAAATGATGTATTGAGGAAAGACAAGCAGGAGAAAAAGGTGGGGTATAATGGAAACAGCCATTGCGTTTATAATCATATTTGGTAGTATTGTTTTTTTTCATGAACTAGGGCATTTTATTTTTGCAAAAAAAGCTGGAATAATGGTTAGAGAATTTGCCATTGGTTTTGGACCTAAAATTTTTGGTATGACAAAAGGGGAAACACTGTATACAATCCGTTTATTACCTTTGGGTGGTTATGTACGGATGGCTGGAGAAGATTTAGATTCCATAGAATTACAGCCTGGATACCGTCTAGGTGTTCGCGTAAATGAGAACAATGAAATAGATCAAATTGTACTCAACCAGAACAAACAATTCCCTGATATGCTCTTTCTAGAAGTAGAAAGATCTGATTTGATGAAAGAAATGTATATCGAAGGCTACGATGAAGAAGAGCGTTTAGTTCGTTATCAAGTTGCAAGAAATGCTGTTATTATTGAAAATAATACAGAAACCTTTATCGCTCCTTATGATCGACAATTCGGTTCCAAAACAGTTGGACAACGTTCTATGGCGATTTTCGCAGGACCTTTGTTTAACTTTATATTAGCATTCTTTATATTCCTAGCTTTAGGATTACTTCAGGGAATTCCAACTAACGAGCCTATTATTACAACAGTTGCAGATAATAGTCCAGCAGCGTTAGCAGGAATGAAAGATGGAGATTTAGTTAAAGAGATTGACGGAATGCCAATTACCGAATGGGAAGAACTATCGCTAGCCGTTAGAGATAGCGCTAACGAACCGATGACCTTCGTGATAGATCGAGATGGTACTAAGGAAGAATTAATTGTAACTCCGAAGGAAGTAGCTACCGAAGCGGGTAAGGTTGCCCAAATTGGTGTTCAATATAAGAGTCCTTTAGAAAAAAATCCAATTGGGGCAATTGTCTTTGGGGCTGAACAAACCTATGAATGGACTAAAAGAATATTTACTATCTTAGGTACATTAGTTACTGGCTCCTTTTCTATTGATGACTTGTCTGGTCCAGTGGGAATATATAAAGCGACGGAAACAGTCGCGCAATTAGGCGTATATAACCTAATGTACTGGGCAGCTATTTTAAGCATAAATCTTGGGATTATGAATTTGTTACCATTACCAGCCCTCGATGGAGGAAGATTGTTGTTCTTCCTTTTTGAAGCAATTAGAGGAAAACCAGTCGACAAACAAAAAGAAGGAATGGTTCATTTTGTAGGAATCATGCTTCTTATGGTATTGATGGTTGTAGTCACTTGGAATGATATTCAAAGATTCTTCTTTTAAAATAATTTTGTGAGAAAATGGAAGAACTATTTATTTGTGGTTTTGATAAAATTACGTTAGGGAGGAAGTTCGAGTAGCTGAACTTCCTTTCTTTTTCTGTAAATTGTTCTTTCATATTATAAAGGAATCAATTTTTTGAAATCTATATGCATTTCAAATAAAGTAGAATTAAATTTCGCTTTCGGAGGACGCTTTCCGTGGGGTGAGCGATAAGCTATTACCCGTCGCTTATGTGCGCAGTTTTTATGTCTTATTTGTTACTCATCCCACAGAAGTCGCCGCCTAACCCTACAATCATACAGAAAAGAAATTAAATAAATAGAAAATAACTTTTAAAAGAAGGGGGAATAGCTAAGATGCAAGATGGCAAAATGAGAATGCATTTATTGCTGCAACAACTAGAGCTGACTGAAGATGCTTTTGTACAGCATTTTGAGAATGCTTCTATTACCAGATTTACGGTCCATAAAAAGCAAAGACAATGGCATTTTCAAATCAATTTAGCAAACATTCTTCCGATTGAGGTTTATACTAAATTCCAAACAAGACTACAAGAAAAATTTCAGGGTATAGCAACTGTTTATTTAAATATAAAAAGCGAAAATCCAGAAGTCTCTGAACCGCTAGTAAAAGCGTACTGGACAAGTGTCTTAAAAGAAATGAGCGATATGGCTCCTCCGTTAAAAGATTGCTTGCTAGGTCAGGAGCCAGAGTGGAATGGACAGATGATACAGCTTACTTGTGGGCAGGATTTACAGCTCCGTACATTCAAAAAAAAATATATCGAACACATTTCAAATGTGTATGAAAGCTTTGGATTTCCTAAACTCGCAATAGATTTTAAATTGGTTGAGGATACCGAAGCACTAGCAGAAGCCCAAGTTGCCTTCTTAGAACAAAGAAGAATGGAAGAAGAAGAGCTAGGGAAAAAAGCTTTAGTTGATTTACAAAAGAGAGAATCTCAACGTCAGGATAGTGGAGATGCGGGAGAAGATGGACCATTCCAGCTAGGTACCCCTTTGAAAAAAGAAGAGGCGAGCGTGGAAATACGTTCTATTCAGGACGAGGAGCGTAGAGTTACGATTGAAGGCTTTGTTTTTGACGTGGAGGTTAAAGAGCTTAGAAGTGGAAGATCTCTATTAACTGCAAAAGTGACGGATTACACAGATTCAATTCTAGTTAAAATGTTCTCAAGAGACAAAGAAGACGCCGGAATGATGGCACGTCTTAAAAAGGGAATGTGGATAAAAGTAAGAGGCTCCGTGCAAAATGATACATTTGTGCGCGATTTAATCGTAATGGCTCAAGATATGTGTGAGATTAATCCAGTACTAAGATATGATACTTCAAAAGAAAAACGAGTGGAGTTACATATGCATACCCCGATGAGTCAAATGGATGCTGTTTCTTCTGTTTCAGCTCTAGTTTCTCAAGCAGCCAAATGGGGGCACAAAGCAGTAGCGATTACTGATCATGCCAATGTACAATCATTCCCAGAGGCGTATGCAGCTGGTAAGAAGAATGGTATAAAAATTTTATACGGCTTAGAGGCAAATCTAATTCACGATGGAGTGCCAATAGCTTATGACGAACAACATATTGCACTGGAAGATGCTACGTATATTGTCTTTGACGTAGAAACGACAGGGTTATCTGCTACTTATGATAAGATCATTGAGCTTGCAGCAGTAAAAATGCACAACGGTACTATTATTGACAAATTTGAAAGATTTGTTAATCCGCATCATGCTTTGTCCGCAACAACAATTGAGCTAACTGGTATCACGGATGATATGGTTCGTAATGCTCCAGAGATAGAGGATGTTATTAGAGATTTTCATGAATTTATCGGTGACGGGATTATTGTTGCGCATAATGCGTCGTTTGATATGGGCTTCTTGTATGAGGGTTATCGAAAATGCGATATTAACCATTTTGACCATCCAGTTATCGATACATTAGAACTAGCTCGTTTTTTACATCCGGAAATGAAAACACATAAACTAGGTACACTAACGAAAAAATTTAATATCGAATTAACCCAAGCCCATAGAGCGATCTTTGACTGTGAGGCAACAGGTTATCTTTTATTGCATTTATTAAAAGAAGCTGAAGCACAAGACATTCATTATCTTGATGACTTCAATAAGCATATTGGGCAAGGTGATTCCTACAAACGAGCAAGACCATCACACTGTACTATTTTAGCGGTTAACGATGAGGGTCTAAAGAATCTATTTAAATTAGTTTCCCTTTCCCATACAACTACCTTCTATCGCGTGCCACGTATTAAACGTTCGGTGCTTCAAAAGCATAGAGCAGGGTTAATAATTGGCTCTGGTTGTGATCGTGGAGAGGTTTTCGAAGGGCTTATGCAAAAGCCTTTGGAGCAAGTTGAAGAAATTGCCAAGTTCTATGATTATTTAGAGGTACATCCTAAAGAAGTGTACGCTCATTTAATTGAAATGGAACTAGTAAGAGATGAATGGAACTTAGAAGACATTATTCGCAAGCTGATTAAAGTAGGGAAAAAGTTAGGGAAACCAGTTGTTGCTACTGGAAATGTACATTATTTACATGAGACGGATGCAATGTTCCGCAAAATTTTGGTGAATTCTCAAGGGGGAGCAAATCCTTTAAATCGTCATGAGCTACCAAAGGTTCACTTTAGAACTACCAATGAAATGCTAGATTCCTTCTCGTTTTTAGGAGAAGAGCTGGCAAAAGAAATAGTCATTACGAATCCTAACAATATTGCAGATTCGATCGAAGACATTAAGCCAATCAAAGACGATCTTTATACTCCAAAAATTGAAGGAGCAGATGACGAAGTTAGAGAGTTAACCTATACGAAAGCTAGGGAAATTTATGGTGAGGAATTGCCAGAGATAGTTGAGGCACGTATTGAAAAAGAGCTTACGTCTATTATTGGACATGGATTTGCTGTTATTTATTTAATCTCTCACAAACTAGTGAAGAAATCTTTAGATGATGGTTATTTGGTTGGATCCCGTGGATCTGTAGGCTCATCACTTGTCGCAACCTTGATGGAGATAACTGAAGTAAATCCTATGCCTCCTCATTATATTTGTCCTAGCTGTAAACATTCTGTATTTTTCCAAGATGGTTCTGTAGGATCTGGATTTGACCTTCCCAATGCCAACTGTGAAAAATGTGATACTCCTTACGTTAAGGAAGGACAAGATATTCCTTTCGAAACATTCTTAGGGTTTAAAGGAGATAAGGTTCCTGATATTGACTTAAACTTTAGTGGAGAATATCAACCAACAGCACATAACTATACAAAAGAGCTGTTTGGGGAAGAGTATGTATTCCGAGCAGGTACTATAGGAACAGTAGCGGAAAAGACAGCGTATGGATATGTTCGAGGTTATATGAATGATAATAATATATCATTACGTGGAGCAGAAATAGATCGCTTAGTACAAGGATGTACAGGTGTAAAACGTACAACTGGACAGCATCCAGGAGGTATTATTGTTGTACCTGACTATATGGATATATTTGATTTTTCACCAATTCAGTTTCCGGCAGATGCACAGGATTCAGAGTGGAAAACGACGCATTTTGACTTCCATTCCATCCATGATAATCTACTGAAATTAGATATTCTTGGACACGATGATCCGACCGTTATACGGATGCTGCAAGACCTTTCTGGAATTGATCCGAAAACGATACCGACGGATGATCCGGAAGTTATGAAGATCTTTAGTGGACCAGAAACTCTTGGAGTAACAGAAGAACAAATTGATTGTAAAACGGGAACGCTGGGTATTCCGGAGTTCGGTACTCGATTCGTAAGACAAATGCTCGAGGAAACAAAACCATCAACCTTCTCAGAACTTGTTCAAATATCAGGTCTTTCTCATGGGACGGATGTTTGGTTGGGCAATGCACAAGAACTTATACAAGCAGGAACATGTCAGCTTTCAGATGTAATTGGCTGTCGTGATGATATTATGGTTTATCTAATCTATCAAGGCTTAGATCCTTCACTTGCATTTAAAATAATGGAGTCTGTGCGGAAAGGGAAAGGACTAACACCAGAATTTGAAGCAGAAATGAAATCAAAAGGTGTAGCTAACTGGTATATTGAATCATGTAAAAAGATAAAATATATGTTCCCTAAAGCTCATGCTGCTGCCTACGTTTTAATGGCCGTTCGTATTGCATATTTTAAAGTTCACTTCCCAATACTATACTATGCAGCATATTTTACAGTACGAGCATCCGATTTTGATTTAATCTCTATTGTAAATGGCTCACATACAATTCGAGCTAAGTTAGATGAAATTAATGCAAAGGGATTAGAAGCATCTAACAAAGAAAAAAGCTTGGCGACTGTATTAGAGCTTTCTCTGGAAATGTCTGAGCGAGGAATTAGAATGCAAAAGATTGATCTTTATAAATCTAAGGCACATGAATTTACTATTGAAGGGAATACTTTAATACCTCCATTTGATGCCGTTCCAGGCTTAGGTACGAACGTTGCTGTTCAAATAGTAAATGCTAGACAAAATGGAGAGTTCTTATCTAAAGAGGATTTGCAGCAAAGAGGTAAAGTTTCCAAAACGATTATTGAGTATCTGGACTCGATGGGTTGCCTAGAAGGGCTACCTGACGCGAATCAGCTATCTCTGTTTTAGTCACTAATTTGCAAACAAACCTATGGTATGGTAAGATAAAACTACCAATGTTTCATAGTTCTGTGACGAAAGAGTGGGATTTCCCGCTCTTTTCTGTTGTTATATAGAAAATCATGGTTGTGTAGGGAGGCCTTTATGAGTAATATAACTAGTAAAATTGAAGAGCTTGTTTTACCTATTTTGCAAGAGATGACCTTGGAGCTCGTTGATGTTGAATATGTTAAAGAAGGTCGCGATTGGTTTTTACGTGTATATATTGATACACCTTCTGGTGGCATTGATATTGAGCAATGTGCCCAAGTAAGTAATAAGCTAAGTGAAAAATTGGATGAAGAAGATCCTATTAAGGAAAATTATTTTTTAGAAGTTTCCTCGCCTGGGGCAGAGCGTCCTTTAAAGAAAGAAGCTGATTTTATCTCAGCTATAGGGAAATATGTTTTCATTAAAACTTATGAGCAAATTAACGGGGCTAAAGAGTTTGAAGGAACATTACTTTCTTATTCTGCTGAAGAAGGCGCTTTAATAGAAGTTCGCATCAAAACAAGAAGAGTTAAAATTCAAATTGAAAAAGAGAAAATTGCGCTTGCTCGTTTAGCAATCGATTTCTCTGCATAATGTATATTGAGGAGTGACAGCTGTGAGTAGTGAGTTATTAGATGCGTTAACTGCGCTAGAGAAGCAAAAAGGAATTTCAAGAGATGTCTTAATGGAGGCGATTGAGGCTGCATTAGTTACGGCATACAAAAGAAACTTCAATCAAGCTCAAAATGTTCGAGTGGATATCAATTTAGCTAACGGTTCTATGTTAGTTTATTCTAGAAAAGATGTAGTAGAGGAAGTTAGTGATAGCAGACTGGAGATTTCTCTTGAGGATGCACAAGCTATTAACCCACATTATGCTCTTGGAGATGTAGTAGAGGAAGAAGTTACTCCACGTAACTTTGGACGTATTGCAGCACAAACAGCAAAACAAGTGGTGACTCAGCGAGTACGTGAGGCAGAGCGTGGGTTAATATATGAAGAGTATGTTGATCGTGAAGATGATATAGTAAACGGTATTGTTGAACGACTTGATGCTCGCAATATTTATGTAGGTTTAGGGAAAGTGGAAGCTGTTTTACCAGTAAACGAACAAATTCCGACTGAAACTTATCGTCCTCATGACCGTATCAAAGTTTATATTACAAAGGTTGAACGTACAACTCGTGGACCACAAGTGTTTGTTTCTAGAACACATCCAGGATTACTTCGTCGCTTATTTGAGATGGAAGTGCCTGAAATTTTCGAAGGTATTGTAGAGATTAAATCTATCGCTCGTGAAGCTGGAGATCGTTCGAAAATATCTGTATTCGCTCATAACGATGAAATTGATCCAGTTGGTTCATGTGTAGGTGCGAAAGGTGCTCGTGTTCAAACGATTGTCAACGAACTAAGCGGAGAAAAAATTGACATTGTGGAATGGTCAGAAGATCCGGTAGTTTTCGTGGCAAATGCACTTAGTCCTTCGAAAGTTTTAGACGTTCAAGTAAATGAAGAGGAAAAATCCACTACAGTAGTAGTCCCGGATTATCAGCTATCTCTCGCTATTGGTAAAAGAGGTCAAAATGCAAGACTTGCAGCTAAGCTAACAGGTTGGAAAATTGACATTAAAAGTGAGACGGATGCTAGAGAACTAGGAATTTATCCTAACGAGAATTCTCCGCAACTAATTGTAGAAGAATTAGAAAACGATATGGATGATTTTGATTTTTACAAAGACGAAGAGTAAGAATAGGAGGCTGATTTAGTATGGCCACTCAAAAAAAAATCCCATTACGAAAATGTGTTGCTACTGGAGACATGTTTCCTAAAAAAGAAATGATTCGAGTAGTTCGTTCGAAAGAAGGCGAGGTTAGCGTGGATCCGACTGGAAAGAAATCTGGTCGCGGCGCGTATGTCTCTAAAACTGTAGAAGCAGTTAACCAAGCAAAGAAGAAGAATTCTTTAGGAAATCATTTAGAAGCAAGCATACCAAATGAAATCTATGACGAGTTAATAGTCATGATCGAAAGAGAAAAATTGAAATGAATTTAGAACAACAAATTACTCAATTATTAGGACTTGCAACTAGAGCTAGAAAAACTATATCTGGTGAAGAGTTAGTCGTAAAAGAAATTAGAAGTAAAAAAGCAAAGTTAGTTATATTAGCTAATGATGCTTCACAAAATACGGCAAAAAAATTGAATGATAAATGTGCATCTTTTAACGTTGAGCTGCATGTCTTTGGAGACCGGCACGATCTCGGACATGCGACGGGAAAAGAGGCCAGGGTGGCAATAGCCATTATGGATGACGGTTTCGCTAAAAAACTGTCCGGCCTTCTCAACGAATATAACCGGGGGTGAGCTAATGACTAAAATCAGAGTTCATGAATACGCGAAACAAATTAATAAATCAAGTAAAGAAGTTATTGAGCAACTAGGAAAAATGAATATTACAGTTACGAATCATATGTCTACGCTTGAAGGGGATGCTGTAAGTAAATTAGACGGCGTTTATAAAAAAGGTGGCGCTGGAAATAATTCAGCTTCACAACAGACTAAACCTTCTAATCAAGGGCAACAAAGACCAAGTAACCAGAACCAATCTAGACCGTCTTCACAAGGACAACAGAGACCAAACAACCAGAACCAATCTAGACCGTCTTCACAAGGGCAACAAAGACCAAATAACCAAAATCAATCTAGGCCATCTTCAGGGGGACAATCACGTCCTTCAACCAATGGTCAATCACAACAAAGACCTGCAAATACGTCGAATAATCAAGGATCTAATTCTCAAGGTTCAAATAATCAACCAAAAGAGAAAAAAGTCTTTAATAATAATAACCGACCTGGAGGACAAAATCGTCCGGGTGGTCAAAATAGACCAGGGGGACAAAATCGTCCAGGCCAACGTCCAAACAAGCGTAGAAAAGGACCGACAACTCCTGTTCAACCACCAGTGCCAAGAAAAGAAAGAGAACTTCCAGAAAGAATTACTTTTACGGAATCTCTTACTGTAACAGAACTTGCGAAAAAATTAGGTCGTGAACCTGCAGAAATTATTAAAAAATTGTTCTTACTTGGTGTAATGGCAACAATTAACCAAGAGCTTGATAAGGATGCAATTGAACTTATTTGTGCAGACTACGGTGTAGAAGTGGAAGAAGAAATCAAAATCGATATTACTGATTTAGAAGTTCATTTCGAAGCTCCTGTGGAAGAAGATTCTACACACACAGTAGAGCGTCCACCAGTAGTAACAATCATGGGACACGTTGACCATGGTAAAACTACTCTGTTAGACTCTATCAGACACACTAAGGTGACAGCTGGAGAAGCGGGTGGTATCACTCAGCATATTGGTGCATACCAAGTAGTGGATAACGGTAAAAAGATTACTTTCTTAGATACTCCAGGGCATGCTGCGTTTACAACGATGCGAGCGCGCGGAGCAAAAGTAACTGATTTGACCATTTTAGTAGTTGCAGCAGATGATGGAGTAATGCCTCAAACGGTTGAAGCTATTAACCATGCGAAAGCTGCAGAAGTTCCAATCATCGTAGCAGTTAACAAAATGGATAAACCAGGAGCAAATCCTGATCGTGTAATGCAAGAACTTACAGAGCATGGTTTAGTGCCAGAAGCTTGGGGTGGAGAAACAATTTTCGTACCAATCTCTGCATTAAAAGGCGATGGTATTGATAACCTGCTTGAAATGGTTCTACTTGTTTCAGAGGTTGCTGAGCTAAAAGCTAACCCTAAACGTCTTGCTTTAGGAACAGTAATTGAAGCACAGTTAGACAAAGGTAGAGGTTCTGTTGCTACGTTATTAGTTCAAGATGGAACTTTAAAAGTTGGAGATCCAATCGTAGTAGGTCATGCATTCGGCCGTGTCCGTGCAATGGTTAATGACCTTGGCCGACGTGTGAAAGAAGCTGGTCCTTCAACTCCGGTTGAAATTACTGGATTAAACGAAGTTCCACAAGCAGGAGATCGTTTCGTTGTATTTGAAGACGAGAAAACTGCTCGTCAAGTTGGTGAAACACGTGCATCTCAAGCACAAGTGAGCCAACGTTCTGAAAAAGCACGTGTTACTTTAGACAACTTGTTTGATCAAATGAAACAAGGGGAAATGAAAGAACTAAACCTAATTGTGAAAGCAGACGTTCAAGGTACTGTAGAAGCAATGGCTGCTTCATTGATGAAAATTGAAGTTGAAGGTGTAAATGTTCGAATTATCCATACTGGAGCTGGAGCAATCACTGAGTCAGATATTAGCCTTGCAGCTGCTTCCAATGCAATTGTAATTGGATTTAACGTACGTCCTGATACAAATGCGAAACGTGCCGCTGAACAAGAGGGCGTAGATATTCGACTTCACCGTATTATTTATAAAGTAATTGAGGAAATCGAAGCAGCTATGACTGGACTACTTGATCCAGAATTCCAAGAGAAAATCATTGGTCAAGCTGAGGTTCGTGAAACATTCAAAGTATCTAAAGTGGGAACTATTGCTGGTTCGTATGTAATCGATGGCAAAATCACTCGTGATAGTGGTGTTCGCGTAATCCGTGATGGAATTGTTATTTTCGAAGGTGAGCTAGATACCCTTAAACGCTTCAAAGATGATGCTAAAGAAGTTGCTAAAGGTTATGAATGTGGTATAACGATTAAAAACTTCAATGATGTCAAAGAAAGCGATATAATCGAAGCTTACATTATGGAAGAAATTAAACGATAATGATTGTGTATGCAGAGTGTGAATTTCTCATCCCTACTGCACATTCATTGAAAGAAAAAAGAGCAGTATTACAGCGTATGCTCACTAGAACAAAACAAAAATTCAATGTTTCAATATCTGAGTTAGATCACCAAGACGTTTGGCAGCGTACTAAAATCGGAATAGTTGCCATTGCCTCTGACAAGCGAGCAGTGGAACGCGAGTTAACACTTGCCATTCGTTTTTTGGAATCTAACCCAGAATGGGAATGTATTGATATCAACAAAGAATATTTATGATAGAAGATGAGGTGTAGCAATTATGTCAATGCGTGCTAACCGAGTTGCCGAGCAAATGAAAAAAGAGTTAGGCGAAATCATAGGACGAAAATTAAAAGATCCTCGTATCGGTTTTGTCACAGTAACCGATGTAGCAGTTACAGGCGACTTACAACAAGCTACGATTTATATTACAGTGTTAAATGGTAACCGTAACGATACATTAAAGGCTTTAGAAAAAGCAAAAGGCTTTATCCGTTCAGAAATTGGGCAGCGTATCCGTTTACGAGTTACTCCTGAGTTATTGTTTGAATATGATGAATCTGCTGCTTATGGCAATCATATTGACGATTTACTAAGACAGATTAACAAATCTTCTGAGGAATAAAACACAAAAAAGAAGTCTGCTTATCCAATGAGCAGACTTCTTTCTTGTATTTTGAATATGGGGTGAATAATATGTACGAAGGCATACTTCCTCTATGGAAGGAAAAAGGGATGACCTCACATGATTGTGTCTTTAAATTACGGAAAATCTTGAAGATGAAACGAATAGGTCATACTGGAACACTAGATCCAAGTGTTGAAGGTGTGTTACCAATTTGTCTTGGTCAGGCAACTAAGGTATCTGAATATGTAATGAATGAGGGAAAAACTTACGTGGCTACTGTTGCTATTGGAATTTCAACTACAACAGAGGATGCTGATGGAGATATAGTTTTAGAGGATAACTCGGAAAAGAAATTTTCTCGTGAGCAAATATTAAATGTACTGCAGCAACTTACGGGAGTCATTACACAAACACCTCCGATGTATTCTGCAGTTAAAGTAAATGGGAAAAAATTATACGAGTATGCAAGGGAAGGGAAAGAAGTAGATCGTCCCAGCAGACAAGTAACTATTAATGATTTAAAATTACTTGATGATGATTCCGTATTTTCTGGCCAACAAGTGTTATTCTCTATTGAGATTAACTGTAGTAAAGGCACCTACATCCGTACACTTGCCGTTCAAATAGGCGAGCTACTTGGATATCCGGCCCATATGTCATCGCTAGTGCGCACTGCTTCTGGAAATTTTACAAAATTGCAGTGTCTAACTCTTTCAGAAGTACAACAATCTTTGGAAAATGATGCTCTGGAACAAAGTATTTTACCGTTTAAACACGCATTATCCAAATGGCCATTCGAGGAACTAGATAATTCATTGAAAAAATGGATTACAAATGGCTCTGTATTGGAAATACATCCACTGCTGAATACAAATGACAAAATGGTCTTCACAGACAATGGGGAGCCAATTGCGGTATATATTAAACATCCAACAAAAAGTGGTATGATGAAACCAGAGAAAATGTTTTCATCAGATAAAGGAGAATAATATGAACGTATATCACTTATCTTATCCCAATCATTTATATAATGTTACTAACAATGAAGCTTATTCCCTAGCAATAGGATTTTTTGATGGTGTCCACACCGGACACCGTGCAGTTATCCAAGAGGCTTTAAATAAAGGTAAAGAAAAGAGTATCAAGACAGCTGTTATGACGTTTGATCCTCATCCTTCTCTTGTTCTAGGTGGGAGAAAAGAGCAAGTATTCTATATTACACCTTTGGAACAGAAAATCGAGATACTGGAACAAATGAATGTAGATGCTTTATTTGTCGTAAGGTTTACTTCAGACTTTGCGAAGCTCTCGCCTGCTCAATTTATTGACTCATTTATTAAGCATGCAAATGTTAAACATGTGACTGCAGGGTTCGATTTTACGTTTGGATCTTTTGGTAAAGGTACGATGCAGGATATGGAGGAGCTTTCTAACGGAGAATATTCCGTTTCTATAGTTGGCAAGCAAGAGCTTGCTGGCGATAAAATAAGTTCTACTAGAATACGTGAGGCACTAAAAGAGGGCAAAGTGGAAGTGGCAAAAGAGCTTTTAGGTCGTCCTTTTATGCTATCTGGTGTAGTTGTCCATGGTGATAAACGAGGTAGAACAATAGATTTTCCTACTGCTAATATCCAACCAAAGGAAGGACAATTTACTCCGGCTATTGGTGTCTATGCAGTGAAGATACAGGTCCAGGAAATTTGGTATGAGGGAGTATGTAACGTTGGGTATAAGCCAACATTTAATAACCCGGAAGAAAAGAAATTATCGATTGAAGTACATATTATAAATTTCGACCAATCTATTTATGGAGAAGAAGTATCCGTGCATTGGTACAAGCGTATACGTGCCGAACAAAAGTTCAATGGGATTGACGAGCTTAAAAAACAAATCGGGAAAGACAAAAATTACGCTATGGAATACTTTAAAATGTAAGCTTTTTATAATTTCTAATATCCAGAAGATAAATTTTTATGGTTATTAACCCTCTCGTTATTATTTTAAAGTAACAAATGGAATACCTTTCATAAAAGTTGCTTCGTATAAGAGATTATGCTATTCTTTATAAGTACAAAAATGTACTTAACCTTTCCTTGGCTTTCTCGATTCTCCAACGGCTGCTCAGGAACAGGGGATATTAAGATTTTTAGGAGGAAACCTATAATGGCAATTACACAAGAACGCAAAAACGAACTAATCGCTGAGTTCAGAACTCATGAAAGCGATACAGGATCTGCAGATATCCAAATCGCAATCCTTACTGAAGAGATTAACTCTTTAAACGAACATTTACGTACACATAAGAAAGATCATCACTCACGTCGTGGTCTATTCAAAATGGTTGGACGTCGTCGTAACTTATTAAAATACTTACGTGAAAACGAAGTACAACGCTACCGTGAACTAATCGCAAAACTTGGTTTACGTCGATAAGATACACCTAGGAAAGCGGGATTTATCCCGCTTTTTCTATTGGTATAAAATTTATTTCTAAGGGAAATTGTTATATATTAGTATTAGCGAGTAATTTTTGTTTTTTTTAGTAAAATATTTCGCATAGTTTCGATATTTTTGATACACTACTTATGATACATATAACCATTAGAACGTCCTTTTTTAAAGGCCGTGTTATATTTCAATTTGTACAGAAATAGCAGATAGTGAGCAAAAGAGCTTACATATACCTTTGGATATGAAAGATTTTGCGAAAATCATAGTAGAAAATAATCATCGCCTTATTTAAGGAGTTTTTTGAAGTCGAGAGGAGTCCAGAGCAATGAGTGAAAAGAAAGTATTTACACACGAATGGGCAGGCCGTCCATTGCAAGTAGAAATTGGACAACTTGCAAAACAAGCTAATGGAGCAGTATTAGTAAGATACGGAGATACTAGTGTATTATCTGTAGCTACTGCTTCTAAACAACCAAAAAATCTTGATTTCTTTCCATTAACAGTGAATTATGAAGAGAAGTTATATGCGGTTGGTAAAATTCCTGGTGGATTTATTAAACGTGAAGGACGCCCTTCAGAACGAGCTATTTTAACAAGTCGCTTAATCGACCGTCCAATTCGTCCATTGTTCCCAGATGGTTTCCGTAATGAAGTTCAAGTAATTTCTATTGTTATGTCAGTAGACCAAAACTGTTCCTCTGAAATGGCAGCGATGCTTGGCTCTTCCTTAGCACTAAGTGTATCGGATATTCCATTTGATGGACCGATCGCAGGTGTACAAGTTGGCTTAATTGGGGACGAGTTTATCATTAACCCAACAGTTGAGCAAATGGAAAAAAGCATGTTAGATCTAACTGTAGCTGGGACAAAAGATGCGATTAACATGGTAGAGGCAGGAGCTAAAGAAGTTTCTGAGGAAGTCGTTCTAGAAGCAATTATGTTCGGACACAGTGAAATCGTTAAGCTAATTGAATTCCAAGAAAAAGTGGTTGCAGAAATCGGGAAAGAGAAAAAAGAAATTCCTTTATTTGAATTAGATAAGGAGCTTTTTACGGAAGTAAAAGGGCTTTGCGAAGCTAAGCTAGTTCAAGCTATTCAAGTACAAGAGAAACATGCCCGTGAAGATGCTATATCTGAAGTGAAAACTGAAGTATTAGAACAATATACTGAAAAAGAAGCAACCGATGAAACTTTGAAGCAAGTGCGTGAAATTTTAGATGCTATGGTCAAAGAAGAAGTTCGTCGTTTGATCACAGAAGAAAAAGTACGTCCAGATGGTCGTGGCGTAGCTGAAATTCGTCCATTGTCTTCTGAAGTTGGTGTTTTACCTCGTACACATGGTTCTGGTCTATTTACGCGTGGACAAACTCAAGCTTTGAGTATTTGTACATTAGGGCCACTAGGTGATGTTCAAATTATTGATGGTATCGGCTTAGAGGAATCTAAACGTTTTATGCATCATTATAACTTCCCTCAATTTAGTGTAGGGGAAACGGGCCCAATTCGTGCTCCTGGTCGTCGTGAAATCGGTCACGGTGCTTTAGGTGAACGTGCATTAGAAGCAGTTATTCCAGATGAGAATGATTTCCCGTATACTCTACGTTTAGTTGCTGAAGTACTGGAATCTAATGGTTCTACTTCGCAAGCAAGTATTTGTGCTTCTACACTTGCTATGATGGATGCAGGCGTTCCACTTAAAGCTCCAGTTGCTGGTATTGCTATGGGACTTGTAAAAAAAGGTGAACATTATACAATCCTAACAGACATTCAAGGAATGGAAGACCATCTTGGAGATATGGACTTTAAAGTAGCTGGTACTTCTAAAGGTATAACAGCACTTCAAATGGACATTAAAATCGATGGATTGTCTAAAACGATTTTAGAGGAAGCTCTTGAGCAAGCTAAAATTGGACGTATGCAGATTCTTGAAAGTATGCTTGCTACTATTAGTGAGCCACGTGGAAAATTATCTAAATACGCACCAAAAATTACTGTTATCAAAATCAATCCTGATAAAATTCGTGATGTTATCGGACCTGGTGGTAAGCAAATCAACAAAATCATTGATGAAACTGGCGTAAAAATTGATACTGAGCAAGATGGTACAATTTATATCGCTTCACCAGATGAAGAGATGATTGCTCGTGCAAAACAAATCATAGAAGACATTGTTCGCGTAGCTAAGGTTGGCGAATATTACCTAGGAAAAGTAAAACGTATTGAAAAATTCGGTGCTTTCGTAGAAATCTTTAATGGAAAAGATGGTTTGCTTCATATATCAGAAATCCAAGAAGAACGTACGAAAAACGTGGAAGACGTTCTTAAAATTGGGGACGAGTTATTAGTGAAAGTGATCGAAATTGACAATCAAGGCCGTGTTAACTTATCTCGTAAAGTAGTATTAAAAGAAGAAAAAGAACGTGCTGAACAAAAAGAAAATTAATTAATAAAATATAATTACGTACAAGGTTGACCGTAGATCCAATCTACGGCAACTTTTTTTAAATAGTAAGAAAAGCGCAGGCACCTATGTTTGCCCCGACAAGCAAATGGGGAAAGTGAGGAGGCAGTTCCCCAGCCACCGGAGCTTTTTCCATTTGACCTCGAGGGGCAAGGTGCTGGAGCTAGACATTGACAAGAAACAAAAAAGTATATGCATAAGTCGAAGAATAGATTAGATAGAGGTGTTATATTGATTAAGAAAACAACTTGTAAAAACGGATTACGTATTGTGTATGAACATATCCCACATGTGCGCTCAGTTGCAGTAGGGATTTGGGTGCAGGCAGGATCTCGCTATGAGCTGCCAGAGGAAAACGGGTTGACTCATTTCATCGAGCATATGTTATTTAAAGGAACTGCTACTCGTTCCGCAAGACAGATTGCTGAAGAATTTGATCGTATTGGTGGAAATATTAATGCCTTTACTTCCAAAGAAAATACTTGTTATTACGCGAAAGTACTAGATCACCATGCAAAATATGCTGTAGAAATTCTTGCAGATATGTTCTTTAACTCCACATTTGACCCAATTGAAATAGATAAAGAACGCCAAGTAGTACTTGAGGAAATCAAAATGGTAGAGGATACGCCGGATGATATTGTCCATGAATATTTATGGCAGGCTATGCTTCCTAATGATCCATTAGGTGCACCTATACTAGGAACGGAAGAAACATTAAATACATTTACTAGAGAATCCATTATTTCTTATATGGAAAAACACTACACGCCAAAAAATGTAGTGATTTCTGTAGCTGGTAATATTTCAGAGGATTTATTGAATCATATTGAAGCGTTATTTGGCGACTTTAAACAACCGTTAACAGAAGTGACACAGTTCAGTACACCTACTATAAAACCTGTATATACAGAAAGTCATAAGGACACAGAACAAGCTCACTTATGTCTAGCATATCCAGGACTTAGTGTGAAGGCTGATAACATATACAGTCTGGTTGTGTTGAATAACATACTTGGAGGTAGTATGTCCTCAAGACTATTCCAAGAAATTCGAGAAGAAAAAGGGCTTGCCTATTCCATTTATTCCTATCATTCGTCTTACGAGGACACAGGAGTAGTAGCTATATATGGTGGAACATCTTGCAATCAATTAGAAGAATTAAAGAGTTCAATCAATGAAACAATTCAAACTGTCATGGAGCAAGGTTTTACCGAAACAGAAATTTCGAATGCTAAAGAGCAACTTAAAGGAAACCTGCTATTAGGGTTGGAAAGCTCTAATTCTAGAATGAACCGTAACGGTAAAAACGAATTGTTATATGGCAAGCATCGTTCCCTAGATGAAGTAAGTGACACAATCGATGAAGTTACTCTTGAATCGGTAATGGAACTAACAAAAGAAATATTCTCTCATGAACCAGCGGTATCGGTAATCATGCCTAAAGACGTCGAGTGCTAATCGGCGTCTTTTTTTCGTTCTTAAAAAAGCATATACTTTTTTCAAGTGATTAAGGGAATGATATAGGAGCTTTGTTGACTCAAAAGACTAAAAGAAAGCTAGGTCAAATACATACATTTTTTCGATTACGTCATCAAATATCTTCTGAAAGTTACAAAGCTTGCTTAGAATAGTTTGAGATGCTCCCGTAACCTTTATATTCTTTGTAATATTTACCTATACCACTTTTTCACACACGGAAAGCGACCACCTAAAGTAAAAATTAGCAAATTATAATTCATGCTTTTCACCTATGTTTATAGGATGTATATATAGGACTACATAATTTAAATGAATCCTATGGGAAGGTTATATGCAACAGCGTTTTATTTTAATGGGATTTTAATTCACTTTGTTTTGAAAATGGCATATACATAAGTAGAGATGAACAAGGAGGGGACAGATTGTTACTTTCAGAACTTGCAGAAAAAGAGCTTATTCAAGTGAAAGATGGTACCAGATATGGGAGGCTTGCAGATACTGAATTACTTTTTAATCCACAAACCGGTAAGATACAAGGTTTTGAATTATTTCAAAAATCTTCGTCTTTCTTTCAATCCAATAAAACACCTAGAAAAAAAGAGTTTATATCGTGGGAAGAAATTATTCTCATTGGAAAAGATCGTATCCTGTTTAACGAAACAGACTCATCTATCGAAACCAGTGTATACCCATGAATAAAAAAATTGCGATAATTGGAACTGACCCACGCTTGAACTACTTGCAGCAATCTGTATCAGATTATTTAGACACCCAGCTCTACCCAACGATGACATGGGATAAAGAACTAAGGGAAACCGTCTTTTCATATGAACCAGATATAGTTTTTTTGCCAATCCAACCGATTCATACTGAAGGCGCTTTTGAATTGCCTACAAGCTGTCAAACTGTTTTTATAGGGAAATCTACTGAAAGCATAGAGAAGGCAGTAAAAAAGGATAATATACAGAGCTTTTATTATCTAGAAGATGAAGAATGGATATGGGACAATGCAAATTTGACTGCTGAGGGATTCATTAATTACTTCTACTCGCAAGAGAAACAAGTAATCTATAACAAAGAATTCATAATTACAGGTTATGGCCGGGTAGGTAAAAGGCTAGCTTTAGCACTACACCATCTTGGAGCGAAGGTTATTATCTCAGTTCGATCCGAACATCAGCTCTATGAAGCGAAAAGCTATGGTTATAAAATATCTACATTAGATAACTTATTTGAAGAACAGAAGAGACCTTCAGTTTACATGATAAATACCATTCCGTCCAAATGGCTAAAAAATGAAAATGCTGTTTATTTTAAAAGAGTTTTTGACCTTGCATCAAACCCAGGGTGTCTCATAGATGTAGAAAACACCCCTCTTAATTATAGTCTCTCTACAAGCTTACCAGGCATGTATTTTCCACAAGATGCAGGGCAATTACTTGCCAGAGCTGTTTTAAAGCATCTGGCTTTCTTAGAGGAGGAAAAATAGTGTTAGAAGGTCTTCGAATTGGTCTTGGAATTACCGCTTCTCACTGTACTTATGAGGAAGTAATTCCAATGATCAAGCAATTTACGGATGTTGGTGCCACTGTAGTACCCATCATCACGTATTCTGTTTTAACAGCAGCCACTCGATTCGGTACTGGAGAAGAGTGGGTAGAAAAAATAGAAGCTGCAAGTGGCAATAAAGTAGTTTCAAAAATAGTGGAGGCAGAGCCTTTTGGACCTACTAATCCCCTAGACTGTATGGTGATAGCACCAATGACGGGTAATTCAATAAGTAAGCTAGCTAATGCGCAAACGGACTCTCCAGTATTAATGGCTGCTAAGGCTACGCTGCGTAACGGTAAACCTGTCGTTCTAGGAATATCAACTAATGATGCTCTTGGTCTTAATGGCATGAATATTATGAAGCTACTCTCTACTAAAAATATTTACTTTATCCCCTTTGGTCAAGACAGTCCTCACAAAAAACCTAATTCCTTAATAGCTGATTTTAAACAGATTGTGCCCACGGTTGAACATGCAATTGCCTCCAAACAAATACAGCCTTTACTCATAAATTATGAATTATAAATATTAATAATAGTGTATTTTTATAGTATGTATGATACAATATCGCCAATATGTTTTGATTTTTGAAAGGAGAGCTTTACATGTCACAAAAATATACAACAGCAATTGTAGGGGCTACAGGTGCTGTCGGCCAAAAAATTATTGAAAAATTAGTTGAGAGAAGCTTTCCATTTGCGGACTTAAAATTGTTAGCTTCAAAGAAATCAGCAGGTAAACAAATTGAAGTAGACGGGAAAAACTATACAATCGAAGAAGCCACACCAGAGGCTTTTGAAGGTGTTGACATAGCATTTTTTTCTGCAGGAGGTTCGATTTCGAAAGCATTGGCTAAGGAGGCTAGTAAGAGAGGCGCCATAGTCGTGGATAATACAAGTGCATTTCGAATGGATCCAGATGTGCCATTAGTAGTACCAGAGGTAAATAAGCAAGCCTTGCACGAACAACAAGGTATCATTGCTAACCCTAATTGCTCTACTATTCAGATGGTCGTAGCTTTAGAGCCAATCCGAAAGCAATATGGGTTATCAAAAGTTATTGTCTCAACTTATCAGGCAGTATCAGGAGCAGGCGCGGCAGCTATTCATGAATTGACATCTCAGAGTGAGAGATTAGCAGAAAAGCAACCGACTTCTGAAATTTTACCTGTTAAAAGTGAAGAGAAGCACTTTCCGATTGCAGGAAACGTTATCCCACAGATTGATGTGTTCAATGAGGATGGATTTACATTCGAAGAACATAAGATGATGAATGAAACGAAAAAAATTATGTCTCTTCCTGATCTCTCTATTGCTGCTACTTGTGTGAGAGTGCCAGTAGTAACTGGTCATTCTGAATCGGTGTACATCGAGGTAGAAAAAGAAAATGTAACAGTAGCAGATATTAAGCAGCTCTTAGCAAGTGCAGAAGGTGTTACTCTGCAGGATGATCCTAGTGAGCAACTGTATCCTATGCCTTACTTTTCCGAGGATGAAGATGCTGTTTTCATCGGACGTATTAGGAAGGATCCTTCTAGTGAGTATGGCTTCCATATGTGGATCGTTGCTGACAATCTCTTAAAAGGTGCGGCTCTTAATTCAATTCAAATTGCTGAAGCTCTCATCGATGAAAAAATCTTATAATTAATATTATATATAAGTTGGATAGGTTAGATAAACCTACCGACATATAAGAATAGTAATATAAGGAGAAAGATTAACTTTCTCCTTTTCTAACGAAGAAGAAAGTCTGTGCTTTTTTAATTGTCAAGCTCCAGCGCAAAGCTCGTCTCAAGTAAGAGGGTTGCGGTGGCTTAAGAACTGCCTCCTAGCTTTACCATTTGCTAGTCAGGGCAGACATAAGTGCTTGTGCTTTTATTAAAAGGCGAATTTGATAAGAGGTGTAATTCAATGAATATCGGAAATATTTCTACAGCAATGGTGACTCCGTTTCACGCAGACGGTACTATTGACTTTCGTGCAACCGAAGAACTTTTAGAGCACTTGCTTTCAAACGGAACAGATTCCCTAGTAGTAAGTGGTACAACAGGTGAATCTCCAACACTATCGACAGATGAAAAACTAAAGCTTATACAATTTGTAGTAGAAAAAGTAAACAATCGAGTACCAGTTATCGCTGGAACAGGTAGCAATAATACAGCTGCATCTATAGAACTTTCTCAAAAGGCAGAAGCTCTTGGAGTAGATGCTTTAATGATTGTTACTCCTTACTACAACAAGCCGAATCAGCGTGGAATGATTGCACATTTTGAAGCAATTGCATCTGCGACTTCAATTCCCATTGTAGTATATAATATTCCAGGGCGTTCAGTTGTTAATCTGGAGCCTGAGTCGATTGTGGCTCTAAGTAAAATTCCATCGATCCAAATTGTAAAAGAAGCTAGTGGCAGCTTAGATCAAATGACAAAAATTTTAGCGGATACGGATGATGATTTCCTTGTATATAGTGGTGATGACGGATTGACTTTACCATTGCTCGCAATAGGGGGATCTGGAATTATATCGGTTGCTTCCCATGTAATAGGGAAAGAAATGCAAGAAATGATACAACTGTTCCGTCAAGGCGAGCATTTGAAGGCTGCTAAAATACATCAACAAACACTACCTGTGATTAAAGCGTTGTTCCAACATCCGAATCCAGTAGTAGTGAAATATGCACTTACTAAAATTGGAGTTGAAACTGGATCTTTAAGACTTCCATTAGTAGAAATGACAAAGGAAGAAAAGCTGGAATTTGATAATGTTTGGGAGAAATATTTAGAAGCCAAGTAATTACGTGAAAAGCTGAAGAATTCAACCTTCAGCTTTTTTTATTTGTGTGAAACGGTGACGTCCGATATAATAAAAAATAGTGGATGTTGGTCGGGTTAACAATTAGGAGGAAAAGAATTGGTAAAAGTTAAAAATGAACTTATTCGTATTATACCGCTCGGTGGAGTTGGCGAAATCGGTAAAGCGATGTACGTAGTAGAAATAGACGATGAAATCTTTGTAGTAGATAGCGGTCTTATGTTCCCGGAAAACGAAATGTTGGGTATTGATATCGTCATTCCTGATATTACGTATTTAGAGGAAAACAAAGATCGGGTTAAAGGAATCTTTTTAACGCATGGACATGAAGACGCAATTGGCTCTATTGCTTATTTACTGCAAAAGATTCAAGCGCCTGTATATGGCTCCAAGCTAACTATTGCTTTAGCAAAAACTCATGTAAAGACAATGCCAGCAAAGCAACAAGTAAAGTATTTTGAAGTAACAAATAAAAGTCGAATGAACTTCCAAAACACACACGTAACATTTTTTCACACAACACATAGTATCCCGGATTCTTTAGGTATCGTATTCCATACTTCTGAAGGTGCTATTGTGCATACAGGAGAATTTAAGTTTGATCAATCTGCTAGAGGGAAATACCGCCCAGATATAGCAAAAATGGCAGGACTAGGAGAAGAAGGCGTGTTTATCCTCATGTCTGATTCAACAGAAGCAGAAAGACCCGGATATACAACATCAGAAGCAGTTATTGAAAACCAATTATCAGAAACATTCCACGCTGCTAAAGGTCGTATTCTTGTATCTCTTTATGCATCCAATTTTATAAGAATTCAACAGGTATTTGACAAAGCTGCTGAGACTGGCAAAAAAGTTGCTATTGCAGGAAAAAGCTTAGAGAATATCTTTGCTATAGGTTTAGACTTAGGTTATTTTACTGTCCAAGAAGAAACTATGATTCCGATAAAAGAAATCTCTAAATATAACGATGAAGATATTGTAATTATCGTTTCTGGTAATCAAGGAGAACCTTTAGAGGCTTTAGAGAAAATGGTTCGCAAGCATCATAAGGATATTAAGATTAAAGATACGGATACTGTACTTATAACATTTACACCATCTCCAGGAATGGAAGTTGGAGTATTTAATACGATGAATCTTATCGCAAAAGCTGGAGCAAAAGTTTTGACCTCTAGTAAAAATGTCCACGTATCAGGACATGGTAGTCAAGAGGATTTAAAAATGATGTTAAACCTCACAAAGCCTAAATACTTTATTCCAATTCAAGGGGAGTATCGTATGCTGATAGCTCATTCTAAATTGGCTCAGGACTTGGGGATGGCAAAGTCAGAAATATTTATAGCTGATAAAGGCGATATTGTAGAATACAAAAATGGAAAAATTAGAATGAGTGGAAGAGTACAAGCTGGCAACGTTCTAATAGATGGGATTGGCGTTGGAGATGTAGGTAACATTGTCTTAAGAGACCGTAAACTATTATCTCAGGACGGAATCTTTATCGTAGTAATTACTCTTAACCGTGCTCAAAAGAAAATAGCTTCAGGACCTGAGATTCTATCAAGAGGTTTTGTATACGTAAGAGAATCAGAAGAGTTAATGGATGAATCCGCTAAATTAGTAAGAACAATTGTTGAAAAATATGTGAATAAAGAAACGTTTGAATGGACAAACATTAAACAAGAAATCCGTGATACGCTAAATTCATATTTATTCCAACAAACGAAGAGACGTCCGATGATTATTCCAATTATAATGGAATATTGATATCTTAAATCAGGATTTCCTTTCCCATTGTGGAAGGAAATCTTTTTTATCTTCTGAAGCTGTTATATTTTACCTGTTAAGTGCATGCTATTGGAAAAGATTATTTTTAAACAAAGTAGGTGACATTCGTGGCAAAGAAGAAAACTAAAAAGAAAGTCAAAAAAAATAAGAAAAAATCACTTCATCCATTAATGTTTGAAATTATAGGACTTCTCATATTGGGAATCGCTGTAATTTCTTTCTTTGAATATGGCCTAGTTGGCGAAGTTTTCGCGTATATAGGCTATTTCTTATTTGGTAACTGGCATATTGCAATACCGTTTATGTTCGTTATTTATGCTTTTATAATTATGATAAAACAAACGTTTCCACCATGGAATCATCGTTTGCTGTTAAGCGGTGCATTTATTTTGAGCAGTTTATTAATATTTAGCCATTTAGCACTCTTTGAGCAATTGTTTGAAGGAAAGGCATTAATGTCAAACTCTGTATTAAGGGAAAGTTATAGAGTATTAGTTGAAAGTGGAGGAATTTCAAACAGAAGTAGCTCACTTGGCGGAGGTATGATTGGTGCTATATTGTTTGCATCATTTCATGTGTTGTTTGACTCTGCAGGTGCTAAAGTTATTAGCTGGCTCTTACTTTTAATTGGTATCGTTTTATTAACTGGAAAAGCATTAGTTCCCTACTTAGTAGAGATATCACCTAAGATGGCAGAAAGCTTTAAGAAAAGAGCGAAAAAGGAAAAGCAAAAACCAGCAACAGAGACCAAAAGAGTTTCTCGCAGATCTCGTAAGGATGCAGTAGAGGAAGAGGCTGAGCAAGCTGTTACTATACATGACATGAATCCTGGGCAACAGGAAGAGCCAGAAGTAGCATCCGCTCCTATTATCTCTGCATTCACTGAAAGAATTACGAGAAGAGAAGATCCTGCTGAACAAACAGAACCAACTGAACCTATAGAGATTAACATGGATGCTGATGAACTTGAAAATGAAGATTATCAGCTGCCTAGCATTAATCTGTTGGATTCTCCAGAGCATAATGACCAAAGTGGAGAGTTAAATGCTATACAAGCTAATGCTAAAAAATTGGAGCAAACTTTCTTAAGCTTTGGTGTAAAAGCTAAGGTTATGCAGGTCCACCTAGGTCCAGCGGTTACTAAATATGAAGTTCTACCTGACGTAGGTGTCAAAGTTAGTAGAATTGTGAGCCTTCATGATGATTTAGCACTGGCGTTAGCAGCTAGAGATATTCGAATTGAAGCACCAATTCCCGGAAAATCTGCTGTAGGGATAGAAGTACCTAACAAAGAGGTGGCAATAGTCAGCCTGAGAGAGGTATTGGAAGCAAAAGAGAACAATAAGCCGAGCCAAAAGCTATTGATAGGTTTTGGCCGAGATGTAACAGGACAGGCGGTATTAGCCGAGTTAAACAAAATGCCCCATCTACTTGTGGCAGGTTCTACTGGAAGCGGGAAGAGTGTATGTATTAATGGGATTATTACAAGTATCATGATGCGAGCAAAACCGCATGAAGTGAAAATGATGATGATTGACCCTAAAATGGTTGAGCTAAATGTCTATAATGGCATTCCACATTTATTGGCACCTGTAGTAACCGATTCGCGAAAAGCATCACAGGCACTAAAGAAAATCGTTTCTGAGATGGAAAGAAGATATGACCTGTTCTCTCATACAGGAACTCGTAATATCCAAGGCTATAATGATCATATTGAAAAATGGAATGAGGAAAATGAAGAGAAGCATCCAAAGCTCCCGTTTATTGTAGTAATTGTAGATGAGCTGGCTGACTTGATGATGGTAGCTTCAAGTGATGTAGAAGATTCTATTACACGAATTGCACAAATGGCTCGTGCGGCAGGAATCCATTTAATAATAGCAACACAAAGACCAAGTGTTGACGTTATTACAGGTATTATCAAAGCTAATATACCTTCAAGAATTGCATTTGCAGTATCTTCATCCGTAGATTCTCGAACTATTCTAGATATGGGTGGCGCAGAAAAACTGCTTGGTAGAGGGGATATGTTATTTCTGCCAGCAGGAAGCTCTAAGCCGGTTCGAGTACAGGGAGCTTACTTATCAGATGCCGAGGTGGAAAGAATTGTCGACTTTGTAATTGAACAACAAAAGGCCAATTACCAAGAAGAAATGATTCCAGATGAAGTGGAAGAATCACAAGAGCAGCTGGATCGTGATGATTTATACGATGATGCTGCGCAGTTGGTTATGGAAATGCAAACGGCATCTGTTTCCTTAATACAAAGACGTTTCCGTGTAGGTTATTCTAGAGCAGCTCGAATAATTGATCAGCTTGAGCTGGGTGGAATCGTAGGACCTTATGAAGGAAGTAAGCCAAGACAAGTGTTAATATCGAAACAAGAGTATGACCAAGATACTCTGTGAGAAATTAAAGCGTATAGAAGACTTATTTTAATGCTCGATTTTTATAATACGAAGCAAATTTTATTAGAAAACTAAAGAAAGATAATCGAGAGGCATTTTCTCGGTTATCTTTTTTATTTGTGTTTTATATATAAGCACTTTAGAAAAAAATGTGAAATTACTAAATCTATATTTCGATAAAAGTATACCTGTGATATTACTAACATCCAATTGAATTATAATTCTCTATCCAAAAAAACTTTTTTAGACTAAAATAAAGTAAAGAATACAAATATCGAAGAATTCAGTGTTTATAAGCTTTTTGGCAATTAGTATCACACATTAATCCATATATTATGACAAAATGATTACATTTATATAATATTAGTATAAATTCTTTTCTAATATTCGAAAATAAAGTATTTATTTAAAGGATTAAAAATGTTATAGTATGTACTGATTAGTAGGAAAGTTTTACATCAGAGGTCTGATCTCTTCATAATGGTGGTGTTTTAAATGACAATAAAAATGGATCAAAGGCATTTGTACCTACAAGTGATCGATCGTCTTAAACAAGACATTGAAAAGGGGATATTCAAAGAAAAGGAGAAATTACCTTCTGAATTTGAATTAGCCAAGCTCCTTGGGGTTAGTCGAGCGACTTTACGTGAAGCTCTACGTGTGCTGGAGGAAGAAAATATTATCGTAAGAAGACATGGCGTAGGAACCTTTGTTAACTCAAAGCCAGTTTTTACATCGGGGATTGAACAGCTCTCCAGTGTTTCGACGATGATTCGAAACGCAGGCATGGAGCCTGGTACTATTTACCTTAGTTCTATGGAATCAGCTGCTTCGGAGGATGATAGCAAACGTTTCCAATGTGTGGAGGATGCAACTATCGTCACGATGGAACGTGTCCGAACTGCAGACGATGAGCCAGTAGTGTATTGTGTCGATAAAGTTCCACAAGATTATTTGCCGACGGATTTTCTAATTAGAAAAGAAGGATCCATTTTTACTGCTTTGGAGGAAACAGGGGACATTCGTATTTCGCACGCAGTCGCTTACATTGATCCAGTGGGATATCATGAAGTAGCTACGCCGACTTTAAATTGTGAACCAGAGACTTCATTGCTAGTTTTAAAACAACTTCATTATGATGAGAATGATCGTGTAGTTTTATATTCGAAAAATTATTTTCGAGCTGATAAATTTAGCTTTCATGTAGTTCGGAAAAGGGTGTAGAAATAGTTCCTGCTAAGAAGAAAAATAATGGGGGTTTTCAAGTTGACAAAACGTAAATTTGGTTTAGGCTTATCACTTGTATTAGCTGCTGGTACGATTCTTGGAGCTTGTGGTTCTAAAGACGAAGGATCAAAAACTGACGAAGGTTCAAATGCTGGTAACGGAACAGAAGAAAAAGTAGATTTCTCTTTAGCAATGGTTACTGACGTTGGTGGAGTAGATGACAAATCATTTAACCAACTAGCTTGGGAAGGTATTGAAGCATTTGGTAAAGAGCATGGCCTTAAAAAAGGTGATGGCGGTTATGATTATCTTCAATCTCAATCTGATGCAGATTACATCAATAACATTACTAACCTAGTTCGTCGTGATTTTGACGTAGTTTATGGTATCGGTTTCTTGATGGAAAAGCCAATTGGAACTATTGCTAGTCAACAACCAGATGCTCAATTAGCGATTATTGACTCTATAGTTGATGCTCCAAACGTAGCTTCTGTAATGTTTAAAGAACAAGAAGGATCGTTCCTTGCAGGAGTTGCTGCAGCATTAATGTCTGAATCAAAACAAATTGGTTTTGTTGGTGGAATGGAGATTCCTGTTATTGAACGCTTCGAAGCAGGATTCCTTGAAGGTGTTAAAGCAGTTGATCCATCTATTAAAGTAGACGTTCAATATACTGGTAAGTTTGATGATGCAGCTCTTGGTAAAACAACAGCTAATCGTATGTACTCTTCAGGCGTAGATATTATTTTCCACGCAGCTGGTGGTACTGGTAATGGTGTATTTGCTGAAGCAAAAGAACGTAAAACTAAAGATGCTAATGCTAACGTATGGGTAATCGGAGTTGACTCTGACCAATACGAAGAGGGTGCAGTTGGAGATACTAACGTAACACTTACTTCTATGCAAAAACGTGTAGATGTTGCAGTACAAAACATTGCAAAAGAAGCAATGGATGGTAAATTCCCTGGTGGAAAAACAGTTACTTACGGTTTAGCTGAAGAAGGCGTTCAACTTGCTGATTCTCGCGGAGCTATTCCGGATGATGTTTTAGCAAAAATTGATGAGTATTCTAAAAAGATTGCTGCTGGTGAAATCGTAGTTCCTGAAACTGTAGAATAATTTGACTTAACATCATAAAGACCGACTTGCTCGGTCTTTATGATATTTTAAATTAGTAGAAGAAAGATTTTAAATATTTAAAGTCTTTCCTGTATTAATTTAGTACTAGTATTCAAGTAGGGAGTGAATTCATTGGATTATGTAATAGAGATGCTAGGCATTCGGAAAGAGTTTGGATCGTTTGTAGCAAATGATAATATAACCCTTCAATTGAAGAAGGGAGAAATACATGCTCTTTTAGGTGAAAATGGAGCAGGAAAATCCACTCTAATGAATGTTTTATTTGGTCTATATCAGCCTGAAGGCGGAGAGATAAAAGTTAGAGGTAATTCTGTAAAAATTACCGATCCAAATGTTGCTAATGATCTTGGAATTGGCATGGTTCATCAGCATTTCATGTTAGTAGAAAATTTTACAGTTACTGAAAATATTATTTTAGGTAACGAGCCGACAAGTGGCGGAGTAGTTAATATTAAAGATGCTGCACGTAAAATTGAACAGCTATCAGAAACTTATGGATTAAACGTAGATCCATATGCAAAGATTGAAGATATTTCAGTTGGAATGCAGCAAAGGGTGGAAATTTTGAAAACGCTTTATCGTGGAGCGGAGATCCTTATTTTTGACGAGCCAACTGCTTCACTAACTCCACAAGAGATTAATGAGCTTATACAAATTATGAAGCGCCTTATTAAAGAAGGTAAATCTATTATTCTAATAACTCACAAACTAAAGGAAATTATGGATGTTTCTGATAGAGTGACAGTTATTCGTAAAGGTAAAGGGATTGGGACTGTAATAACAGCAGAAACAAATCCAAATGAATTGGCATCTCTAATGGTCGGTCGTCAGGTCGAATTTAAAACAGTTAAGGGAGAAGCTACTCCTAAGGAAGAAGCGTTAATTATTAAGGAGTTAGTGGTAACTGATTACCGTGGGATTGAAAAGGTAAAAGGATTAAACTTAACTGTTCGTAAGGGTGAAATTCTAGGACTTGCAGGAATTGATGGGAACGGTCAAAGTGAGTTAATTGAAGCCATTACTGGTCTTCGTAAATCTAAAAGCGGATCTATCTTTGTAAATGGACAAGATGTCACAAACAAAAAGCCTCGTAAAGTAACTGAGGCGGGAGTAGGACACATACCACAGGATAGACATAAGCATGGTTTAGTTTTAGATTTTCCAATCGGTCATAATATTGCACTACAAACCTATTATTTAGAGCCTATTTCTAAAAGAGGAATCATTAATTATAAAAAAGTTTCTAATTTAGCTCAAAAAATTATTAAAGAATATGATGTTCGTACACAAGGAGAGCACACATTAGCTCGATCCTTATCTGGAGGTAATCAACAGAAGGCTATTATTGGTCGTGAGGTTGTCCGTGATCCTGAGCTTTTAATTGCAGCACTTCCTACTCGTGGTCTTGACGTAGGAGCTATTGAATTTATTCATCAGCGTTTAATAGAGCAAAGAGATAAAGGAAAAGCAGTTTTACTTCTTTCGTTTGAATTAGATGAGGTAATGAATGTATCTGACCGTATTGCCGTTATTTATGATGGGCAAATTGTAGATACACTTTCTCCTAAAGAAACTACTGAGCAAGAGCTTGGTCTATTAATGGCTGGACAAACTAGAAACAAAGACAACAAACAGGGGGATGTAGAGCATGTCGAATAGAGTAGTAAATATACTTGTCCCTGTTATTTCTGTAATACTAGGGTTAATCGTCGGCGCGATTGTCATGCTAGTAAGTGGATATGATCCTATACTAGGATATTCAGCGTTATGGGAAGGTATATTTGGTGACGCTTATAGAATGGGTGAAACAGTACGCCAAATTACACCTTACCTATTATCAGGGCTTGCGGTAGCATTTGCATTCCGAACAGGTTTGTTTAATATCGGTGTAGAAGGTCAATTACTAGTAGGGTGGTTTGCAGCTACTTATGTTGGAATTGCATTTGACCTACCGATGTATATTCATCTTCCTTTAGCCGTTCTTGCAGCAGCAGTTGCAGGTGGGTTATGGGCTTTCCTTCCGGGGTTATTAAAAGCAAAGCTACAAGTTCATGAAGTAATTGTAACGATTATGATGAACTATATTGCACTCCATACAACTAATGCACTTATTAAAATTGTTGCGGATGGCGGAGACAGTACCGAAGCGATTAAACCAACAGCTTCACTTACATCCGCTTTCTTCCAAAGCATTACTGATTACTCTCGTTTACACTACGGAATTTTCATTGCGCTAGCAATGGTTTTAGTTATGTGGTTTATTTTAGAAAAAACAACTACTGGTTATGAACTGAAATCAGTAGGTTTCAACAAACATGCTTCAGAGTATGCTGGGATGAATGTTTCTAAGAATATTATTCTATCAATGGTTATCTCAGGTGCTTTTGCTGGTCTAGCTGGGGCTATGGAGGCATTGGGTACATTTGGTTACGCAAGCTCAAAGGGTGCCTTTACTGGTATCGGATTTGATGGAATCGCCGTAGCTTTACTTGGGGCGAATACACCTCTAGGAGTAATTTTTGGTGCTACATTATTTGGCTCGCTTAAATATGGAGCAACCAATATGCCGAACGCAGCGGGAGTACCAATAGAAATCGTATCAATCGTTATTGCGATTATTATTTTCTTCGTTGCATGTGGATATGTCATTCGCTATTTCCTTGAAAAGATTAGTAAGAAAAAGGAGGCGAACTAAATGAGCTTTTTAGACGTATTATATTTCATTATTCCATCAGCAATTTTCTATGCAGCCCCTTTGGTTTTCACAGCTATTGGAGGAGTTTTCTCTGAAAGATCAGGTGTGATTAACATCGGACTTGAAGGTATGATGGTTATGGGTGCCTTTATCGGGATTATTTTTAACTTAACGTTTGTAGATACTTTTGGTTCTATGACTCCGTGGGTTGCTGTAATTGCAGCAATGCTTGTTTCTGGTCTATTTGCATTACTTCATGCGGTGGCTTCTATTTCATTTAGAGCTGACCAAACGATTTCAGGGGTAGCAATTAACATGCTAGGTATTGCGATTGCCTTGTTTTCTGTAAAAATGATTTATGACAAAGGACAAACAGATTATATTGAAGAACGCTTTATCCGTTTTGATATCCCTGGTTTAAGTGAAATACCTATAATCGGTCCAATGTTATTTAAGGATGTTTACTCTACTTCTATATTAGCTGTTGCAGTAGCAATTCTTGCTTGGTTTGTTATTTATAAAACTCCATTTGGACTTCGTCTTCGTGCTGTAGGTGAACATCCGATGGCTGCAGATACAATGGGAGTTAATGTTAAGAAAATGCGTTATATTGCCGTAGTACTATCTGGTATGTTAGCAGGTATTGGTGGAGCTGTTTATTCTCAATCAATTTCTGGGGAATTCAGTCATACAACAATTAACGGTCAAGGATTCATGGCACTAGCAGCTATGATTTTTGGTAAATGGCATCCGCTTGGTGCACTAGGAGCAGCATTATTCTTCGGGTTTGCACAAGCATTAAGTATTGTAGGAGGTCAAATTCCTTACATTGATCAAATTCCAAGCTTTTATTTACACATTTTACCGTATGTATTAACTATTCTTGCTGTAGCTGGATTCATAGGAAAAGCTAATGCACCTAAAGCAAGTGGAATTCCATACATTAAAGGGAATAGATAAAAATATATTAATTGAGTTATTTTCATATAATAATGACTTTTGAAATTGATTCAACTAGTAAGTTTTTGGGCAATAAATGGGACAACTAATAAAATAATCTTATTTATGTAAAAGGGACCAATCATTTGGTCCCTTTTGTTTGTATTGATATAATTAGAAGATGTATAGTGAAAAGGTATATGAGCAACACTAGAAAGAAAAAGGGGGAATTATTTTCATGTTTCAACATTTTGAATTAGCCAAAGGTGTTCAGCTTTATATAAGACCTACTGAGCAATTTAAGACCATTAATATTTCTTTTAAATGGAAAAAACCATTAACTGTAGAAACAGCAGCTATTCGTGCTGTCTTAGCAAATGTGCTGCAGTATAGTAATGCAGAATATCCTACCTACGCTTCTTTTAGAAAGCGATTAGATGAATTATTTGGAGCTATTTTATATTTTGATACATCTAAAAAGGGTTTAAACCATATTTTTTCTTTAAATGCTGAAACGGTAAACGACGCATATTTGTCCAATGAAACTGTAGTTGATGAGGTACTTTCATTACTGCAGACAGTTCTTTTTAAACCGAACTTGGACAACGGGAAATTTGTAGAGTCAGTAGTAAAAAGAGAGAAAGAGCAAGTTATAGAGCGTATCCAGTCAATGTATGATGACAAAACCCGCTTTGCACAACAAAGATTACTTGAGAATATTTTACCCAACCATCCTGCCTCTATTAGTGCAAATGGTAATGTGGAAACAGTAAAACAAGTGACTAATGAGCAGCTGGTAGAAATGCATCAAACTTTGCTGACAAAAGAACCACTGTCAATTTATATTGTAGGAGATGTAAATGTAGAAGAAATGAAAGCTAAAATTGGAGAGTATTTCCCATTTGAAGGCCGTTCTGCAGACATCCCTAAAGAAACCGAAAGTGCTGTTTCAACTATCAACACAGATTTTGTCCATGAAAAACAAGACATGAAGCAGGGGAAATTACATATTTCTTACCGTACTCCAGTCACGTTTTACTCTAAAGAGTTTCCAATCATGCAAATTACTAATGGTATTTTGGGAGGCTTTGCACATTCAAAAATATTTATGAATGTGCGTGAAAAGGAAAGTATGGCATATTATGCTTCTAGTAGCTTTTCTTCTCTTTATGGCCGTATTTTTGTTCTTGCAGGGATTGATCCTACAGTAGAGGAAAAAGCTGTAGCATTGATAGACGAACAGTTAAAAGAGATGCAAAATGGAGAAATAACAGATTTAGAAATCAATCAAACAAAATCAATGCTTAAAAACCAACTAAAAGAATCCCTTGACTCTGCTAGGGCACAAATAGAAATCTATGATCAATATAAAGAACTTGATGAATCCTTCACAGTGGAGAACTGGACAGCTAAGTGGGAAAAAGTAACGAAGGAGCAAATTCAAGAGATGGCAACAAACATCCAAAAAGAATTTGTCTATTTCTTATCTAGTAAGGACGGTGCAGACAATGAATAAAACTCACTTTGAACAATTAGAAGAAACGCTCTACCATGAAGAACTTTCCAATGGATTAAATGTTTATATTTTGCCAAAGAAAGGCTTCTCTAAAACTTATGTAACCTTTACAACAAAATACGGTTCAATTGACCGAGAATTTATCCCACTTGGAAAAAAAGATCCTGTCATAGTGCCTGACGGAATAGCCCACTTTTTAGAACATAAAATGTTTGAAAAAGAAGAAGGGGATGTTTTTCAAAAATTTAGTGAAAACGGGGCTTCTGCTAATGCATTTACTTCCTTTACTAGAACCTCCTATCTGTTTTCTTCTACTGACAATATTTTAGAAAACACAAAAACTCTTCTTGATTTTGTACAGGAGCCATATTTTACTGAGCAAACGGTGGAAAAGGAAAAGGGTATAATCGGCCAAGAGATTACAATGTACGATGATCAGCCGGACTGGCGTTTATACTTTGGAACGATTGAAAATATGTATAAGGAGCATCCGGTGAAAATTGACATAGCAGGAACAATCGAGTCAATTAGCCATATTACAGCGGAACATTTATACGAGTGCTACAATACTTTCTATCACCCATCTAATATGGTGCTGTTCGTAGTGGGAGCAGTAGATCCTAAAGAGATGATGGAATTTGTAAAAGATAATCAAGCGAAGAAGGATTTTAAAGCTCCGGAGGAAATTGTTCGTTTTTATCCAGAGGAGCAAACGCAGGTGGATAAAAAAGAGCGTACATTAAAAATGGATGTCCAAAAATCCAAGCTTCTATACGGTGTCAAATCGAGTAATGTTAATATTACTGGGGAAGAGATGCTAAACTATGAGTTGGCAATGCAAGTTGCTGTTGAACTTATATTCGGTAGAACCTCCGCCTTTTTCCAAGATGTTTATGAAAAAGGACTAATCGATGAATCCTACAGCGCAGACTTCTCGATGGAAGAAGGGTATGGTTTTGCGATGATTGGTTCAGATACTGCTAACGTGGATGAACTTAGTCAGAGTATAAAAGAAACTATTAACAAGTTCGCAACAAATTGGACATTTGAAGAGAAAGACTTAAAACAAATTACAAGAAAAAAAATCGGGCATTTCTTGAGAGCGCTCAATTCTATTGAATATATTGCAAACCAATTTACGCGCTATAAATTTAATGATATGAATTTATTCGACGTAGTGCCTGCTTTAGAAAATCTGAAAATGGAGCAGGTTAAAACAGCTTTTGAAGCGTTTAAGGACGAAAATACACATACCGTATTTAAGATTATTCCTTCGAAAGAAACAAATAATGGATAAAAGATTTGCGTTAGTAGTAGGAGCATCTGGAGAGATAGGGATTGCAGTCAGCCATAGCCTGGCAGAGTCGGGATGGTCCTTATACCTTCATTTTGCTAGCAACAAAGAAAAAATGGATGAACTATTAACTACTTTGAATCTTGCTTATCCTGAACAGGAATTTATATCTATTCAAGCTGACCTCTCAGACTCTAATGCAATAGAAATAATGGCAAATTCTATATTCTCATTGCAATCTGTAGTATTTGCCCAAGGGCATAGCTTGTATAAAGGACTGGAGGAAACTGCTTTAAATGAGATTCAGAAGCTTTTCCAAGTTCATATTGAGCATCCAATGTTTTTAGTTGGGAAGTTATCTCCGAAGCTACGTAAACATGAACATAGCTCAATCATCTTTGTCGGCTCTATTTGGGGTGAGACAGGTGCTTCCTATGAAGTTGCCTATTCTGCTGCCAAGGGTGCTCAGCATGCTTTCGTTAAGGCTTATGCGAAAGAGGTTGCCATGCAGAAAACAACGGTGAATGTGGTCGCTCCAGGTTTCATTGATACGAAAATGAATGCTCATCTAGACGAAGAATCACGAAATCTTATATTAGAAGAAATTCCTTCAGGTATATTCGGTAACCCTCAGGACGTAGCGAATGTCATCGCCTTTTTGGCTAGTGAAAAAGCATATTATATTACCGGCCAAATTATCCGAGTAAATGGTGGATGGTATATTTAAGTAAAAGAAAAGAGAGAATTGCCTCTCTTTTCTTTTTTCCTTTTATTCAGGTATAAAATCATATATGATAGAACTATTAATGAAGTGAAAACGTCATTCTAAACAGGGAGGAATACATGTTGGCAAGTGAGTGGTTTTTTGAATATGAAATTCAAGTAAATCGTCCCGGACTTTTAGGAGACATTTCTTCTCTATTAGGTATGTTACGCGTAAATATAGTTACAATTAATGGAGTGGACGAGGGTAGACGTGGTATGCTCATTAAGGCAGAGAAAAAAGAAAATATTGAACGCTTTGAGCACATCATTTCCACAATGGAAACGATTCATTTGACTAAATTCCGTGAGCCTAAGTTAAGAGACCGTTTAGCTGTTCGTCATGGAAGGTACATACAAAGAGATGCGGATGATAGAAAGACTTTTCGTTTTGTAAGAGATGAGCTTGGACTTCTTGTTGATTTTATGGCTGAAATTTTTAAACAGGAAGGACACAAGCTGATAGGTATAAGAGGGATGCCACGAGTTGGAAAAACAGAGTCTGTAGTGGCGGCTAGTGTATGTGCGAACAAAAAGTGGATTTTCTTATCGTCTACCATGATTAAGCAAACTATTAGAAATCAGCTCGCAGGAGATGAATTCAGTGATCGTAATATTTTTATACTGGATGGTATTGTTACCCGAAAATCAAACGATGAAAAACATCTCCAGCTAGTAAGGGAAATGATGAGGATGCCTACTATTAAAGTAGTTGAGCATCCAGATATGTTCATCCAGCATTCAGAATATTCCATTGAAGATTTTGATTATATAATTGAGCTTCGCCATAGTCCTGATGAGGAAATAACGTATGAAATGATGGAGAAGAATCACGGTATGTCCGACAAGGGAATGGGTGGCTTTGGCGGATTTGGCGGATTTAATTTTTAACGGGTAGGTGTTTTATATGACTGAACTTGGAACTCGCTTAAAAGAAGCGAGAATAGCAAAAGGCTATAGTATTGAGGATTTACAAGAAATAACTAAAATACAAAAAAGATATTTGGCGAATATTGAAGAAGGAAACTATTCAACAATGCCAGGAGCCTTTTATGTAAGAGCTTTTATTAAGCAATATGCAGAAGCTGTCGGCTTAAATGGCGATGAACTTTTAGAAACTTACAAAGCAGAAATTCCAAGCCCTGCAAATGAGGAAGTTGCTAAAAGCATACCAACTACACCATCAAGAAGAACCTTAGGTGGGCGATCTTCGAATAAGTTTATGGAGATAGTGCCGATGATTATAGTTGCATTGTTTATTGTAGCGATTATTGTGATTGTATGGGTATTAAGACAGAATTCGCCTGAAGCAGACGATTCAAGTGAATTGAAAACTGAAGAAAATGTAACACTAGAAACAAACCGTCCTTCAACTGATCAAACAGCAGTAGATAACGAAGAGGAAGAAAAGGAAAAAGAGGCAGTAGTGGAGGAAGAGGAAGAGGCAGAGAAACCTACACCTGAGCAAGTGGTTACCTTAGTGGGAACCGAGGGAGAAACTACTACTTATACTGTCAGCGGTTCAGAGACTTTTAAGCTTAAAGTTGTGGCTAATAGTGCTAAAACTTGGTTAAACTTAAAAGATCAGGATAGTAATAAATTATATGATAGCTGGGTCAATTCAGGGACTCCATACGAATTGGATGTAACAGATAAGTCCCAAATCCGTGTTCGTGTTGGGGATGTTCCAATCAGCGAGGTATATATTAATGACCAGTTAGTAGAATTTCCAACGGATAAAAGCCCACAAAATTTAGTTATACAGTTCAACAAATAGTCATCGATGAGATGGCTATTTTGTTTGAAAGATGAAAGGAGTTTTTCAAAATGAATATACCAAATAGAATTTCTATGTTTCGAATTTTTTTAATCCCAATTTTTATGATTTTTATGCTAGTAGACTTTAACTGGGGAGAAGTTAGCTTTTTAGGTGCAACAATCCCAACAAACCATCTAATAGGTGCAATTATTTTTATTATCGCCTCTATTACTGACTTTATCGATGGCTATTACGCTCGAAAATATAATTTAGTAACGAATATGGGTAAATTTTTGGACCCATTAGCAGATAAATTGCTTGTGTCAGCGGCATTAATAATTCTCGTGCAGTTTGGAGTTGCGCCAGCTTGGGTAGTTATATTAATTATCAGCCGCGAATTTGCCGTGACTGGACTACGATTAATTTTAGCTAATACTGGAGAGGTAGTGGCGGCAAACCAGCTTGGCAAGATAAAAATGTGGACACAAATAATTGCGATTTCATCCTTACTATTAGGAAATGTATTCTTTGAAATGTTCAACTTCCCATTCGATATGATTATGCTGTATGTTTGTCTATTCTTCACAGTATGGTCGGGATTTGATTATTTCTATTTGAATCGCAAAGTGTTACTTGACTCAAAGTAGGAAGGAAGTTTAGGAATGAAAGCAGAGATTATTGCGGTAGGTTCAGAGCTATTATTAGGTCAAATTTCTAATACAAATGCCCGATTCATATCTTCCCAGCTTGCGGAGTTAGGGATAGACGTATATTATCATACGGTAGTTGGAGATAATCCCAATCGGTTATTAGACTCCATCAAAATCGCAGAAGAACGAGCAGACCTAATTATTTTTTCAGGAGGTTTAGGGCCTACTAAGGACGACCTAACAAAAGAAACAATTGCTAAACACCTTAACAAAAATCTTGTACTTGATGATCACGCGATTATGTATATAGAAGATTTCTTTAAAAGATCAGGAAGAATGATGACTGAGAATAACAAAAAACAAGCGCTGGTTTTAGAAGGCTGTACAGTCTTAGAAAACAAACATGGGATGGCTCCAGGAATGCTACTTTCAACAGAGAACCATGCATATATGTTATTACCTGGGCCTCCTAAGGAATTGGAGCCAATGTTCCAATTTGAGGCTAAGCCACTACTACCTAAGTTATTGTATAAAGAAAACGTTATTATGTCTCATGTAATACGCTTTTATGGAATAGGAGAAGCAGAGTTAGAGACTCAGGTCCAAGACTTGTTAGACAATCAAACAAATCCAACTTTAGCTCCTTTGGCTTCTGATGGAGAGGTAACGTTAAGACTTACTGCGAAAGCAGACACTGAGGAAGAAGCATGGAAAAGCATTGAAATACTACAGGCTGAAATTTTAAATCGTGTCGGTAAATATGTGTATGGTTATAATAACGAATCCCTTGCCTCGAAGTTAAGAGATATTCTAATTGACAATGAACTAACAATATCTGCTGCAGAAAGTATGACAGCAGGTCTTTTCCAATCAGAGTTGGCAGCTGTCCCGGGAATGGGGGTTGCGCTTGTAGGTGGTGTTATCACTTACACTGAAGAGGTAAAAATCAATCAACTAGGTGTTAAGAAGGAAACCATTGATGAACACAGTGTGGTCTCTAGTCAGGTTGCTGAGGAGATGGCAATCCGTGTTAAAGAAAAATTTAATACTACAATTGGTGTAGGTATCACTGGAGCTGCTGGTCCAGACGGACATGGCGACCAACCGGCCGGTACGGTTTGGATCGGAATTGCATATGGGGACGTTGCACCAATATCCTACAAATTGAATCTTTCAGGCATGAGAAACACGAACAGATTAAGAACTGTGAAATTTGCAATCCATTATCTTATTCGTTTACTCAGAGAAGAGGGACTTTCAAAAATTTAATTTTGACTATAAAAAACGGCCCAAAATACTATTTTGAGCTGTTTTTTCCTATCAAATTATGATAGTCTTAACAAATAAACGAATAGATGTTCGCTTTTTTCTTGTAAATTTCTCAAAGACCGAGTATACTAAAGATAGTAAAAAAAATGATAGTTTCTAGGAGGAAATACATTTGGCTAATGATCGTAAAGCAGCGTTAGAAATGGCTTTAAAACAAATAGAGAAGCAATTTGGGAAAGGTTCTGTTATGAAGCTAGGAGAGAAAACAGACCGTGAAATCTCCACTTCTTCAAGTGGTTCCCTAGCTTTGGATGCAGCTCTTGGAATAGGCGGATATCCACGTGGCCGTATAATTGAAATCTATGGACCTGAAAGCTCAGGTAAAACAACAGTAGCTCTTCACGCAATTGCAGAAATTCAAAAAACTGGTGGCCAAGCAGCATTTATTGATGCTGAGCATGCATTGGACCCTGTCTATGCACAAAAACTAGGCGTTAATATCGATGAATTATTATTATCTCAACCTGACACTGGAGAGCAAGCCCTTGAAATCGCAGAAGCTCTAGTTCGCAGTGGTGCGGTTGAAATCATAGTTATTGATTCCGTAGCAGCTTTAGTACCAAAAGCAGAGATAGAAGGAGAAATGGGAGATTCTCATATCGGTCTTCAAGCTCGCTTAATGTCTCAAGCTTTACGTAAGCTTTCTGGTGTTATTAACAAATCTAACACGATAGCTATTTTCATCAACCAAATTCGTGAAAAAGTAGGCGTAATGTTTGGTAACCCAGAGGTAACACCAGGTGGTCGTGCGCTTAAATTCTATAGTTCCGTTCGCTTGGAAGTAAGACGTGCAGAAGCTATTAAACAAGGTACTGACATTATGGGTAACAAAACAAAAATTAAAGTAGTAAAAAATAAAGTAGCTCCACCATTTAAAACAGCAGAAGTAGATATTATGTATGGAGAAGGGATTTCTCAAGAAGGAGAAATCGTCGACATAGGTTCTGAATACGATATTATCCAAAAAAGCGGTTCTTGGTATGCATACAATGAAGAACGCATAGGTCAAGGGCGAGAAAACGCTAAACAATTCTTGAAGGAAAATCCAGCTATTAAAGACGAAATCGCATCAAAAATTCGTCAATCTTTAGGAATGACTTCAAACTCATTTGTTATTGCGGCACATGAACAAGAGGAAGAAGACGGCGAATTCGAGCTACTTTTAGATGATGAAAAATAAAAAGTTAAGCTTCTTCTTTTAGTGGAGAATTATAAAAGGTATTAAGAGTCTATCTCTTGATACCTTTTTTAAAAATAAAGTTTATAGCTGAGAACCCCGGGATGGCAAATCATTCCCATGGTGGAAAGTGTACATTCATCTATTATTCCTTTTTTCAAGGAAAATATTATTTGATAGCTTTATATAATGAGTAAGTTTGATCCAAACGACTTTTTAGGCGAAGACTCTTGGTTGTTGTTGGTGAGAAAGATAAGCCATCATACAACGGCAATAATCGAAGGAGAAGAGTTATGCTTCCTTGTGAAAAGCGTCCATCTAAAGTGAAAATTAACCATATCTATCACATATCAAAATATCAATAAATAAGTATTTACCTAAAATCATCCTATACTTTTCTTTTGCTCTTCATAATTTGATGACCCCCCTCCCCTAAAACTAATAATATTCTCCCGTTTCCTTGACAGAGTATTTCTACATCTATACAATTAAAATTGTATAATTTCTTTATTAAATGATAAAAAGGCTGTACAAATATGCACTAATTATTGCATATTTGTGCCAACTGAAACTTAAAAGTATAGCAATAGGGGGTGTTCGAAATGATGGAAATTATCATCTCCGCTTTGCTTGGTCTACTTGTTGGTGGCGCTGTTGGTTACACTTATCTGAAAAAAGTGAATGATTCAAAAGTGACTGGTGCAAAACAATCTTCTGCGCTCATTTTAGAGGAAGCAAAGCGAGAAGCAGAAGCATTAAAGAAAGAAGCACTATTAGAAGCCAAAGATGAAACTCACCAATTACGAAATGAAGCTGAATCTGACATCCGAGAACGCCGCATGGAACTGCAAAAACAGGAAAATCGGTTATTACAAAGAGAAGAGAACCTAGATCGTAAAGATGATGCTCTAAACAAGAGAGAAGTAAGTCTTGAGCGTAAAGAAGATGCTCTAACACAAAGACAACAGCATATCGAACAGAAGGAAAGTGAAGTGGATGAATTAGTTGATAAGCAACAAAGCGAGCTTCAACGTATTTCTACGTTAACACGAGAAGAAGCAAAAACAATTATTCTTCAAGAGGTAGAAAACGAACTAGCAACCGATATTGCTGTGATGACTAAAGAGTCAGAAACAAGAGCCAAAGAAGAGGCTGACAAAAAATCTAGAGAAATACTTTCACTTGCTTTGCAAAGATTTGCGGCAGATCATGTTGCTGAAACAACTGTGTCAGTTGTAAATTTACCAAACGATGAGATGAAAGGGCGAATTATCGGACGCGAAGGACGAAACATTCGTACGTTAGAAACATTAACAGGTATTGATTTGATTATTGATGATACGCCAGAAGCTGTTATTCTTTCTGGATTCGATCCTATTAGAAGAGAGACTGCTCGACTTGCTCTAGAAAAATTAGTACAAGACGGACGTATCCATCCAGCTCGAATCGAAGAAATGGTAGAGAAATCTAGAAGAGAAGTAGATGAACAAATTCGTGAAATTGGTGAACAGACTACATTTGACGTAGGTGTTCATAATTTACACCCAGATTTGATGAAAATTTTAGGTCGTTTAAGATACCGTACAAGTTACGGACAAAACGTACTAAAACATTCCACAGAGGTTGCATATTTAGCTGGGCTATTAGCTGCTGAACTAGGGGAAGACGTTACATTAGCTAGACGTGCTGGCTTACTACATGACATTGGTAAAGCTATTGACCATGAAGTAGAAGGTAGTCACGTAGAAATTGGTGTAGAACTTGCTAGAAAGTATAAAGAACATCCAGTAGTGATTAACAGTATCGCTTCCCACCATGGTGATACAGAGGCTACATCTGTTATTGCGGTATTAGTAGCTGCTGCAGATGCATTATCCGCAGCAAGGCCAGGTGCAAGAAGTGAAACATTGGAAAACTATATTCGCCGTCTAGAAAAGTTAGAAGAGATTTCAGAATCATATGATGGTGTTGAAAAATCTTTTGCAATTCAAGCGGGTAGAGAGATTCGCATAATGGTACGTCCAGACCAAATCGATGACATTACAGCACATCGCTTGGCTAGAGATATCCGTAAGCGAATCGAAGAAGAGCTCGATTATCCTGGTCACATTAAAGTAACAGTAATCAGAGAAACAAGAGCTGTCGAGTATGCAAAATAAGTAAAGAAAAAATGAAATTGAAATCAAAAGGCTTCGAAATGAAGCCTTTTTTTCGTGAAGGGAAGTTATTAAAATAATGAAAATTTTATTTATTGGTGACATTGTTGGATCTATTGGTAGAGATACGTTAGAAAGCTACTTGCCAAGATTGAAAAGAAAATATAATCCAGATGTAGTAATTGCAAATGGAGAGAATGCAGCAGCGGGTAGAGGCATTACAAAAAATATTTTTAACTCCCTTTTACATATGGGGGTTGATGTAGTAACTATGGGAAATCATACATGGGACCAAAAAGAAATTATGGATTTCATTGATGATACTGATTATTTAATTCGCCCAGCTAATTTTTCAGAAGAGGCACCTGGAAAAGGAATGACCTCCGTTACGAAAAACGGTCATACTATTTCAGTTATCAATATGCACGGCAGAACCTTCTTGCCGCCACATGAAGATCCATTTAAGATGGCAACTGAAATGGTAGAGGAAGCAAAAAAGCTATCGCCAATCGTATTTGTAGACTTTCATGCAGAAGCGACAAGTGAAAAGATTGCTTTTGGCTGGCATTTAGACGGAAAGGCATCTGTCGTTGTTGGTACTCATACACATGTACAAACAGCAGATTCTCGTATTCTGCCTGGTGGTACTGCTTATATTACAGATGTTGGGATGACAGGACCTTATGACGAAGTATTAGGTATGAAAAAAGAAGATGTCCTGTACCGTTTTCAAACAAATATGCCAACTCGCTTTGAAGTGCCAAAGAGTGGGCGTTCGGTACTGAGTGGATTTTTCGTAGAGGTAGATAACAAAACAGGTAAAGCGATACATCAGGAGAGAATTTATATTAACGAAGATTATCCATTTGAGGCTTAAAAAAGTCTAAATAATTTCTTCCGAGCATAAGTTAGTTTATGAACGAAAGCAAGTTCATAAATATAGCGATAAAAGGAGAAATGATAGTGGATTCTTTAAAAGTATCTTCTCGTTCAAACCCAAATTCAGTGGCTGGTGCATTAGTTGCAGTTATAAGAGAACAAGGTTATGCAGAAATGCAAGCAGTAGGCGCAGGAGCATTAAACCAAGCGATAAAAGCTATTGCTATAGCAAGAGGATTTGTTGCTCCAAGTGGCACCGACCTAACTTGCTCCCCGGCTTTCACAGATATTGTTATCTCTGGTGAAGACCGAACTGCTTTGAAATTACTGGTGGAAAAGAAAACAAAATAATATATTGTTGCAAATCGTTCTCCATAAGGAGACTTTGCACTCTATATAAAGTTATGCAAAAAGTCGCTACTTATTATAAGTAGCGGCTTAAATTTTGGGTAAAGTACATACAGTACTAATTTTTTGAATAATTGGTGACGAAGCATTTCCGTCAAAGGTCTGAAATTCTATAAAAATACAGGGAATACATAGTGAATATCCCTACTTCGTGATAAACTAATGAAGGAAAAAAGCATTTAAAGAGAATAGTAAGGAGATGTTTATATGTTGCAACAGCTTTCTTGGAAAGTAGGAGGGCAGCAAGGAGAAGGTATTGAGAGTACGGGCGAGATTTTCTCTATGGCTATGAATCGCCTAGGATACTACTTATATGGATACCGTCATTTCTCTTCTCGAATTAAAGGTGGACATACTAACAATAAAATTTGTGTACGTCCTACTCAAGTACGTACCATTCCAGATAACTTAGATATTTTAGTGGCGTTCGATCAGGAAACCATTGATGTAAATTATAAAGAGCTTACAGAACAGAGTGTAATACTAGCAGATGCTAAATTTTCACCTGAGGCACCAGAGGACTGTCTAGCACCAATGTATATCGTACCTTTTACAGAGATTGCTTCTGAGCTTGGAACTTCTCTTATGAAGAATATGGTGGCAATTGGAGCAACGTCTGCTTTATTAAACTTAGACAAAGCAGTATTCCAGAGCGTTGTCGATGAAATCTTTGGTAAAAAAGGGCAAGAAGTTGTAGAAAAAAATATGCAAGCTATTCAACAAGGCTATGACACTATGGCACAGCAGCTTGGCGACCGTTTAGGAGAATGGGAGGTAGCTCCTGCTGATGGCAACCGTCGTCTATTCATGATTGGAAACGATGCAATCGCCATGGGAGCACTAGCTGCTGGAGTACGCTTTATGGCAGCATATCCAATCACACCAGCCTCTGAAATAATGGAATACATGATTAAAAAGCTACCACTTTTCGGTGGAGCAGTTATTCAAACAGAGGATGAAATTGCTGCAGCAACAATGGCAATTGGTTCTAACTATGGTGGTGTACGTGCATTCACGGCATCTGCAGGTCCTGGTTTGTCTCTAATGATGGAGGCAATCGGATTATCAGGTATGACCGAACAACCATTAGTGGTGGTGGATACTCAACGTGGTGGCCCATCTACTGGATTACCAACAAAACAAGAACAGTCCGATTTGATGCAAATGATCTACGGCACACATGGTGAAATTCCAAAGGTTGTTATTGCACCAAGTACTGGTGAGGAAGCGTTCTACGATACGATACAAGCGTTTAACATTGCAGAAGAGCTACAACTACCTGTAATTATTCTTTCGGACTTACAATTATCGCTTGGTAAGCAAACAGTAGAGCCTTTTGATTATTCTAAAATTGAAATTCGTCGCGGTCGCTTAATGATTGATGAAGAGCTTCCAGAAACTGAAGATAAGGCTTACTTTAAGCGCTATGAAGTAACAGAGGATGGTATTTCTCCTCGTGTATTACCTGGCATGAAACATGCTATCCACCACGTAACAGGGGTAGAGCATGACGAAACTGGTAAGCCTTCAGAGGCAGCCTTAAATCGTAAGGTCCAAATGGATAAGCGTATGAAAAAGCTGAACTACGTTAACTTCGACCAACCGGTGTATGTCAACGCGCCTCATGAAGAAGCAGATATTTTATTTGTAGGCTTTAATTCTACTCGTGGGGTATTAGAGGAATTACAACAAACGTTAAATGAAAACGGAGTTAAAGTGAACCATGCACATATTCGCTTGATACACCCTTTCCCAACAGCAGAAATGCAGCCTTTAGTATCAAAGGCTAAAAAAGTAGTGGTTGTGGAAAATAACGCAACAGGACAATTGGCAAACATTATTAAAATGAATGTTGGCGGTCATGACAAAATAGTGAGTGTCTTAAAATACGACGGCACCCCATTCTTGCCATTAAGCCTTGCAAAACAAGTAAAGGAGATGCTAACAGATGGTAACATTTAAAGATTTTCGTAACAATGTAAAACCAAACTGGTGCCCAGGATGTGGTGACTTTTCTGTACAAGCGGCTATACAACGCGCAGCAGCAAATGTCGGCATCCAACCGCATGATTTAGCAGTAATCTCTGGAATTGGATGTTCAGGACGTATCTCAGGATATATCCATTCATACGGCTTCCATGGTATTCACGGAAGAGCTTTACCAATCGCCCAAGGGTTAAAAATGGCCAATAAGGATTTACACGTTATCGCATCTGGTGGTGACGGAGATGGATTTGCCATCGGTATGGGGCACACAATTCACTCGATTCGACGTAATATTGATTTAACATACGTAGTAATGGACAATCAAATTTATGGGTTAACAAAGGGACAAACGTCTCCCCGTTCGGCAGAAGGGTTTAAAACCAAGTCAACACCGGGCGGAGCAATAGAACCTTCCGTTAAGCCGCTTGAGCTGGCACTTACATCTGGAGCTACATTTGTTGCACAGGGCTTCTCATCAGATATAAAAGAGCTGACGGCTATCATCGAAGCTGGTATTCAGCATAAAGGCTTCTCCTTTATCAACGTTTTCAGCCCATGTGTTACTTATAACAAAGTAAACACATACGACTGGTTCAAAGAACATTTAACGAAGCTATCCAACGTGGAAGGATACGATTCAACTAACCGTGAAGAAGCACTACGAGTAGTTATGGAAAACGAAGGATTAGTAACTGGCATTATCTATCAGGACGAAAACGCACCGTCCTACCAAGAACAGGTACCTGGCTATGCACCAACCCCACTTGTTGATCAAAACTTGAAGATGAGTGAAAAAGAATTTAGCACATTGTTAAAAGACTTTATGTAACAACAGAGGGCTCATGGACTTTTAATGTCTATGAGCCTTTTATTTGTGGTTTATCAATCATGCTTGAATAGTTTCTGTCTAGAAATTCACCGTTAAAGTTGTGTTGGACCCCTGAAGTAGGCGAAAGTGTCTCATAAATGGAAGCAAAGTGCTTCTAAATCAGGGGAACGCCCCTAAAAAGTAGAAAAGCGTCCCTAAATGGCAGAAACCCGCCCCTAAATAGGCGAAAGTGTCTCGTAAATGGAAGCAAAGTGCTCCTAAACCAGGGGAACGCACCTAAAAAGTAGAAAAGCGCTCCTAAATGGCTGGAACCCGCCCCTAAAATAGGCGAAAGTGTCTCGTAAATAGAAGTAAAGTGCTCCTAAATCAGGGGAACGTCCCTAAAGAGTAGAAAAGCGCTCCTAAATAGCTGGAAACAGCCCCTAAAATAGGCGAAAGTGTCTCGTAAATGGAAGCAAAGTGCTCCTAAATCAGGGGAACGCCCCTAAAAAGTAGAAAAGCGCCCCTAAATGGCAGAAACCCGCCCCTAAATAGGCGAAAGTGTCTCGTAAATGGAAGTAAAGTGCTCCTAAATCAGTGGAACGCCCCTAAAAAGAAGAAAAGCGCTCCTAAATAGCTGAAACCCACTCCTAAGATAGGTGAAAGTGTCTCGTAAATAGAAGCAAAGTGCTCTTAAGCCTATCTAATTCTATGTAAAATATCACATAAACCTCAAAATCCTTATATATTTTGTCTAAATAAGAACTTTTAAGCTTAATACCTTGTAGCAATGGAGCACTATTCAGTATAATAGGATGGATATACGGATTTTGGCGAATGAAAGAAAGGGGAGTTCTTATGAACGAGGAATCACGTTTACAAAGTACTCAAATTAAAGAAACTACTTCTCCAGAAAAAAAAATGGAGAAAGATTATAGTAAATATTTTCAAGCAGTTTACACTCCCCCGTCCTTAAAAGATGCAAAAAAACGTGGGAAAGAAGAAGTGGCTTACCACAACGACTTTTCAATTGCAGATGAATTCAAAGGGATGGGACAAAATCGTAAATTTTATATACGTACCTACGGATGTCAAATGAATGAGCACGATACAGAAGTAATGGCTGGTATTTTCATGCAATTGGGATATGAGCCGACTAACACAGTGGAAGATGCCAACGTCATTCTACTAAATACATGTGCAATTCGTGAAAATGCGGAAAACAAAGTATTTGGTGAACTTGGGCATTTAAAGCATTTAAGAAGAAGCAATCCTGATTTACTTATTGGTGTTTGTGGCTGTATGTCACAGGAAGAATCAGTTGTGAAGAAAATATTAAAAACCTACGATCAAGTAGATATGATTTTCGGTACACATAATATTCATCGTCTACCTAATATTCTAAACGAAGCATACCTATCAAAAGAAATGGTAATTGAAGTTTGGTCTAAAGAAGGAGATGTAATCGAGAACCTTCCACGTGTGCGTAAGGGATCTATTAAAGCATGGGTAAACATCATGTATGGTTGTGATAAGTTTTGTACATATTGCATCGTACCGTATACACGAGGTAAGGAGCGTAGCCGTCGACCAGAGGATATCATTCAAGAAATCCGTCATTTGGCAGCTCAAGGATATAAAGAAATTACCCTTCTAGGTCAAAATGTAAACGCCTATGGTAAAGATTTTACTGACTTAGACTATCGTTTTGGAGATTTGATGGATGATTTAAGAAAAATAGATGTAGCAAGAATTCGCTTCATGACTAGTCATCCCAGAGACTTTGATGATCATTTAATCGAAGTGTTAGCAAAGGGTGGAAATTTGGTAGAGCATATTCATTTACCAGTTCAATCAGGTTCAACAGATATTCTTAAAATCATGGCTCGCAAATATACAAGAGAACACTACCTAGAGCTTGTAAGAAAAATCAAGGCAGCTATTCCAAATGCTTCATTGTCTACTGATATTATTGTTGGTTTCCCTAACGAAACTGATGAGCAGTTTGAGGAAACGCTTTCTCTTTATAAAGAAGTAGGATTTGAAATTGCTTACACTTATATTTATTCTCCACGGGAAGGCACACCTGCAGCTAAAATGATTGATAATGTGCCTATGGAAGTTAAAAAAGAACGACTTCAACGCTTAAATGCTTTAGTAAACGAAATGTCTGCCACTGCTATGAAAAAGCATGAAGGGGATATTGTAGAGGTATTAGTAGAGGGGGAAAGTAAAAACAACCCTGATGTACTTGCTGGATATACTCGAAAAAGCAAGCTAGTAAATTTCGTTGGACCGAAGGATATTATTGGTCAGCTTGTTAAAGTCAGAATTACAGATGCTAAAACATGGTCACTGACAGGTGAACTAGTAGAAGCGACAATTGAAGAAAAGGTGGGTATATAATGGCTACTAAATACACTAGAGACGATATTATTGAAAAGGCTAGAGAAATTGCTACAATGATTGCAAACACGGAAGAGGTTGACTTCTTTAAACGTGCAGAAGCACAAATTAATGAAAATCAATCCGTTCGTGAAAAAATTGCTAGCTTAAAGAGCCTACAAAAACAAGCGGTTAACTTCCAGCATCTTGGTAAAGAAAAAGCACTAAAGATGATTGAAGGTAAAATTGCTGCAATAGAAGAAGAAATCGACAATATTCCTATTGTACAAGAGTTTAAGCAATCCCAAGGCGATGTGAATAGTTTGTTACAGTTAGTTGCTAATTCAATCTCTAACAATGTTACTAACCAAATTATTGAATCGACCGAAGGCGATTTACTTAGAGGTGAAACTGGCTCTAAAGTAAAAAATACTACTTACGATAGCTGTTCATAATTATTAACGACAAAACATACATTGTATCGACAAGATACAATGTATGTTTTTTGTTTGGTATCATTTTACAATCATATGAGAAAAATTTAGCTTACGTTAAGGTTATTTCGTATTATCTTGTGTTGAATTGACGGAATTTATGCAATTGATTGACAAAGTGATGAGAAATTGTGATAGAATTATAGAGAACATTGGGGTATTTTTATATAAAAAGGGAGGAATTGTAAAATATGAAAAAGAGACAAATGAAATGGTTAGCTGTCTTAAGTATTTTTCTAATACTTTTTTTAGCAGCATGCGGAACAGATGAGTCAGGAAGTGGATCAGGTGACGACTCAGGAAAATCAAAAGATCCAAAATTTTTAAGTATTCTAACTGGTGGGACCCAAGGAACGTATTATCCACTAGGTGGTACTTTTGCTGAATTAGTTTCTGAAGAGACAGGTATAAAAACTACTGCAGAAGTATCTCAGGCATCTGCTGCGAATATGACAGCTTTACAGGAAGAAGAAGGAGATATTGCCTTCGTACAAACTGACATAGCTTATTATGGAACTGAAGGCACAGAAATGTTCGAAGGAAACAAGTTAGATACAGTAGTGGCTCTTGGCGCTCTATACCCAGAAACTGTACAATTAGTTACCTTAGCAGACTCAGGCATTAATTCTTTTGAGGATTTAAAAGGTAAGAAGGTTTCTGTAGGGGCTCCTGGTTCAGGGACTTACGCAAACGCTGAGCAGCTTTTAGAAATTCATGGTCTATCTATAGAAGATGACATTCAAGCTCAAAACTTGGACTTTGGAGAATCTACCGATGGTTTATCGACTGGTCAAATTCAAGCAGCTTTTATTACAGCTGGTTATCCAACATCAGCAGTTGAGGCTTTAAATGCTACAAACAAAGTTAACATTATCCCAGTAAGTGAAGACAAAGCAAAAGAACTTATTGAAAAATATCCATATTATGCAGTAGATGCAGTGCCTAAAGGAACTTATGGTCTTGCAGATGAGGTACCAGCAGTATCCGTATTAGCGATGCTAGCAGTTAAAAAAGACCTTTCGGAAGATTTAGTCTACAAAATAACTAAAGGCATTTATGGAAACACAGATAAGATCAGTCACGCAAAAGGTGAGTTTATCAAAGCAGAAACAGCTCTTGATGGTATTGGTATAGATGTTCATCCAGGTGCACAAAAATACTTTGATGAAGTGAACAAGTAACGTTTAGTGAAAAGAGGCTCTGATGCGTACAGCTTCGAGTCTCTTTTCTAGTTAAGTGAGGTTTCAAACTTTGTGAAAAATAAAGTAATATTTGTCTTTATACTGATAGCGGTCATATTTATTTTTATACCGTTCATACCTGCATTTTCGTTTACAGAAACTCGTACAGATTCGCCAGTTTCATATTATCTATTGATAAACGAAGAAAATAACTTTCAGATTGTATTTACTCACACCATACATAAAACAGATGTGATTGAAAACTATCAAATAATGGACAGTGAGATTCTAATACAGTCAATGGAGTATAGTGATGTAGCAATTGGGATGCCAAGTTATGCAGAAAAAGGGCAAACTCTGATTTATAAAGAAGGTACATATACTTTGTCAAATGATGAACCAGTTGTTTTGCCTCATTTTACTTTGTTTATCGGAGATGTGAAGGATAAATTGTATTTTAAATATGGATTAAAAAAATATGATTTAAAAGAAAAATTAAAAAAAGGGAAATCTTATAAAGTCGAAGTGAAAAAGCTTTCCTTAGTAGAAGTAATGAAAGGAGTTAACCTGAATGAAAGAAAACCATGATGACAAAACGAAGCAAAACACTGAGTCCAGTAATTTTCAGGAGCTATCAATAGAGGAGCAAAAAGCTCTTTTAGAAAAATATGATCCAGAATCCAATACGCGTAGTATAGGTGGCAACTTGAAATACCTTATTTATATAGGCTTGTTGGCATTTTCATTATTTCAGCTTTACACTGCTATATTTGGGCAATTTCCTGCACAAATTCAGCGTACTGTCCATTTAGGATTTGGTTTATTATTTGTATTTCTTTTATTTCCTGCACGAAAGAAACTATCTAAAACGAAAATTCCCTTTTATGACTTCATATTAGGGGCGGGAGCGATTTTTGTTGGGAGCTATTGGGTTATAAACTATGAAAGACTTGTCCAAAGCCTAGGAAGTTTGGGTACGTTAGATTTTATAGTAGGTTTAATTGCTATCATATTAGTTTTAGAGGCTGCACGTCGAGCAGTAGGTTTACCAATAACTATTATAGCAGCATTATTTTTACTTTATGCATATCTGGGGGAGTACTTCCCAGCCTTCATGGCTCATCGAGGTCAAAGTTTGGATAATATCGTTAATTTAATGTTTTTCTCTACAGATGGTATTTTAGGAACACCTTTAGCGGTTTCCTCTACTTATATTTTTGCGTTCCTGTTATTTGGAGCCTTTTTAGTTAAAACTGGGGTTGGACAATATTTTAATGATCTGTCAGTTGCAGTAGCCGGAAAACTCATTGGTGGTCCAGCAAAAGTAGCGATTTTCTCATCTGCACTACAAGGGACTATTTCAGGAAGCTCCGTTGCAAACGTAGTTACATCAGGGGCGTATACGATTCCGATGATGAAATCTCTAGGATACAAGAAAGAATTTGCTGGAGCAGTTGAGGCCTCCTCTTCAACTGGTGGACAATTAATGCCACCAATCATGGGGGCTGCTGCTTTCTTGATGGTTGAATTCATCGGACGTGGAGTGACATACTGGGATATTGCCAAAGCAGCAGCTATACCAGCACTTCTATACTTTACTGGGATTTGGATTATGACTCACTTTGAAGCAAAGCGTTTAGGTTTGCGCGGGTTGACAGATGAACAGATGCCGGATCGTAAAGAGATTTTTAAGAAGATTTATTTAATCTTGCCTATTTTCTTAATCATAATTTTAATGATGGTTGGTGTTCCTGTAATTCATTCAGCATTATATGGTATTCTGGCATGTATCGTAGTCGGCTGGATTAATAAGGACACGCGCCTTGGTCCTAAAGAAATAATGGATGCATTAGTGGATGGAGCTCGTACAGCACTTAGTGTAGTTGCGGCTACGGCTTGTGCAGGTATTATTGTAGGAGTTGTTGTAAAGACAGGTCTTGGTCTAAGTCTGGCAACTAGTCTTGTTAAACTTGCAGGTGGTAGTATTATTCTTACATTATTCTTTGTAATGATTGCCTCCCTGATTCTAGGGATGGGAGCTCCAACAACTGCCAACTATGTTATCACATCGACTATTGCAGCGCCTGCAATCATTGCGTTACTAGCACCAGATACAGCGCAAAATGCAATTCCGATTGTTGTTTTACTATCTGCACATTTCTTCGTATTTTATTTTGGGATAGTCGCAGATATAACACCGCCGGTTGCCTTAGCCGCCTTTGCTGCATCAGGAATATCGGGTGGTGACCCAATTAAAACGGGGATTCAATCCTCCAAGCTGGCAATTGCCGCATTTATCATTCCGTATATGATTGTATTCTCGCCAACCCTGTTGATGATAGATACAACATTATGGCAAGTGTTATGGGTGACCTTTACTGCCATCATTGGAATGCTAGCGATTAGTGCTGGTATGATTGGTTATTGGTACCGTAAAGTGAATCCTGTTGAAAGGTTGTTTGCAATTCTCGCAGGACTATTGCTTATTTACCCAGAAGGCTATTCAGATATGGCTGGCTTAGCTTTATTCGGTATTCTGTTAGCAATTCAACTTGCTACTCGAGAAAAAGACAATAAAAAGGTAGTTACACTATAAGGAAAACCATGGGCCTAAAACGGCTCATGGTTTTTGTTTGTATATAGAAAAACATGAATATATTGGTATAATATAGTTATTAGAATACATAGAATAGAGGATTTATTAATGACTTTGAAATTTATACAAGCAGAAAAACATACAAATGATATGGTGCTCTTTCCTGAATTCAATTTAGACATAATACAAGGAGAGGTTACCGCCATTGTTTCTACTGTTAATGTGAAGGAGCAGCTGTTAAATACTTTGTTAGGAAAAACAAGATTATCTAATGGAAAAATTGATTATATTCCTGAAAACAAAATTGGGTTTTTCTTTTTGCATGAGGGAGGATATGAACGACTGACGGTCTTGGAAAACTTAAAATTTTATAAAAAACTATATAACTCTCCTGAACAAATAGACAAAATCATGCACGCCGTACAACTTGGTGCCCAAAAAAATAAAAAATTAATGAATTTAACGTATTCTGAAAGAAAGCGCGTTCAGCTAGCATGGTTACTTATTCACAGTCCAGACATTTACATAATGGAAGAGCCTGATCAAAATTTAGATATTGAATCGAAACGTATTCTTTTATCCATTTTAAGAGAGCTTCGTCTAGCGCAAAAAATTATATTAGTATTAACAGGTCAAGTGGAGAGTGGGGTTGCTTGCTCGGATAACGTTTACCGATTAAATGAAAAAGGACTTCATCCAATTCACACAAAGGAAGAAGACAGTGAGGAAGTGAAAGAAATAGAGTCACCTACCGCTAAGATTACAACAACCGATGAATCAGTGGAAGAGAAATTAATTCAGCCTATTCGCTTTGAAAAAATACCAACTAAAGTAAATGAAAAAATTGTATTGTTTGATCCTCCAGAGATAGATTACATTGAAAGCACAGAAGGACAAACTTATTTACATATAAAAGGAGAAAGGTTTGCTTGTTCCTTTACATTAAATGATCTAGAAGAAAGATTATTAGCCTTTGGTTTCTTCCGATGCCATCGTTCATATATCGTGAATTTACAAAAAGTGAGGGAAGTTATTACTTGGACACGAAATAGCTACAGCTTGGTACTAGATGATACAGAAAAATCATCTGTTCCACTTTCTAAGACTAAAATGGCGGATTTAAAGGGAATGTTAGGACTTAAATAAGCTCCATTCAACTAAAATAAGAGTCCACTCACCCTAAATTTGACTCCTTTCACCGGAAATATAATGTTTTCCATTTAAATATCTCATAATCTTAGGTTGTAGATACGAAATGTTCAACCAAACAATTAGGAGGTTTTCAAATGGAAAATGTAATTGAAGTAAAAGGTCTAGCCAAATATTTTTCAAATTTTAAGGCAGTAGAGGATGTTAACTTTCAAGTAAGAAAAGGTGAGATTTTTGGATTTCTTGGCCCAAGTGGTTCAGGGAAAACAACTACTATTAAAATACTAACGGGTCAGTTAGACCCAACAGAGGGGGAAGCGCTTGTTTTTGGTGAAAAAGTATCCAACTTCAAGAACCCTAATGAAAGAAAGCGGTTCGGTGTCCTTACTGATAATAGTGGACTATATAGTAGATTGTCTATTTTCGAAAATTTAAAGCTATATTGCGAGCTATATGATTTGCCAATTTCCAAGGTAGATGAGGCACTAAATTTTGTAAACCTAACGGAGGCACGCAAGAAAAAAATATCTGAACTATCTAAAGGGATGATTCAGCGAGTAGTACTTGCGAGAGCCATTCTTCATGAACCGGAGCTATTGTTCTTAGATGAACCAACCTCTGCTCTAGACCCAGTAAACACATTGCATATTTATAACGGATTACGTGCTTTGAATAAAAAAGGAACAACCATCTTCTTAACAACCCATGATATGCAAGAAGCAGATACGCTTTGTGACCGAGTTGCTTTTTTAAATGAAGGGAAAATTCAATTACTGGATAAACCTAGTGAGCTGAAGAAACAGTTTTCGGATGGAACGATGACAATAGAGCTAACTAATAATGAAACGGTAATACTCAAAAGAGATGAAGCTGGAGCAGATAAGATGTTCCAATTGATGAAGGAGAATCGTATTTCAACTGTACATTCCAATGAACCATCATTAGGTGATATTTTTGTTAAAGTGACTGGAGGAGAATTAATATGACATTTTCATGGAAACGCGTAAACGCAATCTTTCAAAAGGATTTTAAAGAATTTACTAGAAACATAGCAGTCTCAATGGTTATATACTTACCTGTTTTAATGGCCGCTATTTTTAGCAGAATGGGAATGGATCCAATAGTCAATAGTAATTTCACAATAGGCTTTGCTTTTACTATGGTAGGCTCGTACGTTCAATGTTGTTTAATCGCAGAAGAAAAAGAAAAAAATACACTGCGTGGATTAATGCTATCTCCTGCAAATACCTATGAAATTCTTGGTGGAAAAAGTGCATTATCATTCGTTTTAACAATGGTTGTAGCTGTGGCTAGTGTTATGCTTGCTGGGTATACTCCAGCCAACATACCCGTTTTGGGATTAGGATTAGCCCTATGTGCAATATTCTTTATAGGCTTAGGAACGTTATTAGGGTTAATAGCTAAATCCGTAATGGAATCATCAGTAATTGTATTACCAGTTATCTTTTTGTTCTCCACGGGATCAGGAATCCTTAGCTTTAGCGAAAAGTATCCGATTTTTAGTGTAATCGAATATATACCCAACCTTCAGCTGCTTGAAATGGCAACGAAAGTAGATGCTGGAGCTGGATTTGGAGAAATATGGAGTCATTTAGGTATAATCGCTTTATGGTCAGTAGTAATCTATATTATTACAGCTGTCGTTTATAAAAAACAAATGGTAGATTGACGATGATTCATTTTCGCTCTACTCGGTTGCTTTATAGCCTATGATCGATAAAGCCATCACAGTCGAATTCATCTGATTGTGATGGCTTATCTAACTTCAATCTAGCTTTTACGCGTCCTGCTTAAATTTACAGAATAATAGATGTTTTTATTTTAAAGGTAAAGTGTTAATATGAAATTAACTCAATCAATTTAAAATAGTGCTCAATGAAAGGAAAAGTTTGTAATCCCCAGAACTTCTCCGATCAGCACATCAAAAGGAGGCTACAATTTATGTCTTGTCCAATTTAATCCATAACCTTATTAAATAGAACGAAATTTAATATGGGGGATTGAAATGAAAAAAAATAAAAATTTTCTATTGTTACTGACTGGTCAATCGTTCGCGAATCTAGGGGACGTATTTTATATAGTTAGTGTAATTAGTGTCTTATATAATTTAACTGGCTCTGCAACAATCTCATCAATTGTGCCTTTTACTATTACTTCAGCAATGTTTGTATCGAGTTTATTTACACCTTTATTTCTTGGGAAATACAAATTGAAGACATTGCTCGTTTGGTCACAAATGGGAAAAACTGTACTATTAATAATACTAGGGATTTTTCTGTTTATGTTTATGCAATCAACCAATTATTGGATTATTTTTATGCTCATCGCAGGGATAGCACTTCTTGATGGATGTGCTAATCCTATAATGCGGGCTTTTCTACCTCATTATGTTGCAGATGATAAGCTTGTAAAAGCTAATAGCACTGTGGAAACGGTTAACCAGATAATACAAATTGGTGCTTGGTTGTTTGGAGGATTGTTACTTCTTTTATTTAATCCTTTTTGGTTGATCATAATAGTAAGTGGCTTGTTTTTAGTTTCAAGTATTTTGACTTACCTTTTAGACCATGTGAATCACGTAGAAAAAAAGGAAGAGTCTCTTTTCACACAGCTATCAGTAGGCTGGATAAGTATAATGGATACACCAGTTCTTAGAAAAATTATACTAATTGATATTTTGGAGACAATCGCTGGGACTGTGTGGATAGCAGCTATTCTCTATATATATGTGGAGCAGGCACTGAAAGAAGGAGAGCATTGGTGGGGGTTTATCAATGGAGCGTTTTTTGTAGGATTACTTTTAGGTAGCATTATTTGTATAAAATATTCTCACTTAGCAGATACCTATAAGCACTATTTTATCGGTTTTGGTGCTTTGTTGAGCGGTGTGCTTACTATTTTGTTCGGCTCTACAAGCTATCCTTTACTTGCTCTTGTCCTATCAATAGGAATCGGTCTGTTTGGTCAATTAAAAAACATACCACAGCAAACTGTTATTCAAAGAAGTGTGCCCTTAGAAAAATTAGTAACTGTTTATACATCTCTTGGGACGGTGGGTACTGGATTGTTTGGTATATCTTCCTTAGCAGTAGGTGTTGCTGTTGATTTGGTCGGTGTAAGAGTCGTGTTTATTATTTCAGGTGCACTAATACTACTAGTAAGCTTAATAGTTTTGCGGCACAAACGATTGTTTATTTAAGAACGAGTAAAAAGAGCATTAATTTTTCGTTTAAGAAGCTCAGTTATCCGACTGAGCTTTTGGTATTTTATTTAGTATATTTCAGTTATAATTAGTGTAAAATTACACGAGGTGAGCCCATGGATCGTGATTTCTTAATACATATAACTTCTCAAAGTCTTAAGCTTATTAGAGTAGAAAATGACTATACACAAGATAAAATGGCCGAACTCTTAGGCATCTCAAAGAAAACTTTGGTTCAGATAGAAAAGGAAAGGACTTTTGCAAATTGGACGACTACTATCGCAATATGCGCTTTGTTCCGTGATAGTCCTACGCTACAAAATCAAATTGGGGGAGATCCAATGGAGGTCATTGAGCTCACTGCCCATGATGTAATTATAAGACCAAAGGATAAAACGCTTGGCGGCTATATATGGTGGAAAAATGTAGAGGAGAAAAATGGTTTTCGTCTTCAACAAAATGTGCTCAGCAAGCACTTTCGAATAGTGGATGAAGAAAATTACCGTATACTTAGCACCTTTGATGAATTGGTAGCTAGAGAAAAATGGAGTATTATTAGTCAAAAAATATAATGTTGTTCAAACCTCCCTTTTAGTGTAATATTACACTAAAAGGGAGGTTTAGTTATGAGGGAAATAAAAAAATATATCCTGATACTTTTGTATTTAGTTGCGTTGGTGTTTAATTTCATGCCTGCTATTAAATTTCCAGATGGCAATTTAAACTTTTATCATTTAGTTATTTCTATATGTCTTTTGGTAGGGTTATTAATTTACACTGGCAAAAAGATGTTGAGGATTTGGATATTAATAGCTTTTGGAGCATCATTGACTGTATTCGGTATAAATAGTTTGGAAAATCAATTTTTGCATTTTTCCTTTTTAGACGTAATTGCGAATATACAATATCCACTGTATATGTTTTTCGTTATTCCGTTGTTTGGACTAAACAAATTATTGAATTTGAGCTATGGGAGTTTTTCGTTGATCGTTTCTCTAATATATTTAGTCATTCTGGCAAGTAACTATGCCCAATATAAGTGGAAAAAACAAAACGTAGCTTTTATTATTTTAGTTCTTATGTTTTATTGTTTCCCATTTGGATATTATGCAATGTATTTAGACTTTACGAAAGGAACGATGATTGGATACCTAATTATGATTATAGGGACAATAGTTCTTGCCTACATATGTAAGTCGTTTCTCTTTATTTCAGTCCTGTTAATAGGAAATATATTGTCAATTATCAGTTCTTTATATTTTATTCATATGATGAATACGACTGTAGACTGGGGATATTATTTTAAACCATTCCGTCCCTATACTGTATTTTTTATAAGCTTCCTCTTAAACTGTATTCCTCAATGGATTATCAGTAAATCAGTTAAAAGGAGGTCTATATAAAGACAAAAAAAGGCTGACTTTCTTTAGAGCTATTGGAATCCATGTATTACTAATACAAATTTGAAGTGTCAAATTCTGTTTGATAATAAAATGAATTAATAATTTACAATTTCACCTAGTGATCCATTGCATGTCCACCGCTTTTTTCTTTGCTAGTTGTAAAATTTGAAGTCTAGGGGCATATTTGTTTTCAAGTTGTGTGATAAGCAGCTCGAAAGTTAAGAAATTACTTATAAGATAACCGGTTTTTTCGTTTTGAAAGTCATATTTTCCAAGTGTTTTTACTTTAGAAAGGTACCAAACTGTATATGTATCTGTAGAAGACCAGTACCAGGAGGCAAATGGTATCTTTTCCTCCATTAATGTAATACCTACTTCCTCCATTACTTCTCGAACCAAAGCTTCCTCTAAGGTCTCGCTATTTTCAACTCGACCACCAATAGTGGTGATTAGCTGTTCATCTTTGTCCCAAGCAAGCATAATCATACCTTGCTCATTTATGGGGATACAATGAACCCCAGCAATTTGTTTATCGGTTGGTAGAGTATCGATAAAATTTAGCATGAAATTTCCTCTTTCGTTTTTAAAAGTATTCGATAATAATTGTAAAATACCTCTTAAAATAAAATACAGAATAATTAAAAATCTATTATTATATTTACAAATTTTGGTGTATAATTTAGTAGAAAGCCTATTTACAGTTCTCATAAAAGGGGGTCTAAGGTTGAAAAATTTATACGTAATAGTTGCTACTTTACTTGTGGAAACTGCATTAATCTGGGGTGTTTCTATCTTATTAAATTGGAAGATGGTTGATATAATCTTCCTTGGAGGATTAGCTTTATTTGGACTGATTTGGTTTTTTCAACTTAATTCAAATAGACAAAGCAATGCTGAAAATGCACATCTGAAAGGCTGGAATGGGCAGAACGGGGGAGCGATTACTCCGTTTCAGTTTAAGAGTTCTCCAGTAATTATTGGTCTATTACTTTTTATTGTAGTGAGCTTTTGTGTCACAGCATTTACTTATTATCCTTACTTTATTGATTAAACGAGACGGGGTCTAATAATGCGGAGGTTAGTTACTGAACCAGAAGATTTATATCTATTGTTAGATAGTCTATTAAGAGAGCCAAAATTATTTTGGAATGGGTTTTATAGTGATCGAAAAAAAGATATTCCTTTCTTTAGTAACGTACCCGATGAAAATTTAGTCGATTATATAGATTGCGGTATATTTAAGCCGGGGAGAGTATTAGAGCTAGGCTGTGGCCCGGGGCGAAATGCTATTTATCTTGCCAAAAAAGGATATGTAGTAGATGCCGTTGATCTTTCGAGGGAAACTATAAACTGGGCTATCGAGCGAGCTAAAATAGAACAAGTAGATATCAATTTTAATTGTCAAAATATTTTTGAACTGAATTTTCAGGAAGGAAGCTATGATATCGTGTATGATTCTGGCTGTTTTCACCATATTGCACCCCATCGACGAATAAGTTATATCCAATTAATAAAGAAAGCTTTAAAAACAGGTGGTTATTTTGCTATCACATGCTTTGCACCAAATGGTGAGTATGGCGGGTCTACAATTTCAGACATAGAAGTTTATCGAACTCAAAGTTTAAAGGGAGGGCTTGGCTATGATGAAGAGAAATTAAGAGCTATCTTTAAAGACTTTGAGGAAATAGAGATAAGACAAATGAAAGAAAGTGATCAGTCAGTACTAGGCCTGGCTGGTTTTATGACGGCAATTTTTCAAAAGAGATAGTTGGTAAGTAAATTTTTGAGCATTAAAGTGATATAGAGTAAGGAGAAGTTTCAATGTCTAAATGGTTAAGACAAATGGTAACAACTAGTCGAGGGGTTTTTGAAGTGTTTATTAAAGGAGAAGGGGAACCAGTTTGCGTTACTCATCTTTACTCAGAGTTCAATGATAGTGGTGACTATTTTGCAGATGTTTTCACAAATACAAACAAAGTATTTCTTGTGAACCTGAGAGATGTGGGTAGCTCGGACAAGCCTAAATTTCCACACGAATTAAGCATGATAGATGCAGTTCTTGATTTAGAAGCAATCCGTCAGGCATTTGGATATGACAAGTGGACCTTTGCAGGACATTCAACAGGAGGGATGCTGGGTTTAATATATGGCATTCATTTTTCCTACTATTTGAAATCTCTTGTAGTAGTTGGATCCTCTGCAAGGGAGTATAGCTCCACCTCTCCTAAATGTATCTATAATGAGGAACACCCAAATTATAAAAGAATGCAAGCCTTAATGGAGCTGTTAAAAAAACCTGATCTTACTAAAGAAGTAAGACTTCAACTCTCAAAAGAGAGGACACAATTTTCTTTGTACCACCCCGAAAGCTATGATGAATTGTTTTCATGTAATATACATAAGAAAATATCTGCAAACAGATTAAACTTCTTTGGAAGAGAGGTTTTAATCTATGATGTGACTCGCCAGCTTGATAAAGTTGAAACTCCTGTACATATTCTTTGTGGACGACATGATGTTCAATGTCCTGTAGAACTTTCTATAGAGATGAAAGAGCTATTGCCGCACGCATCCCTCCATATATTTGAACAGAGTAATCACTATCCATATTTAGAAGAAAAAGAGTTATTTATTCAAACTATTTATGAAGTTTTATAAACGAAAGAAATTTAGTTTAGTATCAATCGTTAAATGATTTATTTTCAATGAAGGAAGGGCATGAGTATATGAGAAGCTATGGAAATGATTTGTTTTCAGGAACAGCTAGATATTATTCACTTTATCGACCACTTTACCCTGATACTCTTATCAGATTTTTAATACATAAACTTGCTTTAGATGGTACAGGACAGATGTTGGATTTAGGTTGCGGTGATGGAAGATTGGCATTAAGATTTGTCGATTGGTTTGAAACGATAGTAGGGGTAGATCAAGAACCAGAGATGATTGAAGAAGCTAGATATCTACAGAAAGAATCTAGACATGACAATATTGAATGGTTTACAGGTAATCTTGAAAAATTTAACGCTCAGCAAAAAAAAACGTTTAAGATGATAACTATTGCAAAAGCTTTTCACTGGATGGAACGAGAAAAAACGCTTGAAATGTTATTTGACATGTCTTCACTAGGGGGAGGGATTGCAATTATCGACCCATGTTCTAAAAAAAATGAACGTTCTTTATGGCAAAACAAAGTGGATGAGGTTATCAAGCATTGGTATGGTTCAGAGCGAAGGGCAGGAAATACAATTTACCAATCTCCTAGTGAGAATTATGAGCAGCTAATTGAACGTTCTAAATTTAAATTGGACAAAGTGGAGCTTCCACCCTATGAACAAAGGTGGAGCATAGATTCTATTATTGGCAATATATATTCTACATCCTATGGAGCAAAACACTTTTTAGGTGACAATGTTCATTTATTTGAAGAACATTTAAAGAAGGAGTTATTGGCAATAGAACCAACTAATACTTTTAAGGAAAATATACATCTATCAGTCATTCTAGCACTTAAACAAGGAGAGTAGGTTGAAAAATGAATATAACTATAGTGGAATTGCCTAATTATGAAGTAGCATATATAAGACGTTTTGGCAGTTATCTTGAACCTAATACACACTGGGGAAGACTAATGGAATGGTCGTTCTCCGAAGGTCTTTTTCCGCCTGCGCAAGATTTCATAGGAATCTCATTAGACAACCCCAGCCTAGTAACCCCAGACAATTGCAGACATGATGCTTGCGTAACTTTACCTAGCAATTTTAAAAAAGGAGAACATAAGGAAATAAAGTACCAAACGTTAGAAGGTGGATTATTTGCCTTATGTTCCTATTACGGAGAACCTCAAAATCTACATATTGCTTATGATCAAGTATACGGTCAGTGGCTTCCAGCAAGTGATTTCGAACCAGATTTTAACCGATCCAATTTGGAATTTAGCCGAAATAACCCTGCAGAAGACTCAAAAAGATATGCTAAGGTAGATCTTTATGTACCTATTAAGGAAAAGTAACTGAACTTCAATGTATACGGTGATTATGATCAATAAGAATCTAATACAGCTTCCTGTTGAACATCTGCTGCATACAATTTTATAGATGTTTAAACAAAACATATAAGTAAGAGGATTTTATAGGAGGGTTAAATGTATGGAAAAACAGATTAAATCATATGAAGAAGCTGTTCTGATAATAGAAGAAATAGGGTTATTACCCCTTGCCCCCTTAATACCCGATTATCCTTCACTTAGTAGTGTAACACCTAAAGATAGCTGGCATTCTGATACGGCATTCGATCCATGGATATGGCGAACAAAATTTTCAACGGATGGAGTAGCAGGATACGGAAAGTTTATTAAGAAAAAATCTGTGCTAATTTCTCGTGAGCTTCTCCCATATTTTAAAAAGGTACTAGGAGAGGTAGCATCAATTGAAAAACGTTTTGCAGATGGAAAATTATCAAGAGAGGCATTAGCAATCTTTCAGTTAATTGAAGACGAACAGGGTATAGATACTAGAGTTTTAAGGAAAAGGGCGGGACTTTCACATAAGGATCAGAAGAAAATATTTGAGAATGCTTTATTAGAACTCCAAGGAACGATGGATATAGTTATAGCAGGAATTCAAGAAAAAAAAGATGAGCATGGAGAGAAAAATGGGTGGAATAGTACTGCATTTGAAACCTATGAAGCATGGACAGAAAGAAACAGTATAAAGAATCTAGAACTTAGTAAAAGGGAAGCTATAGAGTTTTTGATTGCTCATTTTGAAAACAAATGCAATGAGAATGCGATGAAGAAGCTAATGAAAATATTGATATGAGTTTGTCTAGAGCAATATCCATGGGATTTTATAGTACTTAAATCTGAAGAGCAATTGGATTGAAAAATCGATAAAACAATAGAAAGTGGGTAAAAGATGGGTAAAGTTGTAGGCTTTGAGATGAACAGTCAGGAACCAGAAAAGGCTTCGAAATTTTACGCAGAAGTATTTGGATGGAAGGTACATGAACCAAGCTGGGATTATTGGCCGGTCACTACAGATGAAAACACTGAAAGTAATCATCTGCAAGGTGGTATCAGTAAAGGACCTCATGATTATCCACATGGCACTAGAGTTCAAATTGAAGTAAATTCGATAGATCACTCTTTATCCAAAGCTGTTGCAAATGGAGCTATGGTACTGAGAGAAAAAATGGAATTTGATGATTTCTATCTTGCTTATCTTGTTGACCCAACAGGAATCGGTATTTGTTTAATAGAGAATAAATGAAAAATAACAAGAAGGAGCGGCGTGTGCCAGCTCCTTTTTATAATTCATGCTCAACTCCCCTATTCCATACGATTTACTACACCCTCCTTTATTTTTACTACAATCAACGCGTCGTTGACGACAAGAATTTCAAATTTTACGACAATCCGAAATCTGAACTATCCATTAAAATAGTTTGGTCTTTATAACTAATTAGGGATCATTTGTCACTCGGAGCTCCAGCGATTTGGCCTTCCTTATTGCTCACATTGCTAAAAAATGTCTATCTATAACTGAATTGAATTTTGCTTCATACTCTTTTCTGTTCTTCATATAAATTATACATATGTAAAACACCGATCAAATAAAGGTAAGTCATTAACTAGCGTATTACCCTACAATGAAGGGTATAATGAGAACAATAAGTAGAAGATAACTATTAAATGCTAGAGAGGAAAGGAAGATAGGATGTCAGAACAGAGAAAACGAGCTGGATGGAATTTAGACAACAGTTATGCAAGTCTTCCACCAATATTTTATACAATAATAGAACCTAATCCTGTTAGGTCACCAAAGCTAGCTATCTTGAATGAATCGCTTGTAGCTGAGTTAGGATTAGATGCAAATCTTATGAAAAGTGAACAAAGTTTACAAATCCTTGCAGGTAACAAAGCACCTAAAGGTAGCGAGCCTCTTGCTCAGGCATACGCAGGACACCAATTCGGCAATTTTACTATGCTAGGTGATGGACGTGCATTATTGTATGGGGAACAGATAACTCCAAACGGAGTGCGTTTAGATATTCAGCTAAAAGGTTCAGGGAGAACACCTTATTCCCGTGGAGGAGATGGAAGAGCGGGACTAGGCCCAATGCTAAGAGAATATATTATTAGTGAAGCAATGCATGGTCTTGGTATACCGACAACGCGCAGCCTATCTGTTGTAACTACTGGTGAAGCTATTGTTAGAGAGACTAAACAGCCAGGGGCAGTTATGGCGAGAATTGCCAGCAGTCATATTCGAGTTGGTACTTTCCAATTTGCTGCAAATATGGGAGAGTATGAGGATTTGCAGGCATTAGCTGACTACACGATTAACAGGCATTATCCTGAATTGAAGGATAAAGAAAATAAATATTTATTGCTACTTGAGGAGGTAGTAAAACGTCAAGCAACCCTTATTTCTCAATGGCAGCTAGTTGGTTTTATACACGGCGTGATGAATACAGATAATATGAGCATCAGCGGGGAAACAATAGACTACGGACCATGTGCTTTCATGGATACGTATGATATGAAAACAGTTTTTAGCTCGATTGATACTCAAGGTCGCTACGCATACGGAAACCAACCAGGTATTGGTGGTTGGAACTTGGCTAGACTTGCTGAAAGCTTACTGTCCCTTATACACGAGGAGCAGGAGGAAGCTATTAGGCAAGCACAGGAAGTACTATCCGCATATCCAGAATATTTCCAAACAAATTATTTAAATGGTATGAGAGTAAAATTAGGATTATTTAATAAAAAAGAAGAGGATTTATCTCTTATTCATGAGCTTCTAGAACTAATGGAGAAATATAATGCAGACTTTACGAACACCTTCCGTGCTCTTACTATGGAGAAACTAGAGGAAAATGAACTTTTCAAATCCGATAAATTTGCTCAGTGGCAAACGAAGTGGTCAGAAAGATTAGAAAATCAACAAGAATCGAAGCATGAATCTATAGAACTGATGAAACAACATAATCCAACAATAATTCCAAGAAATCATCGCGTAGAGGAGGCCCTAAATGCAGCAGTTGAAAAAGAAGACTATCATGTGATGGAAAAGCTACTAGCAGCGCTTAAAAATCCTTACGATTATTCAGCTGATAACCTGGAATATACAGAACTACCTCCGAAAACTAGCGGCGGATACCAAACCTACTGTGGTACATGATAATAAAAGACTGTATTTCCTTCCTTTAAGCAAATGCTAAAGATGAGAAAGCAGCATTAGTCACCTAGTAATTCTAAATTAATTTCTTATTGAAGCCTACAAACAAGTATTTTGTTTGTAGGTTTTTTGGTTTGATATGCAGTAATTACTTCGTTTATATGCTTAATCATATCTTCAATTTTGTAAAAGGATTTTATTGGTAAGTTAAAGGTATTTAGTATCATGCGTTTCTGATAGGTATTATATATCAACTAAAATAGCGACATTTTTAAGACATATCTATCCAATCAATAAATTAATATACTGAAAATTGTAATTCTAACGATAAATGAAGGTTTTTAAAAAGGAGGAAGTGAATGTTCACTTTCCTCCTTTCACTATTTATCTCTTTTTCTTTCTTCCGAGCTCTAAAGTAGCTTTATTTTTCTCGACTATTTTTTCGAACTCTACTTGAACATGCACATGATTATTGTCATTATAAGTGACATCTAGAACCTTACACTTTCGTCCTTTGATTTTTAGATCTTCGTCCACTGCAGGAATAGTTCTTAAGGCTTGAGTTAATACGATTGTATTATTTTCATGAAAATGTACCGCGAACATGTGCTTTTCCCCTTTTTCCAATAAATTAATTCCAATAGTAGAATCTCTATATTTTATGAAAAAGACAGGAATATAGAACAATAGAAACGGCAAACTTGAACTTCTAGAGAATAGAGTAATAATGATAGAATCGACCGATTAATTTTTTGAACAAATAATTCCCCATAACAGTTTAAATATGTCTAACTGTTACGGGGAAATTCACTTTGTGAGGCATTTTTCTTTTAAACTGAATCACTTTTTATATCCTGTAGCTTTTCATAAATTCTTCTTTTTCTGTAAAGCATAGTTCCAGTCTCTGCGATGTCTTGGATCATTCCTTTGTTTGCAAATGCTCCGAAGATGATTCCAGCGATTGGCACCATTTGTAAGAGCTTTTTCCATCCGAATTGATCACGATAAGTGAAAAATACCTCCTGCCATCCTTTTAACTGAGACAACATATTTTCAGATGATTGCTTGTTTTGATGTAGAGCAGATAATTCATTTAAAATGGATTCCTTTCCCACAATATCAGCCGAAGCAAACTGTAGGCACTTAACGATAAAAACACGCTCTTGCTTATCATTTGGATCATAACCATGAATAATCGCAATTTCTTGCAAAGTTTTAAGTGCTGTACCTAGGATCAAAGGAATATCAATCGCTAAAGTAAAAATACCCCCGATCCCAGTTGTTGCACCTTGCAGTGTGGCAAATTTCACTCGTTCCTTTTGGAGATTTTCACTCAATATAATCATATCTTCTAAAGGGATGTTCCTAATATCCTCAATAGATTCTATAGGTTCATATTTAGTGGAAGATTGTATTTTTTTAATCATTGCTTGTTCATTAATTAAGTATTTTCCACCCGTTTGAATATAACTACCTATTTCAGAAACAAGTACGCCAATTTTCTCTTGGATGAAAGCGGGAGTTAACTTGTCAAGAACCTTAAAAGGAAGGCGCCCTATCTTCTCCCAAAACCATAAACCCTTTTGGTCTTTCTCCCAATCTTCAATTTCCTGTTTTCGAGAATATAAATATTCTTTCGTTTCCATCTATCACTTCTCCTTTTAATGAATTCCTACTATAACTATAATCTATTGTAACTTTCTTTTCTTAATAAGACGCCCACATTTCTTTAACAGTTTCCTAAAAGAAAGATTATTACAGCTTCCAAGAATTGTTACAGGTGCCTGGCACCTGTAACAATTAGCAAATATTATCTTGCAATAATTGTTTACCAATTCTTAATCTTCGTGTTAAACTATCATTTATACTTAGATAACACAAAAATTTGATGTAATGAAGAGTCATTACATCTTAGATTATGCTATTATGTTAAATATCGGGGGGAAAAACATGAAAAATCTTATACATAAGTGGAACCAAGTAAGCCTAGTTAAACAAATTTTACTAGGGATTGTAATAGGTGTGGTTCTAGCTGTAACTATACCTGACGCTGCAAACTGGGTAACTATTTTCGGAACTTTATTTGTAGGTGCTTTGAAGGCTGTTGCACCAATATTAGTTTTATTCTTAGTTATGCATGCTATCTCTTCTCACAAAAGTGGCCAGCAGACTAATATGAAGTCAATTCTTATACTTTATGGAATTGGAACTTTCCTTGCAGCACTAGTTGGTGTAGTTGCTAGCTTTATATTTCCGGTTACTCTTACCCTCACCACAGGAGCTGAGGATGTAACTCCTCCTAGTGATATTGTAGAGGTATTGAAAACTCTTTTGTTCAACGTTGTTGATAATCCAGTAAATGCAATTTTAAATGCCAATTATATCGGAATTTTGACTTGGGCTATCTTACTAGGTCTAACTTTAAAGAATGCTGCAGAAACAACAAAGAATGCCATTGCAAACTTTTCTGATGCTATCTCTCAATTAGTTAAATGGGTTATTAAATTAGCTCCACTCGGTATTTTAGGACTTGTTTTTGAGGCAATAGCTACAAATGGTCTTTCTGCTCTAAAGGAATATGGCCAATTAATTATCATATTATTAGGATGTATGTTATTTGTGGCGTTGGTTATTAATCCGCTCATTGTATACATATATGTACGCAAAAATCCTTATCCATTAGTATTCCGAACGTTAAGAGAAAGTGGTATAACTGCTTTCTTCACACGTAGCTCGGCTGCTAATATCCCAGTAAATATGGGGCTTTGTGAAAAGCTAGAATTGGACAAGGATACTTACTCTGTTTCAATTCCATTAGGTGCTACTATTAATATGGCTGGAGCAGCAGTAACTATTTCTGTATTGACACTTGCTGCCGTTCACACTTTAGATATAGAAGTAGATATAGCTACTGCAATAATCCTAAGTGTACTAGCTGCCGTTTCAGCTGCAGGTGCTTCAGGAGTAGCTGGCGGATCTCTTTTACTTATTCCATTAGCTTGTAGTCTATTTGGGATTCCTAACGAAATAGCAATGCAGGTTGTTGGTGTCGGATTCATCATTGGAGTTATTCAAGATTCATGTGAAACAGCGCTAAACTCTTCTTCTGATGTATTGTTCACAGCAACGGCAGAATATGCGAAAGATCGTAAAGAAGGAAAAGAAGTAATTATTCACTCCTAATAAAATAGCACCCCTTCATAAAGAGAAACTTTGTGAAGGGGTGCTTTTTACATATTTCTCAACAAATGAAGGATACTAAAGCAAAAAGGAGATTCCTAAATGTCCGAGTGTCCTCTATGTAACGCATTTAATCATTTAGAGCAATACTGTCCAAAGTGTACCAATCCTTTAGAAGATGCTGGTAAGGAAAGTGATTTTTTTGATCCCTATGCTCATTATAACGATTTAAATACTATAAAGATGGGAGACGGTTATCCAGACACATACAAAGATGACACCTGTCCACATCTTATTATGTGTAATAACTGCGGTTACGATGAGGTAAAATTTGTACAAGGAATATAATAAAGAAGCAGCTGATTTTGAATTTGAAAACAGCTGTTTTATTTTGTTCTATAAAGTACAATATATGTAATAATGAAAAAATTCGTAAGCGAGGTGGAGTTTTGAGTATTGAATCAGAATATTTATTGGCAGTTAAAAAAAGATTTGAAAGTATGAAAGCACTAGGGGACAAAACCTTTAATCAATTATCAGAAGAGGATATACATTGGACTTTAAATGAAGAGTCAAACAGTATTGCAATTATAGGGAAGCATATGAGCGGTAATATGATATCAAGATGGACTGACTTTTTAACCTCTGACGGTGAAAAGCTGAATCGAAATCGAGATAGTGAATTTGAAGATAATAACATAACCAAAAGGAATCTCCAGTCTATGTGGGAGAATGGATGGCATGTATTAATGAAGGCACTAAATGAACTAAAAGAGGAGGATTTATTGAAAATAGTTTATATTCGTGGTGAAGATCACTCCGTTATCGAGGCGATTGAAAGACAGTTAGCACACCAATCCTATCATGTCGGTCAAATAGTCTATATTGGTAAGCTTATTAAAAATAAGGAATGGAAAAACTTAAGTATACCAAAAGGTAAATCAGATGATTACTTACGCCAAATGCTAGAACAAAATGCTAATGAAAAGAGGAGTTATCATTAAAAAAAAGATTCATCACCCATTCATTTATTTTTTCTTCGAGCCGAATACAGTCATTGTTTATAAAATAGAAACTCAAATATATTTAACTGTTTATGATTTAAGAAAGCATGATTGCGATATTTATAAAATTAATGCAGCAATTGACTTTGAATATTTCCATCATGAAAATTATGAACCAGCTATTTCTTATAGCTACTTCATCAATGTGGATCTAATGGTTGAAATAGTAGAAGAGATCAACCTAGTAATACAAGATTATCTTCGCAAGAATTTCCAAAAACCTGAGGGCCCTTATCATATAGTTTGCTTTGAATCTACTGCCGGTTCGCTTAATGTGGGACTTCCAAGGCCAAAGACGGTAATCGCAATTCCGGATAACTTATCGTATGGTCCTTTAGGGAAATTAGATAAAAAAGAAGACAGAAAAATACGTGAAGAATGGCTATATGAAAATATAAATGACGAGCTTGAAGAAGGAATTTATACATGTAAATTCAGTAATTCATTACGCCAAATCGAGGATATTTCAGAGTCAGTACCTATTTATTTATGGTGTGGGAACAATGCAGCTGAACAAATAGGACTTCGATTTATGTTGTATTTATTGAGAAAAAAGAAAAATACTATCTATCTATTAGGAGATCAGATAGAAGAGAAAAAAGCTGATATTTCTTTTACGAGTCAAATGGATTCAAAACAAATAAAATCCTTATTTGAGCGAAATAAAGAAAGCCGCCAACTATCCCTAGAAGAACGTTCTTATTACTCGGAGGAATGGTTAAAATTAATCGAAAGAATGGAAGTATTGCGCATTTGGAATGATGGGGAAATATTAGGCGTCCCAGAGAGCTTTTTTGATTCTCTCATCCTGGAAACACTAGAAGGACTACATGCCAAGCAAACGGAAAAAGATTTCATCCCTGTTGGAGAAGTGATTAGAGAGATGTTAATTTCTTCAGAAGCTAAAATCAATTTGTTCTTTTTAGAATATAGAATAAGACAGTTAATTTATAATGGCTCTTTATATATAAAAGGAATTCCTAAATCTATTGACCGATACAAAGTAAAACTTCATTAATGACTTTCAAACAACATTGGCTTTTAAGTCAGGGACTTTTATAAAGGTTTCTAAATACTTGGAAGGGAGTCTTGAAAATGAGAAAGTTCTTTGAGTACAATTGGCACGTAAGAGATGATTGGTTTGAATGGTGTAAGCAATTATCAAAAGAGGAGTTAAATAAGAAACGATGCGGTGGAGTAGAAAGTATTTTACATACCCTTTTTCATATTACAGAAGTAGAATACAGCTGGTTGCGAGGGATTCAGGGAAAAGAAGATATCCAATTTGAATTTTGTAATTACGAAACCTTGGAAAAAGTACAACTAATCTCAGATGAACTGAGAGATGAAAATGCAAAATTTTTATACTCAAACTTTGATATGAATAAGATGGTGAGTGTACCTTGGGATAAAGCAAAGTATACAATTGATGAAATTTTACACCATATTGTCGCACACGAAATACATCATATAGGACAACTTTCAGTTTGGGCAAGAGAACTAAATTTAGCGCCTATTCAAGCTCACTTCATTGGAAGAAGGATCGATATTTTAAGCGAAAATAAATGAAAGTAAATTAAAACAAAATTTACTATATACAATGGAGGAAAAGTAAATGAAGGAACTTTATATAAAGCAAAAGGTATTGAGTCTAAGTGGCAAGTTTACTGTAAAGAATCAGCAGGAGAACGATGTTTACTTCGTGGAGGGCAGCTTTATGCAGATTCCAAAAACTTTCTCCATTATGAATACATCAAGAGATGAAGTCGCGCTCATTACAAAGAAAATGTTCAGCTTCTTACCAAAGTTTTTTGTAGAGGTGAATGGTAGAGAGGTGTTAACGATTAAGAAAGAATGGTCCTTCTTGAAAGCGCGCTATTCTATTGACGCGGCAGGCATTGAGGTACATGGCAACTGGTGGGATATGAACTTTCAGGTGTTAGAGCATGGGGAAGTGGTAGGTAATGTGAACAAGGAGTGGTTCACTTGAGGAGATAGCTACAAGGTTCAAATTCTAAAAGAAGAAATGGAAACTATTATTATTTCGCTTGTTATCGCAATTGATTGTGTGAAGGCTGACGAAGCTGCATCCTCATCAGCCTCCGTTTAAAAATAAGAAGTTATGAATATTAACTAAGATGTATTTTCAGATAATACTAAAAAGAGATTCTTAAAATAATGTAGCTACTCTAAAAAGTACAAAAAAGGCAACAGAGTCTTTACATCAAAAAAAACGTCACAAAACACGATTTTTGCAAATTCACAAGAATCGTATTTTGAGAATTCAACCGGAACTATAATATTGCTTCAATATCCTTTTCCATATCTACTGTATCAGTAGTAGGTTCAAAGCGATGAAGAACATTGCCATTACGGTCTAATAAAAACTTGGTAAAGTTCCATTTAATAGAGTTACCGTGCATATAATGTGGAACCTTTTCATTAATGAGCGAACTTAAGATTCGCGATGATGGATGAAAATTGTTGAATCCTTTAAAGGGCTTAACCGCAGTTAGATAGTTGAAAAGAGGTTCAGCTCCCTCGTCTCTTACTTTTACCTTAGAAAACATAGGGAATTGAACACCATAATTTAACTTACAAAATTGGTTTATATCTTCATTCGTCCCAGGCTCCTGGTTATCAAAGTGATTAGTGGGGAATCCTAATACAACAAATCCTTTATTCTTATATCGATCGTATAATTTCTGAAGATCCTCATATTGATATGTAAAGCCACACTTACTAGCAGTATTGACAATTAATACTACATTCCCTTTAAATTTCTCTAACGAAACTAAGTTACCGCTGATGTCTGGCACTTTAAAATCAAAATCATAGATACTCATCTTTATTCTCTCCCATCTTCTAATAAAATAATGTAATAAGAGTCTTATGAACTAAGTCTTAAGTCTTATATTTTGATTATAGTATACTTTTAACTCTTTTACCAAATAACTGCTTAGTAAATTAATAGATGGTAACTAAATAATAGTTTGAATGAGCTATGCCTAAAGGTATTTGTAAATTTAACAAACTGAGACCATTAATAAATCCAAAAGTGGCGATCACTAAAGAAGGAAATGAAGAACTTTTGGCGTATTTATATAAATTGAGATTTTTTTGCATTAAGTTTTTATTACATATGGGGTTGGGGTTCGAGAGGGTCTGGATGCGATAGTCTAATGAGTTCCGAGGTTTTGAAAAGAGGTAATTCTTAGTATTTATGCATGATACATACTCAAATACTAGAGGGATATACATTTCTAGTATTTGAGAGGCTGAATTTATAAGTTTTCATTTTGTTGTTTTATTTCATCGCCAGTCAGAATTATGTTTGCTTCCTCAAGCGCCTTATGTTCATCAACAGAGTTCCCAGGCACATTTTTGCCATTGGGAAAGGCAAGTGTTAACTTCTGTTTTTTATGAGAATTTTTTAGATAGTTCTCTTGCTATTTCAATTTGTATCACTCCTTTTTAAAAGGTTTTACAAGAGCATTTAAACTTATACAAATATATAAATTAATAGGTATTACAAGCTAAATAATGGGTTTTAAAATGAAAAATTTATTTGGTGTGTCTATCGTTCGGCGTATTTATGGTGTATCAATTTTTCCCACGTTATAAGATGCCTAAGGAATAAAATGGAGGAGGAAAGTCAATGAATCGAATTAATATTATTACACTAGGTACAAGGGATATAGTCAGTGCTCACCATTTTTATAAACAGCTTGGATTTGCCACATCTATTAGAGGAACAGAATCAAATCCGCATATTATTTTCTTTAAAAATGAAGGAACGAAAATAGCATTGTATCCAATTATGGAGCTTGCAAAGGATACAAATAAAGAGAATCCCCCAGTCTTATCAAGTGGATTCCCAGGAATTACATTAGCTTACAACGCAAAAACCAAAGAAGAAGTGGATGAGTTAATGGAAAAGGCTAATTTAGCAGGGGCAACTATTCAGAAAGCACCGAAAGCAACTGATTGGGGAGGCTATGGAGGCTACTTTACTGACCTAGATGGCTACTATTGGGAAATAGCTTATGCTGAAGACTGGGAGTTTGATGAAAACAATATGTTAGTGATAGAGGATCAATAAAGCTTGTTTTTAAGATAACGGAGGAAAATGAAAATGGAGAAGTTTGTGTTTATATTTGGTCCTCAAGCAGTTGGTAAGATGTCAGTTGGACAGGAGCTCGCAAAATTGACGGGTCTAAAGCTATTTCATAATCATATGACAATTGATCTACTAGAGCCGCTCTTTGGCTTTAGTGATGAAATGTGGCGGCTCACTCATCAATTTCGAGAGGAAATATTTCAATCATTTACTCAAAGTAATCATTGCGGAATGATTTTTACAAAGGTTTGGTATTTTGATAAAAAAGAGGATTGGGATGATGTTGAAAGTATATGTCAGTTGATGTCTTCTAATGGGGTCTCTATTTACTTTGTTGAGTTAGAAGCACAAGTAGAGGAAAGATTAAAGCGAAATAAGGATCCACACCGTTTGGAATGTAAACCAACAAAAAGAAACGTGGAGCAATCAGAACAGCATTTACTAAGTACATTGCAAAGCAATAGGTTGAATTCGTTTCCTGAGGAAATTAAACGGGGAAACTATTTAAGAATAGATAATACTTTTTTAAGTCCAGACGAGGTAGCAAAAATAATTAAATCTGAGTTTCATTTATAAAATTATAGAATATGAGGAAACAATATGTCTGTAAATTCCACGTTAGAAATAATAAGTGAGTTAACTACAAAGGATCAGTGGATAGAAGCTTATCCTATAATGAAGCAGCTGAGAACTGATTTGACCTTGGAAGCGTACATAGATTTATTACAAGAAATGCAGAAGGATGGTTACAAGCTTTACGCCTTATACTTTCAAGGGAAAATAGCTTCATTAGTCGGTTTTAGCTGGAGAACAAATTTTTACAGTAAGCGTCATATATTTGTCTACGATTTAGTAACCGATGCGTCCCAGCGTTCAGGTGGCTACGGCAAGAAGTTATTAAAATACATACAGGATTATGCTAAAGAAAACGGTGCAGAATATGTAGCACTAGAATCAGGTATTCAACGAATAGATGCACATCGGTTTTATGAAGAAAAATTAGAATATGACAAATGGTGCTATTCCTTTAGAAAAATATTAATTTAATATAAAAAACATTAAACGTCTTCAAAGTATTCATTGAAGACGTTTTTCTTATACGAACAGAGATTTATAATTTGGAGGGATGGATAATTTTATATGCGTTCAATTAGACAACTAGAGTGAAGCACAGTCTTTATTACATATAAGTATCAGAAAATTCACTTTTAACATATTTGCCATTTATTAGTGTGTTATGATAAAGATAAAGCCTATTCTTGTAGTCTAGGTATAACATTATATAATATTCTTTTTTGCTAGGTGGGATTTAATGGAAAACATATCAGAAAAATTAAAGGAAATTAAGCAGGGGGAAATTGGAATCACGCTTTACTCAACGACAGAAGATAAGATTTTACTTACTTTAAATAAGGATTTAATAGTGCCATTAGCTTCTGCAGCAAAGATAGCAATTGCTTTTTGCGTTGTAAAATTGGTGGAAGAGCAGAAATATAAGTGGACGGATAAAATACAAAATATAAAATTTAACCCTGATGAGGATAGCGATGTCCTTTATCCTCATTATCAAAATAGGTCCAGCCTGATGCTTTGTGAAGCGGTAGAGGTGATGATTGCCTGCCATGATAGTCATGTAGCAAATAGCATAGTTCAATTTTGTGGAACCTGGGACTATTTTAATCAAAAGATTCGAACCTATTTTAAGAAAATTAATATAAAGCAAAATCCAAAGGATTTAAGTAGCGAGGGCGAGTTAGCTCAAATCTTAGAACTTTTAAAATGTAGTATTCAAGGCTATGATTCAGAGCCAGAAGTATGGGCTCCTCTTGTCAATGGACTAGTTAGGCAAAGAGGAGAAATCAAAGGAATTCCAAGCCACTTAGTAAATCATATGACAGGTGGATTAGATAATGTAGTAATAGATATTGGGATAATCGGTGAATTTACGAAAACTCCAATTTTATTCGTTTTAGGAGCCAAAAATTTGCCAAATCGAAATATTAATCAATTGGCGGATGAGAAAATAGCAGAAGCTTTGAAATTAATTTACGAAACATATTGTAATAGTAACATTGTTCAGGACTGTAAAATTTGATAAAAGGGGGCAATTTATGAACGATGGACAGTTGATACAAATCAATGGAAAAGAACTTTACATAGAAGAAAGTAAGACCTGTGACAAAGCAGTCTTATTTCTTCATGGCGGACCAGGAGAGAGCTGCTTTGATTTTTCTTATCACCAGACAAGTAGGTTAGGCAGTCGCTTTAGATTAATTACTTTAGATCAACGTGGTGTTTGTAGGTCGGAGGCTATTAAAATAGAAGAATCTTTTTGTCTAGATGATTTAATAGAAGATTGTGAGGAGCTTCGAAAACATTTGGAAATACAGGAGTGGTCTATTATTGGTCATTCTTTTGGAGGTTATCTAGCTGCACTTTATGCTCACCGCTACCCCAATTCAATTGAAAAAGTTATTTTTGAAGCTCCAACTTTTGACTTTGAACTGACAGGAAAGGCACTCCTCCGTAAGACGGCGGATTTATTTGAAAAATATGGACAGCCACATCTTCAAGAACAGTGCATGGAATTGGCTAATAGCTCTTATTCGCCCAGATTGCTTGTTGAAGGATATGCGGAGCTTAGCTCTTTTTTAAATGATAAAAGAATGGAAATATATACATCTAACTTTGATAATTCTACCGATTCGACTGTCTATACAGAGAACCAATGGGAAATATTTTATGATAAATCAGAAGTTCATTTTAATCGTTTGAGAGAAGAAGGAAGTATTTTTAAATCAGCCTTACACTTGCTTAAAGAAATAAATATACCTTGTTTATTAATTTTGGGAGAGCATGATGTAGTGACTTGTCCTATTCAAATAGAAGTTTTTAACAAAGATTTACGACAGGGTGAAGTGGTTTTAATAGAAAACTGCGGACATTCCCCACATTTTGAAACACCAGAGCAATATTGCGAAATTGTAACAGAGTATTTGTTGAGATAAATTTTTTTATGGAAGCTGAGGATTTTAATATGGATCATTTATTTACAATAGATTGTGGTGAAATATTATTAAGAGAGTTTTCAATTGAAGATGTCGGTGCTATTTATGAAATAACATCACAACCAGAGGTTTATGAATTTTTACCTGATTGGCGTTCTACAAAAGAACAACGAGCAAGCTGGGTTACAAACTATGAAATTCCATCAAACCAATCTTTTTTGTCAGCAGTGCCAAATATTGATGATCAAAACTATTTAAAGTTAGGGATTATTTTAAAGAAAAGCGGAAAACTTATCGGTTTTTGTAATACAGGTTTGAAGGAGGAGCTTCCCGAACAAAATCGAGAAATAGCTTATGCAATATCCAGGCATTATCGAAAGCGTGGTTATGCTTCAGAGGCTGTAAAGGGATTAGTCCGTTATTTATTTACATATACAAATGTTCAACTATTAAATACGGTAGTCCTTCCTCGCAATCTTGGATCGCTCAAAGTTATTCATAAATGTGGTTTTGGCTTTAAAGGGACTATCCAAATAGATTCTGAACAACATGAGCATTATACGATAACAAAAGAAGAATGGCTGAGAGGTTTATTGAAATGAATATCGCACCATCAAATGAACACATAAATAGTTGGATACAACAATATGTACCAGAACTAGATTTCTTTTTTATTAAAGAATCGGACTTACTAGAACTGGATAAGTATCTTTTTGAAGTGCTAATTATACCGAAGAATGAATTTTTCAAGCACACTTCTTATAATGATATTCAAATTGTGAATAGCTACGAGTTTTGGAGTATAGCAAATGATGTTCAATATATTATAGTAGCGAAATCTGAATGGTTTAACAAACTACCGAAAGATCAAAAAAATATGTTAAATAAAAGGCAAGTAGAAATAAATAGAGGATTAGTTTTACCTTTAAATAATACAAGCAGTAATATTTCAGATGAACATTTGGTATTCAAAAATAGTAAAACATACATAGTAATTCAAAGTAAAATGTGGAACTCTCTCTCTTATCAGTTAAAAGTAGAGATGCTTCTGGAATATGCAAAGAAATGGGATAGTTGGTCTTGTTCGGAGTTGCCAGAAAAAGCTCCAATACATTTAAAACAGTTTGCAAATACTTTTCCTTATAAGGCGGGAAGTAATTGTTTATCCGCAACATTATTCGCTGCCACGCAGCATGAATGGATGATACATGAATGGGTGCATCCACAAACATTTTTAGAAGGGATTAAAAAGGCAGGGTACTTAATTCATGAAGGAGATGTTGAAGATACTGACATTATTACTTGGATTAATACAGAAGGAGTTATTCAACATGCCTCTTACTGTATAGGTGATAAGCTCTTCTTCAATAAAAATGGTCAAACCTTCTTTAACCCTTGGAAAATAGTAGAATGGACTAAACTTAAAGAAGAATGGAAGAAATTCAATACAAGAATCTATAGAAAACCTTATAATAACCAAATCTAAAAACAAAGGAAAGATATGATGAAAATACTTATATTAGGTGCTACAGGATTTTTAGGTTCCACCCTATATCGAAGGGCTTTAGAAGATGACTTGCTAACCGTTGTAGGAACCTCTCGATTGCTGAAAAATGAAATAAATTTAATGCAAGTAGATGTAACAGACAAGCCTTCCATTGTAGAAGCTATTAAGAAGAGTATGCCGGATGTAGTAATATGGTGTCTTATGAGTCTGGAGGCAGAGGATCAACTAATTCACGTGGGATTGAAAAATGTCCTAGAAGAATTAGAAAGTACCACCAAGCTAATCTTCGTATCTACCGATGCAGTATTTGTGGAAGGGAAAGGCAGCTATAAGGAATTGGATCCTACCGGTTTGTTGCCTAAAGAAGCCAGGCTAGCTGTATATGTAAATGCAAAACATGCGGGAGAAAGCTATGTTATGAATTCTCATCCAAATCATGTAATAATTCGAACAGGTCCTTTGTATGGCGATTTCAATAAATTAGACAATCGAACAGACCAAATAATAAAGAACATTAAAGAAGATAAACCATTCCATGCGTGGGCAAATGTTTTTAGATCCTTTGTGAATGTGGATGACTTATCTTATGCTATTTTAGAACTAGCTAAAAATGATGTGACGGGAATATTACATGCTGGGCCGTTAAAGAAGGATAGCTATTATTCCTTTTACAAAAAACGTTTAGAGCAGCTGGGCTTGGATAGCCCACTCTTTCTTCCGCTGACGGTCTCACAGGATGAATCTCCTTATCTTTCCTTTGATACATCATTAAACACCGAAAAGATTCATCAACTGCTTTCAACTACTTTTCGAATCATTTAATTACATTAAGGTGAACGGTCATAAATAAATTTATGCGGTCATAAAACTTACTTGAACGGTCATAAAATTTTCTATCCGGTCATAAAACTTGCTTGAACGGTCAAAAAAAATTTTATACGGTCATAACAAAACGAATTACTAAAAATCTACATTTTTATCGTGCAGCAAACGTAACTACTTCTATTAAAAGTGAAAAAATCACCACTAATACAAAAGGCGCGTTATTTAGAAAGTGTATATAGGCTTATCGAATGAGTGAGGCTACATTAAACTCAATCGAAAAGCCTGTTTTTTATTCCATTGAAGGAAATTTTTTCTTTATGAGGAATATGACCCTTATCTACCAATGAAAATTAGAATAGGGGGAAGGTTATGAGGAAAAAGTGGACAAGCCTAATGATGGCTTGGGTATTATTTGTAAGTTTACTTGGAATGGGACAGGTTGCTCAAGCAGAAGAACAGCTCGTTTTGACTTTGGATGAGTCTATTTCAAAAATTATTGATGAAAAACTGACAGGTGGAGAGGTGAGTATCGCGGTTATCGATCGGATGACTGGTGAGGCTGTGTATGACTATAATGGTCAAACTCCTGTCAAACCAGCTTCGAATATGAAACTAATCACCACTGCAGCAGCACTAGACATTCTTGGAGAAGATTATCGTTTTAAAACAAGCTTATATACTAGTGGTAAGCTGTCTAACGGAGTTCTCAAAGGGGATGTATATCTTCAGGGGCAAGGAGATCCTACTCTTATGGAGGAAGACTTAAGACAATTTGCGCAAGCTTTAAAAGCAAAAGGTATTCAATCTATTGATGGAAGAATTGTTGGTGATGACAAATGGTTCGATGATGATTTGTTAACTCCAGGTATATGGGAAGGTGATGAATCGTATTACTATGCAGCTCCAATTTCTGCATTGACTACATCACCAAATGCTGACTATGATTCTGGAACAATTATCATAGATGTAAGTGGTTCGGCTATCGGAAATGCTCCTTTAGTAAAAGCAACTCCTTATCTTGGAGATTTAGAAATAGTCAATCAAGCTCAAACCGTTGCGGCGGGTCAAAGCAACACCATTACCATTGAGAGATCTTATAGAACAAATCAAATCATCATAAATGGTAACCTACCGATTGATAAAACCAAAAGAGAATGGGTAACGATGCTTCACCCTACTACTCATACGCTCACAATGTTTCAAGAAATACTAGAAGAAGAAGGTATAGAGTACAAAAAAGAAAAACTTTTTAGAGCAGCAACTCCTAAAAGTGCTACTCTCATCTCGGTGAAAGAATCTATGCCATTGAAGGAATTACTTATTCCTTTTATGAAGCTAAGTAATAATGGAATTGCTGACATTTTAGTAAAAACGATGGGTAAAGTAGAGGGACATCATGGAAGCACGAAGGCAGGTTTAAAGGTAATTGAGCAATACGGCAAGTCCATCCAATTAAATATGAATGACTGGAAGTTTGAGGACGGGTCCGGAATGTCTCATGCAAACTCGGTCTCTAGCTTTGCTATTAGTGACTTGCTATATAAAGTGCAAGGGGAAGATTGGTTCAATACTTATTTTAATAGTCTTCCTATAGCTGCACATCCTGAAAGAATGGTAGGAGGTACATTAAGAAATCGATTGAAGGATTCGCTCACTTCAGGTAAGGTTTTTGCCAAAACTGGATCTTTAACTGGAGTTAGTACACTTAGTGGTTATTTAGAAGGCAGTAGCGGTCAACAATATATATTCAGCGTATTAGTACAAAACAAATCCGGTGCAGTGACTGCAATAGATGAAATTGTAAAGGAAATGGCTAGGGAATTATAAATTATAACGGTGAAATAGAGAAGCTAGTAAACGAATGTTTGCTAGCTTCTTCTTTACTAAGGAATTAAGCTGAAAGAATGAGTGAAATCTGAAAAAGTATTGATTTTTTAGAATTTTTAAAATATATTAATATAGTTACAGTACAAAAGGGGGAAAATTATGTGAGGAAGATTAATAGAAAGTTATTATGTGTGTTTTTACTTGTCTTAAGTATTTTGTTAGTTGCATGCAATCAAGAAGAAAAAACAGAAAGTAGTACACCAAAAGAGCCTGAAACTACTGAGGGAAAGGATTCTGGTGAGCTTGATGAGGCACAAGAGTTAAATTTAGTTGCAGGTGCTGAAATTCCATCGATGGATTCTGTTTTAGCGGACGATGCAGTTTCATTCAATTACTTAAACAATGTTATGGAAGGTCTTTACCGATTAAATCAAGAGAACATTGCAGTGCCTGCTATGGCTGAGGGAGAACCAGAAGTTTCAGAGGATGGATTGACCTATACGTTTAAATTACGAGATGCAAAATGGTCAAATGGTACTTCAGTTACTGCAAATGATTTTGTGTTTGCTTGGAGAAGAGCGATTGACCCAGACACAGGCAGCTCATATGGACCTTATATGATGCAGGGATTAATAAAAAATGCAACGCAAATTTCAATGGGTGAGATGAGCAAGGAAGAATTAGGTGTGGAAGCAATAGATGAGAAAACATTGAAGGTAACTCTAGAAAGACCAGTGCCTTATTTTAGTTCGTTAATGGCATTTGGAACTTTTTATCCTCAAAATGAAGAGTATGTAACAGAGATGGGAAGTTCATATTCTTCTAATTCTGATAGTCTTATATACAACGGACCATTCGTATTGACTGAATGGGATGGGACAGGCTTATCTTGGTCACTAGAGAAAAATCCAAATTATTGGGATGCGGAAGTTGTTCAGTTAGACAAAATTAACGTGGACGTAATTAAAGAAACTGCTACATCTGTTAACCTATACGAGAATGGTGAAAAAGATCGTGTTGGTTTATCCGGTGAGTTTGCTCTTCAATATGCCGATCATGAAGAGGTGCTACAAGAGCTAAAACCGACAATATTCTATTTGAAGCTGAACCAAGAGCGTGATGGACAAAAGACTGCTCTTTCAAATGTGAAAATCCGTAAAGCAATCGCAATGTCCTTCAATAAAGAGGATTTGGCATCTGTGATATTAGCTAACGGCTCTATTCCAGGAGATTTCCTAGTTCCCAAAGGATTAACTTTTGATGAAAATCAACAGGATTTCCGTGAAATTAACGGGGATATGGCTAAGTACAATCCAGAAGAAGCTACTAAACTATTTGCAGAGGGAATGGCCGAGGAAGGATTGACGGAATTAGAATTAGAATTGGTCGGTAATGATGGTGAGCTAGCTCAAAATATGGATGAATATTTAAAAGCTCAGATGGAAGGTAATCTTAAAGGATTGACTGTCAAGCTTATACCAGTCACTTTCAATGTAAAATTAGATAAAGACGCAGCACAGGATTACGACATTCAAAGTACAGGCTGGGCACCTGACTTCCAGGATCCAATTACCTTCCTAGAATTGTTTGTCACGGGCTCACCACAAAACAATATGTCCTATTCAAACCCCGAGCTGGATAAGCTCATTGACCAAGCAAAAAATGAACTTGCATTGGAGCCAGAGGCACGTTGGGAAGCACTAGCTAAAGCAGAGAAAATTATAATGGAAGAAGATGCTCCAATTGCATCCATGTATCAATCAGGGCTTATGTCGCTACAAAAACCATATGTGCACGGAATCATATCTCATCCGTTTACAGGTGACTATAGCTATAAATGGGCTTATATTTCAGGAAAAGAATAAGAAACTAAGAGTGTCTATCCGTCCCTAGGATATTCACTCTTTTTTATTTAGAGGATTAAAACCTTAGTTTTCTACATAGTCTGCATATTTGCAAATTGGGGGGAGAATATAATAATATGGACTATTTACTTAAACTAATTAGGCAAAAAATAGGAAGGTGCCAAAGAGGGTGAACCAACTAGGTTTGCGGCCTCCGGAGACACTACCATATAGTCAGAAAGTTTATAAATGGAGACTTAAATATGCTTCTGCAATCATTGCCAAAAGCCCAGAAGATGAAGTATATATGGAAAAGAGAATAAGTAACGCAAATAAATTCTCCTTTCAAAATTTAGCGGATAACTTTTATACTTCTAAAAGCGATTTAATGGAGATTTTATTGTTAAAGTAGTAGGATTTAATAGATAAGTTAAGGAGGCAATATAATGGACAAACTTAAAGATAAGGTAATTATTGTTACTGGTGGCGCTGGAGGTATTGGACTTGGTATGTCCAAGGCGATGGCTAGAGAAGGAGCAATATTAGCAATCGTGGATGTTAACGAAGAGGCTGGACAAGCAGGTTTAAAAATACTTCAAGAAATCTCGCCTAAATCTATGTTTTTAAAAGCGAACTTAATGGATAGAGAAAATCTTCCATCTATAGTTACAGCTGTAGCAGAAAAATACGGAAGAATTGATGTTTTAGTAAATAATGCACATGCATCTAAACAGGTGACAATTGAAGAAACGACGCAAGCCGATCTTGACCTGTCATTTGGAACAGGATTTTACCCAACCTTCTATCTAATGCAGGCAGCACTCCCTTACTTAAAGGAATCTAAGGGAAATGTTATTAACTTTGCTTCTGGAGCAGGTTTAAATGGACACGAAACACAAGGTGCTTACGCTGCTGCCAAAGAAGCGATTCGTGGAATTTCCAGAGTAGCTGCCAATGAATGGGGTCGCTTCGGTATTAATGTAAACCTTATTTCCCCTATTGCAAACTCAGAAGGCGTACAAGCATGGGCGAAAGCACAACCAGAATATTATGAAGCCGTTCGCAGCAAAATTCCCCTTGGTCGCTTTGGTGATGTTGAAGAAGATATCGGTCGTGTAGCAGTATTTTTAGCAAGTGAGGATTCTCAATATATCACTGGCCAAACAATTATGGTTGATGGCGGATCTATAATGCTTCACTAAATAAATAAAGAAAGTCAGTGTGATAATTACGTCGCTCTGGCTTTTTTTGTTTATTAACAAGTGAATGGAAGCTCCGCAAGGTTCTCTTTCGTTTCTGCAAGGTTTACTCCACTCTTTATTCTATCCATTATAAAGAACAAGGAAATAGGAACAATTTGTAGAATTATACTAGGTGGCTAACAAAAATGCATAAAGGAGTAGACAAAATTGGAACTAAACGAAAATATACATAATTATAGATTTGATGAAAATGAATATGAATGTTTAAATGTGGAGCTATTTACTAATTCAAACGGTTTTCTATTAGATGTAAAAGAATGGACTATAAAAAATGATTGGTCTTTATCAACATTAGATAATGATTTCAAAGAAAACTTTCTAGCTAGCTTAGAAAAGTTCCAACCATACTTAGTTATTGCTGAAAATAGCAATACCGGAAATTTAATTACGATCTCCCAGACTACAAGTGAAATATATGAGCTTGAGCACGAAATCACGGAAAGAGTAGAAAAATATTTTGTAAATTCCTCATTAGATAGCTGGTTTTCTTGTTTGAAATGTTTTAAAAAGTACTGGCTTTTAATAATAGAAACAGAAAACGAAGAAAAGTTAAAATGCATCTTTAATGAACTAAAGGATAAATTAATGAAATTAGATGAAAGAGTACAGATAAATGAGGATAATTATAATAGACAATTTTGGAACTCCTTGTATCACGATAATTTAAACTTTTTCATTGAGAGACTTAGAGAAAAATAGATTATCTCGATAATATTTACTAATAAAGGAGGGAAATAATAAATGGAAAATCGATTATCTTTATTAGATCAAATTCGATCAATAGCTCAGCATGGTCTTCATTATGCTAATGATCCGTATGATAGAGATAGATATGAAATGCTACTCAACCTAGCAAGCAAAGAATATTCGGAAATTGTTGAAATTAAAGAAAGCATTATTAAAGATAAATTTTTAAAAGAGCTTGGACATGTAACGCCCAAGGTCGGAGTAAATGGTGTGATTTTTTCAGAAGAAAGAAAAATTCTTTTAGAGCGTCGAGCAGATGATGGAACATGGGGCATTATTGGTGGTTGGTGCGAAGCTGGCGAAAGTCCTCAAGAATCTTTAAAAAGAGAATTTTTAGAGGAAACGGGTTTAACTGTAAAGGTTAATGAACTTATTGATATATTTACAAGAAAGCCTGGAGACCTTGGACAGCCACATACTTCCTATCACCCGCTTTTTGCTTGTGAAATTATGGAGGGGAAAATGCAAAAATCATTTGAGAGCTTAGAGCTGAAGTTTTTTCACTTAAATGAGGTGAAAAATTGGCACGGTGACCATTATGAAATGGCGAAGAGGGCATATGAATCGAGTATTATTAATGGGGAAATTATTTAATTGCAACGAATAACTAAACCAGCCTCATAAACAAGAGGGGTGAATGGATTGTATTAAAATATCGGGGGATTGTCGTAAAGTAGAGCCTCATTGTAGTAAACGAGCGTTAGATTGTCGTAAATCTGCCTCACAATCAAGAGATGGAAATGGATTGTAGTAAAATATCGGTGGATTGTCGTAAAGTAGAGCCTCATTGTAGTAAACGAGCACTAGATTGTCGTAAATCAGCCTCACAATCAAGAGGTGTAAATGGATTGTAGTAAAATAATGAGGGATTGTCGTAAAGTAGAGCTCGATTGTAGTAAACGAGCGTTAGATTGTCGTAAACCAGCCTCACAAACAAGAGCGAGAAATGGATTGTAGTAAAATATTGAGAAATTGACGTAAAGTAGCGCCCCATTGTAGTAAACAAGCGTTAGATTGTCTTAATAGTCTTTAGGATTTGGATTCCAGTAATACTCCCATGTATTAGATAGTGAGGAATAGGTGAAAATTCATATAGATAAGCTTTAATTTCCCTATCAGAGGAAATGGCAAAGCATCAAAGAAAAAGAAGACTGAAGAACAGTCTTCTTTTGGAATTTATTTTAGGAAATTTGGGTCTTCATATTTTGGGTGTGGATAATCATAGAATCCTTTACCTGTTTGTATGCCAAGTCTGCCTTTATCGATTAGCTCTGTTTTAAAGTATTCTGCTATTTTAGCCTTTTGCTCATTATCTGATTTGGCTTTTTCAACTGCTATATTATAAGGTGTGTTAAGCCCAATAATATCTAGAACGCCGAAGGGTCCTCTCGATACTCCCATGCCAACCATCCATGTCTTATCAACTGTTTCAGGGTCTGCAATACCATTGGCTACTAAATTTTGAGCAGCGTCTAAAAATGGTACTAATAAGGAATTTAAAATATATCCTGGTTGTTCTTTGTAAATAGGAAGAGCAATCATATTTATAGCTTTAGCAAATTCAATAATTTCTTCAAATACGCTAGCACCTGTTCTATCATGCTTCATAATCTCAGCTGTGTTGTTTACCCAAATTCTATTAGCGAAGTGCAAGTGAAGGAATTTTTCAGGCCGACCTGTAAATTCAACAAGCTGACTAGGAATCATTGTGGAAGAGTTAGATGCGAAAATTGTTTTTTCAGGTGCAACCTTTGCCAATTTTTCATATAATGCTTTTTTGATGTCTAAAACCTCAGGGACTGCTTCAATTACTAAATCAGCATCCTTAACTGCTTCAGCCAAATCAGTAAACAAAGTTAAACGTTCATAAGCAGCATCAACTGCTTCTTGGGTAGTCCCTAAGTCTTCTTTATAATCTGCTTTCAATCCAGTAAGTCTTTCCTTGGCTCTCTCTAAAGCCTCATCATTAATATCATAAACGGAAACGTTAAATCCGTTAAAAGCAGTTTGAAATGCTATTTGACTTCCTAAAACTCCACTTCCAGCAACCATAACTTGTTTAATATTCAATTTATTCTCTCCTTCATACAGTCTAATAACTAATAGTTATTTTCTAAATTCTACGTAATATACATCCCAAATTCATACACTCAACTTACTCAATTTTGCTTATCTAAAATATATCCTCTAATTAATTGGAAAATTTAAAGAATAAAGTATTTATCATTCTGTAGTCATGTTAAAATTAGATAAGAATCAATTTACCAATTTTAGGATTTATCGACTTTATTAAAGAAGAGGTGAGAACATATGGAATTACGAATGATAAGAGAAGATAATAATGAATCTAAAAAAAATATTAATGAACGATTGTATTATTTTAATCTTGCACACTTTCCGGAGGATTTAAGAGGTAGGTATGAAGAGGTTAACATTTTTTTAAAGGATGAAAATGATAATGTACTTGGAGGGATTTTGGGAGAAATCTGCTGGAATTGGCTAGAAATTCATGTTTTGATAATGGATGATTCGCTACGCAATAAAGGATTTGGTACAAAGTTGTTAATGGAAGCAGAGGAAATTGCTAAGGAACAAAAATGTGACTTTATCAAATTGGATACTTTAAGCTTTCAGGCGTTAGACTTTTATAAAAAACATGGGTATGAAGTATATGGAACTCTTCCTAACGTAGGTAGGGATTTTAACCATTATTACTTGAAAAAAGATTTATTGTATTAAAAGAGATAGGAGTAATTTAATGACCATGCAGAATATACATGCACTAGACATTTCATATTGTGAAACATTTTCGAGAAAAATAGATAAGCCTTGGGGAATACTATTTTATAATGAAAATCAGCCTAATTACTATGACGCCAATCATGCAAGGATAATGATTGCTTGTGAGGACCCTCAAAAAGTAGTTGAAGAGACAACAATATTCTATCAATCAAAAAATATTGTTCCTAGATTTTATATTTATGATTTAGTAAATCAGCAAAATCTACTTTCCGAATTAAAATTGAGAAATTTTAAATATGAAGAAATGATTAGCCCAGTTCAATTATGGAATAACAGAGATATTAATATTCCACCTAATCCTATGGTGACGATTGAAATAGTTACAGATGAAAACTATCAAGAAGCACTAGAGATAGAAGGTAGCATTAAAGAGTTCGGTGGCATTGAAGTAATGGAAAAAGTTTTTGAGGAGCAGTTTAATCATCCAGCTTTCACTCATTATCTTCTCCGTTACGATGGTATGGCCTGCTCCACTGCTTGTATTTTTGAAGATGGCAATCAAGCTAGAATGGAAAGTGTTGCTACATTAGAAGCCTTTAGAGGTAAAGGATTAATCGGTCAAATCATTGATTATATCCAGCAAGAGATAAAGAAAAAAGGGATAGAAATGCTTTGGGTTTTGCCGATAAATGAAGCTATTGAAAAGGTCTACCAAAAATATGGATTTGAAACAGTCGAAAAATACATATCAGGTCACGCGTTTTTAAGTGGGAAAAGCATTAAAGAAATTCAAGGATAAACCTAGGTAAATAGATAGGAAATATAAGATTAATGGCTTGGTTCATTTTAATGAGCTAAGCTTTTTGGACGGATTTGGACTTTCTGCAAGGTTTATGCTTTTTCCCGCAAGGTTTGGTTTCATCTCTGCAAGGTTCCAAGCCATCTCCGCAAGGTTCTCCTCGGTCTCTGCATGTTCTGTTTGTCTCCCACAATCCTTAGTGGGCAATTCGTATACAAGAATTGGTCACTAAAAATTTTCCAAGCTGTTTCTTTTGTTTGACTTTTCAGTTGACTTTTTTAATTCCAGATATTACAATACAATAAAGATTAACAAATCGTTAATCAAAAAATGAATTAAATCGTCTTCGAAAGGAGTGGTAGATATGTCTAACGAAGAAGCGTTAAAGCAATATAATATTAGTAAATATAAAACCCCTGATGGCTATACATCAGACATTGCGGTTTTCACCATCATTCCAGAAAACAAGGAAGAGCACAAGCCACCCAAAATGTCACTAAAACTTATGCTAATTCAGAGAGCGTTACTCAATGCAGAGGGAGATCCAAATATAGAAGCGGGAAAATGGGCGCTTCCTGGAGGGTTTGTCCAAGAGGATGAAACAGCTTTGGAAGCTGCTAAAAGAGAGTTAGAGGAAGAAACCGGTGTAGCTGATGTATTGATTAAACATTTCGGTGTGTACGACAAACCTGGAAGAGACCCACGCGGATGGATTATTACGAACGCACACTATGCGATTGTTCCCATGGATTACCTTTCTAAAAGAAAAGCGGCAGATGACGCAGCAGAAGTTGAGTTATATTCCATTGATGAAGTATTAAACCTTAAGTTAGCTTTCGATCACCAGAATATTATTACGGATGCTATTCGAATAATCACTAATGATTTGCTGCAAACGACGGTGGCTAAAAACTTCTTGCCGAAAAATTTCACTTATTCAGAGCTGCAAGCGGTACTAGCAACGGTAACTGATGAACCAAGTATACTGAGCGAACAATCATTTGCTCGCAAGATTAAGACCCTTCCTTTCATTCAAAAAGTGCCAGGCAAAAAGACACAAAGGACTTCTAAGTCACCAGCGGCCCTATACGAATTTTTGGAGATGGATATTATTAAATCAATTTATACGGCTAGGTATTAATTTTTTTAATAATTATGATTAACATTTTGTTTATCAATAATATTTATTAGGAGGAAGTTAAAATGAAAGCACTTATTAACATTGATTACACAAATGATTTTGTTGCAACAGATGGAGCTTTGACATGTGGTAAACCAGGGCAAGAAATTGAGCAAGAAATTATACGTATAACAGAATCTTTTTTACAGGAAAATCATTACGTAGTGTTTGCGATTGATCTACACAAGCAGGGAGATCCCTATCACCCCGAAACCAAATTATTTCCTGCCCACAATTTAGAAGGAACAGAAGGTCGTAAATTATACGGTGGACTGCAAGAGGTATATGAAAAGCATAAAAGTAGTAACCAAGTGTATTGGATGGACAAAACAAGATACTCTGCTTTCGCTGGGACAGATTTAGAAATAAAACTACGTGAAAGAGGGATTACTGAAGTTCATTTAGTAGGAGTATGTACCGATATTTGTGTGCTTCATACTGCTATGGACGCTTACAACAAAGGCTTTAAGATTGTCATCCACAAGGAGGCAGTTGCTAGCTTCAACCAAGTGGGACATGACTGGGCATTAGGGCATTTCCAAGGCTCTTTAGGAGCAGAAATTATTTAATCGAATTCAAAACTAGGAGGTTTTATTAAATGGAAAGGTTATATAATGACGATAGATTGGCACTTCATACGGACCTTTATCAAATAAATATGGCACAAACGTATTGGAAAGATGGATTTCACAATCAAAAATCTGTGTTCGAAGTTTATTTTCGAAAGCTGCCCTTTGGTAACGGCTATGCTATTTTTGCCGGTCTAGAGCGAGTAATCCAATTTATAAACAACTTCCATTTTTCTGATACAGATATCGATTATTTAAGAGAACAGGGCTATGAAGAGGAATACCTGAATTACTTAAAAGGTCTTCGATTCACTGGTACTTTGAGAAGTCTAAAAGAAGGAGAGCTGGTTTTTCCGAATGAACCAATTTTGCGCATAGAGGCTCCATTGGCAGAAGCTCAGCTGATTGAAACTCCTATTTTAAACATCATCAATTTTCAAACGCTTATTGCAACTAAGGCAGCACGAATCAAACAAGTAGTTGGAGATGATACAACTTTAGAATTTGGTACACGTCGTGCTCAAGAGATGGATGCGGCTATCTGGGGCACAAGAGCTGCTTATATTGCAGGTTTCAATGGGACATCTAATGTCAGAGCTGGAAAACTGTTTGGGATCCCTATTGCCGGTACCCACGCTCATTCATTGGTTCAGGCTTATATTGATGAATATTTAGCGTTCACCAAGTATGCCGAGAGTCATAAGGACTGTGTATTTTTAGTCGATACGTACGATACATTGAAGTCGGGTGTGCCGAATGCTATCCGAGTAGCAAAAGAGCAGGGGGACAAGATTAATTTTAAGGGTATTCGGTTAGACAGTGGCGACTTGGCCTATTTATCAAAAGAAGCAAGGAAGATGCTGGACGAAGCTGGGTTCAAAAACACAAAGATATCTGCCTCTAATGATTTAGACGAGGAAACCATTATGAACCTCAAAGCACAAGGTGCAAAAATAGATACATGGGGAATTGGAACAAAGCTAATCACTGCTTTCGACCAGCCTGCATTAGGGGCTGTTTATAAGCTTGTTTCTATAGAAGGAAAAGATGGGGAGATGGTGGACACTATCAAAATTAGTGCGAACCCAGAAAAGGTTTCGACCCCTGGCCTCAAAAAGGTTTACCGAATCATTAATCGAAACAATGGAAAATCAGAAGGTGACTATATCGCATTGGAAACAGAGGAACCTCAAAATGAGGAAAGATTAAAGATGTTCCATCCGGTCCATACATTTATCAGCAAATTTGTTACCAATTTCGAAGCAAGGGAATTGCATCATACGGTCTTTCAAAATGGAATTCTTGTTTACGATCTTCCTTCCATTCAAGAAATTCGAGAAAATGTTATCGAAAACTTGGAGCTGCTTTGGGATGAATATAAGCGCCCACTTAACCCGGAAGAATATCCAGTTGATTTGAGTCAAAAATGTTGGGATAACAAAATGACTCGAATTGCGGAGATTAAAGAGAAGACTCATAAAATGATGAAACAAAAAAAATAGATTTACAGGAGGAAACAATATGGCTAGGATTGGAATCTATGGTTCATCCTTTGATCCCATCACGAATGTTCATTTATGGACGGCGAGTACAGTGGGACGTAGGTGTCGTTTGGATAAAGTAGTCTTTTTACCTTGCTCGCATAAGAGAAGGGACAAAGAGATGAATGTTGCAGATAGTCATCGTTGGAATATGATATTACTTGCTATCGAAAACAACGAAAATTTTGAAGCGGATGACTATGAGATGAACCAGGAAGCTTGGAATGCAAATACTTATGAAACGATGAAGCATTTCAAAGAAAAGTATCCAAATGATGAAGTGTTCTTTATAATGGGAGCTGATTTACTGGTAGACATAGGCGCTGGTAAATGGCAAAGAGGAGAAGATCTAGTGAAGGAAAACAAATTTATCGTAATGGCAAGAGATGGAATCGATATGCTAAAGGTAATCAGCAAATCACCTATCTTAAGAAACAACGATGAAGGCTTTCATCTCATAGACAAAGGCCTAGCAATGGAAATCAGCTCTTCCTATATAAGAGATGAGTTTGCTATGGGTGGGGAGCCAAGATATCTTCTTCCAGATAATTGTTACCAGTACATTATAGATAATTTACTTTATCAAAGAGAATAGATCGAAGACGCCTGTATTATTGTAACAGGCGTCTTTTTAAGTTTAAGCAATAAGAAATAAAGCTTTATAGTTGAATAGAAAGTAATTAAAGATTGGAGAGGTTTAATGACTACCTATCAGCTTTGCCAAAAAATTAATGTAAATGAAGTGGAGTTTTATTGTGAATCTATCAAAGGTTCTAATGATAATCTCACGGTTGTATTCGAGTCTGGGTATGGATGGGATAGTAATAATTGGCTACCGATAAAGCATAAAGTCTCTAAGTTTGCTAACGTTTTTATATATGACAGAGATGGCATATATAAAAGTGAGAAAAGTAATAAACCCAAACATAGTTTTCAAATGATAGAAAATTTAAGATGTCTTCTTCGTAAATTAGATATTAAACCACCATATATAATGGTTGGTCATTCATTCGGAGGAATTAATGTAAGATTATATGCAAGTAAATACCCCCAAGAAGTAGTTGGAATAATACTTTTAGATTCTGTACACGAGGATCAAAACAAGAGAATGGTACCCTTATTCACAAAGGAGGTCCAAGAAGAATACTTAGGGCAATTTGTGGTAGAAGCTTCCCTTGATGAATTTGAAGAAAGTCTGGAACAAGTAAGAGGAACGAACCTTAACAATATTCCCCTCATTGTTATGACTGGTAGTAATCAGCCACAACATACTTAAGAATCCATGGAGGTTTGGATGAAGTTTCAAAAAGAACTAGCTAACCTTTCGTCTGTAAGTAAACATCTTATCGTTAAAGAAGCAGGACATGCAATTCATATCGACCAAACTCAAGCAGTGATAGAAGCTATTGGTAGCATGTTAAGAATGGTACAGAATCTTCATTGAAAATAAAGGTAATAGTAGTTTACAGATTTCTTTCAAAGTAATTGTTTATGGTAAAATAAAAAAATAACATTTAAACCTTATAATGGATTTTCAGAACTGGGAGATATGACCTCATGATAAGAATGCACAATTTACCGGAGAATATTAAGGATGCATTGAAGCCTTACTATAATGAAAATGAAAAACCAGACGTTTTTCCGGCTAAATTTTTATTTAAGGGAGAGCTTTATTACTATTTTACATTTGCTCCAGCAGCAGAACAGTTGATTTTACGTAATGATGGCAGCACTCCTTTCTTCGGGGAAATAAAGGAAGAAGCATTATTAGCAAACAATTTTAATGTTTGTATAGAGAAATTTGTGCATATTGGTGCTAAATGGGCTACTGCAAATAGGTTAGGAAACTATGAAAATTACAAAAATATTCTTGGTCAAATTGAAAGGAAATTAGGTCCTTTACCAGAGCATATACAAAAGGCTTACGATGTCGTTAAGGATGTTCCCGATATTATTATTGAAAATCAACACCAAATAGTAGATGCAGTCAAAAAGGCAGATGATTTGTGGAAAGTAGCAAGTGACAAAGAGTTAGTCACCGATTTAGATGAAGAGAAAATGGAGTCGTATTTAGTTGAAATGATTCAGGCACAGGTTAGACAAAATGATATCCAAATCAAAACGGAAAACGAAAGAAAATTAATTAGTGAATTTGTTTCCTCTAAAAAGAAAAGGTTTAATTTAAACGCTTGTATATTATCAATAAGGCTAAAACCCTTTGATAAAAATATGTTTAGCAGTAGTCATGAACATGCAGGAGAATGGGATGAGTTTAGAGATATGGCGTTATATAGTAATCGTAAAGCAGAAGAAGTAAAGGATCATTATTTGGTTTTCGATAGTCTGCGAAATCCCAAAGAATAAGGGTATTTATATGTTTATATGAAAAAGCAAGAAATCAAGAAATAGTATTTTCTAGAGTTAAATAATTTGATTTTTTTGTTTTAATTCGATAATCGAAACTATAAATCTAATTCTGGAAGTGAAATTAACATGAAAAGAATATATTGGATCATTTTATCCAGCCTGATGATTGTAATTATGTTAATAGTTTTCTTTTTTTACAGAGCAGATTATCACGGAGTAATAAGAGGTTTAGAAGGTAATCAATTTACCTTATACCCTCTTAAAGTTAACCCTGAATACGAACATTATACTCCTGTAATATTTTTTTCTAAGGATACTTATGTGATAGGGGAAACTAATAGTATCACCGATTTAAAACCTGGACAAGAAGTGGAATTGTGGGTAGAAGAAATCGATGAAAAGAAAATCGCAAAAAAAATTAAGGTAATAAATGAATAATAAACTAAAGTAACTTCCAACATCTCGGGGACCGCTATCAAACCAAATCATCCCCGATATGATTAACTTGTTGGCATAGTCATCCTAAAGATTTGCTTTCTCGGAAGACAAAACACCCCACATAGGGGGTGTTTGTTAATCCTCTTTCGGTATATACAGCTTCACGTTGTAATAGCCTTCTAGGAAGTGAAGCGTCCCTTCAGGCGCAATGGCTTCCTCCAGGTACTGATAAGTTATATACGGTTCGGTCAATCCTTCGACACGCACACGCTCCACATTAAGACGAAGCTTTTCCCCATCTGGAATGTCCCCACCGCTCAGCTGATAGGAATACAGCTTGCGAGGAGGGTCGGTGAAGGATACCATCTCAGCACGCATGGAGTTAATTTCCTTGTACTCATCAATCTTTAGGGTCACCAGTGGCAATGTAAGTATATAGTACTCTTCTACCTGTTCCTCCCACTCTGTGATATGTTCCTCCTCATAGGAGTCCACGATGACCCATAGGTAGAATCCGCCAAAAACGGTAGCAAGAAGGGTTATAAAGAACACCCCGATGAAGGCAAACAGACTGATGTTCCGAAACAAGAACCACATCAATATTAATGCTAGTACGATAAATGCTCCCCCGATGATTAACCAGCGCTCCGTAGAAGACAGGATAAGCGCCTCCTCGTAGGTACGTAACACATCTGCTTTTGTAATATCTTTTCCCCCTTTTTTTGTCTGTAGAAGAGTAGCAACGTTTCTCCATCCTTCTCTATAAAGGATACCACGGGAAGAGGGTGAAAAATCTAAAAAAGTTAAAATGATGGTTTTGTGTTATATTTTTACAAAATAAGTCACCAGGAACCTTAGCACTTACTTTCAATAATGCTCAAATGGGCGAAGGGACAGTCGATGCTCTGCTATCCCACTGTCGTCTGCATTTTCCTGAGCTTCCCTTGAAGCATGTGCAATCCCTCATGCAGGTATCGCTTAAATCTAAAGCTTAGGAATTATGTTAACTGCAACGGTTTTATTGTTTGTTTTCTCGTTTGAGTTACTCATTTTATAATATTTTATCATTAGATTGTTTAGTTCATTTTGGAAAAGCGTAAATTGCTCATCAGATAAGGCCAATTCTATTAATGAGAATGTTGCTGTATCTTCAACGTTTTCCTTATCCTCTAGTAAAGTTAAATAATTTTGATATTGGGATAGTAAAACCAATTGATAGTTGGAAATATAATTTAATTTTTGTTCCTTTGTAAGGCTCTTCCAATCCTCGTCATTTATACCTGCTGCCTCTTCTTCATTAAGAGCATAAAATTTTTCAATGACGGATCTTACCTTCCTTTCCTTGACGATTTTTATGATACTTTCATCCAATAAAATTTGAATATGGCGATATAAGGTTGCTTGTGGCACATCTTTAATAATGGCAATCATTTCTAATGTGCTTACGCCTTCTTCTTTATTTTTCATTAGAGCTTGTAATATTTTCATTCTCACGGGGTGCATTATTACCTCTACTTTGTTACGCATAATTAGTTCCTCCTACAAGATAGATGTGATGTTATCAATATTTAGAGAGTTTCATTCCTATAACAGAGAACATTATCAAAAAATGTAAAACAAAAATTTAGAAATGTACAGTGAAAAAAGTTATTGAGTTTGGTTAATTCTTCTGTTATCGTTATCGATAATGATAACAGAATGGAGTGAAAAAATCATGCAATTACACTTTGGAGTAAATGAAATTTCAGAAATTGATTGGGGATTCTTTTTGCCAATTATAATTCCTTTTTTTCTTGTAACATTTTTATTAATAATGATTGCCTTAATTGATTTATATCGTCATAGATCCACGAGACAAAATGTGTTTCTTTGGACATTGTTAATAATCTTCTTTAATACTATTGGACCTATTTTATATTTTGTGATTGGCAGAAGGGACGTAAATGAACATGCGATTAGAAATAAATAATATTACTAAAAGGTTTAAACATAAAACAGCTGTTCATCATTTTTCAATGGAGATGGATTCAAACGAATGTGTAGGTCTAATCGGTCCAAACGGTGCTGGTAAATCTACCCTAATACAAATCATTGCAGATATTCTAAATGCTGATGAAGGTAATATTTTGCTAGATGGAAAAAAAATCTCTACGAAAAAAAATCAGATCGGTTATTTACCGCAGTATCCTAATTTTTTCTCATGGATGACTGCTTATGAAACCTTACTATTTATGGGGACATTATCAGGTATTGCTAAAAACATATTGCAACAAGATATTCCTCTTATTTTAGAAAAGGTAGGACTAGCAAATGAGTCTCAAACTAAGGTGGGGATATTTTCAGGTGGAATGAAGCAGCGGTTAGGTATTGCACAAGCCCTCCTACATAAGCCAACAATAATAATCATGGACGAACCTGTATCTGCACTCGACCCAATAGGGAGAAGAGAAGTTTTGAATTTGATGAAAGAAATAAAAAAGGATACGACAATATTATTATCCACACATATCCTGGGAGATGCAGAAGAAATCTGTGAACGATTTGTTGTCATAAAAAACGGTCAGAAAATTGAAGATGCAACAAAATCAGATTTACTAAATCGAAATCAGGAAAGCGCTATATACATAGCTATTCCAAAAGAAAATTTTAAATGGTTACAAAAAGTTGACCAGTTGCCTTATGTTAAGAAGATAGTCAGCTATGAAGACGGGTTTAAAATATTCGTAAATGAACCAGAAGTAAATGCTTCTCAATTATTACAATTTGGTTTGGATGAAAAAGTTTGTTTTACAAAATTTGAGATAGGGATGAAAGAGAGTCTTGAAGAAATCTTTTTATCATTGGTGGTGGATGTATGAATACGTTTATAGCATTAAGTAAAAAGGAAATCAATCAAATGATTAGCGAATATAAAATTATATGGCTACCAATAGTTTTTGTCCTGTTAGGGCTTACTCAGCCGATTATGATGTATTATTTGCCACTTATTTTAGAAACCCTTGGTGGAGTGGAGGGCATTATTATTGACCCTACAATGACAAAACCTATGGGTAGTGAAGTACTTGCTTCGACACTTAACTCACAGTTTGATCAGTTAGGGATCATTGTTCTGGTAGTTGCTGTAATGAGTGTGATTCAATCTGAGAAAGCAAATGGAATGCTGGCATTTATTTTGACGAGACCAGTTTCTATTTCCTCTTATATAGGAAGTAAAATATTCACCCATTATTTGTTGGCAGTTCTTTGTATTGCAATTGGTTACACCGTGTCCTACGGTTATACTGCTTACTTATTTACGCCGATTCCTATTTCGCAAATGATTTTAGCGTTAGTTCTATATAGTATTTGGGTGTTATTTGTCATTACATTTGTAGTCATGATGAGTACATTTTTTACTAGCCCTGCGTTTATCGCATTGATAAGTATTGTTTTTCTTTTAATAAGCCGTTTATGTGCAGGTTTACACCCAATAATAGATACTTTTAATCCGGCAAGTATGAGTCTTCGAGCTACAAGCATTCTTATAACAGGTAATCTGGATGCTAGTTGGACAATTGATATTATAGCAACACTCCTCATCATTTTTGTAATGATGACTATAATGCACAACTGGATTGCCAAAAAGAAGTTTTAATAAATTCAGGAGAGTACAACAGTGAAGGAAGGTAGGCGTAAGTGCTAACTATTCTAAATTTAACCAAAAAGTTTGGTAAACAGGAAGTTTTAAAAGGCGTAGATTTACAAGTGAAAAAAGGAGAAATTTTAGGATTTGTTGGTGCTAATGGTGCTGGGAAGACAACTACATTACATTGTATCACGGGGTTGGAAGTGCAAGACGGTGGAAATATAGTGATAAATAATATACCGAAAACTCATGAAACAATATTTAAAAAGCAGTTTTATTTTATTCCGGATACAATTCATGTCTTTAAAAATATTTCTGCATACGATTGGATACATTTTGTTTTAAAGCTCTATGAAAAATTAGATGAAGAAAAGTTAGATTACTATATAAAGTCATTTGAAATGCAAAAGAGTATTTATAAACCAATGGGAACTTATTCCTATGGAATGCTTCACAAAATGGCATTGATAGCAGCTTTCACGATTAGTCCACCTATTATCATTATGGATGAACCGTTAAATGGTTTAGACCCTTTTGCTGTGCTTGTCTTTAAAAATTGCTTGAAGGATTATGTGGAGAATGGAGGAACCGTGATATTTTCTACTCATTTACTGGATGTTGCAGAGAAAATCTGCGAATCCATAGCATTTTTAAAAGAGGGTAGGATCGTATTGCATGAGTCTGTAGAGAGTTTGCTACTAGAAGGAAATTTAGAAACTACTTTTATGGAGATACAAGCAAATGAAGTTTAATTTTCAACTAGTGAGATTTTTTATTGCTTCGAGCTATTCAAAGCCCCAGCAGCTACCTATATATATTATGTTAATCATAGCTATATTTTATTTAGCTTCACAGTACCTAGGGGTTAATATAATGATTTACTTTTTAGGAACTTCTAAAGAATATTTGTTTTTCAATCTATTTATTTCCATGGCATTAACTTATCTATTGACAGCTTATTTTGCCGTTTCAGTTGTATTTAATCAGCGTGATTTTAATATCTTAACTAGTCTTCCTATTTCACCAAAACAAATAGTTAAAGCAAAAATTATAAGTGGGCTTGCTTTTCCTATAATTATAGTTGGAACGTTACAAATACCAATTTATTTTTTATTGTTTTATAAATATGAGATATGGGAAATTGTCCGAGCGGTGATTATTCTAACTCTTATAAATGTAATGACAGCATTATTTATTTTATTTATATTGTCTATTTCGAACCGCTTTAGAAGACTATACTCAAGTTCCTTATTGTACTTCGTGACAAATACATTATTAGTCGTACTAATTGGAGTAAGCCCAATTATGTATTTCTTTGAAATAATAAATACTGATATAGTGAGTCTTCAATTCTCATCTATGTCCGACATAATCACTACTTTATCAAGTTCGCTTAAAATGTACTATAGTTTTTCAATTCAAGAGCCACTTATAAAAGTTATAGTAACTCCACTCTTATCCAAAGTTAGCATGATAGATTTTCTCGTTATAGTCAGTAGTCTAATGGTAATCTGCGTGCTCTTTTTCATCTCTACAGTAAAGAATACAGCAGTTAACTATTACAAAAATGGGTTGCTAGAAAATAGTGTAGAAAATATGCCTAAGGTTAAGATATACAAAACGGAAAATATTTGGTCATATTACTTACAAAGAGAGTGGTGGATTATTCAATCAGAGCCATATTTTAAATTGCAAGTGATTTTAAGTTTGATTTTACCTCCACTATTCACCTTTATCTTTCTCATTGTAGCTCAGATGGATTTATTGAAGACGGAGTGGCTAATCGACAAAGAACTTTATATATTTGGATATATGATTTTGTTTGTAAGCTGTGTGGACAATATTAGTGGTACGCCATATTCGAGAGAGGGAAAGAATTATGCTTTTAGTATTGTACTTCCTTTAGATCGCCGAAAGGTTTTTCTTTCAAAAGTTGCAACTTCCTCGTTTATTAGTATCGTTTCCGTTGTAATCAGCTATATTATTTACCTGTTGTTTGGAAAAGTCGATATTCTCAGCTTGTTGCTATTATTTATTACATTAGTCTTAATCATTTGTTATAACTTACTGTCTCCTATTCATGATATGCGACATCCGTTAGTAAACTGGAAAACACCATCAGAAGCTGTAAAATCGAATCCTAACGTTTTAATCAGCTTAGTATACGGTTCTCCAATATTAATATTTATTGCCATCTGTCATTTCTGTTTACTCGCGTTCAATGTTTCTCAATGGATAATGGCGATTATCATTGCACTCTTAACAGTAGCAATTACAATGTTCACATTTATAAAGGTAATGCGCTCTATTTAAATATGAAAGGAAGGAGAGAAATGAATGTAACTTTAGACCCGAGCAGCAAGATTCCTCTTTATCAACAGCTTGCTCAGCGACTCATATTAGAAATGGCTAAAGGAAATTTGAAAAATGGCGATCGATTACCATCTATTAGAGACTTGGCAATCCAAGCAAATATTAACCTACATACCGTTCATAAAAGCTACAAAGAACTTCAGAATAAAGGTTTGATAGTAGTGAAGCCTAAATCTAAAGCTTTTGTTTTCACTGGAAAATCAAGTCCTCCAAAAGAAAATAAACTGTATCATATCACTTCTAATCTTGAATCCCTTTTAGCAGAAGCATATGTAATAGGATTAGATAAAGAAGAGTTACAACAATTATTCAATCAAATCATTCAAAAATATTCTTTTTCATAACATATTTTTTTGTAAGTTTTATAGCAGAAAATAATCCCTATCCTTCTTATCGTTTTTAAGCGTTAAGACAGATAGGGATTTATTAATGAGTAAAGAGCTCATCTCAATGAATAAAAAAGTGGTTTCCCCTTTACATTGGTGGCAAAAAATAGCAAAACAGTCTCTAGTCATTGGACGTTAATCTACTATATAATATATGTACAAAAGATAAATTGGAACAGAGAAAATTTCTTGACACACATTCTGGTAGTAATAATGGCAGGGGCAATAAGTTTGTTTCTTAGCTTATATATACGAGTCAAAGCTAAGGATGCTCCAGGAGTAAAGCCGTATATTTTAGTTACATTACTGTCATCGATTTTCACTTTTGCTTATGCCTTTGAATTAGCAAGTACCTCTTTAAAGGAAATGAAGTTTTGGCTTGGTGTAGAATATCTTGCCATGCCTTTCATACCTGTATATGTTCTTTTTATGTGTTTAGAGTATGTAGGACGCAAAATAAAAACATGGAACTATGCTCTTTTCATCATTCCCATCACTACTATATTTATGATGCAAACGAATGACCTTCATCATCTTTATTATAAATCTATGAACATTAATAATGAAGGACCATTCCCATTGTTAAAGCTAGAATGGGGGCCTTGGTTTTATATTCACGCCGTTTTCCTATTTGTATGCTTAACTCTATCTGTCTTCGTATTGCTACGAGAATACCGTAAATCTTTATTTTTGTTTCGTATGCAAATATTATTGATGGTTGCAGGTTTTATTACCCCAATAATAGCGAATTATTTTTATTTAAACGACTGGAGCAAAGGTATTGATCTTGGTCCTATTTCTTTGAGTATCGCTTTTATTTTTCAAGGCGTGGCTCTTATATCCTTACAAATGTTCAATGTCGCTCCGATTGCTAGGGAGAGTGTATTTGAAAGTTTAAAGGAAGGAGTAATTGTTTTAAATCAAAATAAGGTGATAGTTGACTACAATAAGGCTGCATTATTTTTAATCCCTCAGTTGAGTAACCATCATATCGGTAAATCGATAGCAGATGTCATCGATGACCCTATACTGAAAGGAAAATTAGATGAGGAATTAGAGTTCGATTATACTAGCTTACTAGAGGATCGAGCTATTCACTTTCGGATTAATTTTACAGAAGTGAAGAATAAAAATGGAGTACAGGTTGGTAAGATTATTACCTTTATGAATGTTACGGAAAAAGTGCAAATGGAAGCGAAACTAAAACAATTAGCAAGCCTAGATGGCCTAACAAACGTGTTGAATCGAACATTTTTTATGAAAAAATCTGAAATGCTATTTGATGATTTAATGTTGGATGGAGGGAATATATCTATTGTAATGTTTGACATTGATTATTTTAAAAGGGTAAATGACACATATGGACACGAGGCTGGAGATATAGTCTTGACTAGAGTCACAAGTATAGTAAAGGAAAAATTACGTTCTGTAGACTATATGGGTCGTTATGGTGGAGAGGAGTTCATTATTTGTATGCCTGAAACTACATTAATGGAGGCCACTAATAGAGCGAATATAATTCGAAAAGCAGTTGCAGAAAGTTTAACGACTTTTAATAAAGTGGAAATTCAAGTGACATCAAGTTTTGGGGTATCCCATGCACTTTTGGAAGTAGGAGAGGAAAGTTACTCCATTCAACAATTAATAAGAGAAGCCGATCAAGCGTTATATGCTGCCAAGCATAAAGGTAGAAACTGTGTAGAGTTTTACAGTGCAGATGAACTTTTGCTGCAAATTTAATGAATATAACTTTTTAAAATTGAGTGCAAGTGAGTAAACAGATGATCTGTTTGCTCTTTTTTTCTTTGTAAAGAACTAAGCGCATATGTATTTATTTAAGCTATCGGAATAGGTTTTTATACAAAAAAATAAGTATAAAGACTTGTGTGAGATTAATACAAAAGATTTAAATGTACAGAAAACTAATGCTCCTTCTGAATTATTTTAAGAGAAAAGGCAATTTAACTCTTTACGTTTCTTTGGAATAAATGGAATATTATAACTAACGAAAGGTTACTAGAGGAGGAGAAAATATGTCTAGTGGTAGGGAAATATTGTATAATAAAGAGAACAGGCAATCCTTCCTTGTGCCCAGTATGTGGAGTGCTTGCCTATGAAAATATTAGACGTAGACTTACTTCAAGATGGGCTAAAACGAAATATGGCTATGCTGGAGCGCCTGAAAACCGAGACAGAGAATATAGAAAGAACAGTAAGCGGCTTAGTTGAAATGGACGAACTGTTAAAGGGAGAGGGAGGCTATGCTATCCGCGATTTCTATGCAGAATGTCACCTGCCCTTTCTACAATTCTTTCAGCTGTTTTCAGAAACCTACAGACAGAAGCTACAACAAATAGAGTCTGCACTACAATCACTGGAGCCAGATTCGGCTGGATACATAATGCAAGAATTTCTAGAGGGAGAGCTGGAGCAGGGTCTAACACTTATCGGTAACCTGACGGAAGCCCTCACGAATGAGGCTAACAGTATAATGGATAGTGTCAGTGATATCGTGTCCTTGCCGCATCTCGATGACAGTGCTGTCCAAGAGGGTGTCATTACTTCCAAAAAGAAGCGGGATGACACCGTTCAACAGTTGAATGAGTTCGATTACTCTCAGACAGTATCATTAAATCCTGTGGAACAAGATATCCAGACGATGGACACATGGCTAACGGATATAGAAGGAATGTTTCAAAGCGGTCTAACCGATGTCCATTTTCAGTCGCCTCAGTGGAGGGTGAACCCATCAAGGAAAAGACTGGTATGGGAACTAGCAACTCGAGAATCTGTTCTTCCAAAGCTAAAAAAATACGCTTTAACCGAGGAACTTTCCAGTATGCTTCAAACTTATCTCGAAGGGGTTTCTCCCATATCGTTTGGACTTGGTGGGCAGATTTCCAGTCCAAATGTCTTTATAGGTCCTGCCCTGAATAGGATGAGTACCGGGAATCAATTTAATTTAAGTCATTTGAAGAATATCTTAATTCCTTCCGTGGAACAGTTGGTTAGTGCTACAGAGGCCGAAACACTCATCAGTAAAGCAGTCGATGAAAAACAAGTCTTTGACGATTACGTTAGCTTCCCAGAAGTGAGCACCATCCAAGGGAAATACTATACATTACCGGATGGGAGAATCTTGCGTCAATACTATGGGAAGACAGGAGCCTACGAGTATAAATATGTCAACAGCATTCCGGAAGATCAGCTCGGCGATTCCAAAACGTTAGAAGATATATTCCCCGCAATAACAGTGATGGATGAATTTTTAGTAGGAGACATCATCACCATGGTAGAGAACCCTTCACCAGGGCCCATTGCGGAGGCAGCGTTATTTACAATTGTCAAACCACTTAAAATAATAGATAAGATTAATGATGGCTTCAAAGATGGGAAAAAGATAGAAAAGATTGATGGTAAGGGTACGGGTAAAGAAACTTATCAACATCTAAAGGACTATAAGAATAATAAATATTTTACTCGAAGTGTAGAGTATAATGCAGGTAAGGATGGCACAGGATTTACTTATAAAGTATATCAAAGAGGAGATATTGATTGGGATATGGTCCGAACAAAAGGGGCTAAAAAAGGTCGCGGGTTAACAAATGCTGAAGCATCTGCGAAACACGGTCTTGCTCCTATTCTTAATGATGCAGGTAGTGTTGCAACATTGCATCATTCACAACAAAAAGGTGTTGGACCTTTATATGAAGCTTCAACTAGGTACCATAATATCAGTAATGCTAAAAGAGCTCCACTACATCCTTATATAGGAAAGTTAAATCCGTTTTATCCAATGGATGAAACAAATAGAGGAGCGTTTCAAAAAGTAGATTCTATTAATTATTGGAAAACACGAGGAGAAGAAGCTTTAGGAGGAAAATAATATGAGTATTTTGCCTGGTAGACTAGATGAAGTTCTTGGAGAAGAAATATATAAACGTGATGATAGAAATCTAGTGAAGGATGCTTTAATAAGGCTAGGTGTAGACGTATCAGATACTTTCCAAGAATTTTATAATCAGTATGCAGGACCTTTTTGGGAAGAGCATGTACCCTTTGAATTACTAGATATATCAGATGAAGAAAATAATATTGAATCATACACACTTATTTCTAGAAAAGAACATGGTTTTCCGAAGCAGTATCTGGTTTTAAGTGAAATGTCAGCTAATGCTGTATTAGTTCTGGAGACTGTAACTGATAAAGTTTATATAGTTAATTTTGAGGGTGGAGATGAAATGCTTTTAAAAGGGGAGTTAAAGGAAACTTGGTCATCGTTTTTTGAGTTCTTGAAGGCTTATTTTAATTGTTAATCATCGTTCAATAAAACATAATTCATATATACAAAAAACCTTGATTGGTAATACGCTTTCAAGGTTTTTTGTAAACAAACATAGTAAGAATAGTTAAATTGACATTTAGATAAAACTACCAAACATAATACTCGCTCTATATTTTCGCATGTGATGACAAAGCTCGATTTGATAAAGGAGGGTACATAAGTGAGTGGAATAATGATTATTGATTGGGACTAAACGGAAATAGTAGGTTTCAGAATCGAGAGCTCCTGAAGGCTGTACCATTAGTTACTTTAATACGGGGATAACGAGAAAAGTACGAAAATTGGGCGAGATGACATTTTAAGTAGTAAGGGTTGTATAACATGGAATAACTAATAAACTACGAGAATGACAAAGTTCGTGGATATAAACAAGGATATAATAGTTTTTAAATTGTATACAGTTAAAGATATCCTTGAATTTGAAATAATAACTCTTGAAGGATAGACCATCAAGGAGTGCTATTTTAACAATAAAGAAATAAAGCAATAAAGCAATAAAAGCGAGAATAGGCGAGATGACAAATTTATTTACAAGGACCACTTTTGGATGGCATAAGCAACAAACACACGAGATTAAACAAGCTAACGGGTCTAAACGTTACACTTGCTAAGTGTTAATAAAGATGTCATACTGTCAATATAAAAATAACTTATAAAACTTGCACATATTAATAAACTTAGAAAATGTATAATCTTAAAGCACTTGATTGTCTATAACAGGCGACAAGTGCTTTTTGGCATGTTTAAATACGTAAATTGAAAAGATTACAATTATTTAATTAGTGTTCTAAGTGTTAAATTTTATATAAGTACTAGCATACAAGGGGAAGAAAAAGGATATAGTTTAGCGTATCAAGTAGAAGAAATTGAAAGGTATTGTGACGAAAATAAGCTCCAAATACTTCACATATATGAAGATAGAGGGTTCAGCGGAGCGACAGTTGATGAGGATAGATTAACAATTGAGCGAGAAGGCTTGCAAAAGCTATTAGCAGATATAGAATACCATCAAGTGAGCCAAGTAATTGTACTGAATACGTCGCGCTTGTGGCGCTCAGATATGGCAAAAGTATTGATACAACGAGAGTTGAAAAAATATAACGTAGATGTTAAAGCGATTGAGCAGCCAAATTACAGCATATACACACATGAACCAAATGATTTTTTAGTGAATGGCATGTTAGAGCTGTTAGATCAGTATCAAAGGCTCGAAATTGCATTAAAGTTGAGTAGAGGTAGAAAGAAAAAAGCTGAACAAGGTGGATATGCAGGTGGCGGTGTCATGTTGGGTTATACAGTACAGAAAAGCAAAAAGTATTAGAAGTGAATACAGAGAAAGCAATAGTTGTACGGAGGCTTTTTGACTTTCTCTGTTCGATGACCTTCCAAGTTGAGCTGTTCCGCCAATTGAGACAGTGACCAATGCTTAAAAAAATGTCTTAATTAGATGAAATAAAGTTTGAAAATAAACCTTCTGCTTTTTCAACGATTTTACTAGATATTTATAAACATATTAAAAATGGGTTGACACCAATTTTTGGTTTAGAAGATGTTGGGGGCTATGGAAGGGCATTGTCACAGTTTTTAACCGACCATGGATAGGTTGTAAAAGAAGTAAATCCAGCACTTTCATATGCTGAACGAAAAAGTCATATGACGACACAAAAAAGTGACAGTTGGGATGCAGAATGTGTAGCCAGAATTTTGGTGAACAAACTAGACCAGTTACCAGACGCTAAACCGCAGGATTTGTTTTGGTCGATACAACAACTGGTCACTAGAAGAAATGCATTAGTAAAGGCACAAGGTGCTTTAAAAAACCAACTACATATTCAATTAAGCCACCACTATCCAAGCTATAAGAAGTTTTTCTCAGAGGTTGTTGGAAAAACAGCATTGGTATTTTGGGAACGATATCCGTCTCCACCTTGTTTAGAGGGTGCAAGTGTTAAGCAATTGACCACTTTTTTATTAGAAGCCAGTCACAATACATGTTCGGTGAAAAAAGCGAGTGAAATTTTAAAGCTGTTTAAAGAGGATGGAAACACAATAAAAGAACACCAAGAAATACGAGATTTTCTAGTGAGAAGCATTGTTCGAGACATTTTTTTAAAAAGCAGGAAATACGCTATGCAGAACGAGAATTAAAAGGGTTAATGAATTTACTAGACTTTCAACTCGACTCTATGCCAGGAATTGAACTCGTAACGGCTTCTGCATTAATTGCAGAAATAGGTGATGTACGCCGTTTTCCGAAGGCCAACAAATTAGCAAGATTTACGGCATTGCGCCGGTTTACTTTGGTTCTGGTGGGAAAGGAAGGGAACAAAAAAGCAAGCAGGGAAATCGGGCGTTACACGCTTTATTTTACAACTTAGCCGTACAGCAAGTACAAGTGGCAAAAGGAAGTAAGCTACCAAGGAATCCAGTATTCCATGCATACTATCAACGGAAGCTAAAAGAAGGCAAAACAAAGGGACAAGCATTGGTTTGTATCATGAGAAGGCTTGTAAACATTATATACGGCATGATGAAGCACAAAACAGCCTATGAATTGCCGATAATAAAAGAGGAAGAAGTAGTTTAATAAGGTTTAAGAGAGATTGTTTTTTTATTAGCGGATTTTAAGATTACAACATAGGGTACGGGTGAACTTAATAAGGATTTAGCAAAAGCTTATCTTAAGGATATAGAGGGTAAAACTGGACGAAAGGTTAATAAAGAGCAGATTCATCTTATAAAAGAAGCCTTGAGAACCAAAAACTATGAAAAATTGACACCAAAAGAGACAGCTAAGCATAGAAGCAAATTTACTTCGAGCTTGAAAGATAAATTGATTGCAGAATGGGAAGAAAAAACCAAACAAAAATGGCCAAGATATACAGAAGAAGTGCTTGATAAGAATGGAGAGGTTGCTCGGAGTATCGGTCAACCGTATGATGCCCATCATATCATAGAGAACAACTTTGGTGGCCCTCATGAGTGATGGAATATTCATCCAGCAAAATATCCTAACGAACACCAAGCAGGGATACATGGAAAGGGAGCTCCATCAGGTAAACTATTTCCAAGGAGGTAAAATAGCAAATGGCTGATTTTGAATTTATTAATGAGCTAGAAAATAAAATTTATAAGGTACCTGAAGATGATATTTTAAAAGCTGAACAAAGAATGGATATCAGTTTTCCAAATGATTTAAAACAGTTATATTTAGAAGTTGGTTATGGTTTTATTAAAGGTCAAAGTGCTAATGCAATAAATAGGATATTGGGACCAGGGGCTGTAGCAGATATTAGATTAAGAGAAGGTTTTTTTGAATTTGACCCAGATTTAGATGAAATTTTTAATGATGAAGATAAACTTATTTTCTTTGAAGTAAACGAGAGTGTTTATATTTCAATAGATTTACAATTAGTTAATAATCCAATATATTATTTCGATATTCAAATAGCTGAATCGTTAGAGGTTTTTTTTAAAAAGTTTCTCAATAATAATGAATATTATATAGATTTAATTGAGGATTAGGCTTAATTGGAAGAAGAAGTAAAAACTAATTGACCTTGATTGGCTATGAAATGCCTTTCAAGGTTTTTTACTTTATTTGAATCAACTACTCTTAAATAGAGGAAAAGAAAATGATTTAATTGAAAATCGAAAGCTCATGATGGTTGTACCTTCAAGGAGTATCGTTATGATACTTGGCGGAACTAAATAAGTAAGAGAAATGGGCGAGATGACATTTTATATAGGAGGGGTAGTTTTGATATGGAATGAGCTGATAAACTAACGAGATTGACAAAGCTCGTGGCGATAAACAATAAGTAACGTGAAAGAGCGTTCTTTTACTGACTTTGGCTCATTAATTTTGGGTTGTATTTTTACTAGAGACGGTCTTATAATACTCGCTATTCGTTAAAAAGCGTTACATAAATTGTGATTTTTGTAACGGGAGGGTGAAAAATTGAAGGTTGTCGGGTATATAAGAGTCTCAACTCAAGGGCAAGCTAGAGCTAGAGAAGATAATAGAATTGTGGACAGAAAAGATAAATAGCACTGTTGAGTAAATGGTTAAAACCTTGAATGGCATTATGCTTTCAATGTTTCTTTTTTTTATGGGGCTAGCTACCCAGTGCCGAATAACTCCGATTTATTCAGAGGAAAAGTGATAATACTTGTAAGCCATTTATAATGTTTTAACAATTTATAAAGTACGTACTACACTTATAAACCGTATAACCTATTTAATGTATTATACCTATTTACAAAATTATTCAGGTTCAGCATCAGGTTCAAGATGGACTGCACAGATAAAAATCGGAAATAAACAGTTAAAATCAGACGAAACATGGACAAAAAATCAGTCTTTAAATGAGGTTCATATTCCAGTGAAAGGTAAATAAAATATGGATATAAATGAATTTATGAATCTACCTGATAGAATTCCAACTGGAATACTAATATCAATGTTTCAAAACGCATTATATCAATTTAGAAATAATGAAATTGAAAAGGATAGTTTTTTATTAATCCTTAGTCAACTAACAGACATGCAAGTTATGACATACGAGTTATTAAGAAGTGATATACGAAATGATATTGATAGAACACTCTCTAGATTATGGAATACAGATTCCTATGATGATGTAGATATTATTCTTTCTATTGTAGTAAATCTTGGTCTAGAAATTTGCTTTAATAAAATAAAAGAGTCCTTGGAACAGTATAAGAGTTGATTCTAGTTATACAATCAATGAGTGATACAAACTCAAAATTTGATGATTTAGATGTGAATCATGCTTCAAATAAACAAAAGGGCAATTATGGGGAATACAAAGCATATGATAATCTTATAAATAATGAGAGCTTGAAAAAAGCCGGTTACGATTTGGAGCGTATAGGAAATGTAGCACCAACTTCACCGAATGATAGAATTATTAAACGAATTGATGGATTATATAAAAATAATAATACTAAAAGTGTTGTAAAGTATGTTATTGACGAAGCAAAATTTGGTACTTCACAATTAGGAACAACCAAACTAGAGGGTCACCAGATGTCGAATGATTGGTTGTTAGGTATTGGTTCGGGAAAAAGCAGAATATCAAAAGCGGTTAATGGAGATGATAAATTAGCTACAGAAATTTCGAATGCATTAGAAAATGGTCAAATTGAAAGAGTTTTATCCAAAGTTAATTCAAAAGGAGAGACAATTACATTTCGTTTGGATTCAGAAGGAAAAATTGTAGGAACTTGGCCATAATTGAAAACACAATACGAGGTGGAATTTAATGAGGGATTTGCTATGTAATTTAGAATATTTAAAGGAAACAATTGACTTTAAAGAGAAAGTAATTAAAGAAAAAAATATCAAAATAGAAGAATTAAAACAAGATATACAAAAAAATATTCAAAAATACCCATTGGATAACGAACAAATTATATTTAATACAAGATCTTCATTGTTTCAGATATATACTGAATTGATACGGGCCAAGTACTCATTAGGAAGAGCATGTGCTGATTTAGAAGAAGAGTATCTAGAATCACTCATACTGCTAGAGTATATTGGATATAAAAAAGTGCGTTATATTAATTTTATTTGGATGGTTGCTTTAGGAATACTCCTGGAAACTGACAAAGAAAACATAGATAGGTTAGCAAAGATTGCAGATGGTGAACAGGTAGACGATGTTCTATTGGACTTCTTGTTATATTCATATAAAATTGAGCGAAAGATAAAATCTACACAATTTGAATTGAAAAACCCTTATGCTAAGTCATTAGAAATTATTGAGCTAGGTTTCAGAAATAAAGTAGTAGCATCTACGAGACTAGAAAAATATATCGAAAAAGAATGGTTTCAAGGACACTATAGTTATGGTTGGAAGAACTCGCATAAAGAGCCAGGTTATCTTGGCTTTTGGAGTTTTGAAACTGCAGCCCTAGCGAAAATTCTGGAGTTAGATGACAGTCCACTAAAAGCAAATAACCATTATCCGTACGACTTAGCCCATTACAAAAAGGACATTGTATTTAATATTGGACCGTTAAAACAGGTAGGAAAAGATGAAGAGTCACTAATAGAAGAAGATTATCCTTTCGGGATTGAAGCTAATCGTAATTTAGAACAAATTATACCTAAAAACTATCATCAAATTGTCAAACAAATAATCAATGACTATAACAATATTTCCTCTGCAGAATTTTGGATTAAATATAATCTGAAAGATATTTGGTTTGAGGAAGAAGAATTTGTTCGGGATAATAACAAAAAAGATTTACTTGGTACATTAATCGTTTTTGCCCTCGTGAATCAAGGATACATTTTACAGCTTGATTATAAAGAAGAAGTAGAAGATTATTTAGATGAAATACCTAATGACTGGCACAGACAGGATGTGAAATTAGTAAGATTAGAAATGGATAAGGATCAAGATTACTATATGTATGTTCCAGTAACAGTTCAATTGAAACATCTCTTTGAAGTAAAAATAATTAATGAAATATAGTAATCTTAACATGGGAGTGTTGAAAACGATTTTTCTTAAGCGTTTTCTAACACTCCTTCTTTCTTAAATGCACTTTTCCAAGTTCCCTTCAATCTGAAGAAGATATATTCCCCGCAATAAAAGTGATGGATGAATTTTTAGTAGGAGACATCATCACCATGGTAGAGGACCCTTCACCAGGGCCCATTGCGGAGGCAGCGTTATTTACAGTTGTCAAACCACTTAAAATAATAGATAAGATTAATGATGGCTTCAAAGATGGGAAAAAGTTAGAAAAGATTGATGATAAGGGTACGGATAATGCTAAAAGGCCAGGGGGATATTTAAATGGAGATGTTGATGAACATGGCTATTTAAGTCCTGGGGTTAATCGCGCAACAGGAAATAAAAATATTGCTTCAGATAATCGAATACAGTCTCACCATCCAATACAAAATGAATGGGCGAATAGATGGGCTAGAGAGGGAGGATTTGATTATAACGAAAAGAAAGCTTCCGCAATACTTCTCCCTTCAAGCTCGGGCCAATCCCATGCAATAATTTCTTCTATGCAGAGGAAACGGAGAAAAACTGAGGGCTTTAATACAGATTTACGTTATGAATTTAATGAGAGCTATAGGGAAATGATTGAGGCAGGAGTTGATCCAAAAACTGCCCGTAAAGCAATGGGAGATGCATACAAATATTTTGATATTTTAGGAGGATTTGTCAAATGATTAATTTATCCAAGGTTTCAGACTTGGCAAAAAATACAGCAGCAAGTGATATTGAAATACAAGAAGTAGAAAATCTATTAAAATTAGAATTACCGAATGTATACAAGGATTTATTAAGATATACAAATGGGTTTTCAATAGGAGGTGGGTTGGTTATTTATGGTACGGAAGATATAGTGGAAAGAAATGAAACTTGGGAAGTAGATGAGTATGCAAGTGGGTTTATTGCAATCGGTGACGATGGTGGAGGAAATGTTTTTCTAATGCTTCAAGATGCGGATGAAAAAGAGGTATTAGTTATTGATTCTGGGGATATGAACCCAAGCCATGCTAATTTAGTTACCTCGGATTTTAACAAATGGGTGAATAGTGGGTATTTAAATGAAATAGTACAGAAAACAAGTATTGAGATTCCTAATACTTGTAATATTTTGTTAGTAAAACCTCCAAATGAAGGCTTAAAAGATTTAATAAAAATAAAGAACGTATTAGGAATTGAGATTTCAACAGGAGATTTGCTTAAGGGCTCAAAAAATCCTCCATTTATATTAGTAGAAAGATTTCCATATGGTAAGGCGAAAAAACTAATGGAAAAATTAGGGTCAACTAGTACGGTGCTGAGTATAGAACCTATTCGACACTGACTATCCTTTTCGGGGCCGTATTAAAACATAAAACACTCTATTATGCAGCCAATTGACGGTATTGAACCGGCGATTGGCTGTTTAGTTTCGTATGTATTATGGATTATAAGAGTAATAATGGCTTCAAAGATGGGAAAAAGATAGAAAAGATTGATGGTAAGGGTACGGATAAATATCAAGTTGGAGCATATAAAGATATTAAAGGAGTAGAAGGACTTGATGCCCATCATGCAGGACAGAAGGCAGCAATGAAGAAATTAGTAGATAATTATGATTTAAATGCTGGACCTGCAATTAATGTTCCAAAGGTGGGGCACACCATTAAAGGGCCTAATGGAATAGTTTCAAGAAGTACAAAAGGAATAGATAATCCCAGACAGTTATTGGTAAAGATATTAGCGAACTTAGAAGAGTATATGATGACATACCGAATTCTGCTTTAAAAGAACTTATTGAATTAAACAAAAAAATGTATCCGGAAATGAGGAAATAAAATGAATGATATTTTTGTTAAATCACTTTATGAGTCTATCGTTAATGAGAACCTTCAACTATACAAAGACTTGTATGAAACAACGATTGTTACTTCTAAAACAGATGATTATTGGAAAAGAGCTATTGGTTTTTACGATAGTTTAACTGACGAAAATAAAGATATATTAATGAATATAATTGAGCAAACTATGATTGATACTATTTCAAACATGCTAGGAGTAATTGATGGAAGCTCAACTTTAAACAATTGTTCGTTAGAACCTAAATTATTGCTTGACTCTATTGATACAGAGGGAGAATTGCAAGATTTATTTTTAGAATTAAGAAAGAGATAGTAACAACTAAATGAAATTTATATAACAAAAGATTGCTTGAAGAGAAAAATTTAAATAACTTAAATGAATTCACAACTTTGATTGGCTCAAAGCTTTTCAAGGTTTTTTATTTTAATTTATTAACTCAGCTGATATTTGAGTGAGTAAATAAGAGAATGATATGATTGAGAATCAGAGCTCACGAATGTTGTAACATCATGAAGTTTGGTTTTAATACTAGGATAGTGTGACAAGTAAGATAATTAGATTTCACATCCATACACTCCACCCCCAATTATTAAATAATTCAGGATATAATTCTCTATTCTTTCTAATCGTATTTAAAAGCCCGCTCTTATTTCAGGAGTGTAGACACCATCCTTCATGTATATCCTTCTTGCGTCTAATGTATCATGAGTAAGGGTATCACGGTAACTTAGGTTTAAAGTTTATCGCCACGAGCTTTGTCATTCTCTAGTTTTTTAGCCATTCCATGTCATAACTAACCCTGTCATGTAAAATATCATCTCGTCAATTAAAGATAGTCTACACAAATAGACTTTTACAATCTCCAAAAGAAGTATCCTCATTTGAAGAAGCATTAGGTAATCTCATTGGTTTAGGAGATATATCAGTTATTACAGGATTATGTATGGGATTTGATGATGATACCGAACAATATGAAATAATGTTCGGATTAGTACATGGCATAGAGCATCTCTATAAAGAAAATATTGAAGAAGGATTATATTTAATCGCTTTAGCTGTCCCTAGTGTTATTGATAGGGCAAGAGAATGGATGGAAGTTTTACATTACAGAATTTGGCGATAATAAGACTGCACAAGAATTACTTGATAAGTTTGCAGGGAAAGGAACCACTGTCACCAAAAATAAAGAGAGAGTGGACTTTGGTAAGCCAATAGGTAAATACTATGACACTGTGACTGGACAATATATAGAGACTAATAGAGAATGATACACCATAGAAAGGATGGTGCTCATATAGTACCAGCAAAACCATCAGAATAAAATAAGAAAGAGGATGTCTATGGAAGCAGATTCTTTATTTAAAACATTAATAGAGTATGAAGGTGTAGAGATCATAATAGAGTGGAACAGTGGATTAAGAATTGAAGGCAAAACAGACACATTTTTTGAGACAGACAATGGATTAGATGAGGATGATTCCGAGTACGCAGAATATTATGCAACTGCATTTCAAGTAAATCATATTTTATCCCATCCTTCTACTAACGAAGGCAGTGTATATAATTGATTGAAACAAGAAAAAAGTTCATTGGCACATGGTGACCTTTTTCGAGTTCTCCTCTTCTAACCAACGCTTGATAGTCTAATCTTGCTTCCTTTAGTTCTTTTCCCTTTACTATCGTAGATTCATCAGGGTTAGGATACCAATCTGGCTTAGTTTCGTGTAATTTTTACTTCACAGAGATGTTTCAATTGAACTGTTACTGGAACATACATATAGTAATCTTGATCGTTATCCATTTCTAATCTTACTAATTTCAGATCCTGTCTGTGCCAGTCATTAGGTATTTCATATAATAATCATTTTCAATTTGCTTCTCACAAATATCAGCTATATTAATGTAAATTAAAGAAACAACCTTGAAAGGCATTTAACCAATCAAGGTAAAAGTAAGGTTTATCTTTTGGTGGAGAGAATGTAAGTTTAAATATTAAAAAGACAGGAGAATTGACTATTCGTCGAGAACAAATTGATGATTTAAATTTGGATTTTTATTATGAAATGGGTTATGGTAAAGAAAATGCTAAAATACTGAAAATGCATGAGAATGAGAAGGGGATTATTGTATTTGGTAATAATCCTCAACATACTGAAGTTACTGTTTTTCAAAATAAAGTTTTGAAATGGCAAAAAGAAAATGGCAAGAGATAATTCAATGAAAGGAGGTGCATCTATGGGAGTAACGGGAAATCTTATGAATAGTATATGGTTTGGAGAAAAAACAACTTTAGTCAAATCAGAAATTAAAGAAAAAATTTTAAATTCTATAACAGAAAAGGAAGTTTTATTTAATTTAATTGAATTATTTAAAACAGGTGATTTTACTCAAAAACCATTATTGTTCCAATTAATGAATCAGACTAGAGATGAATCGGTTTTGAATTTATGTATTAGGATGTTCTTAGCTGTTGGGTCACATGATGATTTAAGGGATTCAAATAATCTACGTTTTCTTAGTGAGGTAACCGAAGAAACAGTAAACACTTTTGCATCAGCAGCCACAACATCACTTTCTCTTGATATAATTCCATATTTATTGGCTTTACTTGAAGAATGGGCTGAAATCAGTGATACAGCTATTATTATAAGGGATTCTATTGATTTTTTTATTAATTTTGAGGAAGAAATTGGTGAAGATGCAACTATAGATGAAGTTGGAAATTTTTATTTTAATTATTGTGAGGAAATGGATACAGAGAGTTATTATTTCCAACAAAAATTAGCTTTTCCTGGCGACTTAGCTAAAAAGTTGATAGAGCGGGTTATGATTGCTGCGAATAATGAGGAGCCATTAAAAATGGAGTTAATACCTTCTTTATTATCAATTTGGTCTGGTGAAAAAGTACCTGGAGACTACAATACTGTCATTAATGCGAGCAATTATAAAGAATTTATTGGCTATATAGACAGACTTTCAAGTGAAAACTGGGAAAAAGGACAAAAATATTTTTATGGATATAAGCTTTAAGTATAACATGTAAAAATAAAGTATATGTGAAGTGAATAGGAAAATGATAGGGTGATTGGAAATACGTACTTCACGATGGTTGTATCAACCCGGAGTATCCCGGGAAATAATAAACTTGAAAAAGAAGTACGAGCTTAGGCGAGATGACATTTTATATAGCAGCGGGACTTATAACAGGGAATTGACTGTAAAGTAACGAGATTGTACCTGCTCGTGGAAATAAACATTTGGTTATGATATGAAACCTCAAGATTATCTTTTATACAGAAAAAGATATCATTGATTTTGAATTAAAATTCATGAAGGTTATACCATTATTTTAATATTACGGCAATTAGAGCGAGAATAGGCGAGATGACATTTTGCTTACAAGGACTACTTTATGTTGTCATAAGATACAAACAAACAAACGAGATTAAACAAGCTAACGGGTTTAAACGTTACACTTGCCAAATGGTAAAAAAGACGTCATACCGTCAATATAAAAATAATTTTAAAAGCTTGCAAATATTAATAAACATAGAAAATATATAAACTCAAAGCACTTGATAGCTTATAACAGGCGACAAGTGCTTTTTCGTATTTTCATATCCCGTACAATACTTCTCACTAAAAAGTCCTCTATTTCCATCGTCTATTCTTCCCTTTGTATATTAGTCCATGTATAAAATTTAACATATAGTAAACTAATTAAATAACTATAATCTTCTCAATTTATGGTATTTCTTTTAAAAAACAGGAAATGATCTATGTGGAAGGGGAATTAAAAGAGTTAATGCCCCTTGCTAGACATTCAACAAAATTCCATGCATGGCATTAACCACGTAACAGCTTCTACTTTAATTGCAGAGATTGGGGGTTAGACGTTTTCTAAATACAAATAAATTAGCACGATTTGCGGGGATTGCGGCTGTTTACTTTGGGTCTGGCGGAAAGGTAAGGAACATAATAAAAGCAAGCAGGGAAATCGGGTGCTGCACGTTTTATTTTATAACTTGGCAGTACAACAAGTACAAGTAGCCAAAGGAAGCAAACTTCCAAGGAATTCAGTTTTCTATGCTTATTACCAAAGAAAACAGCATTCCAGAAGATCAGCTCGGCGATTCCAAAACGTTAGAAGATATATTCCCCGCAATAACAGTGATGGATGAATTTTTAGTAGGAGACATCATCACCATGGTAGAGAACCCTTCACCTGGACCCATTGCGGAGGCAGCGTTATTTACAGTTGTCAGACCAATTAAAATAATAGATAAGATTAATGATGGCTTCAAAGATAGGAAAAAGATAGAAAAGAATGATGGTAAGAGTATAGGAAAGGAGAACAAGCTAGAAACAAGGCACTAGAATTAGTTGGAGATTTAGGGCCAAACTCACAGCCATATACAAGTACGATAAAATCAAGTGATGCATATGGTCAAGTTGTTGGTAGGCAGTCTGCTGACGGAAAAGTAAGGTGGAGATTAGATTATGACCCTAATAAGGGGACGCATATAAATATTGAGGAATGAGATTGTACGTAAATTACCTGCCAATGATGTTGAAATTGAAGTAACAATTCAATTAATTTCAAACATATATTCGCTCAGGTAAATCAGAATTTAACTTAATTGGTCTAGATGCTAGTGAATATCCCAACAAAAGCGGATGACACAGTACAACAGTTGATTGAGTTCGATTAGGTGAATTTATTCAAGCGGCAAGTACGCTAAAGATTAATGGTCAGGGACAGGTTAGAAGTATATCTAACTTATCCAGGCATTTTACTGCTAACATTTTGCAAACAAAATTATTTCCTAAAGTTCTTGAAAATTCAGGAGTAAAAACTAAAAATGTTTGGCTTGAAAAATATGCCATAGAAATGACTCCCTTGGGATACATTAATACAATCCAACTAATTACAACTTCCTTATGATAAAATTGAACCAGGTAATTTCATGCCTTGCAGGGTTTATTGTCCTAGTAAGGCTTTTTTATAATATGTTTATAATTTTGGTCGATATTGTCTTGATACTTCAGGATTAGCCAAAAATGAATGTCCCGTTATTAACTGGTAGCAAGATGATGAGGATGGGACAAATGAATATGAAAATTTCTGTACACTTTTATTAGAAAAGTTCTCCAAATAAAATTCTAAACTTTGACTGGGTGCTTGTTTCACTTGAGCCAGATCTAGCTGGATACAAAAAGTAAGAGTTTCTAGAAGGATGCTGGAGCAGGACCTAACACTGATCGGCAACCTGACAGAAGCTCTCACGAGTGAGGTTAACAATATGATGGACAATATCAGTGATATCGTTGACTTGCCACATTGTGATGATAGTGCTAAAAATCATGTTTTTAATAACTCACATATAAAGGATGGCGGAGTTGGAAGATCTAATCCGGACTTCGAACTAGCTCAAGTATGGCAAAGATTGATATATGGGAAACAAGTAGATTCTGATATACAATTATTACATGACGAAATTTTCGAATCAAAATTTGAGAGTATATTCCAGATAATGATAGAACAGCTCAGGACAAACAATAAAATCTGGAAGGCCATAGAATTGGGAGAAAAACAATGAGGAGTGAAGATTCATGGCAGTTTTTATTTTAATGTTGAAGGAGTTTGAGGATGAAGAGAGGGTAGTATATCAATATGGACCGAATGAAGATTTAATGGGTCGAATTGAATATGATAAAAAAAATGAAGTAATCAACCAACTATCGCAAATTGATTCACAAGAGTTCGTTGATGAATTCTTCTTTAAGAGAGCAGGAAGACGTCTTTCAAGAATGATTATTAAAGAGAATCAAAATTTTGTTGATCGAACAACTATTGAATCTTGATACTTGCTTATGATTTTAGAAATTTTAGCAAGAAATATAGCACAGAGAAAGAAACTTGATTGGCTTTTGCCTTTTAAGGTTTTTACTTTTAGATATTTGGGATTAAAAGTAAAATGAGTTTTGAATCAAAAACGAAAGGTATTTTTATTTTTCTCATTTTTTTAGGTCAGTTCAATTGGCTAAAAACCTTTTAAGGTGGTTTATGATCTACTCCAGGTACCTAATAAATTGCTTATCTATACGAGGCGAATAAAACTCTTATAATCCCTATATATTGTATTATCAAATTGTTTAGTACGTAAAACTTTAAAACGTATGACTATAAAGTATTCTAATCTCATAAATTAATTTTCATTCAGTTGTTCCGTCAGTTGAAGTCAAATACTCTTTGTACGGTCTGAAGGACATCAAACGAAACTTAAAAAAAGGTAGATTAGGGAGATGCTACGATAGCTTCTTGGATCGTCATGGTCTTGTGGGGGAGTCGCAAATAATTGCAACTTCCTTTACAGATTTACTTGAACGATTAATTAGTAATCAAGGTAAATATTGGTATTAGCTAAGAAATGATTTCGTTTATCTAGATGATGCTTGTGAGAACGTTGAGTAAACAATAATTACTATACAAAATAATTAGAACCCTGTTTAGCAAAAAGTACGTCAAGGTTACTTTTTGTGAGAGGCTCCCCAGTGCTGTATATCCTGCTCACAAATGCTAAATTAGATTTTATTTTTGTAATGCTACAAGATGTATTATCAAATAATAAAGTACGTACATTTCTTTCCTGGAGTAGACGGGAAAACGGAATTTGGAGGAAGTATGAAAAGAACATATTCTAATTTAGATCTACGAAAACTTGATGATAGGTTTGAAAATGAATTTTCTTTAACTTTTGAAATTGATACACTTCCTAAACAAGTAGAAGAAATGTGTTTAAAGGATTTTAATAGATTCGAAGAATTAATATACAGCAATAATTACAAATTAATAATATCTATTCCATGTATACCGGTTTTAAAGATATTGAAAAACTTGGAAATTATTGAAGAAAACAATTCTTTTAAACTAGTAAAAGTTACAAAACAAAATTTTAATATTGAAATTAAACAATTCCTCATTGAGAACGAATTTTCAGTTATATTTTTTTTACTGAAAGAGATGAATAAAATAAGTTTTGTTTTACCTAAAACAAGTGGGGAAAGAATCAAGTTACACGATATAAATAGAAATGTTATATATTATTTTCAGTTTGAATTTGAAGTATGTACTATAATTACATGGGAATAAGGGCTATTAAAGGAAGATGCATTGGTTGAAAGGTCTTATCATGGCCTTATAAACTTTTTATTTTGAAGAGAGATAAATATCCTTTTGTATTTTGTCATGAGAATCTTTGTGGTTGGAACAACATTTTTAAAGACAAGGAAAGGTAGAGAGGATTTTCGTTATATGAGAGATAAACAATTAAAAAAGCTGAGATACCTAAGTGGGGGAAATATTTACGGGGGAAATGGGTTGAATGTTTTGCAAACCACCTTTCAATAGAAGAACAAAAAGACATCTGGCTGGATAATTTTCTTTGGCATTTATGTAGTGGGAATGGTGAATGGACTTTTATCATGACACATGAACCCGAATGAGGTCCCTACTTTATAAGTAAGAATTGAAGGTTATTTACACATAAACAGTTCAATGGTTTGTATACAAAAAATAAAAAATATAACTTTTATTAACCATGTCAACCCAAAAGTTAAAGAATACTATATGTAAAATATTTTTAATTCATATAATTTCATAATTTCAACTAGACAAGTTAGTTGAATAAAAAAACTACAGCTACCCCAAGCTTTAAGGGTTTGCTGTAGTTTTTATTTTTCCCCCAAAATTAGTCAATTGCTATTAAATCAAGATATTTCCAATTACCATCTGAATCTTTTTCCAACAAATAAGTAAAACTATATGCAATGCTTTCCTCTTGGTATGTTTCAACTTCATCATGAGTGACAAGTGCTATACCATCAATTATAAAATGAGTTTCAATACATAGCGTCTCATACCGTAAGTCAAAGTCAATGAATGTACTTTCTATTTCTTTTTTGAGATTCAAGTAATCAGGATAATCTTTGCTATATAGACCAAATAGCAGCTCAACATTTTCTGTATTTGTATATTCTGTAGATGTTTTAAAAAACTCTGTTATTTCTTTTTCTTGTGATAAGAAGTTTGAGTCCTTTCTAATTATTTCATAATAAATTGTATAAAGGTCCCCAGCAATTTCTTCATTTTTTATCATATCCTGCAGGCTGAAAAATGTAGCAACATTTGACTCTATTTTATATTGAGGAGCTTTATTAGCAATCAAGCTCTCTAAATTATTTAAATGAATCTTTGTAGAAATTACATATTTCGATGTTTGAAGAGCTTTTACACCTGGCTGTTTATATTTTGTAAGTATCGCCTCTCGTGTTGATTTTCCGTAAACATGATACAGAATCTGAGCTTGTTTACGAATTTCCGTTGATAAATCATGGTATTTTTGTACAGTTACGTTAGATGTCGGGTCTGAAGAATATAGGTTGTTGTATTGATCTGTTAACCGCTCTATTTTCTTTCCAGAAGTAATGGCATCAATATATGAAGTAGCTCGGGAAAAGTGAATACCAGTATTATTGTGTAAGCGATTTTCAAATTTCTCTTTGTCTTTCCCATTATACTTCTCAATTTCAAAATAAGCTTTCCAGTAAGCATTTTTTGTTAAGTTAAAAACTTTCATATCTGGATTTTTAATTTCCTTCGTAAATTCATATGAAGTTTGCCACTTTAATTCACCTGCATGTTTCTCTGCAGTCTTCAACAAAGATTCAATTTTAGATACTGAAGTAGCTTCCGCATTGGCAAAAGGTACTTGTGTACTAGCGAAAATAATAATTGCTACTACAATAGATAATAATTTTTTCATAATATTCTCCAATTTTGATAAATAGTCTTATATTATATGTATAAGCTTTATAAAGTATATTATATAAAAATAATATTTACTATATTTACAATAAATATAATTTTTTAAGTATAAAGTATCCTGGTGATATAACCAGGATATAATACCTAAATTTATAAGTGTATTTAGAAAAACCTTAGCTTTTAGAGAAAGAATATACACTTTTAATCCAGGGATTAATTTAATAAAATCTATTCGTAGAGTTTGGAAAATAGCTATGTAGCAGAGGTTTAAGTTATTTTTAAATAGTGTTTTTTATTTAAATGCTAGTATTCCAAATATGTTTTTAGGGTATGATGGAGAATATAAATGAATTCTACAAAGAATGAAAGTTCCATAAAATGAAAGTTAATAGAAAGTGTTATATATTATTTTTTGAATAACATTTCTTTTGTTTAGATGGTTTTTTTAATCATGCAATAATAGAGGAATACCGGGACTTAGGTATACTTAGGTTTATTTCATGTTTATATGCATCTCTTTTATTTCTACAAACATTAATATGTCGTATGAATCTGTTTATCCACCTAATCAGTTGGATAATAAGTTTGTTAGTTTTGGTACTTATTTTTTATATAGTTCGTGAAATATAACCTTTAATGAGGAATGGAGAATTTTATAATATAAACAAGGGGTATCAAAGAAGAGTATTTCGTATATCTTAAATCAGCTTCAAACATGTTAATACGAGTAAGATAAGTATAGAGATAGGGGATCAATATGTACACCGATTCAGAAATAAAACGATTATTTACAACAGGAGAATTCGCAAAGCTTTGTCATGTGAAGAAACAAACATTATTTCATTATGATGACATTGGGTTACTTTCGCCTGAGGTGAAATTGAATAACGGTTATCGTTATTATTCATATGATCAATTTGAGTTATTTCATATAATTAATTTATTTAAGGAATTAGATATTCCACTTAGTGAAATTAAAAAGCTTGTACATCAAAAAAATCCTAAAGAAACTGTTAATGTCTTAAAAAATAAATCAATAGAGATTGAGAACAAAATAAAACAACTAACATACTTACAAAAGATGCTGGAAGTGAAAATCAATCTTGCAGAGCAAGCGCTTGAAAAAGATTCAGTCAGTATAACTATTCAATACCTTGATGAAGAGCGCTATATGTTAAGTGAAAATATACTGAATTTAAGTGAACGTAAATTCATTGCAAAATTATCGGAATTTATCCATCACATACAATCCAAGCATTTAGATTTGGGCTACCCTCTAGGCGCAATCTTGCAAAAGCAACAGATTTTAGAGAAAGATTTTTATCATTATAGTCATGTCTATATGAAAGTGAGTGAATATACAAAAGAGGACAATATTCATAAACGACCAGATGGCTATTATGTGATTGGATATCAGATTGGTGATACAGCTGAAGAAACTTATGCAGGCTTAAAAGAAGCTGCTGAGCAAAATGGCTATGATATAGGGTCTAATGCATATGAGGAATACGTATTTGATGGCATATTTTTCGGTGAGAAAAAAGTGCAGGTGACTAAAATATGTTTACAATTAATAGAAAAACAAAAACAAAATTAGCAGGTGTCTTGTTGTGAATTCAACAGGACACCTTTTGTTTAAGTGGAAAATAGAAGAGTTTCCTTGACTATACGGTTACCGAATAGTTTAAGTTTAAGGGGAAGGTAATATAAAAGAAGGGTTTTGACATTATGTTCACCGAAATTCGTGACATTACAGATTCAAATAAGCAAGAAATTTTAGGTTTACACATAGCAGATGAACAGGAAGGATTTATTGTAACGGTACTTCAATGCTTAAATGAAGCAAACGAGGATCCGAGGTTTATTCCAGTCGGTTTATATAAAGAAAATGTACCAATAGGATTTGCGATGTATGGTCCATTTCAATACCCAGATGGTATGAGAGTATGGCTTGACCGCTTTTTTATCGATGAACATTATCAAGGAAAGGGCTATGGCCGCTATTACTTCAAGTTACTCATTTCATTTCTAGCCGATAAATATTCATGTGAGCGAATTTATTTAAGTGTTTATGAAAATAATCTTGTAGCAATTAAAATGTATGAAAAGTTTGGTTTTAAATTTAATGGAGAACTTGATGTACAAGGAGAAAAAGTAATGGTATTGAATTTGAAAAATATGCAATGGTAATTCCTCGATTCACTTCTCTAAGAAGAATTACTTTAGAAAATGCTCACCAGTCACAGTTATGACTGTTGAGCATTTTTGGATCGTGTTTGTGACATATCCCTCTTTTCTTCGTAATATAAGTAAATGAAAAATAATACGGAGGGTTTTAATGATGAAGAAGGTACTAATATTTACTGATATGGGAATCGATGATTCTATTGCATTATATTACGCTCATTTAAATAAGGATATTGAAATTATTGGTGTAGTTGTAGATTATGGTAATGTATCCAGACAAAAAGCGTTAATAAACGGTCAGTATTTATTTCAAGTTTTTAATCTTTCCAAGGATATCCCTATCATTCGTGGAGCGGAATTCCCTTTGACGGGGGAACAGCCATCTTATTATCCTGAAATACACGGTCCGCATGGTCTTGGTCCCATAACGCCAAATCAATTTGAAGGAATTTCTGTAGGTCAATTTTTAGAAATAGAGCATTTGATAGAAAAATATGAAAATGAGTTAATAATCGTTAATATGGGACGCCTTACTTCACTTGCTACGTTGTTTATTCTTAACAATTGCCTAATGAAAAAAGTGAAGGAATACTATATAATGGGGGGCGCATTTTATGTTCCGGGTAATGTAACATCTTTCGCAGAGGCTAATTTTCATGCTGATCCTTTAGCTGTAGAAATCGTTCTTTCTAATGCTGAAAACACTACACTGCTCCCATTAAACGCGACTAGTAAAGCTATCATAACGCCACAAATGATTAATTATATAGACTACTTTGATAAAAGCAGAGTTCTCAAACCCCTTTTGAAGTTCTATAACAGGGTTTATATGACGCGAGATCCTCATCTTAAAGGAAGCCCCGTACATGACGTTTTGACTCTTATGGCATTCACACACCCAGAATTTTTTTCATTTTACTCGTATTCAATACAAATTGAAAAACGTTTAGAAATTGCTTCAAGAGGACAAAGTATATTGGATACAAGCTTTAGTGACAAAAGAAAACATCGCGTAGCACTAGATTTAAACTATCAAAACTTTTTTAATCACTTTCTCTTAATCATGTCAGGTAAACAAGAAAAGTATAATACAATTTGATTTAAATTGTTCATTTATTCGAATACGCCATTTCTCACTAGTTTAAAGTCAACTTTTACATTTACTTTCATAGTTTTAAACAACTCATGCCACTTTTCAGGGGTAAGCTTGGAATTTCTTACTGAGCTTCTATACGATTCACCAAATCCAAAAACATCGGATTCATATTTTTGTCCGATAGAAATTACTCTTGATATTTCTCTTTTTAGGTTCTTACTAATACCTTTTTCAAGCTCTTCTACTATTTTGGGGTTGCCTACATCGATGTCTGATCGAAGCTCCAATAACCTTCCCTTAATGGTAATGTTTAAGTCGAATTCAGGAGTTGTCGAATTGACTAATTTCAATTTTCTGTCGGTCTTTACGGTATCAAATGCTAAAGGAATCTCATCAAAAGGATTTTTCATTAATGAAGGGGAGATATCTTCTTCTTTTAGCTTGGTTTGAAAGTTTCCATGTTTATAATTATCTCTGATTATTTTTACAAAAAAGCTATCTTCTGCGGAAAGCCTGCCTGACATATTACCATCTTTGAAAAGGGCAATGCCAGATATTTCAACAAATTCTTCCTCTCTTTTAATAATTGGCATAACAATGTTTCTGCCAGCTGAGTAATAATCACGTGCTACTACATGGAGAGTTGATGAAATCATGTATTCAGATTCAATGTTTTGTTCTAATAATCTGTATATATGTTGTCCAATATCTTCAATGTTTTCATATTTATATTCAAGTAAGGATGACATTGGTCCTTCAACTACTGCCATGTAGACCCCATTGCTAACACTAGCGTTTTCTAAATGGGCATCAATAAAGTAATGAATATCATCCTTAGCTATCTCTTCGCTGAAAAGAATAACTCTCATCTGTCCCACCATAATTTTTTTAGAGAGCTTTCGATTTGTTTTTACACGAGCACCTTTACTTGTTGCTTCCTCTGCCGTGACAACCTCCACATTACTTTGAAATTCTGGACTCACTTCACGAATAACTGCTGTAGTTTTAATATTTTCTTCTTCACTACCGATATCATAGCCAACTAAAGTGGTTAATCCGATTCTATCAAGAATATTTGTCTCTGCACACCCGACCAAAATAATGCATAGAAAAAGTGTTATTAAATAGAAGCTCAACTTTTTCATTCTTCCTGCTCCTTTTTAGTTGTGAATTTCTTTTTCGCCACAGCGACTAAGTATAAGAAAATAGGGTAGACAAAGACAATATAAAATGCGTATTTGGAAAATTCGTTGTTAAAGGTATTGATTTGAATTCTGCTTTGAACAACTAAAGTACCTATTAAAGCAACAAAGGAGAATAGCCATACGAATTTACTCCCGCTAATTTTTACTATTCGTGTTGTCGCTCTATAAGCTGCCCATACGTAAAAACATAGGTTCGGTATAATAATCAGCATCCAGTAACAAACAGCAACATATTCAAATCTTTCAACAAACGGAAAACTTATGAAGCTAAATAAGGTTAAAGTCGCCCAAACTGTTTTAAGTAACTTTCCTTCACTATAATAAGTAATCGAAATCAACATAATAGAAAGATAAACCAATGTAGTAGCTAATAAAGCCAGGTGAGCATGCTTCTTCACCTTTTCTTTTTCCTTTATGTAAGGGTAAATACTATAAAGAATTTCGAAGCCAATAATAGTGAAAGTCATTGAATGAGCTCCTTTTAAAATAGAGCTTATTTTTGTTTCTAAAATAGGCAAGAGGTTAGCAGCTGTTGAATATTCAAGAGGAATTGTTAAAATTGGAAGTAGCCACAAAGACAATATAACGCTAAAAAAAGAAACCCCCACAATTACACGGAGCCCACCTGTAAAAGCATAAATCACGATTAACAACAATGAAGAAGAAATAAACCATGTACTTAAACCGGGGAATATCCATGTTTGGATTACTTCAATGTAGTTGCGTAATATAGAAAAGAAGGCAAAGCTACAATATATAAGATAGGTAGCATTCAATAAACTTCCTATCAATTTTCCATACACATCTTGATGGATACCATATAGGTCATCGGAACCGTATAACTCTAAAGTTTTTATCATAAAAAAAACAACAATATGTGTGGCAAGTCCTGCAATAATTATTGAGATCCAAGCGTCATGTTTAGCATCTTGATACACAACACGCTGAAATCCTTGTACCCCAACACCTATTTGAGCACTATGAATCACAAAGAAAAGTAAAAAAGCATTAAGCATTTCATTTTGGCTAATTTTTATGGAACTTTTCATTATTTCACCTTTTTTCAGGTTTTATAGGCTCTGTATCATATTTTTTCTTATTTTTTGCTTTAGTACTGGTAGGTCTTTTGCTTGTTAATGGTAAAGGCATTCTGATAATACTATTACTCCAGTCTTTTAGACGAGGAGGATAAAATGGAGCGGTATAAGGAGTCCCCATACTGGATTGTCTTAAAAGATGAATAAGGATAAAACAAAAAGCAAGCATAACGCCAAAAAATCCCCAGAATCCTGCTAAAATTATTATTGGAAATCTAAGGACCCTAATTACATTTCCCATCATGTAACTAGGAGTTGTAAAAGAGGCTAATGCACTTAAAGCAATAATAATTATTAATATATTGCTGGTAATTCCCGCTTGCACAGCTGCAGTTCCAATTACAATACCTCCAACGATACCAATAGTTTGGCCGATCTTTGTCGGCAATCGACCGCCGGCCTCTCGTAATAATTCAATAATGATTTCTAACAATAATGCTTCAAATACTGGGGGAAGGGCACCAAAGCCCTTGATTCACTAAGTGGTACTAAAAATGCTTGCGGTATAACTTCATAATGAAAAGTCAATGCAGCAACGTATATGGGTGTCAAAAAAATAGATAATACAACAGCACTAAACCTTAATAATCGAAGAAAGGTTGCTATTTGCCATCTAAGATTTTGATCCTCTCTACTTTGAAAAAATTCTATAAACGATTGGGGACAAATGATTGCCATGGAACTACCATCAACAATTACTCCCACTTTTCCGTTTAATAGGGAATCGCAAAACCTATCAGGTCTCTCAGTAAGAAGAAACTGAGGAAAGATTGACATAGAGTTATCATCAATCATTTGTGTAAGAGCGGCACTATCTATCAATGCATCAAGTTTGAGGCTCGTAATTCTCTGTCTTAACGAGCTGACTATTTCTTCTGAGGCGATTCCGTTCATGTACAATAAAGTAACTGATGTGTTTGTTAGTTTGCCAACTTTGAATTTTTCTAAACTTAGATCGGGACTTATTATGTATCTACGTACAAGAGAAATATTTGTTGAAATGCTCTCATTGAACCCAACCTGAGAGCCAATTACTTGAGATTCGTTTTCCGGTGCCGACAAACTACGCGACTCATTTTTAGAGATGCTTGCTAGAACAACTTGAGAGTTCCCTTCCACATGAATCAATACTGTTCCATTTACCATTGATTGAATTGCTTCATCTAGGAGATCTGACAAGTCTATTTCAGGTATGGATAGATTAGCTTTAATGCACTCTGGAGAATCATAACTTTTTTGTTGCAACTCTCGCAGGATATGCTCATTTAAGGTCTGTCCATCCACAAGATTATCAATATAAATAATAACGAGATTAGGAGTAATGTCTCTTACAATCAAATCTGATGGATTGTTTGTTAACTCCCTTATTTCTTTTATAAATAAACTGTTTGAGGCAGAAATAGTTTTTTGCGTGGATTCTGTTTCTTTCCCTTTTTTGACTGAAGGAAGATTTTTAAAGAAAGACAGTTTAAATTTCATATCGTGTATTGTCCTCCTCCTATTCTAGACTTCATATTTAGAATAGGTTATAGAGGTATTATTTATACTTATGTGGTAATTTTCTTTAACTTTTAACTAAGTATTTATCTACTATCAAACCAAGATGTTATTTAAATTAGATAAAAGCCCACTTTCTCAATGTGAATTGAAGTTTAGTGGGGTAGGTTATCTATCTCCAGGCTATAGGAACGAGATTTGGGTATTTGGTAGTATTTGATGGTTGATATCGGAAGTCGGGAGTATAGATAAACTTGGACTAATGGGGTTAGAAGTGCAATGAATGGGGTTGAAGCTAATGGATAATTATGATAATCCGGTTAATAATATAATAAGTTATGAAAAACTCTTAGCTTTTTTAGAAGAGGGTAGAGAAATCGAATTTATTTACAAAGATAAAGAGTATTTTATTTCTCATTCTGCTAAAGAAGGTCGAGCGTTATGGTGTGGTAAAACAAGATTAAGTGAGTATTTTGCTATGAAAGATGTAAGTAAGTTGGAGGATATAAAAATAAAAGGTGAAAGTATAGCTGATTTACTTAAAAATAAAAGAGAAGAAATTAAGATTCAAACGATATTTTAATTAAAAAAATTAAAACCTTTGCGGATGTAGTGAGCCCATAATTTGGTTATGTGACATCTAAATCTAACTTGGGGTTTTTTTGCATTAAGAGTAAGTTAACCGAGGCATCAGAAATGATGCTTTTTTTATTTCCATGAAAGGTAGTATTAATAATTTGATCATATTACTACTCTTTTTAGAGACAAGGAGGGAATACAATGATAAATATGGAAAAGTATAGAAGTAGAATGTTAGTGGAAATCGCTGAGCTTCAGAAAATTATACATGAAGTCATTGATAGTATAGAAGTTGTCAAAATTTCTAGGCGGTTAGCTCATAAAATACTAAAACTACTTTAGAAATCATAAATATTATTAAGTAATTGGACTACTTGCGACAGTTTAACGAATATGATTTTCATATCTAATGAAAAAAAAAAGGGGATTGATTTGAAAAGGTTGAAGAGTTTATCATATTGAATTTTAAAGTATAATATTTATTTTTAGTTCTGCATTTGGTTGGCAAGAAGATATTATTAGGAGGAAAGATGTGCAATGGATAATAAGTTAAGTTTTTCTAAAAAACACCCTATAAAAAGTATCATTCTGATTGAGCTCAGTTTTTTACTAGTGGTTTTTATAGCGGGTGCAATCGCAACAATAAAGCAATTAAGTTACAATTCTCCGATATTAATATCGTTTATACCAACAGCACTAGTGTTAATTATTTATTTTACATGGAAGAGAAAGTGGACTTATTTTGGTTTCAAACGAGAACTGACAAGAACAAATTGGATACCCTATTTACCACTACTTGTTATTTTGATCGTATTATGTTTACAAGGCTTTAGTTCTCAACCTCTTAAAACAATTATTTTCTATGTTGGCTTTGCTATTTTAGTTGGCTTTGTGGAAGAAAGTATTTACAGAGGAATAATGATTAAAATATTACTACCACTTGGTATCCTTCCAGCTATTCTGACTTCGAGTATCTTATTTTCTGTCACACACATGCTTAACTTGTTATCTGGACAGAGTATGGGGCAAACTGGACTTCAATTGGTATATTCTTTATTAATAGGTATTGTGCTAGCGCAATTATTTATTAGAACAGGAAATATTTATCCGTTAATTCTGTTTCATAGCCTTCATAATCTAATTCAATTTCTAGGTAGCGGAGGATCCAGTGCAATTCTTGATACGACAGTAATTATTATTTTAGTTGTAACTGCTATTTCGTTAGCATTATCTATGCGTAAAAAATTAGAAACAAAATTTGACCTCATTAGTGAATGAATTATAAATAATATTTAGCACATACACTAATCTCTAAACTGAACCTATTCGGGGTTTTTATGTTGTTTAGAAGGCAAATTTCGTTATACTATCATTAATAAATATGCGGTAACAGTATCTCAGGGTGGGCACTGCAAATACGCATTAAGTCCTAAACGACTTACACCTGGGTGATGAGGAGTACAATTTAGGACAATGCTAAAGAGAGAACAGTAGAAAACTTTGGAGCAATAACTTAGATTAAGGATAAAATACTATCTTCAAAAACTAAAGTAATAGAAATAACTGAAAAGACTGCCCCACGTCCAGTAAAACAATGAGACTTTATAATATTCAATATTATTATAAATAAAAATTCGTAGGCGAGCTTCTCTTATTTACTCAGATAACAAATGCTAGTGTTTAGGATTTAATATTGCATACATTTGATGGTCTTCCCAGCTTCCGTTTATTTCAACACTTTTTTTTGCTAATCCTTCATTGTGGAAACCAGCTTTTTCTAAAACACGAATAGAACCAATGTTGTCCGGCATTACACCAGCTTCTATTCGATGTAAGTTTAGTTTTTCAAAAGCGTATTCTATAACCAGATTAGTAGCTTCTGTAGTGTAACCTCTACCATTATATTCTTGGTCTAAGGAATAGCCCAAAAGTGCGCTCTGACGTGGCCCACGGAAAACTTGAAATAATGAGATAGATCCAATAAGAACATCACCGTCGATTTTAAATATACCAAATTGATATCCGATATCCTTTTTTATATTTTCTTCCCATTTTTCAATTAATTCTTTTTGAGTTTCTATAGTCCAGTAATTTTCTGGAAGTGATACAGAATAGTTTTGTTGAAAAGCTCGATTTCTCTTTTCTAAATTTAGTAATTCTTCAGCATCTGAGAGTATAAATGGACGTATATATACATTTAAAGGTTTTGACATCTAATCTTCCTTTCTGTAAGAAATAAACAAAATAAATTATACCATAATGGAAAAAGAAGTAAGACTAATTAATTGATAAGCTTTTTTAGTTGTTATGAATTAGTCACTTAAATGTTTGGTTTAGTTGATTTATTTATAGGAGAATTAAAATCTTTAGCTGCTATAACAAAGCTAGAAAATGCGAATGAAGTAATTCAAAGACAGACTACGAATATTTAAAGAGAGTCGCGATCCACCAATCTTATTAAATAAAGTAAATAAATTAGTTTATTTGTGCATGGAGTTAGTATGTAAAATATTTACTTACTTATATAAACTAATAATATAATGTGTTTAATAGAAGAGGTGTTTTTTTGAAATCCCACAAATTAATAATACTAATAATGTCTGTAATATCTATATTTTTAATATCTATATTTTTAATGTTTATATATTTATTATTCTTTTATGATGATTCACCAGACGAGTATAAAAAATATGATAGAGGAGTTACTATAGAGGTAAATAATATGAGTAATCAGACTTTGCCTAAACTTAATTTTTTATATACTGACGATATTGAAGTAGGAACAATAAAGGACTTAAAACCAGGGGAAACTATAAAATTGAGTGGGAGTAGTAAGGAGATAAAATTTAGTGATGTAAGTTTATATTTGAATTATTGTATTAATAATGGTGAAAAAAAAGTAGATAGTTTAGCATATATGTATTATAAAAAACCTTACAAAGTTGTTGTTATTATAAATGTTATTGGCATAGACAAAAATGGATTGTTAGAGTATGAGTGGAAAGGTTATAACGATTGGTCCAAATTCGGCCCGGAAATAATGAAGTAGAATGATAGTAACAAATAGTCCTGCTCACTTGAAACGTGGGTGGGGCTTTTTTTATATACTTTTTCATGTACAATAATATAAATGGTATAATTTTCTATTTAAAATAATGTGTCGTGTTTGCTGAAGAAGGTAAAATGTTTTTCTACAATGAAAATAAATAATTAGGAGAATTCAAATGAGAAGATTTTTTCTGTTATTGTTAGCGTCGGTAGTTCTTATGGGATGTACTCAAAATGCGGTAGATGAAGCAAGTTCAAGGTATTTAGAAGGAATAATAATATTTGATGATAAACACTATAATTTGATACATGGATACTATAATTACAAGGATGAAGAGGTAGAAATAAATAAATTGGACCCTTTTTCTCCAATGGAGGCAGCAGATCAATTTGATACTTTAGCTGTCGCTAAGGAGAGTAAAATAGAGATCTTACTTGAAGATAAAGCATCTCATATCACCGTTCATCAGTGGAATGAAAATGGGCTTATTGAGGAAGTCAAATTAAACGAGAATATATTGATGGTTCCAACAGAGGAAGGCTACTATATATATGAAGTAGTAGGAAAATGGAAAAATGGTGAAACTACTTTAGTTTTTGATATCGATGTTAAATAAAAAGTTGTGAAGTTTCTTAAAATCGATGTGCTTTTGTTAAGTATGACCAGCATTAATATTAAAATGCTTTAGTGCCTTAAGAAAATGGAAGGGAATGAACGTTGTGATTCACTTTGCAGAATTAGGAATTTTTTTAATCCAATACTCGCGATAATAATATGTGTAAATTTAGTTAGTATTTCTACTAATACTATAATTGTAAGTTTATCGTTAGCCTACATCGTCTTTACTATTACAATACTTGCTAGCTTCTAAGGTATTGGTGAACTAACGAAGAATTGCGTAAACCTTTCAGAGATGAGTTCAAACCTTGCGGAGACGAGGATAAACCTTGCAAAGATGGTTCTAACCTTGCGCAAAAGGAATCCAATGTTGCAGAGAAGCCGTAGAAACTTGCAGACCTTGCGGAGACGAGCGTAAACCTTGCGGAGATTAGTTCAAACCTTGCACAAAATGATTCCAAAGTTGCAGAGATTCGGCAGAACCTTGCCCAATCGTTTGGGATGAATTTGTATATCCACAATGCTAAATCCTTTATAAGATATTATGTTTCAAAAAGCTTTTATCTTTATTTTCGACAATGAATTACAAAGTCCAAGCAGTGCTATTTTTAATTTTAAAAGTTGGCGTACTTTATTCATTTAGTGAGTTGTGTACTAGTAGGAAGTCTTATAGTTTTGTTTAAAATAAGTTGTATTTCGTAAAATTTATGAAATCATTAAGTAAATTCATTTGATGTGTCAACATTATAGGAGGGATATTTAAATGAAAAAATTGTGCTTACTATTTATTAAATTATTAGTAGTTGGAGGATACTCAGATAAAAAGGAAATAGGTCAATTAACTAATAAATATGAGAACAGCTTGATGAGAATCAAAAGGTAATACAAGAGCAACAAAAAGCAATTAAGGATTTGAAAGACGAGATTTAGACATATAAACTAGTTCCACCCACTGACTATAGAACGACCATACAGGAAACTGATCGTGAGGCTAGGAATATAATACGACTTATCTCAGAAGGCAAATTTGAAGAATTGAAGAGGGAATATAGTGTTGAATTTGAAATTAAAGATGATGCAATAGATTTTGGTGTTCCACAAAACAATCAACCATTTCCAATTGAATTGGCTTCAAATTACATGTATATTGCGAATTTTATTATAGGTACAGATGGAATGGATATAAGCTATTTTTATTTCTAGTCCATACAGTGATAGATACGAATTAATTCATATGTCATTTGAGAAAGACATGAAATTTAAATATATATTTGTAGGAGAAGCCTAAATAATCTCACAGAGTTAGTAAATGAAACAGATAAATTGGGATTAACTGAAATAATCTCCTTAACTTCAATTGAAAAATTAAGATAGACTGGACATGATAGCTCTTATCTAGATGTATAACCACTTCGCGAAGTGTGGAATTTTTAAATTATAACTGCTCATATTAAACAATCATGCCCAAGTACAGAATATCCACTAAACACCCATTCCTTCAAAATGGGTTTCCTCACCATTTTTAAAAACTTTCAGGTACTCATAGTCCCCTTTGAAATTCAATTTGTAAAACTTATATGTGCCTGCTTCCTCTTCAGAAATAGAACTGTCTTTCAGGTAAATGTTTATCGAATTTTCGTCCGTTTTGATATCTATATCTCCAAAACCTTTTCCATCATCCAAGAAATCTTGATTAAGATACAAAAAGCGTTTATTTTTAGAATCGTTGAATATATAAATACCAGTTCCTGTACCTTTTTCATCATAATCTACAATCTCAATAAAGTTTTTCACATTGTCATTAGTGTTTTCTAAATTAATTTCTGAAATAGTTACTTTATTCTCCCCGCATCCGGTTAAAATGCAGCAAACCATTAAAATTAGTAATAATATTCGCTTCAAATATCTCCAACTCCTTTAATTTTTTTACCGCAACCTTTTCAAAATCTTTTGAAAAACACCAACCAGTGATGGAAAGTGGTTATATTATTTTTATTAATCCTTCAATGTTTCATTCTGTTCATACCTGCTTGCAATTGTTTCTAAATCTAAGGTTTTATAATTTTCCCAATTCACCTCTGCGAAAGTATCAGCTTCAAATCTTATTGCTAATATTTGTTCAAAAGGTTTACTGCCGGATTGGTCATTAAAGGGTCGGGCATACCATTTAATTTCTACAGTATTCACTTCATCTAATTTGGATAATCCTGCTAACATTTCCCCAGTATCCTTTAACAAAGCGTTTTTCGAACCTTCATCAGCATCTTTGTCGTATATTTTAATTAAGTAAATACCCTCATCTTCATATATTTTATATTCCTCTTTGGTAATTGATACAATAGTAGATTCAATAGCAGTAGGTTCATCACTTCCTTTACCACAAGCAGCTAATAATAATGTTGTTAATAATACTAATAACTTTTTCAAACAAAAACCTCCTTGTATATATTAACCATAATGGTAATACACGGAAGAAGGGTTGTATAGTCATCTTTTAATGCAAGGTAATTATTGCTTCTGTAACAGTGGGCTCTTGGGGAGTAACAAGTTACAAATTGTAGAGAGTGTTTTTCTTTGATTTGATAGCTAAGGTCTTAGGTACAAATTCATTCCTACCATCTATTCTGTAATGTTGTTTTGGCGTTGAAATTAATTTTGGTTATAATACAGTTAGTTAGAATTAAAAGGTGGTGCTTATAGTTGGAGAATCTAAAACGATTGTCTGATGCTTCATATACTCATGCAAAGCCAGTAGTTGGAAAGGCGATACTTTGCGTGGGGCGAGAAATTTCATCTTATCGCTAAGCTTTTCTAATCAATTGGCTTTGCTCCCTTATTCCAATTTATAATAAGGAGCGAGCGAAATTGAAGTATGTAAATGCACAACAGGTCTTACCGGAAAAGCTCATTGTAGAAATTCAAAAATATGTGCAGGGGGAGACATTGTATATCCCCAAGATGGAAAATGATTATCAAAAATGGGGAACACTTAGCGGCAGTAGGCAGCGTTTGGATAGCCGAAATACAGCAATTCGAAATGCCTTTGCTAGTGGTATTCGAATCGAGCAATTAGCTCAGGAATATCATCTTTCCGATGAAACGATAAAAAAAATTGTTTACTCACATAAAAAATAAAGTATACCCCATGTAGCTATTACATGGGGTGTTTGTATGTATAAAACGTTTCTAACGGATTCTTGGTCTATTAGTGTAGTCTTTTTACTTTTAAAATAGATATAATCAACTTTGTAGGAGCGATTTAATATGACAGAAAAATTTATAAAAAATGAGCAGTTCAATTTTATTCGAAAGCAAGTAGCCTGGATTAAGGATAGTACGAAGCAACATTTACCGCCGGGGGTACTAGCCTCAGTTTACGAGTTATCCAATGAAAAAATCTCTAACTGTGTGACAGATTTGACCCCAGAGCAAAAAGAGCTAATGGATTTTTCAGGTTTGAAAACAGTAGAAGCATATGAGCAGGCAGTGGAGCAATTACCTAATTATTTATTGGCATTCCCAACAATTAGCGAGCAACAATTGAAAAAGCTATTTCCGAAAAGTAAAAAATTAAAGCTCCCGGATCTTTCGAATATAGATTTACATCGCTTAACGTATTTAAGCTGGAACGATAGTCGGTCAAATAAAAAATATATATTGTATAAGCTAGATAGCCAATTGGTTGGAATCGAGTGTTCATTTTCACCATCTACAAAGAAAAACATTTGCTCGATTTGTCATTGTCATGGAGAAGTCACACATTTTTCTACGATCACAAAAGCGAAAAAGGTCAACAATCCAGATTATTATAAGTCTATTGGTAATTTAATTTGTGTGAATAGTACCGAATGTAATAAAAATATTACGGATGTTAGTTATTTGGAAGAGTTTTTGCGAGAGTCATTGAAAAAATAAATAGTTTGTAAAGCTAAAAAGAGTTATACAAAGGGGGTTTTTATCATTTCTAACCAAGATAAGCCTACGATTATGATATTAGGAACGTTTCATATGAGATATACACCAGATTTATATCGTATGGAGTTTGATGACTTATTTTCGATTAAAAGGCAAAATGAAATAATGATGGTTGTAGATGCAATTAAAAGGTTTAAACCAACCAAGCTTGCTTTTGAAGTTGTTAAGAGTGAAGAAAATTTATTGAATGATGAATATGAGAAATTTTTAGATGGCGAAATGAAATTAAAGATTGATGAAATACATCAATTTGGCTTTCGAATTGCAGCAGAACTCAATCATAAAAAAGTCTATGCTGTAGATTGGATGGAATCGGTTGGAAACAGAGGGATAGGACAAGTATTTGAATGGGCAAAAAAAGAACAGCCGAGTCTTTTTAAATCTATAGATGAAAAATATTGTTCCAATAATCTTACCAATATTGGAGATAAAAGTATTTATGAAGTCATTAAAGAATTAAACCAAAACCATAATGTAGAGAAACAGTAAGAAATGTATATGGCAGTTGCTAGGATTGGTAAGGGTGAGGAATATATAGGCATAGATTGGATCAGATGGTGGTATCAAAGGAATTTAATTATTTATTATAATTTAACGAAAATTACAAAGTTACCTTCGGATAAAACTCTGTTAGTCATTGGTTCTGCTCATGTTCATTTGATATCTCAATTTTTAAAAGAGAGTAGTTTGTACGAAGTAAAAAATGTTAGTGATTATCTTTTATGAATTATAATTTGTAATTTCATGGTCTATTTATTTTAGAATAGTAAATCACTTACATTAATAAATTTTTATTAAATAGATTTACTTGCATATTATATTGTTTTACTTTAAAGGGGTATGCTTTTTCTAATTGAACTACAGAAGTAGTTTATTTAAAGAAGGTATCCCTTTTTTTGCACGTTGCTAAAACATGGAGAATCAAATAGCTAAATCATTACGGGATCCATTTTTACTAATATTATTTATATAACTTTGAATTTGATTTAAAAATTTTACTTTATACATACTATTTTTATTAATTTTGTTATCTTGCTATTACATTCTAAACATCTTATTTTTTTCTATTTATGAGGTTAGAGTGTTTAAATTCAAAATGAATTAGAGAAGCGAGGATTTGCAAAACTTCCAGCAATATTAACAAAAGAGGAATGCGACTTCATCATAAAACTTTATAGTGAAGAGAAGTCATACAGGACAACAATCAATATGACAAGATATCGTTTTGGGAAGGGGGAATACTACAAACATACCAGTCTGAGTATACTATGCTGAAGAATTGTAGTTTGATGTGGTTGTATCTTTCAACGAAGCAGCCTTAGATACGGTTGGCATAATTGCAAATATTTTTAATGTTAAAGACTTTTCTTTCAAAGCTAATATGATAACCGACAATAAAGACATGATGCATGATATTATAGTAGGCAGAGACTTTTCGATAGATTCGAAAGTTTGTAACAACATAAAAGATATCGAAATTTGGAGCTAAAGAGGTGGAGTCAAGCATGAAATTAAATAATCAAATTAATACTTTGAAGTTAAATCGTTTTATGAAAACTGAAAATGAAATTCTGTTATTTGAAGAAGCATTAGAAGAAATAGGAAAAACAGATGATTATCATATAATTGCAAAGTTGATTGAAGTATTAGAGGATGACACAGAACATGAAGAAGTAATGTGGGGGCTTGTACACACAATAGAATATTTAAGTGAATTTTCTCCAAAAGAAGGTTTAAAATCACTAATAAATGCCATTCCAGATAACATTGAAAAATGTAGAGGGTGGTTAGAAATATTGCATTTTAGGATTTTAAACCATGATGAATATAGGAAACTATATGGACAAGCATTAAAAGAGATTGATGCTCAAAATCAGAAGATTGTATTGAACTTATTAAATGATATCAAGAACGAAGCCCCTGATAAATTTGGAGTCAAAGTTGAAGAGATAAAAATAATCTTGTTGTACTAACACTGCCCTTGATTTTAAAAGAATACTGCCCTGTTTGTTGAACTTATTAAACTAACTGGTGCTTTAGCTAAATATCTATTGTCTAGAACATCAAGAAAAGACATGCATTCATTTAAATCCTCTACTTTTTACTGATCTTTCGTCAATTTATAAAATATTGTAATACTTATTATTCCCATGATACCCATCATTAAAGTTAAAACTATGGCAGGTAACCAACTACTAATAATCATAAAGATTCCAGCTGTACTAATCCCGATAATGGAGGATATTTCATAAAATGCCAGATAAGTACTACGTGATTCGTTTGGTACAAGATTAGCTAATAGAGTTTGTTTAATCGGCATATACATTATTTCACCAATGGAAGCAAGTAGCATTGCTAATATTAGTATATAGGGAGTTGTGTTAAAGCTTATCACAACATATCCTACAAAAAAGAAAAGAAGACCTATGAGGAGAATACTTCGATCCTTGAACTTTTGCATGACTCTACCGATAATAACTGTCAAAAATACAACAAGAAGGGTGTTTTCTGCTTTTAATAACCCTAGAAGATTCGCTCCATCAATTTCCCATGAAAGGTTAATAAAAAAAGGGACTGGATCGTTAATTTCTTTGGTAAGTCGAACGCCTATATAATTTGTCAATTGCTCTTCCACGGAGATTATAAAAAGGCTAGCGATGGAAAAAATCGTGAAGGCCCGATGAGAAAATATAATTCTATAAGAATGGATAATTCTTTTAACACTAGAATTAGTTTTCTCATGGTTCGCTTCTATGTTTGGGGTATAAGTTTCCTGTATAAAGAAAAAGGTGATGAATACAGAAATTAAAGTACATAGTGCTACTCCCAAAAATAAATAAAATGGATAATCAAAAAATAAAAATGCACCTAATAAACTCCCAATAGCAATAGCAGTATTACGAATCCAATATGAATATGTATAAACAGTTCTTCGATCTTCAGGAGAGGTTATATCGATGATTAAGGCTTGATATACTGGCAAAGACGATCCAGAGCTAAATTGAATAAATAGAAAAAACACAAAGGTGACGTAGGGTGATAAATACCAAGGTGAATTGGCAAATGCAACACCTATAAATCCTAAAAAAATTATAAGTTCAGCAGAAAGAATAACTTTTTTTCGACCAATTCTGTCGGAAATGAATCCACCCAACAGTGAACCAATTACATTAGCAAGCATAACAAATAAAAATAATATACCAGTAATCAAGGTACCTACCTGATGAGAAAGATAAATTATCAAATAAGGTATAACAGCCATGGTAGCTAAAGATGTAATAAATAATAGAAGTAAACGAATGCGAATTGTCGGATGAAATTTATTGAAGCTCATTTTTTTATCTCCTTTATTATTGATTGATTAATCAATCGTTATTTTATTAAAAAGAATCTATTTGGAATTAACTCCAAATAGATGAATTGTTGAGGGTATAAAGCGATCCCACATAATGCTAGATTCATTGTCTGTTGTATTTAGACGAATACCGATCAAAAGACTAGTGTAAAGAGTAGCGACTATATAAGGATCTTGTTGTATAAATAGATTATTCTTTTGCCCGTTTTTGATTAATAGAATGACTTTTGCTTTAAATTCATCATGAAAGACATCTAGTTTCTCAAATACTCTAGGGAATCGCTGATACTGACCAACAACCTGAACAACCAATCCAAGATAGTTATTGATACCTGCATAGAGTCTAATATGAGTTTTTATCATATTTTCTAATTCATTTAAAAGGTCTTTTGCATCTGGATTAAATGCTAATACTTGGTTTGATAATTCCTCGAGAGGTTCTACAACAACAGTATAAAAGAGCTCTTCCTTATCTTTAAAATAAGTAAACACACTGCCAAAGCTAACCTTTGCAGCCTCAGCAACTTTTTTTATAGTTGTTCCTTCATATCCTTCCGTTGCAAAAAGGTAAGTAGCGGAATCTAATATTATTTGTCTTCTAGTCTGCATATTCAGTATTTGTTTTTCTGATAAAGGCATTATACTCCTCCTTAATGAATGATTAATCAATCGTCTGTTGTTAATAATATCTCTCTTTTTAATAGATGTAAAGTATTTTATTGCAAATTTTAACAAAGTTATTTGGATTGGAATATTTCTTAGTACCCATTTTCTTACTGAACGGAAGGAACAGTTTAGTTCAACAAGAAGGTAGGTGAATTTGAAAGGACATCCAAGTAGTTATTATAAGAAAAGTATTCAAGTAATGGGTTAGTTGAATAAAAAGTATAAGTAACCATCAAGTAAATCACTAGAGTAGTTAATGATTGTACTTCAAGAGTAAATAGAGGTGATCTATTGTTTTAATAGACATAGGGTCTGGTGATATAAACAGAATAATTTCTATCCACTCTCATTATTATTAAAATGATGAAATGTTGCATTCTTTGGCAACACACTTTTAATCATATTAATTTCATTTTCATTAGGATTCTCTATATTAATTTCAGAACCCCAATGTGAAGATTCAAAGAATAAATTGCCCTTAAATTTTAGAAAGATCGAAAACCATTTTACTTCTCCGTGATTATTTAAACTTTCTTCTAAAATATAGTTAATTAGGTTTTGATTTATGTCCCCAACAAAACTAACCATTTTTAAACGGTCTAAACAAATTTTTTTTAGATCCGTTTTCAAACTTAACTCTTTAATAGTTTCGACTTCTTCGTTCCATAAATGAAATTCTATAGAGTCTGCAGATTTTATAAAATATTTAATGAAAGAAAACCAATATTTATAATCTTGCGTGTCATTTTCTTCTGAAAAATTTACATAGATAAAAAAATTATTCTCCATCCAATCCCACCTCATATTTTTAAGTTACTTAATGTACCATTCAATATCCGCTGATTCCCTTTAGAGGATGCTCCATAATCTTGCCATTAGCTTAATAATAAAATTATACACTAGCATATGATTCAACACCTGGGTCAGAATGGATCCCACTATTAACAGTTGATTCAGATGAAAGTCTTGAGTGGTGTTGGCATGACGGCGATAAATTAATGATATTCATTGAAAAAGAACGACTAAATAATTTTGAATTTAGTAGGCTAAAGTCAGATGCAGGCTAAAGAGAAATATATATGTAGATCTAGTGTCTTCTAAAACTTTTGCTCTTTTTAGAATTTTTTTACATCTGTTGCTAAAAAATAATTCCAATTTATACTATTGACGGTTTAAATTAAACTTGTTATCATTCTCCTAATGTTTTTAAAAGAATAGATATACCTTGTATAATTTCAAGAATACGGCTTGAAAGTTTCTACCAGCTACCAATAAATAGCTTGTCTACAAGGAATGGGAAATTAATGATGTTTTTTATTCCATTTTTTGTAGAAAAGCTTTGGCCAATTAGTGGTCAAAGCTTTTTTTATATTAAGAGGATAATAAAATGATTTGGTTGGAAAACTAAATTCAGAGTCATTCCCTTTCAATTCTTAATTATAGGAAATAGGAGATTACAACATGAGAAACTTTTTTAAATTTACAGAACGGAACACTTCCTATAAGCAGGAATCACTCGCAGGGATAACGACCTTCCTATCTATCGCTTATATATTAGTCGTAAATCCTATTATTCTAAGCCAATCTGGGATGGATAGTGGAGCTGTATTCACGGCAACTGCTCTTACTGCAATCATCGGAACACTACTTATGGGTTTACTTGCTAACTATCCAATCGCAATTGCACCTAGTATGGGATTGAATTCATTTTTCACTTTTTCTGTCTGTATTGGGATGGGAATAGAATGGCAAGTCGCTTTGACTGGTGTTTTTGTTGCGGGAATCATTTTTATGCTATTGAGTTTAATGAAAATCCGTGAGAAAATCATCAATATCATTCCACTGGATTTAAAATATGCAATAGCTTCTGGAATTGGTTTCTTCATCACATTTATTGGGCTAAAAAATGGAGGAATTATTACTGGCAATCCAGATACATTTGTTTCCATCGGAGATTTAACTTCACCTATGACCCTACTAGCAATTATTAGTCTTATCCTTACTATTGTTATGTTAGTTCGTGGAATAAGGGGCGGAATTTTCTACGGGATGGTCATTACAACGATTATTGGTATGATTTTTGGATTAATTGATGTTCCTTCATCCATCGTTGGAAGTATACCGAGCATTAAACCGACATTTGGGGTTGTATTTTATCATTTAGATGAGATTTTTAAACCAGAAATACTGACAGTTATTTTCACTTTTTTAATCGTTGCCTTTTTTGATACAGCTGGCGCATTAATTGCACTTACTAGTCAAGCAGGAATGATGAAAGGTAACACGATTCCAAATATCGGAAAAGGTCTACTTGCTGATTCTTCTGCTGGTGCAATTGGCGCTATTTTAGGTACATCGACACCTGCTACGAGTGTTGAATCTTCCGCTGGTATTGCTGTCGGAGGAAGAACAGGCTTTACGTCTGTCGTGATTGCAGCTTGTTTTGTAATTGCTTTATTCTTTTCACCACTAGTTGCAGTTATTTCAGTCGAGGTTACAGCAGCTGCATTAATTATTGTAGGCGCATTAATGGCAATGGAGATCAGTAAAATAAACTGGACTAAATTAGAAGTTGTCATTCCATCATTTTTAACAATTATTATGATGCCTCTTACTTCTAGTGTGGCAATTGGAATCGGATTGGGTTTTGTTCTTTATCCAATTTGTTTAGTAGCACAAAAGCGTTATAAAGAAGTTCATCCAATTATGTATATACTTTGTTTATTATTCATTTTATACTTTGCTTTTATCGTATAGGCAGAGAATTAGAGGACTGTGAGAATACAGTTTCTGGGTAATTAAATTAAAAGAGACATAGATTAGTTCAGCTAATTTATGTCTTTTTTATTATATGAACATAGCATCCATATTTTGCTCATAGACTACTTTCGATACATCACGAACTCTAGTCACACTTAAACCTTGTAATTAGTAGAATAGGTGTTATTGTATTATAAATACTAAAACTAATGCCTCGATAAAAATTTATATTTTAAAGATTAAGGAGAATCTCATGAGCTGGAGCAAATTGAAGAAAAACTTGGAGAGTTATCTCTGTCCTGCATTATATGGAAGGGTTGAATACAGTGCAAGCAGCTACCGTTATTTACCTGATAAATCCGGACTTTGTTATATTACGGTAGATAGAAAGAATGTACTGAATATGAGTGATAAAACTAACATAATCAAATGGTATCTGACTGAGCAGGAAATTAAAAATGATTCAACTATCCAAATACCTATCAACATTGAGGAAATTGAAGCGGTAAAAAAAGAAAGCAATGGTATAATTCCAGAAGATCGTTTACAAGTAATTGCAAGGGGTAGAAAATTATCAGAATATGCAAAGGAGCTTTTGTCAGCGCAGTCATCATTAAGCAAATCAAATTTTGTAATTGTAGCTAATAAGTTTTTATCCACTCCTATAGAGGAAAGCATAGAGAGTAATGATATATTATTGAATGTTCTTGCTTTGGTAGACAGACGGCTTGGCAAAAAACGAATTTTAAACATGTCGGAGAAGATGAAGTTAAAACATCCAATTGTGCAGTATTTTTATAAACTACGGCTCAGTACGTTATGATAATAAATAACGTGAAAGTATGCCACAATCAAATGGAATAAACCAAAACCAAGAAAAATATGCTTACATTAAAGAGTTTCTTACCTTATTGAGTAAGAAACTCTTTAATGTTTTTGCGTCGTACTATGGTTTAAGCTCCGAATATCGACTACGAACTTAGTAAAACCTTATTTCACTTATGGGCTTCTGCACATTTCAGACAAACTACCTGCTGATATACAGTAAATCTTAAAATTTACTATTATCAATAGGCTAACAATAATGTTAGTCTATACTAGTTCCGAAATTTTTAGAATGAACAATATGAAACTATAATAGGAGAGTCCTAAAGTGAAAAAGAAAATGAAATATTTAATTATACTTTTAACGGCCATCTTAATGGTTGGTTGTACAAACGTAGAAGACGCAGCCATTTCAGATGTAACAATTCCTCAAGACATACCCACAGAATCAAATATAAATAGTGAAAAAGAAGAAACTACCCCTACTGTTGTGGAACCAGTAATTGAAGAAATATCAACACAACCAAAAGAGAATCTTTTTTCAGGATACAAACTTATCGAAGTTGATGGGGGGATTTGTCCGGACATCGTGAATCTAACGTGGTCGTTGACATTGGTTACGGGGAACGTGAATATTGGGCATTTACGAATGAACACGGGCAGCTAGTACGTGTCATTGCTGAAGAAATCACTCTACAAGATGATAGTGCCGAGCCTGTATTATCGTCTGGCAGATACTACTCTGATGAGGCTAAGGTGCCGGGTGTCGAAAGTGACTTTTTAGATGAAGGACATATCATTGCTGATTCTCTCGGAGGGGTCTCCAATGCTTATAATATTACCCCACAAGAAAGTACACTTAACCGACATGGTGATCAAGCGTATATGGAAGATGCCATTCGTAAAGCGGGTGGAGCTACTAATTTTGTAGCAATTATCACATATCCTAATACAGAAACGCAGATTCCCTCAAGCTATCAGTATACCTATACGATAATGGGTAACGAGATCGTTGATACATTTGACAATGTGAACCCTGATGAAGTAAATGCATCCCTTGGTTTAACAGAGAGTGAACCTTCCAGTTCAACCAGTTCCAACACAAACGAAGATATTTCCAGTGTGGATACAAACGGTAATGGACAGGTAACCATTAAAGAAGCAAAAGCAGCAGGGTTTAGTATGCCAATCACCAGTGATCATTGGTTATACCCATATATGCATGATAATGATAGGGACGGTATGGTAGGTGAGTAAGTTCTTAGAGCTAAAATAGTGACTCATGTGTTTTAATGTAAAAATATAAAAGAGCACTATATTTTTATAAGTGCCCTAAGTGTTAAATTTTATAGAAATGGCTTTCTTTATTGAACACAGAAGATTTAAGCAAAAGTGCAGGTATTTTTCTACTTCTGTTTTTGGATAGAAACTTCGCATAGAAATTATTAAGCGAATGAAGTGCTTTATATATTCAATAAAGATTAGATACTGTTCCATTGTTCACTCTAAATTAGCAATTAACATTCGACTTTGTGAAAAAAAAATTATAAAGTAATGGGTACTCTAGCAAAGCATGGCCATCTTTCAATGTCAAAAATGCTTAGATGCAGAGGGTTTTATTAAAATGAAATCATAACTTATAATCATTTATGGAGCTCTAAACTTAAGAAAATTTAACTAAGTTTAAAACATGGGGAAATTTCTCATGGTTTTTATAATAGGAGTGTCGACTAAACACCTACATATTGGATCAAGTAGAGTTACTATTGACATTGAGTGGTTATATATTTTCAAGTTTTTTTCTTAAAATCTTTTGAACCAAATTAATAGGGATTTAGAATGTGGGTCGGAAATCATCTGGAGAGGCTAAAGCATGAAACCTGATATAAAAGAAATTACCATTCAATTAGAATGGCACCAAATTTGGATTGAAACTCTTGGGGAACTAGGAGAGAAACTGGGTATAGATGAGGTTGATTTACGGAGTATGAATTTGTCCCATTACCCGCTAGACCAAGCAAATATAACAGATTGTATCTTTGATGGCATAGATTTAAATAACAAGGATCTCTCATCATCTTCACTATGTTCATCAACTTTTATATCTACAAATTTAGAGGGAGCAGATTTTGGTAAATCTAATGTCTCGTATGCAGACTTCACAAATGCCAATATTAAAGCTGCTAGACTTGCTGATAGTGAATGTATTAAAACAGTGTTTATTAAAGCAAATCTGTCAGACGCTAATTTAGTAGCAGGGCTTTTTGACGAAACGGATTTTCGTAATGCAGTTTTATTAAATGCGGATATACGATTAGCAACGTTTGAAAGCGTATTGCTAAACGGAGCTATATTAACTGGAATTCGTGGAATAGAAGAGGCTTTTATAAAAAGTATCAATATAGGAAGCCCAGAACATCCAATAATTCTAACGGATGAAAAAGCTAGGATATGGTTGCGAAATAAAAGTATGAACAATGAGTAAAATTTAAGGAAAGCAATATGTGCGGAGCAGGAATTGACACTTATTGTCCAACTTACCGCTCGTCTAACAGACGAAACAAATAGCATCATGGATCAGGTGAGTGACATTGTAGCCCTTCCCCATCTAGATGATAGCGCAGTGCAGGAGGGGGTTATTAGTTCTAAGAGAAAACGTGATGATACCCTCTCGCAACTGTATGAATTTGATGCAACACAGACGACTGCTTTAAACAATATGGAACAGGATATTCGGACAATGGAAACATGGCTCTCTGATATAGAAGGAATGTTTAAAAGTGGGCTAACGGATGTTCATTTCCAAGCAGATAACTGGGAAGCATTGACTGCTAAAAATAATTTGAAGACAGAATTGGCATCTCGTACATCTCCTGTTGCAGTACTTTCCTCCATAGTGAATAGAGAAAATCAGTTGACGACTATGCTCCAGGCACTTATAGCTGGTAATGGTCATATACGATTTGGCTATGGTGGTTTAATTCACATAAACAATCCTTTTGTGGGTACAGATATGATTGCCTTATCTTGTGCAAGACCAGAGAGCAATGGGACGGAACAAGAAAAAATAAATGTCCAAAAGAACAGCAATATTTTTCAAGACTTCTATGAGTTAGGGATAGGTGCTTTAAAATCTGTAGCAGCAATAAATCCATTCGACGATAAGTCATTCGGTGAAGCTATGCTAGAAAAAGCGAATGATGTAAGTCAAAGACAGACGGATGATTTTGTCGAGGTACAGCGATTCACACACCGTTCAGCAAACACCGCCCTTTTAGGATTACCTTCAGAAGTGTACAAGGCTGGAATAGGAGAGGAGCATTTTTCTGATACCAAACGTGAGTTCGGTGAAGGAGGAGGAACTGATCTTATAGCTGATTCCCTAGGCTATTTAATCCCAGGTGTTGGTGCTGTTAAAGCTATTAGAGGTACATCTTTAGGTGCGAGAGGACTGACAACTGGGATGTCAGCACGAAATTTAGGGCAATTTGCTAAAGAGGGTGCAGCGGTTGGTAGTATAATGTCCGTGGGAGAAATTGGTGGTCGGGAGTTACTAAATCCAGAAGACACTAACTGGAAACAGAATGCTTTAGAGTTAGGTCTAAATATTGGTGCAGGTGCTACACTTGACCCCTTACTTTCAATGGCAGTACCTATTGCTAAGTCTGTACAAAAGATGGTAAATGAGAAATCAATTGTAGAAGCGGTTAATCCACCATCGAAAACTGGTGAAGGGATACCTAAGGGTATGGGTAAAGTGTATCCTACAAGATCGATCGATTCTATAACCGAAGCACATATAATTGATAGAGTGAAGGAACTAAGAGGGAAATTATCTAGTAAATATAAGAAGTCTGGTAATTTTGCTCTTGCAGAGGTGGATGTTAATAGTTTAAATAAAAAGGAGTTTTATGCTTCAAGTAAAATAGATGAATTTAAAGGGGATTTGGAAGAAAAAGTTCCTGAAATTTCATTAAAGCCAAATGAGCCAATTTTTGAGGCATCTCTAGCACCTGGTAAAGATGGAAAACCATTTATGCGAGATTCTGATACTGAGTATAAGATTTTAAATGAAATTGCTTTAAAACTGGGTGATGATGTACATGCTACTGGTAAAATTAAGTTATTCACAGAACTAGATACGTGTGACAGTTGTAGCAAAGTAATAGCTGAATTTGCTAATAAATATAAGAATATTGAATTGGAAGTTATTCACAATAACGGTGAAAGACTTAAAACAACAAAAGAGGAGTGATATCTTGGAAGACTGGGAATATAATGAAATATTTGAGGCTATTAATGAAGACTACAATGATTATTTAAAATTAAATAGAGGACATGAATATGCAATAGCAAGAACTGTTAATGATTATATAAATCTTGGAAAGATAGAAGACTTTATTGTTGATACTGCTATAGGTGAAATATTGTTATCCAAAAATAAGGTCTTTATTGGATATGTTGAAGGGATAACAAAGAGATTAAGTATGTTTGAAGATTTAGATGCTACAAGTGAACTCACACATGAAGAAATAGCTGACTTGACTAATAGGATAGAGAAAGTACTAGATGGTCTTACTAAGGTTGAGATAGATTATAACCCTTACTCCCAGTAGTAATTTGCGAAGTTGTGATGATGAAATTAATTAAAAGCACTTGATTTCCTTTTAGGACATTAGGTGCTTTTTATGTGATATTTATGCTTTGGATAAAATAAAAATGTCTAAATTAAATCATAGCTCGTAAAGGTTGTACCATCTAGGCATTCAGTTTTAATGCTTGGTTTGTGAAAATAATAATGATAAATAGGTGAGATGAAATTTTACATGCCGAGAGGACTTATGATACTGCCAAACACACAAACTAATGAAAATGACAAAGCTCGTAATGCTATAGGTAGTAACGATACATACATAAAGCTTGTGAATAAAAGGAAAGTGAGCATCTTTTGGGGAGATAAAAAAGAAAATAATTTAATTGAAAATTAAAAGTGCAGCCGAACGTCAAACATGGTTGCCACTATTCTACGGAGGTAAAATCTAATGACGAAATATGTAGGGGTATCACGAGTAGCAATGTTAGACGGAAAAGTTGTAGAAGCAATTGAGATTAAAGACAACGGAGTAGAAATCTACTCAGATGGCACAATTATTCAAATAATAGCAAAGGAGAAAAGTAATGCGACTGCTAAACGTAGTCGCTTACCCTAAATTGAAACAACATGAACCAGAAGCAGATTGTTTTGATAACAATTATGGATTCAATAAATTAGCCAAACAAATGCAGAAGTATCAAAATGACCAATATCTCGCTAAACAACATTATTGGCATAACACTGAAGAAGGTTTGCAGCGATTAGACGAAATTAGAAAGCCTTTCGAGCCGATCGAACTGCCAAATGCTTTTTCGCTTTCAATCCCAACTTCACCAATGCCAGCGAAATCAATAATCATGTAGTCTTTCGCTATCTTTTTCACCATTCCAATGTTGCCATTGTAAACTGGTGCTCCCCCTTCTTCTATATCGGGCAATAAAGTTTTATACTGATTTTCATTGAGTAATACTTTAGAGCCTTCATACATTTTGAACTCGATTCCTTTAAATTTACCTTTGACAAACCTTTCTGAGAAAATATCCAAATGCTTTTGTATCGCAACATTAACCTTTGTTACATCTTCATTGGTCATGGCAATGACTTGAGTTTCCAATAAGTCCCCAGTAGACACTTTAAAAAGAGTCCACTCTATAGGGTCTTTTTGTGTAAAATTAGTTAAAGAGGAACGAGACAGGAGAGTTGGGGAGGAGTAAAAGGACATTCACTGAGAAAGAGATTAGCCTATTATCTAAAAATCCTTATGTTAGGTCGGTTAGTGAAAAAGGAATTACATATTCCAATGAGTTTAAGAAATCTTTTATGAATCAATCTGAAAATGGCATGTTTCCTAGGGAGATATTTGAAGCATCTGGATTTGATATAGAGGTAATAGGGATGTCACGTATCCGCAATTCAGCTAGACGATGGAGAAAAGCATTCAAGAAAGACGGAATTTTTGGCTTTGAAGATACTAGGCTTAATATCAGGGCGACCTCGTGAAAGAGAACTTACTCCAGAAGAGAAGTGTTCTAGGCTGGAAGCACAAATTATTCTGTTGAAAGCAGATAATGAACTTCTAAAAAAGATACGATTCGCCGAAAGGGGACAACAGAAGAAATAAATTTAGCAGTTGAAAACAAATTTAATCTGATCCAGTCTGTCATCGTTAAATACAACTTGAAAAGAATGGTCAGTTATCTCTGTGGAATAGCCGGCGTATCACGCTCTGGCTACTATACTCATTATTCTGAGGAAGTGGTAGAACAAAGAAAACAGAAGGATAAGAAGGACGAAGCTTCACGGGATATTATCCTAAAAGCTTATCAGTTCAAAAGACGTAAGAATGGTGCGCGTCAGATCAAAATGACACTGAGCAATCGTTCTAATTCATTCCCTTTTAATAAAAATACACCAAAAAAATCCTCTATTCGATCAAGAGTATATGTTTTATTTTCCATCACTTTTCACACGCCCATCCATCGCCATCACGATCTATGCTAGAAAGAGCGAATGATGTTGGTCAAAGACAGACGGACGATTTTGTCGAGGTACAGCGATTTTCCCATCGGACAGCTAATACATCTCTTTTAGGTTTACCTTCAGAATTGCACAAGGCTGGAACATGAGAGGAGCATTTATTTTATACTACACGTGAGTTTGGTGAAGGCGGTGGTACTGACCTTGTAGCCGATATGCTGGGCTATGTAGTACCTGGGCTTGGGGCTGCTAAAGCTATTAGAGGTACATCTTTAGGAGCAAAAGGACTAACAACCGGTATCTCTGCACGCAATTTAGGGCAATTTGCCAAAGAGGGTGCATCGATTGGTGGTATTGTGTCCATCGGAGAAATTGGAGGTCGGGAGTTACTAAATCCAGAAGACACTAACTGGAAGCAAAATGCTTTAGATTTAGGTCTTAATATTGGAGCAGGTGCTACATTGGATCCCTTATTATCAATGGCAGTACCTATTGCTAAGTCTGTAAAGAAGATGGTAAATGAGAAGTCAATTATAGAAGCTGTTAATCCACCATCGAAAACTGGTGAAGGGTTACCAAAGGGTACGGGTAAGATTGATTATGTGGAAGACACAGGCCGCCTTGGTGGTAAATACTATAGTGAAAAAGACCTTAAACTTTTAGGAAATTATCTTGGAAAAAGAGGAGTAACACTCAAGGTAGGAGATGAGTTTTTGCCACCAGGAAAAGGAGGAGGCTTTAACTATAATACTGGGGAATTGGTATTGAAAAGTAACCCCACACAATATGAAGTTTGGCATGAATTGTCACACTATATCCAATATAAACAAATTGGGAAAGAGGCTTATTCAAAGTTGCCTCGTACAAGCGGATCAGTTCCAATAACTGATTTAACAAGATTCAATGCTCCTGAGCAATTTGTTTATGATATGTTATCAAATAACCCCAAAAGGTGGAATTATTTAAACGAAGCTGAGCAACTACATGCAAACTGGTATATAACACAATATGGAGGTATTCGATAATGAAGTTATCTAGAGAAAGAGCAGAACAACTTGCACTTGAATATGTAAATAAAGATAAGAATGACAATTTCAAGTTAGAACTAATTGATGTAGAAGTTTCTAAAATTTCCCCAAAATATTGGGCCGCCACTTTTGAAGTTAGAACGTCAGAAGGCGATATTTTAGAGGGTCCTTTACTTATACTTGTAGATGACGATTTTGAAAAAGCAATGAGTTTAGATGAGGCTGTTGAATCTCACATGGCTAATAGAGAATAAGTGAAGTATCCTTTTCAAATCCAAATTGAAAGAACCTTGATTGGCTTTGTGCCTTTCAAGGTTTTTACTTTATTTTTTTTAAAGACGTCTGATAATTGATTGAGACAATAAAAAAATGAATTGTTTAAGAATCGAGAGCTCAAGATGGTAGTACCACATTACGGAATATCATGTTAATGCCTGGTTTGGTGGAGTGGAATAATAATTAGGCGAGTGCTTTACTTCAATAAGGAGAGGTACGTATAAGACGTGAAAAGGCACTAGATTCTCCCTATGATTTTGTAAACTATTGGATTTTCAGAATTTCAGATGGAATTGTATCAGGAGCCAATGAAAGAAGTGCCAAAATGTTCGACTCAAAACTGGATTTTTTAAATTATGCTTCATTTGGTTTTAGTGGAATGGTTAAAGAAGCGATCTTTCCAGATGATCCTTTGTCAAAAGAACATTGGCAAAATAGCTTTGGATTTTTTGGAAGCTTAATTGGACTTAGATGGGCAGCAACTACGACACCGGTCAAGAAACCTGGTAATGTTGCGGGGAAGGTAAAGTAACAAATGAAGGAAAAAATGCGAGTAAAAGTACAAATAAAAATGGAGAAGTAGAAGGAACATCTAAGAGTATTGGTAAAACTGGAGAGGTAATACCTCTAGAAAAAGTAAAGCCCAATGTACTTAAACAATTACATGCTGATGATAATGGAGTATATGGATATTTACCAAATGAGGGTACTGCATATTATAAAACAGAATATGACTTTACAAATGTTGAATGGGCAAAAGAAATGCAAAGTGTAAGAAAAGATTATCTTGAAGCATCTAAACAATTAGAAAGTGATATTGAAAAAATGACATCTGAAGGATTTTCTAAAGAATATATAGCTGAACGTGTAGTAGAAACACTTAATCAGCAAAAAAACGCAGTAAGGGAAAATATGACTGCTGAGGAGCGAGCTGGTTTAGAGGTAAGAAATATTAAAATGTATGGTAATCCAATAGGGCCAACAGCTGAGAGTATGTTTAATAAGATAAAAGAGTCGTACATTGATAAAGGAATTTATGAATCAGATGCTCAAGTATGGGATATTATAATTCAAAAATCAATGAAAAAAGATGATGTAATAAACACACTCTTGGGACTAGAGCATTAGGAGGGAAAATTTATGATTATAATGAACAATTATTCTCAGACAGGGACGTATATTATATTAGAACCTAGTGGATATTCAGTAGTCGAAAAAAATAAAGTACAGAAGGTTAGACAAGGTGTCGGAGGATTTAGTGATGATGGACAGTTAGTTGGTATTTACGTTAAAGATAGCAAACTATTTTTTTTCTATAATGGTAAATCATTTGATTAACTAAAAAGGATTATACAATTTAGAATTTAAATTTATTTATAAAGAAAGAGAAACTCAATTACTAAAAGCGTTTAAAAAAGGGTAAGAGATACAGGTATTGATTTAGCTTTTATATTAATTTTAGCTTCGTTGGGCATTAATCCATTTCTCGATATCATCGAAGCGAACAAACCGTCATTTTCAATCAATTTCTTATATATTGAACTAGCTATAACTTCTGTTATGTCCGTGGTACCCAGAAGAGGAGGAGTAAAAATGGCTTCGTATGTTTTATTATTAAAGGAATATGAAGATGATGAAACTGTAGTTTACAACTTTGGACCTAATGCAGAGATTATGGGTCAAATTGAGTTAAATAAAATTACCAGGAAGTTTTCAGAGTTAGAAAGTTTATATGATCAAAATATTCCCTCTAATTTTTATTTTGATCGAGCTGCTCAAAGATTGGCAGTTTGCCTGGTAAGGGAAAAAGGTATATTTCCAGATAAAACAGCTTTTGAATCATAATAGACATAAAAAAATCTTGTTGGGTGGAGGGCGCTGACTATACTTTTTGAGACAGGAATAAAACACCCTATTCATGCAGGCAATTGACGGTATTAAACCTGAGATTGGCTGTTTGTTTTCGTTTGAATCATGGATTAAGTGAGTGATATTGTTGGTCTACCCCATTTAGTTCAGTGCAATTTAATTTATGTAGAATAGTGAGGTTTTTAATCTACGGTGGGGTTGCTACAAGAAGGATTAACGCCTAAAATATCGAGCAAATAGGATGAATTAAAGGAAAAAGGGTAGTTTTCAACCGAGTTGGAGAAAAGGATATCAGGAGATCCGAGCTTTCAATTATTAATTTATTTAAAAATAGATAGGAACAAATTGGATAGTTATGTTAATATTTGAATAATATTGTGAAGGTTTTCACTTAAACTAAAGGGGCAGGTTAGTTGAATAAAAATATTCGAATATTTATAATATAAACAGAACGTATATTCTGTATTAGGGGGATGAATATGACAAAAAAAGCGTTACTTATTATTGATGTTCAAAATGGAATGTTTCAAGAAGGAAATGTTGTCTTTAATGGTGATAGATTATTAAAAAAAGTAAATGATTTATTAAAAGAAGCTCGATTAACGAAGACACCAGTTTTTTATATCCAGCATAATGCACCTGCTGGAAAACCATTAGAATCGGGAACAGAGGGGTGGGAAATTCATTCTGTTATTGCCCCCGAAAATAAAGATATAGTAATACAAAAAGCAACTCCAGATTCATTTTTTAATACATCTTTAGATGAAGAATTGAAGAAAAAGGGGATTGAACATATATACATTACTGGGATTCAAACGGAACTTTGTGTAGATACAACATGTAGAAGGGCATTTAGTCTGGGATATAAGGTGACTTTAGTTGAAGATACACATAGTACCTGGGATTCTCATGAATTAACAGCACAACAAATTATAAATCATCATAATAGTGCCTTAAATTGGTTTGCAGATGTTTATCCTAGTAATGAGATTAAATTCAATTGATTGTGAATGGTTGTACTTAAACTAACGGGACGGGTGCTTTAGCTTACAAGTGGCTACCTGTAAGGGGAGCTTTTTCTTATTGAACTAACGCGGCAGTTTAGTTGAAGAAGGATTTTTGCAAATGTAAATTGAAATATTAGAAAAGAAGTGCAAGTTTTAGGGGGAGAAATAAAATGAATAATCTTTTAGATTCATTTTTAGACGATGAGATTTCTGACCAAGAATACTATGATGGGATTTATGAATTTATCGTTTCTTTTAACATTAGGTGCGGAGAATACGAAGGCAATCGCTTTATTATTAAAAAGATGGACCATATAAATTTTTTTATTTTTGACGAATACGTTAACCCAAAGGATGGACATAGGGAAATTCATCAAACAATTTCAATTTATAAAGATAATTTAATCAAACTAATCAATGAGCATGCCAAAAAACAGGGATTTAAATTAAGGGATCCTTATTAAGCTAACGGGTGCTTTAGCACAATATGGCCATCCTTTCGATGGTCTATTTTTATGTAACTAAGCAGCTGTTTAGTTGAAGAACCGACTCATGATTTTTAAAAACTGCTGGGTTTAAATTTAGAAAGGAATTTTAAATGGAAAGTATTTTATTATTAATTTTCGGTATAGGATTTATTGCTTTTGGGATTAGACACAATAAAAATATTCACAACGAAGAAGGTTTTGGTTCAAGTGATTCTGTCATTCTTGAATTTATAACGAGTTGGACAAATAAATTACCATATTGGTTTACAAAAACAATTTATTTATTGATTGGGCTTGGGTGTCTGATTGGGAGTTACCTTACATACTTTTAAAAGAGAATGGGAAGGATTCTTATTCAAATAACGAGTGCTTTAGTTTAAGATCATGGGGTTGCTTAGGCAACTCTTTTTTCTTATTGAACTAACGATGTAGTTTTGTTTAATAAGGTAAATTAGGATTAATATGGTAAAATAAATAATAACTCAAATGTTTTTGTTCAGCTTCCTCTATTGAGCTTAGAACGTTACCTTTTAGGGGGATTTTAAATGGAAAAAATCTTAGTAAAAACAGGGATATATTCACTGGTTTTATCTTTCTTCTTATTAGTTGTCTTTATGAAAAGAGAAGATAGCACAACTGATTTTGAGGGGATGACTTCATTTGTTGTAACGCCTTATCCAGAGTTTATCTTTCATATTTTTAGATATTCTATTATCACTTCAATCATTGCAGTAATATTTGTGGGGCTATATATACTGTCAAATAAGGAAAAAAAGTAACAAACTTAACAGGTGTATTATTACTTTATAGATATTGTGAAAGTTGGTACTTAAATTAACAGGTAGCTTTAGCAAAATATGGCCATCTTTTTGTTGGTCTATTTTTATGTCCAAAACTTTAAGTCTTTTTTATTTTATATAATTACCTTTTCTGTTTATCTTAGTAATACGAATTTGCATTATTTCTTGATTTTTAGTATTCTGTAATGTCACCAAATTATAGAAAGAAGGAAATATATGAATAGTTTAAAGAGGGCTTTTCATAAAAAACAACAAGCAGAGAACATATTAAGAGAATTACAACTAATAGAAAAGTGGAATGAAATTGGTGACTGTTTTGTCGTCGGAGCTACGGCATATGACTTGATTGTTACACCTGATATTGATTTAGAAACATTTTGTGAAGAAATAAACCCTGCAAGAATTATGAAAGAATTAGCTGTTCTCCTAGCGAATCCAAATGTGCTTGAATTAAATTATCATGATTATTCAAAATCCGATTTTAACGGTCATTATTTTAAGTTAGTTTATCAGGTACAGGAAGTACATTGGACTATTGATATGTGGCTATTTTCAAACAACAGAGAAGGTGCACTTTCAAGAGATATAGTTCCTTTTATGAAAGAGACCTTAACAACGGAAACAAGGGAAATTATTTTGGAAATCAAAGAAGCGTTAATGAAAAAAGAACAAGATTTCTCTTCTGTTTTCATTTATCAAGCAGTATTAGAGTTTGGTGTTAATAACGTAAATGATTTTTTAGAATGGACTATTACTCATAATACGACGGTACCATACCATTGGCGACCTAAATCAATGTACTTAAACTAATGGGTGCTTTAATTCAAGAAAGAGTAAAGCTTTTTTTATTGAACTTAATTCAGTAGTTTAGTGAAAATGAAGAATGGGAATCTGCGGGATTTCATTCAAAAGTCTTAGAGTAGTCCATCATTTATAATGATAAAATTAATCGCGTAAGATTTCAGATAATATAATTTAAGATGAATTTTTGGGGAGAGGGATTATTTTGAATAACTATATTTGTAAGACGTGCGGGGTACAGTATGAAAAGTCTATTGAGAAACCAAAGGAATGTAAAATTTGCGGTGAGGAAAGACAATTTATAAGTTCGAATGGGCAAATATGGACAACATTAGAAGCTATGATTAGAGAAGGTACATTTAAAAATACTATCAATTTCGAAGAAGAAGGACTTTATAGCATAATCACTAGTCCAAGTTTTGGAATTGGACAAACTGCCTATTTTATAAAAGATAAGAACTTTAATTTGTTATGGGATTGTATTTCTTATATCGACGAAAATACCATTAGAGAAATTGAAGCCTTAGGTGGGATTGATGCGATAGCTTTGTCTCATCCCCATTATTATTCTTGTCAAGTAGAATGGGCTGAAGCTTTTAATGCTCCCATTTACATTCATGAAGACGATAAAGAATGGATCACAAGACCAAGTGATCGGATAGTTTTTTGGGATGGTGAGTCCCTTGAATTAGAAGAAGGAATCATCATACAGAGAGTTGGCGGTCATTATAAAGGTGGTTCAATTTTAGAATGGAAGAATGGCGGCAACCAAAGTGGGATTCTACTAAGTGGAGATATTATTCGCGTCGTAGATGACCGTTCATGGGTAAGCTTTATGTACAGTTATCCAAATTTTATTCCACTTCCAGAAGCTACTGTAGAAAGGATTTCAATTAGGGTAAAAGAGTTGAAGTTTACTTGTTTATATGACGCATTTCATCGTGTCATTAAAGAAGAAGCCAAACAAAGGGTACAAAAATCTGCAACTCGTTATATTGATGCTCTAAATGGCACACTATTTAGTACATAATAAAACTGAAGTGAAGCGTTTCTGCATAATGCAGAAACGCTTTCCTAATATAGATAAGATTGTGAAATAAGGTACTTAAACAAACGAGTACTTTAGCAAAGTATGGTCATCCTTTCGATGGTCTATTTTTATGTCCAAAATTGGAGAACAAGAAATAAATTTATATTTAAGGGAGATTATTAATGGATAAGGTACAACAATTTGGGAATGACTTTTGTGTAGCAAATAGTAAGGAAGGGACGGAATATAGAGGTGCATTTCAATTTGGAGCTTCGGCTGATTGGTTAGCTAATTTAGTTGTCGAGGGAAAGAAGACAGCGACAACTTCGGGTTTGGTGTTTTATGAGTTAGAAAAAGAAGCAATACCCCAAGCAGGCGAATATTATATTGTTCTAAATGGTCAAGATGAGCCTGTCGCAGTCATTCAAGTTCAATCTGTCGAAGTTGTTCCGATAAATGAGGTAACAGAAGATTTCGCCTTAGCAGAAGGAGAAGGGGATTATCAGTTTTGGTGGGAAGCACATGAAAAATTCTTTACCGAAGCACTAAAAGAATATGATAAAGAATTCTCGCCAGAAATGTTAGTTGTACGTGAGCGGTTTGAAAAGGTATATCCAAAATAAATAGTAATAAAATCGCACGCGATTGTTTAATAAGCGTCGCTGTTCATATTAAACTCCCATGAAAATTAAAAAATTCTCAAAATATAAAAAATGTATAACAAAAGAGACTCAGAATAAGCTTTTTTAAAAAAGGCTGAGCCTTTAGAGTGGTTATATTAAGTTGAAAGTTAAATCAGGAATCAACTCCATTCTTCTTATAATAAAGGCATGGCTGGTGCAGTAACCAGAATAGGATTAATCTCCCATGAGTGCTACTCGTGTAGAGTGCGACAGTCTGTGATGCACCGTGGTCGTTGGAGTCAGACTAACGGATGGGCTCAATGGCACCATAGTTGATCGACCTTCTTCGCCAGCCATAGTATCCTATACCTGTTTTTCACATTTTCATTCTCTGTGGTGTAGCGCTGGTTTTGCGCTACATGGATGGCTAACGGGTGCTTTACTACGATAAGGGGTAAAGCATTTTTTTTGAACTATCGCAGCAGTTTAGATTAATAATAAATAACAACATGGGAAGAATAAGGAGTAAACATAAATCTGAGGTGAATCTTGATGGTTAGGCGATACTTAGTCTTATTAGGGTTTTTATTGATTGTTATAACTCTTACGCCAATTGTTGTTGAATCAGAAACCAGTTCAGAAGTAGAAGGATTCTATGTCACAACAGAGGACATTATATTAGATATTATTTTTCCAATTATTGATAAAAGAGTATTAAAGGAGTATGGGCAGAATACTCTAAAGAAGATATTGTTAAGGTAAGAATATCCCCATCCTGTGAAAGTAAAAGCATTAATAAACAGATATGTAATCATGGATTCAAAATTGATATATTAGATTATAAACATTTGTCCCCATGAGAATTTGCACCTCTTCAACTAACGAGTGTATTTTAGTAAAATATGGCCATCATTTCGATGGTCTATTCTTATGTCCAAAACATTAAGTTGATCTCAGATATGCATTGTGAAATGTTACACTTTAACTAACGCAGCAGTTTAGTTGAAGAAGGAATTGAGACTTTATTTTTAAATTAACGTCTAATTAAAAGGGGTGTTATGTATGAAAAGGATAGTTACTTTTACATTATTTATCGTATGGTGTTTTGCATTAGTTGGCTGTAATCAAGAAGAAACAATAAAAACACCAAAAGAAATACAAGCAGAGAAACCACAAACTGAACATATTGAAAAAAAACCTTTTACAGTTGAAGAACGCCAAAGTGAAGGGTATAAAAGTATAAAAGAAGTTGTTAAATCTGATGAAATAGAGACTGTTGTCAAAATAATTGAAAACGCTAAATGGGAAGAAAACATTGAGGTGGAGATGGAACTTCCTCCTGAATATCGTTTTAGCTTGGGTTCAATTAACTATGCTATATGGGTGACTCCAAATAAAGATAGATTAGAGATAATTGCTGAGGGTCAGGCAAAATATATAAAACTGCCAATAAAGGACTCAGAAATTTTATATAAAATAATTACTGGAAAAGAACTTGAACTTTAAGGTAGAAAATAGTTATTCAACTCCCATGAAAATTAAAATCTTCGATTTAGAGAAAAAGGCAATACGAAATCTGACGCAACTCAATTATTTTTTAAAAAAGTGCAGCGCCTAAATAAGAATCAAATTATGGGTTGGATTAGGAGGCATTTGGTTCAGTGATTGTAACGTTATAACCTAAGCTTTCAAGTCTTCGAACAGAATATCGTACAATCGATTGTTCTTTTTGCTTATCAAAATAATCTTCACCTAAGTCTATATACATTTCTTTGCGTGTTAGGAGATAGTAGCTGATTCTTAAAATGGCATGAGCGACTGATATTCCTGCACGCTTTTTACCTTTTCTTGATGCAGTACGCCTATACAGGGCTCCCAAATAGGTTTTAGATCCTCTGACAGAATGAGCTGCTTCAATTAATGCTGATTTTAAGTACTTGTTTCCTTTTCTCATGTTGGTTGATTTCCTTTTGCCCGCACTCTCATTATGTCCAGGTACTAATCCTGCCCATGAACATAAGTGCGCCGAACTGGGGAATTGCTTCTCGACATCCGTACCGACTTCGGCTAAGATTTGTTCAGCCATTCGAGTGGCAATACCGGGAATGGAATCCAACCTCTCAATATCTTCTTGGTGGGAGGATAATCTAGTAGCCACCTCTTGATTTAGCAGGTCAATCTGTTCAGTAAGAAATTCTATATGAGTCAGAATGGTTTTTAACATTAGTCGTTGGTGTGGATTGATATATCCTCGAAGCGCTAGTTCGAGTTCATCCTTTTTCTTCATTGTTCGACGGGCAAAGCTTGCCAGTTTTTCTGGGTCGTTTTCGCCATCGGCAATCGCACGAAGCATATCAAGGGATGAGGCACACCCATAATGTCGGAAACAACAGAACCTAGTTTGATATTTGCACCTTCCAATACCTTTTGAATCCGATTATGTTGTCTTGCACGTTCTTCGATAATACTACGGCGGTACCGAACTAACTCACGCAGTTCTCGTTGATTCCGGTCCGGAATGTAACTTGCTTTTAGTAGACCATGACGAAGGAGTTTGGCAATCCATTCTGCATCCTTCACATCGGTCTTGCGACCAGGCACTGCCTTCATATGTTGGGCATTCACGACCAAAAATTCTATACTTTCGGCTTCCAGTAAGTTGACGATGGGCTTCCAAAATACTCCTGTGCTCTCGATTGCTACATGGGTACACTCATGCTCCTTAATCCAGTCTATTAACTGTAGTAGAAATACAGTTTTAGTGGAAAACGTTTGAATCTCCTTTCCTTTTGGCGTAATAATACAAGCAGTAATGGAGTCTTTATGGACATCCATTCCACATGCACGATCAATGATTACTTCCATTGTAATCATCCTTTCTACGGCAAATAGTATTGGAGGCTGGTGCAATAACCAGAGTAGGATTAATCTCCCATGAGTGCTTCCCGTAAGGGAGCGACAGTCTGTGATGCACCGTGGTCGTTGGAGTCAGACTAACGGATGGGCTCTATGGCACTATAGTTGATCGACCTTCCTCTCCCAGCCGTAGTATCCTATACCCGTTCTATAAACATTTTCATCTCTGTGGTGTAGCGCTGATTTTGCGCTACATGGATGGCTAGCGGGTGCTTTAGAAAACAGGGCTATCAGGTAAGACAGCCTTTATCCACAAACGAAGGAAAAAAAGTGTTGCAAGCAGCACTTTTTATCTTTAAAATTTTCTTCCTTTGTCGCCAAACCAGTAGATAGAACCCATGATAAAACAGAAAACAAAGAATATCAAGGCGAAAAACGCCATAACGACAAGACCCAAACTCATACCTCCTTTTCTCAGCAATCGTTATTAGTATTATATTTCATCTTTCGGAATTATATTTAAATTATGTTAACCGTGATTAAGAAGGGGAAAAGGACAAGTTTGTGAAATAATGTACTTAAACTAACGAGTGCTTTACTTCAATAAGGTATAAAGCCTACTTAGAGGCAGTTTTACTGAATGTCGAAAAATAATCTGAATAGGGGGATGGAATTGAAAACACAATATTTTGTTCAATACTCCAATGATAGTATAATTAATCGTTTTGTCATCCCAAAAGAAACGTTTACATCTATTAGTATTGGAATTAGAAATGTAGGAACCGATTTTATTTTTCCATAGGTTCAAAATATGTTTAGCTTTCCTATTTTCTTTGGTTTGGAAAATGATATTTTTGAACAAGGGAAGAGTATCATTTCGGAAAGGAATATCCCTTCATATAAATTCTCTTCTAACGGTTTTATTATCAAAATCGAGTCTGTTGATACATTGGAAGCAATCTGTGACATATCAGTTGATTTAGCTTTGAATGGTATAAGCGTGTTTATTTTCTTCGGACAAGGGCTTTATGAGGAAGATTTAGTTCCATTGACTCAATGGAATAAACCTATTGAATTTAAAAACCATGATTTTCAAAAGGTCGAAACATTTATTGATGTAAGCGAGGTTGGAACTACTATATTTAGCAGGAATAATAAGTTCAACTCACCCAGAAAAGTTTCATACTTTATATCAGCATCCTACTTTCTCGATATAGAGAACAGTGGCATATAAGTATAAATGATTGATTATTATATTTGTGCTAACTAGGTGCTTTGGCTAAATATGGCCATCACTTCGATGGTCTACTTTTTTGTCCAAATCATAAGTTGATCTCAGAATATGCATTGTGAAATGTTACACTTAAACTAAAGGGGCAGGTTTGTTGAAGAAGGTAATTATAGATAAATGGCGAATAAATAAATTTGGAGGCAATTTTTTGAAGAAGGTAATTATAGGATTATGTATAGTTATAACTACTGGACTTATCCTCTTTATCGTACAAGATGAATTTATAGGGAACGAGAATGCAAATAGTATTGATGAAATGTTTTCTGGTCAAATTTTTGATGATGCACAAGAGAAATTTACTGTGCATGCTATGGGGTTAAGTCCAGAAGAAAAAGTCTTTACAGTTAGAATTGAAAGAACACAATACAAAGAACAAGCAGAGGAATACTTTAGAGACATTTTAGATTCTCGTGATATGAAAAGTTATGAACTTGAGGTATTTGCTGATGATTTAACTTTACAATAAAGAGATTTGTGAAAATATACTTAAAGTAACGAGGTGCTTTACTTCAAGAAGGAGTAACGCCTTTTTTCTTATTGATCTAAATGGGCAGCTTAGTTGAACAATGATAAACAACTACAAAGGAGTGAAAATATATGATTACTGCCTCTCTACTCATAGGAGGGTTTTTAATGCCTATCTTGTGTGTTATATTTTGTTTAAATTTGGTTTCTATATTGAAAAAGGTAAAACACGAAGAAAAAACTACAGTCAATACTTTTTGGCTTACAATATCGTTTACTCTGATTATGTGGAGCATTGCAATATTAGCGGCAGCAGGCAAGTAAAAAAGATACCAATATAAAATGAGCTTGGAGATACATCTTCCAGCTCATTTTTTATGTGCACTTTAAATTAGAAATTACCAAAGCAAAGATTTAAAAGGAATATATAATAATTTCCTATGTATTAATAAGATTTATGATTATTTCACTTAGATTTTAACCCCGTTTTAACCCCAACAATAAAAAATGACATAATCTTAATGAAAATAAAAAAACCACAAACCCTTTAAGAACAAGGGTTGTGGCTACTATTAATTGATGGTCCCGACTGGTCTCGAACCAGCGACCCCCACCTTGTCGAATTTATCTTACTTATATAATCTAGATAAGCTGAGTTCGATTAGATTAAATAAGTCTGGTTTAATAAGGTGTTTGAGACGGTGTAAATCATTTCAGTAAAATAAAAACGGTACAGAAAATTAATTATGCGGACAAATTGCGGACAAAAGAGTAAACAGGTGGTCTGTATTACTATTTTTATAAAAACAGTGTGTAACAGTTGTTTCTTCAATTTTTATATTCAAGTAAGTTTAGTAATGAAATTGAAAATATTTTCCCTTCATTTTTAAAACATCTTCATATCATTCGTTTTTCATTTTTTGAGCTACCTTCCAAAGAAATTCGCCTTTAGCAAATACAAATCCCTCGTTAACTGAGGTTTGATATTCATTATCGTAAGAATCTCGGAAATGCAATTCAAAGATAAATCGTTCATCAGTGTAACCATATTTATCAAGGTTAAGTTTTAAACAATCCGTAGAACCAAAACCAACATGAAGTTCACCTATTAATTCTCTTTTAGGAGGAATTTCTAAACTAAAATCTGCTCCCATCTCAGATTCGAAACCGTAAACGACATGCTTAGTTCTCACTTTATTTTGGTAGTCTTTTACAAACAATATACCGGAAACAATTGTTACAGGATTGGTACTTAGGTTTCTTAAGGAAATATCTAAAAGTGCGGTACCGTCTACAGGCTTTATGGCTCTCAGATGTTCATCAATTATTTTAATTTCAAATTTCCCTGTCTTTTTTTCATATATTCTATCGAAATCAGTCCTATTGGCTATAGAATTGGTGCTACCTTTTCTTATTAAGCATAGGCCCTGATTTAAGTTTTTATATTGTTTCTTTAATAAATAAGGTTTGTCATCGGAGCCATCAATTTCAATTACGGCAACTTTATTATCTTGGTAATCAATGTAATGTAGATTGATATTCACATCAGGTTCTATATTATTTAATATAAACTGTTGATAACTAGAAGAATCCACTATATCTTCAGAAGATATTCCAGAAATCGAACGAATTTCTCCAATTCTATCTTTAACTCCCATGACAATATATCTCGGACCAATATAATTTGAATTAGCCATAGATAGAATGTCTTTTAATAAATCGGGAGTTCCGTTTTTAGGATACATTCTTTCCTTAAAGTCTAGACTGTCTGATTCAAACCCATTTTCAATTAATTCTTTTATTATATTCTTCATTTAGTCATTCCTCTTTTTGTATATAATTTTTCTGTTTATAGTATTGAAACGTAACAAGAGGATTTTGTATTCTCCTAATATTTTATTATACTTAGTTAATTTTATATAATTATACTTTATATATACAAATATACTAGTAAATACAATTTTTGTTTTTATGTATAAATATATTCTTAAGGCTCCAACATTTTATAAGTAGAAAGTACCCTCAATCAAAGTAGGTTTAGTAAAGATAATAGTAATGAAATGTTATATTCACCACTAGCTATTTAACTATTATTTTTCTTCGTCAGTAGTGAAAGAGTATCAGGAGGTTTTGTGCATATTAATACGTAAGGTTTATTTTAAAGGTTATTGTTGTTAATCCCTTTACCTCTTCGCATGAAAATGGAATATTATAACTATTGATAGTTTGCTAGAGGGGGAGAAGAATGTTCACCTATGGGGCATTATTGTATACTAAAGGATATAGTGAAATGAGTTTTTCTAAACATGTGATGAGGATAAGGCTATGAAGGTATTGGATGTAGATTTATTACAAGATGGGCTACAGCGCAACATTACAATGTTAGAAAGATTAAATACTGAAATAAAAACAATCCAACTTGGAGTCGAAGGACTAGTTCAGATGGAGGAACAATTAAAAGGAGAAGGAGGAGGTGCCATTCGCTCCTTTTATGAGGAATGTCATTTGCCATTTCTTCAGTTTTTTCAATTGTTTTCCTACGATTCTCAACAAGTACTTTATCAAATTGGCAAAGCTCTTAACTCTCTTGAGCCAGACCTATCAGGTTACATATTAGAAGAATTCTTAGAAGGTGAACTGGAACAGGGCCTCACGCTTATTGGCCAACTTACCGCTAGTCTAACTGACGAAGCAAATAATATCATGGATCAGGTGAGTGACATTGTAGCACTGCCCCACCTAGATGATAGCGCAGTGCAGGAGGGGGTTATTAGTTCTAAGAGAAAGCGTGATGATACCCTTTCGCAACTGCATGAATTTGATGCAACACAGACGACTGCTTTAAACAATATGGAACAGGATATTCGGACAATGGGAATATGGCTCTCTGATATAGAAGGAATGTTTAAAAGTGGGCTAACGGATGTTCATTTCCAAGCAGATAACTGGGGAGCATTTACTGCTAAAAATAATTTAAAGACTGAATTGGCATCTCGTACATCTCCTGTTGCTGTACTTTCCTCCATAGTGAATAGAGAAAATCAGTTGACGACTATGCTGGAAGCATTCATAGCTGGTAACGGTCCTATACGATTTGGCTATGGGGGTTTGATTGGGATATACAATCCTTTTGTGGGTTCAGATATGCTTGCCTTATCATGTGCAAGACCAGAGAGTAATGGGACAGAACAAGAAGATATTGATCAAAACATATTTGTGAAATCCTTCCATAGTTTAAAGGGCATTGCGGAAGACTTTTGGGATGGGGCACGTATACGACGTGAAAAGGCACTAGATTCTCCCTATGATTTTGTGAACTATTGGACTTTCGGGATTTCTGGTGGAATTGTGTCAGGAGCCAATGAAAGAAGTGCTAAGATGTTCGACTCGAAACTGGATTTTTTAAATTATGCTACATTTGGTTTTAGTGGAATGGTTAAAGAAGCGATTCTTCCAGAAGATCCATTTTCCAAAGAACACTGGCAAAATAGTTTTGGGTTTGTTGGAAGCTTAATTGGACTTAGATTGGCGGCAACTCCGTCACCGGTTAAGAAACCTGGGAATGCTGCAGTGGACGGTAAAGCAACACATGATGGGAAGAATGTGAATGAAGGTACAAGTAATACTAGTGAAGGAATATCTAAGGCTACGGTAAAAGATGTTACTTTTAAAAAGGGTTATGATACACATTTAACCGAAGTGGAGGGTTTTAAAGCAAAACCGAATATTGGAATAAAGGGTGGTCACAATCTTGAGAACTTTGAACAATTTATTTTAGATAACTTTGGTAATCAAGTTAAGGATATTAATCAAGCTGTTACTAAAACGTCTCATCCTGATATTTCAGGAATTTATGAGGTAAAATATCAGCTTCCTGTTTATGATGGATTGAGTAAAGAAAATGGTGGAAAAGGTAAGTTTACTGGACAGTGGAAAGAGTATAAGAATCCTAAGACAGTATATGACCCAAAGGTTTTTTCTGATGAACAGATATTAAAGTTGGGTAGGGAAGCAATGGAAGAAGGTATTAGTAATAATAGGATAATTCAAGGTGGAGATAGGTCACCAAGTGATATGGTAGAAGGGTATGTCAATGTAAATGGGAAACAGTTGAAATTTATGGGCTTTAAAGACAAAAATACAGGTGAGATTTCGAATTTTTTCCCAGTTCTAGATTAAATGTTAAAGGAGTGTTTGTTATGAATGAGGAAGTTTTTATTATTGAAGAATTTTCAGAAAAAGTTGAGTTGATGCGTCTATATTACAAAATAATAGGTGATGGGAAGTTTATGCAAGCGATTGAAAATTTCAAAAACAAACAAGGTTTTGGGATTGATCCAGTATGTTGTATTTTTGCAAATGAATATCAGCCAGGAGAAGAGGGATATTTTGGTGAAACTGGTGTTAACTTTAGTATACAACCCCCTATGGCTGAAGTTGAGGAAAATGCTATTGTAGATGAAAATGTATTTTTTCAATATTTAACAGAGGCTGGGGAAGACTATTTAACAAGACGACCTCAAGATCGAACAAGAGTTGAAGTTTCCTTAAAAGAACTAAAAGAAATTTTAAATTTATCATAATTTAAGATGGAGAAGAAATAGATATTTCAAGACACATTTACCAAATTTTAGATTAATTAAAAGTACTAGTATATATGTGAGAAGAAGTATTATTTGAGTTAAGCTAAATGTTAAATTTAGATTAGGAATAAAATTATTTTTTGAATATTAACTATTACCTTGATAGTCTAACAACCTTTCAAGGTTTTTTGTTATGGTTAAAACAATACGATTTTAGGAGGACAACCCATATATATACTGTAAGAATTTGTGGTTTACAGTGTAGATGTAAAATAAAGCTCCCACTTTTCCAAAATAAAATTATTAACATTAGTTAATAGCAAAAATATACAATACATCAATTCAAAAATCGGAAGCATTTTGATTGGTGACTGAACTTCTGATTTTTATCTTCAAACACTATATGTTGATTCAGAAGCAAAGGATAATAACGATGCTTCTATTGTCATTAAAACAGGATACAAAGGTGTAGATTTTCTATTAATGGCTGATGCTGGCTCAAATATAGAAGAGTATTTATTGGACAAGTTTGATGATATTTCAGCAGACGTATTAAAGGCAGGTCACCACGGATCTAATACAAGTAGTTCAGCTGAGTTTGTTAATGCATTTAGATGATAGCGGAATGCAGGAGGGATTCATTAGTTCTAAGAGAAAACGTGATGATACTTTAAACCAACTTTATGGATTCGATGCTACTCAGACATACGCACTGAATCCAATTGAACAAGGTTTGCAGATGATGGACACGTGGTTGACGGAAAATCTATGGACTATTTCAAGCAGGGGTCAAGGATATAAACTTCTTGCCGAGCCAATGGGATGTCCTTACGTTTAGAAGAGAGATAAGAACAGCTTTGTTCCCAAAATTATACTTAAATCCAGATGACTTATGGTTAAAACAACAGGAACAGCTGATTGGTATGGAAATCCCCCAGGAACGTTTCGAGCACTCGAAGGTAAAAAGACAAGTTTGTAGGGAAAGGTCAACTACTGCCAAACGGTAAAAAAGAAAGAGTAGACTTTGGTAAAACTATTGGGAATTACTATGATCGAAATACCGGTGAATATCTTGAGACTACTAATGGATTGATACATTATGGCAAAGATGGAGCTCATATAGTACCATCTTTGCCATAAAAACAAAAGAAAAGAGGATGTATATGGGGTATGACTCTTTAATAGGAACATTAATAAAATATGAACATAGTGACATGATACTAGAATGGGAAAATGGATTAAGAATTGTTGGTGAACTTGATACAGTTTTTGAAACAGATAATGGGTTAGATGACGACGATGTAAATTATACCGAATATGATGCAGCTGTATTTCAAGTAAATGATATTTTAGCGCATCCTACTAGTGAGGAAAGTCGTTTATATAATTGGTTAATACAAAAGAAAGGTTCATTAGTTGAAATTTCACTTTATGATGATCCGCCAAGTGCAGTTTTTTTAACTGAAGGAGAAAGTGTATGGAAAAGGGATAGTAAAAAAATAAAAACGTTACTTTAAACATATACCTTGATGGGCTAAATTGCCTTTCAAGTTTTTTTTACTTTAATTTATATTAAGTCAGCTGATATTAGTGAGAATCAAATTGAAAATGATTAGATTGTAAGGATGTTCCTAGTAATGGTGGAGAAGTCCATCATATGCCAGCTAATTCTGTTAGTCCGATAAGTAGAGGTAATGGTCCTGGTGTAAGAATGGAAACCATAGACCATAGACAAACAGCGAGTTGGGGTAACTCAAGAGAAGCAAGAGCATATAGAGCACAGCAAAAATCTTTAATAGAACAAGGGAAATTAAATGAGGCTCAAAATATGGACATTAATGATTTAAGAAATAAGTTTGGAAATAAATATGATGAAGGTATTAGACAAATGTTAGAATATACTAAAAGATTAAACAAATCTAGGGGTGGGGTAAAAAATGAATGAACTTATAATAACTCCTAATAAGGGAGTAGGTCCAATTAGTTTTGGCATGACAAGAGATGAGGTTAGAAATGTTATAGGAGGAAATGTAGTAGAATTTAAAAAAACGCCTATGTCTGATACTTTTACAGATGCATTTAATGACCATGGAATACACATATATTACGATAGTAACGATACGTGTGAAGCAATTGAAATGGCACTACCAGCAGACCCTAAATTTACACATAAACACATGATTGGAAGACCTTTTAGAGAACTGAAGTCAACTATTGTTTCACAAGATAGTGATATTGAATTGGATGAAACAGGCTTATTATCTTTCACACTAGGTATTGGACTTTTTGTTCCTGAACTTGAGGATTCTGAAGATAGTCTTGTTGAAAGTGTAATTGTTTTTAGAGAGGGCTATTACGATTAATAGTGGAGGACAGTAGATTTAAACCTGCTGTCCTTTTTATATGTTTATATTTAACTTTAAGGTCAAATGACTTACTAACCCTTATGACTTTGCGGGAGAGTGCCTAATTCGCAAAACAAAAAGCGAATCTTTAACGCTGACTAGGAGGTGCCGAATAAGAAAACGGAAGAGAAAGAGTGAATCGACTCCCTTATCGAATTACACTACGTAGGCTACTGATTCGCTACAATATCGGCAAGTTTAGAGCTATAAGTGAACAAAGACATTTTAATACAAAGAAGATAAATGTAGTGCTTTATGAAAGTGGTTACGCATTTACAAAGCAGTAGGAGATCGGCTACCGAGTGCCTGCACGTTGGCTTACTGAAGAAGAAGTAGAAGAATATCTGAGAGGTACGGCTAAATAACGTGAATATCAAATATCATTAATGTTGGACTATTTTTTCTGATATTTAGTATAACTACTGCTATAATTATATTTAAAAATAATGTTGAGGGCGTGCTTACACTTATGGCAGGATGGAGAAGTACTAGAAATGTGTCAAAAGATGAGCAAAAAATGTGGGGTTTTATTATTCTCTTTGCTATTATCTTTATATTTTTTTCAACCGTGGGAAACGGATTTTTTATTACTCTGATAGTTTCATTAGTGATGTTCTTGTTTGTTATTATGATTATCATGAAATTGATAAAATGGGCTGAAAAAGAAAATAGGAAAACATAAGATTTGTTGAATAAATAAAACTTGCCTAATAAATAAAAGAGAGCACACCCAAAATAACGTATTTAAGAACGCCCATGACGGACGTTCTTTTTTATTTCCAAAACTAACTATAGAGGGGATTATGAAATGACAAACTTACAAACATTCGAGGAATAAATTTACGGAGACATTCAACGCTATAGAACAGCGGCAAACTTCGCTACTGGTACAGACGAGGAAAAACGGCAAAACAAAGGGAAGCATTTGAGGTATTAGAAAGCAAAGTAACCGCTACAGACGAGGATTACGAGCAATATCGTACTGGTGCTGGGTATTCATACGAAGCGGGCAACCGCATTGATGAAATTATCGAGAAAACATTTGATGTATTAAATGAATGCGTTAGTAACTGTGAATCATATTGTTATAAATGTTTAAGAAACTAACAAAACCAGATGAAACATAAGCATTTACATCGTTTTTTGATTGGTTAAAAACTAAACAAAAAAATTAAATATTTGTGGTGAAGAATCCTTATAAAAATAGAAGAAAGTGAACAAGTTGGTATTAGACCACTTGTTTACTTTTTATTGTGCAAAATTGATTTGGAGGTAAGTAATAATTGGCGCACATTAGAAAAAGAGGCAAAACCTATTCTTATGCTATTGATATAGGTAGTGACCCCTTAACAGGGAAGCGTAAACAGATAAGTAAAGGCGGATTTATTAAAAAGAAAGATGCTGAGGCAGCTGCAAGGAAAATTGAATTATCGTTAGATGAAAATCGATATATAGAGCTTAGTAAAGAAATCTTTTCAGATTATATTTTAAAATGGTTCAACGACCATTACAGTAATAGAATTAAACAAACATCCGCGATGAACAGTAGGTACATTTTAGAGAAACACCTCTTAAAAAAGAATTTGTTTGCAAATAAAGAAATAGCTAAAGTTACTACATCGGATTTTGATTTGTTTTATAATCAAAAGTTACAAGAAAACTATAGTACGAGTTACATTCGGAAAATGCATCAACTATTATATCAAGCGTTCAGCCAAGCAGTTAAATGGAAGAAAATAATATTCAATCCAGTGGGGGATGCAGATCCGCCATCAGTGAAATACGAAGAAATGTCTATATGGTCACTTAAAGATATACAGGAGTTTCTTGGTCAGTGTAAAGAAGAGCGACACTATTTAACTTTTTTACTTGCCATCTATACTGGCATGCGGAGAGGAGAGATATTAGGGCTGTATTGGAGTGATATAGACTTGGAACAAAAAGTAATTCATGTGAAAAGATCATTAGCACATGTCCCTAAAAAGGGTTATGTTTTCACCTCATTGAAAACGAAAAATTCCAAGAGACAAATCCCTATTCCAGAGTTTATTGTCAATGAATTATTTTTGCAAAAAAAACGAATAGAAGAATGGAAGGAAAAGGTGGGAACTTTATTTGCAGATAAAGACCTAGTCATTTGCACAAGTACAGGGAGCCCACAAGATCCGCGCAATGTTGTTCGAGTAATGAAACGTATTGTCAAGACCGCCAAGGTACCAAACATTCGTTTCCACGATATTCGACACACACATGCATCCATTCTTATTTCTACCGGTATAGATATCGTTAAAATTTCTAAGCGATTGGGTCATGCAAATCCGAAGATAACATTAGAATTCTATGCACATTTATTACCAAATACTGACAATGACATTGCTGATACGTTTCATCAGACTATTCAAAGTCAAACAAACTAATACAGTAAAATCCTGCGGACAAATTGCGGACAAACTTTAAAATTTGAGGCATATGTATAGGAAATCTGAACAAAGAAAAAGCCTATAAACATTGATAAATCAACGTTAATTAGGCTTTTGAATAGGATGGTCCCGACTGGTCTCGAACCAGCGACCCCCACCTTGTCGAGGTGGTGCTCTCCCAACTGAGCTACAAGACCGGAATTTATAAAGTTAAATTGATTTTACCATATTCGAGAGTTGGCGGTATATAGTTTTTTTTCTGGTTCTTTTGAATGGGTGTCATAAAATCCTCACATATAAACCAAATGGGGTACTTGTTTGTGGCTGCTGACTTCCACTAAGATGTAAGAGATAGTGGGAGGGAATAAGATCATGTTAAATGAAGCGCAGGATTTTATGAGACTTTATTATTCAGAAACAGGTAAAGAGGAACAAGAGTTGGTTGCTCGCCTGAAAGAAATAGAAGAAGAGATTAATCGTGATGGTACTTACGTACATACAGCGGAAGAGTTGAATTTCGGTGCTAAAGTAGCTTGGCGCAATAGTAATAAATGTATAGGTCGTTTGTTTTGGCAAAGTCTAACGGTCATAGATAAGCGAGAGTTACATAAAGAAGAAGATATTTTAAAGAGCCTACTTGACCATATTCAATACGCTACAAACGAGGGAAGAATCAGGCCGACAATTTCGATTTTTTCTCCTAGTGATGTCCGTATTTGGAATCATCAGCTGATACGTTATGCAGGATATGAAACGGAGGTAGGGGTCATTGGAGACCCTGACTCTCTATCTTTTACGAAAGTATGTGAGGAGCTTGGGTGGAAAGGGAAGGGCACGAAATTTGATGTACTTCCACTAGTGATTCAAGTGAAGGATCAGCCTGCTAGATTTTTTGACATTCCTGAATCGTATATATTAGAGGTTTCCATTCGCCATCCAGAAATGGAGTGGTTTCAAGACCTACTGCTAAAATGGTATGCCGTTCCGATGATTTCCAACATGAAGCTAGAGATTGGTGGAATTAACTACTTAGCTGCTCCATTTAACGGCTGGTATATGGGTACAGAAATAGGAGCACGGAATCTTGCGGATGATTATCGTTATAACATGTTACCTAAGATAGCTGAGAAAATGGGACTGAACACTAAGTCAAACGCTTCACTTTGGAAGGATCGCGCATTAGTTGAGTTGAATGCTGCCGTTTTATATTCCTTTAAGGAGGATGGGGTCAGTATTGTTGATCATCATACTGCGGCACATCAGTTTAAAAAGTTCGAGGAAATAGAAAGAGATGCAGGTAGAGATGTCAGCGGAAACTGGACTTGGCTTATCCCACCTATGTCACCTGCTACTACACATATTTTCCATAAGCCCTATAACAATGAAAAGTTAACACCGAATTATTCCTATCAGCCAAATCCGTATTAATCATGGATTATTCAGGAATGGAAAGACCATCAATGATAAGATTGATGGTCTTTTGTTATTGGAGAAATTAGGGGGCATTTTGTTGTGTCAACAAATAAAGAAGAGGGTTATGAGATACAACTGTTGAATAAGTAGTTATAGGTAAGTTAATTTCATAAATAGCACTTTGCCAATTAAAAACGAACGTTTCTTACTTGTTCCTTATAGCGGAGGGTTGTAATAATGCATCAGAATGCTCGCGAAAACGACGGTGATCGTTTTCCGCTCACCTCACGGAATGCTTCAGCCTATAGCGGAAAATTATATTATTAGAAAAGAATAAATTTATTTATAGATTGTTCGATTTCAAATCAATAGGAATTATGAAAAGTACCATAAACAAAATTTTACTTTATGATGGGTTCATTAAAATTATTCATGAAGGAATGTGAAACAGATTTTCAGAGCAATGTTGAATTTGTAGAAAAGTATTTGAAAGCTAATATTGTAAGGCAGATCGTGAATAACAAAGTCTTCAAAATTAGCTACGACAATTCTAAAAGATAGATAGGAGTAGTAATATGACTAAAGATAAAATGAAGGGCTTTGTTAGTCTAGGGGCCTTATTAAGTATTTTCGGGTTAATAATGATATTTTCCAGTGTGCATTTTGGTACTTCCTTCGCGGATCATTGGCTTTCAAAAGAGGGAGGGGCAGATACAGAGATATACTTAATGAGAATCTCGGGCTATACAAATAATTTTTTAGCTACTGGGAGTATACTTTTGGGTATTGGCCTTGTCACAATTATGTATTTTTATTATAAAATAATAAATTATAATGAAAAAAACAATGAATAATTTTCTATGTAACGTCTTGGTTTAACGAATAAATATAGCGATATATCGAGGTTTTCTTTATAAGTTACCCAAGTATTTTTAACTTTCTTCATTAAAAAATTTGAAGGGCATCATTCCATTAAGAAATGATGCCCTTCAATATACTCGTTTGTTAAGCCTCTGATACAAATCGATTTCTACCAGCATGCATTCCGGCAGAAAATAGGAGAATAGCAGTCACGATGAATAAAATCATAGGAGTATTCCAGCTTCCTGTCGTATCGTGAACAAAGCCAAAGAAGACAGGACCAATAGCAGCGAGTAAATATCCAATTGACTGGGCAACACCGGATAAGTCAGCAGCCTCCATTGGTGTTCTAGATCGAAGAGAGAAGAACATCATAACTAGCCCGAAGGATGCCCCGCCACCTAATCCTAGGAATACCATCCAGAGTATTGCAAGTGATAGACTTCCGTATAATAACCCTGTGAAACCAATTAAATAGCAAACTGTATACACTGCTACTAGAATTCGCTGATCCTTCATTCTACCTGCGAGTATCGGAATGAGAAAGGTCATTGGAAGCTGTGAGAATTGCATGATAGATAGCATCCAGCCTGACTTCTCTGCTTCCATTCCTTGTGTCTGCAATATTTCAGGAATCCATGCAGCAGTTGTGTAAAAAATAAGCGATTGGAAACCCATACATAAGGTAATTGACCATGTTAGTGGAGATTTTAAGATAGATTTAGCCTTCACTGGATTGGTGTCCGGTCCTTCTGTGACAAGCTGCTGCTTTTTCTTAATTTGTGGTATCCAAACTAAACAGGCAACGATAGCTAAAATAGACCAAAAACCAAGGGCTCCCTGCCATCCAAACGAAGTTCCTTCTGCGATAGGATAGCTAATGCCGGCACCGATGCCAGCTGATAGATTCATAGAAACCGTGAAAATACCTGTGAGTAACCCAATCTGTAATGGAAATTTTAGCTTGATGAAGCTAGGGATCAATACATTTGCAAATGCAATTGCTACTCCTACCAAGGCAGTTCCGAATAATAAGAAAAATGGAGTGCCGATGGAGCGGATTGCAATTCCTACGGCCAGTAGCAATATGGCAAGAAATAATGTCATCTCCATTCCCAACCGACGTGCTATTCTTGGAGCAAATGGGGAGATGATAGCAAAGGCAAGCAATGGGATAGTAGTGATAAACCCTGCTAATACATTAGAAATGTCCAAGCCATCCCTAATATAAGAAATAATTGGACCAACTGCAGTAAGTGGTGCCCGCAGTGTTGAGGAAATAAAAATTATCCCTATGATTAATAGGGCGATTGTTTTTTTATTAGATTCTGGAGTAGTCAACAATTCGAATTCTCTCCTTACACCTTCTGTACTTTCATTCTAGCAAATCCTACACTCTTTAACTGAAAAATTCAACAGTAATACAAATTAAATATTAGTAAGAAAATTGGATGTCAAACACTATTATCTATATGTTACACTATAAATGTAAATATTTTGAATAATTACATCCTATTATACTAGGAAACACTGAAATAGATAGATACAGAAGATAGTTCTTTTCATCACGTAACTACTATAGATATATAAATAAAGGGGGAGTTAGATGGAACCACAAAAAATTTTATCATTAGTAAATGTTTCCAAAAGCTTTGGGAACAAGCAGGTTCTAAGCGGGATAAACTTAGATGTCTACGAGGGACAGATCATCGGATATATTGGACCGAATGGAGCAGGTAAAAGTACTACAGTGAAGCTAATACTTGGTTTAATTGAAGGTTATTCAGGGATGATTGAGATTTTTGGGGAAAATATACACAAAAGTGATTATACATATAAAAAACGGATTGGCTATGTCCCAGAAACTGCGGAGCTTTATGAAAACCTGACAGCCTTTGAGTTTCTAATTTTTACTGGTGAAATGTATGGACTAACGAGCGAGAAAGCCGAGGAAAAAGCCTTTTCTCTCATGAAAGAATTTGGTCTAGAAGGTGCTTTTCATCAAAGGCTTTCCTCTTTTTCAAAAGGGATGAAGCAGAAGGTATTAATCATTTCTAGCCTGTTGCATGACCCTGATCTTTTGTTTTACGATGAGCCACTTAGTGGCTTAGATGCCAACAGTGTCATGGTTATTAAAGAGATTCTTGCAAAACTTGCTGAGCAAGGCAAAACAATTTTCTATTCCTCTCATATTATGGACGTCGTAGAAAAAATCAGTAATCGAATCGTGCTATTGGTGAACGGGGAGGTAGTAGCAGATGGAAGCTTTGAAGAGCTAAAACAGCAAAGTCAGGAGGGCTCACTGGAGGGGATTTTTAATCAATTGACTGGGTTTACTGAGCATGAAGAGATAGCAGAACGTTTTGTACAAACAGTAAGCGAGGGGAAAAGGCTATGAAGGATTTTGCATCGCTAAGAGTGCTAGATCGCTTTAGGACAGTTTTTCTCAAGCTGGATATTGATTATGACATGATGAGAAGGGTCTTGCAGCTTAAGCTGACGATGGATAGTCGTAGAATGCCTCCTATTTTCAATGGCTCTAAAGTAAAAAAAGATGGAAATCAATTTCTAAAATCTTTATGGATTTATGGACTTTTTGGACTTATCCTGTTGACCCCATTTCTTTTTTTAGGAAATAGCTTTCTTTTTTCTTTTACTATTATGTTCAGCACGCTGTTTCTTATCTTAATGACTTCTATGATTTCCGACTTTTCTGCAGTACTTTTAGATATCCGAGATAAGAATATCTTACAGCCGAAGCCAATTAGCAATAGAACGATCAATGCTGCTAAGACCATGCATATTTTGATTTATATTGTTTTATTGACCGGCTCTTTTGTTGCTATTCCATTGGTAGTTAGTATATTTAAGTTTGGTATACTGTTTGCACTTTTATTTTTGCTTGAAATTATTTTAATAAGTTGTTTGACGGTCATTTTTACAGCTTTTGTTTATCTATTTATCCTACGCTTCTTTAGTGGAGAATTCCTAAAGGATGTTATTAATTACGTTCAAATTTTCCTAGCGATTGGTATGACTGTCAGCTATCAGTTAATAGCACGCATATTTGACATCGTAAATTTAGATATTGGCTATAGCTTTGCATGGTGGCATTTGTTCCTCCCACCTTTTTGGTATGCTGCACCTTTGGAGCTGTTTTTTAATGGCAATGATGCTTTTTATACGATTGTTTTCAGCGTGCTTGCAATTATCATACCTATTTTTGCTGTTTTACTTTACGTGCGACTCATGCCTGCCTTTGAAAACTACCTAGCCAAATTACAGAGCGATTCAAATAGAAGAAAGAAAAAGGCTCGAAGATTGACTACCTTTTGGTCTAAGGTTTTGTGCAGAACGAGTGAAGAGAAGGTTTTTTATAGATTTTCCTCCATTATGTTAAAGGAAGAAAGGGAATTGAAGCTAAAAATTTATCCAATGCTAGGTTTTGCAGTTGTTTTCCCATTTATTATGCTTTTCAATAACTTGAGGTTTAGCAGTTATGAGGAAGTAGCGAGTGGAAATTCGTTTATGGTGATCTATTTTGCGCTAATCTTTGTTCCTTCGGTAATTCCAATGCTTGAGTTTTCTAACTACTATAAGGCCCATTGGATTTTTTACGTAGCACCGATTCCTACTAGAGCTACTGTATATAGTGCAACCTTGAAGGCTACTATTATTAACTATTTTATGCCTATATTAATTCCTTTAAGTATAGTTTTCCTTTGGATTTTTTCCTTTCGAATATGGTTGGACATAATCATAGCTTTGCTAGTTGCAGTAGGACTAACAATAGTTTCCTACTGGATATTCATCAAAGATCCTTTTCCATTTTCCAATACACCGAAGCAAGCTCAGGATAATTCGATGATTAAAGTGTTTGGGTCAATGTTTTTAGTTGGTGTTATGGCATTTGTTCATATGATAGTTACTATAGTTAGCCTCGAGTGGTTATACATTTTAGTGCTTATAATTAGTATTTCCATAGGATGGAAGCTGACTTTTTATAGTAGAAAACAGAAAGTAGATGCATAGAATGGATATTCAAACAGAGCAACAAATTACAGCTTTAATCGAGGCTGATGCTTGGATGATGGATTTATTGAGAGTTGTACAGAATTTGAAGCTTCCGGATTGGTGGATATGTGCTGGATTTGTACGCTCCAAAATATGGGATACATTGCATAATTATGACGCAAGAACTCCACTAGCAGATATTGATGTTATTTACTTTGACCCTAGTTGTCTAGATGAGGAAATGGAGAAAAGGATAGAGCAGAAGTTATTCGCTATCATGCCAGACATCCCTTGGTCAGTGAAAAATCAGGCGAGAATGCATGAAGTTAATAACCTCCCTCCTTATAAGTCTGCGACAGATGGAATAGCCAATTTTCCAGAAACGGTCACGGCTCTGGGCGTAAAACTAGAGGGGGATATGTTAATTATAACTGCTCCCCATGGAGTGTATGACGTCCTCCAGATGCATGTAAGACCAATTCCTAGATTTAATGCAAGCAGCGACCTTAAAGCGATTTATGAAAGACGTATGATGAATAAAAACTGGAAAGCTATATGGCCAAAGGTCGATGTATAACTAATGTCGAATACTCATGAGAAATGAAAAAATTTGTAGTTCTTTCCCTTTTTGTCTACACAACATCTTAAAACTGATGAACCGATTGGGCAAACGGTGCATATGATGTTATGACTTGAATACAAGGAGGAAGAACATGAAATATTTGCGACATATCGTGACGAAGGCAGTTGTTGCTAAAGGTAAGAAGAGAACGGAATCTTGTGAAACGCTTCGACCACCAAACACACCTTCTAGCATTTTAGGATGCTGGGTTATCAATCATACTTATCAATCCAAAAAACATGGGAAATTTGTAGAAGTAACAGGAAAATTTGATATCAATGTGTGGTATGCCCACCACGATCACTCCAAAACATCGGTATTTACTGAGACAGTGAACTATAAAGACCGCATCAAACTAAGCTTCAGAGATAAAGACTCTACTGGTGAAGAAGTGCATGTGCGTGTTATCCAGCAACCAAACTGCACAGAGGCTATCATTGTCAATGGTCAATTCCAAGTAACTGTAGAGAGAGAATTGCTTGCTGAGGTCGTTGGAGAAACAACTGTTTGTATACAAGTGTATGATGAAGACTTCGAGGAAGAATGGTCCTATGAAGATGAAAGCTCATCTAGTTCTTCTAGCTCTTCTTCCAGCTCATCTGAAGACTTCCACGATTCGTCCTCTCTTTAATAAGCCGGCGCAGTCCGGCTTTTTTTTATGGGGTAAAATAGTATATGTTTTTTCCTAATTGGTTGTAGAGACACATACGGAGATATGAAAGTGTAAGCTGTTGTCTAGCTCTGGCTTTATACTCAAGGTCATTTTGAATGAGGGGAATCCAACTGTAATAGCAAAGGTTAATACTTTTTAGGAGCGTAATAGCGGGAAGTTGAGTCCGAACTTGAGGAAGGTCAATGAAAGAGGAAAACAGATGCGCCTCTTTAGTAATGTGTTTTTTCCAACATAAAACAAATAAAAGAGCTCGCATTATGTCTGCTTCATTTATTTAATTTGTTATAATAGGTTTAGTAACAATGAGAAGAGGTTAACAATGACTACAATAACTCCAATGATGCAACAATACTTAAAGATTAAAGAAGACTACATAGATGCTTTTTTGTTTTTTCGTCTCGGCGATTTTTATGAACTCTTTCATGATGATGCGATTAAAGCAGCATCTATTTTGGAAATTACTTTAACAAGCAGGAAGGACGGCATTCCGATGTGTGGGGTGCCACACCATGCAGCTCAGAGTTATATTGAAACCTTGATCACAAAAGGGTATAAGGTGGCAATCTGTGAGCAGGTGGAGGATCCGAAAGTAGCAAAAGGGGTGGTAAAACGAGAGGTTGTACAACTCGTGACTCCAGGCACTCTAATGGAAGGAAAGTCGCTACAAAATAAAACGAATTATTTTATTGCATCTGCTGATTTACTGTCTACAGATGAAATCGTCTTCTCTTATCTAGACGTATCTACTGGTGATGGGTTTACTACTATTATAAAAGGCGACGAAAAGGAAGTAGTTCAGCAGCTATTAGCATTGCAAGCAAAGGAACTGATTGTAAGCGAGCAAATGTATTTAGTAATCAATGAATTATCCTCGATTCACAATTTTGTACTGTCTATCGAGCAGGAGGAGCTGACAGATGAAGAAGCAGAAAAGTATGTCAAGGATCATCCGGTTACTACACATCGTACCGTCAAAAGATTACTAAAATACATACAAAAAACACAAAAGAGATCGCTTTTACACATTCAGCCCTTAACTTTCCAAGAAAGAGAAGCATTCCTAGCAATGGATTACCATTCCAAACGCAATCTAGAACTTGTATCTTCTATCCGGAATGGAGATCAAAAGGGAACATTATTATGGTTGCTCGATGAGACAGTTACAGCAATGGGTGGAAGAAAATTAAAACAATGGATTCATCAGCCACTTGCCACTAAGCAGGCGATTGAATCTCGACTTGATATCGTCACAAGCTTCTTAGATGATTTCATGCTTAGAGAGGAAATTAAAGAACTGTTTAAAGAGGTATACGACTTAGAGCGTTTGGTCGGAAGAATAGGATTTGGAAGTGCAGGGGGTAGAGATCTTGCCCAGTTAAGACAGTCTCTTTCTAAAATCCCGCAGATTAAACAGCTGTTATTGGAAACGCAGGACGAAACGTTACAGCATTTGGGAGAAGCAATTGAGGATTGTCAGGATATATGGAGAAAACTTGCAGATGCAATTAGTGATCAACCACCGATTTCCGTGAAAGACGGAGGGGTTATTAAAAACGGCTATAACGAACGTTTAGACCAGCTTCGAGATGCTTCTGTTAACGGGAAAAAGTGGATAGCAGAGCTCGAGCAAAGAGAGCGTGAAATCACGGGAGCAAAAAATTTAAAAATAGGCTATAACAGAGTGTTTGGATATTATATCGAGCTGACCAAGTCGAATATCCATTATGCAGATGAATCTAGATATGTCCGGAAACAGACACTGGCAAATGCGGAACGGTACATAACGGACGAGCTGAAAGAAAAGGAATCTCTTATTCTATCTGCGGAGGACGAAAGCTTAGTGCTTGAATACGAACTTTTCACCGAGCTCCGAGAGGAAATTAAACATTATATTCCGCTTGTTCAAAAGCTGGCCAAACAAATTAGTGAGCTAGATGTGTATATTTCCTTTGCAGAAGTTGCTGAAAAACATCGTCTGACGAGACCTGTCTTTCATAATTCGAAAGCTATGATTATCAAAGAGGGCAGACATCCAGTTGTAGAGAAAATGATGAATAACCAATTATATGTCCCTAATGACTGTGTGCTCACTGAAGAAGAAAATATGATGCTAATTACTGGACCTAATATGTCTGGTAAGAGTACCTTTATGAGACAGGTGGCAATAACTGTCATTATGGCACAAATCGGTTGCTATGTACCAGCTAAATCAGCAGAATTGCCGATAGTAGATAAAATATTTACACGAATCGGAGCTGCAGATGACCTTGCTGGTGGTCAAAGTACTTTTATGATTGAAATGATGGAATCGCAACATGCCATTGTCAATGCAACAAGCAATAGTCTTCTTCTATTTGATGAAATTGGTCGAGGAACGTCCACATATGACGGCATGAGCCTTGCACAGGCGATGATGGAGTACATTCATAATCATATTGGGGCAAATACGTTATTTTCTACACATTATCATGAGCTGACGGAACTTGAGCAAACATTGTCCCATCTTCGAAATGTTCATGTAGCTGCTACGGAGAAGGATGGTAAGGTCGTATTTCTTCATAAGCTACAGGATGGGCCAGCAGATAAAAGCTATGGTATTCATGTGGCAGAGCTTGCGATGCTTCCGGAAGGAATTATCTCCAGAGCTCGGGAAATTCTTGATACCTTCGAGCAGCAGGACAAAAAGGAATCAAAAAAGGAGAATGAGGCAAATACTCAGCTATCATTTTTTGATGAGTTGCCTACTCCATCAACAGCTACTAAAATAGTGGAAGCGAAAACATCAGACAACGAAACAACAGAAAAAATAGTAAAAAGGCTTAAGAAGGTTAACATTTCGGGTACTACACCTTTAGAGGCTCTTCAATTATTATATGAACTGCAAAATGAGCTAGATTAAAACATAATAGGTGGTGAGCAACAATGGGGAAGATCGTCGTAATGGAAGAGCTTTTATCCAATAAAATAGCGGCGGGGGAAGTAGTGGAGCGTCCTGCCTCCGTCGTGAAGGAATTAGTGGAGAATGCCATTGATGCAGAAAGCACCTCCATTGAAATCATGCTACAAGAAGCAGGACTAGCAGAAATACAAGTAACCGACAACGGAAAAGGTATGGATGAAGAGGATGCTCTTCGTTCCTTTTCCAGACATGCCACTTCTAAAATAATGACTGAGCATGATTTGTTTCGTATTCGCACCCTAGGTTTTCGTGGGGAGGCACTTGCTAGTATTGCCTCTGTATCTAAAATCCTTCTATGGACATCGAATGGGGAAAACATCGGTACAAAGGTGGAATTAGAAGGCGGGAAGATTCAATCTTGTACCCCGGCTCCCATTCGCCGAGGGACTGATATCGTTGTGAAGCAGTTGTTCTTTAACACACCAGCACGACTTAAATATTTGAAAACTATTCAAACGGAGCTAGGTCATACTATCGATCTTATTAATAGGCTAGCACTTAGCTTTCCTAAAATAGCTTTTAAGCTTTCACACAACGACCAAACGATCCTACAAACTAGTGGCCGCGGAGATTTGAGACAGGTTCTTGCCTCGATCTACGGAGTGTCCAATGCTAGAAAAATGATTAAATTTGAGGCAGAGTCCTCTGATTTTAAAATTTCCGGATATGGTACGCTTCCTGAGGTTACGAGAGCATCTAAAAACTATATGACGATTCTTGTCAATGGCCGTTGGGTAAAGCATTACGGGCTGAACAATGCAATTGTAGAGGCGTATCATACCTTACTCCCAATAGGTCGTTATCCGATTGTCGTATTGAACATAGAAACAGATCCAATGCTAACGGATGTGAATGTTCATCCAGCGAAGCATCAAGTCCGGCTGAGTAAGGAAAAGGAACTGATGGAGCTTGTGAAGAAGACCATCCGTTCTGTTATGCATCGCTCTCAGCAGCCACCGGAGATTAAAGAAAAACCCGTAAGGTCAAAGCCACAGCCTAGCTACCAGTTTGACTTTTTTAAACAAACCTACGAGTCGGTAAAGCCTCCTCAGAATGAGGAGCAAGATACTACGACTCCTATAGCTACTTCTACTCCATTAGGCCCTGAAGACACCAATTGGGGAGGAACCCCTAAGGTCTATGAGGAATCGTCTCCTCTTACGGAAGAAGTATACCCAGAAGAAATCACAGAACAAAAAGAGCCGTTTCCAGATCTTCATGTGGTTGGTCAAATCCATGGTACATATATTGTGGCGCAAAGTGAGGATGGGTTTTACTTGATTGACCAGCATGCGGCTCAAGAACGCGTCAAATACGAGTATTATAAAGAAAAGGTAGGAGAGGTCGATGCAACTGAGCGCCAAGCGCTTTTATTGCCACTCACATTCCACTACTCTTTAGATGAATACTATCGTATTAAGGAATCTTTGGAGGAGCTACACAAAGTAGGGATATTCTTAGAGGAATTTGGTTCTTCCAGCTTTGTTGTCAGAGACCATCCAGCTTGGTTTCCTAAGGGGCATGAAACGAAAATTATCGAAGGACTGATCGAGCAAGTATTGACGAACCGAAAAACAGATATTAAAAAGCTTCGGGAAGAAGCTGCGATCATGATGAGCTGTAAGCTCTCGATTAAAGCAAACCATTATTTAACTTTACATGACATGGAGCAGTTGCTAGTCAGCCTTAAAAATGCAAAGCATCCACTGACTTGTCCGCACGGTAGACCAGTCATTGTCCATTTTTCTACGTATGAAATTGAAAAGATGTTCAAAAGAGTAATGTAGGAGGGGTTATATGGGGAAGTATATTTTATCAATTGATCAAGGAACCACTAGTTCAAGGGCTATTCTGTTTGATAAGGAAGGTAACATCGTTCATTCTTCTCAAAAGGAATTCAAGCAGCATTTTCCGAAATCAGGCTGGGTAGAGCATGACGCAAAAGAAATTTGGGGAACTGTGCTCTCGGTATTGGCGGCCGTATTAACGGAGAGTGGAAGTCAGCCGGGAGATGTCCATGCAATAGGGATAACCAATCAGCGGGAAACGACAGTTGTCTGGAACAAGCATACAGGCAAACCTGTATATAATGCGATTGTCTGGCAATCAAGACAGACTCAGTCTATTATCGATGATCTTAAGAAGGATGATCTAGAATCTTTCTTTCAAGAAAAAACAGGCTTAAGACTGGATCCTTACTTTTCGGCAACGAAGGTCAAGTGGATTTTAGATAATGTCGAGGGGGCAAGAGAGCAGGCAGAGGCTGGAGAACTGCTGTTTGGGACCATTGATACATGGTTAATCTGGAAGCTTTCAGATGGAAAAGCACATGTCACAGATTATTCAAATGCCTCTCGAACGATGATGTATAATATTTTCGAGCAAGAGTGGGATCAAGAGATTTGCGAGAAGTTAAATATACCGATGAACATGCTACCTACAGTTGCTTCCTCCTCAGAAGTTTATGCAAAGACAGATCCATCTGTTTTCTTTGGCAAGGAGGTAGACATAGCTGGTGCCGCAGGAGATCAACAGGCTGCCTTGTTCGGTCAATGCTGCTTTGAAAAGGGCATGGCGAAAAATACCTACGGTACAGGTTGCTTCATGCTATTAAATACCGGGGAGGAAGCCGTAACATCTGACTCTGGTCTACTAACGACAATTGCTTGGGGCTTGGATGGTAAAGTCACATACGCATTAGAGGGAAGTGTATTTGTGGCTGGTTCAGCCATACAATGGCTACGAGATGGACTCCGTATGCTAAAACATGCAAGTGAATCTGAGAACTACGCAAAACGAGTCGACTCTACAGAAGGTGTCTATGTCGTACCTGCCTTTGTTGGCTTAGGAACCCCATATTGGGATTCTGATGCAAGAGGTTCAATTTTTGGGCTCACACGAGGCACAACCAAGGAGCACTTTATACGTGCGACACTGGAGTCACTTGCCTATCAATCAAAGGATGTTTTAGATACGATGATGAAGGATTCTGGTGTGGAGGTAGAAGTTCTCCGAGTAGACGGTGGGGCAGTAAGTAACGAATTTCTCATGCAGTTCCAAAGTGATTTGTTAAATTTACCGGTAGAGCTAGCGAAGCTCAATGAGACAACAGCACTTGGTGCTGCATTCCTAGCGGGATTGGCAACGGGATTTTGGAAGGATGAGCAAGAGCTTTCGAACATGAGAGAAAGCCAGCGCTTGTATGAGCCGGAAATGGATGAGGAAAAACGTAAGAGATTATATAAGGGCTGGAAACTTGCCGTAGAAGCAACAAGACTATTCAAAATATCAGAACAAGGAGTGGACTAAGTGAAATCTTCAGTAGAACGTGAGCAAATACTTAACACACTAAACTTTTACGAATTTGACGTATTAGTAATCGGAGGCGGGATTACTGGTGCAGGTATTGCCCTAGATGCAGTAACAAGAGGTATGTCTGTAGCCTTGATAGAAATGCAAGACTTTGCAGCAGGGACATCTAGTAGATCTACAAAACTGATCCATGGTGGTTTGCGTTACCTTAAGCAAATGGAAATAAAAATGGTTGCGGAGGTCGGAAAAGAACGAGAAATCGTATATGAAAATGCGGTTCATGTTTCTAAGCCTACCGGTATGCTTCTACCGTTCCATAAGCAAGGGACATTCGGACCTTTAAGCACTTCTGCTGGCCTTAAGCTTTATGATTATCTAGCAGGAGTCAAAAAGGAAGAGCGTCGTTTGATGCTTTCTGCAAAGGAAACATTAGAAAGAGAACCTTTAGTAAAAAGTAAAGACCTTCTTGGTGGAGGCTATTATGTAGAGTACGTGACAGACGACGCAAGGCTAACGATTGAAGTTGTAAAGAAAGCGATTGAAAAGGGTGCTGTTTGCTTAAACTATGCTAAAGCTAGATCATTCCTTTATAACGACGAAAACAAAGTGGTCGGTGCTGAAATTGTAGACATGGTAACGAACAAAAGAATAGCAATCCATGCTAAAAAAGTAGTTAATGCGACTGGACCATGGGTTGATGGTGTGAGAGCACTTGATGCAATCGAAAACAAAAAAAAGCTGCGACTAACTAAAGGTATTCATGTAGTAATTGACCAATCTATTTTCCCTCTCCGTCAGGCAATTTATTTTGATACACCTGATAAGCGAATGGTATTTGCTATACCTAGAGATGGAAAAACATATGTTGGAACGACAGACACCTTCTTTGAAGGCAAAATTCAAAATCCAGTAGCTACGCTAGAGGATGTGGAATACTTAATAGATGCGATTCACTATATGTTCCCTGATGTAAGAGTTGGAGTAGAGCATGTAGAATCCACATGGGCTGGTGTACGACCTTTAATATACGAAGATGGTAAAGACCCTTCTGAAATTTCCCGGAAGGATGAGATTTGGCAATCGGAGGCTGGCCTTCTAACAATAGCGGGTGGTAAGCTGACAGGCTATCGCAAAATGGCAGAGACGATTGTAGATAAAATTTCCAAGCAGCTTGGGGACGAAAAGTATGGTCCTTGTGTAACGAAACATTTAAATTTATCCGGTGGAGAAACTGGGGGCTCTGAGCAATTTGAAGGTTTTGTTACAGTAAAAGAACAAATTGCTCCTTCTTATGGTTTGTCACGTGAGGAAGGTAGAAGATTAGCTAAACTCTATGGCTCTAATGTAGATAAAGTATTTCAATACGCTCATATTCTATCTACAGTCCCTTCAAATTTACCGCTTGGTCTGCTTGCGCAGGTGTATTATGCAGTTCATGAGGAAATGGCATATTCTCCAGTGGATTTCTTAGTTAGAAGAACTGGTATGCTCTATTTCCATATCGATCAGTATAAAATGTATAAGGATGAAGTATTAAATGTTATGAAGCAATTGCTCCAATATTCTAAGGAAGAGACCGAAAGTTATTCGCAACAATTGGAAGAAGCATTACTAGATGCTATGTTTTCGGAAGGTAGTGTTGTCGAGTGAAGGAAATTTTAGAAGCGAAGATGTCAGATGGTCATCTCATTTATGTAATGAAAAATGTACCAAATGATACACCAATCGGCCATGTACACCTTTTACATGGCTTGGCCGAACATATCGATCGTTATGATGCATTTGTGCATTTCCTAGTCGATAAGGGTTTTATCGTCAGTGGACATGATCATCGGGGACATGGTAAGACTGCTGGAAAAAATGGTAAGCTAGGTTATTTTGCAGACCATTCAGGCTTCGAGAGAATAACAGAGGATGTACGAGAGGTATTGATAACCGTCCGAGAAGGAATAGGCGAAATTCCTGTTATTTTATTTGGTCATAGCATGGGCTCGTTTGTAGCCCGTCGATATATGCAAAAATATAGTAACTCCCTGTCTAAAGTTATTCTAAGTGGTACAGCATTTGACCCTGGCGTAATGGGAGACATGGGAAGGTTAATTGGTAAAGTAGCTTCTAAGATAAAATCACCGCAAGCGGAAAGCCCATTGCTTAACTCGCTTGCCTTCGGTGGATTCAACAAGCAAATCGATCAACCAGAGACTCAGTTTGACTGGTTGAGCACTGACAAGGTAGAGGTAAATAAATATATTGAAGATCCACTTTGTGGATTTATCCCATCTAACCAGCTGTACGTGGATATGTTCGGTGGGATGAGATCCATTCATAAGGAATCGGAAATCATGAAAATTCGCAAAGATTTGCCAGTGCTGCTCATTAGCGGTGGGAAGGATCCTGTCGGAAAAGACGGCAAGGACATTTTTAAAGTAGCGGAAGGTATGAAAAAAGCAGGCATGAGGGATATAACCGTGCAAGTGGTGGAAGGTGCAAGACATGAACTCTTAAAGGAAAAGGGAAAAGATAAAACAATGGACTACATTTACAAATGGATGATGAAGGATGAATAAAAAACCAGCTGTTATTGCAATTGTTGGGCCAACCGCAGTAGGTAAAACGGCGTTAAGCATTGAGCTAGCAAAGGCTTACAATGGGGAAATCATCAATGGTGACTCCATGCAGGTTTATCGAGAGTTAAACATCGGTACCGCGAAAATTACAGAAGATGAAATGGCAGGAGTTCCACACCATCTGTTGGACATCAAGGATCCGACAGATGGCTTCTCTGTAGCAGAGTACCAAAAACTTGTACGAGACAAAATAGAAGAAATAGCTTCTAGAGGTAAAGTGCCCATTATTGTTGGGGGAACTGGTCTTTATGTGCAATCGGTATTATATGACTTCCGCTTTACGGAACAGCCAAAACTAGCTAGCACAAGGATACAGGAGCTTGAATGCCTTAAAGCGGAAGAATTATATGCAAGACTTCTAAAAAAAGATCCAGAGGCTGCTAAGGATATCCATCCGAACAACGTCCAAAGAGTAATCCGTGCAATTGAGAGGCTAGAGCTTACTGGAATGCAGCGAGATGAAATTGAACAAAAACAAGGACATGAAAAGGTTTATCCCCATTATATTATTGGTCTTAATATCGACCGCGAAGTACTCTATGAGCGCATTAACAAACGAGTAGATATCATGGTGGAGCAGGGGCTGTTGCAGGAAGTAAAGGGACTTTATGACAATGGTATTAGGAACTCGCAATCCATCCAAGCGATTGGATACAAAGAAATTTATGAATATTTGGATGGGAAGATAACCCTTGAAGAAGCACTTGAGAGATTGAAGCAAAACTCTAGAAGATATGCCAAGCGTCAGCTAACCTATTTCCGTAACAAAATGGATATTCATTGGTTTAATCCGTTTGAAGACAATAAAAGAATTTTAGAAGAAATTAATAGCTTTTTGCAGGAGAATAAATAATTAAGGCGAATAGTTAAAGTGTTAGGGTATTTTAGCGTAAAATGCAAACGGGGGTATTAAGATGAAACCGATGAATATTCAAGACAATTATTTAAATCAGTTAAGAAAGAACGAGATTTTTGTAACAGTATTTCTTTTAAATGGTTTCCAATTAAAAGGAACAGTTAAATCATATGACAATTTCACAGTATTGTTTGAATCAGATGGGAAGCAACAGTTAATTTATAAGCATGCGATTTCTACGTTTGCTCCATCTAAACCTGTTAAATTATCAGAAGAGTAAAATCGAATCCATTGACAGTTCCACTTGCTCCTATTATTATTTGATAGAATCTTTAAATGAAGTGGAGAGGTTAAATATGAAGACTATTACGACAGATGAGCTTCTAAAAAAAATAGATGCAGGCGAACAAGTAAATATTATTGATGTACGTGAACAAGAGGAAGTGGATGCAGGTATTATTCCTGGAGCAAAGCATATCGCATTAGGGCAAGTGGAAACAAGCTTGGATCAAATCGACCCGTCCGTTCCTCATTACATAATTTGCAAGGCTGGTGGACGCAGTGCAATGGCTTGCGAAATTCTAGAAGAGAATGGTTACGACGTAACTAATGTGACAGGCGGAATGATGGCCTGGGACGGCGAAGTACAATTCTAATATCTACTATACAAAGGGGCTAATTTCATTTTTTGAAATTAGTCTTTTCTCTTTTATCAAAAGGAAGTAATGCTTTCATAAATGAAAGTATATTTTTATCCAACAAAACACAAAGTACAACGAATAGAATTAGGAGATGCATCATGGAATTTATAACTACTTTATCAAAGAATATAACAGAATTGGCAGAATCAGCTGAATCTAAGATTGTCGAACAACATAGAGAAGTGGAAGGAATTGCTTTTCACAATCAACAGAAAGTGCTTCATGCATTTAAGGAGCATCACGTAAGTGACCATCATTTTAACCCTTCAACTGGATATGGCTACGATGATGAAGGACGTGATACATTAGAAAAAGTGTATGCAACGACTTTTGGAGCAGAGGCGGCGCTTGTTCGACCGCAAATCATCAGTGGTACGCATGCGATTTCTATTAGCCTATTTGGAGTTTTACGCCCAGACGATGAATTATTATATATAACTGGGAAACCCTATGATACATTGCAATCGATTGTCAGTGGTGGAGAAGAGGACACTGGATCTCTAAAAGACTTTGGCATTAACTATCAGCACATTGACCTGTTAGAAGATGGTGCTGTGGACTGGGAAGCAGTAAAAAATGCAATACACGACAAAACCAAGGTAGTGGCGATTCAACGGTCTAAAGGTTATGCAGTCCGTCCTTCCTTCACAGTGAATCAAATTAAGGATATGGTCGAAAAAATTAGAGGCATCAAAAAGGATGTCATTATCTTTGTTGACAACTGCTATGGAGAGTTCGTTGAAACCCTTGAGCCAACTAACGTCGGAGTTGATTTGATGGCTGGTTCTCTTATTAAAAACCCAGGTGGCGGTATCGCTAAAACTGGTGGTTATATTGCAGGAAAAAAAGAATTTGTTACAAAATGCGCTTATAGAATGACTTCACCGGGTATAGGTTCAGAGGCGGGTGCTTCACTGAATACATTATTAGATATGTATCAGGGATTTTTCCTAGCTCCACATGTCGTTTCGCAAGCGGTAAAAGGAGCTATCTTTACCTCAGCAGTTTTGGAGGAAGTAGGCATGACAACCGAGCCTCATTATTCACAGAAGCGTACGGATTTAATACAATCCGTCTCCTTTCAGACGCCAGATCAAATGATTCAGTTCTGCAAGGCAATCCAAGCACATTCACCTATTAATGCACAGTTTGCGCCAGAACCAGCTTACATGCCAGGCTATGAGGATGATGTAATAATGGCTGCTGGAACCTTTATACAAGGCTCAAGCATGGAACTAACTGCAGATGGACCGATTCGTCCTCCTTATACTGCTTTTATCCAAGGTGGATTGACATATGAACATGTGAAATATGCGATTTTGGGGGCAGTTCAGTCTTTATATAAATAACAAAAAAATACCACTTTCTAAAAATAGAGAGTGGTTTAATTTTTTTGAAAATTTTATGTAAGAATTGTTGACATGGTGTTGACATGTTAGCTAACATCACATATACTATGTTTATAACCTACATAGGAGGTGCAGCGATGGAAAAGGAATGGAGACGTTCCATGCCACTGCTATCGATGAATATTGTCATGCAGCTAACAGGATTAACAGCAAGACAAATTCGATATTATGAAGAGCAAGAATTAGTTCAGCCTGCACGAACGGAAGGTAAGCAACGCATGTTCTCATTAGACGATATCGATGTCCTGCTAGAGATTAAAGACTTATTGAAATCTGGTGTGAACATAGCCGGTATTAAACAAATTTTTGAGATGAAGAAAAATCCTGCAACCTCCAAGGACGTCCGACAAGTAATCTCTGATCAGGAGTTACGCGAAATTGTTAAGGAAGAAATGCGATTGGCACAAAGACAGCAGCGAGCTTCTTTGAGGCAGGGGGACTTATCTCGCTTTTTTCGTTAAGTGAGTTTAAAAAAATATCAAATATTTAGGAGAGTGGAAAAATGAGTAAGTATACAAAAGAAGACATCAAAAAGTTCGTTCAAGAGAATGAGGTGAATTTTATTCGTCTTCAGTTTACAGACATACTAGGTACGATTAAAAACGTGGAAATTCCAGTGAGTCAGCTCGACAAAGCTCTTGATAATAAAATGATGTTTGACGGATCTTCTATCGAAGGATTTGTTCGTATTGAAGAATCTGATATGTACTTAGTTCCAGATTTAAATTCGTGGGTAGTATTCCCTTGGATTACAGGAAAAGGGAAAGTGGCTCGTTTAATCTGTGATGTAAATAAAGCAGACGGAACTCCATTTGCTGGGGATCCTCGTAGTAACTTAAAAAGAATTTTAAAAGAAATGGAAGAATTAGGGTTCACTAGCTTTAACTTAGGGCCAGAGCCGGAATTTTTCCTATTCAAATTAGATGCTCAAGGTGAGCCGACGCTAGACTTAAATGACCATGGTGGTTATTTCGATTTAGCTCCAGTAGATCTTGGAGAAAACTGCCGTCGTGATATCGTACTTGAGTTAGAGGAAATGGGCTTTGAAATTGAAGCATCTCACCATGAAGTAGCTCCAGGGCAACATGAAATTGACTTCAAATATGCGGATGCTATCACTGCTTGTGACAACATTCAAACATTTAAGCTAGTAGTTAAAACGATTGCACGTAAACACGGATTGCATGCAACATTCATGCCAAAACCATTATTCGGTGTTAACGGTTCAGGAATGCACTTTAACGTATCATTATTTAAAGGTAAAGAAAATGCATTCTTCGATGAGTCAGCAGACATGAAAATGAGCGAAACATCTATGCAATTCATGGCCGGTGTATTAAAACACGTCCAAAGCTTCACTGCAATTACAAACCCGACTGTAAACTCATATAAACGTTTAGTCCCTGGTTACGAAGCGCCTTGCTACGTTGCATGGTCTGGTCAAAACCGTAGTCCACTGATTCGAATTCCTTCTTCTAGAGGATTAAGTACTCGTATCGAGGTTCGCTCAGTAGACCCAGCTGCAAACCCATACTTAGCTATGGCTGTAATTCTTCAAGCTGGATTAGATGGTATCAAAAACAAATTAACACCACCGCCAGCTGTAGACCGTAACATTTATGTTATGACAGAAGAAGAGCGTATTGAAAACGGTATTCATAACTTACCACCATCATTACACGCAGCTATCCAAGAACTTGGTAAAAATGAGATTATCCGCGGAGCTCTAGGCGAACACATCTACGCTAACTTCGTAGAAGCAAAAGAAATCGAATGGGATATGTTCCGTACAACTGTACACCCATGGGAACGTGAGCAATACTTGAAGATGTATTAAGCTTGTAGTATAGGGGTTTAGAGGCTTTTGATATGGGGTGTTTTTATAAAATGGTTCAGCGAAATACATTGCACCCCATATTCACCCCATTATTTTTATAAAAAAATATCATTTACTTATTCCTTTAAAAACATCGTTCAGTCTTTCATTGACTTGTTCGGTGTTTTTCTTATTCATTTTTTTAGATAAATGAGCGTACACATCAGAAGTGATGCAACAAATTTTCAGAAGTCGGAAAATCGAAAAGGCACATACTCGCGTAGATTTAGAAAAAACAATAGCTGAAAATAAAGAACGTGGCTGGAAACAAATAAGTGATATCAAAGAGGATTACGGAAACTATCAAGTGGTGTTGGAGTTTACTAATCCTCGGTAAGACGTACTAGAAACATAATGAGCAACAACTCTATTTTCTTGCATCTTCATATCTAGCATCTTTATCTCTAAATAGAAGCCAAGTAAAAAAAATATTTAATGAAACTATGATGATGTCATGACCAAGTTGCCCACCGTCAATTGTATGTAAATTATTCATTATGGCAATTGGGATTACAAGCAATAATAAAATGGACAAAGCAATCCAATGTAAATTAATCCATATTTTTCTAAACATATTTCCACTCCTTATAAGAACACTTACTAATCTTAATCGTGTGTTTATAATATGTAAAGAATGTGTCATAGTTCGTAGATAAAGCGTCTCAACTCAGCAGCAAACATAAAAGGTAGGTGGCACACATGTATGAATGGTTGAGAGACTATAAAAAACTAGAAGAAGAAATAGCCTATCTTGATTTCAATCTAACTCGCACTAAAAAGGAGTTAGGACGATGGACAGGTGGAGACTTAGCAAAATATAAACTAACACCAGAAAGCCATGGGGCGAATGTTGAAGAAAAATTAGAATCTATTGAATTTGAATTAGCTCATAAATTAAATGATCTTCATGAATTAAAAAAACTCATTAGTACATTTGATGGGTTAGAATACAAAATACTCTACAAGAAGCATGTGGAAGGCATGCCGCTAGAGGAAATTGCAAACAAACTAAACTACAACACAAATTACATTCGGATAAAACACGCAAATATCATGCGAATGATGCGCTACGTAGAAAAAGTTACATCGAAAAAAGTAACTTACTAATTAGAAATAGATTCCATTGATTTTCCATTTGATATAAGAGTATAAAGAACCGACGAAAAAGTTCTTTAATAGTTTCTCCCTTTGAAAAGCATCTGGACTTAATTGTCTAGGTGCTTTTATAAGTTTTAAAAAATTCAAAAAATTTAGAAGGATTTTGCCGAATAAAGTAGAATATAATAGATGTTACACAAAATATGAAAGATATGGAGGATGGAGATTATGAAAAAGAAAAAGACAATATTGTCAGTTGCTGCTGGAGTTCTTATGCTTTTAACTTTATCTTTTGGTTCAGGAGCTAGTGCGTTGAATGATCCTGGTCATGGTGGCGGCGGTACGGTAAAACCACCAACATGCACTAAGTATCCTTGTCCTATAAGACCGTAAATCCAAATAAAATATAACGAATAAAATTATCGAAAAGCTTTGAACTCACTCAAAGAATAATGTAAAAAGGTCACATCCAAAAGGACGTGGCTTTTTTCTTTTGTAAAACTGATTTTTAGATGGAGTATAAAGAACCGTGATTAAGTTATTTAAACTTTTCTCCTTTTGAAAAAGAGCGTTCATGTATGGATGCTCTTTTATTAAATCAATTTTCTATTAATGACATACGTTTCCTTCTAATCTATGATTAGTTTAAATTGGTGTGTAATTAATGGTGAAAATAAGGAAATTAGATGTTGCTAAAGATAAGTATGGTAACTACTATTTTATTAAAATGAATAGAGATAACGATATCTTGAGGTTAATTCATGTGTATAAATACATTGAGGAATAACTGTTTAATAATTCAGAAAAACTATCGGAAGAATTCCATTGAATGAACAAGCAAAAATTATGGTTGAGAGAAGCAAAACCGATGATAGATATTATAATTTAGAGGATTTATTAAAACACTTCGAAATTGAAATTGATAATCAGATTTAAAAAGCGAGTCATGATCTATTAGCTCTTGGCTTTTTATTATATATTGCAAGATTTTTGTTGGAAAACTGTAATTTACATAAAAATCATTAGACAGGTTAACTGGAGAAGAACTTAATTATGATATTCCTACAGTTAATAACGGTACATTGTCTCAAGAGGATTTTGAAAAAGTGTAACCTGAACATATTGTACTTGTTGAGTTTAAGGAAGTTGTTAATCCAAATGTTGAAGTAATAATTAAACCTCAAATAGGAGAAACCCTATTTGACGTAGGTGCCTTTGTTATCTCACTATTTGAGTTCTATGAGGAACCAGACTTATGGAATGGCGTTGCTGTTATAATTAATGATGGAGCCGAAATCTTACCTTTTGTACCGGCAGTTGGAAGTCTAACTGTAAATGCAATTAAATCAAGTCCTAAAATGCAAAGAGCAATTGATTATGGTATTAGACCTTATACTTTGCTGAGAAATGAAATCGCGGGACCTGGTCTACATGCACATCATATTATGCCGAAAAAGTTTTCTGTCAATTTTAATTTAAAAGGTAGAGAGAATGATATGTTTTGTCTTACTCTTGACAGTACAAACCATAATATGATAACTGGTAGATTTAATTCGAGACTTAGTAAATCAGCTGAAACATATACTACAGCTGAAGTAAGGAGAGTTAGTATAGAAATCTATGATCAACTATACAGAGAAGCTGGTGATTACATTTTTAAATTCCAATCAGATTTTATTAAACTTAATCAATATGCACCTTGATTAAATCATAGTGGAGGGGTTATGTTATATGAAAATAAGCGATTTCGTCCGTGAATTTAAAAAAACATATCCTGGACAGGAGCTTTACAAAGTTGCTACAGAAGCAGAAATTGCCTCGTTTGAAGAATCAATTGGGATTCTACTTCCTTCAACCTTTAAAGAGTTTCTTAGGACTTTTTCTAACGGGATTTTGCTGTTAGGATGGGAGCCCATAGGAGGGGTAGATGAAAAATCTCCTTGTGGAGCTATTCGAAAATCGGAGCGAATAATTTATGACCTTCCATCAGAAGTTTTGACTGAAGAGACCAATGAATTGGTAGATTCCGCTCGTCTTATAACATTAACGATGTTCGATGGCGGAGAGAGTTCAAATGATCATTGGGCATTCATTTGTGAAGAGGGTATCCCTAATAACGAATATAGGATAGGTTATATTGGTCAAGACAATAAATCTATCGTGAAAGTTGTTCGGAATTTTGAAGATTGGTTGGGAATATTTTGGAAAGGAAACAAGGATAACAAAGATAGAGAGTTTGCAATTCCAACGTTTCATATAATTTACCCAGATTATGATGAACGTGGAAAAATACTGCATGAGTGGTTGAGATAAACTTCAAAAATATATGTTAAAGTCATATCCATTTGGGTGTGGCTTTTTATTATGCTTTGAACACTACATATCTCACAACATGACCTTAAATTAAATAATTGCATAGCGTAGCCCTCTCCTTCTCGAGAGGGTTTTTTATTTGATTAAAATCGGAGGGATACGTTGAAATCAGTAAAAGAAGAGTGAAGGTATTAAGTGTAAAAAACGATTCTTTTCAAGCTTATTGCTTTTTGAGAGGTACTAAGAGGATTTTTAAAATTGAAAACGTTTTAGCATTTGTTCCAGTTATCCTAAAGGAACGTGATGTTATAAGAGTTCTCATGATATTTTTTTCGAGGAAATAAAGAAGTCCAAGTACCCACTAGATCCACGCAGAAATATTAAATGGGGTACATCGATGATGTTAACAGAACATGTGGCAATGCTGCGTGATTATCATGAGGAAGTAAAAAAAGAACCTAAACCAGAGTTAACTGAGTATGACTATGTTCTTTTATCAGAGTCAATCGAGCTCGCGTTTTCCTCATATGCAGATACTAAAATTAAGCGTTGGAAAGATGGCCAGTTTATTTATAACAGAGGTACCATTGAGGAAGTGGATTTAAAACGTAGGGTGATTCAGCTGCAGGATCCTTTTTATTTATTAGCAATAAAAATGGATGATATAGTTGATGTAACTATCATGGACTAAGGAGTAGTTGTATGAGAAAGACGGATGAGCTACTAAAACTAGAACAATCAATTAATGAACTATATGAAAAATACCCCAAAAGCATGGTTAATTCATTTCTAGAACGTATTAGCGAAATGACAGCTGAAGAATTTGATGCAACAGTCAAATTATGCGAATTAATAGAGAGCGAAGAGGCGCATGAACAAAATGAAACCACCAACCAGTGAAGGAAGGTGGTTTATTTTATTTCATTTCTGTTTGCAAAATAACGAAGCCGCCTTCATTATCGCCTTTATAGGTATATTTAATATCATTCAACGTTTTCACTTCGGTTTGGTCTAGCATGTCATTGTCCCACGTGATTTTTAGATCATCGAACAACTTATCAATTTGTGTATCACTTAATTCGCTATCGGTAGTTTTCGCTGATGTCACAAATGCATATTTAATTTTTTCTTTTTTTATCATTAAACGAGTCAGTTGATGCCACAACGTTCACTTCGATTACTTCTTTGTTCTTATTGACGTCCATTAATAGAACAATATCTGAATCTAAAGAAATACTATAACGATTATTTTCCACTTCTTCAACTGTGGAAGGTGAAAAAGCCATACTTAATCCATTTTTATATCTCGTTTCATATTCTTCCACAGACGGTGCTATTGATTTAGATGCTTCTTCAGCTACCTCTTCAGTTACTACTTCCTCAACTGGTTCTTCTTTTTTTACAACTTTTTCTTCATCGTCACCACATGCAACTAATAATGATGAAAGTGCAATAGTAAGTATTAGTTTTTTCAATTGGTTACCTCCTATAGTATTTCGGTATGGGTAATTGTACCAAACAATAGGAAAAAGAAAAACAGACAACTAGGGTTAATTATCTGCTGTATATAATAAGTAAGTAATTAAATTGTTCTTCCGTCTTCCAATATAAAATTAGCTTCGAACTTCACGTTTAATACTCCAGCAATTTCAACCAACTCTTTCTCACTAAAGTTATCTCGTTTAATTTTATTGGATAAATTAGGTTGAGTAGTCCCAATCAATTCAATTCTGCTAGTTGTGACAGGTTCATTTCCTTCTCTAACAACAACATTTTTATCTTCTTCGCCATTGAAATGTTACACTTAAACTAACGGGGCAGTTTAGTTGAAGAAGAGATGCTATACTACAAACATCATTACGAGTAAAGTCGGTGAACCAATGGAACAAGTGCTAAAAGAAATGTTGTCTCCGAGTAATCAATATAAAGTTCAAATTATTAAACGTAAGGACGGTCTTTTTACCACAGAAGTATATAGGTGGCAGGAAGACTGCGGATATGAGTATTGGAGTTCTATGAAAAATGGATTGTCTTTAATTGAGACGGAGGAAGGTGCAGTGAGATTAGCTATTGAACATTTAAGAGAATGTTCTGGTGAAATTATCACTCTTTAATTACTTCACTAACGGGTGCTTTAGAAGAGTTCTAAAGCATATCAAATGAGGAGGTTGGAAATGAAAAAAAATACTAGGTTTTTCGAAGAATATAACATTAGTAGCGTAATTATTTTTTATGGAATTGTTTTGCTTTACACCTTGTGGATTGGTATAGAGATAGATGTAAAAAAAATATTTACAATTCTAGTTTTCACAATTATTTTTTGGTTAGCAAATAGTTTGCAATCATCCAAATCACCCCAAAAGTAATTTATTTTTGCAATATTATATATATTTTTGAAATAAACAAGCGGCTGCCTGTAATGGTAGCTTTTTCTTATTGAACTAACGAAGCAGTTTATTTGAATAAGGATTTATGTCGATTGTCATTAGAAAAGGAGAAAAATCATATGTTTGACATAATCTATGCATTAATTGGGCTAATCATTTGCACCTCTATAGTAATCTTTTTTGTGAAAAAAAAACGGGGGCATAAAGATTTTTATTTTAGTGTTATTACAGTAACCTTTTTTGGAATCCTATGTTTGTTTCTTATAATTTGGAATACAGAGGATTATATTGCCATTAAAAATAAGAACTTTCAAACAGTGAGTGGTCAATGTGTCGTAACAGAATTTGAATCAACGGGTAGAACAACTAACCATCAACTTCACGTAGAAATTAATGGTCTTGTTGTTTTTGGAGAGTTTGATGATTTTAGTGATGTTAGACAAGGGACCTATCCTTGCACTGTAAAATATATCGAGAAAACTCGTACACTGTTTAGTATCAAGCTGAATTCCACTAACAAGTAAATTTGGATAAAAATTGATGTGAATTGAATAATATAAAAAAAGTCTTAGTGAACATTTCGCCCATTACTTGAATTAGATGAAAAGGTGCTTGTTCAACTAACGAGTGCTTTACTTCTATAAGGTATAAAGCCTACTTAGAGGCAGTTTTACTGAATGTCGAAAAATAATCTGAATAGGGGGATGGAATTGAAAACACAATATTTTGTTCAATACTCCAATGATAGTATAATTAATCGTTTTGTCATCCCAAAAGAAACGTTTACATCTATTAGTATTGGAATTAGAAATGTAGGAACCGATTTTATTTTTCCATTGGTTCAAAATATGTTTAGCTTTCCTATTTTCTTTGTTTTGGAAAATGATATTTTTGAACAAGGGAAGAGTATCATTTCGGAAAGGAATATCCCTTCATATAAATTCTCTTCTAACGGTTTTATTATCAAAATCGAGTCTGTTGATACATTGGAAGCATTCTGTGACATATCAGTTGATTTAGCTTTGAATGGTATAAGCGTGTTTATTTTCTTCGGACAAGGGCTTTATGAGGAAGATTTAGTTCCATTGACTCAATGGAATAAACCTATTGAATTTAAAAACCTTGATTTTCAAAAGGTCGAAACATTTATTGATGTAAGCGAGGTTGGAACTACTATATTTAGCAGGAATAATAAGTTCAACTCACCCAGAAAAGTTTCATACTTTATATCAGCATCCTACTCTCTCGATATAGAGAACAGTGACATATAAGTACAAATGATTGATTATTATATTTGTGCTAACTAGGTGCTTTGGCTAAATATGGCCATCATTTCGATGGTCTATTTTTATGTGCAATATATTAAGTTGATCTCAGAATATGCATTGTGAAATTTTACACTGAAACTAAAGGTACAATTTAGTTTAATAAGAAATCAATATTTATAAAGTTAAGCAATAGTTGTTTAAGGAGGGAACCGCATTTGGGATTTGATTTTGTCTTATATAATCAAGAAGGTAGTGAGATTGGATTTTACGAAATGAGAGAAAGCCTACATAATGAAATATTTAATTCTAAGAAACTGTGGCGTAGCTATTTGGAACTTAGAAGATTAAGCGATTTTTATCTTACTAATGAAACTTTTTCGGGAGAGAGACTTTCTACTCTAATAACAGACCTTAATAATTACAAAGTATTTATTTCGGTAAATAAACTAAACGAATTTGAAGAATTTATAAAACAATTGTCCAGCTCTGATATAGATAAGGTACATATTGCTGGTGACTAAACCATATTTTATTGTTGAACTAACAGGTGCTTTACTTTCAGAGGATTAAAGCCTGTTTCTTGTTGTATTAAAGCATCAGTCTAGTTTAAGAAGGAGTTCTGAAAACGATTGGTGAAATAACCAATATGTATATTCAGGAGGAGATTATTTTGAATGGGGTGAGTCAAATATTTATCAGAAAACTTGTTTCAGCAGTAATGGTTTGTGTATTGGTTATGTTAATCTATTTCATAGAAGAACAGACTGGTTTTGTATTCATAATAGGTATGTATCTATTTCCTATTCTTTTGATTTATGGAGTACCAGTATCTATTCTCTCCGATTTTGTTACAAAAAAACTAAGAGGATTATTTAGAGGTAGTATTGCGTTATTCATTCACTTATTTCTAGCCGCATTGTTTGTTATGATTCCAATATTATTTTCAGAATGGGAAAGGGAATTAATAATTTCTGACACTAGTAGTTTATTTGATAACTTTTTCTTCATTACTTCTCTGCTATCTTCATTTCTTTTCTACTTTTCAGATGAGTTTCTTAGGTCTAAATTAGCTAAATATTTGCATCAGAAGATACTATTGTCTGGAAGAGCTAAAGCTCTGTGTGAAAAAATTGGTGAAATGAGAATTTAGGAAAATGTATTAGCTTATTTAACTAACGGACGCTTTAGTAAAAAGGAAATCAAATTAAAATGAGCTTGGAGATACATCTTCCAGCTCATTTTTTATGTGGGTTTTAAATTAACCAATATCTCTAAGAAAACCTATAAGAAAAGACCACCAAAATGTAGTGGTATCAACGTTTTTCAATAATGAATCGCACCCCATAATCCACCCCATAAATACCCCATTTTTATTTTTAGGCTGTAGAATCACATGTTAAATGATTTCTTGAAAACCTTGTTTTAACTACATTTTTAATACTATATAGTTCTATACATTAAGGCAGTATGTCATCCGTACAACTGTACACTCATGGGAACGTGAGCAATACTTGAAGATGTATTAATAGTAAAGCGTTGGGGCTCTATGCTTCCAACGCTTTTTTGTTTATTGTAAAAAGAGGTTCGTGGTATGAATTTAAAATGCAAACACATTTCTACCTCAAAATTATTCAATTTCTTTCATTTACTCATCAAACTTCTCAATTGAACGTGCAGCAATCTTATTAGAAACATGTGCATAAACATCCGATGTAATTTTCATAAATCCATAGCCCAGTCGTTCCTGTCCAAAATTCATATCAGCACAAGCGTCCAGTAACATAACTGCATGTGTATGTCTTGTTGAATGATTAGGCAAAGATAGTTGACCGATTTCCTCTATACATCCTTTAATCGCATTAAATACTTGCAAAGCTGCATCTCTTTCTCAATATATAAATGTTTATCACAAAAGCAGGAGTTATAGTTTAATTTGTCGAATTAGTTTCACTTACATTAAAAAGAGGTGGGTCAACTATGGAATTTATAATAGATAATGAATGTTTTAATAAGGCAATATCAGATGTTAATAGAGCAGTATCTTTAAAAACAACCTTTCCTATACTGACAGGTATTAAGATAATTGCAAATAATAATGGTTTAACCCTTGTCGGTAGCAATTCAGATTTTATTATTGAAAAGGTTATTCCTTTAATGATTGATGGAAGGAAAGTATTGGAAGTTTATAATCCTGGCAGTGTTGTAATTTCAGCAAAGTTTTTAAGCGAAATTGTTAAGAAATTGCCCGAGAAAATACATATAAAAGTAAACGAAAAACATTTAGTTACCATACAATCCAATGAAATAGTAACCAACTTATACGGATTTGATGCAGAAGAATATCCCACTCTTCCTCAAATAGATGAAAATAAACATGTTACAATTTCTAGTGAGGATCTAATAGAGGCCATTAGACAAACTGTTTTTGCAGTTTCAAAAAGCGAGGCTAGACCTGTCTTAACAGGAGTTAACATGTCAGTTAAAGATAGCAGGCTTAAGTGTGTGGCAACAAATTCTCAACGTTTAGCTTTAAGAGAGGTTGCAATAAACTCAAATGTAGATGGAACTTTCATTGTACCGAGTACAAGTTTAAATGAACTAATTAAAATAATTAATAATGAACATAGTGTATTAAATATTTTTTTTACAGACCGGTATATGATTTGTAAATCAAATACACTTTCATTTTTTTCTAGATTAATTGATGGTATTTACCCTAATGTTTCAGGATTGCTTCCTGAAAGTTCGAAAACAACAATTACTCTCAATACAAATCAACTATTAAAAAGTATAGATAGAGCTTGTCTCTTTGCGAGTGAATGGAAAAATAATAATGTACATCTAGAAATCATGAATGATTTAAAAATACAAATTTCCTCAAACTCGTCGGAAATAGGGAGAATAGAAGAAACTTTGATCATTAAGGCTATTACAGGTGAAACTAACTTAAATATTTCAATTGATGGGAGTTTTTTAATGGACGCATTAAAAGCAATAAAGGAAGAAGAGATAAGAATAAGTTTTGGCGGTTCTATGAGACCAATCCTAATTGAACCTATTGACAATTTATCTTATCTTCATCTTATTTCACCTGTTCGTTCATATTAAAATGTACTTTTGTAATTTTTTCTTTAAGGAGCTTAGGCTCTTTTTTTGTTGAAATTCAACTAATAAATATATTAACACTGTACATAGTCGTAAGTTTAAAAAATATAAAAAAAGACCTTCTTCAAGGTCTAATCAGTTTTAGTTCGCTATTCACATGTTCACGAATGAGAAGTAATTCAATAACATCCTGAGATGAATATGAGTAAGGTGCATTATCAGGAATAAGCTCATTGAATTGTCTAACCAAGTCATTAAGGGTGTCTACATAAAAGTCATTTAAATGTAATTCAAATTTTATCAATATTGTTCTCCTTCTTCTTTTTTAGAAGCATGAACCATTATCTATAATTTTATTCAATTGGTAGTGAAATACATGCATTAAAAATTAAGAAAATAAAAAAGGACCTTTATCTAAGGTCCTCATGTAAACTGAGATGAGAGTAAAATAAATTTCTCAGTTGTTATTTAGCTTATGTAAGTAACAATTTTTTGTACTGGCATGACTACTGTACAAATACAAAATTTCTTTCATAATCAAAGAAGTCGACTTCTTTTAATAACATCTCTTAACAATACAATAGCGCCAGAGATTGAAACAAGCGCTATTGTATTAAATGATTAAGGCCTGTCTAAACATGGCGCAGATGCACCAGTGCCACAATTAAAAGCTGATGCCGGACTTTGGCCGATTAAAAATGCTGTTAGGCATAAAACAGAGATAAAAAGTTTAATGTTTTTCGTCTTACCCACTTAATATTAGAGTGTAATCACTTTTACAATAATCACAAGTCCTTAGGTACACATGGGGCGTTACTATAATCAGGCTTACAAATTGGAGGTGCTTGTACAGTTGCTGCTGAAGCAATTGTTGTAGATGATAAAGCAAACACAAAGCCAAAAGCGAGTAGTAACTTAGTTATTCTCTTTTTCATTATTTTCACCATCCTTTCAAATATAAGTAAATTATAGACAACTGTACCAATTTATTCATCGGTCATTTTGAGTGAATTTTCAGTGAATTTAGTAGTGCTTACTAATTAGTAGAATTGACTTTCTAATAGGTAAATATTATTGTATCGATAGAATTTATTTCAGTAGATACATCAAAGAAAAGAAGAATGTAGATACACTAATTGGAGTTAACAAGCAATTTTATGTGGTGCAAAATACAGAGTATTAAACTCTAATAAGATAGACAACATATTATAGGGGCAGGAGGCTACTCCATCGGGGGAAGGGAGATAGATAAGCCATCAAAAATGACACTTGAGCGACGGTGATGGCTTATCCCCCGCGGAAAGTGGAATTCATTTATACTTTGTTCTTTGTAAAGTTACTAATTCTTTAGAAATAGAATCAATTGTAAAAAACAATCAGCTTCAGGTAAATTACCATCAACTGATTGTTTAAATAGTATTCTTCATATCTAAAAATATGCAATCGTACTTACATTAAAGATGTGAGCTTTCTCTAGTATTATTTCTGTAAAAAGGAGCTTTCAAAGAAATCAAGCAAAGTATCTAGAGTAATTGGATCACTGTAAGTAGAAGCTTTTGTGTTTATTTCATATACTTGACCGTTTTTGACGGCAGGGATGTTCTTCCATAAATCTGTTTCTAAAAAAGAGTTATCTACATCAGGATTTTTGCTAAAAATTACATAGTCTCCAGCGAATTCAGGAAGTAATTCTGTGGAAAATGTATATATACCAGATTCAAGAGCCAATTCCTCCACTTTTTCCGGCATTTTTAGACCCATGGCTTGATATAAAATTTCAGTGCCACGTGCATAATTATTTCCGAAAACATAAAACTCCTTATTACCACTTTCAATAACAGAAACAGTAGCATCTTCACCAATTTTCGCTTTAATAGCCTCTCCAGTGGATGCCGCGCGTGATTTAAAATCCTCAATCCATTCTTTAGCTTCTTTTTCTTTGTTCAGCAGCTTTCCAATTTCCAACTGCTGATCTAAATAGTCCAGTTTTCCCCATGTAAAAACAACAGTCGGTGCGATTTCATTTAATTTATCAATATTATTCATATGCGAGCCTGCTATAATCAGGTCTGGATCTAATTCAATTATTTTCTCTAGGTTTTCCTCTGTTACAACTTCTACTCCATCAAGTCTTTCTTGAAAAAGAGGGTTCATCTTCGTCCAGTCGTCAATTCCAACGATATTAGCATCTAAAGCCAGTGCGTTTGGGCCATTTGTAAGAGTTATTACTCTTTGGGGATCTGTAGGAACCTCAATAGGTCCAGTTTCAGATTCATATGTAAAAGTATCCGACTTTGTCTCTCCTTCAGTTTCTTCCTTGTTCGTGTCATTGTTCCCACATGCTGCAAGTAAAAGCACTAAGAAAAATAAGGATGTTATAAATAGCTTTTTCATCATGTAAAACTCCTTTTTTGTCATTTGTATTTTAAGAAAAGTTGATATTAATTAGTAATGATAATCATTTTCAATTAACTCTCATAAATATTAATTCTATTATTAAAAATTGTCAATAATATTTTATTTTCATGGTTGGAAATACATGTGTAATATCACAAGTAGAAAAATAATTTACTGGTCCTAATAGAGGAGGATAACAAGCTTCTCAAATATTTTTAGTATTTCTGGACAAACTACTAAAAGAGGTAACGAAGGAGGGATAAAGATGGAAATATTATTGAATAGGATTCATGAAGGAATTGAATATCTTAATTCACAAGGTAAACAAATTAACTTAATAAAAATGAACCCTGACATTTTTGATTCTTTGACGCAAGACGAACTTCCTAATGTTAAAATATGTAACGATGCCACAACGATTTTTGGAGTTTCAATGGAAGCAGATGAGAACGTAGAAAAATATGAATTTATTATATCTAGGCCACTTAACTAAAAATAGAAAGGGACCTCTTTGTATAAGATAGAGGTCCCTTTCAACATATACAGCTACTGTCTAATAGATTGCAAGGAAGAGGAAGCTTAAAATGTACCGATTAATAATCGGCTTCACAAAAACTATTGGACTGGAAATTTATTATCTATACTTTTCTAAATCACTTAAGGCTTTTTGCAAGCCTTCCTCGATGCTTTCATTTAAATCTGTTTGGTATACATAAAAGATTAAGCCATTATGGAATTCGTATAGATTATAGGACACAACATTCATGCTTTCCGTCTCTTTTTTAAATTCTTTAAGCCCTTTTTTCCGATCCTCCTCAGAAGGGTAGATATAGATTAAGAATGTTTTGTTATCTAGCAAATATATATTTGGTTTTACGCCGTTTAGCTTATTGCCAAAAATATTACCGTTCCTCTCCTTTGGCTCTTCTAGAGTAAGGTGCTGATTTTCAAGGGAGCCAATTACGTCCTTTAAGGTAATAACTTTAGGATCTTGCGCTTGGCAAGCAGTTATTAACACAAAAAGAGTGAATAAGAATAAGTAAGCCTTCCTCATCTTAATGCTCCTTATCATTTGTTGTTCTATCTCACTTTGATTTGAATAGTAAGCTTTTGCCGACATACTTACGATAACCCCATATACCAAATGACATGATAGTCACACCTATCAATAGCGATAAAATATAGTCATAGGAATTTACGTTTATTATTTGATCAAGTGATATACCTATAAGGAGACCACATATCCCGGCAAATAAAGACCAAAAGAAACGTTTCATTCTATAATCCTCCTCTAAAGTACTGTTAACAATGACTGTCATTTTACTCTACTATCTATATTCTACAAATATTTCCAAAAACCTTGTAGAAACAGCTATAATAGAAGAGAATTAAAAAAATGGAATAGGGCTAATAACAGTTGAAACTTCAACTAATTTAAAATAATAGAGATATAACAAGGTAACGACAGGAGTATTTTTAATGAAAAAAATAATAATTGGTACTGCTTGCATTATGATAGTTGGTATATTCGTAGGTACTTTATTTTACGAAAATTTAGATGCGATTCCAACGGATTCCAAGCAGAATAATATAACAACATTAGAACAAACAAAGCCACTACAGCCATTCTATGTAGACGATTTAACTGGATATTCTTTAGAGTATGATCAAGTACAAATTACTTTTAATAGTGGCAATGAATGGATTGAAGTTCCTATTGAAAAAGAAACGTTATTTGAAGGGGAATATTCCGGAAGTAAGACAGAACTGATAGATGATAGCTATATACTTTCACAGGGGCATGCTTATTTTTTATATTCTAATGAAAATGATTCAAACGAAACCAGTATCGAATTGCTTTATACAAAAAATGAAGGTAAGACATGGGGGAATATAGTTGTCGTAGATCGCTATCCTCCCATTCGTTTTCGTAAAGTTGAGTTTTTAAATGATTCCTTTGGTTACGTCATAATTTCAGGTGATCGTACAATGTCACAGGAATGGACTAATGTTTATATTACGAAGGATGGCGGGATGCAATGGAAAGAAGCGACTCATTCGAATATCACCAGGTTAATTTCAGATGGGGGATTTGTTAGTGAAGAAATAGGCTTCTTGTCATTTGGGATACTTAACCCTGAAGAACCTGATCTTCATGTCACGCAAGATGGAGGGGCCTCTTGGCGTGAAGCCCATATCAATATTCCAGAGAAATATAACAAAATATTTGTTCTGGCGGAGGTACCTTTTAAAGAAGATGACTACTTAGCCGTCTACATTAATCAAGGACCTAATGGGGATTACCAAGGTGGGAAAGTTAAAGGGAAATTCATTTCTAATGATAACGGCAAGACATGGGAATTTTTAAAGGAGGTAACACCAAATGAACCGAAAATATAAAAAAATAGGAGGCTGGTTATTCTTTCTAATGGCCATTGGATTGTTTAGTGTTCAAATGGGATATTTCTTTATAAAATCAAGATATGTAATAGAGTACGTGGATAATCGATTTTTTTACGTGATAAACATATTAATAGTATTAGCCATTTTCCTCTCCTTGTTTCTTCTGCTCGCTGTCAATAAAAAGTGGAAAATGATAATCGTGAGCATTACAGTCGTAATTCTATTTATACAAGGGGTTTTTATTACTATCCATAGCTATCAAACTAAACATATTCTAAGAATTTCACCAGACTTTAAAAATGTGGTAGTCATTAAGGAAGATAGGAAAGCCAAACAGGCAAAATACTATAGATCATATTATTGGATATTTGCTCGGGAAAAAGAAATTTTGCCCTATAAAACTAAAAGCGAGTTTAAAGTGAAGTGGGTAGAAAAAGACATTGCCGCGGTTACTTATAAATCTGCTGATAGTAAGATACACCAATATATCGGTACCTATGGGGGTCGTGACGAGGGTTCCTATTCTTACGTTGGTCCATCTATCGCTGGACAATGGCAAGGGGATAATGCAATGGTTATCAGTTCACCGGATGGAATTACTGTTGTCCATAACGGAAAAACGGAAAAGTTTAAATGGGACAGTGTTGTTCAATTTGGTACATTAGCCGTTGTTTTGGTCCAAAATAACGAAGCAACTTGGATGATAGGTTTATCAGAGAACTTTAATAGTAACTCGAATGAACTAATACCACCCTCAGGAGAAATCGTGTTATATGAAGCAACTATGAATAACAACGATCCGATAACTCTGAAGTATCTATCTGTTGAATAAATTATATGTGAGTGCAAGAAAATCTATCTATATGTATGGATTAATTTATCCACTAACAACTATAACTGCATGTCCAATCAAACCAGCAACATTTGCTAAAGAGGTTACAAACCACCTCCTCAAAATGATGATTGAAAGTTTCTAAACTGAATTTTATATTGCTTTTCAAGTTATCCAAAGGGGTGTATTAATTGAAAATAATAATAAGTTTAGTTGTTTTGGTTGGATTAGCAATTTTAGCTATAGTTGCTATCTATCCTGGCAGTCAAGATGATGCTGAAGTAAAATTTGCTGAATATCTGAATAAACAAGGTGTAGATGATAATAAGATATCATCAAAAAAGATAATTAAAGACTATAAGAATGGTGGGTATGGATTTATAGTCACTTTTGAAGATGATTCTGCTTATAGTTATGAATATTTTTATAATAGTAATAGTAAAAAAATAGTTCTAGTTGTCTATGATGATGGAAAATCAATAGATGAAGGTATGAAATATGAACCTATAAATGATTAATAATAATGCAACATTCTCTACGAGTTAACCCACAAAATGCAAATGATGTAGACATTTGTCTAATGGGCTTGAAGAACAAGTAAACATCATATTTAATCGTAATGTATTGCTAAAAATTAAACAGAGGTAATTGTATTAAATCCAAAAAGTTATAAAGTGGAGCTCAATTTTAAAATTTTGGGGGAATTGAAATTGAAAAAAATACTCGCTTTGTTTTTTACAATATTATTTTTGACTGCTTGTTCTGAGACCACGAAAAACGATTATAAATTTATTGGAGAAAGTGATCAATGGGAAGCTGAATATTTGTATAAAGGAATCGAAAAATGGGGAGAAACTAATGGAACAAAAACGTATTCGAACGATGCCAGCTATGAGTTCGTTTTAAAATACAAAGGTTCATTAGAAGAGTTGTCGTCACTACAAAAGCTTGAATACTCTTATCAAACTGATAATAGTAGCGGGAAAAGAGTTCAAGAGTTCACAGAACCTCCATCGTCCGTTACATTTTCTTCTTCAGGGGCCTCAAAAGGTGGCTCAAAATTAACCGAAGATGCTGTCATTAAAGTAAATGTTAAATGGGGAGATTTAGAAGAATCATTTGATCTGCATAATTTAAAGTAGCATATCTGATTTTTACTCCATACAATCTTGGCTTTCTAAGAAAGAAAAGGTATTCGCAAAATATGCTTCGATACTTTCCATTCCATTAGCTGTGGTATATATTGCTTTTCTATGTAATCGTCGGCAAAATTTAATTAATGAATAAAATCAATTCATAGGTGAATGTGAACTATCGAAAGTTCTATTATGTAAATTTTTTTCTGAAGATCTATTCAAAGGGGATGATTAGGTGAACTCATCTATTTACAGTAACGAATTGGGGTTGTTTACTTTCAATGAAATAACCAATAACTATGAAAATCATGAAAGTAAAATTCATTGGAGCTTAAATACTAGAAATTTAGACGATGCCAAGAGGCTGTTGATAATCGCCGAAAAGTTCTTTATATCTATAGATGAGAAGGCAAGAGTATCTGTGGCAACAAGTATGATTCATTATAAAAATGATTTTTGGCCAGAATACGATGAAAATGATCCGACATTAAATTGGGATGAAGTGGATGCTGGGGAATATGATATAACAAAAGAAAAGTTTGCTAAGTCTATTTCATTATATGATGTAAAAATAAGTAGAAATGAAATATATTGTGAATTCCATGATGGCAATTTATTTGGAGGGCATAGAATACACGCAAGCTTTGATCATTGTTTAGACCTACTAGAGGCTAGTATTTAGTTGAGAAAATAGATAGATATTGTGGTTGTAGGAATTATTATATTAATTATCGTTTTAAATATTTTCTTTAAGAGATAATAAAAAACATTCGTACACACCCTAGCCTAAAACGAAAACATTTTAGGTTTTTTTTAGACTGATAATTATTTTCTTCCGGGGAACAATAGGAGAAAATTATAAAGGTGTGTAAGAGATGAAAAAAGCTGTATTTTTAGATCGAGATGGTGTTATTAACGAAGTACTAACTAATCGAGTTAAATTCCTGAATAAACCGCAGGACTTATATTTCCTGCCAGGCGTACCAGAGGCTATAAAAAAATTAAATACTATCTTTAATTATGTGTTTGTGGTTACCAATCAAGGTGGAGTAGGTCTTGGATATATGAAGGAACAGCAGTTAATTCATATACATGAGCATATGAAGGAAGCTTTAAGGAAGAAAGGAGCGATTGTGAATGATGTTGTCTATTGTCCCCATAAGCCAAAGTCAGGCTGTTCCTGTAGAAAGCCTAATAGTAAATTAATTGAAGATCTTGCCAAGAAGTATGAAATAAATTTGGCCTCTTCTTATATGGTTGGAGACACAGATACGGATATTATTGCGGGTAAGAAAGCTGGTACAAAATGTGTTTTCCTTGGAAAAAGTGACCCTCTAGCTGATGCGATATTTTCTGATTTAGCAGGCGCCGCTGAATGGATTATTCAGGATAGTCAAATTAAGTAAATCGGGAATATTATTTCCCTAAACTTAATTGCTACTCGAAGCAGAAAGGAGCTTGTGTATGAAGATACATTGGGTAAATGGCCAATATTCAGAAGATAATAGGATTTTTGATACTGAGAATGAAGTGTATGAATGGTCTAATTCATTGTATGGCGATTTTTTAGGCTACTTAGTTAGTAAAGAGAATGTTGGGTATACAACTCCAGATGAAAAAGTGATTAAATCTCTCGATAAACTCATACCAAAATGGGCCAATTATATAAATATAATGGTTGTTGTGCAAAAAGATAAAATTAACGTAAACAATAAATATCTTTATAGAATTTGGACTTTAAATATTTAAAAGGGGGAGTTAATATGAATTTTTACATTGCCTCAAGTTTTAAGAATATCCATGAAGTAAGAGAACTTGCTAGAATTTTAAAACTTGAAGGCTGGAACCACACATATGATTGGACTAAAAATGAAAGAGTAGATTCGTATAACTTGCTCTCTGAGATTGGCAAAATAGAAAAACAAGCAGTAGTTGAGAGTGATTTTTTTGTTGTTCTTCTTCCAGCTGGTAAGGGTAGCCATATCGAGATGGGAATAGCCCTGGGGTTAGAGAAAAGAGTTTTTTTATATTCTACTACGAATTCAAGTTTTGATTTTGACCAAACCAGCACTTTTTATCATGTGGATGGGGTAGAACGTTTTACTGGAGATCTACAGTCCTTCGCTCACTATTTAATAGGTAAACATCACCATTAAGATTAAGGGATAAGTTAGGCAGTTTTTTTGTTACTAAATATAACAAGACCGATTATTAATGGGAATAAAAATATCCAGATTAAATTTTCATTTAAAACATTGACCATGTTATTATTAAAGTTTTTATTGTCGATGTAGTAAAAAAAGCTCGTCCTGCCGTTAATAATACGTAAATGCTTATAGTGAATTTGAGAAATTTCCCCGAGAATACTAGGAGTAAAATCAGTACAAAAGAAGTTAGTGAGACTAGACAATAAAAGAAGTTCAATTCATGCATTTTATAGTTGACGGTATATCCGCAAGCATGATTATTTTTCTAAGAAATAAATAAATTTATTAATACAATGACGCACACACATATCCTAATTATGTTTATCAATCGCATATAGAAGCCCCCACAAGTCGTTGAAATTTAGTTAAGTCTATTAGATTTATTTTTTGGATATATTTAATGGATCAAAAAACAACTCATACTCCTTATATTGTATGGAAATTCCATGTCGTTGCTTGTAGACATTAAGAGCTTCTTTTAAGTAGTTAGCTGTAATTTCAAGGTGCAAGCAAATTTCCTCGACAGTCGTATACCCGTGTAGATAACACTCGATTAAATGATCGAGTGAGACAATTTTTTCGTAGCCCCACCTTCTTGCAATCAGTTCTAGCTTTTGATTGTTTATATTGCCTAAATCGGTTATATTCCCGGTGGACGTCTCGTAATGTCCTAGCTCTTCAGCCAAAATACAGTGTTTTTCGTAAGAGGACTTGGATTTATTGATTTCTATATTATTGTCATAGTATAGACCGGAAAGCCCCTTTGGCAAGTCCTTTTCCATAATACATATTTGCGGATATTCCATCAGTAGTTTCTCGAAACTCATGTAATTACACCCCCTTAATCTTTAATGAAAATTATTTTCTTTGTGATTTGATAAACTCAATATACTTTTTGATGTCCTCCATTTCTTCCTCGGTAACATCCTCATCTATATGGGCGGCAATTGTTTCGATATTTTTACCCTTTTTAGATTCTAATGGAGGGAAAAATTCATTGATAGAAACATTTAAGATTTTAGCAAGCTCATATAATATTTCTTGATTGGCCTTCCTTTCTCCTTTTTCATAACGAGAAATAGTTTGTTTAGTAGTATGTAACTTTTCAGCCAATTCTTCTTGGTTCATATTTCTCATAATCCGCCATTTTTTTATCTGTTTTCCTACGTAATTAGTCAGCTCCATGTCACTTTTTTCCTCCTGCAATAGTATTTATCTAATTATATAATAAAAGTCACCATAACGGAAGTAATATTAAGGTATAATGCTATTTAACCATTTACAAGTAACCAATATGGTGATATATTGTTTTCACAATCAGGATTGAACTTCTAAGATAATGGAGGAATAAAAATTTTTATCGCAAAGTCACCGAAATGGTTACTTTGAGAGGGAGGAGAAAATTAGATGAAGCAGGAAACGTATTTGTTGGATGTATGGTATTTCAATGATGGTACTCTAAAAGAGCCATTTGAAATTTGGTTTGTAGTTACGAAAACCAGAGGCTATGAGGAATATTTAAAAGTGAAGGAACAATCAAGTGAAATACGCTTTAACCCATACTCTGAAAGTCTTTTGTCTAGTATGTTTAGGAACTGGTAGCATGAAGCGTTTGAAAGGGGTGAGTTCTAATTGTCTGTTTTATACGTACTTCTGACTACTGTTACTCTAAGCTTTAGCTTTTGCTTGATCGAAGTGGACAAGCGCTTAGCTCGTCTAGAGAAAGTAAGAAAGGGAGTTGATCTGTATGAAAAATGAAAAACTAAAAATCGAGCAAGCTGTATGTTTGATTAAAGATGGAGAAATGGAGCTAGTGGAAAAACCTCAATATGGCTACGGAAAACAAATTATTACTTGGCAAAATGGAAAGCCTACACATATAGAGATTCAATCGACTAAAAGAATATAACCGTTACTGGAATAACCAGGACACAGACTTGAAGACAAGTCTTGTGTCTTTTTTTTGCTTTGCACCCGTTGTAGTTTAAGGCCAAAGGAAAAAGATGCCTCTTGTAATCTTGCCGTTAATGTCCAAATATACAAACTTGTGCATTCCATATTAAGGAGGACTTTAAATGAATATACAGCAAATAGATTCTCGTAAAACCAAAAAAGCAGTGGAACGTGCTTTTGCAGAATTTAGAAGATATCTACTTCAATCTTCTTTAGATAAAATGCCAACTATTACAGCTCAGTATTCCTTGGTACCGCCATCTGGAAGCTTTAGTGGCTCGTCTACTGAAAATTCAGCAGTGAAAAATATAGATTATGAGCGAAAAAGAAAGCTAGTAATGGAGAAAATTATACATGCTGTTAACAAACTATCCTATAAGGAAAGATCTATAATTACGATGAAATATTTTGGTGAGGAGGAGGTATACGATTATGAAGTTTACACTGACCTTCACCTTTCTCATCGGCAGTATTATCGTATTAAAGCTGTGGCCTTTCGAAAGCTTGCTATAGTATTGAATTTAGTTGTATGGAAAGAACAAGAGAACTTGATTAAGGACATAGATCTGCAAGATAGGGAAATAATCGAGTGGCACTTTTAAGGCACACTTTTTTGTTTTAGATGTGTTTTAATATAACCTATAGAATAGTTTTAAAAATCAATTTCCCAATTAGTGCTTTGCAATTAAAACACAACCATTGTTACTTTGTTGTTTGGAATAGAAAGTGAGCTCCTAAAAAGAAGGCACATTGCTGGCACACATTTTCGTTTTGGATATGTTTTAATATAAACTAAGAAGAATAAAAAATATGAGTGGACAGAAGAGAACGTTCCCAATAGGGTCGTTCTTTTTTTGTTCCCTAAAAAGGAGTGAGGGAATGGAATTATTCATCGGCATGAGTTGCACAGTTTTAGGGTTTCTTGTTGGGTTGCTTACTTATAGTCGCAATAGGGACAAGGATATGAAGGCAGAGGCAGCTAGAACAGCGGTAATTGAAACCAAGCTCGATAACATCAGTAGAGGGGTGGAGATAATTCAACAAGAAATGAAAGCATCGGAAAAGCATCGAGAAATTTTGTCAGAAAGACTTATAAGAGTGGAGGAAAGTACTAAGCAAGCTCACCGTCGATTAGACGAAGTAGCACTTATTCAGGAGGTGACGAGTGTATGAATATCAACTGGAATGTGCGTTTACAAAACAAGATTTGGGTGATGAGTTTCCTGTCCCAATTATTTATCCTAGCAGAGCTAATGCTTATTGCTTTCAATAGTCTAGGAATTACTGAGTATTCCTTTTCAGAGAACATAGAGAAATGGCTATTAGCCATGGTAAATGTAGTTTTTGGCCTGTTAGCGACATTAGGATTGATTCAAGATCCTACTACACAAGATCTCTCTGATAGTAAAAGAGCAATGACATATAAAAAACCAAATTGAGCTGCCCTTATGGGTGGCTCTTTCTATTGAAAGGGGTGATTCCATTGGTGTAGACAACGGTTGTACAAGTTTTCTTTAAAAAAATAAAAACAAAAAATTAGAAGAGGTGATTGATTATGGTAAAAATTTTTATTGATCCAGGTCATGGGGGAACTGATCCAGGAGCTGTAGGTAATGGATTACAGGAGAAAAATTTAACTTTGCAAATTGCAACACGTGTGAAAAATATTCTTTTAGCTGAATACAACAATGTAACTGTATTAATGAGCCGTACAGGAGATACATTTCCAACTTTGCAGGATCGTACGAATCAAGCGAATGCCTGGGGAGCAGATTTCTTCCTTTCTATTCATATTAATGCAGGAGGGGGGACAGGCTATGAGGATTATGTCTATCCAGGTAGCGGAACTCCTACTACAACGTATCAAACAAATATTCATTCAGAGATCTTAAAGCTTGTTAATTTTTCAGATCGAGGAAAGAAAACGGCTAATTTTCATGTTTTGCGTGAATCAAATATGCCTTCGTTGCTTACAGAAAATGGCTTCATCGATAATGCCAATGACGCAGCTAAACTTAATACATCCTCTTTCATTGAATCTCTAGCAAGAGGCCATGTAAATGGTATTGTTAAGTCCTTTGGGCTTCCTAAAAAGAGTACCGCTGTGTATCATACAGTAGTAAGTGGAGATACAGTTTACGGTTTAAGTCAAACTTACGGAAGCACAGTTCAACAGATTAAAGATTGGAATGGCCTAGACTCCAATTATACAATTTATGTTGGTCAGGTTTTAAGAGTAAAATAATAGGCCAATGATGCAGTGAGTATTAGGGAGTCCTTCAATGTAAAATATTAAATAATTTATATTGAAAAAGCGTTGAGATTTCTATCTCAACGCTTTTTTCTATTTAGCTTCGATTGTTACGCCTTGCAGTTTTATATATTGTCCATCAGAGACTGTAATATATGTATCTGCTTCAACGTTTTCATTTGTCACAATATCCTCTAACTGATGCGAACTACTCTTAGAGACTTCGTAATATCCTAATCCTGTATCAGCATTATAAATAATTTTATATTCTCCAGCCGGGATATCTTTTCCTACTTTGTACATACCGTCTTTATAAATACCATCAATAGGAACTATAGAAGGAGCTTGCTCAATAGAATACATATCACCATCCTGAAACTTAAAATATTCTCCATCGTGAAGCGTCACATAGGAATGGGAATCCTTACTTAAATTATCGTTGAAAATAATACCTTCCAATTTACCTGAGCTGTCTTTTGAACTTTCTATATATGTGTAGCCATTAGCAAACACTATATATTCTCCTGCGGATATATCAGTACCAACCTTGTATGTCCCTGATTTAATCTTTCCTTCATTTTTCTTTTCTTGTTTATCCTCGTCTGTTTTTGAATCATTAGTCGTTGAAGCTTCGTTTTTATTGTCTTCTGTGGTTTTCTCGGTAGCTATATCGTTGACTGGCTCATCATCTCCGCCGATTGATGCAAGTGCAATAACAAAAATTACGACGATTACCCAGAACCACCACTTCTTATAAAAAGGTTCTTTTGAATTTCCCATTATTCTTCTCCACCTGTCATATGTAGAATTACATTTAAACATTAACAGAATGCCCATTAATACTGTTTTTTATGAGAGCAAAGAGATATTTTGTTGTTACAATCAAACAGTAAAAAAAGAGATGAGAGAAAAAGTAAATTCTTTAACGTGTTAGTCGATTATTTAGGGGAGACTCTTTTAGATTACGTCTTTTTGTGTATAGGTCATAGGCTGGAAGAGCTTAGGGAGGCCATTACTTAATAGGCATTTTGAAAGAAGAACATTGTTTTTTTATCACAATATAAAAATGAAAATTATTGTATGTATAAGACTGGTCGCTAAACAAGGGCGATCAGTCATCAAAAAAAGGTTAATAGAATTGCAATGTTATTGGATTCCGTATTCTTTAATAAGAGCCTCCATTTTTCTTGAAAACTCGCGATCCAATTTCCTAACCTCATTTAGAATTTCATTTGCTTTAGTTATCTTGTCTGGATCATTCGCATCTAGACCAGCAGCAATTTCACTGAATGCGATATGTTGCTTGCTAATAGCATCTATTAATATTTCATGCGTGGCTGCAATATCATCATTTGGAGGAATAATAGCTTCAATGTTTTCTAAAACAAACATATTTTGTGGAAGAATTTCCTCGTAAATAGCAGTGGCAAATGTATAGCTGTCCAATTGACCATTGGATGATCCAAATCTTAGTTCATCCCAGCGTACTGCTAAATCTGTTACCTCCATATAAGCTACTCTCACATCGTCCAGATAGTATTGCACCAGTTCCTTATCTGTAGATACCATTTCCTCCTCAGGTACTGTTGCCTCTTCTTTTGAATCTGATTTGTTTTCCTCAGCCGCATTCTCTTCTTTTGTTACTACTTTCTCTATCTCTTTTTCAGGTTTTTCTTCCTCCTTTGCTACGGAGCAAGCAGTAAGGCCCAACATACAAGAAACCATTATTAAAAATAACCATTTTCGCATTATGAAAAAAACTCCTTTTGGCTTTTAATCCTGTGCTTATTAAAAAAAGCTAAGAACATATTGTATAACTTGGTTTAAGATGATAAAAAAATTGTTGCTTTTACAAGGATTTAGTTGAGCAAATGTAAGGTCTGGCGTTAGTTCCTGTACTTGATTTATTATTTCTCACGATAAGAAAGGGGATTTCAGTCGGCTTTAAAATATGCACTTATTTACTATATTCATCTCTTAAAATGAAGTCACTGCTATAAGGAAGGAAAACGGGTTTTTGTTAGCGTGGATATATACGACAGGTTACGAGAACAGTAGGATTAGAAAATGTATTTAAATAACATTTTTATGGAAAATAAATATTGAGGCATGAAGTGGCATGGAGAAGAAAAGTCCTACTATGTAGCTCTTAAATAATCAGATGTGGAATTGGAGGGACGCATATAGATATTACTTTTCAATCAACAACAGCGGAAACAAAAAAAGGAAGACAAGAATTTTTATTCTAGTCCTTCCTTTTTTGTTGAATCTAAAGATTTGAGGATAGAAGAGCCAAATTAATGTAGCGAAATAATGGGATCAATTGTTTCACCCCCATTAAATAATTTTTGAACAATATTCTCAGTTGGACAATGAAGCTAATTTAAAAAAGAGGTTTAGGAAAACCATTGAAATGAGCTATGATGCCAATTTGTCCTATGTGGTATGCTTCGTGACTATATATATGATGGAATACCCAGTTATAGGTTGGGGGAGAAGGAGGAATCCAACCATCAGAAAATTTAGGGACTTCAATCAGTTGATTAAACTGTTGATCAGTTAAGTTATTTAATATTCCGTCTGTATGTATGCGAATATCTTGATAAGCTTTAAGTATTTCGAACGGAGAGGAGTTTTTGTCTAAAGTCAAAACTAACTTTTGTTGGAGTGCCACTTCATTAATCCAGAAATCCTCACTAGTAGCAATATGTGAAATAACCCATGCCAAATTATTTGGATAGGTTGGTGAGGTTTTAAACCAGCTTTCTTCTTGTAAACTATTTAAATAAGGTAATAACGTTTTTCTGTAATCATTCCGATATGGAAAAGCCAAATAAATCAATCCTTTCTATTAACAAAAATTAAATATAAATTTTAATAAACAAATGTATTCATTTATGAATTTCTAAATATTTTTTATTGTTCCGATGAATTAAAATAGGATAAAGAGCTTACAAATCTGATGTTAATATAGTACAATGCTACTTATATATATATCTGTAATTCCGGAAATAGTGGAGGGATAGAATGTGGATGCAAATGAATTAATTAATGTGATTAATCATAGTATAGAAAAGTTAGATTATGCTTCAGCAAGAAAATATATAGAGGAAAATCTAAATCTAGTTAATATAAATAAACATTTACTTATTGACAATGCGAGAAGTGTGTTAGTTTACATAAACGACACCCTAGAATCAGGAGCCCAGCCTTTAACTCGCCAAGAAGTTTCCTTGATTTACACGATTAATAAGCATGCTACGAAATTTGACGTTAGAGCTTTGAGAATGATAATAAGAGATAACCCGTCCTTGCTAATAAGACAAGACATCAAACATTATTTTAATGAAGATGCAAAGACTCTCTTAGAGGGAATGAATGTAATACCAAAACAATCAAAACAAGCAATAATATAAACAAAACCCCTTCATGTCTCGAACATGAAGGGGTTTTTCGATGATCTAAACAAAAATGTCCACTTTCTTGTTAGATATGATATCGGCTCAAAGTAATCATACTATGAAAATTGTAGAAGTCAAGCAATCATTAGTGAATATGTCGGTAAACTCCTACTACTTTTCCTAAAATAGAGACTTGATTAACAATAATCGGATCCATCGCAGAGTTCTCCGGCTGTAGGCGGAAATACGTTTTTTCTTTAAAGAATCGTTTTACTGTTGCTTCATCCTCTTCTGTCATTGCTACAACGATGTCCCCATTGTTAGCAGATTGCTGTTGTTTAACAATGACATAATCTCCATTCAAGATTCCAGCTTCAATCATACTATCACCCATAATTTCTAACATAAATAGGTGATCATCTGAAGTACCAAACGTTTCAGGAAGCGGGAAGAATTCTTCAACGTTTTCAATTGCAGTAATAGGCATACCAGCTGTAACCTTCCCAACTAAAGGAACATGCACAACTCCCTGCCTTTCGACAGTAGCCTCTAAACCATCTAATATTTCTATTGCACGTGGTTTTGTAGGGTCTCTACGAATTAAACCTTTACTTTCCAATCTTGCTAAGTGTCCATGTACAGTAGAACTTGAAGCAAGACCTACTGCCTCACCAATTTCACGTACGGATGGTGGATAGCCTTTTTTACGAACTTCTTCCTTTATAAAAGCTAGAATATCTTCCTGTCTTTTAGACGCTTTCTTCAATGAGTTCACCTCTTTTAGTAATAAATTCCCTACTAGATTAATACTTATTAATAGTATACCAGTGTCCTGAAAATTATGCAAACATAGGTTCTAATATTTGTTGACAAAAACAAATGTTCGTATTAATATTAGAACATACATTCCGAACAAACATTCTAATTTTGGGGGTTTTTTTATGAATTGGGTAAAAAACAATTATTTTTTAGCATTATTTTTAGGACTAAATCTTATATTTATGACAACTATGGTAATCTCACATACAATAACAAACGAGGAAGACTCACACATCAAAATAGAACAAGGGGATTCCTTATGGGCTCTTGCAACAAAATATGGCATAGAAGATTCAAGGGAAGAATGGGTTAGTCAGGTAATAGAAATGAATAATTTATACGATACCTCTATTAAAGCTGGGGATGTTATAGTTGTTCCTAAAGTAAGTGAGAACCTTCACTTAAATTATGGAACAGAGGTAGCGGGAGAATGAAATCAGTTATTTATTGTCGAGTAAGTACAGACAAATCCACACAAGAAACTTCTTTAGAGAGACAAGAGGAAGAGTTGATAGATTTTGCTAAAAAACAGGGCAGTGAGGTTTCTCAGGTTTTTGCAGATCAGCATAGTGGATATGATGTTGAGAGAGATGGGCTATTAGAGATGCTCAATTATGTAAAAGAAAATGATATCAAAGCGGTGTTTGTGCAAGATGAAACTAGAATAGGTAGAGGTAATGGTAGAATGGCTGTCCTTCATTTACTTCAGAAAACAAACACATCGGTCTATACGTTACAGGATAAAGGTATATTAAACTTAAATGAAATGGATTCTATGCTTTTAGAAATCCTTGCCTTGGTGGAGGAATATCAACGTAAAATTCATAATGCCAAGATTAAAAGAGGAATGAAGCGCGCGATATCAAAAGGCTATCGTCCAGAAAAGAATTTAAAAACTCGAGGAAACCCTGAGGGAAGAGAGCGAATAGATATACCTGTTGATGAAATTGTCCGATTACGGAACGCAGGGCTCACATACGAGGAAATCACCTCTACATTAAAGGGATTAGGTTTTAATATAAGTAAAGCAACTGTACATAGAAGATATATGGAATTTAAAGAGACTCACGAAGGGTAAAGACTTGCACTTCGTGTGTTTTTTTCATACCTTTATATAAGAGTTAGTTGAAAGGATGAAAAATATGTTAAGTAAAGAAAAACTAGCACGTATTAATGAGCTGGCAAAAAAGTCTAAGTCCAGTGGATTATCTATTGAGGAAGCAAAGGAACAAAGTGCTTTGCGCAAAGAATATTTGGAAACATTTAGAGCAACAATGAGAGATACAATAGAAAGTGTAAAAGTTATCGACCCTTCTGGAAACGATGTTACACCAGAAAAGGTACAACAAGCGAAAAAGGGTAAATTTCTGAATTAACTAATCATTTCAGAAACCATTGATAATACGCGAATTGTTGTCTAAACTATTATTATAGAAAAAATTTTGTTCGAGAGGATGTCATTCATGTCATTACAATCAGATCTATTAGCAATTACGACTATTCGTACTCTATCTATCGATGCAATCGATAAAGCAAACTCTGGTCATCCAGGTCTTCCTATGGGAGCTGCACCAATGGCGTACACATTATGGACAAAACATTTACGCCACAACCCAAGCAATCCTAATTGGTTTAACCGCGACCGCTTTGTTTTATCAGCAGGTCATGGCTCAATGCTGTTATACAGCTTGCTACACCTTGGTGGTTATGATCTACCTATGGAAGAGATTAAAAACTTCAGACAGTGGAACTCTAAAACTCCCGGACATCCAGAATTTCGTCACACAGCAGGGGTAGAAGCAACAACTGGTCCTTTAGGACAAGGTATAGGTATGGCTGTAGGTATGGCCATGGCAGAGGCGCATTTAGCTGCTACTTACAATCAAGAAGGACATTCTATTGTTGATCATTATACGTATGCATTATGCGGAGATGGAGATTTGATGGAAGGTGTAGCTGCTGAAGCTATTTCTCTAGCGGGACACTTAAAATTAGATAAACTAATCGTATTGTATGATAGTAATGATATTTCGTTAGATGGAGATTTACATAAATCTTTCTCTGAGAACATTGAAAAACGTTTTGAATCATACGGATGGAACCATATTTATGTAGAAGATGGTAATGATATTGAAGCAATTTCAGCTGCAATCGACAAAGCTAAATCACAAAACGATAAACCAACAATTATCGAAGTGAAAACAGTTATTGGATTTGGTTCTCCCAACCGCTCCGGAAAAGCAGATGCTCATGGTATGCCGCTTGGCAAAGAAGAATCTCTATTAGCTAAAGCAGAATATAAATGGTTATTCGAAGAAGATTTCTATGTACCAGAGGAAGTTTATGAAACTTTCAAGGAAGCTGCTGAGCGTCAAGGTGTTCAAGAAGAAGCTACATGGAACGAAAGATTAGCTACTTATGAAAAAGAGTTCCCAGAGCTAGCTCAAACTCTAAAACAAGCGATTAATGGAGAGATGCCTGCAAACTTTGCAGATGCACTTAAAACTTATGAAGAAGGAACTTCACAAGCAAGTAGAGCAGCTTCAGGTGAAGCTATTAATGCTATCGCTCAAAATCTGCCTTCATTTTTCGGAGGAAGTGCTGACTTAGCTGGTTCTAACAAAACGACTATTAAAAATGCTGGAGATTTCTCTGCAGATAACTATGCGGGCAAAAACATCTGGTTTGGTGTTCGTGAGTTTGCAATGGGAACTGCTCTTAATGGTATGGCCCTTCATGGCGGTCTACATGTGTTCGGTGGGACATTCTTCGTATTCAGTGATTATGTACGCCCTGCAATTCGTCTATCCGCATTAATGGGATTGCCAGTAACATATGTGTTCACTCATGATAGTATTGCAGTAGGGGAAGATGGACCAACTCATGAACCAGTTGAGCATTTAGCTTCACTAAGAGCTATGCCAGGCTTATCAGTAATCCGTCCAGCTGATTCAAATGAAACAGCGGAAGCATGGAAATTAGCTGTATCCTCTAAGGATCAACCAACTGTGTTAGTGCTTTCTCGTCAAAACTTACCTACACTTAAAGGTTCTGTAGACCAAGCTAGTGAAGGTGTGGAAAAGGGAGCTTATATCGTTTCACCAGTTGAAAATGCAGAGGGTATCTTACTTGCAACAGGTTCAGAGGTTGGACTAGCAGTAGAGGCTCAAAAAGCTTTAGCAGAAGAAGGAATTCAAGTTTCTGTAGTATCTATGCCATCATGGGATAGATTTGAAAAACAAGATACTGCATATAAAAATGCTGTATTGCCTTCTAACTTAACAAAACGCCTTGCTATTGAAATGGGATCTTCTCTTGGATGGCATCGTTATGTTGGATTCGAAGGTGACGTTATTGCAATAGACCAATTCGGTGCAAGTGCACCTGGAGAGATCGTAATGAAGGAATATGGCTTTAGTGTAGGAAATGTTGTTTCTAAGATGAAAAATCTACTACAAAAATAATATTCTTCTTTGCAATTCGAATACTTTCTCTTAAAAGTATTCGAATTGCTATTTATCAAAGAATTTATATAGAATGCCTATGAAATTTATAGTATAATTTCAATTGGTGTCTTGTACACGTAGAGAAGTTGGTAAAGGAGGAGAAAAATTGGATACTTGGATATGGGTTGTTATAGTAATTGTCGCTTTAATCGGTGGTGTTGTAATCGGATTTTTTGCAGCACGACAATATATGATGAAATATTTGAAAGAAAATCCACCAATCAATGAACAAATGCTACGTATGATGATGGCACAGATGGGTCGTAAGCCATCCGAAAAACAAGTGAAACAAATGATGAACCAAATGAATAAAATGCAAAACAAATAATTAAAGGCACTCATTAATTGGGTGCTTTCTGACTGTAAACATCTCAAACTAATTGAGCTGTTTGCAGTTTTTTATATACACTCATTTTATTTTAGGATTATTTCTAGTATGAAAAAGGATTACTTCAAAAATATTTGTTGAATTTTATTAAAGTAGACTCCCAAAGAATATAGATTCTCTTTAAGGAGATTTTCACTCTGAATTTATTATGTAAAGATTTCAATTAGGAATGATTTGTTATCAATAAAAATAAAAAGAGGATTCCAATTCTATAATGGAATCCTAATCTTAAAATTTTATTATTCAATATGCTTAATTAATGGAATATTAATCGTTTAAAATCAAATTAGAAATGCCTATTTTTCCCCTAGCAAGCTATATTGCTTTAAAAAATCTGATACAACTTCTTCATATTCCTTGCTATTTTCATTAAACGATTTAGCGTGTGCTCCTACATCGAATAATTTGAGCATTTTAGGTCCTTTTTTCTTTTCATATAAATCTTCTGTCATCTTTGGCAAGATGAAATCATCCTCCATACTATGAATAAATAAAACAGGTTTTTCTATTTTATCTACTACATCAATCGGAGATACCAAATTCAAGGTGTAACCATCTCGCCATTTTAAGAAGAGATTAGCAAATCGGATGGCTAAGCTAGAGCGAAGTGGGGTGGTTTGGGTAAGTAAATGATAAACCTGGTCTTCAAAATCAGAGAATGCGCAATCTGAGATATAGAAGTCTGCATCGTCAATAATAGAACCGGCATATAGCAGGGTGGTGGCTGCTCCCATTGACTCCCCGTGTATCCCAATTACCGCTTTTTCGCCTGCACGTTCCCGAACTGCTTCCACTATTGCCTGTAAATCCATTTTTTCGTAATAACCAAAGCTTGTCGTTTTACCTCCAGAATCACCATGTCTACGATGATCATAGACGACGCAGTTAAAGCCAAGTCTTTCGAACATTCTTACAAAACGTAGCGAATTAATCTTATTCTCAGTAACACCATGACAAATGATGACGTAATTCTTCGTTTGGAGAGGTTCAATGAAAATCGCTTTCAGAGAGTAACCATTCTTCGAGGGTATCCACCGTTCTAATTTGTTTACAGCATTAAACCAGACCTCATCTAAACGTTTGGAAGTAATTTCTCTATTGTATATAAAGTCATCTTCTTTTTTCTTCATGTACATGAGTTTATTCGTGAGAAAAAAACCAAACACAGTGGCTACTGCTGTAAGAATACTTGTGAAAATACTCGTCCAAACGATAACTCTTTTTTTCATAAGCTCAGCTCCTACTTGCTCTTATATAATCTATACATCCCTGTCTCAATTGGTCTGGAAACATATGGAGCAACGATATTGACTGCTTTTAATAATTCGTCCATATTGATATTGGTGGAAATATCCATTTTATGTAGCATATTCACAACATCCTCAGTTGCTACATTTCCTGTGGCACCGGGTGCAAAAGGACATCCTCCTAAGCCACCTGCAGATGTGTCGAATCTTGAAATACCGGCCTGTAGGGCTGCAAATATATTGGCAATCCCCATTTTGCGAGTATCATGAAAATGTGCAGTAATTAATGTATTCGTAAATTCATTTTTTATAGCATGGAATAAATTATAGCTTTCTTTTGGATTCGCCATTCCAATGGTATCTGCTACACTAAGTTCGTTTACACCCCATGACACGAATTCCTTGCATAGGTCGATTGTCTTTTGTGGATCGACCGCACCCTCAAAAGGACAATAGAACGCAGTAGAAATACATGCTCGGACAAAATGTCCATCTTCCATTAGTTTTTCCACAATAGGCTTTAATTCATCCATACTTTCTCTTGTAGTTTTGTTAATATTTTTTTGGTTGAAGCTATCTGATACACCTACGAAAACTGCGAAGCTAGTAGCTCCATTTTCCATTGCTAGCTCTACACCTTTTTTATTTGGTGTTAGTACAAATTGTCTACCCACTTTTTTAACTTTCGTAACGATCTCTTTTGAGTCTTTCATTTGTGGAACCCATTTTGGTGATACAAAAGAACTTAGTTCCATTTCTTCTATACCAGCCTGTTGAAGCTGTTCAATAAAAGCTAATTTTATTTCTGTTGGAACCTCATTTTTTTCATTTTGTAGGCCATCTCTTGGTCCTACCTCGATTATTGTCACTTTATTTGGTAAACTATACATATTCATCCCTCCCTCTTTTATTGTAATGAATGGATGGTTGAACAAGCAAACTTTTAATTTGATTTATTAGATTTTATTGAAAAAGGGAATATTAAGGAGGAAATTCACGTGACAAATGAAGTTGTGATCGTAAGTGCTGTTAGAACAGCGATTGGTTCTTTCCAGGGTGGATTAAAGGATATACCAGCAACTAAACTTGGGGCTATCGTTATTCATAAGGCATTAGAAAAAGCAGGGGTAGAAAAGGAATCAGTAGATGAAGTAATCATGGGGAACGTGCTTCAAGCAGGTCTAGGACAAAACCCTGCCAGACAGGCATCCATTCAAGCTGGACTTCCACAATCGGTTTCAGCTCTGACTATAAATAAAGTATGTGGTTCAGGACTTAAAGCAATTCATCTTGCTACTCAAGCAATTATTGCTGGGGATGCAGAAATAATTGTAGCTGGCGGTATGGAAAATATGAGCCAAGCTCCTTATCTATTAAAGAATGCTAGAGACGGCTTCCGGATGGGAGACCAAAAAGTAGTGGATAGCATGATTTCCGATGGACTATGGTGCGCATTCAACGATTATCACATGGGCATAACGGCAGAAAATCTTTGTGACCGTTATGAAATCTCTCGAGAAGAGCAGGACAAATTCTCTGCGCGATCACAAGCAAGAGCTGCAGAAGCTGTAGAAAATGGAAAGTTTGATGAAGAAATAGTTCCTGTGGAAATTCCACAAAGAAAAGGAAATCCCGTTATCTTTGATAAAGATGAGTATCCGAAAAAAGGGTCTACTGAGGGAAAACTAGCTGGATTGCGTCCGGCATTTAAAAAAGATGGGTCTGTTACCGCTGGAAATGCTTCTGGTATTAACGATGGGGCAGCTGCTGTAGTTGTAATGTCTAAGCAAAAGGCAGATCAATTGGGCCTAAAACCTTTGGCTACGATTGTGGCTAACGCATCTGCTGGAGTAGATCCAAGCGTAATGGGTATTGGTCCGGTAGAGGCAGTGAAAAAAGCTTTGAATAAATCCCAGTTATCTCTAAGTGATATTGAGCTTATTGAAGCAAACGAAGCTTTTGCAGCTCAATCTATAGCAGTTGATAGAGAGCTATCCTTCAATCATGATATACTAAATGTAAATGGTGGAGCTATTGCTTTAGGCCACCCAATCGGTGCTAGTGGTGCTCGTATTTTCGTTACTTTACTTCATGAAATGGAGAAGAGAAATGCTAAAACAGGACTTGCGACACTTTGCATTGGTGGAGGTCAAGGGGTAGCTACTATTGTGAAACGCTCATAAAGTAGGTGAAAAAATGGCTAAAAAAAAGCAAAAAAGACATCAACAGCCGCAAGCTAAATCCTCTTCTGTAAAAGAAGAAGGTAATGCTCTTTCAGATCAGCTTTCTATGGATGTTCTTGCTAAGTTAAAAGAAACGAAGAAACAGTTAGTGACAGCTGAACAAGAAAGAGAAGAGGAAAGACAGGCACAGCTTGCTTTTGAAAAAAAACAAAAAGAAAAGAACAAAACCTTTGAAGAGCTACTCGATGAGTATGGCTTTGGTGGTTCTAAGTTCTAATTGAAGACCTATTCACCCGCAAAGGTGAATAGGTTTTTTTATTAGATAAGGAATTTTTAAAAATTAGCATAGGGCTATTTGATAAGTAGAATATTATTTTTCCTTCATCTTTAGAGCACACAATCCTCTCAATAAGTAAAAGAATTTATTAATAACTCATCTTGATGTGTTATATGCTGAAACCGGTTGGTTTACCTCCGAAATCGGTCCGTTCATCTAAAATTTATCCTTTAAATCAGGTGCAAACGGCTAGAAGAATCAGTTTACGACAATAAATGTGTAGATTACTACAATGAAGCCTTGTTTTACAGCAATCTTAGCCTCATTTGAAAACCCAATTTCAAGAAACAAAAACTCGATTTAAAAAAATATATAAAATTTTCAAACAATTTATTGATAAAAATATCCAATTATACTATGATTATCATAACAATATAATAGACATGTAATATACCTGTCTGTTCCTATAGAGGAGTGACCATTCGATGAAAATGGCAAGGCTGGGGGTTCTTTTTGATAGAGAGGAAGCAGAGAAGCAATGGGGGAGGGGAAACAATGTTTTTGAATGTTATGTTTATGAAATTCTCGACCATTTTAGACTCCCTTATCAAAAAATAGATAGTTTGGAACAACTTAATTCCTTTGATTTATTGATAGTCGCTCAATGCTCGGATACTGAAGCTACTCAAGCAAAAATACTAAACTATGTAGAGTCTGGGGGAATTGTGATTGCATATGGTGGACTAAATAATCTGAAGGATAAGCTAGGATTTAAAAGTCAACATATTTCCACTGCAGGATATGCAGAGCTTTCGACTTTTCTCAATCAACAGACCCCTCTTCGATATCTTCAAGCGGAACCTTGGACCTATGAAGGGACAGAGTTATCGCACAGCCAGTTAGGGACATTGCTAAATGAGGATGCGTATGCACTACAGCGAATTCAGCACGGAAAGGGCTCGATTGAGCGTTGGGCGGTTCCTATACCACAAACGATCGTTGCTATGCAGCAAGGAACTGCTCCAGTAACTTTAGACGGCATTCCAGCACCAGATGGGAGTGCAAATATTGATGAGGATATTTTAAAGGCAGATGATGGCTTCGAGCTAGATTGGGATTTAGATAGAATCTTTACCCAAACAGGAATGCCGTATTTTCCTCATCCTTACGCAGACTTATGGAGAGAGGTTATTCTAGAGCATCTTGTTAAATGTGCAATGGATAAACAACTTACTATTCCTCTTATTGATTATTGGCCAACTGACGTGAAGCATATGGCTATGATCTCTCATGATAGTGACCTTAATGTTGATGAATCAGCACAAATAACACTAGATACACTAAAATCAGAGAATGTGCAATCCACTTGGTGTATGATTGCGCCTGGTTATAATGCTTCTATTTATGAGCAGATAAAAAAAGATGGTCATGAAATAGCACTCCATTATAATGCGCTTGAGCAGGATGATGGCATTTGGTCGCAGGAAGCCTTTGAAGCACAGCTTACATGGCTACAACAATCTACAAAAGTTGAAAATATAATTTCAAATAAAAATCATTATACGAGATTCGAAGGGTGGGGAGAATTTTTTGTATGGTGCGAGAAATATGGGATTGAAGCAGATCAGTCGAGAGGGCCAAGTAAAAGAGGAAATATAGGATTCCTATTTGGAACATGCCAACCTTATTTTCCAATGGCTTGGGCGGATGAAAAAAATCGACTATATGACGTGTTGGAGATTGGCTTCCTGACGCAGGATTTAAATCATCATACATTAGCTGATGCAACGGTCATTGAACCTTTTCTTGAAGGAGTAAAAAGAGTGAATGGAGTGGCCCATTTTCTATTTCATCAAATTCATATTTATCAGCAACAACCTGTTCGTGAAGCTATAGTCCAATTAATCCATACTGCAAAGCAGCAAGGCTTTTCGTTCTGGACCAGTAAGCAAATTAACAATTGGGTAAGAGGAAGACGAAAAGTAGAAATCATAGGTATTTCCGATTTAGGTGAGATCGAGCTTAAAGGGAATATATATGAGGATAAGTTAGTCGTTCTTTTGCCTGTTTCGGCTGAAACTTCACAAACGGTCAAACGTTTTGGATTGAACTGTAAAATTGCTTCGATTGCCAATCACATCTTAAAAGAAGCTTAATGTTGGAGGGGCTTATGATGAAAAACAATACTTTAGCAATATTTGGTGGCCAACAAGTAAAAACGACTCCCTTTGGTACTGGAAAGCGCTTTGGCTTAGATGAAGCGACGGAGCTGCTTGAAGCATTAGAGCAGAATACTCTTTTTTATCATTTTGGCAACAAGGTCAAGCAATTTTTATCCGATTTTAATGAAATGTATGGGGTAAAGTATAGTGTTGCAACCTCCTCGGGTACTGCTGCGCTTCATGTAGCCTTAGGAGCTGCTGGCGTTACAGTAGGTGATGAAGTAATAACAAGTCCGATAACAGACCAAGGTACCGTTATCGGAATTCTGTATCAAAACGCTGTCCCGGTGTTTGCAGATTTGGAGCCACATAGCTATAACCTAACAGCTGAATCTATCGAAAGAGTAATAACACCGAAAACCAAAGCAATTATCGTCGTTCATCTTGCTGGCAACCCCTGTGACATGGAACCAATCATGGAGCTTGCTAAAAAACATAAGATAAAGGTGATTGAGGATTGCGCCCAAAGCTATCTAACCACGTACAAAGGAAGTTTGACGGGAACAATTGGAGATTATGGGTGCTTCAGTACAAATGATTTTAAGCATATATCTACTGGAGATGGCGGAATTGTTACTATTAATTCTGGTAAAGAGGAAGATTACTACACAACACATGCTTTTGCGGACAAAAATTATAAAAGACAGGAAAAGTCAGTTATAAGGGATATCGAATACTTGGCACCAAATTATCGAATGACAGAGCTACAAGGTGCAGTTGGTATAGCTCAATTAAAGAAGCTGGAATGGATTTGTACGAGACGAAACGAGCTTGGAGAACAATTGACCGTAGGAATACAGAATACGAAGGGCATTCATCCAATGAAAATTACTAAAGGTGGATGGTGTAGCTACTGGTTTTATATGTTCACTCTGGACTCGGAATCTTTGAAATGTACACGTGAAGAATTCTCGACGGCACTATTAGCAGAGGGTATACCAAACTCACCTGGGTACATACCACAGGTTCTGTACGCTCAAAGTTTATTTCAACAAAAGCAGGCTTACTTAAATAGCCATTATCCTTTTGACCAAGGTAACTATGATTATGCTATTGGAAGTTGTCCGAACGCGGAAAGAATTTTGCAGAATGCAATTCGACTAGATATCAATGAGTTTTTTGAGAACAAAGATATAGAGGATATGATTACGGCGTTAAATAAAGTAGCAGCCCATTATCGTGTGTAAGGGAGAGGTCTTTATGTATCATAAATTTATAGATCATGGGACTCCTATTGACGCGGAGGAAGAGCGAACTGCTGCCTTATGTACGAAGGAGGGGGCACTAGATTTGTTATTGCTTCAAAGGGGTTTGTATTAATAGTTGACATAGACATGGGTAGTTCCAAACAGGTTTTTTTCCCAGAGGGAAATAAAGAATATCCTTTTGCTTCCTTTAGTAGTAATGGGCTATTTTATACAGGTGCAGGAAATATGCTGCTGGTGTTGGACCCGTTCTTGGAACGCTTCATAGATTATCAAATGATTGAAAATGAAGAAGAAATTGTTGGATTTAGTTTTGCGGAGGATTTAACAGGTAACATTTATTTCACCACCTATCCACGATGTTTTTTACTATCCTATAATCCAGAAACGAAGAGTGTCATGGATTACGGCTCCATGCATTCACAAGAAAAATATCCAAGTAGTCTTGCAGTTGACGAATATGGCTGGGTATATATTGGAGTAGGTACAGAATTCAAGGACATAATAGCCTTTCATTTAAAAACAGGCAAGAAAAAGAATCTAATTCCCTCTTCCCTTAGGCAAAAGGGGTCAGGTTATGTTTACCTTGGCACAGATGGTTTTGTCTATGGGCATATGGAGGCATCAGATATGAGGGATGTATTAACAGCTTCACAGTGGTTAAAGTTCACAGAGGGTGAATTTCAGACTGCTAATTATGTTGCACCATCTTATTATGGAGGAGCTGGATTTCAAAAAATACACCATTATGAAGAAGCATCCTATGAAATATTAAGCTACAGTCTATCGGAAAGATATGTAGAAATTGTAGAAAAGAAAACTGGAGTTCATACAACCATTCAGCTAAATTATCAGTCGGATGGAGCTGAACTCTCTACTATTTATCTCGATATATCCGGATACATTTATGGAACATCCATGCATCCTCTACAATTTTTTCAATTTGATATATCTAATAACTGCTTTAAAAATTTTGGAGCACTAGAAAAAGGCGGCGGTGGAAATATTTGTGCCTATGCCTCCCAGGGCGATTTACTTGTGGGAGTAGCTTATGCAGGTGGCAAGCTTTATGTTCATAATATGAATCAGAAATCAGAAAAACCTACTAGCCCTCGCTTAATTTTAGAGGAGGAGCATATTCATCGTCCACGGTGTGCTCTTGCCACGAGCGATAAAAAAGAAGTCGTATGGGGTGGATTTCCGGGTTATGGGGTAGTTGGTGGTGCTTTAGCATTCTTTCATATCGAGACAGAAAAACATACTGTAATTTCTAATAATAATATTTTACCTTATCACAGTACGATCTGTCTTAGCGAGCTAAGAAACGGGGATATCGTTGGTGGAACTAGTGTAGAAGCCCCAGGAGGAGCCGAGGTTAAAGCGCAAGACGCCAATTTGTATGTGTTAGATAAAAAAACAAAACAATTGAAGTATAAATTTGCTCCCTATAAAGGAACACGGGAAATCATCTCTCTTTATACGGATAGTTATGATTACGTTCATGGAGTGACGGAGAAAGGTTTATATTTTGTTTGGATGCCGTCAACGAACACAATTATTACTGAAAAAAATCTCTCTCATTATGGGGAGCCTATTCGCTCTTGTTTCGTGTTTGATGAGCTCACCCAATCTCTTTACTGCCTGATGAGTAAAGGACTCTTCGTGAAGAATTTGCAATATCCTGGCGATGAAATTCTGTTAGTTGAAGAATTGCCCACAAAGGCGAGTAGTGGAATTGCTCTCTATCAAAAAAGAATTTACTATGGGAGCGGCAGTCATTTGTATAGCGTAAGTCTAGATTGATGGAGGGCAGGAATGTATACATTAACGACTTTAAATCAACAAGGGGCTTCATCCCTTTTACAAGAAATAGGAAGTAAAGAAGACTGGGAGAAAAAGAGAAGCCAAATAGAAAATACATGGCTTGAATGTATTGGAGAAATCCCGCCATTAGTAAAAACGCAGTTTGAATTATTCTCATGGGAGACATTTCCTGAATACTATTTTCTAAAAGTAAAGTATGCTACGGTTTTTGGAGATACTGTGCCGGCAAACCTGCTACTGCCAAGAGAGGTTAACTCAAAAAATCTGACTAGTAAGAACGATGCTCTGGAAATCTTATATTCGAAACAATTACAGTATCCAGCAGTGATCGCCCTACATCCTACGAGTGAAGTAGGGAAAGACGATGTAAGTACGCCAGAAGGTAGAGAAAATAGACAATATGGACTTGAACTTGCCAAGAGGGGATATGTAGTTCTTGCACCTGATACTATTACAGCAGGAGAACGGGTTCTAGATATCGAAAAACCTTTTCAAACAGCAACCTTTGATACGCAACATCCTAATTGGTCGGCAGTGGCGAAGATGATTATTGATCACAAGCAGGGAGTTAGTCTGTTAGAGAATATTAAATGCGTTGATAGCAATAGAATAGGTGCTATTGGTCACTCTTTAGGAGGCTATAATAGCTACTTCTTAGCTGGAGTTGATCGAAGAATAAAGACAGTGGTTTGTAGCTGTGGGTTTTCTACAATTGCTGAGGATCCAGAACTGCATCGATGGGGTAAACGAGAATGGTTCAGTCATATACCAAAGTTAAGTGAATATATAAATGAGGGTAAAGTTCCTTTTGAGTTTACAGAGATAGCGGCATTGGTCGCACCAACCCCTTTTTTTGTGTGGATGGGGCAAAATGACTATATATTCCCACATTGGAAGCCGGCTGCACAAGGCCTGAATGATTTAAACTCCTTATATCGATGGTTAGAGAAAGGGGAGCGAATTCAAACGCTTATTGGAAACTCTGATCATGATTTTCCAAAAGAAATTAGACAAATGGCTTACCTATTTTTAGATAGGTGGTTAAAGGAAAAGTGATACTATCAACCTTCCACATGATATTATGTATTTATAGTTAATTTGGGCCGATTTGAGGCAGGGGAGTTGTATGCATTGCTAAAAAGAAAAAGTGACTTTGAAAGTCGTTATAACAAGTTTATCCATGAGGTAAAGCAAGAAATAATTACAGGAAAGATTAAGCCTGGAGAATTTATCCTTCCAGAAAACACTTTGAGTAAAGAGTATGAGCTTAGCCGGGTATCCATACGAAAAGCATTAGCAGAACTAGTGGAAGAAGGCCTAATAGAAAAAATAGCTGGAAAGGGCAACCGAGTTACATTGCCCAGTGAAACACAGAAGCAAACGATTACACTTGGATGGTTTTCCAACTCTTACGAAATAGAGACAATCCGTCAGATTATTAGTCGATTTGAAGAGCTTAACCCATATATAAAGGTAAATCTTGAAGTTTTGCCGAATAATCAGTATGTCTATAACCTTTCACAAGCATTTAAGCATGGAAATGGTCCAGATGTTTTTATCGTTTCGGATTATCATTTTAGACAATTGATGGATTCAAATCGTTTAGACCTGCTAGAGCCTTATTTACCAGCACATCTTGATTCGGAGAAGGATAGCTATCATCAGATTTTTGATATGTTTACTACGAAAGGTAAAATTCATTTGACGCCATTCGTCTTCTCGCCAGTAATGATTTGCTATAATAAGGACATTTTTAAAAAAGCGGGGATAACTGAAGAATTTTTAATCAAGGATTGGGAGGATTTATTGCATATTTCTCAGCAGGCTACTAATGAAGTTAGCGAGGATAATCTTATTAATGAGTATGGTTTTTGTTTTTCCTCTTCTACAAACCGTTGGCCAGTGTTTCTTCTGCAAAATAATGGACGTTTTATCGGTTCCGATGGTTCTCAGCCAGTGATGAACAGTCGAGAGAATATAGAGGCGCTTGAGTTTTGTGTAGATTTGATGTATAAGCATCAAGTTTCTCCAATATTTTCTCATGGTAGCAATGACCTCGCAGAAAACTTGTTTATGCGTGAAGGAGCTGCAATGATTCTAACCACCTATTATTTCATGAATGAATTTAGGGACCATAAGATACAGTGGGATGTAATTCCCCCTCCCAAAAACAAAAAGTCTGCCACCCTGTTACTAGGTGGTGCTTTGGGTGTCAATGTGGACAGTGCGATGAAGGAGTCTGCACATGCACTTATTGATTTTATGGTTGGTGAGGAAGCGCAGAAGCTTATAAAGAAAAATGGCTGTACGATTCCAATGCTTCGGACTGTAGCAGAAGATAATAGTCTTTTACAGACTGAGATTCATCCGGAACACTATAATGCATTTATAGAAACGATGCCAAATGCTGTAACTATAAAAGATTTAAACCTGACTGTTGAAGAATTTGAATTAGTTGAAAGAGAGATGCAATTTCTATGGGCGAATATGGAAAAATCACAGGATACGTGTCAAAGAATTCAAAACCTACTAGAAGGAAAAAATTCCTTAGTAAAAAATAGTTAGCTTTTTTATGAAACGGCAGGTGCGTGAATTGATTTCTTTTTTATCTATGCCTCCGAAAGTAATTGTAAGCTAAAAAGTTTGTTGGGGCAGCAATTAAATTGAGATATTTCTACGAAAGGAGGAGAAAAAGCATGAAATTAGCCTTGCTTAGTCCTCATGCCCCTCAAGTCGGTTTTTATTATAACTTAACTAAAACAGAATCTCACTTAGTGTTTAAGATAGACCGAGCAATAGAAGAAAAGGTAGACTATTTATTTTTTCCTAAAGAGGAACAGATTAGTAGAAGAGCTTTAATCCATGACAAGATGACATTTTTAGGTAAACAGGCTTGGATAACTTTCCTGAACAATGAAATGTATCCATCCAAGTTTTCTATTAAAGGCGCAAGTTCGCTTGAAATAGAAGGGAATCATTTTTGTCATGTGAGCAACGATGCCAATATTTCAGTATATTTTTACGAAGCTTCCGTATTGATCATGTTAGAGGTAAAAGAAGATACTACAGTTTCACTAAAAATACCGAGGCCAATTCAAATTTTGATAAATGGCAAAGAGACTATAAAGGGACAAGGAATTTGTGGCTTCCAAAATGGAATGCTTAAGTTAAACCTCGAAAAAGGCCAATATAGCGTGGCGGTTACGCTATAAATAAGTCTTTTCTATTATAAATAAATGGAATATTTCGTGAATATTATAAATCTAAGAGGTGTTTGGTATGGAACTGACAGGATGGAGAGGTACATTATATCGATATATGGACTGGGGGATGAAACTTGCTTATGTAAATATCCTTTGGTTAGTTGGAATGGTCATAGGGCTGGGGATTCTTGGGTTTTTTCCAGCTACTGTTGCAATGCTTACCATTATTCGTAAATGGAGCAATGGGGAAGAAGATATAAAGTCCTTTACACTCTTTAGAGAAATCTATAAAAAAGAATTCCTCAAATCTAATCTATTTGGTTACATATGGGTTATTATTGGCATCATTCTTTTTGTAGATTTACAATTTTTCCGTAGATTGCCTAACATAGCTGCTTTAATAGCTTCCTTTTTCTTTTTTATATTAGGGGTCATTTATTTGATTGCTCTATTATATGCGTTTCCACTCTATGTTGGTTATCAGATGAAGCTAATACAATACTTTAAAGATTGTATTTATATTGTACTTTCCAACCCATTATTTGCAATTTTCATGGTTTTAGGGTTTTATTTTCCTTATTATTTAATGATGAAGATACCTGGACTAATCCCTTTTTACGGTGGAAGTTTAATAGGTGTTGCTTTGATTTTTATCTCTAATAAGATGTTTCAAATCTTAGAATCTAAGCAGAGGCACAATATTAATACGGCCTACAAATAATTTTAGAAAAATATTGAATAATTGTAAAATTTAAACTAATATTATTATAAATACAGGTATTATACAGGTAATCATTTTAGCGAATCAGTACAAAGGAAAGGGGAAATAGGTTATTGTTACTAAAAATAAGAACTTAGAGACAGTTGTACCTCCAGTAACTGAATTGAAGAAAAACCCCAAGCCGTCCAAGAAAAATTCCATTAAACAAAAATTATGGAGAGATCGCTATTTATTGTTACTTCTTTTGCCGGGGGCATTATATTTTTTAATCTATCGATATATTCCTATGGTCGGTATACTTCTTGCATTTAAGGATTATAGTCCCTTTATAGGGTTTATTGATAGTCCTTGGGTAGGGTTAAAATACTTTCGATTAATATTTGAGGATGCTGAAGTGGTGCAAGTTATATGGAATACACTACAAATTTCTCTACTACAAATTGTTTTTGCTTTCCCAATCTCAATTATTCTGGCCCTCATGCTAAATGAGTTAAGGAACCAACTTTATAAAAGGTTTCTTCAATCAATTGTTTATATGCCCCACTTTCTTTCATGGGTAGTAGTTGTTGGTATTACAGTTATTTTTCTTCGGAGTGAAGGTTTGGTGAATAACTTTCTAGGAACCTTTCTAGATATAAATCCTATTCCTTTTTTAACAGATCCAGCTATGTTTAAGCCCATTGTTATCCTTCAAGTAATATGGAAGGAATCTGGGTGGGGAACAATATTGTTCTTGGCCGCCTTATCAGGAATCAGCCCTCATCTATACGAGGCTGCAGTAATGGATGGTGCAAGTCGAATGAGACAGATTTGGCATATTACTCTACCTGCATTGAAAAGTACAATTGTCATTCTGCTAATTCTTCGCCTAGGAAATGTAATGGATAGCGGTTTCGAGCAAATCTTTCTGATGTTAAATCCCTTCAACATGGAATCTGGGAACGTGCTCGACACATATGTATACTTCAAGGGAATACAACAGGCTAATTTCAGCTTTGCTACTGCCGTTGGCTTATTCAAAGGGATTATTGGATTAATATTAGTAGTACTCGCAAATAGGCTAGCAAAACGCTTTGGGGAGGAAGGTTTATATTGATAGATTGATAATTTAGGATGATGAGACTATGAAGAAAGGTCTCATTTGATAGGGGGTATGTTAATGTTCAGATCTTCAGGAGAAAAAGTAATGGATTTTTTTAATGGAACGGTTCTTTTAGTTATTGCTGCTGCAATGCTATTTCCATTTTTATATATTTTCTCAGTTTCTTTTTCCAGCGTCAGTGATGTATTAAATAGCGATTTCCTCATATGGCCAAAGGAATGGGTGACTGATGCCTATACGTATATACTAGGTTCTGATCAATTTGTAAGGTCCTTATTTGTGACAGTTTATATTACTGTAATAGGAACTTTTGTTAACCTATTGTTTACAACCACTATGGCTTACTCATTAACTAGAAACATTTTGGGTCAGCGTACAATTCTTTTTCTAGTTTTATTTACAATGCTTTTTTCAGCGGGGATGATTCCAACTTATATCGTTGTAAAGGAAACAGGATTATTAAATTCCCTATGGGCACTTATAATCCCTGTTGCAATCAGTCCTTTTAATTTGATTATTATTACTCAGTTTTTTAAGGGCATTCCTGAGGAACTAACTGAGGCAGCGCTAATAGATGGTGCAAATGATATTCAAATATTTACTCGTATTATCTTACCTTTATCTAAGCCGGCATTGGCGGCGTTTGGTTTATTTTACGCGGTAGGTCATTGGAATAGCTATTTTTCGGGAGTTCTCTATTTAAATGATCCTGCAAAATGGCCGATTCAAGTAATTTTAAGGCAAATCGTTATTGTCAACGAACCTAATGCTGCACTCGGTGGGCATGCAGCCATGCTTGAAAATTTACCACCTCCAGAAACGGTACAGATGGCAGCTATTTTGTTAGCCACCTTACCAATTTTGATAGTCTATCCTTTCTTACAAAAACACTTTGCTAAAGGAGTGATGCTTGGGTCTGTCAAAGGATAACTTTCTATTGTAATGACATCGCAGATTTTTTTCACCAGCCAACAAAAATAGTAACGGAGGGGTTAATGTGAGAAGTAAGCAGTGGTTTTATGGTTTTATAATTCTTATTATTGGTCTTGTTTTAGTAGCTTGTACCGATGAAAATGCCCAAACTGAACCAACGAAAGAGCCTGCAGATGAAACAAAGACTGAAGAAGGAAATAAAGAGGAACCTAAAGTAGATCCTTTTGATCATACAGAGAAGTATACAATTACAGGGATGACATTCCGTTTTGGAGATCCGCCACCACTAAAAAGTCCAGGACTTGATATGATCAAAGAGCGCTTCAATGTAGACTACAAGCCAGAAATTATACCTCAGGGAGATTACATTGAAAAGTCTTCTGCTATAGTAGCATCCGGCTCTATGCCAGATTTAATCGGTTTTCCAGGCACAGATACACGCTTTTATCAATGGGCTGAACAGGGAGCGTTCTTGCCACTAGATGATTATCTTAAGCACTATGACACGCTAGGAAACATACCAGACTATGTCTATAACTCTTTTAAGGTGAATGGCAAAATATATGGTATTCCTCGTTACTCTCAACCATATCCTGTAACGCCAGTTATTCGTAAGGATTGGTTAGATAAGCTTGGCTTAGAAATCCCAACAAACTATGAAGAATTAGAGAAGGTTGCAATTGCCTTTACGAAGGAAGATCCGGATGGTAATGGTAAAAATGATACTTATGGGGTTGCAATTGGAGAAAATATTAACCCGAACTTTAACATGGGAACATACTGGGATTTTAATGCATGGTACCACCAAGACGAGGAAGGCAATTATATCCCAGGTATCATTTCTGAAGGAAGAAAAGATTTGATTCAATTCTTCGCTAACCTTTATAAAGAAGGTGCGATGACAAAGGATTTCGCAGTACTTGATTGGGCTAGTACAAACACTGAGTTTTATTCTGGTAAGGCTGGAATATTTGTTGGTGGCGTTTCAGGTATGTCAGAGGCTTACTTTGAGGGATTATTAGCAGCAAATCCAGACGCTCACTTAGTAGCAATTCCTCCTTTTGAAGCACCTGATAAATCAAAAGGCTTTACAATCGGATCTGGCTATTCAGGAATTCTAGCACTTAATGCAAAAATGGCTGGTGATGAAGGTAAGATTTTCCGTGCATTAGAAATGGTAGACTTCGGGAAGAAATTCTATCCAAGAGACACGAAAAATCCAGACAATGCGGATTTCGATTTCTATTTAGGTGGAGAAGGTAAAGGATATAACATGGAAGACGGGCAGGCTGTTCAATTGCCAAACTTCTCATCAGATGGGCTTTCTCCTTCAACTTATTTCTTAGACAATCGTGAGCAAGTACCAACAGATGCAAATATCACATATGCTGATGACTACAAAATGCCAGAGATGAAGGAAATGGTTCAATCTTTACAAGAAATGTTTGAAGCCAATAAATTATATGTGGATCCATCATATGGGGTTATGTCTCCAACTAACCAAGAAAAAGGTACAGATCTAACTCAGTTCATTATGAACGAGCAATCCAAAATGATTGCTGGCCAAAGACCGATTTCTGATTGGGATAGCCTAGTAGATGAGTACATGAAACGAGGTGGAGAAGCAATCATCAAGGAAACAAACGAAGGTATTAAAGCAAAAGGCTACACAGAAAGAGAATGGAAATAATCTCAAAGTAAGGGCTGTCTCAAAAGTTTACCAGACTTTTGGGGCAGCTCTTTTTTATAGCTTTCCATAAGGACTATTTATCTTCAAACACTAATTTACTTCTTTTATTACTCTTGAATTCAACGTAAATATTATAGAAATAATTACTATTAAAATGCCACATAAAAGCATAATGTTCGAAATTGTTATATTCAACATTAGTGCTAATGAAACAAACCCATAGGAAAGTGGGACAAGACCATTAGATGAGGCATTAATAAGGCTCATTACTCTTCCCATTTTTTCTTCATCACATTGCTCTTGAATAAGGGAGATGAGTGAAACATTAATTATCGAGGAAAGGACGCCCATCATCAAAAGTAAGATAATACCTTGCCAAACTGCTTCGATTTGACCAAGTAAAGATAAGAGAAGCCCCAGGATAGAAATGATTAGTAATACTATTAGTCCTCTTTTCTTTCTTAAGTTTAGTAATCCTACAATTATGGCACCGACTAACATTCCACCTTGGTAAGAACCTTGTAAAAAGCTTAAATCTAACGGTACTCCATGGATCACTTTGTCTACTAGAAGTGGTATGCCCATGAGAAGCGGACCGAAAAAGAAAAAGTTAATGACAACTAGAACAAACAACATATTTTTAAGGAAGGGCATCTTCCAAACATAGGAAAATCCTTCTTTTAATTTCTCTTTCGTACTATCCATTTTCGAGGAGTTTTGTTTACGATTTTCTTCCTTTATGAATGCGGAAAAAACAAAAGTCAAAGACAAAAAGAATGCGATTAACGAAAATAAAATACTAAAAGATCCTACAGTAAGTACCCATCCACCAATCATTGGCCCAGAAAACATAGCAATTTGGTTTGAGCTTTGAATAAATGAATTTGATCTTGTAAGAAGATCTTTGGAAACTAGGTTAGGAAGTAATGATGTATTTGCTGGAGAAAAGAATGCATCTAATACTCCAAATAATAATGCAAAGCAAATTAGTGGCCAGAATTCAAGAATATCCATTCGTAGAAAAAATACCATAATTATAACCAAAACACATCTTACTAAACTTGAAACAAGCATAATTTGAGATCTTTTATAGCGGTCTGCCCATACTCCACCAATTGTCATAAAGATGATACGTGGTAGCATAGTTACCATCATCACAATCCCAAGGGCACTTTCTTTATTTAGAACCTTGATGATATACCATTGCTCCGCAAATAAATAAGTAGATAGTGCTAAAAAAGAGGTTGTACTTGATAACCATAAAAAAACAAATGCTCGATTTCTTAACAAATTTGAAGAAAGGAATTCATTCTTGTTTTTCCTTAACACTTGCTCTCTACTCAATAGATATACTCCTTTTACCTTATGGTTTGTTTTTAAAGATAGGTTCTTCAATCTGAAATGCTGTGGTCATAATATAATAGTTTTGCTGTTCAAGGTCTGTATCTTTTTCAAGCTCATCTAGTAGCTCTCTATACTTCTGAGTAAATTCGAGGAATTTGTCTTTACTTACTTTTACTTCTTTTTGAATAGAGAGTTTAGGCCATTCTTCAACATTTGACGAATTTAATTCAAAGGATTTATCAGGTGCAGTTAAAACTCTGGTCTTAGCACGATCAATTACCTCCAAATATGACTGTCTAGTAGCCTCTTTTGCTTCCACGTAACTTAATAGGTTATCGGCAGGGATGAACCCCTTTGCTACAGCTTGGTAATATTTTAGAATATTTCCTCCGCGTTCTTCCTTTCTTACAAGCTTAATGATTTGGTGCTTCTCCAGTTCTCGAAGATGATAAAGAATTTTTGCTCTAGATAAGTTGAGTTCCTGGGCAAGCATATGTCCTGTGTGGGGTTGTTCGACTAGTAGCATCAGCATTTTAGTACGTAACGGATCACTAATAACCTTTAACTGTTCGTAGCTTTCAATTATAAAAATGGATTTTTGCTGCATTTAAATTCTCCTTTTTAACCGGTTAATATTTATTAACTGTAATCCATTATGTAATAAATGTAAATAGATGTAACGTGTTTTTATGTAAAAATAAAAATATTTTGAAATTTTGACGGTAAGAATATAGACGATACTATATTAAGAGAAATTATTGGGTTAGAATGGATAGGGTGAAAATGGAAAATGGGGTGAAATAATAATGAAAATACATATTTTAGGTGCGTCAGGCTCAGGCACTACTACTTTGGCTCAAGCATTATCAGCTGTTCTTCACAATACACATTTGGATACGGATGATTATTTCTGGTTAACAAAATATACGGAAATAAGGGAAGTAGGAGAAAGAAGATATCTACTAAAGGAAGACCTAAATAAGTATGAGAGCTCTTTTTTATCAGGGGCATTATGTGGTTGGGGAGATAACTTCAAATCTTATTTCGATTTGGTCATTTTTTTGTCGATTCCACCAAATATTAGATTAAAAAGATTAGAGAAAAGAGAGTTTGAAAGATACGGGGATGAAATATATGTAGGTGGGCCTAAGCATGATCAATATAAGAAGTTTATTGAATGGGCGTCCTTATATGATTACGCAGGTTTAGAAGTGAGGAGTAAAGCTTTACACGAACAATGGATGGATTCGTTAAACTGCCCGATATTGAGAATTGAAGGAGATTATTCAGTGGAAGAACGAGTACATCTTACAATGGACTTCTTGCGCGATAACGGTAGTTTCTAGTTCAACGTCCCGTATTTTAAAATAGCTCATAGATTTCTATAATAACCAACTAAATTGCTTCAACACTATGTGAATTACGACAAAGTATAGCTTATTTACTACAATCATTAGCTGAATTACTACAATCCTTAGTTAATTTACTACAATCAGCTCAAATTTTACGATAATACAATATCATGCTCGGTAAGACATAAAAAGCCCCTAAGTAAAGTTCCTTCAGGGGCTAAAATCTTTGTTTTTATATTCGATGCTCAGTATATTTATTTTTTTTGTAATTTCAGCTGCTTTTTCTAGTATTTCTATTGAAACCTTGGATTTATACGCTTCTATAGTTTCCATTAGTTGCTCTTTAGAGCTTGCTCCAACGATTGCAGCACCATTTTGAAGCACATAACGAAGGGCAATCGCATTTAGAGGTATGTCTAATGCTTTAAGCTTAACTAATGTGTCTAATAGTTCTTTGTTGGAGTAGGAGAGGTAATCTCCAGCCTTTTTCGCTCGAATTAGACCTTCATCTTCCGTCAACAAGCCCTTTGCAAGTGAGCCCCTGCTGAGTAGTGTAGTATCGCTTTGCTCCAGTAAGGAAAGCCATTCCTCCGGTCTTCTATCTAGTAAACTATATTGCATCATAACTGAAACTGCAGAGCTTTTATTCAAAAATCGATTGATAACATTTGGTCGAATAGAAGAGATGCCGTATTCCCTAATTAGGCCATCTTTTTTGAGAGATTCCATTGTGTCGATAACCTCATCCACGTTGTCTTCCATTGTTCCCCCATGGAGCTGGTATACATCGATATAATCTGTTTGGAGACGTTTTAAGGAGTCATGAATAGCTTTTTGAATCCATCCTTTAGAGGCGTCCCAATGCCAGCCATCACCATTTTCATTTGGTCGATTACCAACCTTTGTTGCAATGATTACCTCTTGTCTATGAGATTTAAGAAGGCTCCCTAGCATTTTTTCATTTTCGCCCTGATCATATAAATCTGCAGTATCATAATAAGTAATGCCATGTTCTAATGCGGTTTGAATAATCTTTTCTGCTTCTTCAAGATTTGATGGCAGTGACATACATCCAAGTCCAATTTCTGAAATCGAAACATCACTTTTTCCTAATTGTCTTTTTTCCAAGATTATCACTTCCTTTCTTACATGTTACAATGAGAACTAGGTAGATTCAAATAAGAGGGAGCGAAACAATGAAAAAATTTGAAGAAAAAACAGTGCAGACCAATCTTGAATTTTCTGGACGAATCATAACCTTACAAGTGGATGAAGTACTATTGCCTAATGGTAAAACAGCTAAAAGGGAGATTGTTAAGCACCCTGGAGCAGTGGCAGTAATAGCTGTGACAGACGATAAAAAGATTATCTTGGTAGAACAGTATAGAAAAGCTTTGGAACGCTCTATTATTGAAATACCAGCTGGCAAAATTGAACCTAATGAGGCACCTGAGCTAACTGCATTGCGAGAGCTAGAAGAGGAGACAGGTTACACCTGTGCTAATATGAAATTTATCCAATCATTTGCCACATCACCAGGCTTCGCTGACGAGATTATTCACCTTTATATGGCAGAGGATATTGTAAAAATGGAACAAGCATCTGCCTTAGATGAGGATGAGTTTGTGGAACTATTGCACGTATCACTTGAGGAAATGGAACAAATGGTAATCTCTCAGCAAATATTTGATGCTAAAACAGCATTTGCATATATTTGGTTAAAAGATTACTTAAAATGAAGCATGTTTGAACCTAGTACAAGCATAAGATGAAAATAGATAGGGGGGATTCCAAGTTGAACCAGTCTTATACTATTTTCATTTCACTATGCGTACTAGTTTTGAGTTTTGTTGGTGGATTAATATTATTCGAAAGAAGTTCACCAGAACAGCAGCAATGGATCATCAACCTTTTGGATGCAAGAGTCTTACTTGAAGGGCCACCTAGTTTTTTAGAGACTATCTTTCCTCATTTGATGATTGCAGTCGTGTTTTTTCTGTTTTATCAGCATCGGTATTTGCAAAAGTTTACATTAGTTATTTGTGCCTTCAAAATAACCTTTTATGGCTTTTGTTCAAGTTATTTACTACAGACACAAGAAACTACATTCCCGTATGTTTTCTGGTGGTTTCCTTTTCAACTAGTTTACTGCATTCTACTTTTGGCTTTGGCAAATCGGGTAAATCTCTTTACACTTGCCTTCTATATAATTACTATTATAATAGAGTTTATTCTTTTACCATTTATAGTATATAATATTTAGTATTAAATAATAATTATTATTATGTGAATGGCTTGTAATGAGAAAACACTTCTTGGTATAATAGTGGTAGTTAAGGAGGCGTCATATGGAAAGCCGTATTGATCGTATTAAAAAACAATTATCTGGTGCGGGCTATAAACTGACGCCACAGCGTGAAGCCACAGTTCGAGTATTGCTTGAGAATGAAGAAGATCATTTGAGTGCGGAAGATGTTTTCCTACTAGTTAGAGAAAAATCTCCTGATATAGGGCTTGCGACAGTTTATCGTACATTAGAGTTATTGAACGAATTGAATGTTGTAGATAAGATTCAATTTGGAGACGGCGTATCACGCTATGATTTGAGACAAGAGGGCGCTGCTCATTTCCACCATCACCTTGTTTGCATTGAATGTGGAGCTGTGGATGAAATTCAAGAGGATTTACTCGAGGATGTAGAGGAAATCGTCGAAAAGAAATGGAACTTTATCATAAAGGATCATCGACTGACTTTCCATGGGATTTGTCATCGTTGCCAAGATAAATAACCAGAAAGGATAGCTATTATATGCTATCCTTTTTTTAATAGTTAAAAAAGGATATGCTGTTACTAAATTACTTATCTAGGTTCAGCGTTATAGCGCGAGGTTAAATGAAAAAGCTCCAATGATTAGGGAAATTACCCTTCCCTTTTTTGCAGCTATCAGCATAGATTTTTTAAAAGGAGATTTTAAATTTGAAAGAAGGCCTACTTCATTTAGAAGACTATTTACATTTCCTGCGTATTGAAAGACAGTTAGCGGAAAACACTTTAATTTCGTATAAAAAAGATTTAACGGACTATTTAAAGTCTGTTTATGAAAAACAGCATTTGCAGAGTTTAAGTGATGTAGAAAGACAGCATATTATCATCCATTTAAGAGATTTAAAGGAGAATGGTAAGTCTGCAAGAACAATTTCTCGTCATATATCATCTATTCGATCCTTTCATCAATTTCTATTGAGAGAGAAAGTGGCAGCGAATGATCCGACTATTCATTTAGAGCTGCCCCAGTTGGAGCAGAAACTCCCAAACTTCTTGTCAGTAGAAGAACTCAACAGTCTTCTTGGAAGTATCAGTGTGTCCAAGCCACAGGGTGTTCGAGATTTGGCTATGTTTGAACTGATGTATGCAAGTGGTATGCGTATAAGTGAATGTCTAAATCTAAATCTCGAGGATTTACATTTGTCAATGGGCTTTGTTCGTGTATTTGGAAAAGGCGGGAAGGAACGTATTATTCCACTTGGAGGAGCTGCGTTGCGAGCATGTAGTAATTATATTGAAAATGCTAGGCCGCAGTTACTTAAACAGGAACGTACCGACGCAATATTTATCAATCAGCGTGGCAAACGTTTAACAAGACAGGGTATTTGGAAACTACTAAACAAACATGCCCTTATGGCTGGTATTAAAAAAGAAATTACGCCTCATGTACTAAGGCATTCCTTTGCTACTCACCTAATTGAAAATGGTGCTGATTTAAGGGCAGTGCAGGAAATGTTAGGGCATGCAGATATTTCTACAACACAGATTTACACTCATGTAAGCAAGAAAAGATTAAAAGAAGTTTACAAACAATATCATCCTCGTGCATAATGTCAGAGGTCTGACATTTATTTTTGAGGAATTTTTGGTACACTAATATAGAACAAGTAGGAGGTACTATTCATGGAAAAATTTAAGCGTATACATGTTATTGTTATGGATTCGGTAGGAATTGGAGAAGCACCTGATGCAGCAGCATTTGGTGACGTAGGCTCACACACGCTGGGTCATATCGCAGAAAAGATGAATGGCTTAAACATGCCAGAAATGCAAAAGCTAGGATTGGGTAATATTGAACCAATCAAAGGAATTGCTCCAGCAGAAAAACCAGCAGCTTATTTTGGTAAAATGCAAGAAGCTTCTGTTGGAAAAGACACGATGACAGGTCACTGGGAAATCATGGGCTTAAACATCGACAAACCTTTTAAAGTGTATCCTAACGGCTTCCCAGCGGAATTGATCGCTGCTTTAGAAGAAAAAACTGGTCGTAAAGTAATTGGGAACAAACCGGCAAGTGGTACGGAGATTTTAGATGAGCTTGGGGAAGAGCATATGAAAACAGGGGCAATCATTGTATATACTTCTGCAGACCCTGTTTTGCAAATAGCTGCTCATGAAGAAATCATACCGCTAGAAGAATTATATCGAATTTGTGAAATCGCTAGAGAGCTTACTCTGTCGCCTGAATTTTTAGTGGGACGTATTATCGCACGTCCATTCATCGGAGAGCCAGGAAGCTTTGTGAGAACTTCTAATCGTCATGACTATGCATTGAAGCCATTTGGTCGCACTGCAATGAATGAATTACAAGACGCTGGTTTAGAAGTTATGGCAATTGGTAAGATTAATGATATTTTTAATGGAGAAGGTATTACTTCAACAGTTAGAACGAAAGATAACATGGATGGCATGGATAAATTTATCGAGACATTGGCAATAGACTTTACAGGTATCAGCTTCTTAAATTTAGTAGATTTTGATGCTTTATATGGTCATAGAAGAGATCCAATTGGTTATGGTAAAGCACTTGAAGAGTTTGATGCTCGCTTGAAGGAAGCGCTTCCTAATCTCACAGAAGATGACTTATTGATTATCACTGCCGATCACGGTAATGATCCAACGATGCCTGGAACAGACCACACGCGTGAATATGTTCCTTTAACAGTTTATTCGCCTAGATTCACAGAGGTAAAAGAATTGCCTTTACGCATGACATTTGCAGATATCGGAGCAACCATTACTGAAAACTTTGGTGTTAAACCAACAGCTTTTGGTGAAAGCTTCCTATCCTTATTAAAATAAAGGACGTGTATGACAATGAGAATGAATGATATTATCGAAAAGAAAAGAGACGGCCAAGCTTTAACAAAAGAAGAAATCAATTTCTTTATTGAAGGCTATACAAACAATTCAATCCCAGATTATCAAGCTAGTGCTTTACTAATGGCCATTTATTTTCAGGATATGAACGATGAAGAACGTGCTAACCTAACAATGGCTATGGTCAATTCTGGTGAGCAAATAGACCTCTCTGCTATTGAAGGAGTTAAGGTTGATAAGCACTCTACCGGTGGAGTTGGTGACACAACTACATTAGTCTTGGGTCCACTAGTTGCCGCTTGTGGCGTTCCAGTAGCTAAAATGAGCGGACGTGGCCTTGGACATACAGGTGGAACAATCGACAAACTAGAGGCGATTGATGGTTTCCATGTGGAGTTATCTTCCGAGCAGTTTGTTAAACAGGTTAATGAAATCAAAGTAGCAGTAATCGGGCAAAGTGGTAACTTGACACCTGCTGACAAAAAGCTCTATGCATTGCGAGATGTTACCTCTACTGTAAATAGCATTCCACTGATTGCTAGTTCAATTATGAGTAAGAAAATTGCAGCAGGAGCAGGTGCAATTGTTTTAGACGTTAAAACTGGTGACGGTGCCTTCATGAAAACAACTGAAGATGCTCGAAAGCTTGCAAAAGCAATGGTTCAAATCGGTAATAGTGTAGGACGTCAAACAATGGCAATTATTTCTGATATGAGCCAACCACTCGGAAGAGCGATTGGAAATGCCCTAGAAGTACAAGAAGCAATTGACACACTAAAAGGCAAAGGTCCGGATGATTTAACTGAGCTATGCTTAACTTTAGGTAGCCAAATGGTAGTTGTAGGAGAAAAAGCTGATACTCTAGAAGAAGCCCGTATAATGCTACAAAAAGCAATCGACGATGGTTCTGCACTAGAAATCTTCAAGCAATTCATCAAATGGCAGGGTGGCAATGAAAAAGTAGTAGACGATACTGCTCTATTACCAAAGGCAAATTTCATCTTTGAAGTGTCTGCTAAAAACGCAGGCTTCGTAACTTATATGGAGGCAGATGAAATTGGTACTGCTGCCATGCTATTAGGTGCTGGGAGAGCTACAAAAGAGTCTGAAATCGATTTAGCAGTAGGTATAATGCTAAACAAAAAAGTAGGAGACCAAGTAGATGAAGGCGAATCACTTGCTACTATTTACGCGAACTCTGAAAATGTTCAAGAGGTTATGAATAAATTACACGAAAACATTCATATCGAAGCAGAACGAAAAGAAGCACCACCATTAGTTTATGAAATAATTACAGAATAATATTTGTAATAGAGCGACCTTGGTCGCTCTTTTTTTGTTAGCTATTTTAAAGTTGTTGGAAATGGTTGTTTTCAAATTATCTTTTAGACCACCTAGTATTTTAACCATATATTCATTGAGTAAAAGATTTTAAAGAGTATAGGCTTTAATTTGCCCTTCCATAGACATCTCGTAAAAGTTTATAAAAACTTTTACGAGATGTCTATTTTTTGATTAGAAATTGTTGAATATTCCCATACTAAATGTGTATAGCCCATTTGTCGAAAATCTTCTAAATTTCGATGATTTCTTCTACTTTTGTCAGGCGCAAAGGATTATAGAATTCTATGTGGAATTGCGCTTTATGAGGAGGCGATTTTATGAAACATGATGTTGAAAAAGTAGGAGACGAAATTGTAATTATTCGATTGAAAGGTGAGCTAGACCATCATAGCACTTCTGAAATAAGGAATGAGATAGTACCAATGATTAAAAATGGCTCTATTAAAGTACTAGTTTGGAATTTGAAAGATTTAAATTTTATGGATAGTTCAGGTATAGGACTAATTCTAGGTAGAATGCGAGAGCTAGCGCCAATTGATGGTCAAACAATTATAGTTAACCCGTCACCAACGATGCGTAAAATTTTTCAGTTTGCAGGTTTAAGCCCGTACATCTACAGTGAGTCAGAAATTGAAATAATTTCAAAGTTAGGGGGAATAGTTTATGGACAATGAAATCACATTATCTTTTATTGCCAAAAGTGAGAATGAAGCATTAGCGAGAATGGTGATGTCTAGTTTTATCTCAGCAATTGATCCGACAATTGAGGAGCTATCTGAATTTAAAACAGTTATCTCAGAAGCTGTAACCAATGCTATTGTGCACGGTTATGAAGAGGATGGCGTAGGCAAGATTGAAATTCATGCCGAAAGAAGCGGAAGAGAGATTGTGGTCTCCATCGTTGATTATGGGCGTGGAATACAAGATGTGACACAGGCGAGAGAGCCTTTATATACTACCAAGCCTGAGCAGGAACGCTCTGGAATGGGCTTTACGATAATGGAAAGCTTCAGTGACGACGTGGATATTTACTCCATTCCTGATAGGGGGACAACCGTTACTATCACGAAGAAATTTGTACCAATTCAAGAATCATGTAGGATCGTCTAATGATGAACAACAAGCCAACTATTTTACTGACCCAAGAGAAAATGAGAGAACTTATTGCCTTGTCGCAGGAAGGGGATAAGTTTGCCAGACAGCAAATGATAGAAGGAAATACAAGATTGGTTTGGTCTATTGTTCAGCGCTTTGCTTCTAGGGGGGCAGACCTAGAGGATTTATTTCAAATTGGATGTATTGGTCTTATGAAGTCGGTTGATAAATTCGACTTGTCCTATGAGGTAAAGTTTTCTACGTATGCAGTTCCTATGATTATTGGAGAAATACAGAGATTTCTTAGAGATGATGGAATGGTGAAGATAAGCCGATCAATACGCGAACTAAATTTTAAAATTCGTCATGCTACAGACGATTTTCTTAAGACTCATGAACGGCAGCCAACCATTTTAGAGCTAGCAAGTATATTAGAGGTTTCAAGAGAAGATATAGTCATGGCCACGGACGCTTTAAGAGATCCCGCTTCCTTGCAGGAGCAACTCTATGAAAACGATAGTGGTGATGCTTTAACCTTGATGGACCAAATGAGAGATGAGCGTTCTGAAAAGTCATTTGATCATATTCCTCTGAGAGAATTGGTAGAAAAACTAGAAAAACGAGAACAGATGATTATTTATCTGCGTTATTACCTAGACTGTACTCAAAGTGATATTGCTGAAAGGTTAGGTATATCCCAGGTTCAGGTGTCAAGGCTAGAAAAGAAGATATTGACACAGTTAAAGAGCTGGCTAGTGCCTGTTGGTAGTACCGCTAATACAAAAGCTAGAGATAGGTGATTATTACGAAACCGTTATTTAAGGATGTGGCCGAGGCCGAAGCATATTTAAAAGAGAAGTTTGGGGTGAATGAGTCTTATGATTTCGGGATTCTTCATACCCATTTGTTTAAATTTCCAGTGTTACTTGTTTATATTAACGGTCTTATCGATGGTCCAACGTTAACTGAATTGATGACCGGCACTTTAAAATGTCCTCCAGAAGAGGACCTAGATCAAAATGAAATTATGAGTCATTATTTTCCTTATTACTCTATAACGGAATATGATTCTAGAGAAAAATGGATTGCCGCGCTACTAAGTGGTCAGGTAACATTCATTTTAGAAAATGGATCTGTTTACACGATTGATGTACGTAGCTATCCCGGTAGAACACCTGAGGAGCCTGACAACGAAAAGGTTGTACGAGGCTCCAGGGATGGCTTTACCGAAAATATTGTATTAAACACTGCTCTCATTCGTAGACGAATAAGAGACACCAATCTCCGATTTGAACTACACCAAATATCCTCCATGAGTAAAATGGACATTGCAATTTCCTATATTAAAGGAGTGGCAAATGAAGAAAACTTAAAACTTATTCGGAAGCGTCTTAAAAATATTAAACATGACGGTTTTACAATGAGCGATAAGGCATTAGAGGAATGGTTATTTGTTCAAGGCTTTCATCCTATGCCTTTTGTTCGCTTTACAGAACGACCGGATATAGCTGCTGCACATTTGCTTGAAGGACATATTTTACTCGTAGTAGATACCTCTCCATCGGTTATTATAGTCCCTACGACTCTTTTCCACCATTTACAACATGCAGAGGAGTATAGACAGGCACCGGCAATAGGAACTTTAGTAAGATCGATTCGTTTTTTTGGTGTTTTCTTCAGTTTATTTCTCTTGCCATTTTGGTATTTAATGTCTAAGCATCCAGAACTTCTTCCGAATGCCTTGGACTTCTTAGGTCCCAATGAGAAAAGTGCCATTCCGCTTTTACTACAAATAATCTTTGCGGATATTGGGATAGAATTTTTAAGGCTAGCAGCTATTCATACTCCTACTCCGTTATCCACTGCGATGGGTATCATTGCGGCATTAGTTATTGGCCAGATGGCTGTAGATGTTGGATTATTTGTTTCTGAAGTCATTTTATACACAGCAATCACAGCTATATTTACATTTGCTATCCCTTCCTATGAGCTAAGTATAGCGACTAAAATATTCAGAATGTTTATTTTAATTGGGACAGCCATTTTAGGAGTAAATGGATTTTTTATAGCAACCGTATGTTTGATTTGGTACATATGTAGTCTTAAACCGTTAAATGTACCCTATTTATGGCCGTTAATTCCTTTTTATCCAAGAGCATTTGCTCGTATACTCATTCGTTTTCCGATGCCAACCAACGCAAAGCGACCTTATATAACACGATCACCTGTTCGAGATCGCTCCAAATAGCATTGCATTTCCCTTATTCGATATGGTAAAGTTCATATAGAAATGAGGAAAAGAGGCGAGGATACATGGTAATGGTATCAGAGCATGCTGTGAACGAAAAAGGGCACCTATTAATAGGTGGTATTGACTCCTTAGAACTTGCAAAAACATATGAGACTCCTCTGTTTGTATATGATCTGTCTCTTATTAGAGCTAGAGCTAGAGCCTTTTTAGACACATTCAAGCAAGAAAATGTAGTTGCACAGGTTGCCTATGCAAGTAAAGCCTTCTCTAGCGTTGCGATGTACCAAGTGATTGAGCAAGAAGGCTTATCCTTAGACGTTGTCTCCGCTGGAGAACTATATACAGCTATTAAAGCAGGGTATCCTGCAGAGCGTATTCATTTTCATGGTAACAATAAAAGTGTTGAAGAATTAATATTAGCTATGGAGCATAAAATTGGTTGTATAGTGGTGGATAATTTTTATGAAATTGAGCTTTTAAAACAACTAACTGTTAAACTCAACCAAAAAGTGAAAGTTCTTCTGAGAGTGACTCCAGGGGTTGAAGCACATACCCATGATTATATTACGACTGGACAACAAGACTCAAAATTCGGATTCGATTTGATGAATGGACAAGCAGATAAAGCTTTCCAACAGGTTTATAAAGATGAATTTATTGAATTACTGGGATTGCACTGCCATATCGGGTCCCAAATTTTTGAAACAATCGGATTTAAAGTGGCAGCAGAGAAGCTTATTACTAAAATGATTGAGTGGGAAAACACCTTTAATTACGCTTGTACAGTGCTAAATTTAGGTGGAGGGTTTGGGATTAAATATACGGAGCAAGACACACCATTAGAACCGTCTATTTATGTGAAGGAAATGGTGATTGCAGTAAAAGATTTAGTTTCCAAAGCGAACCTAGATATGCCTGAAATATGGATTGAACCTGGTCGTTCGTTAGTAGGGGACGCGGGAACGTCACTTTACACGATCGGCTCGGAAAAAGAAGTGCCAGAAATACGAAACTATTTAGCGGTTGATGGCGGTATGTCTGATAATATTCGCCCAGCTTTATATGGAGCGGAGTACAGTGCAGCTATTGCTAACAAAATGGGAGAACTCAAGGAAGTGGAGTATACCATTGCTGGTAAATGCTGTGAATCTGGTGACAAGCTAATTGAACATATTACACTACCAAAAGCTTCACCAGGGGATATTTTGGCTGTTTTTTGTACAGGTGCATATGGTTATGCAATGGCAAGCAATTATAATCGCATAGCAAAACCCGCCGTTGTTTTTGTTGAAAACGGTCGTCACCAGTTGGCAGTGAAACGAGAAACTCTGGAAGACCTTGTTCGTCTTGACCTTCCCTTCACGTTAGAGAAAGGAAGAGGCTAAGTGAAAAACAAGAATGTTATTTTGTTTCTAATTATATTTATAGTTGGTATAGTATGGGGAGCATTGTATTGGTTCCTTATAGCACCAAATGTTAAACTATAGTTGGACAATTATCATAAAAGGTAGTAAAGTTCTTTTAAAGAAATTAAAAGAGGGTCTAAAACATGTTATGTCGTTATAAAAAAGCATATGAAAAAATTTCTATGGGGCTGTTGTCTTTCATGCCCAATGAAAAAGATTTAAAAAAATTGCTAGAAACAATTCATCAATATGAATCTAATCCAGATTGGCATTTATTTGTTTGGAAAAAGGATGAAGATGTAGTAGGAATTGTAGGGGTTCGTATGGAAGGCACTGAAGGTGTCATTCAGCATATTTCTGTGAATCCTTCTCATCGAGGTGAAGGTATTGGCAAAAATATGGTTCAAACACTGTCGAATATTTTACAAACCACCACTGTAAAACCAACGGAAGAAATAAAACCTTTCTTTGAAAAATGCAATGCAGATAAAGAAGAGAACTGACCTTAGTGGCCTTCTCTTCTTTTTTTCTGTTTTTCTCGTTCTTCAAGTATTTCAGAGCGATCTCTAAGCATATGTTTATGAATAAGAAAATTTCGATCTTCTTCCTTTACGAATGGTATCTCCTCAACCCGGGAAAGAAGCTCCTTGTTTTGGATGTCAATTTGAAATCCTAAAAATGGTTCCTGCCTTTGGATAGAATTATAGGCATTTGTAGCATCTTGGTATAATCGATGAAAATTAATAGTTTCAAAGAAGGGAGAGTGACTTGTTTCTTTCATTCGCTTAATACTGCCACCCATTGTTTTTAGTGCTCCTGAAAAATTCCCTCTACGCCAATGGTACATAGAAGTGGAAAGTAGGATAAGTGCAGCCAAAGAATGTACTTTTTGGCGAGGTGCAACTTCCTTCCAATAGTCTTCTAACAGCTCGTGGCATTCGAAATAATCGTTGATGTCATTAAATTCTTTTAAAAATTGAACAAAATTAGGATGGAATGTAGGGTGCATTACAATCACCTTTCCTCTATAATTATGATTAAAATTAATATTAGGTGGAGTTTTATGTCTTACGAAGTAAAAACAGAAGCATTTGAAGGTCCACTCGATTTATTATTACATTTAATAAATCGTTTGGAAATAGATATATATGATATTAAAATGGCCGAAATCACCACGCAATATATGGAACACATACATGCGATGCGTGTGCTGGAGTTAAATGAAGCAAGTGAATACTTAGTGATGGCCGCTACCTTGCTCTCTATTAAAAGTAAAATGCTTCTTCCGATTCATCAGGATGATCAACTGGAAGATGATTTTGATATTAATCTTGACGATCCTAGGGACGAGTTAGTTCTTAAATTAATAGAGTACAAGAAATACAAAGAAGCTGCTAGTAATTTGCAAGAGTTAGAAGAAACTCGAAATCTATTTTACACTAAGCCTCCAACGGATTTGAGTGGCTATCAAAGCAATCAGCAATTGGCCTTGTTTGATCTTGAAGTAAATGTTTACGATATGCTTGGTGCTTTCCAGAAGATGCTTCGGAGAAAACAGCTAAATGCTCCTCTCCATACTCGCGTAAGTAAACAAGAGGTCTCCATTCGAGAGTCGATGAATAATGTAATCTCTACATTAAAAGAGCATAATGGAAGACTGTCATTTTATGAGCTTTTCCCTACTAGAGATAAAACAACAATTGTTACTACTTTCTTGGCAATATTAGAGCTTATGAAACGACAGGCGGTCAAGGTTGAGCAGAAGAAAAATTTTGAAGATTTATTTGTTCAACTAGGAAAGGAAATAGAAATATATGAAGAAATTGAAGAGTAAAATAGAAAGCCTCTTATTTGTTAGTGGAGAAGATGGCTTAACAAAGAAACAGCTTGCATTTTTAACGGAGGAAGATGAAGAAAATGTAAGAGAAGCTTTAGACTCGCTTATGATGGAATATGAAGATTCTGAGGAAAGAGGAATTCAACTTAAACAACTTGCTGGCACGTATCAATTAGTAACGAAGGAAGAAAACGTGGATTGTATTCAAAAGCTAGTTGAAAATCCTACTACTCAATCTCTATCTCAGGCATCTTTGGAGGTTTTGGCTATCATCGCATATAAGCAGCCTATTACAAGGGTAGAAATAGAGGATATAAGAGGAGTGAAATCAGAAAGACCGATACATACTTTATCTGCTAAAGGACTAGTTCAAGAAGTTGGACGTGCAGAAGGAACGGGTAGAGCTATCTTGTACGGCACCACACAGGAATTCCTACAGTACTTCGGTTTAAAAGATATAAGTGCATTGCCTCCTTTACCAGAAGATGTGGAAGTAGACGATATGGGAGACACCGATTTGTTTATGACCAAGTTTCAAGAGGCATTTGAAGGATAGAAATAAATGAAAAAGGAGTATTTTCCATTTACAAAAAAGCGTTTATACTAGTTTTGTTTTTTCTTTTAATAAATATTAGTAATGCCCATGCAACCTCATCCTCCTATGCTGTTATTGATGCTAAGACAGGAAGACTATTGCTTGGAAGTAATGCGGATGTAGAGTTGCCTATTGCAAGTCTTACAAAGGTTTGGACGGCTTTGACTGTGTTGGATAATGCCACACTTGATGAAGAGATCACAATTTCTTCTGTTGCTGCTGCCCAGGAGGGTTCCTCGCTCTATTTACAGCCTGGTGAGGTCTGGACAGTTAACTCCTTACTGCATGGTCTTATGCTTCAATCAGGAAATGATGCTGCATACGCTTTAGCAGAGCATACAGGAGGGTCATTAGAAGGTTTCGTTAAGCTGATGAACGAGAAGTTTGAATTAGCAGGGTTAGATCATTCTCACTTTACGAATCCGTCAGGTTTACACAATGACGATCATTACGCTTCTGCACATGACATGGCTAATATGTTCCGTTTAGCACTCCAAAATGAAGACTTTAAAAAAATCTCCTCCGCCAAAAATTTTGTGCCAGAGGAACGTTCGATCAAATGGAGAAATAAGCACAAACTAATACACTTCAACGAGTACACCGTTGCCGGAAAAACTGGCTATACGAAGAGAGCAGGAAGAACCCTTGTCACTTATTTAAAAGATAAGGATAAGGAAGTTATAGTAGTGACATTGAACCACTCGAATGATTGGAATACTCATGTCTCCTTGGCTGAGCAAGTCTTTCAAAACTATGAGAATGTTAAGGTAGTGGAAAAAGGGAAATATCAGCTATTTCAAAAAGACGTGATAGAAGTAAAAAAAGACTATTATTTATTGTTGAATAAAGAGGAACAGGATCAGTTGAATAATGTTCTAATTATTCCTCGTAATAACAACGAGAAAAAGCCTTATTTGTGGAAAGTAATGATTGATAAAGATGTTGCACTAGAATTTAATGTGAAGAAAGTCAAATAATTTTGAGAAGACAGTTTTTCCAAAAGACTGTCTTCTTTTATTTTATGTAAAAGTGTGACATAATTCACTCATGTATGGAAAGAATGGACGAGGTGAATTACTTGGAAAGATTACAAAAAGTATTAGCACACGCAGGTGTTGCTTCTAGAAGAAAAGCTGAAGAGTTAATTTTGGAAGGAAAAGTAAAAGTAAACGGTAAAGTAGTGAAGGAATTAGGTACAAAAGTTTCTGACTCTGATACGGTGGAGGTTGAAGGAGTAAAGTTAGAGAAGGAACAAAAAAAATACTACTTACTTTATAAGCCAAGAGGAGTTATTTCTGCAGTAACGGATGACAAAGGTAGGAAAACCGTGACGGATTTATTGCCTCATGTTACAGAACGCCTATATCCAGTAGGAAGATTAGATTACGAAACGTCAGGAGTACTACTTTTAACAAATGACGGAGATTTCTCGTATGCGTTGACCCACCCTAAATTTAAAGTGGACAAAACCTATGTGGCGAGACTTAAAGGAATACCACTTAAGGAACAATTAAGACCTCTTGAGCGTGGAGTTGTCTTAGAAGACGGCAAGACCGCACCGGCAAGGGTAAAGCTTTTGTCTTCTGAAAAGAAAACGAATAAGTCGATTGTAGAAATCACTATCCATGAAGGAAAAAATCGTCAAGTACGACGCATGTTCGATGCAATTGGTTTTCCTGTGCAAAAACTAAAAAGAGAACGATTTGGCTTTCTAACTTTGCATGGCTTAAATGCAGGGGAGTGGAGAGAACTAACAACTCATGAGGTAAAACAGCTCAGAGTTCTTGCTGAAACAGGTAAAATAGGTAAATAACAATGAAAAGTTCACAAAGCCTTCATATGTCCTTCTCAATTTGGACATTAATTTTGATATAATATTGTCGGCAATGCATGGAATGGAGGAAATAAATTTGGCTCAATCCAAACAAAAACGTTTTTACATAAGAGCAGTTATTTTAGTAGTACTTACACTAGCAATTGTATTTACAATTTTCTCTAACGTGACTAAAGAAAAAAATGCAGTTTTACAAGTCGGCGATAAAGCACCGGATTTCCATGTGGTAGACACGAATGGAGAACAGCATAAGCTTTCCGATTACAAAGGACAAGGCATCTTTTTAAATTTCTGGGGAACTTGGTGTAAACCTTGTGCAAAGGAAATGCCTGCAATGGACAATCAGTACAATGTCTACAAAGATCAAGGTGTTCAGACTCTAGCTATTAATGTTGGAGAATCGGATTTAAAGGTAAATCGTTTTGCTAACCGTTATGGCTTAACATTTCCTATTGCAATCGATCAAAACAAAAGCTTGTTGGATTCCTATAATATTGATCCGCTACCAACAACCTTTTTGATTAGCCCGGAAGGTAAGATAGAAAAGATTATTAAAGGTGAGATGACCGAGCAAGATATTGCAAATTTCATGGAACAAATCAAACCTTCCTAAAGGAGTCTTTTAGATGGACAAGATAGTTTGTAAATGTGGGCACGTCAACCCTGCAGGTACAGAGCTTTGTGAAAGCTGTGGACGCCCTTTAAGTCAACAATCGAGAGAACAAAAGATTGTTGATATGAGATATGAAGGGTCTGCAAGACGTTCTCAAACCTATAACAAAACAATAATTGATAAAATCTGGAATTTCTTCTCTAGTGTAAAAGTCGGAATGTGGATTATCGTTGCTATCCTAATAGCTGCCGCTATAGGAACTATTCTGCCACAGGTTTTTTATGTTCCTGCAACGAGAGAAGAAGATATTGCAGCGTATTATGAGAGAGTGTATGGATGGTTTGGAACATTATATTATGAATTAGGACTTTCTGATCTTTATAGCTCCTGGTGGTTCCAAACGCTAGTGGGAATGCTAGGTATTTCTTTAGTCATTGCAAGTTTGGATAGAGTAATACCACTTTACAAATCTCTTAAAAAACAAAAAACAAAAAGACATATTAGCTTTTTGAAACGTCAGCGTGTATTCGGCGCAGCAGAAGTAGAAGCTCCTGTCGAATCTCTTGAGAAGGCGGAAGAAAAGCTTAAGTCAATGAAGTATAAGGTTAAACGAGAAGGAAATGCAATTCTTGCAGAAAAAGGTCGTTTTTCCAGATGGGGGCCTTACGTAAACCATTTAGGTTTAATACTTTTCCTGTTTGGTGTTATGCTACGTGCAATCCCAGGGTTTTATGTAGATGAAACTATGTGGATAAGAGAAGGAGAAACTCTTTACATACCACAAACAGATGGTTATTTCTTAGAGAGTAAGGATTTCATCTATGAAACATATACAAAAGAAGAGTCAGAAGAAGTTTTTGGTGAAGCACTTGATAGAGTGGGATCGATTGCTAAAAATTATCAAACGGATGTAGCTTTATATAAAGGGCCAGATGATGCAGTCGCTGGTCATCCCGAAGACTTAAAGTTAGTGAAGGAAGAGTCCATCCAGGTTAATGAACCTTTGAAATTTGATAATTTCTCTGTGTTCCAGATGGATTTCCGTCTTAATGAATTAAAGTCTATGACTTTCCATTTGGAGGACAAAGCTACTGGTACTGATCATGGTCAGTTTACGGTGGAGTTATCAAATCCACAAAGTATGTACGAGTTAAATGATGGTTATAAGGTAGAAATCGTAGACTACTACGCTAATTTTTCTGGTTTTGTAGATGGTGAACCTCAATCAGAGACTCCTGAGCCTAAGAATCCTGCATTTTTAGTGAAAATGTACAGCCCGGAATATCCAAAAGGTGAAACTAGTTTTGTCATGATTCAAAATACATTAGAACCTTTAGGGGAAACAGAATATAAAGTTAAATTTGAAAGTGTAGAAACTAGAGATATGTCAGGTCTTACAATTCGCAAAGATTTAACACTTCCTATTCTAATGCTTGGTGGACTTATCTTTATGATTGGTGTTGCACAAGGGTCTTATTGGAACCATAGACGTATTTGGCTTCAATATTTAGAGGATGGACAGATGGTAGTAGCTGCTCATACGAACAAAAACTGGATGAGCGTTAAGAAGGATATCGATGAGGTTTCGAAGATAACCAATATACCACCATACGAAGATCAGCAAGATTTAGATGCAAAACAAGAAAAAGAGGAAACAGAGGAAGGTGTAAAATAAAATGACAATGGTTTCTGTAAGTGAGACTTTATTGTTTGTAGCGTTTGTCGCTTATTTGGTTGCTACGTTTTTATTTGGTGGAGCAGTCAAATCTTCAAGTGCAGCAGCTACAAATTCATATAAACGATGGGGAAATTTAGCAATTATAGTGACGATTATTGGTTTTGTAGCTAACTTGGGTTATTTTATTACCCGTTGGATTGCTGCTGGACATGCACCAGTAAGTAACTTATTTGAATTTACTACAGCATTCGGAATGCTCGTAGTAGGAGCTTTTATACTTATTCACTTTATCTATAAAACTCCTGCTCTTGGTCTTTTTGCATTGCCTATAGCAGTGCTAATCATTGCCTATGCAAGCATGTTCCCAAAGGATATCACTCCATTAATCCCAGCTCTAAAAAGTCACTGGTTAACTATTCATGTTATTACAGCAGCACTTGGTGAAGCTATATTAGCAATCAGTGCAGTAGCGGGTTTAATATGGTTACTAAAAAATATCGACCTAACAAAACCGTCTAAGCAACGTTTTTGGATAGAAGCAACCATGTACCTTTTAGTTTTAGTTTTAGGTTTCGTTATTTCAACTGTTTCATTTTCTGCAGTAGATTATTCAGCAGAATATTCTTATATAGACAAAGAAGGAAATCCACATGATATAGAATATAACCTACCAGCACTATTTGGTATGAATGAATCAGAGGTTATTACTGATGGGGCTATGGAACCGCTAATTGAAGTTCCACCTTTAATTAATGGTAAGAAGTTAACGACTGTTGTATGGGCAGTCCTATTCGGTACAGTACTTTATGGATTACTTCGATTAATCTTACGTAAACGTATTGCTACAGTTTTACAGCCATTAGCTAAAAAAGCTAATTCTCAACTAATGGATGAAATCGGGTATCGCTCTGTATTAATTGGCTTTCCTGTATTCACATTAGGGGCTCTAATATTTGCAATGATATGGGCTCATGAAGCTTGGTCTCGTTTCTGGGGCTGGGATCCAAAAGAAGTTTGGGCTCTTATCACATGGTTATTCTATGCGGTATTCTTACATTTAAGATTGACAAAAGGATGGCAAGGTGAAAAATCTGCATGGTTGGCATTAATAGGTTTTATCATCATTATGTTTAACCTTATTGCTGTAAACTTAATCATTGCGGGTCTTCACTCATACGCATAAGTAAGTCAAAAGTAGTGTCAAAAAGCTCTACATTCAGCAGAATGTAGAGCTTTTCTTTTCTTTTATGTTAAGTAATTGTACAATATAGAATAGATGTAGATAGAAGGGTATGATATTTAAATGTCAGAAATGATAAAACTTTTAGTAGTAGATGATGAAGAACGTATCCGTCGTTTGTTGAAAATGTATTTAGAAAGAGAAGGGTATATGGTAGAGGAAGCTGAAAACGGAGAAGCTGCTCTTTTACTCGCTTTAGAAAATGAATATAATTGTATTCTCCTAGATATTATGATGCCTGAAAAAGATGGTATAGAGGTTATTACAGAGCTTCGAGAACATAAAGACACACCAGTTATTCTTTTAACAGCTAAGGGCGAAGAAGCTAATCGTGTAGAAGGCTTTGAATTGGGAGCGGACGATTATATTGTAAAACCTTTTAGTCCAAGAGAGGTTGTTCTTAGAGTAAAGGCACTTCTGAAAAGATCAGCAGCATTTTCTCCATCACAGACAGTTTCCATTTCTAAGGATATTGTTGTATTTCCTCATTTAACCATTGACCATGATGCACATAGAGTCACTGCAGATGGTGAAGAAGTTAGCTTAACTCCAAAAGAATATGAATTGCTTTACTTCCTTGCTAAAGCGCCAGATAAAGTTTTTGATCGGGAACAGCTGTTAAAAGAAGTTTGGCATTACGATTTCTTTGGAGATTTACGTACAGTAGATACACACGTAAAAAGATTACGTGAAAAATTAAATAGAGTTTCTGAAAAAGCTGCGAAAATGATTGTAACTGTTTGGGGAGTTGGCTATAAATTCGAGGTAGGAAATGAATAGGATTTGGAATAGTGTGGTCGGGAAGCTATGGGGAACCATATTGCTTCTCGTCTTATTTGTGTTGTTTATCGTTACAGTCCTAATGCTAGAATTTTTAGAAGACTTTCATACAGAACAAGCGGAAGAAATTCTTAGACAAGAAGCTGCTACTATAGGGAAAATTGTAGAACAGCATGAAAATCTAGAGAATTCCCTCTCCATTATTAGTGATATTTTAGGCTCGGAAACAAATACATTAATTGTAAGAAATGCAGATTCTGTATTCCTCTCCGTTCAAGAGGGTCTCAATAAAGAAGTTATCAATGATAAAATATTAGAAGACGAGCAGCTTTCCAAGATTTATACTTCGGATAAAACAATTATTAAGAAAATGCTAATGCCATCCATGACAGAAGAAAATCGAATGGAAAACTATATAATTTTGGCATCTCCTCTAGAAGCTGACGAACAGGTTCATGGAGCAGTTTTTATTTATCAAAGCTTAGAAGTTGTAAATAAAACCTCTAATAATACGACAAAAATTGTATTTCTGTCTGGATTTATAGCTCTGTTACTTACAACCTTGCTTACTTTCTTCCTTTCTTCTAAAATCACATCTCCCCTTCGATCGATGCGAGAGGCGGCTTTAGAGCTAGCTAAAGGAAACTTTGAAACGAAGGTACCTTATACGCAAAGAGACGAGATAGGGGAGCTTGGCTCTGCATTTAACAGAATGGGTAAGCAATTAAAGCATCATGTGGAGGTAATCAATCAGGAAAAGGAACAGCTTTCAAGTATTCTTACTTCTATGACAGATGCCGTAATTACTTTCAACAAAGAATTTCAAGTACAGGTAAGTAATCCACAGGCTGACCAACTGTTAAATAAATGGCATGAAGAAAATGACATTGCTAACAAATCAGATTTACCTGATGAACTTCAGCATCTTCTAGAGCATGTATTGCATTTAGAAGAAGAATTAGATGAGGAATTAGAAATAAGAGGATCATACTTCTCTGTGTCGATCAGCCTTCTTTATAGCAATGAATCTGTTCGTGGGGCAGTGGTCGTATTGCGCGACATGACTGAGCAACATAGATTAGACAAAATGCGTTCAGATTTCATCGCTAATGTTTCTCATGAGCTAAGAACACCTATTTCTATGCTGCAAGGATACAGTGAAGCCATTATCGATGAAATAGTCACGACAGAAGAAGACAAAAATGAAATGATTCGGGTTATTTATGATGAATCTAAACGTATGGGTAGACTTGTAACAGAGTTATTAGATTTAGCGAGACTTGAATCAGGTTATTTGAGCATACACAAAGAAAAAGCAGAAATTGTTTCGGTAATCGAAAGGATTACCCAAAAATTTGACCAAGCTGCGAAAGAAAGTAATGTTAGCTTAAAGTTTGATCACAATATACCTTCTGAGGAATTAATCGAAATTGAGATAGACGAAGATCGTATGGAACAGGTTTTAACGAACTTAATTGATAATGCTTTAAGGCATACTCCGGAAGAAGGCTCTGTTTCCGTACTGTTAGAGAAATCCAAAAACCAAATCATTATAAAGGTATCAGATACTGGATTTGGTATACCTGCGGAGGATTTACCTTATATTTTTGAGCGGTTTTATAAAGCCGATAAAGCTAGAACTAGAGGGAAAGCTGGCACTGGCCTCGGCCTTGCTATTGCGAAAAATATAGTCGAAAGACACGAAGGTCACCTATCAGCAGAAAGCACAGTCGGGGTAGGCACAACATTTATTATTCAATTGCCATTAAGCTAATGTAACAAATCGGGAGATGAAACGACTAATTGAAAGAACGGGGGGAGCATTATGAATGACTCCGTTTTCCACCGCTTGTATGATACCTATCATCAAGACGTTTTTCAGTTTTTGATCTATCTAGTTAAAGATAGACAAACTGCGGAAGACTTGGTCCAGGAGGTTTATGTTCGTGTTCTAAGAGCTTACAGTAAATTTGAGGGAAAAAGCTCCGAGAAAACATGGTTATTTTCAATTGCAAAAAATGTAGCTATTGATCATTTTCGAAAGCATTCCGTTAGAAAGAAAAGAATGTTTGATGCTTTTGACTGGGAATCTACACAGCTTGCATCAAAAGACATGTTGCCGGAGGATTTTACTGTTTTAAATGATGAAATGAAAGCCTTGCTACTAGCTTTAGATACATGTACTGGAGATCAGAAAATGGTAGTCATTATGAGATATTTTCAAGAGCTGTCCATTGCTGAAACCGCACAAGTATTAAATTGGACAGAAGGTAAGGTAAAGACTACTCAGCATAGAGCTATTAAATCACTTCGAGAAAAATTATCTGATAAACAAAAGGAGGGTAATGTTTTACATGAGTAATCAAGAAGAAAAGAATAAAGCGTTAGATGAGCTCTTACACAACATGCCCAAGTTCACAGATAATCGTTCGAAGGATGAAGTATACAATCGAGTGAAGTTAGAAATGGATTCTTCCGATTTAAATAAAGTCATACGAAATAATAAATGGTTTTCTAAATGGATGCCACTTTTAGTGTCTGTTGCTTCTGTTTTGTTGTTAACGTTCTTAATTTCTTCATACTTGGGCACAAGTAGTGAAAAATCTGCAATCCAGCAACAGGCTACAGACAAATCGGACATGTTGAGAACGTTGGACGTTGCTCCTGCCTCTGAGGTAGAAACAACAGAGGGCGGAATGGAAGCCAAGGAAGATGCGGCTATAGAAAATTCAAATGATGTAGTCAATTCTTTAGCTGTCGAAAGTGAATTAGTGCCCGTTCAAGCCTTTAACAACGCTAGAACTGTATATGAAGATGATTTAAATGATGGAATTCCATTTCATTTTTCTGTAACAGAAGGGGCAGAAGCTTACCCAATCACAATAATTATACCTAAGGATAAAATAAACGAAGATTTTACTGACGGATTGCCAAATAGTCTTCAGTTATATGAAAAATATGCAAGCACTATAGATGAATCTGCTCTAGGGTTCGAGGAATATTTGCCCTTGCAAGGTAATTTGGTTTCAGATGGCGATACGCTTCAACACTATTTACCTAAAGGGCATGGTTATGATGCTGCTTCAGCTACTTCCGGAGTGTATACTGATACAATTCGTCATATTTTTAAGGACTTTTCCTTCCTAGAACGATTAAGTGAGGATGGCACAGCTATCAATTGGGACCAAGTAGGAGTAATAGGGAAAAAGGAATTGGCAAGCGGAAACAAAGAACGAATGTATTTTAAACACACAATGAATAGCGGACTGACATTCCTTGTTCCAAAGGATGCTAAGTTTGAGAATGCTTTTAAAGATATGCCAAAATCAGCAAATGATCTTTATACGACTGTTGTACCGAAAGATGTTAGTTATGAGGTATCAGAGGAAGGCAACACGGTTGTAATAACATTTGACGAAGCATTAGATTTGGCAACATTGGAATATGAAGATTCTATTCTTATGATTGAAGCCTTTACATTAACAGCTGCAAGCTTCGATAAAACAGTTCGTCTAGAAAATGTTGTACAGAAGCAATGGGATCGATTTGATTTGACAGCTACTTTACCAATCCCAATTGGCCCTAATGGGTACATGATGAACCACTGAATAATAAAGAATCGACCTACTAATTAGTCGGTCGATTTTTTTATTGGGTTTTTTATTCGAAAAAAGTGTTTTATAACCGGATAGAAAAATTTATGACCGTTCGGACGAGTTTTATGACCGGATAGAAAAATTTATGACCGTTCGGACGAGAGTTATGACCGGATAGAAAAATTTATGACTGTGCGGACGAGTTTTATAACCGGATAGAAAAATTTATGACCGTTCGGACGAGATTTATGACCGGATAGAAAAATTTATGACCGTTCGGACGAGAGTTATGACCGGAAAGAAAAATTTACGACCGTTCGGACGAGATTTATGACCGGATAGAAAAATTTATGACCGTTCAGACGAGAGTTATGACCGGAAAGAAAAATTTATGACCGTTCGGACGAGAGTTATAACCGGATAGAAAAATTTATGACCGTTCGGACGAGTTTTATGACCGGATAGAAAAATTTATGACCGTTCAGGCAAGTTTTATAGTCGGAAAGAGTTAGTTATTACAATTATATAAGGTGAACAAAAAAACACTGTACTTTAATTTCATAAAAAAGGTTCATCTGTTAATATACTTAAATCGAAACAGTTGTATTGCATATATTAATATAGTTTGATAAAATGATTGTAATTCGAGATAGTCTTGAATGACAATAAAATATTGATTCATCTTCGGGGCAGGGTGAAATTCCCGATCGGCGGTATTAGAAGAGTTTTTTCTTGAGCCCGCGAGCCGTAAAAGGCAGGATTTGGTTAAATTCCAAAGCCGACAGTATAGTCTGGATGGGAGAAGGTGAAGGTGCAGTCGTTTTTCGTATGCTCTTATACGGATACGCTTATTTAAGTGTACCTTTTTCTCCTTTAAGCTTTATTTGCTTAAGGGATTTTTTGAGTATTGATAACGAACTGAACCTTTCTTCTTGTGGAGTGAATCGCAAAAGGAGAGAGGATTTATGGCAAAAAGTAAGACGCGAATGCTTATTGCAATCGCAATGCTAAGTAGTATTTCTTTCGTTTTAATGCTGCTTGCATTTCCGTTACCAGTTTTACCAGCTTATTTGAAAATTGACTTCAGTGATATCCCAGCATTAATTGCTGCTATCACAATGGGGCCAGTTGCAGGAATCATTGTAGCTTTCATGAAAAACGTACTAGATTGGTTCTTTTCAGGAAGTCCCACAGGCGTTCCAGTCGGTCATATGGCTAACTTCGCAACTAGTATTTTGTTTTTGACACCTGTTTATGTCATTTATCGTAAAGTTTCTTCCTCTAAAGGGATTGCTTACGGCTTAGGCGTCGGGACAGTTTGTATGGCTCTTGGTATGAGCCTGTTAAATTATTATGTTTTCTTACCAATGTATTCGTACTTTTTAAACTTCCCAGCGGAAACAGGAACAGCTTTATTTAATTCTATCATTTACGGTATTTTACCGTTTAATCTGATAAAAGGTATTATAGTTACAATTGTTATGGTTGTTCTATTTAAACGATTGAAGCCTATACTAGACAAGGTGAGCGAGTCGTTTAAAGTTCCAAATATAAATTAAAGATATGTATGACTGCTGGCAAACTAGACAATTTCTAGTTTGTCTGCGGTTTTTATTTTTTTGTAGGTATAGCATTAACCTGCCACTTAAGTTTATAGAAATATAAAAAGCCAAGAAAAATGAGCTAGTCATCCTTCTTGGCATTAATATACTATTCAAATTTTAGAGCGTCGCCTTCAAATGATTCTTCAGCAACTTTAATGGAATCGGTAGGGCAGCCTTCAAATGCATCCTCCATGTCTTCCATCAGTTCCTCTGGAACTTCCGTTGTTCCCGTGTTATCATCTAAAATAACAAAGGCAATACCTTCATCGTCATAGTCATATATGTCTGGAGCAGCTGCTCCGCAAGCTCCGCATGCGATACACGTATCTTTATCTACTATAGTATATTTTGCCATTAGTATATTCTCTCCTTTAATTCTACTTATAAGAATTAGCTATCTTATTCATTCTAAAGCTGTTTACGTTTCTTTTCAACAAAAATACTTTCAAACTGTGAGGTATTTAAATTGTATTTTAGCCAACTATTACTAAATATTATTCAAAAATTTAATGGGGAACGGTCAGCAATGGCTTCCTTTTACTTATTAAAAGGGAAAAAATCTGGACAAACCATTCAAGATGTCACTTATTTTAATCTACATCGTTTTTTCTCTATTTATCCGAAGTTAACACAAGAAGAATATAAGCAGCAGTTGTTTAAACTCCAACAAAACAACTGGATTGAAGAGGAAGATTCTCTACTAAGGATTAGTCATAAAGGTTTAAAACAGTTAACTGGATATACAGAACCTTTGTTTAATGGCTGGGAGCTAAGGGGAAACGAAAAATTGTTCTGGTCAAGATTAGAATTAGTAGTCCAAACACTATCTTATTTTAATAAAAATGAAACTAGATTTATTCCCAATCAAAAAGATTATTCGGTTCACCAGTTTGTGAAAGATTACTTACGAGGGAGAGACTATAAATCATCAACATTTCAAAAGGACTTTAAAAATCAGTTAGAGCATTTACTTCAAATTGCTGAGTTACAGGAAATACATCGTATACTATTAGTCTATCGAATGAGCGGTTATCACATTAGTGGGCTCACATGGGAGCAATTAGCACTGGAGTGTGGAGAATCTATTATAGATATGAAGCTTCAATTTGTAGAAGCGTTGCATATTGTCTTAGATAACATCAATCAAGAAAGTCATCCAGATTTAATAGGTTTAACAAAAGAGATTTTTGTACATAGTCCTTTAACACAATCCGCTTTAAAGACCGAACAGCTTTTAAAGGAAGGTTACTCTATCCAAGATATCGCTGCCCTAAGATCTTTAAAAGCAAATACAATCGAAGATCACTTAATAGAAATAGCAGCAGCTGATCGAAGTTTATCATTGACATCATTTATATTGAACGACCAAATAAAAAAAGTGCTAGAATTCTCCAATAAACATCAAACCAAAAAATTGAGGTTAATTCGCGAGAACATACCTGAGTTAAGCTATTTTCAAATTAGACTGGCTTTAGCTAAAGGGGAGAAAGAAAATGGATGAACTTCAACACATTCTTCAAACAAGGTTTGGATATAAAGATTTTAGAGAAGGACAGAAGGAAATAATCGAAAAAGTCCTAGCTGGAGAGGATGTAGTAGCTATTTTGCCCACTGGGATGGGTAAATCGTTGCTGTTCCAGCTACCAGCATATTTAAAGAATGGAGCGGTGCTAATAGTATCCCCTTTGCTTTCTTTAATGCAGGACCAGGTAGAGCAGTTAAAAATGATGGGAGAAAAAAGAGTAGTGGCCATCAATTCATTTTTATCCTTCGAGCAAAGAGAAAAGGCGTTATCTGGTTTACAAAATTATAAATTTATTTTTACATCACCTGAAATGTTACAGAATGAGCGTTTTCAAAGAAGGTTAGCTAGTTTAAATTTAGCTTTTATAGTTGCTGATGAAGCGCATTGTATTTCCCAGTGGGGATTTGATTTCCGACCTGATTATTTAAGGATCTCTGAGTCGCTTAAATCGTTAAGAAAGGCAAATGTGCTAGCCTTAACTGCTACAGCCACAAAGGAAGTTGTAAAAGATATAAAAACTACCTTGTTAATGGAACAGCCATTTGAATATATTCATTCCTTGGATCGTCCTTATATTGCTTACGAAGCACATGAGGTGGAGAGCCAAAAAGAAAAGGTAGAATGGATATTAAATAGGATTACTAGCACTACTGGACCTGGTATATTATATAGTCAGTCGAGGAAAAAAACTGAATTTTATACAGAAGAGTTACAAAAAAAGGGCATCAGAGTCGCTTATTATCATTCTAAAATGGATCAAGATGACCGTATTCTCATTCAGCAACAGTTCCAACAAGGCCATTTAGATTGGATTTGTGCTACGAATGCTTTTGGAATGGGTATACATAAGGATAATATTAGACAAATTATACATGATCATATACCAACCTCCGTTGCCAATTATATGCAAGAGGTTGGACGGGCAGGTAGAGACGGAAAACAGTCCATTGCCTCCATTCTTTATATGTTATCCGATGTAGAACAAGCTTATTTTGTTGCGATGCAGGATTTTCCCGACGAACAGGATATTATCCTTGCATATCAGACCAATGAAAATCAGGTGCAGTTATCTGAAACAACGGAAAGAATTTTAGATTATTGGAAAATGGTATTGTCAACAGAGGAAACTATAGAACTGTTTAAGAATATTCGACAAAAAAAATGGATAGAAATTCAAAGCTTGTACACGCTATTACAAAATGAGAATTGTATTAGGGAACAGGTAATTGCCTATTTCGATCAAAAGCTGATAGACAAGCCTTTAAATTGCTGTTCAAAATGTTCTTTAAATCTTCAAGAGTTATTTCATTTACACGATAAACCCCTTATCCATGCTACAGTATTAGATTGGAAAAGTAGATTAGGCAGTATCCTATAATACTTAACAACATTTACATTTTCAACAAAATTCGTCATAATAGTAGTAGATAAGTGGAAGAATGGAGTTTGACTAATATGAGTAAAGATGATTATCAAAAAAAGATTGACGAACATAGACAGTCCATTGGTGTAGAGAGTGAAGCAACTGAATTGAGAAGAAGTAGAAGAAATCCACCAGGTAAAAAGAAAAAGAAAAAGAATATACTCATCCCATCCTTGTTTTTTATATTTATCTTATTGCCTGCAAGTGTTTTGATTTATGTACAATTTTTTTATCAACCAGAAAGCGAAGCCTCAACTGAAGACGAAGGAATCATACAGGTTGTTACTAAGCCAATTTCGAATTTGAACAGCAGCAGTGAAGAAGAGGAAGAAAAAGAAGAGGCAAACGAAACGGAAGAAAATCAAACTTCAGAAGCAGAGAAGCCAGAAGATACAACAGAAGTGCCTCAATCAACTCCAGCCCCTCCGGCAGTTGAACCTAAAGAAAAGGAGGAGGCAGCAACACCAGCACCAACTCAGCCTAAAAAAGAAACTGTACAAGAACCAAAAAAAGACGCGAAAACTCATATAGTTAAGGGTAATGAAACATTATATCGAATCGCGATGAACTACTACAATAATCCAGAAGCAGTCGAAAAGATAAAAGCTGCAAATGGACTAGCTTCCAATGAAATTTATGAAGGACAAAAATTAATTCTGCCATAATCACAAGTTGGAAGGATAAATTCACTTTTTATAGAATATATAGGTATAGACCGTTTTGGAAAGAGGTGTTTGTATGTTTGTAAAAAGTGTAATGATACCAAAGGAAAAATGCTTAACTATTAAAGGCAATGCTTCAGTTTTGGACGCTTTAAATGAACTAGAGGCAAAGGATATTGATGCATTACCAATTATTGAGGATGGAAAGTATAAGGGGATGTTTAACAAGTACCTTTTATACAAGGCGTTCTTTTATAGCAACACAGATAAAGATACTTTTTTGAAACAAACAAAGGTATCTGATGTTGTAACAAGGGAAGATACATTTGTTCAAACTAGTGATGTGTTTGAACAGGCTTTTATGAAGCTATATGATTTTCCAATTTTAGCAGTAGTAGAAGATGAGAAGTTCTTAGGCATAGTCACACGCTATGACACAATTCATCAGTTTAAAAGTGCATTTGGTATGAATACAAAGGGCACTCGAATTGCCTTTACTTCTGTAGAATCTGAAGGAAGAATTCTGAAAATGTCCGACATTTTGCATAAGTATCACACTTCTGTAATTTCGCTAGTAACATTTGATGAAACTGACAAGCTAGTGCGCCGAATAGTTCTTAAAATTGACAATGAGCAAAAATTAGATCGAATTATTCAAGACTTAGAAAAGTCAGGTTTTCGAGTGTTACATATTGATAAAGATGAGTAATATAATCAATATAACGAATGGTTTAAGGACAGGGATAAAATCCCTGTCTTTTTGCTTGAAAGATAATATAGTCATGCTGAAGCTATAGCTGATACCTCTCGTGTTTCCCCATTTGCTTTTCGGGGTAGATATAGGCGCTTGTGCTTTTTTATAATGGTTAGGGGGGATTTAATGTTGTATATAGTAATAACAGTTTTGGTATTTTGCTTGCTTCTTTTCACATATATGCTCTTTTTAGCATTTCAAACGAATGTCAAAGAACATAGTCTCTGTGTAAAAGAAATACCTAAAGGAGAGCAATTCCATATATTTTTTATATCTGACATTCACCGTCGGAAAATTAAAGATGAACTCATCCACAGTATTATCGGAAAGGTGGATGTAGTAGTTATTGGTGGAGACCTCACGGAAAAAGGAGTACCATTGAATCGGACAGAATTCAATTTAAAGCAATTAAAAAAGCTTGGCCCTGTTTTTTATGTTTATGGTAATAACGACCGAGAAGTCGGAGAAAGTAACTTATTAACTTTGTTCGAATCCCTTGATATTCATATTTTGAACAATAGTTCTGTAGTTCTTTCTAATCTAAATCCTTCCTTGCGATTAGTAGGTATTAATGATGGCTTTGTCGGAAAAGTAAATATAGCAGAAGCCTTCGAGGATGTAAAAGAAGAGGATATCTTAATTTTTGTAACACATGCACCAGCATTCTTTCATGCGGCTCAAAAAATAAGTAACCCACGATTAATGTTGGCTGGACATTTACATGGCGGTCAAATTCGTATTGGTCCTTTAGGGATATATGAAAAGGGTAGTTTTAGATTGAAGGAAAATAAAGCAGAGTTAATAAGCAATGGGTTTGGTACTACAGGCGTACCGCTGCGCCTTGGTGCTAAACCAGAATGCCATATCATTACTCTTAAAGGTTGTAAATGATTAGTAAAAAGTAAGAAAGGAAGTTTTGTACTTGGAACAAATTATTGATGTAGTAGTAGTTGGAGGAGGACCTTGTGGAATTTCTGCAGCAATTTCCACACAAGAGTTAGGATTAAAAACGCTCATTATAGAAAAGGGTAACATTGTAAATGCGATATATAATTATCCAACCCATCAAACTTTCTTTAGTACCAGTGAAAAGCTTGCCATTGGAAATGTACCGTTTATCGTAGAGGAAAGAAAACCAAAAAGAAATCAAGCCTTGGTTTATTATCGCGAAGTAGTAAAACGTAAAAATATTCAAGTTAATAAATATGAGCATGTAAAAAATGTGGAAAAAGCTTCGAATCATTTTGTCATTACAACTTCTAAGGGCTCTTATAAAGCGAAAAATGTTATTATCGCTACGGGATATTATGATCATCCAAATTATATGGGTATTCCTGGAGAAAAACTGCCAAAAGTATTCCATTATTTTAAGGAAGGGCACCCTTACTTTGCCCAAAATGTTTTGGTGATAGGGGGCAAAAACTCAGCTATCGATGCTGCACTTGAACTCAATAAGGCGGGCGCGCATGTGACAGTAGTGTACCGTCAAGGGCAATATTCACAAAGTATTAAGCCTTGGGTTCTACCAGAATTTGAAGGCTGTGTACGTAATAATGAAGTAAATATGCACTTCAATACGGAAGTTATGGCTATAAATGATGATAGTGTAACTTTAAAGGGTCCCGACGGTGAATTTACGATTGAAAACGACTTTGTTTTCGCTATGACAGGTTATCATCCAGATCATTCATTTATAGAAAAGATGGGTGTAGCAATAGATGCCACTTCCGGTAAACCCTTTCACAACCCGGATACGATGGAGACTAATGTAGAGGGGATTTTTATAGCTGGAGTAATCGCTGCGGGCAATAATGCAAATGAAATTTTTATAGAAAACGGTCGGTTTCATGGAGAACAAATTGCTACAGAAATAAAGAGAAAAGCTTTGTAAGAAAGTGCGCATGTGAATAAACAAACATCTGTTAAAACTGTCTTCTATAAAGGAGTTTCTAAATGATTGAAATTATTACCGATGTACATAATCTGGAAGGTACTTGTTATATAGAGATATTACCTGATATATATAAAGGGGAATGCTGGAATACTTCTTCTATTTATTTCACAGAAGAGAACTTTAGCTATATGCTGCCCGTCTTCGAGAAGTGCTGTAAAGAATTTGATTATTACGCATTCAATGAAATTGATATAGATACGTGGAAAGTGATTTCTTTCGAATTAGAACAACTAAAAATATTTTTAACTGAAAAACCTATTAAAATTAGCTTGAAAGAAGTATTGGGTTTTCCATTTGTTTATTCCGAAAAAGAATTTATGGAAAACTATGATACAAATAGTGCGCAACTTATTACAATGATTACTCAATTTCAATTATGGATACAGAAAAAAAGTTTAGTAACAAGTTTTATCTCTGTTTTAGGTATATAAATAAAAGAACATATTATTTAACAAAAAGAAGAAAGCAAAATAGCTTTCTTCTTTTTGTTAAAAACTATAGCTATTTCTCTTGTCTACTAAATATACTATGTAGAGCTTGCTCAGGGTTCAGATGGTTTAAGGCGATCAGGAGAGCTAGTCGAGCTTTTTGCCCGTTTAGACCTTGAGCGAAAATCACCCCACGCTCCTTCAATCCTTTTCCTCCACCTACATATCCATATACGTCCTGCGCAATGCCATTAAAGCATCTTGACACTAAAACAATGGGTATATTCTTTTCTAAAATATCATGGATAACGGGTACTAAGCTTGGTGGAACATTACCTTGACCCAATCCCTCTAGAACAATACCATCAAACCCTAAGTTAACCGATGCCTCAAGAAGATCAGGCTCCATTCCTGCATATACCTTAAACAGAGCAACCCTTTTGTTAATTTGTTGAATCGGAAATATTGGTTGATGATTAGGTGAATGATGAAAATACACAATAGACTTAGAGATAAATCCTATAGGTCCATACTGAGGACTCTGAAATGTACTTACATTGCTAGCATGTGTTTTCGTTACGTTCTCGGCTGTATGTATTTCGTCATTTAATACTACTAATACGCCTTTACCTTGTGCATCATCTGATGAAGCTACTTGTATAGCAGCTACTAAATTGTATAAACCATCCGATCCTATTTCGTTTGCCGATCTCATAGCTCCAGTAAGTACGATGGGAATAGTGGTTCCAATGGTCAAATCTAAAAAATAGGCCGTTTCCTCTAATGTATCGGTTCCGTGTGTAATAACTACTCCATCAATATTTCCTTCTTGAATGTATTGATCAATTAATTGTTTAAGTCGTAACATTTCAAAAGGGGTAATATGTGGTGATGGGAGATTAAAGATTTCAGTTTCTATAATATTTGCAAAGCCCTTTAGTTTTTCTGCCTCCACCATAAGTGGATTTTTTTCGGACGGCATCACAGCACCTGTATCTACATTTACTTGCATAGAAATAGTACCGCCTGTATGGATGAGTAAAATTGTTTTCAATTATATAACCTCCAATTTTTTTACAAAATGATTAGAAATTATTGTATACTATTATTAGTAATGTGGAAGGAGTAAGAAAATGTTCGTACTACTTTCCTGTGCAATAGCACCGGCTCTTGCGCTTTTAAGTTATTTCTATCTTCGAAAAGAAATTTCGAAAGAACCTTCAAGACTTTTGTTACATACTTTTATTTATGGTGCTATATTAACATTTCCAATTATGTTTATTCAGCACGTTCTAACTGAGGAGCATTTGTTTGATACTCTATTTTTACGCAATGTTTTAGTGACAAGCGCTTTAGAGGAATTTTTTAAATGGTTGATTTTAATGGTAGCCTTATACAACCACATTGACTTTGATGATCCATATGACGGAATTCTATACGGAGCAAGTGTTTCTCTTGGATTTGCCACGGTAGAGAATATCCTTTACCTCTTAAACTTCGGAATGGACGAAGCTTTTTTAAGAGCATTACTTCCCGTTTCGAGTCATGCATTATTTGGGGTTGTCATGGGATTTTATATTGGAAGAGCTAAATTTACTTCTACCAAAAAAATAAAATATGAGGTTTTTTATGCATTAGCTGCCCCATTGTTTCTACACATAATTTATAATAGCATACTAACCTTCACAGGGTTAGAAATATTGTTAATGGTACCGTTTATGCTGTTTTTATGGATTTTTGGCCTGTCGAAAGTAAAGCAGGCACATATCTTATCACGTAGAACAAGATTTGAAAAGCACGAATATTTTATAAGGGAAGATACAAATTAGTTCATATCACAATGATTCACTAACAAAACTTTGGTGGAATAAATTTATATCAACAAGATGGATCTTGACTATTAGTCATGATCCATTTTTATTTTAGGGATATTAGCGTTGTGTGAATGTGAGGATTTTTGAGAAGCTGATAGAATTTTTAATCAGTTATCCATCATCAATATCATTACTACTAAAATTGGAAATTAATTTTAATATAAAAAAAGACCAATTTCTTAATTTTAAATTTTGAAATTGGACTTTTTTAGTTACTCAAGAATTCATAAAAAGCTCCCGCTTCAGGTGAAAATCAACTATTAAAAAAGTAAGCAAATACAAGCGTACTTAATAGCTAAAGAATAAATCTTGCATAATAAAACTAAGAACTCCGAATATAAGTTAATTTATCTCTTACTGAAAGACTCCTTTTTAAAAGTTAATATGTATAAACTAATCCAGTTTATCCAAGCTAGTTAAAAAGGAGAGATGTCATATGAAACAGATTAAATACATCCTAATTGGCTTAATATTTTGTACAGCCAGTTATATGTTGTTAACTAAAGAACAAACAACTCAAGCATTCTCCGAACAAATAGTTCAGCGGGGAGCATATGGGGACGATGTAATCGAATTACAAGCCAGATTACAGTATATAGGCTACTATACCGGTGAAATTGACGGCAAGTTTGGTTATGGAACTTACTGGGCGCTTCGAAACTTTCAAGAGAAGTATGGATTACCGGTCGATGGAATGCTTGGGGAGAGTACTAAATCGAAATTAGTGAAAGCGTCAAAATTTGACAAAGCATATGTACATGAACAAATTAACAAAGGCAAAAGCTTTACTTATTATGGTAACGAGAGTCTAGATAATCAAGTCAAAAATGAAAAACCAGATAGTACTAATATGCAGTTACCACCTGAATATAGTGAAAGGGATTTAAAGCTAATCGCTAACGCAGTTTATGGAGAAGCACGAGGGGAGCCTTATGAAGGGCAAGTTGCAGTAGCTGCAGTAATTCTCAACAGGATAGAGCACCCCGACTTCCCTAATACTGTTAGTGAAGTTATTTTCCAACCATTAGCTTTCACAGCAGTTGCAGATGGGCAAATTTGGTTAGAACCAAATGAACGTGCTAAAGAGGCAGTGTTAGACGCATTAAATGGATGGGATCCATCTGAAAATGCCATCTATTATTTCAACCCAGACACAGCAACTAGTCAATGGATTTGGTCAAGACCGCATATCAAAAAAATCGGACAGCATATTTTTTGCTCATAAGGAGACCATATGAAAAAATTTGGATGGGTAATAGTTATAGCTGCTTTAGCCATATTTGTTGTTTACCATTTTAATGTGCAGGAGCAAAATACAAACCTTAAAAATGCTCTAGCAAGTCAATATTCTAATCAGTTAAACTCTGCTTCAGAAAAGCTCACAGAGTTAAGCGATTCAATCGATGAGACATTAATATTCAAGGATGAAGCATCATTAGATCGTCCGCTACAGGACGTTTGGAGACTTTCTTCCGATATCAGAGCTTCCATCTCGGCATTGCCTATAGACCAAGAGACTTCATCTGGATGGATGAACTATTTAACTCGAATTGGTAATGGAGCAGCTCAAGTACGAGCTGGTAAAGTACCGATTGAAGAGTGGCAAACCAACATGGTAGACGCCCGTGGGAATTTGAGAAGTTTATCAGATCAGTGGGCATTTACCAATCGAGATGATGGAAATAAGGACTATATAGTAACTTCATTTGTCCAAAATAAATTAAGTAAGGAAAGTCAAAAAAATTGGAAATCGCTTGGTGCTTCGGTTAAAGCCTATACAGAAAGTGATTTTCCGATGACAGCGAGTGAAACCGATCAACAAAAGAAAAAGGATTTACAGCATATTTCGGACGAGCCAGTAAGCGTTGAAGATGTAAAAGAAAAATTCGCTAAACTCTTCCCAGAGTTAGCCGATGCAAAAATACATGTTACAGAAAGCGGAAAGGATGCTCCTTATCCTTTTTATCATATTGAATTTCATAAAGGCATTCGTATAGGTTATGCGGATTTCACTAAAAAAGGAGGCCATCTTTTATCTTTCTTAATGGAAAGACCTTTCGATAAAAATTCAATCGATACGGAGAGTATGAAGGAAAAAGCTTTAGCCCAAATGAAGAGGCTTGGATTCGCGGATACTGAGTTGATAGAATTTAGAGAAAATACAATTGCTTGGCATTTAGCATTTGCTCGTAAGGATGCCGAAAATAATGCTATTGTTTATGCGGATGGTGTTCATCTCAAAATAGCTAAAGATAATGGGGAGCTATTAGGTTTAAATGCAATGGAATATATTCAAGAGGAAAAAATAGCTAGTCAAAAAATGGTGCCATTAGACTATAAAGAAATTTTTGCTGATGATTTAAAAATTGAAGAAGAGAAGATGGCATATGTAGAAAATGATGAATTACAGCAAAGACTTGCTTACGAATTATTGACTAGAAGCGATAAGATAGGAACTTATAAAGTCTATATCGACGCGGAAACTCACGAGATTCTTCAATCGGAGAAACTGCCTTAAAATAATATATAGAAAAATCCCTCTTTAAGTGTCATAATTAAGTCATTATTACAATTAAAGAGGGTAAAAATTATGCAAATTAAACTAGGTACTAATTTAACACTTGAGCCAACATTCACAGACAAATCCGAAAAATATCGGTGTAAAGTAGTAGATATGGATGATCAGTTTATATATATCGATTATCCTATAGATACAGTTACGAATAAGACAATCGTATTGATAGAGGGTACTCAACTAAGAGCTACATTTATAGAGGAGGCTAAATCAGTATATGCCTTCCCTACAGAGGTGCTAGGTAGAAAGTTGGGGCAAATTCCGATGATAAGACTTCCTTATCCTGAATCCTCTGATTTCATGAAAATTCAACGTCGAAATTTTGTTAGGGTTGTTTCTCCCATAGATATCGCAGTTGAATTTGGAGATGAAAAATACCAATTTGTAACTGATGATATTAGTGCTGGTGGTGTGGCTATTATCATTCCCTTTGATGTGAAATTTAATGCAAATGATGAAGTTTCTCTTATTATTCCCCTACCTTTTAATAATGGAGAAATGAGATACGTTTTTACAACTGCTTTAGTTGTACGTATTTGGGAAAAAGAATCTGTAAAGATTGCATCCCTTCAATTTACCAATACAGATGATTTAGACAAGCAACAAATCGTACGGTTTTGCTTTGAAAGACAGCTGTTATTGCGAAAAAAAGGACTAAATTAAAAGTCTGTATTTACAGGCTTTTTTTTTTTGAATCGTTATATGATAAAATATATGCGTATAGAGTGGAGGATAAATTAATGAAACAAATTCAAATTGCAATAGACGGCCCAGCAGCTGCTGGTAAAAGTACAATAGCAAAACAAACAGCTGAATTATTAGGGTATACATATGTAGATACTGGAGCAATGTATCGCGCTATTACGTATAAAGCGCTTGGACTTAACATAGATTTGCAAGATGGGACTAAACTAACAGAGCTACTGAAAGAAACCTCTATTGAACTTAAGCCTTCTCCAAAGGGACAACTAGTATTCCTAGATCAAGTAGAAGTAACCGAAGAAATACGTTCTAAAGAGGTAACTGCCAACGTTTCCGTCGTAGCTGCTCATGCAAATCTACGGGAAGAAATGGTAAAGAGACAGATAGAGATGGGCAAGCATGGCGGAGTTGTTATGGATGGCCGTGATATAGGAACTCACGTACTGACTAACGCAGAACTTAAAATTTTCATGTCTGCAAGTGTGGAGGAACGAGCAAACAGAAGATTTTTAGAAAATCAAAAAAGAGGAATTCATACAAACCTAGAAGAATTAATGCATGACATAGCTTTAAGAGATAAATTAGACAGCGAAAGGGAAGCATCTCCTTTAGTAAAAGCGAAAGATGCTATTTTCATTGATACAACATCTCTTACTATTAAGGAAGTCTCTAATAAGATTATGCAGCTAGCACAAGAAAGGATGGTATGATTGGAGCTATATTCCTTTGCAAAAACAGTCGTTTTTGCAGTCTTAAAACCGATTTATCGATTTGAAGTGATAGGGTCTGAAAATTTTCCTAAAGAGGGCGGAATCTTGCTTTGTTCTAACCATATAGAAAATCTAGATCCTCCTGTTGTTGGAATCAATGCTCCACGGCCAGTCAATTTTATGGCGAAAGAGGAGCTTTTTAAAATACCTATACTAAAAAGCATACTACCTGGAGTAAGAGCTTTCCCGGTAAAAAGAGGGATGAGCGATCGTGATGCCTTACGTAAAGCGTTAAAGCTTTTAAAAGAGGGAGAGGTTGTTGGACTATTTCCTGAAGGGACAAGAAGTAAAGACGGAAAACTTGGAAAAGGCTTTGCTGGTGCAGGGTTTTTTGCGTTGAGAGGAAACGCAAATGTAGTGCCATGTGCCATAATAGGACCCTATAAACCTTTTAAACGTTTAAAAATAGTGTTTGGTGAAGTAATTGATATGGAACCATATAGAGAGAGAAGAGCCTCTGCTGAAGAAGTAACTGAAGTAATAATGGAACATATTGCTAAGCTAATAGAGCAATATAAAACTAACTGAAATATAAATTTCTATTATAAAAGTGCTTCTTTTTGTATTTCTGTGAAAGTTCGCATAAAATAGAGAAGAGACGTTGTGAAGGAGGAATATCATATGTCAGAAGAAATGAACTTAAACACGCAAGAGTTTAAAGAAGGAGATCTGGTAAAAGCGACGGTTGCACAGGTAGATGAAAAATCTGTGATCGTATCAATTGAAGGTGCACCTTTCGATGGTATAGTTCCAATTAGCGAGCTATCTAGCCTGCATATTGAAAAAGCATCCGACTCCGTTTCCATCGGTGATGAACTAGAACTTATGATTACAAAAGTAGAAGAATCAAACTATGTTCTTTCTAAAAGAAAAGTTGATGCTGAAAAAGCATGGGAAACTTTAGAAAAACAGTTCCAAACCGGAGAAATTATTGAAACAGAAGTTAAAGAGGTTGTAAAAGGTGGACTAGTAGTAGATTTAGGAGTGCGTGGATTCATACCTGCTTCCCTAATTGAAGATTACTTTGTTGAATCCTTTGAAGACTATAAAGGACGAGTTTTAACCTTTAAAATTGTAGAACTTGAAAAAGACAAAAACCGATTAATCCTTTCTCATAAAGCGGTAGTAGAGGACGAAAAGTCGGTAAATAAAAATAAAACACTTGATGCTTTAAATCCCGGTGACGTTGTTCCAGGAACAGTACAAAGATTAGCATCCTTTGGTGCATTTGTAGATATCGGAGGAGTAGATGGACTTGTTCATATCTCTCAAATATCTCATGAGCACTTAGACAATGTGTCGGACGTGTTAACTGAAGGACAAGAAGTTAAAGTAAAAGTTTTATCTATAGATCGTGATTCAGAAAGAATTTCATTGTCTATTAAAGATACTTTACCTGGCCCATGGTCTGATTTAGAAGAAAAGGCCTCAAAAGGTTCTGTTTTAACAGGAAAGGTTAGACGTTTAGTTTCTTACGGAGCTTTTGTCGAAGTTTTCCCTGGGGTTGAGGGATTGGTTCACATTTCACAAATTGCTCACCAGCACATTGGTACACCTCAAGAAGTACTTAAAGAAGGACAAGAAGTACAGGTGAAGGTGTTAGATGTAAACAGCAAAGAAAAACGTTTGTCACTAAGCATTAAAGAGCTAGTGGAGAACGAAGATAGTTTCAACTTAGCTGATTATCAAATGCCAGAGGAATCCAAGGGCTTCTCTATTAGCGATGTTCTAGGCGACCGCTTAAAGGACTTCACTAACAAGTAAGAATAGCTTTTTTTCGTCATAATATGTAACTTATTCAAGCAGGTGACTTCAATAAAGTCGCCTGCTTTTATTATTTTGTTGTATAATACAACTTAGACGAAGTTTGGAAGGATGTAATAGTAATGACAAAACCAGTAGTAGCAATCGTTGGTAGGCCTAATGTAGGTAAATCGACTATATTTAATCGCATTGTAGGAGAACGTGTATCTATCGTGGAGGACATTCCAGGAGTAACACGAGATCGTATATATAGCTCGGCTGATTGGCTTACCCATGAATTCAATATAATCGATACAGGTGGTATCGAATTAAGCGATGAACCATTTTTAGAACAAATTAAACAACAGGCTGAAATTGCAATGGAAGAAGCGGATGTGATTATCTTCTTAACAAATGGTAGAGAAGGAGTCACGGCAGCTGATGAATACGTTGCTAAAATACTTTACAAAACGAAGAAACCTGTTGTGCTAGCAGTAAACAAAATCGACAATCCAGATATGCGTGAAATGCTTTATGACTTTTATACTTTAGGATTAGGCGAACCATTTCCGATTTCCGGTTCTCATGGCTTGGGTCTAGGAGATTTATTGGATGAGGTAGCGAAAAACTTTCCTGATATAGAAGAGCAGGAATATGGTGAGGAAGTTATTAAGTTCTCCCTAATTGGTCGCCCAAATGTAGGGAAATCATCTTTAATCAATGCGTTTTTAGGTCATGAGCGCGTTATTGTTAGTGATATAGCGGGTACAACAAGAGATGCAATTGATACAGAGTACTCTTTTGATGGACAAGATTATGTGATGATCGATACTGCGGGTATGCGAAAAAAAGGGAAAGTGTATGAAACTACTGAGAAATATTCCGTTCTAAGGGCATTAAAAGCAATCGAACGTTCGGATGTCGTCTTAGTTGTTCTAAATGCAGAAGAAGGTATTCAGGAACAAGACAAGAAGATTGCAGGCTATGCTCATGAAGGTGGTAAAGCTGTAATAATTGTTATGAATAAATGGGATGCTATTGAAAAAAATGATAAAACGATGAATGAAATGACAAAATCGATTCGTGAGCATTTCCAATTTTTAGATTATGCCCCAATAGTATTTGTTTCTGCTAAAACAAAACAACGTGTTCATGCACTTTTCCCTGTCATCAATCAAGTAAGCGAAAATCATGCGATGCGTGTACAATCTTCTATCTTAAATGAAGTGATCGAAGATTCAGTTGCTAGAAACCCTGCTCCTACAGATAAGGGTAAAAGATTACGTATTTATTATGCGACCCAAGTGGCTATTAAACCACCTACATTTGTTGTATTTGTAAATGAACCTGAGTTAATGCATTTCTCTTATGAAAGATTTTTAGAAAACCGTATTCGTGAATCATTTGATTTTGAAGGTACGCCTATTAAAATTATTACTCGAGCTAGAACTTAAAATAGCATAAAGGGGGATTAAAAATGGCGAATATTACAGTGCTTGGATCTGGTAGCTGGGGAACGGCTCTTGGAATGGTTCTTGCGCATAATAACCATGATTGTCTTCTATGGTCACACAGAGAGAAGCAAGCAGAGGAAATACTCAAAGACCATACCAATAAGCAGTACTTGCCTGATACCAAATTACCCGAAAATCTTAGAGCTACAAGTGATTTGAAAGTAGCAATAGAGCACGCTTCAACGATTGTAATTGCGGTACCTACCAAAGCAATCAGAGAGGTATGTCAGGACTTTGTAAAGCTAATGAATGATAAAAAACTTTTCATCCATGTCTCTAAAGGAATTGAACCAGATTCCTTGAAACGAATTTCTGAGATGATAGCTGAAGAAATACCAGTATCTTTAGTTGAAGGTATTGTTGTCTTGTCTGGTCCAAGCCATGCTGAGGAAGTAGTGCTGCAGCATCCTACTACTATTACAGTGGCTAGTGACAACATGGTAGCTGCTGAAAAAGTGCAGGATTTATTCATGAATAATTATTTTAGAGTTTATACCAATGATGACGTTATCGGCGTAGAGATAGGGGCTGCCTTAAAGAACGTCATTGCATTAGCGGCTGGAATCGTTGATGGACTTGGTTACGGTGACAATGCAAAGGCTGCTCTTATTACTAGAGGATTAGCTGAAATTTCAAGACTTGGTATTAGTTTAGGAGCCAAGCCTTATACTTTTTCAGGTTTAACAGGTATGGGAGATTTAATAGCAACGTGTACGAGCGTTCATTCTCGTAACTGGAGAGCAGGTAATCTACTTGGTAAGGGTGCAAGTCTAGAGGAAGTGCTAGAAGAAGTAGGAATGATTGTAGAAGGCGTTCGTACGACAAAAGCAGCTCATCAGCTGGCGGTAAAACAAGAAGTCGATATGCCTATAACAGCAGCACTCCACTCTGTTCTTTTTGAAAATGTACACCCGAAAGAAGCGGTGGATTCACTAATGCACCGTACGAAAAAAAATGAATTGGAAGATTATAAGACGTTTTAAAAATTGACATAAAAAAGAGTTGTATGCAAAAGCAACTCTTTTTTCATGTGATATAATATTTTCATGAAAGGTGGGGAAACTCTTGTTACTAGTCTCTTCAATGGACAAAATGTGGATATCCTTTGGCTCCATGGGATGTATGTTTATGGCCATGTTATTAATGTTTTTTGTTAAAAATAAATTTTCTAACCGAATCCTAAAATTCATCTTTGGTCTAATAGCATACATATTACTATTCATAGGATTTATCACGATGGTTTATATCATTTTCAATCCAACAAAAGCTTAGTAAGGAGATTCGGATGAAAAAACTATTATTAACAGTTATGGCGATGGTTGTACTAGTATTAAGTGGATGTGGTTTTAAAGGTGGTTACGAGCCAGAAAACCTATTACCTTATGAAGACCAGCTAAATTCCGTTCAAACTGCAGTAGAGAGCTTTAGAGAAGCTTCAGGTGGTTTGTTGCCTATTAAAACACGTGAGCAGGAAACAGATCAATATATAAAATATCCAATAGATTTTAAGAAAGTTGTTCCCGCGTACTTAGGAAAAACTCCGGCTAATTCATTCGAAGCAGGTGGAATTTATCAGTATGTTTTAATGGACGTGGAGGAAAATCCAACTGTTAAATTGGTAGATTTGCGAATTGCAGATACATTGCGTGATATTAACTATCGAAAAGGTATTAATGGCTATGGCCCTATCGCTGAGACAATCACGGAAGGGGTCTATAAGCTAGATTATAAAAAAATGGGTTACAAGAATGAATTATCTGTTCAAAGCCCTTATTCCGACACAATGCTCCCTTTAGTGGCTACTGGAGACGGAAAAGTGTATGTAGACTATTCGATTGAGCTAAATCGAATGCTACAAGACACAGAAGTCAATGTGAAGCCAGGTGATGATATACGTTTTCTGCTAACAGACAACTTCGCAATTGTTCCTGCATATTCATTGCCATATACAGTCGATGAAAATAACGAACCAGTTTTTATGCTCAATAAATAACAACATAGGAAACGTTTCATGTGTTATGCATGAAACGTTTTTTTAGTGCATATATTAAATTGCGAAGAAAGGAGAATACCGATGTCTAGTAAACTGTATGAACAAATAGCAGAAAGAACAAATGGCGATGTGTATCTTGGTGTAGTAGGTCCGGTTAGGGTAGGTAAATCTACGTTTGTCAAAAGAGTAATGGAGCTAGTTGTAATACCGAATATTGTTGAGGAATCAGAAAGATTACGAGCACAAGACGAACTTCCACAAAGCTCTCCTGGAAACGTCATCATGACTGCAGAACCTAAGTTCGTTCCAGCCCATGGCACTAATATATACTTGGGAGAAGAACAACTGCGGCTGCAAATTAGATTAGTAGATTGTGTAGGTTATATGATTGATGGTATTAAAACCCACTCAGGTGAAGAGGGGCAAAAACTTGTCCATACACCATGGCACAATGACGCTATTCCGTTTGAAGAAGCAGCGAGAATTGGGACTGACAAAGTCATACGCGATCACTCCACAATCGGAATTGTAGTGACGACCGATGGCACTGTGAATAATATTCCAAGAAGAGCAGCTGAATCAGCGGAAAATGAAATTATCACTCAACTAAAGGAAATAGGAAAGCCTTTTGTTATTGTTGTAAATAGTAAAACGCCTGGCCATTTAGAAACACTACAATTATGTGAAGAGCTTCAAAAATACCATGAGGTGCCTGTAATTCCAGTCGCTGTCGATAGAATGACCGCGGATGAAATTCAGTACATACTCCAACAGGCGCTTTATGAATTTCCAATTACGGATATTGAACTGGTAAAACCTGATTGGACAGATGTATTGGAACCAGATCATTTTGTGAACAATCAAATTACGACTTCTTTACAGGAGTGGTTGCAAATTGTTTCTAAAATGAGAGATGTCAAGGAGTTGGCTTCGAAATTTAAAGAAGTACCATTTATTAAAACAGCAGAGGTGATAGAAGCAGATCCAGGTAGGGGCTCTGCTTGTATTCAAATAGATCTTAAACCAGAGGTATTTCAAGAAGTTTGCGATGAATGGCTAGATGAACCGATTACGTCTAAAAAAGATTGGCTCTTGTTTGTGAAGGAGGCTTCAACTGCTAAAAAAGCATATCATCGATTTGCCGATGCTCTTGAAGCAGCAAAAACTACTGGTTATGGAGTATCTTTGCCGTCAATACAAGACTTCCAGCCTTCTGCACCTGAAATTATTAAGCAAAATAATTTCTTCGGGGTTAGTTTAAAGGCTAAGGCATCCTCTCTCCATATTATTCGTGTAGATATGGAAGCGGAATTTGCCCCACTTTTGGGCTCAGAATTTCATAGTCAGCAGCTTCTAAAGGATTTAAAACATGGGTTCTTACATGACCGAGATGCATTATGGGAAACACAAGTTTTTGGAACTTCTCTTGTAGAGGTTATGAAAGAAAGCATTCGATATAAAACAGAAAGTGTTAGTCAGGTTGCGAAGAAGAGAATGCGTCAAACAATTGAAAGAATGGTAAATGAGGGAGACCGAGGAATGGTTACCTTTATTTTATAAATATGATTTGGGGCTTTTTGCGACTATGCAAAAAGTCCCGTTATTTTGTTAAATTACCTTTTTTTTTAGGAAAGTTGCTCAAACACAGATAAATAGTGTTGCGAAGGGTTTTCGGTTGTGATACTCTTTTTACAGGATTGAAGCTTATCTTCCTTTGAGAGGAGGTGAATAGTATGAATAAAACAGAATTAGTGAACTCTGTCGCAGAGGCTGCTGATTTATCTAAAAAAGATGCATCTAAAGCGGTTGAAGCTGTATTTGAATCAATTCAAACTGCTCTTGCAGATGGTGAAAAAGTTCAATTAATCGGTTTTGGTAACTTCGAGGTTCGTGAACGTGCTGCACGTAAAGGACGTAACCCTCAAACAGGTAAAGAAATCGACATCGCTGCTAGCAAGGTGCCTGCTTTTAAACCAGGTAAAGCACTTAAAGATGCAGTAAAATAATGGATGATGTAGTACATAGAACGGTTACTGTGAAGCTTGCTTCATGGTAGCCGTTCTTTTCTTTTTATTATATAATATTAATTTGTGTTGTCTGTGAAGTGAAAATTATTTCTTATCTGCGTTTCATATGCTAAGATACATACGACATATTATGCAGTTTTATCTAGGGGGTCAGCAGATGACGAAGGTCAATCTGAAAAAAATAGAAGATGCAGTGACGATGATTTTAGAAGCTATTGGGGAGGATCCTACAAGAGAAGGATTACTGGATACTCCAAAAAGAGTTTCTAAAATGTATGCAGAAATGTTTGAAGGGCTTCATCAAGATCCAAAAGAACATTTCAAAACAGTTTTTAATGAGGAGCATGAGGAACTAGTTTTAGTAAAAGATATACCTTTTTTCTCTATGTGTGAACATCATTTAGTACCTTTTTATGGTAAGGCACATGTAGCATACATACCTAGAGATGGAAAAGTGACAGGGCTTAGTAAGCTTGCTAGAGCGGTAGAAGTTACAGCAAGAAGACCTCAGCTTCAAGAAAGAATTACTTCTACAATTGCGGACGACATTATGGAAATGATTAACCCACATGGCGTTTATGTTGTCATTGAGGCTGAGCATATGTGTATGACGATGCGCGGGATAAAAAAACCAGGCGCTAAGACAGTAACTGCTGTAGCAAGAGGTATATACGAAACAGACGAGATTAAACGTTCAGAGGTTTTATCGTTTATCCGAATGAAATAACTACTTTTGAGGATAGTAAATAATATGGTATGATGAATTTAGATTATGAACAAAGGAGACTATTGTAATGTCTAGTTCAGATTTTATCGTTATAAAGGCAGAGGAAGATGGAGTACAAGTGATAGGCTTGACTCGTGGCTCAGATACTAAATTTCACCATTCAGAAAAACTTGATACAGGTGAAGTAATGATCGCTCAGTTTACAGAGCATACATCTGCAATGAAAATTAGAGGTAAAGCTTCCATTCATACAGACAATGGAATTATCCAAAGTGATTCTAAGAAATAATTAACCTAAATGGCCAATAATCGCTAGTTATAATATATTTGATCATGACAGATTAAAGCTAACTGCGATTGGGAAATGGAGTAAAGTGTATGAATGAATCTTTGATTAAACATCATATAGAACAATATAAAAAAGATATTCTCATGCAAATACAGCATAATACTCTGTTAAAATATGCAGGAATACCTGTTATTGATGAAGATCGTTTGTTTTTTACACTTTTACCGCTACTCAATGGGGAAGAATGGGCTGAAGCAAACAAACAATCAACCATTGCCGTATCCCTTATTTTTGCAGCACTTGCCGCTCATGATTTGGTGAAGGAACAAAACGCAACGACAAAAGAGCAGCAATTACAAGTATTAGCTGGAGATTATTATAGTGGGAAATATTATCAGCTATTAGCTAAGGGGAAGCAAATTGAGTTAATTCAAATCTTTTCCTCAGGAGTCTCATCTATCACGGAGCATAAAACAAGATTTTATGATCACTTAGATTACTCATATGGAGAACTTATGCAATCTATTCAATTGATCGAAAGTAAGCCAATTGAACAATTTATGGAGCACTTTTCCTACAATGAGTATGTATTTATCATGAAAGAAGCTTTACTTCTCCTAGCTCTAAGAAGAGAGTTAACTGCTTATGAAAATAGGGAAGAAACATTTTATATCCGAAACTCATTCCTACTACAGACTAAGATAGAAACTCTTCGCGCTGAAATGGAAGCGGTTGAAAAAAATTTGGTGCGCGATGTAAGATACTCGAATATATTAAAAGAAAATGTAAAGCATGCGATTTTAGAGCGAGTGACCGAACAAGCTTTAAAAAGCAGTTGAGAGAAGGTTTAACACATGGGAAAAACAAAAGAACAGCATGTCCATGAAGTTTTTGAGAAAATCTCTGAGAACTACGATTCTATGAATTCTGTCATAAGCTTTCAACAGCACAAAATTTGGCGCAGCGATACGATGAAAGCAATGCAGGTTAAAGAAGGAAGCAGCGCCTTAGACGTTTGCTGTGGTACGGCGGACTGGACAATTGCAATAGCGAAAGAGGCAGGTCCTACAGGAACAGTTAAAGGGCTAGATTTTAGTCAAAATATGCTGAATGTAGGAAAAGAAAAAGTAAAGGAAATTCCACAAATAGAATTGATTCATGGAAATGCTATGGAGTTGCCCTTTGAAGACAATACATTCGACTATGTAACTATTGGATTTGGTTTACGAAATGTTCCGGATTATAAACAAGTGTTGCAAGAAATGAATCGAGTAGCTAAACCAGGCGGTATGATTGTTTGTTTAGAAACCTCTCAGCCGGATTCGAAGCTCTTTAATGCTGGATTCCGCTTTTACTTTAGATATATCATGCCAGTTTTTGGAAAGCTTTTTGCTAAGAGCTACAAAGAGTATTCTTGGTTACAAGAGTCTGCAAAGGAATTTCCTAATAGAGCGGAACTGGCCAAATTATTTGAAACGGTAGGAATGGTTAACGTTAATAGTAAACCATACAGCGGTGGGGCAGCAGCCAGACATATTGGCTTTAAGAAAGATTTTTAAGTGGGGGAAGGTTTGTTTCTGTGGATAAGATGAGATTAAAACTGCTTTATTCCGATCTTAAATCGGATTTGGAAGTCATTGAAAATGAATTAGCAGCAGCTGTGAATTCTTCCTCCCACTTATTGAATGAGGCCTCGCTTCATTTGTTGCTAGCAGGGGGAAAACGAATTCGCCCCGTGTTTGTACTGCTTTCCGCTAAATTTGGAAACTATTCTATAGAGTCTATTAAGCAAGTTGCTGTTTCTGTCGAATTGATTCATATGGCATCTTTAGTCCATGATGATGTAATAGATGATGCTGAAACTAGAAGAGGCCGAGAAACGGTGAAGTCCCAGTGGAACAACCGAGTAGCTATGTATACAGGTGACTTTCTTTTTGCTAAGGCTATTGAATACATAACAGCAGTAAAAAATACATACGCCCACGAAGTTCTCTCGCACACGATGGTTGAGCTTTGTATCGGGGAGATTATTCAAATTGAGGACAAGGGTTTTGTTGATCAGACAGTTAGAGATTATTTAAGAAGAATAAAAAGAAAGACTGCAATTCTCATCTCGGCTAGCTGCGAATTAGGTGCTATTTCATCCGGAGCAGATGAAAAGACTGTTAGGCATTTAAAGAGATTTGGTTATTATGTGGGAATGTCTTTTCAGATTATTGATGACATCTTAGATTTTACATCCACTGAGGAAGAGCTAGGTAAACCAGCTGGTGGTGATCTGTTGCAGGGAAATATTACTTTACCTGTTATTTACGCAAAGAACGATCCAACTATCCATCCGCTATTGCAAAAAGTCTTTGATGGTGAAATTGAAGAGCGAGAGATGCAAGTATTACTTGACGAGATTCGTCAATCGGATGGTATAAAACGCGCTAAACAAATAAGTAATATGTATTTACAAAAGGCACTGTATGAAGTAAAACAACTTCCAACAAACTCTGCCAAGAAATCTTTGCAAAATGTTGCATTATTTATGAGCAAACGCAACTTTTAATTGAAATTAATTGACTGTAATGTTAGTATTTTTAACGGTGGAGAAATAAAATCCATTTTATATTTGAAGGAGTGTTCATGATGGAAAAAACATTTTTAATGGTAAAACCTGACGGCGTACAACGTAACTTAATTGGAGAAATCGTTAGTCGTTTCGAGAAAAAAGGATTCCAATTAGTTGGAGCAAAATTAATGCAAATTCCTACTGAATTAGCAGAACAACACTACGGTGAGCACAAAGAACGTCCATTCTTCGGAGAACTAGTTGACTTCATCACTTCTGGACCAGTTTTTGCAATGGTTTGGGAAGGTGAAAATGTTATTTCTACAGCTCGTTTAATGATGGGTGCTACTAACCCAAAAGAATCTGCTCCAGGAACTATTCGTGGTGACTTCGCAGTAACTGTTGGAAAAAACATTATCCACGGTTCTGATGCACCTGAAAGCGCTGAGCGTGAAATTGGATTATTCTTCAAGCAAGAAGAGCTAGTATCTTACTCTAAAGATGCTAACAAATGGATTAACTAATTAAAATGTATGAATAAAACCAATTCTCTTAATGGAGAGTTGGTTTCAGACTGTAGACAAACTCAAAGAAATTTGAAATTGTTTATAGTCTTTTTTTATTTACAATACATATAAGAAATTGTCGAATTCCATTTCGGGCACGGCCTCAGCCTTCTTCCTCTCTACGCTCAGACCCGGTGCTTCGCCTTGTGCTGTTAGCTTAAGAGTCTTCGCGCCTTCCATTTCAATCGACCATTGTCGGCATATTTAAATAGTGCTGAGTATCCTGATGACTAAAAGTCTAATCAATGAATGTGAACAACTTGAAATGCTAATGTTTAAGCCACTTGGCCAAAGCACCAGTTGTCCGTAAATTAAATGCAATGATTGATTCCTTTTACCTTTTCATTTATCCATTGGTAGAACTTCTTTACTCAACTACTAAGAGACCACCACCTCCTATCTATGTGTTTGCTTATCTTTGCTAAATTCCTTCTAATCCTATGTTTTATATTTTATCTAACAAAAAAGAATTTAAAGTAAATGTTCATATTTCTCTGTTTTTTAACTATATTCTAAACGAATAGATTGCGCTATACTTTATAGATAGGCTAGTGGAAGGGAACGATATTATTTGCAAGATTACATAAAATTTGTCGAATCTATTAAAAGAAAAACTGGTATTGATTTAGCTTTATATAAGGAAGCCCAAATGAAACGTCGCTTAACGTCATTATATGAAAAAAAAGGTTATAAGAATTTTATTTCTTTCTTTGAGGCGATAGACAAAGACCGAGATCTTCTGAATGAGTTTTTAGACAGGATGACTATTAATGTATCAGAATTTTATCGAAACAGTAAGAGATGGGAAGTATTACAACAAAAAATTTTTCCAAAGCTGTTAGCCGAAAATAAGCGATTAAAAATATGGAGTGCTGCGTGCTCAACAGGAGAAGAGCCCTATACTACAGCCATGGTGCTTTCAAACCATCTACCATTGTCTCAGATATCAATTATAGCGACTGATATAGATGAAAATGCAATCCAAAGAGCGAAGGTAGGTATCTATCCTGAAAGGTCATTGGCCGAGGTACCAGTTGAAATGAAGAATAAGTATTTTGAGAAGCAAACTTCATTTTATAAAATAGATGATATTATTAAACGAACAGTTACCTTTAAAAAGCATAATCTTTTAATGGATACATACGAGAAAAATCTCGATCTGATTATTTGTCGCAATGTCATGATTTATTTTACTGAAGAAGCTAAAGACCAAATTTACCAAAGTTTTAGCAACTCATTACGTCCTGGTGGGATACTTTTTGTCGGCAGTACAGAACAAATTTTTAATCCTACTAAATACGGATTTGAACCGGAGGATACTTTTTTCTATAGAAAAAAGTAGTAAGATTGCATTAAGTTTGGCTAAGCAAAGAATTAGTGGCATTTAATGAGGAACTGTCCGATAAAAAACGGACAGTTTTTCTTCTATACTTTAAGTTTATATGTTATAGTTGAAAACAAATACTTTAGCGAGTTGAAGGGGGAAAGCGTTTTGCGTTATTTAACAGCAGGTGAGTCACATGGACCACAACTAACAGCCATTATAGAGGGTTTACCAGCCCAATTAGAGATTACAGGTGAAAAGATAAACAAGGAATTAAAACGACGTCAAGGTGGACATGGCCGAGGAAGACGTATGCAAATAGAAAAAGATACAGTTGCCATCACAGCAGGAGTGCGTCACGGTAAATCACTAGGATCTCCAGTCTGCCTAGTAGTTAATAATGATGATTGGAAACATTGGACTCATATTATGGGCATTGAACCGCTTGGAGAAGACGTGGATCCGGACGAGATTAAAAGAAAGATTACAAGACCTCGTCCAGGTCACGCAGATCTTGTCGGTGGTATGAAATATGGCCATCGTGATCTAAGAAATGTTTTAGAGCGTTCTTCTGCTAGAGAAACAACCGTCCGAGTGGCAGTTGGAGCAGTAGCAAAACAATTATTAAATGAGCTTGGTATTTCCATTGTTGCACATGTAACCAAAATAGGCGGTATTGAAGCAGATTTAAATTTAGCAGAAGGAATGTCGATTGATGAAATTCGTGAGAAAGTGGAGGCAGACCCTGTCTATTGTTTAGATTCTGAAGCTTCTGGGAAGATGGTAGAGGCAATTGACCAAGCTAAAAAAGCTGGAGACACTATTGGAGGAGTCGTTGAGGTAATAATTACAGGTATGCCTGCAGGTGTTGGAAGCTATGTTCATTATGATCGAAAGCTTGACGGTAAACTCGCTATGGCAATGATGAGTATCAATGCATTTAAGGGAGTCGAGGTTGGCTTAGGATTTGAGATGGCTAACTTGTTTGGTAGTCAAGTGCACGATCAAATCTCTTGGGACAAAGAAGTGGGATACGTTCGTGATACAAACAGACTTGGTGGTATCGAGGGTGGTATGTCAACAGGAATGCCGATTGTTGTAAGAGGTGTGATGAAGCCTATACCAACATTATATAAACCTTTACAAAGTGTTGATATCGATACAAAGGAGCAGTTTAAAGCAAGCATTGAACGATCTGATAGCTGTGCAGTACCAGCAGCATCTGTAGTAGCAGAAAACGTTATTGCCTGGGAAGTTGCTTCAGCTGTATTAGATACTTTTAAAGGCGATCAAATGGATATTTTAAAAGCAGATATTGAAAGACATAGAGCGTATACAAAGGGGTTTTGAACATGATTATCCCAGTTAAAACAAATGCCTCTGTTTACGAGGTGCATCTTGGAGAAGGCATCCTTGAGGATTTTTCCTTCAGAAATAAAAAAAAGCTAGAAGACTATGATCAGTTAATTATCGTAAGCGATGAAATTGTTTGGAGTTTACATGAGGACTATGTAAGAGAAAATTTTACCGCTCCGTTTAAAATATGTATTGTTCCAACTGGCGAGTCCTGTAAAACCTTTGAATCCTATTTAAATGTACAAACCTTTCTTTTACAGGAGGGAGCTACACGGAACTCCGCTCTATTTGCTTTTGGGGGAGGGGCTGTAGGAGATTTAACAGGGTTTGTTGCAGCTACCTTTATGCGAGGCATTGCATTCTATCAAATCCCTACTACTATCCTTGCACATGACAGCTCTGTTGGTGGGAAAACAGCGATTAATCATCCGATTGGAAAGAATATGATAGGTGCTTTTTATCAGCCGAAAGAAGTGATTTATGATTTTCACTTTTTAAAGACACTTCCTCTAAGAGAGGTTAAGTCCGGCATGGCTGAGGTTATTAAGCATTCACTTATTAGCGATAATAAGTGGGTGGAGGAATTTTACCAGCTTACTTCATTAAGTAATTTAGATAAACATCAATTGTTACAATGGCTGGATAAGGGGATTCGTGTCAAAGCCAAAATTGTTGAAATGGATGAAAAAGAGAACAGCTTCCGAAAATATCTCAACTTTGGGCATACATATGGTCACGCAGTAGAAGCCTCCATCGGATACGGAAAGATTTCACATGGGGAAGCAGTAATGATTGGAATGATTCCCGCACTAATGCTTAGTGAAAAGTTCGGCAATCTGCCTAATGGCTTTGCAAAATCATTTTACTCGTTGGCTATGAGACTTGGATATGATATAAAGCAGGTTTTAGCATGTCCCTTTGAGAAATTGGCGGATTTCATGCTGAAGGATAAAAAGACAATGAAAAAGCAACTGCATTTTGCATTACTTGACACCATTGGAGTGCCTTTTATAAAGGTTGTTCCAATGGAAGACATAAAACAGTGTGACGAACAATTACGAAAATGGATAATGGAGGGGAAATAATTGATTAGAGGCGTTAGAGGAGCAACAACAGTGGATGCAGATTCTAATGAGCAAGTATTGCAAGAAACGTCCCGTCTTGCTTTAGAAATGGTCAAGGCGAACGACATTGATCCTGAGTCAATCGCTTCTGTCATTATTAGCACCACTACGGATATTACTTCAGCATTTCCTGCGAGGGCTGTGAGAGGTATAGAAGGATGGTCGCATGTCCCGGTAATGTGTACGCACGAAATGAATGTCCCGGGTGCGCTAGAGAAATGCATACGTTTAATGATGCATGTCAATACAGAGAAATCACAAAAGGATATACAACACATATATTTAAACAAGGCAATTCAATTGAGACCAGATTTATTAAAAAGATAATAATAGAATTGGGGTAAATAGAATGAAATTCAAAAAACAAATTGCTGGATTACAAGCATACCAACCAGGAAAAACAATGGATGAAGTTAAGAAGGCCTTTAATCTTGAAAAGGTTACAAAGCTTGCATCTAACGAAAATCCATATGGTGCTTCACCAAAAGTAAAGGAATTTTTGGCAAATGCTAATATAGATTTTGCATTATATCCAGATGGATATGCCTCTAAGCTTCGCACGGCGGTTGCTAACCGTTTGAATATTTCCGAAAAGCAATTGTTATTTGGTAACGGCTCTGACGAGAATATATTAATCGTTTCCAGAGCGATTCTAGAGCCTGGTTTAAATACTATTATGGCAGATTTAACTTTTGGTCAATACAAGCATAATGCCGTGGTGGAGGGCGCAGAAGCACGTACTGTTCCTCTTACAGCAGAGGGAGAGCATGATTTAGAAAAAATGCTTGCGGCCATCGATGAAAACACAGCAATTGTTTGGATTTGTAATCCTAATAATCCTACAGGGACTCTAACTCCAAGCGATAAAATAAAGGCTTTTGTAGAGCAAGCACCAAGTGATGTATTAATCGTATTAGATGAAGCTTATACAGAGTACATTACGGATAGTAGTTATGAAGATTCTATTCAGTTAATAGAAAAACATCCCAATGTTTTAGTGATGCGTACCTTCTCAAAAGCTTATGGGTTAGCAAGCTTCCGTGTAGGTTACGCAGTAGGTTCTGAGGAAGTAATTAGTCAGCTAGAGCCGACGAGAGAGCCATTTAACAATACCGTCATCTCTCAGGAAGTAGCCATATTAGGACTGAGCGATCAGCAATTCATCGCTGATTGCAAAGAAAAAAATAATGCTGGGAAATCTCAATTCGAAGCATATTGTAAAGAGCGAAAGCTGCACTTCTATCCTTCTCACACAAATTTTATTTTGATGGAAGTAAAAGCTGATAGTGACGTAGTTTTCCAAGGGCTTATGCAGCGTGGATATATCGTTCGCAGTGGTAATGCTTTAGGAAAACCAGGGTATCTTAGAATTACTATTGGAACAAAAGAACAAAATGAAGAATTACTTCAAAAACTAGATGAAGTATTGACAGAGGTAGGGGTAATTTAATGAAACAAACCATCTTCATTATTGGACTTGGTCTCATAGGAGGCTCTCTAGCTTTAGGGCTAAAGAGGAAAGACGGTCTGACTATTGTAGGCTATGATAGCAATGAAAATTCTCTTGTTACTGCTAAAAAGCTAGGGGTAATTGATGAAATTGCTTCTAATATGGAAGATGCTGCACAGCAAGCAGATATTATCGTATTTGCAACTCCAGTCAGTATAACAATCGACCTTATGAAGCTGCTTCCAACATGGAAACTAAAAGAAAATGTGATCATTACGGATACGGGTAGCACGAAGAATGAAATAATGAATGCTGCTGAAGTACTTAAGCATTTTGGAATTACTTTTATTGGGGGGCATCCGATGGCTGGTTCCCATAAAAGTGGTATAGGAGCAGCTCGTGCCTATTTGTTTGAAAATGCATATTATATGCTTACTCCCTTTGTAGACGAAGCGGAGGAAAATTTAAAGAGACTTAAGGATATTTTGCTAGTTACTAAAGCAAAGCTCGTTGAGATTAGTGCACAGGAGCATGACCATATGACAGCAACTGTTAGCCACTTCCCTCATTTAATAGCAGCCTCACTTGTACATCAACTGTCAGAGGAAAATAAGAGCTTTCCTTTTACAAAGCAGCTAGCAGCAGGTGGTTTTCGAGATATAACTCGTATTGCTTCTTCCAACCCGATTATGTGGAGAGACATAACGATGCAAAACCGCCAGGAAATTAGTAATCAGCTTCAGCTTTGGACGGAGGAGATGTTACGATTAAAGCATCTTATAGAAAAGGCAGACCAAAAAGATATCGAGGAATACTTTGCACAGGCAAAACAAATTCGAGATGATCTACCAATTGCTCAAGGAGCATTATATAGTGTATATGACCTGTATGTGGATGTTCCGGATTATGCCGGTGTTATCTCCGAAGTTATTGGTTATTTAGCAAAAGAGGATATAAGTATAACAAATTTGCGTATTGTGGAAACAAGAGAAGACATATTTGGTATTTTGGTCATTAGCTTTCAGTCGATGGAAGACCGTGCGAAGGCTGTTAAATGTATTGCTACTCATACCTCATTTGATACATATATTGCTTAGGGAGGGATCTACGATGTCAGATAAACTATTAAATTTTGATAAGCCTTCCTTACAAGGAAGTATTAAAATACCAGGGGATAAATCAGTTTCTCATCGTTCTATTATGTTTGGGGCTATCGCAGAAGGAACTACAACAGTAGAAGGCTTCCTACAGAGTGATGATTGCTTAAGTACAATTGATTGCTTCTCAAAGCTCGGGGTTGATATAAAGGTAGAAGAGGACCGTGTAGAAATAAAAAGCAACGGGATTTCTACATGGAAAGAACCTGATGAGATTTTATATACTGGTAACTCTGGAACTACAACTCGTTTAATGCTTGGAATATTAGCAGGATCTAATATCTCCTCTGTACTAATAGGGGATGAGTCAATTCAAAAAAGGCCTATGAAAAGAGTTACTGAGCCATTAAAGCAAATGGGCGCAAAACTGATTGGTCGAGCAAATGGACAGTACACCCCAATATCAGTGGAGGGGTCAAATTTGCAGGCCATCCATTATAAAATGCCTGTAGCAAGTGCTCAAGTTAAATCTGCTATATTATTAGCTGCTTTGAATGCTGAAGGTGAAACAATAGTAGAAGAAATAGAGACTACTCGTGACCATACAGAAAAAATGCTTAGTCATTTTGGAGTAAATATTCAAGTTGAGGACAGAATGATTCGTCTTCACGGTGGGCAAAAGCTAACAGGTACTCATGTAATAGTGCCTGGGGATATATCATCTGCTGCCTTTTTCTTGGTTGCGGGGGCTATTTCTCCAAAGAGTAGGTTGGAGCTGACCAATGTAGGGTTAAATAAAACTCGGACAGGGATCATTGACGTATTACAATCTATGGGTGCATCTTTAACAATCGATATATCAGAAAATACAAGTCACGAGCTAATCGGTGCTTTGACTATTGAAACGTCAGATTTAAAAGGTACAACTATAGGAGGCGATCTAATTCCTAGATTAATAGATGAGATACCAGTAATAGCTCTTCTAGCAACTCAAGCTAAGGGAAAAACAATTATCAAAAATGCAGAAGAATTAAAAGTAAAAGAAACAAATCGCATAGACGCAGTTGTTAATGAACTACGAAAACTTGGAGCTAATATTACTCCTACAGAAGACGGGATGATCATAGAAGGGCCAACTCCATTGCATGGCGGAGAATTATTGACTTACGGAGACCATCGTATTGGGATGATGGCTGCTATTGCGGCACTAATTACAGAGGGATCGGTATCAATCGACAATCATGAATGTATTGCTGTTTCTTATCCAAATTTCTTTGAACATATAGAAAAAGTCACGAAACAATAACTTTTCCATAACTCTCCCTAATAAGGAGAGTCTTTTTCTTGTTCTACTTTAAAAGTTCTTGTACGATTAATAAATGAGAAGGAATGGTGATGATATGGAAAGAATGATGCCCTTTATTCGAGTAATGGAGAATGGAGATATAGAAAAGTTAGGAGTAATGCTGGACGCTTTCTTGCTAGAAGGAGATCCGGATGAGCAGTATGAGTTAGCTGATATGTTGACAGAGTATGGATTTGTCCAAGAGGCATTAAAGCTTTTAGAGCATTTAAACTTTATATTCCCAGAAGAGGATCAGCTCAAAATAGATCAGGCACAATTATATTTAGAATTGAATAAAGAAGACGATGCTTTGGAAATGCTAAGCAATATAGAAAAGAAAAGTGAGTCCTATCCACAGGCTTTGCTTACTTTAGCTGATTATTATCAAATGATTGGTTTATATGAGGTTGCTGAACATAAAATAAATGAAGCAATTGCTATTTTACCAAAAGAGCCATTACTGCAATATGCAAAAGGCGAGCTATTGTTTGAAACGGGGAGATATTTAGAGGCTGCGCGATTAATGGAGGAGCTGTTAGCTTCTCAAAATGAGCTACAAGGAGTGAATTTGCCTTTAAAAGTAGCTGAAATTTATAGTGCTGGTGCTGCTTATGAAGAGGCGATTCCTTATTACACAGATGCATTAAAGAAGGAAGCGGCCCCTGAAGTTCTATTCCAAGCTGCTTATGCTTTTTTCCAAGCTAGACAATATGAAACTGCAGCAAAACATTTAAATCATCTTTTAGAAATTGATCCAGATTTCTTCTCAGGGTATATGCTCCTGGCAGAAACTTATGCAATGCTGGAAAAGAACGAGGAAGCATTAGAGGCTATTACAAACGGAATAGCTCGAGATGAATTTGAAAAAGAATATTATTTATTTGCAGGTAAAATTTCATTGAAATTGGGTAGAGTGAAGGAAGCAGAAAGTTTTCTTCAGCAAGCTATAGCATTAGATCCGGAATATATGGATGCTATCTACATACTTTCTTCTTTATTTTCACAGGAAGAGATGGATGAAGAACTGATTGAACTATACGAGGCCTTAAAACAAGAGCAATTTGAATGGTCATCTATGTATCCACTTCTAGCAGAGGCATATGAACGTTTAGAAATGTATGAAAAAGCATACGAATTTTATAAACTTGCATATACTGAACATAAAGAGGATGTAGCATTTTTAGAAAAATACTTATACTTCCTTTTAGAAGAAGGTAAACGTGAAGAAGCTAAAGAAATCATTTCCAAATTGCAGAAGCTTCAGCCTGAAAACAGTGAATGGTTTGACATGATGGAATAAAGATAGGAAGGAGAGGTTATGTGACTGCTTCTGTTTCAGTTGGCGAGAAAAAAGAGTTTGTCCGTTGGTTTTTGAAAAAGTATCAAATGAAAAGAAGAGAGTGCGTGTGGATTTTAAATTACTTAATAAGCCATGAAACAATGTTGAACAATGTACATTTTGTGGAGGAAGCTCATTATTGCCCTCGTGCTATGATTATGTCTGTAACTACTTCCTCCGGAATACCTTTTAGATTCTATAAAGGTAGTATCATGACCGCGGATGCAGAAAAATCATTTCATGATCTTCGATTGCACCCAGAGGAAGAAATGTATATTCAGTTGAACTTTCAAACACTTCCTCCTAGTCCGGAGTACTTAGCAGTTTTAGAAGAGAACCCTTATATGCCGAAATACTTGCATATTAGTGAAAAAGATAAGATGATAGCAGAAGATATATTGACAGAAAGCTTGCAATCTTTTCAGGCTGAGCAGTTGAAAAAACAGATTGATCAAGCAATTGACGAAAACAATAAAGAAAAATTTCTCGAGCTTTCCGCATTGTGGAAAAATCTTCCGTATAGAGAAAAATAGGAGAGATGAGATTATCATGCATTGGAACGGAAAAGATAGCGCAGTTTTTCAAGCACAAAAAGAATATATAGACACAGCAATAATTCCACTAATATTAATAGACGGTTCAGAGCATGGCTTCCCATTTGCTGCTTCTGCAGCTGATTTTACCTTATCGTTAGCCAACACAATTGAAAATCAGTTTAAAGGAAGGATTGTATTATTTCCTTCCTTCTCTTACACGAATAATCAGGACAAGCTATCATTACTAGATGCTTGGAATGAGGAATTAAAAAAAGCTGGGTTTAAACACACATTTTACGTTACTTCTGATAGAGAGTGGAGTACAATGGGGGAGGATCAAAATGTAATATGGTTCCCATCAATACCACTTGATTCCATGGATCAAAAAATGAAAATATCCGTATTGGAAGATCAATTAAGACAATTAATCCCGCTTTTTGCAAAAAAATGGGCAAATTCGTGACAATATCTTTCATTAATTGTTCACAAAGTTCATAATTCGTGGCAGGAATTATTGACCTTCTATTTTTATTGATATATCATTGAAATGTCCTAGTATTATTAATTCAAGCAAGTATGTCCATTGGACTGACCTTTAAGTTAGAGGGGGGAAAAGGATGAGTAACAATAAAGTATCAAGACGTCAATTTTTAAGTTATACATTAACGGGTGTTGGCGGATTTATGGCTGCAGGTATGCTAATGCCAATGGTACGTTTTGCAGTTGATCCTGTATTGCAAAAATCAGAAGGTGGAGACTTCGTACTGACTGAGAAGAAAATTGCAGATCTTACAGATGTGCCTGAACGAGTAGACTTTACTTTTGAACAGGTAGACGGCTGGTACAAGTCTGATGTAACTAGTTCTGCATGGGTTTACAAAGAAGGAGACAGCGTAATCGCATTATCTCCAATCTGTAAGCACTTAGGATGCACAGTCAACTGGGAAGGTGACCCAGCGCACAAAAACCAATTTTTCTGTCCATGTCACGCAGGTCGTTATGAGAAAAACGGACAGAATGTTGCAAAAACACCACCTCTAGGTCCGTTGGATCAATTTGAAGTACGTGAAAATGACGGTTTCTTAGAAATTGGAAAAGCTATAACTAACACATTAGTTTAATGTAAGGGGGTACGACATCAGTGCTTAATAAAATCTATGATTGGGTGGATGAACGTCTTGATATTACACCTATATGGCGTGATATCGCAGACCATGAAGTACCAGAACACGTAAACCCTGCACATCATTTCTCAGCATTTGTTTATTGTTTCGGAGGATTAACTTTCTTCATCACAGTTATTCAAATTCTTTCTGGTATGTTTTTAACAATGTATTACGTACCTGATATCGAGAATGCATGGGAATCTGTTTACTACCTTCAAAACGAAGTAGCATTCGGTGAAATCGTGCGTGGGATGCATCACTGGGGAGCATCACTTGTAATTGTTATGATGTTCTTACATACTTTGCGTGTATTCTTTACTGGTTCTTACAAAAAACCTCGTGAACTAAACTGGATGGTCGGAGTATTAATATTCGCTGTTATGTTAGGTTTAGGATTTACAGGTTACCTACTTCCTTGGGACATGAAAGCATTGTTCGCTACAAAAGTAGGTATTGAAATTGCCGCATCTGTTCCAGTTATTGGTGGCATGATCAAAACGTTATTAGCTGGTGATGAAACAATCATCGGTGCACAAACATTAACAAGATTCTTCGCGATTCATGTATTCTTCTTGCCAGCTGCTCTTTTTGCTTTACTTGCAGCTCACTTTATCATGATTCGTCGTCAAGGTATTTCTGGGCCACTATAATGGGTAAGTGGAACAGATAATTCTTAAAAGGAGGGGACAATATGCATCGCGGAAAAGGTTTGAAATTTGTTGGAGATTCTCGTGTAACGGATCCTTCTAGCCGTAAAAAGAAAACTCCTAAAGACTATTCTGAGTATCCAGGTAAAACAGAAGCTTTCTGGCCTGATTTCTTGTTAAAAGAATGGTTAGTTGGAGCAGTATTTTTAGTCGGTTATTTAGTATTGACAGTTGCACATCCATCGCCGTTAGAGCGACCAGCTGATCCAACGGACACAGCTTATATTCCTTTACCTGACTGGTATTTCCTATTTTTATATCAATTATTAAAATACGAATTTGCTTCTGGACCATATAATATTATTGGTGCAATCGTCATGCCAGGTCTTGCTTTCGGAGCACTTTTACTAGTACCATTCTTAGATACAAGCAAGGAAAGAAGCCCATGGAAACGTCCTTTACCAACTGGTTTCATGCTTCTAGCAATCGCATCCATCATTTTCTTAACTTGGGAATCTGTAGCAAACCATGACTGGGAAGCTGCTAAAGCACAAGGTGAAATTAGAGAAGAAGTCGCTGTGGAAATTGATGAAACAGCACCAGGCTATGAAATTTATCAGGGATCTTCCTGTATAGGTTGTCATGGTAATGCATTTGAAGGCGGTATAGGTAAGCCACTTATTGGTTTAGAATATACAGCTGAAGAAATTGTTAATATTGCTCATGAAGGGATTGGAACTATGCCACCTGGCTCTTTCCAAGGAACAGAAGAGGAATTACAACAGCTTGCTGAGTTTATAACAACTTTACAGCCAGTAGAATAATCTTTACTATTAAGGGAGTCAGGTAACTGGCTCTCTTTTTTTAGCTATAAATTTTTTAATGGTACTACTATGTTACAAAATAACTTAATTATAAAAAAGAGGAGATTGGGTAATATATATGTTAATGCATTTAAAGATGTTGCTTTACAACAAATCCTTTATGTGGTTATTGTTTTTTGTAAATCTTCTGGGCACGATTTATGGTTACATTTGGTATGAAGGGCAATTATCTGTTACTGAAGCTAAGTTTTTAATATTTGTACCAGACAGCCCGACCGCGAGTCTTTTCTTTACGATAGCTCTTCTTGGCTGGCTGCTTAAAAAGAATTGGAAGCTAATAGAAGCATTAGCGCTAATTACATTAGTTAAATACGGTTTATGGGCTGTAGTTATGAATATATGGACATATCTGGAAACTGGAGGTATTGGATGGATGGGATGGATGCTAGTTGCATCTCATTTTGCTATGGCTTTACAGGCTGTTTTATATATTCCTTTCTATCGTTTTAAACTTGGCCATATTTTAATCGCGGCAATATGGACCTTACATAATGACGTCATTGATTACGTTTTTGGACAAATGCCAACCTATAGAAGCTTAAGTGATTATGCCAATAACATTGGTTACTTTACTTTCTGGCTATCAATTGCATGTATTCTGCTTGCAATATCCATTTATCAAAGAAGGTCAAATCATATTAGTTGATTGTAGATCAGTTTCCTATTAAAATTAGTGTTAGATATTGAGAGGGGGAAAAGTCTGTTGGGAATGTATATCATTTATTTTGCAATAATTTTATTATTGCCGATATATGCACAGATGAAAGTTAAAAGCACCTATAAAAAGTATTCTAAGGTACGTTCTACATCCGGTATGACGGGTGCAGAAGTAGCTAGACGAATTTTAGATGAAAATGGTTTATATGATGTTAAAGTAGTAGAAAGCAGCGGTTTCTTAAGTGATCATTATAATCCGATGACCAAAATTGTCGCGCTATCTAGTCATAACTTCCATGAAGCTTCTGTAGCTGGTGCTGCAATAGCTGCTCATGAGGTAGGCCATGCTATTCAGCATAAGGAAGCTTACTCTTTTTTAACATTAAGACATAAATTAGTTCCGGTAGCTAATATATCTTCTAACGCATCTTGGATCTTTATCATGATTGGTATTTTTGCAACTTCAACTAACATGCTGTTATTAGGTATTATTCTATTAGCCATGGGGGTTGTATTCCAAATCGTTACTCTTCCTGTTGAGTTTAATGCCTCTAGTCGAGCTATGAATCAGATGGTTTCGTTAGGTGTTATTCGTAACGAAGAAGAGAGACACGCTAAAAAAGTATTGAGTGCAGCTGCCTTAACGTATGTAGCAGCCGCAGCGGTAGCAGTGCTTGAGCTATTACGTCTAGTCTTAATCTATACAGGTATGTCTAGAGACGAATAGTTAAAAATGAAGACTATCTTAGCTTCTGCTAGGATAGTCTCTTTGTTTTAAAATGATTTAACTATAAATAAATAACAAAAGAGCATGTTTTGCAGAGTGAAAATGCAAGCATGCTCTTTTTATATCCTTTAGTTTAAAGGAGTGGTCTTTTTTGTTCGTCTAATGTAAAGCCCTCACCCATTACATCATTTGTTTCTGTAACTGAAACAAATGCATGGGGGTCAACAGCTGAGATGATAGTTTTTAATCGCATAATTTCATTTTTAGAAATAACACAATATAAAACTTCCCTATCTTTTTTTGTGTAATGCCCATAGCCTTTTAGGACGGTTACTCCCCGGTCCATTTCGGTTGTTATACGATTAGCAATGGCATCCTGATGTTCAGATATGATGAATGCTCCACGAGCTGCGTATGCACCCTCCTGGACGAAATCTATAACTCGAGCACCTACAAATACTGCAACAAGCGTGTACATCATTGAGCGAATATCCAAGAATGTTAGCCAAGAAACTAAAATAACTAATGCATCAAACATAAACATTGTTTTACCCATGCTCCAGCCCAAATATTTTTGGGCTAATCTAGCAATAATGTCAACTCCACCAGTAGTACCACCAGCTCGGAAGATGATACCAAGCCCTGTACCTATAAAGACACCAGCAAAAAGTGAGGCTAAAAATAAATCATCGCTAATCCCGAGTTGAATCTCATATATATCGAAGATTTTTAAGAAGACAGAAACTGAAAAGGTTCCTATAAGGGTATAATAAAATACTCTTCTACCTAAAAGCTTCCAACCTAAAAAGAACATAGGTATATTCAGCACAAGATTCATAACAGAAACATCTAACCCAAATACAAAATAAAGAATTAGCGTAATCCCTGAAAATCCGCCTTCTCCAAGGGCATTTTGCATATTAAAATGTACAAATCCAAAACTAAAAATTGCAGATCCCAGTATAATCATCAATATATTCTTAAATTTTAAGCCTATTCCCATTGTACCACCTCATTTAATAGTCCATACTAAATCTATAATATTTTATAGCTTTTGACAACAGTAGTGTATATTTATTACGATAAATGTGGGAGAGTGAGTTTATGAAAGAACATAAAAACATGAAAATGCTTCAACAGGAAGTAGATACATACATAAGCCAATTTAAGGAAGGATACTTTCCTCCAATGGAGCTCCTAGCAAGACTCACAGAAGAACTAGGAGAGCTTTCTAGAGAGGTTCAACATAAGTATGGTACTAAGAAAAAAAAGAATACAGAGGTACAGAAGGAACTTGCTGATGAAATGGGTGATTTCTTTTTTGTATTAATTTGTTTGGCTAACTCAGAGGGTATTGACCTAGAAGATGCTTTACAAAAAGTACTTTATAAATATAATACACGTGATAAAGATCGATGGACTAAAAAGGAGGACTCATAATGGTAATAAAAGTAGCGGTAGCAGGGCCCAGAGGCAAAATGGGAAGGGAAGCAGTTGGAACCATTATAAAAAACGAGGATTTTCTATTAGTAGGATTATTAGATTCAAAAAAAACAGAAGCTACCTTAGGAGATAATATACCGATTTATACTTCTTTAACAGAGTTAATCGAAGAAACGGCACCGGACGTTTTAGTTGATTTGACCGTACCTTCTGCTGTTTACGAGCATATTATTACAGCATTGGAGTATGGGGTAAGACCTGTTGTTGGCACTACAGGCTTTTCAGAAGTACAATTAGATAATATTAGAAACTTGGTAGAAGAAAAACAAGTCGGCTGTATTATTGCTCCGAACTTTTCTATTGGAGCCGTATTAATGATGAAGTTTGCCCAAACTGCTGCAAAATATTTACCGGATGTTGAGATAATTGAACTGCATCATGATGAGAAGGTAGATGCGCCTTCAGGGACTGCGATTAAAACTGCACAAATGATACAAAATACTAGAGAAGCTTCAGTTCAAGGTCATCCAGAAGAAGAAGAAATTCTTAAAGGTGCAAGAGGCGCTAATTTTGATGGAATGCGCATTCATAGCGTTCGTTTGCCCGGTTTAATCGCACATCAACAAGTGCTTTTAGGTGGAGATGGTCAGCTATTAACTTTAAGACACGACTCCTTCAATAGAAGTTCGTTTATGTCAGGTGTGGTTATTTCTATTAAAGAAGTGATGAATCAAAGCAAATTAGTGTATGGTTTAGAAGAAATTATCCTATAGGAGGAAGCAACATGAGAATCGCATTAGTTGCCCATGATAAGAAAAAAGAAGATATGATCCAATTTGTAACAGCTTATAAAACCATCTTAGAGGAGCATGAATTATTTGCTACTGGGACGACTGGTAAAAAGATTATTGATGAAGTAGGTTTGTCAGTCAATCGATACAAATCTGGCCCCCTAGGAGGAGACCAACAGATCGGATCAGCAATAGCCAACAATGAAATGGATATGGTTATCTTTTTTAGAGATCCACTTACAGCTCAGCCCCATGAGCCTGATGTAACTGCTTTAATACGTCTATGTGATGTTTATCAAATTCCATTGGCTACAAATATGGGGACGGCAGAAGTACTCTTAAAAGGAATCGAAGAAGGATTTTTAGATTGGCGACTGCTAGAAGAACGCCGCGGACGTTAAGGAAATGAGGATATAATATATGCGTAAATTAAAAATAGGTATCACTTGCTATCCTTCAGTCGGGGGTTCCGGTGTTATTGCAACAGAACTTGGGAAAATGCTGGCAGAAAGAGGTCATGAAATACATTTCATCACTTCTAGCGTGCCTTTCCGTTTAAACAAAATTTACCCAACCATTACCTTTCATCAGGTAGAGGTTAATAGCTATTCGGTATTTCAATACGCTCCATACGATATTGCTCTGGCAAACAAAATGGCTGAGGTAATTCAGGACGAAGGTTTAGACGTTCTGCACGTGCATTATGCTATACCTCACGCGGTTTGTGCAATATTGGCAAAGGATATGGCAAACTCAGACATTGGAATAGTTACTACATTACATGGAACTGATATTACAGTGCTAGGCTATGATTCCTCGCTTACAGGAGCTATTCAATACGGAATTGAGAAGTCTGACGTGGTAACTGCTGTCTCTAAATCCTTAGTAAAGCAAACGAGAGAACTTATAACAACGAAAAAGGATATAGAGACAATTTATAATTTTGTCGATGAAAGAGAATATCATAAAAAAGACGGTGGCAATCTTAAGGAACTCTTAGGTATAAAAGAAAATGAAAAAGTTATTATTCATGTTTCTAATTTCAGGAAGGTCAAGCATGTACCAGATGTAGTAAAAAGCTTTGAGCTCATACATAAAGAAATTCCGGCTAAGCTTTTACTAGTTGGGGATGGACCAGAAAAGCACCCGGTCATGGAATATGTAAAAGGCAAGCCGATTGAAAAGGACGTCCTATTTTTAGGTAAGCAGGAAAATGTTTCGGAATTATATGCAATTTCTGACTTGATGTTACTATTATCTGAAAAGGAGTCCTTTGGATTAGTGCTATTAGAAGCAATGGCGTGTGAGGTTCCATGTATTGGTACAGCAGTAGGAGGGATCCCAGAAGTAATAGTTCCAGGAGAAAATGGGTATCTTGTTCCTCTTGGCGATATAGAAAAAGTAGCTGAATATGGATTGAAGATTTTAAAGGACCCTATTTTACATAATCAATTAAAAGAAACAGCATTAGAGATAGTACGAACTCGTTTTAGCTCTGCACAAATAGTCGAACAATATGAAAAGATGTACGAAAGAGTGGCGAAAAACTGATGAAAGATCGATGGCCAGATGCATTTAAGGTGATTTCTAAACTGGAGGATGCTGGCTTCGAAGCATATGTAGTTGGTGGAGCAGTGCGAGACTTCGTGCGAGGAGTACAAGCGAATGATGTTGACATTACTACAAATGCCTTACCACATGAGGTAAAAACTCTTTTTGAACATACCATCGATGTAGGAATAGAGCATGGAACAGTTCTTGTCGTACTAGAAGATCCTATCGAAGTAACGACCTATAGATCTGAAACGTCTTATAGTGACTTTAGAAGGCCAGATGAGGTCCGGTTTGTCCGAACATTGAGAGAAGATCTCCAGCGTAGAGATTTTACCATCAATGCAATGGCCTTGACGAAGGAAGACGAGCTAATCGACTTTTTTGGTGGTAAACAGGATTTAAAACTTAAAATTATTAAAGCGGTTGGAAATCCAAAGGAACGATTTTCTGAGGATGCTCTTCGTATGCTAAGGGCAATTCGTTTTTCCTCTCAACTAAATTTTTCCTTAGAGAAGTCTACTTTGGATGCTATACAAGAGCTCCATCCTCTAATAACTCACATCTCTATGGAAAGAGTCAAAGTAGAGCTTGAAAAGATTTGGATAAGTAATTATCCGTATAGAGGCATGGAACTTTTTGCTGCAACTGGTCTCTCCGAGCACTTTTTGGGAGATTGGTGTACCAACGTTTCATTATGGAAGCAATTTAATCACTTTGGCAATAGAGCCAATGGCTGGGCTTTTTTTGTATTGATGAACGAGGGACTGAATATAGGCGAGATATTGTCAACTTTCAAATGTTCAAATGATGAGAAGAGCTATGTCAAAAACGTGTTGCTTGCGGTTAAGTTTTTGAAGAAGGGTTTTTGGACTTCATATGAATTATTCCAGTTTACAGTAGAGGTTTTAATTGCTGCCGCCAGCTATAGTCAAATTATACAGCATATTGAACATCCCTATACTCCTGACATATTAGCTGATTTAAAAGCCAAACTGGCTATTTCATCTGTACGTGAGATTGTTGTAAGCGGACATGATCTGATGGAATGGAAGAAGGAAAAGCGTGGGCCATGGATTCGGGAAGTATTAGATAGATTAACTACAATGATATTAAATGAGGAAATAGAAAATGACAGACAACATATAAAGGAATGGTTTATTCGTGAATATGTCAATTAAAGAAAAAATTATTTCCAGATTAAAAGAGGCAAGCGGTGAACCAATCTCAGGACAAATACTAGCAGATGAACTAGAAATATCTAGAACAATGGTATGGAAGTATTTAAAGGGGCTAGAGGAAGAAGGCTATGAAATAGTAGCTATTAAGAAAAAAGGTTACATCCTAAATAGATTGCCTGATACAGTGGCTGCTGAGCGTGTTTCTCTTCATCTTCAAACAGAGCATCTTGGACGGGAAATTATTTATCATCCTGTTTGTGAATCTACGCAAACAATTGCTGCAAATAAAGCTAGAGATGGCGCTCCGCATGGTACAGTTGTCATTGCAGAGGAGCAAACAGCCGGGCGTGGAAGAATGGATCGTTCATGGGAATCTTCATCTGGTGAGGGAATATGGATGAGCGTCATTTTGCGTCCGAAAATAACTCCACAATTTGCGGCCCAATTTACTTTAGTAGCTGCTGTATCGATTGCACGAGCTATTGAAGAGGTTACAAGATGTGTTCCTAATATTAAATGGCCAAATGACCTTCTGATTAATGGGAAAAAAGTAACAGGTATTCTAACTGAGCTGCAAGCAGATATGGATAGAGTTCAAGCAATTATTGTTGGGATAGGCATCAATGTCAATCAAACCGCTGATTCTTTTAAGGGAGTATTGGAGCCTATTGCAACCTCTCTAAAAATGGAGTCGGGCACAGCTGTAGACCGGTCTTTATTGGTCTCTAAAGTACTTTTTCATTTAGAGAGATATAGTGATATGTATATAAAGCTAGGATTTGAACCTATTAAACTTATTTGGGAAAGCTACAATTGCACATTAAATAATCGCATTAGAGCTACTACCTTAAGAGAGACTGTCGAAGGTCAGGCAATAGGAATGACAAATGATGGGGCGTTACAGCTTCGGCTTGATAATGGGGAGATAAAAAATATATATTCCGCAGATATCGATTTATTAAAAACTTAGTTTGGACGTTTGAGTCGAATTCTGTTATTCTTTATGCGAAGGGTAGTATCTTTAGTGAGAACTACACCTATATTATTGTTAAAAAAATTTAATAGTCTGCCTTGATCTTAGATTGACAGGGACGGAGAAAACCGATGAATTTAAATTTTCTGCCCTTCTGTCCACTTTCGGATTGAAGGGCTTTATATTTGGTTTTCTCTTCATCTTGCAGAATGCATCAGTATTAAGGCTGAGCTGGACGTATGGATATTATGAGGAGGGAAATGATTGAAGACGACGAGTGACTTTTTGAAGATGAAAAGTAAAGAAGACAAGATTACGATGATGACAGCTTACGATTATCCGACTGCTAAGTTTGCAGAAGAGGCTGGAGTCGACATGATTTTAGTTGGTGATTCTGTTGGGATGGTTGTATTAGGCTATGATTCAACAGTATTAGTAACCATGGAAGATATGATTCATCACGGCAAGGCAGCGAGAAGAGGAGCAACAAATACGTTTTTAGTAGTTGATATGCCCTTTGGTACGTATCATGGGAATATTGATCAATCACTTGCGAACGCTGTCCAACTAATGCAAAAGACTGGGGCACAAGCGGTGAAAATTGAAGGGGCAGATGATGTAATACCTGTCATTGAAAAATTGACTTTTGCTGGTATTCCAGTAGTAGCGCATTTAGGTCTATTGCCACAATCCGCTGGAGTTATAGGTGGCTATAAAGTACAAGGGAAAACTGCAGAAGCAGCACAAAAGCTAATAGAGGATGCAAAAAAATGTGAACAGGCAGGTGCTTGTGCCGTTGTTTTAGAATGTATTCCTTATCAGCTTACCGCAGAAATCTCAAGCAATTTAACTATTCCAACTATCGGTATTGGAGCTGGCTCCACTGCTGACGGCCAAGTGTTAGTTTTCCATGATTTAGTGAAATATGGCTCACACCATATCCCTAAATTCGTAAAGGAATACGCGAATGTGGGTGAACCAATTCTTCAAGGCATTAGGCAGTATGTAGAAGAAGTTAAGAGTGGAATATTTCCTTCTTTGGAGCATTCTTTTACGATGAAGGACGAACAATTAAATCAGTTATATGGAGGCAATCATGCGAACAGTTCAAACGATAGATGAATTAAAAGCTATTATCTCAAATCATAAACAACAAACCATTGGATTTGTGGCTACAATGGGTTATTTGCATGAAGGGCATAAAACACTTCTGACAAAAGCAAGAGCTGAAAATGAATTCGTAGTTGCAAGTATTTTTGTAAATCCTGCACAATTCGGTCCTAATGAGGATTTAGATAGATATCCACGAGATATTGAAAGAGATACAAAAATTGCCACAGAGGCAGGGGTAGACTTATTGTTTGTTCCAACGCCAGACGAGATGTATCCTTTTGAAAGTGGTATTACTATCAACGCTGGAGAGATTTCAACCAAGCTTTGTGGTGCAACTCGTCCAGGACATTTCGATGGAGTTTTAAAAGTAGTTTCCAAGCTATTTCATTTAATCCAACCTACTAAGGCATACTTTGGCCAAAAGGATGCACAGCAGTTAGCTATAATTAAATTATTTGTAGAAGCATACAACTTTCCACTTGAAATAGTTGGCGTTCCAACTGTCCGTGAGGAGGATGGCCTAGCGAAAAGCTCAAGGAATGTCTTTCTAAGCGAAAAAGAACGAGATGAGGCACCTCATATATACAAGGCGTTAAATTTAGCAAAGGATACATGGTTGAGAACGAAGGATATAGAAGGGGCTATTGCCAAAGCAAAACAATATATTAATGAAAATACTTCTGGTAAAATAGATTACCTGGAGGCATTGGCCTATCCTACTTTACAGCCGGTTAACGAGTATACAGAAGAAGTTCTCTTCGCAACAGCTGTTTTTTTCGAAAAAGCAAGATTAATTGATAATATGATAGTTAATATAAAGGAAGTGCAATGATGTTAAGAATGATGTTAAATAGTAAGATTCACCGGGCAATAGTTACAGAAGCAGATTTAAACTATGTAGGTAGTATTACGATTGACCAAAATATATTAGATGCAGTTGGCATGCTTCCAAATGAAAAAGTTCATATCGTTAACAATAATAATGGTGCCCGCTTTGAAACATATATAATCGCTGGAGAACGTGGTAGCGGTGTAATTTGTGTAAATGGAGCCGCAGCACGTCTTGTACAGCGTGGAGACGTAGTAATCATCCTGTCCTATGCTTATGTGATGAATGAAGAAGCAAAATCACATCAGCCTACAGTGGCAATCATGAATACGGATAACACAATCAATCAAATTATCCACTATGAACCAGAAGCGACTGTTATGTAAGATTTGAAAGCTAGACTTAGCCAAAGTCTAGCTTTCTTTTTGGATTTATAGCCGTTCAATTTACATGGGTAAACCGGAAAAGTGTTGCAGAAATTGAGAGAAGGGTTGCGCGTTCGCGCTAAAGTGTTGCGAGTTTAACAACAAAAGTTGCAGGAAAGCACATCTTCGCAGAGTTGCAGCGATTATGACCGGAATCAGAGCTTATTGCAAATCCAAGCAGTAATTATTATTTCATTCTACATATATTTCGTTTCTATTTATGGAATGTGGTACAATTTTTAAAAAGCAACACAAGAAAGTTTTTAGGAAAAATAGATGCTTTTAATTTAAATGATGGTGAGATGAAGAATGTTGGAAAATCATAAATATGCAGTTGTAGATATTGAAACAACAGGCCATTCATCTGCCAATGGTGACCGAATTATTCAACTTGCAATTGTTTTTATTGAGAACAATCGGATTAGTAATTCATTTACTACGTTCGTAAACCCCAAAAAAGCGATTCCTTTGTTTATTCAGGATTTAACGAATATAAAGGACGAGGATGTAAAGGACGCTCCGTTATTCGAAGAAATTGCTCCTAAAGTTTTGGAAATTCTTCAGGACCATATTTTTGTTGCGCACAATACAAATTTTGATCTGACGTTTCTTCAACAGGAGCTAAAACGGGTAGGGTTGCCTAAATTAGTTTGCAAATCTATTGATACAGTAGAATTCGCTAAGTTGATGTTCCCTAATATTTATAGCTATAAGCTTCAGGACATTGCGACTGAGCTCCATATAGAATTAGAGTCTGCTCACCGTGCGGATGATGATGCATTGGCTACTGCACATTTGCTTTTAAAATGCTTTGATCAGCTGCAAGCATTGCCATTAAAAACGGTGGAGCTATTACATAAAAGATCCTTCCAACTGAAATCCAATCTAGCACTCATCTTTTTTGAAGTTATAATGATAAAAAGAAAGACTTATATGACCCAAGATTATTTAGAATATCGCGGAATACCACTAAAAGATGTGAAAAAAGAGCCTGCACCAGAATGGAGTAAACTTGCTTATCCGATTTCTAATGATGAAAAGAACCGATTATTCCAACACGGTAGCCTGAAGCTAGAGGAAAGACCAGGGCAATATAAGCTAATGGATGAGATTCACCATGCACTAATAGAATCCAAAGAGATTGTGTGCGAGGCGGAAACCGGAATAGGAAAAACATTAGCCTATCTTATTCCATCTGTTTTATATGGAATAGGTCAAGGAAAGCCTATTATAGTTAGTACTTATACAACACATCTCATTGATCAGCTTATAACAGAGGAAATTCCAAAACTTTATGACATTCTTAACATTAGACTTAGAGTGGCGAAGCTAAAAGGTATCAATCACTATATTGATGTTTATCGTTTTTGGGAGCACCTTCAGCAAGAGGATGAGTCTTACGACGAGACCTTTACGATTATGCAAGTTTTAGTTTGGCTTACTATAACAGAAGAGGGTGACCTCTCGGAATTGAATGTTTCGGGTGGTGGTCAGCTATTTATAGATAAAATAAGAAGGACCTCAGAAAAAAAGATTAATGATGTAAAAGGGATAGATTTTTATGAGCGTGCTCTTCGTCGAAGTGAGCACTGTGATATCCTTGTAACGAATCATTCCATGATTATTATGGATACGGAACGAGAAACAAAGCTATTGGGCCATGGTTGTGCCACAATTATTGATGAGGCACATCAAATGATTCATGCTAGTATATCCCGAAAAGAAAGAATTTTTTCATATACTAATTGGAAATATATTTTAGGTCAATTTGGCACTCTAGATACAGATCATCTACTTTACAAGCTGTCTCTTCTAAATGTTTCCTTGTCTGTCCGCATTCGTATAGAGAAGCTGTTTGTTGACATAGTTGAATCATTTGATCATGCAATGGGATATGTTATCTCTACTATTCAAAGCTATCCACATAAATCGAAGAGTACCAAACGAACTTATGCTATGGAGGATTTAAATTTAGATAAAGCTTTTTTTATAAAAGTTGCTAAGAATCTACAAACATTTATCTATTCAACTAAGCCCTACGTGGGCTCTGCAAAGAAAAATATTATTGATGAACAATTATTAGTATTAGTAAATGAGTGGGAATATTGGTTACGTGAACTGGAGATTAAAGTAAGTGAATGGGATGAAATCTTCTTGCAGGATAAGGAAGTAGAGGCGAAATGGCTCGAGTTAGATAATAGAAGCGTCCCTGGAAGTCTCACTATCATCAAAAGACCATTAAATTATCAAGAGGATATAAAGGATGCCATGGCTCCTTTAAGAGAGCAGGGAGGAATTATCTGGACTTCTGGAACATTGACAGTGCCCTCCAATAAATACTTTATTACTTCTCAGCTTGGATTGAGCTCAAATATACCTATCCATCAGTTTAAAGTAGAATCTAACTTCTACAAGGGTGCAGAGCTTTTAATCATCGAGGATATGCCAGACATTCAGCAAGTATCTCAATCGGATTATATTGAATCAGTTGCGGAAGCAATTGTCCAGACGGTTTTGGTCACTGGAGGAAGGTGCTTTGTGTTATTTACTTCACAGGATATGTTGCGTAAGACTGTGGAATTGATACAGGATACTAATCTGCTTGAAGATTTCATGCTATTTGCACAAGGAATCACGACTGGGAGCAGGATGCGTTTGTTAAAGTCATTCCAGCGATTTTCTAAGTCTGTATTATTCGGAACTAATAGCTTTTGGGAGGGAGTAGACGTTCCAGGTGAAGCTCTTTCAGTAGTGATTATGGTTCGCTTACCTTTTTCTTCTCCCGATGATCCCTTATTTAAAAAGCGTGCAGAGCTGTTAACTAAAAATGGACAAAATCCTTTTTCTTCTTATTCCTTACCAGAGGCAATTTTAAGATTTAGACAAGGATTTGGAAGATTAATTCGTTCCTCTGCCGATAAAGGAGTATTTATCGTATTAGACAGAAGGATTGATACGAAGTCTTATGGTAGTGATTTTCTACAGGCAATCCCAAATATTCCTGTTAAGAAAGTATCATTAGAAAATATAGTCTTAGAGCTAGAAAATTGGTATACTAATGAAGGATGAGTATTAGAAAGCGGGTAGAAATATGGAAAACAAAATTGAAGTGATATCAACCGTCACCGTACAATACCAATCAGATCTATATAAAATAGTGGATGCATTGAACCGTTCGTTGAAGGAAAAGGATCTGATGTTTGGATTAGCATTAGATAAAGAAGATCAAGAAAAAGCAGTCTTCACAATTTATAGGACCTAAACTATGGCATTAAAGAGATGGCTAATATTTATCGTTGTTTTTGCTATCAGTCTCACCATAATCCTAAGCCTACTTATTTATAAGGAAGCAAGAGAACCTTTCAATGATAACCTGACGAAGGCAGAGTCTTATACGCTTCAAAATAATTTATTGAAGACAATAGATGATTCGTATGTGTATAATAATACCGACTCATATCAGACAATTATTGGTACCAATAAGGACGGCTCTAAAAAAGCTTTTTTTATCCCAACAAAGGATAACGAAGAGCAAATTATGGAGGTAAGCCTTGATGAAGGTATATCTGAAGAGAAAGCTGTTTCGATAGCTTTGGAAGGGGAAAAAGGTAGTAAGCTGCTTCACGCGAAATTAGGTGTGGAAGAGGTCGGGCCAGTATGGGAGATTACCTTTGTGAATTCTAAGGATAACCTCAACTACGTATATCTGTTATTTGATAATGGCGATTGGTGGAAGAGAATATCCAATTTGTAAAATATATTTTTAACTTTTGGAGGACAACATGAAAAAAATTATGATTAAAGATATGTCTAGCCATGTTGGAGAGACAGTAAAACTTGGTGCGTGGCTTGCAAACAAACGCTCTAGTGGTAAGATTGCCTTTTTACAGCTTCGCGATGGTTCTGGATTTGTACAAGGAGTAGTAGTGAAGGAAGTTGTGGGAGAAGAGATTTTCCAAACAGCAAAAGGTTTAACTCAAGAAACTTCTATGTATATTACTGGAGAAGTAACAAAAGATGAGCGTTCTTCATTTGGTTACGAGCTTCAAGTAAAAGAAATAGAAGTAATTCATGCAGCGGTAGATTATCCAATCACACCGAAAGAACACGGTACTGAGTTCCTAATGGACAACCGTCACCTATGGTTACGTTCAAGAAAACAACACGCGATCATGAAAATTCGTAACGAAATTATCCGCGCTACATACGAATTCTTTAATAATAACGGCTTTGTAAAAATGGATCCCCCAATTTTAACTGGCTCAGCTCCAGAAGGAACTTCTGAGCTTTTCCAAACTAAGTATTTCGATGAGGATGCTTATTTGTCTCAGTCTGGTCAGCTATATATGGAAGCAGCTGCTATGGCCTTAGGAAAAGTATTCTCTTTTGGACCAACATTCCGTGCAGAAAAATCCAAAACACGCAGACACTTAATTGAATTTTGGATGATTGAGCCTGAAATGGCATTTACAGAATTTGATGAGAACTTAGAAGTACAAGAGCAATACGTTTCCTTTATTGTTCAGGCCGTTCTTAAAAACTGTCAATTAGAATTAGAGCGCTTAGGTCGCGATACATCTAAACTGGAAAAAATTCAAGCACCTTTCCCTCGTATTACTTATGACGATGCAATCAAGTTCTTACATGAGAAAGGCTTTGATGATATCAAGTGGGGGGACGATTTCGGATCACCTCATGAAACAGCTATCGCAGAAAGCTATGATATGCCAGTTTTCATCACTCATTATCCAGTAGGCATTAAGCCATTTTATATGCAACCACATCCAGACAGAGAAGATGTTGTATTATGTGCCGATTTAATTGCTCCAGAAGGATATGGTGAAATTATCGGTGGTTCTGAACGTATTCATGACTATGACCTATTAAAGCAACGTCTTGCGGAACATAAATTAGATGAATCAGCCTATGCTTGGTATTTAGAGCTTCGTAAACAAGGGTCTGTTCCTCACTCAGGATTTGGTCTTGGATTAGAACGTACTGTAGCTTGGTTAAGTGGAGCAGAGCACGTTCGTGAATCTATACCATTCCCAAGACTATTAAATCGTTTGTATCCATAATCTTAAGCCAAAGGAACAATATATATTATCATCATGCAATAGATAAGAAAGGGAGTGCGAGTATGCATAAGCGAAATCGGCTCCGAATCTGGACAGAGCAGGGAAATGTAACCATTTCCCAGCTTTTTTTTAGCCATTATAAGGCCATTAATATGAAGGATGAGGAAGCTATTCTGCTATTACATCTTATCGCTTTTGGAGAAGCGGGAAACCACTTTCCAACCCCTCAAAACTTAGTGGAACGTACACATTTTAGTGAACATAAAGTAGTGACGATTTTACAGCGTCTTGTCCAAAAAGGTTTAATTCAAATAGAACAGCATATGGACGACGACGGAGTCCATTATGAGTACTACGATTTTAATCATTTATGGGAGCTCTTGGTCGATTGCGTAGAGCAACAAAACCTAACTAAAGAAGACGAAGAAGTAAAGGGCGAAGAAGGCGAAATTTACAAGTTATTTGAGCAGGAGTTCGGTAGATTATTATCTCCAATGGAATATGAAACGATAGGCATGTGGTTTGACCAGGACAACCACTCAGCCTCCTTAATACGATTAGCGTTAAAAGAGGCGGTTTTGTCTCAAAAGCTTAGCCTGCGTTATATAGATCGGATATTATTCGAATGGAAAAAGAAAAATATTAAAACGGTTGAAGCTGCAGAAAATCAATCGGTACAGTTTCGACAGCATATACCAATACAAAGACCAAAGGAGCAACCTGCAAACACAGCGAAGGTTCCTTTCTACAATTGGTTAGAAGAAAGAGAGTAGGTGGAGAAAGTTGCTTACAAAAGCCCAATGGCATTTTTGTTTAGAGGAAATGGAAAGGATGTTTCCGGATGCTCATTGCGAGTTAGTCCACGACAATCCTTTTGAATTATTGGTAGCTACATTACTTTCAGCACAATGTACTGATGTCCTTGTAAACAAAGTAACAAAGGACCTTTTTCAAAAATATAAAAAACCTGAAGATTACTTGGATGTATCCATAGAGGAATTACAAAATGATATTCGCTCAATAGGTTTATATCGTAATAAAGCAAAAAATATTCAAGCACTTAGCAAGCAACTAATTGAGCTCTATAACGGCGAGGTTCCTGCTAATCGTGATTTACTTACGACATTTCCAGGTGTTGGTCGAAAAACAGCTAATGTAGTTGTTTCGGTAGCCTTTGATATACCAGCAATAGCTGTAGACACTCATGTAGAGCGTGTTTCAAAGCGACTGGGACTATGCAGATGGAAAGATTCTGTTCTGCAGGTAGAAGAAACGTTGATGAAAAAGACACCAATTGAATCGTGGTCTAAGGCGCATCATCAACTGATATTTTTTGGGCGGTATCATTGTAAGGCCCAAAATCCCAATTGCCCGCAATGTCCTTTGTTGCCGGTTTGTCGAGAGGGTAAAAAGAGGATGAGTAAAGTTGTCCAAGCTTAGAAAAGATGATTTTAAACCGATTTTTGCAAGATGGTCAGTTATTCGGAATCAATTGGAGATTCTTTATAAGGAAAGAGAGAAAGACACCCATGATTTAATGGAGAGGGGCATCGAATTATTGAGTGAATTATTCGTATTGGCTGAAGGTACTTCCCCTTTAAATTATGAAGAGCGTTTTATCTTTGTTCAAAAGAATTATAAGTCTTATGCAGCCTTTCGACAACTAGATGAATTGTTCAAGGAAACAGAAAAAAAACTTGCTCGTCGATTCATCATGGAATCAAGAATGCCTTAATATTTTTAACACTACCCCATAAGAACTGCCTATAGAAGTTAGATACTAAACTAACATACAGAGGCAGTTTCTATGGGGCTTTTTTATGAGAATGTTTTTATTTTTCATCTTGCATGGTGAGCTTTATAAAGTGCATCTAAGAGAAAAACTTAATTATATAGGTTATATTTAACAGAATAATATTAAATTTTCTGGAGGTTATATGAAAACTTTCATATATATGTTAAGACACTGTGATTCACTTAAAACCGGAAATGAAAAAGATAGAGGATTAACTGAAAAAGGAGTAACTGATGCTCAACGACTAATAAAAATTTTACAAGAAGAAAATATTAATACAGTAATATCCAGCCCATATACCCGCTCTGTATTAACAGTTCAACCATTAGCTGAACACATTGGACAAAATGTGGTAATTATTGAAAATCTTAAAGAAAGAGTTTTTAGTCCAGGGAAAAAACGTTTATCTGATAATGAGCTTCAATGTTTGTTAGAAAAATCTTTTGAGGAACCGGATTTTTCTCTTAAGGGAGGAGAGTCGAATAATGAGTGTCAAAGACGGGGAATAGATGCACTTAAATCAATATTACATACTTTTAAAGGTCAGAAAATAGTAGTAGGTACTCATGGGGCAGTAATGACGTTAATGATGGGATATTTTGACAATAGTTATGGCTTGGATTTTCTTTTAAGCACTTCAAAGCCTGATATTTATAGAATGGAGTTCAATGAATTGGAATTAATAGATGTAACTAAAATATGGAAGTAATGTCTATTTGTTAAGTTCATAATGTCAGTAAAGCTTTAAAAGAGCATCAGCTTATCCAAGAATGCTACTCATTTATTATTAATTTTGAAAGGAAGATGCTCTTTTGAATTCGTTAAAGGGGAAAATTGCAGTTGTTGCTGGTGGAACACGTGGTGCTGGTAGAGGAATTGCTGTTAAGTTGGGAGAAGCTGGAGCAATAGTATATGTGACAGGGAGAAGTACAATTCATAGTCAGTCACCCATGGGCCGTATGGAAACAATTGAGGAAACAGCAGAATTGGTAACAAAAGCCGGGGAAAAGGAATACCTGTAAAGGTCGATCATACTATTGAAACGGAAGTTGTTCACCTATTTGACCGTATCAAAAAGGAACAGGGAAGGTTAGATATATTAGTTAATGATATTTGGGGAGGAGATCCTCTTACGGAATGGGGAAAGCCAATAGGAGAGCATAGTCTTCATAAAGGACTTCAGATGCAAAAACAAGCAGTCCACTCACATATAATTACTTCCCATTATAGCATCCCTTTATTTAAAGAGAATAATGGTGGCCTGATCATCGAAATTACTGACGGCATTGATTACGAACCTCGAGGTAATTTCTATTATAGTCTAGCAAAAATCTCCACAATCCACATGGCACAGGCGATGGCCATGGATCTAAAAGAATATAATATTGTTGTCATTGCAGTTACCCCTGGTTTTTTACGTTCGGAAGCAATGCTTGAATCGTTTGGTGTTACCGAAGAAAATTGGAGAGAGGCAACAAAGATAGATCCTCATTTTATTGCGTCTGAAACACCATTTTATATTGGAGAGGCTATACGCTGTCTTGCAAGTGATCCTCATATAGCTAAAAAGACAGGTGGGGTATATAGCACCTGGGAACTTTCAGAGGAATATGCATTTAAGGATGCAGATGGTTCACAACCACATTGGGGAAATTATTTTATAAAAAATGTGAAAGTTTAAAAGGTAATATCTTTCAGTCTCTTCTTGAGCAGATTCATTTTCAAAGTCAAATTGTTTATTAGAATTGCAAGAGACTCTTTATTTACCGTAAGATTGATTCATATTTTATACCAAAAATAAAAGAAACCAAAAAAACGAGGAAAGTTTATATAAACTTTCCTCGTTTTAGCTTATAAAATTATCATCTAACCATGTTAAAGAATGCTTGGTTAAGGTGTAGTACCGCTTTCAGTGTTACCTTCTGGATTTTCTACTGGACTTTCTCCATCAGTTCCACCTTCGTTTCCTTGACCACCCTCATTAGCGCCTCCATCATTGTTACCAGTGTTGTTTCCATTCCCGTTACCATTATTACCGTTGTTGTTGCCATTATTTCCGTTATTACCATTGTTACCGTTGTTACCATTATTTCCGCCTTGGTTCTCATTCTCATCCTCAGGATTTTCCTCAGGGTTTTCTTCCTCAGGCTCTGGATCCTCAAGATTTTCTTCCTCAGTACCTTCTAAAACTAATTCTGCGCTAGCTGGAGCGCTTCGAACATCTTCAGCTAAAGCTGTAACTGTAAATACATACTTACTACCAGGAATAAGATTTTGGACGATTAACCCTGTTTTGTTTGTCGTTTGCAAGATCTTATTTGGACCATTGTCTATTGAGACCGCAACTTCAAATTGAACATCTATATCTTCCTCGTCTGGCTGTTCAAATTCCCAATTTAATGTTGCAGATGATGTTGTTTCGTCATATTGAACTGATAAATTAGTTGGAGCGTTGAGCTCAAGCTGATCATATTCCTCAGATACTTGTGTAGGCTCTGTTCCTTTAACGAATAACTCCGTTAACTTTTTATCATCAGGAGTATATTCACTAGCTAATTTTAAAGGATTAGATCCTTTTTCAATTGTTACTTCTACAACAGAATTAGGCTTTTTAAATCTTTCCGTTTTCTGTCCTTCAGAAATATTCCCCATTACCTCTTTAAAGATACGTTGGGGGAGGCTACGCTCTTCAGATGTAGTGATGGCTGAGTTATCATCATAACCAGACCATACGGTTACTGAATAATTGGTTGTGTATCCAGCAAACCAAACATCCGGAACTCCTTTTTTGTCTCCTCCGAAGTTGGAAGTACCAGATTTACCTGCAACATCCAATCCACTAACTGCTGCGGCCTTACCAGTACCTTTTGTTAAAACATCTCTTAGAACATCAGTAATGATGTAAGCTGTTGAATCCTTCATAACTGCTTTAGATTCTGGCTTATAGTTTTTTTCTGTTTTGCCATCTCTATATACAATTTTATTAATCGCATATGGCTCTGTATGAATCCCTTCATTACCAAATGCAGCATATGCTCCTGCTAGTTGGATAGGGGACATGAATTTTGAGATACCACCGATTGCATAAGCTTCGTTGACTGTACCGATGTCTACTCCAAATCGACTAATAAATTCTCTTGATTTTTTAGTACCTACTTCTTTTAAAGTTTTGACGGCAGTAGTATTACGTGATTTATATAATGCTTCACGCATAGTCATAGATCCTAAATATTTGTTATCAGCATTACGTATTACCTGATCGGTCCCTGTATACTTAATTTCTTCGTCCACAAGTGTCTGAGCAGGGGACCAACCTAAAAATTCTACAGCTGGACCATAATCTATCAACGGTTTGATAGTCGAACCTGGTGAACGATTGACCATATCTTGAGCATGATTATATCCTCTATCTTCTCCGTAATTTCTTCCTCCACCAGCAGCAACAACTGCCCCTGTCTTAGTATCAACCACTGCAACACCAGATTGTATATCCTCTGTTGGGAATATATCTGAGTTCAAGGTCTTTTCTACTTGCTCCTGAGCTTTTGGTTGAAGAGTCGTATGGATTGTTATTCCTTCGGAAATGGCATCTGCATCACCGTTTTCCTCAAGCTCATCTAATACTATGTCGATAAACGCATCATATTTTGAATCTTGGTTTGCAACTCTTTCTTCTTCTGGAAGAAGGGAGTCGGTAACTGGAACCGCTTGAGCAGCCTTCATTTCCTCGTCAGTTATTTTCCCATGAAGATTCATTAGATATAGGACAGTATTTCTTCTTTTTTCAGCTAGTTCTGGGTTTTTAAAAGGATTATAGTTATTTGGACTTTGGGGCATGCCCGCTAACACTGCCATTTCATGTAGCTCTAAATCCTTTAACTCTTTACCATAAAAATATTTAGAGGCAGTTCCAAATCCATAAATACGTCCTGACATAAGAACTTTGTTAAAATACATTTCGAAAATTTCTTCTTTTTTATATTCACGCTCTAACTGAAGAGCCAAATGGGCTTCTTGAGCCTTACGTTTTATTGTTTTTTCATTTGTAAAGAATGAGTTTTTAACAACTTGTTGAGTGATTGTACTTGCCCCCTGTGCACCAAACCCATCTTTCAGATTGGCCAAAACGGCTTTACCTAATCGTAGAACATCGACTCCCATATGGTCGTAAAAACGTACATCCTCTGTTGCTAATATGGCATCTTCCATTTGTTGAGGGATATCTTCATAGGAAACATATTCGCGACTTTCGCTTCCGACAGTTGCAAACACTTCCCCATTAGCATCTAATAATTTAGGACTAATTGGGTCCTTTAACAAGTCCTCGTCTAAATCTGGAGCGCTGCTTGCGTAAAATGCAAATACAGATCCACCAGCTATCAATCCTACTAATCCAACCGCCACAATAGCTAATAAAACTCGCTTAATCCATGTTTTGGCAGGTTTCTTTTGTTTTTTCTTTTGAGCCATTTGTTGCTTTCTTCTTTGTTCACGAGTTGTTTTTTGCTCACTCATAAACGTCTCCTCACTTTCGCTTTATACATACAAGTCATTAACTATCTTTAAATAATTGACCCTTGGTGCATATTTTGGGTTTATTTCAATCCCATATTCTTCAAATTCTTCGAGGGTTATTGATTTCCTTCCCCCCGATAGCATTCTATCCCAAAATAATTTTAAATGCTCGTAAGACAAATAAAAATATCTATCCATACTAGAAAATCGAACTAACAAGAAGCTGATCCCAAGTTGTTTAACTACTTTACCCATATGCTCTACTTGATGTAAGTGAACATTTTTCAGAGGAAAGGAAGTTTTATTTTCCGTTTCTTTTGCTTCAAAGTCAATATATTTTCCTTTGTAGACTCCGTTAAAGTCAGTAGTTGATGGGGTTCGATAATATGCTTCTTTTATAACTGCGGAGCTTCTACTTGGATAATCCACCTTGACGACCTGAATAGGTATTGGCTTTTTATAGATGACTGCAATTTCATGAGCCAGATAGTACTCGTTGGCATCATTTATCTCATCTTCTAACGTCCTACCCCTATTACTAAAAGAATAATCTTTTTTCTTTGGAATATTTGTTTTCTTGGTAGGTGTATATACTTTCCCATTAGGGTATTGAATAGCCAAGACAATCACCTCTTTTATGGTATTAGTTTATCACAAGTTAGTTAGACGAACGAGTAATCAATTTAGTTTCATTTTTGTAACTGTCGATGGACCACTAGTTTTGTCTGATGTAAAGAACCTTTGTCGAGCAGGAAGGTATTTATGATGTAGGAAGGAACTTAACAGTTAAAGGAGAGTGGACATTATGAACAAAATTGAACGCCTTATCGACCAACTTGAGCTATTGGAATATCTATTAGAAAACCGTCTGAATGAAGAACAGGATCAGTTCGAAGAAGATTTTAGTAAATCATCCTTTCGTTTACTAGGTAAAATGGAAAAATTGGAGAATAATATGTAAGGAATGTATGTTCGTCTGAAACTGGTAATATGATATGCTTTTTGATAAACTATTACTAGAATGAGAGGGATTACATTGTCATTAACAAGTGTAAATAATCAGCTTTTAAACGAGTGTGATATTTGTATAGAACGTTTTCACCGTTTCAGAGAAGAGGACCGAGAGCCTGACTTTTTTAGAGAAGTGAAGCCATATGCATATAATATAGATGAATTATTAAACGAATGGGAGCAGCTTGTTCGACCTTGGATACAGACCAAACGACCGAAATATGTCCATCCAAGTCAAATTGATTCACTACTAGAATCTATGAGGCAATTTGTTGTGCAGTCATTTTATAAAGCAACGAGTAAAAAACGTTTCTTAAAGTCTGTACATTCTTCCAAATACACATTAGAAACAATTCTTCAGGCATTGAAGGAGGTTGGAGAGTAACATGCAAAAGAATAAAAGTATTGCAGAGCTATTAGATAATTGGAGAATTGATAGCAATCGCCACCCGCAAATTGAGCATATCCATACAGTAGAGGAAAAAGATGCAATTTATGCACCTTTCCCAGAAAAAATGCATCCCTCTATTAAAAATGCTTTGAAAGGTCGTGGGGTGAGTCAACTCTATATTCATCAAAGACAAGCTTTTGATGCTGCTTCTTTAGGGAAGTCATTTACTGCTATTACTCCAACTGCCTCTGGTAAATCTCTTTGTTATCATCTTCCTGTCTTACAATCGATAATGGAAGATCCAACCTCTCGTGCCATTTATTTATTTCCGACGAAAGCATTAGCGCAGGACCAAAAAAGCGATTTAAATGAATTGATTCGAGAGAGTGGAGAAGAGATATTAAGTTTTACGTACGATGGTGATACCGAGCCGGGGATTAGACAAAAAATTAGAAAATCTGGACATATTGTGTTGACTAATCCAGATATGCTTCACTCTGGCATACTACCTCACCATACGAAATGGGTTTCCCTTTTTGAAAATCTGAAATATATTGTCATTGACGAAATTCATACATATAAAGGTGTATTTGGTAGTCATGTTGCACATGTTATTCGCAGATTGAAAAGGATCTGCGAATTTTACGGTAGTAAGCCGCAATTTATTTGTACGTCAGCTACTATTAAAAATCCTAAAGAGCTTGCAGAAAATTTAACAAATGAAACACATCAATTAATTGATCAAAACGGCGCTCCTGCTGGCAGAAAGCACTTTGTATTTTATAATCCTCCTATTATACATCCAGTATTTAATGTTAGAAGAAGTGCGGTTTTAGAGGTTAGGGATCTTGCGCAAGAGTTGTATGTAAACGGAATTCAAACTATTGTATTTGCTAAAAGTAGAGTAAGAGTGGAAATGCTAGTAACTTATTTAAAGGCTTTGGTGAGTAAAAAGATAAATGATCAATCTATTCGTGGCTACCGAGGAGGATATTTACCTTCTGAGCGAAGAGTTATCGAAAAAGGGTTGAGAGAAGGAGTCATTCGAACAGTAGTTAGCACAAATGCACTTGAGTTAGGAGTAGATATTGGCCAGCTTCAGGCTTGTATTATGACTGGGTATCCAGGAAATATTGCAAGTGCTTGGCAGCAAGCAGGTCGAGCAGGCCGTCGACAGGACGAGGCCCTTATTATTTATGTGGCTCAATCGACAGCTCTAGATCAATACGTAGTAAAGCACCCTGACTATTTTCTTGGACAATCACCTGAAGAGGTCCGGATCCATCCAGACAATATGATAATTTTGATGGACCACCTTAAATGTGCAGCCTTCGAGCTTCCATTTAGTACTAGTGATACATATGGAGAATTCTCTATTCAAGAGCTGTTAGAATTTCTTGAGAGCGAAGGAGTTCTTCTAAAGACATCGGACAAGTGGCATTGGATGTCCGAAAGCTTTCCAGCTAGTAATGTAAGTCTTAGGTCTGCTTCTCAGGACAATGTCATAATTATTGATCAATCTATTCCAACAAAAACTAGAGTGATTGGAGAAATGGACCTTTATAGTGCGATGACATTACTCCATGAAGAAGCGATCTATCTCCATCAGGGTACTCAGTTTCAAGTAGAAAAACTAGATTGGGAGGAGAAAAAGGCCTTTGTGAAGGAAGTGGACGTGGATTACTTTACTGATGCTAATATCGCAATCGAACTAAAGGTATTAAGCGAGGATAAGGAAAGGGAAGCGGATATTGGTACGCTTAGATTTGGTGATATCATTGTTCTTGCTCAGCCTACTATCTTCAAAAAGATTAAGTTCGATACCCATGATAATATTGGTTCAGGAAAAATACATCTACCGCCCCTAGAGCTTCATACCTCGTCCACTTGGTTTAGCTTCGATAAACCAAACAATTGGTCAGAAACGTTGCTTTCAGACGCAATGACAGGAGTGGCCTATGCGCTACACTCGTTTATCCCTTTATTCATACATTGTGATGCTAAGGATATTCATGTAGTACCTCAAGTAAAATCGATTAATGTAGAAAAGCCTACTTTTTATATTTATGACAGCTATCCAGGGGGAATAGGTTTATCCGAGAGAATGTTTGATCTATGGAATAATTTAGTGCCTAAGGTGACGGAGCAGATAGAAAGCTGTCCATGTACTGGTGGTTGTCCCGCTTGCATTGGCGCTCAGGACGCCGAACAAAACTTGAAAAAAGAAGTTATTAAACTCCTTCACTTATTGCAGGTGAATCAAAATGTCGTATGAAAAAAAACTATTAGAAATGAAGAGCCTATTAAAGAAAAATACTCCTGAAAAACAGCAACCCAAAAAGGAAGTGCTAGATATTGCACTTCCTTTTTATACAGAGCAATGGGAAAAGGCTGGATTAAAGCTAATAAAAAATGAAAAAGGTTTCTTCTTTTTAAAAGAAACATTTTATCGTAACAAGCATATACATGGAACTATTGGCTTGGATAAGCTTGAAGCTGCTATTTCTTTTATGCAGGAAAGATATCCAACTCATCCGCTTACTATTTCTCCAAACAGCCCTTATTGCTTTTATGACACGGAAACGACCGGTCTAAAAGGGGCAGGTGTCTTAATTTTTTTGAATGGTATTTTAAAAAAGGCTCCTGGAGGTTATTTATTGTCTCAATACGTGCTAGCAGACCCAGGACAGGAAGCTGCCTTTCTACTGGCCACTGAGTTTTGGAAAAACACTCAAACTATTATTACTTATAACGGTAAAAGCTTTGATTTGCCCCAATTAACGACAAGGTGGACAATGAATCGTAACACTTTACCACCCATGAAATCTCATGGACAAATTGACTTAATGCACTCATCTAAAAGAATTTGGAAAGGTGATTTAGAGCGTTTTAAATTAAAGCAATTAGAAGAAAGTAAATTAGGTTTTAGTCGCAAAAATGATATACCTGGTCATTTAGCTCCAATTATTTATTTTGATGCGGTTAAGCATGGTAACCCAACTAACCTTATGAGAATTTTAAAGCATAACGAATGGGATATCCTATCACTAGCAACGCTATATACTTTATCGGTGGATCTACTAAAAGAAACCGAGGTTCAGGAAACTGCAAACACATATACGAATATTGGAAAATGGTTTAAAGATTTAAAGTCTAAGGATGCAAGTAAGGAATGGTTCCAATTTGTATTGGATCAATTTCCAAAAAGAGAAACAAGCATGGCCTACTACTATATGGGTTTGCATTTAAAAAGGCAAAAACTGATGGATGAAAGTATCGAAGCCTTTAAGGAAGCATTAAAAGAAATAAAAGGGAAATATCGTTTAGAAGTTCTGGTAGAACTAGCAAAGCTCTATGAACATCAAAAAAAAGATTATGAAAAAGCATTAGAAATGACCCTTGAATGCCTTGAATATTGGAGAGATTCTGAAATAGATTCACATAAAGATTTTAGTAGTCAGCTCCGTAGGCGGGAAATAAGAATAAAAAAGAAAATAAATATTTCCCGGGAAAGCGCACAACCTAACAAAAAACGCACTTAATCGCCCAAAAATACTCCATTATTCGACACCACTATGCTATAATACGAGTAGCGAATTGTAGACGGAAGGAAGATGCTGCATGGAATTTAAGTTAAAGGCTTCTGATATATTAGAAAAAGAATTTAAAACAGGCTTAAGAGGCTATAATCAAGAAGAAGTAGATATGTTTTTAGATGATATCATCCAAGATTATGAAGCGTTCGAAAAGAAAGTATCACAGCTGCAATTAGAAAATAAGCAACTAAGAGAAGAGTTAGCTGAGGCACCAAAGCGAACAGCTCCTGTCCAACCAGCAGCTGGCGCTACTAATTTTGATATTCTAAAAAGATTATCTCATTTAGAAAAACATGTGTTTGGCGCAAAATTGTACGAGTAATATTATATTAGTAAAGAATTATTGTATATTCAGCTAACATCGTGTATAATTGGTTTACCACTTATATATTCGGGCAATCGCTGCAATGCTAGACATTGTAGAGGAAAGTCCATGCTCACACAATTCTGAGATGAATGTAGTGTTCGTGCTTAGTGAAAAAATAAACTAAGGCAGCCATTTTGGCTGACGGCGGGATGAAGGCCTAAGTCTTCGGATATGGCTGACAATCTCTGAAAGTGCCACAGTGACGGAGCTGTATAGGAAACTATACAGGTGGAACGAGGTAAACCCCACGAGTGAGAAACCCAAATTATGGTAGGGGCATTTTCTTGAAGGAATTGAACGGATAGAAAAACAGACAATAATCTGTAGATAGATGATTGCCATCCACATACGTACGAGGTAATGCACCGTTTGAGTACCGTGGAAACAAAACATGGCTTATTGAGTGTATGAGTGGCTATAATTAATAATACGGAAAGCTCTCCAATCACGGAGAGCTTTTCTTTTCTTAATAGATAAAAAAGTATATGCTTATTTATAGTATTTATATAGCTATGGGAGTGTTGTACGATTATGGCATGTAAGTGAAATACTATCGTACTTTTGATTCTTTATAATATAATGCAAAATCTTCACTATCCTCACAAATTTTTTCTAAAATTGCTTACTACGAGATGTTTACATAGAGTCGATCATAAGATGGTCATCACCGATTATAAGAGAATAGGCATATCCCGAACAGGAGATGCAGGATGAAAGCGGGTCATTAAAGTTGAACAAAGAGCAACAACCTGAAAGCTTTTCTTCATATCCAAAAAATTTAGTGGAGAAAGTATTTAATTCGACTACTGAGGGTATTATGATTACGGATGAAAAAATGCGGATTACGTTAGTAAATGCTGCGTTTGAAAAGGTTACGGGCTATGTTTTGAACGAAGTGCGAGGCGAAACTCCACGTATACTGAAGTCAGGTAGGCAAGAAAAAACATTTTACGCAACTATGTGGAATGAGTTGAAGCTTAAAGGTACCTGGCAAGGCGAAATATGGAATAAAAGAAAAAACGGAGAACTTTACCCAGAATATCTAACTATTAATAGCATACAAAACGAGCAAGGGGAAACTACTAATTACTTTGGTGTCTTTTCCGATATTTCCATAAAAAAAGTGGTAGAGAAAGAAATGGAAACGTTAACTTTCAGTGATCGCCTAACAAGTTTACCTAATAGATCTTCCTTTAACGAATTATTTTCGCAAATAATTACTGAATCTGGTTCTCAGGCAAAGCATGCAATCTTGTTTATAGATTTAGATCGCTTTAAGCAAGTAAACGCCTCACTTGGCAATGAAGTAGGGGATATCATCCTAGTTGAATTTGCTAAACGCATAAAGCAAATTATTAATAAAGACGATATTTTTGCAAGATATGGTGGAGACGAATTTTTGCTTGCTATACAGGATATTAAAAATCAAAAAGAAGCCGCCCAATATGCTTCAGAAATTATTAAATCGCTTAGCAAGCCATTCTATTTAGATGATATGGAAATTTATATCACTTCTAGTATTGGAATTGGATTATACCCTCAAGACAGCGAGGATGTTGACAAGCTTTTACACAAGGCTGACAAGGCAATGTACTTCGCTAAACAAAATGGTAGAAACCAATATGCTTTTTACTTCGAGGAATTAAAGAGAGATTCAAAGAGGCAATTGTTCCTAGAAGCTGAGTTGAGAAAGGGTATTCAGGCTAAAGATTTTAACATCTACTATCAACCGAAAATTTCGCTAGATACAAATGAAATCGTTGGAGTAGAAGCTTTAGTCAGATGGCAAAATGATCAAATTGGAGTCGTATCCCCTGGAGAATTTATACCTTTAGCAGAGGACACGGGCCTTATCATTCCTTTGAGTGAGCTAATAGTTGAAAAAGTATGTTTAGATATTCTTGAATGGAGAACACTTGGTTTAAATAACCTTAATGTATCAATAAATATTGCTTCACTCCATTTTCAACAGGATAATTTTATCGAGAGAATAAATGAAATATTGATGCAATATAATTGTAGTCCACAGCAGCTTGAATTAGAATTAACAGAGCGTACGATTATGAAGGACTCCGAGAGTATTATAACCAAGCTAATAAAGCTAAAAAATATGGGGTTTAAAATTTCCATTGATGATTTTGGTACAGGTTACTCTTCACTAAGCTATTTAAACCGATTTCCTTTAAACTATTTAAAAATTGATAGAAGCTTTATACAGCATATTACTTCATTAAAGGATAAACAAGCGATCGTAGAATCAATTATATTAATGTCTCATCGCTTGCAATTAAAAGTAATAGCTGAAGGAGTAGAATCCAAAGAACAAGTAAAAATCTTAAAAGAAATGAACTGCGATATTATACAAGGATATTATTACAGCAAGCCAGTTCCAAGTAAAGGGCTAATGGATTTTCTCGAGCTTTGGGAGATCCTTAAGCAAGAAGGGAAGCAATAATGACAACATTTAAATTAGTAGCAACAGCAGCAATGGGCTTAGAAGCCATCGTTGCTGAAGAAGTGAAAGCACTAGGATACGAAACAACGACTGAAAATGGAAAAGTATATTTTGAAGGAGACGAGCGGGCAATTGCAAGAGCCAATGTTTGGTTAAGAGTAGCAGATCGAGTGAAAATCGTCGCAGCTCAGTTTCCAGTAAGAACTTTTGATGAACTTTTTGAACGTACGAAGGCTATTCAATGGGAAAAGTTTCTTCCTGTGGATGCTGCATTTCCAGTTCAAGGTAAATCCGTCAAATCTACTTTATTCAGTGTTCCAGATTGTCAGGCTATTGTCAAAAAAGCGATTGTAGAAAGATTAAAGCTTGCATATAAACGAATTGGATTTCTGGATGAATCAGGTGCAACATATAAGATTGAAATAAGTATACTTAAAGATGTGGCAACAATCACTTTAGACACGAGTGGTGCTGGATTGCATAAACGTGGCTACCGACATGGCCAAGGGGAAGCTCCATTAAAGGAAACGTTAGCAGCCGCTTTGGTAAAAGTCTCTAAATGGAGCCCAAATCGTCCATTTGTCGATCCATTCTGTGGTTCTGGGACAATTCCAATAGAGGCAGCTATGATTGGCCAAAATATCGCTCCAGGCTTTAATAGAGATTTTCACAGCGAAGATTGGTCTTGGATGTCTAAAACAATTTGGGATGATGTAAGAAACGAAGCAGAGGATTTAGCTGATTATGATCAAAAATTAGAGATTATCGGCTCTGATATTGATCATAAGATGATTCAAATCGCAGAACAAAATGCATTTGAGTCAGGATTTGCAGATATAATCAGCTTTAAACAAATGCAGGCAAGTGACTTTTCCACCAATCTGACGGATGGTGTCATGATTGGTAATCCTCCTTACGGCGAACGTATAGGAGAAATCGAAGAAATTGAAAAAGTTATCAGCGACCTTGGTCATACAATGGAAACATATCCATCATGGTCGGTATATATGCTTTCTTCTATGGAGAATTTTGAAAATCTGTACGGACGTAAAGCAACTAAGAAACGTAAATTATTTAATGGATTTATAAGAACAGACTACTATCAGTTCTGGGGTAAACGTTCATAACAGTAGGGGAGACTAGCTCTCCCATGCTGTTATATTATTATTCAAGGGAGTTAGAAAATGAAGCAGGCTTTGCCATTTAAATTATCAAAAGACCGTTCTTTCTTTGAATCATTAGGAGATTGGATGGGAGACGTATTATACGATGAATTGCCAGAGAAAGGGTTTGAATGTCGTGATGAACAAATTTTCATGGCATATCAAATCGAAAAAGCATTAAAAGAAAAAAATGTATTATTTGCAGAAGCAGGCGTGGGTACAGGTAAAACAATCGCTTACTTACTTCCTGCTATTTCTTATGCAAGATATACTGGAAAACCAGCCTTGATTGCATGCGCGGATGAAACGCTAATAGAGCAATTGGTAAAAGAGGCCGGAGACATCTTTAAGCTTCAAAATTATTTAGATATAAAAATTGATGTTAGGCTAGCTAAATCACGTAGCCAGTACCTATGCCTAAAACGATTGGAAGAAGCGCAAAAGGATAGCGATAACGACTTCTTTATAGAAGAAATTGAAGATGGAGTACCTGATTTCGTTTATGGCTCGTCTTCTCTTCAAAGTATCTTTCCATTTGGTGAGCGTAGCCAATTCTCAGGAGTAAGTGATGTAGACTGGCAAAAGGTTAACTTTCATCCTACTCAACAATGTACTGTCTGTGATTTACGCAATAGATGTGGGCAAACAATTCACCGTCAGCATTACAGAGAATCATCTGATTTAATCATCTGTTCCCATGACTTTTTAATGGAACACTTATGGACTAAGGATTCACGTGTTCGAGAAGGACAATTGCCATTTTTACCAGAAGTGTCGATGATTGTATTAGACGAAGGACATTTGCTAGAATTCGCAGCTCAAAAAGCGTTAACCTATGAAGTACAAAGTGAAACATTAATTCGATTACTTGAAAGAGTAATGGTCGATGGTGTTCGTGAAAAGACTTTAAACTTAATGGAAGTTCTCCAAGATACGCATGAGAAAATTTTTAGCGTTTTACGAATCGGCAGCTTTGCGGAAGAAACAGAACGTATGAAGATTAACAAGTCTTCTGAGCTAATGCAGTTATGTAAGCATGCCATTAAAATTACAGATGATTTACTAGAGGAGTTCGTGTTTGAATCCGAGCTTTTTACAATTCCAGAATATGAACTTCGAATGGTAGAGGAATTTTTAGAGCAATATTCATTTTCATTGCGATTATTTACAGAGAAGGGCGATGGGGTTGAGTGGTTAGAAATAATCGATGGCTACGAAACGCTTATTATCATGCCTAGATTAGTCACAGACATTTTAAATGAAAAGCTATTTTCTACCAAGCTTCCGATCATCTTTTCATCTGCTACATTATCGATTGAAAAAGATTTTACGTATTTGGCAGATTCGTTAGGAATAGAAAAGTTCCAATCATTCTCAGTGCCATCTCCTTTTGACTACGATGAAGTGATGAAAGTTAGAACGCATCATATAAGCCAGGAAGAGAAGGTTAGTGAAGTCGATCATTTATTGAAAGCAAAACAACAAACACTCATTTTGTTTAAATCAAAAGCTGCGATGGATAATTTTAGGTCCTCCACAAGTACTGATGATATTGCATATGAAGGGGATCGTGAGCTTTCCACAATCGTCAAAGAATTTCAAAATGGAGAGTTTTCTACACTTTGCTCTTATCATCTTTGGGAAGGCTTAGATTTGCCTAAAGAAGCATTAACTAGAGTAATTATTTATGATTTGCCTTTCCCACCGGTAGATCCGTTATTTGATGCCAAACGTTCATTTTCTAATAATCCATTTGAAGAAGTGGAGCTGCCGTTCATGCTGCTTAGACTTCAGCAAGGAATAGGTCGACTAATTCGTACCTCTGAAGACTACGGTGAAATTCACCTATTGTTGAACGAAGAAGAAGCGCCATTAGAGGGGCGTTTTGTAGGGATTTTGCCAACACCAATTTCAAATTAATTTTAAATAGCCTTTTTCTTTTAAGTTTGTGGATGTAAACCACTCATTCCTTATGAATTTTAAGGAATTTGTTTGTTATACATTGGACGAATATAAAAGGAAAAGGTTTTTTAACGAATCCCTTTAAATTGAATAATATAAATAACAGGGCGTATGTCTCAAGAATTTAAAAAGGTGGGATTGAGTATACAAAATATGGATGATACAGTTTATTTAAACAAGGACGATATTACTAGTGATTTTCATTATGCTAATACAGAAAAGAAAATGACTGGTCCATGGTTTGACAATTTAACTTTTTTACAAATGAACCATCCAAAAAATATACATCAACAAAATGAAGTTGCTAATAAAGACACATCAAAAGAGTCATCGGAAGAATTAAATGAGATAGTAAAAATAAAGCGACCTACGATTATAAGAAGAAAATGTGGTAGATCAATATTGACATCTTCCGCTGATTACAAATTTAAATTAATGGACGCTAAGAAGAGCAAGAAGGATAGCAAAATGCTAAACTGTTTGAAAGTAGCCAGAAGCACACTAAAGCCTTATTATAACCTTTTAAACAATAGCAATATCTCTAGCAAACCTAAAGAAAAATATAAAAGAGCTCATCTATACACCTCTTCACAAACAATGGAATTAGATGATTATAACTACGAATTAGAATTGATGGCTTACATGGAATATGAAGATAATCAAACAGACTGGGAAAGAAAACCACATTTATTACTGCAAGATTCATCTGTGTTATTAGACCAACATTTATGATCTATCCTGAATATTACAATTTGTTGGCATATGTATCTTAAATAAATACTGTAAGTGTAATTATACAGAGAAAAAAAGGCAAATAACCATCCGTGGAACCTGTTAAAAGTAATATCGAAGTTTTATCTATGGCACCGTAGAAATAGAGGATGCTGGAGTTTCAACTCCTCCTAATTTGATGTCTGGGCTTGGTTCATAGAAACTAAGCTCATTTTTAAATATATAAATATATAGTAAATTGGGTTGAAGAGACTTAATTAGCTTTATCCAGATATGCTTGGTGAAGAGAGGGGGGACTGCTTGGTATATTTGTAGCATTCTTCAAAAGAGGCTGGGACATAAGTAGATTCATGCTACATAAAAATGCTGTGAGTTGATTCTTATTACAATCTATAAAGAAAAGAATACTTCATTCTGAGTGAATGCGTTTTGATAGACATTTATTTAACTGAAGATATCTTCTTTTATATGTGAAGGTATGTGCAGTTTTCACTTGATATCGAAGATAATTCGGGGTGTTTGGATCGGAGACGGCGACTCCTAGGGGACAAGCGTGTGGTAGAGACTACAGGCTCGAGCAGTGCCCCCAGGAAATCGTCCGCTGTAGCAGAGAACACCAACTGTAAGTAGAAAAAGCCCCGGAAATTTACTAAACGGTAAATTTCCCGGACTCTTGAATTTTTAAGGTGGGTTTTATCCCAGCTTCGTAATATTAAGATTTTGAAGTTACCAGAATTTATACCCTTTTGAACCTGGAGGAGCATTCTGAAGCATATCGAACACTGGAACTGTATAAGCAAACAAGATTAAGAAGATACAAATAGTCAACCAGATCTTCCAGTTTTCCAAAACCATTGGAGTTTTTTCTGCATTTTCAGAAACCTCGCCAATTGGGAATTCTGTTTCTCCTTTAGGAGCAAACCATACTAGGTGGACGATGATATACAATACCAAGATGATACCGATGAATAAAATCGTACCACCAACTGCCTGAGCTATCTGATAGCCAATCCAATCAGTTGCTTGTGCAGAATCACCATAGGTAGAGAAATCTGAACGGCGAGGAGCACCCATTAAACCAGCTATATGCATAGCTCCAGACATGATGGACATACCTACTGCCCATACAATAGCTTGTATAATTGCTAGCTTATTCATTTGTTTAGTCAACACTCTACCAGTAAGATGAGGAATTAACCAATAAGCGGCACCAAAGAATGTTAAAACAACTGTTGTTGCTAAAGTGAGATGAAAGTGACCAGTAACCCAGATAGTATTATGTACTACTTGGTTCATTTGGTTAGATGCATTAATAATACCTCCAGCTCCAGCAGGGATGAAGGCTGCCATACCGATGAATGGTACAACGAATCGAGCATCCTTCCATGGAAGCTTTTTAAACCATCCAAATAACCCTTTTCCTCCAAGCTGTCTTCCGCGGATTTCAAATGTAGCGAACATGGAGAAAGCAGTTAGAAGGGAAGGTATAACAACCATCATTGTCAAAATTACTTGCAAGTATTTCCAGAAAGAATCAATACCAGGCTCTGTCAATTGGTGATGGAATCCAACAGGAATAGAGAAAATCAAGAAAAGCATAAAGGAAAGTCTTGCAAGTGCATCCGAATAAATTTTCCCGCCAATAATTTTAGGAATGATTACGTACCAAACCATATAAGCAGGTAATAGCCAGAAATATACTAATGGGTGACCAAAATACCAGAAAAGTGTACGAGAAAGAAGAATATCAATCTTATCTACCCAGCCTAATGACCAAGGAATCAATTGGAAAACTACCTCAACTGCAACACCAAGTGAACAAATGATCCACATAGTTAAGTTTACGATTACCATAAAAGTTAATAATGGGCTTGGTTCTCCTGGATTAGCTTTGCGCCATTCTCTATATTTCATTATAAGGCCAGCTCCACCAATCCAAGAGCCTACGACTACCAGTGCCAATCCCACATAGAAGATCCAATGTGCTTGTAGGGGTGCATAGAAAGTGTACAGAACAGATGCTTCATTTAATAAAACCATTACTGCAGCAGCAGTTGTTCCGATTGTCATTGTCCAGAACCCAATCCAGCCAAGCATTCTTTGCTTATCTGTCAATGTGCCGGCAGTGCGACTTACAGCAGCAATTTGGAAACCAAAGATAAAATAAGTTGTTAAGATAAGTGCTAATAAAACCCCATGAACCGTTAATAATTGATAGTATCCGATTCCCCAAGGAAGAGTAAATTGTCCAGAACGTACTAGTGTTTGTAATAGTCCACAAAGTCCTCCGATTAAAAGTGCAATGAATGCTACATGGATGTGAGCCATTGCGAGCTTGCCATCACGACGATCTACCTTCACAAAGCTTTGTGCTTTCTCAGTTATTGTTGCCATGTTACTCAACCACCTTTAACTTCGATGTCATAGAAGTGTGTCCTATGCCACAATATTCGTTACATAATATTAAATACTCTCCAGCTTTATCTACTGTTGTTACGTATTCTGAAACGTAGCCAGGTTCTAGCATCATATTAATATTCGTACCCACTATTTGAAAGCCATGAATTACGTCCTTTGTTGTTGCGATAAATTTAACAGTCGATCCGAGTGGTACTTCAAATTCCTGTGGATTATAGAAGAAAGCAGAAGCAACGACTACTACCTCGTAATCCCATTCCTTACCTTCGACCTTGTGAACTCCAGGATTATTAAAAGGAGCAATTTCATCTACTCGCTCAGGATCAATATATACTTTTGCACTAGGTGGATGAGAACCGTAATGAAATGCGCTAAAGCCAACTATAATTAAGAATAAAACCAAAGACCCTACCCCGAATGTTATCCACCATTTTTCATACTTGTGAATATGCATAACCTTTAACCTCCAATGATTTAAAATCTGTCAATAAATAAATAGAATGCCAGAAACCAAGTTACTAATATAAAGATCCCCACTACGCTAACAGATATTAACGTGCCCTTAAGTTCTGGTTCTTTATTGTGTTTTTTGGACATCAGTCGTACACCTCCAAAATATTCTTCTTTTTATCTATAGCTACATCATAAATTTAAATAATTATGTGTGATGTGATATTTCTCACACATACAAAGGTATTATGTGAAGATAATGTGAAATAAATTAAAAGTCATAGAAGTGGAAGGGAGATTAGTGAAGATAGTTGCAGTTCAGACTCTTGAGAAATAGAGTGCTAGCTAAAGATCTTATCCTTTAAATTAGCTCAAGGTCCTTAGGGATTGCCAAATAAAAAAGAATCCTTTATTTAAAAGGATTCTAAGTTTTATATGTATTCTTATTGATAGTTAGTCCTCGTCTATTGTAAGAATAATAGTCATAAGGCCTATGTCTTCGGTTTCTACAGGCAAGCGAAAGGCATGATGAAAACCAAATAGTTTACTCTTGCCAACAATGACAGTTGGCGGTGTAATATCAATCTCTAAACCTTCTTGGGCAACAGTAGTACACAAGTTGCCTGCAATCATATTCCCGAGTTCACCAGTAAAAGATTCGAGCATTTCGCCCTCGAGAGGCATGCCGAACATAGAGGCGCCAACGGAGGAGAAGAATTGGGAGGATGCATCAACAATAATTCTTCCCTTAATGTCTCCAACAATTCCAATGAGAACGCCCATCTCTTCCTGATCAAATGGTTGAATCATTAGTGTGGGAGACTTAAAACTAAGGTTAAGAGGAATAACAGACTTTAATGATTGAATGGTACCATTTAAAAGTGTTTTAATATGCTTGGAATTACCCATTTTATCCCCTCCTAATAGTAAAGATGAATCAATTTTATCATATTGTCTAGTTAAAAAGAATATATTTTGTAGTCAATTGTTGAAAAATGTGATAACATCTAAATGAGAATGAATATCAAGTTCAGTTGAGAGGGAGATTGTCATGGTATTTATATTAATTGGATCGACTGTAGTTATATACAGCGTAATAACAAAACACATTTTAAATTCTATTACACCGCAAACAAAATAATAGTAGTACAGTGATGACTTTGTGAACAATAAAGTCATCTTTTTTTATATTTTCTGATATGATATACATATTGTTTAAAGAATAAAAAGGGGAAATAAATTTCACATGAATCAATTAGAGGAATTACAGAAAATCAAAGAATCGAATGCTTTACTAGCGACAATTTTTAAACAAAACAATGATGAAGAGAGATATGCAAAATCAAAACTTTTTGCAGAAAAAATAGAAAAGGGAACATTTACAATTGCTTTTGCAGGTCATTTTTCAGCAGGTAAATCAAGTATGATTAATGCCCTTGTAGATGAACAGCTATTACCAACAAGTCCTATACCAACCTCTGCGAATATAGTTACGGTGAGCAAAGCGGACAAGAATTTTGCTATTGTCCACTTTGTAAATGATGCTCCGGTCAAATTCTCTGGGGAATATGATATTGGACAAGTAAAAAAATATTCCAAGGACGGGAGTAAAGTTTCTCAAATAGAAATTGGACATCAAACCTCGGAGCTTCCTAAAGGGATTATAGTTATGGACACACCGGGAGTGGATTCAACGGATGATGCACATCGTGTATCAACAGAGTCTGCATTACATCTAGCAGATATCGTGTTTTATGTAATGGATTATAATCATGTGCAATCCGAGCTGAATTTTCAATTTACTAAACAGTTGCTTCACTACAATGAAAATATTTATTTAATCGTAAATCAGATTGATAAACACAGAGAAGAGGAATTATCTTTCACTGAGTATAAACAATCTGTTTCTACAGCTTTCAATGCTTGGAATGTCGAGCCAAAGGATATCTTTTATACTTCATTAAAAAACAAAGAAATAGTACATAATGATTTTCAACAAGTTAGGCAGATCGTAAAAGAATCTATACTACATAAAGAAGAACTTTTCCTACGGTCAGCATCAGCTACTCTAAAAAAGCTAAAGGATGAACATATAAAATTTTTAGAAGAGGAAAAAAAAGACTTACAGCAGGAACTAAGTTATTTACTCACAGAAGAAGATTGGAGCAATGTTGAAGAAATATTAGATCAGCTGGAAACTTCAGAGAAGCAAATACAGCTCCAAGAGAGCGGTGCGTGGAAAAAGACATTTGAAACGAGCAGGAAGGCTATATTGGAAAACGCCTCAATTATGACTTATGAAATGCGTGACCTTTTAAAACAATATGCAGAAAGTAGGCAGGAGTCATTTAAGGTTGGTTTCATCGGAAGCAAGAAAAAAACAGAAGAAGAAAGAAAAAGAAGGTTAGCTGAAGCAATTCAGATGCTGGATAAAATTGTAGCTACTAATATTACTACACATATAAAAGATTTAATGAAGGGTCTTTTAAAGGATGTTAGCTTGTTAAATGAAGAAAAGGCAAACGAAATAAATAATATGTCCTTTTCTTTACCTGAGGAAATCATCGCAGACACTATGCATAGTGGGGCAAGTGTTACGGGTGATGCAATACTGAACTATGCTAATAGAGTAAATGATGCAGTTATTAGATATTATGTGAAGGAAACTGACCGATGGAAGGACGAAAATTCAAATTATATCGAACTAAATTCATCCAATCTAGATGTGCGGTTAGAGGATAAAACGAATGTTTTAAAGGAAAAGCAAGAAGCTATATTAAAAGTGTCTGATATAGAAGAAAAAATAGAAAATTTGGATAAGCAATTATCGACACCTTCGATCCAGTATAGGAAAGATAGAGATTATCTTCTTGATGAATGGGAGAAAGAACGCTTGTCCTTCGAGCGCTCTATAGTAGAGTACGTTGATAAAACTAGTGAAGAAACAGAAGTAATTTCCCCTGTATTAATAGAGGAAGAGATATTAGAGGAAAGTGCTACATTACCTTTAGATGAAGTAGTGCAAAGGGCAAACAAAATTGGAGAGATTTTATCGGAGCTTCCTGATTTTAAGGACTCCGCGTCTGTTATTAAGAAAAAGGCAATGCGTGTTCAAAACCAACAATTTACAATTGCTCTATTTGGTGCTTTTAGTGCAGGAAAATCAAGCTTTTCTAATGCCTTAATGGGAGCGGATGTTCTGCCGGTTTCTCCAAACCCTACAACCGCTGCCATCAATAAAATACATCCAGTTTCTAAAGAACATCTGCACAATACCGCTGATGTTACTTTAAAATCTAAAGAACAGTTACTCGATGATGTAAAGTTTGCCTTTTTACAATTGGGTAAAAACGTTATTTCATTAGAGGATGCATACGAAAAGGCTCCTTCTGCCTTAAGTGAATCAGCTGCAGAAGAAGTGCATAAGTCATTTGTGAATGCTTTCTACAAAGGATATCCTGATGTACGGAATCATCTAGGTGAGATACTAAATGTGGATAATCAAGAATTTTCTCTTTATGTGGCTGAGGAATCGAAAAGCTGTTTTGTTGATTACATTGACTTTTATTATGATTGTGAGTTAACTAGATTAGGCGTCACTTTAGTAGATACACCAGGTGCAGATTCCATCAATGCTAGACATACTGGTGTTGCGTTCGATTATATACGAAATGCAGATGCCGTTCTTTTTGTCACATACTTTAATCATGCTTTTGCAAAGGCTGATAGAGAATTTCTTATTCAGCTTGGTCGTGTTAAAGATTCCTTTGAACTAGATAAAATGTTTTTCATTGTAAACGCCATTGATCTTGCAAGCAACGAGGAAGAGGCTAACTTAGTTAAACAGTACGTAAAAGACGAACTGCAGCGATTTGGAATTCGATTTCCTAGGGTGTATGGAGTCTCTAGTCTTCAAGCTTTAAAAGAAAAGCAAAACAAAGAAAGACTTCATCAAGGCATGGAACATTTTGAAGAAGCATTCCATCATTTTTTGGAAAAAGATCTTAAACAAATTGCTATAACTTCATTAGAAGAGGAATCTAATCGACAAAAAAATAAATTGCTTTCTTTAATAGAACAAACGGAGGCTAACTTAGCTAGAAAAGATGAACGACTTTCTGAGCTTAGCGATCAGGAACTAAAAATAAGGAATCGTTATACTGAATACAAGTCTGTATCTTTAACTAAGGATGCGGTTCAGGAATTGGAATCCCTTCTTTTTTACGTATTACAACGTGTGTATTATCGATTCAACGAATTTTTTAAGGAAGCGTATAATCCTTCGCTTTTCTCTAATTATAATGCATCCACGGCTTTGGACTTAGCATTGAGGGATATTCTTCAAATGATTCGTTTTGATCTGGAGCAGGAAGTCCGTGTAACGAATTTCCGACTGCTACAATATATTCAAAAACAAATGACTCAAATAGATAAAGAAGAAATGCGAGTATTAAAGGAATGGAATGGGAGCTTAACTTATAGCCCTCATGAAAGTGAAGACTACGAATTACTAGAGTTTGTTGGCCCCTTTAAAGACAAAGACAAATATACTCATGTAAAATCATATTTTAAAAGTGCTAAGTCATTTTTTGAAAAAAATGAAAAAGAAAAACTAAGAGATGCTCTATCCGAGCAAACAAAAGTTGAGGCAGCTGCTTATTTAGATGATGAAAAAAAACGTTTAGTAAAATGGCTAACTATCTATGCAGAGAAGGAAGTAGAAAATGCTCGCTTAAAATGGTTAAATGAATCCTTAACTCAGTTGGAGGCAGAAAGAAGATTACTGGAGCAGGAAGAAACACTAGCTAAGTGGAAGGATATCTATAAGAAATTAGAGACTGGAGGTAACGAAAAATGACAAAGGTATTTATAGAGCTTTCAGAAATAGATATAAAGTCTTCAAGATTTATTGATACGCGCTTTATCTTGGGGGAACCTTCCGCAGGCTATGAAGCATTTAAAGAATGCCATGTGAGTGGAGCAGTTTATTGGGATCTTGAAAAAGACCTCTCTGATATGGACGATTTTAAAGGTAGACATCCGATGATTTCTAAGGAAAAAATGATTGAGCTTGTACAAAACTCAGGTTTAAATATAGATGATAAAATTATTATTTATGATCAAGGGGAAGCTCCTTTTGCATTAAGAGCTTATTTCTTGCTGGAATGGGCAGGATTTAAAAATGTAAGAGTTATACGCCAAAGCTTCGAAATGATAAAACAGCAACTTCCAATAACTGATGAAGTGACTCAATATACCAAGTCGAATATGACTCCACTTTGGAATGACGAAATTTATTTAACTATGGATGAAGTGCGAGATATTGCCAATGGAAAAAGGGACGGACAGTTAATTGATGCTCGTTCATCGCCTAGGTATCGGGGAGAAATAGAGCCTATTGATCATATAGCAGGTCATATTCCAACAGCAATAAATTACGACTGGGAGCAACTAAAGCGAGATGGTGCATTTTTGGAGCAAGAACTAATGGAATCTCAGCTAAGCAACCTTTCTAATAAGGATAAGCCGGTCATTGCATACTGTGGGAGCGGAGTAACGGCAGCTCCATTATACGCAAGCTTAAAAGAAGCTGGTTATAAGGATGTAAAATTGTATGTAGGTAGTTACAGTGACTGGATCCGAGAAAATGATGTAGAGAAATCTAACTAATAATAAAGAGACCATATCTTCTAGGGGATTGGTCTCTTTATTATTAGGTTTAATTTTTTGAAAAGCTTAAGATTTGTATTTAGATAATTTTATAGCTATTTACGACTTCTCTTGAGATCACTCTTTTTTAAACAGGTATTTTTTGTTTATATATGCTCCTTCACTGGTAACGATTACTTCTGCATATGGTATTCCAAATACAGTATAAGTGTTTAGAATAATATACGGTAGTTGTTCCTCTTCATCGATCTTATTACTATCAATCTCATATGAAACTACTAATAGCTGATCAAATGAATTTTGAAAAATATTATTAAATGTACCTAAGTTAAAATCATTCCACTCAGAATCATTATGTACGTTTGTATAAAGAAAACTGGTTGGTAAAAAAGCAATGAGACAAAAAATAAAAGATATTAACTTTAAAAATGCTTTGCCTGAACTATAATTTATCCTTCTTCGTTTACGGTACCTCATATTAAACAACTCCAATACTTGTTTTTAAACGCTATAGCAACTTATTCGAATTGTCCTGTAAACATGAATAAATTTAGTTCAGAGACCCATTGGTTAAATTATAAACGATATAAAATAAGGAGGAGTTTAGGTAAATTCATTCAAAATCGTAAGAAAATGAAACAATAAGGGATTAGCTACGTCTAACTTGACTAATTAAGAAAATTGGAAGGGAATGGTTGATCTTTGAGGAAGAAAATGGCCCTTTATTTATCAATGGTTTTTACTTCAGTCGTTCTTTTTGGCTGTCAATTCGAAGAAAGCACTGTTAAAAAAAACTAGCAGTCAGCAGTATTTAGAAGAAAATGAAAAATTGGAAATAGATGTAGAATTTTCTGTGGTTACCCTTACAATAATAAAAGAGGGTACATCAATTGTTTTTGATGATTACAATGCACTTGAGCAATTTAAAAGCATAATCTCAAGCGCGGTAAAAGAAAATGGAATCGTAAATATAGCCAATCCAGATTATTCTGTAGATATAATTAATGAAAATAAAGACAAACAGGTTTTACATCTTTGGTTAGGTGGAGCATTTGAAGAAAGTACCTTAATGATTACAAATGATACTCACACTATTTATATTCTTCCTGTTGAATCTACCAATAAGATATTGGATTTAATAGAACAGGTCTAAAAGATACTCTTTTAGCGGCAATAAGCTTTATCTCTTTACTATTATCCCCTTAACTAAAATATATTTTAGTTAAGGGGACAATTAGCTTTTTACCAATTAAACACGAACATTTGTCACTCCGTGGATTGGAACGACAGGCGGCGACTCCAGCGGGATGAGTGAAACAGATAAGACAGCACAAACGGGGCGAATGCCACGGTTATGGCTTATCACTCATCTCGTGGTCCGCCTAAAGTGGAAATCAAGTAAACTATACTCATTGTTAAGAATATTTTTGCTTAAGTTCGTCTAATATTATTTAAGTTAACAGAGTAGTTCGCTTGTTTTTGGAGAAACTAAATAATATCTTTTTAAGGGTATTTCATATATAATAAATTGTCGTATAAAAGAATTTGGTGTATAATAGGCGAATTGTATGTGTAAGAAAAGAGGGGCTAAATAATGAAAAAATCAATTTATGGTCTAACAAGAGATCAATTAATAGAGTGGTTAATGGAACATGGACAAAAGAAATTCCGTGCTGAACAGGTATGGGATTGGTTATATATTAAACGAGTACAGACCTTTGAGGAAATGACGAATGTTAATAAAGATTGTCTTAAGCTACTAGAAGATAACTTTGTAATCCAAACCTTGAAGGAAAATGTAAAACAAGAGTCTGCTGATGGAACGATTAAATTCCTTTTTGAAATGCAGGATGGAAATTTAATCGAAACAGTTTTAATGCGATTTAAATATGGCTTGTCTGTATGTGTAACAACACAAGTAGGCTGTAATATTGGCTGTAGTTTCTGTGCAAGTGGTCTGTTAAAGAAAAGCCGCGATCTAGATGCTGGAGAGATTGTTGGGCAAATTATGAAGGTACAGGAGCATTTAGACGAATTACAGAAGGATGAGCGCGTTAGCCACATCGTAGTAATGGGTATTGGTGAACCATTTGATAATTATAAAAACCTTATGAATTTCTTAAGAACAGTGAATGATCAAAAAGGTCTTGCTATCGGTGCGCGCCATATAACAGTTTCTACAAGTGGGTTAGCTAAGAAGATTATGGACTTTGCAAACGAAAATATTCAAGTTAACCTTGCAGTTTCCTTACACGCTCCAAATGACGAGCTTCGTTCTAAAATTATGGTTATCAATAAGGCGTTTCCAATTGAGAAAGTTATGGCTGCTGTTGACTATTATTTAGAAAAAACAAACCGTCGTATTACATTTGAATATATTCTTCTTAAAGATGTAAACGATCATGTTGAAGAAGCACAGCAATTGGCTAAGCTACTGGAAAATAAACGACATCTTTCTTATGTTAACTTGATTCCATACAATCCAGTTGACGAGCATGGCCAATACCAACGTAGCACAGAAAAGTCTATTAGTTCATTCTTCCAAACTTTAAAAAATAGCGGTATTAACTGTGGAGTGAGAATGGAACAGGGAACTGATATTGATGCTGCTTGTGGCCAATTACGTAGTAAACAAATTAAAAAAGAAAAAGCTGGAGCAAAATAATACACTTCCAATAAAAAACGCATCTTCCTTATTCAGGAGGATGCGTTTTTTTCTTTTTCTCTAATTCTGTTGGACGCTCGTCTATTGTATGTTTATAGGCATAGCCCTTGTTGATAGTGAAAATAGTTAAGGCAAGGACAATGATAAAGATGATGATTCCAATAACAATAACTGTAACTATGGGAATAACCTCCAAAAAATAAAGTATACACCCATATCATAGCACAATAAAGATGATGGAGGGAGAGGGGGCAATTACAAGAAAAAAGCTATCCCGAGGGATAGCTTTTTTCTTTATACTGTAGCAGTTACATTCATAACTTCTTCAATTTTTTCCCATGGAAGTTCCATTGCCGCAGCAACGCCTTTACCATAAGCTGGGTCTGCTTTATAGCAATGGATGATGTGGCGGATTTTAATGAAATCTTCTACACCATTCATATTACGTGCAGTGTTTTCAAATAATACTTGTTGTTTTTCTGGGGTCATTAGATTGAACAATTTACCTGGTTGTTCGAAATAATTGTCATCATCTTCACGGAATTCCCAAATACCAGCATCTCCTTGAAGTGCTAGACTAGGCTCTTTGAATTGAGGTTGTTCCTTCCATTGACCATAGCTGTTAGGCTCATAAGGTAATGTACTACCTAAGTTACCATCTACACGCATAGCACCATCTCTATGGAAAGAGTGTACAGGACATTTAGGTTTGTTAACAGGAATTTGGTGATGGTTAACACCTAGGCGGTAACGTTGAGCATCGCCATAAGAGAATAAACGACCTTGTAACATTCTATCAGGGGAGAAGCTAATACCAGGTACTACGTTAGCTGGTGTAAAAGCAGCTTGCTCTACTTCTGCAAAATAATTTTCAGGGTTACGGTTTAGTTCCCATTCACCAACTTCGATAAGTGGGAAGTCTTTTTTATACCAAACTTTTGTTAGATCAAAAGGATTATAAGGCATATTATTAGCTTGTTCTTCCGTCATTACCTGAATATACATTTTCCATTTAGGGAAATTACCAGCTTCGATATTGTCGTATAGGTCACGCTGATGACTTTCACGGTCAACACCAACCACTTCAACTGCTTCTTGATCAGTTAAGTTTTCAATACCTTGTTGAGAACGCATATGGAATTTAACCCAGACACGTTCATTGTTAGCATTAATCATACTGAATGTATGGCTACCAAATCCGTGCATGGTACGGTAAGATTTTGGAAGTCCTCTGTCACTCATTACGATTGTAACTTGGTGAAGTGCTTCCGGTAATGATGTCCAGAAATCCCAGTTACTATTAGCACTACGCATACCAGTACGTGGATCACGTTTAATAGCATGATTTAAATCTGGGAAATTAAGTGGATCACGGAAGAAGAATACTGGAGTGTTGTTACCAACTAAATCCCAGTTACCTTGCTCTGTATAGAAACGCATAGAGAATCCACGGATATCTCGTTCCGCATCTGCAGCTCCGCGTTCACCAGCTACAGTTGAGAAACGTACGAACATATCTGTTTCTTTACCAATTTCGGAGAATATACTAGCGCTAGTATATTGAGTAATATCATTAGTCACAGTAAATTTACCGTAAGCACCTGAACCTTTTGCGTGCATACGACGCTCTGGAATTACTTCTCTATCAAAGTGTGCTAGTTTTTCTAATAACCATACGTCTTGTAGTAAAAGAGGACCTCTTCTACCAGCAGATTGTGAGTTTTGGTTATCTACTACTGGTGCGCCAGCTGCAGTTGTCAGCTTATTGTTTTGTTTTTCAGTCATTCTTTTTCCCCCTAGATTAGAATCTTTATAATACAAGAATTATTATATCAAAGGGTGGGGGAGAATGCTAGAATTTGAATGTAACTTTTTATTATTCTTATAGGAATGTGAGCATTATTAGGCAATAGAAAACTTTCTAAAACGCTGATATAGTTGGATTCTCACTTAAATTAATAGGTCAAAAAGTGTGCTATCTTTATTAACTTCCTTAAAGAAAAAGCCATTCTCATTCATACGTGAGAGAAGCTCTAAATAATCCTCTCTTCTTTTTAATTCAATGCCGACTAACGCCGGTCCACTTTCTTTGTTGTTCTTTTTGGTATATTCAAAGGTGGTGATATCATCGTCTGGACCCAGTACTTTATCAAGAAATTGTCTTAATGCACCAGCTCTTTGTGGAAAGCTGACGATAAAGTAATATAAGAGCCCTTCATGTATTAACGATTTTTCCTTAATCTCTTGCATCCTACCTATGTCATTATTTCCTCCACTAATAATACATACGACGGACTTACCTTTTATTTGTTCCTTATGAGAATCAAGTGCTGCAATTGATAATGCCCCTGCAGGCTCTGCGATAATAGCGTGTTTATTGTATAAGCTCAAAATAGTTGTGCATACCTTCCCTTCTGGGACAAGGGTGATGTCATCCACATATTTAGAAACAATCTCGTAGTTTAGCTTTCCTACACACTTAACAGCTGCCCCATCAACGAATTTATCAATTGCATCAAGAACAATTGGGCCTTTGTTAGCTATGGCAGCTTTCATACTTGCAGCTCCTGAAGGCTCGACACCGATAATTTTAGTGTTGGGGGATAGGTTCTTTATATAAGAAGAAACTCCAGAGATGAGACCACCACCACCAATACTAGAAAAAACATAATCAAGCTCCTCTTCAATATCATTCATAATCTCCACAGCCACTGTACCTTGACCAGCAATGATATCTAGATCATCAAATGGATGAATAAACAAACGGCCTTCTTGTTCTGCATAAGTAGTTGCAGTACTAGCGGAGTCATCAAATGTATCCCCAGCTAGGATAATTTCTGCGTATTGCCGGCCAAACATTTTTACCTGCTCAATTTTTTGACTAGGAGTGGTTAGAGGCATAAATATTTTAGCGGAAATACCTAAGTGAGCACAGGCATAAGCGACTCCTTGGGCGTGATTACCTGCACTAGCACAGACTATTCCTTGCTTTCGAGCGATCTCTTCAATGGTTTTAATTTTATAATAAGCACCGCGGAGTTTAAACGAACGAACATGTTGTAAATCTTCGCGTTTAAAGTAAATATTTGCTTCATATTTTTCAGATAGATAGTCGTTTTTTTGAAGAGGTGTATGTATAACTACCTCTTTAAGAAATTGGTGCGCTTTTAGCACATCTTCAATTTGAAGTGTTTTGATATCTGCCATTTGCATGATATGACCTCCTAAATCTAATTATCAGTATATTTTAACACACTACAGTGATAAACCCACGATTTATTTTTGATAATTCTAAATAATAAAACACTAAGGGTGTTTTACATTACCTATTTTTGATAATTTCAAACATATTTTATTGACAAAAATGTTCGATTAGAACATAATATGTTCATAGTTAACATTTTATTTGTATTTAGGGGATGAATTCATGCTTCCAATTAACAGAAAAAAGAAAATTATCGATGAGCTTTCTATTAAGGGGAAGGTTGAAATCTTAGAACTTGTAGAGCTTTTAGGAGTTTCTGCAATGACTATACGAAGAGATTTAGACGAATTAGAAAAGCAGAAAAAATTGATAAGAACACATGGTGGTGCTGCGCTACCTCAAGCGATAATAGGGGAACAATCATATGAACAAAAGCTTTCAGAAGCTCATATACAAAAGAAAGAGATTGCACAAATTGCCGTTGGCTTAGTAAAAGACGGTATGAGGATTTTGTTGGATTCAGGAACAACTACATTAGAAATTGCAAGGCTATTGAAATCACGGACGAATATCACAGTAGTTACAAATGATATTAAGATTGCTGCTGAATTAACAGATTCTAATTTAGAAGTTATTTTACTTGGTGGAAAGATCCAGAATGGTGTCGGTGCAATACTTGGATCCTACGCTGAGCAAATGCTAAAAAACATACATGTAGATATTCTGTTCCTTGGAGCACATGCTGTGCATGCTTCTCTCGGTATATCTTCTGCAACTTTCGAGAAAGCATCTATCAAAAAAGAGATGATAAACGTAAGCGAGGCGGTTTACCTAACTGTAGATGCACATAAATTTGGGAAAAAAGCATTTGCTAAAATAGCTGGTGTGGATTCGGTAACAGGAATTATAACGGATAGCACTATTTCTAAGGAAGTAGAAGAGATTTATAAGGAGAAATCTACTTTTATAAAGGGAGTGACAAAGTGAAGATAGGCATTATTGCAGATGATTTAACAGGAGCAAATGCTACTGGAGTCCTCCTGGCAAAAAATGGTTTCACGAGTGCTACAGTTGTTTTTGGTGGAGAGGTGCCATTAAATAGTGATTTTACCTCTATTAGCATAGATACAGATAGTAGATATTGTTCTCCTTCTAATGCAGAAGAACGTGTTTTGAAGGCATATGAGCAACTAACAATTTGGGGAGCAAGTGTTATTGGTAAACGAATTGATAGTACTGTGAGAGGTAATCTCGGAGTAGAGACCGATGTTTTACTGAATGCCATCGGTGGAAACTCCGTAGCGGTTGTTGTTGCTTCTTACCCAGATTCAGGTCGAGTAGTTTCAGGTGGCTATCTTTTAGTGGATGGGGTACCTGTGGAAGCAACTGATGTCGCTAAAGATCCTATGAATCCAATAAGTATCTCTCATGTCCCTACTATTATGGAAAACCAAAGCCGACTTCCTGTTTGTCATGTGGGGCTTGGCACAGTTTTAAAGGGTAAAGAGGCAATACAATTACAGTTAATGAAGCAAATTGAAGCGATGAATCGCATTATAGTAGTAGATGCAGTGACAAATGAAGAAATTGATAATATTGCCGAGGCGATGGCTTCCATAGATGGAATTCATTTTATCCCCGTAGACCCAGGTCCACTCTCTGCCTCTTTTGGAAGAATGAAAGCCCATCAACATGTTCAAACAAATAAATTCATCGTGACTGTTGGTAGTATTACTCCATTAACTGGTAGACAGCTGAATTATTTAATTGATAAGAAAAATGCAGATCCAGTATATGTGCGTGCTAGCGCTTTAGCATCGGTAAGTAGTTCCTGGGAGAAAGAAATTGATCGTGCAACGGAAGAAGCATTGAATAAACTAGAGGTGCAAGAAGTATTAATCATTACTACCTATGCGCCTGGAACAGAAAAGCTGAACCTAGCCGATATAGCATTGAAAGAGGGCGTTACGGAAGAAAAACTGGCTAAGCGTTTAACAGAGGGGCTTGCTAGAGTAACTAACAATGTGGTTCAGCAAACAAAACATCAAATAGATGGTACTTTCTCCAGTGGAGGAGATGTAACGGCAGCTATTTGTGCTGTGAGTGATGCTGCAGCGATAGGCTTGCAGGATGAAGTGATTCCCTTAGCTGCTTATGGCCATTTTATAGGGGGTACATTTGATGGTATTCCCGTGATTACTAAGGGCGGGATGGTAGGAGATAAATATTCTATCTACAAATGTGTAAGATTTTTAACAAACAAAAAAGAAGAAGGAAGTGTTCTAATATGACAACACGAGAAATTATTGCAATACCTATGGGAGATGCAGCAGGGATCGGACCAGAAATTACAGTGAAATCTTTAGCTAAAGAAGAGATTTATTCTATGTGTAAACCACTAGTTGTAGGTGACGCTAAAATTATTCGTAAAGCAATTGAAGTTACTGGGGTGGACTTAAATGTAAACGTGGTTGCCTCTCCAATAGATGGTTCTTATAAATTTGGAACAATTGATATTATTGATTTGAATAATATTGATTTAGAATCTTTTGAACCTGGAAGCGTTTCTGCTCAAAATGGACAAGCGGCATTCGAATTTATCAAACGATCAGTGGAATTAGCTATGGCTGGGGAAGTTAAAGCATTGGCAACAACTCCTATCAACAAAGAATCTTTAAAAGCAGCTAATGTTCCTTACATTGGCCATACGGAAATGCTAGAAGACCTTGGTGGCTCTCCGGATCCATTAACAATGTTCCAAGTAAATGGTATGCGTATTTTCTTCTTAACTCGCCACTTATCTGTTGCTGACGCTATTAAACAAATGACTAAAGAGCGTGTACGCGATTATTTGAACAGATGTGACCAAGCTTTACAGCGTTTAGGTGTGGAAGCTCGTAAATTAGCTGTTGCTGGGTTAAATCCCCACGCAGGTGAGGGTGGTTTGTTTGGGATGGAAGAAGTAGAAGAGATTAAACCAGGCGTCGAGCTTGCTAAAGCAGACGGAATTGATGCATATGGACCAGTTCCTGCTGACTCCGTATTCTTCCAAGCACTTAATGGAAAATATGATGCGGTTCTTTCCTTATATCACGATCAAGGCCATATTGCAGCGAAAATGACCGATTTCCATCGTACTATTTCTATTACGAACGGTCTACCATTCTTGCGCACTTCTGTAGACCACGGGACCGCGTTTGATATTGCATGGAAAAACATTGCATCAGAAGTGAGTATGTTTGAGTGTATCAAGCTTGCTGCAGAATATGCGCCTAAATTTACTCGTGAGTCTTTGTAAGTTTTGTAATTCTAGAAAAGGGGATTCCCCTTTTCTATTTAAATATACATAATTGAAAGGGGTTTCAAGAATGGGTTTAGAAATGCAAATGTTGTTGGGGTTAGTTATTGGTGTAACGGTTTTAATTTTGCTTGTGTTAAAAACTAAAATTCATGCTTTTTTAGCGTTGCTAATTGCAGCTTCTGTAACTGGGCTTATTGGAGGAATGGAGCCTTTAAAGGTAGTTAACTCTATAACTTCTGGTTTTGGTAACACGCTAGCTTCTATAGGGATCGTTGTAGGGCTAGGGGTAATGATGGGGAGGATTTTAGAAGTAACGGGAGCCGCTGAAAAGCTAGCTTACACGTTAATTCGAGTAGTTGGAAAGAAGAAGGAAGAATGGGCAATGGCCATTGCTGGTTATTTCGTATCTATTCCTATTTTTGTAGATTCGGCCTTCGTCATTTTAAATCCTTTAGTAAAGTCATTATCACGTAAAACAGGGAAATCTGTAGTTACATTGGGGATTGCATTAGCGATAGGGTTAGCAGCAACTCACCATGCGGTTCCACCTACTCCAGGTCCTTTAGGAGTAGCGGGTATTTTTGGAGTAGATATAGGTGAAATGATCTTCTGGGGATTAATATTTGCTATTCCGATAATTATAATAGGTGTTCTTTATGCAAAATGGATTGGAAAAAGAATATATCAAGTTCCAGAAGAAGATGGAGAAGGATTTATTCGTAAAGATTCATCTGAAATGGTATACAATGATTTTTTAGCAGCTTCTGCTGACAGAGAAAAAGAGCTACCATCGTTTTTCAAATCTTTTTTACCGATATTATTGCCAATCATATTAATATTCTTAAATACTACATTAACAGCTTTAGAAGTAACAGGTGGGTTCTGGGATTATGTACTATTCTTAGGACAACCAATTATCGCTTTAGCACTTGGGTTAGTTGCCGCAATTTATGGATTGGCTAATCAAATGAAAAAAGAAGAGGCTTTAGAGAGAATGGAAGAAGGAATGACTACGGCGGGTATCATCCTTTTAGTTACAGGTGCTGGTGGTGCATTAGGAACAGTATTGCGTGACAGTGGCACAGGGGACTATTTAGCTGAAATAATTGCTGGATTGCCTTTGCCTGCTATATTAGTGCCTTTCTTTATAGCGTCTATTGTACGATTAATACAAGGTAGTGGGACTGTTGCTATGATTACAGCAGCTTCAATCTCTGCTCCAATTTTAGCCAATCTTGACGTTAATCTAGCCTTAGCGGCTCAAGCGGCGGCACTAGGTGCAATGTTATTTTCTTACTTCAATGATTCACTGTTCTGGGTTGTTAACCGTATGTTAGGAATCACTAAACTAAAAGAACAAATTCTAGTATGGTCCGTACCTACAACCATTGCTTGGGGTACCTCTTTAATCATGCTAATCATCGCCAATGCCATAGTAGGCTAATAGAATACTAGAACATCGCTTCTTATATTTTATGTGTCTGGTATAATTCAAGTGTTTGGTATATTACAGGTGCCTGGCACCTGTAATATAAACAAATTATTTTAATATACAAACGCTAATATTCTAATATAATATAGTTGCAATTCTCGTAATAAATACGCTTAAAAAAGGATTTTTTCTTTAATAGAGGAAGTTAGTTGCAAATAGAGTAGAAAAAAATAGAAACTTTTATTTCAATAGTGTTACAGGTGCCTGGCACCTGTAACACTATTTTTATGAGCAAATTTTCAGCATATTTTAGTGGGTGCGTGATATACTAACAAAATGATTTGGGTTTGAAATTTTTGCATGATTTTTAATAGTTTTAGGAGGAATGGATATGTCAATCAAGGTGGCAGCTATTATTGGTAGTAACAGAAAAGAGTCTTACAATCGTAAATTAGTGGAGTATATGAAGAAGCGTTATGAAGATAAGTTAGTTATTGAGCTTGTTTCTATTAATGAAATAGAAATGTTTAATGCTGATATTGAGAATGATCCTCCGCAAGGTGCGATTGAATTCAAAAAGAACGTTCGTAATGCGGATGCGGTGCTTTTTGCGGTACCAGAATATAATTTCTCTATTCCGGGTGCTTTAAAAAATGCAATAGATTGGTTATCACGTAGTGGAAATGATTTAGTTGGTAAACCAACTTTCATCATCGGTTCTTCTATGGGTGTTCTAGGTAGCGTTCGAGCTCAAATGCATCTTCGTGAGATATTATCTAATCCGAATCTCCAACCACAGCTACTTCCAGGAAACGAAGTGTATGTAGGGGCAATTCATACAAAATTGAATGAAGATAATGAAGTGACTGATCAAGCAACAGTCGATTTTCTAGATAAAGTAGTAAATAATTTCAGCGAATTTTATAACAAAGTTAAATAAGAGTAAAAAGGGGAGAAAATCATCAATGATTTTCTCCCTTTTAATATATAAAGCATATTTTGGTCTCTGTTATAATTTTTATTTAGCTTTTTACGCAATTGCTTGCCAGGGTGCTTAGGAGCTTAGTCTTTCTCATTTTGGAAGCCTTGCAATGCAAAAATCTTGTATACTCAGCTCTAGGTCTATTATTTAATATAGCTAAAATTTTCTAAAGGATAAATTGTCATGTTCACCTTTCCTAAAACGATATCAATAGGTACAAATCCGACACTGGGATTTCTGCTATCGTTGCTGAAACGCCGATTGTCCCCTAGGACGAACAAGGAACCCTCTGGTACGACTACTTCTCCCAAATATTCTTCAAGTGTAAAGTCCTCCGTGAGCGTGCCATTATCTAATAACTCTTTTTTAAATTCATCTAAATATGGCTCATCGAACTTAGTCCCGTTTATTAAAAGCTCATCGTTTTTATAAGAAATATGGTCTCCAGGAATGCCTATAACTCGCTTAATATAATTAGTGTCCGCATCCACTTTAAAAACAATTACATCAAATCGCTCGTAGTCACTTAATTTCGGCCCTATTTTATTGACCATGACTTTGTCACCACTTTCAAAAGTGGGGAGCATAGAGGCACCTTCTACTTCGATAGGTGTAAACAAAAAATATCGAATTCCAAAAGCAAATATAACAGCAATTCCAATCGCTCTAAACCACTCCCAAAACTCACTTTTACCATTCATCTCTTTCAAATTATTCCCTCACATTCTTCCATTATTATTAGCTTTATTTTACCATGAAAATATAAATTATAGAAAAAATAACCTGTTTGAGTACATTATTGATATTGGTTAAGCAATTTGAAAAACTTCACAGTAAAATCATGAAATACCTTCTCAGATGGGGATAAATCCCTCGTGACCGGGCTAATCATGCCAACTGTTCTTTGAAGGGGAGGAGAATACAGTGGGATTTTAACCGTAAACCTAGGAATAGAGTCATAAAAGGTGCTATCAGGCAAAAGTGTTATACCGATCCCAGCGGCAACCAATCCCTTAATAGCATCCATGTCCTCACCCTCTGAGGAACTTTTAGGTGTAAATCCAAGTGAATTACATGCGTCTATTATAATCTTATGTAATACAAATCCCTTAGGGAATAAAACAAAGTCCTCATTTCGCAAATCAATCAAGGGAACCTTCTCCTTCTTTGCTAAAGGGTGATTTACAGGAACTAGCACGGAAAAGTTTTCCGTAAACAATATGGTGGTATTAATAGAATAATCTTTCGGAGGGAGCGGTCCTAAAAATGCTATATTAATTTCTCGATTTTTTACTGCATCTATTAAATAATCATAAGAGCCTTGTCTTAATTGGAAAGCCACATTCGGATGCTCTTTTTTAAAGGCAGAAATAACGGTCGGTAATAAATGGCCGGCTAAACTAGTGGGGAAACCGATTTTAATAGTCCCTTTTTCAGGATCCAAATATTCGTCAATTTGTTTTTTTGCATAGTCTATAGCTTGAAGAGCTGAAAGGCTATGCTCTAAAAAGATCTTCCCTATTGGTGTCAATTTAACATTGCGACCTATTCGCTCAAATAATTCTACTCCCAACTCATTCTCTAAATTAGCTATTTGTCTGCTAACCGCAGACTGAGCAACATGTAAATGTATCGCCGCTTCCGAAATATGTTCTCGTTCTGCGACTTCTTTAAAGTATCTTAATTGCCTTATTTCCATAGTTTTCTCCTAACCTATCTCAAAAGTAGATTGTTTATATCCAAATTATATATTGTTTATATTATTTTGAAAACATACAATGTTCCTAACACACTTTTTTGGAAAATGGAGGTCGATTACATGACATTTCACCAGCTACCGAAAGCACAGGGCATGTATAATCCAGAATTAGAACATGACGCCTGTGGGATAGGTTTATATGCAAATATAAAAGGAACACCAACACATGATATAGTGAAAAAAGGTTTAGAAATGTTATGTCGTTTGGATCATCGTGCTGGAAAAGGTAGTGATGGTCAAACGGGAGATGGAGCAGGTCTCATGGTACAAATCCCAGATGTTTTTTTTCGGGTAGTTTGTAGCCAATGGGAAATCCCGGAAAAAGGACAGTATGGGGTAGGTATGTTGTTTTTTACAGAGGCGGATGAAGAAAGACAAGCGATAGAACAAAGAATAAATGATACCATTTTCGCCGAAGGTCAGGAACTTATAGGGTGGAGGACAGTCCCGACAGATAAAAGTATGTTGAGTGATTCAGCTAGAAATACTGCACCTGTAGTGCGGCAAGTATTTATTAAAGCTAAAAGTCTTCCTGACTCTTTATCCTTTGAACGGAAGTTATATGTTATTAGGAAACAGATAGAGCATTGGGCACAACAAGAAGCTAAAAAATTCTACTGTGCAAGTCTTTCAAGTCAAACAATAGTTTTTAAAGGAATGCTGACTCCTAAAGAAGTAGATCAGTTTTATGTGGATTTACAAGACGAGCTTTTTACTTCTGCTTTTTCACTAGTGCATTCTCGATACAGCACTAATACATTCCCTAGCTGGGAGCGTGCACACCCAAATCGCTATATTGTTCACAATGGTGAAATAAACACACTACGCGGTAATGTCAATTGGATGAAAGCTCGTGAGCAACAGTTTGTTTCAGATGCCTTTGGTGATGATTTAGGAAAAATCCTTCCTATTATTGATCCTTCTGGAAGTGATTCATCTATGCTCGATAATGCATTTGAATTTTTTGTATTAGCTGGGAGATCTCCGGCACATACAGCTATGATGCTTATTCCGGAACCGTGGACTGAGAATCCTCATATTTCTCAAGAGAAAAAAGCATTTTATGCTTATCACAGCTCTTTAATGGAGCCTTGGGATGGACCAACAGCTATCTCGTTTACAAATGGCAAGCAGATAGGTGCTATTCTAGATCGTAATGGGTTGAGACCAGCTCGTTATTACGTGACAAAAGATGACTACATTATATTTTCTTCAGAAGTCGGAGTAGTAGATATCGAAGAAGATAATATTCTTTATAAGGAGCGTCTAAGTCCTGGAAGAATGCTTTTAATAGATTTGGAGCAGGGAAGAATTATATCCGATGAAGAAATTAAGTCAGAAATGGCGATGGCTCAGCCTTATCAGCAATGGTTAGAAGACTATCAACAAAAGATATTAGTAAATGAAGAAAACATAGAAAATCTTGATGGCCTGTTATTTCGTCAAAAGGCTTTTGGCTATACGTATGAAGACATTCACAAATATATGCTGCCAATTGCAATAGAGGGAAAAGATCCTATTGGTTCTATGGGGAATGATACCCCGTTAGCTGTATTGTCAGATAGACCGCAATCCCTTTTCAATTATTTTAAGCAGTTGTTTGCTCAAGTTACCAATCCACCAATAGATTCAATACGGGAGCATATTGTTACATCCACCATGACATTGCTTGGTGCAGAAGGCGATCTGCTTACCCCTGGAGAAGTTAATGCGAAGCGAATATATTTGGATACACCAGTTTTAACTAATGGGCAACTTCAAGAAATAAAGGATTTGAAGGATGAAAGCTTTCAAAGTGGTATTATTTACATTAATATGTCTGAAGATTTGGAAAAAGATTTCCGAAGAATCTCTAAAAAAGCAGACGAACTGATAGAACAGCGAATCTCTTTAATCATTTTGTCTGATAAATCTCTAAATCAGTCTCAACCAACTATTCCGATTTTATTGGCAGCTAGTCATTTACACCAACACTTGCTTCGAACAGGTAATCGAACGAAAGTTAGCATTTTAGTGGAATCTGGGGAGTCAAGAGAGGTTCATCAGTTTGCTGCACTTATTGGATATGGGGTAGATGCGATTAATCCATATCTTGCATATGCGACCATTGCAGAAGCTATACAAAATGGACACTTAGAATGCAACTATCACGATGCTATAACTAAGTATAGTAAGGGGATAGCAGAAGGTGTCGTAAAAGTCATGTCTAAAATGGGTATTTCCACTGTACAAAGCTACAGAGGGGCACAGATATTCGAAGCGGTAGGTATTAGCAAAGATGTAATTGAGAATTATTTCACAGGCACTGTGTCTCAGCTTGGTGGGATTGACATAGAAACGATTAGAGAAGAGGCAATTCGTAGACATATACTAGCGGTCGAATCTACTGTGGATGCTTTAGATTCAGGGAGTGATTTTCAATGGAGAAGCACTGGCGAGCATCATGCCTTTAATCCAAAGACAATTCACACACTTCAATGGGCAACGCGAAGAGGAGACTACGGACTTTATCGTCAGTATGCAGAAATGGCAAATGAAGAGCGAATAGGCTTTTTACGAAACCTACTGACATTTAAGAAGGGAACAAAGAAAATCACATTAGATGAAGTTGAATCTGTAGATTCCATTGTGAAGAGGTTTAAGACAGGGGCTATGTCCTTTGGTTCACTAAGTCAGGAAGCGCATGAAACTTTAGCAATTGCAATGAATCGTCTTGGAGGCAAGAGTAACAGCGGAGAGGGTGGAGAACATCCTAATCGTTATGTAATAGATGCTAATGGGGATAACCGACGTAGTTCTATCAAGCAGATTGCTTCAGGTCGTTTTGGTGTAAATAGTCACTATTTAGTAGAGGCAGATGAGCTTCAGATAAAAATGGCTCAAGGCGCTAAACCAGGTGAAGGCGGTCAACTTCCAGGCAATAAAGTATATCCATGGGTAGCAGATGTCAGAGGATCCACAACTGGAGTGGGATTGATATCCCCACCTCCACATCATGATATTTATTCCATCGAGGATATGGCCCAACTCATTCATGATTTAAAAAATGCAAATAGATCTGCGAGAATTAGTGTGAAGCTCGTTGCCAAATCGGGAGTAGGAACAATTGCTGCGGGTGTTGCAAAAGGCTCTGCAGACGTAATTGTAATTAGTGGATACGACGGTGGAACGGGAGCTTCTCCAAAAACAAGCATTAAGCATACAGGATTACCTTGGGAGCTAGGACTTGCTGAAGCACATCAAACGTTAATGCTAAATGGCTTACGAAATAAAGTGGTTTTGGAAACCGACGGCAAACTGATGACTGGAAAGGATGTAGTAATGGCTGCTTTGTTAGGAGCAGAAGAATTTGGCTTTGCTACAGCGCCTCTAATCGTATTAGGCTGTGTCATGATGCGTGCCTGTCATATGGACACTTGTCCAGTAGGGATAGCAACGCAAAATCCTGAGCTAAGAGACAAATTTAGTGGTTCTGCTGATTTTGTCGTTAACTTTATGAGGTTTGTGGCAGAGGAAGTAAGAGAGTATATGGCATTGCTTGGATTTAGAACAGTTGATGAAATGGTAGGAAGAACTGACCTACTTGAAGTTAGTGATCGAGCAAAATCTCATTGGAAAGCTCAGCAACTAGATCTCTCTGTCCTACTATACCAAGTGAGTGGAGACAGAACATGTAAACAAAAACAAGATCATCAGCTCGAAAAGTCATTTGACATGAGGGAGCTTATGCCTCAAGTGGAAAAAGCTATTATAAATAGAACAAAGGTTGATCTACAATATAAGATTGCTAATACTGATCGAGTTGTCGGTACCATTATTGGAAGTGAAATCTCCAAAAAATACGGGGCAAGAGGTCTGCCAGATGATTCAATTACTTTAAGATTCAATGGTGCTGCCGGTCAGAGCTTTGGTGCATATATTCCACAAGGAATGACAATGTTTGTAGAGGGAGATGTAAACGACTACTTTGGCAAAGGAATTTCTGGAGGAAAGCTAGTTGTTACTTCTCCATTATCAGGAACTTCAGAACAAAATGTTATCGCTGGAAATGTGGCGCTATATGGAGCTACTGATGGAGCAGTGTTCATTAACGGCCGAGCTGGTGAACGTTTTGCTGTAAGGAATAGTGGTGCAGACGTGGTTGTTGAAGGGATAGGTGACCATGGTTGTGAGTATATGACGGGCGGTCGTGCAGTTATCCTTGGGGACGTAGGCAAAAATTTTGGAGCAGGTATGTCCGGTGGTATCGCTTATGTATTGGTTGAAGATATAGAGCAGTTCAAATTTAAGTGTAATAAAGAAATGATTGGATTTGAGAAACTTCAATCTAAAGAAGAGACTCATAGTGTAAGACAGCTAATCATGGATCATTACTATTATACAAGAAGCACAAAAGCAATGAATATTTTAGACAATTGGAATGAAATGGTGCAAAAAGTAGTCAAGGTTGTACCTAATGATTATAAAATGATGCTAGAAAAAATTGCTGCATTTAAAAAAGATGGATTAACAGAAGATGATGCAGCGATGAAAGCCTTCCTTTCAACCTCTACAAAACAAGTAGAAAAGAAAGCTACACTTATCAAAAAATAAAGTAATTTGACTCCTTTATGGAAGAGATTCGGGCTCAAATAGGATAGCACTACGTAAGGCACTTTTGGTAGAGCTGATCAGAGTAAGTAATAGTTTTACAATGCTCACTGTGACATCTAAAGATGTCTAATTATCGAGTGGAGAAGGCAAACAGTGCGGTACTAAGGAAAGGAGGAATTTTTATATGGGTAAACCAACTGGTTTTATGGAATATCAACGAGAAAAAGGAAAGGAAGTCGCACCTCTAAAACGTATAAAAAACTGGGGGGAATACGCTTATAAACTTTCTGATGAGTCTCTTCGCAAGCAAGGAGCACGTTGTATGGATTGTGGTACTCCATTTTGCCATATGGGAATCGAGATCAGAGGTGCAACTACGGGCTGTCCAATAAATAACTTAATACCAGAATGGAACGATTTAGTTTACCGAGGGAAATGGCAGGAAGCATTAAATCGATTAATGATGACAAATAATTTCCCAGAGTTTACAGGTCGAGTATGCCCGGCACCTTGTGAGGGCTCATGCACATTAGCTATAACAGATCCTGCAGTTTCTATTAAGAATATCGAAAGAACGATCATAGACAAAGGATTTGAAAATGGGTGGATTACTCCAAGAATTCCTACGATTAGAACTGGAAAAAAAATAGCCGTTATTGGTTCTGGTCCTGCTGGTTTAGCTAGTGCAGACAATTTAAACCAAGTAGGCCACTCTGTTACGGTTTATGAACGTGCGGACCGTGCAGGCGGGCTGTTGATGTATGGTATTCCGAATATGAAACTAGAAAAAGAAATAGTAGAAAGAAGAGTCCACCTGCTTCAGCAGGAAGGTATTGATTTCATTTTAAATACAGAGGTTGGAAGGGATATTACTGCTGAGGAGCTAAAACTTCAATATGATGCAGTTATCCTTTGCATCGGGGCACAAAAACAACGTGCACTTCATATGGAGGGTAGTAATGCAGAGGGAGTTTATTTAGCAATGGACTATTTAACTTCTACAACAAAGAGCTTGTTAGATTCAAATTTCGCTGACGGTCAATTTATTAACACGAAGGGGAAGGATGTTATTGTAATTGGTGGAGGAGATACAGGTGCAGACTGTGTAGCTACAGCTATCCGTCAAAACTGTCGTAGTGTAGTTCAGTTTGGAAAACATCCACAGCTTCCAGCATCCCGTGCAGAGGATAACCAATGGCCTACAGATCCGAATATTTTTAAACTGGAATATGCGTACGAGGAAGCTAATGCAAAATATGGAAAAGACCCTAGAGAATATTTAATTCAAACGAAAAAAATGATTAAAGACAAGGATGGTAGGCTAAAGGAGCTTCATACAATCCAAATGGAAAAAATCCTTGGTGAGGACGGATTTTATTTCTTTAAAGAAGTTCCAGGTTCGGAAAAGATTTGGCCTGCGCAATTTGTTTTTGTAGCAATAGGATTTGAAGGACCAGAGACTTCTTTAACTGAACAATTTGGAGTAAAGGTTTTGAACAAAAGGATTGCTGCTTCAGCTAAAGATTATACTACAAATGTAGAAGGTGTATTTGCAGCAGGTGATGCGAGAAAGGGCCAAAGTTTAATCGTTTGGGCAATTAAAGAAGGTCAAGAGGTAGCAAAAAGAGTGAATGACTATGTAACGAATAAAGCAGTTGTTAGATAATCATGTGAGAGACCTTGGGATGGGTCTCTCGATTTTTTTGTACTACATTTCATCGTGTTATCATATTAGCATACTAAAGTTTTTCTTTTATTTTCTGTCAACTGATGGCATAATAAAGTAATACTAGAACTGGGGGTAGTAACAGCATGATTGGTATTATAGATTATGGAGCAGGAAATTTACATAGTGTAGTAAAGGCAATTACTCAGCTTGGTTATCAGATTAAGCTTATTACTAAACCTAGTGACCATGACGATCTAATAGATAAGCTAATTCTGCCAGGGGTAGGAAATGCAAAGGTAGCTATGAATGTTTTAAATGAGACAGGCTTAAGTGATTATTTACGAACAGAGGTTGCCAAGGGGACACCGCTTTTGGGAATTTGCTTAGGAATGCAACTTCTTTTAGAAACTAGTGAAGAGGGAGATGTACCATGTTTAGGATTTCTACCCGGAACAGTTCCATTGTTTGGTGAAGAGGCTGAAAAGGTTCCTCATATGGGATGGAATCAAGTGAAGGATGTTCAAAATCATTTCTTGTTTCAGGATATTCCAGAAAGCACAGATTTCTATTTTGTTCATTCGTATTACGCAGAGCCTAGGATGGAGCAACACGTCATAGGTGTGACTAATTATGGACCCGACTTTGCGTGTGCAATAGGAAATAAGCAAGTGATGGGTGTACAGTTTCATCCAGAAAAAAGCGGTAAGTATGGCATTCAATTACTAGACAATTACTGCAAGCAAGGAGTTAGACAGCATGCTTAGAAAAAGAATTGTTCCTGCAATAGATGTTTTAGGTGACAAAGCGGTAAAGTATGTACAATTTAGAAACCCTACAATAATTGGTGATCCAGCAGAGCTAGGGAAGAAATATTCAGAAGACGGCGCGGATGAGTTAATCTATTTAGATACCACCGCTTCATTAAAAAACCAAGATTTGAAAATAGATTGGATACGTCGAGTTGCAGAGCAGGTGTATATACCTTTTTCTGTAATAGGCGGTGTTAGAACAATAGATGATTTCAAGAGGCTTCTTCGCGCTGGCGCTGATAAGGTAGGGGTCAACTCAGCTGCCGTACAAAGACCAGAGCTTTTAAGAGAAGCAGCGGATATATTTGGTAAACAATGTGTAGTGTTGGGACTTGATGCCATGCCAATTTATAATGACGATAAGGAAATTGTGAGATGGGAAGTATATACACATTCTGGACACGAGAAAACGGGAATGGATGTAGTGGAGTGGGCGCAACAAGCAACCGATCTTGGAGCTGGTGAGATTATTTGCACAAGTATTCATAAGGATGGCATGAAAAATGGTTATGATGTGGAGCTGATCAAGTTACTCTCGGAAAAAGTAAATGTACCAATTATTGCTTCTGGTGGTGCGGGTAAATTAGAGCATATAGAAGAAGTGTTTGCTGCAGGAAAAGCGGACGCGGCACTAGTAGCTTCAATGATTCATTACGGAGATTATACTATTTCAGAGATTAAGGATTACCTGCAGGTGAAGGGTATTAATATGAGAATGTAAAGTTAAAATGACCTGTCTGTTGAACGATCTTGTTCACAGCAGGTCTTTTTGCAGTATTTATTTGATAATCGGACGGAATTAAAAAAAGCTATCCAGCCATCCAAATGGATAGCTTGGGTAAAGGAAGTTTATGCATTTATTTAGCACTGCGCTAGCCACAAAAATAGTAAGAGTAGCAAAGATTTATTAAAGGTTTTTTAAGACATTCTAAATCTATCTAATTATTTCCCAACCGCGTTCTTGGGCAAGATTTCGAAGCTTTTCTTCTGGTTTAACTGCAATTGGATTTCCGACTAATTCAAGAACAGGTAAATCCGAATAGCTATCACCGTATGCATAGCTGTTTTCCCAGTCTATTTCTTGGCCTTCTAACTGTTCCAAAAGTTTCTGAGTCTTCATAGCGCCATTCACATGTTCTAGCGGTGATTTCGTATATACTGAATTCTCTTTATAGATTATTTCAGTGCCTATTATTTGTTTGAATGAAATCCCTTCGGTTACTCGCTCTAAAAATTGAGTATATGCACCCGATACTAGATAAATATGTACATTTTCTTGTTGGTGAGCATTTAGCTTTTCCAGTACTTTTTTATTGAAGTTTTTTTGCATTTGTTCCTTTAATTCATCAAAATACTGATACATCTCATCTCTTGATCTACCTTCAAAAGCTTCCAAATATAGTTGCATGGACCGCTTCTTCATATTTGTAGTTGGATAAAGCTTAAGCTTATTTGCAATATAAGGAGGTACGATCGATCGATAGAATCGTTTATATTGGGGATGATAAGTTGGGTGTTCCTTTAAATGGTTCATTAACAGCTTGAACGTTTCTTCTTCGTATAAAGTTCCGTCAAAGTCAAAAATTGCAACTCGCATGTCTTCACCTTTTCTTTATAGGACTTTGTTTTATTATACTGGAAAATACGAAGGAAAGAAAAAATACTTGTCCTTAAGTGAATTTTGTAGAAATCTATATGAGTTTCTACTTATAAAAATGTATACAAAGTTGCAGATTATTCTTAGCTTTTACAAAAAAATATGGCGCTTTCTGCTCCAAAGTTGAACAGAAAGCGCCAGGATGCTGCTTCGAATTATTGCATTTTGTACATTGGACCTTCTGCAGTACCGTAGTTGTTGAAGATCTGTTCCATTGTTTGATCATCGAAGCGTGGTACTTGATAATAACCATGCTTGTTTTGATAAATGGAAAGCTCATACGCCATCTCAATACAGTTCGGGATTGAGTCTTGAAGTACTCTTCGTACAACTGGGTTGGTAGACTCTAACGCAGCAGGTACTTTTCCAGCGGCACCAGCTTTAGCAGACCCTAGCAAATAACCTGAAATCATTTCATCATTAATTTCAGAAATGCTTTGCATAGGTTTCTTAGGCTGTGAAGACGGCTTTAAACCATAAGTGAAATCATTTTCCGTTGCCATCTTATAAGATGACGTGCGGTGTGAAGGATCTTTTCCGGTTTTAAAGCATTCCACTAACATATTATACTCATCCAAAGCGAATGAATATTGGCGATCCAGGATATTCAGTAATTCCTGATCCTTCACATGAGGACGAAGAATGGTTTTCAAGTTTAATGCACCAATTGCTGCTGACAATACCTCATGTACATCCATTAGCTCGTGAGCGCCATGATTAAAATGAGGTACAACTGTTTGCCCGTTCATCGTTTCACTGTGATTTTGACTGTATGTGTTATCCAATCTATTCTCCTCCTCCATAAAGATGTATTAAAACATCTCAATTAGTGTGAACAGAACAACCAAAAATATGTATAGATACTTATAGCTAAAATGTGTTACAGGTGCCAGGCACCTGTAACACATTTGAAATAAAACAATCGTGAATTTTTTAGGGAAATTCACGATTGTGCTAGGGCAATTTAGTTTTCGATTGATGTACCTAAAGAAAAGAGGAAGCGATACAAAAAATGGTATGTTTCTTCTATAGTATAGTTATCGTTAAAACCGTCAATATAATTTAAAGGAAGGTTTACTTCCCAAAGACCATCGCCGTTAGAGAACATGACGCTGTAATTCATTGCTTTTCCATCGAAGTGATTGTTCAAGTAAGCTTTTAATGCTTCACCATATTTTTTTTGTATGGCAAGACCAAACATAGCTGTATACACATCAAATACTTCATCATATTCAAAGGCAATAGCATCTACACTAATCACGTCGAAGTGAGCAGTCTCTAAGTACATGAATTCGTTTACTTTTTCTTTAAAATGAGTTATTGGCGTTTTTAAAAATGCGCTAGATTCTTTTGAAACTAATTCTTCTGTTTCTTTGTCAAACCGTTCAATGATTGCGCTATTAAATAGGTTGTCGTTTTCTATCAAGGATATACTTGTAGATTCTGACAAAAGTTCTTTCGCTAAAGCGTAATCTTGTTCTTCTTTAGTTAGCTCAAGGGTTACACCTGTAGCATCGGTGATTTTTTGTATAAGTTTCTTTTTTATCATATATAATCGTTCCTTTCTTCATCAGCAATTACTTGTAAGTCATATGCGTCAATACTAATTATAGGGTAGTTATTTTTTTCTGCATAATTTTGCGCTAGTTTTTTTATGAATTTTGGTGACCCTTCATTCTCCTCATCATAAATGATTAACATAGCATCTGTATTTCTTATGAGAAATTTATTCTTTTCGATAAATTGCCATGGAGCCTCATAAGGCTTCTTTGTCACACTAGTATGAAAATCAGCTAGTGATATAAGTCTTTGATAATTTTCCTTCTTTTGATCATTCCAATTTTTTTCCTGTTCTAAAAAGGGAGTAATAATAGAATATTTTAAATGTGGAAATTCCTTTTTTAACTCCACTACCAATTCTGCAGACCAAGTTTCTACACCAAGCTGTCCACTTGTTATTACCCATTCAAGACCCTCGTCGAGAAGTGCGCGCATCTGATTCTCAACTGCTTTTTTTATGATAGGCACACCAGGATGGTTGTCATTGAATATACCTAATTCATGGGCTTTATACCCAGTTATTAAAAGTCTTTTAATCATTTTCTCTACCTTCTTTTAACTTTTTGAGTAATGTGTCCATATACTACATCTTCTCATAAACTAGTATGAATGCAAAGAAGGGATGATGAAAGTTGGATGAAACGGTAAGCGTAGAGTATGTAAGTCCATTTGAAGGACACGTTTTCCAAGCGGCACAAAGTTTAATGGGTACAAACATAGCAGTACAAACAACTAAAAATATTCTTCAAGGTAAACTGACGATGGTAGCTCCGGATCATATTGTAGTGAGTGTAGGTGGAGTTCCTTTTTACGTACGTATTCAAGCTATAGTGTGGATTACTCCGAACATATCTGAATGAAAGGATGGTTAATTGTTTAATAGAGTAGATAAGTTGTTAATTGAATTACCTAATTTAGAATATGGTGACGCAAATGCCGCTTCAGTAGTTCAAGAACTATTAGGAGGGAAATTTGGTGAGATGTCTACTCTCAACAACTATATGTATCAATCCTTTAACTTTCGTGGAAAAACTAAGCTAAAACCATTCTATGATTTGGTTGCTAGTATCACTGCAGAGGAATTTGGTCATGTAGAGCTCGTATCTAATACGATTAATCTGTTATATAAAGGAACTAGCTTTAGTGGAGATCCAGATTTAGCACCACTTCAAGATGCCAAGAATATGCGAAACACTTATGCTTTTATTGCCAATGCTCAAACCTCTTTAGCTGGAGATTCTATGGGTAATCCATGGAGAGGAGATTACGTATTCTCGAGTGGCAACCTAGTACTAGATCTTTTGCATAATTTCTTTTTGGAATGTGGAGCTAGAACTCATAAAATGAGAGTATATGAAATGACTGAACACCCAACTGCTAGAGAAATGATTGGATACTTATTAGTACGTGGAGGAACACATATTATTGCGTACGCAAAAGCTCTTGAAATGGCGACAGGTGTAGATGTGACCAAAATGCTACCAATCCCTAACTTGGATAATCGTGCGTTTGATCACGCTCGCAAATACGAGGATCTTGGATACGGAAATGTTCTATTCACATGGAATAATGTTGGCGATTACAAGGACATCGATAAAATTTGGAAGGGACAAAATCCAACAAGTGGAGACCGGTTGTTCGTGAAAGAAGGCAGTCCTAAGGGCTATAAAATTCCTGAATTAGAATCGCTTCCGGAGGAATTTGCTCCTGGTATCGGACCAGAAGAATTCCAAGCAATCGCAAAAAGACTGATGTCAAAAATTTAAACTAAGAAAACCTAGATCTTACATCTGTCTTGAAATTATATGAGTATAGCGAATAGGCAGCGCTCTAGCTATCCCAAATATTCATTTAACCTTGAATGATAAGGCTCTAGAATTAAATGAACCTGATTTCATTTCTTTAACACTTTCGTATCTTTCCATTAAAAAAGCCCCGTTCTAGCTGAACTGGGCTATTACATATCATTATCAATTATTTAATACACCTTTTGATACAAGTTCACGTATTTTTTCTTCCGAAAATCCAATCTCATCTAATACCTCCTGATTATGTTGGCCAAGCAGGGGGGCAGGGGAACGCAGCTGCCCTGGGGTTTCAGAAAATTTGGCTGGGAAGCCAAGTGTTTTCATAGGGCCAGCTATCGGATGCTCGTAATTTAACACCATATCTCGAGAAAGAATATGCTCATCTTCAAGCGCTTGGTCGTATGAATATATTGGGCTGCATGGAATTCCATGTTCATCAAGCAATGATAGCCATTCGGATGAGCATTTCTCTTGAAGGACAGTTTCAATTTCCAACTCAAGTTGGTTTACATTTTGTGTTCGTATAGAATTGGTTAGGAATCGTTTGTCATTAATCCACTCTGGTTTATTTATTACATATAAACAAAACTTTTCCCAAAGTTTTTGATTGCCAGCACCAATTAAAATAGAACCATCCTTAGTTTGAAACCCTTGGTAGGGAGAAGAGACACGATGAGCTGTACTATTTCTCTTAGGAATCTCGCCTTTACCAAAATATGCAGCTGCCTCCCAAACCGTCCAAGCGAGACCTGCGTCTACTAAGGATACGTCTATGTATTGACCAACTCCTGATTTTAACCGATAAATATAAGCAGAGAGAATTGACTGTATGGCTGTTTGTGCTGCTGCTATATCATGTATAGCAATGCCGACTTTTACAGGCTTACCTTCACGTTCTCCAGTCATATCCATTATTCCAGAGAGACCTTGCGCCATAATATCATAGCCGCCCTTGTTTTTATAGGGTCCGGTCTGTCCATATCCAGAAATAGAACAATATATTAGCGATGGATTAATAGCTTTTAAAGTTTCATAGTCTATTCCAAGCTTGTTAGTTACACCCGGTCTGTAATTCTCAATAATAACATCCGCATCCTTGACTAATTCCTTCAATATCTGAATGCCTTCCTCTTTTTTTAGATTAAGGCATATACCTCTCTTGTTTCGATTCACCATCATATACATATAACTTTCTTCTTTAACATAAGGTCCCATTTGGCGAGTATCATCCCCATTTGGGTATTTCTCAACTTTTATAACTTCAGCTCCCATATCTGCTAGAACCATAGAGCAATAGGGACCCGCGAGGACCTGAGAAAGATCAACTATTTTCATACCTGTCAAAGCTTGTGCTATCATGATAAACCACCTTATCTTTAACCTTTAATGACCAGCATATTTCTAAGTTCTTCCATATTGCGAACACCCGCCAAGGAGATTGAAACCTTAGTCTCCTGCAGGAAATTTTCTAATACTCTTTCTACACCTTTCTGGCCACCGGCAGCAAGTCCCCATACGAATGGTCGCCCAATACAAACAGCAGTTGCACCAAGAGCAAGTGCTTTAACAGCATCAGATCCTCTTCTCACTCCGCTATCAAATAGAACTGGAATGCTTCCATTTACAGCTTCCACAATACCTGAAAGAGCATCTATGCTTGCAATAACACCGTCCAACTGACGACCTCCGTGATTGGATACGATGATACCATCAATTCCTTTTTCAATTGCCAGCTTGGCATCATCCGGGTGAAGTATACCTTTAATCAAAATAGGAATGGATGTGTGATTCCTTAACTCTGTAATATCATTCCAGTTTAATGTAGGATGATAAATGTTTTCTAGGATGCTATCCACAATGGCTTCCTGAGATTGCTCCGTTAAATCAGCCATAAAAACAGGGTCTGTTGCGTAATTACCTTGACCATAGCCGCGTTTAAGAGGGGAGAACTGATTGCGAATATCTTCCTCGCGCCATCCAAGCATAACCGTATCCACTGTTAACACGATTGCCTCGTAGCCAGCAACTTCCGCTCTTCTTGCCATACTAAAAGCAATTTCTTTATTGGAGGACCAGTAAAGCTGAAACCACTTTGAGCTGCCTGGAGTTGCTGCGGCAATCTCTTCAATAGAATAGCTCGACACAGTACTTTGTATATAAGGAAAATTAAATTTTGCTGCCGCCTTCGCAACAGCAATTTCTCCATCTTCATGGGCAATTTTATTTACACCGACGGGAGCGATGAAAAGAGGGTGCGGATATGTATGACCTAATATTGTTACTTCTGTATTCAAAGAAGAGACATCTGTTAAGAATCTTGGAACTATCGAGTATTTGGAAAAGCTACTTATATTTTTATTGTAGGTTTCTTCTCCACCTGCCGATGAACGGATATAACCAAAGGGACCAGGTTCTAATGCTTCTCTCGCTTCCTGTTCTAATTCCTTAAAGTCAATTGGATATTTTGTGTGATTGTCTATATTTCCTAATAGTAAGTCATTATTTTTAGCATTGCTCATGATCTACACCTCTTATGTAAAATTGGGCTTTCTTTTTTCTAAAAATGCTTGAATACCTTCTGTATAATCCTTAGAGCTGAAGGAATCTAATATCAACTGCTCTATCTCAAGCGTTTCTTCATTTTCTCCATCTAAAATAGACTGGATAACTTGCTTGATTCCATTGTTTGCAGTGGAGGATTTGCTCACAATTTTGTTAGCAAAAATCAAGCATTCCTCTTCCACTTCTTCCATTGGAAAAACATAATCAATTAAACCAATTTCCTGTCCTTCTTCAGCAGAAATAAGCTTAGCTGTGTAAAGTAACTCTTTAGCTTTAGAAGGACCAATCAAATTTACCAATCGCTTAGTGCTTGTTAGATTATATATAATTCCTATATTTGCTGCAGTGATACCAAGCTTACTTCCAGCCGAAGCAAATCTAAAGTCACAAGAGTTAGCTAGCTCTAAACCACCACCAATAGCTAATGTTTTAATAAGTGCGATAGTCGGCTTAGGAAAGCGGTATAGTTTTTCAACCGATTCAAGCGTTAAGTCATTATAAGCCTTCGCTTTCTCAGCAGAAAAACGATTTTCTAAAAACTCGGTTATATCTGCTCCAGAAGAAAAGGAGGTTTCATCCACTCCTTTTAAAATAAGCAATTTAATAGAAGTATCCTTTTCTAACTTTTCTAAGATTTGACCCAGCTGTTTAAACATAGCGAGAGAAAATGAGTTTTTCTTTTCAGCTCTATTAAATACAAGTGTAGCAATAGGCCCATTACGTTCTATGTGCAATTGGTTTGTCATTAGAAATGCCTCCGTTTAATCTTTTTTTATCCTTGCAGCTAATCTGTTACCGATAGACTGAATACCTTGAACTAGAATGATCAATATAAGCACCGTGGCATACATGATATCCTCTTCATATCGTAAATGCCCAAAACGATATGCTAGGTCACCAAGACCACCTGCACCGACCATACCTGCCATTGCCGTAGCTCCGATTAAACCTACTGTCGAAATAGTTAAGCCTAAAATAATTGAAGGACGTGCCTCACGCAGTAGCACATGCCAAATGATAGAAGGAGTTTTAATTCCCATCGCTGTATAAGCTTCAATGACACCATTCTGTACCTCTAAAAGTGCGGATTCCATCAATCGTGCAATATATGGAGCAGTATAAATTACTAATGGAACGATAACACCCTTAACACCGATCGTAGTTCCAACAATAAATTTAGTAAAAGGAAGGATAAAAAATAGTAGAATAATAAATGGAATAGAACGAATTATATTAATCAGAAGGTTACTAACTTGGTATATAACCGCATTTTGTAACGCTTGACCTGGTCTAGTTAGAACGATAAGTATTCCAAGTGGGATACCAATGATTATGGAAAAGAATAAAGATATGCCTACCATCTGAAATGTTTCAATTACAGATTCTCCGATGATTGGCAACCATTGATTAGTGAATTGTTCGAATCTACTCATGAGTGCACCTCCAAGCTCTCAGTTCCAACTCCTTGTTCTTCTAAGAAGCGAATAGCTGATTGTACTTGATTTTTTTCTCCTACTAAATGAATCACGATATTACCGACAATTCCGTTTTTCAATTCAATAATATTGGCCGTTAAGATATTTGGTTGTACATCAAACTTCTGACTAACCTCTGCTAATAATGGTTTTCCAGTACTTTCCCCAACGAAAGTCAAGCGAGTGACTGCACCCGTCACATGGAGCTGAGAAATAAGGGAAGGGGATAAGTTACGTTGACTAATTGTGTTTAAGAACTTTTTAGTTGTCGGATGACTAGGCTTCGTGAAAAGATTAATAGCTGTGTTCTCTTCTACAACTTCTCCGTTTTCCATCACATACACATGATCACAAATCTTTTGAATAACATTCATTTCATGAGTTATTAAAAGAATAGTTATACCTAACTCCTTATTGATCTTTAATAAGAGCTCTAATATTGAGTCAGTCGTTTCTGGATCCAGAGCACTTGTTGCTTCATCACTTAATAATACTTCTGGTTCCTGGGAGAGAGCTCTTGCAATAGCTACACGTTGCTTTTGGCCGCCAGAAAGCTGGTTTGGATAGCTTTTATGCTTATCGGTTAAGCCTACTATTTCTAAATATTTTTCCACTCTTTTTTTAACTTCGTTCTTGTCGTAGCCAAGCAGCTTTAAAGGTATAGCGATATTGTCGTAAACAGTGGCAGTTTTTAAAAGGTTAAATCCTTGAAAAATCATGCCTATTTTGTTTCTGACTTTTCGAAGTTGAGGAAGGGGAAGGGGGGTTATTTCTTCGCCATTAATGTATACTTTGCCTTTTGTTGGCTTTTCGAGCAGGTTAACACATCTGATAAGTGTGCTTTTCCCTGCTCCGCTATAGCCGATAACTCCGTGAATTTCACCTTTTCTTACATGAAGACTTACGTTACTGACAGCCTTTACTGTGTTGCTTTTGCTGATGAATTCCTTTGTAATATTCTCTAAAACTATCATGTTAAATCTTCCTTTCTAAAGAAAACGTTACCGGTTGCGGCAACGTTTTTGTTATTTCTACTCATCCCAGCTTGCTAACACAGAACCTTGAAACTCTTCTTCGATAAATGTTCTGACTTCCTCTGATTGATAAGCTTTTACAAACTTTTGAACGGTTGGATCATCTTCGTTTTCCGCGCGTACAACGATATAGTTCACATATGGAGAGTTAGATGACTCTAAAAGAATTGAGTCTTCCTTCGGGTTAATGCCAGCAGCCAAAGCAAAATTTGTATTGATTGCTGCAGCATCTACCTCGCTAAGCTGTTTCGGTATTTGAGCAGCCTCTAATTCGATAAATTCAATATTCTTAGGGTTTTCTTCGATATCATAAATAGAAGCATTTTCTTTTTTATCTTCTTTAATTTTAATAAAGCCATTTTCCTCTAGTATATATAATGCGCGTGAACCGTTAGTTGGGTCGTTTGGTAATCCAAATGTGGCACCTTCTGGTAAATCTTCGAACGATTTAAATTTTTCAGAGTAAATACCCATTGGGTTTAAAATAGTTTTACCAACTGGTACTAGCTCAGTACCATGGTCTTCGTTGAAAGCATCAAGAAAAGGCTCATGTTGATAGCTATTTGCGTCTAGGTTACCTTCAGAAAGTGCTGTGTTTGGAAGTATGTAATCAGAAAAAGCTTTAATTTCTATTTCTAGTCCATCTTTTGCTGCAACTTCTGCTGCAACCTCAGCTATTTGTTCGTGAGGACCAGCAGTTACACCTATGACTAATTTATTTTCATCTAAGGCTTTGTCACCTTTAGATTCATCACCACAAGCCGCAAGCAACCCCGTTAATAGAACTCCTGATAATACTAAACCAACCTTTTTCATTAAAATTCCTCCTTAATAATTATTAAAGAATTCGAATAAATATAAAAGCCTCTCTTTCAAAAAGAAAGAGAGGCACACAAAAATGCATTGTCCTCTCTTATCTTCCAAAACAAAAATGTTTTGCAGGATTTAGCACCTTTCTATACTTTTGGTATAGATGGTTGCCGAGCTTCAACGGGCCAGTCCCTCAGCTACTCTTGATAAGAGATAATAAGCTATTAAGTTTTTCGTTTATTCTATAAATGAAAATTTACTATACTAAACTAACAAAGTCAAGAGCTATTTTTTAATAGTAAAATTTTTTAGAAAAGATTAAAATTATAAGATAATAAATAATTATGCAATTGGAGGAATCGACATGACAATAAGAGCAAATTTTGCAGTAGGTGATTTTGAGAGAATAGTTGGTGCTAGATTAAAATATGGAACAGATTTGATAGAAGGGATAGAAGCAATATGTGAAGCCAATCAAATTACTTCTGCCACTGTCGTTAGCTGCTTTGGAAGCTTTCAAAAATGTGGCTTTGTCTATTTAATTCCAGCTGATTCCTCGAAAATAGGTGTAGCCTATAATGAAATGATCGTAAAAGAAGGACCTATAGAATTTTTACATGGTACAGGAGTTATATGTCAGCAAGAAGGAAAATATGCCACACATTTTCACGGATCAATGTGTGATCAATATGGTGCTGTTTTTGGAGGTCACTTCATCAAAGGTGAGAATCCTGTAATTACGGTTGACCTAGTCTTAGCCGAAGTAAAAGGGATGGAATTCCATCGGAAACATGATGAAGAGACTGGTGCAATTCAGTTTTATCCGATTGAGCAAGGGAGCAAGTTCCCCAGGACAATAGAGGAATAGAAAGTGTAGTAGGTTAACATATAAAAGAATTCAAATAAACAATAGAATATGACATAAAAAAAGACTACTTTTGTAGTCTTTTTTTATTTTGTTGGCTATTTCACTTAAACACACTAATTAATATTGTGATGAGAAAATAAACTAAAATACCAAGTATAAATAGTCCTATAAATTTTTTCATGTAAGATACCTCCAGAGGATTAAGCTTGTTTTTTATTGAACGGTCATAAAAAAAATTATCCGGTCATAAAACGTTGCTATCCGGTCATAAAAATTTTTATCCGGTCATAAAATCGCGCTATCCGGTCATAAAAATTTTTATGCGGTTATAAAGACAATTTATCAATTATTTTCATAGAAATTAGTGTCTTTTAACTTCACTTAAACATCTTTTAGATGATAACAGTAACTAATTCTTAAAAAAGTTCTAGCTTTTCTATACGGTCAACAGCCTCAATCAGGCGATCCTCATCAACTAAAAGTCCGATGCGTACATAACCTTCCCCGTGTTTACCAAATCCATTGCCAGCAGCGACAGCAACATCTGCTTTTTCTAGAAGTATGTCAGCAAATTGTTCACTAGTATAGCCATTTGGTACAGGAAGCCATGCAAAGAATGAGCCTTCAGGAGCTTTCACATTCCAACCAATTTTGCGACAAGCCTCTATGAAAGTATTTCTTCTTTTTTCATAGAGTGCCACTAATTCTTCCACACATTCCTGAGACCCATTTAGTGCTTCTGCTGCTGCAGATTGAATAGCAGGAAAGAGGCTGACAAAAAGATGGTCTTGTATAATATTGATAGCCTCAATCATTTTAGAATTACCTACGGCAAACCCTACGCGCCAGCCTGCCATATTATAGGTTTTGGATAGCGTATACATTTCAATTCCGACTTCTTTAGCACCTTTTGCTTGTAAGAAACTAATAGGTTTTTTCCCATCAAAGCCGATGCCTCCGTAAGCAAAATCATGGACAATGGCTATATCATTTTCCTTTGCTAACTCAACAGTTTCTTGGAAAAACTCTAAAGTAGCAGAGGCTCCCGTAGGATTATTAGGATAATTCAAATACATTAGTCTCGCTGCCTCTTTTTGGTCCGGGGTAAGCTGCTTGTAATCGGGTAGAAACGCATTTTCTTCTAACAGTGGCATAGTATCAAATTGCACATTTGCTAGTCCTACTCCAGAGAGATAATCTGGATAACCAGGGTCAGGAAGGAGCATTAATTCCTTCTCATTCATCATAGCTAAAGGTAGCTCTACTAAACCTATTTTAGTACCAAAAAGTACGGCTACCTCTTTATTAGGATCTATATTAACGTCATACTCTCGAGAATAAAAATCTACGGCCGCTTGCTTTAGCTCGTTTATACCTCTAAAGGGAGAATATTTATGAGAAAGCGGACTTTGTGCTGCTGACGATAGCGCTTGTACAATATGGTCAGGTGTCGGCTGGTCAGGGTTTCCTTGTCCGAGATTGATAACATCCCTACCTTCTGCCACGGCCTTCGCTACTTTTTGTACTAATGTTGCAAAAAATTGGGGAGGGAGATTTTTTAAACGATCAGAAAATTCCATGGACAATACCTCTTTTTCTAAATAGTTGCATATATTAGTCAAATCTTATAATCTTTTTAGTATTATGTCTATAGGTGGTGGTGAAATGAAAATAGCTTGTGTTCAGTTAGATATAGCGTTTGGTAATCCAAAAGAAAATTTTAAAAGAGTAGAAAAGAAAATTAGAGAAGCAGCTATACAAGGAGCAAATCTTATAGTTTTGCCGGAGATGTGGAACACGGGATATGATTTAACGAGATTAGAAGATATAGCAGATGATAAAGGGGTAAAGACGAAGGAATTTCTAGTTAAACTTGCGAAAGAATTACATATACATATAGTGGGTGGCTCGGTTTCGACGAAAAAAAAGAACTCCTTTTACAATACCATGTATATCGTAAACAATTCGGGAGAGCTAATCGCTGAGTACGACAAGGCCCATTTATTTAAGCTAATGGATGAGCATTTATATTTAAAAGCTGGAGACAGTAAGAATATTTTTATGTTGGATGAAGTGACGATGGGAGGCGTTATTTGTTATGATTTACGCTTTCCGGAATGGTTTCGTGCTCACTCATTGAATGGTGCCAAAATAATTTTTGTTCCTGCTCAATGGCCCTCAGCACGTATAGACCATTGGAAAATACTTTTACAGGCAAGAGCTATTGAAAATCAATGCTATATAGTTGCAGTTAATCGAGTAGGAGAAGATCCGAACAATCAGTTCAATGGAAACTCGATGGTAATTGCTCCATGGGGAGATATAGTTTGGTTAGGAAACGAGGAAGAAACTATTGGATTAGTAGATATTGATTTAAATCTAGTAGAAGAAGTAAGAGGTAGAATTCCTGTATTTCAAGATAGAAGAGAATCATTATATAAATAATAATATTTCTTTCTAGAAAACTATTTAATTCAGTTGACGTTTAATTGGCTTTTTTGTATGGTTTTGTAAAGGGGGAGAAAAAATGACAGAACATAAACTGGCAATACAGGATGAATATCCAGATGACTTTGCTTGGTGCTATGGATGCGGTCGTTTAAATGAAGAGGGGTATCATTTAAAGACTTATTGGAATGGAGACAAAACAGAAACTGTTTATCATCCAAGAGAAGAGCATATTGCAATTCCTGGCTTTGTATACGGTGGATTAATTGGAGCAATAGTGGATTGTCATGGAACTGGTTCGGCAGCTCTTGCACTTCACCGAAAAAATGGTTTTGAGCCTGGCAGTGGAGAAACACCGCCACGATTTGTCACAGGGTCCCTCCATGTCGATTTTCTTAAGCCTACGCCTCAAAAGGTCGAACTAAAAGCGATAGGTACGGTGGAAGAGATTCATCCGAAAAAATGGAAGGTAACTTCAGAAGTCTACGCAGGAGATACGCTTTGCGCTAAAGGGGAAGTCATCGCTGTAGTTATGCCTGCAACATTTACAAATAAATAATAACTTTAACACAGGAGACTTTTTCCTGTGTTTTTATTTTATAAGATTATACCCTTTCTTTTATGGGAAAGAAGAAATAAAGGAGGGAAATGGAATGGATACTTTTCTATATTTATTTTTCACAGGCTCCTATATAGCATTGCTTATTTGGGGCTTAATCGGAATAAGGAAGCAGGATTTACCACAGTGGACTAGTTTTATTTATCTTATAATATTAGCTCTCATTTTTGACAATGGAATTATCGCTTTTGGTAAATGGATTGGTGAGGGAGAGTTGCTAGAGACATTGAATCTGTTAAGGTTTTGGACACATGCTTTTTTAACACCTTTACTAGTTTTATTTGCTACTGGTACATTGAAGGAAAGTGGGGTATTATGGGCTCAGAAAAAATGGGTGTCCATAGTAGGTATTATTTATACGGTAATTTTAATAGGTATAGAAGTGTGGTTGGAAGCCTCTCAACTTACATTAAAAGCTGCTGAGGAATATGGGGTTCTAAGATATGTTTCCACCAAGGAAGCTTCTGGGCCCCCAGTTATGATTCTCCTTGTAACACTAGTATTGATTGTGGCTAGTGCTATTCTTTGGAAGAAAACAAAGTGGGCAGTATTTTTTATAGGTGCAATCGTGATGACCATAGGAAGCGCAGTACCAATAAATGTAGATAGCGGAGCGGTGACAAATGCTTTTGAATTGTTCTTGTTATTTACACTTGTTTGGACAAAAAGAAGGCTAGTCGAAGATAAACTACGTGTTTATTAAAAAATGCTAAAGCATAAAACAAGGAAATAAGATATCTTTAACATCCTTTTTTACGTGTAAATTTAAATATTAATAAGTGATAAGTGAGTATTCCTTTGGGAGTTATACTTTTCATGTAATAATAAATCTATTAGTAAAATAAAGTAAAATAAGTTTTAACTCAGAGCAGAAAAGAGGATAAAAAATGAAAACTGAAAAAGAAAAAATGCTGTGCGGTGAAATGTATAATCCCGCTGACCCTGAATTAGTATTGGAACGAGAAAATGCTAGACGAAAAGTAAGGATTTACAATCAGACATTGGAAAGTGAGGGACAAAAACGCGTCGAATTATTAAAAGATTTATTAGGTTCAACTGGAGAATTAGTCTATATGGAACCAAATATCAGGTTTGATTATGGCTATAATACATATGTTGGTGAAAACTTTTTTGCAAATTTTGACTGTACCATTTTAGATGTTTGTGAAGTTCGCTTTGGAGATAACTGCATGCTTGGACCTAGCGTGCAAATTTACACAGCTACACACCCAATTACCCCCATGGAGCGTAACTCAGGAAAGGAATACGCAAAGCCTATAATAATTGGGAACAATGTGTGGATTGGTGGTAACGCAGTTATAAATCCAGGTGTTTGTATAGGAGATAATGCTATCATTGCTTCAGGAGCAGTCGTGATAAAAAATGTGCCCGCAAATGTGGTTGTAGGTGGAAATCCAGCAAAAATAATTAAAGAAATTGAAGTGTAGAGGAATAGGTCAGGTGTAAGTTTAAATCTCACTTATGATACTTACATTTAACTGTTTAAAAATTATAAACTATCCTGAGGCAAGAAAATAGCTACATGCAAGAATGTTGTCCGATCGACTTTCTTGCATGTAGCTAAATAGTTACCCTCACAGACGAGCCTTTTTTTGCTGAGAAAGCTTTGTCATAGAGATAGTTCCCTTTTCCCTCCATAGTCCTTAGCGAATAATCACCACTAATTAAAAATTAGACAGCATCAACTGGCACTGGCTTTGGTGCTTTATCTGGTTCAGGTACTCTAATCAACACTATTATTCCAATAATAAACAAGATGATTAAACTAAACACACCATACGATGAATTGCCTGTAATTTGTGTAGTTAGACCAATTAAAAGTGGGCCCATTATGGAAGCAAATTTACCAAAAATATTATAGAAACCGAAAAACTCATTTGAATTTTCCTTCGGTATAAGTTTGCCGAAGTACGATCTACTTAATGCTTGTATTCCACCCTGAGAAGTTGCTACGAGCATTGCTAAAATCCAGAAATCTGCAATAGTTTCTAAGAAAAATGCATAAGTACATACAATTATATAAACAAAAATTCCGACATATAGCATTTTCTTTTCTGAAAATCTTGCAGCTAGTTTACCATATAAAATTGCAAAAGGGGCAGCTACAACCTGTGTAACAAATAAGACGATGATTAAATCCGTAGCCTGTAAGCCCAAGTCAGTGCCATAGGCAGTAGACATTGCGATAATAGTTCCTACACCATCAATATAGAAGAAATAGGCTATTAAAAATAGAAATAAAGCTCGATACTGACGTATTTCTTTTATAGTTTTTCCAAGTCTTTTAAAGCTTTGAGCGACAGGATTTTTTTCACGCTCAATATAATGAATTTGTTTTACATTTCTAAACATCGGAATAGCAAAAATAATCCACCAAGCGGCTGTAATCAGAAATGCAATGCGGCTTGCGTTTATTTCAGATAGAGGGATTTTTTCTGCCCCAGCCAACAAAATAATAACCATACTAATTAAAAAAGGAATCGCACTACCAATATACCCTAGTCCGTATCCTCTCGAGGAAACACGAGACATTCGTTCATTTGTTGTAACGTCAATAATAAAGCCATCATAGAAAACATTCGCACCAGTTGCACCAAGAGCTGCAAAAGTATAGCATATCAAAAATAGATACCATTTATCATAAGGGATGAAAGCTAGTAAAGCAGTAGCAGCTACTCCTAAAAAGAAAAAGAAAAAGAAAAATTTCTTTTTATATCCTTTATAATCGGCGATGGTTCCAAGGATTGGCCCTATCATTGCTAATATAAATGTAAAAATGGCAATAGTGTAACTGAGATAAACTGTAGAATCATTCGTATCTACGCCGGCAGCTGTTGCCGATCCTTTGTAAAAAATAGGAAAAATAGCAGTTGTAATTATTATAGAATATGCAGAGCTTCCCCAATCATAAAGAGCCCAACTATTTTCTTCCTTTGTAAACTTTTTCATATATAATGATTCCCCCTTTCTGTCTGATAATATTGTACATGATTTATAACAAACTATGTAAAAAAAACTGAAATATTACATATCTTTTACGTTCTATTAGATAGTAATAAGAAGCTTAAGAGATTAGAGAAAGAGTTGTGAATATTTACGGGAAAAAAGAGGAAGGGGCTTGAGATGCCCTATAGAAGGAGGTTTATTTTAGTTTTGAAGCAATTTCAGATACAACAAAAGCTAGGTGGTCATTTCCAAAAAGCTGCAATACTTGAATAACAGTCTCGGTATCTACTTCTAATGCATTTTTTTCCGTTTCTTCTATTGCACTTGCTAAAGCGTCGTTTGTTTTTTGATCTGGATATGCTGTTTGATATAATGCAAAAGGGTCTAAGTCATGATTGATACACCATTGGGCATACAATTGAATCATTATATTTTCATCCTGTTCGTACTGCTCTATCACATTGTTTTTCATATTAACTCCTTTGTAAGAAGGCAATTTATCGCATTCTAATTTTATATTCTTTATATAGCAACTAGTTCACTAGTTTTAAGTCGTACTCTAAGTATATTACTTTTTCCCATTGGAGTCTTTATAGATTTGAAGAAAGTCACGAGTTAGTCCCTCTTTGCACAAGTTGTATTCAGTCTAATATAAAAGCTCGAAGTAAAAGAAGCTATCATAATATACATTATGATAGCTTCTTTCTTTATTTGTTTTCAATTGTCTCTGTTAAGATTTCAAGTTCATCAATCAGTGAACCAATGTATGCAATAGTGTCTTTAAGTGGCTCATCTGTAGTGATATCAACACCAGCCATTTTTGCTAATTCTACTGGCGTTTTAGTGCCACCAGCTTTTAAAACTTCTACCCATTCATCTACGGCTGTTTGGCCTTCATTTAATATACGCTTAGCTACCTGTGTAGAGATAGTTAATCCTGCACTATACGTATATGGGTATAAGCCCATATAATAATGAGGCTGACGCATCCATGTAAGCTCTGCACCATCTGTTATTTCCACTGCATCTCCCCAGAAATCTTCTAATACTTCGCGCTTATAAGCATTTAATATTTCAGCATTTACATTTTGACCTTGATCCACTCGCTCATAAACTTTACGTTGGTAAGCTGCTTCCAATAAATGAGTAACAAAATTATGATAATAAGTTCTAGCCACTATAGATGAAATTACCCAGCGTTTAAATTTAGGGTCATCTGAATTTTTTAAAAGGTGGTTAGCAACTAACATTTCGTTCATGGTAGAAGGTGCTTCTATAAAATATAAAGATGGACGAGAATTAAATAGATTTTGTTCTTGGTGTGCAAAATAGAAATGACCAGCATGACCAAGCTCATGTGCTAATACAAAAACCTCATTCATGCGACTTGACCAGGATATTAAAATATATGGATGGCTACCATAAGGACTAGAACAGAAGGCCCCAGTTGATTTTCCTTCATTTTGAGCGAAGTCTACCCAGCGTTCTTTGTAAGAACGATCAACCATTTCAAGATACTCGTCACCCATAACAGATAGAGAATCTTTGATATATTTTTTTGATTCTTCTATTGTAATTGTTGGTTCATAGTTTGGATCAAGAGCAATCTTTAAATCAGCGAACGTCATCTTATCAAGTCCATGTATCTTTTGAAGCAATTTCGCGTATTTTCTCATATGTGGTGCTAGCTCTTTTGTGATCAAATCAATTTGACGGTTATATAGAGAAATATCTACGTCTTGGTCAGAAAGTAAGTATTCAAATACTGAGTCATATCCTCGTATGTCTGCTGTCGTTTTTTCTTGTTGTAGTTGAATATCATATGTTTTTGCAGTTGTGTGCTGATATTCCTTAAGCTTTGAAGAGAAAGCTTCAAATGCTGTTCTACGAAGAACCGTATCAGTTTCAGCTTCCCAATCATTTTCAAAGGAAACGTAGCTTAATGGATATTGTTTCCCGTTTACTACGAAATTTGGAAAGGCAATATCTAATAGCTTAGTAGTTTCGTATAAGTTATAAGGTGCATCAAAGGTAGGGGAGTAGGCAGCTAAAACCTTTTCAACCTCAGGATGTAGAGTATATTTTTTCTTTTCAAGTAATTTAACTAAATAATTCTCGTACTCGGAATTTAGTTGTATAGCTTCTTCTATAATTTCTTTTGGTAATTCTAAAAGTTCACTATCAACAAATGAAGTTTGGCTTGCAACTTTTCCTGCTAAAGAACCAAATTTACCAGCTCTCATTTGTGATTCAGTATTTGTTTGATCTACGGTTATAGCTAGTCTTGCGTAACTTCCTAATAAATTGAACTTCTCAAAAAGAGTCTTGTATTCGCTTAAAGCGTCCACGATTGCTTTAGCGCTATCTATTTTGCCTTTAAATTTCTCGGCAAACATAGGGACGCTTTTTTCTATTTCCTCTAAAGTATTATTGTAATCCTCTTCCGTAGCATATAAATCTTTTAAATTCCATGTTTCTTCTACTTTCACGTCTGATCTTTTTGGTAAGCTTTGCACCATTTTCATCTCTCCTTAATATTACGGTTTTCGAACTATAAATAATTATAGCGGAGAAAGGTAGAAAAGTAATTATTTTTATTATTTTCAATTAATTTAATTGATTAATATAACAATCAAGTTTAATGGACTGTATTTTTAAGGAGGCGAGCGATAAGCATCAACTCAGTTCAGAAGTTGTTTGTAACTTTGTTCTCCTCTTGTTGGAACTTACGGACGCAGTACAGAAATAATTTCGTTATTCTTATACATGCAGTGTTTAAGCAGGCAGGGATGTCTGTCATCATCTCTAGATTCGGTAAATTTTTATACATAATATTATTAATGCAATAACAATAGTATATCAAAAATTATAAAAATTCTAATTAGTCAAATTTCTATAGACTGAATCATTACTTTGTTTTACAATGTAATTGTATTAAAGAAATGTTAATTTTGGAATAAGTTGCTATTAAAAAGAGAGGGTAGCACGCTTTAAAATTTCAAAATTTTCAAACATTATAAGGGGGTATATTTTTTATGAAAAAATCAAAATTTGCTTCATTGTTCCTTGCCTCATCCCTTTTAATAGGGGTTTTGACAGGATGCTCTAGTGAAGGTAGTCAGGGTGACGGTGGGGATACGGTAAAAATTGGTATTAACTTGGAACTTTCTGGTGGCACAGCATCTTATGGCCAATCAGAAGACAAGGCTATTGACTTGGCTGTGGATGAAATTAATGAAGACGGTGGAATTGATGGTAAGAAAATTGAACTTGTAAAAGTCGACAATAAATCAGATGCAGGTGAAGCAACCAATGGAGCTATTAAGCTAATTACCAAAGATAAGGTAGTAGCAATCATAGGTGCAGCAACTAGTGGTAACTCTGTAGCACAAGTAGAAGTTGCCGGGAAAAACAAGGTGCCGCTAATCTCACCATCAGGAACTAGCACTACTGTAACAGTAAATGATGATGGGGAAGTTAATGAATATGCTTTCCGAACAGCATTCATTGATCCTTTCCAAGGAACTGTCGCAGCAAACTTTGCTGCCAATGAATTAAAGGTTAAAAATGTTGCAATTTACGCGGACAACGGAAGTGATTATGCAAAAGGCTTAGCAGCATCCTTTAAAAAGGATTTTGAAGCGGCTGGCGGTAAAATTGTAGCGGAGGAATTTTACGCAGCAAAAGATTCTGACTACCGATCTACCTTAACCAGTATCAAATCTAGTAACCCAGATTTCATTTTTATTCCTGGATATTATGAAGAAGTTGGTCTAATCGTTAAGCAAGCTCGTGAAATGGGAATTACGGTTCCGTTAATGGGTGCTGACGGATGGGATTCACCAACAATCGTTGATTTAGCTGGGGCTGATGCTTTAAATAACACGTTTATCATTACTGCTTACTCTTCAGAAGACCCAGATGGAAAAGCAAAATCATTCTCAGATAAGTTTAATGAAAAGTACGGTGAAGCTCCTAACTCGTTCCATGCTCTAGGCTATGACACTGTTTACTTATTAAAGGATGCAATTGAAAGAGCAGACTCAACCGATGGTGAAAAAATTAAAGAAGCATTAGAAGCAACTGATAATCTGGATTTAGTAACGGGACTATACTCCATGGATGAAAATCATCACCCAGTGAAATCAGCAACAATTATTGAGTTTGTAGATGGAAAACAAGTCTTTAATACAAAGGTAAATCCTTAAAATATTGTTACTAATAATGGAGGGATTCATTCCCTCCTTTTCTGTTACTTTATGAAAGTGGGTTTAGACTTGTACAGTACTAACATATAAGGGAGTGGAACTACATGGAATGGATTCAGCAGTTGATTAATGGTATTTCACTCGGAAGTATATATGCCTTAATCGCCCTTGGATATACGATGGTATATGGAATTATCAAGTTAATAAATTTTGCGCATGGTGACGTGTTCATGGTAGGTTCTTTTATTGGTTTTTATTCTATTACAGTATTTGGATTAGGTTTTTTCCCAGCACTTATTATTTCAATGACAGCTTGTGCACTATTTGGTGTGATTATAGAAAGAATAGCCTACAAACGACTAAGAAACGCTACGCGTATAGCTGCGCTTATTACTGCTATAGGGGTTTCCTTATTAATCGAGTATGGAGTGATTTATATTAGGGGCGCTCAATCTGAAGCGTATCCAGACTTCTTTAAGAAAACCTTTGAACTTTATGGTGTTCAAATAAGCATGCAATCAATTTTAATCCTCTCTGTTTCTGTTGTGTTAATGATTATTCTACAATTTATTGTACATAAAACTAAAACAGGGAAGGCAATGAGAGCTGTTTCTCATGATACAGAGGCAGCAAAATTAATGGGCATCAACGTAGACAACACAATCTCTGCAACTTTTGCTATTGGTTCAGCTTTAGCAGGTGCTGCTGGAGTTATTTTCGGAGTGTATTATACAAAGATTGATCCACTAATGGGAGTTATTCCAGGAGTAAAAGCATTTATTGCAGCGGTTCTAGGAGGTATTGGAATCATTCCAGGAGCAATGGTAGGGGGACTTCTTTTAGGAGTGATTGAATCTGTTGTCAGTGCAGTAGGATTTTCTTTGTGGAGAGATGCTGCAGCATTTGTCATTCTAATATTAATACTCATCTTTAGACCATCAGGTATTTTCGGCAAAAATGCACGAGAGAAAGTGTAGGTGTATTAAATGAAGAAAACTTCTAAACAATTTTGGCTATTTATTGCTTTGGGAATAGTTGTATTTGCCGTTATACAGTTTCTTATTATGAATGGAATGTTAGATCAATACTATAGCAATACGATTATTCTCATATCAATTAATATTATTTTAGCTGTAAGCCTCCATCTGATTATTGGTATTACAGGGCAGTTTTCTATAGGTCATGCTGGATTCTTGGCTGTTGGTGCCTATATTTCTGCTATTGTAACGATGAAGTTGGGACTACCATTCTTTTTAGCGATTATTGTAGGGGGAATTGTTGCAGCATTAGCCGGTTTAGTGGTAGGTATTCCTAGTCTACGGCTAAAGGGAGATTATTTAGCGATAGCCACTCTTGGCTTTGCTGAAATCATTCGTATAATTTTTTTGAATATCGATTATGTCGGTGGGGCTTCAGGCATGCAGGTTGAGCATATGACAACATGGACCTATACATTTATTTGTTTAGCCATAACAATTATAGTTATAGTCAACTTCACCAATTCACGCCATGGTATAGCTTCTATCTCTGTAAGAGAGAATGAAGTTGCAGCTGATGCAATGGGGATTAATACTACGTATTACAAGGTAGCGGCATTTGCCATTGGCTCCTTTTTTGCGGGGGTGGCAGGGGCGCTATACTCTCATAATTTTTATATTATACAACCAAGTCAATTTGGATTTTTAAAATCATTTGATATATTAATCCTTGTTGTTTTAGGAGGGCTGGGCAGCCTATCAGGAGCTGTTTTATCAGCTATTCTTTTGACGGTTGTATCAACTTACTTGCAAGGTTATCCTGAAACGCGAATGATTATATATAGTCTTGTATTGATAATCGTAATGTTATATAGACCTAAAGGTTTAATGGGAACTATGGAAATTACGGATTACTTTAAAAGCTGGAGAGCACCGAAAGGGGGCAGTCAATATGGTAAATAAGCCTTTACTAGAGGTTCTAAACGTAGGGATACAGTTTGGCGGTCTAAAAGCTGTCCAAAATTTAAATATAGTTTTAAAACAAGGTGAACTTGTAGGATTAATCGGACCTAACGGAGCTGGTAAGACAACGAGCTTTAATCTGTTGACTGGCGTTTATGCACCTACAACAGGTGATATTGTGTTTAATGGAGAGCGTATCAATGGATTGCCACCGTTCAAGGTAACTAGAAAAGGAATTAGCAGAACCTTTCAAAATATTCGTCTGTTTAATGAATTGACTGTCTTAGAAAATGTTAAAGTTGCATATCATTCTTTAGCAACACATTCGATGATTAGCTCAATTTTAAGGCTTCCTTCTCATTTTAAAGGTGAGCAAGAGATGGAAGAGAAATCAATCGAATTTCTGGAGATTTTTAAATTAGATAAGTATAAAGATGAGCTTGCAAAAAACCTTCCTTATGGTCAACAGAGAAGACTTGAGGTTGCTAGAGCATTGGCGGCAGGTCCAAAGCTGCTTTTATTAGATGAGCCAGCAGCAGGTATGAATCCTCAAGAAACTAAGGATTTAATGGACTTAATAGGATTTATCCGAGAGAAATTTGACCTGACCATTTTATTGATTGAACATGATATGAATTTGGTGATGGGTGTCTGTGAGAGGATATATGTGTTAGATCATGGACAGCTTTTAGCAGAAGGAACTCCACAGGAAATAAGAAACCATCCTAAAGTTATTGAAGCATATTTAGGAGAGGAGGTTCCGGGCATCCATGCTTAAAGTAGAAAATATAGATGTATTTTATGGAAATATACAGGCGCTACATAATGTAACGATTGAAGTGAATGAAGGCGAAATAGTTACGTTAATAGGGGCAAATGGAGCGGGGAAAAGCACCTTGCTTAAAACCTTATCAGGATTGTTAAAGCCAAAAAAAGGGAAAATAGAGTTTTTAGGTAAATCAATTTCCGGGAAAGCAGCTCAAACTATAGTGAAATCTGGTATTTCTCATGTACCTGAGGGTCGAAGAGTTTTTTCCAATCTTACTGTGGAGGAGAATCTAGAGCTAGGAGCATTTCTACGTAAAGACAAAGCTGGAATTTCTTCGGATTTAAACAAAGTTTACGAAACGTTCCCTAGGCTATTAGAAAGGAAAAAACAACTTTCTGGTACGTTGTCTGGTGGTGAGCAGCAAATGCTTGCAATCGGTCGAGCAATCATGGCAAAGCCTAAACTTGTCTTATTAGATGAACCTTCCATGGGTTTAGCGCCGCTTATGGTGCAAACAATATTCAAAGTTATAGAAGAAATAAATAATGATGGAGCAACTGTCCTGCTAGTTGAACAAAATGCCCATATGGCACTTTCTGTAGCTAACAGAGGCTATGTAATTGAAACAGGGAAAGTAGTACTTTCTGGTCCATCAGCTGAGCTTCAATCTAGTGAAGAAGTTAAGCTTGCATATTTAGGTGGATAATTGAGTAATGAATTTTATTTATTAAAATTAAGAATTGCATTAAAACAAAATGTTTATTAAACAGAAATAATTACAATCGATTAAGAGGATATGAATGACAATTGTCATTTGGTGTCCTCTTTTTGTTTTTTTTAATGAATCTTTCTCTTATATTATAATTTTTTAGCAAAACTACCAATTTACTATAGTTTTTACTATACTAATAGTGCTATAATCAGAAAATGTGATATTAATATTGTATAATTTTGGAGGAAGTATGATAAAAACGTTACGTTTTTGGATTTTAACATTAATTTCGTTTACTATAATTGGCATACTTACTAGTTCTCTTTTTTCGAGCTATTTAGTGACTAAAAACAGCCTAATTGAGAACTCATTAGAGCAAAATCAAGTCTATTCAAAAAAGCTTGCTCAAATGTCTGAGGAGCTATTTGCCTCTATGCAATTGAATTTAGAGGGAAGAAAAGCAGATATAATAAAGTTACTGGATCAGCCAGAGGAGTTAACAGTAGTTCTTGACCAGCTAATTGTCACAAGCAGAAATTTTAATTCAGTTTCTGTTATAGACAAAAATGGTCTAGCGATAGCGACTTCACCTAACGTTGGGATTGCCGGTAATATTATTGAATCAGAAGGTGTTAGGGAAGCGTTAGATAAAAAAGAGAATATTATTACAAAACCATATATGGCGTCGACTGGGAGATTATTAATCCTTGTATCTACTCCGCTTTTTAATGAACAAACTGAATACTTAGGCATGCTTAACGGAACGATATATTTGGAAGAGGATAATTTTATAAGAAATATATTGGCCGAGCATTACTCCAAGGATGGATCCTATGTTTATGTAGTAGACCATTCAGGTACACTTATTTATCATCCTGATGAAGAACGAATAGGCGAAGTTGTAAAAAGTAATGAAGTAGTGGAGAAACTTATAAAGGGTAATAGTGGTTCTAGCTTAACTGAGAACACGAAAGGTGATCTTTACTTAGCTGGTTACTCTTTTATAGAAGCAAGTAACTGGGGAGTTGTTTCACAGACTCCATATCAGTCTAGCTTGGAGCCTCTAATTGGGATTATCTTGAAGATATTTTTATATGCACTTCCTTTTGTTGCTTTGTTTTTAGTAGTAGCTTTTATTATTTCTAATAAGCTCGCATTTCCTTTGCAGAAGCTGGCTATGTATACTATGAATAAGGAATTTAATAAGAAAGAGTTAAGAATTCCTACATGGTATTTTGAAGCGAAACAGCTGACCGAAACGGTGGAAGAATATCGCAGGCATCAGGAGGAAACAGTAGCAGACTTTAAAATGCAATCCTTAACAGATCCCTTGACAGGTCTAAAGAATAGAAGGTTCGCTGAATATTTATATGGTAATCTAAAAGAGGAAAAACAATATTTTTCCATGTTAATGGTAGATATTGATTTCTTTAAAAAAGTTAATGACGAATTTGGGCATAACTCGGGTGATGAAGTCCTTCAGTTTTTAGCTTCTCGAATGAATCTCGTTGCCAGTGATAATGACTTTTGCATCCGTTTAGGTGGAGAGGAATTTGCAATCGTTTTCCCAAATACTCATTTAGATGAGGCCTACAGACTCGCAGAAATACTGAGAAAAGACATCGAAACAACTTTGCCACCTACAAGAAAGCTCATCACAATTTCTGCAGGTGTAGGAGAATACGTAGATTTCAATGAGCCAATTACTTCATTTATAGAACGAATTGATCGCGCGCTTTATAAAGCGAAGTCAAATGGGCGAAATAATACTATGAAATCAAACTGATAAATAGAAAAATAAAGAATCATGAGAATTTAAGTAGTCTCATGCCATACAAAAGTGAAATTGAGACTTCCATTTCACTTTTTTATTTTATTTTGAAAATGCAGGGATGGCTACTCCTGTACCTACTTCTGTTGTGACTGCTAGCGGAGAACAACTGCTATAAAGTAGATAAAAAAACCTGAAAATTTTACGAATGGTAAAATTTCTAGGTTTTTTTAAATTCTAAGATGGATTTTGTTCTAGCCTCTTTTATTGATTGTTTGTTTTTTTAATGAGGTAAAATATTGCCTCAACAATCATTCCTAATACTAATCCAAATGCAGTGAAGATAAAGAGAGAAAGAATTCCGAGTAGGTCTCCATTACCTCCGGTATTAATGATAAAAGAGCGGAAAAGATCAATGAAACCTATTGCTAACCCAAACGTAAATAAATAAAATGCTTTATGAAGATTGTAAAAAAGCATAGCTCCTGCTATGACTCCAGTTACAATTGAAAAAGCTGCAAATGCAATAAAGTTCATAACAACTAGATCTTGACCTAACACGTATCTTACTCCAAGAATGAGTAGAAAAAGAGAAGCAACGATGATAAAACCAGCAATTTTTCCGTAATTTTTAAGCAATCTAAACGCCTACCTTCTCTTCAATAATATAGGAAATCAATGAAATTTCCAATACATCCATTTGAAAGGTTTGATGAAAATTATGACTGAACACATTTTTCACTTGAAAGCAAATTGGCCAGGGAATAGAAATGACGTTGGAGATATTAGTTCTGGAAATTTACAAACTAATATTTCTATACCAAAAGAGATGGATGGACCTGGTGTAGGAACTAATCCAGATGAAATGCTCCTGGGAGCTGCTGCTACCTGCTATATCATCACACTAGCAGCGATGATGGAACGGAGTAAAATAGAAAAAGAAAGTTTAGAAATGCAGTCCACTGCGATTGTTGATGTTACGAAAGGTGTATTCACATATAAAAAAATTATTCATCGACCAAGTATCTTACTTAAAAATGCAAAAGACATAGCTAAGACAGAAAAGCTAGCCATCAAGGCAGAGGAAAACTGTATGATTAGTAAGGCTTTGCGAGGAAATGTAGATATAGAATTAGAATTTTCCGTAAATATTGTTAATTAGTTATTTATTTCCTAATTGCTTTAATGTATATTCTAATCAGGTAATACTAGGGAAGGGTGAATGCAGTGGAATGGATTATAATACCGGCGCTTATTTTTTTAGTTCCAGTTATTAAGTCTGTAACTGAACATTTAGAAGAAAAAGCACGCATAAAAGCTGGGGCAGTTAAAGATGCCTTAGAGTTAGAAAAGCTTAGACAAGAAAATTTTATTATGGAAACAGAAAAGATGAGAATCGAACTTGAAACAATGAGATTACAGTCTCCACCATCAAATATAGATTTTACTTTAACTAAAAAAGAATTCTAGCTTTCTAGGAAAGGTGCTTTTTTATGATTAAACGAGCTGAAACAAAAGATGCTCTCGATGTGGCAACTCTAGCTTCACTATTATGGCCAGGGCATAATAAAGAAGAATTTCTAGAAGAAATGGAACAACTAATTACGAGCGGTGACGCCGTTGTTTTTCTTGCCTATGAACCATCAGGAGGTCCAATTGGATTTGCACAGTGCCAAATACGAAAAGACTATGTGGAGGGGACAAGTACAACACCTGTAGGCTATTTAGAAGGACTTTTTGTACTGGAGGAATTCAGGAATACAGGTATTGCAAGGCAGCTGGTCGAAAAATGCGAACAGTGGTCGATTACAAAAGGCTGTGAAGAATTTGCTAGTGACTGCGAACTGGACAATGAAGAAAGCTTAGCAGTTCATTTAAAATTAGGGTTTAATGAGGTTAATCGTATTATTGCTTTTGCTAAAAAGCTGAAGTAACACACTTGCTCCAACGCAAAGTGAGTTTACATTAAATAATAAAAGGGTGTCCATTAAGTAATTGGACGCCCTCATTATTATTCTAAAACTTTTTATAATACGTATACATACACGCATATGAAGTGGGAAAAAGTGCCTAGCAATATAAAAATGTGAAATATTTCGTGGAAACCTAGCTTTTTAATAAAAGGAAGATTAGGCTTTAGCCCATAAATTATACCACCTATAGTGTAGAATATGCCTCCTGCAATTAAATATAGTAGACCCTGAGTACCTAGACTTTCTGAAAGGGCAGGAGCAAGGAAAATAATTATCCATCCCATTCCTATGTAAAGTGCCGTAGAAACCCATCTTGGACATTCAAACCAAACCATCTTAAATAATATTCCTGAGATAGCTAAAAGAGTTATCAAACTAAACAATACATAACCTGTAGAACCTTTTAATGTTATAAGACAAAATGGAGCATATGTACCAGCAATCAGTAGATAAATCATAGAATGGTCTAACCGACGTAAATACTGGATAACACGATCTTTAGCTAAAACTGCGTGGTAAGTAGCAGAAGCCATATACAGTAAAATCATACTAACACCAAAAATAGAAAGTGCCGTTAATGTAAGATTAGTAGTATTTTGTGAGATTCCCTTCATAATCATGAGAGTGAGCCCTATTAAACCTAAAACAGCTCCCAATAGGTGTGATAATGAATTGAATGGCTCTCTTATATAATTTTTTAGCACGAAGTAAATACCTCCATCTCATTAAGTAGTTTTAATAACTACATATAATGATATAACTATAATTATTAGTAGTCAAGGTTTACCTTTAATGAGTTTTAAGTTACTATATTTTTAAAGTATTACGAGGGGGTTTATTTATGAATGATATAAATAGCTTGATCGAACGTTTGGCGTTGGATACCGCGATTAAAGAAGATGACATACCAGAAATAGACTTATATATGGACCAGGTTATACAGCTTTTTGATGCAAAATATGGGTCCACCATTAGAAATGCTGAAGATAAGGTATTAACAAAAACAATGATAAACAATTACGCGAAGGGCAAGCTTTTCGTTCCAATTAAAAATAAAAAATACTCTAAGCAGCATATTATGTTGATTAATCTCATTTATCATTTAAAAGGATCCCTATCTATAAATGATGTGAAAGAAACGTTATCCCCTTTAAAAGAAATAATGAGCTCAAGGGACTTCACTTTAAATGATTTTTATGATAACTTTATTTCCCTTCAGCAAAATAATAAACTTGTTTTTAAAGAAGAAATTCAAGTATTGGATAAGGAAACAAAAAAAATAGAGGGTGAGGAAGAAATGCAAAAGCTATTGTTAATCTCCTCTTTAGCGAACATGAGCAATCTCTATAGAAGGGCAGCAGAATTGCTCGTTGATGAGCTTATTCCAAAAGAAAAGGAGAAAAAATAATGAAAACTCTTTGGACAAATGGAAGTATTTTTACAATGCAATCAGAAGATTCTATGGTAGAAGCGGTATTAATCGAGAAAGGTAAAATTATTCAAATAGGAAGTAAAGAAGAGCTTCTTCCTCATGCGGACAAGATTATTTCCCTTGAAGGTGCAGCCATGTATCCTGGTTTTGTGGATAGTCATATTCATTTAATTGGACATGGGGAGAAGCTGTCTTATCTCGACCTTTCTTCCTTTACATCTATAGAGAAAATAATGGCTGAAGTATGTAAAAAAGTCACTCCTGGTCAATGGTACATAACAGAGGGATGGAACGATAATCAGTTAATAGATGGAAGATTCATCAGTAAGAATGATTTAGATGTAATTCAAGAAAGTCCGATCGTTTTAAAGAGAATATGCCGCCATGTCCTTGTGGCGAATTCTAGGGCCATGGAGATAGCAGGAATAACGGAAGATACACCTAGTCCAATAGGTGGGAGGATAGGGAAGGATGAAGATGGTAGATTAAACGGGCTTTTTTTTGATGAAGCTCAGCAGCTGATAACGTCCCACATACCCCCAGTCACCTCAGAATATTTAGCAAAAGTAATTCGTTTAAGTATTAAGGACTTACATAAGAAAGGGTTTACAGGTGTCCACACGGAAGATATGGCATATTACGGTCCATACGAAATACCCTTAAAAGCATATCGCGAGGTAGTGGAAGATCAATTTAAAGTTCATCTATTAAGACATCATTTAGTATTCGAACAAATGCAAGAAGAGATGTCCAATGAATTTCTAGAATTTGGTGCGATGAAAATTTTTGTAGATGGTTCATTAGGTGGTCGTACTGCATTATTATCTGAGGATTACTCGGATAAAAGTGGCACAAGTGGAGTTGCAGTTCATACAGAAGAAAAACTTGGACAGTTAGTCCAAATGGCGCGAGTTCATAATGAATGTATTGCTGTTCATGTAATAGGAGATAAGGCGACTGAGCTGATATTAGATAAAATTGAAAAATACCCTGCTCCTAAGGGAAAAAAAGATAGGCTCATTCACGTAAATGTTCTTCGAGCTGATTTAATAGAAAGAATGCACAAGCTACCTATTGTTTTAGATATTCAGCCAATATTTGTTCCATCTGATTTTCCTTGGGTAAAAGAACGACTTGGAGAGGAAAGAATGGAATGGGCCTACGCTTGGAAGTCATTGTTGAGAGCTGGTTTTGAATGCTCAGGAGGATCAGATTCACCAGTAGAGAGTGCAGATCCATTTGTGGCGATAGATGCAGCTGTTAATAATAGATGGAATCCTAGTCAGTCAATATCCATATTTCAAGCTTTATCCCTATATACTACTGGTAGTGCAAAAGCGATTGGGAAAGAATTTCAGAGAGGGAAAATTGCTCAAGGGTTTGATGCTGATTTTACTATCCTAAATGAACCACTTAACGTAGATAATATCCAACAGGTGTTTGTTAGCAAAACAGTAGTGAATGGAAAGATTGTTTACGAAAGAAAAAGATGAAACTAAAACCCTAAGTATTCGTATATATAATAAGATAAAGGAGGTTATATTTAATGGATAATAAAGGACTTAAGGTATTATTGCATGCGAGCACTTGGTTCGCTCCATTTTTAGTACCATTCGTATTATATTTAGTTGTAGATGACCATGAAGTGAAGAAGCTCTCTGTGCAGGCAGTTCTTTTTCAGTTAGTGATGTCAGTTCTGCTTTTTATATCGTTTCTTTTAATATTTATCATAATAGGTATCCCATTAGTAATAATTTTTGCTATAATGGCTTTTGTTGTCCCAATTATAGGTATAATTAAAGCAATCAATGGTGAAGCATTTAATTACCCTATAGTGGGATCATGGATTAAATAAGGGTTGTAATGTAAAAGGGGACTAAGTATGACTACTAGAATTGGTATTGATGCAGGTGGAACTTTAACGAAAATAGCTTATTGGGATAGAGAAAATAAGATGTCCTTTAAAAGCTTTCTTTCTTCAGATTTTCAAGGAGTAAGAGAGTGGATAGAAAACAAGCATTCGTCAAGTGCTATCTGCCTCACTGGTGGTCGAGCAGAGCAATTAAAAAAATTCCTATTATCTAAACAGGACCTTCCTTATATGGTTGAGTTTGATGCGACAATGAATGGCGTGATGTATCAGATGAAACAGGAAGTTATTAGCAGTAGCTCGGCAATCATAGCAAATATTGGTACAGGTACTTCAATACATATTATGCATGACAAAACACATTCACGTATAGCAGGTTCTGGAATTGGTGGAGGTACATTATTAGGCCTTGGAATGGCATTAACAGGCCTAACAAATTATAAAGAAATGATTGCGCTTTCCAAAGACGGGAAGAGATCTACGATAGATGTATTAGTAAGTGACATTTATAAGGATAACAAACTTCCGATAACTGGTTCACTTACAGCTAGTAACTTTGGTGGCGTTACATTAAAGCCAGAGCAAGCTCGGTCTTGTGCCGATTTACTAGCAGGTATTCAAGGCATAATTGGCGAAGTTGTCGCTACATTATGCATACAAGCAGCAGAAGCCCACGGAGTGAAAGATATAATATATATAGGCTCAACATTAGAAGAAAATAGTTTACTTCAAGAAATAATAGAGTCTTATACAATTTTAAAAAATAAAAATCCAATCTTTTTAGAAAAACATGGTTATAGTGGAGCAATTGGTGCATTATTGGAAAACAATTAAAAAAAGATTATGTATATTTGTTGCATTATTAAAAATGCCATGTTATATTTAAAGAGGATTATTTTTGTTCGGTTAGTTAGTAGGTGGCAACACTTTTACTTAACAGTGTTGAGCAAGGATAGTAACACAATGTATGCACAATTTGCATACGAGGAGGATACACACATGGAACAAGGTAAAGTAAAATGGTTTAACTCAGAAAAAGGATTCGGATTTATCGAACGCGAAGGCGGAGACGATGTATTCGTACATTTCTCAGCTATCCAAAGCGAAGGTTTCAAATCTCTTGACGAAGGTCAAGAAGTAACTTTTGAAATCGAGCAAGGCCAACGTGGTCTTCAAGCTACTAACGTAGTTAAAGCTTAATTTTAAACCTAAACTTTAACAGGCTCTCATTTCGAGGGTCTGTTTTTTTGTGTTATCATATATAGAAAGGTTAACATATTGATATGCAGGGGAGTAGTTTAGATGAAAAAATGGAAAAAAGAGATAGTTATTAATGCACCAATCGAATTTGTATGGCCTTATTTTTACGGGGACTTAGAGAAAAAGAAAGTAATTTTTCCAAAGATAATTGATGAAGAGATAATAAAAGAAACTGAGGAAGTTGTTGGAACAGTAATAAGACAGTCGTATAAAAATGGATCACTTGACGAATATTATAATCTCACCTTAAAAAAATATATAAATGAGCCTAATCATAAGCTGGTCCAGGAAACATTTATTTTAAACAATCTTTTTAAAATGAAGGTAGATTATGAACTACATCAGGTGGATGAACAGAATACGAAGTTTACTTATTTATCCGTTAATCGCCCAAGAAATCCTTTGTTAAGCTTGTTTCAACTTTTTGGTAAAGATGACGTTATTGTTCGATTCATGGATCGTACTAAAAATAGTATTGAAAATGACTATAACTTGGATAAAGAGGAAGCACAAGACGAGATTGATACTGTTGAGGGCTATGCAGAGAAAACAGAATAAGGCACTAACAAAAGTTTTAAGTTAACCACACCTCCAACCGATTTAGCTGCTGGAGGTGTAATTTTTTAAGGTAGGTTCTTCCTTACAGCTTCTCTAGCTAAAGCATGGGCTGCTTTGTTTTGATCATCCGGGATCCATTTTATAAAGAATAGATCGAAGGTATCTGTAATGACTAGTATTTTCTCTAATAAGGCAGCAAATTCTGCATTTTTTGCATAACGTTTTTCAACCGCAGCATACACTATTTGAGAATCTGTTCGAATGGATACGATAGTAGGTGAAAGCTTCTGAACTTCTTCCAGCCCTCTCAACAAAGCTTTAAATTCAGTTATATGGTTCGAATAGATACCTATGTATTCACTCATTTTAATTTGATGGCCTTCTCCCTTTATAAAAATTCCAATTCCACTAGGTCCAGGATTGCCAGTTGTAGAGCCATCGATATATAATTCAATCATTGCTACCATCCTTTTAATAATTGTAAGTACTTTTCTTTTTTACGTGAGCTATATTCATAAATAGTGCTTGATTAATAAAACAAACACTTTATAGAGCAATGTAATATAATGTTACACAAGTAATTAAGTGATTGTAAAAGTCGCTAAAGCGGTAAATCATTTTTTACGTATATTAATTATGATAATTAATTTGTATAGGAGTAAAATAATTGTACAGTTCCATATGACATACCGCAAGGAGTTAAATGTATGAAAAATTCGCAAATTATAAATGAAATTGATCAGCTATTAGAGAACTATTGTGAAGGGTGTTTTGTAAAAAATCAGCTCAGAAAAGAAAAGGGCAAGTCGAAGGCCCACCAGTTTTGTATAAATGAGTGTACGGTAGGAGAAGAGATCAAAGAGGCTGGGAATAAGTTATACGGAAAATAAAAAAAGTCCCACGACCAGTTGCCGCGGGAAGAACCGTTTTACTTCGATTTTATAACGTTTGCAGCCTGAGGTCCACGGTTTCCTTCAACGATTTCAAAAGTGACTTCCTGACCTTCTTCTAAAGCCTTGAAACCTTCGCCTTGAATACCAGTAAAATGGACGAACACATCTTCCCCGTCATTGTACTCGATAAAACCATAACCTTTTTCGTTGTTAAACCATTTTACTTTCCCCTGTTGCATAACTGTTCCTCCCTCAATCCACTAAAAATTCAGTTAAATGGATAAAATAAACTATACATGAAATGCTTGCTATCGTCAATAAAATGTCGAATTATAGCTAACTTTCTATCAATTATATGATGTAAAATAAAAATAAAAAGGCTGTGATTTAGTTGAATCTACATGTAGAACCACTAACTGACTTGAGTATTGCCAAAAATGCGGAAATGCAACCTATCGTCAGGATAGCAGAAAGTTTAGGTCTTTCGGATGAAGCATTGGAGTTGTATGGTAAATTTAAAGCGAAAATTGATTTTACTAAAATCCCTGAGAGAACATCACCTGGAAAGGTAGTTTTAGTGACCGCTATTAGTCCAACATCTGCAGGTGAAGGTAAATCTACTGTAACGGTAGGACTATCAGATGCTTTAAAGCGAATGGGACAATCCGTTGTAGTGGCACTACGAGAACCTTCTTTAGGACCAGTCATGGGAGTAAAGGGAGGAGCAACTGGTGGAGGTTATTCTCAAGTACTCCCGATGGAAGAGATAAATCTACATTTTAATGGTGATCTTCACGCTATAACAACTGCAAATAATGCTCTTTCTGCGTTTATTGATAATCATCTTCACCAAGGCAATGAACTTAATATAGATCCAAGAAGGATTACTTGGAAGCGTGTGCTTGATATGAACGACCGATCTTTGCGCAATATAATCGTCGGACTTGGTGGACCTTCTCATGGTATAACAAGAGAAGATGGATTTGACATCACAGTGGCATCAGAAATAATGGCTGTTTTGTGCTTGGCAAAGAACTTAGAAGATTTAAAAGAAAGACTATCGAGGATAGTTATTGGTTATACATATGAAAACGAACCAGTAAATGTTCGTTCTTTGGGAGTAGAGGGAGCTCTAACACTTTTATTAAAAGAAGCGATTAAGCCAAATCTCGTGCAAACAATCGAAGGAACACCCAGTATTATACATGGCGGTCCCTTTGCGAATATAGCTCATGGTTGTAATTCAATCATTGCTACTAAAACAGCAATGAATTTAGCTGATATTGTCGTAACAGAGGCAGGATTTGGGGCTGATTTAGGTGCCGAGAAGTTTATGCATATTAAATCTAGACAAGCAAATATTATTCCTAGCTCTGTAGTTATTGTAGCAACCGTTCGAGCTTTAAAGTTACAGGGTGGAAAACATAAAAATGACTTGAAGGATGAAGATGTGGAGGCTCTGTTAGAGGGGACCAAAAATCTTATGAAGCATGTAGAGACTATTCGTGCATTTGGAGTAGAACCAGTTGTTGCCTTGAACAAGTTTATAACAGATTCTGAGCAGGAAATACATACACTACTCAATTGGTGTAAAGAAAATAACATTTCCATTGCTTTGACAGACGTTTGGGCGAAGGGAGGCGCTGGAGGAGAAGATTTAGCAAAGTTAGTTTTGAGCGAGCTAGATAAACCTTCTAACTTTTCACCGCTATATGAATTAGCGGATTCGATTGAACAAAAGGTTAGAACAATCGTTCAGAAGGTCTATGGAGGAAAAGAAGTAGTATTTGCAGAGAATGCTTTGAAACAAATCCGTCAAATAGAGGATTATGGATGGGATTCACTTCCTATATGTATGGCAAAAACCCAATACTCACTTTCTGATCAGCCAAAACTAATTGGTAGGCCTACTGACTTTACTATTACAGTGAGAGAAATAATTCCTAAGCTTGGTGCTGGATTTCTTGTCTGTCTCACAGGCGATATAATGACAATGCCCGGATTACCCAAAAAACCTGCTGCATTAAATATGGATGTGGATACTGATGGGCAAGCTATTGGGTTATTTTAAGCTGTTCACTTCTTTCCTTTGAAAAGACTGCACTATAGCAGTCTTTTTTTCTTTTTTTCGTTATAATGAAGTGGACGAATAGTTTAAGGAGTAAATATATATGAAAACAATACAACTATGCGAGAAATTAGTAAAAGAAGTCTATAACAAGTTTGATGCAAGTCATGATTTTTTGCATATCGAAAGAGTACGAAAAAATGCTTTATATATAGCATCTACTGAGGTTGATGTAGACAATGAAATTATAGAGTTAGCAGTGTTGCTACATGATGTGAGCGATCCAAAATATGTTACGACAGAAGGAAAATATATGGAGGAACATATCATTCAGCAGCTTGACCTTTCAAAAGAAACAACAGAACAAGTCAAAAACATTATACAAGCTGTCTCTTTCAACGGTGGGCATGAAATAACTGCAGATACTATCGAAGCTAAAATTGTTCGTGATGCAGATCGTCTAGATGCCATAGGAGCAGTCGGAATTGCAAGAACGTTTGCTTACGGTGGAGCAAAGGGCAGAAAATTATACGATGTGACTGAAACGCCAAGAGACAATATGTCTGCAGAAGATTATCGCTCTAAACAAACAGCCTCCGTTACTCATTTCTATGAAAAGCTACTTAAATTGGCGGACGGTATGCAAACTAGAACAGGTAAAGAACTTGCCAAAGAAAGACATGCCTTTATGGAATTATTTCTAGAAAACTTAAGACAAGAAACAGGGGAATCTATATGAGCCATTTAATCATTTCCAATCTAACGAAAACAGTGGGAGAGAAGACGCTGTTTGAAAATATTTCATTTACGATTAACAATCAAAATCGAGCAGGGTTAATCGGCATCAATGGAACGGGAAAATCTACTTTTTTATCGATTATTGCAGGAGAGCTAGAGGCAGATGCAATTGATCGAGATCATCCAAACAAATTTAGAATCGCCTATTTGGAGCAGCAACCAGTATTTGAAAAAGATGAAACAGTTCTTCAAACTGTATTTAGCGGAGACTCGCCTATTCTTAAGATTAACAGAGAATATGAGGAAGCACTGCTAGCATTAATGGCTAACTCCGATTCAACTGATTTACAAAATAGATTGATGGATTTGCAACAGAAAATGGATGAACTTCAGGCTTGGGATGTCAATGCTTTGGCTAAGACAGCATTAACTAAACTCGGTATTACTCAGTTTGAAGATTCAATTTTACATTTGTCTGGTGGCCAACAAAAAAGAGTGGCACTAGCAAAAGTATTAATAGAACCAGCAGATTTATTGTTATTAGATGAGCCTACTAACCATTTGGATAAAGAATCCACAGACTGGTTGCAGGATATGCTGCAAAGAGTTGAGGGAGCCATTATCTTTGTTACACATGATCGTTACTTTTTAGATGCAGTAGCGACTCATATTTATGAGCTTGCTGATAAAACTCTTTATACTCATACTGGAAACTATGCTAATTACCTTGAATCCAAAGCGATTCGTGAAGAAATGAATGCTGCTTCTCAGCAAAAGCTACAAAATTTATATCGAAACGAGCTAAAATGGATTCGCAGGGGGGCAAAGGCTAGATCCACAAAGCAAAAGGCGAGAAAGGATCGCTTTGAAGAAATCGATGCAAAGCTGGATCGCGACAATTCTGCACTTAATCTTGAGCTTGAAATGGCTACTACAAGGTTAGGTAAACAAGTGTTAGAAGGCAAAAATATTTCTAAACGCTTTGATTCTAAAGTAATTGTAGACGATTTTTCTTTTATCCTACAGGCAGGAGATCGAGTTGGTATTGTAGGCCCTAATGGGGTCGGGAAAAGTACATTGCTAAAAATGCTTGCAGGAGAGGTTCCAATGGACTCTGGAGAAATTGTCGTTGGGTCTACCGTAAAATTAATGCATTTTTCGCAACAGCTTCCAAAACTAAATGAACAAACGAGAATGATTGAATATGTACGTGAATCTTCCAACCTGATAGAAACAGGTTCTGGAGAGAAATTTTCGGCAGCTCAAATGCTTGAACGGTTTCTATTTCCACTAAATACACACGGTACTCAGATAGGCAAACTGTCTGGAGGAGAGAAAAAGCGACTTGTCCTTTTAAAAATGTTAATGGAGCAGCCAAATGTTCTATTCCTGGATGAGCCTACAAATGACCTGGATATTCAAACATTATCTGTATTAGAGGATTTTATGGAATCCTTCCCAGGCGTTATTATTACGATTTCTCATGATCGTTTCTTCTTAGATCGGATTGCCAAAAAGCTTTGGATCCTTAATGGAGATGGTTTAGTTCAAGAGTGGTTAGGGATTTATTCAGATTATTTGGATGATCTTAAAGATGTATCTAAAGTAGCGGTGGAAATAAAAAAGGAAGAAACACCAGTAAAAAGTATAAAGGAAAAGAAAAAGCTATCCTATAAAGAACAACGAGAATGGGAAGGGATAGGTGGCGAGATTGAAAAAACCGAGCAGTTAATAGAAGAGCTCGAGCAAAAACTTTTAACTACTGGTTCTGATTTTACATTGTTACAGCAACTAACTGAACAATTAGACCAAGCGAACGTAGCTTATGAGAAGCTAATTGAAAGATGGTCCTATTTAGAAGAAATTGCTTCTTCATGATTTATAATACTGGAGGTATGAACTTTGAAAATATTAACGATTGAACCAACACCAAGCCCGAATACAATGAAGATAGTCATCGACCAGGAGTTACCCTTTGGTAAAAGTCATAACTATAAGAAGGACAACATAACAGATGCCCCAAAAGAGATTCAAAGTCTCTTTGAAATTGAAGGAGTAAAAGGGGTATATCATGTTGCCGACTTTTTAGCGATTGAACGAATCGCTAAATTTAGCTGGGAATCCATTTTAGCATCAGTTGAAAATGTATTTGGTGGAGAAAACGAAGCAGAAACAGGAGATAAACCATTAGATCATTACGGTGAAGTGTATGTCCATGTACAATCCTTCAAGGGAATTCCTCTGCAGGTAAAGGTATTTGATGGTGAATCAGAATCTAGATTTGGTTTATCTGAACGTTTTACTAAAGCATTAGATGAAGCAATGGAAGGTGACAAAGAAAACTATATCATGCTTCGTAAATGGGTAGATTATGGTGTTCGCTATGGAGAACAAAAGGAAATTGGGGAACAGTTAGTAAAAGAACTGGAAGCCAGCTTTCCAGAAAGTAAACTGCAGCAATTAATAGCTGATAAGGATAAAGCTGAAGAAGATAAAAAACCAATTCGGGTTCCTTTTACTATAGAAGAGTTCGAGGTAAGTGATTGGGAAAAGAGATTCCAGCTTCTTAATAATCTTATCAACCCGGAACTTGAAGATATCCCTGTGCTTGCACGAGCTATTCAGGATGAGCAAGTTTCCATTAGACGACTTGCAACAGTTTACCTTGGCCTTATAGAAGATGAATCCGTTGTACCTTATCTAGAGATGGCGTTAAAGGATAAAAGTTCCTCAGTGCGGCGTACTGCTGGGGATGCAATGAGTGATTTAGGTTTTGAACAATTTGCTGGCGCTATGAAGGAAGCTCTTTTTGACAAAAACAAATTAGTTCGTTGGAGAGCAGCAATGTATTTTTATGAAGTAGGAGATGTGGATGCGTTACCAGCTCTGAAAGAAGCAAAAGACGATAAAGAGTACGAGGTCAAGCTTCAAATTCGTATGGCGATTGCCCGAATTGAAGGTGGGGAAGAGGCGAAAGGTTCCGTCTGGAAACAAATGAGTGAAGCAAGAAAATAATCGGACAATTTTAGGGAGCATTGGAGATATCCTGTGCTTCCTTTTTTGTGATAATAAACTGAAAAGTTTGATACCTGCTGTATAGAAATGTTTTATTTGTACAGATTCGGGTAATTTTTAAGTAATCAATATAATAGCCTCGTCCTGTAAAAATAAAAAAAATATTCCACTATGAGATGTGTAAATTCAGGAAAATGGGTGAATAATATAAATATAATTTAAAGCCGAAGAGAGGGATCAAAATGAGTAAGGATCAAGTTAAGCAAAAAGGAGCCAACTCTAAGGGAAATAGTCATGTTACGTATTATTTTACTATTATTTTTCTAATCGTAGGTACTCTTATAACCTTATATTTACTGACATTTAAAGTAGAAGACATTAACCTTTTCATTGTAGTTTTATCTATTTTAGCTGGTGGACTACCAATGGGATTTATAGGAGCCTTTATCGATTACAAACTCTCGCTAACAAAAGTTAAATACAAGCGTAATTCAACAGTAAAAGAAAGCAGACCTGAACATTAATTATTAATGTGGATCTGCTTTTATCGATTTCGAGAACACAATAAGGGTTTTGGAAATATTTGTAGAAATAAAAATGTATAATAAAATAAAGATGCACCCGAACTTGTGATAAAAGTTCTTTATACATATATCTATTGGAGAAGTATGAAGACGAGGGTAGAGGGACTTTTTAAGATAATCAGTAGTTGTCCTACTAAGGGGGGAGTATAATATGCAGAAAATATTTGTACCATTATTTTTAATAATTGTTTTGGCAGGATGTTCTAATGAAATAGAAATCAAAGAAAAAACCTAAAGAGATTGTTTTAGTAGAAGAAAAAATACAGTTACCTTCATTTGATTCAATTGAAAAGCCAATTCTTTCGCTAAATAATCAAATAGGGTTTGATTCTATTTATGAAGAAATTTGTTGGTTGGATTGTTCTGCAGAAGATAGATTAAATCATCAGTTTAATAACCAAGGACAAGCACAAATTGGGGATGTAATAAGAGTTAAATGGGATAATATGAATCCGGCTCCGAACAAGGTGGAAATTAAAGAATATACGAACGAGTTTCATCAAATTGTCGATACACAAATTATTGCCGATGAGCAGAATGGTTTTTACATAGAAGTTACGGACACTTCTTACAATAAAATATATGAGCTAATTTTTATTTGGGAGGAGAATGAGAAATCTGTTGGAAAGAGTAGATTAGCATTTCCCCTAACAAATTAAACAGAACAATATCAATAAAAAGGAGCTGTGAATTTACCACAGTCTCCTTTCTTAGTTGTTATACAGTTCTACATGTTCATGTCATTCAAGCCTGGACTATGTTCGTTTGGCATTGGTGGTAGTACAGGTACTGGGAAACCTGTTGGTGGTGGGGTTACTTTTAAATCACCTTTGTTTCTACTTGGACTTGCACCTTTAAATATTTCTCCTATTCTTGTTGGGTCCAGTCTAAAGTTAAATTGAGCATTATGATAGCCCAAATCCACAAACTTTTTACACTCAGGATATTTATTAATATCATAATTCGGAATTGGGAAGATTTTTCCCCATTCTACTCCTAAAGTTTCTAATGCTTTTGCAAAAGCATTTTGGTGTGCATTATCTCGAACGATTAAAAATGCCAGCGTTTCACGGAAAGTTTGGTTTGAACTCATCTCATAAATACGTGTTTTTTGAAGTACACCAGTAGACTCTAGTACCACATTATTAAGCAAGTCAGCAATCAGATTTCCATGGGAATATACCCAAGAACCATTCCAAGGGTTACCTGAAGCGTCTACTGGTAGCGATGCCTGAGCACCAATAATATAATGATGTGGGTTCCCATGTTGTACAGGGTCATGTAATGGTGCATGATCAGGTCCGCTGTTTCCAGCCAAATTAGTATCTCCAGAGCCATCGAGAAGTGCATTTATGGTGTTTTGTACAAGCTCGACATGTGCGATTTCTTCTAAAAATACACCTCTTAATAAATCACGGTACTGTTTTTCATTACCTCTAAAATTGGAGCTTTGAAAAAAGTACTGCATCATTGTTCTCATTTCCCCGTAGTGACCGCCTAATATTTCTTGTAGGACACGAGCAGCCGCTGGGTCTGGCTTGTCTGGTTTAATAATATTTATTAACTCTTCTTTATAGTAATACATCTATTTCCCTCACTTCTCTAAATTCTAATGCTATAGATAGCGTGAGCCTTAATAGTGGAATTATGCATTTAATTATTTCTACATAAAAAGACTTAGCTTTAAAACTAAGTCTAGTCAACAACTTTCTGCCTCTTGCTTGAATTGTGATGATTGTTTTAATAGATAATCTAAGGTTTGCATATCAGAGGTAGTGGAGAGCGTATAACTTTGTTTATAACTTTCACACCCTTTCCCTGTTATCACAATCCAGTCATTTGCTTGAGCCATTTTCCATGCATGCTTGATTGCCTCCGTACGATCAGGGATAATAATACACTTTTCATGTGTTCCTAAAAGTTGGAGCTCATTAATCATTTGCTCTGGTGATACATTATTCAAGTCATCAAATGTCAAAATGCATTGATTAGAGTGCCTTAAAGAAATCTCAATCATTTTTGCTCTTTTATTTACGTCTCGATTCCCCCGGAAACCAAAAACATGATATATATTTTTAGCATTTTGAGATTTGACTGTTTCCAAAATATGTTGAAACGCGTTTGCAGTATGGGCGTAATCAATAACAATTGTTGCTCCTGTAGGATGGGAAAATAATTGAAATCGACCAGGTAGACCTTTGAAGTCATTCAGTGCTTCCTCGACAGCTCTTGCATCAATACCTAGTTGTACAGAAGTTGCGAAAGCGACAGAGGCATTCTCAATATTATGTTTACCTTGCATTGTAGTCGCAAGAGAAAATGTCTCTTTAACTTGAGTGGTTTCATCTATAAGACTTGAATCCAGTACTGAATAGGTGGGGAACAGGCCATTAATTTTAATTACCTTTCTACCAATAGACTCTACGTATGTATTTAATCTTTCGCTCCAGTCATTGCCTGAGTAAATAATTGCAGTACCGCTATTTTTTAAAAGCGCAAACAATGATTGTTTTGCTAAATAGTAAGACTCCATATTCTTATGATAATCTAAGTGCTCTTGTTCTATATTTGTGAAAATACAAAAATCAAATTCAAGACCTTCGACTCTTTGTTGAATAAGCCCGTGTGAGGACACTTCCATTATAATGACCTGATCATTACTAGTTGCAACGAGTTCATGAAATGTTAAAGGATCCAATGTAGTGTGAGTGGAAGCTTGTTCTTCATTGTTTAGGATAACGGAAATACTTCCAAACAGGGCACAAGAAAAGCCTTGGTTTTCTAAAATATGCTTAATCATGTAAGAGGTAGTCGTTTTACCATTAGTTCCAGTTATGCCAATAAGGATTTTATCTTTAGTAGGGTTTTGAAAATATTTTTTAGCCAAATATGCCAAGGCTGTCCTAGAATCATTTACTTGAAAGTAAGGAACATTTCTTACTTCCAAACACTTTTCCCCGATGATTGCGACTGCACCATTTTGGATGGCATCTTCAATAAATGAATGACCGTCCATATGGTTGCCAGAAATAGCCACAAACAAAAAACCCTTTTCAACTTTCTTAGAGTTGAAGGCGAGACCACTTACCAAAATATTTTGTGTCATTTGAGTAGCTTTTACGTTTATTGCTGTTAACAATTCATTTAACATCATCATTTTATTTCGCTCCCCATCAAATTAACTTGTGTGTATTACGAGGGAGCTAATCCATCGTAAGATTTAGTTTCAATACATGAAGGTATCTTTTTGTAAATAGCTTTAACAGATATTAGACGTTTATGCTTTTTGTTACCTTGTTTTATTTTTGTTGAAATTTGTCTGAAAAAGTCGATTTTTATGATATTTCTAATATTATCATAGTTAAATTTCTATCTCTAAAAATAAGAGTAGTTTAATGCAAAAATGATACCATTTTCCCTTAAATTTTTAATAGAAAGGGGTCAATTTGACAATTGTTGTTTCTAATGAGAAAAAATATAGTTCAATTGGCAAGTTATCAGTGAGAAATTAGCTGGAGATTAATACTTTAGAAATAACAAAATAAGTCCTTCTGATTTTCAGAAGGACTTATTTTGCGTTATTCAGTATTTTCTTTAACTAAATTCCTTTATTGTCTCGAAGTTCTATAATTGTTCCTTCAGGAGCTTGTAATTTGCATAAGTTACCGTTCTCAACTTGATAAATGAATTCATTGTTTTTCATCAGAAATTTAACTCCTATTTCACGTAGACGAGCCACTTCTGAATTTAAATCATCAACCCATATACAGAAATGAACTAACCCTTGTGAATTTGAGTCTCCATTACTAAGTATTTCATTTAGTTTTCCGGTTTGTAATTCGATATAAAAGTTATTTAATTGTATCCATGTGTTAAAATTTCTGTCATGAAAACCGGATGATTCTTTTACTAATTTAAAACCTAGCCCTTCGGTGTAAAAATTTAACGATTCATAATATGTATTTGTTTGAATGCATAAATGATGTACAAAGCTTTCTCCCACATAATTACCTCATTTCAGTAAATTGATATCCTAATTATTATTTCTATTTAAAAGTTTCTAACTTCCTCAATGATTGAATTTCCCTCAGTAGCTTCAGAATCAAGCCATTTCCATTTTTCATATAATCTAATTCGCCCATCAGGTAAAATTTTAGGAGTAGAAGTGCATTGGCCACCTCTAATTTCATTTTTGTTGTTAACGTGGTTATATCGAAACTCTAAGCAACCGTCGCCCTTTATAACTCCAATCAATGTGCCTTTTACAATTTCCCCACCACTATATGCTGCTGAGATAATATGTCCCTCTTGTTTGTATTCAAAAATAGTTTTTGAAGAAACTTCACCGTTATCTGTATTTTCAATTGAAACAAAGCAACGACCATTGTAATCTATCACTTTTCTCTTCCCCTTTGCCTTATGATGCTTAATAATCATACTATTTTTTATTGAACGGAACTATTGATTATTCGATGATTCGTAATAATAAGGATAAAAATTAATATTAAAAGTTAAATGAAGTGAAAAAATTTAAAAAGAGAAGTAGAATAGGAAATATAAAACCCTTTAAATAATGGGAATATGAACATAAATGAAAGTGGGCGAAACCATGAATGCGTACGATGAATATATGAAGCAAGTAGTTAAACCAATGAGAAGTGAGTTAACAGACGCTGGTTTTAAAGAATTGACTACTCCTGATGAAGTACATAGCCATATGAAGGAGACTGGGGTTTCTTTAATTGTAGTTAACTCAGTTTGTGGATGTGCAGCTGGGCTTGCTAGACCCGCAGTAACAGCAGCCGTTGCGGAGCTAGACAAAAAACCTGAGCATTTAGTAACTGTTTTTGCTGGTCAAGATCAAGAGGCAACTGCAACTATGCGAGATTATTTTAGCGATGTTCCTCCAAGCTCGCCTTCTATTGCTATTTGGAAAGATGGGGAATTGGCTTATTTCATTCCTAGAGAACAAATTGAAAGTAATTCTATGGATACTATTAAAGATCATTTAGCTGGTGTTCTTGCAGATATTATCTAATGGAAAGTATTATTACCACTGCTGGTAGAACAAATATAAGTATGATTCAAACCGCAAAAGAAATAGCATCTCTTTTAAAAATTTCATATGTAGAAAGAAACAAAAAATCTGTTAAAAAAATACAACAAGAGCATCAGGCAAATGTAATGGTTGTGGGGAAGGAGCGGTTAGAGTATTTTCCTTATGGTTCCTTAACCCCTTTTTTCTTTCACCCAAATTCCGCTGCATTCCGAATGAAAAGATTGATCAAGGGAGATAAAGATCCTTTTTTACTCGCAACAGAGCTATCTAAAGGAGATAAATTTCTAGATACTACTGCGGGATTGTGTTCAGATAGTCTAATTGCAGCTTATGCAATAGGAGATACTGGAATAGTGAATGCATTAGAAAAAGATAAAATTATTGCTTACATGGTGCAACAAGGTTTAAAAAAATATAATACTGATTTTTCTATTCTACAACATACAATGCGTCAAATAAGCATCTGTCATGACGACGCTTTAAATTTTTTAAAAAGAGCTGAAGATAATTCATATGATGTAGTTTATATGGATCCAATGTTTGAAGAGGAAATTATTGAATCCACCAACTTTCAATCGTTGAGAGATATAGGGGTACATGGAGGCTTGAGTAATGAGTGGGTGGAACAAGCAACAAGAGTTGCTCGAAAACGAGTAGTTTTAAAAGCTCATTTCCGATCGCCAATGTTCGAAAGCTTTGGTTTTAAGCAAATAACCAGACCCACCTCTAAATTTCACTACGGAGTGATTGAAAAATAAAAAGAGGGGAAGTGACTAATGTCGCTTCCCTCTTTTTTAACAGTTTAAAAATCAGTGCGTGAAGTTTAATGAAGTTAAATAACCTAATAAAAATAAAAATCCAATTCCAATGATTATATCTGTGCTCATAAGAATTTCCTCCTTAGTTTAAAAAACCTACTGATTGTTTACCCTATTTATTGTACAATGAATACAAGGAAGATGAAACCTTTTGTTCTCGATTTCGTATATCTTAATATCCGGTTATACCAAATTTGTACATAATTGAAGGTGAAAAAGATGAAAAAATGGTTCCAAAAGTCGATTATAATTACTGTTGCTTTGCTTACCTTTGGATTAATATCGCCAAACCATGTCATTTGGGAGCAATTATTAGACAATAAAGCTCCGTTGAAATCGGTCACTTCTGAAAGCAATACCCGGGAGTATGACCATGTCAGTCTTCAAGAACCTATTGATTACAGTGAAAGTATTACCATAGCAGCTAAAGAGCAAGCATACATAAAATTTGGGACAAGAATAGGGCCAGTTATACAAAATGAATTTGATGACATTATATTCCCGAGGATTCAAGAAGCTATTGATGCTACAATTATTACTCTAGACAGTGATAAAGCATCTCAACTAGCTATATCAGAGAGACCATCTGGGGAATATCATGAAAAAATATTTAATATTTATGATGACATTACTAAAAAAGACATAATGCGTTTCCACGTTAGAACAGATAAAAAACCGCTTGATGGTTACTACTTTAATTTTCATTATCACCTGGCAGAAGATAAATATACTAAGCATTATGCTCTAGGTGAGATTTTTTGGTCCAAGAATACACCACCTAAATGGCTCTCTTAGATGAGAGCTTTTTTTACGGATGAAAGGAAGTAATAAAATGAAGCAATACTTAGATTTATGTAAACACATTCTTGAATATGGAGTAGAAAAAGGGGATCGAACTGGAACAGGCACGAAGAGCGTTTTTGGTTATCAAATGCGCTTTGACTTATCTGAAGGTTTCCCTTTAATGACTACTAAAAAAACTGCCTTTCGACTTATAGTTAGTGAGCTCTTATGGTTCTTAAAAGGAGATACGAACGTTAAAACGTTGATAGAGGCTAATAATCATATATGGGATGAATGGGCTTTTGAAAAATGGGTGAATAGTGATAAGTACACTGGTCCAGACATGAGCAATTTTGGCGTAAGGGCTTCAAAGGATCCTGAATTCAAGGTAGTGTTGAAAGAGCAAATGAAACTCTTCTGTGATAAAATTCTCTCAGACGAATCTTTTGCGAAAGAGTTTGGCGACCTTGGCCCAGTTTATGGTAGACAATGGCGTTCATGGCCATCTCAAAATGGTGAAACAATTGACCAATTAGAAAACCTAATAGAGGGCATTCAAAACAATCCTGATTCTAGAAGACATATTATTACTGCATGGAACCCTGCAGAGGTGGATGATATGGCATTGCCACCATGCCATAGTTTTATGCAATTTTATGTAGCTAATGGAAAGCTATCCTGTCAGTTGTATCAGCGAAGCGCGGACGTTTTCCTAGGCGTTCCTTTTAATATTGCATCCTACGCTTTACTTGTTCATCTAATAGCTAGGGAATGTAAGTTAGAAGTAGGTGAATTCGTTCATACTCTTGGTGATGCTCATATTTATTCGAATCATTTTGAACAGGTTGAAACTCAGTTAGCAAGATCGCCTCGTCCTTTACCGACATTATTATTAAATGAAGAAAAATCGTCTATTTTTGACTTTGAAATCGAAGATATTACTATAGAAGGCTATGACCCACATCCAAAAATCAAGGCACCAATTGCTGTTTAGAGGAGAGAAGAATAATGATATCACTTATCGTAGCACATGATCCAAATCGTGTAATTGGCTATAACAAAGATTTACCATGGCATATACCAGGTGATTTGGCTTATTTCAAAGAGAAAACAATGAATAAAGCAATGGTTATGGGTAGAAACACATACGAGTCGATTGGAAGAGTATTACCAGGGAGAAAGAGTATCATTGTTACTAGAAATCCTTCATACAGAGTCGAGGGAGCAGATGTAGTAGGTAATTTGACTGATGCTGTTGAATTAGCGAAAGCTCATCATCACGAAGTAATGGTTATCGGGGGAGAACAAATATTTAGAGCAATCTTGCCAAAAGCAGATAGATTATATATTACATTTATTCAACAAACGTTTACAGGAGATACTTTTTTTCCGCCTTATAGTTATGATGAGTGGGTTCTTACGGAAAAGTCAGAAGAAATGACGACTCCTGATGGAATAACCTATGTATATTTGGTTTATGATAGAAAGGTTAGTGAATAAGTTGTTTTCTTCTTTAAGGACATTTGGATTTTTATTTGGTTATTTACCATTTAGTCTTCCAAAATTAAACAAGATTAAATCTCTAAAAAATGAGATTTCAGTAGAGGAATACGATCAATTAATTCATGAGGTGCCTCAAAAATGGGCAGGCGGTATTCTTAAAAGAACAAAAAGTGAATTTATTGTAGAGGGATTAGAAAACCTCCCCCAGGGAGCTGTGTTGTTTATAAGCAACCATGAAGGAAACTTTGATATACCGACCCTGTTAACTCATATACCTAAACCATTTGGATTTATCTCAAAAATAGAGGTAAAAAAAATTCCCTTGATTTCTAAATGGATGGAGGAAATGAATTGTGTATTTTTGGATCGGTCTAATAGAAAAAGCAGTTATCGTTCGATACAAGATACTGTGTCACAATTGCAACAAGGACATTCTATTTTGATGTTTCCAGAGGGTACACGAAGCAAAGGACAAGGCATTGGTACATTCAAATCAGGATTCATGCGTATTGCCAAAGAGGCAAACGTGCCGATTGTTCCAATAGCCATACACGGAACCTCAAATATTATGGAGAAAAATAATAACAAAATTTGCCCAGCTCACGTTCAAATTAGTATACTTCCTTCATATAGTAAAGAGATGATTCAAGAAAATGATTCAAAACAAACTATGGAAGACCTACATACAGTTATCTCAAATAAAATTATTGAGCTCCAAAGTAGACACAAATAGTTTACAGATTGGCGTCTTTCTTCTTATAATAGTACTATAGAGGAAGGAAGGGATACACAGTGCCTAAGGTTCATATAGTTACAGACTCGACAGCAGACCTAACAAAAGAGATAATTGAAAAATATAATATACATGTTGTACCTTTAACAATCCAGATTGATGGAGAGTCATACATTGACGGTGTTAACTTACAGCCAGAAGAATTTTTACATAAAATGAGCTCTTCAAAAGATCTTCCAAAGTCCTCCCAACCAGCAGTAGGTGTTTTTAAAGAACTTTATGACAGGCTTGGTAAAAATGGAGATCAAGTTATTTCTATTCATATGACCGGAGGCATGAGTGGTACGGTTAAATCGGCACAGAATGCAGCTGATTTAACGGATTCTGATGTTACAGTTATTGATTCAAAGTTTATTTCTTTTGCCCTATACTTCCAAGTAGAAGAAGCAGCAAAGATGGCGGCAAACGGTTCAACAAAAGAGGCTATTATTGAAAAGGTTTTTGATATTCGATCTAAAACCGATTTATATGTGGTTGTAGATACTTTGGATAATTTAGTTAAAGGTGGACGTATTGGCAAAGGGAAAGCAATGATTGGATCATTACTTTCTATTAAGCCAATTGCTAGCCTTGCAGACGGGGTTTATACTCCTGTAGCAAAAGCTAGAAGTCATAAGCAAGTAGTCAACTATTTGTTTAAACAGTATTTGGAAGACACTAAAGGTAAAATCGTAAAAGCAGTTGGAATATCTCATGCCCATGGGTTATCTATGGCCACACCTTTAATGGAATTAATTAAAGACTCTGGTTTTAAAGATATTCAAGTTTCCTTTACTTCTCCAGTGATTAGTACACATACTGGTCCCGGTGCTATTGGTTTTATGTATATGACAGAATAATGCTAAAAGCAGGGAGGCTCAATATTTCCCTGCTTTTATTTATAGATTTTGTGAAGTTTGCCTAGGACATTAAGTTTTCGTACAGTTAAATAGCAAGGGCGTACTTCAAAAAATAATAAAGGTATTTTTTATCCAGATTATTAATGGGTATAAAAAAGGGGTTAGATATGAAATATAAGTATTTAATAATTCTTGTTTTTGTTTTTCTTTTATCAAGTTGTGCTCCAGAAAAAATACAAGAAGTAAGCTTTTCTGAAAAGGAGACAATCTTATTTGAAGAATATATAATTCCACCTGAATTCTTTCCAAGAACTCTAGAGTTGGTTGGGCTTGGAGATTCTCTAACTCAAGGGGTGGGAGACGAATTAAAAAGAAATGGTTATGTAGGAAGGCTAAAAAATCAAATATTAGAATACAAAGGAATAGAAGATGTTGTCTTAACCAATACTGCTAAAAGAGGAAGACGTAGTGACCAACTCTTAAAATTGTTAAGAGATGGTGAAATCGACCATCAAATTCGAAAAGCAGATTTAATAACAATTACCATTGGTGGTAACGATGTTATGAAGGTATTTAAAAAGGACCTTTTTAATCTTCAAATTGAGGCTTTTGAAAAGGAACTTCAACGTTTCGAAAGAAATTATGATGATATCCTTGAAGAAATTCGAGAGGTTAATAGCAGTGCTCCAATACTTATGATAGGAATTTATAACCCTATTACCATTGTTACAGATGAAACGAGTGAGGTAGACCAAATTATCACTGATTGGAATGACACCATTGAATCACTCTCATATAGTAATACGAATGCATGTTTTGCACCGATTGATACTTTGTTTGATTCTAATGCAAACTTAGTTTATCATACCGACTTCTTCCATCCTAATAGCAAGGGATATGAGTTAATAGTCGAGAATGTAGTAAATTCTTTAGAAAATTGTGGTTTGATAGATGAGCAAAGTAGGGAATTGTTCTTTTGAGGAGTTGGTTAGATGAATAAGTGGAAGATTGCCTTTTTTTTATTGTTATTAGTTATTGTAGGAAGTATTGGTACGTTATTATATTGGATAACAGCTCCAGCAGAATCTGTAGAGGTAAAAAGCGCTGAGGAGGCTAATCCCTCTGGGCATGTATTAACTGTAAATGCCTCTAAGGAGGATTTTCAGGGCATTGCAAACACATTTATAGCGAAAGCAATGGATAATAAACCTATACCCCTTCAATTGAGTGTAGATGATCAAATTATTTTAAGCTCGGAGTTAACTATATTTTCACTAACTCTCCCAGTTAAAATGTATTTCGAACCTTTTGTAGAGGAGAATGGCAATATTCGTCTCGAGCAATCTTCTGTAGAAGTCGGTCAGCTTCAATTACCACCAGAAACTGTGTTAAAGTTATTAAGAGATTCCATTGATCTTCCACGCTGGATGGTAGTTAAGCCTGACGAGGAGGAAGTATTAATTCAATTAGCTAGCATTCCAATGGCTTCCGGAGTCAATGTCCGAGCTAAAGAATTAAATCTTCAGGAAGATAAAATTGTTTTAGAAATAATAGTTCCATCGAAATGAGGGATATATAATGGAAAAAGCAACATTTGCAGGAGGATGCTTTTGGTGCATGGTAAAACCGTTTGATTCGTATGACGGCATTGAAAAAGTAGTTTCTGGATACACGGGTGGGACTGTACCAAATCCAACTTATGAACAGGTCTGCTCAAATGCTACAGGACACTATGAAGCTATTCAAATAACATTTGAACCAAGCAAGTTCTCTTATGATCAATTACTTGAAATATTTTGGTTAAATATCGACCCGACAGACGAAGAAGGACAATTTTTTGATAAAGGGTCGTCCTATCAAACGGCTATTTTTTACCATACTGAGGAGCAACGAGAGAAAGCAGAGCAGTCGAAAGAAGCACTTGATGCTTCTGGAAGGTTCCCAAAGAAAATAGCTACAAAAATTTTGCCTGCCTCAGAATTTTATGAAGCAGAGGAATATCATCAGGATTACTATAAAAAGAATCCGACACATTATAACCGTTACTTTGTTGGATCAGGAAGAGCGGCGTTCGTAGAGAACAATAGGAGGCTACAAAATGAAGGATAAACTAACTGAAATGCAATATTATGTTACACAACAAAATGGAACAGAGCCACCCTTTCAAGGAGAATATGATAAGCATTTTGAAGAGGGAATCTATGTAGATGTTGTTTCTGGAAAACCATTATTCCATTCTAAGGATAAATATGATGCGGGATGTGGATGGCCAAGCTTTACTAGACCCATAGAAGCACATGAAGTGATAGAGCACTTTGATGATTCTCATGGCATGAGAAGGGTAGAAGTAAGAAGTAAAACAGCTAACTCTCATTTAGGACATGTTTTTCCTGATGGTCCTAAGGAAGAAACAGGTTTACGATACTGTATAAATTCCGCTGCTATGCGTTTTGTTCCAAAAGCCAAGCTAGAAGAAGAAGGCTATGGAGAATTTTTAAAATTATTTTAAGAACACAAAAGCATGGAATTAATTTTCCATGCTTTTTTATTATGCTTTAAGAAATTATATACTGAATTCACTAATTGTAGATAGGTTTCTGAGATTAAGTAAAGTATGGGGAAACGAGTGTGAATTCCCAAATGAAAGTTTGGGAGTACATTAAAAGGCCACAAAATTAAAAACGCTGAGCCTTTAGAGTGGAAGGCAAGGCTGGTGCAGTAACCAGAGTAGGATTAATCTCCCATGAGTGCTACTCGTATAGAGTGCGACAGTCTGTGATGCACAGTAGTCGATGGAGTCAGACTAACGGACGGGCTCTATGGCCCATAGTTCATCGACTTCTTCGCCTGCCATACTAATCTATACCCACTCTGCAACAATTTCATCCTCTGTGGTGCAGCTTTTTGGGTCTGCATGGATGGCTAACAGGTGCTTAGTAAAATTTGATCATTATTTCGATGATCTATTTTTATGTCCAAAACATTAAATTGATCCCAGAAATGCATTGTGAAATGTTACACTTAAACTATAGCGGCAGGATAGTTGAAGCGTGTTGTTTAAATTGTGTTTAACAATCGGGCATTTTGAGATTGACAAGAAAACAGAATGAGTGACGCAAGGAATAAATGTTATTTACACTTTGCTGAGGGGGTACTTATGAAAATTCACTATTATTTAGGTTGGTTTGACAATTTTTTTCCAGAGAATCTGGGTAGGGTGTTACAGGAGGATATAACTGATAGAAAATCGCTAGCTATGATTAGCTCGAATCCATCTATTTATGAAGATGATGGTGCTAGTGAACGCTCGTGGCTCGATCAGGCTGGCATTATGTTTGATGAGTATCATTTAATTAATTTCCGCGTACAGAAGGAAGAAGCCCAAACGATAATTCAAAATGCTTCCGTCATTTTCTTGTTGGGTGGCAATATTCTTAATCAAAATGGTTTTTTGATGGAATATGAATTATCGGATTCGATTAAAAAAAGCAGCGCCGTTGTGATGGGAGCCAGCGCTGGAGCAATCAACATGTCCGCTAAATGGTTATGCTCGAAAAACTTTGGAGATGAAGTTGAAATGAGCTCTGTTTACGACGGAATCGGTCTTGACAATTTTTCCGTCCTGTCTCATTTTGATCTTGAAAATAACATGGCACTGGTTCAAAGAGAACTATCTCCCCTATCGGAAGAAATAAATATTTATGCGTCGAACAAAGATTGCGCTATACGTGTAAAAGGAGACAAAATCGACGTTTTTGGCAATGTTTATTTAATTTCCAACTCAAAGATTCAGAAATTGGATGAGACGCTCTAGTTGTAGCGAATCGCTAATGGCTTAATTGAAAGAATTTCTTTATGCACCGTCTCTAATTTAAATTAAGTGAAGGAGAACTGGCGCGATTGTTGAATATGCGTTTATTTTTTCTACTTAAACTAACAGGTGCGTTAGCAAAATATGGCCATCTTTTCGATGGTCTATTTTTATGTCCAAAACATTAAGTTGATCCCAGATATGCAATGTGAAATGTTACACGTTAAACTAACGGTGCATTTTATTTGAACAAGGAATTTGTTAGCTCACGTATCAACGCTTTTGTCAGACATATACCGTTGACACATTAAATGGAACTTTTTAACACGAAATTCGACTTATTAAATGAAGGGGGGTTCAGATGAGATTTACAAAGAATTTATTTGTTTCATTAACAATGATTTTATTTGTTATTACAGGGTGTTCTAGTGGAATAGAAAACGAAGGACAAAGTATAGAAGTTCAAAAGCGTATTGGTGATGAAAATAAATATGAAGACTTCAAAGAAATTACTGATAATAAGAAAGTTCAAAAGGTAAAAGGTATATTAGATAAAGCTGATTGGGAAAACGCCAAAGTGGATATGGTGCGTCCTGCTGATTACAGGTTTGGATTTCAATTTAAAAATCCTGAAATAGAGGCAAAAGCAGTGTTATATGAAATTTGGATAAGTCCAAATATAGATAAAGTGGAAGTTGTAAAAGGTGATAATGAGTATGTTCAACTAAACGAAGAAAATTCTACTGTTTTATTTGAAATATTAACAGGAGAAAGACTTTTTGATTTGTGATTGGATAATTCAGAGATTTAAAAAGAACTTGAAGAAAATTTTAAACTTTAATCCTTCTTCAATAAACGTCGTGCTTTACTTCAAGAAGGGGTAAAGCCTTTTTTCTTATTGGACTAACGCGGTAGGATAATAAAACAACAGAAAATTCAAAAAATATAATGGAGGTTATTAGCTTTGCAAAAATGCGAGAAATGCAATACACATTTTAGTTGGAGTAAAATCTATGAATCCTTCTGGCTAAATTATAAACCTATTAATTGTAACGAATGCGATACAACACATAAGATAACAACACCAAGCAGGTTAATTTTTGTTTCTTTAACTATTCTTCCAATGCTCACCTTCGGTTATTTTCTGTCTCCTTTTAGCAATGGTCTTTTGACACTTGGCATAGCTATTTTTATTTTAATAATTGGTTCTTTGTTGGCACCTTTTCTTGTTACATATAAAGGGTCTTTGTGAAATAATGTACTTAAACTAACAGGTGCTTTAGTAAAAAAGGAAATCAAAATAAAATGAGCTTAGGAAAAATACCTAAGCTCATTTTTTGTGTCTTAAATCAACCTTTAACATAGCCAAATCTTAAAGCTTAAATTCATTGACTACTTTTCGTAGTTCGTCCGCTTGATGAGACAATTCAACAGCAGATGCATTGATTTCTTGCATCGCTGCGCTGCCTTGCTCAGCAGCTGCAGCAGAGCTTTCTGTGTTGGACGCAGTATTCTCAGCAATATGAGTAACCTCTATAAAGGAGGCAGCTACTTCCTGGCTAAATTCAAGTGTTTGTCCGATTTGATTTACCATTTTATCAATAATACTGATTGTTTCCTCTGTATTTTTCATTATTTGTTCCAGGGAAGCATTTGTCTCATTGGCAACTTCTACACCTTTGATAACGCTCTCTACCCCTTCATGATTTTGCTTAACGATAGAAGTGACCTCAGATTGAATAGAAGTTACAATTCCTGTCACTTCTTTTGCAGCATTTTGAGATTGTTCGGCAAGTTTTCTTACCTCATCGGCGACTACTGCGAAGCCTCGTCCGTGCTCACCCGCACGAGCAGCCTCAATTGCTGCATTCAATGCAAGCAGATTAGTTTGCTCGGCTATAGCGGTAATCGTTTTAATAATAGAAGTGATTTCATATGACTTTACCCCTAGAGCTTGTACTGTTTGAGATGTGTTAGCCATCGTTTCTTCGATATCTAGCATGACATTAGACGAGTGCTGTACTGATTTTACACCTAATCTAGCAGCAGAGGTCATATTATCTGTTGCTGATTTTACAGCTTGAGCGTCATCGTTCAAATATCTAGTTGCTTCCTCTAGTGAATTCATTTTTTGAATAGCCAGTGTCATACTTTTCAAGGTCTGTTCACTTCCGGATGCAATTTCGTTTGTAGAGTCGGCTATGGATTGAATCGTGATTGATGTATCATCAGAAGAAGCCATGAGCTGCTGTCCACTTGCTGATACGTTTTCAGTTAACAAACTAACTCGTTTAACCAAATCTGCAATAGATGCTATTAAAACATTTGTATTAGAAGCAATCTCAGCGAATTCATCCTTTGTTCTAACTTTTACTCTTCTTGTCAGATCGCCACCTGCTTGAGCAATATCTAAAATAGAACGGTTAATAGAATAAGTGCTACGTTTAATCGAATTAAATAACAAAATTCCAAATATTAAAGTTAACAATACAGAGAAAATTGTTAATCCTATAAACAAGTACAAGGAGTTTTGATTCTTTTCTTCAAGTAGTGTAATTTGATTAGCATTCTTTTTGGCTAACACTTCATTCATTGCTTCTATTTGGACATCAACATGACTCATAGCTGTACGTCCATTTCCTGCATTAACTAGCTTTTGCGCAGCTTCGAAGCCATTTTTATCTCTCAAGCTAAGGGCACGTTCCGAGTATTGAAGATATGTATTAAAATGCTCATTAATTGTTGTCACTTTTTTTAGTTCTTCTGGTCTGTTCTTATAGATCGCCTCTAATTCTTTAAAACGAGTAATGATTGCATCTTTATAACTTCTATAACTTGTCATATAATTTGATTTACCTGTTATGATATAACTTTGCTCCGCGTTTGAAAGTTTCGCTATATCTGCTGACAATTGGTTGACCATAAGCTGCTCTTTAATATCCACGTTCATAAAAGTTTCTAATTCCTTCTGAGACGACTGCATGTTGCCTGAAGTAAGAAGAAGCATGGAAAATAGAATAATAATTAGGACGGAAAAAATAATTAGTACTCTTCCACGGATTGAATTTAACAGATTTGTCTTTTGAAAGCTCTTTCTCTTGTTTGTATCTTTTGTAAAACGGGAAAGTGAAAAAACAAATGGTTTTTTCTGTTTCTTTGGTTTTGGTAATTTAGGTGATTTAGGAGCTTTCTTCTTTTTAATAAAAGAGGTCAAACGAACCAATCCTTTCTATAGGTTTTATCTTCATAATTTTTAGTTTAATTGTTTTAGTTGGAATTATCTACAAATTTTTTTATTATAGTGCTACTTCATGACTAAAGGAGGAAGAAAAGTATGCATCAATCGTTTTACTTATTTGCTTTAAAGTTCCGGGGAGGACAAAAGAACGATGCTAAAGCCCAGTTTGCGGAACATATGTTTTTACAGCATGATTTTCCTAAGGCAGAAACGTCTTTTCAGGAAATATCTGAATACATCGAAGAACTGGCTCATCCTGAAATGACGGCAATCGTTTTTGATGAAATATGGGGGTTATACGAAGATCACATTAGATAGGCTTCAGCATTGCATTTCCTAGTAAAAAAAGGTATTATTAACTCGATAAGTTTAGAAATGAGGTTATTATAATGAGTATTCATATTAACGCAAAAAAAGGTGAAATTGCAGACACAATTTTATTACCAGGGGATCCACTTCGTGCAAAGTATATCGCAGAAACATTCTTAGAGGATGTTGTGCAGTATAATGAAGTACGTAATATGTTTGGCTACACAGGTACATATAAGGGAAAAAGAGTTTCTGTACAAGGTACGGGGATGGGTGTTCCATCAATCTCTATTTATGCAACTGAGTTAATGAATGATTATGATGTACAAAAGTTAATTCGTGTTGGAACTTGTGGAGCAATTCAAAAAGATGTAAAAGTTCGAGATGTTATTTTAGCTCAGGCAGCATCTTCTGATTCTTCTATGAACAAAGTACTTTTAGATGATATTAGTTTCGCTCCTACAGCAGATTTTGACCTATTATATAATGCATATAACGCTGGTAAAGAAGCTGGGTTAAATCTTCGTGTAGGTAATGTCTTCACAGCAGACTTATTCTACAATGAAAATGCACAAAATGAAAAATGGGCAAGCTACGGTGTTCTTGCAGTAGAAATGGAATCAGCAGCACTTTACACTTTAGCTGCTAAATTTGGACGTCAAGCTTTGTCTGTATTAACAGTGAGTGACCATATCATTACAGGTGAAGTTACTTCATCAGAGGAAAGACAAACAACATTTAATGATATGATTATTGTAGCTTTAGAGGCAGCGCTTAAATAAAATCTTTAAACATAGACTGTCATTCTTGGCAGTCTATTTTTAAAAGATGAACTGTGTGAAAAGGGTGAAGATTTTGGACGAACAAGAGCAACGAAACAATGAGGAACAAGAACAAATTTCAACTGATGCTTCTAAGTATATAAAAATGAAGCCTTTTGTGTTATGGATAATGATTTTTACCCTCGTTATAGTATCATCTGGAATTACAACCCTTTTTCTTTTGAATAACAAGGATGAGGGAAGTAAAGTCAATACAGAAAATTCACAGACAGAATATGTGGGTGAAAGAGCTGAATTTACGAAATTATATTTGGCCTATGATAAATTAGTAAAAGAATATTATAAAGAAATTGATCAGGATGATGTTATTAACGGAGCAATCAATGGAATGATAGATGCTCTAGAAGATCCTTATTCAGAATATATGAATCAAGATGAAGCTTCGATGTTTGACGATAGTATACACTCAAGCTTTCAGGGAATTGGTGCAGAGATTCAAGAGCAAGATGGCACTATTACAGTTGTTTCTCCTATAAAAAATTCACCTGCTGAAAAAGCTGGGTTACTACCAAATGACAAAGTATTAAAGGTCGACGGTAAGGATATTCAAGGCTACAGTGTTTCCGAAGCAGTATTATTAATACGTGGTAAAAAGGGGACAGAGGTTACTCTTTCTATCCAACGTGGAGATAGTGCATTGATGGAAATGAAGATAGTTCGCGATGATATTCCTATAGAAACAGTTTACGCTGAAATGCTAAATGACAATGTTGCCCATATTATTATTTCTAGTTTTTCAGATGATACGTATGATGAACTTGTTACAGCAATAGAAGAAATGGAAAAAGAAGGTATGGAGGCACTTGTATTGGATGTGAGACAAAATCCAGGTGGCTTGCTCGAATCAGCGGTGGACATTTCTAACCTCTTCATCGAAGAAGGTAAAAATATTGTTCAAATTGAAACTAAAACAGATAAAAATAAACTTGTAAAAGAACCAATCGCTGCTTCTCCAGGGCTTCGTGTAAATATTCCTGTAACAATTTTAATTGATGAGGGTAGTGCTTCGGCTTCAGAAATACTAGCTGGAGCGCTAAGTGAATCTTCAAATGTACCTATAGTGGGTGTAAACTCATTTGGTAAGGGTACTGTTCAATCTGTGAATAACCTACCTGATGGATCCAATATTAAAATTACAACTGCTAAATGGCTAACACCTGAAGGTAACTGGATTCATGATAAAGGTATCGCACCAGATTATGAAGTAGCTTATCCATCCTATGCTATGCTTTCTCCTTTAAATAGTGCTGAGGTCTTAAAGTCAGGGATGACTTCAGAAGCAGTTCAAAATGCCAAGGAAATGCTGAAGGCTGTAGGCTACGAGGTTGGGAAAATAGACAGTAGCTTCAATGATCAAATGGTTTCGGCGGTTAAAAAATTCCAATCAGATAATAAGCTTGAAACTACTGGTGAAATTACTGGTGAAACAGCATATCTATTAATGGATAAACTTCGCGAGAAGCTTTTAAACGAAGATCCACAATTGTCAAAAGCTGAAGAAGTAGCGAAAGATTTGATCAAAAAGTAAATTATTATCTTTACCAACTATAATATTTAATTTAGTGAGGAAAAGAGCTGACCTATTATGGTCAGCTTTTTCTTCTAATATATAGAAAGAGGTGTATGAGCAAGTGAAGGATGTATATTTATTGAGTGGTTTTTTAGGAAGTGGCAAAACCTCTCTTCTATCTAATCTTATTGCTCAATTTAAGGCAGAAGGGATTAAACCTGCAGTTATTATGAATGAGCTCGGCAAATTAGCATTTGACAGCAGGGCAGTAGACGAAGATATACCTCTTAAGGAAATGTTAGAGGGATGTATTTGCTGTACCGGTTCTGAAAAAATGGAAGCACAGCTCCAAACCTTGTTGGCAGGAGAAGATTTTGACGTGTTACTAATAGAGACTACTGGAGCTGCACATCCAGTAGAAGCTTTAGATGCTGTTTTTTCACCTTTGTTTGCAAATGAATTAAACATTAAAGGTATTATCACGGTAGCAGATTGCAAAAGATGGCTAGAACGTGAGAAGCTTAGTCCTCAGACGCGCATGTTATTCCTTGAGCAAATTAGACACGCTCATTTAATAGTAGCAAACAAAGTGGACCTGTTAACTGAGGAAGAGGTATTTAATGTCTCTATGCAGCTACAAGCTATTAATAGTAGTGCGCCCATTATTCAGACATCTAATAGCAAAATCTCTATAAATGCTATTCAAAATCTTGAAGCTACATTTCATCAAAAAGAAGTTCAAGAAGTATCAATAGGTAAGCAACTATTCTTATCATCTAGATTACACACATTCAAGGAACCTATTAATCAGGAAACCTTTGAGGAATGGATAAGAAATCTCCCAGATACAGTTTATCGAATGAAAGGATACGTGCCGCTTGAGGGACATAAGAATCCTTTTCTCTTTCAATATGCTTACGGAATGATTCAATGGCTGCCAGAATACATGAAAATGGTTCCTCAGATTGTAATTATCGGTGAGCAAATAGATAAATTACAGATAGTTGGAGACACGGGGAATGATTGAGGCATTTAAAATGATATATAAGAATCGTATTTCTTTAGTAAGAGATATAACTGAAGAAGACGTGCGAAGTATTATAAAGTCAGAACTATTAGATGAATACACTCATCCACGTGCAAAGCTTTCTATAGAAAGGAAGCTATCGATGGCATTGGCACGTGTGAATAATAGTAATCTATCACAAATACAAAAAGAGATGATATTATCTGTGATAAATGAGGAATATGTGAAACTGTCAATAGGTTTGAAAAACTAATATTTTAATTGTTTGGATAGTGTTTCCATTTCATTGAAAGAGAATCCTTTATTACTTCGGTATTTTTATATAGAGTTGGTCAAATTGGAATATATTATAAAATTTTTTCTACTGATTTTGTGTTTAAAATGAGAGAGCACAAAAGAAGGAGGAAATGAAAATGAACAAAAAGCAAATCATGGCGGGTGTCCTAGCAGGAGGATTATTATTTACTGTTACTACAGCATCTGCAGAAACAAATGCTAGCAATTCAAAAACTACTTCTGAGGCAAAAACATCCATCCAATGGAAGTCTCTAAAGATAAACTCTAAAGAATTGGCTTGGAGTGACAAAGCAAGTGATAAATTACTTCAAGAGGTTAATATAAATAAAGATTTAATCGTTGCTAACCTAGCAAAAATCTTCAAAGCAGAAGCTGAGAAGAAACATGAAGCAACACAACAGGTAGAGAAAGATTCAAAAGAAACAACAAAAGAAGTTACTCAACCTAAAGATGTGAAAAAAGAAGAAGTAGCAACACCAAAAGCTGAAGCAAAAGAAGAAGTAGCAGCACCAAAAGCTGAAGCAAAAGAAGAAGTAGCAGCACCAAAGGCTGAAGCAAAAGAAGAAGTAGCAGCACCAAAGGCTGAAGCAAAAGAAGAAGTAGCAGCACCAAAGGCTGAAGCAAAAGAAGAAGTAACAGCACCAAAAGCTGAAGCGAAAGAAGAGGCAGCAACAACTCCTCAACCTACTCAGCAAGCTCAAGCTACTGAAAAAACTGAAACTAATACTAATTCAGAAAAAGCTCAGGTTTCTTCTGTTATTCAACAAGTGGTTGACTTAACAAATGCAGAGCGTGCAAAAGAAGGTCTAGCACCACTACAAATCGATTCTGCTTTAACTAAATCAGCGCAGCTTAAATCACAGGATATGAAAGATAATAATTATTTTTCACATACAAGTCCTACGTATGGTTCTCCTTTTGATCAAATGAAATCATTAGGAATTAACTACAAATCAGCAGCTGAGAATATCGCAATGGGTCAAAGAAGTGCAGAAGAAGTAGTCCAAGGATGGATGAATTCTGCTGGACACAGAGCTAATATTATGAACGGAAGCTACACTCATATCGGAGTAGGTTTGTCAGATAGCGGATATTACTGGACACAACAATTTATTAGTAAATAATATTAAAAGGTGTAAGTGATTGATTTCACTTACACCTTTTTTAATGATAAACAGCTCTATATATGCTTAACTGACTATCGAAAATTTTTTCTGTAAATATACAAGTCGAGTTCCTAACGTAATTGCTCCTATTGTTAAACCAACAATTAATCCAATCCAATAACCAAATGGTCCGTAGGAGGTGTAGGTTCCTAGTAAGTAGCCAGTTGGCAGCCCGATAACCCAATAAGATATAATTGCCATTATAAAAGTGATTGTCACATCTTTATATCCTCTCAATGCACCTTGAACCGGTGCTTGTATGGCATCAGACAATTGGAAGAGTGCTGCAAAAAAGAAAAATTGAACGGCCAAATTAATTACTTCAGAATCATTTGTATAAATACCTGCTATTGCTTCTCTGAAAATGATTAAAATAGAAACCGAGACGAAACTGAATACTACTGCCGTACATACTCCAAGCCAGCTGTATACCTTGGCATCTTGATATTTTTTTGCTCCTACCTCGTGTCCAACTAATATAGTTACCCCCATTGCAATACTCAAAGGAATCATATATAACAACGAAGTAAAATTCATCGCTACTTGGTGAGCTGAAATTACTGCAGTAGAATACACACTCATCATAATAGTAACCGCAGAAAAAATAGTAGTCTCAGCAAAAAGGGATAGCCCAATAGGCAAACCTATTTTTGTTAACACTTTGGATTTTGAAAGAGAAGGCATAGTCCAGCCCTGAAATATATGTAAGTCTGCAAATGGTTTATTGTTTTTTACAATCAAAATAGTAATAAATAAAATAAGCCAATAGGTTAATGAAGAAGCTAATCCCGCCCCCACGCCACCTAAGGCTGGTAAACCGAATTTTCCGTATATCAGTACGTAATTTAACGCTATATTAATAGGTGCGGAAAGAAGTGTGACAAACATCGATACACGAGTTTTTCCTAAAGCATCAATAAAAGAACGTAGTACACTATAAAGAAATAAAGGAATCAGACCTATACACATCATCAATAAATATTTTCTCGCCACTTCGCGTACATTAGCTTCAAGGGGAATAATATTCAAAATGGGATCAATGAGTACTATAATACCTATGAATATAAAAAAGGCTAGTAGAATTGCAATATAGAAACCCTGCTGGACAAAGGATCTTACATCTTCATGCTTTTTTGCACCGATTAATTGTGCTACAATTGGCGTGATGCCTAGTAGGATTCCGGTTAATCCAGTATATACTGGCACCCATAAAGACGAACCTATAGAAACGCCTGCTAAATGTTCGATACTATATTTACTTGTCATTAAAATATCAAAAAAAGTCATTAAATAGAGTGCGACCTGTGTGATTAAGATAGGAAGCACTATTTTAATCATATACTTAGTCTTTTCTTTTAAGGTTTTCGTTTCTTGCATTTTGGCATACATCCTTTAGATAAATAGTTAGGAGATTAAAATGAATAATAACACAATAGTGCTGACTGGTGGGGGAACTGCTGGTCACGTATCTTTAAATGAAGCGATTATTCCCGAATTGTTAAAAAAGGGCTACGAGGTCCATTATATCGGATCATCCGATGGTATTGAAAAAACTATCATTGAAAAAGGCTTTCCTACCTTACCATATTACTCCATTTCAAATGGAAAGCTTCGGAGATATTTTTCTGTAAAAAATTTTTCAGATCCCTTCAAAGTTTTGTATGGAACTATGCAAGCTCTTAGAATTTTAAGAAAGGTAAAACCTTCTATTGTATTTTCTAAGGGGGGTTTTGTTTCTGTACCAGTCGTGGTTGCAGCTAAACTTTCGAATATACCTGTAGTTATACACGAATCCGATATTACTCCAGGTCTAGCAAATAAAATTGCTACCCCTTTTGCAGAACATATTTTTTCTGTATTCGAAGAAACCTTAAAGTATCTTCCTAAGGATAAATCCTCTTCTATCGGTGCAATAATACGCCCTGATTTATTTCAAGGAGACGAAAAAATTGCCAGAGAGCTAACAGGCTTTAGTCCTCTTAAAGAAACGATTATTATTATGGGAGGGAGCCAAGGTTCAAAAAATATTAATACTGCAATCAAGGACAATATTGAATCTTTAACAAAAAGATTTCAAATTATTCATCTTTGCGGTAAAGGAAACTTAGATCCTACTTTAAAGAATAACCCTAATTATGTAGCTTTTGAATATGTAACAAACGAATTGCCCCATTTACTGAAAATCACTAACTATGTTATTAGTAGAGCGGGCTCTAACTCCATTTTTGAATTTTTAGAGCTAAAAAAACCTATGTTGTTAATTCCTCTTTCTAAGAACGCAAGTAGAGGGGATCAAGTTTTAAATGCAAATTTCTTTGAGAAGCAAGGATACGCTATCGTACTAGAAGAGGAGAATCTAACATCCGAGACTTTTATGAGCTCAATTTCTGCTCTTGCTTTGAACAAAGAGAAAATAATAGATGCTCAGTGCATGGCTAATTCTTCAAAGACGCCAGAGCAGTTTACAGAGTTATTACTAACCTACAAAAACTAATGAAACTCCCGTCAAAATATTTGACGGGAGTTTTTTGGTTACATCGCTTGTTCTTCTTCTCTGTTTTGATGTAGCTTTTTCATGTGGAAGAGGTCCTTTGGTATATAGTACAAATCGAATTGGTCAGTACCTTGATTGATCTCATCATAAATCACTGTATGGGATTCATTTGCTTTTAGAGCGTATCCCAGTTTTTCCGTTGCGCGAATGCTCTTAACATTATTTTTTCTTATGCGTAAAAATACGGTGTGAATATCTAGGTCAAAGAACAATTCTTCTAAAAACTGTTCTTTAGCTTTTTTATTGTAGCCTTGACCTTGAAATTGTGATCCAATCCAAGTGCCTAAGAAGCCTGTCCCGTGTTTAATATCAAAAAGGTTTATTGTGCCAATAGGTTGCCCATAGTCACTCATAATTGTGCGAGAAATTGCTGTTCCAGCAAGCTCTTCCTCCATTAATTGTTTTGTTAGGAACCAGTATTCGTCTGCAGAATAAGCTTTATGACGAACAAATGGCATAATAGTAGGGTCAGACATGAGTTCAAATAGAATAGTACACTCATATAAATCTCTTTTTTTCAACACAAAAAAACGCCTCCTCCAGAACTAACAATGAACATAGTCATTCTAGTTCCCCTGAAATTTTTCATTTCGAATTGCATAAAAAATTTCGGGGTAGGAATCGAACCTACTAGAACCAGTTTAATTACTGGTGGCGCACCATTTGCCTTCCCTCGGCAAAGTAATCTTTGCCTTATAAAATTATTTGCATAGAATAATATACTTGATGTTTGTCGTTTTGCATAGTGTTAAATTTTACATTTTTAAAAAATAATAATGTTACACACTTGTATGTTTCACAATAAATACATATGATTAAATTATATGTATTTAGGAAAATGTTTTTCGCTTGAAAATTCTTAGTCTCCTTGTTATTACTAAATAGCAGTTTTTACTATTATATAATCTCACAACTGCTTTGTCATATATCTTTTCTCTCAAATTAAGGCACTGATTAATGAGTACTATGTTAAAAAAATTAGAATGTATCGAAAGCAAGTATGTCATAGAACTGCTATACAGTTAACGCTTCTATAGAACAAATATTGTATATTAATATAACATCAATAAAAACAATCATATACCACAAATGCCGTTCATTATGAGCGGTATTTTTTTAAAGGGAAGTGTAAAAATGAAACAACATATTTTATTGATAGAGGACGAGAAAAATATCTCGAAGTTTGTGGAACTTGAACTTAAACATGAAAATTTTGATGTCACCGTTTCCTATGATGGTAGAGAGGGATTTGAACTGGCTTTAAATAACACATATGACCTGTTGTTAGTAGATGTCATGCTACCAAATTTAAACGGTCTAGAAATATGTCGTAGAGTCCGAAAAATAAAGGATGTTCCCATTATTTTAATCACTGCCAGAGATGCTGTGATTGACCGTGTATCTGGTTTAGAAGCAGGAGCAGATGATTACGTCGTAAAGCCCTTTGCAATAGAAGAGTTACTTGCAAGAATACGTGCCGTTTTAAGAAGAGCAATACCATTATCAACAAGCGTGCATAATATTTTAGGTATAAAAGGTTTGGAGATTGATCAACAGGCTTATAAGGTATCTTTCCATAAGAAGGAGATAAACCTTACTAAAACCGAATATGATCTTTTAGTATGCTTTATGCAAAACTGCGACATCGTATTAACTCGAGATCATATTTTAGAAAAGGTATGGGGCTTTGAAACGGAAGTGGAGACAAATGTAGTGGATGTTTATATTAGACATCTACGAAAAAAGTTGCCCGAAGAAATTGCTTCTCTAATAGAAACAGTTCGAGGAGTAGGATATGTGATGCGCTCATGATTAAGTGGACATTGCAAAAGAAATGGACATATTCCGCAGCATTATCCATCTTTCTAAGCTTTTTAATGATGTGTATTATATTATACTTCTCCATCTTTAGCTGGATGCTAATGTCCGAAAAAAAAGTTGCTCAAAACACACTTAATGAAGTGGTTAGCTTCTTCGAGTCGCAAGGGCCAGTTATAAGTGTACAGGACATTCAAAGAAATCGTACTCTTATTAATCAGCTTGTTAACCAAGAGCAATCGGTAAGAATTTTAAATGAAGATGGGATTGAATTACTTCGTATTAATGATGCCAGCCCCTTTAAAGAATTTTCAGCTTCTACAATCGAAGAATTCAAGAAAGACGAAGTAAAGGGCCAGCCTATTTACCTAAAGTCCGCACAATTAGATTTTGGTTTATTTAAGGGTTATATAGAAATTTCTCATAGCCTAGCTAATTTTAAAGAGCTCATGCAATACATCAAATTGGCCATGATAATTTTTGCGCTCATCGCTCTTATTCTGTCCGCGTTTATTGGCTATTCTTTGTCCGCATTTTTACTTAAACCTATCAAAGAGCTACGCGATGAAATGCAGCTTGCCAAGGATACTAGGTTTTCTAAAGAAGTAAATTTTGAGAAAATCTCTAATGATGAAATTGGAGAACTGATGAAGATCTATAAAGAGCTAATGAATGAGGTGAATGAAACTATCTCTAGACAAGATGAATTCATCCATAATGTATCTCATGAGCTAAGGACTCCTATACAAGTAGTGGAAGGGCATCTTGCTCTACTTAATAGATGGGGGAAGGAAGAGCGAGAGGTCCTAGATGAATCACTGGACATTTCTCTTTTAGAAGTACAAAAAATGAAAACACTAATAGAAGAAATGCTAAAACTTGCAAAAAACGAAAGAACTATTCAAGAAGCTAGGACAAGTGTTTTTCTAGTGGTTAAAGAACTTGAACAAAAATTTCAGGTTTTATCTCCAGAAGCATCAATAGTTTATCAAGGTAGTGAAAGTATAGTAGTAAATATGCCTAATACAACCTTAGAGCAGATTCTAAGGAACTTAATTGAAAATGCGATAAAATACAATGAAAAAAAGCCTTCCATTATTATTGAAGCTAAGGAAGAGTCTGACCAGACTGTAATTATTGTTTCAGATAACGGAGTTGGTATAACAGAAGAGTCACTTCCTAGAATTTTTGATCGTTTTTATACAGCCGACGAGGCAAGAACAAAAACGAAAGGTGGATCTGGATTAGGCCTTAGCATCGTACAAAGATTGGTTGGTGCATATAAAGGTAATATCCAGGTTCAAAGTAACAGTAACGGTTCAAATTTCTTGCTATTTTTCCCTAAATTTACAAGTGAATAATCATTCATTTTTAAAGTATAAAAAAATTATGGAAATAGTAATTTAATTTGCCAAAAAGGATTGTATTTTTTTGAGAGAGTAGTAAGATGGATATGGAAAAATTGTTCTTATAGTTGAACTCTTTCAGTCTAACTAAAAGAGTGGTAAACTGTAAATGTGAAGATTTAATGAATAAATAAGTATATCTTTCGTATTCAGGCTTTTGCATTTATTTTTAATGTACTATTCATTAATGCCAGAATTGGCACAATATGTTGGAGGTTTTTTTAAATGTCGAACAAGCAAACACCTTGGTCCATTTTTTCGGGGCCCAATCTTGGTTATGTGATGGAGCAATATGATCTATACCTTCAATCACCTGAAGAAGTAGATCAAGAATTAGTTAGTTTATTTGAAGAGTATGGTGCACCTGTTTTGACAGGAAATTCTACTGCAACAGGAACAAACTCCCCAGCAGTAGAGTCAAACAATTTTGAAAAAGTAGTTCGTGCAATCGAATTGGCTGATGCAATTCGTGCACACGGGCATTTGACTGCAGATATCTATCCTTTAAATGACAGAGAAAAAAATGATTCTCGGATCAATTTTAAGACGTATGGTCTTACTCCTGCCGATTTAAAAGATGTTCCTGTAGGCTTTTTACTACAAGATGCACCGAGTACGGTTAACAATGGTTTAGAGGCTATAGAGTATTTAAAGTCAGTTTATACGAATAAAATTGCTTTTGAGATTTCTCACATTGTTGATGTAGAAGAGCGTAAATGGTTACAGAGCAAGATTGAAAAAGGTGTTGTATTAGAGGGTTTATCTACTGAGCAAAAGAAAGAATTATTGAAACGTTTAACACAAATAGAAGGATTTGAGAAATTTATCCATCGTACGTTTGTAGGTGCGAAACGATTTTCAATTGAAGGATTAGATACTTTAGTAGTGCTAATCGATGAATTGGTAAGACAATCTAACGTTACAAAAACAAAACAAGTTAACATCGGGATGGCCCACCGTGGACGTTTAAATGTGTTGACACATGTTCTGAAGAAACCGTACGAAATGATGTTCGCTGAATTTGCACATGTCCCTTCAGAATCCTTCCTACCAAAAGACGGTTCTTTAGAGTTGTCAGAGGGGTGGTATGGCGATGTTAAGTACCATAAGGGGGCTGCTTATCATTCTCCGTCTGGGTTAACTTTAAAATTGGCATACAATCCTTCTCACTTAGAGGTAGTAAGTCCAGTAGTTACTGGGCAAACTCGTGCAGCTCAGGAAGCTACTGATCAGTCAGGAATGCCGGTTCAGGATAAGAATGCTGCGTATGCTATTTTAGTTCACGGAGATGCTGCTTTCCCAGGGCAAGGGATTGTAACGGAAGTATTAAACTATAGTAGAGTAAGAGGCTTCCAAACAGGTGGGTCTATTCATATCATTGCTAATAATATGATTGGATTTACAACTGAACATTATGATTCACGTTCAACTTTCTATTCTTCTGATCCAGCTAAAGGATATGAGGTTCCAGTCATTCATGTAAATGCGGACGATCCAGAGGCAGTTATCGGTGTTGCGAAGCTAGCGCATGAATACCGCAATAAATTTGGTAAAGATATTGTTATTGATTTACTTGGATACCGTAGATACGGTCATAATGAAATGGATGAGCCATTAGTGACTAATCCTCAGATGTACCATATTATTCACAAGCACCCTACTGTGCGTAAAATTTATGGACAAAAATTAGTGGATGAAAAGGTAATCCAAGATAATGAGGTTACCAAGCTTGACGAAACTATTTTCAGTGGAATGCAGGAAGCATACGATCGCGTGAAAGAGCTTCCACAAACTACGGCACATGAAATTATTATTCCAGAAGTAGTTCTAGAAGGTATGCCTGAGCTTCCAACTGGAGTTGAGGAAAGCAGACTGAAGAAAATCAATGAAGAACTTTTAACATGGCCATCTGATTTTACAGCGTTTAAAAAATTGGAGAAAATTTTGAAACGCCGTGAAGAACCATTTAAAGGAAAAGGGAAAATTGATTGGGGTCATGCAGAGACACTTGCTTTAGCAACCATTATTCAAGATGGAAACTCTATTCGCTTAACAGGACAAGATGCTCAGCGTGGAACTTTCTCTCATAGACACTTAGTATTGCATGACGAAAAAACTGGTGCGGAGTTGACTCCTATCCATAGTATAAGCGATGCAAAAGCGTCCTTCACTGTGCATAATAGTCCTTTAACAGAAGCTGCTGTACTAGGCTTTGAGTTTGGTTATAACCTAGAAGATAATAACTCATTAACTATTTGGGAAGCACAATATGGTGACTTTGCGAATATGGCACAAGTGATGTTTGATAACTTTATCAGCTCTGCTCGATCTAAATGGGGACTAAAATCAGGGCTTGTAATGCTGTTACCACATGGTGCTGAGGGTCAAGGGTCAGAGCATTCAAGTGCACGTTTAGAGCGTTATCTACAGCTTGCTGCTGAAAACAACTGGACAGTTGCCAACCTTTCTAGCGCGGCAAATTATTTCCATATTCTTCGCAGACAAGCTAAAATGTTAAAAGAAGATGCAATTCGACCATTAGTAATCGTTTCACCGAAATCATTACTTCGTCACCCATTAGTAGGTGCGGATGTGGCAGAATTGACTGAAGGTAAGTTTGAAACAATTATTGAACAACCAGGTTTAGGTCAACAAACTGACAAGGTCGAAAAAATTGTATTTGCTAGTGGTAAATTAGCAATTGACTTAGCAGACAAAGTCAAAGATGGAGATGGCCATGAGTTTATGCATATTGTTCGTGTAGAACAACTATATCCATTCCCAGAAGAAAAAATTCAAGCAATTGTAGATCGATATCCGAACCTGAAACAGCTTGTATGGGCTCAAGAAGAAACAGAGAACATGGGTTCATGGAATTTTGCACTTCCATATTTACTGGATATTGCTAAAGGAAAAGATATTAAATATGTAGGGCGTGTTCATCGTTCTAGCCCTGCAGAAGGTGATATCGACACTTATAAAGTGGAACAAGCAAGAATTATTGAAGAAGCATTAAAAAGTTTGTAAGAAAAGCATTAGAGGAGGAAAATCAAGTGGCAGAAATTATTGTTCCGGAACTAGCAGAATCGATTACAGAGGGTACCATTGCACAATGGTTAAAACAACCAGGTGATACAGTTGAAAAAGGCGAATTTATCGTTGAATTAGAAACAGATAAAGTTAACGTAGAGGTTATTTCTGAAGAAGCTGGAGTAGTAAGTGAGCTATTATTTGCAGAAGGTGATACTGTTCAAGTTGGAGAAGTTATTGCTATTGTAGGTGCTGGTTCAGGTGCACCAGCAGCTAAGACAGAAGCAAAGGAACAACCAAAAGAAGAAGCGAAAGCTCCTGAAGTTAATGGTAACAAAGCACAAGAAGTAGCAAAAGCAAATGAAGAGGCTTCTAATGAACAAGATCGTACCATTGCAAGTCCTGCTGCTCGCAAACTAGCTCGTGAAAAAGGCATTAACTTAAGTGAAATTTCACCTGTAGATCCTATGGGTCGCGTTCGAGTTCAAGATGTATCTGCGCATGGTTCTAAACCTGCACCATCAAAAGCAGAGCCTGCTAAAACAACAACACCAGCTAAAGAGGATGATGGCCGTACTACTCGTGAGAAGATGTCACGCCGTCGTCAAACTATTGCTTCTCGTCTATTAGAAGTAAGACAAAGTACAGCAATGCTAACAACTTTTAACGAAATTGACATGACTAATGTTATGGCATTACGTTCTCGTAAAAAAGACAAATTCTTTGAGGACAATGATGTTCGTCTTGGATTTATGTCTTTCTTCACTAAAGCAGTTGTTGCTGCATTAAAAAAATACCCATATGTGAATTCTCAAATTGACGGGGATTACATTGTTAAAAACAATTTCTACGATATTGGTATAGCTGTTTCTACAGAAGGTGGATTAGTAGTACCGATTGTACGTGATGCTGACCGCAAAAACTTTGCAGAAATTGAAGGAGACATTGCGGGCCTTGCTAAAAAAGCGCGTGACAACAAATTAGCTCTTTCAGACATGGCTGGTGGATCATTTACTATCACAAACGGTGGAGTATTCGGTTCCCTACTGTCTACACCAATTTTAAATGGTACACAAGTTGGTATTCTTGGAATGCATACAATTCAAAAGCGTCCAATTGCTGTTGGAAATGAAATTGAAATTCGTCCAATGATGTATGTAGCACTTTCTTATGATCACCGTGTAATCGATGGAAAAGATTCTGTTGGATTCCTAAAAACAGTTAAAGAACTTCTTGAAAACCCTGAAGATTTAATGCTAAATTCTTAATCATTTAGAGCAGACATTTAATTTGTCTGCTCTTTTTTTAGTGAAGAAAACATATACTGTTTTCATAGTATATGTCCAGCTTTGCGTAACTAGTTAAATTAGTATCGTGATTGAATTTTACTTCATTCAATCGTATACTATATTTAAAGGAAGTGGTTAAATGATACATACAAATTGGGCAGTGAAGCCAACTATTAAGACAGTAACATGTATCCATACAGACGCTAAAAAATTCTTAGTTAGCAATGTACTGACAGTTGGAAACACATATGAAGTTAAAAATGAAACAGAAGAATTTTTATTTGTCATAGACAATACAGGTAAGGTCGGCGGCTATTATAAGGAATATTTTCAATAAAAAACTGATGATTCTTCATCAGTTTTTTTTTGAAAACAAGATAGTTTTCGCGTTTTGAGCATGTAGGCAGTCATAGGCGCTTGAACTTTTCTTATTAAGGAGGAACAACATGATTGATTTAATAGAGAGAGAAAGACAAATAAGGACTAAAAGGTTGCACAGTGAGAAAGATATAGATTTGATTGGCTCTGGAGGATATGTTTCACCAATCGACTTTTTGTATGAGGATGTATTGATTGCGGTTTCCTTAAAAAAGCCTGTTTTATTAAAAGGTCCAACAGGAGCAGGGAAGACAAAGCTTGCTGAAACAGTGTCTCACTTCTTTTCTCAGCCTGTACAGAGCATTAACTGTTCGGTAGATTTGGACGCAGAATCCTTACTAGGTTTTAAAACTATTGTCATTAAAGAAGGAACTAATGTTATTGAGTTTGTAGATGGTCCTGTAGTGGAGGCGATGAAAAAAGGGCATATCCTATATATTGATGAAATAAATATGGCAAAGTCCGAAACCTTACCGATTTTACATAGCGTGTTAGATTATCGCCGTATGCTTACAAATCCCTTTACTGGTGAGGTCATCAAGGCTCACCCAGATTTTTCTGTTATAGCTGCCATTAATGAAGGGTATATCGGAACAACTCCTATGAATGAAGCATTGAAAAATCGTTTTGTCTCATTTACTATTCCATATATTTCTGGAGATTTACTTGCGAATCTATTTCATAATTTATTTCCTGATGCACAAGAAGAGCTTCACACTCTAATGCTTAATCTTGCATCAGATTTAATGGAACAAGTGAAGCAAGGTCTATTAGCTGAAGACGCTGCCTCTATTCGAAGCCTCCAATATGCAATGGAGCTAGCACACTACATGGAACCATTGAGAGCTATAAACTATGCGATTGCTGAAAAGTTAGAGGATGAACAAGAGAAGAGACTTGTTTTAGAGCTTGCTTCCTCTTGGATTAAGTGAGGTGATGTAATTGTCTTCTGTAAATCGCTTTATCCAATTCAATAACGAAACGATTGATGCAAGGCAACTGATGCATTACGAAACAATTGCTAAGGCTATGACGAAAAATATGGATATTACAATTAATGAAAGAAAGCTAATTGAGTTTCAACCTGAGGAACAGACTGTTTCTATAAGTGTATTTTGGAGACATCGTAGTGAAGAGGTTATGCATAAAGGTAGACTATCTGATATTTATTTATTAACAGAAGGATTTTGGAAGCATTTTAGTGTTCTAGCATGGTCACATTACCTTGATGAAAGGAATAGTATCCTACCAAAGTTCATGGATCAGATCATCTTTTGTCTGGAAGAGTTTCGATTGATGGAAAGTATTCAAAAAAAACGGATTGGTATGAGGAAAACTTGTGATATTAGAATAGAAACATATTTAGCCTTTCATAAGCAGCAGTTAATAGTAAATTTGCAAAAAGGATTTCTAGCAGATGCTTACCTCAGTTATATGTATATCTGTTTGTATGAGGGAACCATTTATGCTACTGGTCCAGATTCCTTTATCGAAACAAACCGAATTATTCAAAAGGTATATGACAATAAATCTACTCAGGATTCGATTGATCTTGCGTTCCAAATTATAAATATTTTATCAGAGTTTATTTTTGACGATACCCTTCTCCAGTTTTATGCCATCCTATCGCCTTCTAATATAGCAAATATAGATTTTCATTACCATCAAGGGTTGAAGGATTCTGAGATGGGGGAGGAAGCAAAAAAAGATACGATTGAAGAAGTATTTAGATCGTGGCATAGGGAAAATGAGCAGGAGGATGGAGTCCATCTTCAATATGAATTGGAGCATGGCCGGGATGGAAAGGCCGAGCAAAACGTAAATGCAGAACAAGGACAGGAAAATGATGAGATTACCGAAACGGGACGGGGAAACTCCACTGGAAATAACAGTGAAGTTCAGGACGTCAAGTATGAAGAAGAAAAAAGTGGTTATAGCAAAAAAGCGGGCAAGAATTTTGGAAACGAGCATACTAATGTGGTTTATGAAGAAAAAAGGATAGAAATTGTTCCTAACCTCATTCAAAAAACACAACTACAAGCTATTCGACAGGACCAGGCTCCCTTTGTAAAAGCATTTGTACAAGAAATGAAAAAACGAATGGAGCAAAAGAAGATAGACCGACGAACAAACCTCTCTAAAGGCAGGCTTTCCACACAAATGACATCCATTTGGACTGAAGAAAGACCAAAACCGTTTTATAAAAAAAATGCTCCAAGTACTCAGTTAAATGCTGTATTTGGTTTACTTGTGGATGGTTCAGCTTCTATGCAGGATAAAATGGAGGAAACCCAAAAAGCCGTTTTATTATTTCATGATGTTCTAAGAGAGTTGAAGATTGTACATGAAATCGTTCTTCATTATGAAGATGCCTTCGAAGCATCTGAAACTAAGCAACCAAACACCTTTGAATGGGTTCATCGTTTAGAGGATGGTCAAAAAGATAGTGGTTTAAGTATTTTGTCTATGGAAGCACATGAGGATAATCGTGATGGATTTGCTATCCGCTGGATTGGTAAACGACTAGAGGCACGACCAGAAAATCATAAATTCTTACTTGTTTTCTCTGACGGAGAGCCTTCTGCGTTTGGTTATGCACAAAACGGCATTATGGACACTGCAGAGGCTGTATTGGAGGTTGAACGAAAAAAGATATCCATTCTTCATCTTTTCCTAAATGATGAGGAAGCCACTGAAGAACAGATAGAGCTTTTTCATCTGATATTTGGTAAGAAAACTGCTACTGCTGCATCTTTGGAAAAGTTCTCAGATGAAACTTTACGGTTGCTACGGAAAATGCTTCATCATATCGTTAAAAGCTGATTAGTGAAAACAAAACTATAGCGTTGTGTTTTTTTGGTGTGGCTTTGAGGAGAAATTGGAGAGAGGCTTTATTGTAAATTGTGTAATTGAATAGGAACTACTAGGTTTTTCTATAAGCATATAATATAAAAAGGCATCGCCAATAAAAGCTATGCCTTTTTATATTATGGTTGTACGGATCTGTTTTTAGATTGGTCAGCGATGAGAAGTAGACGTTGTTTCAGTTCTTCTTCCATACGGCTAATTTCTATTTCTGCTGCTTTACGTTTTACTCTTCCATCGGCTTGGATACGCATTGTTTCCTCGATTGTTTGAAGAAGATTTTCCTGTGTTTTCTTCAATGTATCGATTTCTACTATGCCACGTTCATTTTCTTTAGCAGTTTCAATACTATTTACTTTTAACATTTCTGAGTTTTTCAAGAGCAGATCATTTGTTGTTTTCGTTACCTGTCTTTGGGCCGCCACTGCTTTTTGCTGACGATTTAATGTAAGAGCGATAGCAATTTGGTTCTTCCACAATGGAATAGATGTCATAATTGACGATTGAATTTTTTCAGCTAACGTTTGGTTGGTTTGCTGAATCATTCGGATTTGCGGAGCGCTTTGGATGGTAATTTGACGTGAAAGTTGCAAATCATATACTCTTTTTTCTAAGCGGTCTACAAACTGTGCCATGTCATTAACTTCTTGATATGCCATTTGATCGTTAGACATTTCCGCTTTTCTTCTTAATTCTGGTATTGTTACATTTACAATTTCATCTCTTTTAAGCTCAGCTGCAGCAATATACACATTTAAAGCCTGGAAATATGTTTTGTTTTGATCGTAAAGTTTATCTAGCATTTGAACATCTTCCACAAGTCCACGTTTGGAATGCTCTAATTGAATGCCTATTCTGTCAATCTGAGTGCTTAGCTTTTGGTATTTAGTCATCATTTCTTGTACAGAACGGTTAACTCGATTAAAGAGTTTTCGGATACCTGATTTCTTTTCTGTGGAAAGCTCCTCGGGATTCAGCTCAGATAACTTTTTCATTAAATCGCCTAAAATATCACCAACTGGCCCAATATCTTTTTTCTGAACATGATCTAACATTTGGTGGGAAAAGCGAGTAAGCTCTGTTTGAGCATTGGCACCATATGTTAGTATCGCCTCATAGTTTCCAGCTGGTATTTGATCAGCTAATTGTTGAGCTTTCTGTTTTTCTTCTTCCGATAAACGATCTATTAATTTCGTTGGTAATGCATCTTTTGTTTGTTCGGAAACTGCTTGAGGCTTAGCTTCATTTAGAGCAAATGGGTTATTTAGTAGTTCGTCCATTAAAAAATCATCTGTTTTATTCGAGGTATTTTCGCTCATCTTTTGTCTCTCCTTTTAAATATAAAGGTTTAGCTTTTTTAGATACTGATAATTTAGCAAAGTCTAATTCCATTCTCAAATGCTCCATGTCGCTTGCTAGAACATTTTTTAAGTCATCTTCCATTACAGTGTTGATGGATTCTAAAGTCTCTCGTGTATCTTCTAAAGCTAGCTTCATTTCTCTGTTTTTAGAAGGTTGAGAAACTAAGAAAGTATACTTAGAAGTAAGTTCTACAGCTGAATCTAGATGAGCGTAGAAGAAGTTTTCTGCTTGATAAAATTTTTTAGGGTTTGCTTTAACCAATGCAATAATTCGTTTGGCTAATCTATTTAGTTCAAAAAGCTGTTTAAAGGAACTTATAGATCGCACTTTCAAATAATGACTATTAAGAGTACGGACCTTTGCATTAGCTTCCTTGATTTGATTTCGAATGTGGAAATATTCAGATGCTGTTAAATCATATTTCTTCATAATGGATTTTTGTTGTATTTTTTTAATCGTAAAGTTAGAGGCTGCATAAACGATAACAGCTAGTCCGGAACTCCCTAAAAATCCAAAATCGAGAGGAAAAAAGAATGTAAACCATGATGCAATCATGATTGGAATATTTATAAAATGACGAATGACGGTTTGAACTGCTTCAGTCATAGTCAAGACCTCCTTATATATACACTACATTATACGAATGAGAGAAAAGAAGGTTTCATTTTGCAAAAATAAACAATATGGGAAGAGCCTTTATAAGCTTACCCAATTTCTCCATTTTGTTTGTAGTTGTTAATTATAACTTAACCCAAAGAGAGAAGATTTTCAATTTAAACAGTTCAAGTAAGTCGTAACAGTAGACAAAATAATTTAGAGCAGTAAAATATGAATTATTATAAAGTATTAGAGGCGATATATTATGTATGAGGTAATTTATATGAAAGCAGATTATGAACCATGGTGGGCTTTTGAAGGATGGGAAGATCATATTTTAGAAAGAGTTTCGTTTGAAAAGGAAGAAGATGCACGATTGTATCTTGATAACAGGCTAACAGAATTTCGTAGAAAATTTCCAAAAGAAGAATCTAGAGAGGATAAATTCTGGGCTTTTTGGTCTGTTAAGGAGCAATGCTATTGTGAGTCCTGTGAGGATGATTTACAAATATTTCATGGTATCATCTGGAAAACTATCGAATAAACGATTTAGAATAATGTAAAAATTTGTTGACTATATTTATCCAAATGCTATAATTTAGATAACAATTAAAATGATAAACCGTATTAGCAATTCACATATCCCATGTAGTGATCGATGATGTGATGTCGGTACTTCATGGAATATGTGAATTTTTAGATTTACATATTGTTAATTTTATTTTTGGAGGTAATAACATGAAACAAGGTACTGTAAAATGGTTTAACGCAGAAAAAGGATTTGGATTCATCGAAGTTGAAGGAGAAAATGACGTATTCGTACACTTCTCTGCTATTCAAGGTGAAGGCTTCAAATCACTTGAAGAGGGACAAAGTGTAGAATTTGAAGTAGTAGAAGGAAATCGTGGACCTCAAGCTGCAAATGTTACAAAACTATAAGTTAGAAAGCCCATCATTTAGATGGGCTATTTTTTTTGTCTCAAAATAAAAAATGTTTATGAAAACACTATCCGCATAGTGTTTAACTTTAAAACTATATGGGTAAACAAGACGAGTGTTCAAATTATCATTAAAATATCTAGGGGGAAACAACTTGGAAAAGCTATTTTTAGATGAAAGAATTAAAGAGTACTTTAAAGAGAACAAGGATCGTGTTCAAGAAAATCTTCTTTCTGAAGCTGTAAATGTCCGTGACAAGATTAATGACATTTTAAGAGTTGGAGATATTGATTTAATTAATAATGCACATAGTCTTATTAAGAATATTATCGAAGGTAATGATGAGGAGTTAGACTTATTTGCTAAACAAGAAGGAATCGCCTGGGCAACTCATTCCTTAACTTTAGCCTTCAAACTTGAATGGGTGCAGGCTATCCGTAGAACAGTCTGGGCCTTTATAAAAGAAATGAATGATCTTGAAGATTATTGGAATATGGAAGATTTCTTTGAAATAGAAAAACTGCTAAATAATCGAATAGATAATTTCTTAAACGCATTTTTCATAAATTATTCTACTTATAAAGATGCATTGATACTCTCTCAAAGAAAGGTTGTCGAAAATCTTTCAGTACCAATTATACCAATTACACCTTCTATCTGCATTTTACCTTTAATTGGTTCAGTTGATACATATCGAACAGCAATTTTAGAAGAGAAAGTATTGACAGAGATAGGAAGACTACGAATACAAACTTTAATCATAGATTTATCTGGAATTGCTGAAATGGAAAATGACGTAATAGAGCATCTTATGAAAACTTTATATGGAACTGCCATGATGGGGTGTCAAACAATAATTACCGGCTTAAGACCAGAGGTTGTTCGTCAAATGATCCGATTAGGAATGATGTTTGACAAAGATACAAAAACCTATGGCACATTACAACAAGCTTTAAATGAGTATTTAAATATAGGTGAAATAACATTAAAATAAGTTTATCTCATAAACAGAACATGCATGGAACAGGGATATTTAATGGCTTATCATTCACCCTATACTTTGTTACAGGTGCCTGGCACCTGTAACAAAGTACCCAGGCTGTAGTGGAAATCAATTATTTCATTTAAGTAGTACTATATATGTTTCATTTACCAAAATATTTGGTATAGTGATAAAAAGAAGGGGGAGTTTTGTATGGACTTAGAGTTAAAAAAGGAATTGCCTTCCTATGATGAACAACAAGATTTTTATACGAAATTACGTGCTAAAATAACAGATTACGTAGATTCAAAATCAAATAAGATGGGAAAGTTTACTCCGTATCTTTTGTTTGCTCCTGATTTTTTTCATTTACTTATTAAATCAATGTTGGATGATCGCATTGACTCGAAAAGTAAAACACTTATTGGGAGTGGTATTCTTTACTTTATTACTCCAATCGATATCTTACCAGAGGGCCTAGTGGGACCTGGTGGTTTCATCGATGATATTATAGTTGCAGCATTTATCGTCAATATGCTATTAAATAAATTTTCACCTGAAATTGTAGAAGAGCATTGGGCTGGAGAAGACAAACTTTTAAACACATTGAAAAGGGTATCGGAAACTAGCGATACTGTTTTAGGAAAATTACCGGCTCGTTCATTGCTTGGCCGATTTATCAAAACTTCAAAAAAAGCATGAGACAACAGTCGTCTCATGCTTTTTTTAAAATTGATAATAGTAACTATTTTTGTTTGAGGTGGTAATAGTGAAATATTTTGAAGAAGCAAAAGCTATTTGGAAAAAATATGTTCCGCAGAATGGACAATCGGAAACCGTAGAAGGAGAATTAATTAGAGCTATTGAGAAGTTAAGATATGAGGCACAGAATAATGGCAATGCGAATTGGGATGTTGGATTTGTTCGATTCTGTGATTATATATGGGATTCTCTAAATGATGATGTTGTTTTTAAGCATGATGAGTTAAAAGAAATCAAAAATGATGTAGACGAGTTGCGAAATTCAGTTGTACCTGTTTTTGATGACGAATTTTATGATCGTATTATAGATCGTGTAATCGAGTGGGGTCTGGCACATAATGGACTAATTAAAAGAGAACGAGATCCTCTGCAATATAGATGAGAAAAGGGTATCCGTGAATTATCACGAATACCCTTTTTTAAGATAAGAAAATGTAGATTTTGTCTAGCACTGCGCTTTTCTATATTATAATTTTTGAGCTTCTTTCCATTCCAAAAATTCATCGTATGTCAGCTGCTTATCTAAGATAGAGCCGTCCTTGCGGATTTCGATTACACGATTTGCAATCGTTTGAATGAACTGATGGTCATGAGAGGTGAAGATCATAGCACCTTTAAACGCGATTAAGCCATTGTTTAGGGCTTGGATTGATTCTAAGTCTAAGTGGTTGGTAGGCTCATCTAATAACAAAACATTACTTTCAGAAAGCATCATTTTGGATAGCATACAACGAACTTTTTCTCCTCCAGATAGTACGGAAGGCTTTTTCTTTACTTCTTCACCAGAGAATAGCATACGTCCTAGGAATCCACGTAAGAATGTCTCACTTTCATCATCTGGTGAATATTGACGAAGCCAATCAACTAGAGACGTTTCTGAACCGTTAAAGTATTTTGCGTTATCAAGAGGGAAATAAGCACGAGATGTAGTAACGCCCCATCTGATAGATCCTTCTTGTGGCTCTTCCTCTTCAGCTAGAAGACGAAGTAGAGCAGACTTAGCGAGCTCATCACCTAGCAAAATAATTTTGTCGTCCTTATTCATAGTGAAATTCATGCCAGAGAATAGTTTTTCGTTCTCTAATGAGTAACCAAGATCTTGAACTTGTAAAACGTCATTTCCAATTTCACGTTTCATAGCAAAGTTAACATATGGATACTTACGAGAAGATGGTCTAATATCATCTAACTCGATTTTATCTAACATTTTTTTACGTGAAGTTGCTTGCTTAGATTTAGATGCGTTAGCACTAAAGCGAGCAATGAAGGCTTGTAATTCTTTAATTTTTTCTTCTTTTTTACTGTTTTGATCTTGTGCCATTTTAGTTGCAAGCTGACTCGATTCATACCAGAAGTCATAGTTTCCAACATAAACTTGAATTTTACTAAAGTCTAAGTCTGCAATATGTGTACAAACCTTGTTTAAAAAGTGACGGTCATGCGAAACTACGATAACAGTATTTTCAAAGTTGATCAAGAAATCTTCTAGCCATTGAATTGCTTTTATATCTAAATGGTTGGTAGGCTCATCTAGTAAAAGTACGTCTGGTTTACCAAACAATGCTTGTGCTAAAAGGACCTTCACTTTTTCTGAACCTGTTAATTCAGACATTTTCTTTTGGTGCATACTATCTGGAATTCCTAAACCTTGTAGAAGGATTGCTGCTTCTGATTCAGCTTCCCAACCGTTTAGATCGGCGAATTCGCCTTCTAGCTCGGCTGCACGCATACCATCTTCATCAGAAAAGTCTTCTTTCATATAAATTGCATTTTTTTCATTCATTACTTCATATAAACGCTTATGACCCATAATAACTGTTTCTAACACATTATATTCTTCATACTCAAAGTGATTTTGCTTCAAAATCGCTAAGCGCTCATCTGGATTCATAATCACATTACCTTCTTGTGGCTCAATTTCACCTGACAAGATTTTGATAAATGTAGACTTACCAGCTCCGTTTGCACCGATTAACCCATAGCAGTTACCTGGTGTAAACTTTATATTTACATCTTCGAATAATTTACGATCGCCAAATCGAAGACTTACATTACTTACTGCAATCATACTATACCTCCTAAAATTCACAATGCTCTTATTATAGCATGTAGTTTAAACAAAAGCTATCAAACGTTGATATGTTGGGGTTTAGAGCTGAATTAATTAATGGAGTGCCCCAATTTTGGCCATACTTAATTGTAAAATTTTCTGAAACAAACTTACTGATTATTGTTCAAATTACAAATAGAATAAAAAAAATTGACTTAAACTTGTAATTTGAACCCAAAATGGCGATAAAGCTGAACGTAATAAATAAAAATGACTATTTTATTTTTTCCTGAAATTTCAAGTTGTAAAAACAAACAAATGTTCTTATAATAAATAAAAAGGAGGGAACAAATGTGCGTATTTCAATTTTGAATTCAATGAAAACAAATCAAGTATTTGAAATGATTTATATGAAAAACAACGGTGAAATCAGCAAGAGGAGAGTAAAAGTATTGAGTGCTTCAAAGGAAACATTCCAAGCCTACTGCTTTTTAAGGGGTACTAAAAGGATTTTTAAAATTAACAACGTATTAGCATTTGTCCCTGTCATTCATAAAGAAAGGACGGTTATTTAACAAAACTACTTGTTGTAGGAAGCTGTCTGAAGAACAATATACTTATTCATTCAAAGAAAATCAAAAAGCGGATGGCTTTAGATATTCTCTAGCTAGCTAATTAATAGTCAATTTAACATTTAAAAAAGAAAGGCTAATCATTTTTATTGAACCTTACTTATTACATTAAAGGAGAGTTTGACTTATGGGTTTTCATGATGCCTTTTTCGAAGAAGCAAAGAAATCAAAATATAATATTGATCCACGAAGAAATATTAAGTGGGGAACTTCAATGATGCTTCCAGAGCATGTGGCATTGCTACGTGATTATTACGAGGAAGTAAAAAGAGAGCCGAAACCAGAGTTGACAGAATATGATTACGTGACACTATCAGAGAATCTGGATATAGCTTATACTTCCAAAAGTGATACAAAAATTAAAAGATGGAAAAATGGCCAATTTGTTTATAATAGGGGAATTATCGAGGAAGTTGACTTAAAGCACAGGATGATTCAGCTACAGGACCCATTTTATTTATTATCAATAAAAATAGATGAAATAGTAGATGTTACGATTATGGATTAAACTAAATGAATTTAAGAAGAATAAGTAAATAGAAGGAGAGGGTGTTGAGAAATAAATAGATAAGAAAACTAACAGTAGAATATTGATAAAATCAAAGATCAAAAAGAATTTTCTACCGAGTAATTTTTATCTTCTAACTTTGTTTAATAAATAAATTCTCCTCCTACAACCCATCAACAATAACTTTAGGCTACAAGTTTTAAACCTACTGCAGCCCCTAAAACCATGCTTATAAAAACAATTCTTTTCCAATCTGAGGATTCTCCGTATAAAACCATACCCAAAATTGCTCCACCAGAAGCACCAATTCCTGTCCAAATAGCATAAGCTGTACCCATAGGAAGTGTTTTCATTGAATAAGCAAGAAGTATAAAGCTTGCTCCAAATCCTAAAATTAATATCACAAGCGTTTGCCAATTTCGATCTTTATGCAACTTACTTATCATTGCAACACCAAACATTTCACACAATCCTGCTAAGATTAAAGAAATCCAGGCCATTAGGATTCATTCCCTTCTTGAACTTTGTCGGGTGTAACTAGTTTCAAGCCAATTACTCCTGCTAACAAAAATAATATCAAAAGTACTTTTTCTACTTGGAACGGTTCGCCAAAAAATAGTATTTCAGAGAAGACAGTTCCTGCCGTACCTAAACCAACAAAAACTGCATATACAGTTCCTACTGGAAGTCTACGTCCAGACATGATCATTAAATAAAAACTGATAAAAATAGCAATGACGGTTCCAGCCCATGTCCAAAAGTCATCCGAATGTTTTAAACCAATAACCCAAAAAATCTCAAAGATAGCAGCAACAAATACCTTAATCCAGTCTTTATTCATATAAAAGCACCTCCAAATTTATTATTACCAAAAATAAAAAAGCCTAGAAGATAACTGTTTAACAGTTTCTCCCAGGCTTTTATCCTTCCGTGACACAGCAAAGCTGTGAGTTTTCTCTCGGTCCAGACTAACGTAACTGTTACGGAACCCTAGAAAACATTTAAAGTATATAATTACTTTGTATTATACACATTTTAATACCAAAATCAATATTATGTTGAAAAAATTTAATCCCTTAAGCATAAGCTCAGTCTGTAGTTAGCTTTGAGTTTTATTCCAATGCTTGCCGAGGAATTCATCTCTTCCGGATTGTGCACGATCTTCTTTATAGTGATCAGGACTTTTTTTATAAAAGTCTTGGTGATAATCCTCAGCAATATAAAAGGCCTTGGCATCTCTTATTGTGGTAACGATTGGCTTAGAAAATTTACCGCTTTCTGCTAGCTGCTGTTTCGATTTTTCTGCTAGCTCTCGTTGGTTCTCATTATAAACAAATATAGCAGTACTATAGCTTTCTCCACGGTCCTGGAATTGCCCTCCAGCGTCTGTGGGATCAATTTGCTGCCAATAAATTTCTAATAGCTTTTCATAGGAAAAGATAGATGAATCATATTGTATTTCTACTACCTCTAAGTGCCCAGAATCACCTTTTTTTACCTGTTCATACGTAGGGTTTTCAATATGCCCACCCATATAACCTGAGGTTACTTTATGTATTCCGTCCCATGTATCAAATGGTTTTACCATGCACCAAAAACAGCCTCCGGCAAACGTAGCTTTTTCTATCATTTTTATATACCTCCTAATATAGTAAAATGATTTTACCATTACTTTTGAAGTTGTACAAAATTCTGAAACCAAGTTTATGAAAATACGTTATTATAAGAGTAGGCTACTAATGGCATTTAAGTGCCTTTTCACATAGCTGAGGAACTTAAGGGGAGATTTATAATGGATGAAGAACAAGTAAAAGAAAGAAGATACAAACCGAAGAAGAAGCTACGAAAAGGTAGAGTGATATTAACTATACTTGTCGTATTTGTATTAGTTATAGGTACTTATTCATTTTTACAATATAGAGCAGGATATAATTTAGCGAAGGAAACAAAAGTTCATCAAGAAATCGACTTCGAGGGTGACTCTTGGTCTAAAGGCGAGCGAGAAAATATTTTAGTCCTTGGTGCCGATTCAGGAGCAGGAGGGAAAGAAAAATCCAGAACTGACACGATGATGGTTATTTCCTGGGATAAGAAAAGTAATGATGTGAAAATTATCTCGTTCATGCGAGACATCTATGCAGATATTCCAAACTATCAATCATATAAGTTAAATACTGCATACTATTTGGGCGGTGTCCCGACTCTTCAGGCAACATTGAAGAATATGTTTGATATCCCGATACATCATTATGCCCTTATCGATTTTAGGAGCTTTGAGTCACTAGTTGATATTCTTGCGCCCGAAGGGATAAAAATGGATGTGGAAAAAGATATGTCCGAAAAAATTGGTGTGTCCTTAACTAAAGGGGAGCAACAATTAGATGGGAAGGAATTACTAGGTTATGCAAGATTCCGTGCAGATAATGAAGGCGATTTTGGGAGGGTTGCCCGACAACAAAAAGTGATGGAAGCTTTAAAGGATGAAGTGCTATCTATAGATAATATTTCTAATGTTCCTCAATTCTTAGGTGCAGCAGAGGGATATATCCAAACAGATTATTCAAGAAAAGATAAAGCTATTCGAGTGATGGATGCAATCGTTAGTGGAAAATTAGAAATAGACAAAATGACGATTCCTGTAGAAGGGAGTTATTCTTTTAAGAGCTATAAGCATGCTGGTTCTGTAATTGTCATTGATAAAGAGCAAAATAGGAAAGCAATAGAAGATTTTTTATCAAATTAGTAGCTTCTACATTTGATATTGAATCTTTACACTCGTAAAATAAGGGTATAGGAAAGGATGTTTGGTAAAAGTGGAACCAGAAAAGCCTTCTTTTTTCTCAACGAGATACATAAAGTTTTTAGGTGGGCGTAATACTATATTCACCCTTATATTGCTGTTGATGATTGGGTTAATCATTATGATTTATGATGAAATTTCCTTTATTTTTGTCCCGCTCACAGTTTTTTTGGGGAATGTTATACTACCAATCATTTTAGCGGTCATTGTTTATTATTTACTTAGACCGATATTGCGAATGCTAGAAAAAATTAAAGTTAAAAGAGTGCTCGGAATACTCCTGATCTTTTTAGCTTTAGTAGGAATTGTTACCTTATTGGTATTTCTTGTGTTTCCCTTTTTAAAAGCTCAATTTTTTAGATTGGCAGAAGAGCTCCCAGGTTATTTTATAGAAGTATTGAGTCAATTAGATTCATTTTTGAGAACAAATACTTTTATTAGCTCTTATTATTTACAAATAGAGAATGATGTTGCTAATCTGTTATATGATTTACCAAAGGAACTAGGAGCATTCTTCCAAAATACCTTCACTGGTATAGCAACTGGTATTTCATCTTTTATCGGTATACTTACTAGCTTCATATTAGCAATTGTCACTGTGCCTTTTATCTTATTTTACCTTTTAAAGGATGGAGAAAAGCTTCCTGCATATATTCTTAAAATATTTCCACCTCGTATGAGAGAGGATTTAAAATCGGTATTTACTAGCATAGACAAGCAAATTAGCTCTTACATCCAAGGTCAGATACTAGTTTCCATGTGCATAGGAATAATGATTTTTATTGGTTTCACCATTATTGGAATGGATTATGCATTATTGTTAGGCGTATTGGCTATGGTAACAAGTGTTGTCCCTTATCTAGGGCCAGTTATAGCTATTACTCCAGCAGCTATTATTGCTTTAGTCACATCGCCATTTATGTTGATTAAGCTCGCTGTTGTATGGACGGTTGTTCAACTGATTGAAGGGAAATTTATATCCCCACAAATTATGGGTAAATCACTACATGTGCATCCAATTACTATTATTTTTGTATTGATTACTTCTGGTGCATTATTCGGAGTTCCTGGAGTTATATTAGGTATTCCGGGGTATGCCATTTTAAAAGTTATAGTTTCCCATTTTTACACATTGTTTAAAAAGAGGTACAATAAATTTGAACCGGTTGTAGAAAAACATTATGAGTACACAAATAACAAGGTGGAATGAGAGTAATGGCCAAAAAATTTAACTCCAGTATAGAAGTAAAATCAATAAAGATTGATACAATTGTGGATCATCCTTATATCGAACACGGTATAAATCTTTCAGGAACTATCTATATTGATGGCGTACATGACTATGAGCAAATTGAAAATATTAAATTAGAAGTCTTTAAAGTGATTAATGGTAAAGTACCAAAGGTTGTTTCCAAGCATTCTATTGAACTGGTTGGTACTGTCGCATCTAAGGATATGCAAATGATTCCTTTTGAAATAATGCCAGATGAAAGATGGCTTCCAGATGGTGAAGAAGAAATGACTACACTTATCTTAAGAACGACCGTCTTGTTTGAAAATGGTTCCGAATACAATGATGAAGATGAAATACATTTTGATATTGAGGAATAAAAAGCAAAGAATCCCAGCATTTATTGCTGGTTTTTTTGTGGATAAAATTCTATTTGAAGACCACTCTATGTGAAAAGAGACTGCAGATTATTGCTTACAAGTGATATCTGCATCATAAAGGAGCAACCGATGAAAAAGTTAATTGTTTTGTTAATATTAGTTTTGTTGCCTTTAACTGCTTGTGGAGAAGATCGTACTTCAAATGATGTCCCACCGCCAGAAACGATCGATAATACAAGGGATAGTATTACCCCGGAATCAGGGAATGAAGAAGTTAATAAAGAAAATGATGAAGGAATGCCAAACACGAACGAGCTTAACGATCCTGGCTTAGAGGGCTTAAAAGGTGACGAATAAAAATTCACATTGTACAAAATAGTGGAATATGTTAAAATAGTCTTACATTAATGACCGGAGGTGAAGAAGGAATGAAAAACGCTGTGAATGCACATGGATTTATTTTGGGATTTTTATCCATATCCTGTGCGATTACTCATGGATTTACTAAGAACGGGACCAGTCTGTCCTTTTTTAAACAATTACATGAAATTCACAGCTGATAAGCCATTCTTTCTGAACCACATTTAGGAGACTGCCCGCTTATGGAGCAGTCTTTTTGTATGCAGAAAAATGCTTCCAGCTATATTTTGGAGAGGAAGCGAATTATAATGATATGTAAAATACAGGAAATTAGTAAAATGCTTGGTGGAAACACAATATTTGAGGATTTAACCTTGGATGTAAGGTCTGGAGACAAATTAGGGATAGTTGGTAGAAATGGAAGCGGTAAAACAACTCTTTTTAAAATGATTGCAGGTATAGAAAAACCAGATCAAGGTACGATAACCTTCAAAAAGGGGACAAAAATAGGTTATCTTGCTCAAATCCCCACTTTTGAAAACCATATTACAGGGAAAGATCTGCTATATGATGCTTTTGAGGATATAAGGCTACTTCAGCAAAAGATGAGCGAACTAGAACATGAGCTTGCAGTAGCTGATTCTGAGATATTAGAAAAGCTCTTAAAACAGTATGGGGATATTCAGGAAAAATTCACTTTACAGGGTGGATACGGTATTGACTCGGAAATTGATAAAGTAATTCAAGGGTTACAGCTAAGTGGCTTTGTCAATCAGACTTTTTCAAGTTTAAGTGGGGGTGAGCAAACAAAAATAATGCTTGGACAGCTTCTTCTAACCAGACCACAGTTATTACTTTTGGATGAGCCGACCAATCATTTGGATTTGTATGCTATAGAGTGGCTGGAGGAATATTTGGTTAACTATTCAGGGACTGTAGTTTTAATTTCACACGACCGATATTTCCTAGATACGGTTGTCACTAATGTTGCCGATCTTGAGGACGGGATGTTAACACTTTATCATGGTAATTATTCTTCGTTTTTAATAGAGAAGGAAGAAAAGCTGACTCGTGAATTCCAGCAATATGAGGAACAACAAAAAAAGATAAAAAAAATGAGAGAAGCCATTAAGAGATTGAAAATTTGGGCTAATCAGGCTGTTCCTCCAAATGCAGGACTTCATCGACAAGCGAGAAATATGGAACGAGCTCTAGAACGTATGGAAAAGGTTCGAAAGCCTTTGATAGATCCTAAAAAAATGAACCTGACATTTGACGCAGCACCTAGAAGTGGAAAAGAAGTAGTAATAATGGAGAGCGTCTCCAAATGCTTTGGAGATAAAAAGATTTTAAATGACACAGATATGCATGTTTATTGGAAAGATCGACTTGCTATAGTAGGAAGAAATGGAACGGGTAAAACAACCATATTAAATATTCTCAGAGGGGAAGAAACAATTGATATAGGGGAAGCTCGATTTGGGAGTAATGTAAGACTTGGCTACCTATCTCAACATTTTGAGATAGGAGATCCAAAAGCTCGATTGATAGATATTTTCAGAGGTGAAGTGAACGTTAGTGAAGGAGAAGCGCGCCACATATTAGCGAAGTTTATGTTCTACGGACCCGATGTTTTCAAAAGAGTTGCTGATTTAAGCGGTGGAGAAAGAATGCGTCTTCGTCTAGCACAGTTAATGCATCAAGACATCAATTGTTTAATATTAGATGAACCAACTAACCATCTGGACATTGATTCTTGTGAGGTGTTAGAAGAAGCATTGGATGATTTTAGTGGAACAATTATTGCTGTTTCCCATGATAGATATTTCTTAAATAAACTATTTTCAAGAACTGTTTGGCTAGAGAATGGCAAGCTTACAACTTATGAAGGCCCGTTTGAATGGGCAAGAGAAAAATGGGTTGAATTTAGCTCTAAACAAAATTCGGAGAAAGAAATAAAGGAGCAGCTGCCCATAAAAAAATCACCAACCACTAAACAAGAAAATAAGGTTCCACTAGAACACCAAATAAATGAGCTAGAGAAGATAATAAGTGACCTAGAAAATCAGATTAACGTAGAGGCAGACTGGTCAATCTATGAGTCATTAAGCTTGAAGAAATTACACGCAGAAGAGCAGTTGGAACAATTAATGGAGAAGTGGTTAGAACTATGAGATTAATAGGCTATTCTTGAAAATGGGTTGATATAAATAAGAGACCATGCTAATATTATTTATTGACAAATAATTATAACAATTAAATATTCTTATCAAGAGAAGCGAAGGGATTAGGCCCGTTGAAGCTTCAGCAACCTCTGTTATACAGAAAGGTGCTAACTCCTACAAGACATTATCTTGGAAGATAAGAGCTAAAGAGCAACTTTATGCCCCTCTTTTCTTACATGGAAAGAGGGGCGTTTTTGTTTGAAAGAGGTATCTGGTTTTTGGTTGTCAAGCTCAGAGTTTACCCACAAGGTTCAAGTAAAATCTGAATTGCTTTGTAATTTTACCTATGTTTTCACTATACAAACGTTAGTTCTAGTGCTTTTCTATAAGGAGGAAATAAATTGCCTATTAATATTCCAAAACAATTACCAGCAACAAAGTTATTAAAAGAAGAGAAAATCTTTGTTATGGATCAAGAGAGAGCATATAAACAAGATATTCGTCCACTCAACATCGTTATTTTCAATCTAATGCCTGAAAAAGAAAAAACAGAGCTACAGTTATTAAGACTTTTAGGTAATACACCATTACAAGTAAATATAACATTTATGAATACAGCAACATACGAATCTAAAAATGCTAGTAAAACTCATCTAAATACATTTTATTCGACATTTGATGAAATTAAGGAAAAAAAGTATGATGGCATGATTATTACTGGTGCTCCAATTGAGCAACTTCCATTCGAAGAGGTAGATTACTGGAGAGAGATGAAGGAAATCATGGAATGGTCTAAATTGAATGTGACCTCAACGTTACACATTTGCTGGGGTGCCCAAGCAGCTCTTTATTATCATTATGGAATTGATAAATTTCCTCTTACTCAAAAGTGTTCAGGAGTGTTTAGACACATTTTAACTAATCAAGTGGAGGATCTAGTAAGAGGATTTAATGACAAATTTAATGCCCCAGTATCCCGTTATACATCTGTTTCAAGGGAAGAAATTGAAAGGAATGAACACTTAACCATCCTTGCCAATTCTGAGGAAGCTGGAGTATTTCTTGTGAAATCGAATGACAACAAATTTGTGATGGTGACTGGTCACTTAGAGTATGATGCACATACTTTGGCAGAGGAATATAATAGAGATCTCAACAAAGGAATAGAGGTTGAGATGCCTAAATACTATTTCCCAAATAATGATCCTTCTAGTCAACCATTGAATACATGGAAAGCCCATACGCATCTGTTATTTTCAAACTGGTTAAATTACTATGTATACCAAGCTACTCCTTATGATTGGGAATAAAATGTTCTATTGAACAGTCAGAAAGAAAGTAATATTTGTCTTGTATATTGAACTCCTGTTTAAATAAACAGGAGTTTTTCTTATTTTTTGTTTTATTTATTCAGATATTAGGGAAAACAAAAGAGAAGAGACATTGTATTATACAAAGAAACATATTTTTAATGGTATTGATTTACACTTTATTGGAAGCGAGGTTAAGTCTATGAGTTTGACACCAAAACAAAGAATCGAGTTACATGGGTTTAATAATCTAACGAAAACATTAAGCTTTAATATGTATGATATCTGTTATACGAGAACCAAGGAAGAAAGGGAAAAATATATAGAATATATTGATGAGCAATATAACGCTGAACGCTTAACTAATATACTAACCAAAGTATCCGAAATTATAGAAGCGAATATATTAAATATTGCACAGCAGGATTACGAGCCGCAGGGTGCAAGTGTAACCATTTTAGTATCGGAAGGACCTGTCGATCAAACACCGATAGAATCATTTAAGCAATCTCCGGGGCCAATACCAGAAACTGTACTTGGTCACCTAGATAAAAGCCATATTACTGTTCATACTTATCCGGAATATCACCCGGATGAAGGAATCAGTACTTTTAGAGCAGATATAGATATTTCTACTTGCGGAGAAATTTCTCCATTAAAAGCACTAAATTATTTGATTCATTCCTTTGAAACTGACGTGATGGTCATGGATTATCGAGTGAGAGGGTTCACGAGAGATGTGAAAGGCCATAAATTATTCATAGATCACGATATTAATTCCATTCAAAATTATATCCCAGATGCTTTGCAGGAATTTTACCATATGATCGATGTTAACGTTTATCAGGAAAATATTTTTCATACTAAATGTAAGCTAAAGCAGTTTGACTTGAATAATTACCTATTTGGCTACAACGAAGATGAACTTTCAGAAGAAGAAAAAATATTGATAACGAAAAAGCTAAAAACAGAAATGGACGAAATCTTTTACGCAAAAAACATGACTCGATCAGATTAAATTGAAAAAAGCTCTGAGTAAATCACTCAGAGCTTTTCATTTGTGTGAAGAATGGACTTTATGACCGGATAGACCAAGTTTATGACCGGATAGAAAATTTTATGACCGGATAGACCAGATTTATGACCGGATAAAAAAATTATGACCGGATAAAAGTTTTATAGCCGAATAAATCGATTGTTAGACAATAGTGATAAAAAAGGTTGATTTATCATTTAATGTTCAGTGAACTACTTAGAAGACTCATACTTCATGAAATAATTAGGTTAAATTAATGTTCAGAAATATTTGAAACATTTCATCCCTTTCTCCGTAAATGTTAGAAAGGGGATGAAAAGATGGACTTTTTAATAAACTTCATAATTATTACTTTGTTTATTAGCCCAATTATTGCACTCATTCACGAAGCTGGACACGCATTTTTTTTGAAAATATTTGGTGCGAAAGTAAGTGAGTTCTCTATAGGGAATGGTAATACACTTTTACAGATAAATAATTTTCTCATAAAAAAAGTTTACTTCTTTGGAGGAAGAGTTTTTTCAGAAAACCATGAGAAATTAAGTAAAAGCCAAAAAACATTTTATTACTTAGGGGGAGTTTTCTTTAACTTTATTTCTGCTATAGTACTTCACTTATTAACTGGTTATGAATTCCTAGTTTTTAGAAACTATTTGGATAGTTTTATTTTTGTATCTTATCTAACTGTTTTAATCAATCTAATTCCACTTAATACAATAATAGGTGCTACGGACGGTAAACAATTAATAGAACTATATAAGAATTAGTTAGAAGTTAATAGTAAAAACATATTGGAATAGACAGGATATTTCTGGAATGATAAACTTTAATGACCATACAATATTGGACGGCAAAGTGTAATGCTACCTTTATTTTGGATAAATTTTAATGGGAGTAGCTGCCAATAACATATACCTATTTTTAAATTTGTTTTTGTCTATAAAATGACGTACAAAATTATGATAGGAGTGTAATAATGATTGAATTAGACACAGAAAGATTAATATTAATTCCACTGACTGCAGAAAATCTAAGATTACTAATTGATAATCCAAAGAAAATGGAACAGAGTTTATCTATCAATGAATCAAATAGATTTCTTAGTTCGGATCTTAAACAAGCTATGGAAATTAGACTTTCAAAACTGTTAAGTGATGAAGAAAATTATATTTGGTATACCAATTGGTTAATCGTTTCGAAAGATCAAAACTGTAGTGTTGGTGGAGTAATGTTAAAAGGTCTTCCTAATGAAAATGGTGAAGTAGTAATAGGGTACTATACTCTTCCAGAATATCAAGGGAACGGCTATATGACGGAAACTATTAATAACATGAAAAACTGGTTGCTAAATCAGGCCGATGTTATGTATGTTATTGCTGATACGGATAAAGACAATATTCCATCGCATAGAGTTTTAGAAAAATGTGGGGCGAAAATTTATAAAGAAACAGATGAATTATATTTTTGGAGATTTGTTTAAAATAAATTAACGTAGAATGAAACGAGGCATCATTTGGCAATGGTGCCTCGTTTTTTTGTATTATTACCAAGGTCTATAGCATTAATAGTTGTTCCCAACATTCTAGTTCTATTATAGGTGCATAAGTAAATATGAAATTTTGAAAAGTAGAAGTATAACTGAGATTGTGATTTTTAATTGAAGATGTGTTTCATTTCGATGATTTGTTTATCAGTGTGAAATATTAAAATTCTACTAACGAAAAAGTTTAGTATAAGAGGTTGAATATAATATGCTTTATTCTGTATAATAATTCATATAAACGGACATATGAGGGTATTTATTTTTACTTTTGAGAGAAGTGTTCATTGTGAGTTTGTATTTTGCTTATGTAATGGTGGGACTTGCCATTGCAATGCCTGTAGGCGCAATTACAGTCGAAATGACGAAGCAAGGATTGAAAAATGGATTTATACATGGATGGGCAGTAGGGTTAGGTGGTATGACAATTGATTTTGTGCTAATCATTTTACTATCAACAGGACTTGCTTCTATCTTAGCGCTGCCTATTATCCAAATTCCGATGTGGCTTATTGGAGCTCTGTTTTTATTGTACATAGGTTACGATTCAATTAAAAATGCTGATAAAGATATTACTTTATCTGGAGAAAAAGTAACAAAGTCTTTTTTTAGTTCATTTAAGAACGGACTTCTTGTGGCCATATCTCCAGGGAATCTAGTTTTTTGGGTAAATGTATTTGGAGTAGTACTTGCTAAAAACTATGCCAGCGATGAAAGTCATTTTTTCATTGTTGCATTAGGAATTTTAAGTGGAATATTGCTACACGACATTGGATTACTCACTATTATATCGATTACAAGGAAAGCACTAAATAGAAATATGATTAAATGGTTAACAATAATATCGGGGATATTATTAATAGGTTTTGCGGGATATTTTGTTTATGAGTTCATTCAAAGTTTGAAGTTATATATATAATACTTTTTCACGAACGGGTGCTGAAGTTACACAAGACCATCATTATCGATGGTCTATTTTTACATTATAAATAACAAGTAGAATTCGTTGAACCACTGTGAAATGTTACAGGTTAGTTGAACAAGCTGATAAACTTTTTGCAATGAAAATATGAAGAAGATGAGGTATGTATGGAATGGGAGAAGAGGAACTTGTATTACTCTTTAAAAATGGAGTTTCTGATTTTAAAAGATGGGCTCGCAAAACTGATAAATCCTCTGAAGAATGGGAAACAGAATACCCAAACTGGAACTGGCAATACCACGACACAGGAAATTTACTTAAAGAGTTATCAGTTGAGCGATGGAACGAAGAACTTATTGAAGATTTTCTTTATATACTAGCAAGAGATAATGAAGTCGAGAATATCATAGAAAACCTTATAGACATACCTAATCAACTTTTATCATTAACTAAGTATGCTTTAATTTATAGTGATGCCGATGCAAAATGGCAAGTTGCTTATGGTCTCGGAGAAATCAAGGGAGATAACTTATTGATAAGAATGTATTTAAGTGATTTTCTAAATGATGAACAGGAGTATGTGCGAAGGCGTGCTTCCTTTGCTTTAGATAAACATGGAACACAATAACTAACTTATGATGTGTTTAGTTTTATGAGCTAATTAGTAAACAATATTGGTCAACATACGGTTTGGTACTATTTCTCATTGTATGATTAACATTATATGGAGAAAGCAAAAATAAAGAATTTTTTTCTCTTGTGATGTATATTGATTATTGAGGAGGGATCATTCTTGACTAACGAAGAAATAAACAAACTATCGGATGTATTGTTACAAAGTCTGTATGAGTATCATTTTGCTAATAATGGAGGAAGCTATGTATTACCTAAAGCAATGGTAAATACTGATCTCAATAGCAAACAAGCTATTGAATACCTTATTGAAAAGGAATATGCCATAGATAACGGGCAAGGGTCAGATAACCTAGTTTTAGCGATAACAGCGCAAGGTATGGACTATATTAAAAACAAATAAGTGTATCAGCAGAGGAACGTCCACAGGAGGCGTTCTTTTTATTTTATCCAACTAACTCGAGGGGGGAGAATGATGGAGGGAGTGAGTGTAGGGGACGAAATTTTTGGATAATGGAATTAAATCGATTAGAGTACTTTTAGCGATTATTGGAAAGGTATATGCTCCGTATAGTAAGAGAGGCCATGTGGTAATCTTTCTTTCATGTTATTAGACATGGTAACAGGCCATATTCGACTTGCTTAACTTGCATTCCGTCCAATCTCATTTAGATGGCCTTCATTTTTAGTTCAGCTAGATAACTTATCTTTTTCCCATAGAAAAACACCTCCACGTAGATAAGTTAGGTATTGTTATACCCGATTTTCAAGGAAAGGTGTTTTTATTTGTCTTATTTCTTTAGGTCACTGCATATTGCAGATTTCAAGTATTTGTTACCTTTTTTTTGGTTGATTATCACTTAACGGCACTCTCGTTATGTCCTGGTACTAACCCAGCTCAAGAACACAAATGAACGACGATAGAGAATTGTTTCACGATATCCGTAGCAACTTTGGCTAAGGTTTGCTCAGCCATTCGAGTGGCGATGTCGGGAATGGAGTCCAACCTTCTCGATATCTTCTTGGTGGGAGGATAGTCTAGTAGCCACCTCTTGATTTAGCACCTGTTCAGTAAGAAATTCTATATGAGTTAGAATGGTTTTTACCAAAAGTCGTTGATGAGCCTCTAAGCGCTAGTTCCAGTTCAGTTGGAAATTCGTATAATGACCTTGGCAAACGAATTAGAAGATTATAAGATTGTTTGTTGGCTATTATATGCGTTCTGAAGTGTCCATAGATGTTTCTGCTGATTATTCAAATTCATTCTTACGATTTTTGAAAAAGTCGTAGAAAAATCTTACGTTTTCAAGTTCAGTCCATATATATGTTCTCAAAATGGGTGCGTCAAGACTATAAATTTTAGCATCTAGTGTTCCCAACATAAATGGAGAGTGTGTCGCTATAATAAACTGACAGTTAAAAAATCTTGCCAGTTTATTGATTTCTTCTGCCAGCTGAATTTGGTTTGTAGGTGAAAGAGATGTTTCAGGTTCATCGAGCAAGTATAATCCATTTGGGACTAGATACTCATCAAATATCTGGATGGATGTCTCACCGTTAGAATACTTTTCATTAGAAAACTTCATAATCTCGATTTGTTTGTACATCTCTGAAGAATGTTTCAACTTTTCCAAATGCTCCTTAGTATATCCCAATCGAGAGTGTTGGTACAGGTAACCTTCCTTAAGAACTGCCTCCTGCTGAATCTTCTTGATCTCATATAAAATATCTTCGCTTTTGATGTACAAACTATGCGGTATTCGATCTGACTCTCCGTCACTCTTATTTTCACCTAGGCCGTAAGAACAATCCGAAATGTAATCTAACGGGTATTTGTTATAGATATTATTTGTGATTTCCTCAGCCCCTGTAATTTTCAGCTTGTTTGCCATTAAATTTAACAGAGTGGACTTACCAGAACCGTTGTTACCATACAATACTGTAATGTTATTGAAGATTAACACTTCTCCAGTTATTTTTCTAAACACATTGTATGGATAGGCATTTGGATTCTCGACTGTATGTGGAGGAAGTTTGAAGCTTTTCAGATATATCATATGGGTAAACCTTCCTTTTGGAAAAATGAATAGCTAAAATCAAAATTATTTTATTATTATTTACCACGGTTCCAGAAATTTAGTGTGAGGGTTGATTATGTTTTTCATAAATGCTTATTCTCCTAAAGTATAGGAAAACCTAAGTCTTTGAGGTATTACAGGGTTGTATTAGACTAACTAAAGCGCACGATGATGGATACTTATTAAATTTCTATTAGCTGCTTTTAAACACAATAGATTCTCAATTCTAACAGCCAGTTTTTTACTTTGTATTAATTATTGATCAACTGGACCTCAACTCGATAAGGTTATAAGTTATTACTTTTTAACAGTTTGTCTAAATTGTCAACCAGTTCATTTATGGCATTTAATAGTGTTATGGTATTGTAGCTAAGAATCATGATTATGTTTTCTTCCATCTTGTCTGGTAGATATTTGCATGTTTTTTGTGCGATCTTAATTAACTTCTTTTCTCCAGGGTGTGGCAACTCGTTAATCGCAAATAAGATATCAAAGTAACTTGCAAGTAATGCAGCAACCCTATGATTTATACTTATATAGTCTTTTCTTTTTAGAGCTTTCTCGATTTGACAATAGTAGGATGTAACACTGTCTCGCAATAAAGGGTAATTTTTGTTAAGGATATTTTCTTTTAATTCTTCTGGAAAGGCTACGTTAATTTTATCCTGTAGTTTCTTTAATTTACCATTTTGGTCATATAGTATTTTGGAATTTAAATAATTACTCCATAAGCAAGTGGAGTAACCGACTTGAGCCTGGAAATTCACTACCGTTTTCATAAGTTCATTCTCAATGCCAGCATAATTTCTATATATAATTTCTATACCAATATTGGGTTCATTTAGCGTTCCATCATCTTCTGTTTCCCAATACTGGTTATTAATCTCCATATAATCAGAAAACGGTTCTAACAATTTTATGCGAATGCTGGTAGGGATTTCTTGATCACTATATATATACAAATCTATATCAGAATGTTCATCTTGGCTATTTGTTGAAAGAGAGCCAGAGAGCACAACACCTTCCACTTCTTCTAACTGAGAAAATACAGATGAAATCTTCATAATCATGTCATTAATAGTATTCATTTTGGATTTCTTCCCATCTCTTTTTATTTTTTTGTATGGTCCCAATTATAGGGTATTTATAGGATGTAAACCATTTTTATATTAGTAGATTGCTAACATTAAAGCACCTCATATTTCTAACTACTATATATAAGATTGTAAAATAAAAAAAATAAACCCATCTAAACGTTGTTCCATTCTGTTTTGGTAAAAAACAGCTCAAATAAAAAATTTTGGCACAGATAATCGGTATAGAAGGTTACTGTGACTCCGAATACAAATCTTTTAGTTTTTTAGCAACCAAACAATCTTTTCCACACTTTTTGTTCATCATTCATTGCTAATATTACATAATGAAACTTTTCTAATTCGTCTAATAAAATTACAATCAGATAGTTTTATCATTATTCAACTAAAATAATCCTTTAGTTAACATCCAAGTATAATAAGAATTTTATAACAATTAGAGATGGAGTTATTTCAATTGATTACATTTGAATAATATCTTGTTGAACTAAAGTGTGCTTTACTTAAAGAAGGAGTAAAGCCTTTTTTATTGAACAAACGGTGCAGTTTAGTTGAAGAAGCAATGATATAATATCTTATTAAATTCTCTAATAAGAATAGCTTTTCAGGAGGAACAAATGATTGAATTAAAGCATACAAAGTCTGATACTGCAATTATTTTAATACACGAAATATATGGTATTAACCAACATATGAAAAGTTTTTGTGAATTTTTATCAGAACAGAATTTTGATGTTATTTGTCCAAATTTATTAGGAAGTGATGTACCTTTTGATTATTCTCAAGAAGAATTAGCTTATCATCATTTTATGGAGAACGTAGGTTTTGAAAATGCATTACGTAAAATAAAAGCTGTATTATTGGATATTAAAAATAAATACAAAAGAATATATGTTGTTGGGTTTAGTGTTGGTGCCACTTTAGCTTGGTTATGTAGTGAGGAAGAGTCTGTTGATGCAATAGTTGGGTACTACGGTTCACGTATTAGAAACTTTGTAAGCATTACACCGAAATCACCAACAATGCTATTCTTTCCACTAGAAGAAAAATCATTTAATGTCGATGAGTTAATTTCAGTTTTAGATAAAAGAAAAATTAAGATATTTAAATTTAGTGGTCAACATGGATTTGGTGACCCTTATTCTTCTAATTATAACAAGGAGTCAGCACAAAAAGCATCTATCCAAATGGTGCTTTTCTTTCAAAATTTACTTTAATTCCAATTAACTTCATCTAGAATAAACGGGCGCAACAAGTAAATCGACGTTAGCGAGGATTTATGGTGAAATATATTGCGTCAAATCCTTGTTTAACCAAAGGCGTATGTAATTAAAATTAGCACTTCAAGAGTTAGAAGGCGAAAAATTATAATACTTTTGTGGTTAAGAAAAAATTTAAGGAGAGAGAATTAATGAATTTAGGCACTCCAATAGCAATAGGAAATACAGCAAAAATCTATCTCAGCAGGACTTAGCTATTTATGTGGTAAAAAAAATAGGTATAACTATTTCATTTATCGGTTTAAAAGTAATCATGCATATGATTCTAGTTCAACTAAAGGATGCTTGAGATTCACATGGTTGGAAGAAGAAGCATAATAACAAAGAAGTATATTTGATGTTAAACCGTAAGTGGGCTTTTGTGGTTTGGGAAATTGTGAAATTACATATTATAATTCATGAAAATGAATTAGAGATTAGACATTTTTATCATATTAGAGAAAAGAGGGAGTTAAATGACTAATTTTTTCTTAATACTTATGGGCTTTTTTATGGTAAGTGCAAATATTATCGGATTTCTATCATATAAAAAAAAGAAAAATTTATATTTTGCCGCTTTTATAATTTTGTTATTAGCAGTTTTATTTGGGGGAATCGGTGGTGCAATAGCAGTATTTATGATTCGTGATGCTTTTGCAATATTTTATGGTTTGCAACTAGGACAATATCTAATAGTAAATAGTGGTATCGTTTTTTTTATTGCAATTTTAGTAACTTTAATTAAGAAATTTAGTAACTGAAAAATCTAATTCACGATTATATATTCAACTATCGTGGCGCTTCAGGTAAACAGGATCAATACTTTTATGTTGCATTTGACACAAAAAGCGTCAAAAAAGAGCATCAAAATTCGATGCTGAGCAACCTTATTTGAGCATTTCCAAACTGTAATAACATCATTTATTACGAAAATTAATCTGTTATATTCTTTTTTTATACAATAAAACTAATCTTTTTTAACTGTATATCTAACTTGTTTAAAGATTAATATATCTCCGTTTTCAGTATCATCGGTAGTTTGCCAAAGTTGAACTTTTGGCCTGTAGTCCGTCCTATGAGCATCTTTGATACCCTGAATGTCAAGTTCATAGGGTTCATCATTTTTAATTTTTTGTTCAAATACTTTTTTATTGGCAACAAAAATAAAAGTCACTTTATTTTCATCAATACCCTCCGTCATAAATTTTAATTGATTATCTTTTGTTGTAATAGTTGGTGTTAATAATTCAATACTTCCGTTTCCAGTTTCTTGTTTAATAGCAATTTCATAATTAGCTCTTTCACTTGAATCTATAGAATTTTCTATTATACCTGAACATCCAGGTAATGTGATACCAGCAGAAAGAATAAAACTTAATCCAATTACCTTTTTCATGAGATTACCCCCCTTGAATTAATATGGTGATATGAAAAAAATGAGCAAAGAAAGAACAGGCATAATACCCGTTCTTTTCGTGTCCAAACTGTTATACAACCGGTTCGTCTATTCCCCATTGTTTTTTCTTTTGCTCGACGTCTATTTCTCCACCTTTTTTCTTCATGCTTCGTTTCATAATGACAAACCAAAGCTGTGCAGAGATATAAATGGATGAATATGTTCCTGCCAATAAACCTAAGAACAGTGCAAATGAGAAGTTTCGAATTGCCTCTGCACCAAATAGAAGTAGGGAAACAACAACAAATGCAATATTCAACACAATGTTTACTGAACGAGCAAGCGTTTGACGAAGTGATTTATTTACAATTTCCGCTAACTCATTTTCATTATTAATTTTCTTCACTCGATTTAAGTTCTCACGTATGCGGTCGAACGTTACGATTTTGTCGTTTATCGAGTACCCGACAATCGTTAGAACAGCAGCAATAAAGGTTAAGTCAACTTCAAAACGAGTAAAACTGAAAATTGCTACCATGAGAATGATATCGTGTAAAACACCAAGGATCGAAGCAATCCCCATTCTCCATTCAAAACGAATTGCTACATAGATAATAATTCCAATTGCTGCATAGATTAATGCATAAATCGCGTTTCTTATAAGTTCTTTACCGACTGTATTTGAAACTGCACTTATATTTGGCTCAATTCCAAACTCAGTCTTCATTTCTTTTTTCAATTTCAAAATTTCTTCTTGAGAAAACTCATCTACATAACGAACAGCGGCGATATTTTTCGTATCACCAGAAATAACAATATCGTCAGATGGATAACCTAAGTCTTCCATATAATTTAAGACTCGCTCTTCAGTTAGTGACTCGTTTGTTAATACCTCAACTCGTGTTCCACTGGCAAAGTCAATGCCTAAGTTTAATTTAAATATACTTAATATAATTACTCCAATTAAAATAAAAATAATCGAGAAGGTGAAATATCGTTTACGTGAGTGCACGAAGTCAAATCTATCAAAATTTGTTGAAAGATCAAGTGAGCTGATATTTTCTTCGATCGAATGAACTTTTGAACTCCTAACACCGAACCAACCAATTTTATTATCGAAATATCCACTTCGAATAAGTAAGCCAAGTAAAACTCGAGATCCCCACACAGCAGTAATGAAGCTAACTAAAATACTGATAATTAAAATCGTTGCAAATCCTTTTACAGAACTTGTACCGAAGTAGAACAATACGACTGCTGCAATTAGTGAAGTTACATTCGCATCAAGAATGGCAGACCATGACGATTTTGTTCCTTCTTCGAATGCTTGTTTAACGGTTTTACCAATTCGAATTTCTTCTCGAATTCTTTCAGCAGTTAAGATATTCGCATCAACTGCCATTGCAATCCCTAAGACAAGCCCAGCAATTCCAGGCAACGTAAGAACTCCGTTAATCCAATCAAATACTAATAAATTTAAATAGACATAAACAACTAACGTAAGATTTGCTACAATTCCTGGTAGACGATAGTAGAACATCAAGAATAGTAAAATTAGTACTGCTCCAATAATTCCTGCCTGTACCGTCGATGATAATGCATGTTCACCGAATTGTGCCCCTACGGATGTCGAATAAACTTCAGTTAGTTTAACAGGTAAAGCACCTGCATTTAAAACTCCCGCTAAGTTCTTTGTTTCTTCAACTGTGAAGGAACCTGAAATTTGAACCTCTGAAGTATTCAAAACTTTACTTACTTGAGGTGCAGATACAAATTTAGGTTTTTCTTTTGATACTTCTTCTTTGAAAGAATCAACACCCTCTTCAAAGTCTAACCAAATGACAAGGACGTTGTTTGGAGCTTTAGTAAGAATATCTTGTGTTACCTGTGCAAATTTATTTGCATCCTTTAATTGTAATGACACGATAGGTGCTCCATTTTGATCGAAAGAATCATTTGCACCGCCCTCTTTCAAGTCATTCCCATCAAGCATTAAGTTATCATCAGCGTCACGGAATGTTAAATTTGCTTCTGTTGATAATAATTTACGTGCAGAGCCTTCATCATCAACGCCGGCTAATTGAACGCGAATTCGATTTCCTTCTTCTACTTCAATAACCGGCTCATTAACACCTAATACGTCAATACGATTTAAAAGCGCATTTGCAGTAGCCGCTACATCCTTTTCGGTTATTTTGGGACCATCTTTCAGTGGCTCAACTTGATATAAAACTTCAAATCCACCTTGTAAGTCTAAACCTAATTTAATATCGTTTAAGATTCCCTTTGTCGTCGTGCTCATAGAAGCACCTAAGACTACGATAACAAGGAAAAATGCGACAATACGCCATCTTGTCTTCATATGTAATTCTTCCTCCTCGCTTTAAGTAACGCACAAATCTATAACAAACGAGCGCAGCTTAAGACCGTCACATTTATTTGATAACCGAGTTACATACAACAACTTTTAAAGATAACCTTTTAATGTTTGCGCCTGATATGCATAAATGATGTCCAACTTATGGATTTAAAGTAAAGATACAACAATTTCATTATGAAACACATTGAAAAAAGAGTCAATTTTACTTTACAGAATAAATAAACTAGAAAGTGAGTTAATCCAAGAAAATAAACTCTTTTTGTTGTTTACCGAGTACTTTACTTCGAGAGGGAGTAAAGCATTATTTATTGACCTAAGCAGAAGCTAAGCTTAAAAACAAACTGGATTTTTTAAATAAAAATGGGAAAAATGAGTAAAATTGCAACCTAAATTTATTTTAAACGTATTAAAGGAAGGTTAGTACACAGTTTTAAGTGGAGGGAGTATATGAGTGAACGATTTGAATTAAGTTTTAAAAATAAGGAAGTAAGAATATGGTTTTATGTGATGTTACCGACGTTTATAATAGGAAGTATCTTTATATTTTAATGGCAACAAAAATATCAGTATATTCCTTTTTTATTGTTAGTAATAGCATGGTCTATCTTTTATTTATGGCGTTTCTTTTACCGTAAGAAAAGAAAGAACAGTGAGAAATTCTTCTTAAACTAACTGAGGCAGTTTGTTTTAGGAGGTTAAGTGATAATTACGATGTTTTTTGGTTGTAATCTTTCCTAGGAAGTGGTGTTATTTTGAAGAAAAGAAATAAAGCTCTCCTTATAGCGTTGGCGGTTGTTATGAATGTAATATGTGTATATTTATTTTTTTACATTTGGGAGATGATTGATCAAGGGGAGTATAGGAAATATGATAATGGTGTTACTATTGAGGTAAATAATTATAGTGATCAAAATCTATCTGATCTTATATTTTCATATAGCGTCAATCAGTTGGATTTTAAAGAAGTAGGAATGATAAAAAGTCTAAAAGCTGGAGAATCAACCCAAATAACTGGGAGCAGCAAAGAGATAAAATCAAGTGATACAAGCTTGTATTTACATTATTACATTGATAATGGTGGAAAAGCAGTGAATAGTTTAGCTTATTTTTATACTGTAGAACCTAAAAAAGCTGTCATTGTTTTAGATATCTATGAAGTAAAACCTCATGGATTTTTAAAGTTTGAATATAGAGGTTATAATGGTTGGACTCAATATGGTCCAGATGAAATTAACTATTGAATAATGAATTATTCAATAATTAATCACTAAGCTATCAGAATAATTCATGCAATAAAAAGCACCTTAAAGGTTACATTAGTTAAAAACCTTCTTAAAGTAATATATGAACATCAAATTATAAACAAGTTCCATTACAATTAAAATAGTTAAATCCATCAAATTTGTTTCATCCAGTAGGAGTTATGGGATGGAGCAATAGGGGATATATATCAGCTTTCTGTTCTACATTTAGTCGTAGGTTTAAAGCTGTTTCGGTTGGAGGCGGAATTACTAATTGGAGTACACATTATGTAAATACCGATATCCCTTATTTTATTAGGATGTATTTAGGAAATAATCCATGGAATGATCCTGAGATATATACTAAAACGTCACCAATGACATATATTAAATCAGCCTGTACCCCCACTTTAATCCAACATGGAGAAAAGGATGCAAGAGTTCCAATTCCTAATGCATATGAGCTATATCAAGGATTAAGGGATATGGAAGTTGATACAGAATTAATTATATTTAAAGGAATGGCATATAGTTCAGACCAACCAGGAATTAATGTGGCTATTATGAAGCAGAATTTGATGTGGTTTTCACACTATATTCTTGGAGAAAAAAAGATATTATCAGAGGATGTAAAATGATAAAACAATCTTCATAGAGAATTGTTTTTTCTTATTTAACCTGTGATTACAGCTCTCTTTCATTTTGTGGCAGTTTTCCTTGTTCAATGGGAGAGTAGTGGAAAGGCCATTATTTATAAAGTCTTCTAGTCAAAGAGCGCTATTATGGACTTATGAAAAAGCCCAATTTACCATTTTTAATACTATGAAATTGATCTAGTAACAGTTGGATCTGGTTTGAAATAGTTTCAAAAATAGTATTTTGGGATGTCAAATTGTGTAGTAGGTTACTTATAAAAACAATAAAGGAGTAGTTTAAATATGTTTATACCTAAATATTTTAAAGTCACAGACATGGATGAAGTCAAAGAGTTTATTCAAACGAACTCTTTTGGAACACTCGTTACAACAAAACAAGGGAAACCTATTGCCACACATATACCTTTGGAGTATAGAAAAAAAGGCGATGAATATTATATTACCGGACATATGGCATACGGGAATCCTCAGTGGAGAACATTCGAAGCATGTGAGACCGCACTTGTAATTTACCAGGGGCCGGATGCGTATATTACTTCTTCATGGTATGGTCATGAAAATGTTCCAACATGGAATTACCAAGCCGTACATGTATATGGAAAACCGATTGTTTTAGAGCAAGACGAGTTAGAACATGACCTGGTTATGTTACTAGAAAAATATGAAAAACATCGGAAAAATCCAATTTTATGGGACAAACTTTCACCGGGGCTATTGGAAAGGGAACTTAAAGGTATTGTGGGATTTAAGATTAAAGTACAAGAAGTTCAAGCTGCTTATAAATTAAGCCAGAATCGAAATGAAGAGGATTACCGCAACATCATTGAACAACTACAGAAGGAAGAAGATTTGAATTCTCATCAATTGGCGAAAGCGATGAAAAATAATAAAAAATAAGAGGAATTAAGAAGATGGTTTGTGTAGATTTCTCTTATACTAATGGATGGTTTAGTCAAGTGAGCGAAGGATTATTCCCAATTTAATAGAATTATAGACATAGGGTGTTTTACAAATCGTGCAGGGTTAGTTCAATAAGAAGGTATTTTAAATGTACGTTAAAGTCATATCATTTGGGGATTCATTGAATGTAAATTGTGTAGAAAGGGGCGGTTACATTGAGGAAAGCAATAAAAATAGGTATTATTTTTGTTTCTATTTTGCTTTCAGGATGTAATACGAACAAAATAAGCAATGCTGAATTTACTAACACTACACCCGCCAAAATTAAAATAGAAAATTTAACCTATTTAATGACCGATGAAGTTTTAGCTACTAACGAGGTTGAAGTACAAATAGGCAAGATCACTCGAATACAAGAAATTGTGTCGTACTCTGAAGACGAAAACCCATATAAAAGCCCCAGTAAAATTTTTAAAATAATTAATACTGATATCGAAGAGGCAATAGCTATTAAAGTTAGTGACAAGTTATATAAAGCATATATGGAATGAACTTTGGAAAAGTTTCGGAGTTAGATGAAATTCCTTATTGAACTACCTTGAAAAGTAATTTCTTTAATGACAATACTTAAAAAGAGTCCTGCTTAATCGTAATGAAAAAGAGGAAAGAGATGAAACTCTGTTGCTCTCCATTAGTTACCTTTCCGCCCGCCCCATACTATTTTGCAACCCCAGAAAATGTTATAAAAAAAGAAAGATTTTGTCTTTAAACCGACCTTATAACTGGGAACTCTATTTTCTTATTCAACTAAAGCAGCAGTGTAGTTGAAGGAGGGATAGACAACTTCTTTATAGAAGTTGTATTCTCAGCAAGAAAATAGTGGAGGGGATTAAATGAATGTGGAGAAAATATATGGTGATTTACCTATCTTAGAAACAGAACGTCTTATTCTTAGAAAAGTCACTTTAGAAGATATTCAAGATATGTATCTATATGGTTCAGATGAAGAAGTATCTAAGTATGTAACTTGGAATACCCATGAAACGATATCTGATACAAAAGGCTTTGTTGAATTTGTATTGAACAAATATGAAAACAAGCAGGTTTCACCGTGGGGAATTGAATGCAAGGAAAATGGAAAATTTATCGGGACTATCGATTTTGTTTGGTGGCAACCAAATAATAAAACTGCTGAAATCGGATACGTTATTTCAAAAGATTATTGGAGAAAAGGTTTAACTAGTGAAGTAGCGAAAGAAATAATAAAATTTGGTTTTGAAAAAATGGATTTAGTTCGTATACAAGCAAGGTGTGATGTAGAAAATATCGGATCAGCACGAGTAATGGAAAAAGCAGGAATGTCTTTTGAAGGGATCATTAGAAAAGGTATATTTGTGAAAGGAATGCATCGAGATTTAAAAATGTACTCTATCTTAAAGGAAGAGTTTAATTATTCCAATGAAACTCGAACTTGAAGATAAAATTTCTTTTTCAACTTACAGGTGCTTTACTTCAAGAAGAAGTAAAGCTATTTTTTTGAACTACGTATCAGGTTCGCTGAAGAAGTAATCTCTTATTTTGGAGAATAAGGAGAACACCTATATGAAAAATACAATTGATTACGACAAACTCATTGAAGTTGCTTTAGGACATTATGGGATTACTGATTTTTCATCAATATTTATAAGACAAAACGACAATATCACATTAAAAATAGAAAATAATGAAAATAACAATTGTTATGTTTTGCGGATTCATTCTCCTATTACTCCTGGGCTATATGGTGTACAGCATACCTTTGAAGGACTAAACTCGGAAGTGGAATTGCTAAATAGTTTAAACGAACAAACCTCTTTAACTTTACAACAACCAATTAAAAACAAAAAAGGAAACTTGGTTACTACAATTGTTGATACTGATAATAATTTAATTCATTTGGCAACACTCCTCACTTGGAAAGATGGTGATGTATATACTGGGGTGGAAATAAATTCAAAAAATATTTCTTATGAAGTAGGAGTTGTATTAGCTAAAATACATAATTTCTCAAATAACTGGATTATTCCACAACCATTTATCCGCCCAGTCTACGATATTGAAAAGTATAGGAATTTGACTGATCGATTACAGTATGGTGTTGAAATTAACTTATTTACACCTGAACAATATGATGTGATATTGGATACACTGAAATATATAAAAGTTATTTTTGATAGAATACCAAAAACGAATAATAATTGGGGAATTATTCATGCTGACCTACAAGGTGGAAACATAATTGTGTATAATGATACAGTTATCCCTATTGACTTTGGTTTCTCAGGTTATGGTTATTATCTATTCGATATTGGCATTACGCTCACAACCTTTAAAATTAATCACAGAAAAAAAGTGTTAGAAGGATATAAAACATTAAGAAATCTTAATGAAGAAGACGAAATTCTAATAAGTGCGGGTTTTCTTTTAGCTATTTTTGGGGGTTTTGGATTTGTAGTTAATAACCAAGAATCTCACGAATGGATACAGCGGAGAATGCCCTATGTTACACAAAATTATTGTAGTGCTTTTCTCGTGAAAAAATCTTTTCTGTTTGAAATAGAGTAGTAAATTACTTTTTTTCCACCAACGTTGTATTTTAGTTTAATAATGATGCACAATTTTCTTGGATATCTAATTATAAAGAATAGGTAAATTACGGTTCCAAAATTTTCTGTTCGAGGGGGACTAGAGGTATGAAATCTAGAAAAAAATTAGTATTTATTGCTATAGGGTTAATGTGTCTTGTAATCATAATTAATTTATTAAAGAAGGATTTATGGGATGTAAACGAAGCGTTATTAAGAGAAAAAGTGTTATCAATTGAACATTCTGATAAAACAGTAAATTTATTAGATATAACACCGTTTGAGTGGGAATTGGTATATTCCTTTCAGCCATATACCCCGAAAGATGAAATATATAAAACAGTAGGATATAAATGGGATACTATCAGCGAAACAGTAAGTGAAGGAATGAATCAAATTGTTTTTTTGAATGATGGAAAAGTGGTTTGCTATTTATATGGGTATCCTGAGAATAACGGTTATGGTATATCTTTTAAATCTAGTAATTATAGTGATTCTGTTTTTATGCTACAAAAAAATGATCATTTAGATTTTAAAATAGAAAGAAGCGGTAGTATCGTATTTTTGAGAAACTAGTTATTCTTCAACTACCGATGTACATGAGTGAGAGATCGTTGAAATGTTGCTGATCAGCACTGTCCAACAAAAAGGATGCTTCCTATAAGTGGAATGTGGAAGATGCTTATATTGTAGTTAGACTATCTGGAAGTGTTTATGTAAAAGTTTATGAGTAATAAATCCCTTATTGAGCTAGCGGATGTTTCGTGAAAAAGAGAAGAAAAATCCATTATTGGGTTGTGAGTTAATAGTAAAAACGAATGAATTGCAATCTGAAATCCATTCGTTTTATACTATTTAATCTATTTGAAAGGCGTTAATCGACGCACTCGCTAGTTTAGCCTTTATCATGTCCTCCATTGGTGGATTGTACAAACCTGCTCTCACATTCATGTAATAGCGATGCATTGGATTAGACTGCGATAGTGCTCTTGAGCCTACAATTTTCATGGCTAAGTCGACTATTTTTATGGCGCCATTCGTTACAGCTATTTTAGTAATATCTAGTGATTCTTGGAGAGTTGTTTTATCTTCCGCCTGCTCATATCTTTCCGCCGTTCCATAGAGCATATGTCTTGCGATGGATAACTCTAGTTCCATTTCTCCTATAATTTGTTTTATATTTGGTGTCTCTGCAATTGGTTTTCCTAAGGAGGAAGGGGTATATGTAGCTGCAAATTCAACTGCATAGTTCCTCGCAGCTGCAGCAATTCCTATGTAGCAGGCAGGAATATGAAGCATCCATCCTTTAGCCTCTGGTCTTGTAGCTGGTAAGGTTTTTAGTATATTCCTTTCAGGAGCCCTTACATTTTCTAGAATAAGAGTGTGACTAGCAGTTCCTCTCATAGCAAGCATATCCCAGGTTTCTTCTATTGTTACTCCTGGACTATCTTTGGGAATAACAATCATTTCAATAATTCCAACTTCATTCGTACATGTTACTAAAATATAATTCAAAACAGGTGAAGCGGACGTAAAGGTCTTTTCTCCATTAATAATTAGTTCCTTTTTATCACGAACTACGGTTGTTCGTGGAAGTGCTCCACGTGTAGGGCTGCCAGCATTCTTTTCAGTTGCGGCACTATTGATAATTGCTCCTTTACCAATCTCCCCGAGCAGCCATTCTGCTGTTTCTCTGTTCCAATGGTTATTTTCTGCATACTCCAAAATAATTCCGTTATGCCAGCCGATAGATAATCCTGTGGAGCCACTGCCTTCAGAAATTGCCTCCTGAGCAAGAATATACTCATATAAACCGAACCCTTGACCACCATATTTCTCTGGTAGTGTTAACGTATGATAATTTATATTCTTTAAGTCTTGAAAGTCGGCAAAGGGAAAAGAGCCTAAATTATCTAGGTCAGGCTCTCGATGCCTGAAAACTGGTTTTAAATCATTAATTATAGATAATAATTCATACTGTTGCTCTGTTTTTATAAACTGATCCATTGACTATTGCATCCTCTCTTACTTAAATATGGTATCTATTTTCTCTATCTCTTCTTTTGAGAGGTTTACTTCCTGTGTTTTTAAATTTTCCAAAACCTGTTCGGCTTTCTTAGCACCTGGTATTACGACATCGATTGCATCGTTTGCTAAATACCATGCTAATACTAAATGAGAAACAGCAACGTCTTTAGAATTAGCAATTGTCTTCAATTCATCTACCTTTCTTAAGTTTTGTTTAAAAGCTTCCCCTTGGAATAAAGGATTTTTTGAGCGTCCATCCTCAAAGGTACTATTTACATTAAATTTTCCAGTGAGTAAGCCAGATGCTAAAGGGAAATAGGGTATAAAAGAAATATTATTGTCGATTGAATAAGGGAGCAGATTTTGTTCTGCATCTCTTTGAAGCAGGTTGTAGCCAGATTGAAGAACATCAATATAGCCATCTTTATTTCCTTCTTTCAACTGCTCTAATGAAAAATTAGAAACACCGATGGAACGAATTTTACCTTCTTCTTTCATTCTATGAAGTTCTCCAACTGCCTCATATTTAGGTGTAGCTTCATCTGGAAAATGAATATAAAACAAATCGATATAGTCAGTTTGTAACCGTTTTAAACTATTTTCAACGCTTTCTCTAAGAAAAGCAGGTGAATTATCTACAATCATCTTTCCTTCAACATATTTCTGTGCGCCCTTTGTAGCTAAAACTAGTTCGCTTCTTTTACCGCCTTCTTTTATCACTTCTCCGATAAGCCTTTCGGAGTGTTCGGGACCATACATATATGCAGTATCGATAAAGTTAATATTATTTTGTATAGCAGTTCTCACAATTTCTTTGCCAACCTCATCATTTAAATTAGGGAATATATTATGGCCTCCAACTGCATTTGTTCCTAGTCCTACTGGATAGACGTGTAAGCCAGTTTTACCGATTTCTACTTTTTTAGTCAAGTAAACCCTCTCCTTTTCCAAGATGTTTGACTATTTAATCTTAACAATAAATTACACAACGTACTAATAAAGAGCTTTTACTTGCTAGTGTACTGCTAGTTAAATTGCCGTTTAAGAGGATATTTAAACTTTCTTGTCGAAATAAAATAAAAGGATATTAGAGGACAAGAGGAAAAATTACATTTCAGATAACCAGAAGTTAAAGAGCATAAGAGATGGTCATGAAAAAAATTTTAAATAGAGAAAAATCTGTCTTGTTATCTAGAGGTATGAGATTTTGGCACTGTAGCTAACTCTAAAAGTGAACACATCTATGCATGTATCGATCTGTCGACGAAAACGGAGGAATAAAATGAATTTAGGTATGTATAAGGATGAGGTTAAGTTAGTTCCATACACAGCAGAGTGGACCGAAGAATTCCAAAGGGTAAAGAAACAAATATTATTTTCAACCGGTTTAGAAACAGGTCGTGTAGAGCATATCGGTAGCACAGCTATTGTTGATATGCCATCCAAGCCAATCATTGATATTGTAGTAGGAGTGGAAGATATAAATGCGTTAGATAAGGATTTCTTTAAAGCTATGCATTCTGTAGGTTTTTTGCGACTCCGAGTAGAGAGACCAAAGGAAATTGTACTTGCTCGATTTAAAGATGAATTATATGAGATTAAAACTCACTTTGTTCATTTGGTGAAATATAAAGGGGAGCATTGGAGAAATTTAATATTCTTTCGGGATTATTTGAACAATCATGAACATGAGAAAAAAGAGTACATGGAGTTAAAAGAGGAACTTTCTAAGAGAGGAAATATCAATATTAATAATTATACGAATTTAAAAGAAAGCTTTGTAAAATCACTGATTGCCAAAAGGAGGTCTAGTAATGATAACTAATTTATACTTTGTCAGACATGCTCATTCCACTTATACACCTAACGAGCTCGAGCGCCCTTTATCTGAAAGAGGGAAAGAAGATGCAAGATGGATAACTGAGTTGCTGAAAGAGGAAGGAATTGATCATGTTATCTCTAGTCCTTATAAAAGAGCTATTCAAACTGTAGAAGGAATTGCACGATTTTTGGACTTACCCATTGAATTGATGGAAGACTATAAAGAACGAGTATTAAGCGAACAACCGGTTGAGAATTTTAGTGAAGCAATAGAAATGGTATGGGATAATTACTCCTATGCTTTTGAAGGTGGAGAATCTAATTATCTTGCACAAAAAAGAGGGGTCGAAGTAGTTTACCAGACTTTAGAACGTTTCGAGGGAAAGAACGTAGCTATTGGTACACACGGAAACATCATGGTTCTAATAATGAATTACTTTGACGCGAAATATGATTATAACTTTTGGAGAGAGTTAGGAATGCCTGATATTTACAAATTATCCTTTAAAGGTAAGGATTTGATAGATGTAGAGAGAATCAGTAATCAAAAAATCATTTGCTAAAGAGGAAGAAGATTGAGGAGCGTAGTTTATGAACATTAGAGGGGTAAATCATTTCTTATTTTCGGTATCTAATTTGGAGAAATCTATTAAATTTTATGCGGATGTGTTTGACGCAAAGTTATTAGTCGTAGGAAGAAGCACAGCCTATTTCGACTTAAATGGTATTTGGATTGCATTAAATGAGGAACCTTGTATACCTCGAGAAGAGATAAAAGAATCATATACACATATCGCTTTTACCATTGACGAAAATGATTTGGAACATATTTCTTCGAAGCTTAAAAGATTGAATGTTACTATTCTTAAGGGGCGTGATAGGGTAGAAAAGGATAAAAAATCTATATATTTTACGGACCCTGATGGACATAAATTTGAATTTCATACTGGAAGCTTAATGGACAGATTAGAATATTATAAACAAGAAAAACTACATATGAAGTTCTATGAATAGAATTAGTCATATAAAAACACTTGACACCCAGCTATTAAAGAGGGTGTCAAATGCTATTAAATAGAATGATAATATGGTTAATAATAAATCTTCATCTCCTATTCATTACTTAAATCAAAGAAGCTAGGTGTATTATATGAGATTTTACTTTGTATAATCTTTATAATTTTTTCCTTTAACTCCTGCTCCAAATCCTCTCGATATTCAAAGCTAGTTTGATGAAGAACCCTTTGCATCTTTGGCTTTAGCTGCGTTATTAAAGCTAATATCTCAGCTTCGTCCACTCAATTTCCCACCTTTCTTTTTATCGGTACCTTGGACAACAGCATCAGACAAGTCATGCATGGAATTTTCTAGAGCTTCTAGCTTGTTTTCAAATCGATGAAGTAAATAGATGGAGACTACAATTGGAAAGCCGAAGTTGCCAATCATTTGGACAATATTACCCGCTTCAATCATAAGTAAGCTCCTTTCGAATGTTATCGATTATATTGCGTCGAGATTTTGAAACAGCTTGCTGGGAGATACCGAAATACGATGCGATTTCTCGGTCTGTCATTTGCTTCACAAAGACTAGGGAGAGTATTTTCTTTTGACGTTCAGAAAGCTTCCTAATACTAAAAAATAATTTTTCAGATGATATATGATCGGCTATGTCATCAGAAAAACCAATAAAATCCGTAAAAAACCTTTCATGATAAATGACTGTAATTTTATCATCGCTGTCTAGCGATAATATATTCTTTGATCTGTGCAATCGCTCCTTCTGATCGAACCGTTTACTTTCATAATGTAAAACCTTTATAACATAAGACAAAATTCGGATTTTCTGATAAAACTTTTTGAATTCATTATCTAATTGATTTTTGATCTCTTGGCTCTTGGTGTACTGATAATCCTCAAACAGTTTTTTGTTGTCAGGGTAACTTAGAAACTCTTCTATTATCTTTTTATTACCAGTCCCCATCTTGAACATTCCCCCCTAAATCTTAGAATGTATTGCTAGGCTAGCGGTATGGAAAAAGGATTTTACCGAGGCGAGTGAAATAGTGTTGTTCTATAAAGGTATTTTTTTTATAATTTTTACAACTCCATTCTTTGTTTAGAAAAAAAAGTAAAAAATGTATTTCTATATCCTAAATATTACTAAATTTTAGTTGAAAAATAAACAAAATATTAATGGGAAATTAAAAGTAAAAAGTACTGTTATTTAATATCGTTTGATAAATATTTCTTCTTTTCATTCATTTTTATTATAATATATTGATTTTACAAATAATTTTACTTTTTATTGAGAATTTTGCTGAAAAAAGTCGAAAATATAAAAAAGGAATTCAGCGTTTTAAGCAGAATTATAAACTATACTACATGTAAGGAGGTGACTTCCGATGAGTAGTATTGGTCTCATTATTAAGCAGGAAAGATTAAATCGAAATATTAAACAAACAGTATTAGCGAAAGGTATTTGTTCCACTTCTTACTTGAGCAAGATTGAAAATAATTCCACCATGCCTAGTAAAGAGGTAATGGAGCCTTTGTTAGATCGATTAAATTTGATGCTGGAAGAAATATCACAGGAAGAAGAAAATAATATTATTAATAACTTGTATGAATTGTATAAAAGCTCCATATTGACAAGAGATAAAGAGAGACTTAAAGTTTGCATACAACAATATACTGCCCGTAAAGTTAATTTCTCTATGTTGAAAAACTTTTATAGCTACAATTTGTATATGTTTAGATTAATGTTAGTTGTAGATGAGGAGGTCCTTCAGGTTTATCCATATTATCAAGTTTTGATTAAAATGGAAGATGATTTTGATGAAAAACAAAAATTCCTTTTAAACTTGAACCTCGGGTTATACAACTATCTAATTGGTGAATATTATGCGGCATTAGAAAGGCTTGAGCAAGCTCTCAAGCTATTGAATAATAATTCTTTTGAGGAGTGGGAACTAGCAGACTTTCACAATGCTATAAGCTTGACCTACTTTAAATGCAACGAATATTTCAATGCTATCAATCATTCTAGTAAATCATTGAAGTATTATAAGGATAATTTACTCTTTGAAAGAGCAATTGACAGTTACATAGTTACAGGAATGGCCTACAAAAACATGAAAAACTATGTAGAGGCCGAAAAGAACTACAATCTTGCGAAAAAGCTGGCTAAGGATTATAGGCTGACACAGTATAAAGGTATGCTTTATCAAAACCTTGGTTCACTTCAGGCCATTCAAGAAAACCATGAAAAGGCAATCGAGTATTATAAACATAGCTTGGAAAATAAAGAGGGCCCACACCAAGTGGAAGGGTATATGATAACTACTCTTTCAATTATTAAGGAGTATTCCAAGCAAAAGGATCATTTGCGTGTGCTAAGCTGGTGTGAAGCTGGGTTAAGTAAATTGGATGAAATAAAGGACAATCAAACAATGGCCACTCTATCTTACATACACCATTTTCACATATATAAAGCGTTTCATAGTTGCTCTGAAGATTTCGAAGCTATCATTAAAAAAGGGATTAATTATTTTGAGAAGGTCCATGACGATCGACACGTTCAAAAGTACTCTATATTATTAGCAGATTATTATTATAGGAACAGTCGTTTTAAAGCAGCCAATATTTTTTATCAAAAGGCAAATGAGATATTATTCAGACAAAAATCTATTTCAAAATGGGAGGATTTATAATATGAAAAAAATATTTATTCTTAGCTTGATAACATTAACAGTATTGTTTAGCTTTGGGACTTCTACATTTGCTGCAGAGGAAGAGGCACCAAGACCAACTTCAACAGGCGATTCGAACATCTAATAAAAGTCTTGTCATGGACTTTTGATAAATATTTAACTATAGACACTCACTTTTAAACTAGGTGAGTGTCTATTATTTTTGCAGGTTTAGTTCTAAGTACGGTCTTTAAGGACTGATAATTACGCGTTTAATGGAGCATATCATGTATACTCGTGTTGAAAAGTGAATTGTTATCCTCCATATGATTTTTAAATTTTTCTAAAATATCTATACTTCCTATTGACATTAGTTTTATTTACATGTTAAATTTATCCACAATAAAACCATACAAATTCGTTGATGAGAAAAAGTAGAATATGAACCTGCTCCAAAGAGAGCCGATGCTTTGCTGAAAGTCGGTGTTCAGGTCATTTTTGAAAATCCTCTCTGAGAAGTCGTGCTGAACATAGTAAGCTCGATCGGGTGTCTACCGTTAAAAGGAACGCGTATGCTTGTACGTGGCTAAGTGCTATTGGAATGAAATTTTCCATAGAATTAGGGTGGTATCACGGTTAAACCCGTCCCTTTACTGGGACGGGTTTTTTGTATGTTTTATTAAACTTAATAAGGAGTGATGCCAATTGGTTAACAAGAACAAGAAGGAAATAGTTTCAAAACGGGAAGAAAAAGTACGAAAAGTTTGGTTAGAGAAAAATGTTTTTCAAGAATCTATAAACCAACGAGATGGAAGGCCATCCTTTGTATTTTATGAGGGGCCGCCCACAGCAAATGGCATGCCTCATGTAGGGCATGCCCTCGGAAGAACGATTAAGGATCTGATCGCTAGATACAAAACAATGAAAGGATATCAAGTTATTCGAAAAGCGGGATGGGATACACACGGGTTGCCAGTAGAATTAGGTGTAGAAAAACAGCTTGGCATCTCTGGAAAGAATGACATAGAAGATTTTGGTGTGGAAGCATTTATCGAAAAATGTAAGGAAAGCGTATTTGTTTATGAGAAGGAATGGCGTGATTTCACAGAGAAGTTAGGATACTGGGTGGATATGGGTAATCCCTATATGACGATGAGCAACAGCTATATTGAAAGTGTATGGAATATCCTTGGTACCATTCACGACAAGGGCTTGCTACAAAAAGGTCATAGAGTATCACCATACTGCCCTAGTTGTCAAACTTCCTTAAGTTCGCACGAAGTATCGCAGGGCTATAAAATGGTGAAGGATCTATCGGCTACAGCGAAATTTAAGTTAACAGATGCAGAGAATGAATACTTCCTAGGTTGGACGACCACACCCTGGACGCTACCAGCAAATGTTGCTTTAGCAGTTAACCCTACGCTGGAATATGTTCGTGTGAAGAAGGGAGAAGAGGTTTATATACTTGCTAAAGTTTTGTTAGAAAAAGTAATGCAAGACGATTATGAAATTCTCTCCACCTTTAGAGGGGAGGAATTAGAAGGTATTACCTATACCCCACTTTTTGACTTTATGAGTGTTGAGTTTGGTCATAAAGTAGTTACCGCCAGCTATGTCACATGCGATAGCGGTACTGGAATTGTGCATATCGCGCCAGCTTATGGAGAAGACGATTATAAAGTGGTAAAGGAAAATGACTTGTCCTTTATCAGTGTGGTGGATGAGAGAGGGAGATATACTTCAGCAATAAAAGGATTTGAAGGTCGATTTGTAAAAGAATGCGATATAGATATAGTCCGATTTCTTTCCAATAAAGGACTACTATTCCATAAGGAAAAATATGAACATAGCTATCCCCATTGTTGGCGCTGTGACACCCCACTCCTTTACTACGCAATGGAAAGTTGGTTTATACAAACGACAGCTCTAAAAGAAATATTTATTGATAACAACGAATCTGTATCATGGCATCCTGAGTACCTTAAGCATGGTAGGTTCGGTAACTTTTTGGAACAAATGATGGATTGGAATATCAGTCGTAAACGTTATTGGGGGACACCACTTAATGTGTGGGAATGTAATAATTGTAAGGTAGAGATAGTGCCGAAATCTATCGATGAATTAAATAAATATTCTTTAAATGAACTAGGGGATATTGAGCTACACAAGCCATATGTGGATAAGGTTCAGCTATCTTGTCCTTCCTGTGGTGGACCGATGCAAAGAACTCCAGAAGTAATAGATGTATGGTTTGACAGTGGTTCTATGCCCTTTGCCCAATATCATTATCCATTTGAGAACAAAGAGTTATTTTCCAAGCAGTTTCCAGCGGATGTTATAGTCGAAGGAATTGACCAAACAAGAGGCTGGTTTTATAGTTTATTGGCCGTTTCTACCCTATTTACAGGTAAAGCACCATATAAGCGTGTGCTTTCCACTGGACATATTTTAGATGAGAACGGTCAAAAAATGTCTAAAAGCAAAGGGAATGCGTTGGATCCTGTTGACCTAATCCAAAAATATGGAGCGGATTCACTTAGATGGGCTTTACTAATTGACAGTGCCCCATGGAATGAGAAACGGTTTTCAGAAAAAATTGTTCAGGAAGCAAAATCCAAACTGGTTGATACGCTCGATAATGTTTATCTTTTTTATGATTTATATACGAAATTAGATAAATATATTGTGACTTGCGATAGACAGGTAAAGAAAACAATATTAGATAATTGGATTCTTTCATGCCTGCATAGTACTATCAGCAGAGTCAACAGTCACTTAGATGATTATAAATTTACAAGTGCCGCTAGGGATATTGCAAAGTTAGTGGAGCAGTTGAGTAACTGGTATGTGAGAAGGTCTCGGGAACGTTTTTGGTCAAGTGGGATAGACGAGGATAAGGTAGCTGCATATGAAACACTTTACGAAGTTTTGACTAAAACCAGCCAATTACTTGCCCCGTTTGTTCCCTTTATAGCTGAGGATATCTATTTAGCACTTACAGGAAAAAGTGTTCACCTTTCGGATTATCCTCAAGCAGAAAAATCGCTTATAGATCAAACACTCGAACAGGAAATGGAGGAGGTTCTCCAGGTTGTAGAGCTAGGAAGAAGTATACGAAATAGTTTTGCTATAAAAGTAAAGCAGCCACTTTCTCAACTGTTTGTTACGAGCAATAAGTCAATAAATTGGTTCACATATGAAAGTATTATAAAAGAAGAGTTAAATGTAAAACAGTTACATTTGGCTGATAGTGATGAAGATTTTTTCACATATACCGTCAAACTAGATTTTAAAAAATCAGCGGCTAAGTTTGGAAAACAATCCAACACTATCAATAATTATTTAAAAGGCCTAGTGTCTAGTCAGGTTACGGAGCTATTTCAAAAAGGAGGTATCATGTTCGAGGATACCTTTATTTTAAAGGAAGATGTTATGATCGAAAAGAAAGTAATGGACGGCTTTGCTTCAGCTACAAATAGGGAAACAACTGTTACTTTAGATGTGAAGTTAACAGAAGCACTCGTTCGAGAGGGATGGATGCGTGAGCTGATCAGGGCTATACAGTCTTATAGAAAACAGCTGCTTCTCCCCGTAGAGCAGAGAGTGGATATTATACTCCGCACAGACAACGAGATGCATAGGATTATTAAGGATTTTCACCAAATGTTGGAGCAAAACGTATTAATGCGTGAACTCATTGTTACTCAGGCATCCGTCCAAGGTTTAAAATTGTCGATAGGAGACCATGAAATTGAAATAGAATTATCAGCGCTTGTATAAATGGTAAAACAAAAGGGAGCATTCTTTATTGATTGCTTCCTTTTGTTTAAGCCTCATCTTTTGTGTTTAATGCCAATAATTTCTTTCTACTAAACGAGCACATAAAACATAAAACTCTCTTTCGGGATACTTCTGCTTCATTTTATCAATTTTCTTAACAGCAAAATCTTCAGCATCCTCGTAAGTAAGATGAGCAGCTATTCCATCTATTTTGGGGTACATCGGGGGAGTCGCTTGATTAATTTGTATGAATGTGAATGTTATATATTTTTTATCGGGGAGGTATTTGTCGCTTTTATCTTCTGCTTTTTGATCATTTTCGGGAAAGTAGAAAGCATTTAGCTGGCTGATTAATCCCACTCTTTTTAGTACCCATAAATCTGTATACCCCATAGAAATTTCTTCTCTCAGATTTGTATGTATTTCCCTTAAGCTATCACCTATTTTAGGGAAGGCATCTGATCTGTTCGTTAAATAAACAAAATAGTTAATGTTGCGTGTCTCATCCAGTAACTGATTGATCATTGTGTTCCTCCTTTAAAAAATATATCAAGAGTAGTTAAAGTATATTATATTTAATTGTATTAGCATTTATTTGTTTAAATGTAACATTTATTAGTCTGTGAGGGGATAGGAGAAATGGAAGAATTACTTACTTACATGAAAACATTAGGGGATCAATCTATCCAACGAACACAGCTTAAACATCGTCTAGATTTGGTACAAGCTTTTAAGATTGAAGAGGGTATGCGAGTTTTAGAAATTGGATGCGGACAAGGTGATACAACAGTTGCGCTTGCAAACGCTGTAGGGGAAACAGGATTTGTAAAGGCAGTCGATATTGCAAGCAGAGAATACGGTGCTCCTATTACCCTCGGAGAAGCAACTGATTTTATTAAGGCTTCTCCAATAGGCAACAGAATTTCCTTTATTTTTGAGGCAGATATTTTGAAGATGAATATAGAGGGAAAATATGATGTAGCCGTTCTCTCTCACTCTCTTTGGTATTTTCAGGATCCGGCTTTGTTGCTTTCATATTTTAGAAAGCTCAAGCATATTGCTAAACGCATATGCATCGCTGAATGGGATTTAGAATGGACTAAGAAAGAGCAACTTGCTCACTTTTATGCAGCCAACATTTTAGCGATTTATGCTGATCAGTTTGATGACGAGGGCAATATTCAAAATTTATTTCATAAGGAGCAACTGAAAGAAATAATGAAAGAAGCAGGTTGGAAATTACTAGACACAAAAATAGTAGATGCTTCTTTTCTGCAGGACGGGAAATGGGAGATAGACTTTGCAAAATCGATTAGGGAAAAATTCAAAAATTCCTCAACCAAAATAAACACGCTGGTTCAAACTAATTATTCTATGTTAGAAAAGGCAACTTCTCATGGTGAGCAATCGTTAAACAGCGTTGTGTTAATCGCAATTTAACATAATAAATACTCCATAAGTGATCACTCTTATGGAGTATTTATTATGCATGGTTCGTTTCATCATTAACAATATCAGTTATTTCTTTGACTGCCTTAGAGGTTTTCACAAAATGGAGCCATTTTGCATTTGCAGTAATTTTATTTTTTATATGAATTTCCACAATATCTTTGTCTTTTAATATCGTTTGAAGTGAGCTTACCTTGCCGTTTACTTTAGCAAAGGCCATTTTACTTGCCATATTCGGGTTTAGAGCATAAGCAAAATCAATAATATTAGAATTTACCGGCAACCTAATAATATCCATTTTAGGTGTGTATATTTCCATTTCTTTATGAAAAAGTTCTAGGGAGACAAGTTCGCAAAAGGCAATCGAATTATTAGCAATGGATTTAGCAAAAGGAATAGAGCTTCCTAATAGGGACGAGCTCAATGTAGTGGAGTCTATCGATTTTATGATTGCAAAAATTCCATTTTGGTAAAAATATTGGGTCTGTTGGTCTTGTAAAACAATCGTCAAAGGGACTCCAGCTACCCTTACCTTAGTTTTGAGCTGCTTGATAAAGGGATGTTTTTCAATAGCAATCTGGTCTACAAATTGATCTGGCATAGTTTCAAAGTTGGAATGTACGAGACCAAGAGCTGTATAGCAATTGAAGGGCGAATTGATAGTGATGTGGACGGTGAAAATATCTGAAAGATAAAATCCCTCACTTAACAAATTATATCCTTGAAATAGGGGGATATTAATCCATCTAGATTTTATTATTATGTTAGTTGTATCCTCTTTTTTTAATTTAGTAATAAATTCTTTATATGATTCTTCAAAAACTTTAGTGTAATTGTTTATCTTTTCTTTAAATTGCTTATAACGCTGCGGATGTAAATAGCTAAAGGCTAATTCTTCGAGCTCTCTTTGGAGTGTAAATAATCCTATTCTTTCTGCTAAAGGTGAAAAAAATAGGAGTGTTTCGTTTGAATAGGGAATTTTCTTTTCCGTTCTTTTAATGGCCAGGGTTCTCATATTATGCAATCGATCCGCTAGCTTAATAGCAGCTATTCGTATATCTTGGATAGCGTAGGAGAGGAGTTTTTCCATATTGATAGCGCTATACTCTTCCTTTTCAAAGCTTCCTTTTTCGAACTTTGTCAATCCATCCACGATAAAGGAAACATCATCTCCAAATAAATTTTCTATTTCCTTCAGGTCAATGGTTGTGTCTTCTACAACATCATGAAGTAAAGAGCAGACTAGAGTGGTTAAGTCAGCCTTATATTCCGATAAAATAAGACAAACCTCCAATGGGTGTACAATGTAAGGCTCACCGGTGGCCCTTGTTTGGCCTAAATGTGCTTTTTCAGCAAATTCCATTACTTTTTTTAATTGTTCCATTTCTAATTCCTCTAAATAGTTACAGCTATGTAAAAGCTGCTCTTTTACTTCTTTCATTTGAAATCACCTCCATTTAATAATATATGTATTAAGTCCTCCTTGAGCAAAGCAATTTAGACTATTATTTTGATACTTTTATATGTATTCTACTGAATTTTCAAAAAACCTTTTTCTTTGTTATAGAGTAATAATAAGTTGGATAAAAGACCTCAAGTTATCCATTTCCAAAATCATGTTAAAATAATATTGGATAGAGGTGTTCGAAATCAAAGGAGTAAATGTGCAAACGCTAGTTAATGCTAGAGCTTGTGGCGAACCACTCCTAAAGTGCTAGGAAGTGTCACGTAAAACGTTGAATCTGTCCTCTAATTGAGTAGAAATCATCGCTAATGGGAGAAAGCCTGTAAGTTAAAGGAACTGTCCCCTTAACCAAAGGAACGTTCTTAACAACAGGGGGCAAGAGCCACATCTAATTATTAGGAAATTCTATCACAGCATTATTTTTTGCTTAATAGCTATTTATTGGCTACATTGTAAATGAACAATATGGAGGGATTTATATGAGATGTGGTGAAAAATGCTTTCTAGTGGAGATGGAAGTGAATGGGGTTGTTCAAGTTAAGCCCGTGACCGCAAAATCTCCAATTGAGGCGAGAAAAAATATTCGATTAGAATATGGGGGAGAATCTAAGATTCTTTCTGTAACTGCGGAGAAAAAGAAATAACGGTCATTTATAATTTAGAGAAGCAGCTTCGATTAGAGAGGCTCCTTTATTAATATATCAACCTTCTAAAAATTCTCTTTTATTTGTTAATTATTGTGATATGATAATTTCATCGTAATTTTCAGACAACGGGGGAATTTTTTATGAAGGCTTTTTGGAGATGGATGCTACAGCTGTCTGTAGCATTTATTGGTATCCTACTGATTAGTGGGTTGCCTTTGTTAATCACCGGCTTCCAACAAGGAGAATTTTGGTGGGAAGAATATAGAAATCATTTACTCGGCTTGTTTTCTATAGGAGAACTTCTGGACCGATATGCTGGCATGCATATTGAGGGGTTTGTACAATATTCGTTAGAAGTATTATTTTTGGCGCTTCTGGTTGCTGTTTTGTTGGCGTTATTTTTTACAGTGCTAACTATGCTATGTAAGGAACGGGTTAGACAACGTATTAAAACAGTTTTTTTCTTTTTGGAATCGATTCCGGACATATTGGTTATTATGCTTATTCAGCTATTGATCATTATTATCCATAAGCATACAGGTATATTCTTGAAAATAGCTGTTACTGGTGGGGAAAAAATTTATTTACTTCCCGTGGTTTGTCTGATGATTCTACCAATGGTTCAGCTCTATCGTTTAAGTATGCTTACTTTCGAGGCTGAAGAACGTAAAATGTATGCAGAGCTTGCAAGGTCGCTTGGATTCGGTAAATTGGCTATTCTACTTATACATATTTTTAGAAATGCAGTTATTAGTATTTTCTTTCAATCAAAAAAGACTATGTGGTTCATGCTTTCAAACTTATTCATTCTTGAACGAATGTTCAATATGCCCGGTATTATGTATTATTTGAGCAATAACATTTCAGGAGAGTTATTTTTAATCACGGTATGCAGCTTCTTTTTCCCAGTGTTTCTCCTTTATAGTTTTGGCGAGTGGTATTTTCTACGTCATTTGAACAAGGGGAGAGCAATCGGATGAAGATGAAATCAGTTTGGAGACAGCCATATTTTGTTTTTGGATTTACTATATTAGCCTTCTTTTTAATAGGCAGTTTTATATTTGAGTGGATTTTTGGGCCAGATCCGAAACAAACTTATTTTTTAATGGAAAATGGCAGAGTAATAGAAGCAGCTCCACTATCCCCAAGCTGGATGCACCCACTTGGGACCGATCAATATGGCTATGACATGTTTGCTAAAATCATGCTTGGAGCAAAATATACCATTATATCTGCCATGGGAGTTGCAGCTGTTCGAATGCTTATTGCAGTACCACTAGGATTTGCAATCGGTACTTATTGGCAGAAGAGACGGGCCATTATTAATAGCGCTATCGATCCTCTACATTATATTCCTATGACCATTTTTTCTTATCTTATGCTTTACCCAGTGCTATGGGAGCCGATGGAGGGATTTTCTACAACTGTGTGGGAGAGAATTATCATCCAGGTTGTGCTAATGGCCATTATCACCGTACCAATTGTGGCTTCTCTCATAGGCAACGAGGCCAATCTGCTTGATCAGGAGGAATATATTCTGGCTTCTAAAACGTTAGGGGCTGGTCGACCGAGAATCATTACCCGTCACCTATTTCCAATGATGAGAGAGAAATTATTCGTTTTGTATGGACAACAGGTCGTCGAAACATTAGTTGTGTTTACGCATCTCGGGTTGCTCCAATTGTATATTGGAGGTACAGCAGTTAGCTATGACCCTATGTTTGGAGATCCTCCAAAGTCTATTGCCTATGAATGGGCAGGACTTTTTGGTTCCTCTTTCCGATATCTGCAAGGTGTACCATGGCTTCCACTAGGACCTGCTATATGCTTTGCATTGCTCATCTTGGCAATTTCCGCAATGATAGAAGGCTATACTCGCGCAGTGAACGGACAAGTCAATATTCCAAAGAGAAAGAAAGTAGCGTTTCTGTCTGAGGACATGATTGAATGGAACCAGCAGCAACTACAAGAAAAGATGCAACTTCTTTATAAGGATAAAGAAAAGCAAAAAGTCTGAGCTTAAGGAGGATATCTTCAATGCTTATTGTGGATTCCTTATATGGAGAATTTTATATAGATGGAGTATTAGAAGAATTAATAAATAGTAAGCCTGTTCAACGATTAAAGGGCATACATCAAGGCGGGGCAAGCTATTTAGTAAAGAAAGAATGGAATGTCACTCGATATGAGCATTCCATTGGTGTCATGCTTCTGGTAAAAAAAATAGGGGGTTCGTTAGAAGAACAGATTGCTGGTCTTCTTCACGATGTTTCACATACTGCTTTTTCTCATGTCGTCGATTTTGTTCTGGAAAATAAGGACGAGGACTATCATGAAAAAATATATAGTAGAATAATTAACGGTTCCTCAATACCTACTATCCTAGCTAAATATGGATATAACTTAAAAGACATCCTATTTAATGATTCGAGATGGTCCTTGCTCGAGCAAAGTGCCCCTGATTTATGTGCAGATCGTGTCGATTACACATTACGCGATCTGTATGCCTATGGAAATATTTCAATGGAAGAAGTTCAACATTTTTTACAGAATCTAATCGTGAAAGACGGTAAAATGGTTCTTCCAAATATAGAAATCGCCGAGTGGTTTACATCGGTCTACTATGAGGAAGTAATTGATTTCTTTATGAATCCTTTAAATTTATATGGCAACTACCAGTTAGCTTTTGTTTTAAAGGCAGCATTGGATAAACAAATCATCACATTAGAGGATTTTCTTTTGGAGGATAATCAGTTGCTCCAATTGGTAGTATGCTCACAGGATGATGAAATTCAACATGCTCTTCAAAAGCTTCATCCTTCTGTTGAAGTGATAGACGAGCTAACCAATTATGATTTTCATCAGAAAATGAAGGTTAGACTAATAGATCCTCTAGTTTGTTCGGAAAATGGTTTAGTAAGAGCTTCTGACTGCTCTAAGCAGATTCAAAAATTAAACCAAACGGCATTGCAACGAGCAGTAAAAGGAACCTATGTAAAAATTTTATCTTGCTAATAAAGACAAGCCTATATCGTGATTAGGCTTGTCTTTATTTTGTTATTAGAATTAGTGTCCCAATTACCTGTTGAAATTGTTTCTCATTAGTAATGAATTTATTCAATTTATTCGATTAAGTGTTTTCCTTCCTAATGGTCTACATTACCATTGAATAAGAACGTACGTTTGCAATATAATAATAAGGACGAACGAATGTTCCTTTCGGAGGAGAGTAGATTTTATGTATGAGGGCTTAGAAAATCGAAATATTATTTGCATTGACATTCGAAGCTTTTTTGCGAGCTGTGCAGCGGCAGAAGCAGGACTAGATGTGATGAATACGCCTATTGCTGTTATTGGAAACTTGGAGCAGAAGGGGAGCATTGTGCTTGCTGCTTCTCCTCCAATGAAAAAAAGGTTTGGCGTAAAGACCGGGACGAGGTTATTTGAAATACCAGACGATCCTTCTATCCATCTGTTGGAACCAAAAATGGAATTTTTTGTTCGAGTTTCAATGGAAATCACGCGCTATTTGAATCAGTTTGTCCCAAGTGAAGCGATTCATGTCTATAGTGTGGATGAATGCTTTGCAGACCTTGGGGGAACAGAAAGGCTTTGGGGGCCAATTGAGAACACGGTGAAACGTATACAGGACGGTTTGCATTATCAGTTTCAGCTTCCATGTGCTGTTGGACTGGGACCAAATATGCTTATGGCAAAGCTGGCGCTTGATTTGGATGCCAAAAAAACAGGTTTTGCCAAATGGACGTATGAAGATGTTCAACAAAAGCTATGGCCTGTTTCACCTTTAAGTAAAATGTGGGGAATTGGCTCTCGTTTAGAAAAAACACTAAATAACATGGGGATTTTCAATGTAGGACAGCTAGCAAAAACTCCCTTGAAGTTGTTGGAGGATAAATTTGGAGTGATGGGAAATCAATTGTATCACCATGCCTGGGGGATAGATCTCTCTGAACTGGGAGCGCCCATTGTAGACGGCCAGATAAGCTATGGAAAGGGGCAGGTGTTATTTCGAGATTACCGGACAAAAAAAGAAGTAATGGCAGTCATATTGGAAATGTGTGAGGATGTGGCAAGACGAGCAAGAGAGGCTAATATGGTGGGGCGCACTATACATCTTGCAGTGGGCTATAGTAAAGACTCTTTTGGGGGAGGATTTAATCGTTCACGCTCCATAGATGAACCGACGAATGCGACTATGAAGATTTATAAAATTTGCGAAAAAATATTTGATGAGTTTTATGACCGTAGTCCAGTGAGAAGGCTATCCATTTCTATCACTAATCTAGAGCCGGAGAACTCTATGCAGCTTAGCCTTTTTGAAGAAGGAAAGTGGAAGGAACGCAAGCTTGGAAAGACGATGGATTATCTGCGTAGCAAGTATGGTTCAACCGCTATTTTACGCGCAGTTTCCTATACCGAAGCTGGCACTGCAGTGAAACGAGCGGGCTTGCTCGGAGGTCATAAGAAATAGGATGAACAAATATTAGAGAGAAAATACGATAAAAAAACCCTGTGAAAATTAATCATATTCTCACAGGGAAGGTCAGTTAGAGCAGCTTAATCATAATGGTGTCATACGGCATAACTTTTGCGCTTGGCTTAATCGATAGACCATTTACTAAAATAAAACCATTTCTTATTTTGTCTACGACAGCTGTTCTGCTCCAGTCAGGTATTTGTTGAGAAAGAAGAGAATCAATTCGATAAACTCCTTCTACAGATTTAATCGTTACATAACTTCCGATATAAGCTTTTCCATATAAAGATTTACAGGCAGCTCTGTCAACGTGCTTTCTTTGTTTACAGGTTCACGTCCATGGACTCTTTCATGTCTTCGAAAAGTTTTATAAATATCTAATTTTTTATTCCAGGTATGGTTTTTTTCGCATTTATAAATGGCAAAACGGTATATATGCTTTCCATTTGAATTATGTCTTCGAATATTTGTATCAGTAAACAAGGAATTTTTCCCGCACATTTTACAGTGCTTTACTTCTCTACGAATCGTTTGTTTTTTTAGTATTTCCCAATTGTGACATACAACGGTCATTTCCTTCACCTCATATAAGATAAAGGAACAATCGCATCCGTTTGGATGTTGGCAGGATCGTTATTAATTTGCACTAAAAAAGGCCCCAAAAAGGACCTCAAAAAGCATACGAAACTACTGGTTTGCTCTTGTCCCTTTGTAATGGTAGATGGGCAGACTAATCCCTTGGTTAAAACAGATGTTTTTAAGGGAAAGTGCTATCCAATTTAGTTGGTCCATTACAAAGTAAAAGTTGGCATACGAGTTTTTGTATCCTTTCTCCAAACAGATTTAACAATATTATAACATATAACATTATTTTTAGAATAGTTAAATTAAGGTGAATTCTTTCGTCATCAAGATATGAGGAATACCATCTTCCATGAAGATATCCGAAGTTGTTTTGTATCCAAGTCCAGTATAAAATCCTTCAGCATGGGTTTGACCATGAAGCTTCACTTTCGAAACCTTCAATTCTTTCGCAACATCCTCCAGAGCTTTGACAATTACTTTCCCTAATCCTAATTTTCGATAAGGCGGAAGAATACAAATACGCTCTAGCTTTCCGAATTCATCTACTACTCTTAAGCGACCTGTCCCAACTGCTACATTGTCAATGAAAACTAGAATATGCTGACAATCTCCGGCAAGGGTATCAAATTGGTCAAATTCATCTTCTAAAGGCACACCCTGTTCTTTAACAAATACTTCTTCTCTAATTGCGAAAGCTTTTTTCAAATCCTCTTGGGAGGTAATTTTATTTGATTTCAATTTTTTCAGTCCTTTCCTTATTTTTCTATAAAGTTAGTTTATTTTTATTTAAATTGCAATGGGAAACCTTTGGAAATGAGAAGGTAATTATACTGCTAAAAGCGAATATATAGGAAGAAGTTAAGGGGGGATGTTTTTGTATTTGATTATTATAGCTGTAATTGCAGCTTCTTTTTCACTAGTAACTATTTTCTCCCTTTTTGTCTTAAAAAGATGCAACAGGAAGATGGCCATGATTACCAACTTTATAGCGAGTTTCATCCTATTAGCGTCGGCCTCTGTATTTCTTTATCAACAGAACCCTAGCGAATTTCTAAAAGAGACAAATGGATTGTTAATCATGCTTCTGTTTTTCCCCATCAACATATGGGTTACTTGTCTAATCATTATGCTGAAAAGTAATAAAGTAAACAAACCATACCAAACGTAATAGGAGCTGCTATGAAATGTGCTATGCAAACACCTTTATCACCATTTCAGAGGACTCGACAGTTATATCTGCAATAGTCCCCACACCAAAACACAATAAGCCAACAATTGCTTCTATAGAATATGATCTTATTTATCGTAATCCATACGAGTACACCCAGGAGGATGTGCAGTTTTTAACCTACTTGATAAAAAATCAAATTGAAATGAATAATTTAGAAGAAAAGAGAAGCGAGTTTTTCAGCAAATCTAAGGCATGCTTTAGAGCCTCCCCACTCGTTAAAAATTATGGTTGGGGAATTCATTATAATGAGGCTGGGAAGATTGCTATCTATGAAAAAGGAAGTGAGCACTACAAACAATTGGAGAACAGCTCGCAGTTAAAAATTTTAAAGGGCATGCGTACTAAAAAAACTGTAAGGGTGGATTAAAATGGAGAAAATTTTTTATCGACATATGGATCAAGTACGGGAGCTCACATTAAAGGCTATCAAGCAAATACCAGAAAACCTAGCAGACGAAATTCCAAATGGCTTTAACAACAACATCCGATGGAATTTTGGGCATATTGCTTATACCCAAGAAAAGTTATGCTTTATGCTGCTAGGGATAGAGATGGGTGTACCAGATACTTATGAAACCTATTTTGCAGCAGGAACAAAACCTGCAGAGTGGAGAGAAACTCCTTCAACGCTAGAGGAAATTGCTCAAGTACTAGTAGAGCAATCACATAGGATTAAACAAACATTTCCAATTGAACAGTCACTACCTAAGCCTTTTACAAACAAGATGGGCGTTACATTTAATACTAGTACAGAGGCTCTTTTATTCAGCTTTTATCATGAAGGTATACATATGGAAACGATTCGTAGATTATATAAACTAGTTTCCGACTACTAATTGGTTGATGTTGAAATACGTGGAGCAAAATCAATAATGATAGTGGATTTGACTGCATAGCGTGAATTTATTTATGACCGGATAGCGAGAATTTATGACCGGATAAAAAAATTTATAACCGTTCGCTCATTACGAGCAACAAAGGATAGGTGTTTAGATGAATAAAGTTGAAGAGGATACTATTGATCCGTACATTTTTAGCCTACTTGAACATGCTACCTCAAGCGATAAAGTTTTACGTGAATATAATCTTTATCAACAAATTAAGACAAGAAAGCTATATGGCTGGAAAAGAAACAACGATTATGTGGCCTGTATAGGCATTGAGATGACACTTAGTAATGAGGCAGAGATCAAACATATCGCTGTTTCTCCAAATCTTCGTGAACAACGAATAGGAAGTAAAATGTTGGACTATGTGGTGAAGGAACTGGGAATTAGCCGTTTGACTGCGGAAACCGACCAGGACGCAGTTGGCTTTTATAGAAACTATGGATTTATTGTTTCAAGCATTGGTGAGAAATACCCAGGGGTCGAGCGTTTCTGGTGTGAATGGGAAAAAAAGAGTAAGTAGCATTTAGGCTAACTGAAGAAGCCGACCGATTATCGGATAGAGCGAGCCAATTATGTTTTTAATTTTATCGTTTGATATGGAGGGGAAGTTATGTTTTTTGAGATGACAGTGCAAATTAGAGTTTCTGATTTCCAAGAAGGTCATAAATGGTATAAAACTTTGTTGAAAAAAGAGGCAGATCTTATTCCGCATGGTGGATTTGTTGAATGGGAGGTAATTCCTGGATGCTGGCTTCAAGTCTCAGAAGGAGTTCCCGCACAAGGGAGCGGACCACTTCGATTAGGAGTGAAAGACCTAACTGTGGAACGTGAAAGAATAATGAAGGAGCTTCGTGTTGATTATTTTGATATTCATTCCCGACAGGAAGTTGGAGCTAAATGGGCTACATTTTCAGACCCATGGGGAAATCAAATAGGATTTTTTGAATACATCAATAAACTGGAAGAGAAAGAGCGAATACAAACAGTAACGAATCTAAAATAGTCAAAACCGGAAAGGACTAGCTTTTGCGAGTAAATGTAAACCTTTTTTCATTTATCATTGCGCTTATTTCCGTAATCCTAATTCTAATCTTGACATCTTCTAATTATTGGATAAATTTATCCATGCAAATACTTGGCTGGCATCCCTTGTTTATAGTGCTCGGCTTAACACTAGTTACCTTTGTTTTGGCAGTTGTTGGTTTTAAGGACATAAAGGGCTGGGCGGCGATGACAAGAGGTATTATTACGCTGGCTGTATCTACAGGATTGTCAATTATTGTCATTTTCATACTTTTTATCGGTAAGCTAATGAGCTAGTCTACAACAAAAAGGAGTTTTATATGAATATTAGTATTGAAATGCTAAGCTTGGATGATTTAACAGATTTGTATCTTTTTGAACAGAAGAACAGAGCATATTTTGAACAGATGGTCCCCTCTCGAGGAGAAGAATACTATCTTCCAGAAATTTTTAATAGTAGAAACAAGACTTTGCTAGAAGAACAGGCAAGAGGTGAGTCTTATTTTTATCTCATCAAACAAGATAATGCTATTATAGGACGCATCAATTTAGTAGATATTGATAAAAAACAAAAAAGAGGTGAGTTAGGCTACAGAATTGGAGAGGTGAACACTGGCAAAGGTATTGCCAGTATGGCCTTGCAAATGTTATTGCAGACTATTTCATGGGAAGAGATTAACCAAGTAGATGCAAAGACAACAACGAATAACATCCCTTCTCAAAAAGTTTTAGAGAAAAATGGATTCCAGAAAATCTCATCTCATAAAGAATTCTATTATATGAACGGTGAAAAAATAGAGTTCATTAGTTATAGGAAAGAGGTTGAAAAGTGAATGTAAGGAGACATAGGGAGTTTTTAAGCGATTTCGTTTATGAAATGAAGGAGGTATACCAATCTGTAGGCTGGGTAAAGCATACTAAAGAAGTCATTCAGCAAATATATGAAGCTAGCAATGTGATCTCAATTGCTGTATTGAAAGGTCAAATTGTCGGCTTTGGAAGAGGGTTAACCGACGGGGTATTTAATGCGGCCATCTATGATGTAGTTGTGCATAAAGATTTTCAAAAGCAAGGAATTGCAAATGTTATTATGGAGGGTTTGTTCTATCAGCTAAGAGATGTGTCCTGTGTCCATTTGAAATCGACTACGGGAGACGAAGCATTCTATCAAAAATGGCGATTAAGAAAAGTAAAGACAGGAATGGCTAAATATTCGGATCCTGTCTTAAGCAAACAATACCTAGAAACTATTTAAAAAGCGTAAGCGTCTAGTCCCGTGAAACAATTAGGCAAAAACGATGAGGCATCTCATAAGAGGCATTGTTTTTGCCTTTTTGAATTCTATAGGCAATGTACATAGCTAGAGAAGTAGCTCGAATATACATTTTTTATAGAGAACGTTCCCTGTGTCTTCCTTGCTCTTGATTTACTCCTCGTAAATCATTTTTTTCGTCATCCCGCCATCAACGGTCACATTAATACCTGTCACAAAGTCGTTTGATGGGTCCGTCAGATATATACAAGCCTTTGCAATGTCGTTAGGTTTTCCTACACGGCCTGAGAAATGCTGGCTGTGATCCACTGCTCGTAATTTGTCATAGTTCCCAGTTTCGATCCAGCCAGGAGATATACAATTGACCATAATATGATCAGGAGCTAGCGAGCTGGCAAGAGAATGTGTTAATGCAATAATTCCGCCTTTTGTGGCTGCATAGGACTCTGAGTTGGGCTCTGACATGAACGCTCTTGTGGAAGCCATCGACACAATTGAGCCACCATGCTCATTGTTTCTCATTACCTTGGCCGCTTCCCTAGAACAAAGAAAGACACTGCGTAAATTTGTATTGATAATGTCATCCCAATCCTCTAAAGACAAATCATAAGGGGAGCTGGGCTTAAACTTACCAGCGTTGTTAACTAGAATGTCAATGGTGCCGAATTTCCTAGTAGTTTGTGTCATTAGATTCATGACATCCTTTTCAATTCGGACATCTGTCTGTATAAAAAGGCAGGAGTAACCTTGTTGTAACAATGAAACCTCCGTTTCTTTACCTAGAGTTTCGTCGATATCGGCCAAAACCACATTAGCTCCTTTTTCCGCGTATACCAGTGCCAAACCTCTACCAATACCTTGAGCTGCCCCTGTTATAATTACTACCTTGTCTTTGAACATGTTTATGCCACCTTTCAGTAGTTTTTATTAAATGTATCATAATTATTTTTTTGTGTTTTCGTAATCGAAAGCTTCTAATATAGCTCGTTGGAATTATTTCAGATTTCGAATTATTTTGTTTTCCCATCTTTCGTAATGTTCAAACATTTGCTAAACTAGTAAAGTCTTAATTTGTAATTTGGGGGAAATAAAGTGAAAGTATTCTTGGAGTTGGGTTGGTATTTTAAACAAAGGAAAAAGCAATACTTATTCGGTATTTTAATGCTTCTTTTTGTAGCATTTTTGCAGCTTTTTCCACCAAAAATTATTGGTTTAGTAGTTGATGAGATTCATGAGGGTGCGCTGACAAGCGAATTCTTAATAAAATGGCTTGCAATTTTGGCTGCGGCCGCTTTGGGTATGTATGTTTTGCGGTATTATTGGAGAATTATGATTTTCGGCTCTTCCATTTATCTCGCAAGATTATTGAGAGAAAAGTTATTTCATCATTTCACCAAAATGGCTCCTTCCTTTTATCAGAAAAAGAGAGTTGGAGATTTAATGGCTCACGCAACTAATGATTTGTCTGCTGTGCAGCAAACTGCGGGTTCAGGGGTTTTGACATTGGTTGATTCCTTAGCAACTGGAGGTTTTGTAATTGCCGCTATGGCTTTTACGATTAACTGGAAACTTACAATCATTGCTTTGCTTCCTTTACCGTTGATGGCAATCTCTACTAGTTATTATGGGAAGCTGCTACACCAACGTTTCCGTTTCGCGCAGGAGGCTTTCTCAAATTTAAATGATAAAGCTCAAGAAAGCATTTCAGGTGTAAAGGTTATTAAAACTTTTGGACAAGAGAAAGAAGATACAGAAGACTTTGTTCACCTTTCTAAAGAAGTTGTAGACAAAAATATGCATGTTGCGAAAGTGGATTCTCTGTTTGACCCTACGATTTCTTTAGTAGTTGGAATGTGTTTTTTCTTATCGATTGTGTTCGGAACACGTTTTATATTGGCAGAAGAGATGAGCGTAGGAGACCTCTTTGCATTCACTTCGTATTTAGGCTTATTGGTGTGGCCGATGCTTGCTTTCGGATGGTTGTTTAACATTGTTGAACGTGGGAGAGCTTCCTATGACCGAATTCGAAATATCCTAGAGGAAGAAATCGAAATTGATGACCATGTTGGGGCTTTAGAGATTAAGCCTGCTGGCGATATTCACTTTGATATCGAACAGTTCAAGTTTACTGGAGATGATCGTGTTGCCCTTCGTGACATTCATTTTACCCTTAAACAAGGTGAAACGCTTGGGATTGTTGGAAAGACAGGTTCAGGAAAAACAGCAATTTTAAAATTGCTTATGAGAGAGTTTGAGGGCTATCAGGGAAGAATCATGTATGGTAATCATTCCATTGATGCATATAAGAAAAGAAACCTGCGAGAAGCAATCGGTTATGTGCCACAGGATCACTTCTTATTTTCTACTACTGTTGCGGGCAATATTGCATTTGCAAATGCTGGGGCAACAATGGAGGAAGTATATGAAGCCGCAAAGTTAGCAAATATCCATGAGGATATACTGCAGTTCACAGATGGCTATAACACGATTGTCGGTGAACGTGGCGTGTCATTATCGGGCGGACAAAAGCAACGCATATCCATAGCACGCGCTCTTATGATGAAGCCTGAATTGCTTATACTAGACGATTCTCTTTCTGCAGTAGATGCAAGGACAGAGGAAGCAATATTAGAAGCACTGAAGAAAAATCGAACAGATGAAACAACGATTATTACTTCCCATCGTTTGAGTGCTATTCAGCACGCTCATCAAATTATTGTAATGGATGAAGGTACTATTTTAGAAAAAGGAACTCATGAGGAGTTAATGAGGCTAAAAGGGATGTATTATGAAATGTATCAATTACAGCAACTAGAAACACTTGTGGAAAAAGGAGGTAGTGTCTGATGAATGAAAAGCAGCCAGTGCTTACAGGAAAAGACCAATGGCAAGTTCTCAAAAGACTGCTCACTTACCTAAAACCACATAAAAAAGCGATTACTCTTGCCTTGTTTCTATTAATATTAACAGTGACGGGAGATATTCTTGGACCATACTTGATTAAAACCTTTATGGACAATTATTTAACTCCTAGAATATTCCCAACGGGTCCACTTGTTGGACTAGCGCTAGGATATATTTTTATTCAAATAGGAAATATTATAGTTAGTTACTTTCAATTATTAAAGTTCCAGGAAATTGCCTTAAAGATAATACAGCAAATGCGTATAGACGTCTTTTCAAAGGTGCATCGACTAGGAATGCGCTATTTCGATAAAACGCCTGCCGGTAGCATCGTATCTAGGGTAACAAATGATACAGAGGCTATTAAGGATATGTTTGTGAGCGTACTAGTAGGCTTTATACAAAGTGGATTCCTAATCATCGGGGTCTATATTGCCATGTTCCTATTGAACGTGAAGCTTGCTTTAATAACAACTGTATTACTTCCGATTCTATTTGTGATTATTGTTACCTACCGTCGATATAGTTCGGTAGTATATCAGGATTTACGCGAAAGACTTAGTCAATTGAATGCCAAGCTTGCTGAATCCTTACAAGGGATGACGATGATTCAAGCGTTTAGGCAGGAGGATAGACTTCAAGATGAGTTCAATGATATAAACAACTCACATTGGAAGGCTGGAAGAAAAAACATTAAATTAGATAGCTTGTTACTACGCCCTGCAATTGATATGGTTTACGCACTTGCGATCATTATCTTGCTGAGCTATTTTGGAATCACTTCTATGAACAATATTGTGGAGGTTGGGGTTATCTATGCTTTTGTCACATATATTGATAGATTCTTTGAACCCATCAATCAAGTGATGCAGAGATTATCTATTTTTCAACAAGCAATCGTAGCAGCTTCCCGAGTATTTAAGCTATTAGATGAAAATGACCTAACTCCAGAACAGCAAAATAAAGAAACTGCAAAAATTGAGTCAGGGAAAATAGAGTTTAAAAATGTTACCTTTTCCTATGATGGAAAAACAGATGTGCTGAAAAATATCTCATTCACAGCTGAGCCAGGTCAAACAGTCGCACTAGTTGGACACACTGGAAGTGGAAAAAGTTCCATTATCAACTTGCTTATGCGCTTCTATGAGTTCGAACGTGGAGATATAAGAATTGATGATCATTCTATTAAAGAGTTTCCAATGGCCGAGATTAGAAATAAGTTGGGGCTAGTGCTACAGGATCCATTCCTCTTTTATGGAGACATTGAAAGCAACATTAGACTTCACGCACCCGATATGACAGACGAAGAAGTAAGAAATGCTGCGGAGTTCGTGCAGGCTAACAAATTTATTGAAAAATTACCAAAGGGTTATAAGCAAAAAGTTTCTGAGAGAGGATCTACATTCTCAAGTGGACAAAGGCAGCTAATTGCCTTCGCAAGAACAATTGCCACTAATCCGAAAATCCTCGTCTTGGATGAGGCAACTGCCAATATAGATACAGAAACTGAGGTAGCGATACAAAGCAGTCTTGAAAATATGCGAAAAGGAAGAACAACGATTGCGATTGCCCATCGATTAAGTACAATCCAGGATGCAGAACTAATACTTGTACTTCATCATGGAGAGATTGTAGAAAGAGGGACACATCAGCAATTATTAAATGAAAAAGGGTTATATCATAAGATGTACCTGCTACAAAATGGAGTTGTAGATGATATAGCATAAAAAATTCAAAAAGCTGTCACAAGCATTAATAGAGTAAAAGTATGGGAAATTTGATACGATAGGAACAGTAATTCGGAAAGGAAGACTGCCGTGAGTTCAGATGTTAATTTACTACTGGCGTTCGGTGCTGGGTTTTTAAGCTTTATTTCCCCATGTACTTTACCGTTGTATCCCGCATTTCTATCTTATATTACTGGAATGTCTTTAGAAGAACTTAAAACCGATAGAAAGCTAATGCAAAAAAGAGGAATGCTTCATACTTTGTTTTTCTTGCTTGGCTTCTCTGTCATATTCATTGCATTAGGTTTTGCCACTTCCTTTGTAGGAACATTTTTTATTCAATACGATGATTTGATACGTCAGGTCGGTGCTATATTTATCGTAGCGTTTGGATTAATGGTAGTCGGCGTTTTTAAACCTGAATTTTTAATGAAGGAGAAAAGATTACAGTTTAAAAACAAACCATCTGGTTACATAGGAACTGCATTAATCGGTATGGCTTTTGCAGCAGGCTGGCAACCTTGTACAGGGCCAATCTTAGCTTCTGTATTGCTATTAGCTAGTTCTAACCCTGGGTCAGGTGTTTGGTATATGCTCGCATATGTATTAGGCTTTGCTATTCCTTTCTTTGTCCTTTCGTTCTTTATAACACGCTTGAACTGGATTCGTAAAAATAGTAACCTGATTGTTAAAATCGGTGGCTATATTATGATCGCATTAGGAATTTTGTTGTTTTTCGACGGATTAACTTATATAATTCGTATTTTAAGCCCTATTTTTGGAGACTTTACCGGATTTTAAGTAAGGAGGCAATAATATGCCGACAGTTTTAGTAGTGGATGATGCGGTATTCATGCGAACAACGATTAAACGAATGCTACAAGATCATCAATTTGAGATAGTGGGTGAAGCCACTAATGGGCTTGAGGCGATCGAGCAATATAGGAATTTAAAACCGGATGTGGTGACAATGGATGTTACCATGCCGACAATGACAGGTATCGAAGCTGTAAAGCATATCGTTACTGAATTTCCTGATGCGAAGATTGTTATGGTCACTGCACTTGGCCAACAAAAACTAATTGTAGATGCTTTAGAATACGGAGCGAAGGATTTTATCACCAAACCTTTTGATCCTGATCAGCTTATTAATGTGTTACGTAATGTAACTGAAGTGTTTTAAAAAATTTAAATGAAGAATTTATATGATGTGGGGAATACCAATGTTTGATATAGTTCCGGCCAATGTTATGATAATTGTTTCTACGGTCATTGCGCTAGGTATGGGAGTACTGGTGACGACCTTGCGAGCAAAATCTGCAAAGCGACCAGCAAGTGTAAAAAAAATCTTATTACCGCCTCTATTTATGTCAACCGGAGCACTAATGTTTGTGTTTCCTTTCTTTCGAGTAACGTTAGCACAAATTGGCGAAGCACTACTAGTTGGAATGCTATTTTCCATTATTCTCATATGGACATCCAAGTTCGAATACAAAGATGGGGAAATCTATCTTAAGCAGTCGAAGGCATTTATCTTTATATTAATCGGTCTACTAATTATTCGATTAATAGGGAAGATAATACTTAGCTCCAGCATAGATGTGGGAGCACTAAGTGGAATGTTTTGGATTTTAGCATTTGGAATGATTGTTCCATGGAGAATAGCAATGTTCATAAAGTTTAAGAAAATACAAAAACAGTCAATATAAAAACGAGCATCCACTAAGGGGTGCTCGTTTTTTTTCTGTCTTCTGATAAAGCAAAGTACTTTTCAAAAGGAGATACATCTACAGCCAATTCCTTGAGTTTCTTCCGCAAAAATTTATGATCTCTTTTAGGGGTGGCGATAATATATCCACGAATTAACAATTCTTGTGTGATTGCAGTAGCATTTTCTTCTATGGCAATCTGACCAATCTTACCAGCAATTTTCTGTTTGGCTACAGGTCGGAATAAATCAGGAACCGGAGCAACCAGCTCATTTAACAGAGCTTTTTGCTCATCATTCCAAAGGTGAATTGTTTTATCTACATAATACTCTTCCCAGTCGAGATCCGATTTACCATCGTTTTTAGGCATAGATTTGAGAAATTTTCGGAACATGAAGAATCCTCCAATTCCCATTAAAACTACTAAGACAACAACCCAAAAAAGTATAAACCATAAAAACCATCCATCTAACAATCTTTTCACCTCATTCTTCTAATTATTAGTATAAAGCGTTTGAAAAGAATTTTCATCATGAATGTATCCTTTCTGCTAAAAACTTTCTATATAGAGAGTGAGAGGAGGTGATTCAGATGGCAAACTTGGCACATAAACAATCAGTTTTAAGAATAACTTTTGAAGCAGGAATTGGAACAGATGGGAAAATGAAAACAAAGTCAAAAACGTATCGCAATGTAAAGGCAAATGCAAACGCAGACCAGCTAGAAGCAGCGGTAACAATTCTTTCGGGATTTTCTACTAGCCCATTTGTGGGGGCAGAGAAAATACAAACATCTAATCTTAACTAAAAAATAAGGAGGAATAATCATGGCTAAAACTTTACAAATGCAATTTGAATCGTCAAACGGAAAAGCAGTACTTTTGAGCGTTGATGACCCTCGTGAAAACCTGACTCGAAACGAAATTGAAGCTGGAATGCAAGCTATTATTACTAGTGATGCTTTTCATGCAGAAAGCTTTAGTTTAACCTCGATCAAAAGCGCGAAGGTAGTAAATCGAAACGTTAATGAAATAATCTAGCAAATATGCTAACTAGCCCGAGCTTAGATTGCAGACATATATCTTTGTCCATAGCTCACGTATAATTTGTTGTCATTTAAAGATTCGAAACAGTTGATAGGGAACAAGTTCGTCATTATTACTTTTCTAAACATTAGGCTCTCCTTAGGAGGGCCTTTTTGAAAGCAACAGAGAAAATATACATTTTTCCAAATGCTTGTGTAGATTTGTGGTCCCTAAATGTGACATAAAGGAGGTGACCTATATTTCATAGCTCTTTAGTAATTTCACAAGCTTTGTGACATTTCTGAGGTGTGTATTAAAACCTATCTTTGTTATGGTACGAATATGTATTTTCTAAAAGTTACTAGGAAGGAGGATATCCGATGGAGCAGTGGCTAATGGTTATTCAAGATATAGGCTTTCCCATCTTTGTCTCGTTCTATTTAATGCACAGAGTTGAGAGCAAGCTTGAAGAAATAAAAAACGCACTGTTGTCCTTAAGTAAAGTGTAGACACAAAACTGTTGAAATATCTGAGACAGAGTAGTTGAATGAATTATTTTCTTTCTATAAGATTAGGCTATGATGTTATAAAGGGGTCATATGATGAAGAAATTATTAGTTATGTTAACAATAAGTATATTGGTCCTCGCAGGATGTGGCAGCAGTGATTTTAAAGCCCAAACTAACTGGGAGATAGAAGATTTTGCTTTTGATAATCAGCGTGGCGAAGAGGTATCATTAGATGATTTAAAAGGAACCGTTTGGTTAGCTACTTTTATTTTTACTAATTGTACTACGGTCTGTCCTCCAATGACCTTTAACCTTACAGAAATACAAGGAATGTTAGAGGAAAAAGGTATTGAGGATTATAAAATTGTGGCTTTCAGCGTAGATCCGGATGTAGATTCACCTGAAGTATTAAAAGAATATCTGGAATTGTATGAGGTGCCAGATGAAAGTAAATGGGAGCTTTTAACTGGATATTCTCAAGAGTATATCTCACAGTTTGCTGAAAAATCATTTAAAGCACTTGTTCGCAACAATCCAAACGATGACCAAGTGATTCACGGATCTTCCTTTTATTTAGTCGATCAAAATGGAGTAGCTGTAAAAAACTACGGCGGGGTTAAAGAAGTGCCAAAAGAAGAAATAGTAATCGATATCGAAACTTTAATTAAAGAAGGCCAATAATAAGCTGTTTCTCGAAAAAAGTCTGTAAATAATAAATTATCCCGTAAATATTAGTTCCTAAACTAATATTTACGGGGTATTTTTTTGACTACTTTTACTGCCGGAAATTCGTTTTACCTGGAAGAGAAACTTATGTATATCAATTGTTTGCTTGTTTTTTTAGTAAATCTCTAATTTCTTCCAACAATACTTCCTTTGAGTCCACAGGAGGAGCATCTTGTGTAGCTGCAACCACGTCTTCTTTACGTTTAAATCTAGATAGTAATCTTATAAATATGAAAATAGAAAATGCAATCACTAAAAAATTGAAGACTGATTGAAGAAAATTTCCAATTAGGAGTTCTCCTAATTTAATACTAGTAAAATCTATATCTCCTAACAGTATTCCTACTAAAGGAGTGATGATATTTTCTACTAATGATGTAACGATGTTTCCAAAAGCAGCTCCGATTACTACGGCAACTGCAAGGTCTAATACATTACCCTTGAATGCAAATTCTTTAAAGTCCTTCCACATAAAATTTTCACCTCCCGTTATTGAATATCCAAAATAGTATATATTTTAAATAGAAAGTTCGCAATTTTTTATGCAGTTATTGTCAATTTGTGCTATTGTTTTCTTAGAGAAATGGCTAGGTAGGGTGGGGGCACCCATGAACTTAAAGAAAACATATAGAGCTCTATCCTTTAGAATGTATTAATATATACGTGAAGTTAAGAAATTAGGTGTATTAAAGCATATTCCTTACCATATAGAACTTTCAATTCTTGTTAATAGGGTGCTTAACAACGAGCTTTTTTAAAATTTTCATCCACAAATTTCAACTAGTACTAGTGAGATTATTAGAGTAGAATCATTGCTAGGGTAGAGATATGAAGGTAATTTTGTTTCTCTAGGAGAATTTATTTCACTAGCTGATAAAGTGGATTAATAATCTAGAATGGTGACTTTGTATTAAGAGAAACATGTGAGAATTTCTTGTTATAGAGAAATCTTTAGGTAAAAAATTACTTTTTAGCATAAATGTTTCAGCTAGACAATTTTATCAACAGGATTATATTTAGCGTACAAAGCTAATACTGCATGAGACCAATATCTCCCCAAACAAGATTGTATTGGAAATCACAGACTCAATTATTATGGAATATACTTTGTCATCAGATTCCTTCAGGAATTAAAGGAATTCGGATTTCAAATTGCCATGGATGATTTTGGCACAGGCTACTCTTATTTTAAACATCTTGAACAGCTTCCGGGGAATATTATTAATATTGACCAAAGCTTCACACAAGAGATACATAAATCTAAAACAAGGTCAATCGTTCAATCCATCCTTTCTTTAGCTCATAACTTGGAGGTGAAAATCTTAGCCGAGGGAGTAGAAGACCCTTATCAGGTTTGTTGCTTAAAGAATTTAGATTGCCATTACCTCCAAAGCTATTTCTTCAATAAGGCGTTAACTTTAAACCATTTATTGAAGGAGTATTCTGAAGCAAGTAATGAAAAGGTGGCTTTTAAGAATGACATCTAAGAAACAAAAATCATATAAATGGAAGCTGTGGAGTATTATCCTCTTGTTGCCAGTAACGATCACAGTATATGTTCTGTTAATAGTCAGCTGGCAGGAGCTTCGTAAAATACCTGCGGTCCAGGAATGGGCGACATCTATTCAAAAGTCAACGACAAAGATAGATGTTCCAGGGGAATACATACCAATTTATAAAGATGCTGCGGATGAATATGGGATTCCTTGGACTCTTCTCGCTGCACACCATCGAATCGAAACCAAGTTTTCTACTATGGATCCTTTGTTATCACCAGTGGGGGCAGAGGGCCATATGCAATTTATGCCATGTACCTTTGTTGGGTGGTCGCATCCTAGCTGTGGTGGACTTGGTTTAGGAGAAATACCTGAAGAGGATAAAATAAACCCTGCAGTAATAGCCCAATATGGAGGATATGGTATAGATGCAAATGGAGATGGTTATGCGGATCCTTTTGACTTAGAGGACGCTATCTACAGTGCTGCTAATTACTTGGCAGCAAGCGGTGCAGCAGATGGTGAAATTGAAAAAGCCATTTTTAACTATAACCGTAGCAATAAATATGTGGAGGACGTGCTCCACTTTTATCATCTTTATGAAAAACAGCTTGCCACACTCCAAACTGCTACCGTTCAGGATGGACTATAAGAACTTCTAACGGTGAATAGCATTTAGCTTTCACTTCAACAAATACAATGAAAAAGGGACTGACTATGATATAGTCGTCCCTTTTTGGTGTACGTATAATTTTTTTGATTACTTACGCATACTCTTTAAAATCAAACTTAAAATTGCTACTAAAATAATTGCTCCGATTAATGCAGGAATAATTGCCATATCCCAAATAACTGGACCCAAGTCAGGGAAAATCATTCCACCGATCCATGCCCCGATAATACCTGCTACAATATTACCTATAATTCCTCCAGGTATATCTTTACCAAGAATTAATCCTGCTAGCCAACCGATGATCCCACCGATGATTAAGTATAAAATTAGTCCCATTGTCTTCATCTCCTCAAATAATTGTTATCTTGTACACTCTTTATATAACCAACTTCAACAGAAACTAAACATACCTAATTAATTTAAAAAAATTCGCACTTAAGGAATATTTAAATAATTACCGCCCATGGTCTCCAACCTCGATAAAACTTGAAGCTCCATCTTCATACGCTACTGTAGACAATCTAGAATTATGAGCTTCTAAGATTGTTTGCCTACTGCATATAAACTTGCATAAACTGACTAAATAAATCTTAAAATTACCAAATGTTCTTACCCTCATATCAAGAATATTTTGTAGTACTACTAATTTACCTAGAATGAATTGCTTCTCTTTTACATTCAAAATCAAATGGAGCAAGACTTCTATATTATTTTAGATCGGTTGCTCAGGTTTTAGCCCTTTAAGATACAGTTGTATGCAATAAAGGCCACTACAATCAAAAACCCATAAGTATGAAAAACAATACCTCTAATATAAGTATGGATGAGTTTGATAAAATTCTCACTTAGATTAACCATTTTAAAAGAGCTTATTCAAATAAAAAACATGAATAATGTGGGTAGAAATCAAATATATACTATTAAATCGATAAGGTTTATTGATTTCTGTTCCAAGCGTTTTCTTTTATTAAGCAGGTTAAGGGCAAAATATTATACCTTTTTCCATTATTACTTTTGTAATGTCTCCAGTCTCAGTCAATCGCTAATATCGTTGCGTATTTTTATCTAGCAACAAATTGATAAATGTTCGTTTTTATTGTTAAAGCTCTGAGATAAACTCAAATGGAAAATTACAATCTAAAAAGGAGCGATTAAGAAATGGATAAAAAACAAACAAAAAAGCTAAATAAACAAGCAATTTGGTTTGCTATATTTCATACAATCCTCATCTTGGATATTATTATCGAATTTAGTTCCTTTCATTAAATAAATAATTTATAATTTTAAATTTTAATAAACCTAAAGTAGAGAAATCTTGTTTCTCTGCTTTTTTATTTGCTTAATACGATAAGATAAAGGACTAAGAGTTGTCTAGTTTTAAATCGAGCGGAGTAAACCATGCTTCGTGACAAATTTTAATTATTAAATTTGAGTTATTTATAGTGATTTTATCAACCTTGGATAATTATCAAATTTCCTGGAGAGAACATCCATGTCTTTTCATATAAATTGGAATTGTGAAAATCGTATCTAAGTATAAACTAAATAAGAATATGTTGTGAAATTTAGATTGTATTACTAGGGAAATGGGTATAAGTTAAAAGATATGTAAACAAAGCTTAGTGGAGGTATAAAATGTTTTTAGAAAAAAATAATGAAATTCGAGCGGATCTATTCCGTCTGGTAGATTCCTTAACAGAGGAAGAATTTAATAAAAAACCTGATAATAATGCTTGGTCGCCAAAGGAAATTATGGAACACTTAGTTAAGATGGAGAATACCATTGTAAAAGGAATAAAGGCTGAACTTGCCAATCCTCAAAGCCCACAAGTGAAAAAGAAGCCTATTGGGGTTTCGACTTTCCGATTGATCAAAGTAAAGGCACCTAAACATACAGTGCCAAAGCCTGATTATGAGACAAAAGAGGTGATGAAAAATAAATTGCATGAGGCAAGAATGGAATTATTAAAAGTATATGCTGATAATGATTATCAGGTATTTCAAAAAAAATCATTAAAGCATCCTTTATTTGGACAAGTACCACTTGTGCAGTGGTTTCCATTCGTAGGATTACATGAAAAACGTCATTTGAAGCAATTAGAGAAAACAATCAAAAAGATAAAAGGTCATTAGAATTAATTATTACTTATAATAATTTTAATGTAATTTACTTATCAATAGAGATAAGTTATGATTAGTTATGGAGAAAAGTTACTTGAATAGAGTCTTTTCAATAGATATTAGGAGGATTACTAATGGCAAAAGATAGCTTACACAATAGCCGTACTTCTTTCACGCTAAATGGAAAAGAATATACTTATTATCGTTTAGCAGCTCTAGAAGAAGCAGGAATTGCAAACGTTTCACGTCTACCATACTCAATTAAAGTATTGCTAGAGTCTGTGCTACGTCAACATGATGGATATGTTATTAAAGATGAACATGTAGAACAATTAGCAAAATGGGGTAAAGATGCAGACCCAGAAGCAGAAGTTCCATTTAAACCTTCTCGAGTTGTACTACAAGATTTCACAGGAGTACCAGTAGTAGTTGATTTAGCAGCATTACGTTCTGCGATGAACGAAATGGGCGGTAATCCGGACAAAATTAACCCTGCTATTCCAGTTGACCTTGTAATCGATCACTCAGTACAAGTAGATAAATATGGTACTGCTTCAGCTTTACAAGCTAATATGGATCTTGAGTTCGAACGTAATGCAGAGCGTTACAACTTCTTAAAATGGGCTCAAACAGCATACGATAACTTCCGTGCTGTACCTCCAGCAACTGGTATCGTTCACCAAGTTAACTTAGAGTACCTAGCGCCAATCGTACACGTAAACGAAACAACTGACGGTACATTAGAAACATTCCCAGACTCAGTAGTAGGTACTGACTCACATACAACAATGATCAATGGTCTTGGTGTACTTGGATGGGGTGTAGGTGGTATTGAGGCTGAGGCAGGAATGCTTGGTCAACCTTCATACTTCCCAATTCCTGAAGTTATCGGAGTGAAATTAATAGGAGATCTTCCAAACGGAACGACTGCTACTGACTTAGCGCTTAAAGTTACTCAAGTACTTCGTCAACGTGGTGTTGTTGGTAAATTTGTTGAATTCTTCGGCCCTGGAGTATCTAAATTACCACTTGCTGACCGTGCAACTATTGCTAACATGGCTCCTGAGTATGGTGCTACTTGTGGTTACTTCGCTATCGATGAGGAATCACTTGAATACTTGCGTCTAACTGGCCGTGAAGAAGAACATATTGCAGTTGTTGAAGCTTACTTAAAAGCAAACGACATGTTCTTTGATCCAACTTTAGAGCCTGTATACACAGATGTTATTGAAATTGACCTTGGTGCAATCCAAGCAAATCTTTCAGGACCAAAACGTCCACAAGATTTAATTCCCCTTACTGATATGAAATCTCGTTACCGTGAAGCAGTAGTTGCTCCTCAAGGTACACAAGGCTTCGGATTATCAGAAAAAGAGTTTGCTAAATCTGCAACTGTAAAATTTGAAGACAGAGATGTTGTTATGCCAACTGGTGCTGTTGCAATTGCTGCAATCACTTCTTGTACAAACACATCTAACCCATACGTTATGCTAGCAGCTGGTTTAGTTGCGAAAAAAGCTGTAGAAAAAGGATTGAAAGTACCTGCATATGTAAAAACATCATTAGCACCAGGTTCTAAGGTAGTTACTGGTTATTTACAAGATTCAGGACTAGACAAATTCCTTGATGAAATTGGATTCAACACAGTTGGTTATGGTTGTACTACATGTATCGGTAACTCTGGTCCATTGTTGCCTGAAATCGAGAAAGCGATTATTGACGAAGATTTATTCGTAACTTCTGTGCTTTCTGGTAACCGTAACTTTGAAGGTCGTGTGCATCCATTAGTAAAAGCTAACTACTTGGCTTCACCACCATTAGTTGTGGCTTATGCTCTTGCTGGAACTGTAGATATTGACCTACAAAAAGATTCATTTGGTAAAGACCAAGATGGCAACGAAGTATTCTTTGCTGATATTTGGCCATCTACTGAAGAAGTTAACCAAGTACTTTCTAAAGTGGTTACTCGTGAACTATTCCAAAAGGAATATGCACGTGTATTCGATGAAAACGAAGCTTGGAATGCAATTGAAACTTCTACAGAATCACTATATTCATTTGATGACAAATCAACTTATATTCAAAACCCACCATTCTTCCAAGGATTATCTAAGGAACCTGGTCAAATTGAATCACTTGATGGTCTTCGCATAGTAGCCAAATTTGGTGACTCTATTACTACTGACCACATTTCACCGGCTGGTGCAATTGGTAAAGATACACCTGCAGGTAAATACTTACGTGAAAATGGTGTAGAAGTACGTGACTTCAACTCATATGGTTCTCGTCGTGGTAACCATGAAGTAATGATGCGCGGTACATTTGCAAATATTCGTATTCGTAACCAAGTAGCTCCTGGCACAGAAGGTGGATATACTACTTACTGGCCAACAGGCGAAATCATGTCCATCTATGATGCTGCTATGAAGTATCAAGAAGAAGGTACTGGTTTAGTAGTAATTGGCGGAAAAGATTATGGTATGGGATCATCTCGTGACTGGGCAGCTAAAGGAACGAATCTTTTAGGCATTAAAGCAGTAATTACGGAAAGCTTTGAGCGTATTCACCGTTCAAATCTTGTGATGATGGGTGTTTTACCTCTTAATTTCTTACCAGGTGAAAATGCTGAAACATTAGGCTTAACTGGTAAAGAAGAAATTAGTGTGAATATTGCTGAAGGAGTTAAACCTCGTGATATCCTGAAAGTAACAGCTAAAGCAGAAGATGGTTCTGTAAAAGAATTCAATGTGCTTGCTCGTTTCGACTCAGAGGTTGAGGTAGATTACTACCGTCATGGCGGTATCCTTCAAATGGTGTTACGTAACAAAATGCTAGAAGCATAATAGATAGAAACGGGGCCCTAAATCTTATATGATTTAGGGCTCTTTTTTTGTGTAAATTAACGAAATATTCGTTACAAGAACATACATTCGTGTTAATATATAGATAACGAGTTGTAGGAGGAAATTACATGAGACTAAAAAACTTTCATCTGGCAGATCGAATGCATTACTATAAGGTGCCAGGAGTAAGTATTACATTAATTGATCAGGGACAAATCAGTGCATGCATAAACCAAGGGGTTTTAGAGGTGGGAAGCAGAAGAGCTATCAACGAGAAGTCTCTTTTTAACGCTTGTTCTATTAGTAAGTTTCTAACTGGAATGTTGGTTATAAAACTCGTCCAACAAGGGGATTTAGATTTAGATGAAAATGTTAACGAGAAACTTATATCTTGGAATATCCCAGAGAATGATTTTACTAACTTAAAAAGAGTAACTTTAAGAAACTTACTTAGCCATCAATCTGGAATTGTAGATCCTATCAATAGTTTTCCAGAGCATGTTGCAAGTAATGGCACTCCAACAATGGTGGAATTACTAGAAGGAAAAACGCCCTATAATAATTGCCCAATTGAAGTCACATATGAACCTGAAAGTGAATTTCATTATTCAGATGCTAGCTACTGTATAATTCAGCAAGTAATTGAAGACTCAATGAAAAAATCATTCATCCAAGTTATGACTGAGCATATATTTACACCATTAGAAATGGAGAATAGTAACTATGCTATGACAGCAGCAAGTATGAGTGAAGAAAACATTTCGTGTGGTCATAACAAAAACGGAGAAGTAGTGAATGAAAAGTATCCTTTATATCCATATCCAGCTGCTTCTGGATTATGGACAACCTCTGAAAATATAGCCAAATTAGTCCAAGAATTAATGAATGCTTTGAAAGGTGAAAGTAAAACCGGTATCTCTGCTAGAGGAGCAAAGGAGTTAATTAGTTCACAAGGAAGAAAAAAATGGGCAGGACTTGGTGTATTTCTCGAGGAATCTGAGAACCAACTGGAAATCTCATCACTAGGATGGGGAGTGGGCTTTCAATGTATGATGGTAGCATACCCATATTTGGAGAAAGGTGCTGTCATAATGACAAATGCAGAACTAGGGGTACATCAATTGGAAGGAATTATCGGAGAAATATATGACTCTTTACTGAGCCAAATGAAGGGGTAAAAAATGCATATCTTATTAGCTAAACCAGCTTCTATACCTAATGTAATAGCTTTCTTCAAAGAAAACTTAAATCCCAATAGTAGCGAGATATATTCAGAAGAGTTTTTATGCCCTCTTGGAACTCAAGCTGCTATTAGAAGAAACCAAATGATACTAGCTATAGAAAATGGGCATGTTGTGGGAGCAATTCGTTTTTATCGAAGAAAAACAGCCAATACTATTTCACTTTATCAATTTGCTGTAAGTTCAAAGTATCGTGGTAAAGGTGTTTTAAAAAAGATGCTTCTCTTTATAAATGATGCGCCAATCGTAGCTCTATGTCCAATTGAATCAAAATTTAACCAATATTATCACAAGATGGATTGGAAACTACAAGAACAAGTTGATGGGTTTAATACGTGGATTTTTAAATGAGTGCTTAATTACGGTTTGTGTTTACTAATTAATAATACTTTCACTTAAAATGTAAGCATTTTTTACTTGAAAAAGCAAATGAATAAATATAATCATAGCGATTTAATATTCATTAGATTTGTATAAGGATTAGCTGAAAAAGGGCTATTTTCTATAGTTTTATCATGGGGCATTTCCTATTCATTTAGTCTCATTTTTGATAGACATTAATTTGCTTCGGTTCGTTGGAAGAAACGAAGCAAATTTCACATAAAGAAAAAGATTACTCTCTCCAATCAGGCTTGGTGAGGGAAAAGATGAAAGCATCATGTGAGCTGTTATCTTGATATAGATACCCTCTCAACAAACCTTCCTTTTCAAATCCTAGATTTAAAAGTAACGTAAAAGAGGCCTCGTTTTGAGGGAATGTTACTGCTCCTATACGGTATAGATTTAAAACATTAAAGCAATAGTCTATAACAGCCCTAACAGCTTCACTCACTATTCCTTTTCTCCAATGGCCAGGTAATAGTTCATAGCCAATTTCTGTTCTTTTACTAGCTAAAGATAAGTTATTTAATCCAACAGTTCCAATTAACTCTCCAGTTTCTTTCAATTCTATTCCCCAACGCATAGATTTTTTTTGCTCAAAACCTGTAGCAAATGATTTAACTAACGCATCAGCTTGTTCTTCTCTTGTAAACGGGGACATCCCGTAATACTTAATGACTTCTTCATTGGAAAAAATGGAGAAAATACTAGCCACATGTTCATCTTTAATTTCTATTAACTTTAATCTCTCTGTAGACAATGTTGGAAAGCTCATCTCAAAACCCCTTTTCTATAATTCTTATATTCTAACACAACTGTAATTATCTTTCTATTCAATTAAATTGTATGTTAGGATATGGTTATATAAATGGCATTTTCTTTGGGGGGTATTCGATGGAACAACCAACTATCTTACTGTCTAAGCTTAATCCACCGGTTCCTTCTTCAAATTATATGAGAAGGTCTTCTCTAATTAAAAAATTGAAAAGTAAAGCGGACAAAAAAGTTTGTCTCTTACATAGTGGTGCAGGCTTTGGAAAAAGCTCTGCCCTTGCTCAATATTTTCAAGATTCTAAGGAAACGTTTTCATGGTACTCCATATCGGAGGAGGATGATAATATTCTTCCTTTTCTACGCCATTTAGTACATAGCATTCGTAAAGTTGTTCCAGCGTTTGGAAGCAGTCTCCTAGAGGATAGCCTTCTATTCATGTATCCAAAGGAGGCTGAGCTAACTAGGTGGTACTCTCTTTTCAGTAATGAGCTTTCAGTAATGGGCACCCCTTTTACAATTGTTTTAGATGATTATCATTTGGTTGATCATGTATTTCACATTAATTATGTAATTGAAAAAATAATAGAGTTTCTTCCTCCTTCTATCAATATGGTTATAGCTTCACGGATTCGACCAAAATGGACAGTTCTACTCAAGCTTAAGTTAAATGGTCAATTAGTGGAGATAAAGGAAAAAGATTTTATGTTTACCGAGGAAGAAATTCAAGTGTTCTTTGAAGATTACTTTGATAAAACAATTACAAGTGTAGAAGCGGAAAACGTTTTAAAGCTAACAGAGGGGTGGGCTATCGCAATACAATTGATTGCCATACAAGTAGCGGAATCAAACAAAGTGATAGCAGATCTTTCTGATTTTGCATTGAATGAATTATTTTCCTATCTTTCGGAAGAAGTATTTTCTAATATGACCCTCAAAAATCAACATTCCTTATTGAATTTTAGTATTTTTCCAGTTTTTTCAGCAATAGAAATAAAGGAATTCTTTGGTGAAGAAGGACTTGTTCAGTTACAGTTGCTAACTTCAAGTCACTCTTTCATCCAAAGGTTAAGTGACTCTAACACTTATAGATTTCACTCATTGTTTCAACAATTTTTAGAAGATAAGTGGCTCCAAACAAATTCTTTACTGTATTATGAAACACATAAAAAAGTATCTTGGTTTTTTAAAGAGCAAAATAATATCGTACAAGCTATTTATCATGCAGAAAAATCTAAAGATGAGCTATTTTTAGCTGAAATGATTATTCAGAATGCGAACTCAATGATTATGGCTGGTCAATTCGATTGGCTGTTAGAATTGATGAAGGATCATTTGTCTCCTACTACTAGGGAAATGTTTTACGAACTCTATTATTTTGAAGGTGAATGTCATCGATATCGGGCTTTTTATGAAAAAGCCAGGAAATCATATGAAGTGTGTTTAGATATTGCTCAGACAAAGCGAAATGTTCTATTTATAAGCAGAGCTAATGCAGGGATGGCACATATTTATTTAGATACCATTCAACCTGCATTAGCAAAATCATTTTTAGAGGAAGCCATTAGATGGGCAAATGAAAGTGAGGAAATATCGATTCAGGAACAGAACTCTCTAAAAAGGCTTCATGCTGAGAATCTAGTTAATTTAGGAAAAGCCAAAGAGGCTAGTGAATGGGTATCGATGGAGAATTTAGATCCATTTATTTTAAGGAATGGTAATTTGGATGCGCGAATCTATTTAAGAACCGGGCTGCTCAATGACGCAGTTCAGGTTTTAGAATCGAGGCTAGGAGATGAAATAGCTATTCCCGATTCTCATCGAGAAACTGACATCTTACTCTCGTTTATTTACTCACTGACAGGAGAAATCGAAAAAGCTAAAAAAGCTGCTAATAAAGGCATCGAAACAGGCATCAAAGAAAAGTCAGGTTTCGTGGAGGCAGTGGGGTGGATTAGAAAGGGTCATTCTGAAATTTTGTACAATCCATTTGATCAAAAGACACCTGAATCTCTATACTTAAAAGCCGTACAACGAATGGAAGACTTAGATGTTTCAAGAGCTAAAGCCGAGCCTTACTTGGGACTTTCTATTTTAAAGTCTAGGCAGGGGAAGCTTCAGGAAGCTATTGATTACGGTGAAATGGGATTGCGTGAAACAATCAAAAGTAATGATTATTGGCTATCTGCTTATATTATGCTTGGCCTGTCCATTGTTTATTATGAAAATGGTGATTTAGACAAAGCTGAAGCAACATGTCAGGAAGCAAATGCATTATTTTATAAAAATAGAGATATATACGGAGAAATGATTAGTAACTACTGGCTTTCTAGTATTTATGCTGAGCTTCAAATGAGTGAACCTTTTTTAGGTTCCTTACTGAAATTTGCAAGAATGTGTGTGGAAAATAATTTTCTTTTCTTTCTGCTGAAAAAAACCGTATTTGGTCCAGTGGATCTACAGGTCAATTATCCCCTTCTTAAAAAGGGAAGCTTACTTCTAAAAGGAAACAAAGATCCTTTCTTGCAAAAATTGATAGAAAAATTAGATGTGCGAGATGATATACCTTACCCAGGATATTCTCTGAGACTGCAGCTTCTAGGCTCCTTTTCTCTATTTATGGGTATTCATGAAGTAGAAGAAAGGAAATGGCAAAGAGAAAAGTCGAAGGAGCTTCTTACTTTTTTATATTTGCATAAAAATCGCTTTGTACCTAAGGAAGAATTAATAAGAAACCTATGGAAAGAGGATGAAAAAACAAATGATCGAGATTTTAAGGTTGTCTTAAATGCGCTGCTTAAAGTTATAGAACCAAAAAGGCAAGCGCGAGGAGAATCTTTTTTTATACTCCGTAAACAATCAATGTACCGTATTAATCCAGAAGCAGTTGTTAATAGTGACTTAGAGACATTTAATGATTACGTAACACTAGGAATGCATGAAAAAGTTGCATCGTTAGCGTTAGAACATCTATTAAAGGCAGTGAGACTCTATAATGGTAGCCTTCTAGAAGATAATCCTGCCAATGAATGGATCTCTCATGACCGTGAGAAAACAGAGCTACAGTATATGCTAGTTTTAGAAAGATTGGCTCAAACGAGTACGCGTATAAAGGATTTCGAGAACACGATATACTGGTCTGAGAAACTCATAAGGATAGATCCTACGTGGGAAGAGGCATATCGTTTGCTTATGTTTGCTTATTATCAAATGCAAAATAGAACACAGGCAGTTAAATGGTATGAACGATGTGTAGCAACTTTACATGATGAGCTTCGTGTAGAACCTATGCAAACGACTATTCAAATGTATGAGATGATTGTGAATTTTGGCTAAGGATTATTTAAGTTTTAAAAATATGGCATCAAATATAATATTTCGCTGAGAAAATTCATTACAGCAGATTTATAACAACACGGCTACTAGTAAGCGATTCTAAATTTGATGCTGATCGGCTCTGTAAGCTCGTCAAATATTTTGTAAATGGTTGACATTTTATTTATAGAACTAGAGGCTTATCCAGATAGAAGCGTATCCAATTTAATGGATATGCTTTTTAATTGTATGAATAATATTTTGATTCTTTACCTAATCAATTTCATAATTCCTATTCTTAAAGAGAAACACGAATAATTATGAGGGAATACCAAAAAACATATGCTTATATAAGAATTAAGTATAATTGATTACCGCTTCAGGTGGATGCTTTCATATGATGGCTTATCTGTCTCACACATCCAACAGGAGTCCGCCTTTCGCTACAATCAATACCTAAGAATGTTCGTGTTTAATTAGTAAAACGCTATTTATGAAATGGACTCATATGTAAAATATTATAAAACTCCTAGTATTTGCAGGTAGCGAGGGGGAATCTTATTCGCTTATAAAATGTCTTCTTTCCATAAACAAGCATAAAAAAAGTAACTAAGTCACTTAAGCCCCTGATGCCTTCTTCATAAACATGATACTACAAAAAAAGCTTGTAACTTATTTGTAACTCCTCTTATGTACATTTAAAGCGAAGCATGAGAGCGCTTACAAAATTATTTAGGAGGTATGGAATATTGAAAAAATGGAGTTTGTTTTTAACGCTATTATTGATTTTTATTTTTACTGCCGCTTGTAGTGAGGATTCTGTTAAGTCTAGTGAGGAGTCAGGTGAAACCACTCCTGCTTCGGGTGAGGTGACGGAAGGCGGGACTATTAAAATTGGGGTTCTTGCTTCTTTAACAGGAGCGCTTGAGTCCTATGGAAAGCAAACCAGAAATGGTTTTGAGCTTGGCTTAGAGTATGCTACAGACGGGACGATGGAGGTAGCAGGAAAAAAAATCGAGGTTGTATTTGAGGATACAGAAACTAAGCCTGAGGTTGCGGTTCAAAAAGCAACGAAGCTTTTGGAAGAAGATGAGGTTGATTTCTTAGTAGGTTCCTCTAGCTCCGGTGATACATTAGCAGTTCTCCCCCTTGCAGAGGAATATGAAAAGATTATGATCGTTGAACCAGCAGTTGCAGACAGTATTACTGGATCAGAGTTTAATCCATATATATTCCGTACTGCTCGTAATTCTTCACAGGATGCGGTTGCAGGAGCAGCTGCTATTGCAAAAAAGGGAGTAAAGATAGCGACATTTGCGCCTGATTACTCCTTCGGTTGGGATGGGGTTTCTGCCTTTAAAGCCGCAGCTGAAAAGTTAGGAGCAGAGGTTGTATTAGAAGAATACGCTGACCCTGCCGCTACGGATTTTACATCGAACCTACAAAAGGTGATTCAAGCAAAACCAGACTATCTGTTTGTTGTTTGGGCTGGTGCTAACTCCCCATGGAACCAAATTGCTGATCTAAAATTGCAAGACAAAGGTATTAAAATCTCTACTGGCGCACCAGATATCCCGGCACTTTCTATTATGGAACCGCTAGTTGGTATGGAAGGATTCTCGGTTTATTATCACACATTACCAGACAATAAGATAAATGATTGGTTAGTAGATGAACATAAAAAGCGTTTCAATGGAGAAGTACCAGATTTATTCACGCCTGGAGGGATGTCAGCTGCGATTGCCATAGTAGAAGCTTTAAAAAAATCTGATGGTGATACGGATGCGAATGAATTGATTAAATTGATGGAAGGAATGTCCTTTGAAACACCTAAAGGAAAAATGACTTTCCGTCCGGATGATCATCAAGCCCTGCAATCCTTATATTCTATTAAGTTAGAAAAGCAGGAAGGCATTGCTTACCCAGTACCAGTGCTGATTCGTGAATTGTCACCTGAGGAAACGGAACCACCAATTTTAAATAAGAAGTAACTATATTGAAGCAAGTGACAGCCTAACATTCATTAGGCCTGTCACTAACCTTGCTATAGATTCTTTCTAAAGCAAGGTTAGTGATAGAAGAGAGGAGTCAAATCGTATGGAGCCTATATTAAGAACTGAAAATCTGACAATCAAATTTGGCGGCCAGACAGCAGTAGATCATGTAAATTTTGTTATGCCAAACAAACACTTTAAATCCATTATCGGCCCAAATGGTGCAGGAAAAACAACCTTTTTTAATTTAATCAGCGGTGAGTTGAAGCCAACAGAAGGAGAGGTTTTCTTTAAAGGTCAATCTATGGCTAAGTATTCCTCCATAGAGAGGACTCGAATTGGACTTGGTAGATCCTTTCAAATAACGAATGTTTTTCCTAATCTGACTGTCATGGAAAACGTACGTCTTGCTGTGCAATCAAAGCAGAAAGTCCGCTATCAGATGCTTCGTCATTTTAGTAGCTATCAAGAATTTCGGACTGAAGCGGAACAATTACTCGAGATAGTTTTACTGTCTAAGAAAGCTAATTCACTTGCCAATGAGCTTTCTCATGGAGAAAAGAGAAAACTAGAAATTGCCATGCTTCTTGCTTTAGATACGGAAGTACTATTGTTGGATGAACCGACAGCTGGAATGTCCTTAGAAGAGGTTCCGGCTATATTGGATGTGATAAAGCAGATTAAGCAAAAGGGTGACAAGACGATTTTGTTGATTGAACATAAGATGGATATGATTTTGGATCTCTCTGACTCTATCATGGTTTTGTTCAATGGAAGGCTGCTTGCTGATGGTAGCCCTGAAGAAATCATGAACAATGAAACTGTTCAAAACGCATATCTGGGAGGGTTATACGATGAGCACCTTGCTTAAATTAGATAACGTACACACGTTTATAGGACAATATCACATTTTACAGGGAGTTTCCTTCGAAGCACAGGCTGGAGAGGTGAGTGTGCTGCTTGGTCGAAACGGTGCAGGGAAAACGACCACTTTGAAAACAATAATGGGCCTCACACCTGCTTCTAAAGGGATCATTAAATACGCGGGTTCGTCTATTATCTCCCAGCATACACACCAGATTGCATCAGGCGGTATCGGCTATGTACCGGAGGATCAAGGTATTTTCGGAGCTTTAACAGTCGAGGAAAATCTAAAGGTAGCCATGCGTAAGGAAGATGATGCTGCAAAAGAAAGACAAGAATATGTCCTAGAGCTATTCCCAGATCTTAAGAAGTTTTGGAAAAAGAATGGTGGACACTTATCTGGAGGACAAAAACAAATGCTTTCGATGGCTAGGGCTTTTGTAAATGAAAGTAAGCTTTTACTAATAGACGAACCTTCCAAGGGCCTAGCACCAGTCGTTATTGAAAAGGTTATGGAAGCAATTATTGAAATGAAGAAGCAAACAACCATTATCCTGGTAGAACAAAATTTTATGATGGCCAGCAAAATCGGAGATACATATACACTAATCGATGATGGTGAAACTGTTCAGTCGGGGAAAATGAGCGAGCTTATCCAAAATGAAGAATTGAAAAGAAAATATCTCGGTATCGGGTGAAGGAGGAAGCTACATGGAGTTAATCATCAATTTATTGATAAACGGATTGGCGACAGGCATGTTGATTTTTTTATTGGCAGCTGGATTAACCTTGATATTTGGATTAATGGATGTTTTAAACTTTGCACATGGGGGCCTATTTGCCTGGGGAGCTTTTTCTGGTGTTTGGTTTTACAGTTTGACGGATAGCTTTACCTTAGCGATTATAGGAGCCATTTTAACAGGTGTAATATTAGGTTTTATAACGGAAAAGCTAATTATTACACCTGTTTATGGGAACCATGTACAACAAATATTAATAACTTTAGGATTTATGATTGTGCTTTCTGAAATGCTGAAGGTCGTTTTTGGACCAAATCAGATGGCAGCAAAAGTTCCACCTTTGTTAGCTGGAAGCTGGGAATTTGGAGATGTCATTATTATTAAATACCGTTTGTTTATCATTAGCATTGGTTTTATCGTATTCGGTATTTTTCAATTTATTTTAAAGCGTACGAAAATCGGACTGACAGTACGTGCTGGTGTGATGAATAAGGAAATGGTGCAGGCGTTAGGTATTAATATTAAAAAGGTATTTTTGTATGTATTTATGACAGGTGCAGCGCTCGCGGCTTTAGGAGGTGCTTTAATGGCACCTTACTCTGGAGTTGTATACGCTGAAATGGGAATGGAGTATGCGATATTAGCCTTCATCGTGGTGGTCATTGGAGGAATGGGTAGCTTTCCAGGTTCATTGCTGGCAGCTATTCTAGTAGGTTTAGCAGGAAGCTTCATGGCGTATTATGTTCCAGCTCTATCACTTGCGGTCAATATGCTGCTTATGGCAGTCGTATTAATCTTCCGTCCGCAAGGTTTGTTTACTGCGAAAGGATGATACAAGGATGAAGTTAAAATCTACATTTCAAATTAAACATGGAGTGCTGTTAGTAATTGTCGCGGCATTTACCATATTTCCATTTGTCTCAGACTCTCGGACATGGACTATACTATTGACTCAAATATTCATCTTTTCTATATTAGCGATGAGCTATGATATTTTGCTCGGCTATACTGGCATTGTATCTTTCGGTCACGCTATGTTCTTCGGGATGGGAGCATATGCGACGGCGATTATGTTAAATCATTTTGAGTCTACAGTTGGAACATTCTTACTTTCAATAGCTGTAGGGATGGTTATTGCAGGTGTCATCAGCTTTTTAGTTGGGTTGTTGACGCTCCGATTAAAAAGTCACTTCTTTGCTATGCTGACCATGGCAGTATCCGGCCTGTTTCTCGTCCTTGCGGAAAAGTGGAGAACCTTAACCTATGGAAATGACGGTTTTACATTTAGAGCCCCCGAGGTTTTTAGAGATCGCATGGTGTTTTATTTATTTGTGCTTGGAAGCCTCCTGCTAGTTTACCTATTTTTAAGAAGATTTGTAGATTCTCCGCTTGGTAAGGTTTTGATTGCAGTGAGGGAAAATGAGCAAAGAACCAAGTCACTTGGATTCAATACGCTTCATTATAAAGTAATTGCTTCAGTAGTTGCTGGAGTAGTTGCTAGTCTTGCTGGCTCGTTATATGCAATATCCTTACGCTTTGTTAATACAAGCGTGCTCACAATGGATATTACGCTCGATGCCTTACTAATGACAATTATTGGTGGAGTAGGCACATTAATAGGTCCAATTATAGGCGCAGGGGTTATAGAGCTAGCTCAGCATTATCTTTCCGGACTTGCAAAAGAACATCCGATTTTTGAAAGATGGATCATATTCTTCGGGGTTGTTTATATTCTCGCTGTTATTTTCTTTCCTAGAGGCATTGTTGGTACTATTCAACAAGCTTTTTGGAAAAGGAAAAACAAGAAACATAAAGTTGAAGTTGCTCCTAAAAGAAGGGAGTTAGCTAAATGAGCATAGGAATTGTCAGTACTGGTATATATATTCCTGAAGCAGTTATGACTGCTGAAGATATCGCTACACAATCCAATCTCCCTCTAGAAGTCGTCAAATATAAAATGGGTATATCAAAAAAGCCGATACCAGGGAGAGACGATCATACAGTTGCTATGGGAATATGGGCAGCAGAAAAAGCGTTACAAAAAGGAAATGTGGATCCAAAATCTATCGATCTAATTATTTATATAGGGGAAGAACATAAGGAATACCCCCTGTGGACAGCTGCTATTAAGATACAAGAGGAGCTAGGAGCCTTTCACGCTTGGGCTTTTGATGTTGCACTACGCTGTGGAACAACAATTATGGCGATGAAGGTGGCAAAGAGCATGATGTTGGCTGATCCTTCTATCCAAACGGTTTTACTTGCTGGAGGATATCGAAACAGTGACTTTATTGATTATACAAACGAAAGTACTCGTTTCATGTTTAACCTGGGAGCAGGAGGAGCGGCGATGATTTTAAAAAGAAATTACGATAAAAATATTCTTTTAGAGTCAGATATAATCACGGACGGCTCTTTTTCAGAGGACGTGTTGGTGCCAGTTGGGGGAACCAAGCAACCTCTAACCTCTGAACTCTTGGAAAACGGTATGTATCGTTTAGATGTAATGGACCCACAGGGGATGAAGGCAAGATTAGAACAAAAATCTATGGACAATTTTTTAAAAGTTGTTCGTAACGCATTATTGAAAAGTGGATACAGTGAAAAGGACATAGATTATCTTGCCATCCTCCATATGAAAAAATCAGCTCATGATTATGTATTAGGTGAGTTAGGCTTAACTAAGGAACAATCGATTTATTTAAGTGATTATGGGCACATCGGACAAATGGATCAAATTATATCATTGGAATTAGCGGAAAAATCAGAGAAAATAAAGAGTGGAGATATTGTTGTTCTAGTTAGTGCAGGCATTGGCTATGCATGGGGAGCAATAGCTGTTAAATGGGGAACTGAAGGGAGAAAAATATGAACATGACATTGCAAAAAGTAACATTGGCAAATGGGGAGTATATCACTTATAGAAAGAGAGAGGGAGGTGATCGCGTAATCGTTCTCGTTCATGGCAATATGACTTCATCTAAGCATTGGGATGTATTAATTGATGCATTTGATGATTCTTTTACTGTAATCGCCCTTGATTTGAGAGGCTTTGGAGGCTCAACCTATTATACTCGAGTAAATGGGATAAAAGATTTTTCGAATGATCTCAAGGATTTTATAGATTCGGTTGCACTTGAAAAATTCGATTTAATCGGTTGGTCTACCGGTGGGGCAATATGTATGCAGTTTGTAATCGACAATCCCGGATACTGCGAGAAGCTTATTTTATTGGCTTCTGCTTCCACTAGAGGATATCCATTCTTTGGTACGACTGCAGATGGTACACCTAACTATACAGAAAGATTACAAACTATAGAGCAAATCGAAGAAGATCCGTCTAAAACGAAAGCCATGCAGGGTTTGTACGATACAAAAAATAAAGAAGGCTTAAGGGCAGTTTGGGATGCTGTAATTTATACGCATAGTAAACCGAATGAGCAGTTATATGAAGAGTATCTAGAGGATATGCTGACACAACGAAATTTAGCAGATGTGTATCATAGCTTAAATACTTTTAATATTGGCGCTGATCATAACGGGGTGTCAAAAGGTTCCAATCAGGCAAAGGACATAACGATTCCAGTTTTAATACTTCGAGGAGATCGAGATTATGTAGTCACAGAGGAAATGACACAAGAAATAGTTTCAGATTTAGGAGACAATGCTACATATATACCTTTAGTTAACTGCGGTCACTCTCCCCTTATCGATGATCTCGGGCAATTGTTAGGAGCTATCGAAAAGTTTTTAAAGGAGGAGAGATGATTATGGGAATTCAAAATAAGGTTGCTATTATTACTGGAGCAGCTAACGGTATTGGTTCTGCAGCAGTTCAACGCTTTGCAGAAGAAGGAGCAAAGGTGGTTTTAGCTGATTTTGATCAGAGTGCGGGGAAATCTCTAGAAAAAGAAATGAGAGAAAAGGGCTATAATGCAGTATTTATCCAAGTGGATGTGGCGAATCGGGAAAGTGTAGATGCAATGGTGGAACAAACGCTGGAGCAATTTGGAGAGATCCACATTTTGATAAATAATGCGGGAATTACTCGTGATGCCATGTTAACTAAGATGACGGCAGAGGAATTCAGCCAAGTTTTAGACGTCAATCTAAAAGGCGTGTTTAACTGTACACAGGCTGTTGTTCCTCACATGGTAGCAAATCAATACGGAAAAATCATCAGTACTTCCTCGGTCAGCGGGGTTTATGGAAACGTGGGCCAGACCAATTATGCGGCTTCAAAGGCAGCCGTAGTAGGGATGACTAAAACATGGGCAAAAGAATTAGGTAGAAAAGGGATTAATGTGAATGCGGTAGCTCCTGGCTTTACTGCGACGAAAATGGTAGCGAAGATGCCAGATAAAATCATTGAACAGATGAAGTCTGTTGTAGCTCTACAGCGTCTGGCCGAGCCACAAGATATTGCGAACGCTTATTTATTTTTAGCTTCCGATGAATCTAGTTACGTACACGGACATGTATTACAAGTGGATGGCGGTATCATGATGTAAGGAAAGGTGCGTTGCCAAGATGTTTACTGAACAGGCATGGATTTATAAGAGGGCAATCCTCTCTCCAAGCAAGAACGCTTTAATAGATAGCAGTAGTGGCAAAGTATGGACCTACCATACATTATGGGAACAAATAAAAGGATGGGCCAATTATTTTGAAAGTCAGGGATTTGAAGCCGGGGATAGAATAGCCGTGCTTTCTCAAAATAGAATTGAGCTATTTGCCATATTATTTGCTTGTGGCTTGAAGGGGCTAATATATGTCCCGTTGAATTATCGACTAAGCACTAACGAATTACAGGATATACTAAATAATTGCTCTCCGGTGACGATCATTTATGATGAAAATCATATAGAATTGAGCGAATTTTTCCCAACTTATAAAACGTTTTTGTTATCGAGTGTAACAGTTTCCCATAACAGTGATTTTCATTTTAACACTGATTGGAAACCGGATGACCCATGGCTCATTATTTATACGGGAGGAACAACGGGAAGTCCAAAGGGTGCAGTTCTATCATTTGATAATGTGAATTGGAATGCTATCAATACTATTATCAGCTGGGGATTAAATGACGAAGATTGCACACTAAACTATATGCCTATGTTTCATACGGGGGACTAAATGCATTGTGCATTCCTATTTTAATGGCGGGAGGCACTGTAGTTACAGGTAAAAGATTCCAAGCAGAGGAAGCTTTAAAGTTCTTGGATATCTACAAGACTACTCTTTCGTTATTTGTTCCGACAATGTACCAGGCTATGCTTGATACAGAATATATAAAGAAGTCTATCTTTCCGACAGTTAAGTGTTTTTTGTCAGGAGGTGCACCTTGTCCTCGAGCTATATATAATAGGTTTGAAAAAATGGGAATTTTGTTTAAGGAAGGCTATGGCCTGACCGAGGCAGGACCAAACAACTTCTTTATCGATCCCCAGCTAGCAAGGCTCAAAAAGGGGACAGTAGGCAAGTGTATGCAATTCAATGAAGTAAAGGTAATAAATGAATACGGGAAACCTTGTCAATCAAATGAAGTTGGAGAACTATATGTTTCGGGAAGGCATGTTTTTAAGCAATACTGGAATAATGAACAGGAAACGGTGAACACGTTTGAAGGGAAATGGTTAAAAACGGGGGACCTTGCGATGTTTGATGAAGAAGGTGATTTCTTCATAGTTGGCCGTAAAAAAGAAATGATTATCTCTGGAGGAGAGAATATTTACCCTATAGAGATAGAACAACTTCTTGCTGAGCATCCTAACGTTAGAGAAGCTGCCGTACTTGGAATAGAGGACGATAAGTGGGGAGAATGTGTCACTGCTTTTATCTCTTACGCTAGCTCTCCGCAATCAGAACAGGAGCTTATCGCTTATTGTAAAGCAACGCTAGGTAGCTATAAGGTTCCTAAGAAAATATACTTTTTAGAGGAACTGCCGAGGACAGATGTAGGTAAAATTGATAAAAAAACATTAAAAGAGATGGCTTTGAAGGCTGTAAAGTAACCCTTTACAGCTTTTTTTGCTGTCTTTTTGTATAATAAAGGTGAGGTGACTAAGGATATGTTCATAAGTGAAAAAGAAATTGAAGTGCGATACGCAGAAACCGATCAAATGGGAGTAGTGTATCATGCAAACTATTTAGTTTGGTTAGAAATGGGGCGAACTCAGCTTATACAAGATTTGGGCTTCTCCTATGCTGGTTTAGAGAAAGACGGATACTTATCACCAGTAACCAATGTAAATATAAATTATAAAGCTCCTGTAAAATACGGAGACAATGTTAAAGTACGCACATGGATTGAAAAGCATGGAAAACTAAGAACAACCTATGGCTATGAAATTGTACATACGGATGGAACACTGTCTTCTACTGCAACAACGGAGCATGTCGTGGTTCGTAAGGAAGATTTTAAACCAGTGGCGCTTGCAAAGATCGATGCGGCTTGGGATAGTAAGTATAAAGAAATTGTGAAGGAATCCTAATCGTGGCATTCGGTATAAAGAGGGAAGAGTTGACAAGCTGGAAGCAAGCAGTAGAAAACAAACAAATCGCTTTTTTAACTCATTATTGGACAGATGAACGCTTTCCTGGATGTAATACAGTAACTAAGGTGGGCTGTAGCGATATTGCTAAGCTCATTGATTGGGGTAAGCAGTATGATTTAAAAGAAGAATGGATCGATTATAAGGAAGCATACCCTCATTTTGATTTGTTTGGAAAGTATGAATATGAGATTATGAAAAAAGAAGGTTTATTGGAGCAGTTGAGAAGGTTTCGTTTCGTGCAGTAAAATTACAAGTTTTAACTAAAAAAACAAGTCGGATGAACATTTCGACTTGTTTTTTTAGTTGGAGATCGTGTTAATGACCGGTTAGCAAAGATTTATGACCGGATAGAAATTTTTATGACCGTTCACTCGGTACTTATGGCCCGATAGAATTTTTTATAACCGGATAGAAAACTTTGCGACCGTTCATCTATTAAAAGAAAAGAAGATGGTAAGATTACCATCCTCTTTTTAGCTTTTCTTGTAGGAATATTCAAGTTCATTTGATTGGTCGTTGAATGTTACGTAAAGATCATGGCCATTGAAATACCATTCATCTCTTTCCTCTATAAAAAACATGATGTCCTCATGCATGAGAGTTACAGACGGTTCAAATGGAGTATCCTTCGTTACACCTAGAGAAAAGGCCTCATGCATAGGACTTGCTCCTCCATAACGTGCGTAGAAACGAATTTTATCACCTTTGTCCGCTTCCATTTCCTCATGGAACCATTTCAAAGCATCTGTCGAGATATTGATTTTCATCTGAACCACCAAGCTTTCTTTATATTTTCGCTGTTTTTCATGAGTTTAGTCTATATTATTTTAGTACAATCCACAAAGAATTTGTCTAACAATAAAGAGTGTCTCTGTCGCAAAAATTTAAATCCACTTAACTTTTGGCTCAGTCCCATTTTTAATACGCTCGATATTGGCACGATGACGATATAAAATGAATATAGCAAGTAACGACACAATAACGATTAACGGCCAGTCCTTTTCCACTGTAAAATAATAAACTATAGAATAAATAATTGCTATAATCGCTAAGCACATCGATGTTAATGAAACCATTTTCGTTATTTTTAAGATAATAAAAAATCCTAAAACTAATATTACGAAAATCGGCCAATTATAACCTAGAAGAATACCACCTGAAGTAGCAACTGCCTTACCACCCTTAAATCCAGCGAAAACAGGATAGATATGTCCAATCACCGCTATTATTCCTAAAATAAGAGGATGTACATTTGCTGAAGCAAAGAACGGAAGGAAGCCTAATAGGGTAGCAGCAGTTCCTTTAAGAATATCCATTATTGTAACTACTAAACCAGCTTTTTTACCAAGTGTCCGAAAAGTGTTAGTTCCACCTAAATTACCACTACCATGCTCTCGTATATCAATGTTATAAAATAGCTTACCAACCCATAGCCCAGATGGGATTGATCCAATTATGTAAGCAAGTAAAAGTAAAATGATTATTGTCATAGTGTGCTCCTTCTATTTATCTACTGATAATATGATAACTTTCTTATTTTACCATGTACATGAGTTTTTATTCAATGACAAGAAAAGAGGATAAATACAGATATACATAAGAGTTTGTGCACATTTAGTATGACTGTAGCAATATTACAGAATTTTAGTATGACTTAACTCACAGAAGGACCAAATCTTAACTTTTAAAAAGTTTCCTACTGAAATAATCCAAGTTTTTACGATATACTAATTATACGATTGTTCTTTTAAACATATGTTAGAAGCTTTGTTTAAAAGTAAAGAAGGAATTATTTAGGTGAATAGAGAATGCAAGAAAAGGGTAGATTGCATTCTAATTGAACTTTCACTACAATTGAAGTCTGGCCTGTCCTTCAGCGCTATTGACATAATGACAATCTGTTTGTAGGCTTAAAATAGAAAAAGAACAAACGTTTTGTTTTTTTGGGGGAACGAATTGAGTAAAAATAATAATTTAACAAGCTATGGCGATGATGATATTCAGGTGTTAGAAGGCTTGGAGGCCGTAAGAAAAAGACCAGGAATGTATATTGGATCTACGGATGCAAGAGGTCTTCACCATTTAGTATACGAGATTGTAGACAATGCGGTGGATGAAAGCCTTGCTGGATTCGGTGATCATATTATCGTCACTATACACCAAGATCAAAGTATTACAGTGAGAGATTTTGGCCGAGGTATGCCAACTGGAATGCATAAAACGGGTATTCCCACTGCAGAGGTTATTTTTACTGTGTTACATGCAGGTGGTAAATTTGGACAAGGTGGATATAAAACAAGTGGGGGTCTACATGGTGTAGGTGCTTCTGTAGTAAACGCTCTCTCTTCTTATGTAGATGTAGTAATTCATAGAGATGGTAAAAAATTTGCTCAACGCTTTGAGGACGGAGGAAAAGTAGTACAGTCTTTAACTCAAATTGGCGCAACGAAAGAAACAGGGACTTCTGTTCACTTCTTGCCAGATAGCAAAATTTTCTCTACCACTAAATATAATTATGAAACATTATGCGAAAGACTTAGAGAATCAGCCTTTCTATTAAAAGGTTTAAAAATTGAACTGATTGATGAACGTACGGAGTCTCATGACGTTTTCTTCTTTGAAACAGGAATAGAAGCTTTCGTAGCTTACTTAAATGAAGAAAAAGACGTTTTACATCCAGTTTTTTATATGGAAGGAAACCATGAAGAGATTGAAGTAGAGTTTGCTTTCCAATTCAATGATGGATATTCAGAAACTATTTTATCTTTTGTTAACAACGTAAGAACAAGAGATGGCGGGACACACGAAACAGGTGCTAAGTCGGCTTTAACGCGTGTGTTCAACGACTATGCTAGAAAATCAGGCTTATTGAAGGAAAAAGATAAAAATTTAGATGGTTCGGATATTCGTGAAGGGATTTCAGCAATCATATCTCTTCGAATACCAGAAAATCTTTTACAATTTGAAGGACAAACAAAAGGGAAATTAGGTACGAGTGAGGCAAGAAGTGCTGTTGACGCTGTAGTATCTGAAAAGCTACAGTATATCCTCGAGGAAAACTCCGAGCTATCTGCTTCTTTAATTCGTAAGGCAATTAGAGCTCAACATGCTCGTGAAGCAGCTAGAAAAGCACGTGAAGATGCTCGAAATGGGAAAAAACGTAAGCCTTCCGAGTTATTATCAGGTAAACTAACTCCAGCTCAATCAAGAAACGCTAAGAAAAATGAATTATATCTCGTAGAGGGAGATTCTGCAGGTGGATCTGCGAAGCAAGGTAGAGACAGAACTTTCCAGGCAATCTTACCCCTCCGAGGAAAAGTTATAAACACAGAAAAGGCAAAGCTAACCGATATCATGAAAAATATTGAGATTGCTACTATCATTCATGCAATTGGTGGCGGAGTTGGAGCAGATTTTAAAATAGAGGATATTGCATACGACAAAATTGTTATTATGACTGATGCCGATACGGATGGAGCACATATTCAGGTTTTATTACTCACGTTCTTTTATCGCTATATGAAGCCATTGATCGAAAATGGCAACATTTATATTGCTATGCCTCCTCTATATAAGGTATATAAGGGAATGGGCAAAAAAGAGGTCTTTGAGTATGCATGGACGGAAAAAGAGCTCGATGTTGCTATGGAAAGAATCGGAAAAGGTGTAATGCTGCAACGTTATAAAGGTCTTGGTGAAATGAATGCCGATCAATTGTGGGACACGACGATGAACCCTGACACTCGTACATTAATACGAGTAACTATTGAAGACGGTGCTCGAGCGGAGAGACAAGTGACTACACTAATGGGTGACAAAGTAGAGCCACGTAGAAAATGGATAGAAGCAAACGTAAACTTTAGTTTAGACGATGATTCTAACATCTTAGAAAATGACAGAATTCACACGGAGGATGAATTAGTATGACACAAACCGAAAAATATCAAAATTTACCCTTAGAAGAAGTAATAGGTGATCGGTTTGGACGTTATAGCAAATACATCATTCAAGACCGTGCATTACCCGACGCCCGAGATGGTCTTAAGCCTGTTCAGCGTCGTATCTTATTTGCGATGCTTCAAGAAGGGAATACAAACGACAAACCCTTCCGAAAGTCAGCTAAAACAGTTGGAACAGTAATTGGTAACTACCATCCACATGGTGATTCCTCTGTTTATGAAGCGATGGTCCGCATGAGTCAGGACTGGAAGCTACGTCATATGCTTGTTGAAATGCATGGTAACAACGGTTCAGTGGATGGAGATCCACCCGCTGCTATGCGTTATACAGAAGCAAGACTTTCTGCAATCTCACATGAACTATTAAGAGATATTAATAAGAATACGGTTGACTATATACCAAACTTTGATGACTCTGACATGGAGCCACTCGTTCTACCTGCCCGTTTTCCTAATCTACTAGTAAATGGTGCCACTGGTATTTCTGCTGGATATGCGACAGACATACCTCCACATGCTCTACATGAAGCGCTAGATGCAGTTTTAATGCGTATGGAAAACCCAGCATGTACAGTGGATGAGCTTATGACTGTTATTAAAGGACCGGATTTTCCAACAGGCGGCATAATTCAAGGTGTTGAAGGTATTAAAAAGGCATACGAAACCGGCAAAGGGAAAATCGTTGTACGTTCTAAGGCAGAAATAGAAACGATTAAAGGCGGCAAAGAACAAATTGTCATCACAGAAATTCCTTATGAAATCAACAAAGCTAACTTGGTCAAAAAAATAGATGAACAACGTTTAGATAAAAGATTAGATGGAATCGCAGATGTTCGGGATGAATCAGATCGAACTGGTTTACGTATTGTGATAGAGATGAAAAAAGAAATTGATGCTCATGGCATATTACAATACTTATTTAAAAACACTGATCTTCAAATAACTTATAACTTTAATATGATCGCAATTCACAATCGTAGACCTACCATGATGACATTGCCTTTACTACTTGATGCGTACATCAATCATCAAAAAGAAGTGGTTACTCGTAGAACAATTCATGATTTGAAAAAAGCAGAAGAGCGCCTTCATATCGTCTCTGGTCTTATGAAAGCCTTATCTATTTTAGACAAGGTTATTAAGACGATACGTGCATCCAAGGATAAAAAAGATGCGAAAAACAATTTGATAAAATCATATGATTTTTCTGAAGCACAGGCAGAGGCTATTGTTTCCTTGCAGCTTTACCGCTTAACTAATACAGATATAACCGAGCTTCAAGAGGAAGAGATTAAGTTAAATGATCTTATAAAAAATCTTGAAAGTATCCTTGCTAAGGAATCTGTATTGATGAAGACCATCAAGAAAGAGTTGCAAGTTGTTCGTAAGCAGTTTGCTGAACAGCGTAAATCCGTTATTGAAAATGAAATAGAAGAGATAAAGGTAACACTAGATGTGCTAATCCCTTCTGAAGAGGTTATCGTTACCGTTACAAAGGATGGTTATATTAAACGCACGAGCTTGAGATCATTTAATGCATCCAATGGACAGGACTTTGCTATAAAAGAGTCCGATTACCAGCTATATCAGGAGTCAATCAACACGCAGCATCACCTTCTGTTGTTTACTTCCAAAGGAAACTATATTTATCAACCAGTGCACGAGTTGCCGGATATCCGCTGGAAGGATCTAGGACAGCATATATCTAGTATCGTACCTCTCGAGTCAAATGAAACAATTATAAATGTAATAGGCATTGACTCATTTGATTTAGACTTATGTGTTTTAACTGCAACTAAAGAAGGACAAATAAAACGATCTCTTCTTTCAGATTATGTAGTCCAAAGATATGCACGACCAATTAAAACCATTAAATTAAAGGCGACTGATGAGCTAATATTAGCTCAGCTAGTGGCACCTTCTGATGAAATACTAATGACTACTCATTTGAGCTATTCTGTTCGCTTCTCCTTAGACGAAGTGCCAATCACAGGGGTTAAAACCAGTGGGGTTAAAGGCATCAATCTAAAAGATGAGGATTATGTTGTTAGTGTGAATGTAGTACCACAACAAAGCAATGATGATATTATGTTAATTACTCATCGTGGATCTGTGAAGAGAATGCATCTTTCAGAAGTTGAGCCTGGCGTTCGCGCGAAACGGGGACTTGTCACGCTTCGAGAATTAAAAACAAACGCCCATCGCGTATTTACTGTTGTTTTGGCAAACAAATCAGAAGGTTTAGTAGTGGAAACAGAAAGAGGACATCAAGAAATAATTGAAGTGAATAGCTTCCGTCCGACAGATCGTTATTCTAACGGATCATTTGTAATAGATACAGAGAAAGATGGGCAGCTTCTTCGAGTATGGAAGAAACCAGTAGAAGAATCCTAAAAGATGGGAAAAGGGATATGTGGAGAAATAGGAATGTTTGGATTGTTCTTATAGGGGAATTAATTGCTGGTTTAGGGCTTTGGAGCGGAATCATAGGAAACTTGGAATTTATGCAGGAAAAGGTTCCTTCAGATTTTCATAAGTCCTTGCTGCTCGCTAGTGGTTTGCTTGCCGGAATCCTTGTTGGACCACTAGCGGGTAGAATAATTGACCAATCAAACAAAAAGACGGTACTAATTGTTTCTGGTATTGGTAGAGTGTTTAGTGTGTTTTTTATGTTCGTTGCTATTGCAACTGGTTCCATATGGTGGATGTTATTGTTTTTAATATGCCTACAGGTGTCAGCATCTTTTTACTTCCCAGCTTTACAGGCAACGCTGCCGTTAATTGTTAAAGATGAAGATTTACTGCAGTTAAATGGCTGGCATATGAATGTGTCGACCATTGCTAGAGTTGCTGGTACTGCGATAGGGGGACTTGCACTTGTTTACTGGCCTATTCAATCATTGTATATTATTTCCTTGATGGCTTATCTAGGCATATTAGTATTTTCTTTTATGCTTCGAATTGATGAAGCTGGAACGGATAAAGTGATCATTACTAATGGACCGAGAACGGATGGGTTTAAAGAAGTTTTTCCTATGCTTAAGGGTAATACTCCTGTATTGCTGACACTCTTTTTAACATTGATACCTGTTTTGTTTTTAGGGTCGTTTAACCTGATTGTCATTAATATTAGTGAGATTCAGGACTCATCTTCTATCAAGGGCATCATTTATGCAGTGGAGGGTGTTGCTTTTATGGTTGGGACCTTGGCTATTAAGTACATTGGAAAAAGATATAGTACAAAATCTATTCTTTTTACATTTGTTTTCATCATTGGTTTTGCTGAAATGTCTATGTACTTTGTTGCAAATCCATTCTTAACATTAGTAAGCTTTGCTTTATTTGGTTTTTCCATAGGCTGCTTTTATCCTACAGCACTGACTATTTTCCAAAAGCAAGTGTCTAAAGAGTATCATGGTCGTTTTTTCTCCTTTCGCAATATGTTGGACCGAGTTTCTTTCCAAATTGTCTTATTGTCCACTGGAGCAATGCTAGATTTGATAGGTCTTGCTTATATGATGGTGATTTTCGGAGTATTTAGTATAGGGCTAACAATTGTTTTCCTTTTACAAATTCAAAGGAGAAAGCTTTCTTTTCAGATTCCAACTGCAAGAACATAATAAAAAGCATTTCCCTCGAGGTGTACACCTTGCTGGAAATGCTTTTTATGTTTGTTATTATAGTGAAGTAGTTTTTCCTTTTTAGTCTTAGTCACTCTTACATGAGTACTAAAATCTACTTCGTTTCTCATCGATGACACATCTTTACCGGTTGTTCTCAACTGATGTAATCTTTTTTTCTTGGCATTTGATTTGGCCATATAGTTCTCTCCCTTTAAAATAATTTTCTCCTTCTATATTAAAGAAAGTGATTGTAAAATTCAATCTTTAACATATTTCTTTAGATTGTGGTATAAGTAATAGTAAGCACTACATTAATCTAAGGTACTGTTAAATTCGAAAGTATACATAACAATACCTACATAATATTTTGGAGGTAATAGAATGAAAAAAATCATATTTTTAGTCACTATCTGTTTACTGGTAATTGGAGGGAAAGCATTTGCCCATACGGGATTAGAAAGTTCAAATCCCTCTAACGGAAGTACTGTTACTGATCCGATAGAAGAAATTACACTTACCTTTTTAACAAAAATTGAACAAACAAGTTCATTTAAAATACAAGGAGCAAATAATGTAGAGGTTCCGGTTAAAAATATTGTAGTAGTTGATGATATTATGACTGGTTCTGTAGATGGGATGGAAAATGGCGAATACACATTGACGTGGAATATAATTGGAGCTGATGGCCATCCAATTCAAGGAGACCTCAACATTTGCTGTAAATCTTCCTGTTGAGGAAACTCCAGTGCAAGTGACTGAAGAAGAGTCACAAGTTAAAGAGACTGAAGATAAAGAGACTGCTCCTATTAATGAAACTAAAGTATGATTATCGTATTAGCTTTAGTAATAGTTGTTAGTATATGGTGGATGAATGGACGCAAGAAGAAATGATGATGTTTCTATCAACAATTAGCGAGGCCATACTATATTCCTGCTTTGCATTGTTAATGGGCAGCTTCATATTTTCTTTAATTCCAACTGATTTAAAACCTGCAATTTTAGTTTCTAAAAAGTTTAAACTAATAGCCCTCGCTGGAATAGCAGTATTTTCCTTCATGCCAATATTAAATCTAATGGTTTATTTGCTAGAGGAATACACTTTTTTATATGTATTAAAATCATTGTTGCTAACTTTTGAAATAGGAAAAGCTTGGATTGTAACTGTTATTTTAACAATCATTCTTGGATTCTTTATTTACTTATTTGATAATAGAAATACTCCTATCTATTATATAATTGGAATCCTATTATTGTTTGGTATAGTTGCAGCGATGAGTTGGACTACCCATTCGCATGCAGTATATGGTATACAAGGCTTTATTACACATTTTATTCACTTTAGCACTGTTATCGTTTGGGTTGGTATATTAATAATAGTCGCTTGGTTTTCTAAAAACAAAGAGAATTGGATCCCTTTTTTAAATTGGTTCCATGTAACGGCATTGTTTTGTTTTGCCATTATTACCGTTACTGGTCTTTCATTAATGAATTACTCAATGAATATATCTGAATATCCAAACTCGTGGTTACAGCCATATGGCCAAAGCCTGCTCATCAAACATTTGTTCATCCTTCCGTTAATAGGATATGCCTTCATTAATGGGATTTTGATGAAAAGAAAGCTTGGAAAGAAGGAAAAACTGGATCCAAGACCTTGGACTAAGCTGGAATCAATTATTGTGCTAGCAATTTTTGCTGCTACTGGGGCTATGAGTCAGCAGGAACCGCCACATAACAATGCATCGTTAAGTAAAGATACATTTTTACAAGCTTACGGCATTTTACCTTCTGGTCAGGGCTCTTTAGTTCCTTTAACAGTGGATATTGTTGCCAATTTTAAAGGGATATCATTAGGTATTCTAGCAGTGGCATTTCTAGTAATCAGTATCTATTCCTTTACGAAAAAGATGCCGCCATTGTTCTCATTCATCATGAGTATTTTACTAGTCGTATGTGCATTATTAGCGCTATCTTATAGCGTCGTAGCATATTAAAAGAAAACACTTCTTAAAAGGGATCTAACCCTTTAGGAAGTGTTTTTTATTTGTATAATAAATATCGTAGATAGATGGATATCCATCAAATCAAAATGAAAGTTGAATTAATTTCATGAGAAAAAACTTGAAAAAACTTATTTAGATAGATTGCTTGTCTTATAATATGAGAAAACATATTTAGAAATGAAGGGATAATGAATGAATCATAAAGAAATAGTCATTAGAAAAATGATTGAAGGCGATTGGGACGATGTGCGTGAGATTTTTATAGAGGGAATACAAACAGGTAATGCTACCTTTCAAACAGAGGCTCCAACATGGGAAGAGTGGGATGCTAGCCATACAGTCAAATGTAGGTTCGTAGCGACGTTTAAAGAGAAAGTGGTAGGTTGGGCTGCCCTTAGTCCGATTTCAAGCCGAAAAGCCTTTTCTGGCGTTGCTGAAGTAAGTATTTATCTATACGGTTCATCTACTGGTATGGGCATTGGTGGAAAGCTACTCAAGCATCTAATAGAGGATAGTGAGCAACAAGGATTTTGGACAATCCAATCCATGATTTTTCCCGAGAATGAAGGGAGCATACATTTACATAGAAAACATAGTTTTGAGATAGTCGGTACTCGAAAAAAAATCGGGAAACTTAATGGAGTTTGGAGAGATGTAGTATTATTAGAGAGAAGAAGCTTTTTAACTGGTAAAGATTAAGAAAAAATTTAAATATAGTTGCAATATAAGATATAATAGGTAGCAAATAGATTAGTAATCTCATGGGTGGTTGGCACATACAACCCCTTTTGTCACGGTAAATTCAGACAGAGGGGAGGTGCTGCCTTTTTGACTGTATTTGAATCGCTTGTAATAATGATTAGCTTTGGTTCGCTAATTATTGCTTTAATTACTTTGGCTCTTTCAATGACACAAAAAAAGTAACCCACCTATGAGTTAGCGCTCGGATGGGTTACTTTGCCTTAAGAGCCAATCCCCATTGAAGGGAACTAGTCTATTTTACCGTTTGGATGCTACCAACATCTAAGCGGTTTTTTATTTTATACATTTATTGACCTAATTATACCAATATTTATAGTGAGTATCAATTTAAAGGGAGTGTTCATATGAATATTAAACTGGCAGAAAAAAATGACATTGCTACAATTCTTGACATTTTGAATAAAGCAACCTTAAAGCTATTAAGTAAAGATATTAAGCAATGGACTTATCCGTGGCCAATCTCTGAAGTGGAAGATCAAATAGCACAAGGGCAAGTATTTAAATACGAGATAGAAAATGATATTGTTGGAACTTTTATAATTAAACCAATCCTTCAATTGAATAATCTCTCAATCAGGGAAAATAGTTTATACGTAGGCAGAATCGCAATTATACCTGAATACCAAGGAAAAAACATTGGTGCATCTATTATAGAGTACTGTCAATCTATTTCTGTAGAACAAAATAGAGATATGTATTTAGATTGCTGGGCCGGAAATAACAAGCTCAAGGATTTTTATAATGGCTGTGGCCTAAATTATTTAGGTGATTTTCCCGTAGACGATTATTTTGTTAGTATCTTTCAGTTTTAGTAAGGGTACTCACACTTAGGTGGTGGATTTTATAAAGAACTTCTTTAATATCATATCAAGCACATAGGCTATGCTAACCCCTAATGTATATCTCCAAAGATCCACGATTAAAAATCCTCTCCCTAAGATTAAGGCTCCTAGTGTTGTTCCTCGGATACTATTAATCCACTCTCCTTGGTATATCTGGCTAAACTCAATTGCAAAACAAAATATTAAGCTTACCAATAAGGAAAACTTCGGAGGTCTAGTAACTAAAATAAATCGTACTCCAAAATAAACCATAGCTGCCCAAAGTGCATCTCCAGCATTTAGCTCTAACACATCAAAAAGCAAATAACCATATATTCTAGAAGCTAATCCTAACAATATCATGAGAAAAGTAAGTGCCAAATACGTTAATTGATTGCGAAAGATTTGGTTCAAGGAAATCACTCCCTATAAAATAAATATGTTGAAAATGTGAATAGTAGTTTGAAAATACTAACTTTTATTAACCATATAATGGTTTTTATGTATTTTTATAATATAATGGAGGTTGAATTGTCTGAAAAAAATGGTTAATGGGGGATACATATGTCTTTTGATTCTTTGACATCAATAAGTAGTGCTTCTTTATATTTAGCTTTTATTTTGTATTTGATTGCAATTTTACCATTTGGCTTTGCAATCCGCTCCAAAAATAAGACAGCAACCACCCTAGCGTTGAGTCTAACTGTATTAGGATTTGTTGCTCAGTTAAATTATTTTGTCTTAAGATGGATTGCTTCAGGTCATGCTCCTGTTAGTAATCTCTATGAGTTTATGACCTTCTTTGGCATGATGCTAGTTGGTGGCTTTTTCCTAGTCTATTACCTCTATAGACAGGTTGTGATTGGATTATTCTTAATGCCAATTGCTATATTAATCATAGCTTATGGAAGTATGTTCTCCAAGGAGATTACACCTTTAATCCCTGCCTTACAAAGCAATTGGTTAACAATACATGTGATTACAGTAGCTATTGCAAGTGCAATATTATCTCTTTCATTTGTAACTGGGCTAATCTATTTGATCAAGAAAGTAGACCATAACAAAAAAGGAGCAAGTACATTTTTTTTAGAATTTGTATTATATCAATTAATAGTCGTTTTAGGTTTTGTGACTATAACTGCAATATTTGGCTTTGTCCATTATAACGCTAGTTACCAATTTGTTAATCAACAAGGCAATCAGGAAACCTATCAGTATAGTCTACCAGCTATCGTAACACCTAATAATGCACTATCAATAGATGATACTGGTGATGAATTAAAAGGGAGTTTCTCCGGGCTAGTACAGGTACCAGTTATTTTTGACGCGGCAAAGTTGAATACGTTAATTTGGTCCTATTTTATAGGCTCCATACTTTACATACTTATTCGGTTATTTTCTCGTAAGAGTATATCAAAGCTTTTACAGCCACTCACACAAAAAGTAAACCTTACTCTAATGGACGAAATATCTTATCGAGTTATCGTTATTGGATTTCCTCTGTTTGCATTAGGTGGTTTGTTCTTCGCAATGATTTGGGCACATTTAGCATGGAGCAGATTCTGGGGCTGGGATCCTAAGGAGGTATGGGCATTAATCACCTTCTTATTCTACACAGCATTTTTACACCTGCGCATCAACAGAGGGTGGGATGGAGAGAGAACAGCTTGGTTAGCTATCATTGGATTTGGGACCATCATGTTCAATCAAATCTTTGTCAATCTAGTCATCGCCGGCTTGCATTCATATGCTTAAATACTATAACCTTAAATATTTTGAGAATGGAGAATACAACTAAAGAAAATAATTTTAACCTAGCTAGTTCCCCAAGGAGAAAAATTGCATTTTTAGTGGATAGCCTTCTTTTTTACTGCTGAGTATTATCGTTTCATTGATAAAAACTTTTAGACAGTAAATTTTTGGATGTTATATATGCGCTGTATTTAACGATTCTACCAATAGTTTGGAGTGGTTATATTATTGGTAAGAAAATGTTTAATATAAAAGTAGTACAGGTAGATGGAGAGTAGGTAACCATCACTAATATGCTACTAAGAGAAATTGTCGGTCGATTCTTATTAGGCATTGTAAGTTTTGGGATAACTCATATCATAAGTTTCTTTATGATAATATTTCGGAAAGACAAAAGAAGTATACACAATATTCAACTAAAGAAGAAGTCTTAAAGGGAGAAAGAGAAATTATTCATATTTAAAAGTTATGAACTTTGTACTTGGTGATATCAGTTAATTTTTTAATCTGTAAGAGGATAATATTAAGTAAAGAATGGCAGGATGGAGCAGATGAGCGATCGATTTGATTTAAGCTTTAAAAATAAAGAAGTTCGAATGTGGTTTTATATTATATTACCAACGATTGTTGTATGTAGCATAACTTTTTTGTTCATTGATCTTGATTATAATTACATTCCACATTTGTTAATTTACTTTGCTTGGATAGTATATTATTCATGGAGACTTTTTTATAGACGCAACAAAAAGAAATCTCTGTAACACTAGTACCAATAGAAAGCAGGGCTAATAATTACAATGGATTTACACATAGAACTCATATTTACAATATAATGAATAGTGAGAAAAAAACTATTGAATAGAAAAAGGTTAAATTCATTAAAAATAGGAAGGGAGAGGTTTCTATGGAAAAATTATTAGAACAAGCACTTAAATTGAGAAAAAAAGGTCTTCTTCTAGATTCCAATACTATTTTGCTTCAATTGGTTAAAGATTTCCCTCAAAATGCTTATATTAATTATCAATGTGCCTGGAGCTTTGACGCGCAAGGAGAGGAGCTTAAGGCTGTTCCATTTTATGAGAGAGCAATTAGTCTAGGATTACCTGAAAAAGATCAGGAAGGGGCTTTTATTGGGCTTGGAAGTACATATAGAACACTCGGAGAATACGTAAAGTCCCAAAAAACCTTGCAGCAGGGTTTAGAACGATTTCCAGATAATAGAGCTATGCAAGTATTCTTAGCGATGACATTATACAACTTAAATGATCATAACAAAGCTATGGAACTATTATTAAAAAACATTAAAGATACGTCAATAGATGAAAATATACAAAGCTACAAAAAGGCAATTGAATTTTATTCAGATAAGCTGGATGAGATTTGGAATTGAAACAGAAATAAGTGATAAATAAGGTAAAACAAAATAAATGATGTGTATAGTGTCTGAATTACAATTTACAGTTAATTTGAATACAAGGAAGACATTAACCTGAACAATGAATTGTAATAACTAAAAATATGAGTGATTAAAATGCAAAAAAGCTATAAATTTATAATCTATAAAAATCATGTATTTACGTATTTTTCTCAAATATCTCACTGTTTCAAGTATACTTTTCAAATGAAACGTAACTTCGTATAATTTATATTATGTAAACTAAAATTAAAAATTATGGAAAGAGGTGCGCCTACACCTCTTTCTTATTTCGACTGCCACAAAAGTTTAGACATTCGCTCTATGCTAAGTCACTTATACATTTACTCGCCTGCCGGTTAACTTTTGATTACCTAACAGGCTTATTAAGTTCGCCTTAACTTGTTCGTGAAAAACAACTCTGTCGTAAACTCCAACGCTTATAACATTATTAAAATATTTACTATTTCTTTATATACTTATGCAGCAGTTCAATTACTGAAATTTTACTCTTGTGCAACTCCTATTTTGCCGTTTGCAGTATTCTTTATGACTTTAGGTAGTTATTTACATCGAACACTTTTTTATTGCTTAAGTAATGCTAGCTTGCTTTTCGATGGTGTTTCGTATTTTACATTTGGTGATTTTTGAATGTAATTTCCACCACCTACACCATATAAACCACCATGATTGCTCTTATAGTTATAAACACGGTATTCTTCACCTTTTTTCAAAGTTCGAACAGTAGTCAATGAACCATTGCTTTCCATCTTGACCAAGCTTGTATTGGATAAAATAGTAGCTTTACCTATTTGCCCTAATTTTAGCTCTGTTTTTCCCCACATCACTTTTTTTATAGATGGAACATCTGTCTTTTTCTTAATATAAGCAGAGGAAATATAACCTGTTAGCTTTTGATCTTCAGTTTTAACAGGGTACCACACAAATTGGTTTATGCTCGTTGGAGATTGGTCGTATAAGAATTTATCTTCAATAATTAAGGTAGTGTTTTTGGCTAAAGTATTTGCTACTGAAGAAGTACTAGGTTGCGATCTTAATTTTACATTGTCTGCTGTTAGCAATACCTTGCTTCCTTTTTGGAAATGATATGAAGAGGTATGCAATTGATCCGTTAATGTATATTCCTTCTTCGTAAAGGCAATATTGTCACTGCTGTTAGGGTCATATTCAAAATCAGCTAAACTGAAAGGAAACTGCGCTAATTTAGTGCTATTCAAGTAACTATCCTTTTCAATAAATGTAAAGACTTTTTCTTGATAAGCACCAATGTTCTTCAATCCATTGGACTTATATAGTGGACTGTTAGCAGGTTTTATACCGTTATAAGCCATGACTGGAAAGTACCAGTTCTCGATTATTTCAGGTCCTCCGCCTATTATTTTAGGCAAATCATTACGTTTATACATACTGTTAAGAATTTCGACGCCTGCTTGAATATTATAAGTGATATCGTATTTCAATCTTTCTTGATCATAGCTTAGTTGATTGGTAACTTGCATAAGACCAATCCCTTGATCCGTTGAGATTACAGGCTGACCATTTGCATCGAATTGTTTCCAACCGCCATTTTCTTTAGTAGCAACAGCCTTCACAACTTCAGGAGGAATTTTTGCTTCTATGGCTGCATTCGTAAGTAGACAGTTCATATACTGAAAAGATGGATTTTGGTTTGGCTTTATTTCCCCATATGAAGAGCATTTAGACGTCCATGCTGACTCAGCGGAAGCTTCTCCATTGGACCAAGCCAATAGCATTAAGCAAGCTAAGAATGCTAAACTCATTTTTAATAGTTTCATTGATTTAATCCCCATTTCATTGAATATTTTATATTTATTAGTATATATTACCATAAAATATGAATGGAGAAATTATTATTGGAATAAAGTGGTGCTATCTACAAAACTAGCTAAATTCAATAGAGTTAAAAAAGAATAAACACTTAGTTATCGTAATCCTCCAGCAAACAAATTTCGATGAATTCAAAAAAGCTATTTGCATCAAGGGATCTATCCTCCCAATCGTGCCAGTAGTATAAAACCTGACCGATTGTTCCAGCTTCAGTTGGATCCATGTCCATGCAAAGATAGTCACCAGCACCATTGTCGGCAATTGGAATCCACTTAGAATTCCATATAAATGGCTTTATTTCTTTTTCATTTTCTGGCTGCATATCATCGGGATCATATTCTTCCTGCAAAAACGACCAATCCTTTATAATTTTGTGGATGGGAGAAAGAACCAAATTTCTTACAAATGGATTCACACCAGGCTCCCAAACTTGTCCGTTATACACTCTGTAAAAATTCTGTACTTCTTCTGGTAGCTTAACTTCCAGCTTTTGTTGGAGTAAATCCAATTCTTTGTCAGTGACGCCAGGTTGAAGGTTTAATGACTCTTTAAACCCTTCCTCAAATTTTTCACCTCTTGCGATTATCTGATTCCATAGGTTTGCAGCATTGTTCATTCTGTTCTACCTCTCTCCTTCGTAAATCCATACATAAATATTTTACATAGTACTAGCAACAAAAAACAGATATAAAATCTAGATCTTTATTTCATAGGCTAAATTATTGAGAAAGAAAACGATATCAATCATTTGACCAATTGTACTTAAAAGGCTTGCATATACTATTTAGAGGGTTTAATCAATTGTTATTGGAATGATTTAAATGTGGAATGTATCACAAATAAGCTCTTGGATTATTGCAGTAGGTACAGTTATATCTGCAATAGGTAGTACTCCTTCACAAGTATTATCAAACGCAATGTTAAGAGACCTGAACATCATAGGGGATGCTCTACAAGCAATTGGGAGTGGTATAATCCCCACGGATGCGGATTATCTGGATAAAGTAGGAAGTCAACTAGGGGCCATAGGTAATCTCATTACGCTCGAGTCATTTTTTATCGAGGATCAAAATACGAGTTCCCTCATAAGTGCACAGGGTGATTTTCTTCAAGCGCTAGGTGGAGTTCTCACGATAGATTATTCTGGAAATCAGTCGATAGAAGACGCACTAAACAATATTGGAAATGTACTCCAAGTGATTGGAACTATTTATCAAGCATTATCAATTAAATATCCTTCAAATAGTCAAAAAGCGCAAGAAATGAATACAGTCGGTAGTTGGATACAAGCCGTTGGAGCAGTTCTTTCAGCCCTAACGGTTGATGAATGAGTTGAATGATTTCTCCAGGCAATACAAGTCAATCTTCTCATGTGAATGAAATTTAAAATAAAGACAGTGGATTATCGTATTCCTCTGTCTTTATTTTAGGTATAGCATCCTTATTGAAGAAGCTGTTAATTCTATAACTATTAAATATCTTACTTAAATTTTATACTCTATTTCCAGCTCTTTTGTAGCTTCCTAATATAAACAATTTGACCGATGTGATATGCATTATGTGTGGTGACATTCCCTACTACTTGCCACCAATTGGCATTCGAGTATTCTTGAACACTTTTTTCTAGTTGTTCTTCTGTTAATATCATTTGCCAATGTAAAAGAACTTCTATAAGTTGTTTCTTTAGTTCATCGAATGTTTTATTTTTTGAGATGGTAAACGTACTGTCATTACTTCCAACTGCTGGAACTGCATTAACACTAGATTCCTTATACCTTATTTGCCAGGTTTTATTCCAATAAAGCAAATGCTGTACAATTTCTGCAATACTATTATTTTCTTTACTCGCCTTCCAAAAAGCTTGTTCCTCTGTCAAACCATTTACAGATTCTGAAAATGGTACGTATCAACTGGGATCGTTTGCATTGGCTAACAGTTGGTCAGACAAAACATCTTTTGCATGAAACATACCTGCTATACTCCCCCTTAATGTTTATCATCATTTAAATGCCTCTATCTATAGTTAATTATTCTAGTTGATAAGATTATTCTCCTCTTTTTCAATTACTTGCTGCATTAGTAACAAACCTGTTATTTAGCTGTTAAATGAATAGTTGTTTAAAGTTAAAAATTAATCCTTGTAAGAAATGCGAAATAATATGCAAATGGTTTCATTAAAAAAGAAACGTTTATGGTTGAAACCATTAAACATTTCTTTTTAAGAACAAAAATATTTGTCTAGTTTTGTGAAACTTAGCTTTTCGAGGTTAGCTTTATAAAAATACGGTTGATTGATAGCTAACCCTCCGTTTCTTTATTTGCTTGTTTTTAAAATGTATATTTAACTCTGTCTCTGAAAATATACTTCTTCATAGGGCTGGACAATGACAAAGCCATCTCCTTCGAACTTCATTTGTATTGATTCTCCACTTCCTCTACCAACAAAGGTTTTAAAGGAGATATCTGTTTGGAAATCAGGCTGTAGATTACCGGACCAAGCCACTGTAGCATTTGGGTCTGTGAAAATGGGCTTTCCTGGTGTCACACGCAGTGTGAGAGGCTCGTAATGAGAAGTTATAGCAACTAAACCAGTTCCTTCACATCTCACATTAAACAACCCGCCAGACATCATTCCTGCCACTTTTTTCATGATTTTGATATTGTGATTAATGGACGGCTCGAAAGCAAGCAAATCGTTCCCATTTACATAAATCGCTTCATTTTGAAGATGAAGAATAATGATTTTCTTTCCACTGTCAGCTAGATATAATTTACCGTGGCCATTTGCCTTCATTAGTGAGGCACCTTCACCAGTCAAAGCCTTTTTAAACATTGCGCCCACACCATGCTCTAAAACGCCCTCACGCTCAAATTTAATTTTTCCGTGATAAGCGACCATGGCACCTGCTTTAGCCCAAACAAGCCCCTCCAGGTTAACCTCCAATAAGCGCTCTGTTTCTAGTTCGAAAAAGCCTTCTCCTTTATCCTCCTGCTCCGTTTTGCGTATAAATTCAGCTACTGAGTATCGATTCATCAACAAACACCCCTTCCTCTTATGATATACGATGATGAATAGAACTATGTTTAAAATCATCCTTAAATTGGTTTTCTTATCTATAAATCTAGCAAAATATCTATGATTTTACTGCTAATATAACGATGGACGGTGCTATCAAAATTCAATAGAACAGCTACCCCAATGTTTTCCTCTGGAATTAATGAGATTAATGCCCTTACAGCCATCTGTCCCCCGCCGTGCTCGATGATGGTTTTTCCCTTATAGTCCTCGATAAACCAGCCTAATCCATAAAAACATGTATTAGTTTCATTATCCCACTCTTCTGACACTCGACATACAGGATTTTGCATTTGCTTTTTGAGAGTATTTTCAAGCTGTTCACTTGAACTGTAGTTCAAATGAAAGGACATATACTTGGCCAAATCTGTTGCTGTAGAGTAAAGAAAGCCTATTGGAGCAGCCAAAGAATTCGTTGGATAAGGGGTTTCAACCTTGTCGGTACCTAAATAATATTTTGCGTAATTATTGTCAGTCAGAATGATATTTGTATCTGTAGTAGTTCGCGTCATTTGTAGTGGTGTTAAGAACTGATTTTGAAGGAAAGTCTCCCAGCTTTCTCCGGTAACCTTCTCGATTAAATCTCCCAAAATAACATATGCATCTGTACAATAGTTCCAATCATGTCCAGGGGGTGATTCTAGCTTAACTTTTCGAAACCACCTAGTGATATCCTCTCTAGTATGGATACTAGTTAATTCATCTTCTACTAACCTATAATAGGCTAAAGCCTCATCCCATTCAGTAGGTGTGTCTGAATAGATTTCTTTAACATTTGGAGCAACTAAATTGGCTATACCTAAATCAGCTGGAAAGCCTGTTGTATGGCTTAAAACATGTTTTACAGTTATTTGATCGCTTAAGTATTTATCTTTTGTTCTGAAATAAGGCAAATACTTAATGATTGGTGTATCGAGTTGGATGCTGCCCTTTTCAACAAGCTTCATAATGCAGACTGCTACAAAGTTTTTTGTTACACTTTGAATACTCATGATTGTATTTTCATCAATTAGGCTCGTAGTAGGCTCCAACTGAGCGTAACCGTATCCTTTTGCAAAAATTAGTTCATCTTTTTTAACTATAGAGACAGTAATCCCGACTCCTTGTTCTTCTATGACTCCATTTATTAAACTGTTTATTTCTTCTATCTTTTTATCAATTGTTTTCATTATTTGCTCCCTACATATTGCTAAATTTTCTAATTAAAGTGCTCCTTTTTGGTTAATGCCACACCCTATGCTGCATTTTTATATAGTTAGAACAATTGGTTGTTGTAACGATCTACCTCTCTGTCTGAGTTGGCTTGAGCGGCTACTTGATTCATTGTCTTCTTATGCGTTAAGTTATAATTCCTACTACTTAACCGATCTACGAGATAGGCACCTATTATGATAGCAGCAAAGAAACCCCAAAAAATCCACATAATCCAATGCATAACATCCTCTCCTTCTTCAGATATAGTATGTTCACTTAATACACATACGGAAAAATATTGAGAAAGTTTCGAATTTTAAGGTTAATGAAAATGACATCAGTAAAATGTGGATTTACTTTAAGTTAATATCAAGTATAAAAGCCTGTTTCTCTATAAAATAGAAGGAAATCAGGCTTTTTAGTCAAATATAACTTGTTGATTTATTAGTCCGTCCCTCGTTTAGAGGATGTGACGATGGTCGGTCTATAAAAAGGCTAATATTATATTTCCATTCCAAAACACAATGATTTATTCTTCATAGCTTCTGTTAATTTCTTTCTTAAACCTGCTAACCATTCCGGTTCCTGGTCCCACTTTTCTTCCGCAGATCGTAGAATACGCACATAACTATACAAATTTGCAAATCGTCTACAAGCTGGCATTATTGACATCATATCTTCTGATATCTCAAATTCAGTACGATATCCGTCCAAAAAGCTTTCTTTTTTCTGCTGAAAAATATCAGGCAGAATACAATCCTGTAAACTATCAAGTGATTGCTCGATATCCATTACATACCAGTGATACATGGCATCGTCAAAATCAATAACGTTACAAGAGTTATACTCTTCATCATAGAATACATTATCAAATTCAAAATCATAATGAATCAGTCCAAAATTGTTGTTTGTCTTAGGAATTGAGTCAAAATAATCTTGTAATAACAGGGTTTCCTTCAATGCAGATTTTTCGAGAGGAAAATCAACTAGAATATTGTGAATCCAATTTAATACGTCGCTATATGACCATCGTTTGTATTGTGAAGTTTTATACTCACTGGATAACTGATGGAGCTTTCCTAAAGCTTTGCCATAATTAAAAATAACTGTGTCACTTAAATCGGTCTTGATGATTTGCACACCTGCAACACGTTTAAATACAGAGGCAAAGTATACGCCCCATGGAGTTTGTAATTTGACGAGCTCCTTCCCATTCTTTGATACAGCAGTTTCTACTGCTCCATACTTTTTGGATCGAAGGTAAGAAATAAAGTCCAATTCTGCTAAAATATTTTCTTCGAATTTCTCCGTTTTTGGAGAAAATCTTAAAAATTGAGTTTTGCCCCTTGCTTGAAATGGATAAATAGCATTTGAAGATATTCTGTAGTACTTGAACATATCAAGAGAGCGTTCATCAAATTCCCAATTTCTCAACAACATTTCTGCTAAATCCTCATTTTTAAAAAGATATTTCAATTTCAACATAAACTGACAACTCCCCTTACTTAAAGTTATATTGCATCATTTTTTGTTTAATTTTTTCTTGAAATCTCTTCTCCTTGTGTCTAATCTTTGTAATTCAGCTAACTGCTTTTTATAACTATTAACTCTGCTTTGACTTAGACGTTTATCATTTATGGCTTTTTGAATGGCACAGCCCCGTTCTTTTCGATGTTGACAATTCTTAAATTTACAATAGTAACTCAGTTGTTTGATTTCCTCAAAACTTTGGTCAAGTATCTCTACATCTCCCCATAGCTGCAATTCTCTTATACCAGGAGTATCTATGATTATGCCACCAGTTTGAAGGAAAATAAGTTCACAATTTGTAGTTGTATGCTTTCCTTTGCCCGTTAATTTACTAATAGACTGTATTTTTTGTATTTCATCACCCACCAAGAAGTTAGTTATTGTTGATTTTCCTACTCCAGATGATCCAAGAAATATAACTGTCTCTCCACACATTAAATATTTAAAGAAAATATCCATATTTACATTTTTTTCTGCACTGACAGAATGAATAGTTACTTTATCTGCTATTTCTTTCACTTGATTTATATATTCGGCAATATTAATACATAAGTCTACTTTGTTTAAAATAACTACTGGTTCAATTCCACTGTTATAAATCAAAGTTAAAAATCTTTCTATACGTCGAATTTCAAAATTATTATCTAAGCCAACTACGATAAATGCTGTATTAATGTTTGAAGCTATTACTTGTTCTTCTGTTTTTCCTCCTCCAATAACACCATTATTTAATTTTCTCCCACCAGAGATAGGAAGCTTCCTTACATAAGCGTTTTCTCTCGGTAAAATAGCGTGAATGAAAGCATGAGGATTACTATTTTTAATTTCGTACACTACCCAATCTCCAACTGCCGGAAAATCTTTATTTAATTGAGCATTATGTCTAAACCTTCCTGTTATTCTAGCTGTAATTGATTTCTCTTCAAATGTTACAAGATAATTATCTTTTATTTTGCATGTCACTCTACCAGCTCTTAGACCTTTTATTTTATAAGGTCTAAAATATTCATCAAAATTAGCATTCCAACCTAGTAAATGTGGTTCCATTAATTTTGCCCCCAGTTAGTTATAAATTTGGAGAAGAACAACTGGAATTATATTTATTTAATATATTTTGTACTCACACGAAAAAAGCCACAGGATATATAAAATAACCCTGTGACTAGACATTCCGTTCTTCTTTACAAAAAGTCAATTTTCTCTCTTGACATGTCCTATATTAATAAGTTCAAAAGCCTAATAACTTAGTCCGCATGAGTGAGATGCAATAAATATAATTCCAAGGTTATCTTCATTAAATTAGTCATTGCTTAATCTCACTCCCTTCAGTAATTGTAAGAAAATTATACCATTTCAATTATTGATAAATCAATAACTTATCTTGTCCAATGGCAAAATTCCTTGGAAGAAAAAAAAAAGAATCCTATTTCTAGGATTCTTTTAGTAAATTTTTTTCTTTCCTATATCCAGTGATGATTTTGACAGATAATAATATCCAAAAAATAGTCATACATGTTAAAAGGTACTTTAAAACAGTATTAATTGTAGAAGAATCTGTGTCAAGAACCCATTGCATATACATGGACTGTGCTAATACAAACAACAAGAATATAGCGATTGTCATATTCATCCTAAAGGCTTTTTTTATTTGGAGTCGCTTTTCTGATACGTCATAGGAGAATGCTGGTTTATTATTAGCCTCGTCATAAGGCATCGCCCAAATAGAGTAATTTAATAGAGACATATTAGATGTATATTTTAGTTTCCATCCTATTTCTTTATGAATTAAATAATAATCAGATTTAAGTTTTGGTTCAAATGTAACCTCATATGCAATCTTTTCGTGCCTAGAGGGAACAAAAGAAAAGATTGTAGCAAATACACTTTCAAGCTCGTAGCCCTTATGATGCATCTCATCCAACCATATTTTAGTCTGGAGTGGCTGATTTTTCCTTATTTTTTTTCTATCGTATTTTATTTCGTCCTTAAGATTAAAAGTTTTTTTCTCAAAAGTTCTATAGGAAATGAAAACAAAAGTCGATAGTCCTGCTAAAGCCAAGAATACTAGTACGGGAATAATAAGTGCTGCATAATTAGGGTCATTAGTATTTATGGTTTCAAAAATTAACAAGTTAATAGGGCCAGTTGATAAATAAAATATGGACAGCATAAGAAATAAATACGCATGCAAACGAATCCTTTTGAACAAGCTTTCACGGGAGGGATAAAAAGAAACAATTATATCTTCATTTTTTAAAATACCCCATTTACCGGTAGTTGAATGCTCCTGCCAGCCATCGCTTTTTAAGCTTTCTGATAACGCTCCGGAATTATATTGTATTGAAAAGGTAACCTTGTTAGGAGGCACAGTTTTATCAAACGTAAATATCCGTGTGAATCTGTTAATGTCTTTGAGTATATAGCCTTTATAAGTCATCCTTTCTAGCCAACGTTCAGTGGATGATATACGATAGCTCCAAAATAATTTGAACTGTTTCAATCGAACTCCCCCTCATAAAGCAAAATATTGCTATGTACTTCTTTTAAACGCTCCATTTCCTTCCGAATGATAACCTTGCCAAGCTCGGTAATTTCATAAATTGTTTTTCTCTTTTCGTCCGAGAATACAGTAATCATTTCATCGTTCTGCATTTTAGTGAGCGTTCCATAAATAGTGCCAGATCCTAAATGTAGTCTGCCGTTAGTCAGTTCTTCTACTCTTTTGATAATTCCATAACCATGTCGTGGCTCAGTCAATGAAAAAAGTATATAGAAAGCTGTTTCCGTCATTGGTATGTATTTCTTGATTAATTTATCCAAGCTGCTCCACCCTCTTGTACTATGTCACAACACGACTATATCACGACGTGACATATTTGCCAAGCAAAACATGTAAAATTTAACCTAATATTTACTAGTTAAGCAATATAAAAATTTCTTTCATGATTTTCCCTCATAAATAAGCTTTTAAAGTTCATACTTTAAATAGTTTATTTATGAGGGAGGTATTTTTTTGAATACAAAAAATTCTACCGTTTCCGTGTTTGCGCTTGGCGGTATAAATGAAATTGGAAAAAACATGTATGTTATTGAATCACACGATGATATTGTAATAATCGACTGTGGAGGGAAGTTTCCCGATGAAAGTCTTCCAGGCGTAGATTTAATCATTCCTGACATCACCTATCTGAAAGAAAACGAGGATAGAATACGTGGTTTGATTGTCACACACGGCCATGAGGATCATATTGGTGGAATACCTTACTTTTTAAAACAGTTGAATGTACCCGTTTATGCCACAAATCTGACGCTCGGCTTGATTGAAATTAAGTTAAAGGAACATGGAATTCTTCGAGATAGTAAGCTTTTTATGATAGACGAGGATAATGTCTTAAGGCTGGGTACTATTCGGACAACTTTTTTTCGGACGAGCCATAGCATACCAGATTGCCTTGGTATAGCCTTTCAAACGCCACTAGGCACAATTGTGCATACAGGAGACTTTAAATTTGATTGGACTCCCGTGGATAAGCAAGCTGCAGATATACATCGTATGGCAGCAATTGGTCAGGACGGAGTACTATTGCTACTTTCAGAAAGTACGAATGCAGAGCGACCTGGCTCTTCCCCGTCGGAAAGGCTAATAGAAGAACATTTGGATGAAACCTTTAGAAAGGCAACTCGCAAAATTTTCATTACTACTTTCGCTTCAAACGTACACAGGGTACAGCAAATAGTTGACACTTGCATTAGAAACAACAGAAAGATTCTTTTACTTGGAAGAAGCATGGTAAATGTAGTTAGGGTAGCGACTCAGCGAGGATATTTAAAAATACCAGAAGGAATGTTGCTAGAGGAAAGCGAGGTTCCTTCAATGTCACCAGAAGAAGTGGCGATTCTTTGTACAGGTGGACAAGGTGAGCCAATGGCAGCTCTTTCTCGACTAGCCAGCTCTCGGTTCCGTAAATTAGAAGTTCTCCCAGAAGATACAGTAATCTTTTCTTCTAGCCCTATCCCTGGAAATGAAACGAATGTTACGAGGGTTGTAGACAATCTATTGCGCCTAGGAGCGAATGTAATATATGGTTCAGGAAGCGCAACAGGGATGCATGTATCTGGCCATGCTTACCAAGAAGAGCTGAAGCTCATGCTGACCTTGATGAAGCCAAAGTATTTTATCCCTATACATGGTGAATATCGCATGCTGCATATTCACAGAGAGCTCGCTCAGTCCATCGGTGTTAAGCGTTCCAATATATTTTTACTGAACAATGGGGATGTTGTCGATATTATTAACGAAAATGAGGTCATACAAACTCGCTCGATAGAGGCCGGTGATGTTTTTGTGGACGGCTCCGGTATAGGAGATGTAGGAGAAATAATTCTTCGTGACCGCAGGGTTCTTGCTGGAGATGGAATGATTGTTATAGTCGTAAGCCTACAAAAAGGGCTGAAGAAAATATGGAATGGTCCAGATACTCTTACAAGAGGCTTTGTATATGGACCAGATTCAGAAGAGCTTATTAACTCTATCAATCAAAATGTACGCACTACTGTAGAAAAATGGGATAACAATAAAAACCAACGTACCCTCAAAAAGAATATTAAAAACTCCGTAGAAAACTTGATTTACAAACGAACAAAGAAAAAACCGATGATTTTGCCTATTATTATTGAAATTTAAACTAATCAACGCATCCTAGTAAAAAGGATGCGTTGATTTTTTATCGGATAGAATTTTTTATGACCGGATAGGCAAGATTTATAACCGTTCAGAGATCTTTTATGACCGGATAAAAAAAATTATGACCGTTCACCCTATTTGGCATCATCCAAAAGCTACATCTAGAATCATCATAATTGTAAATCCAATCATCAAGCAAACAGTTGCCAAATCTCCGTTTCCGTATTCCTGTGAACCAGGAATTACCTCCTCCACTACAACAAAAATCATAGCACCAGCTGCGAATGCAAGAGCAAAAGGTAAGATTGGAGACATAAAGGACACTGCTAAGACACCGATAATTGCAGCAATTGGTTCTACCATTCCAGAGAATTGTCCATAAAAGAAGCTCTTTCTACGAGACATCCCTCTCTTCTTAGAGGCATTGCAACCGCTGCACCCTCAGGAAGGTTCTGAATACCAATTCCGATTGCTAGAGCTACAGCTGCAGTTAAAGACGCTGAATCGAGACCAGCTGCAACTGCTCCAAAAGCGACACCGACAGCTAGGCCTTCCGGAATATTATGTAAAGTGATTGCAAAGACAAGCAGTGTACTTCTTCTTTTCCCCTTCGGATTAATCCCTTCGGTTTGATTGGTGTGAGAGGAAGGGTGCATATGGGGGATGATTTTATCTGCGATCCAAAGGAAAAATCCACCCAAGAGGAATCCAGCAGCTGCTGGAAACCAAACTGGAAAAGGGCCTTCTTTTGACATCTCTATAGCAGGGGAAAGAAGCGACCAAAAGCTTGCTGCAATCATTATTCCTCCAGCAGAGCCAAGCATACCATCCATTAATTTTTGGTTTACTGTCTTTGTTGTAAACACTAGGGAGGCGCCTAGCGCTGTCATTCCCCAAGTAAACAAAGTTGCTAATAATGCCTGCATAACTGGGCTAAGCGTGGATATGTACGCAATCATCATTTCCTGTCCCTTCTTTGTCTTCTTTTATTATCACTATATGATTTTGTAGAGAATTTAATAATAAAGAAATTAAACGGTACCAACCTGGTTATTTAAATCATTATTTCTTCCAATCGGCTGCTAGCATGCCGTAGACCTCATGATCGACATAATGGTCGTATAGCCACTCTGATTGACGAATAGTTCCCTCATGGGTAAACCCAAGTCTTTCAGGAATTGCTCTGCTTTTCTTATTCTCAACCGCAGCTCGGATTTCTACACGATTTAATCCTAAATCGATTAATGCATAATCTACAAATGCCTTTACTGATTTAGTCATTAGACCATAGCCAACAAAGGCATCGCCCAACCAATATCCAATGCTCGTAGATTTGTTGTTCCAGTCAATTTTATGAAAACCAATTATACCAGCAAGATTGTCTTCATACCAAATCCCTGCTTGGATTCCATTATTTTCACTAAACTGTTTCATAGTAGATTTGATGAAATTCTCCGTGTCAGAAACAGTTTTTGTAAAATCAATAAAAGGTAACCATTCCTTTAATGTATCCTTGGACATGATAGTCAATTCGAACACTTGTTCCGAGTCCCGTAAATCTAGCATTTTTAGTTTAGTTTTTTCGTCAATATTAAATGTAAACATAGTATATCTCCCTCCTTATAGAGCATTATAAATTAACTTTACAATAATGGAAATATTTTATTTGTTTACATAATAATATTATCAAACATAAAAATGGTTATCCAAATTATTCGGATAACCATTTTACTTTTTAAAATGGACTACTATCTTTCGAAAACGTTTTTTTGTGACACTGCACATGAGTTACGAACTACTAGTTGATGCGGAATGATAATACGCTTTACTGGTTCATTTTCATTCTCCAACACCTGAATCAGGCTTCTGGCTGCCTGATATCCTAATTCAACTATGTTGATATTAATGGATGTTAGAGGTGGACGAGACATTTCCGCAAACAAAGCATTATTGAAGCTTATAATGGAAACCTGACTCGGAATGTCAATTGCCATTTCTGTAAGAGAGTTTACAACTCCTAGCGCTATCAAGTCATCTGTAACGATTAACGCTGTAGGAGAAATGGTACCCGAGAAAAGTTTACTTACTGCTTTCTGGCCACCCTCTCTTAGAAATTGTTCAGAATGTATAATATAATCTTCTTGCAAAGATATATCATTTTCTTGCAGAGCTGCCTTATAGCCATGGAGTCTGTCCAAAGTTACTGTGAGGTTAGGACTGCCCCCGATAAAGCCGATATTCTCATGTCCAAGACCGATAAGGTACTCTGTTGCCTCTTTCGCTGCTAGGAAGTTATCATTATCTACATGAGTGATTTTTGCCACATGCTCATAAGGCTTCCCAATCATTACAAATGGAAAGTTTCTAGATCTCAAATAGTTTAAGATATCGTCATTTATTCGAGAGTAAAGGAGTATAATTCCATCCACTCTACCCCCCTGAACCATCTGCACTACACCATTGAATAGTTCTTCCTCAGTCGTTCCAGTAGTCATCTGAAGTGCATAATGCTTTTCATGCACTCCTTCACTTAATCCGTGCATAACCTCAGCAAAGAATGGGTTTTGAAAGAATGCACCAGTCGATGGAGGCAATACTAGACCGATTACCTTTGTCGATTGGCTAGCAAGACTACGTGCAATAAAATTAGGATGATATCCTAGCTGCTCCATTGCTTCTCTAACACACTTCTTTGTCTTCTCACTAATCCGGGGATTATTGGCAATTACCCGAGAGACGGTTGAGGGAGCGACATTTGCTAATTTTGCTACATCTTTAATCGTAATTGCCACAGGATATCACCACTCTTTTTCTGTTTTCATAATGTTTCTGTAAAATATAATTATATAGATAAGTGTTATTATTAACTAGCCCAATTAAGTCATATGACCAATTGTTAGTGACTGTATCTATTCATCAGAGCTTTCTTACTTTGACAAATATATTCTCGTTTCGTATGGCTTTAATATCACTTTCTCTGTTAGTGAATCAGGTGTTTTTTTATAATTGCTTAACATAAGATGGTAATCCTTTTGCTCCAACTCGTGTAGATTAACTTCTACCGTTTTGTTACGGAAGTTGCATAGGACAACTGCTGTCTTTTCATTCAGACAACGTTTATAGATATATACATCTGGGTCATTTTCTAATAATAGATCATAAGAGCCATATACAAAAACTTCATTTTCCTTGCGAAGTTTAATCATATTTTTAAAGAAGTGATAGATGGAATTCTCATCCTTAAGTTGGGCCTGAACATTAATACTAGAAAAGTTCGGGTTAACCTTCATCCAAGGAGTCCCACTTGTAAATCCAGCATTCTCAGTATTATCCCATTGCATAGGAGTTCGTGAGTTGTCCCTTCCGTTTGTCCAAATGGTTTCCATTACTTCCAAATGAGGACGACCTTTTGCAATTTCGATCTCATAAAAATTTTGCATACCGATATCGTCATAATCTTCTATAGAAGGGAACTGAACATTCGTCATACCAATTTCTTGGCCCTGATAGATAAAAGGTGTACCCTGCATTAAGAAATAACAAGCACCCAGCATTTTTGCACTTTCATTCCAATATTCCTGGTCATTTCCCCAGCTAGAAACACTTCTTGTTTGGTCATGGTTTTCTAGAAAGAGTGCATTCCAACCTCTTTCGTGAAGTCCCTTTTGCCATTTTGTTAGTGTTTTTTTAAGTCCGAGCACATCAACAGTCTTATTTTTATCCTTATTCCAAAGTCCAAGGTGTTCAAACTGAAAAATCATATCAAACTTCCCGTTTGTCTCACCAACCCATTCGTCTGCCTCGTCTATACCAACGCCATTAGCTTCTCCGACCGTCATAATATCATATTTTGCGAACGTTTCTTCTTTTAATTCGCTTAGGAATGTCTGTATACCTGGTTGGTTAGTATGCATGTCAAATGAGGAAACGTACTGATTGCCTTCTGGATTTGGCATATCAGGAAAACCCTCACGTTTTTTAATATGACTGATAGCGTCTACACGAAAACCATCGATTCCTTTGTCCAACCACCAATTGACCATCTTATGTAATGCTATTCTTACTTCTTTGTTTTCCCAATTTAAGTCTGGTTGTTTAATGGCAAAAAGGTGCATATAATACTGCGCTGTCGCTGTATCGTATTCCCAAGCACTACCAGAAAAAATACTCTCCCAATTGTTTGGCGGCTCAGTACCTTTACCGTCTCTCCATATATACCAATCTCTTTTTGGGTTATCTATAGAAGAACGTGATTCAACAAACCAAGGATGCTCGTCACTTGTATGATTAATAACAAGATCTAGAATAAGTTTCATGTCACGGGCATGAGTTTCTGCCAATAACTCATCAAAATCCTTCATGTCTCCATACTGCTCTGAAATACCTTGGTAATCACTTATATCGTAACCATTATCGGCATTTGGAGATTTGTAAAATGGAGATACCCATATTACGTCTATACCTAAATCCTTCAAGTAATCTAGTTTTGAGATTACTCCACGCAGATCACCTATTCCGTCCCCGTTACTATCCATAAAGCTTCTAGGGTATACCTGATAGCTGACTGCTTCTTTCCACCAATTTCTCTTCATGTAATGAAAAACTCCTCTCGCTTGAACTTTTTTAAGTATATGTAGCCACAACCAATCGGCTATCCGAGTGAAAGCATCATGCTATCCGCGGTATACAGAGAGGGTTAGCATAAACTAAAATACTGATCGTTTTTTAACTTCTCTAATTCCCAATGTGAGAATTAATATAAATGAACCTAATACGGCTGAAGATAAGACTATAAACAACCAGTTAGTGTCGGCTTTCTCCGTTAGCTCGTATATTTCTGATTGACCGCTTTCTATATTAATCGTGTACTGGTTGCCGTTGGATTTAATAACAGAGTCCGACAGCAAGCTCATTAATCTTTTTCCATTTTCCAGCTTTCCCTCTAGAACGACCCTTTGTTGCTCTGAAGTGTTATTAATAGCCACCACAATTGTTTCTTCTTCATACACTCTAGAATATATAGCTATTCCTTCCTCCTCGTGAAGGACCTCCATTTTTCCTCTTGTAAGGGAAAGATGTTCTGTCCTTAACGACCCAAGTTTGGAAATATAGTCAACTAAATTGTTTTCACTATCAAATTGCATCATTCTTCGATTGTCAGGGTCATTTCCGCCATCCATCGCTATTTCAGTCCCATAATAAATTATCGGTATACCAGGAGCGGTGTACAAATAAGTAAGACTCTTCTTGAGTTGAGATTTAGGCTCTTCTTTTTGGTTAAGTACCAAATTACTAAATCTAGTCATGTCATGGTTATCAATAAATTGGCCGAGAAAATTGGAACGATTAAATAATTTTTCGTTTCTTTCGACGTTTGAAAATAACCAGCCAAGTGATTGGTTAGATTTCTCAAAAGCTGTACGAAGGCTATCATTTTGAGAAAAATCAAAAAAGCCATCAATCCCTGTTTCTTCATATTCAGCAATTACATTTGGATTATCATGCCATACCTCACCTATAAGATAAAAGTTTTCCTTTTCAGCTTTAATAGCACTCGAGAAATCGATCCAATATTCCTTAGGAACATGCTTAACTGTATCTAAACGATAACCGTCTATATCGGTTTCCTTGATCCACCACTTTGCAGCTTCTATCAAATATGCAGCTACTTCTGGATTGCTTTGATTTAAATCAGGGAGGTCATACAACCAGCCGTTTTCAACTTCAGCTTGGTCATTCCAATTAGAAATTGGCTGATTTGGATGAAACCACTCTTCCTTAGAGGGATCATTTAGCCATTCATGATTCGGTCCAACATGATTCACAACAAAATCTAAGATAATCTTTATGTCTCTTTCATGAGCTTCTTGCACTAACGCTTTAAATTCTTCCATTGTACCGAAATACTCGTTAGTTTTATAATAATCTTTTGTCCAATACCCATGGTACCCTTTTGGAGTGTTCTCGAAGATGGGCGTCAGCCAAATAGCTGTAAAACCCATTTCTTTTATATAATCAAGCTTATCCATTATTCCTTTAAAATCCCCACCATGATAGGCATAAGGATCTTCTAGGTTAGCGTCCTTATCATTTGAAGTGTCACCATTATTAAATCTGTCCACCATAATCATATAGACAATCTCATCCTGCATTGTAGCATCTACATTAGCAGAAGCATGATAGGGATTGAAGCTAACTAAAAGCACTAGCAATATTAGTAAATGTAAACACCTTTTTATAGTCACACACCCCCGCCAATTTCCATGAACTATTGTCAGCCTTTTGTTCCACCAGCAGTCAATCCAGAGATAAAATACTTTTGGAAAGTTAAGAACAAAATTGTTATAGGAATTGCGATTAAAACGGAACCAGCTGCAAATGTCGTAAACTCATTACCAAATTGCTTAGATACTAATTCATACAGTCCTACGCCCATCGTAAATTTTTCCTCGGAGCGTAGCATTACACGGGCAAGTATAAAGTCTCCGAACGGTGCTATAAAGGAGAACAAAGCAACTACGGCAATAATTGGCTTAGCTAATGGCATAATGATTTGCCAGAATATACGGAGGTGACTTGCGCCGTCCATCCTTGCAGATTCATCAAGCTCTTTAGGGATAGTATCTAAATATCCCTTCATAAGCCATGTATTCATAGGGATTTGCCCACCTGTATAAATTAGGATTAATCCTAAATGAGTATCTAAAAGTTCTGTTCTTTGTGCAAGAACAAAAATTGCTATAAGAGCTGCAAAGTTAGGGATCATTTGAAGTACTAAGAACGTTAATAATCCATTCTTACGGCCCACAAATCGGTATCTAGAGAAGGCGTATGCAGTTAGAGATACACTAATTACAGCTAAAGCCATTGTGATCAAGCTAATTTTCATTGAGTTGATATACCATAGTACATAGTTAGAGTTTTCCATATCGAACAGGTCTAAGTAATGTTTGAAAGTCGGATTTTCAGGAAACATGGTAGATCCCGAAAGGCTTTGACCCGGATTGAGTGATGAACCAATAACCCAAAGAAGTGGATAAATAACAACTACAGCAGCTACCAGGAGAATAAAGTATGAAAGTGTCAGTCTGATGATTTTTTCAGTCTTCATATTCATATCACATCATATCCTCCTCTTTAAATGAATTTGTGCGTTTAAACTGCCATAGGGCAACGGCTACAACAACTAAGGATAATAGCATCGTTATGGCTGCAGCTTTACCATACTGAGCGGAAGTCATCGTTAACTTGTAAATCCATGAGATTAAAATGTCTGTCCCTCCAGCATTTTGCCCAGGCAATGCTGGCCCACCGCCGTTGAATAAGAAAATAACGTTGAAATTATTAAAGTTAAATGTATATTGCGTGATTAAAATCGGAGCAGTCGCATAAAGTACCATCGGTAATGTGATGCTTCGAAACTTTTGCCAAATAGAAGCACCATCCACGTTAGCTGCCTCATATAATTCATCAGGAATAGACTGTAGAACACCAGTTGTCATAGCAAATATAAAAGGAAATCCAAGCCACGATTGTATACCTATTAAGGCGATACGGGTCCACATTTCAGAAGTCATCCATGGGACAGGATCTATTCCAAAAAAGCTTAGTATGCCATCATTTATTACTCCGAATGATTCATTGAACATTCCAGAGAATATCAAAATCGAGATAAATGCTGGTACTGCCCAAGGAAGTATTAAAATCGTACGGAAAACAGCTTTTCCTTTTAAATCCTTTTGGTTAATCACAACTGCGAGGAATATACCGATTGCTACCTGGATTGTTGTTGCTCCAAAAGTCCATACAATCGTCCATCCAAGAACACTAAAGAAAGTAGAGCGCCATAACTCTAGTTTGAAAATATCAATATAGTTTTGTATTCCTACCCAATCGACTAATTTAGCCGGTGGCGTGTGGTATAAATCATAGTTAGTAAAAGAAAGTAATATTACGAAAAAGATAGGGAAAATTACAACAAAGATTAACAGTAAAAAACCAGGGGAAATCATAAGATAAGGAAAACCATTGTCTATTAAATTATGATATTGCTCTCTTACACTGTTTAACTCGAAGCCTTTATCTCTTTTTTTTCCGTTGTTATACGCATCGTAAATGTTAAATGCATAAATACCTAAACCGATTGCTGCTACTAGCAAGGCTATGACTCCATCTACTAATAAGAATACGGAGTGGTCTAGACCTGGTATTTCTCCAAGTGTGAACAATCCCCAAAAGCCCCAATTAAGCGTTTGATAAAAACTACTAAAAAATGCGGCTGTTAAAACTAAGAAAATGATTCCTTTAACATATTGTTTATTGTAAAACTGACCAATGCCTGGAATAATCGATAATAACCCAGCTGTTTTTCTATGTTTGTTGGTGGCATTACTGTCCATTGCTAATGCGGCCTCCTTCTTTCCTTTGAAAGGAGTATTTTCTCTCAAAATTGTATTCACAATCCTTTAAATATAAGCAAAGCCATGCCCCCGTGTAGGAAACATGCCTTTGCGATTAAAAATCATTTAAAATCATTTAGGGTGATTTGTTTCAATATTTGTTTTGATGTTTTTAACTGCATCATCCATTGCGGCCTTAGGCTCAGCTTTTCCAGTTGCAATAGTTTGCAATGCAGAAGCAGCCGGACTCCATACTTCAGCCATTTCTGGAATGTTTGGCATTGGAACTGCATATTGAGATTGAAGTGCTACAGCTTTAGCTCCTTCGTTATCTGCAATGATTGGATCTTCTACTAGTGTTTTAACTGGTGGAATTTCTTGTGTAGTTTCAAAACGAATTTTTGCATTTTCTTCGTTTGTTAACCACTCGACTAATTTAGTAGACCAGTATTTATGTTCTGTAAAAGCAGTTACATGCCATCCTTTAACTCCCATGAACGTTTTCATTGGTTCACCATTCGGAAGCTTTGGCATTGCTGAAATACCGATATCTATTCCAGCATCCTTCATGCTTTGGAAAGACCATGGACCATTCATAACTGAAGCAATTTTTCCTTCGTTGAATAGACCGTCTCTAGTAGAACCACCACTTTCCCCAATAATTCCTTTAGGGAATAATCCTTCTGAATACCATTTTTGAATGTAAGAAGCTCCTTCAATTGCTCCCTCGTTATTTAAACCGATATCGTCTCTGTCAAGAGCGCCATCATTTTCCTTGAAAACGTATCCGCCCATACCAGCAATTACCCCATGTGCAAAATAGAAATCATCCCAAGTTGCGATAAATCCAAATTGTTTGCCATCTGTAAAACCTTTTGAAAACTCATATACCTCATCCATAGTTTCCGGTGCTTCAGACATTAATGCCTTGTTATAGATGAATACTGGTGTCTCAGTCGCTTTAGGAAGCCCATAAAGCTTGCCATCGTATTTTTGTGCATTTACAGAAGAATCACTGAAGATTGATAGAACTTCATCACTTACTTCAATTTCTTGTATAAGACCTTCTGTTACTACCTGGCCGATTTGGTCATGAGGTAAAGTAACTACGTCTGCACCAGTTCCAGATGGACCGTCCATACGAAGCTGATCACGCATTTTATCAGCCATACCTAATTCTTTGAATTCTACTTTAATACCATATTCTTTTTCAAAAGACTCTATTGCAGGTTTTAAGGCTACAGATTTATCTGTATCTTCCCATACAATTAGCTTTTCTGGTTTAGCAGGTTCATCCGAGCTACCAGCATTTTCATTATTGTTTGAAGTAGACGTGCCCGTGTTAGTTTCTCTATCTGGTCCACATGCTGCTAAAATAGCCATCAGTAGAACCAAAATAGATAAGAATGATAGTGACTTTTTCATTTCTTTAACCCTCCCAATTTGTGTCTCTCTTTTTTACCAAAGTTGTACAACCGTTTGCACAATAAATTTAATGAAAACGCTAACATAAAATTTATCTATGAAAATAATTTTCTATTTATTCCTGTTATTGCATGGTATGTAAGTTAAATAGAAAAATATTATTTCAACTAAATTTTATGAAAGCGATTGCACAACTTATGGTTTTATTATACATTTAAAGTAAGTTTACACAAACACTTTTTTAAATTTTTTAAAAAATATTTTATTTGTGTAAAAATATAGTCAAATTAGTAGAAGTGATAATTGGAAAAGGGGAGTTATATGGAAAGAGCTGCTGTATTTCATAGACCGGTAGACAACTTAGCGTATCTATTAGAAGAAAAAACAATGCATATACGCTTAAAGACGAAAGCAAATGATCTTAACGAAGCATTACTAATCCATGGAGATCCATACATTTGGGAAAATGGAGAATGGAAATATAACGTGGCTAGAATGTATTTGGTAGGATCTGATGAAGTGCATGATTACTGGGAGATTAAGGTTTTCTCTGAGACGAATAGAATCCGTTATGGCTTTAAGTTAATTTCAAATGATGAGCAAATTGTTTATACAGAAAAAGGGTTCTACTCGGAAGCTCCTAATGATTCCGACTACTATTTTTGTTTTCCATATTTGCACAGCAATGATATTTTTGAGGCCCCTTCCTGGGTAAAAGACACTGTTTGGTATCAAATTTTCCCAGAGCGCTTTGCAAACGGTGATCCCTCTATTAATCCTCCAACCGCTAAGGCATGGGGTTCCGAGCCTCCTGCAATAAATAATTTTTTTGGTGGGGACTTTGCCGGGGTCATTCAACATTTGGATTATTTAAATGACTTGGGTATAAATGGAATATATTTTACACCTGTATTCCAAGCTAGTTCCAACCATAAGTATGACACAATCAACTACTTAGAAATCGATCCTCAATTTGGTGATAAAGAATCCTTAAAGCTTCTTGTGAAAGAATGTCATAAACGTGGCATAAAGGTGATGCTAGATGCTGTTTTCAATCATAGTGGGTACTACTTCCCCCCTTTTCAAGATGTATTAAAAAATGGAGAAAGTTCTCATTATAAGGATTGGTTCCATATTCATGACTTCCCTGTCCGAGGTGGAGAGAGACCAAATTATGAGGCGTTTGGTTTTGTAGAGTCTATGCCAAAGTTAAATACAGCTAATCCTGAAGTAAAGAAATACTTATTAGATGTAGGAGCTTACTGGATTGAGGAGTATGACATAGACGGCTGGAGATTAGATGTTGCTAATGAAGTGGATCATCATTTCTGGCGAGAGTTTAGAACTGTAGTAAAAAATATTAAGCCAGATATATATATATTAGGGGAGATTTGGCATGATTCGATGCCTTGGCTTCGAGGAGATGAGTTTGATGCGGTCATGAACTATCCCTTTAAAACCAATTTGTTTAATCTTTTAGTAAATGGAAGTATTAGTTCTCGACAGTTTGTAGAAAATATTACTCAAGTTTATTACAACTATCCTAAAAATGTTTTTGACTATACTTTTAACCTTGTTGGAAGTCATGATACGGCAAGAGTATTAACAGAATGTGATAACAATATTAACAAAACGAAACAAATCTTCACTGTTCTTTTAACCTTTATGGGTACACCTTGTATCTATTATGGAGATGAAATCGGATTAACTGGTGGTCAAGACCCTGGCTGTAGAGAATGTATGGAATGGGATGAATCAAAGCATAATCTGGAGATGAAAACCCATATTAAAACACTAATTAAATTAAGAAAACAAGAGAAGCTGCTTGCGAACGAAGGCTCTGTGAGATTTATCCGTCCTTCTTCTGAAAATGGTATTTTTGGTTATGAGAAATTCAATGATGATTATTCCGTACTAGTATTATTTAATCCATCACAAACGGAGCAGGCCCTGGATTTAGACCAAACAAGCAAATATGATCTATTATATAGCGATACTAAAAGTTTCAATAGCACCGCAATAAGCTTAAATGGTTATGGTTTCGCAATTATAAAGAAAAATGCAAGCGTTGTGGTATGAGCATAACTTCAATTAATCAAATAAAAAATGTTTAGTATGTACAATAAACTCTAACTAATAGAAAAATATAGAGAGGATGGTGTGACATAAGGTCTCACCATCTTTTTTAACGTTATTTTATGTCTATGGTCTGTCCGTTGTTCTCGCATGTCTGGATAATAGCACATTAAATGCATTTTTAGCTACTAGGTCACCCCCCTTAAATTTTTCCATTCTATTATTCTATCGCTACTATCAATTTTTGGAGCAACCTTTCATATGATAAAGAGGAATCAGGTAATATTTTGGGCTCTGTCACATACAATCAATTGATAAAACAAATAGACAACTCGTTTTATATGACGGAGGCGTAGCCCATATGAATTCCCGTTTTCAAGAAAAACGTACTCTCTTTCAATGGATAAACATGATGATTCCCTATATTTATACGATAGGAATTCTGTTAATTTTGGTGTGGATGGCCACCTCCTCCCTGATCATTGGCATTTCGACATGGCAGGAGAACCCTAAAGCATTTTTTCTTCAGGAAATCGAGGTAGATAATTCTAATACAGTACAAACTGTTCAAGAAACTGCTTTTTCACTTATTATAAAACCCTTTGTTGAATCAAATTTTAACCAAGTCATTTTTAGAGGACTCTTTTTACTATTTATATGGTTTTTATTATTTTTAATAATCCCAGTTGCTTTTAAGAGATTGAAAAGGTTTAAGTTTTTGAATTTAGAATTTGAAGTAGATAATATTGAGCAAGCCGCTATTGAAACAGTGGAAATCAGTGGTACAAAAGCAAAGCTCATGGCTTATTTTACAGGTGACGACGCCTCTGGAAGAACTCTGGAGTTCTTATTCAGGTCGGCAATCGATTTTAAAGAGGTTTTAGAATATTTTTTAGAGGAGACACAAATCGGTTACAAAAATCAACCAATCAACGGTGCGTTTTCTTTTGCTGTGTATACAGGAGACACCCCTGAAAAGTTTGTGGACCTAATAGATGAATCAACGGAAACTGGAGAGGCAGTAGTATTTAATAGGACAGATGACTTAAATGTATGGAAGAAAAATTATTTAGTTTACTATTTTGCATATGACAATTTAGAATTTACGACAGTGATTGAAAGCTTTACTTACTCGTTTGATATTATTGATAAATATCTTTTTGAGCTTCTTCATAAAACAATTGCCAAAAATATTGAAAATATTGAATACATGGTGGCATTGACTAACTCAGAATCAATTGAAAACCAATAAAATATAATTTATACATTAAAGGAGTGTTGAGTATGCTAAGTGAAAAGGTACCTATTTGCACCGAGGATGTTAAAAATCGGGCAGCAAGAAAACTGGGTAGATTCAATACGACAAAAAAAAGTTCGAAACCTTTAAAGACTGCTGCAATAACCGGAGATTTAGTTAAACCAATCCATGTAAACAAGTCCGAGCCGCTAGTAAAGAGAATGACTTATTTTCAAAACAACAGTTAGTACCCACTTGTTCAAAGTGGGTACTTTCTATTTTTTTCTTTAAAATGTTTGGAGTGCTTTTCAGCTATCTCCTGCATAATTGGCGAAGGCCCAACCAAATCTGCTGGTCGTTTTACGGGTAAGTGGTTTAACTTTATTTCATTTACTCCTTTGAACTTCTCTCCCCTTAGAAGTCGCTCATAAATATCCCTTATTTTCATTGCTTCCCCTCGTTTTCTACATATTCCTTTTGTAGTATATTCAGTTATGCTAATTAGACGTATGTACTTGCTTGCATAATATGGAAGATAATAATTAGTTTACATAATATTATTATAGTAATTTAGTGGAAGTGGAACATGAAATGGAACATGCATAAAAAGCAGGAGCTATTAGTATAAACCATACTCATGCACCATCTAGGGTGGTTAGTCTTGATATTTTAAGCTCCAGACGTACATAGAAGTTCTATTAGAATAAACGCATATAAATATCACTTTTCTCTCATTTTAAGCAGATGTATGCGATTCGAATTACGAAAATCTCCATTTCTCAAATTCAATTCATGAGAAATGGAGACCGTTTTTAATTATATAAGCAATCGCTTTTCTTTCGTATATTTATCGGCAATGGTATTACATCAGCTTCTCCATATATACTTGGACAATTTTCTTTTCAAATCCAATCTCCATAAGAACTTCTGCTAGAGGATTATTTGATGGAAAGTTAAATGTTGATAGTTCAATCGAATTCTCCATACTTGCTGCTAAGTAAGATATAAACTTCCTCGTAAATTCTGTACTATTTATTTTTTCAGGTTGATAATTCAAATCGTAGATGTTGACCTTTTCAACCTTGCCTTCTGCATTTATCACTTTTTTGTAAAGACCATAGCCTACACTGCCTCCCAGCTGATCTTTAACAACAAAGGCATCCCCGTGTTTGAGGCTCTGCCACTGGCACTGCCATGGAATATTAGATGTATAGAAATCAATTTTAGCAAGCTGTTCAGGTAAAACTGCTTCCATTGTCCACTTGTTATTTTGCAATGGAAATTCATCGCTATTAATCTTTTTACTTATGAATAATAAATAATCCTTCACTTCATATCCTAACTTTTTATATAAAGCGATCGCTCTTTCATTTTTTTCAAGTGCCTCAAGAGTTGCTGTTGAAACATTATTTTTCCGATAGATTTCAAAAAGTGCTTCCATCATTTTAAGTGCAGCTCCTTTGCCTCTATAGGAAGGAGCAACACCTGTTCCACCATTCCAGGCTAATTTTTTGCCGCCATCTTCCCTTATGCCAGTTAAAATAATGCCAACTGGTTTGCCTTCCATAAAACCGACGATAGAAAAATCAGTCGAAAGCTCCTCACCTACTATTTTCTTGATTAATGAGTGAGTATCCATCGTAGCAGGCAATAAATAACCTTCAAATCCTTTATTCCATGCTTCAGTGATCTCATCTAAAGTGCATTTAGCTAATGTCTTTATTTCCATTACATATTCCCCTTTATGTTTGTACTAATGCCCTTATATTCCATATTTAGCATCATTACTTGGAATAGCTTGTATTAAGTCCCAAGTCTATTTCTAAAGTATCATCACCAAAATATATTAAGAATTCTATTTGACAATGTAAGAGCATTATCCTCCTTAAATTTAATAATTTTTCGATGACGTTGAAATAAGATCGTCACATCTAGTAAGTAAGTTGTAAAATCAAGTCCTTATTTCGTTCTGCATACTTTTACATGATTAAAAAGGAATATTTGAATGTATAAAGAACCAATATAAAATGTATAAACTCCCTGCTGTTAAGTTAATACAATGTTATGGATTTTAAAAAATAGGTTTACATAATAATATTATGTAAACCTATTAATTAGTTTGATTGAATGGATTACTCTCCAAAACATGTTGAATCTCTTTATCTTCAACATGTGTATAGATTTGAGTGGTAGAGACACTTGTATGACCTAAAATTTGCTGCAGGCTTCTAATATCAGCTCCGTGTTTATACATAATGGTTGCAGCTGAATGGCGCAGCTTATGTGGAGTGATATTATCGTTTTTTAGTCCAGAATCCATATTGATCTGTTTAATAATTTTAGCCACAGTTTGTCTAGTTAGGCGTGTCCCTTTTTGGGATAGAAATAAAGCAGTATTACTATTCGCCCCATGTATAGATGATCTTTCCTTTTCAAAATAATTGCGAATAGAGCTGAGACAGGCATTATTTAAATATACCGTGCGCTCCTTGTCTCCTTTACCTACAATTCGAAGTGTTCGATCATGAATCGAATTAATGTTTAAGCCACATAGCTCCGATACTCGGAGTCCTAAATTTAAAAAGAGTATTACCATGCAATAGTTACGGTAATAGTGGTTGCTATGCTTGATAGCTGCTATAAACTGCTCTGCCTCTCCTTGGTTCATGTAAATAGGAGATTTTTTTCCTATCTTGGGGCTTTCCAGCTCATCAGCAGGATTATCCTCCAATAATTTTCTTTTCCCTTTTAAATATTTGAAAAAAGATTTTAGTGTAGCTACCTTTCTTGCTCTTGTAGCAGCACTATTGTTTCTTTGTATCTCACAAAATTCTATAAACATGTATAAATCTTCTAATGTAATTTTACGTATTCGATCAATGGTAACATCTTTTATGTTTATCTCGTCTATTTTCCTAGCTGGTATATCATCATCCAATGATTTAATAAATCGAAGAAACAAACTTATATCATATTCATACTCTTTTCTCGTACGGGGAGATTTCCCTTTAATTGTTGTTAAATATACTAAAAAGTCCTTAAGTAATCTTGGGATTTCTCGTTGCAATTCGCTCACCTCATAACACCCATTTTATCACAAAATAAGGTTCCCAAATATGAATTTGGGAACCTTTTTAAAATTTCTTTAAATATTTTACTTTATTTAGGATTTTTGTCGTTTTTTATGAATGCTTGAGATTGGCTCTGAGAGTACTTTAGAAAATCATTTCCGTATAATTACCTTGAAGGGAGCTCTCAATCTAATCTAGTATAATTCTCTTTTTAGCTTTGAATGTACTCCTTAATGGAATCAAAATCCTTTTTCATGTAACTAGAGGTTTGCGAAGTTTCCATGTACCAATTTTTTATTTGTTCCTTTTCTTTTTCTGATATCTCTTTGCCTTCTGTTTCTTTTTGTACTACAGCATTTACAAGTGCTACTCGATTTCTGTAATATAATATTTGTTGCATGAACCGATCTTGAATTTCTGGATTAAATAACTCGCCCATTTTTATGATTCCATTATTTATATGCTCCTCGGCGTAAATGGTAGAGGCAACTACTGCGAGCTCATCCTTAAAGGTTTTGCTATTTAAGATTTCATTTTTGTATTCATCAGACATTTCGCTGCAAACATTAGCTATGTCTAACAACAAAGCCTGATTTGTTTCATCTAATTTTTTATTGTTGTCAAATACATCTGTAATGTCATGTATTTTCTTTAAATGTTGTGTAATAATATCTATTTTCTCCACGTTAAAAGCTCCATTATCAAGCAGCCCTTTTGTTCTTTCATGAACGTATAACCTTTGAAGATAGCCATAAAGTAATACCAATCCGTTATATTGGATTGCAGCGTTCATATTCTTCCCCCCTTTTCCTATCATTATTAATTGGTTTCCCTGAGTAGAACGTAGTAAACAATAAATTTTTAAAAATTGGAATAAAAAAAGACCCAGCAATGAATTAACTCATCACGGATCTGTTTCAAGTGTTTTATTTTGTGCCTTTAATGATTTTCTGCGGATAGAATACACAAGCATCATTAAGATTGGGATGAATAAAAAGCCAAAAATACTCATAGAAACGACAGTACTCCCAACAAAATTTCGTTGCACTACTACATTTGGAAATATGATTATGGAAAGAGCGGTAACAATTATTCCAATGGGATAACAAAGTAATTTATAATTTTTCAATCTGAAAAGATGGACAATCCCAAATATTGCAGCAAAAAAATATAAACATAACTTCAAGAATATACTAATAATCCAAATACCAGCCATCAAGGCTTCAATACGGCTTACTGCATCTCCAATCGTAATTTGTTTTGCAAGGTAATAGCTTGGATAAGTCAATCTGGAGGTTAAAGGTGCACTTAGTACAGCAATGCACAAGATAGTAACAATAAATACTAATACTCCCCCTACAAAGTTACCGAAAAGATAAGCTTTTTTCGCCTTCTTCACGCCTTCTGAAACGTAAGGGTAAACCATAAGTAAAACGAGTGAATTGGTAGTGGATATTACAATGTAAAATAAAGAGGAATCTGCTAAAGTGCCAATATTTTTCTGAAACACTGGCAATAAATTATGTGTATCTACTATTGATAAAGTAGACAGCACTAGAAAGGAAAAGAAGATGAGAAATATAAATAATAATATTTCTGCGGAAAGTGCAAGTGTATTCAATCCTAATCTAAGAGCTACTACCACCAATAATGCGAGTAAGGCATTAATAATAACCGGAGGTGTTTTAGGTAGCATCTGTGTGGTGAGAAATGAACCCGCATCTGCCAGTAATATTGCAGCGAAAATGATTACCAAAATAATAAAGAAAATAGAAAAAATGGACCCGAGAAAACCTCCAAATATTTTCTTATTAATAGCAATATAATTTAAACCTGGAAACCAGCCAGCTAATAAGGTATACATATAGACAATTACTATACTCCCCAGTATTCCCATAATACTAGCTATCCAGGCATCTTGCTCGGAATGCTGTGCCAGATGTGACGGAACGAATATGATGCTAGAACCAATTGTAAAAAAAAGAACGAGCACAAAAAATTGAAATGAATTTATGTTATAGGAAGTTATAATGTTTCGCTCCTTTCTTTACAATTTTTCGTCCATAAGTAAATTGCTAATAGGCTTAAATAATTTGGACAAAAAATCTGCTAATGGAATTGGAATACTGAATGCTATAAAAAAGCAAAGACCCAATCCTAAAAAAAATAAAATCCAATATAAAAATTTCTCTTTTTTCCCTGATTTATTTTTCAATAAAGGTAAATCCAATTTGATGATTAATACCCCAATAGATATGATAATTAAGCTATTTACCATTCAATTTAATCCTTTACATTACCCAAAAGAGAGTTATTGGTTATTCCTGTATTTTTTATTGTTGCTTCCACTTCAATATTTACTTCCAGCTCTGCGAATAATTCCTCTGTCCACTGTTCTTTTATTTTGTTCCAACCCTTTGGATCATTTTCATATATAGTCCTCCCAAAACCGAATATATCTGAATGATGCTCGTCCTGTAATTTTTTTATTGTTTTTAGCATAGAGGCTTTCAGTTGTTTTTCGTAGTTTGTTTCTAATTCCTTAATGATATTTTCATCTTGGAGATCAATGTCACAAGCAATTGCATTTATATTTCCTGATAATTTTATGTTCATATCAATTTTTGGCTGACCATTGATAACATTGCCTTTCAATTTGGATTTAGCCTTGTTTATTCTTAGTTCAATATTTCCTTCTTTAGGACAAGAAACAGTACCTACTGTTGATTTTAGATGATTCGTTATAATGTTAAAATTGACTGTATCCTCTTGCTCTAACCATCCAACTAATTTATCCTTTTTAAATACACTAAGTCCTGACATGTTAAGATGAGCCTCTGGATTTATCCCTTCTAAATTTTGTTTACTTGCCCCTTTTTTTGTATCCCCTTTTAATTCTACTTTTGCTAATACTGGTTGTTTTCCAACCTTCTCTAACTCTTGTGCAATTTCGATTAATGAAATCCTAACGCTTTTACCACTATTTTGGGCAGTTTGCTGGATGCTGTAAAACATATGAATAGGAGCAATTTCAAGAGGGGTCTGTACCTTTAATATCTCCTCTGCATTAGTATCCTTTGCTACAGCAATAAAAAAATCAGACCGAACCTCCCAATTTCTAGTGAATGAATCAACTGTCTCTACAATTCCTTTTTCTCGAGCTAATGTTTCACCAAAGATTAATATTTGAAGGTGACCAGGATATATTGCACGAGGTGAAGCTTCGGTGACTTTATTAATTGCTCCGATGACACTTTTATCTTTTGCTTTCAGCATTGTAATTTGCGAGTTCCCAGTCCCCCCATTTTGAGAAAGTTCTGATGGTACAATGACTTGAGCTGTTACCACGTATTCATCATCTATTAAATCGATACCAATAGCCAATGCTATTGCTATTTCATTTAACTCTGATTTATCCCAACACCCGGAAAGTAACAATAAACAAATCATTAAGGCCATTTTTTTTGTCATAATTTTTATGTTTTCCCCTTACTCTTTTTCTCTTTAGTGCTAGGAGCATGTTGTCTCACCAAATTCTTAGAAAAGTAGGAAGAACGATGAGTCATTTTCTGAAGAGGTGAACGCAATACTGTGTCTTTCTGTCCAACTAAATGAAATGGCGCAAATGGATACATATATGGGATTCCGAAAGATTTAAGATGACATAAATGAAGTATCAACAAAATTAGTCCTAGTACAATACCAAATAATCCGAACATACCAGCCAATAATATAAAACCAAAACGTAGTAATCTTCCTGAGATTGCAATGTTATAGGTCGGTGCTACAAAGCTAGCAATTGCAGTGAGCGAGACTACAATTACCATTACCGCAGATATTAACCCAGCTTCTACTGCTGCTGTTCCTATTACAAAAGCTCCGACAATTGACATCGCAGATCCTATAACTCGAGGCATCCGGAGACCTGCCTCTCTTAAAAGTTCAAAAGCTATTTCCATCACGACTACCTCAGTAAGCGTAGAAAAAGGTGTATTTTCTTTTTGAGAAGCTATACTTACTAATAATTCAGTAGGTAACATTTCTCTATGAAAGTTTACTAAGGCTATGAACATGGCGGGAAATAACAAGGATATACTAAAGGCGAAAAATCTCAATAATCGAACAAAAGTAGCCATCCAATGCCTTTGATAAAAGTCCTCTGGGGAATGAAAAAATTGAACAAATAATGTAGGTACTATAAGAGCATAAGGAGAACCATCTACAAAAATTGCTACCCTACCTTCTAACAAGCAAGCAGCTACAGAATCAGGTCGCTCCGTATTATAGATTGTTGGAAAAGGGGTGTTGGGTTCATCCTGTATTAATTCTTCGACATAAGCACTCTCTAATATTCCATCAATATTAATTTCATTCAAACGTGCATGAACCTCTTTAATAACAGACTCTTCTGCAACTCCGTTAATATACATAATGGCAATATTGGTTTTGGTCCTTGTACCCAGCTCAACTTGTTCCATCCATAGATTTGTATCCTTTATAATTCTTCTGATTAGGGCAGTATTAACTCTTAAATTTTCTGTAAAAGCTTCTTTAGGACCTCTTATGACAGTTTGTGAAGTCGGCTCTGCTACCGCACGTTGCTGCCAATTTTTGTTTCCGATTATAAAACCTAATTCTGCACCGTCAATCAATAAGATAGTGTTTCCTGATAGTAAAGAGGTGAACAACACATTAAAATCTTTCACTTCTTTTAATTCTCCAACAGTTAATGCATAATTCTTTAATGTATTCATAATTTCAGATTCATTCATCAAAGTTTCGCCAATTGGAATATCATTCAAATCAATCATTAATGATTCCATTACAAATTCTTGTATAGCATTAGCATCACTAAGTCCATCTGTATATATAATTGCAGCTTTTAAAATTCCGTTTGTTCCAATTTTTATTTCTCGAATGATAATATCATTACTATTACCAAGGGAGCTTGTTATAGTCTTGAGATTTTCATCAAGTTGTTGCTTGAGGGATTGTTGTTTATCGAATTGTTTCGAATCAAATCGATCACCAGTGCTCGATGATGATAATACGACTTTCTTCTTTCGTTTTAAAAAAAACATTTCTTCCCTCTTTTCGTGAGTATCCTACGAAAAAGTGTTTCCATTTTATGCATTATTTATTCAAAATCAAACTGCAATATACAGTAAAATTAGGTAAGTCTAAATAGTCCTAAATACAAAAAGATGGAGAAAATGATTCATTTTCTCCATCTTTTTAAGTTGTGCTCGAACCTTTGTTGTCCACTTTTAAGTTTTCAACTACTTATTATATTAACAATCCTCTATAAGAAGTTCTTTAAAACATTGGGCACAATAATATACCTTTCTCCAATAGGAATCATTATCTTCAATTGCCCAACACATGCTTAAGGTTGCCATTACGAAACTAGCTTCAACTAATTTTTGTTTGTCTAAGTGTAAAAGATTTGATAAACGGTTAATTCGATTATTGAGAACCTGTTTTACATCTTTGTTTTTTGGCAGATGATTAACCATAAAAGAGGTGAAGTCTAAGTAAAGATGACCTACCACTCCTTTTGGATCAATTACGGTCCATCCTTTTTCATCTGAGTAAAGGATGTTTTCATGGTGTAAATCACCATGTAAAAGAAATTCATTGGATGGATTCATAAAGTCCAGAGAATGAAGCTTTGCTTCAAGTACAAACTTCTTTGGAGGATATTCGACAAAGTCATAATCACTTTCTACATATCGGTCAAAGGCGGAGAACCAATTACTAATATTGGGCGTCGTAAGTGATAGATTTACCTTCCTAGGGAGTTTTGACCACACAGTGGCGTATTGTTCAATTGCTTCTTCTTCTGATAAATCAAACAGCATGTTGCCTGGAATAATTTTCTCCAGTAGCATTATTCCATCTTTCTTTTCATATCGCAAAAGTTTTACGCTTCCATTTCCATCATATGAAGCAAGGGTGTTGATTTCATTTGAAAAATCTATATTGGGGACACCGATTTTTAAAATTGCTGGACAGCCGTTTATTTGCTTAACATTTAATACATAGTTGTAGGATAAGTTATCTACCGGGCTTAATATTGTTAGTTCCCACTTTTTTTCGTAAACTTCTATGATTTGATGTAAATGACTAAGCCATTGTATGCCTTCTTCTCCAAATGCCCCCTTTATCTTTTGCACAAACGATTGGGGATACTCCATAACCCTACCTCCATTCTCTAGCTCTTAATTTACCATTTCTAAAATATATTAGTTTCTCTTATAAGTATAAAATAATTACTAATATCTTTGGTGCTTCTTATTTAATTTGTGAGAATTGTTATTTATATTTAAAAAATACTTTAGTAAAATAGAATGAAATAACTACTGAAAGTTGGAGATAAAATGACTATTGCAATAGAAACTGCAACCATAGCTGATTTTGATGAGGTTAACTCCATAGTAAAAGAGAGTCAAGATGAACACCACCGAGCTTTACCCCATATTTTTAGCAGAGTCGACCAAGTAATGCCACACGATTACTTTCAATCGTTATTAATCGAACCAGCAAGTGAAGTATTAGTAGTTAGAAAAAATAATCAAATCCTAGGTTTCGCTATATTGGAGGTAATGGAGGCTCCACCTTTCGACTCACTTGCTCCAAGAAAATATGCATACATAAACGATTTTGGAGTAAAAAGCAGTCATAAAAGAATGGGTATAGGAAAAGTACTATTTGAAGGGTGTACGTACTGGGCAAATAGTAAAGGAGCAACAGCCTTGGAACTTAATGTGTGGAACTTCAATGAAAGTGCTATTGCCTTTTATGAAAAGTTAGGAATGGAAACTATCAGCAGGAAAATGACGATAAGCTTAGAAAGAGAAACCGAAAAATAATATAATGAGAAAATGGACTATAAATAGAAAATTCATAGTCCGCTCACTTATTATTCTACTTTCGAACAGAAATTCTACCTAAATCAGTATCAAGTTTGATGAGATATTCTCCCTTACCGTAAGTGATAGAAGAATCAGATGAACCGAAAAGATCGATTCCGCCTAAGTCGTTTTTTGCTTGAATAGTTGCATTCGTCGGTTCATTCTCTGTCTTTACTTCAATAGCTCCATTATCAGTGCTGAGGTTAATATGTTGATCAAGATTTTTCGTTTCTAGACTTATCGCACCGTTATCTGAATCAGCCACAATGATTCCAGCTATATTTTTCAAAGCAACTTTTCCGTTATCCGTTTCAGCATGAACATTTTTCCCAACGATATCTTCTAGTAATACTGACCCGTTATTGGATTCAAAAATAAGTTGATCACCCTGAATATTGTTTGCTTTGATACTTCCATTTGAAGTTGAAAGATTAATATCATCATAAACCTTTTCTGGAAGATAAATCGTTAGTTTCGTGCTACCCGAATTAATACCAAATTGAAAAGTATTCCATCTTTTTTCTAACAACTCTACATAAAGAGTATCACCCTTAACTTTTGCTGAAAACTTATATTTCTTCTTCTGTTTTGTATTTCCTGTATATTCTACCTTAGTGTTTGAATCGGTTGTAGGTAAAACTGTAATGGAAGCATTGTCTGATACAACCCCCACATTTTCATACGTCTCTGCTATAGTTGACACTTTAGCTGCGTCTGCTTGAAATAGACCTTTTATATCAAAACCAATATTGATGATAGCTCCTACGAGTAAAATTGATACACATAAGATAATAATTTTTTTTAAGTTCATATATTTCCCTCCTTAACTTCATTATAGTGTGTTTGAAAAACATATAAATGGTCTGAAGAGCTGTTTAAGTGTAAGACCTAAGCCGTATATAGCTTAATATATGCTCTTCATATTATTGTTATAGAATGGTTTTATCGACTTCCACCTAGAAAAAGCAAGATATATCCAGGAGCTATTTGCTACTAATAACCTTCAAAAGTTAACATTTACCAAATTATAATAAAAATATGTAATGTTAAAAATAGACCTAAGTCTCTTGTTATGTAAGGCTTAGGTCTGATTATTATTTCTTATTTTCTAATGTAGTTTGTATTTCTTCTTCTAATAATTTTGTTCTTTCATTAAGTAGTTCTGTATAGCTAGCTAGTTCGTCTTTTTTTTGAACATTTATGAAAATTGGTTCACCAAACATTATTACAGCTTTTTTCATTCTTTTTAACTCCTTCAATGTTCGAGGACCGTAATAATAGGCTGGAACAATCGGGGATTTCGACAAGTTTGCAATAGTTACTGCGCCTCTTTTTAAGGGCGCTCCCTCTGAATTTCGAGTTCCGCTTGGGAAAATGCCGACAACTTCTTTTCTTTTTAATAGTTTAACGGGAATTTTAATAGTGCTAGGAGAAGGATTTTCTCTATCTACCGGAAATGCATTGATTTTGCGTAAAAGAATTCCGATTATCGGATTATCAAATAGTTCTTTTTTTGCCATGAAATGAACTGGTCTTGGAATAGCAATTCCTAATATAACAATTTCTAGCCAGCCCCTATGAGTACAAGTAACAATGTATGCTTCTTGTTGCGGCAACAGTTCCTTGTTTAGCACTTCTACTTTCCCGAATATCCTTACAATTATTTTAGCAATACTTAATACAAATTTATACATATAACCCACCTTATTATCTACGATTAGCACCTAGTGCTAATTGTAGAGTAAATATCGGGAAATTACTAGGTTTTTTTAATTTTCACTTATCTACTTGTCTACTAGATTCATATTCTTACTAATCCTTTCAGGGGGTTCTTGCTTTTTTCATTGTTTGAATATCGGAGCAGACTGTTGACCTTGTGTTTCTACTATTTCCTATAGGCTATGAGCTCATACTTCAATTCAAAACCTACCGATTTATATAAAGCCAATGCTTTGTCATTTTCAGCTCTGACACTCAATGTAATTTCTTTAATAGTGTCATAAGAAAATAAGTAATTGAGAGCGGATTGAATAAGTTGAGTCCCGATTCCTTGCTTCTGATACTCACTGGAAACTGCTATATATTCAATAGAGCCATTGTTTTGACTTGATTCTATCTCTACGTAAACATATCCTTTAACTTTTTCTAGACCCTCTGCAAATATAAAAAGCTTATTTTTATTGTCCAAACGTCTCAGAATATCGGAGCTATTATAGTAAGTATTAGAAAATGATGCAGTATGGAGAGCTGTAAAGGAATCTTCGAATGATGGGCTGTATTGTATAATTTTGATGTTTTGCGGAAATGAGTGGTTTTTCTTAATGATAGATAATATCAGATGCTGTCCTATTTCCACTCCCCCTTTTTCCCGAATGTACTCTCTTGTAAGAAAATTCTCCTTATGAACAAAGAACTGAAAGGATTTTACGTCAAATGGCATCTGTGAAACTAAATGATTCCACATTCCATCTGCTATCTCCCGGTATTCCTCTGAAGCTAAAACAAATGGTCCCCAAACTTCAATAGTTCTTAATTGCTCATCCACATCAAAGCCAAGAGCACCTTTAATAATGGCATGTTCAGTGGCAATGACAAATGAGTGCTCAAAGTCTAAGTCAGAGAAATCATGTAGAATAGTATCTTCAATTTCTTTAGCAATAACTCCACAATAACCGATATGATACTCAGGCTGGAGATTCAATTTCTCGAGAAATTCCGAAAGAAGATGAATATCTTTTGGATTCTTTATCTTTAACATTTAACCGCACCTACTCATCAGTATTTTTTGTGATTGTATTTCAACCGCCTTTAGTTTTGAACAATCTTTTTTCTACTCTTAGGGACAAGTAATATCATTTGTTTCTAATAATCTTGAAATTAATATCCATCTTAATCACTAGTAATCTTTTTCAAGAGAAAATCCTTGTTCGAAACCATTCAACTGGAGATTAATTTCGCAGCTTTTATAATAAATTCTAGCTTTCCTTTAAAAATCCTTTTTATTCCCATTTAAAAATAAATGCTTCAATAAAAAAGCAATCCGAGATAGCATTATTTCGGATTGCTTAAGATCATTTTATTAATTGTTAGTCTGTAAGAAAGACGTTTATGTGTCTATGTTTTTAAGATATAATTTTTCGTTTAGAAGCTTTCACCAAGATTTTAATTTTATTCAAATCTTTTTTATGAAATGCCTCTACAATTGCACTTCCGACAATGACTCCATCAGCCATACTAGTCATTTCCTCTACTTGCTCAGGAGATGATATGCCGAATCCTGCCATCACTGGTATATTACTAAGTTCTTTGATAGATTTCAAATGCTCTACTAAGTCTTTATTGAACTTTTCACGAGTACCAGTTATTCCGTTGACCGTGACAGCGTATATAAAACCTTCTCCAGCATTCACGATTTTAACTATACGTTCTTTCGGGCTAGTCAGTGACACAAGAGGCACTAAAGCTACATCTGTTTCTCTTAAGGCGATTCTCAAAATGTCACTCTCCTCATAGGGCACATCCGGTACGATTAACCCGGCAATACCAAGTCGTTCACAATCCTGTGCAAAATTACTCAATCCATAGCTCAACATAGGATTATAATACGTCATAATAACTAATGGAATATGGATCTTTTGATAGATTCCTTCCAGTTCAGCAATGATATTTTTCAATGTAGCATCTACTTTAAGTGCTCGTTCACCAGCTTGTTGGATAGTTGGTCCATCGGCCACTGGATCAGAAAATGGAATTCCTAATTCAATAGCTGTTGCTCCAGCCTCTTGGAGAAGTAGAACTCTCTCCTTTAACTGATCCAGCCCCCCGTCCCCAGCCATAATATAAGGAATAAATACTTTATCGCCGCTGCTTAAACAATTAACTAATGAATTTGTAAGTTTTCTTTTAGACATGATTTGAGCCTCCTAATGCATCTCTAACTGTGTGTACGTCTTTATCACCACGACCAGAAAGACAAATAACTATTGTATCCTCTGGGCTCATTTTCTTAGCAAGTTTAGCTGCAAAATATATAGCATGGGAACTCTCTAGAGCTGGAATAATTCCTTCCGTTCTAGCTAGTAATTGTAATCCTTCTAATGCCTCAGAATCCTTCACAGAAAGATACTTCACTCTTCCAATGTCATGTAAATAGCTATGCTCCGGACCAACCGCAGGATAATCTAAACCGGCGGAAATTGAATGTGCTTCCTGTATAAATCCGTCTTCATTTTGCAGAACGTACATATAAGCTCCATGCAATACACCTTCTTTCCCCCCGGCAATTGCCGCTGCATGTCTCCCAGTTTCAATTCCCTCTCCCGCTGCTTCAACACCGTACAAAGCCACTTCTGAATCGTCTATAAAGGGATGGAACATTCCTATTGCATTGCTTCCTCCGCCTACACAGGCAACGATGGCATTAGGGAGTTTTCCATCCTTTTCTAGTACTTGCTTCTTAGTCTCTACACCGATAACACGTTGAAAATCCCGAACAATTCTCGGAAAAGGATGGGGACCAAGAGCTGAGCCTAAAATATAATGGGTGTCCTCGACATTTGCAACCCAATATCTAAGTGCTTCGTTGACTGCGTCCTTTAAAGTTCCAGAGCCTTGGTCTACCGATACAACCTTTGCACCGAGTAGCTCCATCCGGAAAACGTTCAGTTCCTGTCTGCGAACATCTTCTTTTCCCATAAAAACAATGCACTCGAGATTAAACAGTGCACAAACAGTAGCAGTAGCAACTCCATGCTGGCCTGCACCTGTTTCTGCTACAATTTTCTTCTTACCCATTCTGACTGCCAGTAGCGCTTGGCCGATTGTATTGTTTATTTTATGAGCGCCTGTATGATTTAAATCTTCCCTCTTCAATAAAATTTTTGCTCCACCGATTTCCTTTGTAAGACGTTCAGCAAAATAGAGAGGAGTTTCTCTTCCCACGTAGTCCTTTAAGTAATATTCTACCTCTTCTAAAAAGGAAGCATCTTCGATTGCTGTTTTATAGGCATTCTCTAATTCTACTAATGCAGTCATAAGTGTCTCAGGAACAAATTGACCTCCGAAACGTCCATATCGCCCAGCTTTTGTTTGTACCATGCTTATCTCTCCTCATCTTTGACCGTTTGAATGAATTCGCGTATCAATTGCTCATCTTTTCTACCATTTACCTCTACTCCACTAGATACATCCACCATAAAGGGCTTCACTCTTCTAATCGCTTCTTTTATATTTGATGCATTTAAACCACCAGCTAGAATTATCTGATTAGGGGAAATGCTGAGATCATTTAACAGTTGCCAATCAAACGTTACTCCACTTCCTCCTTTAAAATCTTTTCCTGGAGCATCGAACAGCATATAATCGGTATTAAACACTTTCGCTTTTTCCACATCACGACTTTCTCTGATAGATAGGGCCTTAATGGTTGGAAACTTAATATTTTCTATAAAATCTGGTTCCTCATTACCATGTAATTGAATTAAATCCAACGGAATCTCTCGAATTGCCTGTTCTAGTTCATCGCTGTTTGGATTGACAAAAACGCCAATTTTTAACACTTCTTTAGGGATGCATTTTGCTAAGTCATGAGCCTGTGATAATGTGACTCTCCTTTTACTTGGTGCAAAAACAAATCCAACAGCATCCGCGCCAGCTTCTATTGCTGCTACCACATGTTCTTTCTCCATCAATCCACATATCTTCACCTTAGTCATTGGACCATCACTTCACGTTCCACCTGCAATGTACGAAGTGTCTTATACGGATCATCACTTCGCATTAAAGCTTCACCTACTAATACAGCACTTGCACCGTATTTTGCAACCTGTATTGCATCCACATTATTGCAAATACCACTTTCACTAATTAATACCCGTCCCTCGTTAAAAGGGAAATTACTTGCCAATTCACCGGTGTGAGATAAATCTACTTGGAAAGTGCGTAAATCTCTGTTATTTACACCTATAAGCTTAGTGTCTAATTGAAGTGCTACCTCTAGCTCTTGGATATTGTGAACCTCTACTAGCACCTCGAGACCTTTCGCTATTGCATATGTGTATAATTCTTTTATTTTTTCCTTTGATAATGCTGCGACAATGAGAAGAACAACAGAGGCACCAGCACTTTTAGCAAAATCAATCTGTACTTTATGAATGATAAAGTCCTTACACAAGATCGGTAAATCTACGGTTTCTGCTACTGCTTGTAAATCCTTAAAAGAACCTTGAAAAAAGGGGAATCTGTCAAAACAGATATTGCAGCAGCCCCAGCTTCTTGGTAAACTAATGCTTGTTTTGCTGGATCTACTATTCCTTGAATTAACCCTTTTGAAGGAGAGGCTCGTTTAATTTCGGCAATTACTTGGAGCTTATTGTTCTGAAACAACCTATCAAATAGCGAAGGTCTTTTCAGTCTCTTTTTACATACAGGAATTGTTTCATGAATCATTTGATTGATGAGCGTCTCTTTTTCTTTAAGAATTTTATCTAGAATAGTTGTCATGATAGTACCTCCTGAGCAAAATTAGGATTGCTATAAGCAACAACTGCTTTCAATTTATCAAGTGCTTTGCCAGAGAGAATACTGTCTTTTGCTAGTTTTACACCTTCAGGTATATTATTCACTGCTCCATTTGCGTAGAGTCCTATTCCTGCGTTAAAAATTACGCTATCAAAATAAGCATCCTGTTTACCGTTAAGCAAATTCAACATAATTTGAGCGTTTTCCTCTGCTGTACCCCCTCTTACAGCAGCAGGAGAATAAAAGGAAAGTCCCACATCCTCCGGACTAAGGGTGAAGGGTATCAGGTCACCTTTTTCGACTAATACTAAAGAGTTTTTTCCTACAAGCGATGCTTCATCCATCCCACCCGTCCCACAAACTACAATTGCTCTCTCTCTTCCAAGCATATGAAGTACTTTTGCGTATTCTATTGTAAAATCAGGACGGTTTATGCCAGTGTACTGGCTGAGAAGTGGAACCGGATTGGTAAGAGGCCCTACAAGATTAAAGATAGTCGGTTTTCCAATTTGTTGTCTCACCAGTCCAATTCTTTTTAGTTTTGGATGTACAGTCGGTGCATATAAAAAAGTAATACCTTCTTTGTTTAATATATTCAAGGAAGCCTGGATATCTAAGTTCGTTTGAATACCTAATGCCTCTAATACATCTGTACTTCCAGATGAACTAGAGATTTTTCTATTTCCATGCTTTGCTATACTCACGCCAGCTCCAGCTATTACAATGGCAGATGCTGTACTAATGTTAAAGCTATTTGATCCGTCACCACCTGTTCCACAGTTATCCATATAATTTCCTTCAGGAACATTTAAAGTGATTGCAAATGATTTAATTACTGTCGCAAGAGCAGCTACCTCATTTGCTGTTTCTCCTTTTATAGCTAAAGCAATTAAAAATTGTTTTATCAATTGCATATCCGTACTCTCATCCAAAATAATTCTAGATGCTTCCTGCATTTCTTCGAATGATAAATCTTCTTTTCTAAGGACCTGTTCAATATACTCTCTCATCTAATCTCTCCTCTGCTCTCTTCTCGTCTAAGCTAAATAAAAAAAGTCCCCTTCATAGGAATATAAAATTCCCATGAAGAGGACGATGTTAACCGCGTTGCCACCTCTAGTTGGAGTATATATACTCCCCCTTTTTTCCTTGTAACGTAGGAAATACGTCCACCTCTAAAACAAAAAGACATTCTCAAGGAGGCTCTCATAAGTCCATTCACATCAGTTGCAAATCAGTTCTCACCAACCACTGACTCTCTAAATTGCAGAACTAATGCTACTTCTCTTATTTAAACAATTTCTCAGCTATCTCATCTCGGCTCGTCTGTTCTCAAGGCGACATTGCTCTCAATGTCTTCAACCTATACCCGAACATAAAAGTTATTGTCTATGATAATAGGAATACTTTAAATTGTCAAATTATTTTTAAGCATTTTAATCACTAAATCATGATTTCAATTTCAAGACCACCATTAGTCATACTTGAAAAAGGCATGTGACTTAATTCTTTTGAAGGCTTTAGAACAATAAAGACATTTTTATGAGATTCTTGACAACTGTAAATATAGTCGATTGAATGCTCAGCTCCTAGAAGTCCTTTTTGTCCTGTTTGAGATACTTTCACCGTAGGTATAATGCCTGACGAAATATTCTGAAGTTTGACCTCCAGTCCCATTTCATGGCTCTCGATTATCGACACATATGATTGTCCATTTTTAAAACGAACATTTCCATTTCCTTTATTTGCTTCTATAGTAAATATAATGGCTTGACCCTGTAGAGGCTGAAATGCAGCATTTCCACCAACCAAGGTGTTGTGTGCAACTACTCCAGTTGTTTCTGCATCTAAAGGCAAACCTTCTGTGCCCATTTTTATTGTGTTGCCGACTGCTCCAACCTCTTTACAGTTCCATAATCTCAAGCCATATAAAGTCAGAGAGTTAACGGTTTTGATTGTGTTGCCCTGAACAGTACCGTCCTGTAAATTTCTAACTAATATTCCACCTGCAATTCTTGGGTGGTTAACATCTATTACATTATTAGAAATATTGCCGGCAAAGTTCGGCTGAGAAGCTATGGAATATCCTGCATATATGACATATGGCTCAAAAATAGTGTTAGTGGTATCTAACTCCACTGGTATTCCATGAATGATATTTCCCTCAATTATGAGACGATCGAATGCTCCTGCAAAGATCACACCCTCTGTGCCAAAGCAATTTTTTATATGATTGTTAGATATGATAGTGTTCATTTCTTGATTTTCTTTTGACTCTCGCTGAACACCGCCAATATAAATGGCTCCTAGAGGGTTTTTGGCATAGCCACAATCCTCGATTTTATTGTTTACTATGATGCAGTCTTTTGTAAACTGGTCTCCATTTGTCCATTTATAGAAAACACCACCGACCATCGAGTCTGATATTAAATTGTCTGTTGCGATTAAACCGCCTGCAGCATGACCATCAATAGCTTTCCGCTTGTTTCCTCTTAAAGTACATCCAGAAACTAAAAGATCATTTGCTTTAGGAAACATTGTTCCAAGTGCATTTATACCGTAGCCTGGATCAACGTAAGTATGGAGCTTCGAGGCATTCGGGTGTCCAGCCCGATCGCTTATACAGTTGAGCACTCGAGGTCTTTCAACAGCTGAGAACACAAAATTGCTAGAGTAATTGTCGTGTGCATTACACTCTACGAAGGTAATGTCGGCATTGTTTTCGTATTCTAAGTCTGTTGGCAAATAGTCCCCTAGATGTCCAACCGCAAATCCGGAAAAGTTAAAGCCACTGCTCTCACATGATCTAAAGATAATATTTTTGCAACCTCGATGTACTAAAACACCACTACCTACGTTTCCTATAAATCCACCACCAAATATGCCAAACGGCTTCCCATCATTTCTGGCGCGCTCACTCGTATCAAAGCTATTGTTTTTTCTATAATTCCAAAAGCCTGAAGTTGGATAGCCTCCAGCTTTGGTCCCTTTTTCTCCATATCCAGTCACTGGGTCTATTCCTGGAAACTCCCCATACCCCTCAAACTTAATGCCTTCGATTATACAATTTTCACATTGTTGTAGCTCTAAGATCCCTTGGGCATGTGTTCTAGTAAATAACACAGCACCGTAACCAACCAAATGAATTCTTTTTTTCCCCCTAAGTAGCAAGCATGGTTGGTCATTGTTTGGAAAATCATCCAGTTTGGTGTTTTTCTCAAGCCAATAACGGCCCGGTGGAAGGATCAAGGTATCCCCATCCCTAGCATGATCAAAAGCAATTTGAATTAATTCTTGAATCCGTGTACGTCCAGTTGTATCGGCCTTAATCGTCTTAGCTGTTCCACCTTCCATCTCATCTAACATTTCAAAATTACGCGTGATTCCCTGAACGAAGTCCTTTGAAAGTTTGTCCTCAATGTTAGTTGGAATATAATATTTTTTCTTGGGTGTATAATTGGTCATTTTTATATCTCCCCTTTAAATTATTGTTCTAAGATCAACCGGCTGTTTATATATACATCTTCTTTCGTATCTCCCCCCTTTTTGTGTGCTAAATAACGAATAACCCCCTACTATCAGGATTAGTAATTACTAATTCGATAAGTAGAGGGTATTTTCCTTTACAATTGTTAGTAGAATCTGTATTTCAGTTAAAAAGACCAGTCCATACTATGCTTAATTTCCTATTTGTCAAAGAAGATTTGGTCGTTATGACCGTTCAATCGAGTTTTATGACCGGATAGGAATTTTTATGACCGTTCAAGTAGGATTTATGACCGGATAAAAAAATTTATGACCGTTCAGTATAATAAGTTACCATTCAGCTTTTACGAGCAACTAATATAAATCGATGTTCATAGCTTTCTACATATCCTTGAAGCTGCATCACTTTTTCAAGTTCTATTAGACGTTCAAGGCATGAATCGACCGTAAACCCAGGAAATTCCCATTCTATAATTTTAGCGTAGTAAACAATTGCACCTACATCCAAAAACTTTAAAGATGGAAAATACTCATCCTCATATAAAATAGCAAAGCCTTCAGAAGTAAATCTTTTAGTTTCATTCTCTAGATTTAAGCTAGGATATAGGGGCTGAAAGTTATTTATTAATGCATTGGACAGCCACTCGTTGTTCTTACCTCCAACCTGTTGGGTTATAAAGATGCCTCCCTTTTTCAGGATTCTCCGTATTTCATTTACGTCATAGGATTCATGTCGATTAATAATAATATCAAAAACATTATCCTCAAAGGGAAGTTCAGAGTCATTGAATACCTGCTTAACGCAAATTCCGAGAGGTTCCAATTTTTCTTTACACAAATTCACATTTGGTTCCCATCCCTCTGTAACAGAAGTCCGTTCGAAGGGATGGCCTAATGTTATCAGAAATTCACCGCCACCTGTTCCCATATCCAGAAGTACGTTCTCTGGAGAAAGATATTTATCGATGATTTTCCGATAATCCCACGGTGTAGCTTGTTCCTTCCACCGACCTTCCAAATGAGAAAAATCCCACCCTTTAAAGCTTTCTATTTCTTCCATCTTCCAATCTTTTTTCAGAGTTTCTATATTCATCTATGATAAGCTCCTATTCTTAGTTAGTACAAATAAGATAGTGCAGCCTAGGTGATAGCATTAGTACTCGGTTGCATGCTGCTATCCATCAAAAATGCACCGAGTATTTATCTCGTTTGCTTCTAATCACTTAGTTCACATCCTTTAAAGTATTTGTTTACCTAATAAATTTATTTGAAAAATTAACCGTTTTTTTTAATGAATCAATTGAATTTTATTTGAAACTGACAGTAAATTAACATTTCTCACCCTTCAAGTAAAGCAATATAAGGCACCTCTTTTTCCCCTACAATTGCAATAACAAATCCCTGACCTGTCTCGTATATTTTGGTGCCGACCGGTAGTATATTGGCTGTTCCATTGTTGAATCCTATTGCACGGTTCTGTTGCTTACTAATTTCAGCAACTTCCTCTCCAATTGTATATTCAGACTCAGTGACCCAATCAATATCACTAGCTTTCGCATAAACGACTTCGTTCATTAGGAAAATATCAACATCCTCTTCGCCCAGCAACTCTCTAGGGGTAGGATTTCCATTTTCGGAGCAGCCCATTAAAAGAAATATTAAAAAGAGTACCAGGTAAAATTTGTTCAAAATAGATACCTCCTATATATGCTCTTATATAAAGTATTCAATCAATAGAAGCTAATTCCCTTCAATTCCCGAAGAATTGTTTAAGAATTTAAAATAAGGAAAAGTCAGGCCTATTATGGATACCGTACAAATAATTGAACCGATGAAGAAATATAAGGGCCGTATCCCCCATGTCTCACTTAAAAGTCCTCCCACTAATACACCTACTGGCATTGCGCCTCTAATAATAAGCAATCGGACGGAAGCAACTTTACCCATCAATTCATTTGGAACTGATTTTTGAAAAATGGTGATATTATGTACTCCAAAGAAGGCCAACGCAATTCCTGCTATCCCCTCCGTTAAGAGAGCAAGGACAATACTTGTATTGAAGCAAAGAAAGATAAATGTTAGCCCGCCTACAGCTAAGGAGCCTAGCATTAACATTCTACGGCTTTTAGCCTTTACTTTTCCAACCAACATAGTGCCAATCACATAACCTAGTGGGAAGCTAGCCATAAAATATCCGACTTGAGTGTAGGAGCCAGAAAGCTCATCTGTAATATAAGGCAAAGTAATAACCATTGTTACTCCTACACCAAATTGCACAAATGCTAAAAAAATCCCTAGCCAAACTATTATACGCTGCTTAAAAAAATATAAAATCCCTTCTGTAAATTGCTCTAGCCACGTTTTCCTCACAGTAAATGCATTCCTTTTTTCCTGTAAAGACAATAAGAGAATACCACTAGTAAGTAGCGTTAAGCATACTACTAATAACGAGGGGATTAACCCTAGAAACTCAATGATCATACCTCCAACGAAAGGAACTATAAATGTCATTAATCTTATAGCACCGTCATTGTATGCATTCGCTGAAGTCAAAAGCTCTTCAGGAACAATCGTAGGTGTAATAGCTTGATTGGCTGGTGTATAGATCGGTGTGATTAATCCGACAACTATTTGTACTAAATAAATATGCCATACTTCTAATTGATTTGAAGCAAGAGCTATTAATGGAAGAATAAAAATTATTCCCCTAGCCCACTGTGATAGAATCATGATCCATTTTCTGCTCCAACGATCAATGAATGGGCCAATAAATAATTGAAGAATCAATGATGGTATAAAATATAGAAGCCACATACTACTAAGCGCTAAAGTAGAATTGGTTAGCTGATAGATTAAAAATGAGTTACATAGTGTACCTAGGACTCCTCCTAGTTCCGAAATGATATTTCCTATCCATAGTACTAAAAAGCTCTTATTATGAAAAACAACACTCTGTTTCATTGATTTAGAAAGGAATTTAGTTCCATATAAATGGAATCTAAAGGCTTTCTTTTTAAAGTGTATTTATTATCTTTTATTGCAACAATTCTCGCTGACCTTAATATTTTTAAATGATGATGAACAGTTGATTTCCCAAGGTTTAAGTGGTCTGTAATTTCCTGTAATGTATGGTCATTTTCGTAAAGCATTTTTACCATTCGTAATCTAACCTCATCACCCAGCGCCTTATATTTGAGAACTAGTGAATGATTGGGTGTATATGGGTCCTCTGGTGTAATACTTTCATTTGCCACAGGATAATAAAATACTTTTGTACCTTCTAAATCCGCTTCTATATTCCATGGTCTATAGATGTACTGAGGAATTAATAATACCTTTGTGACGCTCGGCTCCGGATGGTAAGTAACTCCGCCTGTAGCCCATTCCACTAATTCAAAACTATTTAAAGTTTCTTTCATCTTACTCTTTGATTCATAATCTGCCTGAAGTATTTTAGTAATCTCTTTCTGCTTATCAATTGTTATAACCTCTTCAACCCAAACGCTCATTATTTTAGTCAAATGCTGTTTAAGCTTATCTGCATCTACTTGGCAGACAAAATCAATATAAGCAGGGTAAAATGGATTATCTTTAGCAATTTCCTTCATTTTTTGTAAAGAAGTCAAATCACCCAATGAAGCACTTTGTCTTAGGTATTGATGTTTTATTCCTAAGTATGGCATACAAGTCAACCTTAGTTCCTCTGCAGATAACTCATCTATATAAGAAGTAAATTCCTTAAGACTCTTAAAATCCTTCACATGTAAAAGTAAAAGCAAAGCTTTCCAAGTATTATTTTCTTCAACATAATTTAACTCTTTTAGTATTCCCGCTGACAAACTACTTTTAATGGAATCCCAAAAAGATGCTTGCTTTTCTAGAGTGTTTAATAGACGTGTATTAGTAATTGCTGCAATACCTAAGGCAGATTCCCATAATATTGAATAGTTAATCTCTACTTCATAAGTTTCTCTTTCTTTACTTGAAAGATTTAAAACATCCATGCATTTCTCTCCTTATAATTCTATTTATTTAGAATATAACATTCTATATTTTTAGAATCAATAGAATATTAATAAAAATGGACAATCTTCTATCTTAGGTGGTTAGAGTTTATAGGTTGGACATAAAGGCTCTGTTAACGACAAAGGTTGTTTTTCATGAGGAGGTATTGTTTGTGTAATGGTACACTTAAACTAACGGCTTATTTGGAATCTATTCATACTGTTATTCATATATAGTTTGAGGGGGAATATTTTTGAAATACAAAAAGAGAATCGCATGGATTATTCCTAATGTATTTTGTTACTTGATGCTATTTGGTTTATCCATTTGGACAGTGGCTAACAGGGAAGGGTTACAAGAAATCAATAGATTATCCATTTACGTTATATTTATGATTTTACTTTTTTTAGTATCAGTATTCGGAAGTTACCGAATTTGGACATGGATAAAAGAAGATAAAATATAAAAAGTTCTTATTTAAACTAACAAGTGCTTTAATAAAAAAGCAAATCAAAACAATAATGAGCTGGAAAATGTATCTCCAACTCATTTTTTAAAATTATAAATTAACCTGTCACTTTAATATAGCCGATTTAAAAAAGATATGAGTTCAGATGCTCATATCTTTTTTGCAATTTTATCAAGATAGGATGAGATTTGTTCGGAAGTGGTACCATCTCCATATGGATTATTAGCTTGAGCCATGTTTTCATATGCTTGTGGATTATTGAGTAACATTCGAGTTGCTTGTAAAATATCGTCTTTCTCAGTTCCAACTAATTTTAAAGTTCCTGCCTTTACTCCTTCCGTACGTTCTGTACTTTCCCTTATAACTAAAACGGGTATATCTAATGCTGGAGCTTCTTCCTGTATACCTCCTGAATCTGTGATTACTAGATAGGATTTCTTCATAACATGTGCAAAACATTCATAGTCTAGCGGCTCGATAATATGAATAGTGGAACTCTTAGTACTTGCTAGAAAATGATCTTTAACCTCTTTTCTGACATTAGGGTTCGGGTGCACCGGGAAAATAATTTCAATATCCTCAAACTCTTCTACTAGACTGGTAAGAGCTTCGTATATTCCTTTTAGCTTTATAAAATTTTCACGTCGATGAGTAGTAACTAATAGAATTCTCTTTCCTCTATCAAATATTTTTTGCAGATGATCAGGAAAGACATATGGTCTATTTGTAATGTCATAAAGAGCATCTATTACTGAATTCCCTGTTATTATAATTCTTTCTTGTGGAATTCCTTCAGCTAATAAATTCTCTTTGTTTTTTTCAGTTGGTGCAAAGTGATAATCACTTAACTTAGTTACGATTCGTCGGTACATTTCTTCGGGAAAAGGAGAAGAAATATTGTGTGTGCGTAGACCTGCTTCCACATGTGCTACCGAGATACGTTTTAAAAACGATGTATATGCTCCTGCAAATGTAGTCGCAGTGTCTCCTAGAACAAAAACAAGATCAGGTTTTTCTTTATCCAAAACCTCACCTAGTTTTTGTATTAGTTCTGCGGATAATTCCTCTAGCTTTTGATTTGTTTTCATAAGCTTTAGTTCGTATTCGGGTTTTATGGAGAATAAGGATAAAACTTGGTCGAGCATTTCTATATGTTGCCCGGTGTTAACCAAAACAGTTTCAAATTTATTATTCGTTTGAAGCTCTTTAATAATAGGCGCGAATTTGATTCCTTCAGGTCTTGTACCGAATATAATCATCACTTTCATTGTCTGTCTCCTTTTCTCCGTTTTTCAAGCTTTATTTTAGTAATATAGCCATCACTTTCTTCAAAATTTGCTTTATAGGAATCTCCCCAACGGATAAGCATTTCATCAACTACCATACGAAACTGTTTATTTAAATTTTCCTTCTGAATAATTGTTATATTTTTATTATGTCTGCGCTGATTATATAAGGTTTGATCAATCCAGTGAACTTTGAAGCGTTCTGCGACTCGTAAAAACATCATGAAGTCTTCAGCAATTAGTGGTTCTCCTCGTAAAGTAGTCATCCATCCGCTTAGCTCTTTTAGTGCAGAATACCGATACATTCTAGGGCAGTGAGTCTGAAAACTCTCTAGAATTTTATATTTATCTTTTAATGGTGAGCCTTTATAAATGTCCCCCTCGACTAAAACGCCGTTTTCCTCATACCAGAGCCTTCTATTTGCAAAAACCATCCCTACTTTAGAGGATAAATTATCCATTTCACTAATCATGACCTCCAAAGTAATGGGTTCTATCCAGTCATCACCATCAAGTTCAAGGACATATTCACCCAACACATAGTCTAAAGCAATATTTAATGCATCTGCTTTAGTCCGTTGCTTAATATGAATAGGGATAGTACGGGTATCATGTAAACTATATATCTCTTCTAAGGTATTATCAGTAGAGCCAACGTCTACAACTATTACATGAAAGTTTTTAAAAGTTTGATCAAAAACACTTTGTAAGCATTTTTTTATAAAGTTCCCATGATTGTGAGCAGTAATTATTACTGAAACCTTAGGTATGTCTCCATTTTTCGTTCGGTGTTCTAAGCTAGCAGACATGCTGTTAAGATATAGTTCCTCAGGAGGAGTAAGAGTTGTTAATGAGTGTTTGCCGTTTAAGCGATATTCCATTAAGGGTTCAGGTATAAAAACAAATTCTCCTTGTTTCATTAATCTAATCCAAAATTCATAATCAGATACTAAGTCGTATTTAGAATCATAGCCACCAGTCTTTTCAAAAGCCTCTCTTGTATAAAGAAAAGATGCACCGATGAAACTGACCATCATGATCTCTTCTTTTGAACGATTCATCATCTTGTATAGAGCTGGGTAAAAATATGGAGTGGAAGGATGCGGCATTCCATTTTCATCAATTGGACTATACATGGAGTAAACGAGAGCAGTATTTGATGGTGAAGTGTTCATAGTTTCAACTAACTTTTCTAGGAAATTGGGAGCTTGTCTATTGTCACTGGAGATCCAAGTTAAATAGGAACAATCTTTGAGTTTGTCAAATCCTTCATTTAATGAGTAGGCAATTCCTTTGTTTATCTTCCTATCGATTATGATGAAGTCGCAAGTTAAGTAACTGGATAATTCATAAACGGTTTTAACGGTTTCCTCATTTGCACCATCAATTACAATCACAAGTGAAAAATTTTTATAGGTTTGTTGTTCAATAGCATGTACACATTCAATCAAATATTGTTTTTCTTGATTGTAAACAGGCATTACAATACCTACCTTATTTGGTATACGTTCGATATTATTTTGCTTTGTACTTGTTTTTAAATGACTTTGCTTATCTTTAGGCTTACTTGGTAACCAAAAGTGCTTTTTATTTTTAAAGAACATATATTCACTACTTCCTATTATTTATACCGAATTTCACATCGGTTAAGTAGTATATGAAACCCTTTCTAAGAGAACACGGCTTTTATCTAGTGAATAATTAATGGGAATACTTCGCTAGGGGTACCATCAGGAAAATGCGGATTTACAACGTTAAGGAATTTTCAATACTAAAAACCATGCTTTGACATTGTCTAAAGCATGGTTTTTATTTAACTTATATAAATCTGCTAAGTTGATTTTTTTAGCTCATCTATTTATTGAATTCATTAACTGGAAGAAGTATTCAGGTTTATGAGTCTTATTTAGGTTATACCAGGAATGTAATGTATCTGGTGCAAATACATCTAATTTTTTTAATACTTCTATCGTAAATTCCAGAGGTGCAACCCCTGATGCAGTAACCAAATTCTCACCAGATACCGCAGGTCTCATCTCATAATATTTTTCTCCTTTATAATTAGGGCAGACCATTTTAATATACTGTAAGTCATTGCTTGTGTGTTTTCTAGAATCTAAGTATCCCATATTCGCAAGAGCCTCAGTTGCACCACAAATTGCAGCGACAATAGTGCCGAGCTTTAAGGCTTCGCCAATTTTTTTCATGATTGGTTGATGAATAACTTCTCCCCAAGTAGTCCCTCCAGGCAAAACTAAAAGATCTTTACTCTCAAGAGTACACTCATCAAGGGAAATATCTGGTTTTATACTAAGTCCCCCCATCGTGGTAATCATTTCGTTATTAGCTCCTACTGTTACTACTTTTAAAGGTACTATATCTTTTTTGAAATATCTTCCTGTGTTTAGTTCGGCAATTAAATACCCATATTCCCAGTCTGACATTGTGTTAAATACATATAGATAAACTTTTTTTGTTTGCATCGAATAACACTCCCAATCACATTTATATACTAATTATAATATAACTTCCCTGACAGCTAGCGTCAGGGAAGTTATCATACTTGATGAAATTTTATTAATTCCGACAGAACTTCAATAAGTCTTTTTTTTAGACTTATTGGCTCTATAATTTGAATAGATTTACCGTACGGTAAAAGTAAATGAGGTATATATGTATGTACTATATCTCTTTCAAGAAGGAAAACTGCTTGATTTGAATTTCGTTCATGTAAATAATGTCCTAAAAACCAATGTTGGCAAACATCATTCAGCGTACTTTCATTTCCATTAATAACTAAAGAAGTAATCCCTTCCTTATCTTCTATAGTAGGAAGGAGATTTTTCATAAAAAAGTCACGTGCTGAAAAATTTTCTGGTCGGTTAAACTTTTTTGCGGCTAGCATTAGACTTTCAATTCGATTTACTCTAAAACTACGGATATCATTCCTAAGATGACAAAAGCCAATCACATACCACTTATTATTCCAATAGATAATTCTGTACGGATCGACCAATCTATAATTTAATTGCTTTTCGCCACTTTTATGGTAAAGAATTTTTACTGAGTACCCGTCAGTTACAGCCTGCTCCAACTCCTTCAAAAAAGGTTCCATAGAGAGTGAACTTAATCGACTTATTACTTCAAGACTAGTTAAATGTTGGTTTATCTTTGTTTCCTGCTCTTGATTTGAGTATTTACTTAGTTTTGTAATGGCCCTATTTAGTGCTTCACCTCCATAATATCCGGCTTCTTCTGCAAAAACAGCAGCGTGAAATAGTGAAGTTTGCTCTTCAAAATCAAAAAAAAGAGGTGCCTCAATAAAATTGTTCAATAAAGTGTATCCACCGTTATGTCCTGGTTCTGAAATTATAGGTACGCCACTCGTTGAAATTGTATCAATATAACGATACACAGTCCTTATATTCATCTCTAACTTTTCTGAAATTTGTTTTGCAGTAATTTTTTCACCTGAACGAAGCATCCATAGAATCGCTAACAGATTGTCAATTTTAGGCATATATTCCCACCTCTATATGGAACTTATTTTCTATTCTATATTTCCGCTCTTTGGTATATCTCATCAAAATTTCCTTTCCGATAGCTTTCTATATAATGAGATCCTAGATACATTTGTGATTTCACAAATTTGATTTACAGTCATTTCTCCCTCTTTATAAAGCTTTACTGCATAATTCATTCCTGCATGGTTTTTATGGTACTTCTTTAACCGACCTTTAAACTTTCCTTCTTTCTTAGCCAGTTCAGTCTCTACATGGTGCCGTATACGGATAAGATGACGTTCCAATTGGTTTACACCCGTCATAACAGTAATTAAGAATTGACTGTAGGGATTATTTTCTGATAAATCTAGCCAAGTATCTTTTAAGGATTTTAAAATTGCCTTTTTACTTCGTATGTTATCGATTAATTCAAATAAATCTTGTTTAATACGAGTAATCCGAGTTAAATCCGAACATAAATGATGTCACCTTCTTGTATATCCTCTAACATTTTTTGAAGTTGCTCACGATCTTTTGTTGCTCCGGAAATTTTTTCTTCAAAAATAATATCCCTTGCGATTACGTTCAGTTGCTGAAATTGCCTTGAAGGATTCAGGCAAGTTGAACTGACACGTATATAACCGATTTTTCGCAAAATATCACCTCGTTTTTGAGACAAGTCTTATGAGACACTCTTAACTATGATTTTATCTGTCTCCGACACTTGTATCAATAGAGTACACTCTATTGTTATTTAATTAAATTAATTAACTGAATAATTACAGAAATGAGATGATACTTTATGAAAATTCCGAGAGGTAGAGAATTTCTTACACCGGAACATTGACGGGCTCTTATGCAAATTCCTGAAGATGAGTGGGTGCTAGGAACCTACTACATTTGGGTTCATTTGGCTCACAATCCCGCCGTTGTCGCCGCCTGCCGCTACAATTATGCTAATTAATGAATTAAAAAGAGCATCTTTTCTTTTGTAATGTAGTGTTCACCTTCATTACAGGAAAAGATGCTAAATTGTGTTTTTCTTATTAGAACTATACTTATCGTTAACTAAGAAAACTATCTTTGAATTGTTGTTCTTTCCACATAAATGTAATCCCTAGGCCGACTGCCATGATTATACCCGCGAAAATGTATGGAAAATTGATGTTAACATCAAACAAGATACCACCTAGTGCAGGTCCAATAATATTTCCTAAACTCGTATATGTTGAGTTCATGCCCGCAACAAATCCTTGTTCTTTTCCGCCTGCTCTGGATAAAAATGTTGTGAGTGCTGGACGGAGTAAATCGAATGCAAGAAATATAAAGCTCGTTACTATAAGGACTATTATAAAGCTAGAAATGACCGTAGAAATGAATGCCAAAATCACTCCTACAATTAGGCAAATTTGAATTAGTTTTTTTTCGCCTAAAAGGTCTACTAACTTTCCAAACATAAATACTTGTACTACTACTCCAAATATGGAACTTATGGTAATAATGACAGCGATGTCCTTTGGTGTAAAACCAAACTTATGATCAGAGAATAGGCTAAAAACCGTTTCGTATGCAGATAGACCAAAGGCTAAAACAAATATAATAATGAAAGCTATAAAGTACATTGGTTTTAGTGATTTTTTTAAATCGCCTACAAAATTGGTTTGTTTACTGTTAGCTGATATTTCCGCTAATTCTTCTTTTGAAAGTGGTTCTTTCAGTATAAACAAAGAGGAAATACAGGCGATAAATGCTATTCCTGCTGCAAAGTAGAATGGCAATCTAACCCCAAATTCTGCTATAAATCCGCCAATCCCTGGCCCTATGATAAAACCTGTGCTAATGGCTGCTGAAATATAGCCCATTGCTTTAGGTCTCTCCTGAATCGTCGTAATATCAGCAATATATGCTGTAACACCCGGCATAATAAATGCAGCACTAACGCCTCCTAATACTCTTGAAAGGTATAGTACCCAGACGTTTGTACCCGCCCCAAAAATAAGCTCGGAAACACTAAATAATAGTAAACCGATGGTAATCATTTTTTTACGACCAAATTGGTCTACCCAGCGGCCAGCAAATGGAGATGTGATCAGTTGAGCGACAGCAAACACTGCTACTAAATAACCCATTGTGCTTCCGGACAAATGCATGATATTCATAAACGATGGCATCACAGGAATAATGAGTCCTATTCCTAAAAACGCGATGAAAATATTACTTAATAAGATAATAATTACTGATTTTTGTTCTTTTATAGATTTATTCATATATACACTTCTTTCTTTACTATCAATGAATAGATATGCCTCGCCAAAATACTTTCCACGAGGCATTTAGCCTCTCGTGTAAACGTTTTTCTTCATTGACATATACCAGTTCAAGCATCATTGAATCTACCATGCTTAGAAATGCATAAGTCAATATTAACGCGGACTCACCAATAACCAAATTTTCATCCATCCATTGTTTAAATTTGTCTTCTAACATAGCTTGCACTTGTTTCTCTATATCAAGTACATCCTCTTCAATTTCCTTCGCTAAGTGAGCAGGTGGGAAAAATGACATACGTAACCAAAACTTTAAATGCTCATCTTTTTGAAAAAGATTAATGACCATTTGCAGGAATCCATACAAATCATTCTGGGGATCCTTAGAGTTTAATGGACGAAAGTACTCTAACTTAGTATCCAATTCAGTTTGCTTGGCATCTCTTAAAACCTGAAGAAAAAGGTCATCCTTACCTTTATAGTGTGCATAAATAGACTGTTTTTTCATACCCACATCTTCAGCGATTTGGGAAAGCGAAGCACCTTCATAGCCGTGAATTGTAAAATATTTAAGAGCTGATTCTTTGAGCTCTTGGCTTTTCACATCTCTCACTCCTTTTAACGAACGTTCGTCAGTTATATTAACAAAATTTAATCATGGAAGCAAGTTAATTAGATCAAAGTATTAAAAAATTCCACAAAAAAGCATCAGGATATAATCCTGATGCACTTTAGTTACCTATTGTTAAGTCCTTTACTTCATCTGAATTCGCCTTATAAGTAATATCCTCTAAGTTAGTTTTAAGCTTTTTGCTTACTTCGTTTATAGAGTTTTCATCTGCTATAAAATACCAGAGATCATGGCCAGCCTCTTTATTGTATATGGTTTTACCTGTACCATCTAACTGTAAGTGTTCAATGGGCGTTCCTTTTATCTGCTGATACATTTTAGCTAGCTTTATATAGTCTGAGGAAGGAATATTGGTTTTGACATTTTCTCCAACATCCTTGATTAAATCATCTATTTTAGTAATCATACTCACATTGGTCATTTCGCTTAAAAGTGATTGGATGACTTGCTTCTGTCTTTCATTTCGTCCTTTATCACCCTCTGGATCTTTTTTACGCATACGTACATATGCTAGAGCCTCGTCTCCCTCTAAAAACATAGGTCCCTCTGTATAGGTCTTCCACTCAAAATTAGCGAGTTGAATTTTAAAGGTAAAAGGAACGTCGACTTCGACCCCTCCCAAAGTATCAACTATATCCTGGAAACCCTGAAAATCTGTCGATACGTAATAGTCAATAGGTATCCCTAACATGTTTTCTATTGTATCAGTTGTCCAATTGATACCACCATTTGAATAAGCATGGTTTATTTTGTCTTCTTTATCTAATCCTTCTATATAAACTAAAGTGTCTCTAGGTATGCTAACCATTGACATTTTGTTGGTAGTTGGATTGACTGTTGCAACAATTAGCATATCTGATCGACCATACTTTTCATTTTCTCCATGCTCAATGCCAGCTAAAAGTATTGAAAACGGAGACTTAGATTTTACTTCTTTCGTACTTGTGTCTTCTTCAAGGTCCTTAATCAATGGCGCAAATATTTTATTATTCGCATGCTTTGCCTCCCACGATAAATTGATGGCAAAGAAAATGACTGCAGACATCAGTAAAATAGAACTAATCGTTATAGTATAAATAACTTTCTTTCTTTTAAAAGTCTTTCTATTCACTCGACTTCGAGAATTTTTCATCTTGTTCTTTTCTCCCTTAAGTCTAATATATGTTTTTCTTGAAATTATCTTATAATTATTTTTCTAAATTATACCATTTATATTTTTAATTACAAGTTTATAAAGACTTTTAGGTTTTATTCATGAGACTATTTTACTTTTTCATGTATTTTTAAATTGGTCTGCTAGAGTAATATTTCTCTTGAAATAATCAGGGAATTCATCACTACTTAATATTTGCTCAGTCGTCAGCCAAACTATTTCATCCACTTCTTCTCTGCATTTGACGTATGGTTCACCAAATGAATGGTCACAGACAAAGACAATATCAACAACAGATTTTCCAGTATCTGATATAAAGGAAGAACTGTTTACATATTGAAGGTTTGTAACTTCAATACCTACCTCTTCTTTGATCTCTCGGTGCAACGTTCTTTCAAATATGTCAATTGCATCACCCTCTTGATCTACTGTGCCACCCACAAATGCCAAACTTCCAGCAGCATGTTCTTCCTTCTCGCTTCGTTTCACTAAGAGCCACTTTCCCTCTTTGTATATAGCGCCCTCCACATTAACGATGAACATTTAACTCCTCCTTAAATGTGTATATTTTAAATTCTCCGTTGTTTGAGGAATAACATAAGATATTTTTATCTTCAGGTATTCCTTTGAAGTAGGCCCCTATACATCCTGTAGTACAACGATGACCGGTTATAAGTATATTTCCACTATTACTTTTATATTGCTCTTCAAGCTGCACCATGAAATCAAATATACGCCCAACATAGGATTTTATATCCTCCACGCCTTTGTATATAGTTGGATCAGGTATTGCACCTTTTAGTTTTACTTCTTCTTTTTTTGATTGATCTGCCTCTCCTAAGTCAAAAACGTCTAACCTAGAATCTACTATAGGTTCTAAATTTGTTATAATTACAGCAGTTTGAACTGCTCGTTCTTGGGAGAAGAAAAAACTAGATCAAATTGTACAGTTTTTAACATTTCTTTCATTTCTCTTGCTTGCTGTTTACCTTTCTCGTTTAAAGGTAGACCCATGCGTCCTTGTAATCTGCCTTCTTTATTTAAATCTGTCTCTCCGTGACGCACTACATAAATCATTCGGAATGCCTCCATATTTGTTTAATCGTATATCGTATCTTTATCCGGATTGTGCAGGTATTCAAACATAGTGATTATTTGTGATTCTGTGTTTCTGTTAGTAGAAAGTGGCGGTAAATTAGTAGGAGAGAAAAATTGAACATTACTTGTCTCGACACCGCTTGCTGGTGTCCCTCCAATTATTTCGCAGCGGATAAATATTTTATAATAATGATATGCTTCTGGTGGATGAGGATGCTTATTTTTGTCCAATAATGCAAGCAATTTAATAGGTTTTACCTCATACCCGGATTCCTCTTTTATTTCTTTTACAATATTTTCAGATGCAGATAACCCAATATCGCAAAAACCACCTGGTAAGGACCATTTGTTGTCAATACTCTCACAAACCATGAGAATCTTGTTATCCTTGAAAACTACTCCACGGACGTCTACTTTGGGAGTTTGATAACCTGTTTCATTAGTAAATAAATCCTGTACCTTTTGAAATTCTATTCCTGTATGTCCCGCTATAATTTCAGCACTTATAGCTCTTAATTCCTCGTATCGTTCGATATCGTATATATCCTTAGAAAAGGCTAATCCAGATTGTGATAAAGCTTGAATCCTCTTTGCCCATTCCAACCATTTTTGGCTCATTTCATAACACTCCTATGTATTAGAGACATTTTAAATTATTGTCTATTACTTTTAAAAAGATAAATAGATGCTTTGTCTGACTTTGCACCTTGCCTCTGTATGATCCAATAGAGAATAATTTATTTAGCTGTGGAGTTACATACACTTTTTTAGGGAAGACACTGACTCTGGCAGTTTTACTTTGTAAGTGCTAACTGATAATAATCAATGAAGCATTAAACTTAAAAGTCTAAAAATTCACATTAAATATATCATTATGGCTCGAATAAAGATAGAAAAAAATTAAAAGCTGCCGACATTTGTATGTCACGGCAGCTATCAAGTGGAAAAAACTATTAAACTATTATCAAGCAATTCACACTTTATAAACTCAAATAAATCGTTTTCAAGCTCTATGCTAACCACCGACACGGCCTCAGACTTCTCCCTCTCTACGTTCAGTTCTGGTGCTTCAGGCCAAGAGGATGTCGGTCACAAAGGCGTTGCCAATTGAAAAAGCTCTCCACTTGGACTTGAATCTGACTAATGAATTGAAAAACCTAGATTGTGGAACAAGATTCATCTTTTTTCATAGATTTTAATTAAATCGTCGAGAAGCTGTATTTGTAGTTCGTATTGACTGTACATATTGTGAAAAATAAGTTCTGTAACTTCATCGGCTTTCATATGTTCTTTCTTAACTTGAATACCTCTTTTTTGCTGTTCTAAATCTGTTTCAATTTGTAATTTTTGATTATAGAGAGCTTCTAAAACATCATCTTTTGGAAGGTCTTGTATAAAGCTTAATGCTGTGTATAGATTACTTGGCAGGTTAACAGATTGTTCCTGCAATGTTTCTTTTAGCAATGTTTGAAATTCCTTTTTACCATGTTCAGTGATTCTATAGATGGCTTTACTTCTGTTCCCAATATTCTTTACTGCTTCTAGCTCTACTAGTTGCTCCTTTTCCATTTTCTTAAGAGCGTGATAGATAGAACCAGCTAAGATTCCTGCCCAACGATCCGCTTCACTTGTTTGAAGTGTTTGTTGAATTTCATAACCACTCATCGGCTTCAATTTTAGTAGGCCTAATACCATCAATCTTGTCATAAAGTTCTCCTCAATTATAAATAATCAATATTGAGTATTATTATAGCACAAGACGATTGTCAGCCTAGTTAGAAATAGGTTTGTATTCACTACCTATCCGTTCTTCCCATTTAAAGGTAATAACAGCCAATAAAAAGCTAAACAGTGTGTAAATTAACAATATTAGTATAGAGGATCCCATAGGTAACATCATTCCATCTGTTAAGCCTTTCAACGCTTTAACGTAGTGTTCAAAAGGTGATAGTTTGCTGATGAAGTGGATCCAACCGGGTGCTTTACTTAAAGAATAAAAAGCTTCACTTATTAGTATAAAAGGAATTTGAATCAGGTTTGCAATCATATTAATATGGCCCTCATTATTAGCTAAGTTGGCTATTAAAAAACCAAGACTAGTAAAACAGAGTGTTGCTATTGTAACAAGTAGCAAAGTTCCTATGATTGCTTCACTACTAATCGATATTTGAAAAAACAAGACTCCAATAATCCATACACCCATATTTAAGATTACCCCCAATACAGTTCTAGCGAGCACCATAGCAATGATAAAATGGCCAATCGGTAAAGGAGTTATTTTCAACATTTTATAGACACCTTTGTTTCGTTGATAAAGAATTTGAAAAGCGATTCCTTGCATACCCCAAAATAATGTTCCAATTGCTGTCACGCCTGTTAAAATACGTTCATCCATATTATTAAAATAGAGACCTAATCCAATAATCATTCCTATAGGAAACAAAAGAGAATAAAATAAGGTAATTTTATCTCTCAAAGAACTTACAATCATAGAACGAAAAATAATTAACATTCAGAGACCTCCTCAGAGATTAATTTAATATATAGGCTTTCTAAATTAGCTACATTGTGTTCTTCTATCAATAATTTAGGATCACCTTCACAAATAATCCTGCCTTTATTTATAAATATAATTCTGTTCGCTAGATAGTTTACCTCCTCCATGTCATGTGAAGTAAACACAACTGTTCTTCCTTCCTTATTTACTTGGCGAATTAGGGAATGTAATTCTTTTTTTGAAAGTGGATCTAATGCAGCTGTTGGTTCATCTAGAAATATTAGCTTCGGATCATGTATTAACGTAATAGCAATTGCAAGACGTTTTTGCTGACCTCCGGAAAGCTTGGATGCTTCCATATTAGCGCTTTGAGTTAAGTTACATTTTGAAAGGATTTCTTTCATTTCGTACTTATTTACATTCTTTTTGTAAAAGGCTCCAAACAACCTTAAATTTTCAGAGACAGATAACCTTGGGAAAAAGGATATTGATTGTAGCTGTACTCCAATATTGTTTTTAAAATCCTCCATAAAATATTGAATAGTCCCGCCGTCCTCTTCCTTTAATCCGATTAGTAACTCAATACAAGTTGTCTTACCTGCACCATTGGGACCAATTACACCTAGGATTTCGTTTTGGCTAATATTCATATTAATATCCTTAACTACATCTCGGTTACCATATTTCTTTACTAAATTTGTAGCTTGCAAATATAACATTTCACCACTCCTTCTTTTTATTCAACGTTGACTATTCAACGTTAATTAAAATTTATAGTAGTGCTGTTTAAATGTCAATAGAAAAAGGTACAGAGTTTACTCCATACCTTTTGTAAATAAATTTATTGTTCAATCCATCCGATTTCTCCGAGAACATTTTTAACAAGCATGTAACCGGCACACCCGTCATCTACTACCCAAACCTTTTCTCCTCTCATTACTGGGAGAAAGGTAGTACTTAAATCTGTCCTGCAAAAGTTTGTCCCGTTTTTTTCAATAATATATTCATTTTTAATCCACTGTTCTATACCTAGTTTTACATTTTCGCATAAGGTAAAGTATTCTTCTTGTCTTATAATTTTTAATTCGTAATTAGGATAAGCTACAGTACCAACTCTATTTGAGCATCCTCCGAAATCATTGTGTGCAATTATGTATTTAGAAAGATTGTCGACATAGGTATATGAATATGTATCGCCTTCTATGATTAAAGCATTTAATTGTCCATCCTGTTTTATTTGGTTTCCCCCATCAATTGAAATTATGTTTTTATCTATATCTATCATAGGGTTATGGGAGCTTACTGAAGTTGAACGGTAGTTTATAACCGGCCAATGTCCTACAATGACTAGCTTATTGGCTTGATGCCCCTTATCTAGAAAAGAGGAAATATTTAATGCGGTTTCTTCATCAGTAAGTTTCCAATCTTTTATAGGATCAATTCCTGCATGAACGACTATAAAATTTTCTGTTTCAAAGGCAATTGGAAGCCCCTCCAGCCAGGCAATCATCTCTGAATAATGCTTTTGATAAAACTTAGATAGTTCGCTTAAGCTAGTATATTCATCCAGACTCTTTCCATGTTGATTGAGCATCTCGTTTAAAACAGATTTTTTACGATTTTTCATATAAGCAATAATGGATTTATCTTCCTGAATTATATATCGATGAACAACATCACAATTACCCTTCGTTATAAATACGTTACTAGAGCTTTCTTGGAGCAACCGAACAAATTCTATGACTTCTAGGCTGTTATCCCCTTTCTCACATAAATCGCCGTTTATAAACAAATAATCTTCCGATTGGTAATTGACTTTTTCTAATAAGCTTTTGAATAAATGTAAATTTCCATGTATATCTGAAATTATAATAACTCTTTTGTTATGTTCTAAATTGAGCCTTTTAAAATTTAACATTACTTGATTTCTCCTAAGTTAAGCTTTTTGATTTGAGTTATTTAGCCTAAAAGAGTCTAAACTACAAATACAATCAAATATTATTTAAACCTCAGATTCTGAATCATCGGGGTTAATAATTGCTAATATAAGATGGTCTTGCCATTTTCCGTTAATTTTCACATTTTCTTTAGCAATTCCCTCTTTGTGAAAGCCGGCTTTTTCTAGAACATTTATAGAAGGAATATTGTGAGGCATAACTCCAGCTTCTATTCTATGTAATTTCAACGTCTTAAAACCATAGTCAACCGCTAACTGGACAGCCTTCGTCATATAACCTTTCCCATTCTGATTTTTATCTAAGTAGTAACCAATCATACAGCTTTGAGCCGGACCACGTGAGATATGCGACAATGATACATTGCCTATTAACTCATCCGTACCTGACAAAAAAATTCCAAAAGCATATAAAGTATCATTCGCTGCTCCTTCAATCCCATTTTCGATCCGTTCCTTTATTTTTTCAAATGTATAAAAGCTTGGTTCTCTTAATACTGTGTAATGCTTAAAAAATTCCTTGTTTTTTGTTTCTAGAGCTAATGAGGCTTCAGTGTCCTCTATTTTAAGTAAACGAATATAAATACCTTCTTGAGTCTCCAAAATTCTCCTCCTTTTGTTTCTTAAATTATATGAAAATTCGTTCAAAATTAAAAGCCCTGTGAAACACAGGACTTATCAAAAAACCTATTTAACTACTAAAGCTGGACAATTTACTCGTTTAATCACCTTATGACTGACGCTACCTAAAACCATTTCCTGCAAGGAATTTAATCCCCTACTACCTATAACTAAAAGATCTACATTATTCTCATTAGCAAATTTCACAATTTCTGGTCCTGGGATACCATGCAGTATTCTTACTTTATAATAAATCTTTGATTCATTTAATAGTTTTTCTACATTTTTAATTTTTCTACGTCTTTCTAGCTCTACAGCCTCTTTAGAGCTAGAGTGCAATACCTCGGTCTTCGCATTTTCAAAATCCGCAACATACACTACTTCCACTACGCAGTCCTTACTCATAGAAGCTATTTTTATAGTTTCTTTCGCTGCACGGACAGCATTTTCAGAGCCATCAGCTGCTAAAACGATATGTTTATACATTTGTGATTTCCCCCTTAATGAGATGATAAGCCATCGATCTGTGCAATCATTTTTTGGCTATATGTATCTAAGCCAACTAATTCTACTTGTATAGCTCGGTCACTAAGTAAATCTTTTACTTTAAATAATGCAACTACCCCTGAATCATCCCAGATCCGACTATTAGAAAAATCGATTTGTATACTTTCCGAATGTATGGATACTTTTTTAAAGTAATCCACAAAGCTATCAGTAGAAGCAAAAAATAGCTGTCCTTCTATAATATATCGCTGTTCCTGTTGAATTATCTTTAAGGTTGAAATTTTTACAACAAAGAAAACAGCACTTAAAATTACCCCTGCGATAACTCCCTTAGATAGGTCATGTGTATAAACTACAATAATTACAGTTGTTAGCATGACAATTGCATCGGTTCTTGGGGCCTTAACTAAATACTTAAAAGAATTCCAGTCAAAGGTACCGATACAAACCATGATCATGATTCCAACCAATACCGGCATTGGAATTTTAATAACTAAATCACCTAATACAATAATTAAGAACATAAGAAACAATCCAGCAACTAATGTAGATAGTCTTCCTCTACCCCCTGATTTCACATTGATTACCGATTGACCTATCATGGCGCAACCAGCCATTCCTCCAAAGAACCCATTGATAAAGTTAGCAATACCTTGACCTCTTGCTTCCTTATTTTTATCACTTTCCGTAGCAGTCATATCATCGATGATTTGAGAAGTGAGCAGAGATTCCACTAATCCTACGATTGCAAGGGCGATTGAATAAGGGAATATAATCTGTAACGTTTCAAAATTTAAAGGAACGTCTGGTAAAAAGAAGAAAGGCAAAGTTTGAGTAATGTTACCTAAATCTCCAATTGTTTTTAAATCTAATCCACTGTAAATTGCAATAATAGTCAAAATGACAATTGCGATTAACGGTGCTGGTATTACCTTTACAAAACGTGGTAATGTATATACAAGAATAAGCGTAATGCCTACAAATATATATGTCATAGTTGAAATACCGATGAAATGTGGAACCTGAGCCATAAATATTAAAATAGCAAGCGAATTGACGAAACCGATCATTACAGCATTTGGAATATATTTCATCAATTTAGCAATTTTAAATACACCAAACATTATTTGAATAATACCTGTTAAAATAGTTGCTGCTAATAAGTAATCTAAACCGTATTCCTTAACTAGTGGTACCATTACTAACGCCATAGCTCCTGTAGCTGCAGAAATCATACCTGGTCGTCCGCCTACAAATGCTATAATGACCGCAATACAAAAGGAAGCATACAGACCAACCATAGGGTCGACACCTGCAATAATTGAAAAAGCGATTGCTTCTGGTATGAGGGCTAGCGCGACCACAATACCAGACAGTATATCCCCCGTATGTTTCCAAACCATTGTTGTTTTATATTTTCCATGATAATCTCCTTCTAAAAAAAATCTTCGATTATCATACCATCTTCATTCCCAAAATGGAACCTTTTTGGGGACAAATGTAAGGAGTTGCTTTTATATGATTTATGGATATGTTAGACCCCTCTATAATGATGTTACTTGCAAACAACAGCTAGCATGTTTAGGCTCTCGAACACAAAATATTTTTCAGGAGAGCCACGGCTCATCAAAAAAACGTACAGAGCTAGAGTCACTTCTAATGAACTTAAAAAAAGGAGACATCATAGTAGTGGAAAGAATGTTTGTCCTTGCCGATACAACAAGACATCTTGTAGATCTTCTTAAGCTTGGTGAAAGAGACGGCGTTGTCATTCAATTCATTCATGAGGGAATACAAAGTGATGAGGTACTTAATCTTTCATTGAGAGTATATATGCAGTATTTAATGGATTTTCAGACAGACATAGTAAAACAGACTACAACAATTGGCATAGAAAATGCAAAGGAACAAGGAAAAACATTAGGACGACCAAAAAAACCGGATACTAATATAAAAAAAGCAATTGCCATGTACCATTCAGGAGAATTCACTCTCCATGAGATTAAAGAAGAAACGGGCATAAGCAAGTCAACACTATATCGCTATCTGGAGTCCGCTGAGTAAAATTAGTAGCTTACTAAATAACGTACAAAGAAAACCCGCAGAAATTGTGTTTATCTATTCCTACGGGTTTTACTTTATATTAATCGTTTTTTAGCTTCTTCTATTTGAATTTCAACCTGATTAAAGCCTGTTCCACCTAATGAATTTCTTCTTCTGACAGCAGCTAATGGTGATAATACCTCGTAAATGTCTTCTTCTATTAAGCTATTAGCTTCTTGTAAATCATTTAAAGGAAGATCTAAAAGGAAATATCCACGTTGAATACATAGGAACACCAGCTTACCAGTCACCTCATGAGCTTCTCGGAACGGAAGTCCCTTTGCTGCTAAATAATCTGCAAGCTCTGTAGCGTTTGAAAAATCCTTATGCACTGTATCATGCAACCGCTTAGTATGTACAATCATTGTCCGAATCATTCCCTCAAAAATTTTAAGAGATCCAACAATTGTCTCTACAGTATCAAACATACCTTCCTTATCCTCTTGCATATCTTTGTTGTATGCAAGCGGCAACCCTTTTAAAGTGGTTAAAAGTCCCATTAGGTTTCCAAATACACGACCAGTTTTACCACGGATTAACTCCGCCATATCTGGATTTTTCTTCTGAGGCATAATACTTGATCCAGTAGAGAAGGAATCGTCCAATTCGATAAAGTTAAACTCAGAGCTAGACCATAAAATAATTTCTTCTGCAAAACGTGATAAGTGAGTCATGAGCAAGGAAGAGTTACTTAAAAATTCAACGATAAAATCACGATCACTTACTGCATCCATACTATTAGCATAAACATTACTAAATCCAAGATAATCTGCTGAAAGCTTACGGTCTATCGGAAAGGTAGTTCCTGCAAGTGCACCGGAACCTAGCGGTGAAATATCAATGCGTTTCATAGAATCTAAAAAACGTTCTTTGTCTCTCTCAAGCATCCAAAAATAAGCCATTAAATGATGCGCAAAGGAAATTGGTTGGGCACGTTGTAAATGAGTATAACCTGGTGCAAGTGTTTCGATATGATCCTCTGCTTGATTCACGATTGTTTTTTGGAATACTTGGATCAACTCAATAATTTCTTCTACTCGGTTCTTTAAATACAAATGCATATCTGTTGCAATTTGGTCATTCCGGCTTCTCCCAGTGTGTAACTTTCCACCAACTGGTCCAATTAAATCTATTAACATCTTTTCTAAATTCAGATGTATATCTTCATTAGCAATAGAAAACTCAAGCTTATGTTCCACTGCAAGCTGCTTCAGTTGAACTAGGCCACCGAGAATTATGTCTACATCATCAGTAGATAAAATATTGCAATCGCCAAGCATTTGGACATGTGCAATACTACCATCTATATCTTCCATTACTAACTTTTGATCAAATTCGATAGAAGCTCCAAATTCGTCCACCCATTGCTCGGCGGATTTTTGGAAACGTCCACCCCATAACTTGGTCATACCTGCACCTTCTTTTCTCCCTTGTTTACCATTGCATGTACTTTTGTCGGTAGTCCCCATAACTCAATGAATCCAACAGCTGAAGTATGGTTAAATTCGTCTTCGGACGTATAGGTAGCAAGTTTTTCATTGTATAGGGAGTTTGGGGATTTACGTCCTTCTACAATCGCATGACCTTTGAATAGTTTTACTCGTACAGTTCCATTTACATATTGCTGTGTTTCCTTTAAAAATGCCACAAGTGCTGTTTTTAATGGCGAAAACCAAAGCCCCTCATAAATAAGCTCTGTTAATTTCTTTTCCATTACCGGTTTAAAGTGAGCGAGTTCCTTTACTAAAGTGATATCTTCAAGTTCTTTATGAGCGAGCAGTAAGGTGTGTGCCCCAGGTATTTCATATACTTCACGGGACTTTATACCAACTAAACGGTTTTCTACGTGATCAATACGTCCAACTCCATGCTTCCCAGCTACATCGTTTAATTTTAGAATAAGCTCATGTAATGGATAATTAACTCCATCAAGTGATACTGGAACTCCTTTTAAAAATTCGATTTCAATAATGTCTGCAGTGTCGGGTGCATTCTCCAATGAAACTGTTAAATCATATGCATCTTCAGGTGGTGCTGCCCAAGGGTCCTCTAAAATACCACATTCATTTGCACGTCCCCAAAGGTTTTGGTCAATAGAAAATGGACTATCTAAGTTAATTGGTATCGGAATATTCTTCTCTTTTGCATAAGCGATTTCTTCTTCACGACTCCAGCTCCACTCACGTACCGGAGCGATTACCTCTAAATCTGGATTTAATGCATTAATAGAAACTTCAAAACGTACTTGATCGTTACCTTTACCAGTACAACCATGAGCTACTGCAGTGGCACCTGTTTTTTCAGCAATTTCCACTAGTTTTTTAGAAATCAGTGGACGTGACAGAGCAGATACTAACGGATATTTATTTTCGTACCACGTGTGAGCCTGCATGGAGATCAATGCATATTCATTTGCAAATTCTTCCCTTGCATCAATCATATAGCTTTCAATTGCTCCAACTTCTAATGCTTTGTTTTTCACAAACTCCAAATCCTTGCCTTCTCCTACGTCTAAACAAACAGCTACAACATCATAGCCCTCATCCTTTAGCCAAGTAATTGCAACTGAAGTATCTAATCCACCTGAATATGCTAAAACAACTTTTTTTCTCATATTAAATTCCTCCAATGTATTTATATACGGTTATTTCGTATTAATATACATAATGTAACATTAAGATTGTATAAATACAACCAAAATTTATTAAATATGCATATTGAAACTTTTCATTTATAAAATCTGTGTTTCTATTAATGCGCATTATTTGAACGAATAGACAAAACAAGCGATAATAACAAAAAGGAGTGATTGATAGAAATGTCCAAACTATTTACACCGTATAATGTGAAAGGTTTAAGTTTAAAAAATAGAATTGTAATGGCTCCAATGTGCCAATACTCCGTAGAAGCTAAGGATGGGATCCCGAATGACTGGCATTTTGTTCACTATGTATCACGAGCGGTCGGTGGCACAGGCTTAATCATTGTGGAGATGACAGATGTAGAACCTGACGGGAGAATTACAGATTATGATTTAGGTTTATGGTCAGATGAGCAGATTCCTGCATATGCAAGAATCGTAACTGAAGTACATAAACACGATGCTAAAATTGGTATCCAAATTGCTCATGCTGGAAGAAAAGCTACAGATGCCGACCAGCCGATAAGCTCCTCCAATTTACCTGTAGAATCTGATGGCACATGGAAGAAACCAAGACCATTAACTATAGAAGAGATAAAAGAAATGGTAAATAAATATAAAGAAGCAGCTCGCCGAGCGGTAGATGCAGGCTTCGATACAATTGAACTCCATGGAGCTCATGGCTATTTAATACACCAATTCCACTCCCCTTCTATAAATAATCGTACTGATGAATATGGAGACAATTATGCTAAATTTGGTGTAGAAGTAATTAAAGCTGTGAAAAGTGTTATGCCTGAGGATATGCCACTATTGTTCCGAATCTCAGCAATAGAGTATATAGATGGTGGTTATGGTTTAGAGCACTCTCTTGAAATTGCAAAACAGTACAAGGAAGCTGGAGTAGACGTATTCCATGTTTCTAGCGGAGGGGAAGCTAACCCTGGAAAAGTAAAGCCTGCAAATACTCCTGGTTACCAAGTACCTTTTGCAAGAGCATATAAACAAGCACTAGATCTACCAGTAATTGCTGTAGGAATATTAGAAGATCCAATTTTAGCCGAAAAAACCATGGCGGAAGAGGATATAGAACTGGTAGCTATTGGTCGAGGTATGTTAAAAGATCCATATTGGGCATTGCATACTCAAGAAATTTTAGATGGCAAAGCTACCGTGCCAAAAGCTTATAAAAGAGGATTTTAAGATAAGAACAAGAGTCTTTTCTAGGGATCTTCTAAAAAAAGAGGATGGTCGTGACTTATGTCATTACCATCCTCTAGTTATTTTCGAGAACTCATTCGCTACTATAGAAATTGATATAAAAGCCTCGTTCATTATAGTAAGCAAGCTTATTTTTCTGTTTGTTGAACATTTACACCTTGAGATACAACCTTGACACCATTAATTAATGAATCTAATGCTGGACAGTGAGCTTCTACATATGAAATGAATTCTTCGATTTTCTTTTGAGGCTCATCGGATATAATATTGACTTTATATCTGATCTCTAAAAAACCAGGTCGAATATCCGAAAGTCCAAGGAACCCATCTGTATCAATATCTCCTTCTAACTCAACTGTTAGATGATGGTATTGGACGCCAAGTTTCTTAGCTGACATTTGAGCGACTATTGTTTGACAAGCACCTAGTGAAGAAAGTAATAATTCTAATGGATTCATTCCTTCATCTGTTCCACCTAAACGAGTTGGTTCGTCGATTATCACTTTATGCCCTCTTGTTTTTACCTCGACTTGTAGCTTTTCAACCAAATCAGCTCTCGAACTCATTGTAGTAATTACCATTATTATCATCTCCAATTCTACAAATATTACAAAACTATTAAAAAGAGTGATAATTGCATGTATTTAGTGATAACCTAACGGATTTAGATTTGTATTCTTTGACTTTCAGCTATCCTTTTTAATTCATGGGAACGTTGTTTTAAAAAATTTATCATATATCTTTCAAGAAACAAAACATCTGCTAGTTTCCCTAAAATTCCTAAAGGTGATCTATAGACAAATTCATCCCTGACTAACGTGCCAGTACCTTGTACTTTAAAATGATGAGTATGTGTAAAAGAATGGAAGGCACCACTTACCATGACATCCTTAAATGTATACGGCTTCTCCATTTCAATGATTTTGGCTGTTAGTTTTTGTCTAATACCAAAATGGGTGGCTTCCCAGGTAACACAATCTCCTTTATTTAATAAGCCATTAGTTTTGCCATCAACAGCCTTTTCCTTTGTTTGTCCGGTTGTTTTTGTATGAATGGTCACATCCCTCGAAAGATCAAAGCAAAGGTCTATTGGAGCATCTATAAAAATTTCACATATGATAGTTGGCATCTGTTATCTCCCTTCTACTTGAAAAATTCACCTTTTAAAATAGTAGAATTCTTTCATATTTCTACTATAAACCATTAAAGTATTCACGAAATGTCTTCTAATAAGAAATTGTCGAAAGAAGTAGATTTATATCCGTTTAGAATTTTTTATGATCGTTCCAAGAGGTTTTATAACCGGATAGAGAAATTTATGACCGTTTCACTCTTTATACGAAAAGACTATATACTCTCGGCTGCTGAGTACTGTCTATCTTCTAAACTATCGTATAACAAGAGATATATTAAGATGATTTATATTCATGTCTAAGTCCCTTTTCCAGCAATTTCTTAAGGCCCTTCTCCTATGAAAAGTATATATTTATGGATAATTAAGCTATGAATTTTGCCTTTTTTCATACACTATACTCTTATTTACATAAAGCTAAAAACTATAAATGAATTTGCTAAACCTTAGTATTATCACTTGCAATTCAATTAAACACATAATATACTAAACCATAACGTTACGGTTAGGAGTGATACAGTTGGGAAAGAGAAACTAAGAATTGGCGAATTAGCTGAGAAAAGTGGCATCACTAAACGTACCATTGATTATTATACTACTCTTGGTCTATTAGAAGCTGAACGTTCTAGTTCCAATTATCGTTACTATCCTTATGATGCGATTGAAAAACTAAGACTAATTGAAGAGAAAAAGTCAGATGGTATGTCACTAGAGCAAATCAAAAGAGAGCTTGCAAGAGATGTTGTTGAGGAAATAGACATTCAAGAAATACGATTACAGATGAAATATTTAGAAAAAGAAGTTTCTCATTTATTGGAACAAATAAATGACAAAGAAGATAACACTAAACATTCTATTAAACAGAAAGTTTCAACAGAAAGTGTTGCGCTTATGCAATCCTTATTACTATTGATCACTTAGGAGGTGAAGTCTTACTTTCGAGTAAGACAACTTATTGACCGCATTGAATTTAACGATATTTGTCATATTAATAGCTTTAACAGCATTCTTCGTTGCTACGGAGTTTGCCATTGTAAAGGTACGACAATCAAGAATAGATCAATTACTTGCTGAAGGACGGAAAGGTTCTAAAGCTGCAAAACAAGTTACTACTCATTTGGATGAATACTTATCGGCCTGTCAGCTTGGTATAACTGTAACAGCTTTAGGTATCGGGATGGTTGGTGAGTCAACTTTCGAGTTTATCCTTCATCCATTATTTGAAGCGATAGGAATAGGCACTGACAATATTCATTACTTCACCATAGGGGCTGCCTTTGTAATAGCTACCTTTTTACACGTAGTAGTTGGTGAACTGGCTCCTAAAACAATAGCAATTCAAAAAGCTGAAGCAGTAACTCTTGTATTCGCTAAACCAATAATGATTTTTTATAAGATACTTTATCCCTTCATTTGGTTCTTAAATGGTTCTGCTCGTTTGCTAGTTGGCCTTTTTGGTATGAAACCAGCATCAGAGCACGAGCTATCTCATACAGAGGAAGAGCTTCGCCTGCTTCTTGCAGAAAGCTATAAGAGTGGAGAGATAAACCAAAATGAATTGAAATATGTAAATAACGTTTTTGAATTTGATGATCGAATCGCACGAGAGATTATGGTACCGAGAACTCAAATAATTGGATTTGAGATAAACGCAACGTTTCATGAGGTCTTAACTACCATCTCTGAAGAGCGGTATACGCGTTATCCTGTATATGAAGAAGATCGAGATAACATAATTGGATTTATCAACATTAAGGACTTCCTAACACAAGGTATTAACAATCGTATAACAGTAGAGAACTTTACTATAAAGCATTTTGTAAATCCCGTGATTAATACTATTGAAACAACCCCAATCAACAGCTTACTGTTAAAAATGCAAAAAGAACGTATTCACATGGCTATATTATTGGATGAATACGGTGGTACTTCTGGACTTGTAACTGTTGAAGATATCCTGGAGGAAATAGTAGGAGAAATTCGAGATGAGTTTGATGACGATGAAGTACCAGATGTTCGTAAAGTAAAAGAAGACCATTATATAATCCATACAAACGTTTTACTTGATGATGTTGCAAAATTATTGAGAATTGACCTGTATAATCCTGACGTAGATACAATCGGTGGATGGTATTATACACAGGATATAGATTTAAATTTGGATAATCAAATTGAGCATGATGGTTTTATGTTCTCTATCCATGACAAGCAAGACAATCATATTCAATTTATTGAAGTACAAAAATTGAGAGCTTAACAATATAAAATAGAACCCATTTTGATGATTGCTATCAAAATGGGTTCTTTTCGCTTATACCTCACTTTTTATCATTTTTTAAAATTTGGCTTGTTAAGCTGTACTTCAATAAGTTAATTTGAACTAACTATGATACCAATATAAAGATAAGTCATTCATTGTCGAAGCGTGCCCCTGTTGTCTTAACATCGTTGTTATGTTACCTCGATGATAAGTTCCATGATTAGCAACATGAAATAAAATTTCTGAGTAAGCCGTTTCTCTAGCACCTGACCAAGGATTATTTAGATTAATTTTTTGTTCTAAATCCTTTTGGCTATCCAACCATTCCTCATAGTCTGAAGCCAGTTCTTCCAATGACTTAACAAATTCATCTTCAGAATATAAATTGGTCTTTTCTAAGAAAGCTATTGAAGCTTCCAATGCTTCTTGAATATCCATTCCTTTAAGTACTTTTAACCACATAACATCTACCACATAAATATGACTAAACGTTTGTGCAATAGTAGGATAAGAACTACTAACTTCTTCATTCAAAACATTCCTTGGTAATTCCTTTAGTCTTTCTAGTAACACCTTATTAGCCCAAACATGATACTCATACATTTTTTTCCGTGATTCATTTAACATCTACTCCTTCTTTTCTTGGTTTTAATAGTTGATACACTTGTATTATAAAAAAAGATATATGACAGCAGTTTGTCATACATCTTTATAAACTTTAATTATTTTTTTTGCCTCCTCTATTAAAATTGATTGTAGTTCTACAGGTTTGATAATTTTAGCCCCACTACCGAAGCTTAAAAGAATAGATTTAAGCTATCCAGCTTGTAGAGGCCTATAAACAGAAATTGTAAATGTCATACTTCCATCACTGTTAAGTTCTTTTGGATAATTTTGGAATTGGTCTAACACTTCTGCTAAGGAATTAGGTTTCACCCAAATTATTACTTCCTCAAAACCTAAAATAGAACCCCTTCGCCTCCATTATAAGTTTCGTAACTGGTATTTATATGGTTATTGCAGAGAACGTAAGAATAATAGAGAATTCCGAATATCCCGTATGATAACTTTCTTATCTTCAAAAATACTCGATAAACTATTTAATACTGTTATTAAATTTAGTATGTCAAAGGAACCCATTAAACTTTTATCAAATTTATAGCCTTGTATTATTCCGAAGCCACCGTTAGTACCTTGGTATGAAACGACTGGTATTCCTGCTGCACAAATAGTTTCGATGTCTCTATAAATTGTCCGGGATGATACTTGAAATTCATCAGCTAAACTAGAAGCTGACAAAATTTCATTATTTAGGAGCTTGAATATGATGGATATCAATCGTTCTATTTTCAATTCTCATTTCCTTCCTTCAATAATTAATTAAGCGACCATTGTCATTCCACTGACCGTACATTTTGTTTTCTCTCGTATTTTCAATAAACTTATCCAACCTTTTATTAAAGATAACAGGTTCATTTTTATAACTTTGAATTGTATCAATTCTAATTCTCCTGTATAGTTCAAGAAAATTAACGAAGTTCTGATATAATTGCTCCTCTTTTTTCAGACAAGTTTCGATTTCTATATCTATAGTAAAGGATTCAGGTTGCATATCAGGGAGAATTCTCAGTCCTTCTTCTTTCATCAAACCTAATTTTTCGAGTCTCCATACTCTTTCTTTATTCAATTCTGTCCAGTTACTTTTTTCCTTTCTTTTGGAAAGCCTTTGAGCTAGTTCAGTATCTGATATTTTCTTCTTTGTACCATCAATCCAACCGAAACATAATGCCTCTTCAACTGCTTCTAAATACAGGATGTCGCCTGATTGTTCAGTCATACTTACTAATACCCAACAAAATGTTTCTTTATTTGAATTTAGCTCAAGCCAATCTCTTAATCCCTGCCTTGTACTAACTCTTATCAAATTATTTATTTCCATTTCACCCTATCCTTTCTACAAGAATATTTGTTACTAGTATAACTTTTTATTTTATTTATTTGAAATGTCTGTGAAATTAATACTGAAAAGCTTACTATATTCATTTATTTCTTATTGCTTAAAACCTTGACTTACAAGAATCAAATTTTTATGATGAATAAGAAGCCATACAAAAAGGGAGAAAGAATATGAGCTCACTTAAAAGCATTTCGAATTATATCTTTAATAACAAGGAATTGTTGGCTAACGAAATAGTTAATGGTGTAGTCCATTCTATAGATATGGAAATTCCGCCTTGGGAGCAAGAGCAAGCGATAAATATGTATATAGAATTTGTAAGCTTTATTGGGGAGTATGTCGTAAGCGGAGAAGAAAAAATTCCTGATTCCTTGTTGGAATGGAGTAAGAGGAATGCGGCAATGGTCTCTCTAGATGGTAATTTATCTATTTTAGTAGTTAGATATCTCCCTACCCGCAATGTTATAACTGAGATACTAACTAATTTAGCTGTTCAGTTCAATCTTAGCTTGCACGAATTAAGTAAAATGATAATTCAAGTTAATAGAATGTTAGATGTTAGCCTTAACGAAACTGTTGCAAATTATGAATTTCTTGTAAGCGAATATAAGAAGACTTCTCAAATGGAAATAGCTAAAGTAGCAACACCAGTTATTCCAGTAAAAGATGGAATAATTGTTTTACCATTAGTAGGCCGCATCGATACTTTTCGAATCAAATATTTGATAGAAAATTCTACTCCTAAAATAGCAAATATGGATGTAAATTACGTAATAATTGATTTTTCTGGCGTCTATAAAATAGACAAAGTAAATATTCGCCTTATAAATGAAATGGTTCAAATGATTCGTTTAATGGGCATTAATGTAATTGCCACTGGAGTCAGTCCTGATCTAGCTAAAATGACTATCATAGAAGGGATAGAAATATCTTCTATAGTATATCCAAATTTAAAAATTGCTTTAGAGAGCATACATTGATCTCTTATGTATTAATCGAAAATCAGTACAAAATAACACTTAAGCAACCACAGCAATATTTTCAAAGCTTGAAAGGCCATTTCTCAAAGATATGGCCACTGACTGTAGACAAACCAGAGAAATTTGAAATTGTCTATAGTCTTTTTTTTTACAATACATATTGAGAAATCGTCGATTTCCATTTCAGGCGCTGCGCTTTCCACGGGCACGGCATCACCCTCCTCCCTCGCTGCGCTCAGTCCGAGCGCTTCAGGCCAACAGGATGTTGGTAACAAAGTCGAATTTCCACACGATGTGGCGTATTTAACCTTTGATCAATCGGAAGGAAGCAGTGCAATCGTTAAAGAAATGGATTTATCAAGATAAGCCTGAAATAATAGAAACTGATATGGGCTACTCAAAATTAATATCGATGATTGGAAATTCCACTATCACACTTATTTTTATTGGATTATTTATCAATCAGATGTAGATAGGGTTTCTAAACAATCGCTTTCCAATAATCCCAGCCTTTTTTGTAAATCGGCCAGTCCTCTGGATGATGCTTGAGGCAAGTAGCCAATCTAAAATATAAACCAATTGCAACCTCTTTATACAGGTTATTAGCCAAATATTCATCTTTTATATTCATCAAGGAAAAGGCATAGTCGATTGTTTCCTTAGATAGGTCATCAGCGGATGAACAAAAGGCGTAAACCAGGTCATACATTGGATGACCTATGACTGGTGAAGCATCAATAACACCTTTAAGTTCTTTACCATTAAATATAAAATTATGTACTCCACAATCTCCATGTAAAAGGAATGGCTTTAAATTCAGATTACTTTGATTTTGGATTAAATCTTGTACGAGCTTGAAGTCATCTTCACCTAAATAATCTGCTAACAAGATTGATGATTCTTCAACTCTTGTTTCCATGAAATCAAACCAGGAGGAAGAAAGATCATCAGCCCATCCCCAACCATTATATTTTTTTGTTATTTTATAATGATTGATGAGCCCCTCAACAAGTAATTTAAGCATTTGCTTTTTATCTATTACTCCGAGATTAGTCTCTCCTTCTATGAAACTATAAACTAAATACTTATGTGTTTTTTCCACATACATAATATTCGGTACAAGGTCAATTTCTTCATATATTTTCAAAAACTCACCTTCTGCATCTATTAAGGCAGGGACATTACTTTTTACTACTATTTTTTCTCCCACTGTGTTTTGTATAAGGTATAATTCACTTACGGTTCCACCTTGCAAATGAGAAACTTGCCATTTTACATCTGCTGGCAATATCCCCTTACTAATAAGCTCATCTAGAATTACATCTATGTTCATTTTCTTATCCTTTCACTTGCTACTATAATCTAAGATTCTAAAAATGCGAGGACTTGATTTACGTACTTATCTGTTTCCTCTATTTCAGGAAAATGTGCACTTTCATTAAACAAAACCCACTTACTCTTTGGTAAATTATTATGTATGAGATTTGAAATGCCTAAACCGCTATTACGGTCATGGACTCCTGTAATGATAAGGATTTCATTGGTAATTTGAGATAATCTTTCATACAATGGAATTTCGCGAGGATTTCTTTGTAACGCTGCCATCATATGACCCGAATTTTTTAAGCCACTTTCAATCATTTGCTTTCGGTAAATATTTGCGTTTTTTATATTATTGAACATAAATTTGTCTAAAGTGTTTTCATTAACAATTTCCCAAATCTTTTTGTGTTTTGTGTGAATGGAGGATGTTTCGGCTAAAACTTGTTCTATTTCGTATAAAAGTCTTGGCTCCGCCACAGAGACAAATCCTGCGATTTGAAGCAAATACTGTGTTTCTAATGAAATAAGGCTTGGACATGAGGTTATTACTTTGTGTATTTTTTCAGGTAAGCTAGCAACTATCTCGAGAGCTAACTCTCCTCCAAACGAATAGCCAAGTAAGTCAACTTTTTGAAATCCAGACCACTCTAGTATCTTAGTAAAATCTTCGATTAAGAGCTCATATGAATAATCACTTTGTGATAGAGGTTTTTCACTCCTTCCACAGCCTCGTTGCTCATAATAAATAACCGTTCTGTGATCAGATAATTTTGCTCCTGCAATATGCTCAAATACGTAATGATTACCTCCTGGTCCTCCATGAATAGCTACTAGGGGTATCGTATTATGTTCTATTCCCTCGACTTTAATCCAGTGAAAAATGTCGTTGATCTTAATTTTGTACTCTCCATTGGCTATTAAATTCATCGCTTCAACCTCATTAAAGTACTCCCGTTCACATCAGTTGAGAACCCAAATTGCTCATAATAAGAAACTAATCGTTCAGGACAATAAAGCTCAATTCTTTCCACACTTTGAATAAGGGAATTTTCCAGAAGACTATTCATTAATGTAAAACCTAGTCCTCGATTTCTATCGCTACCTTTTACTATTACATCAAAAATAAAGGCTCTGTACATACCGTCTGTAATAGCTCTTGCAAACCCTACTAGCTCATCGGTCTCACTATCAACTAAACCTATAGCTACATGACTTAAATCTAACATTTTTAGTATATCGTCATTTGTTCGATTTTTTGTCCACCATTCATTTTGAAACAAAAGAAATAAGTCATTTAAATGTTTTTCTGTGAATATAGTTACAATTTTTAAGACCATCTAAACCCCTCCAAGAATTATGTATATCAAAACAATAACATAGTTAATGGAATAAAATTGTAAGTTCCGTAAAATAATACAAAAAACCAATAGAAAAAAATTTGAAAAGAAGAGATAGTTTCTTTTCTATATGGAGTACTAACAATCATTGTGTTTGTGTAATTTCTTATTAAACATAGAATAGATCTAGCCATGTTTACTTGCCTGTATTATCAAGAAATGCGGTGCTTTTTTCAGTTTTTGATAACCACTTGAATCCCTTTTCTTAAATTCTTCTGTAGGCTGTGGCTCTATTATTTTTTCTAATTTAAAATATTGTAAGGTTTCATTCAGTATTGTTTGCATAGGCCTTCTGTAAAAAGGGACCACAATGATTTTACCATCACGGGTCCACTCATCAACAATTAGTTCGTGAGAAAAATAGTTCCCTTCTTTTGATAATCTCACGTCCATAGATGGATGATGAACAGAAAATAGCAATTTTCCACCTGGTTTTAAGATTCTATTAAATTCTTTGAATGTAGACTTCCAATCTTTTAAATAATGAAGGACTAGAGAAGAAATAATTAAGTCATAGCTGCTATTCTCAAATGGAAGTTCCTCTGCTAGGTCTAAACAAACAACGGTAGCTTTTTCACCAACTCTTCTTTTAGTAGCGTCAACCATATTTTGACTAATATCAGTAGCTGTAACTATTGCTCCATATCTAATAAGTTCACAGGTGTACCAACCAGCTGCGCAACCCGCATCTAACACGTTTAAGTTACTTACCGACCTTGGTAATTCCTTAATCATGGCAGGTCTTTCATACTCTGTGTTATAAAAGCTTCTTTGATCCACATGATGCTCATAGTCATTGGCAAGTTCATCATATGCTTTTATTACACTTCTATTCAAAATGATTGCTCCTTTTTAGATTGACGTATACTGCACTATCCATTCTTCTAAAACAGCATTGTTCAGTGGAGATTGCACTTGTTCTTCAAATACTTCTGGATCTAAAAGCACCTCCAAATCTCCCAGAACTCTCTCCACATTTTCTCTCTTTACAAAAAATGATTCTGTAGGAAATCGAAGCTCTATCTGTTCTAAATTTTTAATAAGAACAAAAGCAGCGGTTGTATTATAGATGATGGATTTTTGGATATGCTGTTGAGGTAAACCCTCTAAATCCTTGTAATTGACAATTAACAAGTGAATTTTGGAATCCTGCTCATATCCATTCAAATAATTTTGTAAAGGGAGCGATTGAAATAGTTTTGCGTTGTTTGTTAAATTCCCCATATACCTGTTCTCATAAGCTAGAACTTTGCTAAAATCATGCGTTTCAGGATTAAGCTGTTGTATCGTTTCTTCTTCCATTGCCTTTTCTTCTGCTGGTATATAAAAGAGGTTCATCCAACCAAACAGTATAATTCCGATAATGAATAGCACAATGATTATCTTATTCTTCATAAATTCTATGCTTTCCTCCTAAGATTAGCATTTGTCTAAGTCTGTTCATTAATAGGGGTATGATTATTGAAACAAGCGGAGCCAAGTAGCTAGTAACTATTTGTCCAAATTGATATGGTCCATCAAAAGATATAGTGCGTCCAAACCATATGTCACTACCAAAATAAACGGCAGTAATCATTCCCCATTGACCTACGATAAATAACGTCCATATAATCCAAATCACTTTTTGCCATTTCTTTAAAAGCCCGAGGTTAATATTTTTTAAATCATTTGTTAAAAAACCTCCACTAAACTTTAACACGATATAAAAAATGCCAATTATTATTATCAGTATAAACAGAAGCCAGCTAGTAGCCCTTAAGGAACTATAAATATTTAAAGGAATGGAAACTATCCACGAGACCAACAAATAAAGAAGCAACCATTGAGTTATCTCAACCATAACTTTATTTAACTGAATGGTTTGTACCCCTTCTATTACCCCATCCAGTTTATCCATTTTTTCAGTACTGACCTTAAATGCTTGTTCGGCGGAAAATCCTTTATTAATAACTAAGTCTTCCATTTCCGCCTCTAGATTTCCTATTACTTCTTCTTTTAAATCTAATGTTTCTTCGTTTTTGGGGTACCCAGCAAACATCTTATTGACATATTTCCGAACTTCACTCACTCTGTTCGCTCCCTTCTAATACTAATTGATCTATGAGCAATTTCGCTCTATTCCATGCCATTACATTTTCTTGATATACAGATAAACCTTCCTTCGTGATAGTGTAATATTTTCTTCTTCCTCCTTGAGACTGATCTCCCCAATAGGCATTAATAAATCCTAACTTTTCTAATCTTTTTAGACTGCTATATAAACTTGGCTCCTTCAAAATATAAACCCCATTACTATCGTTGGAAATAGCCTTCACAATTTCATACCCATAATTATCTCCACGCTTTAAAATTTTTAAGATAATTGTATCGATATGGCCTCTTATTAAATCGGCACTTACCTCATTTTCCGACAAGCTTATCACCTCCTTTATAATGTAAGACATATTACTATGTGTGTCAATGTACTATACCAGAAGTAAAAAAAATATAATACAATATATTCCTGTTTTAAGAATATACATTAGAATTTCTGAATTTTTATAAACTTCATTTAAAAATAATGTTTAAAATGTATATAATTCAGGAATAATAGATTAGAAACTTTTAACCCAATTAAAAGGAGCTACTTCGAATGAATCTCATATATTTAGAACTAGTTAAGCTAGTAGACGATTACTATAGGTGTGAAAATGATACTTTAAAAAAAGAAATCCTTCATGATATTCAATTACTAACCAGGGCAGTATGTCTGACTGAATAAATAATAAAACCTCCTACTACTAGCATACTATTTCATTTCTATTCGAGTAGTGTTTAACAAAAGAAAAACAGACCCCTAAGAGAATGGAGTCTGCTAATATCATTTTTAATCGTTAAGTAAAACTTAGTTTTATTCATTACATTCTATTAATTAATTTTCAACTTTTTATATATTTTTTAAAGCTTCCGTAATAGAAACTGTACCATTTACGACATTAAAGCTTTTTTGATAAGTACTTGGTTCCTCTAATGACGCTATTAAAATATCCGCCACGTCTTCACGTGTTATCGTACTTGGTTTTGCCTCAATTCCAGCCGTAATTTTACCTTGAGCCTTTTCATTTATTAAACCACCAGGTCGAACAATTGTGTAGTTTAGGCTACTTTGCTCTAGCATTCTATCTGCATAATGCTTCGCCACATAGTATGGACGCATTTCGGCATTCCAGTTTTCTCGTTTGTCAGCATCATAAGCGCTCACTAGAATATATCTTTCCACACCTGCGGCTTCTGCTGCCTCCATTGTTTTCACTGCTCCATCTAAATCAATTAACAAGGTTTTATCCGGACCTGTATGTCCACCTGAACCAGCAGTGAAAATGATAGCTTCGGCTCCTGTAAATGCTTCTGTCAGCGAATCAACCTTACCCTCCAAATCAAGTAATACAGCCTTTATTCCTTGATTATTAAAGTCTTTAACCTGTTCCAGTTTGCGAACAACAGCAGTTACAGTATGCTGATTATCAATTTGTAATTTTTCTACTATCTGTTTACCAATTTGTCCATTTGCTCCTACAACTATTACTTTCATTGAAACTCACTCCTTTTGATGGATGAAATAAAGAACCCCTCCATTTAGCGAAGGGGGTAGAAATTATTAGTAAGGTTTAGATTCTCGGCCAACATCCTCTGCTTTATCTGCTGCAGCATTGGCACCAGGAGAGCTTTGTTGCTCTTCTTGTTTTTTCATTTCTTCCATTTCTTTCATCTTACGTTGAATACCTTCTTTTACACGTCGACCGTAGTCTTCATCTGCCTGCGTAAAATGATAAATCATAGCCTCTTGGATACGAGGATCACAAATAGAAAGTGCTGCAGATAAGTTTTTGATCAATTCTTCGCGTTCCCAATCCTCAAAACTACGATATGTTTCACCTGCTTGACCATAGTTGTTCTCACGATCTATTGGTGCACTTGTTGCTTTTGCATTATATTGAGGTTCGTGTTTTATATGTTCTGTTTTTTCTGCTTCTTGTAATCCACCAATCATAGATGGCTCATAATTGACATGTGGATTGCCTCCAGCTTCATCAGGTCTATGCACATCCATTTGTCCACGATGCTGATTTGTTCTAACTGGAACTTTAGGTGCATTTACGGGTAATTTCAAATAGTTAGCTCCTACACGATAGCGTTGTGTATCGGAGTAGGAGAAAGTACGTCCTTGAAGCATCTTATCGTCTGAAAAATCCAATCCATCAACTAATACCCCAGTACCAAAAGCAGCTTGTTCAATTTCTGCATGGTAATCAATCGGATTGCGGTTTAAGACCATTTTACCGACTGGTAGGAATGGAAACTGATCTGGTGGCCATAATTTGGTGTCATCTAGCGGGTCAAAATCAAGCTCTGGATGTTCATCATCACTCATGATTTGAACAAATAGTTCCCATTCTGGATATTCTCCTCGCTCAATTGACTCATACAAGTCTTGTGTAGCATGTCCCACATTTTTTGCTTGAATAGCATCCGCTTCTTCTTGTGTTAGATTGCGAATACCCTGTTTAGGCTCCCAGTGGTATTTAACTAGTACTGCTTCGCCTTTTTCGTTAACCCATTTATAGGTGTTAACTCCAGATCCCTGCATATGGCGATATGTAGCTGGAATTCCCCATGGCGAGAATAAGAAAGTTATCATATGTGTCGCTTCAGGTGATCGAGAAACAAAATCAAACATACGCTGAGGACTCGGAATATTTGAAGCAGGATCTGCTTTAAAAGCATGTATCATATCAGGAAACTTCATCGCATCGCGAATAAAGAAAATTTTCAAGTTATTCCCGACTAAATCCCAGTTGCCGTCTTCTGTGTACATTTTTACGGCAAATCCGCGAGGATCACGTGCTGTCTCAGGAGAATCCTTTGAACCCGCTACCGTTGAAAAACGAACCATTAATGGTGTCTGTTTTCCAGCACCAGAGAATACTTTTGCTCGAGTGTATTTTTCTACTGGTTCATCTCCCACTTTTCCATACGTTTCAAAATAGCCAAAAGCTCCTGCTCCTCGAGCATGGACTACTCGTTCAGGTACTTCTTCACGGTCAAAGTGCGAAATCTTTTCGATAAAATGATAATTTTCAAGTGTAGCTGGACCGCGATTACCTATAGTACGTATATTTTGGTTATCCGTTACAGGATGTCCTTGGCGAGTTGTTAGAGTCTCTCTTTTCTGCTCACTTTCTTTTGAACCATTTCTCATTTCTTTTTCTTCTGTCATGATGAAGCCCTCCCTTAGAAATAGTGCATTCCTCATTTTTATTTCCCGATTTTATTAATCTTTAAACTTAACAAATCGCTAATTATGAAAAAATAGTCTGTAAAAAAGAGACCATGATAGTCTCTTTTAATTATTGCATATTAAATTTTTCTTTATATGACGGGCTCAGTTCACTCCAAACATCGAATTTGTTACCGTCCGGATCCTCAAACACAAAATTTCTACCTGCATGTCCTCTATTTTCTACTTGTCCTACTTGGACTAGGTTTTCATTTAACTCATTATGTAAAGATATAAGATTATCTAAACCATCAACTTCAAATGTTAACGCAAAACAATCTTGACCATTGTTGTCTATAAAGTTTAAAGTTTCACCCGCTTTGCTCTTAACCAAAAAGATGCTGTGATTTGCTAAATTTAGAATGGCTTTATCCTCATCTTGATAATTTTTTCTAGCTCCAAGTTTCTCCGTGTACCACTCGCTTGAAAGTGCAACATTAGAAACTGGTATATACGTAGTTCCCACTCTTACTAATTTTTCACTCAAAATTATTTCCTCCTTTATTTTATTTTACTATTAATAGATATTATTAATCTATTTTTTCAGAATACTTTTTCTGTTATTTTTTCGCAATTTTTTCAATATAGCCTTGAAGTCACATACTATCATAACTTTCCCTATCCACAAAAATACCACCTAAGCTCTAGTCTCAGGTGGTTATACGTCATACTAAAATTTTAGGTTTTCTCTGTTCAAGCATCGGCTCCTCGCTATTTATTTCTTCTCCTGTTTCAATATCGATAAATGTACTAGTTTCGTTAAACCACTTATCTGGTGCTTGGTGTCCCCAGAATGTTTGACGTAGTGGATCATTTAAGTCCCATCGCTTTGGCTTCATATCAGGATCGCATGTCAAATAATCGCCGGTATACAATTCGATTCGGTGACCATCTGGGTCTCTTAAGTAAAGGAAGAAGGCGTTAGATAATCCATGTCGGCCTGGCCCACGCTCAATGCAATCCGCATAGCCCATACTAGCCAATACATCACAGCAGTCTAACACGCTTAGACGATCTGATAGGGTATAGGCGAAATGATGAAGTTTTGGTCCTGGTCCGCTCATAAATGCCTGATCATGGACGGTGGGCTTTCGGAAGAGCCATGCAGCCCATAAGTCCCCTTCTTCAGTTTCTGTATACTCTGAGCAAGAAAACCCTAGACTGTTTACATAAAAGTCATAGGCTTTTTGCACGTTCGGTACAGCACAATTAACATGATCAATTCGCTGAATTTTTGCTCCCCGGTAATGTTCGTATTTTTGAAGCATTCGTTCGACAATAGGCATTTCAGCAAAAAATTCTAAAGGTATACCTGAAATGTCATGAACTCTTAGCGTTCTACCAATTGCATGCTGTTCACCTTTAGGAATCCATTTTGTTTTAAGTCCCTGAGCAAGAAACAACTTTTCTAAAAAATTAAGGTCCTCTTCTTTCATCACCTTGTAGCTCAGCACTTCTACAACAGACTTTTCCGATTTTTTAAGTGCTAGGCTATGATGGCAATGCTCTTCTAACCCTCTTAAATAAACATGATTTTCATCTCGCTCGGTTTCTATCATTCCTAAGCCATCTACATAGAATTTGCGAGAGAGCTCTAAATCCTTAACATGGAGAACGGTTCGAGCTATACGTATGATGGAAAAATCCAACAGGTTCCTCCTCCTCTCTATAACTTTCCAAATTGCTGTATATGATGGTCGGCAATTGAAACGTGAATAATTTTGTGCTCAGTATAAAAATCAAAGCTGTAATGTCCACCTTCTCGACCAATACCAGAATATTTAGTGCCACCAAATGGTGTTCTTAAATCTCTAACATTCTGAGCATTCACCCAAAGCATGCCTGCATCAATTTTATGAGCGACGCGATGTCCACGTTTAATGTTGTTTGTCCATACATAACCTGCTAATCCGTAATCCGTATTATTGGCTAATGATATGACCTCTTCCTCGTCCTTGAAAGACATTACGATCAGCACTGGTCCAAAGATCTCGTCTTTTGCAACTTGCATGTCATTATGAGCATTCAAGATAAGGGTTGGAGGCACGAAATTACCTTTGGAAAATTCAGTTGGAATCTTACCTGAAATTATTTCGGTACCTTCCTCCTTTGCTATGTCTATATAGCCCTTTACTTTATTAAAGTGTCCTTGATCAATAAGCGGACCAACTTCCGTCTGATCATCTAACGGATCACCAACTTTTATATTAGACACTCTCACCTTTAATGCATTTATAAATTTATCTTTTATACTTTCTTGAACAAATAGGCGTGAGTTTGCTGTACAACGCTCACCATTAAAGGAGAAGATTCCCCATACACAGGCATCTAGTGCACGTTCAAAATCAGCATCCTCAAAAACGATAATAGGAGATTTCCCGCCTAGCTCCATAGAACAACTCTTTAATGTGTCGGCACTATTTTTTATAATAGTAGAGCCAGTGGTAGTTTCTCCTGTAAAAGAAATAAGCTGTACATCTGGATGCTTTACCAATGCATCACCAGCTATTTCTCCTCGACCGTGAACTACATTAAAGACTCCTTTAGGTAGGTCTGCTTTATGAATAATTTCTGCTAATATATTAGCTGTAAGAGGAGAAAGTTCAGCTGGCTTTAGCACTACAGTGTTTCCAGTAGCAAGAGCCGGTGCAATCTTCCACGTTTCTAGCATGAATGGAGCATTCCATGGCGTTATTAATCCTGCAACTCCAACAGGTGCGTGAATCGTATAATTGACAAATTCATCGTCCACCTGATAGACATCTCCTACTAATCTGCTCTCTACCATTCTTGCATAAAATCGAAAATTTTCTGAAGCACGGCTAGCCATTTTCCTCGTTTGGCTAATAGGCAAACCAGTGTCTAAAGCTTCTAAGTAAGCAATCCTTTCTACTTCCTCATCAATGAGATCTGCAATGCGGTATATATATGATAGTCTTTTGCTTAACTTCATCGTTTTCCAGGGTCCGTGTTCAAAGGCATCTCTAGCTGCAGAAACTGCTTTATCAATGTCTGTCTTCTGGCCCTCTGATACTAAATTGATTTGCTCATTAGTAAATGGATTAATGTTAGCAAAGGTGGCCCCTCCAGCTGCAGAAATAAATTCTCCATTTATATAAAGATAGATGCTTTGTTGTGTTTCATGCTTTAATGAGGTTAACTCATGAGATGACACCATTTTAATCACCTACTTTTCTTTTATAGTTGTGGAGCGGTTTCCTTTGGTAGAATATCTAAGCTTATCAATGTTTGTCGCACCTCATCTGTAACTGCCTGTGATGGTGGTCCTAATGGCAATCTTAGCTTAGGATTAATTTTTCCCATCATACCAAGCGCTATCTTAGCTGGAGCAGGATTTGTATCTCTAAACAAAGCATCATTTAAAGGCATTAATTCGAAATGAAGGTCCTGGGATCTTTCTACATTGCCAGCAACCCATGCATTGTAAAGCTCTGCAACTTTAGCAGGCTCTACATTAGCTGTTGCACTGATAAATCCTGCACCACCAATAGCAAGCATTGGATAACAGAGTAGCTCTATACCTGAATAAAGAAGGAAATCTCTTCCACAGTTAAGGAGTACACGGTTTACATGCTCAAAGTCCTTATTCGCCTCTTTTACCCCTACAATATTAGGACAATCCTCTACTAGCCTCTTCATCGTAGTGACTTCCATATTAACTGCAGACCTTCCAGGAATGTTATAAATAATAATTGGGATTTTCACAGATTCTGCTACTATTTTGAAATGGGTATATAATGCATCTTGGTTGGGCTTATTGTAGTAAGGTACTATAACCATTGCTGCATCAGCACCCAGCTCCTCGGCGTATTTAGTAAGCTCCATCGTTTCATCATGATTAGTTGACCCAGTACCAGGAGCAAAAAATACACGTCCAGCAATTGTTTCACTGGCTATCTTCATCACTCTTTTGCGTTCTTCTATAGTTAATGAACTCGGCTCACCACTCGTACCAGTTACGGATATCCCATGACTCCCACTTTCTATTTGCCAATGGATAAGCCGCTGAAAGGTCTCAATATCTATATCTCCATTCTCTAAAAAGGGAGTAATTACAGGACAAATAGATCCTCTAAGCTTCTTTTTTGCTTCTTCATATGCCAATTTCTTCAACTCCTTATAATAGGTTTTTTCATCAACTTCATTCTTTTATTTCTTGATATTTACCTCCAAAAAACAAAAGCGGTTCATGTGGTTCATGCTTTAATCCAGTCACTCTTCCAATGAAAATAGTATGATCACCAGCATCAAGCTGATTGAATAGTTCACAGCTAATGACCGCAAGTGAATTTTTTATAATAGGTTGACCCTGATAGGTTTCAAAGGCAACAACTTCATCAGAGTTTAGCTGACCCGCAAATTGTTTAGAAAGATCTTTCTGATTAGCTGCCAAGATATTTATGGCAAATTTTTTGGATGAATTGATGTAACCAAGCATCTTAGCCTTTTCTCCAATACTTATAGCCACAAGCTTGGGTTGCAGCGAAACTGACATAAAGGCATTAGCCGTCATTCCATGTATTTCATCATCCACCTGTGTAGTAATTACTGTAACCCCGGTAGCAAAGCTGCCCATTATGGTTCTGAATAATTGATCTTCTATCTCATTTTTAAGTTGCTGCATGGAAAAGAAACTCTCCTTTCTTAAATCAGGCTATAAAAGTATGCCTGCTTCTGTTTTGGTTCTATTTAAAAAGCTTGTTACCATATCCTTATATGGTTGTTTATTGAAGCTATCATAATACGCGTTGGACATTCGTACTGGATCACCAAAGAAATAATATTCGTAAAGTGCTTGACGATTTCCAAATGCACTGATAGATATATCCCAAGCTAAACGGAACAGCTGTACACGTTCTTCCCCATTCATGTTAGCCCCTTGTGTGTAGCGATGCACTAAAGGACCCACTTCCCCATTGCTAAAGTCATCTTCGGTAGGAAGCGCCATCAATCCAGAGGCACCCAAAATTTTGATAATTTCATTCATTCTCTGATACATTTTAGGGAACCAGTTACGTGCTGCATTTAAAGGTTCAAAATCTGGAGTCATATTGCCATATTGGTCTATCTTGGCGTTATGCTCTGCACGGTATAGATGAGATCGCATAACTTCAAGTATCACCATGATTTCACTTGCCTTTTCCTTTACATGCATAAACTTATCTATTCCGATAGCCTCCATCATACTTATAACAACACCAAGAATAAATTCAGTTTTCACTACGTTTTTCGAAATTACTTGGTGAGTCATGTGAATAACAGCATTCGTTTCTGCATAAGTTCGATTGCAAATATCCGTACTCTCGCAAACAAAAACTCTTTCCCAAGGAACTAACACATCTTCAAAAGAAATGATTGCATCGCTTTCATCAAATCTGGAACCTAGTGGATGATCCCATTTACTCTTACCATAATCAAAGGATTCACGAGAGAGAAATTTTAAACCAGGCGTATTATTTGGAATGGCAAAAGCAAAGGCAAAGGGATCGTCCACAGTTCCTGGAGTTCTATTTATCGTGGATGGAAATACGACCAGTTCATCTGTAATTCCTCCTAAGGTAGCTAAAAGTCGACAGCCATTCACAATAATCCCGTCCGCTGTCTTTTTAGTAATCCGCGCTGACAAGAAAGGGTCCTTTTGCTCTGATTGAGTTAGCATAGAACGGTTTACCTGCGGGTGAATAAGAGTATGAGTAAGGCTGATATCATTTTCTCTCGCATATTCGTAATAATTTTCGGCATTCTTTGCAAACTGTTTGCTTCCTCCACCTTCTTGTGCAAAAAACTTACTTGCAGTTCCAAATGCCATGATGCTTGTATTCAAATAATCAGGAGAGCGTCCCATCATACCTCCCGAGAAGGCTGCCCATTCACTGTGCATTTCTCTTCTTTTAAATAAATCTTCCTTTGTCTTTGGAGCGATAAAGGAAAGCCCCACTTTATCCCCGGTGGTTGGTGATGTATATAACATTTTTTCTTGTTTTTCATGTTGAAGATCATACAAACCGGCAACACTTTCTACTACATTTTTAAATGCTGCATGAGAAGTCACGTCATCCACTTTATCTCCGTGTATCCATACTTCTGTTTGACGATCCTTTATACCTTGAATATATTCCTTTCCTGTTCTAGCACCCATAATTATTACCACCTTAATTTGAATTTTCTGAATAAAATAAATAAAAATATACGAAATAATATATGATTTTAACTATACTTTTATCAAAAACGACTATGAATATTATTTTGTTTATAAGTTCCTAAATCACTAAATTCAACTAGTTCCATAGAAAGTGCTAGATATCTTTTATTCATTGCAACCTCAAAATGACCTTTAATAACTTCAAATATAGCTTCACAAACCTCTGCCTTTATTTCTTCTGATCTACCCGCAGCAATCTTTAATGTGGCATGTAAGAAAGCATCATCCTCTGTTCCATCAGCAACTCGATAATCCTTTAGCTCAATTGCTCTAGAACGGATTCCTCCAATTGGAAAAACATTTTTTCTAGATATAAGTATTCGATGAACTTCCTCTAATAGTTGAGGCACTTTTATGTCTTCCTTCAAATTATCTGTGTACTCCACAATAAAATGAGGCAAGTAGATCCCTCCAATAATTTATCGTTTTATGAAAACTTCGTCTGCAATTATTGTATTAGTTAAGCGACCAATTCCTTCAATTTCGGTTACAACTACATCCCCCACTTTAGTGTCCACTGATCCTTTTGGTGTGCCCGTTAGAATGACGTCATTTTCACTCAATGTCATAAAACTGCTTAAATATTCTATAAGTGAGGGAATATCAAAAATCATATCTTTTGTAGAACCTTTCTGGACGAGTTTATCATTTACATACGTATATATTTGGAGATTCATAGGATCTCGTATATCCATCGCATCCACTAACCAAGGTCCAAGAGGTGTGCAAGCATCTCGATTTTTAACTCGTAAATTTGGCCGATAATAATTCTCTAGATAATCCCTTATCGCATAATCGTTTGCGATACTATATCCTTTGACATATTGGTACGCGTCTTCTTTTTTAATATTTTTGGCCTTCTTACCGATAACAACAGCAAGCTCACATTCGTAATGCATGTACGAAACATCGGACGGTCGACAGGTGTATCCATTGTGACCAACAAACGTATTCGGTCCCTTTAAAAAAATCAGAGGCTCAGAAGGTGCATCAAATGCCAATTCTGTAGCATGATCAGCATAGTTTAGACCTAATGCAAAAGAAGTTCTTGGAATAATAGGCGTTAGCCACGTCACTTCATCCTGCCGGACAACTCTGCCGTCCTCCAGCTTTATATGAGCGTCACATTCTATTGCGTAATGAATAGCTCCACCATATGCAACACGCGCTTTTTTTATGGCAGCCACCCCTTTTCTTCTTCCACGATATAATTCTCTAAAAATCCTATTTGATCTATATGAATTCTCACCTTATCTCCAATGATCACTTGGGGAGAATTAGTGGAGATTCCTACAAGCAAAGTGTCACCGATGTCTAATGTCATAAATTCGGTGATATCAGCTAACAATTTTGCAATCGGACGAACTAATGTATAGTTGTGCTTTTCTAGTTTTAGCTCCTCGTTAACGAAAATCTTAATAGTAAGTCGATTGGGGTCTTTAATCTCCTTTGCCTCTACTATCCATGGGCCAATCGGACAAAAACCATCTCTTGTTTTGTACGGGACAGCTGGACGAAAAAAACTCTCGTGAGGAATGCTGACATCATTCACTATTGTGTACCCAGCTATATAGTTAAAAGCTTCGCCTTCTTTTATAGCTACTGCCCTCTTACCAATAACTACCCCTAAGGATGCACCAATTTCTAGGGTTTTGATTTCTTTTGGCATTAAAATAGGTGCGCCATTGTAGCTGATTGTATTTGCTGGCTTTATATATAGAATTGGTGCATTGGGAGGAGCGTCATATGGCTTTTGAAGAAACTTCTCCTCCATTTGCAACAAATCTTCCTGGTAGTTAAGCAAGGTTCCATATACAGTTCCACTAACGGGGGAACCAATAGGAAAACTATTGATATCATAACTTTTACCATTTAAATAATACGAATTAGTAAGTGGGTTAGCTTTCACTGTTATTAGTTCGTTAACATGTTGATGCTTAATATTTGCTAGACACATCTGCCTCGCCCCCCTTAGATGGATAACAAAGCTTTGTCGCTCGTTAACTTCTCTCCTCGAATTCGCTGGAATTCTTCCATTAGTTTGGTTATCGTTAAATTTCTTTTTTCCTCATCATCCACCTCTAAGATGATTTGGCCTTTATCCATCATAATTAGTCGATTACCTAAATCTAAAGCCTGTTGCATATTGTGGGTAATCATTAGTGTTGTCAATTTATCCTTCTCCACCAGCTGCTTTGTCAAGCTTGTTATTAGTTCCGCTCTGGACGGATCTAATGCTGCTGTATGTTCATCCAAAAGCAATATTGAGGGTTTCGTAAAGGTAGCCATCAACAAAGAAAGTGCCTGCCTTTCTCCTCCAGATAACAATCCAACTTTTGCATTTAATCTATTTTCAAGATTGAGGTGTAAAGTTTCTAGGGAAGATCGAAAAAATTCCCGTCTTTTCTTATCGACGCCAATTTTGAAACTTCTTTTTTTGTTTCTCGAATAAGCCATTGCGAGATTTTCTTCAATTGTCATCGTCGGCGCAGTCCCTGCCATGGGATCCTGAAAGACCCTTCCAATCATTTGAGAACGTTTATATTCGGGCATTTTCGTTATATCCTTGTCAGCAATTTCTACCACACCAAAATCTGGAGCCAGGGCTCCCGAAATCATGTTGAGCATAGTTGATTTGCCTGCTCCATTACTGCCAATCACTGTCATAAAGTCACCGGGATGCAGTTCAAGATTGATTTGGTCTAATGCTACCTTCTCATCTGGAGTTGCTTCATTAAAAAGCTTATTAATCTGATTGAGCTTTAACAATGGGAGCCCCCTCCTTCCTTATCATTGATTGGCTCTCTTTTAATCTTTCAGTATGCCGCCTTGCCTTTCTATTTTTCTCTCTCTTTTTCTCAAGCAACTGAGGTAATATTAAAGCACCTATGACGATTACTGCCGTTATAAGCTTCATATCACCTGTATCTAGAAAATTTACTCGAAGCGCTAATCCAAGTACTATTCGATAAATAATTGCTCCTGCTATTACCGCAAAGGTTGTTCGGACGATAGTTTTTGTTCCAAAAATGGCTTCACCAATAATAACGGAGGCAAGACCAATCACAATCATACCTATACCCATGCCTATATCGGCATATTTAGCGTATTGGGCTATTAATGCACCCGAAAAAGCTACAAGAGCATTTGAAAAACCTAGTCCTACTATTATTAAAGTGTCGGTATTTGCAGACAGGCTACGAATCATTTTTTTATTGTCACCTGTTGCTCTTATAGCTAATCCAATTTCCGTTTTTAAGAACCAATCCACGATAAATTTTATACACGCCACTGCAATCAGCATTAGAAATAAAGTTCCCCAAGTGGATGGCAACCTCTCAATACCAAACAATTGAAAGAAGCTTGTAAATGCAGAATCGATTCCGAATTTACTCCAAAATGATTGAAACTGAATGAAGAGAGTCTCAGCATTTAACAACGGAATATTAGGCCGGCCTATAGAACTTTCAGAGGTTAGACCCATAATTCTTAAATTTATCGAATAAAGTGCAATCATCATTAATATTCCGGATAGAAGCGGATTTATTTTACCTTTTGTATGCAATATACCTGTCATACAACCTGCGATAAAACCGACTACAATTGCCATAGCTGTTGCCAAAATAGGATGATAACCAAAAATGATCATTGTTGCTGCAGTGCCAGCTCCAGTTACAAAACTACCATCGACCGTTAAATCAGGAAAATCTAGCACTCTGAATGAAATATACACTCCAAGTGCCATAATCGCGTATATGATTCCTTGTTCCATTGAGCCGAATATTGCTGAAAACATAAAGAATCACCCCCTAGTTATTCGCTCAATTCAGCTTTCCATTCGTCTTTTATCTCAACGCCAATAGTATCTGCTGATTCCTTGTTCATGATTAGTTTAAGCTTTTGTGGCACCTGTACAGGTATATCTGCTGGTTTGCTTTCGCCCTTTAATATTTTGACTGCCATCTGCCCCGCCTCATAACCTATATCGAAATATTCGAAGCCATAAGCCCCTAGTCCGCCACGCTTCACAGAGTCAAATTCTCCTACCATGACAGGAATTTTATTGTCATTTGCCACTGAGATTACGGATTCTAATGCAGAAACTACAGTGTTATCAGTAATAATATACATAGAATCTACTTTTCCTAGGAGTGATTCAGTTGCTTGTTTAACATCAGCAGTTGTAGCTACAGAGGCTTCTACAACAGTCATATCCATGTCTTGCAATAGTTCCTTAACAGAATCCACCTGGGAGCGTGAGTTTTGTTCTCCTGAGTTAAACACCATTCCAACCTTTTTTGCTCCAAGCTCTTCTTTCAAAAATTTCATCGTATTGGATATAGCATCTGGATGAGCATCTATCGTGCCTGTAACGTTACCTCCAGGCTTCTCCATCGAGTCTACTAGTTCTGCACCAACTGCATCTGTAACAGAAGTGAACACGATTGGAATATCTTGAGTAGCACTCAGCGCTGCTTGGGCACTGCCAGTTGAGTTAGCAAATATTAGGTCTACATTGGAGCTAACTAGGTTCGAAGCAATGGTGGTGTTATTACTGTTATCTCCTTGTGCTATTTGATAATCATATTCTGCTTCAATACCTGCATCCTCTAATGCCTTTTGAAAGCCATCATAAGCTGCATTTAATGAAGGATGCTCCACAATTTGTGTTACACCGATTTTGTATGTCTTTGAGGCAGAAGCATCTTCTCCTGAGTCTCCACAGGCAGCAAACAATAAAGTTGAACTCAACAACAATGCTGAAAACCCTTTCCAGCTATTCTTCATTTCTTATCCCTCCAAATCTTTTTTGTTATTAAATGAAATATAAAATACCACAGTAAATTTATACTGTAAGAAAAGCCGTTAACTAATGGTAGCTTCTTTTTTTAGAGGTGAGAGATGAATCGCTTGTCCAAGCAATCCCTCCACAGACTCAAGAAGTGCCTCATTGAACCCAGGGTGTGTGTAGTTAGGAAATTTAATATCTTCCTCTTTAGCCGACATCTCTAAAAGTTGCAAGAAGGATCCGGACATTTCCAATGCTCCCTCACCAATCATATGAATTCCTTCTATCAAATCATTTGTATTATTAGAAATAACTTTAATAAATCCATCTTTTTTTCCGGTTATTGTAGAATATCCATTACTAGCAAGCGGAAACTTGCTTACTCGTATAGATAGACCTAATTTTAGGGCCTGATGCTCTGTTAAACCAATTGATGCTACTGGAGGAACAGTATGAGCACAGTTAGGTACTATTGTTAAATCGACCTCGGGTTTTTCTCCCACGATCGAAGAAACTACTGCTTTTCCTTGTTTGATAGCCTTCCAAGCAAGCATCGGACCTTCCGTTACATCTCCTATTGCATAAACGTTTGAGATGGAGGTTTCCATATAATTATTTATTTGGATAAATCCATTTAAACTTAATTTCATACCTAGGCGTAAAATTCCCAGTTCCTCCAGTTTTGGTTTTCTTGTCTCTGGAACTACAAAATAGGATCCCTCTAAAATCACTTCCTTTTGTTGATCGGTTAGTAGGTTAATAGAGATACCATTTACATTTTCCTTAATCGTAAGAATTTCTTTTTTAGCAATCACTTTTATCTTTCTTTTTTTAAATATCCTTAATAGTTCTTTATTAATATCCTCATCAAAAGGCATTCCAGTATTAGTTTCTATTAACAAAGTTACCTCAGAGCCTAATGCTGCAAAGCTTGATGCTGCTTCAAGAGCTATATAATCTTGGCCATCTATGATCAACTGCTCTGGTAGCTTTTTAAGTTGAAAAAGTTCGAAGGGGTACAAAATCCGATTTTCTTTAGACTTAACGTAATCCGGTAAGATATTTTTACTTCCTGTAGCAATAATTATTTTGTCGAATTCATAAATATCAAATTGATGTCCGTTTTCTACTCCAATTTTGTTTTTCCCTATGAAGGAGGCTTTGCCTTGAATTATCTCCACTTTATTGGCTTGACAAAGTCTTTCTACACCTGTTTTCAGCTGACCTATTACTTTGGTTTGGTATTCCATTAGCTTGTATAGGTCTATTTCTTTAACGATAGTATCGACCCCAAACATCGCTAACTGTTCAGCTTCCGTCCGCCTCAACCCAACATAGGTATAAACCTTAGACGGTATGCATCCTTCGTTTAAACAAACTCCACCTATCTCTTTTTGCTCTATCAGTGTCACGGAAAGACCAAGTTGAGCTCCACGAATTGCCGCACTATAGCCCCCTGGACCACCTCCAATAATGATAAGATTTCTTTGATGGCTAATTTCTCCTACTACCATCTATATCATCTCCAAAATCAGTTTATGTGGATTTTCTATTAAACTTGAAAAACGATTAGAGAAAGCAATAGCTGTTGCACCGTCTGCAACACGATGATCGAATGACATCGATAGCGTCATAATATGCCCTATAACAATCTCATCATTTTCATTAACAATAGGTCGCTTTTTGGTTTTATGAAAAGCAATTAACGCAGTCTCTGGAAAATTGATAATCGGTGTTGCTGCAATGCTACCTAAAGGTCCAACATTACTAATTGTAATAGTGCTATTTTGCATTGCTGACAGATGTAGAGAACCAGCTACAGCTTTTTGGGTTAAGTCTTTGATTTCGTGATTTATTTGCTTGAGAGATTTTTTATCTGCATCATGGAGTACAGGAACAATAAGTCCATTTTCTGTGTTGGTGGCTAGGCCAATATGATAGGTTTTCTTGAGGAGTATCCGACTGTTTTCTTCATCAAGTTCGGCATTGAATATCGGAAAATCCTTTAATGAAATGACAAGCGCTTTCAAGAGAAAAGCAGAAACACTTATAGAATTACCCGCTGCTTTTAATTGTTCTTTCATTTCTAATAGATTAGTCATATTCACTTCGTCAAAATGGGTTACATGTGGGATTGTAAAGAGTGATTTCTTCATATTTTCTGCAATTTTTTTTCTGATTCCTCTATAAGGAATTTCTTCTGAGTGAGATGGAGCATTAAGTTTTTCAGCTATAAGCTGTTTTGGTTCTATCTTCTTGTTGGTATTATCTAGGAAACTAATAACATCCTCCTCTGTAATTCTTCCAGAAGGATCTGAAGGGATTATATCCTCTAGGTTTATATTATGTTCCCGGGCAATTTTCCTTGTATAAGGTGTAGCAAGTACTCTCTTATAAGTAAATTCAACCGAGTTCTCTTCTATTTTTGAAGGATTACTGCTGCCGTTTTCTTTAATTAAACCCTTTACTGGCTGACTTTTCTGTGAATGATCTCCACCGGCACTTTCTAAGGAAAGAAGACTTGTTCCTACTTTTACCGTCTCACCCACAGCAATTTGAATCTCTTTAACTATACCTGTACAGGGAGAAGTAAGTTCAGCGACCATTTTATCAGTTTGAACTTCCACAAGAGGCTGGTCAGTTTGCACCATGTCTCCGACTTTAACTAAATAGTGGGTGACTTCCCCTTCAGTCATTCCCTCTCCAATATCATGTAACTTAACATCAATCATTCATTTCCCTCCTTAAAAATGAATTACTTTCTCAATCCCCTCAAGCACTCTTGCAGGGGTAGGTAGATAATGTTCTTCTAAAGTAAAGAAAGGAACCGGTACATCAAAACCTGTAATTCGCTCAATTGGTGCTCTTAAATAAAGGAATGAGGTATCATTTATAATGGTCACTATGTCATTGCCTAACCCACCTGTAGGATGAGCCTCATGAATGATTACCGCTCTGGTTGTTTTTTGTACGGAATCGGCAATTGCTTTCCTGTCTATTGGATAAAGTGTCAGGAGATCTATAATTTCACATTGTATTCCTTGTTTGTCTGCTAGCTCAGCAGCTTTTTTTGCAACAGATACCATTGCTCCCCATGCAATGAGTGTAACATCTGTCCCTTCACGTATAATCTTGGCTTTACCAATTTCCACCTTATATTTGTTTAAAGGAACTTCTTCTCTTATGGAGCGATAATTTTTCATTGGTTCTAATACAAGCACTGGATCGGGATCTTCCATCGCTGCTATCAGTAAGCCCTTTGCATCATAGGGACTTGATGGGCACACAACCTTGATTCCCGGCATATGAGTAAATAAAATCTCTGTGCTATCAGAATGGATTTCAGGTGCACGAATACCAGCTCCATAAGGTGCTCTGATTACCATAGGAACTGTGAAACGCGACATAGATCTCATTCGAATTCTCGAAGCATGGGTCATTATTTGCTCGTATGCTGGATAAATAAAGCCTAAAAATTGAATTTCTGCTATAGGTTTAAAACCATTTACAGCTAAGCCGATAGAAGCTCCTATTATTCCTGACTCAGAAAGTGGTGTGTCTATTACTCTATCAACACCAAACATTTCTTGTAGGCCCTCTGTAGCACGGAAAACTCCTCCATTTTTCCCGACATCCTCACCAAGCACAATTGTCCTTTCATCCTCTTCTAAAAGGACTCTCATTCCATCGTTTATAGCTTGAATTAATGTCATCTGTTTCGCTGTTTCCTTAGTAGCACTGGTTTGTCTTAGTTGCGTCATAAATTATTGCCTCCCTAAATATGCAAGATATGCATCTTTTTGTTCTACTAATTGATCAGGCATTTCAGCAAATACATGATTAAACACATCTTCAACATTAGGTGGCGGAAAGTTTTCCATTTCTTCTATTGCAGCGTCTATTTCGTTGCTAATTTCCTCTTTAGTTGCTTGTATCCATTCTTCATTCCAATAGTCATAGTTCTTCATAAATAACTCAAATCTATATATGGGATCTACTATATTTTCTCCTTGTGAAGCATTTCTGTATTTAGAGGGATCATCTGCAGTAGTATGGGCCCCTTTTCTCCAAGTCACCGCCTCTATTAGAGTAGGCCCATGACCTGCTCTTGCATATTCAATTGCTTTTTGCGTCTCAAAATAAACGGCGAAGCAGTCGTTCCCATCAACTCTAACACCGGGCATACCATATGCCATTGCTTTTTGAGCAATAGTTTCGGAATTCATTTGTTTCTCAGTAGGAACAGAAATTGCAAAACCGTTATTTTGATTGAAGAAGATGGCAGGTACTTTAAAAACAGTAGCAAAGTTCAAACCTTCATGGAAATCACCCTCGGAAGTAGCCCCATCACCAAAGTAAGCAATAGCAATATTTTGTGTACCCTTTCTCTTTTCTGCCCATGCAGCACCTGCTGCGTGAGGAAGCTGAGTAGCAATCGGCACTGCTGGAGGGAAAATATTCCTTGTTTTAGGTGATACACACCCTTCCAATCTCCCATTCCAATAAAGGAATGTTTTCGCCATACTTTTACCAAATGTTAAAGTTGCTCCATGATCTCGGTAGGTGGGAAAAACCCAATCTTCTTCCTTTAAAGCAAGTGCACTTCCTACCTGTGAAGCCTCTTGCCCCTCGAAAGGAGCGTAGGTTCCTAAGCGGCCTTGTCTTTGCAAGTTAATTGCTTTTCGATCAAAAGTTCGAATTCTGAGCATATGAAAATAAAGTTCCTTTACCAAACCTTCCTCGATTTGCTCATTAAAGCTTTCATTCAGAAGATGGCCTTTTTCATCTATTATTTTCTTCATAGGATAATTTTGGTTCACTTAACTTCCCTCCAATCACTTATTTACGGATACTCCACTTTGGTTTAAGTGGTGCTGAATAAAAGTTATTGCGAGTTTTTCTATTCTCAATACGCTTTTCACACATAGCATTTGCCGCTTCATCTGTTGTATTTCCGGTAAGGGATGCCTCCTTAAATACTTCTAATAAGGTATGATATATTTGCTTCGTTTTTGCTAGAACACGTTCATGATTAATGCCATAAAGCTCGTCAGCAACTTGAATAAGACCACCTGCATTTACAATATAGTCAGGTGCATATAATATTCCTTTTTCTTTAAGCATGATGCCATGGCGATCTGCTAGCAATTGATTGTTCGCTGAACCTGCAATAGCCTTTACTTGCAACTTAGGAATGGTCATATCATTAATAATGCCCCCTAATGCACACGGCACAAAAATATCGGCGTCAACCGAGTAAATTTCTTCATTAGGTACAATTTTCAATGTTCCCTTTAAATCAGATGAAGCTAGTTCAATAGCATGGAGACTTTCATTATTTATGTCAGAGACAAAAATGTTAGCGCCCTCCTCGAGTAAGCTTATAGCAACTTTATAGCCTACTTTTCCTAAACCTTGAATTGCATAAGTTTTAGTGCCGAGTTCTTCGTTTCCAAAAAGCGTGAAATTAGTTGCTTTTAATCCATAGAGTACTCCGGATGCTGTAGGTATCGAGGAATCACCACCACCACCATAAGCCTTGGGGAGTCCATTTACGAAATTTGTTTCTCTCATCGCATGGATAAAATCTTCCATAGTAGTTCCCATGTCAGTTCCTGTAAAAAACCGTCCTCCAAGTGAATTTACAAATTGACCAAAAGCACGGAACAACTCAGGTGATTTATCTTTTTTAGGATCACCAATGATAACTGCTTTTCCTCCGCCAAAGTCTACATCAGCTGCAGCACATTTATAAGTCATACCCTTTGAAAGTCTAAGAACATCTTCTAATGCTTCCTCCACACTGTTGTAGGGTTGCATACGACAACCACCGAGCGCCGGCCCAAGTGCAGTATTATGAATAGCAATAATTGCTCGTAAGCCCGTAGCAGGATCATTACAAAACACAACCTGTTCATGGGAAGCCATTCGATCGAAAAGCTCAAATTCTTTTGTCATTGATAAGCTTTCAGCTAGCATTAAATCCGTTCCTCCTTAGGAATCTTTAGAATGTATCCTCAAGTGGAAGCCTCTTTCCACTTTGTTTTTATCGTATCTTTTAACAAAATTACTTGAATTACCTCACCAAGACCAACAGTACCTTTTTCGTTCTCTGCAACCACGGTGGTTATGACCTTATTGTCTCGAAGTTCTGTAACAGTTGCCGTTATAATAATAGTGCTTCCGAATGGAGCAGCTGAAGTATGCTTTATTTTTACTGCGGCTCCCATTCCTTCCTCATTTGCATTTAAATAGGGTAAAATGATTTTCCTCGATACCCATTCCATATGATATGTCATAGCAACAGTCGAATAGACAGGATGGACTACCTCTCCTTCAAAAGCAGCAAACATCCTCTCTGAAACTGTTATTTGTATTTTTTCTTTCCTCCCAATCTCTAATCCTTTTAACAAATTGTTCACCTTCTCTGTAAGTTGTTTAACTCAAAAAGAAAACAGCCTTAATGGAAGCGCTTACACTTACTAAAAAATAAATCTCCTTTCTTTAAACTTATTTAGGAGAACTTGCGTTAAATATTTACAAATATCATATATCATTTTATATATTATTACAATATCTTATCTGAATTTTATATATTATCTGATTATATAATTATCTGAAATATCTTTTTTATTTATTGATTTCATATATCAAATGATATACAATTCGTTTATTATGGATACTATTATGAATAAACGTCAATACGCGTACAAAGTGATTAGAACAAGAATTGTAGATGGTACTTACAGCCCTGGACAACGAATCGTCATTAACCAAATTGCAAAGGAGGTCGGCTCTAGTCATATCCCAGTTAGGGAAGCAATCCATCAACTAGAATCAGAACAGTTACTTGAATTCAGGCCAAATGTTGGTGCAATAGTAAAAGGAATTGATAACCGACTATATCAGGAATCTTTGGAGGTACTCGCATTATTGGAGGGCTATGCTACTTCAATTAGTGCAACCAATATCACTGCTCATGGCCTTTCAAAATTAAAAGAAATAAACCTTGAGATGCAAACTATGCTTGAAAACTATGAATTGGACAAACTAGGAGCACTAAATAGAGAATTCCATTTTCATATTTACTCGTTCTGTCCAAACCAATTACTAATCAAGAATATCGAAGAGACTTGGGGACGTTTAGATATAGTAAGACAGGCAGGCTTTACCTTCTACCCTAAGAGAACACCTCAGTCAATCGAGGAACATGCATACCTTATAAAATTAATGGAGAGCAATGCAAGCAGCTTGCAAATTGAGGAATATGCAAGGAATCATAAACTAAAAACACTTGAGGCCTTTAAACAGAGAAATTAACAACGTCGACTTCATATTGTCGGCGTTTTTATCTTTCCCTTGTTAGCATTTTAAGTTCCTCTAATGCTTCTTGCCATTTATGTTCTGCTTCTAGTATCATTTTATTGAACAGCTCTTCAACGGAAGGTATGTTATCTATTAAACCAGCGATTTGACCACTGTTTAAAAAACCGTTTTCCAGGTCTCCCTCTATTGCACCCCGTTTATGATGCGACTCCGTCATGCTTTTCTCATAATCCTGAATAGTCATCCCACGTTTTTCAAGATCAATAATTTTACTAGCATATGGAGTTTTTAATACTCTTCGTATCCTCCCCACACTACGACCAACCAGTATTGTATCTACATCCCCAGCTTCAAGCAGTCGTTTTTTATAATTTTCATGAAATGGAGCTTCTTTTGTTGTAATCAATCTAGTTCCAAGCTGTACTCCACTTGCACCAAGCGATATCGCTGCTGCTAACCCCTTTCCATCCCCGATCCCCCCTGCTGCTATAACAGGTAATTTCACTTGTTTAACTATTTGGGGTACCAAGGTAAAAGTAGTCAGCTCTAAATTAGAATTAATACCTGCTGCTTCAAATCCCTCAGCAATTAAAATATCTGCCCCTGCCTGTTCTGCTTTAAGTGCGTGTTTAACAGAAGCTACTAAGGCCATTACTAAAATACCGTGTTTATGCAATATAGGTATATAAGGGGCAGGGTTTCCGGCAGAAAGAGTAACAATAGGAATTTTATGTTTTATAACAAGTTCAATAAGCTGAACCACATAAGGAGAAACATTAATTGCAATATTGACTGCAAAATTTTTCGAAGTTCTTTTCTTTGTTTCTAAAATTATTTCTTCTACTTCACTTGGAGACATCGTTCCACATCCAATGGTCCCTAATCCCCTGCCTCAGTCACTGCAGATGAAAGCTGTGCATTGCTTATGTTCCCCATTCCGCCTTGAATAATAGGAAAAGTAATATCTAACATCTTACAAACGTATATCATTTTTTATCCACCCCTATTAAAATATGTTATATTATAATTAGTAGAATGACAATTGTTAAAATTAAAAAAGGAGTGAATTATTTGATTATTTCGTTTAAAGGGCACACCCCAAGTATAAGTGGTACAGCCATGATTGCACCAGGAGCTAAAATAATTGGAAATGTACGAATAGGAGATGAGTCTACTATTTGGTTCAATGCCGTATTACGGGGTGACGAGGCACCTATTACTATTGGTAAGAGATGTAGCATACAGGATAATTCGACAATACATTTGTATGAAGACGCGCCAGTAATTATAGAAGATGAAGTAACTGTCGGACATAATGTTATTCTCCATGGATGCAGGGTTGGTAAGCGATCTATTATAGGAATGGGCTCTACTATTTTAGATCATTCCGAGATTGGTGAAGAATGTATTGTAGGGGCAAACACCTTAGTTCCTTCTGGCAAGAAATTCCCTCCACGCTCTTTAATCGTTGGCTCGCCTGGAAAAGTAGTAAGAGAGTTAAATGACAAAGATATAGAGCTAATTCAGCTATCTATAGACACCTATGTACAAAAAGGCTATGACTACCGAGAAATATTTGAAAATAATTTGGTATAACTAGTTATCAAATTATTTTCAATTAAAGTTGCATAAAAAACAAGGTCAGTTATGAGTTAAAACTAAAAGCAGGGGATTTTTTTCCCCTGCTTTTAGTGCGCCGTTATATTCCGTCAAAAAGATTCCCTAATGCCCTAACAAGACCTCGCAGTATCCAAAACAATAAACGAAAAGGTAAAAAAAATAGTTCAGGAATCCAGAAAAAAATGTCCCCAAAAACATCTGCCCAAGTATATTTATCTTGTTGACGTTTTCTTTCTGCTCTCTTTTCTTTTTTACGCTTCCATCGCTCACTCATGTAAAATACCCTTCTTTCGTAGGCCCTTATATTTTAAATTAATTTACGAACTACTATTAAAAAAGTTTCTAACAAACGTTATGTATTTTAATTAGTCATAGCTTCGGAATTATAAAGTAAATTCAAGAACCTCTCTAAGATCCTTTACAATATAGTTTGCTTTCTCCAGTTCCTCTGGCTGAGAGAAGTCAAATTCAACTCCAATTGCGATCAAGTTATTATCTTTCGCTGCATTTATATCCGATGAGCGATCACCAATTACATATCCTGATGTAATTTGATTTTCTTTCAATACTCTTTCTACTAGCTCCGATTTATTGCCGGATGCAACAGTTTGTATACTATACACTTTCTTAATATACTTTTCCAGATCATATGTTTCGACTATTGCCTTCAAGTATTCTTCCTGTCCATTGCTAGCGATGAGCACCTCGTAGTCCTTGCTTAAAGTCATTAAAAGCTTTTCTGCATGTGGATAGAGTGCACCCTCGTTGTTTTTGATCAAGGCGATTAGTTGTTTATGAAAATATTCATTACTCTTTTCTCGAATTTCGTTAGAATGCTTTGGGCAAAGAGTTTTCCAAACGGTAGGAAGTGTAACGCCCATAATTTCTCGGTACTTTTCTATTGGCGTATCTTCGTTCCATAAATCTTGCTCTCTTAACATATTAAAAGTTTTTTCTAATGCAGGCTCTAATATTAAGTTTGTTTGAAATAACGTTCCGTCCATATCAAAAATACAGCATTTTTTCATTATTCTCCTCCTCATATCTTATATAACTAAAACCGAACCTATTAAGATTCGGTTTTCAAGCACTATTCCTTTAAAAGTGGGTGGTAGTTAGCATCATATTTTACATCTTTTCGTTGAAGGTCATTATCTGCTTGAAAAACTTCTTCAAAAAATTCGCTTGCTGAAGGTGCCAGTAATTTATAATATTGCTCGAATAAAAGTGCAGCATGATTACCACTCCATATTTCAGGTAACAGGTCCTTTGGAAGACCCGGATCAATAAATAGGAACTTCCGATATTCATGAACTAATCTAGTCCTTTCTACAAAACATTCAGCTAATGACATTTTCTTATCATTCATCATACTTTGATGAACTATATATTGTTGGCTATAAGTGGTTATAAACTCTTTATATCTTGCTTCTATTTCTAAGAGTGGCCAGCTTTTTTCCACCAAAGCCTTGTTCTCTTTTGGACCTTTATATTCTGAAACAAAAAAATCAACATATTCATTTATATCATACTTCTCTATTAAAAATTCTACTTCATTATCTAGATTATTAGGAGATATCCAACAACCATTTGAAAAGCTGCCAAATCCGCTCCACAACAACTCCTTACGAAGCTCATCACGTATCTGCCTTTTTTCTTCAGGAATTGTATACATTAATATGCGCCATTTACCATCCCATTCATTGGGCATCAGCTTAAAGATTCGATTCGCAGCTTCTTCCATTCTTAATTTACCTCGTTTGGTAAGAAAATAATAGCTTTTGTTTCCTACTTTCTCAGATTCTAACCATCCCTGTTTCATCATTCTAGAGACAGCTACGCGGACTGATTGTTCATTATGTCCAAATTCCTTGAGAAGGCGAATAAGGCTACCGATCCATATTTTATTGCCATAGTGTCTTATATAATCGCCATATATCGTAAAGATCATTGACTGTGTGTTAGACATACTATCATTCACTCTTTTCTAATTTACCTACTAGAAATATATCACAAATTCTAAATTATTTCACTATTTTGTTATAAGGATATACTAATTATTTCCCTGAAAATAATTTAATTTTCTGTATTTATAAACCTCATATAGATTAAACAAATTTTATTGTTAAAGCATTTAATCTAGAAATATACTACATATTTTATAGTACGAATTATTGTTAGGGTGAATATAAAAATAAAATCATTAGTTTATTTAGGCATTAGAAAAACATCTCTTACAAACGGTACGTCAAACGCACATAGAGATGTTCTTGTATTTTTATTCGGACTTACTGAATACCTTCAAATATTGCTGAAATTCCCTGACCTACACCTACACACATCGTAGCGAGGCCGTATTTTGTTTCTCTTTTTCTCATCTCGTAAATAAGTGTGGTCACAATTCTTGCTCCACTAGCACCTAAGGGATGTCCGAGTGCAATTGCACCTCCGTTTACATTAACGATTTGTGGATCTAGCCCTAGTTCCCTTATACATGCCAGTGATTGAGAAGCAAATGCTTCATTCAATTCTATTAATCCGATATCCTCTATTTTTAAACCTGCACGTTTCAAAGCCTTTCTTGTTGCAAATACGGGTCCAAGTCCCATGAGAGCTGGTTCTAGACCGATAGTTGCAGCAGCAACATATCTTGCAATAGGCTTTAAGTCTAATTCCCTTGCTTTATCTGCACTCATTAGAAGTAACCCAGCCGCACCATCGTTAACACCAGATGCATTTCCTGCTGTCACAGTACCACCCTCAAAAAGAGGAGCTAATTTTTTTAACTTTCCTAAGCTTGTTTCTGGTCGGGGGTGTTCGTCGGCCACAACCAATACTTCTTCTTCTTTATGATTTGTAAACCTCACAGGAATTATCTCATTTAAAAAACGATTATCCTCCATCGCGTTTTTAGCTCTTTGTTGACTTTCAAAGGAGAAGATATCTTGATCCTCCCTAGATATTCTGTGCTTCACAGCAACATTCTCAGCAGTCTTTGGCATTGAATCAGTTCCATACAACTCTTTTAACAATGGATTTATAAATCGCCATCCAATCGTTGTATCTACAAGCTCCATATCTCCTCTTGGAAATTCTTTCGTAGGCTTAGCCATTACGTAAGGAGCACGAGTCATACTCTCTGTTCCGCCGGCAATATATATATCACCATCTCCTACTGCAATTGCTCGAGCTGCATAAAGTATTGCATCTAAACCTGAACCACAAAGTCTATTAATTGTAGTGCCACCAACCTCTAACGGTAGTCCTGAGAGTAACGAAGCCATCCTCGCTACATTACGATTATCCTCCCCAGCTTGGTTGGCATTTCCTAAAATAACTTCTTCTATTTGATCGACTGGAAGTCCTTTATTTCTTTCTATAAGTCCCTTTATAACAAAGGATGCTAAATCATCTGGCCGTATACTTTTTAAACATCCATTATACCTACCGATAGGAGTGCGTACAGCATCTACAATTACAACTTCTCTCATTTCTTATTTCACTCTCCCTCTTCTGTATAACTATAAACACCCCTGCCCGTCTTTCTTCCAAGCCGGCCAGCTTTAACGTATTGTTCAAGTAAAGGCGCTGGCCGATATTTTTCACCAAGCTTTTCATGTAAATACTTTAAATTATTTAGTCGAGTATCTAATCCAACAAGATCACCGAGTTCAAAAGGTCCCATTGGGTAATTCAAGCCTAATTTAATGGCTTTATCAATTTCTTCCGGAGTACCTAAGCCTTCCTGAAGCATATAGAATGCTTCATTACCAACAAGCGCACTTATTCGACTAGTAATAAACCCTGGAAACTCTTTAATTACCACCGTTTCCTTGCCCATCTGCTTAGCAACTTTTTTTATAATTTCCACGGTATCATCACTAGTTTCTAGCCCCCTCACTAGTTCTACCAATGGCATTTTATGTACTGGATTAAAAAAGTGCATAGCAATTGTCTTATCGGGACGTTTAGCGAAGGATGCAATTTCTGTTGGGCTCATAGTAGAGGTATTAGTCGCAAAATAACATTCTGCTTTAGCATGTTCTTCTATTGTCTCAAACACTGTTCTCTTAATTGCAGCTTTCTCAGGAACAGCTTCTATTACTAAATCAGCTCCTTGCACCGCTAAAGTAAGTTCTAATTCATAACTAAGGTTACATAAATATCTTTCTGCCATTTCAGTAGTTAGTTTTTCTTTTTCAATACCTTTTTCAAATAAAGCCTCGATTTCTTGCTTAGCTTGTTCTAAGGCTACTTGATTGTTGTCGACAACTGTCACCTCATAATTAGACAGAGCTGCTACATAGGCAATTCCTCGTCCCATTACACCGGAGCCTACAACAACTATATGTTTAACCAAAAACAGCACCTCCCCATTTTGTTTATGTAGAAAAAAGACAGGAACCATCTTTAAGCTCCCGCCCTTTTAATGTATTTCTTTAAAGCCCCAAAGGATTTAATGGACGGCTTCCATAGTAAGATAAGATACTCTTAGTTTCTGTGTACAGATCTAACGTTTCGATGCAAAGCTCTCGTCCAAAGCCTGATTGCTTGTATCCGCCAAAAGGAGTTCCTGGAAATGCTGAAAACGGACAATTCACCATTACTATACCTGCCTTGATCTGATTAGCAACTCTTGTAGCTCTTGCTCCATCCTTTGACCAAATAGCAGAGCCAAGTCCAAAAGTAGTATCGTTAGCTAATTTAATCGCTTCTTTTTCATCTTTAAATTTCATTACGACCACAACCGGCCCAAATATCTCTTCTTTTACTACGCTCATCTCGTGATTTACGTTAGAAATTATAGTCGGCTCAAACCAAAAACCATTCTCAAATCCTTTTGGAGAACATGTATGGCCTCCTGCTATAATCTCTGCCCCATCCTTTATCGCTGATTGAACATATCCATTTATCGTATCCAACTGTGTTTGGTCTATAATAGCACCAACATTTGTTCCTTTATCAAAAGGATCTCCTAATTGAAGTCTTTTTGTCTTTTCTAGAAACTTACTTACAAACTCTTCATAAATATCTTCTTGCACATACAAGCGAGAACGAGCTTCACAGGATTGACCTGAATTATAAAAAATCCCAAATAAAGAGCCATCAACAGCTGCATCAATATCCGCATCAGCAAACACTATACTGGGGGACTTTCCTCCAAGTTCTAGAGTTACCCGCTTCAAGCTTTCAGAAGCTTTTCCCATAATGTCTTTCCCTATAGGGGTAGACCCTGTAAAAGCAACCTTATCCACTTCGGCGTGCTCTACTAAATAATTTCCAATTTCTGAGCCTGAACCAGGGACAATGTTGACAACTCCTGGTGGAACACCTGCCTCCAAACAAATTTCACCTAGTATTATGGCGGTTAATGGAGTTAAAGATGCTGGCTTCACGATAACAGAACAGCCTACAGCTATTGCTGGCGCTATTTTCCATGCAGCCATCATCAGTGGATAATTCCAAGGTATAATTTGTGCACAAACTCCAACAGGTTCTTTTTCTGTATAGTTATGAAACTGACCTGGCACATTATTGACAGAACCTCGGTGTCCAACAATTGCACCCGCATAAAACTCAAAATCCTCAATAGCTTGGGTTACTTGACCTTGAGCAGCGTGAAGCGTCTTTCCAGTATCTAAAATCTCTAGCTCCACTAACTCATTGAAGCGAGAGCGCATAATTGCAGCAATTTTATTTAAAATCTGTGCTCTGCGACCTATAGGATACATTTTCCACTTACCGTGATCAAAAGAGTTACGCGCTGCTGCAATTGCCTTTTCTGCATCTTCCTTGGTAGCCTTAGCAACCTCAGCTACAAGTTCTCCGTTAGCTGGGTTAAAGGTTTTAATTGTTTCACCCTTCGAGCCTTTCATCTTTTCTCCATTTATTATTAAATGATAAAATGCTCTTTTTAGAGACTCTTTTTCGGTTTTATCGTCTTTAATAGTTGTCATGAATAAGACACTCCTTATTTTCCTGAAAAAACAGGTTTTCTTTTTTCTAAAAAAGCTTCGATACCCTCCAGATGATCATTGGTTTGTCCTGCTATTCGCTGTGATTGTGCTTCAAATTCTAGATACTCCTCTAAAGGCATTTCTGTAATCGCTTTCATTGAACGTTTTATAAGGGCAACTGCTTTAGAAGGCAAGCTAGCTAAATGTTCAGCAAAATATGTTAACTGATCTTCCCACTCCTGAACCTCAATAATTTTATTGGCTAAACCTAGGTTAATTGCCTGCTGAGCTGAAACTTTTTCACCTAAAATTGAGAGTTCTAATGTTTTAGCTACGCCTATTAACTGAGATAAGTAATACATATTCCCACAGTCTGGTACGAGACCTACATGGATAAAAGCATTTAAATAGCTACCTTTTTCGGAAATTAGACGGAAATCACAGGCTAAGGCCAAACTAAAGCCGGCACCAGCAGCCACCCCGTTTACCGCTGCAACAATTGGCTTTTCGCATAAACTAATCTGTCTTAGCATCGGATAATACGATTCTCTTAATAGGTTTCCATAATCCATCTGAGCATCCACTTCAGTTAGATCCTGTCCAGAACAGAAGGCTCTACCTTCTCCAGTCAAGAGAATACTACGTACTTCTTCCGAAGAAGACGCGGTTTTAAATGCAGCTTTTAACTCTTCATTCATCTTAGCGTTAAATGCATTGAGCTTATCTGGTCTGTTTAAGACAATCCAAGCTACATTATTTTTCACAAAATATTTAATGGACTCGTACATATTCACTCCTCCCTATTTCCCTTGGTAATTTGGTTTTCTTTTTTCAACAAACGCACTCATTCCTTCTTTTTGATCCTCTGTGCCAAATAGTAAATAAAAGTTTTTTCTTTCATACTGCATCCCTTCATGGAGTGAGTAATCTATTGCCTTGTTCACAGAATCTTTTATAAGTCGCAAAGAAATAGGTGGTTGTGAAGCAAGAATGGTAGCCAACTTCATTGATTCTTCCATTAGTAGCTCACTCGCTACAATTTTATTGATAATGCCATTGTTCAAAGCTGTATTTGCTGAGATCCGCTTTCCGGTCCATAGCCATTCCAAGGCTTTTGTTCTTCCTACTAACTTAGTAAGTCTTTGCGTACCTCCAGCGCCAGGCATTACTCCAAGCCCTACCTCAGGAAATGAAAACTCTGTCCCAGCTGCAGCTATTAAGAGATCACATGCTAGAGCAAGCTCGAATCCACCCCCAAAGACATAGCCCTTTACTGCCCCAATAATCGGTTTTTTAATAGTTGCTAATCGATCCCAATCAGAGAATTGATCTAATAATTCTAGACTAATAGGATTATCGCCCATCATTTCTTCAATATCAGCACCAGCTGAGAAGGCCTTCCCATTTCCAGTAAGGACTATAACTCGAATGTCTTCATGACTTTCAAACGCTAGTAATGCTTCTAATATTTCACTAACCATTTTTCTATTTAAGGAATTAAGCCGTTCGGGTCTATTCAATTCAATTATCCCAACTTGGTTCTTCATTCTAGTTTCAATGAATCGGTAAACCATTAAGAATCCTCACCTATCATAAGAGTTACCAAGTTTCCTGCAAACCCCATTAAATCTTTACCTGATGCTTTTCCTTCAGGAGAATTTAATCCTGCTTTCAAGGAATCTAAATCATCATATATCATCTCGCACATTAAATAATATTTAGGGTCTCCACCCATTGGAGAATTCGTAAATTTTGTGACCTTCATCTCCTTTAAGCCTGGAATTTGTTCTGTAATAGGAGCATGCACCTTAAAATAGTGGTCATCAAACTCCTGTTTGTTCTCTGGGTGTTTATACATCGCTATCAATTTAGCCATTGGATTTCCTCCTTTACATAAATGTAGAAATAGGTTTCATTGCTTCAAATACATTTTTGCAGCTTTTACAATATAAGATGCTTCTGCAGGCGGTTGGACCAAATATATTTTCCATGGATATATAAGTAGATCCACAATAGGCACATTCAACCTCCCATGAATTTTCCCCTTCCTTAAATAGTGGAGGAGGTGATATTCCAAACTTCCTTAAGTTGGCATGCCCTTGCTCTGTTATTCGGTCCGATGTCCAAGGAGTATGAAAAACAAAATCTACTTCAGTCTTTCCTACTCCAGAAATATTCTCTAAAGCAGCCTTTGTATTTCCTTTGATGATATCTAAAGCAGGACACCCTAAAAATGTGGGAAGTAAATGGACCTTTACTGCTTCTTCCTCAATAATAATTTCTTCAATCATACCGAGATCCACTATGCTTACAGAATCTATTTCTGGATCCATTACTTGATATAGAACTTCCAATATGGACTCTTTAGTAACAGTTGAGCTTTTTAACACATTTGTCACCTCTCTCCATTTAATCCTTACCAAGATGCTGCTGGATCAATACTATATACTTCTGAAAGAGTTTTAAGCGCTTCATCCAAGTCTTTTAAATGTTCTCCATTTCGCCCGTTCTTCTTAGGTATAATCGGAATATTAGGCTTTTCAATCTGAAGAGACTCAAAAATGGGAGATAATCTCTTGTTCCATCTTTCCTTTAAAATTTCCTCAGTTTCAATTAGGTGATGTTTTTCTATAATCTCTTTATCTATGCCATATGAAAAAAAATCGGAAAAGTCATCACTCACTTGTAAGATTGCATGCATCATTTTCTTTTTGGCAACATCCGTTGAGGATAATAATTGTTTGAACCATATTTCCCAGTGTAACAGGTGATAAAAAATTTCCATTTTTACCTTCAAGGCTATATCTGCTAACGGTACATATGAACTTGCACACAAGGAATCTACTTTGATTTTTTTAGCCGATATATAAAAATAACTTCTAACAACTTGTAAGGCCCAATCGTATTGTGGGGTTTCCATGTATGTTCCCTTACCGTTAGCTCTTTCTGTAAGAACACTATTTTTCCTAGTGGAAGTAGGCCGAAGGTGAGCAAGAAGGTCTGCATTTCCTACTCCGAAATCTTCTAAAAGTTTATAATACATGGCAGCATGCCCCATGCTGTCCTGGCTAATAGAAGAGGAGGCAACGTCTTCTTCTATGTGAGGTGCGAGGCCTAGCCATTCAGAACCACGATAGGCAAACATAAAATCATCATCCGCCAGTTGAAAAAGAAGACTCTGCGTAGCGTCCTTATATTCCTGGCTCATCTCCTCACTCATTTACGATCTCCTCCCCACGATAGTATTTCTTTTTCATCCAAAATTTGTTGCTCGTATTGGCGCCATTTTTTCTTTAGATAACCATAGCCTTTTGTTGTGCGATATTCTTTATTGTCCAATCTGGCTAGTGTTTGCTTCTCTTCATTTTCTATCTTGCGAATATGCTTTCGATTGACAATCCAAATGTCTGCTACAGGCTCCCGTCTCATGAAGTTTTCCTGAGCCATTATAAAAGCCATTTGTTCATTAGGAGCTAGCAGACTAAATTGGTGTTGAAATGCAGAGCTTGAAGTACGTTTGCTAAAGATTTCATATTCTTGATAAAAGCTCTTTTCTTCGTTCATTGTTATTTGTTCCTCCCATAGCTTACCGTAGCACTTAGCGCCTCTCTTACCCAGGCGTTATTTTCGTAAGAGGTTCTTCTAAGATTAAGACGTGCCTCTGATCTAGGACCACCATTTTTTATGACTTTCTTAAATTCGTTCCAATCAGGTTGTTGATATATCCAATTGTTGCTCTCTCTATCAAATCTTAACGTTGAATCAGGTACAGTTAATCCCAACGATAAAATACGAGGAATGTATTTATCAAAAAAAAGTTGTCTGAATTCTTCATTTGTTTTAGTTCTTATTTTGTATTTAATCGTCAAATCCTGTTTAGAGGATCCAGTGGTTTCTTTAGAGGCCGGGCCAAAAAACATAAGAAGTGGCTCCCACCACCGATTTAGTGCCTCTTGAATCATTTCTTTTTGCTCGGTTGTTCCTTCAGCGAGGGCCATAATTATAGATTCTCCGTGCTGAGCATGGAATACCTCTTCAGCACAAATCCGCTGTAACGCTCTAGCATAAGGGCCGTAGGAGGCATTAAGCATATTGGTTTGAGTTATGACTGCAGCTCCGTCTACAAGCCAGCCGATAATTCCAGCATCGGCCCATGTCTTGGTTTCCATATGAAATACATTATGAAACTTCAAGTCTCCATTGAACAAATCTTGCATCAAATCAGCTCTATTTTTTCCATAGGGTTTTAGCAAATCCTCTGTAACTCGAAGTAAGAGCTGACCATGCCCCATCTCGTCTTGCACCTTAGCCATAATACCAAGTTTTCTAGACAGGGAAGGTGCTCGCGGAACCCATTCCTTTTCAGGTAATGCTCCCATTATTTCACTCATTCCATGCATAGAAATTAATTTTATTAAAGTTATTCGATATTCCTCTGGCATCCAATCGTCTGCTTCAATTTTATCTCCTGAATGAATACGCTCCAAAAACTGAAACATTTTTTGTTGTTCTTCTTCAGAAGTTAGCACTACGTTCAACTAAAATCCTCCTTTATTCAAGCTATGCTTATCTAAAACTAGTCATAACAACGTTAAAACGTTTTCTTAAAATCAGTTACAAATAACAAGCAAACTACTAAACTTATCTATATTAAAAGTAAAGAAAATTAAATCCTCCTTTTATAAAAGATAGAGACGAAAACATATAACCATTTTTAAACGTAAAACTAAAAATAGTAATGTATTTATTACAGATTAATATTTTTGTAAATTTAAGTCAACGAAAAATTCTGAAAACTAAAAGAAAAAATTATGTTTAGACCATAAGCGCAAGAAATAAGACGATTCTTACATAATTATTTGATATGGTAAAACAAATGAAGATTACTTTTGGAAAAATTTAAATGGTATGATATTTAAGTAACCGCATGCTCCATGTTTACCAAGAAAACCAATTGGGAAGAACCGTTAGTTTAATCAAAAATAAATAGTACTTTTCACTTAAGTTTATTTAGCTATATAGTTTTTGTAGAGCTTAGAGGCATTCGGTAACTCTATAAGAAAAGTGTCCTGCTAGAGGAAAAAAATCTATCTTATTGTTTGAAAAGTATAAAATTGTTGTGTTTCAATATTGCTCATGTTTTTCTATAATGGCGATAAAAGATTGAGGCTCTTTCTTATATTTGTAAAATTAATGGAGGAGGAAACTAATGGATAAAATAAATCTATCCTTTGAGGAAATGTGGCAAAGGATAATAGCGTGTGATCATAATTATGATGGGTATTTTTATACTGCTGTTAAAACCACAAAAATTTATTGTAGGCCATCCTGCAAATCCCGTAAACCCAAGAAGGAAAACGTAGTATTCTACAAAACTAAGTCAGAAGCTGAAAAAGCAGGGTTTCGTGCATGCAAACGATGTAAGCCTGATTTACTACTAGCTCCTCAAGAGGACTTAGTCGAGCAGGTCATTTCTTTTTTAACTAATAATTATAGACAACCCTTAACATTAGAAAATATATCATTACATATGGGAGTCAGCCCTTTCCATTTAGAGCGTGTATTTAAAAAGGTTACATCAGAGAGTCCCCGCCAGCTCTTAGAAAGGATTCGTATAGAAAAGGCAGCCCATTTACTGAAGCATACAAATGCCTCAAACTTAGAAATAAGCTTGCAAACTGGATTTCAAAGCACCTCTACTTTTTATAAAGCCTTTAGAAATTCTTTTCAAAGTTCCCCAAGTGAATTTCGTAAACAATGGAGGATGATGCAAGTATGAATGAAAAAGTACAACTAAGTCAACTGAGCATTCCAACTCCACAAGACTTTAGTTTCGCTGAATGTCTGAAGCATTTAATGAAACCTGAACAAGAATGGTTGTACAGAGTTATCGACAATTCCATTTATAAGCTACTTAAAATGGATGATGAACTCATTTTGTTCATAATTGAGTGGCAACCAGGAAATATAATTGTCAAATTCCCTCTTACTCAACCATCTACTATACAAGTTAAAAAAGTTACTACATTTATTAGTGAATGGTTTGATTTGGAGAAGGACTTGAGAGATTTTTATGAACTTGCTAATAATGATCCTATTTTACGTCCAATCGTTCAAAGTTATTATGGATTACGTATAGTTGGTATTCCCCATTTTTTTGAAGCAATAAGTTGGGCTATTATAGGTCAGCAAATCAATTTAACATTTGCTTACACTTTAAAGAAGCGCTTAGTAGAAAAATATGGAGAATCGTTAGAGTATGAAGGTAACAAATATTATGTTTTTCCTTCATTAGAAATAGTTGCATCTTTAACTGTAGAGGATTTAAAACTGCTACAATTTAGTGCTAGAAAAGCAGAGTATATTATAGGAATCGCTCAGCTCATTCTACAGGGAAAGTTATCGAAGGATTTAGTACTTAAACAAAAGACACTCGAACAAAAGCATTTGTTTTTAACATCTATTAGAGGAATTGGACCTTGGACCGCAGACTATGTTTTAATGAAAAGCCTACAAGAGCCCACTGCTTTCCCTATTTCCGATGTTGGCTTGCATAACGCCTTAAAAAAACAATTAAACTTAGACCGTAAACCTACTATGGCTGAACTAAAAGAATTGGCTATGAATTGGGAAGGCTGGCAGGCTTACGCTACATTTTATCTTTGGAGGTCATTATAATGCATAGAGTAGACTTTCAATCACCGATTGGAGTATTAGAAATCTTAAGTACGATGGAGGCTATTTATGCCATCCACTTTACCGAAAGAACTGAGACAGATTTTCAATTGGATGACAATCATCCTGCTGTAGTTCATATATGCGTTAAACAATTGCATGAGTACTTTTATGGAGACCGGATGGACTTCACTTTTCCATATATTTTTGAAGGTACTGATTTTCAACAATCTGTTTGGAAGGCACTTACTAAAGTTCCATATGCCACAACTGCAAGCTACAAACATATTGCTCAATCTATAGGTAATGACCGTGCGGTTAGAGCTGTTGGGAGTGCGAACAATAAAAATAGGTTGCCTATCGTTATACCCTGTCATCGAATCATTAGCGTTGGAGGAAAGTTGACAGGTTACGCAGGTGGGCTATGGAGAAAAGAATGGCTTTTAAACCATGAACAAGCAAAATTAAAAAACAATCCTCTTAAAAGCATTAATGTAAAGAAGCCGTGACTATTGTCTCGGCTCCTTATTTCCAAACCATTTAATTTAATTTTATAAATTTACTAAAAGGGTTTGTTGAAAATCTATTGTACTCTTTCCCGTAGTCTTCTCAAAATTTTTATAAAAATCATCTAATGACTTAGATAATAATAACTCCGTTAAAACTTCAGTACCATACAAACTATCCAGTTTTTTAACTGTAAAGTATCCCTGAAGGTACACCTTATAATGCTCTAATTTAGATGGTATTGTTTTGTTTGTGTCTATTAACCGATAATCCACTGTTTCACTTAATATGTTCGGGTCGATAACTCTATCCTGATATCCTACGTACTCACTCAGCCCTTCGATAAACCAAAAAGGTAGATGCTCCATTTTGCTGCTTAATCCATTGATTTTAGCGAACTGGTGAATACGATAATGGGTATATTCATGTAATAATATTCTTTCCCATCTTTGTTCCTCGTCCATTTTCATAAGATGTATTGATTGATCCATGCGCTTATAGTAACCTACCGCTCCTGGCGATATTTCCTTAATAGCAGCTGGATCATTATATATTTCAATCGATAAAGGGTCCTTCACTTCATTTCCAAAAATCAGATCAAGTTTAGCCTTTTCTTTCTCTAAAAGAGAGGAGTACTCATTCACAGAGGCTATATTTTCTTCTGCAAAATAATAAGAAATATTCGCAATTTTTTTCTTTTCTATATCCTTTTGGATGAGGCTATTAAAGAAAATATGGAATATGCTTCCTATTTCTTTCTCTCCTGTATTTGTTATCTTAGATGAAGGAGTTATCTCTTGATAAGGCTCCTCTGCATAGTTCAACCAAATGCTTCCTCCGATGAATATGGAAAATAATAGAGTGCCAACAAAAAAGAAACTAGTCATAAGAAGATTATTAATCTTTAAGCAGATAATTTTTAAAGCAAAGAGGGCAATGAGCACGCCATATTCTAAATAGGACCAACTGGAAAATTCGATAAACATTTGCACGACAAACAATCCGACGACAATAGGTAACAACAAATACAATACTTGAATAATTAAGGCTTTCAATTTATCCTCCTAATGAATAAAAGTTCATTTGTAAGTTGCAATGTTTTCCTTGGCGTGGTTTACTCGTTTCATTCCAACCATTGTTGACAATATGTCTTTTGTATTCATTAGGAATCGCAAGATATCATCTGTGTTTTCCACATCTTTACCTAGGTTAAATGGTGCGCTGGTCGTAACGTGAATATCTAGATCCCTAGCAGCTTCTAAAACTGTCAGCGCTATCCCTGAAACTGATTGAGTTTTCCTATTATTTGCTCCAGGTAAGGAACTATTTAAGGGCACTTGGATAAATCTAAAATGATGGCTAAGCCCTCCTACCTTTCTCGCTATTTTTTCCGTTTTTTCTAAAGATATATAGCCTTTCTCATCACTATCTGTAATTAAACCCAGCCAGGTAGCCAAACCGTAAAATCGTATAGTTTGCTTTTTTACTTGTTGCTCAAAGAAATAAAATAATTCTTCAAGCATTTTGTAGAACGCCTCTTCTCCAAGAACTTTCATAGAAATTTCCGGAACATGTAAATAATAAATATCAATTGTCTCCAAACCAAGGTGTGATCTGCTTTGATTTAGTGCAAACTGAAAATAGCTTGGAGTAAGTACGTGCTTTTGATGTGCAACTGTCTGTATTTCCTTTTCTTGAATGATTTCATTTTTTAAGAGCACATATTTTAGATAGTCACTTGGAACAAGACCCGCATCTATATCACCTGGAATTAGGCCCGCCTTTGTTGAGATGACAAACTCACTTCTATCAAGTTCTTTGTTTGTTATTAGCGACTCTAGCACTTTCCCTATATCTTTCTCTGATTTCATACCACGATAATTTAGAGCGGTATCAATAAAATTCACACCATTTCTGAGGCAGTATTTAATTGTTTTTTCATACAGCTCGGAATCTTCATTTGTCATATCGCCTAAATGTGTCCCGATTGCAATTGGCGAGCAATAAAACCAAGTAGTTTCTCTATATTTTGACTCATGATTATTTAAATAATTTAATGTTTTTTCTCTGGTGGCATAACCCTTTATCATCTAATGGGCTTCTCCTTTAAATAAGATAAAGCCATATAGTAGGCATGAGCTGTAAAAAGTTGTTGGATCTCTCCATTCACGATCAATGAACCCATTTCATTCCAGTTATAAATATGAACATCTATAAATTCTGTAGGGTCGAGCTGCTGACCACTAGTATGATAAGCATCTAGAAGCAGATAGGTAAATACCTTATTGGTTTGAGTTGCCGGATTTACGTAAAATTGGCCCAATAATATAGGTTCTCGGTCTGTTGAGTAGCCCGTCTCTTCTTGAACTTCCCTTAAAATTGCTTCCTGATAGCTTTCTCCCCTTCTGGCTTTCCAGCAGGAATCTCTAAAAATATGTTTTGAGCTGAATAGCGATATTGACTTACTAATACAATTTGTTGTTCCTTTGTAAGCACAATAGCATTTACCCAATCATCGTATTCATTTACATAATAATCTTCAATTATTTGACCATTGGGCAACTCGCATTTGTCTTTTCGTAAATTGCCAAACGGTGACTGGTACAAATAGGATGAGCTTAGCTTTTTCCATGTGTCCAATATTTTCACTCCTTAGATAATACATATTCAGGTTCCGTAGATATAGCTTTACCAATAAAAAATATAAAAGCGAGGAAGAAAGGAAAGATAATTAGTTGTCCAATAATGATAAACGCTGTTGCAGGTGATGGGTCATCTCCCCTGTAGGTTATAGGAAAAATACTAGCGAACAAAAGAATGAAAAAAATCAAATATGGAAACCACAGGAAAGAAGAAATATATCTGCTCTTTCTGTATTGGAGCCACCTGCCGTTTACTAGGAGCAGAACTGTTATCAATAATATGAAACCTAAAACATGGAGAATCATCATAAATAGGTTTACGGCGTCAGTTTCCCAATTCGTTATACGAGCTATTCTATAAAAGTTTAACTGTAATTCAAATGATATAAAAATCATAAGTGCAATAATAATGCTAACTATGTTCAGACGTAAAAAGTAATTGATACAAAAACCACCTTTATTTATTTTGCAGAGAGCTACCACATTCAGAGCAAAATTTGAAGGATTTGCCAACTGGGTGACCACAATTGGAGCAATAGACTTCCGCTTTTAATTGTCCCTCTTCCCATCCTTTGCTGGCTGCCGCCATTTGTTCACGTATTGCCTCATTGTTTATTTCTTTTAATTTCTTGTAGTTACCTACGCCTGTTAATAAAAAGCCGAAAAAGATAAGGGGTGCTCCTACGAAGAATAACCAGAAATATTGAGGCTCCTCAAAAAACTCCAGAGTAAAAATTTCAAAACAAGCAATTGCCAAGCAGCATATTCCAGCAAACATGATAATCGGACCTATAAATTTCACTACATATTCACCCCAATTTCAAAAAAATTCATAAGCACTCATTAAAATAATTAAATTCCTCTATGGAAATTGGAGCAGATAAGTTTATTTCATTATTTAAAGTAGCTATTACATCTGCTTCTCTTTTCAACCAATAGCGATAAGGTGATTCAGTTACAGCCTTCCATACAAAAAAGCCCTTTTCTGTTTCAGGAAAAGTTGAATGAGATGTTCCGCCTTGCCGCTTAGCAAAGGAAAAAAGAGAAAATTTCCCTAATGCGGGCTTTAATTATTTGTTTTTTCAAATAAAATACCTCTAGACCATATTATACAATACAATAATCATTATTTATTATAATTTTTTCATTTAATTGGGAATTATATAACTCGTTTTGCTGTTATTTCTGTTAGCGATTTAACAATGCCTACTTTTTGCATACTTGCATATTCTAACTATAAGGCTAGCTCACAAGGGAGGAACACCTAATGGGATTATTCATCAATGAATACCAAAACCCTGGGGTATTTAAAAATACGGCAGAAATAAAGGCACCTAATCAAACAGAATATCGATGTAACCACTTATCTGAGTTCATACAAGATCAAAATACTGCAAATGAAGCTTTTCTTCGAGCCATTAAAGGATTAAGAAGATCTCAATATCACTATGGTCATCAGCAAATAACTCAATCGTATGAAATGAATGCAAAACTACAGGAGTTAAAAGAACTCAATATCAAACATGAGCTTGTTGAGAAACAAGTATATAACTGGTTAGAAAAATTAGAGCTGCAAAACCATACTATACAGCTACTAATAAAAGACGAGCAATTAGGTAAAAACGATTTAACCGTTCAAATTGAAAAACTGGACGATACGCAAAATGAAATAATGTCTCGATTAGAACAAGCAGAGGTAACACAAATATGTATTGTAAATAAGCTCGAAGATCTTTCTCTAGAGAATAAGGAAGTTTTATCTCATATAGAAAAAGTAGATATTTTTAATGATGAAATAATGAATAAAGTTAATGAACAGAATCAATTCCGTCAAATAATTAATGAACAGTTTAATAATTTGGAAGATGGACAAAAGGAATTAACAAACAGAGTAGACAATCAAGAAGGATTAATGGAGAAGATTTTGCGCCAAATCGATCATGTAAGAACTTCATTGTTTGAAAGAACTAGCTTTTTAGAAGAGAAAATGGAGAAAATATATCACGCCTCCATAGCTAGCTTTCAGAAGATAAAAAACGGTTCTGAATAAACTTGAGGGGAAAACCTATAAACCTTAGCAAATGGGTTGGTGGATTTATCATTTTCATTTTATTGATTGGTTGTGGGACTGTGGCTTTATCGAATACAAATGATAGTAACAAATTCCCATATGAAGTTACTACGGAAGTAATGGATGAAAGAGCAATGATAGAACATGCCTTCAAGTCTATTAGAAGCTTTAAAAAGTTAGGCTTTATCAAACCAGAGGATAAGCTAGACAGCACACTCTTGACCTATGACCCATCCAAGGATGTACTAAAGTATCAAGAAACATTTTACTTAAGCACCGGCTACAAATATCTTTCGTTCTCTTCTCTACTAAATTATTCGAAAGAGGATTACGAAAATTACGTTCAATCATTAGAAAATTTGAGAAGGTTATCACACGAGAGCATGGAAATTGAAATTGGTAATAATGAGGATGCCTCATTTACAACACTTTTAGGTCTTGACGGAAATGAGCTATACCATATTGATTTTCTGAAAGAGGGATTTAGTAATGATGTAGTAGATGCTGTTGGCTTGTCTTTAAAACCAGTGGAGGAAGGTGTTTTTGAACGGTTTTATGATACACTTTTAAAAGATATGGACAAAATTAAATTCCCCACAATGGATAAGGGCTATGAAGTTAAGTCAATTATATCTAAATGGATAACAGATCATATCGGTCCCGAATTAATAATCGAATATGAAAATTTTCAAAACAAAACATTCCTTTATACTATTAGAGATAGTGATCTTGTAATTGATGCTTATGACGAAAAAAGTAAATTTTTACTAAAGAATGGTACCGAGGTAAATTTATATGTATCTGCATATAAAGATGATTTTCTAGCTTATACGTGGTCTGATGGCATTCATTTTTATGAAATAACAATTGACACCCAAAAGAATCAATTGAAAAAAGAAGAAATATACAAAATAATCGAGTCTTCTCTTCAAGATAAGAGTACTTTTTCAGATTTAAGTCTTTTTAAACCTTTGAACGATTTTCCTATCTTAACCGAAAAAGATAAACAGCTACGAGAGATAATTCAGAAAGAAAATTAAAAGCGCTCGTAAAGTGTACTTTCTCCCCTAAAAGATCAAAAAGCGCTCCTAAAAATAGAAAAGTGTCTCCTAAAGGGAGCGAAAACCGCCCCAAAAGAACTTAAAGCTTCCGACATTTTTCTCCGGAAGCTTTTATTACAAGGCAAATATGAAACAATTTCTTATCATATGGAAACAAAAAAAGCACTGTTAGAACAGTGCTTTTGAAATTAAAACCGACCGATTATTTATTATTACTGAGAATGTTATCTAATTCAATCCATTGTTTCATCCTTGGCATCTCTACTGACTGATTATAAGATTGATCCATTATGAAAACTTTTGTCTGCACATCTTTTAGCGTTTCTAAAACAGCTGGCTTGTCATCAAAATAGTAATCTAGCTCTAATTTCATGATGGTTGCTATTTTTTCATCGTCTAGCATTCCACAATAGAAGTGTTCATCCTTCACTGGAAAGCCTTGCGCTTTCATCCACTCACGAGTCTGAGCACAATATTTTTTGGGGCGAGAGGTAATATAGTAAATTTCATGACCATCATTGTCTAAGGAATTTAGAGTTTCTAAAGCCCCCTCAAAAGATGGACAATCCGTAAAATAAATTTCCTCCATACACTCTCTCCACATAGCATTTCCATCTTCTTTATTTAGTCCAAATGCTTCATGGATCTCCACCGTCTGTAATGCACGGAAAACATCTAAATCCACACTTTGGTTGAGTTTCTTATTATACAAATGAAAAGCGTGCTCTCTTAAATTAATTAAAGTATCATCAATATCAAAACCAAATTTCATTTTTTGTTCTCCTACTCTTATAACATGATTGTAAATTGGGAAGCAAAGGACTGCTCCTTCTCAATTTGAGATGCTTGAATTTTTTCAATTTCTCTTTTTCTTTGAGTCGAGCAATCAAACGAATCCAATAAAGTTACGTAGTCTTTGTCTATTAACGTAGCTAAATAATCAGCATCCTTTAAAGCACTATTTAGACCAAATGCCCCAGTCGGTGTCATTGTATGTATAGCATCGCCTATCAATACTAAACCAGATGAGCCCCAGTTTTCACTTGTTGTGCTATACACATCTAATAGCACAAAATCCTTCCACGATTGAATATGCTTATGCACAGTTTCATTTAGGTCAGGAAAAGCTTCCACTAACTGTTGGATAAATGCTGTAAAGGGCTCCTTACGTAAGGTTGAAAATGAACCTTCTTCAATATTCCAGCCGACTTGTATAAAATCATTCGTTTGAGTAAATAACGATAATTGCTTATTATTGATTAACGCCATTTTGATCGATGGTTCCCATCCTTCTGGTGATGGGATTCTTGCCCATAGTAAATCATAACCGTGTTTTCGTTTATTTACCTCAATTTCTGCTTTTTTACGTACTGTTGAATTACGACCATCAGCTCCAATAATGAGCTGGCAATCTATCGTAATTTCTTGTCCATTTTGTATAGCTAAGACACCGCAATAGTTTCCAGCATCATCCTTTAGTAAATCGGCTACTCTAGTATTCATCATACATGTTAGATTTGGAAAATGAGTCCCAGATTTTATGAGGACTGATAAAAGGTTAGCTTGTGGTACATGAATGCCGAGATGACCAATCTCTGGTTGTGGTAAAATTGTTTTAAAAGGCTTACCATCCTGCCAGTACTCTAATTTTTCCATTCGTAGTAAGCCCAACTGTTCTATTTCTTCAAAAAGGCCGTATTTTTTTAGAATTGCTTCTCCCTCTTCATTAAGATGTTCTCCTCTAAAAGCTTTTCCTACTTCTTTATCTCTTTCTATAAGAGCTACATTAATATTTTTTCTAGCTAATAAGAAAGCAAGGAGAGATCCACCTGGACCAGCTCCAACAATACAAATATCGACTTTTAGATTCACTTTTCATCACCTTGCTTAGGATATGCAATTATTCGAAGGTCCTCTCCAAGCTTTTGGAACTCATCGAAATACAAATGCTTTGCAGCTATCATGGTATCCGGATTAGGACCTGTATAAGGTGTAATGGAATCTTTTCCTCCCAATACTTTTGGAGCTATATAAATATAATATTTGTCAATCAAACCAGCGTTTAAAAAGGAGGCATTTACTGCTCCTCCTCCTTCAACAAGGATATCGGTTATACCTAATCGATAAAGTTCTCGAAGTGCAGCATATAAATCTAATCCATTTGTTGCTTTGGAAACAAATATTAGCTTGACTCCCTTTGCTTCAAATGGCTTAGCTCTCTCCATTTCTACTTCGTCACTTGTTACAATAATAGTTTTAGCGGCTACTGTTTGAAGAACCTGGGAATCGATAGGTGTTCTTAAATTAGTATCCAAGATAATTCTAGTAGGATTTTTCCCTTGTTTCTCAGGAAGTCTTGTTGTCAACGCTGGGTTGTCAGCAATAACTGTGCCTACACCTACTAAAATGCCGTCTATTTCGTTTCGGAGATGATGAACTTCTTTCCTTGCACTTTCACTTGTAATCCATTTTGAATGTCCGTTATGGGTTGCAATCTTACCATCTAATGTCATCGCAAACTTAGAGATGACAAACGGCAATCCAGTAGTCATATTGTGTATAAAGCGTTCATTTAGTTTTTTTGCCTCTTCTTCCAGAACTCCAACTTCCACTTCAATGCCAGCATTACGTAGTAATTGTATCCCCCTACCGGCAACCTCCGGATTAGGATCCGTAGTCGCAACAACTACCCGTGCTACTTTGGAATCCTTTACCAAATTTGCACAAGGAGGAGTTTTTCCATAATGAGAGCAAGGCTCAAGCGTCACGTATAAAGTTGCTCCTTCCGCATGGCTTCCTGCCATTTTAAAAGCATGGACTTCCGCATGGGGCTCTCCTGCTTTACGGTGAATTCCACTTCCTACGATAACACCATCCTTAACAATTACTGCCCCTACTATTGGGTTAGGATTCGTTTTCCCTTTAGCACTAGCAGACATTTCAAGTGCTAATTTCATAAAATAATGATCTTTTTCCATACTATACTCACCTCATACAGTCAAACTAGGGTTTTCTTCTAAAATATGACCAGACTTTTCTACTTTCGTTTTCAAATAGAACTCATTCGTTTCAGTTAAACCACCCCAAAGAGGAACATGATGATCTGAAAGCAAACCATGTCCCTTTAAAGCAGCAAGCTTTCTTGGATTGTTTGTTATTAAAGTTACAGGCTTTTGTCTTAAAGACTCCAATACACGGATTGCATCTTCATAAGATCGTGTGTCATCCTCAAAGCCCAGCGCATGATTTGCTTCTACTGTGTCATATCCTTCTTCTTGTAAAAGGTAAGCAAGAGACTTGGAAAACAAACCTATTCCTCTACCTTCATGATCTGCTAAATAAAAGATGGCACCACAGCCGTGGTTTGCCACCATCTTCATCGACTCATGAAGCTGATAGCCACAGTCACATCTTTGACTACCAAAAATGTCACCAGTATGACAAATGCTATGCATACGAATTAAAGCATCTTCTTCATTAGAAAAATCACCATAAACTAGCACCGATGATTGCTGTCCAAAAGCCAAGTTAGCTGTGGAAATGGATTTTACGACGTCTTCCTTTGATAAATTTTTATCTATTTTCACCCAAGAGTACCATTTAAAAGTCGTTTCGAAATCATCTTGTTTTATAGGCAAACTTACCGGACCTACTAGGCAAAGATCGAATGCCTCATTTGTAGGTATTATGTTTATTTTATTTTGCAAAATTTGCATGGTTTCTTTTTTTATATTCATTCTCATTCTCACCTATCATTCTAATTCAATCGAATTTTATGTCTATTATATTCTGATTGTACAAATTCACTTACATAACGTAACCTAGTATAAAATTACAAGTGTTAAATGTCAAATTATCTATTCTTCCCTTATTGGTTCGCCATTTAAGTTTTTCTCTTTCAACTTATTATTTTAACACACCCCATACTATATTCTTCGTCTCTAATACTTATAAATAATATATCCATAATTGTTTGTTAAGCAAAAATCATGAAGAGACGCTTTTTCATGAGTTGAGCGATAAAACTTTTACACACAGCAATCGTCTCACATGAAAATCCTTTACTGTTGTACACTGACTGCTTATGACGCCACTATCCGTAGTGATGGTCAGAGTGAAAAACGTTCATGTTTAATTGTAAATTGCTTCATGTGAAATTTACAAATTTTGCAAAATAAAAAACTGTTCAATAAAAATTGAACAGTTTTCCAAAAATTATTTACTATAAAAATGTAACCATGCCTCGTAAATACCACCCGCACAATTTTGCGTTGCCCGAAACAATTTCGGATGGTCTTTAATTGCCAAAAGCTCTGGTTGAGCATTTGCAACAATTACGGACGGATAACCTAGACTAAGCATTTCCTCATCATTACCAGAATCACCAGCAATAAGAATCGACGCATTTGTATCTACATATTTTTCAATCACGTATGTCAAAGCAGATCCTTTTCCGCTACTTTCAGGTAGAATGTCAATGTCTCTACCTGAACTAAAGATAAACTTGTGAGGAATCTTTGAAAGCACTAACTCTTGCTTTAGCTTTTCCACGCTGTCATTATCTTCTTTTACTGTATAGGAAATTCTAGATTCATTGGGTAGTTTTTGAGGAAATATTGTTGGGTATTTAGAAACAATATTTTTAATGGCTTCTGGATCCCAATTAGATTTCATTTTATGTTCCCATTCTAAATCAACATTAAGGTCTGTGCCTACATATATACCTGTTCCCACATCCGAGATTAAAATGCTTGGCATTGGAATTTTTGCTTCTCTAATTAAATCTAAAGCGGAACCTTTATGTCTACCTGTGACATAAACCAAGGAAACCTTCTCATCAAGGCTTTCATAATATTTAAGTAATACTTTTAAATCCTCTTCACTACCGACCAGCGTACCATCAAGATCGGTGGCTAGCATTTGCGTAATCATTTGCATGTAACAAATCCTCATATGTTTTATCTATTTCTTTAGCAATGCTTGACCAGTTAAATATACGACTTGCACGTTCTGCAGCTTCTTTACCTAGTCTTTTTGCTAAAAGATTGTTTTTTAATATTTTCTTCATTGCATTAGCAAGTTGTGTAGAATCTTTTGGAGGTACTTGTAAACCTGTTTTACCGTGAGAAACAACATCTTTTAAGCCACCTACGCCTGAGGCAATAACTGGAGTCCCGCATGCCTGTGCTTCTGCAGCTACCATACCAAATGATTCGTAATAGGAAGGAACAATCACAGATGTAGCCTTAGAGAACAGCTCACTTAAGTTATGTTGAGATTGAGGACCTATAAATTCTATATATTCTTCAATTCCTTTTACTTTTTCTCTTAAACTTGGATCCGTTGGCAATAGTGTAATGGGATCTATTTCTTCTTTATCTCCACCTGCTAAAACGAGTTTAGCCTCTAATTCTGGACTTTCCTTTTTCATTTTATGAAATGCTTCTAATAGTGTACTAATTCCTTTAGTCTTTTCCAATCGTCCTGCATATACAAGTAAGGGCTTCATTCCTGCTTTTCGTTTAGAATGTGACTGGAACTCTTTTGCAACTCCAATCGAAATTACCTCAACTTCGGGATTGTTGTCTGCAAAATCTAAAATTATTTGTTTTTCAACTTCAGTTGTTGCAATAACCTTGTCAGCAGAGTTTAATATATGCTTTTCTGCTTCTAGACGAATAGGCTCCTCAACGCCTGTTGCCTGTTTTTTGGCTATGCCTAGGGAATGTGATGTATGCACAAGCGGAATACCGAATTCTTCCTTTAAAGCAAGTCCCAATAGACCAGACATCCAATAGTGTGAATGAATAACATCATATTTTTGAACAGATATTGTTTTTTTTATTTCTTCATAGAATGTTGGCAGAAGATCGTATATTTTAGTTTTAGGAATATAACCCTTATGCCCTGCAGCAAATCTTATTACTCTTGACCTACTACCTAATTTTTCGATCTTTGGAGTATCTGGATTACTCCAGTGTGTAACTACATCAACTGCAATTCCTCTCCGTCCGAGTGCAAGAGTAAGCTCTTTAACGTAGTTATTTTGTCCACCCGCCTGCTTACCACCTAATGTTTCTAGAGGGTCACCATGTTCGGAGATAAATAAAATTCTTTTCCACATAAACAGCATCTCCTATCTATCTTTTTCTTAACTAAGCTATTTATATTAATACCCTTACTTTCAGACTATTAAACTATTTTTATAAAGTTTTATGTTATTTAATGCAATATTAAGATAATTAGAGACAGTCAAAGTATGTCTTGGTTTTACAAATATCAACTTTCGAAAACCTTAAGAAGATATAGAATACGGGATTGTCAGTAGAAACAAATAATTGACAAAATAAAAACGCTCAAAGAATAAATCTTGAGCGTTTTAGAAAACTAATTTTTGTTGAATGCACCCATTACTTCAATAGTTTCTGTAATATTTACGAATGCATTACTATCTACTTCTTTAATCATTTTTTTTACTTCTCCTAGTTCATATCTAGTGATAACTGTGAAGAGAACTTTTCTAGATTGTTTTGTGTAAGCCCCTTCTCCATCTAACACAGTTATACCTCGAACTAGGTTTTGGAGTAATTTTTTTTGAACTTCTTCTCCCTTTTCTGTGATGATCATAAGTGTTATTTTTACATGCTTCGTATGAATCACATCTACAACTTTACCAAATACATACAAAACCAATAATGTATACATCGTTTGTTCCCAACCGATAAAATAGCCGGAAGCCAACACAATTACACTATTCATAACGAGCATCATAGTTCCCAATGAAAAGTCTTTTTTCTTTGTTATTACAAGTCCAATAATATCTATACCACCAGTAGAACCATTAAATTTAATAATCATTCCCGTAGCAGCTCCGCCTATAACTGCACCAAACACAGAAGACAAAAGAATGTCCTCAGTCACTTGCACCACAGGAATATATTGCATAGCTAAACTGGTTAAAAAGACAGAGTACATACTATATGCAACAAATTTTTTCCCAATACTTACAAAGCCAAGGATAAAAACAGGTACGTTAAGGATAAAGATGATCCATCCAATGTTCCAGTTTGTAAGAATACCAATAATCATACCAATACCTGAAAAACCACCTAATATCACTTCATGAGGTACTAAAAAAAGATTTAATGCAACAGCCATAAATAAAGATCCTAATGTTATTACAATAAAATTTTTCATTTCTTGCTCCTTAATTTTAATCGAACTTAACTATACAACAATTTTTATAGAAAAACTTATATTTTATAAAAAAATGTTGCTATTTCTTAAGGAGTCTTCATCAAAAGATGAAAAATTGTTATCAAATGAAATTGTTTTTAAATATTATAGCTATAATAATATTTTTCCAAATATATCTTCATTTAAATCCCTTGGTCATTCATCAGCACTACTCTCCAACCATCTGGATCTTCTATTGTAATGCCTTTCTCTTCCCAATAAGGATTTTCTGGTGGCACTGAATTATAGCCCATTTTAAATAATTTATAGCATATATCATCAATTATTGTTTTATGAGGTATATAGAAGACAAGCAAATTGTCCTTTGTGGGTGCAGGACAAGGAGAGCAATCTACATGGGTTGTAAATTCCAAGTGATATGATTTGTCAGGTAAGCCAATCATCACACCATCATAACCCTCGTGCCCCTTAAAGCTTCCTACAACCTTCAATCCTAGTCCTTCAGTATAAAACTTTATATTCTTTTCCATCTTATCTGTTGGTCTCGCGATTCTAATTTGCATCAAGCCATCTGTCCATTTTTCCATATATACCACTCCTTTTAGAAGAATATTAACATGAAGCAACTTATGATCTCTTCCCCCATAAGGAGGAACTTCCATTTAACTTAGCACTAAATTTTTCTATCTTTTCTTGTAAGCTATCTATCCTCGGTGATATGATGACACCATCTAATATTTTTCTTTTAAGTAAAAGAAGATTTTACAACGGAATTGTGGGTATCTATCCTCTGCTTCATACTTAACCTTTGAAAAGGACTGATGTAAAATGAGACAAATTATCGCAATGGGTGGTGGTGGCTTCTCTATGGAACCTGAAAATCCACTTCTTGACCAATACATATTAAAACAAGTTAAAAAGGAACAACCAAAAGTTTGTTTTATCCCAACTGCTAGTGGTGATCAGGATAACTACGTCAAAAGATTTTATCATTCTTTTGAAAATTTTAACTGTAATGCATCCCATCTTAGCTTATTTGAACCAAATTTCAATAATTTAGAGGAGTATGTGATGACACAGGATATACTCTATATAGGTGGTGGAAATACAAGGAATATGCTCGTCCTTTGGAAGGAATGGGGTTTAGATTTAATACTTCGTAAAGCATATGAAAACGGAATTATTCTAGCAGGGCTTAGTGCAGGTTCTATTTGTTGGTTTGAGGAAGGGTTAACCGATCCCTTAAACGCCCCCTTATATAAGCTAAACTGCCTCGGCTTTTTAAAAGGAAGCAATTGTCCACATTATGATGGAGAGGGTAAAAGAAAACCTGCTTATCACGAATTGATAGCTACGGGTGTTATGAAATCAGGATATGCTGTAGAAGATGGCGTTGCTTTACATTTTATAGATGAAGTTTTAAAAGGGGCTGTGAGTTCTCAATTGAATGGCCATGCTTACAAAATAGAAAAAGAAGATACTGAAGTTAATGAAAAAAATATATTGGTTACATATCTAGGCTAACTTGTTTATAGAGCAATTAATATGTGCTTTCTTTCTTAGTTTTCAAGAAAAAAATAAAAAAATATTTTGATTTCCTCCGTGATTTGACAAATTTTTCATTTCTCTTGATTTATAATGAACAAGTTCCATCGTTATTTCAAGAAAACTATTCTTTCGAATGTAGCAAATCTATCAAATGGAGGATATGTATGAAAAGGGAGTTGCGTCAAAAATCCTTATTGATTTTGATAAGTATTAAAAGAAAAGACATGTATAAAAAAGCGAAAAACCTTGGTTTTACTCACCCAATTGTTGTCGCTTGCAGCCAAGAGCTAGATCAATTACTTAACAAATATCAAGATAAAGTGTCTTAAATGAATAGCATGAGAAATAAGACCGTTCTATTCTTCTAGAGGAATTAATCGGTCTTATTTTTTAGGTGGAACTAAATTTAAACTTAACTTATTTCTTTGTAAAAAATCTTTTACCTAGCGTTTCCACTGTTTTAGGAAAAACAGCATAAAGCTTACTTGTTACGGTCATATATGAGGGAAGATCTACTTCTCTGACTGGTTTATAAATTGCTTTAATAATAGCATTGACCACTTTCTGTGGGGCTAGCAATTGCTTGCCCATCTTATCGCGATATCCGCCTGTTTGGTCTGCCCGCTCAAGAAAGGGAGTATCAATAGGACCTGGATTAATAGTTGTCACTTTAACGCCGTGCTCTCGAAGCTCCATGCGTGCTGCATTTGCAAATCCAATGATTGCATGCTTACTGGCAGCATAAACAGATGCCTTCGGTGTAGCCACTTTCCCGGCTTGCGAGGCAATAAAAATGATATGTCCAGATTTCTTTTCTTTCATCTTATTCGCAAAATATTTTGCAAGCATGATTGGCGCCTTCACATTTACATCAAGCATTTGCTCTACCTCGACATCCTGTAAGTCGGTCAGATAAGCAAAGGTACCAATACCTGCATTCAAAACTAACGTGTCTGGAGTTTCTATGTCTTTAAATAGGTTTTCAATTGAATACTGACTTGTTAAATCGGCCACTGTTGTATGTATCCCTACCTTAGATAATTGCTCCAAAGCCTGTTTATTTCTACCAGTAGCCCATACATCATGTCCTTCCTTATGTAATTGTTGCGCTAACATAAATCCTATTCCACTAGTAGCACCGGTAATAAGAATCCTTTTAGGCTTGATCATACAATAAAATCCCCTCATCTGTTTGCTTTTCTAAAATAAGGCCTTCATCCAACAGATAGTCTATTTGACCAATTGTTTCTGAAAGTGTTAAACCAAGCTCTTTTTCATATACCTTTGGGAACAATTGCTGAGTAAGTTCAAAAATGGTCTTTTCCCCATTACTCATCATTTCTAATACTTTTAATGCTCTCTCACGCTGCTTAATTAGTCGAGAAGATATTAACTCTGATACATCATATACTTCATTGCCATGGCCACTAAAAACTTTATGAACTTCCAAAGCTTGAACTCTTTTTAAGGATTCATTGTATTGTAGCATCGATTTTGGACGAGGTGCATTTTTGTCTAATGGTGGCTCAATTAATGGGTTGGAAGAAATTTTATCAATAATTAGATCTCCCCCAATCAAAACACCAGTTTCTTCTTCCCATAAGGAAATATGGCTCTGCGCGTGCCCCAAAGTTTCTAATACCTGAAGCTTGGGATGGCCAGGTATCACATCTCCCTCGTTTAACATTGTATCTAAGGAACGATTGCCAATGTAATTCAAAGGCCTTCTCATTTTTTCAATCCACTTTAAGTAATGTTCAGGGACTCCTTCCTCCACTAAACATTTGTAATAGAACTCATCATGATAGGTTAGGAATGAATGATTTTTTTCTAGCCACACTTGGTTATATGCATGACCTAGTATTTGTGCATTTTTAAATGCATCAATGCAGCCAGAGTGATCGGGATGATGATGAGTAAGGATAACTTGCTCAATATCGCACAACTGATATCCGGCTTCGCATATACCATTTTCAAGTGCAGAAAGAGCCTGTTCGGTTTTTGGACCTGCATCAACTAGAGTCAATATATCTCCTTTTATAAGGTACGCATTTACGTCTCCCACAGCAAATGGTGTAGGTATAATTATCTTATGTATCATTGTATTGCTCCCCTTTATCTGAATGACTATTCATTTATTTTACAGGTAAATGAGACTGGAGTCACTAAATTAGGTTGACTTATTTTGAAAAGACCCCTATAATTTCATTAATTCAGATAATTCAAGCTATGAAGAAGACTAGTACATATATGAAGGAGTTTAGAGAGTGAAATGCTTGCTGAAAATTTCACCTCCCTCTCTTATATCGAACCTACTTCTGAGCTACTATGAAAACATAGTCGTGACCTTCGCGATAAGAAGGTTTAAGTTGTGCTGTATTTACAGCAAATTTAGGTGGTACCGCGGAAATCCTACGTTTTCGTCCTTATTTCATATAGGGATGAGAGCGTTTTTTATTTTCTACAAATTTAAGGAGGTAATCAGATGGTAAAGCTGCAAAAAATAATAGATGCGCTTGATGAAGAGTTCCAGGTACAAAGCTATGGAACGGATCCTTCTTTTAGTAGATTTCTTCCACATTGCTATGATTCGATTGGATATGACTGGAAAAACAACTTCGAATATGATTTCACCCAACTATTTAACGGCTGTATGTTAAGTGGTTCAGAAGAGGTACAAACGATTTTTTTAGCAGTTTTCCCTACTGAAATTGTTTTGGAAAGATTTATTTCTGAAAGCCAAGAAGGTGACCTGTTATTTATGCACCACCCTTTACTCATGGAATGTGGCGACCCAAGAGGAAGTTGGGGAAGAGGCTTTCTACCAATAAAAGAGAAATATTTATCTCAAATAAAAGTTAAGAACCTTTCAGTTTATACATGTCACAATCCCCTAGATTGCCACACTACGTTGGGAACAAATAGTGCAATCGCCAAAGCATTAAACTGTGAAATACAAAATCCTGTCAATTGGAGTAACAAATATTTATCCCTTGGAAACATAGAAACAATAAGTACTGACAGCCTAATATCAAAATTAAAAACCCTTTTTGATATTCCCTACGTTGATTTTGAAGGGATTAATAAGGAGAAATTAAACAAAATAGCAATAGTGGCAGGATGTGGAGATGTTATTGATTGGATGCAGGAAGCTGAAAAAAATGGTGTGCAGGCTTATATAACCGGAGAGGTTCATTGCCATATCGACAATGAGTATGGCCATCGAAAATTTAAGAAAATGCAAGAATATATTGCCACTACATCAATGTCTTTAATAGGAGTTTCTCACGCGGCTTCTGAATATCTAGTCCATAAAACATTAGTAAAAGACTGGTTTGAGCAAAACTTCCATATTAAGACGATATTATTACCACAGGAAAAATGGTGGCTATAAATTTACTGAAGGAGGAGAATAGGATGACTAACATCGTTTTTATTGGGGCCGGCTCTATGGCTGAAGCTATTATTAAAGGTTTATTGGAAGAGGAGAAAGTTTCTCCAAGCTCCATTTGTGTAATGAACAAATCAGATGAAAAGCAGCTACACTATTTAAATGCTAAATATAAAATCGAAATTATGTGTACAAAGAAACTAGCATTGCAGAAGGCTGATCTCGTATTTCTTGCTATGAAGCCTAAGGATGCGATTCAGGCTTGCAAAGAAATCGCTTCATTTTTGAATAAGCAAGCAATTGTTGTATCAGTCATCGCTGGTGTTTCCATCAAAACAATTGAATCGTATCTTGGAGATAGACCAATTGCACGTGTTATGCCGAATACTTCTGCTTCTGTTGGTTTAAGCGCTTCTGCCCTATGTTGGAATGAGAAAATAAATAATGTAGCAAAAAAGGAAATTATTAATCTGTTAGAATCTATTGGAACTGTCAAGGTAGTCCAAGAGGTGGATATGCATGTGATTACGGCCCTTTCTGGAAGTGGACCTGCTTATCTATATTATTTTGCCGAACAATTTGAAGCAGCCGCCGTTCAACATGGATTAAGCCAGGAAGATGCTCGTCAATTATTTATCCAAACAATGAAAGGTGCAGCATATATGCTCATGAAGGGCGAAGATGAGCCTGCTGAGCTTCGAAGAAAAGTAACGAGCCCAGGAGGAACTACAGAAGCAGGCATTGAACAACTAATGTTCCATAAGGTTGATGAAGCTATTTTTGCGTGCATTAGTGCTGCACAGCAAAAATCACGTACTCTTGGGGAACAATTTGAATGAACCATCAGCTATTAGAATATATGTAATTGAAAACAACTAGACAGCTCTCTGTCCATCACCGCTTTAACAGGAAATGGGCAAAGAGCTGAAATTAGACATTATACAGGTTTAAGTATGCGTAAGTCTGCTGATCCTTCTTTAATTTTATATTCTATCCAACTTGCCATTTATACAACTAAATTCATTAAAATCATCCGCTATATAAATAGGGAAATTATATTCTGAAACTTGTACTGCTAGGTTTTTAATATCTTCTGGCATAAAGCGAGCACTTATATGATTAACTATCAAATTCTTTGCCCCTGCCTTCTCACAAACATTTGCTGCATCAACGATTGTTGAATGACCATACTCTCTTGCAAGCTCCTCTGTTCCAGTATCAAAGGTACCCTCATGAATTAAAACATCTGACTCCTTCGCTAGGAGAATAGAATTTTCACAATATCTCGTGTCACCTAATACTGCCAATTTAAATCCTTCTTTCGGCTCTCCCGTTACTTCGGAGCTTCTAACAACATTACCATTAGGCAATTCAACATCTTGACCAGATTTTAATAAGCGTAATAACGGCCCTCTAGGAACTCCTAATGCATCTGCTTTCTCAATTAATAATTCAGGTGCCAGCTGCTTTTGAGTTACTCGATAACCAAAACAAGGAACAACATGCTCAAGAAGTCTAGCCTCTACTATGAATTGTTCATCTTCAAAGATAATCCCCTCTTCAATTTCAATGATTTTTAGAGGATATTTTAAATGTGTTTGAGACGTGATTAAAGTGACCTCTACCCAATCTTTAATACCTTTTGGGCCGTATATAGTAAGAAGTTCGTCTCCACCTAAAAAGGAGCGCGATCCTAGTAGCCCAGGCAGACCGTATATATGATCTCCATGGAGATGAGTGATAAATATCTTTTCTATTTTTCGAGGCTTTACTGTTGTTCGAAGAATTTGATGTTGAGTTGCTTCTCCGCAATCAAACATCCAGTTTGAGCCTCTCTCTTCTAACAGCTTCAAAATCATTGAACTAGTATTACGTTGTTTAGAGGGCATACCTGCTCCCGTTCCTAAAAATAATATCTGCATATATTTCCAACTTTCATTATTTATATATTAACTATATATTATTTTACCATTTGACCCAATTGTAACAAAGTAGGATCCACTTGAGCTTTTCTCATCCTCTATAATTTAGTGAATCAGCAATCGTTCTATTTAACACGACATAAGATAATACTCTCTCTTAAGCCATTTAATTATATAAAAAAACCGTTAAACAAGTTTTGAACTCATTTAACGGTTTATTATTAGTGAATGTCACGCTTTTTGAAGCTTCCACCTCGAACCTCTGCTACATCTGTTATTACTACAAATGCACCTGGATCTTTTTCTTTGATAATCGTAATTAGTTTGTTTTCTTCCATTCGGGTAATTACACAAGTGACAATATCCATAGTCTCGTTAGTAAATCCTCCTCGGCCACTAGAATAGGTAACCCCTCGGCCAAGCCGATCTTGTATTGCTGCACCAATTTCTTCTGAATGTTTACTTACGACACGTACAGATTTTGATTTTTCTAAACCAACTTGAATTACATCAATAACGATTTTGGCAATATAATAAGTGGTTGCAGAGTAGAGGGCACTTTCAAGACCATATATAAAGCCAGCTCCAATGAAGATAAAAGCATTGATAAATAATATAATATCTCCTACAGAAAATGGAACCTTTCGAGATACTAAAACTGCCAAGACCTCGGCACCATCTAAAGCGCCACCATTACGAAGTACAATACCAATCCCTACTCCAAGCATTACCCCTCCAGATAGTACAACTAGTAATGGATCATTTGCACTTAAAATCGGGTCGATATGATGCAACAAGACGGTTGATACAGAAAGTGCAGCTATACCAATAATACTTAGTAAAGCAAAGGTCTTTCCAACCTGCTTGTAGCCCAAATAAATAAAAGGAATATTTAATACAAATAGTAGTATTCCAAGAGGAATATCAAATAAATAATTTCCCATAATACTGACACCCGTTACTCCACCATCGATAACCGAGTTTGGGATTAATACTGCTTCTAGTGCATAGGCAGCGATTACTGCCCCTATAATTATCATTATTATACGACCTATAGTTTCCGGTGTTTTGTTTTTTTTCATTTACTTGTAAAACTCCCTTATAAACAAAGTTAATTACTTATATATATAAACTCTTAAGTTATTTTCTATTATCGTGATCATCTAAAAAATCTTTACTAAAGCTAGTTTTCGATTCTAAAGAAGGATTTTTTTTAATCTTCATCCCGCGTTTTATGATAGTCTTACCAAATTTATCTTGAAGTTGTTCGACGAGCCTCAAGATAGGTTCCTCTTTTGCGTGCTCTTCAAAGTTAAAGATAGACAATTGCTCCATCGATTCTCCCTTATCAAATACATTGTTAACAGTGACCCCTAATAATCGAATTGGTTCATCCTCCCAGCTAGATTCAAATAATTGAATAGAGAGTTGTGATATATCTTCTTCTTTAAAGAGCCGATTGATAACCGTTTTGCTTCTCGTTTTATTTTTCCAGTTGGCATCTCTAATATGTATAGTGATAGATCGACCAGCTAAATTTTTAGAATCTAACCGTGATGCTACTTTACTGGACAATTTTCTGAGAACTTTTCGAAGCTCATCTATATTTGTTTCATCATAAGGTAAGGTTGTGGAATTGCCTACGCTCTTTGTTTCGAAGATAGATTCTGGGTCTACCGCTCGATTGTCTATTCCATGTGAGCGATTGTGAAGTCTTGTTCCCGATTTTCCAAGTTTCGACTTTAGTAAGTCAGGATTAGCGTTTGCTATTTGTCCGATCGTTTTAATACCCAAGGATTCTAATTTATTGGATGTGCTTTCCCCAACTCCATGCATTTCAATTACGGGTAAGGGCCATAGCTTATGTGGAACTTCCCTTTTTCTTAAAACAGTAATTCCCATTGGCTTTTTCATATTGGAGGCTGTCTTAGCTAAGAATTTGTTAGGGGCAATACCGATGGAGCATGGTAAATCTAGTTCCCGGATTATTCGTTGCTGAATAGACTTTGCAAATGCAACTGCATCTCCATCCATATCAACATCGGACACATCCATATAGCCTTCATCAATGGAGACAGGCTCTACCAATTGCGTATACGAGCGAAGAATATCAAACATTGCTTTCGAGGCTGCTCGATACCTTTCAAAATTAGGAGGTAATAGAATAAGCTCTGGACACTTCCTTTTAGCTTCCCATACAGACATAGTTGTATAAATTCCTTTAGCTCTAGCCTCATAAGAACAAGTAACTAAAATACCTCTTCGTTCTTTTGGGTTTCCAGCCACTGCTATCGCCTTTCCTTTTAAAGAAGGGTCATGGGCTTGTTCCACAGAAGCATAAAAGCTATTCATGTCTAGATGAAAGATAATTCTGTTCTGTTTAGTCAAGTCCTTTCACCTCTTACATAACTATATTTTCATCTCAAAAGACGAAGGGGAAAAAAGGTAGCTACTAGTTAGCTACCTTCCGACTGTTAAATCGATAGACAGGGCACCCCTTTTGTCTAAGACTACACGTTATTTACTTCTAAATTTTCTTCTTTTTTTGCATTTTCTAAGTAAGATTGTATATCTTTTATACCATCCAGTGAGCGAACTAAAATAGAAGGGTCCACAATTGTAATCATTCTGTTTTCTAAATTAGCAATATTTGTGAAGTATTTTGTCTTCGCATAATTCATTAAACCAAGCTGTTTTAAAGACTCGGCTGGGACATCTAAAATTTCCTTTGCCTCTTTAACGAGAATTCCCACAGACATATCCTCCGTATGCATAGTTACTACTCGGGCATTTTCATTCAAAAGACCACTCTGATTATAAAGAATTAGCTCAAAATCTATAATTGGAACGAGCTCGCCTCTTATTTTCATCAATCCAATCAAATATTTTGGTAAATGAGGAATTGGATTAACTTTTTCTAATTTTTCGATAGACACTACATGATCAATGGAAACAGCATATTCTTCGTTTCCCGATTGAAACACAACTACTTTTTGAGAAGACATGGATGAACCTCCTGAGCTCTTTATTCGGCAGCTATCTTCACGATTTCTACAAGTAAATCTGCTAGTTTTTCAAGCTCCAACACTGGCATTCTTTCGTTGGTAGTATGAATTTCCTCATAACCCACTGAAAGAATTACAGTTGGCACTCCAAACCCAGCAATTACGTTAGCATCGCTCCCACCACCGCTTGTTTTTATATCGGCTTTTCTACCTATATTTTCAACTGCTCGCTTCGCTACTTCAACAACCTGATGGTTATCCTCAAAACGGAAACCAGGATACATAAGTTGCGTTTCTGTAGTTGCTTTCCCACCGAATTGCTCTGCCTTTTCAGCAAATGTATTTACCATATGCTCAACTTGAGCGTCTAATTTTTCTCGGTCAATTGAACGTGCCTCTGATAAAATATGAACTGTGTCGCATACAATATTTGTAGCTTGGCCACCTTCAAAGCGACCAATATTGGCCGTAGTTTCATGATCGATTCTTCCTAAATTCATTGCGGAAATCCCTTTTGCCGCTAGTGTAATTGCTGACACACCTTTTTCTGGTGCAACACCAGCATGTGCAGTCTTTCCAGTAATGGTTGTCCATAGTTTTGCTTGATAAGGAGCTGCAGTGACAATGCCCCCTACTTCCCCATCACTGTCTATGGCATATCCATATTTAGCAGATAGCATAGAAGGATCCATTTCTTTCGCACCGACTAGTCCACTTTCTTCACCTGCAGTTATAACTACTTGAATCTCACCATGCTCAATAGACTGCTCTTTTAACCGACGTATTGCTTCAAATAAAGCTGCAATTCCAGCTTTATCATCAGCACCTAGAATCGTGGTACCATCAGAATAGATAAAGCCATCCTCTTTTAAAATTGGTTGTATGCCTTTACCTGGAACGACTGTATCCATATGTGTAGTGAAATAGATAGGGTCAGCAGTTACCTTATTTCCCTTCAAAGTAGCGATTAAATTACCTGCACCATGCCCGGTTCTTTCAGCTGAATTATCCTCTATAACCGAAAATCCAAGCGACTCTAACTTATTTTTTAAAATTGGCGCAATTACTTGCTCATGCTTTGTTTCGGAATCTATTTTTACTAGTTCAAAAAATTCCTCTATTAAACGATTCATCTTATAAAAGACTCCTTTATAATGGGATATTCCCGTGTTTTTTCTTAGGTCTAGTTTCTTTTTTGTTTCGCATCATCTCAAGCCCTTGTATTAACTTTATACGAGTCTCTCGAGGATCAATAACATCATCTACCATACCCATGGAAGCTGCTACATACGGATTTGCAAATTTTTCACGGTATTCCTCGATTTTTTCGGCACGAACTTGTTCTGGATTGTCGCTTGAGGCAATCTCACGCGCAAAAATAATGTTCGCAGCGCCTTGTGGACCCATAACCGCAATTTCTGCATTTGGCCAAGCAAAAACTAAATCTGCACCAATTGACTTTGAGTTAAGAGCTACGTACGCCCCACCATATGCTTTACGTAAAATGACAGTCATTTTGGGAACGGTTGCTTCTGAATATGCGAACAAAATTTTTGCTCCATGACGAATGATTCCTCCATGCTCCTGCTTAATGCCAGGGAAAAAGCCGGTAACATCCTCAAACGTTATTAAAGGAATATTAAAGGAATCACAGAATCTAATAAAACGTGCTGCCTTATCAGAAGAGTCGATATCAAGACCACCAGCCATAATCTTCGGTTGGTTACATATCAGTCCAACAACTTCACCTTTTATGCGAGCTAAACCAACAACTATATTTTTTGCAAACTCCTTATGTACCTCCATAAAGGTGTCTTTGTCAACCACCTGCTCAATTACTTTACGAATATCATAAGGACGTATTGCTTCAAAAGGTACTATATCAGCTAAATCCGGTCTATCATCGCTGCTTTCCTCTACCGCTACTAATGGCGGTTTTTCCTCAAAGCTTTGTGGTAGATAGCTTAGAAGTAGTCTTACACTCTCTAAAACCTCTTCTTCTGTTTTCCCACGGAAGTGTGCATTTCCACTTATTGTATTATGTACTTTTGAACCGCCTAGATCTTCAGAAGAAATCTTTTCCCCTGTAACTGTTTCAATTACCTTAGGTCCAGTTATAAACATCTGGCTAGTTTCATCTGTCATAAACACGAAGTCCGTAATTGCTGGAGAATATACAGCTCCTCCTGCGCAAGGCCCTAATATAACAGAAATTTGAGGGATAACTCCACTATAAATAGCATTACGATAAAATATTTGGCCATACCCATCTAAGGATACTACTCCTTCTTGAATCCTTGCACCTCCTGAGTCATTTAAGCCTATAAACGGAGCACCATTCTTAGCCGCTAAGTCCATAACGTTTGATATTTTAAGTGCGTGCATTTCTCCAAGTGCACCACCAAATACTGTGAAATCTTGTGAAAAAAGATAAACAGGTCTACCGTTTACCTTGCCGTAGCCCGTAACTACCCCGTCCCCTGGGCCCTCTTGCTTATCCATTCCAAAATCTACAGTTCGATGCTGTATAAAGGGATTAAGCTCTACGAAAGAACCTTCATCTAGCAAAAGGTCAATTCGTTCTCTAGCTGTCAACTTCCCTTTTTCATGTTGCTTTTCAATTCGATCGTCTCCGCCACCTAATTCAATTTTACGTTTACGATCATATAGATCATTTATTTTTTCATAGATATCCATCGGTTACTTCGCTCCCCCTGATTTATCACATAATTCATACAAAACTCCGCCAGATGACTTTGGATGTATAAAGGCAACCTCTGCCCCTCCAGCTCCTCTTTTAGGAGTTTCCTGAATAAGGCGAATCCCCTTTTCCTTTAACTCATCTAGTCTCTCTTGAATATTCTTTACTCCAAAAGCGACATGGTGAATTCCTTCACCTCTTTTTTCGATGAATGTATGAATTGTACTTGTCTCATCAATTGGCTGAAGTAACTCTATCTTGACATTCCCACTGTCTATAAAAGCTACTCTAACTTTTTCTGAATCTACTTCCTCAATATGTATAAGTTTTAAGCCTAAAATATCTGTATAGTATGGTAAAGAGTTTTCTAAACTTCTTACAGCAATCCCGATATGGTCTACCTTTTCCATTGTTTACACATCCTCTATTGTTTGACTATTCACTATACTATTGTACATATATTACAAAAAAAAATCTCTACCTCTTGTGCATTTTTTCAATTTTGATAAAATAGGATTACAAGCTAAAGGAGAGAAATTAATGCGCAATCAAACATTTCGTAAGATTATCGTTTATCTCATGATATTTGTAATGGTAATGTCCACATTATTGTTCGGTCTGAGCTTCGTCCTATAGGAAATTTAAAAACAGCGGTAGCAATTTATGCTTCCGCTGTTTTTTTGTATTAGACTTCCTCGCAATACTCTTCGAATAATGCTTGAAGATGAGTAATAACAGAAGTTGGTGCGTGACCTTCTATTTCATGACGACCAATTTCAGCAACTGCTTGTCCATCTTTTAATAAAACAAATGATGGAGAAGAAGGTAAATGTTCGTCTCCAAACATATTACGTGCTTGTTGTGTAGCTAGTTTATCTTGTCCTGCAAAAACAGTTACTAAATGATCTGGGCGTTTATCGTAATGTACAGCGTTTGCTGCAGCAGGACGAGCAATCCCTCCAGCACAACCACAAACTGAGTTTACCATAACAAGAGTTGTACCTGTTCTAGCAAAAGCAGCTTCCACTTCTTCTGGGGTAGTTAGTTGTTCATAGCCACTATTTTCCATTTCACTACGCGCTTGTATAATCATATCATTCATTAGTAAGTTAAAATCCATATTCATTTTACAACTCTCCTTTTCAAACTAGATTTAGTTTATCAGATTATTGATAAGAATTCGAGGAAAATAACTCCTCAATCGCTTGCGAAACAGTCATTTTCTCTTCTCTCACTTGCTGTTCTAACAGTTTCATCCTCTGCTTTCTCTGAATGGAAGAAAAAAAGTCATCATATAAACGATTCACTATCATCTCATTGAACCAATTTACAGTTTGCTCTTTTCTTCTATTTTGCCAGAAATGCTGTTGTGTCATCTTTCCTTCGAAGCTATTAATGGTTTCCCATACAAGGTCCAGCCCCTTTTTGTGTAGAGAGGATACAGCGAGTGCTGGTGTTGTCCAATTCGGAGCGGAAGGTGCTAGGAAATGCAATATTTGTTTATATTCTGCAACCGTTTTTTTAGCTAAACTTTCGTTATGTCCATCTGCTTTATTGACAACGATTGCATCAGCGAGCTCCATTATGCCTTTCTTCATCCCTTGAAGTTCGTCACCAGCTCCTGTTAAGGCTAGAAGAAGGAAGAAGTCTACCATCCCTCGAACAATCGTTTCACTTTGTCCTACTCCTACTGTTTCGACTAGTATGATGTCATAGCCGGCAGCCTCACATAGTAGCATAGTCTCTCTAGACTTTTTATGCACTCCACCAAGTGTTCCCGCGGAAGGAGATGGCCTTATAAAAGCATTCGGATGCTTGGCTAGCTCTTCCATCCTTGTTTTATCCCCTAGTATACTTCCTCCGGTGAGGGAGGAACTAGGATCTATTGCTAATACAGCTACTTTATGACCTAAATCACATAACATTTTTCCGAATGCTTCTATGAAAGTACTTTTTCCTACACCAGGCACCCCAGTAATACCAATGCGTATACTATTTCCTGTGTATGGAAGCAACATTTTCAAAATTTGTTGACCTATCTCTTGTTGTTCCGAGGAAGTGCTTTCAATAAATGTAATTGCCTTTGCTAAATGTAAGCGTGAGCCTGCTTGAATCTCGTGATTGTAACTCTGAATGTCAATAGTAAGAGATTTCTTCTTTGAAAACTTTTTTACAGAGGACTTGCCCATACCATCGTGCTGAGATATAATACCACCCTTGACATGTAGAGAAGATGTTACTTTATCCTCATCAGCCATTAGCCTTCCACTTCCTCGTAGCCAAGACGTTTATAGATCTCCTCTATAACCTTTTGAGCTGCAACTGGAATAACTGTTCCTGGACCAAAAATAGCTGAAGCACCATTCTCACGTAAAAAAGCATAGTCTTGCGCTGGGATCACTCCACCAACGACGATTAAAATATCTTCACGTCCTAGTCTTGCAAGTTCCTCTTTTAAGGATGGAACGAGGGTCATATGCCCTGCGGCAAGAGAACTTACTCCTACTACATGCACATCATTTTCTACTGCCTGTTGTGCTGTTTCAGCAGGAGTTTGGAATAATGGACTAATATCTACATCAAAACCTAAGTCAGCAAATGCGGTTGCGATTACCTTAGCACCACGGTCATGTCCATCTTGTCCCATTTTGGCGATTAAAATACGAGGACGTCTTCCCTCGTTTTCTTTAAAATCTTCTGCCATTTGCTTCACTGATTGAATTTCTTCAGCATCACTAAAATTAGCACTATAAACTCCACTCACGGAGCGAATCACCGCCTTATGTCTCCCTGCAACTACCTCAATTGCATCCGATATTTCTCCTATGGTCGCTCTTTGTCGAGCGGCATTTACAGCTGCAGCTAAAAGATTCTCTTTGCCTGTTTTAGCAGCTTCCGTTAAAGCTAATAGAGCTTCCTTAACTGATTTCTCATCTCGATTAGCTTTTACACTTGCCAAGCGTTCCATTTGTTTTTGACGAACGACAGTATTATCGATATTCAAAATATCGATTGCATCCTCTTGATCTAGGCGGTACTTATTTACCCCTATGATAATCTCTTTGGATGAATCTATTTGTGCTTGTTTTTTAGCAGCAGCTTCTTCAATTTTCATCTTAGGCAGTCCCGTTTCAATTGCTTTTGCCATTCCACCCAATTCTTCAATTTCTTCTATTAATGTCCATGCTTTTTCCATTAATTCATTTGTTAATGCTTCTACATAATATGAACCGCCCCACGGATCTATAACTTTTGTCATATTTGTTTCTTCTTGTAAGAAAAGCTGTGTATTTCTAGCTATTCTCGCCGAAAAATCTGTAGGAAGAGCTATTGCTTCATCTAAAGCGTTAGTATGCAACGATTGAGTATGTCCCATCGCAGCAGCATTTGCTTCCACAAGTGTACGTGTCACATTGTTAAATGGATCCTGCTCAGTGAGACTCCATCCAGATGTCTGCGAGTGGGTACGTAAAGCTAAGGTTTTTGGATTTTTAGGATTAAAGCTCTTCATCATTTGAGCCCATATTCTTCTAGCCGCTCTCATTTTAGCTATTTCCATGAAGTAGTTCATACCGATTGCCCAAAAGAAAGAAAGTCTTGGAGCAAAAGAATCTATCTCAATTCCTGCTTTTATACCTGTACGAACATATTCTAATCCATCTGCAAGTGTATACGCTAACTCAATGTCTGCAGTGGCTCCTGCTTCCTGCATATGATATCCGGATATGGAAATAGAGTTGAACTTTGGCATATGCTGTGCAGTGTATGCAAAAATATCAGAGATTATTTTCATGGACATTTCCGGTGTATAAATATAAGTATTACGCACCATATATTCTTTTAAAATATCATTTTGAATTGTACCAGCAAGCTGTTCTGGAGTTACACCTTGTTCCTCGGCAGTTACAATATAAAAAGCCATAATGGGCAGCACTGCGCCGTTCATCGTCATTGATACAGACATTTGGTCTAAAGGAATACCATCAAATAGAATTTTCATATCCTCAACCGAATCAATCGCCACACCTGCTTTACCAACGTCACCTGTCACTCGCTCATGATCGGAATCATAACCTCTGTGGGTTGCCAAATCGAATGCAACCGACAAACCCTTTTGTCCCATAGCTAAGTTTCTTCTATAAAATGCATTACTTTCTTCCGCAGTTGAAAACCCTGCATACTGTCGTACTGTCCAAGGTTTAGAAACATACATAGTAGGATAGGGTCCACGTGTATTAGGAGCTATACCAGGTAAATCATTTAAATGTTTTAACTTTTCTATATCCTCCTTTGTATATTCTTTCTTCAATTTTATACCTTCATTGGACACAAAAGATGTGTTGTCATTTTCTGCATGCTTTCCTACTGCTTTTTTTAATACGTCATCTATAGACACAGCTTCGTAATTAGGCGTTGTCATGTGAGCCCTCCTTTTGAGCTAATGCTAATAATTCCTTTCCTTTTACAAGCATTGATTGGCCAGCATAAATATATCCAGATAGACCAGCCTCAAGCCAATCATCATACTCTGCAAATTTCCCCGCTACATCTAACGGTACGGATAGCTTTTCGTTTAATAAAGCAGGCACTAGTCCAGCTGTCTGCTCATCACTTCCGACAAAAATCGCATATTGAATATTTTCATTGTTAATCCATTGTTGTAAATCAAATGGTTTTAAATTCTCTTGTGCGATAACTGGAGTTATTCCAATGGCATTCAAGTAGCCATTAATATAATCCATTCTTGGTTTATACTCCTTCAAAACTCCATATGGAAGTATAGCCGCTTTTAGCTGATATTGCTTAAAAGCTTTGCGCAAATGCTCAAATGGTTCTGCCAATCGTCTATAGTCGGATTGTATAACAATTTCCTCCAGTCCGTCCTCTGGATTAGCGTAATTATTCGTACCGATGAGAGATTTTTTACGGGTTGATACTGCTTTTAGCTGTAGCTCCCATTTCTCTGAAGCACGTTGCAGCAACATACTTTCCCTCGATTCTGGAGAGCTGTCCTTCATTAAATCTATAAAATATGCCCAAGTCTTCTCAACCAATTGCTTAGTCAATGACTCAATATAGTAAGAACCACCCGCGGCATCAATAACACGTTGAATATGTGTTTCTTCCTTTAAAACAAGCTGCATGTTACGGGCAATGCGCTTAGAAGTTGGAGTTATCTCGGAAAGATAATTATGTGGATAGCTAGAAACTATATCTGCACCGCCCAAAACGCTAGACAATATACTATTACCTGCACGCAATAGGTTTACATTAGAATCTAGAGCCGAAAAAGAGCGTAGAGAAGTTTCAGTATAAACTGGGATAGCATTGATATTTTCTTTTCCAAAGGCTTCGCCAAAAGCCTTCCAAAGCACTCTAAATGCTCTCAACTTAGCAATTTCCATAAAGAAATTTGTGTCGATAGAAAATTGCACAAATGCCTTTTCTTCTAGTTCTTCAATACCATTTAAATGTGCTAGTGTATCTGCTTGAACTAATACACTTGCTAGTTCACTAACTACGTCTCCACCAGCCTTATGTAGTTGGGTGCCGTCTAAATGTAATGATCTAGCACCTGTAAGCTTTCTGTCGGCTCCAATTATAAAGCCATGTAATTCGTCAAAGTGATCCAGAAAACTAGGATTATTTTCAACATCCAATAATACCTCATGTTCTTGGAACAGTATTTTTAGTTCTTCTATTTGAGAAGGACTCCATTCATGAATAGCATCGACCTTGTAATTGATCAAATCATTTCCTTTAGATAGGTTTTCCTTCATATCTACAATAATTTCTTCAGCTGTGTTTGCTGTAGAGTGCTGCGCGACCTTCCAATTAGCAGTTTCTTTAGAATGTCTTACTGTATTAGTTTGGTCTAAAGAAATATTTGTTAAGTCTGCCAATGTATAAAGCGGTTTCAAAATAATATCTTCTAAAGTTTTAGTTTCCAAAGATTCCAACGATTTTCCCTTTAATGATTTAATTGCAGCCTGCTCCCAATCAGCAAAGCTTGCTTCGGTAAAATTGGTTTGCTTCATGTCGTTTATAGTCATATGAACGCTTTCGCTTCCCCCTTGTATAATTATTGTTATATTTCTATTCTACATGAGTGCTTCATGGTAATAAAGTGATTTTGTCCCTTGTCAGAAAGTAACCTTTATTCAGGATATTAAATTCTTTAAGCAATTTAACTCTCCTTCTGCTCGCTAACGAACATACATATAATTTTAATATAGCCTTATATAAGCTCATTTCATTATGTTATCAAACTTAAACGAAAGAGGTAAAATATGATATTTGTCTTTATGGGTATACTTTTATTTATTAGTCTTGTCAGTGGAGGAACCATTGCTCTTTTAGCATATGAAATGTTCCATCAGAAGTTTAATAGAGCATTAGGGTTATTGTGTGGATTATTATTGGTCGGTCTATTAGTTTTTGAGATTATTCCAGAATCCCTTGAATCCTATGAAAAGCTAAGTTTGCTTCTAGGATTTATCATTGGTTATTTCTTTTATAGCCTAACGGTTCTTCACTCACATAACGAAAAGAAGCATGTGAGCTCTATGACTCCATTGATTTTCGGACTATTTTTACATACAATTCCTTTAAGCCTAACTCTTGGTTCGTTGCTTAACAATCAAATGTTTCCAATCGCGATTACTACTTCTACCATCTTACACCATATTCCAGAGGGCTTTGCACTCACTAGTCTTTTCTTACTTCGTAAAAAGAAACTAATGTCTTTATTAGTTTGTTTCCTCTCCCTATCCGTCTGTTCTATATTCTTCATGTGGATCGGAAAGGACATTTTCATAGCTCCGAGAATACAAGGGGTATTGATAGGAATTTCTATTTGTTTAATTGGTCTAACAAGTTGGAAAGAATTTATTTTCCCATCAAACAAATAATATTATTAACTATTCAGTATAGTTAAAATAATATTAAAATATAAAAGATTAGGAGGTTCGAAAATGAAGAATGATACGGAGATAGTTCAAATAAAAAAGACTTACATGTAGAATCTTCTATATACATTGTATGGAATGCATGGATGAATAATAATATTGTATCTCAATGGTTCGCTCCAACTGCCATTATAGAGCCTTGTATAGGTGGGAAATATGAACTTTATTTTATACCTGGAAATCTCAAGCAAATGAATACAAAGGGATGCAAAATAATCGATCTAGTTGAAAGGCAAAAACTAATGTTTACGTGGAAGGCTCCCGATTCATTTGCTGAAATCATGAATGTGGAAGACAACCTGACTATTATTGAAATTACATTAGAAGAAAATGAAACAAATTTAACAAAGATAAATCTTATTCATAGCGGATTTTCTAAAACAGAAGATTGGAATGAGGCTTTATATTGGCATGATAACGCTTGGACAAGTGTTCTAAGCAGTTTAAAATCAGAGCTTGAAAAAGGAAACGGTATCTTTGCTGCGAACCACTCGAGGAAAAGAATTGAGTATAAAGAGACATTTAAACTACTATTTTGCCAAGTATAACAACATACGTATATAAAATTATCAGGATTTGGATGACAGTGTACAATGCTAAGTAACTGTAGTTAATGACCATCATCTTCAGGAACGGTACTAAACACAAGACTATTATCATTCCTGACGGTTATGTAATTTTCAAGCTGATGTACCCATCCATCCTCTCCTCTAACCCCTCTCCCTGCTAAGATAAAGCTATCCGGATTAATGGTCTTTACAGAAAACTCCAATCTATATACATCTTCAGAAGAATCAGTTGTATAACTTAGCTCCAAATTATCCAGAGTAAATTCATTTATAATTTCATCACTTTTCAAAATTTCTTTTGCCGTTTCTGTAATTCTTTCTCTTAATTCATCTTCTTCTGATCCACCTCTTAAAAAGAAAAACCAAAAAGGAACAGTAATAATTACGAAAAAACATAGCATCAATAAAGTTAATTTTAACATTACTATTTTTTGATAGGGAGTGGTTGAGATTAACTTCATGGGCATGCTTCTCCTTTCCTTGCTAATGGTCTTCCGATGGATTGGAACTAAAAACTAATGTCTCACTATCCTTGACTGTCACATAATTGACACGTTCGTGTATCCAACCATTCTCCCCCTTTACCCCTCCTCCAGTTAGTATGAAATTCGCTGGGTCTATCGGTTTAATGGAGAATGTAAGTATATACACCTCTTCTGATTCATTGTTTCTATGACTTTGTTTAATATTATCAATCGTGAAATCCGTTATATTAGGATCTTTCTCTAATATGGATATAGCAGCTAATTTGATGCTCTCCGATAAATCGACAGAACTCTGAGTGTCTTCTTTTTTCATCAACCAAACAATGCTTAAAACAATAACAAAAACAAGGACTATTAAAAAAATACCATATCCTCTTTTAGAGGACGGTGTTCTAGAAATCAGTTTCATCTATTTACACATCCTTCTGAAGAATAATTACCACGCTACTTATATATACGATTAATGTCGATAAAACATTCGCTACGCTAATACTCGGGATTTCATAAATAACAAAAACCTCCCTAAGAAAAGGGAGGTATAAAAGTTCTATAGTATATTAAAGTTGTTAGCTATGATTATATGAATATAGAAAAAGTTAATGATTATCCCTAGAAATTCTATCTGTTTTTTGTTTGTTTGAAATGGGCTACTCTTCCGCTCCACCTTCAATAATCGCTAACCTTACTTTACCGTTTGCCTTTTGAAGCAATATTGCAGCTTCCTGTGCATTTGTCTTGGTTAATATCATAATAATAGCTTGTTTAACATTATATTCGGTTTCTTCTAATGCTAGCTCGGCTTCTTCATATGTAAAACCTGTGGCCTCACAAACAATTTTTTTTGCCCTTTCTTGAAGCTTATGATTACTCGCACGTACATCCACCATGAGGTTTTTGTATACTTTCCCGAGCCTTATCATAGCTACAGTAGAAATCATATTTAGCACCATTTTATGTGCTGTCGCTGCCTTTAGTCTAGTTGAGCCTGTCAAAATCTCGGGACCTGTATCGACTTCGATTGCAACATCTGCATACGTGCTAATCAAAGATTCGGTATTACTAGTTAAACTAATTGTTTTTGCACCAATTGATTGGGCATAAGAAAGTCCACCTGCTACATATGGAGTTCTCCCACTAGCTGCGATCCCAATAACAACATCATTAGAACTAAATTTCCTATACATTAAGTCTGCTATTCCTAAATCAAAGTTATCCTCTGCCCCCTCTACTGCAACCATGACTGCATCTAAACCTCCAGCTAATACAGCCTGAACCATATTTGGATCAGTACTAAACGTTGGAGGGCATTCAACCGCGTCTAGCAAGCCTAATCGGCCACTAGTTCCAGCTCCCATATAAAATAGTCTTCCTTGGGCAGTGAGCTTTTCATATACTATCTCTATCGCACTTTCTATTTTTGGTAAGATCCTTGTTATTGCATTCGCTACTTTTTGATCCTCTTCATTCATTATGTGAAGAATTTCAGTGACAGACATCATGTCTAATTCCGTTGTTTTAGGGTTATGTCGCTCTGTTGATAATTTATCCAATTGAATCATTAATGTCAAACCTTCCATTGATTTACATTTATTCAACCAATATATTTATTTGCATTTCTGGAGTTTGTACAAACACTCACTAATCAAATTACTTCACTGCTCCCGCCGTTAATCCTTCCATAAACTGCTTAGATGCTATTAAGAATAGAACCATCATTGGTAAGGATGCTAGAGTCAGACCAGCAAACAATGAGCCCCAATCAGCAGAATGCTCACCAAAAAGAGAGAGCATACCAACAGGAATTGTCATCTTTGCTTTCTCCGTTATAAAAATAAGCGGGAAGAAGAAGTCATTCCAAGAAGCGATGAAGTTAATAATGACAACAGTTCCTAATGCAGGTCTCATGAGAGGAAGAAGGACATGCCATAGAGTGCGTAGGTTGCCTGCCCCATCAATTCTAGCAGCCTCCTCTAACTCCAAAGGCAAAGTCCTGAAAAAGCCAGTTAATATAAGCATCGTAATAGGGGTACCGGTTGCTATATTCATAAAGATTAAGGACCACAAGGAGTTAATTAGACCAAGATCACGCATTAATATAAATAATGGTACAATTCCTAGTTTTATTGGTATCATCATTCCCAATAAAAATAAAAAGAAAATTGCATTGTTCCAGCTAAAATTGAAACGGGCGATATAAAAAGCAGCTAATGAACAAAAAATCACCACTAGTACTACAGAGGTGACACTTACAATAACACTGTTTATAAAATACTGATCAAAAGGTATTTTACTTAAGAGTGTTCTATAAGTATCTAAGCTGAAGCTCGTAGGTAGTCCTAAAGGATTCTTAAATATTTCTGCACTCGATTTGAAGGAGGAAAGAAACATTAAAAAGATTGGATACAAACTTATCGTGGCAACAGCAAACATAATTACATAATAGATTGGCCTAATCCAAATTGAATTTTTCTCCATACTTTTTCACCCTCTTACATTTGGACTTCTTTTTTATTCATAAACTTCAAGAAAATCATTGTACATATTAATATGAAGAAAAACAAAACAGTCGCAAGGGCTGAACCTAGACCAATTGCAGTAGAACTAGAAGCTGTAGAACTACCAAAGGCTAACCGATAAAAGAAAACAGCCAGTGTATCTGTTGAATAATACGGCTCACCCATCGAGCCCTGCATAGCATATATCAGCTCAAATGCCTCAAATGATTGGATAAAAGTTAAGACCGTCATGATTAAGATAGATGGAATCATCAATGGAATGAATATTTTCCTTAACATCGTAAAGCCTTTTGCTCCATCTAGCTTGGCAGCTTCAATCAATTCCCCTGGGATATTTTGAAAACCAGCTAAAAATATGAGAACTCCAAAACCTAAACCAAACCAACAGTTTACTAAAATAATAGAGATTAAAGCAGTTTCTTGTTCACCTAGCCAAGCTCTTTGCAGATTTTCTAATCCAAGCTTTCCCAATATAAGATTTAAAGTTCCGAAATTTGGGTTTAATATTAACTTCCATAAGAAACCTACAACGATTACAGATAGCAACCGTGGTAAGAAAAAGGCAACCTTAAAAAATTCTGCTCCCTTTACTTTTTTGTAGATGATAAAAGCTAATAAAAACGCTAATCCATTCATTACAACCATTTGAATACAAAAGTAAAGTACATTATGTGAAAAAGCGTTCCAGAACATAGAACCATAAGGCTCCGTAGTAAATAGAGTGACAAAATTGTCTAAGCCAACAAAAGCATCTCTAGAGAACCCCTTAAAGGAGAAAAAGCTGTATGATAATGCAGCCAGTATAGGATAAAGTACAAACATCCCATAAATGATTAATATAGGGATAGGAAAAAGGTGTATAGTCCACCCTTTTCCCTTCTTTGATCGTTTTATTGGAGCTGTTTTTTCTGACATTTATCACAGCCTCCTTTTTATTATTGGAAAGGTGTAAACCAAGATTCAGCACTTTTCTGTACCTTATCCGCTACTTCCTCAGGTGTTACTTGACCTAAATACATCCCTTGAAGTTCAGTTTCTAAAACAGTTTTTGTCGTTGGATCTCCACCGGCAAAATTGATAACCCAGTAATATGGCGTCGATTTGGATTCCACCTCTTTACTTAACTCACTAAGAAGTTCATTTTCAGAGCTAATTCCAGGAATCGCGCTAATCATATTAAATTCTTTAACAAATAGCTCTCCAAATTCCTTAGTTGTTAGAAATTGTAGGAACTCCTTAGCAGCATCTTTGTTTTTAGAATTAGCATTAATAGCAAATGAACCATCTACCCACGAAGTTACTGTTTGATTTCCTTCTTTAGAAGGCATTGCAAAATAACCGTAATCCAAATCTCCGTTTAAATCGTTTATGACAGGTATTTCCCAACTACCAAGCGGAAACATTGCTGCTTGTTCCATTGCAAACAATGTACGAATATCGTCCATACCTAAGCCCTCAGAGTTTGCTGGGAAATATTTCTTCAAATCATTCATCGCTTTGATTGACTCTACAAATGAAGGGTCAGCAAAATTTGTTTCTCCTTTTACAAGTTTATCTGCAAACGAATTACCATCCATAACTCCTGCACCTAAGATTCCATGTGTTAATGATAGTAACCAGCCTTCTTTAGTACCCATAGCAATTGGGGTTACTCCTGCTTTTAAAAGTTTTTCATTGACCGCTATGAATTCATCCCAAGTAGTTGGAACTTCAATTCCTTGTTCAGCAAATATTTTTTTGTTATAGAAAAATTGAGTAGAGCTAATGTTTAATGGCACACCATATTGCTCTCCGTCTGCTCCTCGAGAGGCTGCCAAGAATTCCTCCGAGTATTGATTTAACCCTTCTAAGCCAGTAATCGGCTCAACGAATCCAGCATCCACTAGCTTTAAACCAGCACCATATGGACGCAAGTGAAAAATATCCGGACCTTCTCCAGCTTGTAAAGCAGTATTTAAAACTGTATTATATTCCGTATTTTTAGTGGGACTGAATTCTACTTTTATTTCTGGATGCGTTTCGTTAAAAAGAGCAATTACTTTTTCATACTTAGAAACATCTTCAGTTCTCCAACTGCCAATGGTCAAATTTATTGTTTCCTTTTCTGCTGATGTAGTTATCTTATCTCCACCATTTTCAGAGCCTGTTGATGAAGAATCATTATCTTTGTCATCTGCGCAAGCAGCCATGACAAAAGTTAATAACATGATTGTAAGGACTAAGAGTCCATTTTTAATCCATTGTTTCATTTTTATACGCCCCTTTTTTGATATACATGTCGTAAACGCTTTTATGAATTGCCTGCCTAAATTCCTTCTTTGGCGCATCCCTCCCGTAATGGATAGCATTAGTTAGTAATACTACAAACAGTTCCTCCTTTGGATCCATCCATACCGAGGTTCCAGTAAAACCTGTATGCCCGAACGAACCTCTGGACCAACTGCTATTAATGGTTACTTCTGTATCTATACCATTCCATACTTCAAATCCTAAGCCTCTGTGCTTAAAAGTGTTTTGATGGCAATTTTGTAACCAAACAGGATCAAACACAGAATGCTCTGAAATATTCAACCAAAACTGTGCATAGTGGACGAGGTCGTCTAGACATGAAAATAATCCAGCACTACCAGAAACTCCATTTAACAAAAATGCTTTTTCATCATGGACCACACCTTGAATAAAGCAATCATTTATCTTTTCAGTAGTTGCTATTAGATTTCTTATCTCTCCCTTAGGATTAAATATTGTTTGATGCATTCCCATTGGTGTTAAAACTTCCTTTGCTACGAATGTATCGAAAACTTCTCCAGAAACCTCCTCAATAATTTTCCCTAACAAAATCATCCCTAAATCACTATAAACAACTTCTTTTTCTGGCTTAAAAAGTGGAACAACTGTTAGTATCTCTTCTAAAATTTTTCTATTTTCATCCCTTTGAACAGGTGGAGATAAATCTGCTGGTAGTCCACTATTATGATATAGAAGGTGTTCAATATTAATATCTGAATAACGAAATTGGGAAATATATTTTTGAACAGGATCCTTTAAAGATAATTGTTTTCTTTCTAATAACACTAGGAATGCAGGAAGCGTTGCAACCACCTTGGTCAATGAAGCGATGTCAAAGAGAGTACTAAAAGTAACAGGTTGTCTTTCGTTATTTCTTGTGATAAAAGAACCGAAGCTATCCCTATAGAGAATTTTTTTATGACGCTGAACATGGATAACTCCACCTGGGATTTTTTCTTCCTCAATATACTTCTGTATAATTTCCCTTAGCATAAAACCTCCCCCTTATCACATAATTTTCAGATAATTCACATTTATAGTATATAAAATAAAATTATAAGAAACAATGAAAATTTTAAAATATTATTTTAATCAATTTATTTATACTTATTTTTTATAACAATAAAGAGATAGCTATGAGATCTAATGATTTTCTGATTCAATCATCCAGTTGGAGAGTCTTCTTTTCTGAAACACATATACCGAAAAACCTCACACTTTCAAAGGTGTGAGGTTTTCTTAGAAGGATATAGAACAAAAACATTTTAAAATTATTTAAACAACTATAGCTAGTTTTCTCCGAAACAAACCTGCATATAACAAACCGATTCCTATCATTAATATTATTCCTATGTATACAGACATCATAGTTGGTACTAAATAAGCCCCTATTATGATTGTTGAACGAGCAATTAGCTCTGCTCCGCTAAAAGAGAAATTGGAAAACGCCGAGTACGATCCTCTTTTATCCGCTGGAATCATATTTGCTTGCTCTGCATTTCTAACAGGAGAATAGATTAATTCACCGACCGTAGCTATAAAGTTAAAGAGTAGAAGTATATACCATGTGTTAGCAGATGTAATGGTGATGTATCCTACGCTATAGAAAGCTAAACCTATAAGCAGAACATGCCTGTTGCTGAAACGATCAGTAATTTTATTTATAAAAAATGTTAAACAAACAACTAAAAGCATGTTTTCAATATTTAGCAGACTTAACATTCGAACTCCTACAAGCTCGAACTCTCCTATATTAACCACCTTAAAAGTCTCCGCTAACCGAACTCCTATATAACTGTTTAATGAAAATTCAGCAGCAAAAATAAACATGGAACCTACAACTACCTGAACAAATGGTTTATCCTTAAAAGCAATTTTATAATTATGTATTAAATCAACAAAAACATTCTGATGCTGCTTTTCCAAAAGCTTATTATGTCCGTTAATTAACCAGATTTTATATGCTATCGGCAGGCATAAAGAAGTGAATGATAATAACATAAACAATTCAACCTGGTGGTTTAAATATAGTAATCCCCCTAATGCTGCCCCAATAGCCATAGACAAATTAGTTAACCAATAATCTAACGCATATACCTCTTTACGATTGTCAGGAGTAGTTGAATCAATGACTAATGCATGCATAGCAGGCCTTCCTAAGCTGCTTGTAATAATATATATAGTATATGCAGCTGCAAACAGCCAAATGATATTCGATTTTGGCAACAAGCTAACTGTCATACAAACAAACATACATCCACTTAAAAATGAAGTGATTACTAATAAACCCTTCCTTGGTAGACGGTCTGAAATGTATCCTCCAATAAGACTGATAAGAAAACTAACTCCTACTGTGCCTATTAAAAATAAACCGGCCCATACTTTGCTCATCTCTTGTGCAAAGAACAATGCCATAAAAGGCATGACAGCAGATGAAACAGCTCTGTTAAAAAAAGATGTAATTAATCGAACTTTAATATTTTGTGGGTAGTTTTTCCATTTCATATTGTACACCTCCTTTGTATTTAGTATATTAAACTAGACTTTTGAATTTAAAAATGGACATTTTTTTATAAGTTGTCCACTTAATGAGGTGTTTTACATGGATCGTTCATTGCTAACCCTTTGGAACACTGTCCCTTCAGGTAAGATTAAGCAAGAAGAGATTGCAAATATAATAGGTTTCAGCACTAAGCAAACAAAGAGGTATATACAGAAGTGGTGCTCTGAGGGCTGGATGAAGTTCATCTCTGGAAAAGGTAGAGGAAATTCTTCACAATTAATGTGGTTAAAGGATGTCGAAGCTTGCTTTGAGGAGCAAGTCATGCTTATTTTAGAAATTGAAAGCGCAGAAATAAGTAGTAAATACTTAATGTATGATTGGTCAACAGAGTGTCGACAAAGATTGATGAAAAAGTTTCAAAACAAACTTGGCTTTGTACAGCAAATGGACGATAAGCTCATTGTTCCAAGAAAAAACCCGTTTCTTACACTTCATCCGTTAAAATCTGCTGACGCACATAGTGCCAATATGGTCGCTACGATTTATAATCGTCTAGTTTCTGTGGATGAAAGCGGCATAGTTTCTCCAGAACTTTGTCACAGTTGGGATATTACAGACACCAAACTTCGACTTTACCTAAAGAAAGATATCTCCTTTCACGACGGCTCTATTCTCACCGCAGAAGATGTCGTATTATGTCTTCGCAAACTAAAAAACAATATACAATTTTCGGTATTATGTAAGCCAATTGAAAAAATAGAAGCTGTTGCTCCATTAATAGTAGATATCTCTTATCCAACAGGTTGTAGTTACTGCCTACAGCTTTTAGGAAGTATGAATGCAAGTATTTATAAGGAGCATTTGGATTTTATTTATGGTACGGGATGTTACTATGTAGAAGAAAATAATCCAACAATCACTACATTAGTAGTCTTTAAAGATTACTATGGGGAAAGGCCTCTTTTAGATAAAATTGAATTTGTTCAAGTGCCAGTAGATTTTGAGAACGTTTATCGCACATCATCTGCTCAACAAACTTATTTTCCAATTAAAAGTGACTCTGGCTTTGGAATTGTATTGATGAATCCACATTTAGATATTGAAATACGGCATTATCTTCATTACATAATTTCCAAATACCGAAATGAAATAAATACTGCCGATGAGAGGCTATTACCCAATGAAGAAGGTTGCTTAATTGGAATAAGTAAAAAATATCGTTTAAATAGTATACCTCGCCCTGAGTTTAAGAGACCTATAATACTGAAATTAATAGATTATACAAACAAACCTACTCTTTGGTTAAAAGGCATTCTTACAAAGAATGGTGTTCCTGTAGAGATTAAAACAGTTTCCTTTGAGGACAATCTTATGAATAGGGACTCAAATAATGAAGTAGATTTATACATACATGGGGAAATATTTGAAATGAATCAAAATTTTTCTTTTTTTCATTTTCTTCTTAATGGATATTCTCCTATAGCCAATGTCTTACGAAAACAAGATAAATATCAATGTGTATTAAGAAAGTACGCTAATACCCCTTTTGTAGAATGGACTTCCTTGCACAAAAAAATTGATCGGATGTTAATAGAGGATTCTTTAGCATGTCCTTTATATTATTCAAAAAGACAAATTCCTTTTTCTTCTGATTTAATGAACATAAATATAAAGCATTTCGGGTATGTTGATTTTTCAAAGCTATGGGTCAAGCCAGACATAGAATTTAAATCATGATATGTGCTCATAAAATTGTCCATGGTGAAGATGCTTGCTATTAATTGATGAATTTGAAAAAGATCCCCAGTTGGAGATGGCAGGCTACCTATTATGATATGAAACGTCCAATAGATGAGTAACACGCATGAAAGTCATGGGAATTTGTTTCACCACCTTCTAAAATGAGAAAGTACCTTGAGACTTGGTAGTCTCAAGGTACTTTGTAGACGTTCGGAGTATAATCCATTCAAATTAATGTCGTTTCATCAATCTAATTGCTTGTATGGAGAGACGTACAAGCAATACTGCGCATAGAAATAATCCAACAAAAGCAGCAGTATTTAAATATACAGCATATGCAGTTTCTATAAACTGAGCAATTGCTAGTAATGAAACAGAAATTATTCCAAAAGTAATCCCGACAAACAATAGAATAAATCGAGAAAAGAGGTGAGTTACAAATTGAGCATTATTCTTATCTGAAAAAATATCATGATGTAAAATAATTTTTCCACTTTCCACTTTTTGGACGAGCTTATCAACTCGTCTTGGTATTTTTCGCAATGCTGGTAGCAATAAAGCAAACTCTTCTTCTATTCTTTCCTTTGTAACTTTTGGTTCCTTAAATGGCTTTTTTAACAGAGAAGTCAAATAATCCGACGAATATTCTTTTGCTTCTGCAAAAATATCAAATTTAGGTTGGATTAGCTTAAGCGTGCCCTCTAAAGTTATGATTGAACGCATAGCAATTCCTACGGAAGGGTAAAACGATAAGCCAAATTCTCTAACTAACTTAAAGAACGCTTGAATTAGCTCATCCGTTGGTATTCGTTCTACGTATGAAATTCGAAGAAGGATTTGAGACAAAGCCTGTTCCATTTTTACTCTATCAATGTGATCATGATCTTCTACAAGCAATGTTACTGCATCATAGAGCATATTAGCGTCATTATGCTGAATACCCATTAAAAAAATCTTCATTCCTTCTTGCTGAGGCTCTGCCAGTCTTCCTACTGCGCCAAAATCTAACAAAATCGGGAGTCCATCTGTTTTATCAATGAAGATATTTCCCGGATGTGGATCAGCGTGAAAAATTCCAGAATAAAGCATTTGATCGAAAAATGAGTAGAGTACCGTTTGAGCAAACTCCTCCCGATCTATATTTAGTGTTTGAAACAAAGTGTCGCCATTTGCTACACTCTGCCCGTAAGCATGCTCAAAAATAATGATGTTTTTATTGCTCAAATCGGTGTAAACATAAGGTATTTTCACCTCATATTTACTGTTTTTTAGGGCATTTTTGACTTGAACTGCATTCCGTTTTTCTATTTCAAAATTGACTTCTTCTTTAAGGTTATCTGCAAATCCTAGTGCTAGCTCACATAGGCCCAATCTTTCTGCCCAAGAGGATTTGTCTGTTAACCAACGAACAAACTCTAATAAAATATTTAAATCATCCCTAATCATTGACTTGACATCGGGACGTAATAATTTGACAACAACCTGTTGATTGTTTTCTTTCAGTACCGCTTTATGTACTTGACCAATTGAAGCGGAAGCCAAAGGAATCATATCAAAATATGAAAATATATCTTCCATACTACATGGCAACGATTTATCTAAAATCTTTTTTACTTCTGATTCATGTAATGGCTCCACATTTTGCTGAAGCTTTTCCAGCTCTCTTATAAATACAGGAGAAAACAAGTCTTTACGAGTTGAAAGTACCTGACCAAACTTTATGAAAATACCTCCGGCTTGCTCTAGTGTATCGCGAAAGGCGATTGCCATTTCATAATCGTTATCTCTATGCTTGGTATATTTCAAAGCTCTAGAAATCCCATTCTTAGCAGCTATTTGAATTACTTGTCGCATTCTTTTTTGACCTCTCCATTGACTTCTTAGCCTTAAAAGAAAAGGTCTTTGTCGCATAGTACTTGATTTTCGTTCCCCATTATCCATCGGTCCAAATAATTCAAAGAATAAGTACAATAGCATAGAAATCAAAAGCATACTACCTATCCATATTATAGTGCTGACGTCCATAAATGAATAAACGAAATCCTCGGAAAGAAAGTCAATATTCCTTAAATAAGCATACCAGTAAACAAAAAAGGTAAACACAATGCTAATAAAAACAGAAAGGATTCTTTTCATAAAATTGATTTGGGAACCCATCAGCTTTCCACTTACATAGTAAATAAATAAAGATATTAAAATTATTTGTACAATTAACTTTACATATATCAAAAAAGTATCCCCCTATCTTTTTTATCTCAGTTCAATATATATACATTCCCCTCTTCTACTTATTATTAATCTCTTTCACAAGCACTTTTTAGTACGTTTAAGTATTTCAATTTTTTGAAAACAATATAATTTTTTGTTAACTAAATCATATTTCCTTTTAAATTCATTAAGACTTTTAGATTATTTATTTTATTGAAAGTTTTATAGATAAATTCATGGGTAAAATTTAAAAATTGTCTATAAATTTCTAAAGGAGGATTCTATATATGTCTTTAACAAAAAAGAATTGAGCTTTCATGCGGTACCGGACAATCCAGATCCAGTATTAGCAAAACACCTACAAGAAATTATTGGTGGTCAATTTGGAGAGATGAGTGTTGCGATGCAGTATCTTTTCCAATGCTGGAATACAAGAGGAAACGAAAAATATAAAGACTTACTGATGGATACAGGAACAGTAGAACTTGGTCACATTGAAATGATAGCTACAATGGTGGCAAGACTTTTAGAAGGCGCACCAGTCACAGAACAGGAAAATGGCGCAGTTAACCCAGTAAAAGGTGCAATTATGGGAGGTTATGAGTCCAAAGGATGTATTAGTAGAGGGTATGAATCCTCAGCACGCAATCGTCTCGGGCTTAGGTGCTATGCCTGTGAACTCAGTTGGAGTGCCATGGAATGCTGGTTATATTGTAGCAAGTGGTAACTTATTAGCAGATATGCGACATAACGTGATGGCTGATTCAGAAGGGCGTTTACAAGTAGCTCGTCTTTATAGCATGACAGATGATAAAGGAGTTAGAGATATGCTGTCCTTCCTTTTAGCTCTAGATACAATGCACCAAAATCAAGGGCTAGCAGCTATAAAAGACTTAGAAGCAACAGAAGGTGGAGTTATTTGTCCCACAACTATTCCACCTGAGTGGGAAGCAACCGAATTTTCTCATACTCTATATAATCATTCGGAAGGAGAAGACAGTGCCGAATTGCCTTGGTTAAAGGGCAATGCTCCTGATGGACACCCTTTCTCCTAAGACCAAGGTAAAGCATTCGGTGAAAAACCAGTTCTTAGTCCTGCCCCTCCCTCATTGCACAATACTTTGCCTGCGGAAGATATGAAGTAAACTAAATTATACTGCAAACAAACGCAAGCCCGGTATAGTTTGTTTACAGTAATTTTTAATTAGCTATTTTTTAATTGATGTGCCTCTTCAATTCCGAATTGAAAATTTTGAGTTAGTAAATCATTTACTTCTCTAGCTATTAACTCTTTAAATTCGACTAGCTGTTGACTTTGAAAGTTTGATTCGGATATTTTTCCTGTATATATGTTAATAGCTTGGAATACTAACGTTTTATGCTCTTCTGGTAAACTGTTGGCTCCCCATTGACCAGCCTCCAATTTAGAGCATATTGTACTCTCCTTTAAATAACGATAAACTCTTAACATATTTAATATGGAATAAACAGGATCTATCTCTAAATCATTTAAACAATCCTTATAGTCTTGTAAAATTGCTGATGTATAGTGAATAGTGGGTACAGTTGGAAACACTGCTTTTATGGGTTCACCTCTAAGGCATATTCCTTTATAAGTAACAATGGTTATATGTGCAGCTAAATCAGCATCTACTTTTTCTCCTAATAACCATTTTTCACTACATTCTTCGTATCTTTCCCTCCAATATTCACTAAAATGATAATCATAGGATGGAGGATAGTCCCAGTTTTCTAGCTGGCTTCTATTCATAAAACTAATTTCAATTGGATAAGGATTATTTGAAATCTTTAAAAATAACTCAGTCAACGATAATTTCTCTTGGAATGACAATGCTTTTTTGGTTACCACCAAAATATCTATGTCACTCCTTGATGGATTAAAACCACCTATTGCCAGAGAGCCATGTAAGTAATAACCAACATTATTTTCGTCAACTATTTTCTGTATTTGGCCAATCACCTGTATTATAAATGCTTTAATATTTTCTGAAGCATTAGCCCAAATCATTTTTACTTCCCCCTTTCATTGGCATATATATTTCTGGTTGGAGTCCTTCTGCCTCTATGACCATTGCTGTTAAATAAGTATCAGTTGTGGTTTCATGCCCCTCCCCCTTTTCCCAGAACACTGCATCGCCAGCTCGTATTTCAACCTTCGTTTGATTCGTACCAGATACCCTACCCTCTCCATTAACAATCAGTAGTAGCTGAGGAACAACTGCTTCATGATATCCAATGACTCCTTTTTCCTCCAAATGCATACAGCCTATTACCGTTTCACTTTCTATTTTAGCGATCCGTGACATGATAAAATTCGAATTAAAGTGGTGAATCTTATGTCCAACCTGTTGATCAAAACGAAAAATTTTCATTAGACAACCCTCCATAGCCTATTTAAATTCGACTATAAAAGCAGATATTCCTTCTATTTTTTAATATAGAAGCTATGATAAAGGTAAAGGTGGATTTAAAAATGCTATAAATAATGAGCTGGAAATGTACCTCCATGCTCATTACATTTTGCACCCATCAAATTAATACAAGTCTCTTAAGATTATTTAAAATTACTTGGAATTTTAACGAGAACATAATTTTTAGTCCACATTTGAGTGGTGGCAATTAATCTTTTTTCGTCTTTTTCAAAGAACAGGCCAGCACCATCTTTCCCCTTAAATTCCCATCCGGTTGAACCTATCATTTGTATTAGATTTTCATCCGCAATCGAAATACCTTGATTCTCACTACTTGTGATATACCAAATAGAATTGGCTTCTACGGCAATTTCAGCTATCTTACTATCCGATTCTTTTAGTAGTTCAATCGCTTGTTTTGCAGATAAATCATCTATCGGAAGAGAAGGATAATATAATTTATTTATAAATACGAACACTGCAATAACGGCTATAAATAAACCTAAAATAATTCTAACTTTTACCAATTAATTACCTCCCAATTAATGAAGTCTACTATAGAATCCTACGTACCCTTAGATTTGCTTACCTGCTCCTTTAGATTAATAAGAAAAAAGGTTTACTCCTTCTTGAATTAAAGCACCCGTATATTTTTTAAGAACAGCTACTCTAATTCCACAATCTCACCCAATTGCAGAACGATTAATTTCATTTAATCCTCCCTTTCCCTCTAACCTGATATTCTTTTTGATTGCTAATTTGAATTAACTCATAAGCATAATCATAATCTTTATCTTTTCTAAAAGATCTCGCACTTATCATATACTCTTCATCCACTTTAATAAGGTTGTAAACCATTGCATCCTCAATAAAAATTTTATAACGTCGGTTATCTTTTTCATCAGAATTGTTGTACCCAATAATCCACATTTCCGTATATTCTCTTGGTTTTGTGTAATTGTGTTTACTTTCAACTTTAAAAAGAACCTTACCAATACTTTTGTTCTTTTCGGAATTGGAACTAGAAAAAAAGAAGAAGTACGACATTACAATTATCATAATAGCAATAATTCCAATCAAAACTTTCTTATTAGTAAACACTTTCAATTCCCTCCTAGAGTTAATCAACATCCTTCAACTAACCTTCTTGTGCTAACCTGCGACATTAGTTCAATATGAAAAAAGGCTTAACTCCTTCTTGAAGTAAAGCACGCGTTAATGCAATAAGAGTTACTGCTTTTTATTTGCATGTTCTCTTGCAAATGTAGAAGGTGAAAACGTAATTTTATATTTTCCTACAAGTTCTTTTTGTACTTTTTCAGTTAATATCAAGCCTTCTTTATTATGTGTTTCTTCAAGTTCTACGCCACTAGGAAAAATGCCATCATTTTTCCAATCAATCCATTTACCATATTTCAAGATCCACTCCATTAATTCAGCCTTCAACTTGATTGAAATTGGAACATATTCTATGTCAAAGTTACAATAACATTTTTTACACCAAATAGCGTCGGCACCTATATCTGCTTCAACTTTTAAATCATAAGTTTCATTACATTTACATAAATCTATCATACTGGTCTTCTCCCTTTATTAAAGTATTCGAGTAGAAGAGAACCTCTCTACCTTGCGGTAGATTGTGTTCTTCCCCCCTCACAGAACCGTGCTTGCGCTATTTACGCACACGGCTCCTCCAAATCATCTTTCACAAGATATAGCTAATCTCTTTTCTTAATTCGTATATATTCACCTTAATTCTTGGTGACGGTAACGGATATTTTTGAAGAAAGAGATTGAATTTATCCCAAGTAAAGGATTTTCTTTGACTTCTTCTGTTGAGCCATTTAAACAGTAGATATTGGATTTTGTCTTTAAATTGGTGAACACTTGGAGTGTTATCCGTGATGCAATAGTAGTTGTAATAACCTACAAGCGAGCGTTTAAATCTATCCATTATCATATGAATATCATTATTTCGGTTCTTCTTTATCCATTCCTTCGATTCCTTTAGTTTACCTTGTAGCTTTTTCCTGCTTGATTTCCGTTTCACACGAAAGTATCCAGATTAATTTTGGTTTTATCCTCCGCTATTTCTAAGTTAAACTTCTGTAATCTCAACTTTAATGATTGAAAGAATTCCTGAGCTTCGCTCTTATATTGGAAGCAACACACAAAATCATCGGCATATCTAACTATGTATGCATGTCCTTCACACTGTTTTCTGACTTCCTTCTCAAACCACAGGTCCAGGACATAATGAAGGTATAGATTGGCGAGTACCGGAGATATGACCCCACCTTGCGGTGTGCCTTTATCTGTCTTGTATTTCTTTCCTTCCTCCATGTATCCACCTTTAAGAAACCTACCAATTATTCTTAGTAAGTTAGGGTCAGTAATTCGCAGTTTTAAGAACTCCATCATCCATATGTGGTCAACGTTGTCAAAGAACCCTTTAATATCTACATCTACTATATAATTTACTGATTTCTTTTCAATATAATGATTTAATATTTTCAAAGCATCGTGGCAGTTACGATTTGGGCGGAACCCAAAAGAGCAGTCTAGAAAATCAATTTCATAGATGGCATTTAGTATTTTGGTAATGCCTTTCTGTACAATCTTATCTTCATGTTCCGGTAACCCCAATGGTCTTTTCTTGTTGGAGTTAAGCTTAGGAATATACATTCTCCTTACGGGAACAGGATGATAGCTTTTACTTTTAAGCCTACTTACTAAGTCCTCTATATTTTCCTCTAGTCTTTCACTGTATTGCTCTTTAGTTGTGCCATTAATCCCAGTTGCCTTCTTATTAGGTAATTCAAGATGACATTGAACTAGAGATTGCTTATTTAGTAAATGTACAATAGATGTAAATTTCATTCGGGATCAGATTTTGCTAATTCTGCTATCCTTAATAGTTTTGTTTCCATTTAGTATTCCTACCTCCGAGTGTAGTAAATGTGTCCCTAGTAAGGGTGATAACTTGGTAGCAGCCTTTCCTCCATCGGCATTACCCAACTTCATTGGTACTACGCTGCTATCCGACTCCCTACAACGGCATTTGGTTTCCTTGCTTATTATCACTTGTACACCATACTCTTCTATAAGAAGAGACCGGTAGGGTCTCCCGAGTTGCCAAGAACCCAGAAAGTAGGGTTCTTTTAATACGTCTCTATTTTAAGTCTTTTATTTTTACCAATTCTTCTTCTATTCCACTCATTATTTTAAGCACCGCATGAACGAATGATTTCGAACGCTACTTTTTTGCTGTTCCTGTGGTTTAGTTTAAATGAAACCCTTCTCAATACATAGATATTTTACCATAAACATCCAACAAAAAAATCACCTCTCAGTTAAACTAGAGAGGTGATTTTAACGTTCTTTTATAAATATCAGTAACCTACTTTAATGTTAAGTTACTAACTATATAATTCCCCCACTTAGAACGCTTTTCGCTGGTAAATGATATTGGTAAGTCCCCAAGAGATAGCATAGACTACCATGATGCCAAGTGTCGCTCCTGTATATAAAGACGAGACAGTTAAATTAACAATGAAATCAGTTATTGCGGTTAATTGTTCAGTTAAAAACGTGACAATAGCCGGACCTATAGCTGCCAAAAGGATAAAGCAAATGAGTACAACCGGAAAAATATAGCCTGGTTTAAATATATAAAATAATGGAAAGGTAAATGCGGCAAATAATAAGAATAAGCCACAGCCAATCGCAATGTCAGTCATAGTAAAAGGTTTATTGAAAGCCAATAATGTTAGACTAGTCACCCCGATTGCTAAAATCATGTAAATAATAGCACCAAGATAGCGTGAAGCGATAATTTCCGTACGTGTATATGGTAAGGAATTTAATAATATGTTTGTCTCTGCTTTTTCATCGTAAGCATATGTGTTAAAGGGAATAAAAATACTGGAAACGAGAAAAGTAAAAGCTGGGTCTTTGCCCATAATAATAAAGAATAAGATAAAAGGAATAAAGAGTAATAGCTGCCTTTTCTGCAGAATGACGTCACGTCTGATTAAATTAAACATGGTGTATTCCTCCTTTCAAGTGATACATGATATCTTCCAGAGAGGCACGATCAATGGCAACTGAGTTTCCAAAGATATTTTTCACTGCTTTAGTATTGTCCGTTAATGCTTCAAATCCTGTTGATGCACGATGAACATGAATAAATGCCTTTTCAGTATCTCTATCCAGAAGATCCAATCTTCCTTTAACAATGGCATAGTTTTCAGCAACGTCGTGAATGGACTGATTAAATACTAATTCGCCACTCTGCATAAAAGCTATATAATCTGCGATACGATCTAAATCTGTTGTAATATGCGTTGAGAAGAAAATGGTACGATTTCCATCAATCATTAATTCTTGTAAAAGATCCAACAGTTCTCGTCTAAAAATGGGGTCTAAGCCTGCTGTTGGCTCGTCCATAATGATCAGCTCTGCATGATGTGATAGTGCTATCGCCAATGACGCCTTCATTTGCATCCCTTTCGAGAAAGTTTTTATTGCTTTATTAAGTGGTAATTCGAATTTTTCAATATATTGATAAAATACTGTATCATCCCAGTGTTTGTATGCTGGTGCTACAATCCGTTTTATATCTTTCATGTTTAGCCCTTCAAAAAATACATTGCCATCATACACGAATCCAATGCGCTCCTTAATCGCCTTCTCATGTTTCTTGTAATCCAACCCGAAAAGCTTAATTTCCCCAACATCTGGTCTTAAGAGATTCATCATCATTTTTATCGATGTCGATTTACCAGCACCATTTGCTCCAATGAATCCCGTTACAAAGCCTTGCTTCACTTGCAAATCAATATTTTTTACGGAAAAATCTTTAAACCTTTTCGTTACATTTGTAAATTCAACCACATTCTCCATTCCATTCACTCCTCATATAAAATCTTTAATAAGTCCTGCAGATCATCAAGTGACAGTCCAATTTCTCTGCTATTTGTTATGACTGCACTGAGTTGCTCCTCAATGACCTTCAGCTTCTTCTCTCTTATAACCTCTAGATTTTGCTCTGCAACAAAAGACCCTTTTCCGACAATGGAATAGATAAAGCCCGCCTTTTCCAATTCCTCATAGGCACGCTTCGTCGTTATAACACTAATTTGCAGTTCCTTTGCGAGGTTACGCATAGAAGGTATTGCTGCCCCCTCCTGTAGTTCACCTGCTAAAATAAGCGATTTAATTTGACTGGTAATTTGTTCATAAATCGGTTCCTTTGAACTGTTGGAAATAATTATTTGCATGCCAATACCTCTTCTTTACTTTTTTGAAAACATACTTTACAAATGTCATGTACCGCTTGCTGAAAACAGTCATCGAAGACCAATTTGCATAAATCACTCACACCCTCATATATTGTATATATACTATAATCACATTATATACACACATAAAACAATCGCGCAACCACTTTATTTGAAATTCCAGAAAATTTTATATAAAACAGCCATAAATTAATAGAATAGAAGCCTGAACAAGCATATTTACAATAAAGTATCAGCTATCTAAAAGATGATATTATTCATTTCTAACTATTTGATTGAATTACCACCGTCAACTTTAAAATAACAAATAGAAAGAGCATATTTTGATAAAATACTTATCAAAACATGCTCTTAAGATTTAAAAGATAATATTATATTTAATTACTTTTGATTAAACGTTGGGTATTTAGTGCCAAAATCGTCGTTTGGAAACGTTTCTTTACTTAGTAGTAGTAAATCTGACGATAATCCTTGTTCAACTAAACTGCACCTTTAGTTTGAGTGTAACATTTCACAAACAAAATCTCCTCACTAAAAATCAACCTTAGACTTTAACATAGCCTATTCTTTAAATCATTGTCTAAGTTAAGTATATATTACATAAGCTGATGCTAATGTTTGCGTGTCCACATAAGTCTATTTCTCCTTTAGGGGTGAACCATTTCAACTCATATCCCTTGTCTTATTAACAAAAGGGAAAAAACCTTTAAGCTTGATAAAGCTTAAAGGTTTTTTATATTAAGATATATTCAACAGTTCTTTGTCCTTCCTACCATGCAACAAATGGTATAGAGGAATGCAAATGACGATTAAAACGACCATGGAGAGGAAAATCGGACGATAACCACTATAAGGCACTATAAATCCTAATAGAAACGGACCAATTCCTAACCCAATATCATATAAAATGAAGTAGGTTGAGGTAGCAAGTCCAAATCGATGGGGTGGAGTAACTTTCACAGCGACGCTCTGAGCAATCGAATTAAAATTACCGTAGCCGAATCCAATCAGCGCAGCAGCAAGTAAAAGCATCCACCCGGCTGAAGCTTGGCTGAATAAAAACATACCTAGTGCAAACAAAACGAAACAAGGATAAGCGACAATATTAGCTCCTTTAGTATCTAGCAGTTTCCCTGTGAATGGACGAGAAATAATAACTACTATCGCATAAATTAAAAAGAAATAACTTGCTGCAGATACAAGGTCTACCTCTACTGCATAAAAGGATAGAAATGACATTACGCCAGAATAACTAAATCCTATTATGAGTGCCACCATAGAAATTGGTAATGCTCTTGGTTCTATGAATTTCGAGAGAAGCGAGCTTTTTTCTAGATGCTGAGTAGTAGATTTCGGCAATGCCACATCTATTTTTACCACTGCATAGATGATTAAGCATACAAATGACAATACAATATTTAAAGCAAAAATCCATTGAAAACCATTTTCAGCTTTAAGTAATAGAATACCTATAAACGGACCAATGGCGGTTGCTAAAATGGCACTTAAACTGTAATAACCTATCCCCTCTCCCTTTCTAGTATTAGGTAAAATTTGCGCTATGATTGTTCCGGTTGCAGTACCTGCAATACCAACAGCAATTCCTTGAAGCAATCGAATAATAATTAGAAGTCCAATATTGAAGGCCGCAAAATATAAGATAGATGTAATAGTAAAAAATACTAAACCTGTCCATAGTGTTTTTTTTGTCCCTAAATCGCCTATGACTCTTCCTGTTCCTAACCTTCCTATTAATGAGCCTATTATAAAAATACTAGATACTAGACCAGCTGTACTTGTAGAGGCACCGTATTTTGATTGGGCATAGGACGCAATTGTAACTATTAATAAATAAAACATTAAAGTGATCATAAAATTGATCAACGAAACGATTAAAAATTGCTTTGTCCATAGTTTTTCCTTTGTCACCGTCATCATCTTCCCTTTAAATTAACAAGTAATTTTTCCAATACTTGTTCTGTAATTTGTCTTTCTTGTTCAGTAATACCAATCAGTAAATTCTTTTGTAGGGTATCCACTATTTGTTTCGTCTCTTTATACTTTTCTACCCCGTTATTAGTTAAATGCATTACTTTTTGTCTTTTGTCATGACCTATTCCTATGTAAATTAACTCTTGCTCAATTAGTTTTTGAGCAATTGGAGTCACCGAAGGTTTTTCAACTCGCCAATAAGTAGCTATATCAGTGAAGGTTGAAGGTCCTTCTTCGTAAAGAATACGTATGAGTCCCCACTGAACTTCGGTTAAGCCAAATGGCAGTAGTAAATCCTGCATCTTACTACTGTATGGCCGAGAAATTAGTTTTAATGTCGTGAAAAATGGTTGCATAAAATTACTCCCTTATGGATTAGTTACATTAGTTAGTTAGACTAACTAATGTTAATTGTTTTCGTTTGATTTGTAAAGACAACTATTATATATTTTCGTTTTAAATTTTACTTGTAAAGTACAAGTAAAATATTTATATTCTTTACAAGGGGGAATATAACCGTGGAATATATATGCAGATTATCTAGTGAAAAAGACTGGGAGCAAATCAAATATATTTATGAGGCTGGCAGTGCTACAGGTAACGCAACATTCGAAACGTCTGCTCCTTCATCCTATGAGATATGGGTTTCAAAAGCAGATCAGTTTTGTACCTTTATCATTTACCATGGTGAATTAGTGTTAGGTTGGTGTAGACTTTGCCCCGTTTCAAACAGAGCAGTTTATGCAGGGGTTGGTGAAGTGGGGATCTATGTTCATCCCAAAGCCACTGGAATGGGAATTGGAAATAAGCTGCTTCAAACACTGATCACTAAGTCAGAAGAACAAGGCTATTGGATGCTGCAGGCAAGTATTTTTCCAGAAAACAAAGCTAGTATAGAACTACACAAGAAAAATGGGTTTAGAGTGGTAGGTCACCGTGAACGTATTGGTAGACTGAAAAATAAATGGAGAGATAATTACTTTTTAGAAAGAAGAAGTAGTAAAGTTGGACAGGAATGATCTTCTATTAAACAATTGCTCGTACAATGTAATAGGAATTAGTTACAGACAAGCCATTTGTTTTGTTTGCTTCAAAGATTTCTGTAATCTCTATTAAATCTTCTTTTACAATTTTTTCCATCACAGTTGGGTGCTGTCCAAAGCACCTTTTTCTTATAATATCCATTGGGCTATGGATTAACTCATTACTGCTAATAATTTCTATCTCCCATTCATAATAATTGGCCTCTATTAATCTACTTTTAATCGTTTTTTCAGTAGAATCCAGTGGTAAATTGGCAGTAAAAAGATTTGGAAATAATTCAGATAGTTCATTCTCTTCGTGATTTCCAGGGTGTAGCCCAAGTATTATTCCGCCTTTTTTTACAATATGCTTTAGAGCAGGATAACCTGAAGTTGGTCCCTTTCGAATGTAAGCACAATCAAACTCATTTTCTTTAAAAGGTAAACCTTGTTTAGTGCTTCCTAACACAAAAGAAACATTTTTTGGCTTATTCATTTTCCCATAACCGATAAAATGATTAGTTACATCAAATCCTACTATTTCTTTTGCAATAGAGCTACAATGGATCGCGAATTCACCATGCCCACACCCGACGTCCAAAACCTTTTTGTGTGAAACCAAGTTTATAACCTCTTCATCAAAGATTGTTTCTCCATTAGGCTTAATAATAGTGGAATTCCAAGGGTATAGATAAGTCCCTTGAAACTTCCCAAGCTGGTCGTACCATTCTAACGAATGTGGTGCGATCCATTCAGCAAATAAAGTTGGATTAAGTAATGTCATATTTTACATCCTCCTATTTTGTTAAGTGGGTAGTTTGATTATAATCCTTTACTTTCCAACGATCTTGTTTATATTCTAGATTACTTATACAGGCATTTAACAATTTTGTCTTCCCTGAACCAATTTTACTATCTGAAAGGAGCGCTAATATAGCATTAATGACAGCTCCGTGAGCAACCAAAATTATTTTTTTATTTGGGTAGCTTTGGATGATATCCTTTAATCCTGCTCGCAAAGAAACGTATGTAGACTTAGGTGAAGATTATTTTGATAAGCCAAAAGAACAATCAATTGTACGATATTCTGTTCGAAGACTTGAAAACTTAGGTTACAACGTTACAATCACTGAACCAAATGCCTCCTAATCCAACCCACAATTTGATTCTTATTTAGGCGCTGCACTTTTTTAAAAAATAATTGAGCTGCGTCAGATTTCGTATTGCCTTTTTCTCTAAAATGAAGATTTTAATTTTCATGGGAATTGAAGAAACATAGATTAGAGTATGATCCAAATTCAAATTAAAAGACTGTTTTATAACTGAAATTGTTGCTTTATAGTAAAATTCATTTATATCCTTTTCTAATTTATCTCCTTCATGTTGAAAGCTTACTGTTTTAACCCCAACCTCCACATTACCCTCTTTTTCCAAATTTGTTCATTGCTATAAAAGTACTATTTCTCTATAATTTATTTTTAGTACAATAAAGGAGTCTATTATGTATATTTGGAATATAAATGCACTTATTACAGCTTTAAGGGAAGATTCCTTTACTGAAAAACAGAGGAAAAATTATCGAAGTATCTTTTGGATTATAGCAGCTATATCTATTATATCATTACCAATAGTTTACGATTTTTCTACTATGAATCAAATGGATATTATTGATTTCATTTGCTTTATTATGATCAATGGGATTGGTTTATTTGTATTATTTCGAATCTATAAAAAAGGAAATAAAAAAGAGTTTTTTCTTCCGTATATTAGTTTAGCGATCCCAATTTTACTAAGATACATATTACTTGTTATAGCTTTAAATGGAATTGGATATTTTCTCATTTACGATTTACTACCTAATCAATCTCTCGAGGAAACAAATTTAATGGATTTAACTATTTCAATAATAGTGGAAGTTGTTTATAACTTAATGTTTATCCATTACTTTAAGAAGATTAATAAAAAAGGGATCTAATCATAGGAAGTCACACAAATAAAGGGTGTTACTTATCATTATCGATATGTATCACCCTTTATTTCTTGCTCAAGAATTGCCTGCAATTTGGTAGATTATTCTTCAACTAAACCAGCTAATAGGATGTCAATATTTTTCTCTAAAATTATTATTAATCTTATGTTATACTATTTTGTGCATGACAAATAGCCCTCCAAAAAACTTTTGGAAGGTTTTATCTTAATTACTTGTAACAAGTGATTATGCTATATCTTGGAAAGTTTCTTTGCTATTTAATAAAGCATAAATCCAATGAAGCAGTTTGTTAATGCAGGCTACTATCGCTACTTTGGCAGGCTTGCCTTCTGATTTTTTCTTATCATAGAATTCTTTCAGCTTGTTGTTTCTTGAACTTCTGATTCCGCATAATACGGCAAGATACAAAGCATGGCGTAATCTACTAGAGCCTCGTTTAGTAATACGATTGGTTGTGGCAGTAAACTTTCCTGATGAATGAACACTGGGATCTACTCCTGCAAAGGCAACTAGTTTTTTCGGGTGATTAAACCGTTCGATTTCCCCAATCTCAGAGATTATCGTGGCAGCGATCTTTTCTCCGATTCCTGGAATCGATTGGACAATCTTATAATCTTCTAATTCATCTGCCAAGGTCACTATCCGAACTTCCAACTCCGAAAGGTGTCCTTGGTACTGAAAAAGCATTTCAATATACATTTGAAGATTGATCAAGTGACTATGATACACCACTTTTTGAAATGGATTTCGATAGGCAGAATCCATTAGTTTTTTTGCCTTTTCCAATGCCCATAGACTAGAACGTCTTGGACAAAACTCCATCACACACTCTGCTAGCTTACTTTCTCCAGCCGTTATTACATCTTCTGAAGTGGGATATTTCTTTAACATCAATAAAGAAACCTTTGAATAAAGATCACCAAAAACCTTGCGGTATTCAGGAAACACTTGATCTAGAATAGTGTGAAACTGTAGCTTAGCCTCCACATACATATTCGTCACAATCTCCTGTTGTCTCGATAGATTTCTAAGATTTAAGAGTTGAATCCCTCTTTTTTTATGAGGTTCAAAATCTTCTTTATAATAAAGCATACACAACTGATACGCATCAATTGCGTCTGTTTTTACCTTTCTTAAACTAGATCTCTTCGCTTGATAAGAAATAATAGGGTTAAGCAAGATATATAAAACCTCGTTCTCCTCCAAGCATTGAATAACAGGAGAGTGGTAATGACCTGTAGATTCTAGAATGACTATAGGCATTTGCCCGGTCATCACTTCGATCTCATGTAAGAAGCCTATAAAACGGTCTAAATCCTCTCGTGTATGCTTCATAGAATAACTCTTTCCAAACGGCTTCGATTTATCTAAAAATGCCTGAACTTGGCTCTCTCCTTTTGCCACATCCAGTCCAACTACTGGGTTCATTTAACTTCCTCCTCTGACTCACTCACCAGTACCCCTGTTCCTCCTTGTAGTGTCATAGCTTCGCTTGTTATACGAGATCTATGTCCCAACCAGCCTCAAACATGTTTCTACAAGTAGGGGGTGGACAGTTTAGCCGACGGGATCATTGTCCCACGCACCCGTACGTCCTATCCTGGCTACTGATATATTAAATCCTATAAAAATAAGGTCAACCAGTAAAAACTGGTTAACCTTATAATACGAACGCACCCGTTAGTTGAAGAAGAAAAACTCCTTTTATCCTTGATTTTTTACAAATTGAAGAATTAAAAAGTTAACCCAAGTTATTATGGGAATCGCAAATATCAAGACAGGAAGATCAGTATGCCCAAAACCAAATATTTTTGCTTCATCATCTATACTATATAGGACCCATGTTGTTCCTGATAAAAACAATAAATTTGTTATAAACGCTGAAAACATGCTAATCCTTTTGTTGTTTTTCTTTTTTATTATCCAAACAGACACCATCGTCGAGATAAGTAAAGAAAGTAAAATTATGATGTAATTCAACTCTATACCTCCCTATATTCTTGTTTAACTAACCTGCTGCTTTAATTCAATAAGAAAAAAAGGCTTTACTCCTTCTTGAAGTAGTCGAGTAGAAGGGAACCTCTCTACCTACGGTAGATTGTGTTCCTCCCCCCTCACAGAACCGTGCTTGCGCTATTTACGCACACGGCTCCTCCTAGTCATCATTCACAAAATATAGCTAATCTCTTTTCTTAAGTCGTATATATTCACCTTAATTCTTGGTGAAGGTAACGGATATTTATGAAGAAAGAGATTGAATTTATCCCAAGTAAAGGATTTCCTTTGACTTCTTCTGTTGAGCCATTTAAATAGTAAGTATTGGATTTTGTCTTTGAATTGGTGAACACTTGGAGTGTTATCCGTAATGCAATAGTAGTTGTAATAACCTACAAGTGAGCGTTTAAATCTATCCATAATCATATGAATATCATTATTTCGGTTCTTCTTTATCCATTCTTTAGATTCCTTTAGTTTAGCTTGTAGCTTTTTCCTACTTGATTTCCGTTTCACACGAAAGTGTCCAGTTTTACTCTTTCCACAGTAGTGTGTAAAACCTAGGAAATCAAAGGTGTCAGGTTTTCCATTTCCCTTTAGTTTTGCATCTTTCTCCGCAAACCTCCCGAAGGGAATGATTTTGGTTTTATCCTCTGCTATTTCTAAGTTAAACTTCTGTAATCTCAGCTTCAATGATTGAAAGAATTCCTGAGCTTCGCTCTTATATTGGAAGCAACACACAAAATCATCTGCATATCTAACTATGTATGCATGTCCTTTACACTGTTTTTTAACTTCCTTCTCAAACCACAGGTCCAGAACATAATGAAGGTATAGATTGGCTAGAACCGGAGAGATGACTCCACCTTGCGGTGTGCCTTTATCTGTCTTGTATTTCTTTCCTTCCTCCATGTATCCACCTTTAAGAAACCTACCAATTAATCTTAGTAAGTTAGGGTCAGTAATTCGCAGTTTTAAGAACTCCATCATCCATATGTGGTCAACGTTGTCAAAGAACCCTTTAATATCTACATCTACTATATAATTTACTGATTTCTTTTCAATGTAATGATTTAATATTTTCAAAGCATCGTGGCAGTTACGATTTGGGCGGAACCCAAAAGAGCAGTCTAGAAAATCGTTTTCATAGATGGCATTTAGTATTTTAGTAATGCCTCTCTGTACAATCTTATCTTCATGTTCCGGTATCCCCAACGGTCTTTTCTTGTTGGAGTTAACCTTAGGAATATACATTCTCCTTACGGGAACTGGATGATAACTTTTACTTTTAAGCCTACTTACTAAATCTTCTATATTTTCCTCTAGTGTTTCACCGTATTGCTCTTTAGTTGTGCCATTAATCCCCGTTGCCTTCTTATTAGGTAATTCAAGATGACATTGAACTAGAGATTGCTTATTTAGTAAATGTACAATAGATGTAAATTTCATTTTCGGATCAGATTTTGCTAATTCTGCTATCCTTAATAGTTTTGTTTCCATTTAGTATTCCTACCTCCGAGTGTAGTAAATGTGTCCCTAGTAAGGGTGATAACTTGGTAGCAGCCTTTCCTCCATCGGCATTACCCAACTTCATTGGTACTACGCTGCTATCCGACTCCCTAAACGGCATTTGGTTTCCTTGCTTATTATCACTTGTACACCATACTCTTCACTAAGAAGAGACCGCTAGGGTCTCCCGAGTTGCCGTATCATATCCATGTGTGACGTGCCAAGGTCTCTGACCCCAGAGAGGCTTTATCCTTCTTGCCTTTAACGATGGATAAAATGTAGCTTTCTGCCGTGCTTAAAGCATCAGCCCTCTCGATTTACTAACATTATGGAGCTCAATCCCTTCAACCAGTTGGCTTTCGGCCCGCCACCTAACTGTCTACGCTTAAAGGCTAATGTTACCATTAGCCCTCCAAGACTCGCTACGAGTGAATGGCTAGTTCTTTCTCGGCGGGAATCCCACCCGCTATATGATACGACCTATGCTCGGCCGCACAAGCACATGTTAGTTGAATAAGAAGATGTAAATTATAAACAGTAAGGAAATCGCTATGATAGATTTAATCCATAATATTTTTTTACTTATACCAGCTTTCCCTTCAAGATAATTTAAATAAATCATTGTTAAAGGAAAACCTAACAATGCATATGAAGAATCCCCACCGACGGTTTCAACATATTTATATAATCCTACTACAATAATGAGAAGTCCTAGAGTACCAATAGACATATTAAAATATAAAGTGCCTCTATCGTTTTCTTCCAATTTTTCTCCCCCCAGTTTTATATCTCTATTTACTCCTTCTTGAAGTAAAGCACCCGTTAGTTGAAGTATTTACCTTTCTTCTCATTAATGATGGTCGAGAATTCTTCATATTCTTTAATTACTTGCTTCGATAAGGGGTGAGAATCTTCTTCTACTCCTATAGGAATTCCTTTACTGCGTTGTTCTTGAAGGTATTCTGAAAAACCTTTATCTATTGCTTTAACAAAATTCTCAAAATTAAATTTATAATTGCGAGTAATGTATTCGCCTTCGTAGTAAGTTGAATGTTCAATAAGTTCATGGTAAGTTGAATGTTCAATAAGTAAATCTTCATCCTCTACAGTAAAATAATATCTCACCGCAAAACCGAAACTGCTTATTTCAGTTTTGTTCATTTTTCCATTCCATAGCTGTAACAGAAAAAATAATAAAGAAGGAAATGAAAAGAATGCAATCATAAATTTGAAAAGGACTTCTTGACCATCCCCATTTAATTTAATTTCAATATCGCCAAGTCTAAAATCTATATCAAAACGACATACATATTGGTTTTCCAAAAAATCACTCCTTTAATTTCCTTATTGAAGTAAAGCTACCCATTAGTTGAATAAGATTTTTTTAGTCAGAGATGATGAATACATTTTCTGCAACTTGCTCTTGGTCGGTAGAATTTGGGTTTTCAATTAAATCAAAGGATACTTTTTGACCTTGTTTAAGGAATATGAACCCATTCGGAAATCTTTCTTTATCAGGTAAAATCGAACTGAAATGAACAAAAACATGATTTCCATCCTCACCGTCAAGCATAATACGACCATAACCCTTTTCTTCTTTAAACCATTTAACAATTCCCTCTCGTTTCATATCTGTTCGACCTCCAATTCATTTTTTTACTCAACTAAACTGCCGCGCTAGTTAACTAAGAAAAAAGGCTTTACTCCTTCTTGAAGTAAAGCATCTCGTTAGCTTAATAAGAATTAATCAAGTTTGCCTTTTATTATTTTTTATTACTTTTTTCTTCCCATATTTTTATTAAGTTTTCGTGATATTCATTTGGACTTTCTATTAAAATCCAATCATTTGAATGGCAAGTTGTGGGCATCCATTTTTTACGACGAATTCTTATCTTTTCGTGATTTGTATAGTGTGGATAAATAACTGTAGAGGTTCCAGTTTTACCTTTATAATATTCAATACTATCTATTTCATCCCAATAAACTTTATTACCGTTCAAATCAATTACAATTCCTTCATCATCCCAATAAAATCCCATTCCCTCTCTTCTTTTTTTTAATAGGTATATAGCGTACCCAATAAGAAGAAATGGAAAAATGAATCCAATAATTAATGTGTAAGAAAGTCCACCCTCTTTTAAACCTAAAATAGTCAATATACAAAATAATATTCCAAAAGACATAAACCCCAATATAGGTACCCAAGAAATTCTATAAATTCTAACTTGTTCCAAATATAACAACACCTTTTTATACTGATTTATTGTTATTTTATCAGTTTTTCTTATTGAACTAAACTGCTTCGTTAGTTCAATAAGAAAAAAGGCTTTACCCCTTCCGAAGTAAAACACAACGTAGACAAACTAAGATTTACTCTTAATTAAATCTATTAAATAATACATAAGTGCAATTAAAAATGATAGCACTATAATAATTATTGTACCGAAAGTAAAAATCCAAATTTCGATATGGTCACCGCTATCAAACAAACCACTCAATAGAAAAAATAAAATTACACTAGCTAGTAATGTTAAGAAAAATTTACTAATATATCTTGACATATTCTACCCCTTCTACAATTCAACTATAATTACTATTTCGACACTCGGTCAAATTTACCTCTTATTAAACTAAACTGCGCCGTTAGTTAAATAAGAATAAAGACTTTACTCCTTCTTGAAGTAAAGCACCTCGCTAGTTAAAAAAGATATTATTCAAATTTAATCAATTGAAATAAGACCATTCGTAATTGTTATAAAGTTTGCGTTACCACCGACAATACAAATTATATATTCCCCATCCACCTTCACATCAAAAGAGGTTGTCAGTTTATCAGAAACGGGGGCTGAAAAAATCTCTGTATATTTCCCATTTAATATGTATCCAACCCCAGTATGACTTAAGCCATCGGGGATTATGGTTAAATCCACCAATACATTATCTCCTTCTTTTAATTTCAACCCCTGGCTTTCTCCATTTAATAAGAAAATATCACCATTGTTCAAATCCTCATTTTCAAAATAATGGTTATTTCGGGATTTCTCTTTCAATGTAATATTAATTTTATTCCAGTTCTTTAGAAATTCATCATCAATTTTAACTTCATTTGTTTCTTCGGCTACTTTTTCAGAAGTGTCCTTGTTGACTAACAATATGGCCAACGCAGATATTCCAAGAAGTGCTACGACTATAATGCTAAACAGGTAATTTTTCATAAACTCATTCCTTTCACTAAGTCTTTTTCTTTAAATTTCCTGATTATTACTGTTTCGACAACCAATCAATAGTTCCTGCTTAAGATATTGCCCAAGTTATCGAAGGTTGACTAATTAAAATCACTTTAATCAAGACATCTGAGACGATACCAGGAATGGTTAATCACCAAGAGCCCTCATGTTTTAATAAAAGGCTCTTACTCTCCTGCTACTATTAAGCTAAAGAGTGCAATAATAAAAGCTTTCTTAACCATTCTTTATAATGATAAATATATTAATGAACCTATATATGAAGGCTTTAGAAAAGCAACTGTTCGGAAAGATGAACGTCCAAACCGAAACCTGGGTCCCAAAGAAGTAATCTTTAAGCTGTCTTCCTTCAAAAAATAGAACATCACGTGAAGTTTGCAATTGTGCATGTATTGTCTACTACGGGAATTAGAAATGAAGAATTTTGTAAGTTGCAGGTAAATGACTTGAAAAGAGATACTATCTTGGGAGGACATTATCTAGAAATCATAGGTAAAGGAACAAGCGTAGGCAAGTACCAGTGAAAGAGAAAGTGCTTAATAGCATTAAAGCATTTCGCCGCTCTAGAGGATTACCACCTATAGAAAAAGCAGAATCGAATGCTCCTTTATTTACTACAAACACAGGTAAAGCCTATACCCCCTCCTACCTAGCGCAATATGTAAAAAAAGAAAATGCAAAGTTGTATCTTAACCTGAAGGATGAAGTAGTAGAACTGACACCACATTACTTTCGACACGCTTTTGCCATTATTTCACGACTAAATAAAGTAGAGATATATGACATTATGAAATCGCTAGGACATGAACGGTTAGAAACAACGGAAATTTATTTAGAAAAAGTATTCGCAAAAGAAAACCATCCTGTTCATAGTTGGAAACCGGAGTTGTTTGGAGAGTATATATAATAAGAAGAGATTCAATTTTACAAGTTATTCTACTAACCTCATACAGCAAAAAATAAAAGCAACCATTTTGAAAGAGATTGTTCAAAATGGTTGCTTTCTTTCGTCATGATTTTCTCGATTATTAAGTGTTCCTTATTCAATTAAAGCACCCTTTAGTTTAAGAAGAACTGAGACGCTTATTAAACAATCGCGCCCGATAGCTTCAAACTTTTATTTATGAGATACATCATAAAAAACGGTGGTATAGTAATCAAAACCTGCCCAGAAATCTCCTTGTAAATTACCTAACATCCTTTGCAAATCACTTCTCGAAAAAAATTTTCCGTTTCTTATAAATCTAATCCGCTCTTCCAAGTTCAAGAAATTATTTATGCTGTCAACCAGGTATATCCTTTCTTCTCTGGAATAATCTCCTTCAGAAACAAGGTCTAACAGGGTATTTCTTGCCTGTTGTACTTCGAAAAGCATTCTATCCAGTTTATCTTTGTCAATTGTTTTGGAGTCCGTGCCGATCAGCCATTCTTGTTCAAAAATCGGAAGAATAAATTGAGTTCGATTTACGGTAGGATTGTAATTATCACTTCCTAAATCCTTTTTTAGATCCTTCTCATAGGCAGCTTTAAACTCGCCAATCTCTTCTTGGTAGGTTTTGCCATTATGAGTTCCCGAACCAGGATGATATGTAAAGCTTTGATGGATGCTAAAAAGCGATAATGGATAATACCATGATATGAAAGCTATAACAAGTACAATAAATACTCCTGAACCTATCCTCCAGACCTTCCGATTACGTTTTGTATTCATATAAATCCCCCTTTATCTTCAGACTAATCCGCTTGTTTATTCAGATGGTTATATAACCATCTGGCTCGATTGTTGAATACAAGTTAAACAACACTCTTCAACTAACCTGCTTCGTTAGTTTCAGTGTAACATTTCACAAAGCATATCTGGGATCAACTTAATGTTTTGGACATAAAAATAGACCATCGAAAGGATGGCCAAGATTTGCTAAAGCACCTCGTTAGCTGAATAAGAATTATCCATTTATTTTGCATAGGAAAATTTTTAAGGGGTTATTGTTTTCTTCTACCCCTTCATCTTCCTCACGAATATCTTCAACGGGAAAGCCATCGTGATAAGGAAAACTAAGAAATTCTTCAATGACAGGTTCGAGGTTATCAATAGTTTCAATTTCACAACTGAACGGTAGCTTAGAATCATAATCCGATATTAAATTAAATCTTAATTGTGCAGCTTGCCAATCGAACCATACATAAAAAAGCATACCCTTATTAGACATTTTAATTTGTTTACTTCTGTTGGAAATAACCTCTCTAAAAAAATCTTTAAAATCCTTAACACTCAACTTAATATTCATTTCGTTACTAACAGAAATTGACCAAGTGTTGTTTGATATTTCTTGGTCTATGTCCTCTTTACTATTTCCAATAAACAAAGGGTCAACCACAATTTCTTCAAGGTCTTGAAAGAATTCATTTTTATCCATATTGTCTCCCTATCAAAACAGCTTTTATTAACTCTATTTTACCATTTCTTATTGAACTATACCTTCAAACTTAACCAAAGATTTGTGCAGTAATAGCAAATAACTCTTTATTCCTATATGGCATATTAATAGAGTTCTTTATCATTATCGGAGGATTACTAACTTTTACAAATCCACTTTTCTCCAAGAATAACATTAACTTGTCATTATTGGATGGCACGTCAATCCTTAACTTTCCTTGATGATTAAGAATTAACCCATCGATTATTAAAGCAGCTGTTTGTGAATCTGGTGCTACAATAGGTCCTATTAATAGATTTATTGGTCCTAATATGGATAATCCGAATCCAATAATCTTCCCCTTTAGATTTCTAACAACTAAACATTGTTTTGATTGATTTATCCTGTTAAGAAGTAATTTTCTTCTCTTATCACCAAATGCAGCCGAATCTAATTCAATAATTTCATTAATATCATTCTCACTGTATTTCTCTAAGGTAATTTCTCGATTATTAAACAAGTTAGTTGGAATATAGTTATCACTTAAAAACTTATGTACATGGTCGACAGTATTAAAACCCAATTTTTCATATAAGGGTTTCCCATCTTCAGTTGAAATTAACATTATTGAAGTATTTTGAGAAACACTGTCTATACATTTTTGAGTAGCCTTTTTTCCTAAGGCTAAACCTCTATATTTTTCATTAACAATAACCATACCAATTGAAGCTAAATCAGTATCATAAGGTATTATTGCAGCACTCGAAACAATTTTCCCATCAGCATTTTTATGTCCGTATATTTTACCAGATGACATAACAGTTCTAATTTCATGCTCATCATAATCCCAACCAACTGAGGCAGAAAGTTCTATTAAACCTAAGACATCATATTTATCAAATTCCACTAATTCTAATACTGTTTTATTGTCTGTATGCATTAGAAATCCCCCTAGTTTTATTTCTATTCTTATCATAATTTCCTATCTAGCCTTATTCAACTAAACTGCACCGTTAGTTTAAGAAGAAAAAAGGTTTTATCAAACTTATTGGAGAACTAATTGCAACTGGGCTGAGGAGAGAGAAACTTGTGGAGAAGTTTTAAAATAAAACAAATGGGTTAAATGATGAAAAACCTTATTTTTAACTATATAATATAAGAAACTCAAGTAAATTGGACGTGAGATGCATGGAAGAAATTCATATACCAGCAGATAATATTCGTATTATTAGTACTTCAAGTAAAGGTGACCAATCAAAATGGTGTGTCGGAGATAAGTGGGTTAAACAAAATACTCGTGGCTACGAGGGACAAGCCGAAGTATTAGCATCACTTGTGTTAGCATGCTCTACATTACAAGAAAAAGATTATGTAAACTACTATCCTTGTAAAATTATTTTACCAAATGGTGAAATTTCCATGGGCTGTTATTCGCAGGATTTCAGAGGTAAGCTACAAGAAGTCACGCTTGAGCGTTTATTTGAGGCAAACTTTACGACGACCGACCATGTCCTTAACGATAAATCTCTTTCTACACAAGAAAAGTTTGAGCAAATTATGCAACAAGTGCAGGACTTTACCGGACTGAATGTACGAGAAGATATTGCTAAATTAGTAGCGTTTGATGCACTCATTTTAAACGAAGATCGTCATACGAATAACATTTTATTCTTATACAATCCTGTTACCAAAGTATGGAGACTCGCACCGATTTTTGATAATGGACTAAGTTTGCTATCCGATGAAAAGGACTATCCACTAGGTAAACCATTATCAATTTTAAAAAGAAAAGTGAAAGCAAAACCATTTAACTCAAGCTTTACTAAACAGCTCGCACTCTATACCGGTTCAGCATTCATCTATAAAGCTAAATTATTAGAAACACTAAAAATAAATTCAATTGATTTTGGTCGAGCACAACAAGTGTTACTATCACAGTTAAACGACCCTATCTTCAAACATCTTTTCATTGAAGGAAGTGAATCAAATTGATTGATTATATGAAGTTCGAGGTCATGTGGATGGACGATGTAATTGCTACAGTTGATTTAAAACCCGCAAATGGTGGCACACCTTATGTCGTGAACTATATAGTAGACTTTAATAAACAATTTTCACCGATTATGGAAGGTCATATTACGCTAGAAGAACTGGAGAAGTGGCTTAAATGGCGTACGTTTCCACCAACACGTGCCAATGCCGATGAGTTACTCAAGAGTCTTGGTTTGCAAGCGTATAATCGTTGGGGCATTGTTCGGAAAACACATGGTGTAATGGCAGATGATGAGATTTGGCTTCGTTTTAAAGGCGAAACCTTAACACATAAGGATGTTTGCCTCCGTAAAGACCTTTATTATCCTGATTCATCCGGTGAAAATACCCAAATAATTATCTAATTTAAAAGCCGCTGCTTCAATGAGCAGCGGTCTTTTTGTTGACTAATCATCTACAATCGAGTATATAGTATCATTACAAATATGTTAATAACATTAAATCACCAACTTATTAATATTTTTTCGTGTTCTACTAAACTCCGATTTTGGTTATTACACATTATTTACGGAATGTGAAGTAACTTAAAACCCCCTAAATTTAAAATGTAGAATATATTCAGCCCTTTGAATGAATAATAAAACAATTAAATTTAGTATTATTAACATTGGAAACACGAATTATATTCACTCGTTATCACTTTGATGTAACTATTTTTTATCTATGGAGGTTTGAAAATGGATGTTTATATGCGTTTAGAATTGTTCGTACAAAATTTGAAAAGGTCTGTTGACTTTTATAAAAACGTAATTCAATTAGATTTATATTCTCAAAATGAAACTAGTGCTAGATTTAGATCCAAAAATCTCAATATACTTTTAACGCAACAAAATATTCTTTCAAAGGACCATTATTTCAGTAATATTAGCACCTCCCGAAAAGGAGTTGGTGTAGAGATAATCATTATTGTTCCTGATATTCAAAGTTTTCATCAACGTGTAAGTGAGATGAAAATTGAATTAGAATCCCAACTAAAACAACAAGAATGGGGCCTGAAAGATTTTCGTTTGGTCGATCCAAATGGATATTATTTAAGAATCTCTTCACCCCCTAACTGATCACTCTGTTTTATTTACTTTTATTATATTTTAAAATGATTTAACCTTTCTTTAAGGATGATAGTTTTACCTTTCGTCTATTGTGACTATTGCTACGATCTTTCTACGAACAACGAGTTACATTATTCTATCTAAAGTCGATTGACTACATAAAAAAACACCACAACTGACACATACCTTATTAAAGGTTGTATCAATTGCGGTGCTTTTATTAAACATATTATTATAATTTCAAAAACGTATTTTTAATAGAACCAGTTACTTTTAACTCTTTTTTAAACTGGTATAGTTATAGTAAATATAGTCCCTTTTCCTTTTTGACTTTTTACTTCTACATTTCCTTTTAATGTGGAAATTGTCCCATATACCATTAGCATACCTAATCCTGTACCCTCTTTTTTATTAGAATAATAAGGTTTCCCCAACTGGCTTATTTCTTCGGAAGTCATGCCTATTCCTTCATCCTCTATCGTAATGATTAGATTTTTTCCTTGCTGTTCGGCCCGTACAAGAAGAAGTCCCCCCTTGCCTTTCATTGATTCTACACCATTTTTTAGTAGATTAATTATGCACTGTTTCATTTGATTTTGATCAAATTTAATCTTCACTGTGTTCTGAAATAATAGCAAGATTTCGACTTCATGGAATTTAGCATAAGGCATCATAACATTTTTAACGTATACTAATTCCTCTTCTAATGTAGATTGAACCATATGAACCGATTGAGGCTTAGCAAATGCTAAAAAATCATTTAGTATGTTTTCAGCTCTATTTAACTCCTTCAAAGAATAATCAATATAAACTTTATCATTTGGAGTAATATCTTTTGAGACGCTTAATAATTGTAAAAAGCCATTTGTTACAGTTAGAGGATTTCTTATTTCATGAGAGACACTCGCAGATAATTCGCTCATCACATGCAACCTCTCCGCTCGAAGAAAATTATCTCGCTGTTTAATATTAGATAAAATTTTCTCGACCATACTCAAGTTAAACAACATAACTATGACATATGTAACAATAATATAAGCAGCAACAGTCCAATATTCAGTAGTTAGTTTGTCAAAAAAAGTAGTAAGAGAAATTAAATAAGTCAAATCGTTGATTAATACCATTAAAATACCAGTGAATATTCTCTTCTTAGGGGAATAATTAATAAACCTTTTGTGCATTAGTGGAACAATAGCAAAAGCTACAGTTGAGAAAATAAAGGATTGTATAACTCCTTCTCCCCCTACAAAAAAACGTACTATATTTAAAATAATATAAAGTGGAAACAATTTCTTATAGCCACCGTAAAGAGCCAAAGTGAAAAACGGTATGTATCTTAAATCAACTGTAAAACCTAATTCTAATCTAATTGGATAAATCATGCATAAAATCATTGATATTGATGAAGATAGTATGAAAAAGTATATATATTCTTTTCTCTTTTTGTTATCTAAAAAGACGACAAAAAGTAGAACAGGTAAAGTAATAAATAATATATTAATCAGAAAAGTTTGTAGCAACCGAATGCCTCCTTTCAGCATCAAAAATTCTCATAAGACTAAATTATATCATATATATTATCCATGTTTTTATATTACATTTTTTCTAATAATAAGATTCTTGAAGAAAAAAGTTTAAAGTTATTATAATGAGGTAGACATAAAGTAGGCCTAACACATTAAGTAAATAAAAGAACAATTTGAATGGAGGAATTTAAGATGAAGAAAAGAATATTCGCTTTACCAATAGTTTTAAGTTCAGCATTATTGTTAGGAGCTTGTGGAGATGATGATGATGCAGATATCAATGATATTGAAGTAGAAGACCCAACTCTTGAAGATGACGGACAAAACGATTCTGGTTTGGATTCAGAAAATGAAGGAGAAGTAGATACGCAGGACGACCAAGATAGTACAACAGGTACTGATGGAACGGACGACACCACTGGCGCAGAAAATAGTGAAACAGAAGGCACTGAAACAGAGGCTGTTCCAGATAGTTCAACTGAAGCTAAATAATAACCAAACGCTCCAAACCTTAATGGTTTGGAGCGTTTTATTTTTCTTTATAAACTAATTACTATTAAAAATCATTTTTATTGTAAATTCATTTCATTCGTTCTATTAATTATTAATGATTTCTGCTTCTTTTAATATAGTTATAATTAGTTCATGATCATCAATTACGTATGGTACTTCCTCTGGTTCGACCCAAATACGTGTAGTTGCTTCATTCTCTCTTAAAAAGGGAAAGCAATCTTCAATATCTAAACGATAGAATAATTGATAGCCGATGAGAGGGTATTTACCATTTACTATATAAAAAGGATTGTCTTTGTGGTTAACCTCAATCGCTCCAATATAAGTTGCATCTCCTTTGACATAGCCTTCTTCGTAAATTTCTCTATGGAGAGTTTCTTCAGGAGTTTCATTAGCTTCTACATGTCCGCCTGGCATATTAAATCCTCTATTTTTCACTCGAACTAATAACACTTTTCCTGCATGAAAACAACAACCGTGAACACTAGTCACAATATCTTCTTTCAGGACTACCTTTGAAGGCTGCCATATTAGCTTGACTGGATGCCCTCCCCACACTACTGTTATTTCATTAGTCATTACGGGCTCCTTTTTTCTAACAAAGAATCCTTCATTTAATTGAGGACATTTTTATGTAGAATGTATGTATATAATTACTTTTGTTCTAATTACTAAAATATATTAGTACATAAAAAATAAATACTGAAGCATCCACTTCATCCTACGCTTGAGATTAGAAACATTACTCCCTTTTATACATAGCGTTATGTAAGTTTTTTAAGGATTTTTTAATTTGAAGCTGTGTATTTATACTTTCTCCACGATACGATAAACGAAAATACAGTGACTTTAAGAAGTTCATGACATTAGACCTATATTTATAAAAGGTTAAAGAATTCTCTTCACGACTTACTGTTGGGTCTAATAATTTTTCAAAGTTGTGCACCCAATCTATAAGTATCTCCTCCGATAATCCTTTTTCTAAAAGTGCCTCTACTGCAAAGAGTAGCCGCTCATCCTCATCGTCCTGGAAAACATAATCCTTCCAAATACATGCAGTTATTGTTGTAAGGCATTTCTCACTATTTAACAAATTGAAGGATGGGTGGCTAATAAGAGTTTCTAACAGATCTGCTCCATGGGCAATACTATGCGCCCATCCTTTCCCTTCTACATAACCTCTTACATCTTTTTCTGATTGTAAGTATATAATCGTTTTTTCAAACACTTCTTCTAACAGCTGTTTTTCCAAAAATCCTTTTGTTTTATCCTTTTCTACTATCAAAGCTATTACTAATGACGAAAACGACCTTGTAAACACAGTGTCGGTTTCTACTTCACCTATACCTTTAAACAAATACTCCTTCGATAAACAACTAATCAGGACTTTTTCCATGAGTTCATTCGATAATTTATTGTCCTTTATTAAAAGATAAAATGAAGAGTAAATTAAACTGTCTCTTAGCTCAGCATCGATTGTTCCTATATTTTTAAGCATTTCTGTTACTAGTTCTTCTAAGTTATCTATCTCTCCTTTTTTACTTTGCCATTTTCTTAATACAGATTTTATCTCCATTATCATTCTCCTTAATAACATTCTCTTTTATTAAATTCAAGACAAAGGGATACTTTTCCTGCTTGTTGTTCTAGAGGAAAATATTTTTCCCACTAAACGATATATCTTTTCTGTACATTTATCAGAATATCATCATTATTACTTAAAAAATTATTAACAACTCTTTTATTACCTAATATTTTTCCCAATTGTAAAATTATACAATTAAATTAATATTATAGATGAAGTAAAAATATGAAAAAGGAGTTGTATTATGAAAAAATCATTCGCAGCTTTATCATTCACGGCAATGTTATTAGCTTCAACTTCCTTTAGTGGTGCCTCTGCCAACAGTTACTCGTACCTTGACGAAATTTTGACACTCCAGCCAGACGTTTCTAGCAATGAATTAATGTCCAGCGTAGAAGAAATTGCAAAAAACACTGGAGAAGCAGAGCAACAAATTTTAGAACAAATCTACAAAGAGTTAAAGAACGATCAAGCTCAGGGATTGGCAGAAGCAAAATCCAATCAAACAAGCGGTGATAGTGGCGGGACTGTAAGCGTAGGCAACAGTACAAAAGGTAACTTCTACTACACGCCTTCACAAACTGCATACCTTGATCATGGGCACGTAGGCTTATATTACACTTCCACAACTATAGTAGAATCCGTGCCATCAGCTGGAGTACGTACTATTTCCACTACAGCTCGTAAAGTGGATAGTTCAGGCGCATTAGTCAAATCAGTAAGTACTACTACAACTAATAGAAATAATGCAGCGAACTGGGCATACTCACAGGTAGGACAGAGTTATTCATACAATTTCGCTACCAATCGTTCTACTGGTCACAATGGAGCTAAAAACTGCTCTAAACTTATCTGGTCGGCTTATAAACTTAATGGTAATTTAGATTTAGATGATGATGGAGGCCTTGGTGTATATCCAAGAGACGTTAGAGATGCTCCTAGTACAAAATTAGTTAGAAATATTTAAAACAAAATGGCAATAGGCACAAATAGCATTGCTGCCTATTGTCATTTAACCTTTAGGAGGGTTATATAAATGAAAAGAAATATTATAACTATTATTGGAATGTTTGGCCTAGGGGTTTTCTTTTATTTTACTTACACTTTATTTTTCAACCCTACAAGCGCAGATAGTAATTTGCTTCTATCTATAGCTGATTTGGAGAAGGAAAATTTTTTACATAATAAAAAAGCTATTATCTACCTGTCTACTACCGCTGATCAGGATATTGACGGAGAAGGATTTAGCTTTGCGGTTTTTATCGATCAGAAAGGTAAGGCACAAGCGCTAAAAATGGAAGGCTTGGAGTTAGGTAGCACGGCTGTTTATGAAAACAGTGTTTTTCTAGAGGAAAAAAACAAGGTACGGATAGTTGGGGAGGATTATAAAGAATTTCCAATGAAAACGGACCAATACACTGGTGAGCGTACTGGTTTTATCGAGAACAAAAATATATTTTTTAGTATTTATAATAGTGGATTCACTCAAGACGGAAGCGGCTATCTTTCTGATGTCCGTTTTGGAAACAAAGAAAAATTTCAAACAGATAGCATTCCCTTTTATATTGCTTCCTCTGGGATAGAAGGCGACAAAGTTAATATACTTACACAGGATGTTGATAAAAACCAATTCGATTTAAGGCAAGTTACTTTTGATAGTTCATTAGAGGTCGATCATTTGACTATGTTAGACACACCAAAGAATGAATTTTTTAATTCATTGGCTCCTTTGCTTTCAGATAAAAAAAATTATTATTTGATACTTTCATCTGTAATTGATGATTTTAACGAAAAAACTTCCCTTTACCGAATTGCAAAGGATACTTATGAGCAGGAGGTTTATGATTTTATAGAATATAAAGACATGAAGGATTTGGTGTCCACTATTCCTTATAATTTTAAAAACTCTGCTCATATTCACCAAGACGTTTTGTATTTTATCAATGGTCTAGGAGATGTATATACATTCGATACAAAAAACGAAGAAATTCAAAAGAAATTTTCCATAGAAAATGCTAGTAAATCAAAAATCAGACACAACGAGGAAACTTATTTTAAAGATAACTCACTTTATGTGCTAAGATATAGCGATGAAAAAAAAGAAAAATACTATTTAGAGGAATATAATTTAGACAATGGTAGCCGTGTAAATACTTTAGATATTACTGGTTTCCACGATTTATTATCAAGTGTTCAAAAGAAAAGTATTTATTCTTACGATCTAAAAGTTTTAGAATAGTTAAAGACCGCTCCATCTAAAGAAAACAAAAAGGAAGCACCAAATTGGTTCTTCCTTTTACTAATTTATTCATTTATATATTTGACAACGGCCATCTCTTTTCCAAACCTATCACCATTATTGATGAACCCAAGTTTTGAATATAGATTATGTGCTCCTAGATTGTCCGGGTGATAACCAACTACCATTTTTTTCACATCAGGTAGTTTAGACATTTCGAAAAGCATCAGTTCTGAAGCAATCCTTCCAATGCCCTTCCCTTGAAATTTCTTATCAATCATTATTCTATATATCCAGTAGCCATCAAGCTCTTCTTTAACCGAATTATACATTAGAAATCCAACTATAGCTCCATCACAAATAATCGCATATGGCTTTAAGGTAACTTCAAACTTGGACTGTGCGATTGAGATTGCATTTGTATCTATATATTCTTTCTGTTCCTCAGAAATTTCTAGTTGGCAGCATTCATACCAGTTTTCTGAACTTAATTCTTGTAATCTTATTTCCACAAAGTTTCCCCTTTTTGATGGTTGAACGCTAAATTTAACTAATTTAAATAGGACTTTCACCTTTTTTGTTTTGTAATCCCAAACTAATTAGTTTATTTATCATATTGAACGCCCCCCTGTTAAAAATTAAATTGATTATACTTTCCGATTATAACATAAGCTAGATTATAATTTTTCTATCCATTATAAATTTTCAGACTCTTGAAATTTAGTAGCTTTTTCGTCTGCGTAAACAAGTTAGGTCGATTTCACTAATAAAGTCTGGCCGTTAAGATAAAATGAAGTTCTTTATTGTAATCGTACCTAGATTGCTTTATTAACCCCATGCTCATAAAAAAACCACCTTTATTTTAATAAAGGTGGTTCTACATTACATTTGTTGTTCTTTTGTTGGTCCCATTACTCCTGGAACTTCTAAACCAGCTTGACGAAGTAACACGGTCATTTGACCACGGTGATGAGTTTGGTGGTCAACGATTTTACGTAAAATTTGCCCACGCTCTAACGTTGTACCGAAAGCTGGAACTCCCTCCACTAAATCTTTGTCTGTTAAAGAAGAGGCTGCATTTACAAGTGATTTTGCCATATTATCATAAGCTGTCACAATTGCTTTTGCTGATGCTGGTATTTCTTTAGGATTACCCACTGTAGGTAATTCAAGCTTAGCAAACTTTGCTAAGAAAATCGGTGCTGTTGTTAAATGCCAAGCTAACCAACCAAGTGTGTTATGATTTTCTACTATTGCTTGATCTAGCTTATCGTCTGTCATAGCCTTAAAAACATTTGCTGTTCCTTCCGCCGACATTGTCCATTCCTGTATAAAATCCTCTACTTTACGATACATTAATATACGCCTCCTTCATAGTTTCCTTTTTAATTTTAAATAAAATAATTGCTTATTCAAGGAAAAGGACTTGAAACAACATATATGCTTGTTAGGCATTGTTAACATTCTTATTCAATTGATCAAATTCATCTTGAATAACCAAGGTGTCAATTCTTTCAAATAGAGGAGTAATGTTCTCTATCGTTTTCCCTTTGACATGAACTGGCTCCCATTGGAAATTGTCCATTCTCAATATCTTCCGTACTTCTTCACTAGAAAAGGGCAAAAACGGGAATAACAATTGAGCGACATTTCCAATTATATAAACGCAAGTTGTTATAGTATTTTTACTTGTATCCCTTTCTTCTTTAATTTGTAGCCAAGGTTTTTGCTCGTCAAAGTATTTGTTAGCATCCCGAATATAGGTAAAAATAGTTTCTAAGGCTGTTTTAAAATGAGCCTCTTCTATTAATTTGCCGATTCTAATATACAAGCTTTCGGTTTGTTTTATGATTAAATCATTAATTTCTTCTTCGGGTATCTGACCTGCATATGATTTTTCTATAAACTTTAATGTACGATTGATAAAGTTGCCATATGCACCTAATAGCTCCCCATTATGACTATGAATAAATTCTCTCCAGGAAAAATCTGTATCTCTATTTTCCGGAGCATTAATTGTTAAGAAATACCTTATAGAATCAGGATGATATTTTTCCAAAATATAAGGAGCCCAAACTGCCCAGTTTTGGCTAGTAGATATTTTTTTCTTTTCCAATGTTAGATATTCATTAGATACGATATGTGTTGGAAGAGCTTTATGACCGATTCCCTTTAGTATCGCTGGCCAGATAAGTGTATGAAAAGGTATGTTATCCTTTCCATGAACGTAGTAAGATATCGTCGCTTCATCCCAAAAGCTTTGTACATCCTTATTATTTTGTAATCCCCACTCCTTACTCGCTGAATAATATCCAGAAACAGCTTCAATCCACACGTAAATTTTCTTTTCTTCATAGCCTTTTATAGGAATACTTACTCCGTTTGGAAGATCTCTTGAAGCCGCCCGATCTTTAAGGCCCTCACTCAAATATCGCTCTGTCAGTTGAACGGCATTGTCTCGCCATGCATTGCTTTTCTTAGAAACCTTCACATAGTTCTCCAGTTGCTCCTGAAAGCTGCCTAGTTCAAAATAAAAATGTTCTGTTTTTCGTATACTCGGTTCATTACCACAGAGTTTACAGCTTCTGTTTGTTAAATCTAAAGGGTCTAAAATTAAAGAACAGCTGTCACATTGATCTCCTCTAGCCTTGCTTCCACAGTTCGGACAAGTTCCTTCTACATATCGATCCGGTAAAAACTGCCTATCCACTTCACAATACGTTTGTTCTATTTCTTTCTTGTAAATATAACCATTCTTCCATAGCTTTAAAAAAATATCTTGTACGACAGCGTGATGATTGGGGCTATCTGTTCTGGTAAACATATCAAACGTAAAGCCCAAACGTTTAAAGGTATCAACAAACTCATTATGGTAGCGATCTGCTATTACTTTTGTTGTACTACCTTCAGAGTTAGCGCGAATGGAAATTGGCGTACCATTACAATCACTCCCAGAAACGTATAATACATCTTCTCCTTTTAACCTAAAATACCTAGCTAATATATCGCCTGGTAACAATGCAGCTATGTGCCCCAAATGTAACGAACCATTGGCATACGGCCACGCTCCCCCTATTAAAATACTCATTTTTATCTCTCCTTATTTAAGATACTCTTTTATAAAATCTAACGTTTAAATCATTCCATAAAAAAAACCTCCCCCCTATCGAATAATCGATAAGGACGAGGGTTAAATATCCCGTGGTACCACCTTAATGCTCAAATAGCTCACACTACTTGACTCCATAAGTACATAGCAAGAATGCCTTTATACTTTGACATTGATAACAAGTGTCAACTCTTGTCGTATCCTACTAGTCGCAAAACGTTCAGTACGAAGCTCCGAGATCATGTTCAAATAATTAGTTTGCCTCATTTCCACCGTCAGAAGCTCTCTTTATAACATCATTATTTTACTTTTCCTCTTCAACGCTTTTCATATTAAGAGAATTATATTGACTTTCTTTGAAAAAATCAACACTTACTTTCCATTTTTCTAGTTTTAAGTTTAAAGTATGTAGAAACGTAGAAAGGTCTAACTAATTTTATTTACAATTTCCTAAAACTTTTTAGTTTAATTAATATTAGCTAGATTTATAATTTGTATCTAGAAAACTATTCATAAATTCCTCAACGGATTTTTTTATGTTTTCCTCTGTTGGAACCTTATCAAGCAAGTCGTCCTGTGAATATACGGTACCACCTTTGATAATAAAATGAATTTCTTTCGTATTACGTATGTCTTTTAATGGATTTTTTTCAAGTACTACCATATCCGCGATTGTGCCTTCTTGAATAACCCCTATATCTTGCCTATCTAGTGCTTCAGCTGCTTTAATCGTGGCAGTTCGTAATGCATCTATTTCAGATAAACCAATTTCTACAAATAATTCTAGCTCTCGGTGTAATGCCATACCAGGAAATGTAAATATACCAGCAGGGGTATCAGATCCAGCAACCACTGTCCCACCTAATTCGAAATAAGCCTTTGTAATTGCCTTGTTATAAGTATGTTGTATGCCTAACGAATTTAATGAGCTAGTATTTTCTATAAATCTTCTCCAATGTTGCATCAACACAGCATTCTCTTTTAGTTTGTTCATTATTTTTTCTTCTGGATACCAGTAATTCCTCATTAAATTTACTTGATCATACAAAACCATTGTCGGACAAAGCACTACTTTATTTTCCACAAGTATTTTACATACCTCTATAATTTTTTGCATGTCAGGATTTTTCCAATCAATTGTCTCCCATATATTTTCGTCTGCTTGCATAGTCCAGTTAGGAAAAATATTTTTTATAATACCTGAAGCATGCTCGTTCCATTTAATACCCATTTTTGCTGCCTCTGTGGCAGTAACCTCTATTGAATGTACTAAATCACAGCTAACTTCCTTATGAAGAAGTTTTGCTTCCTCCACGACTATTTTCATCATTTCTTTTTTCAACCAACCATACACTTTGATAAAATCTGCTCCCGCTTCAACCTGTCTTTTAACCTCAGCTCTTGCACTACAAGCATCATTAATATTTATGTTCCAAGGACTATTCTCTCCCCATAACCCCGGTGGTCCATCAATAATTCTATCTGCTGAGATAATTCTTGGGGTAGGTGCCCCGCTGGATGCGTTAATTATTTTTTTTAACTCTCCGATGTTACCTCCTGTGTTTCTAACTGTTGTAACACCAGAGGCAGTGAAAATAGGGGCATAGTCCCCTTTCATATGTACATGCATATCAATCAAACCAGGAATAACAAATCTTCTTTTCAAATCATAAATAACTGCTTTTTTATGAATATAGCCAATAGGCTTATGTGCAGAAACAATCTTTGTAATAAAACCATTTTGAATAAGAAGATGAGAATAAATTGTTTTACCAGTTACAACATCGATCACATTTGCATTTTTTAATAACAATACAGAATTCTCCATGGCACACTTTCCTTTTCTCCCAGAATATGTGTAGCTTCTAATCTAATTAAAAGATTTATATCTTTGGTTTCAAAGGCAAACTGATTGATGGGCATTTCATTATATTTGAATATTTGTTCCTATATAATAAAATGCCTTCTTCTTAAAATCTCAGATAGTACATCCTAAAAAGAAGCTTCTATTTCTTTTCCCCTTGTATGAGTGTTTATAAACAATATCTGAATTTTTTCTTGTTATAAAATTTGGCTATCATAGGCCATTCATCAATTCTTTTTCAATAAATTTAATAACAAAACAGCAATATTCTTAGCATATTTTGTTTGTATAACAATATTATTTTGGGCTTGAAATTAACTATTTATTACTATTCTAGCTTACATATTTATTTTCCTTTAAATAAATTAAAAACATAAAATATAATTAATCCTTGAAAGAAAACTCTTTATCTAAAACTAACTTCCATTCTGTGAAGAAATCTACAATTGAAGAATAACGATTGTCTTTTTCAATCTCTACTGCCCTTCTAGCAACACTATATAATTCTTTTCCTGCTTCCCACTGGTTATATGAACGGTCAAGAGCACCACCTAAAATATAAAAAGCGATGGCACCCATATTAAAAACATTCGAACGTGCATCAATTTCTGCACACATCTTAAACTCTTCTGGTGACATAAACCTTGACGAACCCCAAAGCCTACCTTTTTCATTATAGAATGGTTTAGAATGGTACAAATCTACATCACATATTTTTGTCTTATGCTGTTGAAAATCGTATAAAATACTTCCATCATAAAAGTCTATTGCTGCATAATTACTTTTTTCTACATGTACATGAAACTCAAAAATAGTAGAAAGAGACTTTATTCGTACTTCTAAAGGCAGCACCTTAAACCTCTGACAAGCTGGACAATGAGCCATATTCTTTTGTATATTTAGGCCATCAAACCATTCATACACAAGTGCATATCCTTCTTCCATCTCTCGGTGTTCTACTAGTTTAACTAAATGTGGATGATCTAATGCTTCGTACACAACTTTTGCATTTTTAAGTTTATTAATTGCTTACCCTGGTTTTCCCTTGTAATTTACAGGAGCGGCGCCAGCATATTTAACGAAGTTCTTTAAACCATCTTTTATCACCAAAAAAGAGAGATTTCCTGAATCCTGTCGGTCAAACACACAAAAAACCTCTCCATAATCATGTATCCATCGAAAATCATGGATATCTTTTAATGGAAAAGATACTCCGTCTAATATTACCGTTTGCCCATTTCTCATATTAAATTTGGTAACTCCTCTCTCAGCAATCTTTATAAAAAGTCGAGTGCATAACAAGAAGAATACCGATTTTCTAAAAGCTCAAAAAATATCCTCTTATGAAACAATTGTCTAGCAAAAAGTATTACCCTTATTTTTCTTTTGTTTGTTAGAGTACGTTAGACAGAGGAATTTCATAAACTAATCTACATACTTACTTTTAGCTAGTATTGGTTTTACTGTTTCCTCTGTGCATCCAGAAAATATTACAAACATACATATTAAAATAACAAGCTTCATCAAATTATTCATAGCTTTCCCTCAGATTCATAAGTAACTATGCTACTACTATTAATGGGCAGAAATATTTTGTAGTAGATTATTATGCACTAATATATTCTCGGCAATAAATACTTCTACCACTATCAAAAAAGCTTACAACCATTTTATTTAGGATTGTTTCTTGTAGAATATCGCCTTAACCAAATAGGCGTGGCAGTAAAAGGGTAAAACATACAAGTTTAACTTCCATTTACTTGGTTGATGAAAATCATCTATTTTAAATTAGTAGAAGAATCAACTTTATACTTTATAGGTTTCCTTGCCTATTAATCTCTCTTCAATTAGCAGAGTAGAATTTTCTTCATTGTAACTTACTGATAACCGTTCCAATGGAAATAAGTTAACATTGTAAAAACTAAAAGAATGGTTAAAACACAAAGTATGTCAATCTTGGAATTGTCTTTTGATTTTTTTCATTTGCCAATTTTCCTCATCAACGATTAAAACCACCCTCTGAATGAATAACTTGTCCAGTAATCCAAGCTGCCTCATCGCTAGCAATAAAGGATACGACCTCTGCCACATCGCTAGGCTGACCTATTCGTCCCATTGGAAAATTCGGTAAAAGGTGTTCTCTTATTTCATCGGTCATCCAAGTTGAATCGGTGGGGCCAGGGTTTATTGCATTTACTGTAATTCCGAGGGGTGCTACTTCCGCAGATAATGATTTTGTAAAAGCTGTTATAGCACCCTTGGTGGCAGCATAAGCAAGTTCTCCTGGCATTGCTCCTAAATCCTGTCCTGATGTCATATTTATAATTCTTCCGTTCACTCTCTCTCTCTTAAAGCGACGGACAAATTCGACACTCAGCAAAAATGTTGTTCTCATGTTTACTGCATAATGGGCATCCATTGTATTGCCGTCTAATTCCAAATAACCATCTCTTGTCGAATGCGCTGCATTGTTAACTAGTATAGAAGGCGTTCCCAACTCCAGTTCCACTGAATCTAGCACCACTTTGTAAGCATCACTCGGTGATAAATCGATTTCCATTCCTACACAACGGACCCCTAAATTTTCTATCTCTTGCTGTAACCTATTGATCCACTCATTGTCCGCCTGCCAGTTAGTAAAGAATATATCTATTCCTTTAGAAGCTAATTTTCTACAAATTGCAGTTCCAATATCCCTGGGATGACTTGCTCCAGTGATTATTGCTATTTTATTGTTCATAGTTTTTCTCCTATTCTACTTTGAAACTCGATGATAAAAATATATAATTGGAGATTCAAAAAGTAATAATTTCAATATATATGTAAATGAAAATCTGTTATTCTACATTCCGTATTAAGATTTTTTTAGACTCTGCATAATTGTATTGGTCTGAAATCTAAAATAATTGAAGTTCACCACTCCAATAACATCTATAAATACCATTATATAACAGAATAATTTGAAAATACACGAAATATTATCTTCTATTTAATTGCTGATTAGAAGTCTTTGTATTATGCCATACTCCCCTTTGCGTATTTACAGTAATGTATATCCACTGATTTCCTAGTAAAGTTGCAGGAAACCAATTAGGGGTATGTTGGCGGGGTAGGTTAGATTACGGTCTAACTGTCCTTTCCAAAGTTCGGTTTTCTCCACATCAGTTTATTCAATTTTTCGGTATAAGCACTCTTCGGATGCCAGAAAATTACCTTTAATTGTAAAAATATCCACATTAGGTTAACCTTTTATAGAAGGGGTGTAATTAATATGAACGGTGATGCTATTGTTTGGATTGTTTTATTATTGTCTCTTGTAATCTGTGATGGTTTAGCAGTGTATTTATACCAAAAAAGGAAAATTCCTTTATGGGTTTCTTCAATTGTTATGGCCCTTTTAGTTCCGGTGATAGTCTATTGTTTTATCGCTTTCGGAATTTATTATGCTAATAAAAACTTTGATCCAGATGACACAAGAGAAGGAATTGCTTTTGCAGGAGGATTTATGGTTTTAGTTCTTGCATTGAATGCAATTATTATGTTTGTCATAGGAGTTGTTTTAAATATTTACACATTCATCAAAAATAAACAAAAATCATAAAAAAGTCATGTGTTTTATAACACATGACTTTTTATATTTAGCAAACTAAACACATAACAGTTTCGACTATATAGCGATATAACCAATACCAGATGCCTGAGAACAATCCCATTATGCGTCACGCAGACAATGTGGGTGGGCAGCTAACAACATGTTTTGTGTAACAACAATAGCAGCAGAGATGGCTTATCGCTCCTCTCGCAAAGAGTACACCAAAACGGAAATCTACAATACTTAGTTCAATTTATTTAAGTATATATAGAAAATAAACATTTGCCGGATGCTTCTGCATTATTACCTCTATTACTTTAATTCCCCTACATAAATGGATTGTGGGCGGAAAATGGTGTTGTCTCTTATTTGTTCAATAGCATGTGCAGTCCAGCCTACCATTCTAGCTACACTAAATGTAGGTGTGAATAGTTCTGCTGGCATATCTATCGAGCGCATGATTGCAGCAGCATAATACTCAACATTTGTGTATAGCTTGCGTCCAGGCTTATGCTCTGCAAGTAAATCAATAATTTCTTTTTCTGCTATAGTTGCGATATCTAACCAAGGATCCTTTCCTTGGAGGTTTAAGCATTTGTCTCGAAGTAAAATGGAACGAGGGTCCTCTGTCTTATATATTCGGTGACCAAAGCCCATTATCTTTTCGCCATTTATAATTTTATCTCTTACAATGTCTCTGATCATTGTAGGATTTTTAAACTCATTGAGTAGTGAAATTACCCCTGAAGGCGCTCCTCCGTGCAACGGTCCCTTCATTGTTCCTAACGCTGAAGTTACTGCAGCTGTAAGATCTGACTCTGTCGAAATCGTTACTCTAGCAGCAAAGGTCGAGGCATTTAAACCGTGCTCCATCGTTAGCTTTAAATAGGTTTCAAGCGCTTCAACTTGTACATCTGTTGGTACTTCACCATTTAGCATCCATAAATAATTGGCAGTATGGCTAAGTTCTTTTTTAGGCTCTACTATTGCTAATCCTTTTTGGTTTCGATAATGTCTAGCAACTATGACCGGCAGTGCTGCTGTTAAAATTATCGCCTGCTCTTCTAGTAATTTTTCTTTAAATTCTGCATGAGCATAGCCTGATATCGCCGTTCTCATTGCATCCATCAAGGACACTTCCATTGGAAGAGCATCAATAATTGCAATTATGTGATTTGGTAGTTCTCTAAATTCATTTAAAGATGGAAAACTAGTGTTTGTTCGTTCCCCTGTCCACAAAAAATTGGCGATATCTTCAAATGACCCTTCATTTACTAGCTCATCTACTTTTATCCCACGGTATCTAAGCTCTCCTATATCTCCATCCACCGATGCGATTTTTGTATGAACAGCAACTACATCTTTTAATCCTTTTTGAAACATATGAAACGCCTCCTTTTTCTTTATTATATTTAAAAACATTGATAATAAAAATTAAATATATATAATTAACTTAATTAAAAAAGTTAATCAAGTAGGTGAATATAATGGAATATCACTGGTTAAAAACATTTTGTGTAGCTGCAGATACCTTAAACTTTCGAAAGGCATCTGAAAAATTAATGGTCTCTCAGCCAAGTGTGACCGTCCATATTAAATTACTGGAAGAGTATTTAGGTACCCCTCTTTTCGATCGAATAAACAATCGTGTAACCCTTTCGGAGGCTGGTAAATTTTTTCTTCCAGAGGCTAAGCAGCTAGTTCATCAGTCGGAGTCAAGCGTCAATAAAATACGATCATTTGCACAAGGGTATCGGCGTAAATGGACAATTGCCATTTCTCCCCTTATGGCGGAAACCATTCTTCCTTACTTTTTAAAAACATTCTTAAAGCGGCATACGGATTTAGAAATAAATATAAGGGTAGAGGAATCCTATCTTATAGAGGAATTGGTTGATACAGGGGAAGTAAACGTTGGAATATCTGCGATTGATTCTCAAAAGAAAAATATAGAATCAATCTCTATTTACGAGGACCCAATTTTGTTTTTAATGCCTTTTGATGGATTTGATGAAGAAAATGGACCACCAATAGATGTGAAAGAGATACTTCAGAAAAATTATCTTTTTACTCACCATCATCCTGTTTTTGGGATGAGCTACTACTGAAGCTAAATAAGCATGTAGTTGGATTAAGAACCATGAAAGTCACACAAGCCCATATAACTAAACGCTTTATCCAGGAGGGGCTCGGTGTATCCTTTCTTCCTCACTCTATTGTTAGACGAGAATTAATAGAAGGAAAGATGATGCAGCCACATTTTGATTTGTTCGACCTGCCTACTGTCTCAACATTTATCATTGTTAAAAAAAAGAGCGTGCTAGAAGAAGAATTTATCGCACAAATTTCCAAATATTATTTTGGATAAGTTAGACGCGTTAGCTAATGGGCTAACGCTTTTTCTCTAATATGTTTTAAGGATTTTCTTTTGTTATCGCTTGCAGAGGCTGTGGCTGCGTTAATCTTTTGATTTCCTTGTAAATATTTAGATAGAACCATATGAAAACTGCTGCAAAGACCCAACCAGTTATTCTCAAGTAAATCAACATTGTGCCATAGCTATCCACACCATACCTGTCCAAAAGCCATGCCTTAATGCCTGCTAGGGTAAGCCCTCTTATGACAAACATTAGCGTCAATAGCTGAAACCATTTAAATAATTCTTTACGATAGAACTGCTTTCTACTGCTTTCACGGTCATATCCCTGCAAGAATGCCACATCTATAAAGAAAAATAATGGGAGAGGCTTTTTAATGAGCATGGAGAGCAAATAGACGAAGCTAAAAGCAACCCCTAAATATACTTGGTTCCATAGCATCCTTTCTGCAGATCCTGATAATATATCAATCACAGTTCCTACCAATAAACTGAACAAGATAAAAATGCCAGTCACATTAAATTCTCGATCTACAATAAAACGTACTATAGTATAGGCAAATCCAGGCGCAGTGGATAACAAAAGTGCCCAATAATCACCTAAACCTTCTCTACCATTAGTCCAAATTAAGTATGGTACTACTACATAAAACAAGATTTCTAAAAAGATATAGTATTTCTTCATTGCCCCTTTATCATCCTTTGCTGTTATCCCACTCATCATACCCTTCTGTAATATATTCCCTATGGATACCTATAATCCTCTTTTATAGTAAAAGGAATTCATTATCATTAAGGTATTTAGCAAATCTAACGTTGAATATATCCCAAGTGATTCATCAGTTATCTTGTCTATAATTATTTTATGTTTGAATCTATTTAGACTTAGCACTTCCAAACAATAAAGACCTCTATAAGGAGGTCTCTCAGAATGTTTTTATTCTAATATCGTCACGTCCACAATTTCATCCAATTTCACTTCAAAAAATTGAAATGGATCTTCTAATTCGATAATGCGCCTAGTTAAATCAATCCATTGAATTGTCCCTCGATGATATAAAAATTCTCCATCTTTCCAACGTTTAATTTTTATGTCTACATTTCTTTTCATCGCAAGTTCAATTTGTTCTTGAATTGCTTCATAGTCGAACTCATTTAGATCTGGGCGCGGAACTTTTTTTATCTCCTCATGATAGTCTCTCAACATCTTCACGTGTTCAGGCAACATCATCGCCACCCACTTTTTTGAACCTCTATCACGGATTTTAGATAAATCCAACGCGTTCCAGTCTTCCTCGAAATTAGCCATCTCCATCACCTTTCTTTTTTATCATTATACAGAACGTTTGTTCTGTTATCAACCGCCAATTTAAAGCAATTCATGTTATAAAGTATTATTCTGTGTTTTTCCTGTTAGCAAACAATCTATACTAGAAAGCAAGCAAGGCAAAAGTATGTTTTTTGAGTTGAGAATTGTAATAGTACGAACGAAGTCAATTCAAAAAGCGAGTAAGTGAACGACGAATCGTTCACTTACTCGCTAAAGATACCAAGAAGCTCAGTCAGTATTAATATAAAAGAGAATCAAGACACTACAACAATTCTTTTGCTAACAATCGATATACATCTAAACGCTTTTGCTGAGAATGCGGTATACTACAAATCATCGCCTCATCGAACCCATAATGCGCCTGTTCTTCTTGAAGAGTAGTAGCTACTTCTTTTGCAGAACCAACTAAATGGATTTTACGATTTTCCTGGATCATCATGCGATCCATTTCAGATAAAGGATAGTTTTGTGCTTCTTCAGGTGTCATAAGCTGGCGAATTTGTCCCTTCATCAGAGAAAGTCTAGATATATCCTGTGGAAGTGCTTCAAATTCTGCCTCTTCTTTTGTTTCAGCAACTGTCACTAAATACGTTACGTTAATCTCAGGCATTTCCATTAATGCTGAAGGTTTAAAATTTGTACGGTATGCATTTAAAATAGCAGGAGTCATTCCTCCCTGAAAGAATTGTGCAAAGGAATATCCCAAGCCCATCTTTCCTGCCTGAATCGCACTGTTCCCTGTCGAGCCAAGCAACCAAGCTTCGGGAAGCACGATATTAGATGGAGTAGCAATCGTTTTATTGTACACACTGTCCTCGGGAACTTCGTCATTTAAAAGCTGTAATGCAGTTCCTAGTTTTTCATACATATTGTTCACCATTGGTGGACGGCCCTCAGAAAGAGCATGCATCGCATAGTTATCCCCGCCAGGAGCACGCCCCACTCCGAAGTCTATTCTTCCTGGAGAAAAAGCACTTAACGTCTTAAAGACCTCTGCAAGCTTAAGAGCTGAATAATGCATCATCATAACACCGCCAGTACCAATACGGAGCTTTTGAGTTTTAGCAGCAAGATGGGCTGCAATGACTTCAGGAGCTGAGCTCGCAAAAGCCCCGGTTCCATGATGCTCAGCCATCCACATACGGTGATAGCCTAATTCGTCAGCTAAAAGGGCTAATTCTTCTGCTTTTTTTAATGCATCTGCTGCAGTATTTCCAGCCGTGATCGGTGCTTGATCTAAAACACTTAATTTCATAATATATAATCGTCCCTTCATAGAAAATTCATGTGTATCTCTTTCCTTTTAAATGCTATAGAAATAGTTTAAAAAAGTAAACGAAAGGGACTTAAGTTTTATAAATAAAAAAAGGCGAGAGCCCTTACTGAGGGACTTCTCGCCTGAATATTAATATACAGATGTATTTTCCTTCGAAATATTCTCTAATATTTCTTTCACACGAGCTAAGAAGCGACCACAAACAAGGCCATCTAGCACGCGGTGGTCTAGAGATAGACATAGGTTCACCATATCTCTTGCAGCAATCATGCCGCCTTCCATAATAACTGGACGCTTAACAATAGATTCCACCTGAAGAATTGCTGCTTGTGGGTAGTTGATGATACCCATTGATTGAACAGAACCAAATGAACCAGTATTGTTGACTGTGAAAGTACCACCTTGCATTTCATCTGATTTAAGCTTACCAGAGCGAACTTTTCCTGCAAGCTCATTCACTTCACGTGCAATCCCTTTAATAGTCTTTTCATCTGCTTGTTTAATCACTGGAACAAACAATGCATCATCTGTTGCAACCGCAATCGAAATATTGATGTCTTTCTTTTGGACTATTTTGTCACCAGCCCACATAGAGTTCATCATCGGGAACTCTTTTAATGCTTGTGCTACTGCTTTAACGAAGAAGGCAAAGTATGTAACGTTAAAGCCTTCTTTTTGTTTAAACTCATTTTTAATAGAGTCACGGTATTGAACAAGATTAGTTACATCCACTTCTATCATTGTCCAAGCGTGAGGCGCTTCATGCTTACTACGTAGCATATTAGCTGCAATTGCTTTTCGAACGCCTGTAACAGGAATTTCAATATCACCTGCTCCGACTGGAACATTAACAGGAGCAGACTTTGGTTGGGAATTCGCAGTAGCAGAAGATACAGCCGGCGCTTCTTCTACGGCAGATTTTGCAGCAGGAGCAGCCTTTGGAATCTCTCCACTATCTATGATTTTTAGTAGATCCTTACGAGTAATCCTGCCTTCATTACCAGTACCTGTTACTAAAGAAAGGTCTATGTCATGCTCCTGAGAAAGTTTAAGAACTGCAGGAGAGTAACGAGCTTTTATTCCTTTATCCCGTTCTGCCGGTGCTGATTGGATATGTTTATTCACTTCAGCTGGTTTAACTGTTTCTGCAGTTGGTTCTTCTGGAGCTGCTTCCTTCACTTCTACAATTTTTTCCTCGGAAGAGCCGCCTTCTGTTTCAATTGTACAGACGATTTCTCCAACTGCAAGCGTATCTCCTTCATTTGCAACAAGTTCTTTAATGACTCCTGTAAAGGAAGAAGGTACTTCTGCAGTAACTTTGTCCGTATTGACCTCTGCAAGTGCATCATATTTGTTTACATGATCGCCTGGTTTAACTAACCATTTTTCGATTGTTCCCTCGGTTACACTTTCCCCAAGCTGAGGCATTTTAATTTGTTCTAGTGCCATATGGGTTCCTCCTTTAATAGATCAAATTCACCTAAGCATATTTCCAATAACTTAATATTCAGCTAGCTCACGCATTGCTTTTTCTACTTTGTCTGGATTAATCATAAAGAATTTTTCCATTGTAGGGGCATATGGCATAGCTGGAACATCAGGACCAGCAAGGCGCATGATCGGAGCATCCAAATCAAACAAGCAATTCTCGGCGATAATCGCTGCCACCTCACTAATTATGCTACCTTCTTTGTTATCCTCTGTTACAAGTAACACTTTACCGGTTTTGGAAGCAGCCTCGATAATTGCATCTTTGTCTAAAGGATAAATGGTACGTAAATCTAAAATATGCGCAGAAATGCCATCTTTTTCTAAACGTTCTGCTGCTTGAAGAGCAAAATGAACAGCCAGACCATAAGTAATAACTGTTATATCTTCCCCTTCACGCTTTACATCTGCTTTTCCAATTTCAATCGTGTAATCTTCGTCCGGAACCTCTCCTTTAATAAGGCGATAAGCACGCTTGTGCTCAAAGAACATAACCGGGTCTTCATCACGAATAGCCGCTTTTAATAATCCTTTGGCATCGTATGGAGTAGAAGGAATAACGATTTTTAGTCCAGGTTGGTTAGCAAAAATAGCCTCTACAGATTGAGAATGATAAAGCGCACCGTGAATTCCGCCACCAAAAGGCGCACGAATTACTATAGGACAAGTCCAATCATTATTAGAACGGTAACGAATACGTGAAGCCTCTGAGATAATTTGGTTAACAGCAGGCATGATAAAGTCTGCAAACTGCATTTCAGCAATAGGACGAAGACCGTACATTGCAGCCCCAATCCCTACTCCCGCAATAGCAGATTCTGCAAGAGGAGTATCTAGAACTCTGTATTCTCCAAACTCATCATAAAGTCCGTTGGTTGCCTTGAACACTCCACCCTTACGTCCAACATCTTCACCAAGAACGAAAACGCGCTCATCACGAGTCATTTCTTCCTTCATTGCAAGTGTTATTGCATCGATATAAGACATGATTGCCATTATGCGTTCCCCCCGTCTTTTTCAGCATAGACATGTTTTAATGCATCTTCCGGAGCAGCATATGGTGCAGCTTCTGCATAATCAGTCGCCTCATTTACTTCCTTCATAATGCGATCATTTATTTCTTTTTCAAGATCTGTTGACAGAATGTCTAAATCTCTTAAATATTTTGCAAATGTAATAATAGGATCTAATGCTTTCCCTTCTGCAATGTCTTCTGCAGTACGGTATTGTCTATCATCGTCATCTGATGAGTGGGCAGTTAATCGGTAAGTCACTGCCTCAATAAGACTAGGACCTTCCCCATTTCTTGCACGATCAGCTGCTTCTTTCACTACTTTATAAACCTCGATTGGGTCTTTTCCATCTACTGTAACACCTGGCATTCCATAGCTGCTGGCACGATCTGCGACATTTTTGCTAGCAACTTGGCGCTCAAAAGGAACAGATATTGCATATTTGTTGTTTTCTACCATTGTGATACAAGGTAATTGATGCACCCCTGCAAAGTTCAATCCTTCATGGAAATCACCTTGGTTAGATGAACCTTCGCCTAGCGTTACAAAAGTGATAAAGTCCTTCTTTTCAATCTTAGCAGCTAGAGCGACTCCAACTGCATGGGGAAGCTGTGTTGTAACTGGAGAGGAACCAGTTAAAATACGATTCTTCTTTTGTCCAAAATGCCCCGGCATTTGACGTCCGCCAGAGTTCGGATCCTCTGCTTTAGCAAATGCAGATAGCATTAAATCTTTAGGTGTCATACCAAAATGCAGTACTACTCCCATATCGCGATAATATGGTGCAATATAATCCTTTGTGTTATCTAGAGCAAATGCCGCTCCCACTTGTGCTGCCTCTTGTCCTTGACAAGAGATAACAAATGGAATTTTACCCGCACGGTTCAATAACCACATACGCTCATCAATACGGCGTGCCATTAGCATCGTCTCAAACATTTTTAATACATCTTCATTTGTTAACCCAAGCTCCTCATGACGATTGTTTGTCATATAGAAATCCCCCTTTTTTTACATATGAATAGCTTTACCATCTACAGCTAACGCTGCTTCTCCCATGATTTCACTCAAGGTAGGATGTGGATGAATTGTATGTGCCATTTCCCAAGGAGTAGCATCTAGAACCATTGCCAAACCAGCCTCTGAAATCATATCCGTTACGTGAGGTCCAATCATATGAACGCCTAATATGTCATTTGTTTTCTTATCGGCAACAATTTTCACAAAGCCATCCGATTCACCGTATACAAGAGCCTTTCCAATTGCTTTGAAAGAGAACTTGCCTATTTTTACATCAAACCCTTGTTCCTTTGCTTGTTGCTCTGTTATTCCTACACTCGAACTTTCCGGACTTGCATAAATACAGCGAGATACAAGATCATAATTTATAGGAATTATGTCTTCTCCTGCGATGTGCTCTATTGCAGTTATCCCTTCATGACTAGCTACATGGGCTAATTGTAGACCTCCGATTACATCACCAATTGCATATATATGTGATTCTTTCGTTTGAAATGTTTCAGAAACCTTTATGAATCCATTTTCTATAACAATATCTGTATTCTCGATACCAATACCTTCTGTATTTGCCTGTCTACCAACTGATACAAGCATCTTTTCAGCACTAAAAGATTGTGTTTCACCGTTAACCTCAGCTGAGATTTTGACAACATTGTCTACAGTATTTAAAGTATCAGGAAGCACTTTTGCGTTTGTTGCAAATGTAATTCCTTTTTTGCTTAAAAGTTTTTGCATTTCTTTAGAAATATCTTTATCCTCGGTAGGTATAATTCTATCTGCATATTCAATCACGGTAACTTCCACACCAAAATCATTTAACATCGAAGCCCATTCAATACCGATTACTCCTCCGCCGACAATAAGAATAGATTTTGGAAGCTCTGTCATTGATAATGCCTCATCTGAAGTCATCACTAAGGAACCATCTATAACTAAACCAGGTAAGGAGCGAGGACGAGATCCTGTTGCAATTACAACATTTTTAGGAATAAGCATTTCATTTTCTTCACCGTTATTCATCTCCACAGAGATTGTACCACCAGGTGAAGGTGAGAATATAGATGGACCAAGCATTCTGCCAGTTCCTTCATAAACATCAATTTTCCCTTTTTTCATCAATCCCTGAACCCCTTGAAACAATTGGTTTACAATGGATTCCTTACGTGCTTGCACTCTGCTAAAATCTAGTGTTACTTCACTAGTATTTACGCCAAAATCGGCTGCGTGATTTTTGGTAGTGGAGAAAACTTCTGCACTACGAAGTAAGGCTTTACTTGGTATACAGCCTTTATGTAAGCAAGTACCACCTAATTTACTCTTCTCAACGATTGCTGTTTTTAACCCTAACTGTGCCGAGCGAATGGCAGCTACATAACCACCAGTCCCTCCTCCAATAATGACTACGTCATATTCTTTTGCCAAGTAAGTCCTCTCCTTCCAAATAAGAAGACCGCTTTACAAAAAATCTATAAAGTCGGCCTATTTACAACTAAGATGAAATTATCGATTAACGGCCATTTAAAATATGTTTTCCGTTTTGTAAAAATTGGCTGCGAGATTTACTTACACGAGCAATACGCTCTTCTGCTAAACGATCAGCAGCTACATAAGTTGGTATACCGTCACGTTTAGAAATTTCAAAGATACGTTCGATTTTATTGTAGATACCTGCCACACGTTTCATCGCACGATCATGGTTATATCCATATAATTCGTCTGCAACGTTAATAACTCCTCCAGAATTGATCACGTAGTCTGGTGCATAAACGATACCCATTTCATGGATTAAGTCACCATGTGTTGTATCTTTCAGTTGGTTGTTTGCAGATCCTGCAATAACCTTAGCTTTAAATTGTGGAATAGTATTATCGTTTACAATTGCTCCAAGAGCACATGGTGCAAAAATATCTACGTCTTGTGAGTAGATCTCATCTACCCCTACTTGAACAGCTCCAAATGCTTCGACTGCACGATCCACTGATTTTTGGTTAATATCAGCAACTACTAATTTTGCTCCTTCTTTATGTAGGAATTCACATAGAGTATAAGCTACGTTCCCAACACCTTGCACTGCAACTGTTTTCCCCTCTAAAGAATCAGAACCAAATGCTTCTTTAGCAGCAGCTTTCATTCCTACGTATACACCATAAGCTGTTACTGGTGAAGGGTTACCTGAAGAACCAAATGCTTCTGAAATACCAGTTACATAATTTGTCTCCTCATGTATCAGGTCCATATCCGCTACTGTTGTACCCACATCTTCTGCTGTAATGTAACGACCATTTAATCCTTGGATAAAACGTCCAAATGCACGGAACATTTCTTCGTTTTTATCTTTTAATGGATCACCGATAATTACTGTTTTTCCTCCACCAAGGTTGAGTCCAGCAGCAGCATTTTTGTATGTCATCCCTTTAGCAAGACGAAGAGCATCTTCAATTGCTTCTTCTTCTGAAGCATAATTCCACATACGAGTCCCACCAAGTGCTGGCCCTAATGTAGTGTCATGAATTGCGATAATCGCCTTAAGTCCTGAAGTTTTGTCTTGGCAAAATACTAATTGCTCGTAATCATAAGTTTCCATATATTTGAAGATTTCCATTTGTAAGTTCCTCCTAGTAGTTAAATTGATGCATGTTTAAGATCATTTATAGTAAATACCCCTATTTACTTGAACATTTTCCCCATTAAACGAGATTATATTTTTCCAGCTTATAATACAGAGAACGTAATGAAATATTAAGTCTTTTAGCTGTTTTAGATTTATTGCCCTCACATATATTAAGTGCTTGGGCAAGTACTCTTTTCTCCATTTCATCCATTTGCTCCGATAAAGGAGCAATCGAATCTTCATCTTCTTCCGTTGATAACTGAAGCATTAATTTTGGTAAATGCCGTTCGTCTACTAAACGATCATTCGGTTGGAGAAAGATCATAGAGCGACTTATAATATTCTCTAATTCTCGCACATTACCTGGCCAATCATAAAGACATAAGATTTCGAGTGCCTGATTGGTAAATCCCTCGATATTGCGACCAAACTCTTGGTTCAGTTTAACTAACAATCGTTCCGCAAGTAGCGGAATATCTTTTTTTCTTTGGCGTAAAGAAGGAATATAGATAGGCATTCGATTTAGTTGAAAATAGAAGTCCTCTCTAAATGTACCCTCTCTCATTGCTTTTTCCAAATTAAGACTACTTGCTGCAATAATTCGGACATCCACATGCTTAGGTGCGGTACCCCCGACAGGTACAAAAACATTTTCTCTTAATACCTGTAAGAGCTTCGCCTGAGTTTTCTTAGTCAGTTCCCCAACCTCGTCTAAGAAAATAGTTCCCTTGAATGCTTCCTCCAGTTTACCTGGATACGTAATACCTTCTTCTTGGTAACCAAACAATTCTCTTTCTAAAAGGTGCTCTTCTAGTGAGCTACAGTTAACTCGTACAAAAGGATACATAGAGCGACTGCTCTCTCCGTGAATAGCATGCGCAAACAAATCCTTTCCTGCACCGACCTCTCCCCTTAAAAGAACGGTTATTGGAACATTCGCTGCCAGCTTTGCTTGTTCTATTGCTAAGTTGATTTCATCAGAAATACCAACTATGTCTTCAAAGGAATAAGATGATTCAAGCGTTCGAATAATAGTCCTGGCTCGATCCAATTCCTTCATAAGACCTCGCATTTCAGTCATGTCATGAATTACACCGACACTACCTTTTAACTGATTGTTTACTAAAATAGGTGCTACGTTAACAATGACGTCCTTCTCTTCCTTACCGACTCGAAGATTTACACCTCTAATAGGCTTTTTAGTTTGAAGTACCTTTAGATGAATACTTTCACCTTCAGATATATCGGCAGTAGCAGGTTTCCCAATAACTTCCTCTTCACTAAACCCCGTGATTCGGGTATAGGCAGGGTTAATAAGAATTCCCTTGCCATCTTCGTCTACTACAGATATGGCATCTTCACTTGAATAAATGATTGCTTCAAGCATTTTTTGTATTTCTGTTAAATTTGTAATTTCTTCGGCAAGACGAACTACTTCCGAAATATCCTGAAATACTGCGAAGGCTCCGATACGTTTACCCTCATTATTGACCATAGGATACCTAGAGGTAACTATTTTGGTACCGCTTTCAAGAGTAAGTTCTTTGTTCAGTTCGACCTTACCTGTTTCGTATATTCTTGGTAATTCACTTAAGGAGATAACATCAACCACATGTTTACCCATGGCCTCTTCTACAGGAATTAAGGTCATTCTTTCAGCGCTCTTATTAAAAAAGTTGACGATGCCTTGGCTGTTAATGCCAATCATCCCTTCTTCTATGGAGTTAAAAATGAGATCCTGTAAGGCCTTTCTTTGGTTGATAATTTGAATATAGCTATTTTTTTCTTCCAACAATGTAACGATTAAGTTGGCTATCTCACCAGGTATCAATACAGCGGTGGCAGGTCTATTCTGAAGTAATTCATAGAACACTTCCTTCTGACCAGTCACATCAATAATGATTTGAATATCCTTGCTTAACAAACTCCTCCACTCATTATAAGTTGGTATGTTATGTTGTTTAGCGTAGATTATTCCAGGAGCCTCATCGTTAATATCTACAATAGCGGTAACCTGAAGGTAATCCGCCTGCTCTATTAACTTGAGAAGTGCATATCCACCGTTACCTGCACCTACAATGAGTATGTTTTGCAAAAATATGCACACCCCCACTTTTTTTCTGCAACTTATTGCATTTCTTCTATATCATAACGTAAGTTTCAATCATTGACAATCATAAACTTGAATGTAAAATTAAAATAGAAGGAACAGGAGTGAAGAAAGTGGCTCGTTTATTAGCTTTAATCGTGTTATTAATACCGGGAATATTGGCAGCTTTTGGAATCAAATTAATGAGAGATACATTTTTTGGATTACAAATACTTCCTATTGGAGGACTAGCCGTTCAGTTTATTTGCGGATTAATCTTTACAGTTCTAGGTCTAGGCTTCTTTGCAGGTTTTTTATTAAATAGAGATAGAAAAAACGGAAAAGTTGCACCACGATTTCAAAAGAAAAAAGACACAGACTAGAAAAGCCTGTGTCTTTATACTATAGACAAACTCAAAGAAATTTGAACATGTCTATAGTCTTTTTGTTATTTAGAATACATAGTAAGAAATTTTTCATTGAGGTGGAAATTTTATTTTGTAAAAGATGTAATTTTATAAACGATTTTGTTGCTCAATTACTTTCAGTGGAAAATCAGTAATCCACCCAATAACCGATTTGGGCGGATTTTTCAAATATTTCTCCGTTCCTTTTATATTATAAAATCGCATAGGAAATCCTGCCTCCCATATCCTATCCATTAGTTCAGTACCAAAGAATTTTTTGTTAAGGTGTATGGCATCATATGAGCGATTAGCTAAAATTTCATCCCAACTGGAATTTTTCTTTCCGATAAAAGCAGTTTTTGTTTTTATAGGCATTCTTTGTATAGTTTCTAGAATGCTTTCTTCAAAAGAAGAGAAATGAACATCCTTAATATTTTTTGTCTTGTACACTACTTCTTCAATTTTTTCTGTTTTTCCAAGAAAAGATTCCTTAAATTCCACGTTTAGCTTCAAATTTGTTTGTTCAAAAAAAGATAGAAAGTCGTCAAAACTAAGTACTCTTGAATATAAAAATCTACGTAGAAACGTTTTCCCTAGTTTTAGCTGAAGAATCTCCTCAGCAGCCATATCAGTTATTCTTCTGTTTATACCCGCTAATCTAAAAAAGTCCAAATCATGGGTAACAAAAGCCACTCCATCCGCTGAAAGTTGCAAATCCATTTCAATTCCGTCCACGCCTATTTTCTTTGCATACTCAAAAGACCTAAGTGAATTTTCGACATACTTTGTAGCGCCACCACGATGCGCGTATACCGGTAGATTAGACATTTAACTCCCCATTTTCTAACTTAAATTTTCCTTTTGTAGTAGTTGTTAATAAGGAAGATTTATTTCCAATTTGTATAATGGTACCCGGATTTGCCTCTTTTGTAACATTAACATAGTATTCTACGTTACTTCTTAGCAATTTTAAAATACGTTGTATTTCTCTATCTGTTTCTTTCACATCCTGCTGTAAAAGATTGTATTTTTGTTTAGTTTTCTCATATATCCCGTTCTGCTGAGTAGTCATATTGTCTTTCAATTCGCCAAGCTGATAGATTTGATAGTTTAATTTAGTTGCTTCCTCTTGTAGCTTTACCATCTTTTCTGCCAAAGTTTTAGCATTTTCGGTTAAGATTTTGCGGTCTATACCTTGCACGACAAGTTCTGTTTTTCTTTCCATGCTATTTCCGCTAAATGCTGTTGTAATTGAATTGACTGCTACAGCCTTTCCTCCAATAATTTTCCCTTTTCGATCATCTAATATAATTTCATGAGCAAAAATAGTTGCACCAAGTGCATAAAAGCCGATATGCACCTGTTCTTTTGCCTGTAGTGTACATTCGTTGGCATGTTTAATATATATATTATTATGTGCCTCTACCTTGGTTATTCCACGACCAAAAATGCCTCCTTTAATAAAGACATCTCCTTCAGCTGATTTTATTAGCTCGGCGGAATTAACTCCTTCTTTACCTTCGATTGAAATATCACCTGAAGCAATAACGGAGTACCCAGCCATCACAGTACCTTTAACTTGAATAGAACCATCAAACTTTAAATTTCCTGTTTCTATTCCAACATCCCCATCTACAATTAAATGTTTTAGTACGGATAACACTCCATTTACTTCACCAATGACACCCTTTGTTTTAGAGCGAAGTACGATTTTACCATCCTCTTCAATTTCATATGCAGATTTTGCATCGTATTTAAGTTGGACGTCATCTCCAGGACTTGCCGGCACATATTCCCCATAGACATTTATACCGTCTATACCTTCTTTAGCAGGAACTTTTTCTCCTAGCCATGATCCCTCTTCTATCTCTTTGATAAAATTCATATCAAAATAATCTGCCTTACCATCTTCGTTTATCACAGGCTTTTTTTCGGCTTGCTCTAAATAACTAACATGCGCATTTTCTCCTTTTTGAGGAGACTTTCCTTGTGCAATTATAAAAGGCTTCCCAGTTTTTAAAGATAATATATCTAATGTTTTTTTGCCAAATTTAATGTTATGTTCTTCGAGTAGCTTATGTATGTGGGTCTGTACTTCTATGATATTATCCTGAATATATGTAGGTGATTCGTTTATAGTCAAAAGTACTTCCATATAATCTGCACTAATGTCTATTTCAATTAAATCTAGCCAATTTCCTATTTCTTGAGGTTCTGTAGATTTAGTCGAGAGTGCTTTTTTTAAAGCTGTAAAACTTGTGATTTTGAAGCGTGGGTATTTTCTAATATATTCTTCGAACTTTTTTAAACTAAAACCATCTTTTTTTGTAAACAAAAAGACCTGTCCATTCTTTTCAGTTATGGTTAAATTATCATTATCTTCAATAACCAATTTCTTCTCAACCCTTCTAAAGATATATTATCTTCTTCAACCTTGAAAACTTGCAAAACTACTTTAAAAATTCATTTTTGAGGAGGGATATTTATTAATCTATTAAACAATACATGTTCCAACATGACATTGATACTACATTAAAAAATATTTTTTCAGATCTTTTCACCCATTAGATAAGTAATAAAGTTTTACTGATCTAATGTATGATAAAACCTGGAGCAATACCATGAATTTTCTGCCAATTTTCAGTATAAATATATTTTACCATAATACTTCAAACAAATATCTATAAGAAAAAAATAATATAATGATTTTACTTTTTCTTAATTTCTAAATCTACTGAATAACTATACTAAGTTATTTACCATTCTAAAAATAAAAAAAGACCCACTCTTAATAGTAGGTCGGGCAACGATATTTAGTTGCTACGTCAAAAGTAAAGTTCATTGGAATGGTGTTAAAAATTCGTTGCACCGTTCACTATTATTTTATATCTGGAAGCTTGATTCTTTCACTTTCAACTAGCCATATTCTCCATACGAATTTTGTCTGCGATCATCGCAATAAATTCACTATTTGTAGGTTTAGACTTTAAGTGATGAACTGTGTAGCCGAACATTTTCGAGATAGTTTCATAGTTTCCACGATTCCATGCTACTTCAATTGCATGACGAATGGCACGCTCAACACGAGAAGGAGTTGTTTGAAATTTTTTTGCTATTTCTGGATATAATACTTTCGTAATGGAGCCTAACAGTTCAATATCAGCATATACCATTTGAATTGCTTCACGAAGATAAGAATAACCTTTAATATGCGCAGGTACTCCCATTTCTTTAATAACATTAGTAATAGTATTATCAATCATGCGCTTATTTTGTAATGCTTCTTTTTCAGGATTGGACTTTGCAGGTGCTTCCTGAATAGAGCCCTTTCTTCCAGCAACCTGAATAATTTGTGTCACTAAACGGTCAAATTCAAAAGGCTTCAGCATGAAATAAGAGGCCCCAAGATCTACAGCCTGTTTCATCACATCTTCCTGACCAAATGCAGTTAACATGATGACTTGTAAGTCCTTCAGCTTGTTATTTTTCTGTAAAGAGTCTAAAACAGCAATTCCATCAAGATGCGGCATGATAATATCCAACAGCAAAACGTCTGGTTTGATTGATTCTAACAATTCCAAACATAATTTTCCATTATAAGCAGTACCGATAACCTCTATTTCAGGATGCTGCTCAAAATAAGAATCCATTGTGCGTATTAAATCTTTGTTATCGTCGACTATTGCAATTTTTATTTTCTCCATATAAGTTCATCCACCTTTTGTAATTTTTTACATAGATATTATTCGCTATCTTTTTCCCACTTCCTTTTTATAAAATAAAAATGATTCTTTCCTATTATGATTACGTGGTATTACGACAAATTGTAAATCTTTTCTTATGCTTTGTCGAATTTTATTCATTAACATTTTAAACCTATGTATCGTATAAACGCAAGACCTTATATCCACCTTAAGACACCAAAAAGGCTACATCCAAAATAGGATGTAGCCTTTTCATCTATACTTCATGGATTTTTTTTCATCATCTCAGTTATTGCTAAAGCTGCACCGTTTTTGGGTTTGTCGACATACATATGAGTTACGACACCAATAATTTTGTCTGCCTGGATGATTGGGCTACCGCTCATTCCTTGGAGAATTCCACCTGTCTTTTTGATAAGCTGATGATCGGTCACAGTGAATTGAAATAAATGTCCATCGACAGAAGAGATGTTAATTGTAAAGTCTTGTACTTTTTCACCATCGATTGAAGTACGCATGATAGCTTTGCCAGTCGTAATTTCTTCTTTTTCTGCTACTGCTACCTGATGCATTGGAATATTGGCTAATGCTTTGTTTTCTAACTTACCGAAAACTCCATAAACGTTATTTTCATTTACTCCTCCAATGGGAGGACTATTGTTTCCGTGTGAAGTAATTTTATATCCAGGTTTGCCAGGAATGCTTTTTTTAATTTGCTCAATAGAGGACAAATAAATAGAGCCCTCTGAAAATTTTGGCGTAACACCAGATGTATGATCGACAATTTGGTGCCCTAATGCGCCAAATTCATTGGTTGAAGGATCGAAATAGGTTAAAGTTCCAATTCCTTCAGTTGCATCACGCAAGAAAGGAAAGAGTTTAATCATTTGATCAGCACTCATATCTTTCGTATACATTGTTTTGTTGCGCTCATACTGAATAATAATTTGTTTCTTGTCTTTCAATTGTCTTTTTAAGTCATCAATACTCGATATCGTTTGGTCGTTTATTTGATGAATTGTATCACCAGATTTTAGCCAATAATCATCTGTTATCAAGACATCATGACTAAGAAATACAGATCCGTATTGGAGGTCGATCTGAATAGATTGCCCAAGTGGGACAACGGAAACTTTAGAAGCAAATGCAGTGGTGCTTAGAAAGAATAAAGTCAAGAAAATAATTGGCAAAAGCGACCAAATTCGATAGCTTTTTTTCATATTTCACCTCCCATACACTTTACTATGTCCTTCGCTAAGAACTCTATGTGAGGTAAATAATTGATAAAAAAAGAAGACCCAAAAGTAATGGGTCCTCAAGAGTTTCTTAACACTTTTTTTCGTTCATATGCAATTTTTAGTAATTCTTTGGAGTGCTTTAAAGTAGTAGTTGTGATTTCCGTGCCTGACATCATTCTGCTTAATTCCTCGGCCCGTTGGTCATCCGTTATTTCTTCCAGCAACGTATAGGTACGATTTCCAGAAACTTCTTTTCTAATCAATAAATGCTGGTCAGCCATCGCTGCAACTTGGGAAAGATGAGATATACACAAAACTTGTGAATTTGTCGCAATGCCCGCAATTTTTTCAGCAATCGCTTGGGCAACTCGGCCGCTCACACCAGTATCTACCTCATCAAAAATAATAGAGGTAATGCCTTGATGCTTCGAAAAAATACTTTTTAAAGCAAGCATCATTCTAGATAATTCGCCACCTGAAGCAATTTTAGTTAAAGCCTTTAACGGTTCACCAACGTTTGTAGATATATAAAAGGATAAATCGTCTATACCATCTTCATTATAGATAGGATTAGGATGATCATGGAACATAACAGCAAAAGTTGCTTTTTCCATATAAAGCTCCTGAAGCTGCTCCATAATAGCGTTACTCAACAAGGAAGATGCGGCCTTCCGTTTATCGGTTAACTCGTTAGCCTCTAGCTGAAGATCTATTTCAATTTGACGTATTTTTTCTGCCATTTTTTGAATTTGTTCATCTCGATTGACTAATTGGTCCAAGCTATGTTGAATCTGTTCTTTGTATTCAAGAATTTCTTCAATCGAGGCTCCATATTTTCTTTTTAAAGTCTGTATTAAAGCCAATCGATCTTCTACAATTTGAAGTTGATTGCTGTCATACTCCATTTCATCTAAATCATTTTTAAGTTGATGTGCTGCGTCCTGCAATATATAAAATGCCGAAGAAACGCTTTCGCTTAAATCCTTCATATTCTCGTCTACATCCGAAATATCTTGTAAATCAGACATAGCAGAACCTATATAGTCTAATCCTTTAGATTCTCCTAAAATGGCATCATATGAGCTGCTGATTTTATCAAACATTTTATGAAAGTTTAATAGCTTTTTCTTTTCATTCTGAAGAGATTCTTCTTCTCCTCTTTTTAATTGAGCTTCATCAATTTCTTCTACTTGAAATGTGTACAGGTCAATTTTATGGGCAATTTGCTGCTCATTTTCCGTCAATGTAGCCAATTCTTTTTTCCATTTTTTGTATTTACTAAATAATTCCCTATACGCTTCTTTTACTGCCTTCAGGTCGTCTCCAGCAAATTGGTCAAGCAAGTGAATATGTGCCTTGTCATCCATTAGCTCTTGGCTTTCATGCTGACCATGGATATCTATTAAACTGGCACCAATTTCTCTTAAAATACCAATTGTTACAAGTTTCCCATTTACTCTACAGACACTTTTTCCAGACTCATTTATATCTCTTCTCAAAATGATTGTTTCCTCATCTTTATCAATACCAACATCTAGCATTTTCTTAAAAACGCTATGCTTTGGATCTGAAATGATAAATAGTCCCTCTAGCTCTGCCTTTTTTGCGCCATGTCGAATAAATTCCTGTGATCCTCTACCTCCGCAAAGCAGATGAACCGCATCAATAATGATTGATTTTCCAGCTCCAGTTTCACCAGTTAGCACAGTTAAACCTTCTTCAAAGCTTACAGTAAGTTCATCTATTATCGCAAAATTTTTAATGGAAAGTTCTTTTAACAAACCTATCACCTCTATTTAAAGATAGAACAGCTTGAATGTATAAGTGAAGTAGATTTCACTTATACATTTAAGTGATATTCCTATAACATTTCAAGCAATCGGCTTTTAACTGCCTCACAATCACTTTCGGCTCTGCAAAGGATCAGACACGTATCATCGCCACAAATTGTGCCCAATATTTCTTCCCAATCCAAATAATCAATTAAAGAACCTATTGCGTGAGCATTTCCTGGCAGTGTCTTCATCACTAAGAAATGGCTAGCTCCATCAATGCTAACAAAGGCATCTGTTAACGCTCTATGCAGTTTTTGCATAGGATTGAATCTTTGGTCTGCCGGGAGGCTATACTTGTAGTTTCCATTTGGCAATGGAACTTTCACTAAATGTAATTCCTTAATATCTCTAGAGACAGTCGCTTGAGTTACGTTAACACCTGCGTTCTTAAGATGATCTACTAAGTCGTCTTGAGTCTCGATTTCATAATTCGCGATAATATCTCTTATACGAATATGCCGTTGTCCTTTGTTCATAATTATCTCCTTGCTGTATAAATATTCTATTTTAATTATACCTTAGCATTTCATTGCAAAAGTAACAAGAAAAAACGCGACTCATGATGAGTCGCGGGTTATTTTAACGAATTATGTGCCTCATTAACTAGTTTTTCAAAGTCTATGTCATGTGAGGTAACTTCTCCCTCGTTTACACTAACCAGATGAAATAGAAATTCTATATTTCCCTCTCCCCCGGTTATAGGCGAAAAGGAAGCATTTTTTAATTGGAAGTTTTGGCTTTCAGCAAAATCTGCTATCTCCTTCAAGACTTCTATATGAACAACTTTTTCTCTAACTACACCTTTTTTGCCTACTCGATCTTTTCCAGCCTCAAACTGCGGCTTAACTAATGCAATAACGTCTCCACCAGGAAGCAAGATCGTTTTTAATGTTGGAAAGATAAGCTTAAGCGAGATAAAAGAAACATCTATAGAGGCAAAGGATGGTAATCCTTCTTGAAAATCAGCAGGTGTGGAGTAACGGAAGTTTGTCTTTTCCATTACAGTTACACGTGAATCCTGCCTTATTTTCCATGCCAATTGATTACTACCGACATCCAGTGCATACGCATGTGAAACGCCATTTTGGAGTCCACAATCTGTAAATCCCCCAGTTGAAGAGCCAATATCGAGCATGATCTTATTCTCAATCTCTATGTCAAACTGCTCTATTGCTTTTTCGAGTTTCAAACCGCCACGGCTGACATATTTCAGCACCTGACCCTTAACAGTTAAAATAGAAGTGGTTTCAATCTTCTCTCCCGGTTTGTCTATTCTCTCTTCGTTCTTGTAGATGAGACCTGCCATAATAGCACGTTTAGCTTTTTCTCTTGTTTCAAACAAACCTTGTTCTACTAAGAGTATGTCTACTCTCTCCTTTGGAATCTTGCTCATAAGGAGATATACCTTGGGCTTTCATTTACGGAAGTTTTTACAAGTTCCACAATGCTTTCAGTTGTAATATTAATCTCTTGCAGCAACTGATTTACTTCACCATGTTCAATGAAGATATCCGGAATACCGATACGCTTAACATTTGCTTGTAGGTTTTGTTCATTATAAAACTCTAGGACAGCACTGCCAAATCCACCTTGTAATGCACTTTCTTCCACAGTAATAATAGGGATGTTGCGTTTTTGAATATCTTTAAGCATTTCTTCGTCTAAAGGTTTAATAAATCGAGCATTTACAACTTCTACAGAGATATTTAGTTTACTTAATTCGTCCGCTGCTTGTAGTGCCATTGAAATAGTTGTACCAAAAGTAAGAATCACTGCTTGACTGCCTTCTTTTAAGACTTCCCAAGTGCCGATTGGAATTGGATGTAATTCTTCGTCCATCATAACACCAAGACCATTACCACGCGGATAACGAAGAGCAATTGGGCCATCAGAGTAGTCAAATGCTGTTTTGACCATATGTTGTCCTTCATTTTCATCTTTTGGCATCATGATAACCATATTAGGCATATGTCTAAGGAAGGAAATATCAAATACTCCTTGATGTGTTTCTCCATCTGCCCCAACTAATCCAGCACGATCTATTCCGATTACCACATTTAAGTTTTGACGACAAATATCATGAAGCACCTGATCATATGCACGTTGAAGGAATGTTGAATAAATAACTAATAAAGGTTTCATACCTTCCGCTGCCATTCCTGCTGCCATTGTAGTGGCATGTTGTTCTGCAATACCTACATCGAACATTCTATCTGGAAACTCTGATGCAAACCCTTCCAATTTCGAACCTACTGGCATTGCAGGTGTGATAGCAACAATACGGCGATCATCACGAGCTAGTTTCCTTGCTGTCTCAGCTACTAGCGCACTCCAGGAAGGTGCTTTTGAAGAAGACTTAACGAAATCTCCAGTCTCCATTTTATAGGGACCTGTACCATGCCATGTTCCAATTTTGTCTTGTTCAGCAGGTTTAAAACCTTTACCCTTTTTAGTGATAACATGGATAAGAACAGGACCTTTCATCTTTTTGGCATTCTTCAGGTTTTCTTCTAAGTCTTCAAAGCTGTGGCCATCAATTGGTCCTAGATAAGTAAAACCTAATTCTTCAAAAAATGCGCCTGATACAAGTAGGTATTTCATAGTGTCTTTAAGACGTTCAGCTGTGCCAGCTAATTTGCCGCCAACTGCTGGAATTTTTTTCAGAAGTGACTCAATTTCATCCTTAGCTTTGTTATATGTGCCATGAGTACGTAATTTTCCAAGGACATTATGCAAAGCTCCCACATTAGGTGCAATAGACATTTCGTTGTCATTCAAAATGACAATCATATCGGTTTTTTCGTGTCCAATATGGTTCAATGCCTCTAATGCCATACCACCAGTAAGAGCACCATCTCCAATAATAGGAATAACATAGTTTTTCTTTTTCTGTATATCCCTAGCCTTAGCCATTCCCATTGCTGCAGATAGCGAGGTTGAACTATGCCCTGCCTCCCAAACATCGTGCTCACTTTCAATCATTTTTGGAAATCCACAAAGACCCTTGAATTGGCGAAGAGTATCGAATTGATCTGCACGACCCGTGAGAATCTTGTGAACATAAGCTTGGTGTCCAACATCCCAAAGAAATTTGTCATCTGGACTATTAAACGCCTTGTGCAGTGCAACCGTTAGCTCTACTACACCTAGATTCGGTCCAATATGTCCACCTGTTACTGATAATTTTTCTATTAAAAACGAACGAATATCTTCACTTAAGTCCTTTAATTGTTCATTGTCTAAACTTTTTAAAAAGGATGGACCAGAAATTGAAGTTAAATCCATTGCCATCACACACCTTCTTTTAGATTTCCTTAAATACAGCTAGGTATAATCATATCAATATTTACTCATAAAACAAAATTATACGCTATTTATTTTGACCTTTTTGTTATGTAATTAGCAAGTTCTATTAAAAGTCCATCGTTAAGATTTACTTGGTTAAGTGCCTCAGTTGCTAAATCATACTGTCTTTTTAGTTGTTCTTTGGCACCAGCCATTGTAAGTATAGAAGGATACGTATTCTTTTCACTTAATATATCTTTTCCTGCAGTTTTTCCTAATTGCTCGGAGGTACCCTCAATATCAAGAATATCATCTTGAATTTGAAATGCCAGACCAATGTGGAAAGCATATTGACGCAAGGCATCCATGACTTCCTCGTTAGCTTTTGCAATAATTCCTCCTGCTATAATACTGAATAACAAGAGTGCACCGGTTTTGTTAATATGGACCTCTTCTAATTCCTCTAAGGATAAAGTTTTGCCCTCACCAAGAATGTCTAATACTTGGCCACCAACCATCCCTTCAGCTCCTGAAGCAAAACTAAGACGGTCGATTAAGAAGACTTTTTGTTCAGCATCCAGATTTTTTAGTCTCGCAATAATTCCAAAAGCCAATGTTACTAAAGCATCTCCAGCAAGAATCGCCAAAGCCTCTCCAAAAACTTTATGGTTAGTTGGCTTTCCTCTACGAAGATCGTCATTATCCATGCTAGGTAAATCATCATGTATTAAAGAATAAGTATGAATCATCTCTATTGTGCTAGCAACTTTTATGGCATCTTCGTTTTTCACGTTTAGTTCCTGTAAAACCGCTAGCGTATATAAGGGACGTATTCTCTTTCCACCAGCTTTAAGGGAATATAGCATTGCTTCTTTTAGTTGAGAAGGTGCTTGAATTTCATTAATCATCGATTCCAGCTGTTGTTCAATAAGCGGTTGGTTGGCTTGGATAAATGCATTTAAGTTACTCATCAGTTTTCCCTGCTTCTTCTTTATTTTCGCCCATGAAAGATACTAATTGTTTCTCAGCGCTTTGTAATTTGTCACTGCACAATTTAGATAGTTCCATTCCTTTTTGATAAAGTTCAATCGCATTTTCAAGAGGAACATCCCCTTGTTCTAGCTGTCGTACAATTTGTTCTAATTGTAGCATTGCCTCATCGAATGGAATTTCTTTTTTTGCCATGCTATTTTACCCCCTCTTTACTAACTGCTTGTTGAACTGTAGCCTCTATTTGACCATCTGATAATGTTACAAAAATAGAATCGCCCTGTTGGACATCCTCTACAGACTTAACTAATATGCCTTCTTTGTAAGTAATACTATATCCCCGATCCATAATTTTCAAAGGATTTAACGCCTGCAGAGTTCTTAACGACCCAGTAAACTGTTGTCGATTTTTTTCAAAAGATGCAATCATTGCTTGTGTGAGTTGATTGGTACTTGTTTGTAATGTTTTTGACTGTATCGTTATAAGCTTTTGTGGGGAAAGTTGTTTAAATCTATTTTCTAACTGAAAAAAGTCCCTGTTTTTTTCTTGTGATATCCGTTTAACTTCTTTATGAAGTTGTTGTTCTGCCCGAATATACCTTTCTATAAAAGGACGATACAGTTTTTCTGGAGTTGCCATTACAGGCGAAGTAATAGCCCTACGGTATCTATTTTTTTCATCGGCAAGTCTTTTCGTAACAAAATGAAGACTAGCCGATTGGTAAGACAAAATATTCTTCATTAAGTTCTCTTTACTAGGTACTGCCATTTCTGCTGCTGCCGTAGGAGTAGGTGCCCTCAAATCAGATACAAAGTCAGCGATAGTCGTATCTGTTTCATGGCCAACAGCACTAATAATGGGAATTTTGCTCTCTGCAATAGCACGAGCAACTATTTCCTCATTAAATGCCCAAAGATCCTCAATGGAGCCTCCTCCTCTTCCCACTATCATCACATCAATATCACCTAAGGCGTTTGCCTCCCTAATAGACTCCACTATTGAAGGCGCTGCCTGTGGACCTTGAACGATACTTGGGAACACGAGGACCTCACTAATTGGATAACGTCTTTCCAAAGTAGTCAAAATATCTCGTATCGCTGCTCCTGTCTTTGAAGTAACAACACCAATCTTTTTAGGGAAAGCTGGCAGCTGTTTTTTTCTGCTAGGATGGAAAAGACCTTCTTGTTCAAGCTTTTTCTTTAACTGCTCAAAAGCAAGAAAAAGTTCACCTATTCCGTCCGGCTGTATAGAAGATGCATATAGCTGATATTGACCTGCTGCCTCAAATACATTTATATCCCCACGCACCAACACATTCATGCCACTCTCAGGTACAAATTTAAGACCTCGAGCATTCATAGCAAACATGACAGATGTTAAACGAGCTGACTCATCTTTTAGAGTGAAATAGATGTGACCACTAGAATGTACCTTCACATTGGAAAGTTCTCCTTTAACGTACACATCACGCAAATGGGTATCTGCATCAAATTTTCTTTTTATGTATTTAGTTAAAGCTTTTACAGTTAAATATGTATGAGACATAATATCAACTCCTACTACTTGATGACAAGCTAAAAGCTGTTCTACTGTAGAACAGCTTTTAGCTTATTTATCTAGTGTATTCTCAGCAGCCAAGCATGTATTTTCCATTAACATAGCAATAGTCATTGGTCCTACTCCTCCAGGAACTGGAGTAATTTTAGATGCTACTTCTTTTGCAGAAGCAAAATCTACGTCACCGCATAACTTGTTGTCTTCATTTCGATGTATTCCAACATCAATTACAACTACGCCTTCTTTTAAGTAGCTAGAGTCAATCATTTTCGGCTGACCTGTAGCCACTATTAAAATATCAGCTTGCTTTGTAATATTATGTAAGTTCTTCGTTTTTGAGTGGCAGTAAGTTACCGTAGCATTCTTTTGTAAAAGGAGCTGACCCATTGGTTTTCCAACGATATTACTTCGCCCAATAACCACAGCGTGTTTTCCTTCTATTTCAATGTCGCTATATTCTAATAGCTTCATCACCCCAAAAGGTGTACAAGATAGGAAGGTCGGCTGACCAATCATCATCTTTCCTACGCTTACTGGATGAAATCCATCTACATCTTTCAATGGAGATATAGCTGCAATTACACGATCCTCATTGATTTGTTTAGGGAGGGGCAACTGAACTAGAATGCCATGTATCTTTTCGTCCTGATTTAGCTTTTCAACACTATTTAAAAGTTCTTCTTCAGATATAGTTTCTTCCAGCTCAATCATAACCGAGTACATACCAAGTCTTTCACATGTTCTAGTTTTACTGTTCACATAGGTTTGAGAAGCTGGATCACTACCAACTAATACAACAGCTAATCCTGGTGTAATACCTTTTGCTTTTAGATTATCTACACGTTCTTTTACTTTTTCTGTAACTTTTCCAGCTATTTCTTTTCCATTAATTAGATTATCTGCCACTATAAACGCTCCTTAATGTTGAAGATTATTGCTCTGTATATTTGGATAATACTCCATTAACAAATCTACTTGATTTTTCGTCTCCATAAACTTTGCATATTTCTAATGCCTCATTTATAACTACTTTTGCTGGAGCTTCGTTTGCATATAATAATTCATAAACAGCTATACGAAGAACTGTTCTTTCGATTTTTGGCAATCTGGATAAAGACCAGTTTTCTAGCTTGTCTGATAAAGAGGCATCGATTTCTTCTTTATGTTCAATTGTACCCTTTACTAAATCTGTTAAAAAAGGGTCATTTTCTTCAGTAACATGCCCTATAGCTTCTTCTATTGTAATTTCATGATTGTCTAGCTGGAATATTGCCTGCAGTGCTAGCTCCCTTGCTTTTCTACGTTTCATTATTTGTTCTCCTTTAAATGTAGCTATCTAACCCATAATAGCATATTTTTTTAGAAAGTGCTTATTAGAAAGAAGAAAATAAGAAAAAGAGCCCCTAGGGAGCCCTTTTCTATTATTCTGTAGCTTCAAATTGCACACCAGTAATATGAACATTTACTTCTTTTGGAACTAAACTAGTCATATTCTCAATTGCTTGGCGTATTTGGGATTGGACTTCTCTTGCAACAGTTGGTACGGAAGCACCGTATTTTACTAGACAATATACGTCAATATACAAACCATCATTTGTTATTTCTGTTTTAATGCCTTTACCATGCACCTTTTTTCCTAATCTTTCTACTACTCCTGCAGCAAAGTTTCCTCGCGTTCCCGCGATACCCTCTACTTCATTTGTAGCAATTCCAGCAATTACTGTGATTACTTCAGGAGCAATTTCAATTGTTCCTAAGTACTCTTTGCCTTCAGGAGTCATTTGAACAAATTTTTGTTCGGTTGTTTCTGTCATATGGCTCACTCCTTTTTATGAATTCATCACATCGTATTTCTCTAAAAACTTTGTATCAAAATCTCCAGATACAAATACCTCGTGATTCATGAGCTTTTCATGAAAGGCAATTGTTGTTTCCACACCTTCGATTGCAAATTCTCCAAGTGCGCGCTTCATCTTAGCAATTGCCTCTTCTCTCGTTTCACCATACGTGATAAGTTTAGCCACCATAGAATCATAAAACGGTGGAATCGTATAGCCTGGGTATACTGCTGAATCCACTCTTACCCCCAGTCCACCTGGCGGTAAATAAAATTCAACAAGTCCTGGAGATGGCATGAAGTTTTTATCTGGGTTTTCTGCATTGATACGACATTCTATAGCCCATCCATTAAGTTTAATATCTTTTTGTGCGAAAGGCAATTTTTCTCCTGCTGCAACTTTTAACATTTGTTTTATTAGATCTATGCCAGTTATCATTTCCGTAACAGGATGCTCCACTTGAATTCGGGTATTCATCTCCATAAAGTAAAACTTTTGGTTGATATGGTCAAAGATAAACTCAACCGTCCCAGCGCTTTCATAACCAACAGCTAGGGCAGCTTTAACTGCTGCATTACCCATTTCAGCGCGCAGTTCCTCAGATAGTGCTGGGGATGGAGCTTCCTCTACAAGCTTTTGCATACGTCTTTGCACGGAGCAATCTCTCTCTCCTAAATGCACTGCATTTCCATAAGAATCTGCTAGCACTTGAATCTCTACATGACGAAATACCTCTATATATTTTTCTAAGTAAACGCCAGGGTTACCGAATGCTGCTGCCGCTTCTTTTTGTGTTATTTTAATCCCTTTGATCAAGTCTGCTTCATCTTTTGCTACTCGTATTCCTTTACCACCACCACCAGCGGTCGCTTTGATGATGACTGGAAAACCTATTTCATTTGCTACTTTTAGTGCGTCCTCTTCGGTTTCAACGATTCCCTTAGATCCAGGAACAGTCGGTACTCCTGCTTTTTGCATAGTTTCCTTAGCAACATCCTTTATACCCATGCTTTTAATCGCTTGTGATGTAGGACCAATAAACTTAATGTCGCACTCCTCACAAAGCTCTGCAAATTCAGCATTTTCGGCTAAGAATCCATAACCCGGATGTATGCCTTCGCAGCCAGTTAACTTGGCCACACTGATAATATTTGAAAAGTTCAAATAGGAGTCTTTCGATAATCTAGGCCCTATACAATAAGCCTCATCTGCTAGTTGTACATGTAAAGCCTCTCGATCCGCTTCAGAATATACAGCAACAGTTTCAATATCAAGTTCTTTACATGCTCTAATTATACGAACAGCTATTTCGCCACGATTGGCAATCAACACTTTTTTCATGATGCTTACCCCTTTCCTCTTTTGTTTTCCTATTTATGCTTTTACTAGGAACAGAGGTTGGCCATATTCTACCAATTGTCCGTCTTTAACTAGGATTTCCACAATTTCTCCGTCTACTTCTGCTTCAATTTCATTGAATAGTTTCATCGCTTCTACGATACATACGATTGAGTCAGCAGTCACTTTACTACCAACTTGTACATATGCAGGCGTATCTGGAGAAGAAGATTGATAAAATGTGCCGACCATTGGAGAAGTAATTTTATGTAAAGAACTATTATCTTCTTCAACTGGAGCTAGTTTTGCTACTTGATTTTCTGTTTCTACTACTTTTGGAGCCTCGTTAACAACCGGAGCCTGTATTGTTTCTACTTTCGAAGCCTCTCCAACTGATGAGCTTTCTAATGATTGAATAGTCGATTTGTGAGAGTTTTTATCCCCTCTTTTAATCTTAATTTTAGTTCCTTCTGATTCATATGAAAACTCATCTAGTGTAGACTGATCAATTAGCTTAATAATTTCTCTGATTTCTTGGATCTTCATTTAGCCCATCTCCCTTAATTACTATTTAATACTTCCCTTTTCATTTTAGTCGTTTTTAGTTTAATTGGGAATAGAAACGTTTAAATGTTCATTACTTTTAGGGAATAACAGACTTAAACAAACCAAAAACTACCTTTTATACAGTAACTTTAATACGCTATATTAGTGAATTTTTCAAAAAAAATTAAACCATAAATTGTTATATATAGTATAAACAGAAAAAAAGTGCCCGTTATAGGCACCTCTCTTACAGACCATCAAATTTTACTTCTACTTGATAAGCTTGAGGATATTCTCTCTTCACTGCATAAACAATATCAGAAGCCTTTTTTGAGGATTGCTCATTTGAAACTACATCAATCAACACTTTGTTGTCCTCTATACGAACTAAGGCATCATCATAGCCTAGGGACTTTATGATAAGCTCCAACATCGCTTCTGTTGAATCTATTTTCACTAACTGCTCAATTTGAGAATATGCCTCATTTTTTTGCTCAGCTGTAAATTCAGTTGAAGCAACCTTAGATTCAAGTTGCTCATGGAGTTGACTACGTTTTTCTTGAACTTCCATACGTAACTCTTCATAAGCATTACTGTGAGAAACAAATGATTCTTCATTTGTGGAAGCTGTTTCTACTAACTTAACATCCTCTACCGAGTCATTTGAAAATAAAGCAATTCCATCAAAAGGGGATGGTTTTTCTGTTGCGTAATACACGGTTACCACTGCAACTAAGCTTAATAAAGTTAAAAACCAAACGGATCTCTTTTTAATATTCATATTATTTATCCTCCAATTCCATTTCTTCTATCACTATTCGATGTGGAGATATTTGCAAAACAGATGAAAGGGTTTTTATAAGATTGTTTTTTATACGATTATCGCTCGCTCCTTCCGCAACTACCAGTATTCCAATCAGTTCTTCTTTTTCCATCTTGCTCTCACTTGTCCATTGGAAAAATGATGAATCACTTTCCTTTTTATTTTCAGATCGTTCTGCGTAATGAAAGTAAATAGACACCTTGCCAACCCCATGAATTTTTTCAAGTATTTCTGAGAGCTCATCCTTCGTTTGAGCTTCTGGAGGGGTGGAATTGTTTTTTACGTCATCCGTCAGCCCAAAAATCTCTGAAAATAAGAGACTAATGACTAATACTGCTAAACTTATAACTACAAAACGAAAAGTGGGTTTTTGTTTTAATGAGATAGTAGTTCACCCTTCTTTTCATATTGGATAACATACTTTATGCAACACAATCTATTTATATGAAGAAAAAGGAGATAATCCATACGATTATGGAAAGTTTTATGAAAAAGCCTGTTCTCTCCTTGTCCAATTGCTCGATTAAGATAGATAGAATTTCTCCAATTATGACAATCAGGAGAATTCCATATAGTAATGCTGAGAAATCTACCATTAACCCTTCACACCTATCAATAGTTTGGCAAAAAGCATGATTAAAATTATTGTAAAGAAAAACGCAAAGGCTATTAATACGGAGATAATCGAAAGTACAAATAATGTTTTTCCAATATCATCTAATAGACCGCTAATCTGCCCATCAACAAAAGGTTCAAGAATTGCACTGAGAAAGCGATATAGAAACGCAATTAGAATTGTTTGTATCGTTGGAATAGATATTAAAACTAATATAGATACCAAAATAGAATTTCCTGTGATAGCAGAAGCTGTAGATGAGTAGCTTTTCATTGTACTGATACTTTCGGTAAGCAAAGAACCAACAAAAGGTATATTGTTAGAGATCAATCTTTTTACTGTTTCATTTACAGCCCCGCTCACTGACCAAGTAATCACACCATTGACCGTTATAAATAGACTGTATAACAGAAGCATGATGGAGGTGGCTCCCACCAAAGTCATACGGATTAAATCTGACATTTTAGAAAAAGAAATGGCAGGTTGAATCCTAGTGATTAAATCAAAGAGAAAGGCTGCTAATAATGCAGGAATCATAATTTTATCTACCATAATAGATGTAAAGGTTGAGAACAGCAAAACGACCGGGTTCCATAGAGTGACTAGAAATGCCCCTCCAGATAAAGCTATCCCTGCCGTTAATACTGGATAGACTCCCAAAAACACGTGTACCAGCTCACCTGTTACTACTTGAACCATTTTTACTGTTCGAAAGGCAGGCTCCAAACAGTAAAAACAAATAATAAAAATAAACAATAATTTAAATAACCTTTTACTGCTGGGAATAAGCCATTCCAAACACATAAACGCAAAACCGAACAGGAGAATATAAACGAACGTTTGTATTACTTCTTTTGCTGGTTGCAAAATTGTTGCAATAATTTCATCCATTACTGCTCATTCCTTCAAGAGAGTAGTCCCATAACTGAAAAAAACTTTTCATAAAATTGTTTCATATGTTGGAGCCATACGATAAGTAAGATTGCCTTAGTCGTGAATGTAATCAGTGACGCCAAACTAGTGTACTCATAGTCCTCTAAGAGTTCTTCAACAATTTGCGAAATAAATAGGAGGATAACTGAGAACAATAATAGTTTTACGATTGGTAGAATCGCTTCTGGAACACTGGAGATATACTGATTAATAAAAGGAATAATGATTGAAGTAGTTAAATACGTTAAAAAGAGAAAAATATAAATGGTATAAATAAGGGAGTGAAGTTTGGGGTAGATTTCTTTAACTAACTGCAACAAGCAAAATGCTATTATAATAGTAATATAGACAATCATTTGCTAACTCGTCATAACAAGCCATTCTAAAAATGAGGAGATTTCATAAAAGAACAGCCTTAGTAAACGAAGCAATTCTATTGTCATGTAAATGTATCCTACAAAAAACAAAAAAAATGCAAACTCTTTTTTCCCTGTCGATTCAAAAAACAAGTGAAGAATTGCTATCAATAAGCCTATACCCGCAACTCGAAGTACATCGTGAAGTTCCACAATGCCTCCCCCTTCCCTATTACGTACTATATGTGGGACAGGTGGAGAATATGAACGAATAGTAAGGAAATACCTAGTCCGCTATATGTAACAAATTGAATAAATTCATAGTTTCTATTTATGTATAAAAATACGAACAATAAAAAAGTACACAATTATATACATATACTTTGCGATGAATAAAGTATAATTGATTTTTCACTTTAAGAGTATGTGTTCCGCAGCATGAACGATAAGCCATCATCGTGGCTTACCACAGATTCGCCGCCTGTCGTTCCAATAAACAGACTGACAAATGGTCGTTTTATAGAAAAATGCTATTTTGGAATTAATTAAATTCAAAAAAATTAGCGATTATTTTATAATGATTATGGATAAAACTATGAATTAAAAAGCGAGCCAATGTCATTGTAGGAATAGGCAACTATAGATTGTAAACTAGTATAAAAGGAAACAAAAGTGCTCTACTCGGAAGTTTTTAGCTAGCTGTATAATCCAACCAGTTCGCTTACCGTAAAGAATACTTGCATCCGGTAAAGGGAATAATATATTAAGCTAATCCAGCAAACGCTCTAAACTTTCCAATTAACTTCAAGAGGCATTGCGTTTGAAAATAGAGTATGTTTCTAGTTCAATATAAAAAGGTACCAGGAGGTTTCCCTCTTGATACCTTTTTTGATTATATTATGCTCTTGAAACGTATGAGCCTTCATCAGTATTAATGATAAGTTTATCACCCACATTAATAAATAGTGGCACTGTAACAACTAAACCTGTTTCTAATTTAGCAGTTTTTGAACCACCACCAGAAGTATCTCCTTTGATTCCTGGCTCAGTTTCTATAACTTCTAGTTCCACTGATTTTGGTAATTCTACACCAAGTGTTTCTCCTTGGTATTGTATTACTTGTAATTCCATGTTTTCACGAAGGAATTTTAATTCATATTCGATTTGGTTTTCATTAAGCTCTAATTGCTCGTATGAATCCGTGTCCATGAAGATATGTTGATCTCCGCTTGCATAAAGGTATTGCATTTTTTTGTTATCGATTTGAGCTTTCTCCACTTTTTCTCCAGCACGGAAAGTTTTTTCATTCACAGAGCCGTTACGTAAGTTTCTCAGTTTTGAACGAACAAATGCAGCACCTTTTCCCGGCTTTACGTGTTGAAAGTCTAGAACACGGTAAAGAACGCCGTCTACTACGATTGTTAAACCTGTTTTAAAATCATTTACTGAAATCATTTAATTTCCTCCAAATTACGATAATATTAATAATTCTTTTGTAGAGTGTGTTAGCTTTTCTAGGCCATTCTCAGTCACGAGTGCATCGTCTTCTATACGAACTCCACCTATGTTCGGTAGATAAATCCCAGGTTCTATTGTAATAACCATGCCTGGTTCTAAAACAATGTCCGATCTGAATGATAATCCAGGTCCTTCATGAACTTCTAGTCCGATACCATGACCAAGTGAATGGCCAAATGCTTCCCCGTATCCTTTTGAAGCGATATAGTCTCGTGCGATCGCATCTGCTTCTTTTCCAGTCATTCCTGGTTTAACCTTTTCAAGAGCTAATAATTGAGCATCTAAAACTACTTGATAAATTTCTTTTAGTTTTTCACTCGGCTCTCCTACTGCAAGAGTACGGGTTGTATCAGAGATATAACCATTATAAAGAGCTCCGAAATCTAATGTAACAAAATCTCCAACTTCGATTACTTTGTCTGTTGCTACTCCATGTGGCAATGCAGAACGTGTCCCTGAAGCTACAATTGTATCAAAAGAAGAGGAAGTAGCGCCACGTTTACGCATAAAGAATTCCAGTTCATTCGAGACTTCAAGTTCCGTCATGCCAGGTTTTATGTAAGTCACAATATGCTCATATGCCTCATCAGCTATACGACAAGCTGCCTTTATTATACTAATCTCTTCGTCCGTCTTTATCAAGCGAATTTTTTCAACCACTCCCGACAAAGGTACAAGATCTGATGAAACAGCTTGCTTATATAATTCATAAACGCTGTATGTCACATCATCTTTTTCAAAGCCTAGTGATTTAATACCCATTTCTGTTACTTGGTTAGAGACTTCCTCTAATAGAGTTTTAGTATGCTGAACAATACGAAAATCCTTCACTTGACTAGCAGCCTGTTCGGTATAACGGAAATCTGTGATAAACACTGCATCATTTTTAGATACAATTGCGACACCTGCTGTACCAGTAAAGTCGGTAAGATATCGTAGATTGTACCCGTTTGTGATTAATAATGCATCCACGCCTCTTTCTTCTAATGCTAAACGCAGCTTTTCTAATTTCATCATTAGCCCTCTTCTCATTATCAAAATAAACTCTATTGTCTATTTTATCATAGGAAAGGGAGTGGGTAAATTTTCATTTTCCAATCGGCTGATCCTTGGAATGAAATATGGCTGACTCCATGAGAAATCGCACACCTATAACGACGATGCAAATAAAGGGAATGGATGTTTTTTTTATCGTTTTAATCATTGTAGCATCACTAATCAGCCACTCTACGATAAATGCTAGAATAATCCCAAAAATGATACTGGAAATAGCAACTGGAACTTTCGCCGTCAAAATACTTATATAATAAATCACTAAACTTATTGCCCAAATAACTAGAAATAAAACTAACCAGCGAAGATAAACATTTGTATCATCGAACATTTCGAAGGATTTTGAATAACCTACTGGATTCCATTTAACAAAGTGAAATAAATGTAAAAATTTAAGCAATGCAGTAACTACAACAGCAGCTGCTAAGCTCGTAAAAAAAGATAAACTTTTCATGCACAACATCCTCCTTTTTAATCAGTTTGTGCCTTTCCTAGTTTTACTAAACAAAATAAGAAAAACATTTCCTATAGAAGATTCATAAAAAAATAAGTCTTTAAAGCAGTAGTTTTACATGTAAAAAAAGAGCATATGCAGAATCTGCATATGCTCTCTTCTATAATATTTACAGTCCACATTTTAGCTGTGCATTGCAATTTGTACAAGTGTTACATCCACCCATTTCCTCTACCGTACCTTTACGACAGACTGGACAAGTGTTTCCAACTTCAGATCCTATTGTTACGTTTGTAGAACGTAAATCCTGAATCGTATCGATCAAGACAATCGGACGTTTTTCCATTACTTTTTCTTCTTTTACTGCATCATCATCTACTGTGTTTTCTTCTGCTTTTAGCGTTAATACCTGTGAATCACGACTTCCATCTACGTAAACTGTTCCACCTTTTGCTCCACCGCTATACAATCGCTCATAAACTGCCTCTACTTGTTCTACAGTATAGCCCCGAGGTGCATTTACTGTTTTCGATATAGAGCTATCAATCCAACGTTGGATGATACATTGAACATCTGCATGTGCTTCTGGTGGTAATTCCATGGCAGTAACAAACCAGTTTGGCAATTCATCTTCTTTTACAGTTGGATTTGCATCCAAATATTCCTGTACGATATCCGCTTTTACTTCGATAAACTTACCTAAACGGCCACTTCTGTAATACGTGAATGAATAATAAGGCTCTAATCCTGTAGATACTCCAACCATTGTTCCAGTAGAGCCAGTAGGAGCAACCGTTAATAAATGAGAATTACGAATTCCTTTTTCAAGCACTGCTTGACGAATCTCTTGGGGCATAGTTTGCATAAATCCAGTTTCCGTAAATGCCTTACGAAGTCTGTTCGTCTCTTCTTCCGTCTCTCCAGTCAAGAATGGGAAGCTTCCTCTTTCGCTTGCAAGTTCCGCAGATGTTTCATAAGCAGCTACAGCAATTGTCTTAAAGATTTCGTCCACAAGGAGATTACCTTCCTCCGAACCATACTCTTTTTGGCAATAGATTAAAAGGTCTGCTAATCCCATAACTCCAAGACCCACACGTCTTTCTCCTAGAGCTTGAATTTTGTTCTCTTCTAAGAAATATGGAGTTGCATCGATGACGTTATCTTGCATACGAACACCAACACGAACAGTTTCTTTTAATGCTTCAAAATTTACTGTTTTAGTATCTTTGTTAGCAAATTGCGCTAGGTTTACTGCAGCTAGGTTACAAACTGAGTATGGTGCAAGTGGTTGCTCTCCACATGGGTTTGTAGCGACAACTTTTTGTCCATATGCAGTTGCATTCGTTTTTTCGTTAGCATTATCGATAAAGAACACACCTGGCTCTGCAGAATAAGTTGCACAGATATTGATCAGGTTCCATAATTCTTTTGCTTTCACTGTACGGTATGTACGAACCTTGTAGCCCATACGCTCCCACTCGCGAACGTCACCAATTTTGTGCCAGTTTTCATTATAGAAGGTCATTTCTTCTTCTGTATAGGATTCTGTTGCTGGGAATCGAAGGTCGAAGTTCCCGTCCTCTTCCACAGCCTTCATGAAATCGTCTGTAAGAGTTACAGAAATGTTTGCTCCAGTTAAAAACTCAGGGTTATGAACTGAGAAAGTACCTCCGTCACGCAGTTTTGTTTCTGCATCGCGGATAATCTCATCGCTGAAGCCTCCTAAGCCTGGAATGTTTTTATAGTTAACAATTCCCTGGTACATATTTTCTTCTTGTGCAGTAAGAGGCTTAAATTTAAGCTTGTCCTTTGCAAGTTGTTTAATGGTTTCATCCTTAGTGTTCTCGATCAAAAAGCGAAGAATACGTGGATTTTGCATTTTAGAAATGATAAATTCCGCAATATCTGGATGCCAATCCGCAAGCATAATCATTTGTGCTCCGCGTCTTGAACCACCTTGTTCTACTAGGTGAGTAAGTTTAGCAATATCATCTAACCAAGATACAGACCCTGATGATTTACCGTTTACACCACGAGCCAATGTATTACGTGGACGAAGAGTAGAACCATTTGTACCTACTCCTCCACCGCGACTCATGATTTCCATTACTTGTTTACGGTGATCACTGATTCCTTCACGTGAGTCAGCAACAAAAGGCATAACATAGCAATTGAAGTAAGTTACATCTGTTCCTGTACCCGCTCCATATAATACTCGTCCAGCAGGTATAAATTTAAGGGAAACTAATTGTTGATAGAACTTTTCAAACCATTCAACTCTCTTTTCTTCCGTTTCTTCTACAGAAGCAAGTCCAGTTGCATTACGCTTAGCAATTTGTTCATAATAAACCTCTAACGGTTTTTCAATTACACTCAAAGGACGGCGAACGATGCCTGATTTTATCTTAGAGCTATCATCTATTGCACTGCGATAGTCTTCTTCGATTAATACTTCCGCCGTTTTATCTTCCTCGTTAATAGATACAATATAACCGAGACCTCTAGCAGGAAACTTAGGGTCTTCCTTTACTGTTAAAACGACAAAATCTCCTACTTTTAGCGTTTTCTTTTCAGTATCCTTGAATGAATATCTGTCAATCATTACCAATCGAGATACACCTTTGTGTGTTAGATTCATATCTTCTGTTATTGGATGGACTTGAGGAAATAATGCGATATCTCGATTTAATTCTTTTACATTTAATTTCATATTAGTTTCATTAGTAGTAGTTACCAATTGTTTTCCTCCTTTCTACAACTCGTATTGACACAAGATGTAGTAGATTTATATATCATACGGTACTACATATAGAGGTGTAAAGTGATTTAATCTGGCAAATTAATTTTTAAGTATTAATTCCTATTCCTCATTTTGACCATATGCCTTTAAGACTTTTATTTTTTTAAATTCCATTCGTCATTTGCATAACGCCGTTTTTCCAACGTTTTCACATATTCAATTTGTTTATCATTTAAGCTAAATGGCACCAATTCAACATTTAAAGCTTCTGAAAATCCATCCCTAAAAGCAACCTTGCATATGTCTATAGGTATCGGTTTTTGTAATAATTTGTTTATAGCGACAGCTTTTTGATTTATACTTTTTTTCACCTTTTCACGTGCTTCATCCGTAGAAAATTTAAAAGTTTGAACTAGTTTCTCATCGTCTAAATCTAAAAGTATCGCTCCATGCTGTAATATAACACCTTTTTGTCTAGTTTGAGCACTACCTGCAACCTTTTTACCTTCCACCACTAGCTCATACCAACTAGGTGTGTCAAAGCAAACGGCAGTTTTAGGATTCTTTAGAGCTTGTAGCTTATCAGGAGTGTTAGGAATAGAAAAGTAAGCTTCTAATCCAAGACTCTGAAATCCTTTCAACAGTCCCTCACTGATTACTCGATATGCCTCCGTGACTGTTGCTGGCATATCTGGATAGTCTTCCGAAACAATGACGCTATATGTAAGTTCATGCTCATGAAGAACTCCTCGCCCACCTGTTGGTCTTCGAACAAATCCTAAACCAAGCCTGCGAACTGCTTCCATATCTATCTCTTTTTCTACCGATTGAAAATAACCAATTGATAGAGTTGCAGGATTCCATTCGTAAAATCGAATCACAGGTGGAATCAAACCTTCACTATGCCAGTCTAGAAGTGCTTCGTCAAGCGCCATATTATAAGATGGGGCGCACGGACCTGAATCAATAAAGTACCATTTTGTTTTTTCCAAACTTCTCCCCCCTAACAACGCTATTCATTTTACCAAAATGATTGAATTGTATCTAGCAAATCTTTTATAATAGATATTGGAAGTATAGAAAGGGGAAAGACCGTGTTAGAGACTCTTTATATTATCATAGCAATATTGGTCGTATTATTAGTTTATGCTGGAATTTCAGCATACCGACTAAAGAAAACAGTTACAAACCTTACGCAGGAACAATTCATCGAGGGTTATCGAAAAGCTCAGTTAATCGATGTGCGTGAACCAAAGGAATTTGATGGAGGTCATATTCTTGGTGCAAGAAATATACCATCATCTCAATTGCGTCAACGTCACAAAGAAATTCGACCAGATAAGCCAGTATATCTTTATTGCGGAAATGGCGCAAGAAGTGGACGCGCAGCCATGTTCTTAAAGAAAAAAGGCTACACGCAGCTTAACCAATTACAAGGTGGTTTTAAAAGCTGGACTGGAAAGATAAAATCCAAATAATATAACATAAGGTTCTTCTTACCAAGAGGAACCTTTTTTGTTTAGAGCTTTTACATAGGGGGATTGGCTAATGAAGGTATTATTTTCTAACGAAGAACAATTTAGAGAGTTACACCCAAACTATGAGGATTTTGCTATTTTAACACGGAGAGTCATTAAGCTCTTAAATGAAAATTATGAGGGCAATTGGCAATTAGTGGATATAGGAGATCATATAATTCAATTAGATAACAGTCTAATCGAAATGATGGAAAATGAACTGATTCAATACAAAATTTTAGGAAATATTTATGAAGCAAAGCCATTAAGTAAAATTGCCAATAAATCTTCACTTTCGATGGAGAGCAAGCTAGAGATTGTCAGTACCTTTGAAAATACGGTTATTTTATTTCCTGAATATCAAGTGGCTGTAACGATGGCCTTTAATTTTTCGGGAGGGAATGCTTGGCCTGAATATTTTTTCTTTTCCACTTCCCCTGAAGGTGCCCTTTACTTTTTAGAAGAAATAAACGAAAAGCTACGTGAACTTCTCATGCAATCTGTCACCTATTTGGTAGACACGGAACACGGGGTACAACGAAGAAAATATGGGGAGCAAGCTGCCGTTCAAAGAGAGGAAGTTTTACTCGAGAACCATATTAAACAAGATATTTTTCGTTCTATCGATGAATTTTTTAATGAGGACGGTCATTTTTTCAAGGAATACGGTCTTCCATACAAAAGGGGTATCTTACTTTATGTTCCCCCGGCAATGGAAAAACAACATTAGTTAAATCTATAACAGGATCTACAAAGGCTCCGGTGGTGTATTGGCAAATCACTGAATTCACAGGAAGCCATTCAATCCAAGAGGTTTTTGGGATAGTTACAAGATTAGCACCAGCTATTCTTGTAATAGAGGATATTGACTCGATGCCTGAGTATACACGCTCCGTCTTTTTAAACACGCTAGACGGAACACAATCTCGCGAAGGGCTATTTATCATTGGAACCACTAACTACCCTCAAAAGATTGATCCTGCACTTATTAACCGAGCTGGAAGATTTGATCGTGCCTATGAAATTCCTTCACCCCCGCAAAAGGTAAGAGAAAATTACTTACGAAAGGTAGATAAAAAGAAGATTTTTACTGAGGAAGTATTGACAGATATAGCTAAACGTTCAAAGGGCTTATCTGTTTCCCAATTAAACGAATTGTACATGTCCATTGCATTGAATTGGCATTACGATGGGGAGCTTGGATACGAAAAACGTATTAACGAACTAATTCAACAAAACAAACGTACTCTTAAAAATGACTGGGAAGAGGACGATCATTCTATTGGCTTCTAATTTCTGCATAAACACTCCTGGATTTTAGTAGGAGTGTTTACTTTATTTATATAACTTTTTATACATAATAAATGTATGAATATTATATTTCAACTTGAAAAAATATTGAGTTTCTTCTATATAGAAGGACATATAGTTTATGAGAGAGACATCATAGTTAAAATCGTCCTATTATATGCGCAGAATGGAGATATTACCTCCCGCTCCATCTCTAGTAATTAAACGAGAGACTATCTAATCGATAGACGAATATTACTTCAGTTTATCTCTGGAGTACTCCCACTTCTCTTTATTTCCTCCGTGTTTGTAAGTACATTCCCTCCCTTCAACCAATTTTCTAATATATCATTGAAAAATTCTGGAGCTGCTAATGGAATTCCATGGCCTATACCACTAATAGTAATCGCATTTGCACAATCATGTTTGTTCAATAGGTCTCCCGCCGAATTTTTCATCACTTTTTTTTCTTTATCTCCTACAGTTATAAATAGCCTAGTTTTTACATTAGAATATTCGAATGGAATATGAAAGGACATATTCTCCTCAAGAACTCTTGTAAGGGTGTTTAAAGACATTTGGTTGCTCTCTTTGAAGTATTGTTCAAATCTATCTTCTCCTATATACAATGTCTTTGCTTGGAGCTTAGAAAAGGATCTACTCTTTATGAACGGATAAGTTAACTTTAACGAAGGTTTAACCATTTGCTTTCCAAGCGGTATCTTTCTTACGAGTGCACTATTAATCATTGCACAGTTTATTAAATTTTTGTTAATACATAGCATTTGAATAGCTATTTGTGCTCCTAACGAAAAACCAACAACAATTTTCTTCTTATCTTCATGCTGTTCCTGAAGTAAATGTATGAGTTGAAAAGCGCAATCCTCAATAGAGACAAATTCGCTCTCATTATCTTGGCCATGACCAGGAAGATCTGGTACAATACAATGATAGTTTTCTTTAAAGTACTGAACCTGCTTATCCCACATCCACCCTGCTACTCCTCCACCATGTAGAAATAGGATTATTTCGTCGTTTTCTTGGCCAAATTCCTTGTAATATAGGACCATTTTATTTCCCGCCTTTTCTTTTGTCCTCCAGACTGTAATTGTTTATCTGAGATGCCATCTGCTATCTTCTGAAAACAAAAAATAAGTAACATAAATATAGCTAACGGAGGTATTATGAGCCACAATTGTTTTGTTAGAAATACTTCCTTCGATATGGAAATCATTCCTGACAATTCGTAAATTTCTCGTGATAGTCTAGGGCTATCAAGAAAGTTAATTGCTCCACCAACAAAAATGGATAAAACACCTAAATGTACGAGTGTTTGAAGTACTTGCACTATGTGCTGGGCCCAATATAACCAAAGTTTCCTACCTATTTGTGGATTAATATGCTTTAGTACAATCCATATTAAAGACCCTCCCATTACAGCAGAGTTTTGTACATATTCTTTTTTAATCGCCTCATTCATTTCGTTGCCAATAAGACTAGTAGTAATCGGAAGCACTAGCACAGACATGATAAAAACTTGGATAAACAATCTTTCCCACAGTGTTGTTTGCCATTCACCAGAATAGGCGATTAAAATCGGTAGAAGCAAAATATACATTAATAATGTTAAAGGTAAAAAGTGCATCCCGTCAGCTATACTATTAATGACTTTTCTCCATTTAGCTTTTAAATAGAAAGCATAAACAAAACCAAATACATATCCTCCAAACACTCTAACAGTAGCGACTAGAAGAGTTAACATAATAGTATATTTTGTTCCAACAAGTAGTTGTTGGAAAATGGAATATCCATGTGGATCCGTGCCTAAAAGAACACTACTAGATGGAGGCAGTGGCGACCTCCCGATTAGAGATCCGTTCTCGTCATATAAAAAATTTATCTGTTCCACATGGTCATCATAGAAAAAATAATATGCTACACTTACACTTAGCAGGCAAAAAACAATCATTAATGGAATTGTTATATTCACATACTGAGTGAGGAGAGCGAATATACTCACCCTTTTTTTAGTTTTAAAACGAAAAAGATTCTTCCACTGGTGGGAATCCATGAATGAAACTCGCAACCCTTCGAAAAGAACACTTTTTTCTCGCTGACCCTTCTTAACCGTATTTTCTCCAATCGAATAAAAAAGAAAAAATGGTATAAATATAGATAGAAGTATGTACGCAATGCCCTTTGGAGTGAAATCATTTCTTAAATAATGCAGAATCCCCGGAATCCCAAAAAGATACTCTATGATAAATAAGGAAGACAGAGTAAGCCAGACAATTGACTTTGATTGAAAAAAGACACTTTGTAAGACGTTAGAGGTACAATGCCTAAGCAGAACCTCTAGCTTGGATAGACCCTTCGATCTAGCAAGCTCTACATATGGCTCTCCCATCTCTTGATTAAATAAAAGGACAAATAATTTATAAAAAAGAATGGTCGGAATTACTGAAAGACAAATAACTGGCGCAGCATAAATAACTTCTCCTCCTAAGCTATAAAAGGAAAGAATGCGATAACCAGACATTTTATATATCTGGACTACTGCTATTTGGATAAGAAATATATAAGCGAAATCGGGTACAGCAGTAAGTAAGTTTGCTAATTTTAATAAGACTTTTTGAATTGGCCCTTTTGAAATAGTTGTGAGAATAGCCAAAATAAAGGAAACAAACATAGAAAAAACCAACGAGGCAATCAAAATAGTCATAGAATACAAATATGGCCCTTTAAAATAATTACCTAAGCTTATAGGAATAGATTCACCTGTTTCAATAACAAAATAACTAAGAGACCATTGAGATGGTAAAACTAAACTTTTGCTCACCTCTAGCACTGTATGAAAATATAAAGAAAAATCGAATATGCTACCTATTTGAAACAAAACAACAGGGACACTACTAATTAAAACAATGCCCAAAACTCCTAAAAGAAACTTTCCTAATAAATTGAAACATTTACGCATATTTTCCCCCCTAGAAAAGTCTCTTTTAATGTTCTAAAGGGTTATACGTAATTTTTAGCTAAAAGTTTCAAAAATGTTAAAATTTAGATTTTATGTGGATTTTTTTACATTGTTAGTAAGATACATAGCTATTATATATATGACTTGTTCCTATTCATATCTGTAACTAAATTAGGATTTTCTTTCTTCATTTTTTCGACTAAAATTTCTGCATTTGTTGGATCCTTTATTAACATATCTAATTCTCTTTGCGTGATTCCTACCAACTGTATAAAATCTACTCTTCCATGAATGCTATCTATACCTAGAATCTCTGTGTCTTCCACAATAAGCAGAGCTGTAATTGCAGATTCTACTCCAATATGCAGAGAACCTCCATTACCTGCTACATACTGTAAAGGTTCAAACGGTCTTTTCTGTGTATTGGTATACCTAGCGAGATTAGAAAGCATAGATATTGCCCATAAACAGTCTTCTGTCTCTTCCTCCGACAGCTTAATAGTCATTTCATATCCCCAACCACTCCATTCACCACCAACTGCTTGTTCGTCCACGTATAACTCGGTCATTCCATAAGTCACAATATGCTTATATCCATTAGGAGATTGATAAATACTATACCCGTCAATATATTCATCTCCGCCAAACATAACCCTAGAATGTAGATTAGTTCCAAAATGAGCTGGCTCCTGATTTGGATAAAGCTGATCAAAGACTACATCTATTGCATCCCAACCCGGTGACCAATCCTCTTGTTTTGCTGCTCGCTTTTTATATTCTTCTAAATTCATAGTACATCCATCCTCTCATCTGTAATTATATTAAAAGCTATCTGTATAAAATAAATGTTTCACTCCCTAAATGGGTGAATAAGTTATTAATTCTACGAGAAATGGGACCATTAAGTTTCAGATTTGGCAGATTTCAATATGGAAATTGCGTGGAAAAGTGATTTATGACCGGATAGATTTTTTTATGACCGTTCAGAGAGGTTTTATGACCGGATAGAAAAATTTATGACCGTTCAACAAACTAAAACCACTTGGAGAAATAAAAAGAACGTATCAATAAGACCAATACGTTGTGACCTTGCTTCTTCTCGATTATGAAACAAAAAGCATCAAAAAAAAAAAAACAACGATAGAATTGTTACAATAGATTTTTTGTACTTTAATAGTAATCATCAATGATATAGGTGGTGTCTTTTTGGAAAAAGAAGTGAAAAAGAGCCTGATTAAAATTATAACCGTTACTGTCGTAGGTGTAATTCTAATATTAATGGTTCCTATTCTTTTTAATTTTTTTTTCTAATAACTGTTTTCACATTATTATCTCCTACAGAATTGGGCTCGTCCTTTTAAGAAAGAATGGGAGAATATTATTCTCTTATTCTCCCTCTTCCTCCTTCGACTTTTTCTATTATGCCCTTTAACTTCAGAGATGCAATAGGGTAACCTTATTATTTTCATACATCTCATCTCCTCATATAATTACTAGATTACAACTATTCGTATAGCCATTTTAAGCAATACTCCTATAAAAAAAGTGCGACCCCTTAGGATCGCACTTGATAATTATGATTTTGTGTATCTTAAAACAGGTTTACGAGCTGCCTTTGTTTCGTCTAAACGATTGATTACCGTCGTATGTGGTGCATTTTGAACGATTTCTGGATTTTCTTCCACTTCTTTAGCTATTTGAATCATAGCTTCGCAAAATGCATCTAATGTTTCTTTCGATTCAGTTTCAGTTGGCTCGATCATCATGCCTTCCTCTACATTCAATGGGAAGTAGATTGTTGGTGGATGATATCCGAAGTCAAGCAGACGCTTAGCCATATCTAATGTACGAACTCCTAATTTCTTCTGGCGACGGCCACTTAAGACGAATTCATGCTTACAATGGCGGTTATAAGGAAGGTCGTAATAAGCTTCCAAACGTCTCATCATATAGTTAGCATTTAATACTGCATATTCTGTTACTGCTTTTAGACCATCTGGACCCATAGAACGAATATAAGTGTATGCACGAACATTGATACCGAAGTTACCATAGAACGGCTTAACACGGCCAATTGTTTGTGGACGATTGTAGTCAAATGTGTATTTGTTGTCCTCTTTAACTAGAACTGGGCTTGGAAGGAAAGGAATTAAATCTGCTTTCACTCCTACTGGTCCAGAACCTGGACCACCACCGCCATGAGGACCTGTAAATGTTTTGTGCAAGTTTAAATGAACGCAGTCAAAGCCCATGTCTCCTGGACGTGCTTTAGACATAACAGCATTTAAGTTTGCACCATCATAGTAAAGCTTACCGCCTACACCATGGATAATTTCAGCTAGCTCTAAAATGTGTTCCTCAAATAATCCTAGTGTATTAGGGTTAGTAAGCATTAGGGCAGCAGTATCTGGACCTACGACACGACGAAGATCCTCTAAATCTACTAAACCATCTTCATTTGACTTAACTGTGATTGTCTCAAATCCTGCTACAGTAGCAGAAGCTGGATTTGTACCATGTGCAGAGTCAGGCACAATTACTTTTGTCCGCTGTGTATCACCATTTGATTCGTGGAATGCACGAATCATCATAAGAGCGGTCCATTCACCGTGGGCTCCTGCAGCAGGTTGTAGTGTAACTTCATCCATACCTGTGATTTCTACTAGAGATTGCTGTAGATCATACAACATTTCCATTGCACCTTGCACTGTTGATTCATCTTGAAGTGGGTGTATGTTCGCAAATCCTGGGAAGCGTGCAACAGATTCATTGATTTTTGGATTGTATTTCATCGTGCATGAACCAAGTGGATAAAAGCCTGTATCCACTCCATGGTTACGGTTAGATAACGCTGTATAGTGACGCATAAGGTCAAGTTCTGATACTTCTGGAAGCTGTGCCTCTTCTTCACGCATCATCCCTACAGGTAATATTTCGGATAAATCTACTTCTGGGACATCTAATTCAGGAAGACTATATCCTACTCTACCCTCTTTTGTTATTTCAAAAATTAGTGGTTGATTGTCCTTATGCATAAAGAGCCCCCATTTCTTGAACGAGTGTATCTATTTCTTCTTTTGTGCGTTGCTCAGTTACTGCGATCAACACATGATTTTTTAGATCAGAATAAACGCGGCCAAGATCAAACCCACCAATCATTCCTTTTTCAAGAAGCTTACGATTCGCATCAGCTATTGAGCCATTAACTTTAACTACGATTTCGTTAAAATGTGCCCCTTGGAAAGGAACCTCAAAACCAGCTTTTTCAAATGCTAGTTTCGCATAATGAGTCTTAGTAATATTTTGAATAGCCATTTCTTTTACACCTTTTTTACCAAGGGCAGTCATTGCTACAGATGCGGCAAGAGCATTAAGGGCTTGGTTAGAACAGATATTGGAAGTAGCTTTATCACGACGAATATGTTGTTCGCGAGCTTGTAGCGTTAATACAAATCCACGACGACCTTCCTCATCAGTTGTTTCTCCAACAAGACGGCCTGGTACCTTACGCATTAATTTAGAAGTTACTGCAAAGAAGCCACAGTGCGGTCCGCCAAATGCTTCAGCAATACCAAAAGGTTGCGCATCTCCAACTGTAATATCTGCTCCAAATTTACCTGGAGGTGTCAAGGCACCCAAAGCAAGAGGATTAGCAGAAACAACAAACAATGCATTTTTTGCATGTGTTATTTGTTCAACTTTCGTTAAATCTTCAATTTGACCGAAGAAGTTCGGATATTGAACCATAACCGCCGCAGTATCCTCATCGACAGTTTCTTCTAGCTTAGCTAGGTCCGTTACTCCATTTTTCATCGGTACAGTAACCACATCCACATTTTGACCCTTTGCATAGACTTTAACTACATCAATGTATTCAGGGTGGATTGCCTCAGAAACAACTAATTTCTTACGTTTCGTGTGTCCTGCCGCAAGGTTACCTGCTTCAGCTAAAGCAGTACCACCGTCATACATTGACGAGTTTGCAAGGTCCATTCCAGTCAATTCGCAAATCATTGTTTGAAACTCAAAAATAGCTTGGAGCTCACCTTGAGATATCTCTGGTTGGTATGGTGTATAAGCTGTATAAAATTCAGAACGTGAAATAACATGATCCACAACGATTGGCTTGAAATGATCATATACTCCGGCACCTAAGAAAGAAGCGTACTGTTTACTATCTGCATTTTTTGCAGCTAACTGGCTTAATTCTTTTAAAAGAGCAGATTCTGCCTTTGCAGGTTTAATATTATACTCACCTTTAAAACGAACCTTTTCTGGGATATCAGCAAACAATTCATCAATAGAAGAAATGCCGATTACTTCTAACATTTCCTTTTGATCTTGTTCAGTCATTGGTAAATAACGATGCTTCATCAATGGACAACCTCTTTCTTTGGCTTATTTTTCTCTTTTATAAAATGGAGTAGGTATAGTAACTGCTTTTAGTCGCTTGTTGCGAATTTCAACCTCTATCTCTTGACCAATTTCTGCAAATGTTGCGTCAATTAGAACCAGACCAATATTCTTTTTCAAAGTAGGAGATTGAGTTCCCGTAGTAACAAATCCAATTTGCTTATCATTTGCAAAGATTGGATAACCCGTACGAGGAATTCCTTTATCAATCATTTCAATTCCAATACTCTTTCTAGGCACACCATTTTCTTTTTGTTCTACTAAAACAGATTTGCCATTAAAATCTTGTTCTTTATTTAACTTCACAACAAAGCCAAGCCCTGCTTCAAGAGGAGTAATATCCTTCGACAATTCTTGGCCATATAATGGTAGGCAAGCTTCAAAGCGAAGTGTATCACGAGCACCTAGTCCACAAGGTAGTAAACCTTCTTCTTTACCTGATTCTAGAATTCTGCTCCATAAATCTTTCATATCATTGCTAGCTGCATAGATTTCAAACCCGTCTTCTCCTGTATAGCCAGTTCGAGAAACTAGTACTTGTTTGCCAGAAACGTCTATATTATCTTTAAATCTGAAAAATTTAATTTCAGTTAAATCCTGAGAAGTTAACTTTTGAAGGATTTCTTGTGCTTTAGGACCTTGCAGAGCTAACAGGCCATAATCATTTGATCTATTGTCCAACTCAACACCATCAATAGTATGTTGTTTCATCCACTCAAAGTCTTTTTCAATATTACCAGCATTAACAACTAACAAATAATGTTGATCTTCCAGTTTATAAACTAAGAGGTCATCGACAATTCCACCTTCTTTGTAGCACATCACATTGTACTGTGCTTGCCCATTCACTAACTTTGAAATGTCATTGGTAACAAGACTTTGTAAATAGCTTTCACTGTTCGGACCTTTTACAAAAACTTCACCCATATGGGATACATCAAATAATCCAGCTTTCGTACGTACTGCCTCGTGCTCTTCTTTAATACTTGAAAACTGAACTGGTAGCTCCCAGCCACCAAAATCGATTGTTTTCCCTCCGTAAGATGAATAGACATCAAACAAAGGCGTACGTTTTAACTGTTCTGACAATTTAAATTCCTCCTTTTAATAGGTAGAAAAAGCATAAGTGAAAAAAAGCTAAATGGTTTCTTAATCGCAAAAAAGGACAGAAAAACCCCTTTAACGTAAAAAGGGTTCTCTGTCCTGGCACCTGAAAGTTTACCATAAATGGCTTTCCCCTTTGGTGGCTTTCCGTTCATAACGAAAGCACTCTCCAGAGTTGCGTCCTATACGAGTTCTTTTGCCTGAGAGATTCATAATAGTAATTACTTGCTCCTTCGGCGACGCAGCTGATGCGTTCTCTCCCCATATATTCATCCGCTAAATATAGACAAAACACTAGCTTTGTCTATATCCTAACATTGAACCTAAGAGAGCGCAATCATTTTTGATAAACTTATTAAAAACCGAACAAAAATATATAAAATCACTAAATCATTCGCCTTTAAGTCGATTTACTTGAAATCCTGCATATTCTGTTATTTGACGAAGATGCCTGTTTTCCGTACGAATCGTTATGTGGGCAGCCTTTTTGTAACTTCTCCTACGGGTGTTGAAAAGTAGCTGTAATTCTTCCTTCGTGCTTCTTTGAACGATTGGTCTATTTTTATCGTTCTTTATGCGTATCCAAATGTCTTCAAAGGTAGCATCAAGAAACAACACCAATCCATTGTTTCGCATAATTTTAATATTTCTATCGAGTGTCGCTACACCTCCACCCGTGGAAATAATACAAGATTCTTTTCGAAAATTTAGTAAAAATTCGGTCTCTAAATTTCGAAAATAGGCCTCTCCATGCTGTTCAAATATTTCAGGAATCGACATTTTCTGTCTTTTGACAATTTCTTTGTCCATGTCATAATAGGGCATCTTCAAGAGATAGCTCAGTCTTCTCCCGACAGCACTTTTACCACTGCCCATAAAACCCACTAAATAAATCTTGTACATTTTTTATCAACTCACTACATACCAGGATTATTTTCACGCTCAATAAAATTACTTATTTTATTGATAGTATCACTAATATGACGGATTTCCAACGAATCATATGTTCGATATTTGGATTGGTATGCTGCAGTTATCGTTAAAACCGAAAAACAAACTATAGATAGCAGGATAGTGGAAGCTAATAATAATGCACCTTTTTGGTCAAGTAGAATACGTAACATAGAAAGTATGCTCCTTTTGTTGTCCATTAAAAAAAGTAACGAAAAATGTAATCTTTTGTCCTTCAGCACTCACATTTAATGTTTGGACATTTAATAGAAGTGGCTCATGACCAAGTTTTTTTATTTGTTTTCTTACGACATTAGATGAGTATTCCACATCATACTCTATACCCTGCTTATAAAAACGAATTCCAGGTTGCTCACTTTGAACTATAAAATTCTCTACATCATTCAAATAAGCTTCCACATATTGTATAAATAATGCCCATTCAATTTCGGATGGATCAGCTACCTTCTTTTCTGTTGTATATAACGACCACATAATAAGCACAAATATTTGAGCAAAAATGATAAACACACTAAGCTGTAAAATTCCGTCAATAAAAGTATAACCTTTTTCGTTACTTAGTTTGTTTGTGAGGTATCTACGCAATTTACTTTCTCCCCCCGAACCCCCTTGTACTCAATACAAATTTGCTGGAAATCTACACGAAATTGATATTCAATATTTTCAATGGTGAGTGATCCACCTGTTATATTTTCAGTTATGAACATTTTGGCAGCTTCATTCATGACCACAGCCGAATGGTATTTCCTCTTTTTATCCTCTAGCTGCACACTCATCTTCGTAAGAAGAGGTATTAACATAGTAGCCACCATAAATGTTATAAACAGTGTCAATAATGTTTCTGCCCAAGAAAATCCTTTACAATTCATAGCTTACCCTGCCGGAACCAATATGAACTGTCACTATTTTAGTTCCCTTCTTAGTAAGGAATGAAAATTTCCCAAATTGATTGACAGCACCATTAGTTTGAAAGCGTAGTCCCTTTAAATAACTATCTATAGACAAACTCATATGAGATGGTAGGCTACATTCCAGTAGTATAGTTCCCGATTGTTTTACGGAGTAACTAGTTCTATTCTCGTCAAATGCTAATGTAATCAATTGTTGATTACCTATGGCAATGGATTGAGCTTGTTGTAAATCTAAATGAAACTGATGTAAAAATCTTTTCTCTTCCAATTCCTCTATTTTATCGTTTGCTCCATAAATAACTGCTGACGTAATTACCATAACGATCAATAGCATCAAGATAGCCTCTATTAAGGTATAACCATCTTGGTTTAACTTAACCGCCACCATTGTCTGAATCCTTTATTGATACTTTCCCATCTACTATAATAACTTCTTCCCCTCCCGGACAATTTTTGTTGTTCTCACCTAGATACTCTGCCACACTTAAATCATTCAACGTAGGGGTCACATTTTTATCTATTTTATATGCTTGTACTTGGCCTTCTACCATTTTCACAAATGCCTCACATCCTTTTTTATCTATGTTGGCAGAATGTTTGGTAACGTTAGGAATAGAGATTAATATTAAAACAGATATGATTAGCAATACAATCATCATTTCTATTAGTGTAAAGCCCCGCTCATTTTTTAAGATTATCCACATAAACTTGCTCCTTTAAATTATATTTATCATTTCATAAACTGGTAGTAATATAGCTAGATAAGCACCTATTATAAAGACTGCTAATATTAGGAACATTACTGGTTGGATGATACTAAGGTATCTAGATAGCCTTGCCTCCATTTGTTTATTCATAAAATCACTGTATAAAGTCAATTCCTTACCTAAGTATCCGTTGTTCTCCCCATGTACGATAAATTGATGAAAGTCTACTGTGAAACTATCTACTAATACAGCCCCCTCAGAGAAGGAAGAACCGTAGATCACCTTTTCCTTCATCTCACATACTATATGTTGAAGTAATTTGTTTTCCTTCTGATTAATTAATGCTCCAAAGGATTCTTGAAGAGATAAACCACTTTCTAGAAGTACACCCATTTCTCTCGAAAATACTCTAGTTAACAGTAAACGATACCAGTTATTGATAATCGGTATTTTTTTAAGAAGTGCTATTTTAAATTCAACACTTTTGTTTCTAAATATGAACCATAGAAATACTATAAAAACTATCATGAAAATTAAAAATATAAGGAATATGTTAGGAAGGTTTAATAACGTATTGGTAAGCGCAAGTGAGCTTTGAGGTTGGGGTTGATTTTTGGAAAGTAAAGATTCCATATTAGGGAGAAAATATATTCGAAAAACAGTAAACAATAAAAAAATGACAACAAACAAAAAGAGAGGATACATTAATAGGGTCTTTAACCGCTTTCTTGCTTGCTCCATAAATTTAGCATTGATGCTTAAAATTTCAGTAGTCTCTGCAAGATGGCCATGCTGAGATGATAAATGAAGAGGGAGCAATAACCGATTAGGAAATCCAAGCATCCTAAATACCTCTACTATACTCTGCCCTCTTTTTTGAATGTCCATCACCTTCATTTGAACCACATTTACATTTTTAACATGAAACGGCAAAAGCATCGTAACAGCTTCATGAAAAATATAACCCTCCTTCAGTAATTCGCTCAATCTATTAAGGAAGGTGGCTTGCTGTGATACCGGTACAATTTCATCTTTTTTATGAAAATAAGCTTTAAGTGTTTTTAATAACACCTTCCCTAATCCCCCTTTCAATTTGATAAGAAAGAGTTAGCGGAAAAGGTATTTTAAAGCTACTGCCATAACTCAAGGAAGTTAGAGCTTCTTCCAATATATCACCAGATATAATTTCGAATATAGCTGATAATTCAGGCGTATTAGTTTTAATTACTGTAACTAAACTTTGAGTAACAATTCCAGTTACTGTTTGTTTCAGCTCATCTAAGCTAATACCTAAATCCATTAATCTGTATAAGGCACCTATTCCGTCCCTTGCATGAATTGTGGACACTACTAAATGTCCCGTTAAAGATGCTTGAATTGCAGCCTTAGCAGTATCTTTATCTCTTATTTCTCCTATCATAATTACATCTGGTGAATGCCTTAAAATAGCCTTTAGACCTTTGGCATATGTCACACCAGATCGCTCATTCACCTGAATTTGTAGTAAATAAGATTGACTGTTTTCTACTGGATCTTCTAGAGAGATAACATGCCGATTCATATTTTCTGCGCAATACTTAGTTAACGAGTACATCGTCGTGGATTTTCCTGAGCCAGTTGGTCCAACAAAAAGGATCATACCTTGACGCTTGTTTGCTAATTCTACGATTTGTTCAGAGGCACCCCTGAACAAGGATAGCGAATGAATAATTTTGGCATTATCATGTTGCTGTAGGCGAATGACAAGGCTTTCCTTTCCGTATACGGATGGTAAAGTGGAAACGCGAAATGAAAACTTTTGGGAGTTAAATATGTGTTGAAAGGAACCGCTTTGTGGTTTGCGTTTTTCGCTAATATCAAGAGAGGATAAAAATTTGAAGTATGAGATGATCTTTTCACCAAGATTTAATGGGAGCTGACCTGCCTCAAACATTTGGGAATTTTTTTTAAAAGAATACGTGTAGATTTCTTCATTAGGAATCATATGAAAATCTGAAGCACCAAATTGATGAGCTTTTTTTAATAGCTGAAAGCATTTTTGTTCCACTATATTTTCTTCCTGTTGCATTATCTATCCTTTCCCCAGTTACAAGCTTGGCCGCAAAAGCTTGTACAACATAGTATACTTCCTTTCTCAAAATAAATAAAGTGATTTTTTAAAATATTTGTAATTGATAAATTAAATAATATTGGCATTTAAATACACAAACGTTTTGCACTTTCTTGATTGGAACTACTAGTAGTGCGTTAGCAACCGATGAGGATTATCACTTACCTCACAGAAAGCTTCTGTCTAAAGCGAAAATAAATTATACTTCATGATATAATCTTTATTCTATCTTCGTCTTTATCATATTTTGTAAAATAAATAGGAATTATTGACTTGTTTACTTTATATTAGTTTATCATTATTAATTTCTCCCTTATAATATAGTTAATGGAAGGTGGGATTTACTTGTCCGACACATTAAAATTAACTGGTACCCTTGCTGATGAGACCAGGTACTCAATCTATCAATATATTACAAAAGAAAATAAAGAAGTGAACGTTCAGCAAATTGCACAACAGTTCGGGATTCACCCCAATGTTGCTAGACTACATCTTACGAAACTAAACGAAGCGAAGCTGCTGACATCTAAATTTGTTAAAAATGAAAAAGGCGGTCGTCCTGCACGAGTTTATGTGCTTGCAGAGGATCCTATCCACTTAAGCTTTCCCAAACAGGAGAATCATTTATTACTTGAATGGTTATTGGAATTAGTTGATGCTATGGGTGATGCAGCTATTGATAAAGCAAAGGATATCGCTTATCAAAACGGTCACAAAGCGATAAATTATAAACAAGTGGATACACTAACTTTTGAAGATAAACTAGAAATTATGAAAGAAACAGCCCATTCGATTGGTTATATCCCGAACGTAACTGAAAAAGAGAATAAAAAAATTATTACCTTTTCCATCTTTAATTGTCCTTATAAGGATTATTTGAATAAATATCCACATTTTATATGTATATTACATGAATCTTTCCTAAAGGGACAATTTGATACTCTTTTCCCTGAAAACACCTTTGTTCAATTAGAAAGCAAACAGAATCACTGTATTAATTGCGTATATCATGTGGAAGTCCTATAATGAGGTGAAGATGTATCTTATTTGTGACAAACTTATGTTATTCCAATGTAGATGTTTAATAATCAGTTTACATGTAAGAACACTTTCATTTATAATGAATAGGAGAATTATTTGTATTCTTTGCAAAAGGAGGGACTACAATTGGGCAATATGTATAAAGTAATGGCTTTCTGGACAGGGATTTTTGCAGTTATGTTTTATTTAGGTGATATGTCAGAAGCTTCTTTACTATTTTTAGCAAATACGGGGTTATTCCTTCTTTTAGGGTTCTTAAACCTATCTGAGCGTATGTATATGTACATCTTCGGGGCTTACTTAATGTTCTTCTTCGCCGGCTTTACATACTACACTACATTCATACATGTACCAGGTGGACATTAATTAAGTCCAAAAGCAGCTTCCATATTGGAGGCTGCTTTTTAAATTCGCTTTTTATTTGGGGTTAAACAACCCTTGTTCAAATTTACTTTTGATTAAAATCCATTCAAGAACGGGTTGGAGTTCATTTCATCCTGGATAGTTGACGCAGGTCCGTGCCCAGGATAGATTACAGTTGCTTCTGGGAGCGTTAATAGCTTTGTGTGTATGGAGTGTAACAATTGCTTCTCGTTGCCTCCTGGGAGATCTGTGCGACCGACGCTATTTTGAAATAACGTATCTCCTACAATAGCAAATTCGTCTGTCTCAAAGTAAAAAGTTAAACTACCCGGTGAATGTCCTGGGGTGTGAGAAATGAAAAATTCAAAATCGCCTATACTTGTTTTCTCCTCTTTACTTAAATAGAAATCTGCCTCCTTGGCAGAAATATTCGGAATTTCGGCGTATTTAGCAGATCCATTCTTTCCTGGATCTGTTAACCAAGATTTTTCTGAAGGATGTATATAAACTGGTATACTGAATACTTCTCTAACATCATCTACAGCTCCAATATGGTCAAAATGTGCATGGGTTAAAAGAATAGCAATCGGCTTTAAATTTAGTCTTTTTAACTCCTTTACTAGCTGCTCTCCATTTCCACCAGGATCAAAAATTAAGCACTCTTTTTTTGCATTAGAAATGATATAGCAATTCGTTTGGATAAAACCCAATGGATATGTACGTATATTTAACATAAATTCACCTCCCTTCTATATTAAACGAAAGTGCATCCATTGTTCAATCTTTCGCCACTTTTATTACTCGACAAAAGAAGAGATAACAATTACAATAGAAGAGGAATATGCAATCGCGACATTCATTTAATATGTCGGAAGGAGTGTCTTTCATGAACTTATTAATGGTTATTTTTGGTCTTGTTGCAGTGCTAGGTATTATAGGCACTTTCCAAGCTCTCAAAGAGAAAAATTTACTGAGTGTTTTATTTAACTTTGGTACATTTGCAGTTTTTGGTTTCTTTACTGTTATGACAATAATAAACCAAGGATTTCCACCAAGCTTACACTAAAACGCAAAGAAAAAGCTGCTATACAACTGTATAGCAGCTTTTTCTATTCGATTATATTTAACCATTTTGCTTCTTTTAGAGGTTTCAATGAAATCCATTGCTCTTTCTCATGTCCGCCTAAACAAATCTTACCACTCGGTGAACAGTCTATTGGACGCTCGTTAATATCGCCAAATAACTCTTCCCCTTTTACTGTGTAGCCTGCTATAATACTTTTTTCGTTCGTTTCGTCCATATTCCCTGCCTTCCTTGATTGAAAAGCAATGAAACTGTTTGGGGAAGTTATCGATATTGTAGGAATTACCCATTCTGAATAATTACTTACTGCAGGGGAGACCCATTCAAACATTTCCCCACTATTTTTGTCTTCTAAGTGATACTTAAATTCCATCTTTTCTTCATCTACTTGGATATATAACATCGATTTACCAAAGTTCTGAACATCTATTATATGTTCCCATTTTGTATCTTGAATCTCATGATCAACTGTTGAATAAAGTTTCAATGAACTACCATCTAAGCTCGATCCACTCCAGTCGAAGACCATTAAATTTTCCTCATCAAACCATTTAACAAAAGGATTTTCAACATCTATAGCTTTCAATTCTTGTGTAGACCCTTCATAAACAAAAGCATTATAAGTCCAGTCCTCATAAAAGGTAGAGAACACTATTAAATTTGAGTTGGTTGGATGCCAATCCATATAAAGCTCTGCTGATTTAAAGGAGAGACTTTGTTCTACAACTCCACTTTTATGTAATAATTGCACCTCTGCAGATGAAGAATTGTTAGAAGTATGTAATAGAATCATTTCCTTGTTCGGGTGAATTTTCCCTTGTATAATTGGGACGTTCGTTCTATAAATTTCTTTCCATTCCTCTTTAGATATCGAGTAAGACTTTAATATCCAATGACCTTTATCTACTAAAACAAATAAAATTTCATCATCAGACAACCAACCGATCACGCTGTGAAATTTTGAACGCTCCAAGTGGATTGATGGCATTTTTGTTTCATTGGACTTATTTTGTACTTCTTTAACTGGGGTTTGTTGCTGGGAGACGTCATCAGGGGTTTCTACCGATGGCTGCTCTTTTTCTTTACACGCTTGTAGTAGAATTACACAAAAAATCAAGAACACAATTTTTTTCAACAATCTCCCCCCTCACCTTACAAATTAGACGTTTCAAATAGACTTTTGTTTCATAAAAAAGCACAGACTTTTTTGTCTGTGCTTTTAAAAATAACCTATTTTGCCGACTCTTTGGTTTCATCAATCAAGAGGTTACCAGTTTTTAAATCATAAAATCGTAGTAAGTCTCCATTGATAATTTTATCGGAGTAACCTAGCTCCTGAGTAGCTCTGTCAATATACGTCTGACAGTTTTCCACATCTACCTCTATACCTGAACCATTCTCATAACAAGTGTTTCCAGCATATACGTAGTCCTCAGTAATAAATCCACCATTTCTGTTAATAACAAATTCCTCATGATCTTCAGAAAAAATGTCTGCACCTAGTTGCATATCTTTGTTCGTTTCAACACCTAACAAATGTAAGATTGTAGGTCGCAAATCAATTTGCCCTGAAATTTCACTAACTTCTTCTCCAGCTCCACTATTTGGGATATGGATAAACATAGGTACACTTTGTAATTTAGCAGATTCATATGGAGTAATCTCTTTACCTAAATACTGTGACATTGCAGCATTATGATTTTCAGAAATTCCATAATGATCACCATACATTACAATAATAGAATTATCATATAATCCTTTTTCTTTTAAATCATCAAAGAATATTTTTAAGGATTCGTCCATATAACGAACTGATTGGAAATATCTATTTAGTGTTCCAGAGTTCGAATCATATTCAGGTATTAACATATCTTCTTCATCTAATGTAAAAGGATGGTGATTTGTTAAAGTGATTAAACGTGAATAAAAAGGCTGTGGCATGTCTGTCATTAAGTCGACAGATTGCTCAAGGAAGGGAATATCCTTAAGACCCCAGTTTACTGAATTATCATCATTCACATCGTAACTCATGACATCATAGAACTTTTGAATGTTAAGTGACTGATACATCATATCACGGTTCCAAAAGCTTTTCTTGTTTGCATGCATAACATTTGTAAAGTAACCCTCGTCATTTAAACGTTCAGCCATTGAATGAAATGTATTTTCTCCGTGTGTAAAAAATACTGCTCCTCCGCCTAAACCATAAAGAGAGTTCTCTACTAAAAATTCTGAATCGGACGTTTTACCTAAACCAGTTTGATGATAGAAATTGGAGAAGTAAAAAGTATCCTTATCATTTGTTAGAGAATTTAAAAACGGTGTTACCTCATGTCCGTTCATATCGTTATTTAATACGAAGGATTGTAAAGATTCCATCGAAACAACAATAAGATTTCTATCCTCAGCTAAACCAAACGTTTTTTCATTTGGATCTGCTTGGTTTGAACGTATATAGTTATTAACTTCGACTAATTCACTTCCATCTGCAAGTGCACGCTGTGCGTGTGACTTAGACTGAATAAAGATGTCGTATAAGTGGTAGTTATATGAACCAAGATTTTTTACTAGCATTTCACGGTCAAAGCTTCTTGTTAGAAGCTGTGGTCTTTCAATTTCAGCAAGCCCTAAATTTAAAAATAGAATAGCAGCAGAAAGTACAAAATACGCTCTTCTAGTTGATGCTTTAATAACCTTACTTTTTTCACCTATTTTTAACCATTTAATTGCTATTAAAATAATCGCAACATCAGTGAAATAGAAGATATCAGTCAAGAAGATACTTGCTGCAGCTGAAGATCCCAAATCACCAAAGTTACTTGTTTGGAACAAGACTGGTATGGTGATGAAATCTGTAAAGAAACGATAAAAAACTGCGTTTGCATAAAGTACTATTGAAAGTATCACACTAACAACTACTATATGTCTATTTCGGGCCTTCGTGGATTTGTAAAATAACGAAATTCCATAAACGATAAGCAAAAAGCTTAAAGGGTTAATAAATAAAATAAATTGTTGCATTATATTCTCGATTTTCATATCAAAGCTCGTGTGGTACACAGTATACGTTTTTATCCACGTTGCCACAATTGCAATTACAAGAATAGAATGTGTTGGCCAGGTTTTCTTCATTGCCTACATCCTCCCCTATTCACTCTTTCTATGAGTAAAAGTAACAGTGTATATATTAATCCTTTCATCAAAATAAATCAATATTAATGAAATGGAATTTTAATATAAAATTTACAAAACCTATTTTTACTTACCCTATGTTAGACGGATTAAAACCTAATAAGTTTCATTTAATTTAGAAGATAGCTTTTTTATCACATATTCATATAGCATTTATAGTTATAAAGACTTACTTAATTTACCTTTTTCCTGTCTTAATAACAAAATGGCTAGTTGAAAATCTTGAGCTTCAATCATCTGCATAGAATACAGTTCTTTTATTTCTTCTTCCATTATTTCAAGATCCGCAATTCGGTCTTTTGTATATACAAATATCCCAAAGCGTTTTAACAGTTGCATAACATCATATACGGATTTCAAGTTAATTCACCCATCTCCCTATTTCCCTTACACATTATTGTTGTACGCTCGGTAATAATGCTATCTACTGGAAGATCAAAGTCTTCTGACACAATTTCATCAACTAATTGCATGTCAAAAGCCAAAGACATAGACTTTCCCTTATAATTGGATAAGAAACGGTCATAATATCCTCCGCCATATCCTATCCTATACCCTGATTTACTATACACAATTCCAGGTACTATTAGCAAGTCAATTGAACTTGGTTCAACTGCTGTGGTCAATTTAGGATTAGGTTCTTTTAAATTCATATAAACGGTCTCCAGTTGATTGTAGTCTTCTATACGATAAAAGGTCATCGAACGATCCTGCGGAGTACATTTTGGCACAACAACTGTTCTTCCCAACTCCCAAAGAGCATGTATAATCCCTTCAGTATTTACCTCTGGGAAAGCTGATATGGTTAATCCAATAGTATGAACGTTTAAGGATGAAATTTCCTTTATAAAATTTGTTTTAATTTGCTCGGAATATAATATGTATAAGTCGCTGTCTAATCTAGACAGTTTATCCTTCATGTTTTTTCTCATTAATTGTTTGGACATTTTAATACCTCCATTAGCATCTATTTGCCGAAGAAAAAAACCAAAACCTTTATGGTTTTGGTTTAGGTTATTATTTAGTTTCTCTATGAAGAGTCATTTTCTTTTCACGAGAGCAATATTTTTTAAGTTCAAGACGTTCTGGATTGTTACGCTTGTTTTTCTTAGAAATATAGTTGCGCTCTCCGCAATCTGTACAAGCTAATGTAATATTAACGCGCATGGTTGTCCCTCCCACTCTTTGCCAGGATTAAATATAAAACTTGAGCATGATTTATACGACTAACCAATTATAGCACACAATTGAAGAAAATCTACAATATTATAGAAGAATTTGTTTAAAGTTTTTTAGGATATGGTAGTATGAGTACAGGATATTTAAATTTGAGGTGAAATTATGGACTTTTCTATCATTATAATAATCATTGGAATAATTTTAATGGCACTTTCTTTCTTTATCAAAGATGGTTCAAAAAAAGTGGAAGCCGAGGTCGAGGATCTTTCTTTTACTCTCTATCAAGAAACGAGCGCTCTAAAACGTAGATTAAAGGTAATCGAAGAGGAATTACTAATTGATCCAATAAAGACTGCACCTAAAAAAAATGTTGCTACAAAACCAGTAGTTCATGCAATAATTAAAAATCAGGTGTTAGAACTACATAAACAGGGATATTCTTTAAAGGACATTAGTAGCCGCTCCTCTTTGACAGTTGAAGAAGTTAAATCTGTGATTGGTGGTACACGCTAATGAAAAAAACAGCCATACGCTTTTTAGGCATCGGATTATTCCTAGCAGGCACAATTATACAATTAGAGCACAGATTATCTAATGAAGATATTTCTTCAACAGGCGACGCACAAGCATATAAACAATCACAACAAGAGCTGTCTGAGGTAAAAAAACAACTTGCCCAGCTGCAGCTCAATTTAAACAATGCTCAAAAGGAACAACCTAAACAGAATGAAACAGAGGTAAGCAAACAAGAAGTTTCCTCCCCTACTGTTAACGCTTTTAGCTTAGCTATAGAGTCTGGTATGACCTCTTCTGATATTAGTTTAGTATTAGAAGAAGCAGGAGTTATTCAAAATAAAATGGATTTTGAAAATTATATTGTTGACCAAGGATTGTCTTCACGAATTCAAATAGGAACGTATGAAGTGGACTCCAAAATGACCATCAAGCAAATAACTGAACTGATAACAAACTAAAAGGTAGACATCCTATAATGGGATGCCTACCTTTCTTCTTATTATAAAACGTCTGATTAGTTGTTTAACTCGTAATGTCTTCCTTTTAATAAATATAAAAGACGTTCTGCCATATTAGTAGCATGATCCGCGGATCTTTCTAAGTAACGACACACAAAGGAGAGCTGTGTCACTTGACTAAGATGAGCTGGTTCGTTTACTCCTACTGCTAATAAGGTTTTAATCGCGTGACCATACATTTCATCAACTTCATCATCTAGCTTAGCGATGGCTTTTGCCTCGTCCATATCTTCTTTGATAAAAGCTGTTAAGGTTTGTTCTAACATCGAGATAGTTTTTACTCGCATCTCATCTAACAGATGAATAGGAGCTATATGCTCATCTTTTCCTATGCGTATGGTTTCTTTTGCAATGTTAACTGCATAGTCCCCAATACGTTCCATATCGGCTGCAATCTTCACCAACACCATAAGTCTTCGTAAGTCTGTAGCTACTGGCTGTTGCTTTGCAATCAATAAAATTACTCGATCATTAATTTCTTCTTCCATACGGTTAATATGGATGTCATTATTTATAATGGTTAATGCACCTTCAATATCATTAGCCAGCAAATAATCCATCGCTTTGTCAATCGTTTGAATAGCCGTATTACTCATTTCTAACAAAAGCTGCTGGACATGTTTAAGCTCCGCATCAAACTTCTCTCTTCCTACCATAATCATTTGACCCCTTTCTTTTATCCGAAACGTCCTGAAATATAATCCTCTGTTCGTTTATCCTCCGGAGTTGAAAAGATAACATCCGTTTTGTCAAACTCAATTACTTCTCCATTTAAGAAAAATGCCGTTTTATCAGAAATTCTAGCTGCTTGTTGCATATTGTGTGTCACGATGATAATAGAATAATCCTTTTTTAACTCCTGGATTAGCTCCTCTACCTTTAATGTAGAGATAGGATCAAGCGCAGATGTAGGTTCATCCATTAGTATTACGTCAGGTTCAATCGCTAGACAACGAGCAATACAAATTCTTTGCTGCTGGCCACCTGACAAACTATAAGCATTCATATTTAATCGGTCCTTTACCTCATCCCATATAGCTGCTCCACGAAGACTCTTTTCTACAATTTCATCTAGTAATTTCTTGTTTTTAATGCCGTGGATTCTTGGACCATAGGCGATATTGTCATAGATGGACTTTGGAAAAGGATTAGGCTTTTGAAAAACCATACCTACCCTTGTTCTCAATTCCTCTACTCCATAGCCTGCGTCAAAGATGTTTCTATCTCTATATATAATATGTCCGGATGTTTTTACTGTTGGTACTAATTCTACCATTCTATTCAACGTTTTAATATACGTAGATTTACCACAGCCTGAAGGTCCAATAATAGCTGTTACTTCGTTTTCATGAATCTGAAGGTTTATATTTTTTAAAGCATGATGAGTACCATACCATAAATTTAGTCCTTGTGTATCGTATACAATTTTAGATATTGACTGATTCGTTGTATGTTTGGTCGTTTTAGTTTTAAGCATTTAAGAGTCCCCCTAATAACGTTTTTGGAATTTGTTCCTTATAAAGATTGCTATTGAGTTCATGATCAATAAAAACATCATTAATACTAAAATCCCTGCAGAAGCTACATATTGAAAATCTAACTGTGGTCTTTTAGCCCAATCATAAATCTGCATAGGAAGTGCAGTGAACTGACTCATTACTCCATCAGGAAGAAAGTGGATAATTACAGGAACTCCAATTACTACTAAAGGAGCTGTTTCTCCAACTGCACGAGACAATGCTAATATTGCTCCTGTTAGAATGCCAGGAATGGCTGAAGGAAGAACTATTTTTAAAATGGTTTGCCATTTGGTTGCTCCCATTCCATAGGAAGCTTCTCTTACCTCTGTTGGAACTGCACGAATTGCCTCCTGTGAAGCAACGATAATGACCGGTAATATTAGTAAACTCATTGTAAATCCTGCTGCCAAGATACTATTCCCTAATGCCAACGCACGGACGAAAATTGTTAAACCTAGTAGACCAAAAACTACAGAAGGAACTCCAGCTAAATTGGATATATTCATTTGAATAAAATCATTCCATTTGTTTTTCTTTGCGTATTCCTCAAGATAGATTGCTGTCCCTACTCCTAATATTAAGGAAACTGGAGCAACCACACACATTAACCAAATAGAACCAACTAAAGCCGCCTTTATACCAGCTTTTTCAGGAAAACGAGAGCCAAAATTATTGAAAAATTCAGGGGTTATATAACCAATGCCTTGTGAGATTATTCGATAAAATAATATACCTAATGCTAATAACGCAAACATAGTAGCTAAAAAAAAGATAAACTTAAAAATTCTATTTAATGTTAGTCTTCCTGTCATTCTCTTAATCACTGACTCATGATCCACGTATCTCATTTAATATTCCTCCCGAAACTTTTTCGAAATAACGTGAGCTAAGTAGTTCATGAAAAGTGTAAATAAGAACAATGTGAAGCCCACTGCGTAAATGGAATAATAGATGGTTGTTCCATAGCCAGCATCACCCGAGGAAACTTGAACAATATAGGCTGTCATTGTTTGAATAGATTCGGTTACATTCCAATCAAACTTTGGTGTAGACCCACCTGCTAAAGATACAATCATCGTTTCACCGATTGCTCTAGACAGTGCAAGCACGATAGAGGCTATAATTCCAGATAATGCTGCTGGCAATACAACCCGCAAGGAAACCTCCAATTTTGTAGAGCCCATCGCCAGGGCCCCTTCTCGGATTGACTTTGGAACAGAAGACATCGCATCCTCTGATAAGGACGCAATCATTGGCAGAATCATAATTCCAACGACAATTCCAGGGCTTAAAGCATTAAAGATTTTTAAATCTGGTATAAGCTGCTGTAAAAGTGGTGTTACAAATGTTAAAGCAAAAAAACCATAAACAATGGTTGGAATACCAGCTAACACTTCTAAGATGGGTTTGATAATTCTTCTTGTACGATCACTGGCATATTCACTTAAGAAAATAGCTGATCCAATACCAAAGGGCACAGCTACAATCCCTGCTATACATGCTACCTTTAAAGTTCCAGCTATTAAAGGGAGAATTCCGAATACTTGCTCTGTATTAGCAAATGGAAACCATTCTGTACCTAATAAAAAGTCGGTTATTGGTACTTTAGAAAAGAAAATACTAGTTTCTACAACTAAGGTTAGAATGATTCCAAACGTTGTAAGGACAGAGACCGATGCAATTAGCATAAGACCTATTGGTATAACCTTCTCTATTAACTTTTTCGATCTTTTCTTGTTAGATTTTGCAATTAGATCTTGAACTGATGTTCCATCCATCATCTTTTTTTGTACCACTGTATATCCCCTTTTACCAAACGAAAGAAAAGAGTAGCCGGAAGCTACTCATGTCTTTCTCCATGAAAATCTTCTGTTTATTTAAGAGCTTCTAAATCTGCCAAGCCTTTTTCATATTCTTCTTCAGGTAGGCTTACGTAACCTACTGCTTCTGCCATTTCTCCTGCTTTTTCAATCGTGTATTTCATGAAATCATAAAATGCTGGATTTTCCTTGATGGCACTATTTTTAGCATAAACAAATAATGGACGAGATAGCGGAGAATATTCACCAGATTCAATTGTTTCGTTTGTAGGTTCAATACCTTCCACTTTAACAACCTTTAAAGTATCTTGGTTGGCTAGGTAATAAGCATATCCAAAGAAAGCAATTGCATTTTTATCTCCCTGAACGCCTTGAACCAGCACATTGTCATCCTCTGAAAGCTGTGCAGATTTCACTAAATCTGCCTCATCTAATACTACTTCGTCAAAATAGTCATAAGTACCAGAGTCTGTGCCTGGTGAATAGAAAACAATTTTTTCATCTGGCCACTCCGGATTGATATCAGACCATTTTTTTTCTGTTCCATCTTCAATCCACATTTTCTTCAATTCTTCTATTGTTAAAGAGTCAACCCAATCATTGTCTTTGTTAACTACTAACGATAAACCGTCATATGCAATTTGGAACTCCGTGAAATCTACTCCTGCTTCATCTAATTTTTGCTTTTCCTCTTCTTTTATAGGGCGTGATGCATTGGAGAAGTCTGTATCTCCAGCTATGAATTTCTCAAAGCCTCCACCAGTACCTGATACCCCGACTGTTACTTGTACTTTTGATTGCTCTGTTGAATATTCTTCAACTACTGCTTCCAGTATAGGTGCTACTGTACTAGATCCATCTCCAGAAACTTTTCCTTCTAAGACAGCTTCTTCTTGAGAATCTTTCGATGCTGAGGATGCGGATTCCGTATCCGTTTCTGCCTCTTCTGTTGAATCTGTTCCACAAGCCCCTAGAGCAAGTGCTGATCCTACCATAGTTGTCATTAATAAGTACTTCCAGCTTTTCATCAGGTAAATCCCCCTAAAGTATGTTTTCTGTCTTACAAGTTTTACTTTAAGGCTTTGATATTGAGTCTGTATAAAGGTAGTGTAAATATTTTGTAAATTAGAATTAGATAATTTTTAGAGAGTTAAGTTTAAATTATAGTTTTTAATCAACTTCGTATTTCTACTTCTTATGAAAGAATCACTATAGATGTATCGAATGTTTTAAGCATCTTTACTCTGCTATTGAGAGACCAAGTGTTGAACCCGGTTTGTTATTTAAAGTGACCATTATTCAATATGTATTGGCATACTTACGAAGCAACAACAATAAAAGAGATTAAAACAAATATGGCGTGTAGCTTTTTTGAAGATTCATTTTGGATACAGAAGTACCGCCCATAAAATTCAAGAGGACTTGACTTAAATAACTTCAAAAATAGACAAAGTACCCCGAGATGCGAACTCTCGGGGTACTTTGTATGATTATCCATTTAAGATCAGTTTCATTATTCTTCATCTGTTTTATTTTTTTCATCACTTTCATCGATTTGATCATTTGTAAAGGCAGGTTTTATAGAAGGTGTAGATGTAGAATCATTAGTTTCTAAGTCGTTCTTTTTCTTCTGTATATCAAAGTAAGTATCTACAACTTCTCTTGCCATCGCACTCGTATAATTTGTTTTATAGGTGGATTCAGTGAATGCTTGAGGCACTACAATCGCATAAGCAATTTCAGGATTATCATATGGGGCGAAGCCAATATGAGTTAAGTTAACTGTTTGCACTGATTTCTCCATTGTACTATCTTTATAATACGATTGAGCAGTCCCTGTTTTACCTGCAGCAGTGAATGGAGCACTTCCAAAAGCTTTTTTACCTGTACCCTTGTCTCCAAAATAAACTCTTTGCATCCCTTTTCGAACTTGGTTAATCTCTTCCTGAGAATTATCTATCACATTTAAAACTGTAGGAGTTATTTCCTTCACTAACTTACCAAGAGTTACCCCATCCTCTGAAGGCTCTCTAATTTCCTTCACGATATGTGGCTGTATACGTGTACCGCCGTTAGCAATAGTTGCAGTATATTGAGCTAATTGCAGAGGAGTATAAGTATCATACTGTCCAATACTTAAATCTAGTAATTTACCAGATTCATTTTGACCGATAAAACCAGTGGATTCTCCTGGTAAATCTATCCCAGTTGGAACTCCCAATCCCATCTGCGCATATCCATTACGCATTTTCAAAAATGCATCCTCTCCAAAATAAATCGGTTGGTTTGGCTGATACGTCTTACCTGCCAATGCATACGCAATTTTAAACATGTACACGTTGGAGGATCGTTCCAATGCCGTTAAATCATTTAATCGGATTCTGCCGTTTCTATTAAATACAGAACTTTTAGGACTCGAACCCTTTATTCGAATAGGTTCATCGACTAAATACTCCCCAACTTCAATTGCATTTTCTCTATATGCAGTCAATACGGTAGCCGGCTTTACTGTGGAGCCAAGCTCATAGCCTGTTTTAAAAGCTCCATATGCATAATCATTAGCTACCCATTTGCCATTTTCTTTTTCTAATTTCTTCCCAACTAAAGATAGAACATCACCAGTGTAAGGATCTAATATGATTAAAAAAGCACTGGTTAAATAATCTGTTCCCCTATTGTTTTTCATTTGAAGCAACTGTTTCTCTACAATAGCTTCCATTTCTAGTTGAACTTGACTATCTGTAGTTAGAACAAGCTCATTCCCTGGCTTTCCTTCGTACACTGTTTCTACATCCATTACTCGACCTTTACCATCTGTAATATTTTTTACAACAGATTTTTGCCCTTGCAGTACTTCTTCATACTGTTGTTCTATATAGGAAGTACCTACACGATCATTACGTGTGTAGTCTCTAGATAGGAAATAATTCAGGCGCTCATTAGGAAGTCCTTTTTTCGGGGAAGAAACGCTTCCCAAAACAGCTAAAGTGGAGTTTTTTACTCGTCTCCAGTCAGTTGTCGTATTTACACCTGTCATATCCGCCTCACCTAGACGCTCAGAAACTCTTGCAAATTCTTCCGCTGTGACCTCGAGTATATCTCCTTCCTCTTTATTCATTTCGTCACCTTTAATAATTTGAGGGGATAATGCGTAGCCGGTAGCCATTTCTCTATAGATAGCAATAATTTCCTCTTCCTCAGGTGTAAAGGAATTAAGCTGTTCTTCCGTAAGCTTACTACGTTGAAGACGGTCGATTGCTCTATTCTTTTCAGCCTTCGTTAACTCTTCGTTATTTTCTATTTCCTGTCTTTCTTTATCTGTCACAAGTTTTTTAGCTTCTTCGTCATTCTTTTGCAACCAATAGTCTTGTCGATCGCTTTTAGTAATATTTTTCGTATCTTTTTCAATTAACTTGCTCAATTTTTTAGCGGTTTTTAACATATCCGCAGAAGTAGTTGTCTGCATCTTAGTATAAGTTATTACCTTTTGAGGCTTATTATCAACTAATATTCGTCCTTCACTATCATATAATCGTCCACGGGGAACGCTTGTATTAACAGCTACTTCCTCGGTCCGCTCTAGATCACGTGCATAGTTCTCCCCTTTTACAATTTGAAGGAAGCCCAGTCTTAATATTAAAATTGTAAAAAGTAAAAAAATAGAAAAGAAAAGAATGTTCATACGAAAAGTTAGATTTGCTCTTTGTTTCGCCTTCATACTCTGTGCACGTTTTTTAGTTGTTTTTCGCATGATTTCACCTACTTGTTGAATAATTTTATCTTATTTTATTGTAACATAAAAAGCACACACTTTTAGACGAAAAAGTGTGTGCTAAGTTTCATTTTATAAAATATATTCCTATTGCAGGAAAAATTATTTTGCAGCTGAATAGCGTTTTGAAACTTCATTCCAGTTTACAACATTCCAGAAAGAAGAAATGTAATCAGGACGACGGTTTTGATAATTTAAGTAGTATGCATGCTCCCATACATCTAAACCTAATAATGGAGTTTTACCTTCCATGATTGGAGAGTCTTGGTTAGCAGTTGAAGAAATTTCTAATTCTCCGTTTGCTACAGATAACCAAGCCCAGCCTGAACCGAAACGAGTTGTAGCTGCTTTCGCAAACTCTTCTTTGAAAGCGTCAAAGCTACCGAATTTAGCATCGATTGCTTGAGCTAGTTCGCCAGTTGGAGTTCCTCCGCCGTTTGGAGAAAGAAGTTGCCAGAATAGTGAGTGGTTAGCATGCCCACCACCATTGTTACGTACTGCAGTTTTGATGTCTTCTGGAAGAGCATCAATGTTAGCAATAAGTTCTTCAACAGATTTGTTTTCCAAATCAGCTTTTCCTGCAACTGCATTGTTTAAGTTAGTTACATAAGTATTGTGGTGTTTCGTATGATGAATATTCATCGTTTCTTTGTCGATATGTGGTTCAAGTGCATCGTAAGCGTAAGGTAATTGTGGTAATTCGTAAGCCATTATAGTTTCCTCCTAAGAAATAATATAGTAATTTTCTATCCATTTATTAGCGTATCAAAATATGAACAAACGTTCAAATAAAAAAGACTAAATTTTTCTCCTACTTTTGACTGAGTTAAATAAAGAAAACAAAAATTACAATCATAATTGTTAAAATTACTATTTTAGCAACAGAGGATGTTAGGAAACCGATTAAAGAACCTATTCCAGATTTGGTCGCTTGTTTAAATCCTTCTCTTGTCACTATTAGTTCTGCGATAACAGCTCCCAGGAAGGGTCCGATAATTATACCAGCAACTGGGATAACGAATGGTCCAAACAACAATCCAATTGTACTCCCCCAAACTCCCGCCTTCGTTCCTCCGAACTTTTTAACTCCAAATGCGTTCGCTGCCATATCTGCTCCAAACAAAAGAACGACAAATAATATTTGAATAGCCCAGAATAGCCAAGTCAATTCGTTGAAAGAGAAAAAAAATCCATACAAGATATAACCCAATAGCATAAAAACTACTGAAGGAATAATAGGATAAAAAGTACCAACAAAAGCTATTATAAAACTAGCTATAACTAAAATCCAACCAATAATCTCTATCATACACGTCTCCCTAATACGGCCTCGGCCACATTACATGCATGGTCTCCGATCCGCTCTAAATTACTTAAAATGTCTACGAACATTATACCAGCTTGACCCGAGCATTTCCCTTCATTTACACGTAAAATATGATTTTTTCTATATTGTCTTTCCATTTTATCTATAACATTTTCTTGTTCAGCTACTTCAGTCGCTAGTTTATCGTCGTTATTGTTCAAAGCCTCTATCGCTTTTTCGACTGTTTGTATAGTCAGTTCAAACATTTCCGATACATCTTCCAATGCATCTTCCGTTAAAATAATTCGATGAACCTCTTGATAATCGATTAGCTCCAAAATATTTTCGAAGTGGTCTCCGATTCTTTCTATATCCCTTACCGTATCCATAAGCATATTATGTCTTCCAGAATCTTGATCGGACAATGGCTGAGAAGAGATTTTCACTAAATAATCTGTAATTTTTTGATCTAAATTATTTAATGCATCCTCTATTTGATAAGCTAGATCAGAATTTCGTTTGTTTTTTGTTTTTAAATAAGCGTATGTATTCTCTAAACCTTGAACACTTAGAGCGCCCATCCGCAAGATTTCTTCTTTAGCCTGTCCAATTGCGATAGATGGTGACTGTTCGATAAAATTAACATCTAAATGTTTTGGTTTATATTCAATGGAAACATCGTCTCCCGGTATTAACTTAGTTACTAAATATGCCCAAGCTCCTATTAATGGGAACTGTATAATCGTATTTGCCACGTTAAATGAACCATGTGCAAAGGCTATTTGCATTTTACTCTCTAAATCAAGAACACCAGATATCCATTCAATATATATAGTAAACGGTATTAATAAAAGTATAAAAATTACTGAACCTACTACATTAAACAAAACATGGGTCGCTGCAGCTCTCTTTGCAGCAACAGAAGCACCTAAAGATGCGAGAATCGCTGTAATAGTAGTTCCTATATTATCCCCGAAAAGAACTGGTAAGGCACCTTGGAGAGATAGTAGATTTTCTGCATAAAGCCCTTGAAGAATAGCAACGGTGGCACTTGAACTTTGGACTATTAGAGTAAATATTGTTCCTGACAATAAACCAAGGAATGGATGGTCACTCATCGCCAGTGTAAAATCTGTAAACGCCTCTAACTCTCTTAAAGGTTGCATGCCCCCACTCATTAATTCAAGACCTAGAAATAATCCCCCAAATCCAAAAATGACTTCCCCAACATTTTGTACAACATGTTTCTTAAAAAAGAAGATTAAAAAAGCTCCTACAGCCATAATTGGAAGTGCATAGCCACCTACATCAAAACCAATGATGAATGCAGTAATGGTTGTTCCTATGTTAGCACCCATAATAACACCAATTGCTTGTCGCAGCTTCATAAACCCTGCACTTACTAGTCCAACAGTAATAACAGTTGTACCTGAACTAGATTGAATTAATACGGTTACAATAATACCAACTAAAACCCCCATAAAAGGATTGGTAGTATAGCGATCTAATATATCTCTTAACCGTTCTCCTGCTGCTTTTTGTAAACCGTCACCCATATACTTAATGGCGAACAAAAATATACCTAGTCCCCAAAAAATTCAAATAGCATTTGTTGCCAGTTCAATTCCACGATGTGCTCAACTCCTATTTCGGAAAATTAATACATTTCTATTATGATGAAATTATTAAGCCTATGTAAACACATACTCACCATTCTTTACAATATCTTAACAAAGCAAATAAATTACTTTGTTTTCTTCATTCTGAAGATGATATTATGAAGTAGGAAGGGTGATATCTATGAATCTATATCAATTATTTAAAGCAAGCTTACATAGCCCTAAAAAAATTGCGGCATTTCGACTTATACCTATTGGAAAGGTTATGCAATACATATTCATCTATGTATTTCTAATGACAGCTTTCTCCTTTTACGGATTTATAAATGGGATTTCAGAACAACAACAAAATGTTGAGGGACTTATTGAATATTTTGCGGATATTCAATGGTTGATCTATCCGTTCGCTTTTATATTTTTGTTTGTATTAAATACTATGTTGATATTTGTCCGTATTAGTATCTTTGCCTATATAGGTACCCTAATACTTCATTTATTAAAACGACGTGGTGAATATCGTCATTTATGGAGAACGACTCTATTTGCCAGCACTGTTCCAATGTTGCTTTCCATCCTTTTTGCTTTACTGCAATGGTCTAATGATTATTTTCAATTAGTAATCTATGTCATTACGCTTGTCTATTTATTTATGTCTTTAAAATATTATCCTATCAAGAGATAATGCATAATGTTCCCTCCTGCGACATAGAGTTCGTTAGGGGGGATTTTTAATGAAACTATTTTTAGCAACCATCGCGCTACTTGTTTCGTTTTATATTATTAAGGTAGATTTGTTTGAGGGAACTATCCCATTAGCATATTCGAGTGAGATACAAATGGAGAAGTGCATTGAATCTCCTAACTATATTGTTGCAGAGATTATGCCTGGGGAAACTATCTATTCTTTATTTGCGATTTATCCTACTAGTGAAGATATTTCATTTACTAAACGTTTAAATGATTTTTATGAGCTAAATCCTCATTTAAAAAACCAGTCATTCCATGTAGGAGAAAAAGTACTTTTACCTGTTTATACATCGCAAACAAACTGTAAAAAAGAAAATTAGAGGTTTCTTCCTTGTCAATTCATTTGAAAGACTGATAAAATGGTGGATAGTGACGGCATAAAGCCTCAAGAAGGAGAGAATTTCATGAGTGAAATAATTCATCGTTCCAAAACTCGTCCTGTGCGAGTTGGAAACTTGACTATAGGTGGCAGTAACGAGCTTTTTATCCAAAGTATGACTACAACTAAAACACATGATGTAGAAGCAACTGTGGCGGAAATTTTACGCCTAGAGGAAGCTGGTTGTCAAATCGTTCGTGTAGCTTGTCCAGATGAACGTGCCGCTTATTCGATCGGCGAGATAAAAAAACGTATTAATATTCCATTAGTAGTGGACATCCATTTTGATTATAAATTAGCGCTAATCGCTATCGAACAAGGTGCTGATAAAATTCGTATTAACCCAGGTAACATTGGGCGCAAGGAAAAAGTAGAAGCTGTAGTAAATGCGGCTAAAGCAAAAGGTATTCCAATCCGAATCGGTGTTAATGCTGGTTCTCTAGAAAGGAAAATTCTAGAGAAGTATGGCTATCCTACAGCAGATGGTATGGTAGAAAGTGCTCTTCACCATATAAAAATTCTAGAAGACTTAGATTTTCATGACATTATTGTTTCGATGAAGGCTTCTGATGTTAGCTTAGCAATTGAAGCTTACCGCAAGGCTTCTGAAGCATTTGACTACCCACTTCACTTAGGAATCACTGAGTCAGGTACATTGTTTGCAGGTTCTATTAAAAGTGCTGCTGGCCTTGGAACACTTCTAGCGATGGGTATTGGTAACACAATGCGTGTATCTTTAAGTGCAGATCCAGTTGAAGAAGTAAAGGTTGCAAGAGAGCTTTTAAAAGTATTCGGTCTTTCTTCTAACGCTGCAACACTTATATCATGTCCGACTTGTGGACGAATCGAAATAGACCTAATTTCTATTGCAAATGAAGTAGAAGAATACATTTCTCATATTAAGGCACCTATTAAAGTAGCAGTATTAGGATGTGCAGTAAACGGACCTGGTGAGGCTCGTGAGGCTGACATAGGTATTGCAGGTGCACGAGGAGAAGGTCTTTTGTTCCGTAAAGGTAAAACTGTTCGCAAAGTTCCCGAGGAAACAATGGTTGAAGAGCTTAAAATCGAAATTGATAAAATTGCTGCTGAGTATTTTGCACAACAAGAGCTAGATAAACAACAAAAGGATGCTGAAACACAACAAGCGTAAGGAGAGATACAATGACGAATGTACGATTCGGCATAGATATAGATGGGACAGTTACTTGTCCTACTTCTTTGCTTCCACATATAAATGATGCTTTTAAATGTAATTTACAGTTAGAGGATATTAAAGAGTACGATTTAACAAAGGCATTTGAAGTAGACCAAAAGGAATTTTATGAATGGTTTAAGTCGTCTGAGTCAGTAATCTACGCTACCTCCCCTATTCAAGCAGATGCTAAAGCGGTTTTATCTGCTTGGAAGGAAAAGTATGAGCTATACTTTATCTCTGCTCGTGGAGAAAATGTCATGGACGTAACTTTAAACTGGTTTAAAGAGCAAGAGTTACTATATGATCATATCGAATTGATCGGTACTCACAACAAAATAGAAACTGCCAGAAAACATGGCGTACATGTATTCTTTGAAGACAAGCATGACAATGCTGTAGAAATTAATGAAGAGCTAGATATTCCAGTTTTATTGTTCAACACTCCATATAATCAACAACCCGCTCCTAAGGGCGTCATCCGAGTGAATAACTGGATTGAAGCAAATAATTGGATCGAAAAAGAATTTTCGATGACTATTAAGTAATATGAAAAGGGGTAACCTGTTAAGGGTTATCCCTTTTTTTAGGTAAAATAGTATTTTCAAGCTTCAATTGAAATGTTACTTAAACAATACAAACTTACTTGTAATCGGACATAGGTGTTTCCTGATTATAGGCTAAGTAATACAAAACATTAGAAAAGAGGAAACAGACATGGATATTATTATATTCGGAGCAAGTGGCGGTGTAGGCAAACAATTTACTAAATTAGCATTAGAAAAGGGTCACTCTGTCACAGCATACATACGGACCCCCTCTAAGCTAGCGATGGAGCATGAAAATCTGACTATTATTCAAGGTGACGCTTTTGACAAGAAAGCCGTCGAGGAAGCTATAAGTGGCAAGGAAGCAGTTATTTCATGTTTAGGATCCACTACTGGGATGAAAAAATCTACTCAACTAGAAAATATGATAAAAAATGTAGCTGATGGAATGGTTGCGAATAATGTGAAACGAATTATTTATACTGCCTCTGCAGGTGTGGAAAATGAAATACCAGGGATAATGGGCAAAATGATGATGAAAATGCTGGGTAACGTGTTAGCCGACCATAAAAATGCAATTGATTACATTAAATCGAATGATTTAACTTATACAATTGTTAGACCAATGGGACTAACAGATAAAGCATTTACTGGTAATTATAAAGAATCTACTACAGGTGTTCCTAATTCAGGGCGATCTATATCTAGAGCAGATGTTGCTGAATTCATCTATAAGGCATTAACAAATAGCGAATACGAAAACACTTCTGTAGGAATTAGTAGCTAAAACCTTTTAAGATAAATGAAACTAACAATCGTGGACACATACTTGAGAAGGAAATAAGCCACAACAAGCAGCAAATAATAGTGGCTTAATTCTTTACTCCCCATTCTTTTCCTGACTACGCTTTCTCTCAAAGAGTTTTACGACAATCCGAGCTCCGATTACTACAATAGGTCTCTATTTTACGACAATCCTACGGAAATTTACTACAATCCCCTGCATGTCCCTTCTCTCGAGAAGGTTTTACGACAATCCGTGCTCCATTTAAGAAATTTACTACAATCCCCTGGCAACAAAAAAAAGTGTAAACCATTAAAGGCTTACACTTCTCAATGACATTCTGGACAGTTTCCGTAAATCTCAAATTTATGATTTTCTATCTCATACCCCGGTATACTATTTTGAAGCACTTCCATTGGGCAAAAATTGATTTCTTTAATGTTGCCACATTTTAAACAAATAAAATGGTGATGATGATGATCTACTTCACATTGCATTCGAAAGTTCTTTTCCCCTGCCAGCTCTGTTTCTTCTAAAATACCAAGCTCTACGAAAGTATTAAGATTACGGTAAATTGTATCGTAGCTCATACCCGGGTGTTCCTCCATCATGACATCTAATATATCTCTAGCTGTAATATACTTACTTGTTTTAGAAAAAATATCGAGAATCTGTTCTCGCTTATCGGTTTTCTTAAAGCCTTCTTTTTTTAAAAGATCCCATGCTTTTTCTATGTTCATGTTGCAACCGCTCCTTTTCTTCCCACCTTTTTAGCTAAGATAGCTAGAAGCAAGATAATAATAGAAGTAACGACAATAGTTCCACCTGGGGCTAAGTCCAAATAAAACGCGCTTACTAGTCCAATGACAACAGCTAGTTCGCCAAAAATTACAGATAGAATAAGAGCCTGCTTAAAGCTTTTGGATATTCTCATTGCTGCTGCCACAGGCAGTGTCATAAGCGAAGAAACAAGTAATATACCGACAATTCTCATAGATGCAGCAATCACTAGAGCTGTTACCACCATGAAAAGCATATGGATCCATTTAGCAGGAAGACCTGAAGCCTTTGCATATTCTTCGTCGAATGATAAAACAAAAAGTTCTTTAAAAAATAGCCCTAAAAATAATACCACAACAATTGAAATGCTAATAACTATCCATAAATCTTGTCTGCTGACGGCAGATACGGAACCAAATAAGTAACTAAACAAATCTGAACTGAATCCCTCAGCTAAGGAAATAAATATAGCACCAAAACCCAAGCCTGCTGACATAATGATGGGAATTGCCAATTCTTCATAATGTTTATATAGACGACGCAGCCTTTCGATAAAAAGTGAGCCCGTAACCGAAGCAACTATTCCTAAATATAATGGATTAAGTAGCGCTAGTGCCCCAATCGATTGGCTTAAGTAAAGACTACCTGCTATCCCTGCAAGGGTCACGTGGCTCAATGCATCTGCTATCAGTGATAGCCTTCTTACAACGATGAACACGCCCAACAGAGGAGCAATAATTCCAATAATCAACCCCGAAGCAAATGCATTTTGAAGAAATTCGTATTGAAAAATAGATTCTATCATGACTGTACCTCACCTTGGTGCTCAACTTTACGGACCGAATGACCGTACCATGCTTCCAATTGTTCTTCACTCATCAATTCCATGTCTTTTTTAAAACCATGGAAGTGCATTCTTTGATTTAGACATGCCACATGACTGATGCTAGTTGAAACGGCGTCAACATCATGGGTAACTAGTATGACAGTAATATTATGTTCACGATTCAAGTGTACTAACATATTATAAAATGAACGAACATTTTTGCTGTCAATTCCAACTGTAGGCTCATCTAATATTAATATCTTAGGATTACTAATCATTGCTCTTGCGATGAATACTCTCTGTTGCTGGCCACCAGAAAGCTCTCCTATATTTTTATCAGCGAAATCTTCCATTCCTACTGCCTTTAATGCTTGTCGAACTTGAAGTTTAATATTCTTAGGGAAACGCTTAAAAAGACCTGTTTGTTTAACAATTCCGCTTCTAACCACTTCACTTACTGTGGCAGGAAAGCCCGTATTAAACGAATTCGACTTTTGAGATACGTAGCCTATCCATTCTCTCTCTTTAAATTTATGAGCAGGCTTTCCAAATAGGAATACCTCTCCATCTGTTGGCTTTAACAGTCCTAGCATAATCTTTAGAAGAGTGGACTTTCCAGAACCGTTAGGACCAATAATGGCTAGGAAATCTCCTTCCTCAATGACTAAGTTAATATCGATTAACGCTTGTGTTTGTTCGTATTTATAAGAAATATTATGTAATTTGATTAATGGTAAGGACACTTTGTTTCCTCTATTCTAATTCAGAATGATTACGATTTACAATGATAAAGTATAGAGGATAAATCGTATTGTGTAAATAAAATTGCTTGAAAGGATGTTCATATGGATATTGGGAAGTTTATAATTCAACTACAAAACTGTACTAAAAAAGAATTTAAACAAATCCTAAAAGGTTTTGACGTGAAGCTGTCGGATAAAGAAATAGAGGGAGTTCATCCTTTGCTTCAAGAAATTTCTATAACTTGGCTAGTATTAGGAGTACCTAATGCCATCCAGCAAAAACTGATTCAAATTTTAGGTGAAAAGCGCGCTATTACTCTTTATGAGCAGTTAAAAGAAAAAGGCCCCTCCTCTTTTCGTTGAAAAGAGAAGGTGCCAGACAATTTAAATATTACACAGTAAGTAATTCTAATGCCTTAGGGTCAAATAATTTAGAACGAAGCATCTCAATCTCCATTTTATAAGGAGCTTTTTTCGATTTAGCATCTACACCAACAAAAGGCGTCTCTAGTATTTTAGGTATTTCTGTAAGCTGTGGATGATGCACAACATATTGAAGTGCCTCAAATCCAATTTCACCAAATCCAATATTTTCATGACGGTCTTTAGCTGCTCCACAAACGTTCTTACTATCATTAATGTGCAACACTTTTAAACGGTCAATTCCAATAAGTTTGTCAAACTGATTTAATACACCATCAAAATCATTTACTACGTCATAGCCAGCATCATGTATATGGCATGTATCCATACAAACTGACAATCGATGATTATTTGTAACACCATCGAATATTTGAGCAAGCTCTTCAAAAGTCCTTCCACACTCTGATCCCTTACCTGCCATTGTTTCTAATGCAATTTGGACAGGGTGTTCAGTTGTCAAAACTTCATTCAAGCCTTCTATAATTTTTTGTATACCTGCTTCAGCTCCAGCGCCTACATGAGCTCCTGGGTGAAGAACAATTTGTGTTGCACCTATCGCAGCAGTACGCTCCACTTCTTTTTGGAGAAATTCTACACCTAAAGCAAATGTTTCTGGCTTTGTGGTATTTCCTAAATTAATAATATAAGGTGCATGAACCACAATATTAAAGATGTCATTTTCCTTCATATGCTGTAATCCAGCCTCAATATTTAATTCCTCAATTGGTTTTCTACGTGTGTTTTGAGGTGCTCCAGTATATATCATAAATGTGTTTGCACCGTATGATGCTGCCTCTTTACTAGATGCCAGAAGCATTTCTTTACCACTCATGGAAACATGTGATCCTAGTAGCATGGAAGTCCCTCCTTATTTCTTACGGTTTTTAATGCGACGCTCTCTTTTCTTCACTTTGTCCATTTCCCATTTCATATTACGCTTGTAGCCTGGTTTAACTTTTTTAGGTTTACGGACTAGCGCCTTCGCTTTCGCATCGATTTCATTTTCTACTTTTGTTCTATTCTTTCTCGCATGGCGTTCTTTTAGCTCTGTCCATTCACCGTTACTTACATCTTTGTGTTCAAATGTAATGCCCATTTTTTCTATACGGTTTAACGCATCCTCATCAGATGGTTCAAACAATGTGATTGCTGTCCCAGTTAGCCCTGCGCGAGCCGTTCTACCAACTCGGTGAATAAAGAATTCTAAGTCCTCTGGAATTTCATAATTGATGACATGGCTTACTCCAGGAATATCAATTCCACGAGCCGCTAAGTCTGTTGCAACTATATATTGATATTCTAATTCATGAATTTGTTTCATCACGCGTTTACGATCACGAGGAGAGATATCTCCATGTACAACGCCTACTTTTACGCCGTTACCTTGTAAGTAATTTGCAACTTCATCGGCATTTTGCTTTGTATTAGCAAAGATAATTGCCAAATAAGGATTGATACCTTCAATAACATCTAATAATCGTTTTTTACGAGATTTACTACGTACAGGTACAACAGTAAAGTCAATACCATCTGCTACTGGGCGTTTGTCACCTATTTTAATATGCACAGGAGAGTCCATATATTTTTTCAAGAATGGTTGTAGTTTTTCTGGAATAGTTGCAGAGAATACAAACATCTCTAATTGATCAGGCATACGTGATGCGAACTGATCTATTTCGTTTATAAAACCTAAATCAAATGCTAAATCTGCTTCATCCACTACTAATACATTTGCAGTATGAACTAAAAGCGCTTGTTCAACAGTTAAATCACGAAGTCGACCTGGTGTACCAACGACTATTTGTGGCTGTGTTTTTAACTTTTCGATTGAACGAGCCTTGTCTGTTCCTCCTATGAATAGCTTAGTTTGAATCTCTGTACCCTCTATTAACTTGTTCAACTCTTTATATATTTGAGTTGCAAGTTCTCTTGTTGGAGAAGTTATGATTGCTTGTACCTCTTGTTTACTAGCATTTACTTTTTCAACAATCGGTATCAAGAAGCTATGAGTCTTTCCAGTCCCCGTGTGTGCTTGACCAATCGCACTTTTCCCCTTTAATACTAAAGGAATGATTTCTTTTTGAATTGGTGTTGGTTCCTGGAAGCCTAATTTATTTATTGCTTCTTGTAAAAACGGTTGAAAATTATAATCTGTGTATTTGGACATTTGAGTCCCTCCCTATCATATCTTTATTGTAACACGATTGTACATAAAACGGATAATTTGCATAGAATAGAATAGTCTGTATGTTCGAAAGGAGATGAAACAAATTGCGCTATGAATCTTTTTATCCATTCGCTCAAAGAGGGAATGACTTTTCTAATTTTGGCAATCAAAATTCCTTCCAGAATGCCCCTCCTCCTCCACAAAATTTCGGTGAAGCTCCAAGTGGACCTAGTAATGGACCGGCGAGCGGACCTCTTACTAATTTAGTAAGACATTTCCAAGGAGGCAATGGTGGTTCTTCAGCTCCACCTACTGGAGGCGGTTTTAGCCAGGGTCCTCCCCCTGGAGCTGGCATGTTTGGGCAAGGACCTCCTCGTGGAGGATTTAATGCGGGAGGACCGCCAGGTGGTCCTCGTGGAGGATTTAATGCGGGAAGACCGCCAGGTGGTCCTCCCGGAGGTTTTGGACCAGGACCACAAGGCTTTGGGCAAGCCGCAGCAGCGGCTGGCGCTGCTGGTGCCGCTGGAACTGCTGCTGCAGGGGCTAGCGGTCTAAGCAGTAAAACGATGTCTTATTTGCAGACTGCTGATAAGTTTATTAATACAGCTCAACAACTAACACCTATGGTCAAACAATGGGCACCTATGATACAGAATGTACCTGCACTATTGAGACTTTATCGAGGCTTCACAGCTGCTCCTGCTGCAGGAGCAGCAGCAACTGCAGCCACTACAGCTTCGGCGGCTGCTGCAGCCCCGGTAGCAAGAGCAGCAAGCGCGGTAGCTTCCACTGGAGGTGCCTCGCTACCTCGAATCTTCCAGCCACCGTTTTAATACTTTGTAATCAACCTTAACCTCCGTTATAATATGAGTATGCTCGTATTGAAGGGAGTTTCTTAAAAATGATTGTACAAAAAATTTCGCCTAGAGGATATTGTTATGGTGTGGTGGATGCTATGGTTATTGCACGTAACGCTGCGATGGACTCATCTCTTCCACGGCCAATTTATATATTAGGAATGATTGTTCACAACAAACATGTAACCGATGCTTTTGAGCAAGACGGAATTATTACACTGGATGGAGAAAATCGTTTAGATATCCTATCCAAAGTGGAGAAGGGTACCGTTATCTTTACTGCTCACGGTGTTTCCCCAGAGGTAAAAGAACTGGCACGTAAAAAAGGTTTAGTTTCTATAGATGCCACCTGTCCTGATGTTACTGTTACCCATGACTTAATCGAAGAAAAAACAGCAGAGGGCTTTGAGATTATTTATATCGGGAAAAAAGGACATCCCGAGCCAGAAGGCGCTATCGGAGTTGCTCCAGGTAAAGTACATTTAGTACAGACAATTGAAGACATTGAAAATCTATCCCTACCTGACGAGAAATTATTAGTGACGAACCAAACTACAATGTCTCAATGGGATGTTGTTCATTTGATGGATAAATTAAAAGAAAAATTCCCTAACATTGAAGTTCACAAAGAAATTTGTCTAGCCACTCAAGTAAGACAAGAGGCAGTTGCTGAACAGGCTGGCAAAGCAGAGCTTCTTATTGTGGTTGGCGACCCAATGAGCAACAACTCTAACAGACTCACTCAAGTTTCAGAGGAGATTGCAGGAACACCATCGTACCGAATTGGTGATATTTCCGACCTAAAATTGGAATGGCTAGAAAATGTCAATCATGTTGCGGTTACTGCTGGTGCATCCACACCAACTCCGATTGTAAAGGAAGTTATTCAATTTCTAGAAAAGTTTGATCCGAATGATCCATCAACTCATGATACTTCAAAGAAAGTACTTCCTGAAAAAATTCTTCCAAAAATTAAGATTCCTAAACCAGTTATTCGAATTGAACCATATTCTATCAATTAACAAAGCTGCTTCCTTGAGAAGCAGCTTTTGTTTTAGTGTGGACACTTAACCCTTAAATTATTCGAAAGGGCTCAGTAGATAATTGTGATGCAATAAAAATACAGTCCAATTTTTTTTCCTCACATTTAGCATTCATGTAATCTGAGACGCCTTTTTTCATGATCTGCTCTATGTGATGTCCAGGATCAATAATAGCAAGGTCTATTGCCAGTGCATCCTGTGCAATATGGAAATATAAATCACCTGTGACCAATACATCTGCTCCTGCTCTTTTCGCTATTTGTATATATTTGTTGCCATCTCCGCCTAATATTGCAACCTTTTGAACAGGTTTTTCCATTGATCCCACTACCCTAACAAATGGAACATTTAATTGAGATTTAACGGTGTTTGCATAATCCCCCAATGAGACTGAATTTGGTAGTAAACCTATTCTTCCAAGTCCCTTTTCATTGACTTCTATATCAAGTTCCATCAAATTGTATGCTGGTTCTTCATATGGATGAGCATTTAGCAGGGCTTTTAGGACTCTATTTTTCTTTGTAGCCGGGAACACTACCTCGATTTTATCTTCCTCAACTACTGCTAGTTTATTTGCCTCTCCTATATAAGGTTTTGCTTCACTATTTGGCTTAAAACGGCCCTCTCCGGGAGTTGTGAAGCTACAACTATCATAGTCACCTAGTTTACCTGCTCCTGCCTCCCCAATCGCTTTTCTCACGGCTTCAGTCGCTTCTTTAGGCGTAAAGACCTCTAGCTTCATTAGCTTCTCAGAAGTAGTCGGCTCTAAAATGGATACGTTCTCTAACTTCAAGGCATCGGCCAATAAATCATTTACTCCCCCTGTTGCAATATCCAAATTAGTATGAGCTGCGTAGACTGCAATTTCATGCTTTATCAACTTTTCAAATAAACGTCCTTGAGGTAAATCAGTTCTAATATTTTTTAGTTTATTATAGATAGGCGGATGATGAGCAATAATCAGCTGACATCCTTTTTCAATTGCTTCATCCACCACTTCGTTATTGACATCTAATGTTACAAGGACCTTAGTAACTGGCTTATCTAACCTTCCAATTTGAAGACCTACAGAATCTCCTTCTACTGCTAAAGAGCGAGGAGCCCATTCTTCAAAAAAGGAAATAAGATGCTGTCCATTTGTTTGCTTCATACTCACAACAGCTCCTTAACGATTGACATCTTGTTCTCTAGTTCCATTATTTTATGTTCAACTTCAGTGGAATTAGGGATAGTCTTTAATTGTGTCCATATTCTTTCCCATTCCTTCACTTCAACTGACCATTTTTTCTTAAATATATTTGTTCTGACTTGCATTAATATTGGTCCAACTAAGAGCTCCTGCTCAGTAAGAGTCATGCTCCCTTTTTTTAATACGATTACTTCATATATTTTAGAATGCTCCTCTAGAATAGTTTCCTCTTCAATTTTCCAGCCTTCTTTGACTGCCCATTCACGGATTGCCTTTGCGTGGATATTAGGTTGGAGAATTAACGTGTGGACATTCGTAAGCTTATGCTTGCCAGCTTCTAAGATGGAAGCGATTAATGGACCACCCATCCCAGCAATAGTAATCGTGCCTACGTGATCTTCCTCATTAATAACTTGTAATCCGTCTCCAAAACGGACCTCTATTTGATTTTCTAAACCTTCATTTTTAACTTGCTTTAAGGCAGATTCATATGGTCCTTTTACTACTTCACCCGCTATCGCTTTTTTGATAGTGGATTGATGCACTAAATAACATGGTAAATAGGCATGGTCACTTCCAATGTCAGCTAAAATAGTATTTTTTTCTACGTAGGAAGCTACTGTTTTTAGTCTATCTGATAAATTTTTTGCATTCATTCTTTACACCTCTAAAGTTATTATAACAAAAATAAAAAATGCGTTCGAGTACTTGCAGTGATAGTTTTCATTTATATAAAAGTATAACACTGCCCTAGTTTGAGATTTAACATGTCGTTGATTGGATTCTTAATTACAAATGAAATTTTATCGAATAGTTGTATTGATAGATTATCGCTTTTCCACACTTTTAACAAAAATCATGTCTTACGATTGATTCTTGCTCAAATTTTAATCATTTAATAAAATTCACATGAATATGTAATTTTATATTCTTTCTTGTCATTCATAAAAAGCAATATTAAAAAAAGACCTCGATTCTTAAAAAGAATCCGAGGTCTTTTATCGAAATATTAGTTACCTAAAGATTTGATCCAAGTAGCCATTTCATCTAGGTTTGCTTCCGGTACTAAGCCAGCAGGCATAGCGCCTTTACCGTTTGCTAAAACGTCTTTGATTTCATCTTCCGATAGTGCAGTACCAACTAATGATGGTCCCATTCCACCTTCATATGAGTTACCGTGACAGCTAATACATTTTCCTTGAGCAAGTGCTTCAGGATCGAATTCTCCAGCAGCAGCATCTTCTCCGCCTTCAGCAGATTCTCCACCTTCAGCAGATTCATGTTCTGAAGTGATTTCTTCTTTGTTACCTACGCCATCGATAGATAGGAAGAAAATTAAACCGATACCAAATGCCATAATTAATATAAATGGAATAATTGGATTCTTTTGCATAGTTAACCCTCCTTCTTTGATACATTCTTTTCTAATATAGAATTAGTCAACACTCATATTGTACTCCATTGTGTCGAAAACGAAAAGTGTTATTGAAGAAGTTTTATAGCTTTGTGACAAAATCGACATATTTTTTTAAAATTAACAACCAATATGTCTAGCAATTACCATTCGTTGGACCTCAGACGTGCCTTCTCCAATTTCCAGTAGTTTTGCATCTCTCATAAAGCGTTCCACCTCATACTCCTTCATATAACCATATCCTCCGTGCAGTTGAATTGCTTGATCTGCCACTTCCATTGCAATTTCGGACGCATATAATTTACACATAGATGCCTCTTTACCAAAAGCACGTCCTTGATCCTTCAACCAAGCTGCCTTATAAACCATAGTTCTTGCTAATTCTATTTTCATGGCCATATCGGCAAGCTTAAATTGCGTAATTTGAAATTCTGATAAAGTTTTTCCGAATTGCTTACGCTCTTTAGAATATTGTAGAGCTCGATCAAAAGCTGCCTGTGCAATACCAACTGCCATTGCTCCTATACCAATTCGTCCACCGTCTAAGGTAACTAAAAACTGTCTGAACCCATTTCCTCGCTTACCTAACAAATTCTCTTGAGGTACTCTTACATTATCTATTACCAATTCCGTTGTATTAGATGCATTCAAACCCATTTTTTCATAATTGTCGATAACAGTGAACCCTTTAGCATCTGTAGGAACTATAATTGCTGATATTTCCTTTTTACCATCCTTAATATCCGTTATTGCAGTCAAAGCAAGATGCTTTGCATAGCTAGCATTTGTTATAAATGCCTTACTACCATTTATGACAAAATCATCGCCTTCTTCTTTGGCGGTTGTTTGAGTTCCTCCTGCATCAGATCCAGCGTTAGGCTCCGTTAAACCAAACGCACCGAAGGATTCTCCTGTACAAATTGGAACTAAATACTTTTGCTTTTGCTCTTCTGTTCCAAACAAGCTAAGCGGAGCTCCTCCTAGTGAAATATGTGCCGAGTAGGTAATGCCTGTAGAGGCACATGCACGGCTCAATTCCTCTGTTACAATAGCAAAGCTCACTGTATCTGCCCCTGCTCCACCATACTCTTCTGAAAACGGTAAGCCCATCATCCCCATGTCGGCTAACTGTTTAAAGACTTCTTTCGGAAAATGCTTTGTTTTGTCACGCTCAATAGCTCCAGGAGCTACAACTTCGTTAGCAAACTCCTTAATAGTCTTGCGAATCATCTGTTGTTCCTGAGTTAAATCAAAATTCATTTTATTCCATCCCCTTTGTAAATAAAAACGCTTACTTTTTTATTATACAAAAGATTGCGGAAATTAGCATATTAAAAAGCGATTCTATGTCACTAGTAATAATTATTACACAATAAATTGAAAGATTTATTATAAGAATTGGTACAAAAAAATAGAAAGCCAAGCCTTTCCTGCTTATTTACAGGCAAGAAGGTTTGGCTTCCTATTAAAATTAAAAACAAACTCAAAATTACCAGATTTCCAATTAATACAGAAATTATCTATACGATATATATATAAGCTATATAAACTAGTATGAAGATTATTCCCACTATACCGGAGATAGTGAAGTAAATTAGCTTCAAAAATACTCCAGAAAGAAGCCATAAAATACAATTAGCGATAATCATAAATAATAATATATTTGGTTCACTTATAAAGTAGGCTTCCCAAATTTTGAAAGTAACCCCTAGCAAAAGCAATGCAGAAAAAACAAATAAGAGTGGGGTTAAAAGAGAGTTATTTTTTGCTAGTTTAATAGCAATGTAGACAAATAATTTCACAGCAACTCCAGCAAATATAATCGGTAGTATGTTTGAAGTCATAGTTAATAGTGCGGTTAAGATCGCTAAAGTGATTAGTCCTATAAGAAAAATAACTCCATTCATTTTTAAAGATGCTTTTTTCTTTTCCTTTTCCAAAACTGCTTGATTGTTTACTTCTATTTCTTCTTTCTCCCCTTGTGCATAAAGAGCAGTAAGAAAATCACAGTAATGCTCCGGGAGAAGTTTATTTTGCTTCCAGAAAGCTATTTCATTCAGTATTATTTGCTTTTTTTGAACTGACATACTAATCCTCTTTTCCATTCTCTTCCTTATGCCAATTGGATAATCTGTGTTTGAAGACTTTGAGTTTATATCTTTCTATGTATCAGGTTGATTGCAACTTTTGGAAATATTTCGTATTTTATTACTGTAAAAAAGGCATCCTTTTTAGGATGCCTCTTTATTATTCTAAGAAATCTTTTAAGCGTTTGCTTCTAGAAGGATGACGTAACTTTCTTAAAGCCTTCGCTTCAATTTGTCGAATACGTTCACGTGTTACGCCGAAAACCTTGCCAACTTCCTCAAGAGTTCTCGTACGCCCATCATCTAATCCAAAGCGTAAACGTAATACATTTTCCTCACGGTCTGTTAAAGTGTCTAACACATCTTCTAATTGCTCTTTAAGAAGTTCGTATGCTGCATGATCAGAAGGTGATTGTGCATCAGCATCTTCAATGAAATCTCCTAAATGAGAATCGTCTTCTTCCCCAATAGGTGTTTCTAAGGAAACTGGTTCTTGTGCTATTTTTAAGATTTCACGTACTTTTTCTGCTGGAAGATCCATCTCTTCTCCGATTTCTTCCGGTGAAGGCTCACGTCCTAAATCTTGTAGTAACTGACGTTGAACTCGAATTAGCTTGTTAATTGTTTCAACCATGTGCACTGGAATACGAATTGTTCGAGCTTGGTCAGCAATTGCACGAGTTATCGCTTGTCGAATCCACCAAGTTGCATAAGTACTAAATTTGAACCCTTTACGGTGGTCAAACTTCTCTACTGCTTTAATAAGACCCATGTTACCTTCTTGAATTAGATCCAAGAATAACATTCCTCGTCCCACATAGCGTTTAGCAATACTAACAACTAAGCGTAGGTTTGCCTCTGCTAGACGTTTTCTAGCTTCTTCATCTCCTTGCTCGATTCTTTCAGCAAGTGCGATTTCTTCCGAAGCCTTCAACAGATCTACTCGGCCAATCTCTTTTAAATACATACGAACAGGGTCATTGATCTTAACGCCAGGTGGAACACTTAAATCATTGAGATCAAAGGTTTCTTCTTCTTTCCCTTTCATCAAACGATCTAAATCCTCTTCATCTCCGTCTTTACGACCAAGTTCAATTCCTTTGCCCTCTAAATGCTCAATGAACTCTTCGATTTGATCTGATTCCAAATCGAAAGAAGCAAGTTTGTCGGCTATATCATGGTAAGTTACCTCACCATTTTTTTTACCTAGTTCGATTAATTGTTTTTTTGCATCTTCTAATGATAATTCGATATCCGTTTCTTTTGTACGTTCAGACTTGTCCGCCATAAGAATTCCTCCTTTTACTACCGGATGATTATTTATTGAAAATCTACTAAAGATTTCTTTAACTGAATGGCCTCTTGTGCCAGCTGGAGAGCTTTAGTTATATCCGACATTTTTTCAGCCTCTTTAGCTTCATGTAGCTTACGTTCTATTTGCTGCTCAATCCGGTATTTTCTAATATGGCGCAAACAGTCCATGACTTCTTCCGTTTCATGCTCTGGATCACGTTCTGAGAGCGCTGCTTCCATTACTATTTTTCTTAGTTCACCATCATTTAAAACTTCTAAAAACCTTTGATAATCACCATCGGGATAATCTTCGTAATAACCCATTAAGCGAACATATGCAGCTTCATATGCATCTCTTATAAAACATGGGCCATCATTGATGTTACTTATTGCAATATCAATTACTTGAGGGTTGTGAAGCATATGTGCCAACAATATTCTTTCCGCTCTTTCATCCGCTGAAATGGTTCGTTTCTTTTTCGGCAGCTCTTGAGGAGACGCAATAGGAAGAGAATGATTGCTTTTAGTTTCTTTTGCTTTTTTCCCCTGTATTTTGCGCAAATGTTGATATATCGCTTCTTCTGATACGTTTGTCTCTTGAGACAGCTGACGAATATAGAGATCTCGCTCTACAGTAGAGTTTCTATCACTCAGTATTTCCAATATCTCTTGAATATACTGAAGCGTATCATTTTCGTTATTAAAATTCTTGTCCCTCTTTGACACAATCATCATAAATGAAAGATAAGAATGAGGTTTGTCAATAATTTTTTCCCTAAAGGCTACTTCTCCATAATTTTTTATATAGTCATCAGGATCCATTGCATCAGGAATAATTGCAACCTCAGTTTGAATACTTTGGCCTTGAAGAGATGTTGCAGCTTTACGAGCAGCCTCCATTCCAGCTTTATCACCATCGAAGCAAAGAGTGACATTGGTAGTTAATCTCTTGAGCTTGGTTATATGTTGAGACGTTAAAGCGGTTCCCATTGTTGCAACACCGTTTGTTATACCCGCTTTTGATGCTGAAATAACATCTAAAAAGCCTTCAAAAATAATCACATTGCGTTGCTTACGTATATCAAGTCTTGCTTTATCTAAGTTATAGAGAATTTGGCTTTTCTGAAAAATAGGAGACTCTGGACTATTTAGATACTTTGCTTCGTTTTCTTTCTTGTGTAGTATCCTTCCAGAGAACGCCACTACGTGTCCGGTTTCATCGAAAACAGGGAACATAATTCTTCCGCGGAACCGGTCAAAATACTTCAGCTCATTTTCTTTTCTTATAATAAGTCCAGTTTTCTCAATTTCTTGTAAATCCATACCTTTTCTCTCTAATAAGGTAGTAAGAGCATCCCAGCTAGGTAGTGACCAGCCTATTTTATACTTTTCTATAAGCTCGGTAGAAAACCCTCTTTCTTGTAAGTAATGTAATGCATTTTCTCCCTCCTCCGTGTGAAGTAACAGATGATGAAAATATTCGCTAGCAAACTCATGCGCTTTTTTCATAAGAGATACTTCTTTAGAGACTGGTGCTTTTTCCTCTATACTATGAGCTGACTTATGTTCAATCTCCATACCGAGACGACTACCAAGCTTACTAACAGCTTCATGGAATGAGAGATTTTCAATATCCATTAAAAACGTAATTACATTTCCTCCGGCTCCACAGCCAAAACAATGAAAAATTTGCTTTTCGTGTGTGACTGAAAAAGATGGGGTTTGTTCACCATGAAAAGGACAAAGGCCGAAGAAGTTTCTACCTCTCTTCGTAAGTTGAACATACTCACTGATTACATCTACAATATCTGTGTTATTTCTAACTTGTTCGATTACTTCTTCTTCTATACGATTCGTCATTATTTCACCATCTTTACTTGCTACTTAGTATTAATTCGAGAGACTTAAGAAAAATCCTGCAAGAATCGACAAAATAATTACACAAAAATACGAAATAATTCTTTTTTCCACAAAGAATTATTATAAAACATTTCAATATATTAATCTATACTTTATTCGCTTTCGTACATAAAAAAACCTTTTCACATTCGTGAATCGGTCTTTAATATTTCAAATTATTTTTGTTGGATTTGATTTATGACTAGATTAGCAGTTTCTTCTACTGCCCTATTAGTCACATCTATTACCTGACATCCAATTCGATTGACGATACGTTCAAAGTGTTCAATCTCTTCATTTATACGTTCTATCTTCGCATAGCTCGCATCATCCTTCAAACCAATAGCGATAAGTCTTTCTCTTCTAATCGAATTAAGTTTATCCGGAGTAATAACTAATCCAAAGCACTTCAATGGATCTATTTGAAAAAGTTCCTCTGGTGGCTCTACCTCGGGCACAAGTGGTACGTTAGCCACTTTATATCTTTTATTAGCTAAATACTGAGATAATGGAGTTTTAGAAGTTCTTGAGACACCAATTAATACTATATCAGCTTGTAAAAGCCCTCTAGGATCTCTTCCATCATCATACTTGACAGCAAATTCCACTGCTTCTATTTTTTTAAAATAGTCTTCATCTAGTTTGCGAACAAGACCAGGCTCTTCAAATGGCTTTTCATCTAATTTTTTTTCGAGCAGACTGATAACAGGCCCAATTAAATCTACGCATTGCAAATCGTACTTCTTGCAATACGTCACAATTGCCTCTCTCATATCATGCTGAACTAATGTATATAAAATACAAGCGTTCTGTTCTTTAGCCAAAGCAGTTATCTCTTTAATGTGGTCCATGGAGTCAATATGGGTAAATCTTTTTAGCTTTGTATGTTGCAAGCCAGGTCTAAATTGGCTGATTGCAGCCTTTGCAACTAATTCACCCGTTTCTCCTATAGAGTCTGAGACGATAAACAGGTTTAACATTTTCATTTTTTCACTCCTCATAAATCATGGTCATCGGCTAAAGATAAGAAAGCTCGTGTAATATTTGTCTTTGTTATTCTCCCGACAATCTCTAAACCATCTTTAGTTTCTTTAACAACTGGTAAAGAATCGATTTGTCGACTCATTAGTTTATTAGCTACTTCTATCAATGTATCTTCTTTTAAACAATACGTCACATTAGGCATTCTTGTCATAATCATATGTACCGGCATTTTGGTTAGATCTTGATTTCCAATACTTGTACGTAAAAAGTCTTTCCTTGAAAGAACTCCCGACAATACAGACTTTTTATCTACCACGAACAACGATCCAACATCCTCTAAAAACATTTGACATATTGCATCGTAAACTGACATACCTTCTTCAACAACAACGGGGATAGATTGAAAATCCTTTACTAGCATCTGTGCAATATTATCTGAAATAGCCTGACTGGTTTTTTTACCAGAATAAAAATATCCAACACGTGGACGAGCATCTAAAAAACCAGCCATCGTTAAAATCGCGAGATCCGGTCTAAGTGTAGACCTTGTTAAACTAAGTCGTTCTGCTATTTGTTCACCTGTAATAGGCCCATTCCCTTTTACAATGTCCAAAATTTCGACCTGCCGTTTGTTGAGTTCGATTGGACTCACCGCCTCAAAATTATACTTATTCTAAATAATTATATACCATTATGCATCACATTGCTAAATAAAGAAGCATATGTTACAATCATCAATAATATTAAAGCGTTGAAGAGCATTATAAGTACTGTTATTTTAGCGAGTGGTGATAGTGTAAGACCACACCTACAGGAAACGGCAGCTCGGAGCTTAAGCTTTTAAAGTGGATTGTACAAACAATCAATCGGGGTGGAACCGCGGGTTATAAACTCGTCCCCGGGCTATTGTAGCCCGGAGACGAGTTTTTTTGTACTCATTTTACTTTAAAAGAATATTTATCAAATAGGAGGTATGTCAAATGGAATTTTCAATGGAAAATGTAGTTAGTTTAGCAAAACAAAGAGGTTTTGTATTCCCAGGCTCTGAAATATATGGAGGTTTGGCAAACACATGGGATTATGGTCCTTTAGGAGTAGAACTAAAAAATAATGTAAAAAAAGCTTGGTGGAAAAAATTCGTTCAAGAATCACCATATAACGTTGGTTTGGATGCAGCAATTCTGATGAATCCAAAAACTTGGGTTGCTTCAGGACATATTGGCAACTTTAATGATCCTATGATTGACTGTAAAAAATGTAAATCACGCCACCGCGTAGACAAAATTATTGAAGATGCATTAGATAAAAAAGGAATAGAAATGGTTGTAGACGGTCTTTCCTTTGAAAAAATGGAAGAGATTATGAAAGAACATGAGATTGTCTGCCCTTCTTGTGGTGCTTATGATTATACAGAGATCCGTCAATTCAACTTAATGTTTAAAACTTTCCAAGGAGTAACAGAATCGTCTACTAATGAAATTTTCTTACGTCCAGAAACTGCTCAAGGTATTTTTGTAAACTACAAAAATGTGCAGCGTTCTATGCGTAAAAAAATGCCATTTGGTATTGCCCAAGTAGGTAAGAGTTTCCGTAATGAAATCACTCCTGGTAACTTCACTTTCCGTACTAGAGAATTTGAACAAATGGAATTAGAATTCTTCTGTAAGCCTGGCGAGGATATGGAATGGTTTGAGTTCTGGCGCAATTATTGCAAAGAATGGCTTTTAAATTTAGGTGTTTCTGAGAATAGCATACGTCTAAGAGACCATTCTGACGAGGAGTTATCACATTACTCCAATGCAACAACAGATATCGAATATAAATTCCCATTTGGATGGGGAGAGCTTTGGGGAATTGCTGACAGAACAGACTTCGATTTGAAGCAGCATATGGAACACTCTGGTGAGGACTTCAATTATATCGATCCAATAACAAATGAAAGATATGTCCCTTATTGTATCGAACCATCTTTAGGAGCTGATCGTGTAACTTTAGCATTCTTATGTGAAGCTTATGATGTAGAGCAACTAGAAGGCGACGATCAACGTACAGTTCTGCGCTTCCACCCTGCTCTTGCTCCTATTAAGGCCGCAATCTTACCTTTATCTAAAAAACTTTCTGAAGGCGCTACTGCTTTATTCTCTCATCTTAGCAAGCATTTCATGGTGGACTATGATGAGTCACAATCAATTGGTAAACGTTACCGTCGCCAAGATGAAATTGGCACACCATTCTGTATCACATACGACTTCGATTCAGAAACAGATGGCCAAGTTACAGTTCGTCACCGCGATTCTATGGAACAAACTAGAATGCCAATAGCAGATGTAAAAGCATATATTGAAGAGCAATTACAATTCTAATTAATGCATAAAAGGAGAGAAAGTGAAAAATTCACTTTCTCTCCTTTTTCTTATTTTTACAAAAAAATGCTCCTTCGAAATTACTCTTCCGAAGAAGAATCCTTTTGAGGGTTATTATAGAACTCTGGGGTCTTTTCCATTTGATCCAAAAACACTTGAGATTTTAAACGTACTCCTACTTGCTCATTATAAATTGTTCGCACAATTTTTTTATAAATCCTTTTGTTTCTTTTTTTAAGGAAAGCTTACCAACCTGATTTATGGGGACCGTATAAAACGTTCTGATTAGCTTAACCTGAGCTGGGGTTAACCGAATTAAGTATGAATCAATGGAAAAGCAACGATGACATAAGAAACCTATCTGAGCGAAGGAAAATGCAAATTCTCCATCTGTAGATCCACAATTGGAACATTGATGAAGTACAGGATATATGCCCGCAACAGGTAACATCTTCCATTCTACAAACAAGCTAATTGCCTCTGGGTCATAGCCTTCAGTTATAGCCTCTAACGCTTGCTGTAAAATCGTAAATACATGCGGTTTTGGTGACTCATCATCTATTAACTTATCAACTAACTCCATGATAAAGCTTGCATAGGCGGTGGTAAAAATATCTTCCCGGATTACACGCATTGAGTCAATAATTTCTCCTTGCTGCAGAGATCCCATACCTCTTCCTTGCTGAATTAAGAAATATGCATAAGTAAATGGCTGAGAAATAGAAGAGAGCCGGCTCGTCGGCTTTTTAGCACCACGAGCCATAGCTGCCCTTTTCCCTAATTCTCGTGAGAAAATAGTTACTATTTTATCTGTTTCTCCGTAAGATGAGGTTCGTAAGACAATCCCTTCTACCTTTTGAAGCAAAAGCCTTCCCTTCCTTCTAAGCTTGCTCTATAAGTCCTATTCTTAATATTCGTCTTCTCTAAACCCATAGTCTCTTAAGTGGGCGGATTTATTGCGCCAATCCTTTTGCACCTTCACCCATAGTTCTAGAAATACTTTGGTTCCTAATAGCATTTCTATGTCATGACGCGCTCTTGTTCCAACCTCTTTAAGAAGAGCACCTTTTTTACCAATTACAATACCTTTTTGGGAATCTCGCTCTACAATAATTGTAGCCATTACACGAATCATATCTTTATCTGTGTCTTCTTCTTTTTTTATTTTATCAATCACTACTGCAATTGAATGTGGAATCTCTTCCCTTGTTAAATGTAATACCTTTTCTCGTATTAACTCAGAAATAATAAATCTCTCTGGATGATCTGTTACTTGGTCAGCTGGATAGTATTGTGGACCTTCCGGCAAATACGATTGAATCGTCTCTAGCAACCTTTCCACATTATTACCCTGAAGAGCGGAAATTGGAACGATCTCAGCAAAATCATATTTGTCTTTATAAGACTCAATGATTCCTATCAAATCATCTGGATGCACCTGGTCAATTTTGTTAATAACTAAAAATACAGGTGTTTCATTTTTTTCAAGCAAATCTATGATAAACTCGTCACCTTTACCTCTTGGCTCTGTAGCATTTACCATAAATAATATTACATCAACCTCGCGTAATGTGTTTTTAGCAACCTTTAACATAAAATCTCCAAGTTTATGCTTTGGTTTATGAATACCGGGCGTATCGATAAAAATCATTTGACTTTCATCTAATGTAAGAACTCCTTGTACCTTATTGCGAGTGGTTTGAGGCTTATCACTCATAATTGCTATTTTCTGACCGATAACACGGTTTAAAAAAGTAGATTTCCCTACATTTGGACGTCCAATAATTGATATAAAACCTGATTTAAAACCTTCATTGTTTTGCTGCATAATCTAAATCCTCCGTTGTAAAAGCTCCTGGTAATAACTCAGATACCGTTGTTTCTGTTACATTTCCTTTTAAATTTGTTAAAAATACTGGCATATTCACATCGCAAAATTCAGCTAAAACTTGTCTGCAAGCTCCACAGGGAGAAATTGGGCCCTCGGTGTCACCGGAAACAGCAATAGCTGCAAAGTTCTTTTTGCCTTCAGAAACGGCTTTAAAAATTGCTGTTCTTTCTGCACAGTTTGTTAATCCAAACGACGCATTTTCAATATTGCAACCTAATATGATTTCACCGTCAACAGTTAGTAGAGCTGCACCTACTGGGAATTTTGAATAAGGAACATATGCTTTATTTCTCGCTGCTATAGATGCTTCTAATAATTTCTCTTTATCCATGATGAACACACCTTTTAAAATAAGATTACCGACCATTTCGGTATAAATATGATTAAACCTATAATTACTGTGCAGATGGCATAGACTAGACAAGCTCCAGCAGCAATATCCTTTGCCTGCTGGGCTAATAGATGATAGTCAGGTGATACAAGGTCTACAACCCTTTCAATCGCCGTATTAACCAATTCTATCATGAACATCCCAAAAATGAGCATGACAACAATGATCCACTCCCATTTAGAGAGCCCGGTGAATATACCCGCTAACGAAACTATACCTGCTGCCAGTAAATGTAAGCGAAAGTTTTGTTCTGTTTTAACAGCCTGTAATACTCCTTGCGTAGCATAGACGAATGACTTACCAAATTTATGAAAGTTCATGGCCTTCACGCTTTAAACCAAAAGCTTGTAAAATATTTTCCTGTAAACCAAACATTTCCTTTTCCTCTTCTTCTGTTCCATGATCGTACCCTAGCAAATGTAAAAATCCATGAACAGCTAAGAAGGCAAGCTCTCTTTCAAAAGAATGTCCATACGACTCTGCTTGCTCCGTTGTACGTTCTACTGAAATAACTATATCTCCAAGCAATGTAGGAAGGTCTGCATCTTTTATTTCTATTTCTCCTTCACCCATTTCTTCCATTGCAAATGAGATTACATCTGTAGGCATGTCTTTGTTTCGATAGTTTTTATTGATTTCTTGAATTACATCATTAGTTACAAAAGTGACACTAACTTCGCTTCCATCTTTTACATGTAATTGATCTGCTGCTGATTGAAGTACTTTCTCAACTAATGCAACTGCTTCTTCGGATAATGTATTTGTTTCGTCCATTAAATCCATTACTAGCATGTTTGTTTACTCCTTACTGATTATTTGGGGTATTCTATTCTGGAATGGAATGTACCATTCATCGTTGAACAGAAACTTTCCTCAATTTTCTTTATTTCCTTGAATGATAAATCGCATTCATCAAATTGTCCATCAATTACCTTATCTTTAATAATTGATTGGATTAGGCGGTGTATTTTTTCTGCATTCGGTTCCTTCATTGAGCGAACAGCAGCTTCTACGCTATCAGCTACAGAAATAATAGCTATTTCCTTTGTTTGTGGCTTTGGACCTGGATACCTAAAAGATCCTTCTTCAATATTCGGATTCATTTCTTTTGCTTTATGATAAAAGAATTTTAATAGGCTAGTGCCATGATGCTGCTCAGCAACATCAATAATTTCTTTAGGAAGCTTATTTTTTTTCAAAATGTCTGCTCCTTCTACAGCATGAGAAATAATAATATCCTTGCTTGCCTCCGGCGATAGATTATCGTGCGGATTATAACCATTCACTTGGTTTTCTATAAAAAAGCCTGGACGATTAGTTTTACCGATATCGTGGTAATAGCAACCAACTCTAGCAAGTAAGCCATTTGCCCCTATAGCCTCACAGGCCGCTTCTGCTAAGTTTGCCACCATTAGGCTATGATGATACGTACCAGGTGTTTCTGTCAGTATTTTCTTTAGCAAGGGATGATTTGGACTAGAAAGTTCAATCAACCTCATAGTGGAAAGTATACCAAAAGCTGACTCAAAAAAAGGCAAAATACCAAGAGTAAGTGCACCTGATAACACTCCAGAAACTAATGCTGCCCCGATATAGAATGCAATATCTGTAAACTCATAAGTGGTTTTGGTCATCAACAAATAAAATAATATAAACGTTAAATTAACTGAGGCCACTATTAAGCTTGAACGCAGAATCTGTGAATTGTTATACATATGCTGCATAGCAAAAATGCCCGCTATCCCACCAAAAAGTATGTATAACGCCACTTCCATTTGAAAAATATTCGTATATCCCTCTTGAAAAATAATACCAGCATAAGCAGCTACGACAAAATTAGAAATAAAGGCTGCTCGTTCATTGACTAATATATAAACTAACATGGATACCATAGCAGTCGGGAACAAAAATGCAATAATGATATCAAAATTGTACGCTACTGATTGTAGCACTTTCATCATCAACACGGATACAATAACACTAAAAGCCACAACAATCAGATTTTTTGCGTTGTGAAGGTTAGATTCTTTTACACGAATTGTTTGTCCAAAAAGAACCCACATCGTAAGTAAAACAAATAGCGATACACCTATGTATGGCTTATAGGATGATTTGTTTGTCAGCATACCTAATAACTCTAGTTGACGATATACCTCTTTACTAACGATTTCACCTTTTTGTACAAGTATTTGACCTTGTAAAATTCTTGTAGGCTCAACACTGGCCTTAGCTTGTTCTATACGTAGATCGGTTAATTCATCATTTTTTATTTCTGTCGCTATGATGGAGCCACGAGCAATTGATATGAGGACATTCGTTACGTCATCAGGAAAATTAAATGTAGTACGTACTTTTTGAACGACTTTATCTCTTTCTATGGCCAAGTTTTCCGTTCGGATTGGTTCATTTAAAGTCTCTTCTACTAAAACCGGCAGCTTTTCTTTCGCCTCGTTAAGCGTAGCGGGATTTTGCTTTAGTAATATGTTTAAAGCATCATCTGTCAAAGGCACAAAGCTATCATTTTCTGTTAGCACGTTCATCTCTTTTTTTAGTTTTTGTAAACTTTCAACTGCTGATTCAGGTTCTTCCGGGGAAATCTCTCCTTTTACATCTAATACACTGTCAAAGATAGATTCGGCAATTGTGGATTGATTTTCTGCCGTTTCTTCTTGAAATTGGTATACAGGAGATACTTCAGCAGCCGCCTTTTCTTTTTCCTCCTCCGTCTTCACAGGATCTTCCATTGTTTTTACGGATCGAATAGTTTCAGGGGCTAAATTCATTAAAGATATATCGTATGTATTTTCTTGTACGCTTCCTTTTATTAATAGGAACATACTGATAGAAGTTAGAAGGATAATAATTATAGGGAGGTATTTATTTTCTCGCCATCTTTTCCATTTCATTATTAACGACTTCATCCATTCATCCCCTTGCTCTACTATTCTCTTTATTATACCTTATATACAAAACAATTGGACAATTAATCTATTAAGAGTGTTATAGCTTTAAAAAAGGTTAGCATGAATGTAAATATATATCTTTAGGAAAACGTATGTGAATCAGTAAACAAAAAACAGCCGTCTATTATTGACAGCTGTTTTAATATATTATTGATTTTCTTCATATGCAGAAATAATTTTAGCTACTAGAGGATGACGTACTACATCCCCTTGCTCTAAATATTGGAAATGGATTCCTGAAACTTTATGAAGAATTTTTTCAGCAACAATTAGGCCTGACTCGGCACCCTTCGGTAAATCGATTTGGGTTTTATCTCCAGTAATCACCATTTTAGATCCGAAGCCTAGGCGGGTTAAAAACATTTTCATTTGAGCTTTTGTTGTATTTTGAGCTTCGTCCAAAATCACAAATGCATCATCTAAGGTTCTCCCACGCATATAAGCAAGAGGAGCAATTTCTATAGTTCCTCTTTCCATTAGGCGATCTGTTTGTTCTGTACCTAACACATCATGCAAAGCATCATATAACGGGCGTAAATAAGGGTCTACCTTCTCTTTTAGATCTCCAGGTAGAAATCCTAGACTTTCACCTGCTTCGACTGCTGGACGTGTTAAAATGATTCTCTTAACGTGTGCATTTTTTAAGGCTTGGGTTGCCATTACTACAGCAAGATAGGTTTTCCCAGTTCCCGCTGGCCCGATTCCAAATGTCAAATCAGAATGTCTAATACCTTGAATATACTCTCTTTGACCAATTGTCTTCGCTCGAATTGCTTTCCCTTTTGTATTCCGAGCAATCTCTTCATCATAGAGGCTTGCGAAATACTCAATAGTTCCATTAATGCTCATTTCAATTGCAGTTGAAACATCACGAAGGTTAATATTAATACCTTTTCTAATTACAAGTAGTAGCTGTATGATTAACTGTCTTGCATCTTCCACATTTTGTTCTTCTCCAGCAATTTGTATCAACTCGCCTCTAGTAATCAACTGCACCTTTAGCTCTTCTTCAATAAGCTTAATATTTTTATCTGAAATACCTAGCAGCATAACTGCTTCGGTTGGGTCTTGCAGATTAATGTCTAGTTGTTTTTGTTGGCTCATGTGTCGTCTCCTTGGGGTATAACTTGTGGTGTTGCAATATTTTCATTTATTAGTAATAATATCTTCCCTTTCACTTTATCATTTTCAATAGACATCTGTAAAACTTTATCTTCTAATATTTGAGTGCCAATAGGTAATTCATTCATGATTTTTTGAAATAATAAAGGACGTACTAGATGTTTAACTGATTCCTCATTTAGATCATACGAAACCACCTCACTACCTTGTACATACCCTGCTTTAAAATAAGGCTGCAAAAACCGTGGCATAGCTATTTCCTTCCAAAAGTCATTCTTATCATCTGTCTTTTTTTGAATGAGCACTTCTCGGGTTGTAGGCTTTATGATAGTGACCTTTCTTGGAAGTTCAAAGTTAAGCTCTATCCAATAGCTTGCGTACACTTTACCCTCAGCACTTGTAATTATCCGTTTGTCACCTTGAGTAACAAATCCATTAACAAGAATATCACCTTTTTTAACTGAAGTATTTTTTTCTACCGCTCGTACCCCTTTTACTAATTCAAAGTCTGTAATTACTCCACTTCTTTTAGCGATAAGATGAGATGGCGGTGCATTTTTTACTTTTCGCTCATTTGTTACCGGGGCAAGCATAGGGGTGACTGTTAAAGTTGAACCAGATTGAGTAAAATGAATCCAAGAAAATTCCTTATGCTTCAGTAGAAGTTTCTGCCTAATTTCTTGTTCAGATGGTAATGAAGAAATAAGCATCCTTTCTTTAATTTTCATTTCCTTTAGCTGTTCCGTTATCATGATGTTACTCTCTGGCGTATATGAATCAATGTTGACCTTCCATATAAATTGTGCAAAGATCAGCGGTATTATGAAAAAAAAGATTACCCCAATAATGGAATAAGAATATATGGAAATGGTGCCGCTTGTTGTTTCGTCCTTTAGCTTTACAGGAAGTTTCATCGTTTTTCGTATTTTCCTAAATTGCTTCAAATCTTTTTTCTGAATGGAGAAGAACAAACTATCCTCCGTGCTATAAACTCGATACACTTCGATATCGTGAGACAATAATTTCTGAAACAAAACAAACTGATCAGTGGTGCTTGCTAATTGGATACGTACTAGTTGTTTTGACATTAGCCGTTGTCCTTCCTAGTAAGTTTAAAGCACTGGAGTTTATCTACCTGAAGATGAAGGCGTTCCATTGACATCGACTTTATAAATAATCGTTCAGCTTGTATTTCTAGTAGATGATGATTGTAGGAACAGACTAACTCCGTATCTGATAATCGAAGAAGCGAAATTTCATAATCTAAAATAATGTCATCAAAATTATCAATCATAATACTCGCGTGGAGTGGAAATAATTGTTTGATAAAAAACACCCCTTTACATGAATTTATGCATGTAAAGGGGTGTTCATGATTTATCTTTTTGATTTTGGAGGAGCTAATATCTCCGATAAAACTATAGCACGCATAAGCTCTTCTTTTGTATCGGGCATAATATTTTGAACAACCGACTTTTTAGTGGCATTTTGTTGGCTGACTTGATGCACGGAAAGACGGCCAGTTGACCTCGGAACACCTTGGTCTCTTCCTATTTCCCTTCCGACCTTTTCTATAACCGGAGGAGCATCTACCCGTATTTCTTTAGGTACAGAAAGAGGTTTTCTTTCCATTTTGGTTTGTTGCTCCTGTTGAAACTCTTTCGCTAATTCCCCTAAGCTTTTAAAAGGATTTTGAGCAACCGGCTTTTGCTGTGGAGCCCTTTGTATATTGGGCTGTGCAGGCTTAGGTGCAGGTTTTTCTTCCTGCTTCTTTCTTCCAAACAATGAAGTAAGAATAATAATTATTAAGGGTAGTATTAAACCTTCCAAGGAGAAGTCCTCCTTTCTGCGCTAATACTAGTCTTTTAACTCATCAGTGGAAGGTTTATCATTTCCAACCTTGCTGATAGAGTCTCTCATACCAGTATCTGCTTTGATGTTGTTATAATTCATATAATCCATAACACCCATATTACCTTCGCGTAAAGCTTCAGCCATTGCACGTGGCACTTCTGCTTCTGCCTCTACGACTTTAGAGCGCATCTCTACAACTTTCGCTTTCATCTCTTGTTCTGAGGCTACTGCCATTGCACGACGTTCTTCTGCTTTAGCTTGAGCAATCTTTTTATCTGCTTCTGCTTGCTCTGTTTGTAATTCAGCACCGATGTTTTTGCCGACATCAACGTCCGCAATATCAATCGATAGAATTTCAAATGCTGTACCAGAATCTAGCCCTTTAGACAGAACTGTTTGTGAAATTAAATCCGGGTTTTCTAATACGCGTTCATGGCTTACACTCGAACCAATTGTACTAACGATACCCTCACCAACACGAGCTACAATTGTTTCTTCACCAGCACCACCGACTAAACGGTCAATATTGGCACGAACTGTAATACGTGCTTTTGCTTTTACTTCGATACCATTCATCGCAACACCTGCAATAAATGGTGTTTCAATTACTTTCGGGTTAACGGACATTTGTACTGCTTCTAGTACATCACGGCCTGCTAAATCAATTGCTGCTGCACGTTCAAATGATAACTCAATATTTGCACGATGTGCAGCGATAAGCGCATTGACAACTCGGTCAACGTTACCACCAGCTAAGTAATGGCTTTCTAACTGATTGATAGTTACATTCAATCCAGCCTTATGTGCTTTAATAAGAGGATTTACAATACGAGATGGAATTACTCGACGTAATCTCATACCTACTAGTGTAAAAATACTAATTTTAACTCCTGCTGCAATAGCTGAAATCCATAATGCTATCGGGAAAAATGTTAAAAATACCGATAATAGGATGAAAGCTATGACAATTATTACTATTGTACCTATCATGCTACCACTAATCATTGTGTTGCCTCCCCTTCTCTTGCTTCTCGAACAACTATTCGAGAGCCTTCAACCTTAATAATAACCACTTGCTTATCCTTTCCGATAAAACTTCCGTCGGATACAGCATCGATGCGCTCGTTCTCAATACGTATAGTCCCAGAAGGTCTAAGCGGTGTCATCGTTTCAGCTATTTTTCCAACTAAATCTAAACGATTATGATTGGACACATATCCTTTTTCAGTAGTAGTTGCATCCGTCAAAATCATTTTGTTTAATAACCTAACCTTTTTTCCGAAGAATTTCACAATAATCACCATTCCTATTATAGCTACTGTTATTGCTATTAAAACCGCAACGCTCATATAAAAAAGATTACCACCTGCTAATATTATGCTAAATAATATAGCTACTAAACCTAATATACCAATAATCCCACCAGGAATAAAGAATTCGGCTATTACTAGCAGGATTCCCAGTGCCAGTAAAACAAAGGTTTCATATCCTGCTAATCCTGCTACAAGATGCCCGTAAAAGAATAGACCTAAAGAAAGTAAACCTACCGTTCCAGGTACTCCAAAACCTGGAGAATATAACTCTAGGATTAGCCCTAAGCTGGCAAGAGATAATAAAATCGGCACTACTACTGGGTTAGTTACAATTCTTGCTAGCGTTTCTACAAAAGCTTCCTTTGTTTCAACTACTTTCGCTCCTGTTAAATTGCTTTTTTTAAGCAATTCATCAAAAGTAGCAACCGTTCCCTCTGAATAACCGACTTCTATTGCTTCTCTTGCTGAAAGCGTTAACAATTGTCCTTCTCCCGCTCTGTACTCAGGAAGATCAACAGACTCGTCTGCCATCGCTTGAGCATAAATAGGTTCTTTGCCGGTTCTTTCAGCTGCATTTCTCATTTTAGCCTTCCAGGCACTAGTTGCCTTCATGTCAGCAGCATTTCCGGCGCTATCAATAACTGCTGCTGCTCCCATCGACCCATTAGGTGACATATAAATCTCGTCTGTGTGTAGAGCTAAATAGGCTCCAGCCGATAATGCCTGCGAATTAATATAGGCTATTTTCCTAATAGGTGTTGAATCTAACAAATTCACGATTTTCTCTGCCGAGTCTACGAATCCACCAGGAGTATTTATATCAAAAATTATAGCATCTGCTTCTGCTTCCTCCGCTTCTTTTATAGACCTTTTTAAGAAAGCATATAAGCCGTCTTCTACTTCTTCGTATATAGGAACCTTATAGACAGTCTGAGTGTCTGCTGAAAAAGAGGGTACAACCATTGCAAATGCGGCAAGTAATAAGCAAAAAGAAATAAACAGCCGCGCTAATCTCACACTTAAACCTCCCTTCTTCTATATGTATATTACTGTTTACGGTTGAAAATCAAAAAAGTTTCAATAAATTAAAATAAACCGAGAAAATAAATTTTCTCGGTTTACATAATTGTAAATTTTAATCATACAGTACGTGTTTTGAACGTAGGGATGGTTGGGATTAAATTACCACTTACGTTTACGTGCAGCTTCTGATTTCTTTTTACGTTTCACGCTTGGTTTTTCATAAAACTCGCGCTTTCTAACCTCTTGAATTGTACCACTTTTAGATACAGTACGTTTGAAGCGGCGAAGAGCATCTTCAAGCGATTCGTTTTTGCGAACGACAGTTTTTGACATCTCTCTTTCCCTCCCTCCGAACACACGTCAGTACATAACCAAGTGTTATGTACTAAAAAATTATACCGTATAATAAAGTCTTGGTCAATACTTTGGCATTAATTAATAATCAGATTTACTTTCTAATCCGTTTACAATCTCAATACCAGAACTTGCCCCTATTCGAGTAGCTCCTGCATCTACCATCGCTTCAAGATCTTCAAGGCTTCGAACTCCACCAGAAGCTTTGACACCAAGGTCTGGTCCAACTGTTTCACGCATGATTTTCACTGCGCTGACTGTTGCTCCTCCAGTAGAAAAACCAGTAGAAGTTTTGACAAAATCTGCCCCAGCAGTTTTAGATAACTCACTAGCTTTAATAATTTGTTCATCCGTTAACAAGCAAGTTTCTAAAATTACCTTCACTATTGCCTTGCCTTTTGCAGCATTAACTACTGCTTCTATGTCTTTTTGGACATAATCATAATCTTCATCCTTTAAAGCACCTACATTGATAACCATATCAATTTCTTCAGCACCGTTATCGATAGCATTAGTTGTTTCGAAAGCTTTAACTTCACTAGTAGTAGCTCCTAATGGAAAGCCAATAACTGTACAAACTTTAGCAGGTGAATTTTTTAATAAAGATGCGCTTAATTTTACCCATGAAGGATTTACACAAACAGAAGCAAAGTTATATTGTTTCGCTTCCTCGCAAAGTTTTTCAATTTGTGTTTTTGTTGCGTCTTGTTTTAATAGAGTATGATCTATTAATGCGGCTATGTTTTGTGTCATCATATAAACTCCTTCCAGTTGTACGTACCTCTTAATATTACTGATAAAAACAAAAAAAAGCTAGTGTGAAAGCCATACTAGCTTCAGACTGTAAACAAAACAAATAGTTTTTTTATTTTTACTACATAATATGTAATCGTCGATTTTAGTTCCAAGCGTCTTGCTTTTCACGGGCAAGTCTGAATGCAACGGATCCGCGCGCTGTCCTCGTAGGATTCTTAGCTCCTTCCACTTCAGTGACTAGCATTTGCACATCAATAAGTGTTGAATTTCTAAATCTACTATGACATTAAGGTTTAACGTGTTAAATATCATGAGGACAATAAACCAAATCAATGACCTTGAACACATGCTACCGATTGAGCAGTTTGACCGTCTGACTTTTCGTAGATACTACTAACCCTTAGAGTTCAGGGGAGATATGAACTCAATTATCTTCAAAAATGACAAAGTACCCCGAGAATTGAACTCTCAGGGTACTTTGTCTAAGGTTAGAAGCTTAGTATGAATGTTACACTAGTTCTTTTACTTCTTCTAATATTCGTACAAACTGTCCTTCATTTTGTGGATATCCAGCCCGGGTTATTTTTACGCGCACTAATTTACCTATTAACTCTTCCGTACCTGGAATAATAACTTTTAAGTAATTATCTGTATATCCTTCTACAAATGACTCTCCTGATTCATTGTTTACTACTTCCTCAGGAATAATTTCAAGTACCTCATCTTCGAAACGAGAAGCATAATCTACCGCCAATTGGTCATTCAGTGTTATTAGGCGATGAACACGTTCATTTTTAATCTCTTCATCTACTTGGTCTTCCATTCTAGCTGCTGGTGTACCAGTACGTTTTGAATATGGGAAAACGTGCAATTCAGAGAATCTTTGGTCACGGATAAAGTTATATGTTTCCATAAATTCCTCTTCCGTTTCTCCTGGGAATCCTACAATTACATCTGAAGTGATCGCTAAATCGGGAAGAGCATCTCTTAGGCGATCCAAGCGATTAGCGAAGAATTCCATCGTGTATTTACGACGCATTCTTTTAAGAACCGTATCGGAACCCGATTGTATAGGAATATGCAAATGCCTCACTACAATCTTAGATTCTTTTAATACATCAATCACTTCGTCTGATAGCTGACTTGCTTCAATGGAACTAATTCTTAAACGCTTCAAGCCCTTAACATTCATCTCAATATCTCGTAATAATTGAGCTAAATTATAGTCCTTTAAATCTTCTCCATATCCACCAGTATGAATACCAGTTAACACGATTTCTAAATACCCTGCATCAACTAGTTGCTGGGCTTGTCTTACTACTTCTTGAGGGTCTCTGGATCTCATCAAACCACGAGCCCATGGAATGATACAAAATGTACAGAAATTGTTACAACCTTCTTGGATTTTCAAGGATGCACGAGTACGGTCAGTAAATGAAGGCACATCTAGCTCTTCATATACACGATTTTTCATAATGTTTCCTACTGCATTAATCGGTTTACGCTCCATTTTATATTGTTCAATATAACCAAGCATTTTCGTACGTTCTTGAGTACCGACAACAATATCTACTCCTGGAATAGCCATAATTTCAGCAGGGGAAGTTTGAGCATAACATCCAGTAACACAAATAACAGCATCAGGATTTTGACGAATAGCACGTCTAATGACCTGTCTGCTTTTTTTGTCTCCTGTATTCGTTACAGTACAAGTATTTATTACATACACATCAGATTTTTTTTCAAAATCCGTACGTTCATAACCATTATCCTTAAACAGTTGCCAAATAGCCTCTGTTTCGTAATGGTTTACTTTACAGCCTAATGTATGGAATGCAACGGATGACATATCCTTACACCTCTTTCATTCATATTCATAGGAAATTGCAGCAAGCGCATATAATGGCGCCGTTTCTGTTCTTAAAATTCTAGGTCCAAGTGCAATAGGTTTAAAATCATTTTCTAATAATTGCCTTACCTCTTGTCTGTCCAATCCACCCTCTGGACCAAAAACAATCAGTATCGATTGTTTATCATACACCTTTTTTAATTGGTCGGCAAACTTTTGTCGTTCTGTTAGTTTAGCATCTTCTTCATCTGCTACAAATTTAACATCATACTGTTTAGCAATTTCTAAAAGTTCCAACATCGTTACAGGATTATGTATCTGTGGAATAAAAGATCTATGCGATTGCTCTGCTGCTTCTTTAGCAATTTTTTGAAGTCTGCCAATCTTTTTATCGTTTTTTGCTTTATCCCATTTTACAATAGATCGCTTTGCTTCAAATGGGAAAAGTGAATGCATACCAAGCTCGGTTCCCTTTTGAGTTATAAGTTCCAGTTTGTCTCCTTTAGGTAGCCCACAAACAATTGAAACTTGCAAAGGCATTTCGTTTGTAACTTTCAGCTTTTCAACGACTTCTAGCAATACTTCTTTAGAGGTCCCTTGTACAATCGACATAATATAAGTATCTTTTTCACTTACTATATATACATGGTCACTAGGAGACATACGCATCACCTGAATCATGTGATGCGCGTCTTCTCCAGTTATAGTAACAGTATTGTTTTCGCCTACAGGCTCTTTTGTAAAATAACGTTGCAAGATAATTACCCCTTTACTTTACAGGCTTTCTAGAAATAATTGTAACCCAGTCTTCCATCATCATGACTTCATCCACTTTAAAGCCTGACTGCTGTAAAGATTCTCTTACATCTTCTTTCTTTGTCGCAATAATACCTGAAGTGATAAATAGTCCACCAGGCTTAACAATAGAATAGGCATCATCTGTAAAGGTCATAATAATTTCGGCTAGTATATTTGCGACAACAATATCTGCTTGTTCAGTTACATTATCAAGTAGGTTCCCATGAGTAACTTGAACGATATCATCCACTCTGTTAATGGCAATATTCTCTTTTGCAGATTTTACTGCTACCTCATCAAGATCTAAAGCATGAATCGAAGAAGCCCCTAGCTTTGCTGCTCCTATTGACAGAACTCCTGAGCCAGTTCCAACATCAATTACTGAAGTATTTGGCTGAACTGTTTTCTCGAGTGCTTGCAAGCACATAACAGTCGTTGGATGTGTACCTGTACCAAAGGCCATACCAGGATCCAACTCAATAATTAACTCGTCTGAGTTAACTCTTTCATATTCTTCCCATGTTGGGACAATAGTAAATCGATTAGAGATTTTTACAGGATGGTAATATTTTTTCCAAGCCGTTGCCCAATCTTCCTCGTCAACTTCTGTTACTGTGATTATATTATGTCCTAAGTCGATATTGAAATTTAGCAAGTTGTTGATCGCAACCTTAATCTCTTCTACTGTTTCCAATAAAAAGCTTGTTTCGGCTAAATAAGCTTTTATTCGCACACCATCTACCGGAAAATCATCTGGATTTAAGCTATAGATTTCTCCAAAGATATCTTCTCTATCTCTAACCAATTCTTCTGAATCCTCAATAACTACTCCACTTGCACCAGCCTCATGCAAAATATTGCTTACCGCTTCCACTGCCTCATTAGTAGTGTGAATAGATAGCTCCGACCATTTCACTTGCTCCAACTCCTTATTCGCCTTTTATTGTTCTTTTGATTTTATCAAATAATGAACTACCTTGTTCTTCCGGAATATCTCCACTGATTTCCGCAAATTCACGTAGTAATTGTTTTTGTTTTTCTGTAAGCTTTTTAGGTGTAACTACTTTTACGATAACATGTTGATCACCGACACCATAGCCATGTACATTTTTCACACCTTTTCCTTTAAGACGGAATGTTGTAGAAGACTGTGTACCTGCAGGAATTTTAAGCTTAACTTTTCCTTGAACAGTTGGAATCTCTACTTCGTCTCCTAGTGCCGCTTGAGCAAAGGTTAAAGGTAGCTCGTAATAAATATCGTCGCCATCACGCTCAAAGCGAGGATCGGCTTTTACACGGAATACTACATAAAGGTCACCAGCAGGACCACCGTTTACTCCTGGCTCACCTTGACCACTTACACGTAGCTGTTGCCCATCATCTACACCAGCTGGTACAGTAACTTTAATCTTTTTGCGCTTATTAACTGTTCCTCTACCATGACAGGTTGAGCATTTCTCTTTGATGATTTTCCCAGTACCCTCACAGTAGTTACATGCACGCTTCGTTTGAATTCGACCAAAAGGAGTGTCTTGAGTGACATTCACTTGACCATTTCCGTTACAGTGCGAACATTTTTCAGGATGAGTACCTTGTTTAGCTCCAGTACCACTACATGTATCACAAGTTTCTTCTTTAGATATTTCAATCTCTTTTTCCATACCAAAAACTGCTTCTTCAAATTCTATAGTCATAGAGTATTGAAGATCGTTCCCTTTTCTTGGCGCATTTGGGTCTCGACGACGTGTTCCTCCGCCCCCAAAGAATGAACTGAATATATCTTCAAATCCAAAACCATCTGCACCACTGAAACCACCACCAAATCCTTGGTTTGGTCCCGCATGACCAAATTGATCATATTGTGCACGTTTTTGGTCGTCACTTAAAACTTCATACGCTTCGGAGATTTCCTTGAATTTCTCTTCTGCATTAGCTTCCTTGTTTAAATCTGGGTGATATTGCTTAGACAATTTACGATATGCCTTTTTTATCTCGTCCCCAGATGCACTCTTGGCTACACCAAGTACTTCGTAATAATCACGTTTGCTCATAGTTCACTCTCCTGCTCTGTTAACTTACACATAAAGATAATTGTAACATGGACAATTTCGTAATAGCAAAACAATTAGCGTTTTTCTCCATATTACAGACATTGAAAAAGCCAAAGCCGAAAACGGTCTTTGACTTTTTCTGGTCGACATTACTTGTCTTTATCGTCGTTTACTTCTTCAAACTCTGCATCGACTACGCCGTCATCAGATGGTCCGCCTTCTTGTTGTCCATTAGCAGCTGCATCAGCTTGTGCTTGTTCATAAAGCTTCATTGTAAGTTGTTGAACGATTTCATTTAACTTGTCTTTTTTAGCTTTAATGTCTTCTAAGTTTCCAGCTTCTAAAGCTGCTTTAAGCTCTTCTTTTGCATCTTCTGCTGATTTTTTCTCATCATCTGAAACTTTACCTTCAAGATCTTTTAGAGTTTTTTCAGTCATAAATACTAGTTGGTCTGCTTCATTTTTAACTTCCGCTTCTTCTTTACGAACTTTATCTGCTTCAGCGTTTGCTTCCGCTTCTTTTACCATACGATCAATTTCTTCGTCAGATAATGAAGTGTTTGATTGGATAGTAATTGTTTGTTCTTTTTGAGTTCCAAGATCCTTAGCTTTAACATTTACGATACCATTTTTATCGATATCAAATGTAACTTCGATTTGTGGTACTCCACGTGGTGCTGGTGGAATATCAGCAAGTTGGAAGCGGCCAAGAGTTTTGTTGTCTGCTGCCATTGGACGTTCACCTTGTAACACATGAATATCTACAGCTGGTTGGTTATCAGCAGCAGTTGAGAAAGTTTGTGATTTAGATGTCGGAATTGTTGTATTACGATCGATTAACTTCGTGAATACTCCTCCCATTGTTTCAATCCCTAAAGAAAGTGGTGTTACGTCTAAAAGTACTACATCTTTTACGTCACCAGTTAAAACTCCACCTTGTACTGCTGCTCCCATTGCTACTACTTCATCTGGGTTTACACCTTTATGTGGTTCTTTACCTGTTTCTTTCTTAATAGCTTCTTGTACAGCAGGAATACGAGTAGATCCACCAACTAAGATAACTTTATCAATTTGAGATGAAGATAATCCAGCATCTTTTAATGCTTGTCGAGTTGGTACCATTGTACGCTCTACTAATTGAGCAGTAAGATCATCGAATTTTGCACGAGTCATTGTCAATTCTAAGTGAAGTGGACCAGCTTCTCCAGCAGTGATAAACGGTAGTGAGATTTGTGTTGATGTAACGCCAGAAAGATCTTTTTTCGCTTTTTCAGCTGCATCTTTCAAACGTTGTACCGCCATTTTATCTTTAGAGAGATCAATACCATTTTCTTTTTTAAATTCTTGTACTAAGTAATCCATGATTATTTGGTCAAAGTCATCCCCACCAAGACGGTTGTCCCCTGCAGTAGCTAATACTTCAAATACTCCATCACCAAGTTCAAGGATAGAAACGTCGAAAGTACCTCCACCAAGGTCATAAACAAGAATTTTTTCATCATGATCCATTTTATCTAAACCATATGCTAGAGCTGCTGCAGTAGGTTCATTGATAATACGTTCTACTTCTAGTCCTGCAATACGACCAGCGTCTTTTGTAGCTTGACGCTCAGCATCGTTAAAGTATGCAGGTACAGTAATTACAGCTTTAGTTACTTTTTCTCCTAGATATTCTTCAGCGAATCCTTTTAAATATTGAAGAATCATAGCAGAAACTTCTTGTGGAGTGTATTCTTTTCCTTCAGCAGAAACCTTTTCACTTGTACCCATTAAACGTTTAACTGAAGAAATTGTATTTGGATTTGTAATAGATTGACGTTTTGCTACTTCCCCAACTTGTTTTTCGCCGTTTTTAAAAGCAACTACAGATGGTGTCGTACGATTTCCTTCTGGATTTGGAATTACTTTTGGTTCTCCACCTTCTAGTACAGATACACATGAGTTTGTTGTTCCTAAGTCAATACCGATAATTTTTGACATACAATTTTCCTCCTAATAAATACTGTTTATATGCAATTTATAATATAATTGGTGACCAAAATGGCACCAATAAAAATCTGTTTGAATTTACTATTCGTTTACTTTAACCATTGATGGACGTAGTATTCTATCTTTCAATTTATAACCTTTTTGTAATTCTTGAAGGACAATGCCAGATTCTTTCGTGTCATCCTTCTCTTGCATAACTGCTTGATGTAAATTCGGATCAAAAGGCTCTCCCTCAGCTTTCACTGCTTCTAAGCCTTCTTTTTCAACTGCAGTCACTAGAGAGCGGTAAACCATATCTACACCTTTAGCTAAAGAAACTGCCTCTTCTGTTTTTGGTTCTACTGCTAGAGCACGCTCTAGATTATCTAAAACCGGCAAAAGATCATTCAACAATGCTTGGGCACGATATTTATAATCTGCTTCTTTGTCTAATTGAACACGTCGTTTGTAATTTTCAAAGTCTGCACGAATACGAATAACTCGATCCTGCTCTTCTTCCAATTGTTGTTTGAGAAGAGTTAATTCATCTACTTCTTCTACCTCGACAGCTTCATTATTTTCAGTCGCCTCTGTCGTTTCGTCTACTACTTCTTGAGTAACAGTCTCTTGTTCTGTTTTTACTTCTTCATTTACATTTTCGTTTTTGTTTTCCATTTAGCAGCAACTCTCCTTTATCCATGTTGACCACGTAATATCCTAGACAACTCTCTAGACAAGTCCCCACTTATCACGTCTAATAACGATACTACACGCCTATAGTCCATTCTTGTGGGGCCAATTATAGCAATAGAGCCACTTTGTTCCTCTCCAATATCATAAGAGGCTGTAATGATACTACAATTGTCCATTCCAAATTGATTGTTTTCAGAACCAATACTGATATTGATGCCTTTTTTGTTCAAATGGAATAGTCCGGGGAACTCATTGACGTGTTCCATCCAGTACATGATACTTTTTGCTTTTTCTACATCATTAAATTCTGGTTGGCTTAAAAGTTGCATTTTACCGCCATAATAAACTTTATCCTCGTGCTCAATAGTCATAGCTTTGTTTAAAGATCCAACTAGAGCGTTTAAACGTCCACTATTTTGACGAAGCACTGATTGAGTCACAATCTCTAGCTTAGATTGTAGTTCGTGTAAATGAACTCCAACTAGATGCTCATTAATGATATTGACCATACGCTCAATATCTGAAGCAGTAAAATTTTCAGGTATAGAAAATACACGATTTTCCACATGTCCACTGTCGGTAACAATAATAGCAACTGCAGAATCATCCGTTAATGGCACAATAGATAACCGTTTGACCCGATGCTTTCTAACATCTAAGCCTAACATAATAGAGGTATAGTTCGTTAGCTCAGACAAAATGTTTGCTGACTTTCGAATTATTTGCTCTGTCTCTACCATTCTTTCTTCAAAAATAGAACGAATTTGTTTGATCTCATCTTTGGAAATAAGCTGTGGAGTTAATAAATTATCCACATAATAACGATAGCCCTTTTCTGAAGGTACGCGGCCAGAAGAAGTATGTGTTTTCTCTAAGAAACCCATATCTTCTAAATCCGCCATATCGTTTCGAATAGTAGCAGGACTAAAAGGTACTTCCTCCTTCTTCGAAAGTTGACGAGATCCAACTGGCTGAGCAGTTTCAATAAAATCATCTACCGTTACTTGCAATATTAACAATTGCCTGTTAGTTAGCATGATCATCACCTCTGTTAGCACTCATCTATAGAGAGTGCTAATACTCATATAAAACTTATCAAATCTAAAGAAAACTGTCAACGATTAAGTATTAATTATTTTAGAAAATATTGAAATACTTCGTTGCCAACAAATCTTCCTCGATTAGTTAAAAATACGTAATCATTTTTTATTTCTATAAGTTCCTTTTTTAGAAGCTCCTCTATTTCGTTACCGTAAGCCTCGTAAAGACTTTTACCGTACCGTTTTTCAAAATTGGATAGGGAAACTCCCTGGTTCTTTCTAAGTCCGAGGAACATTTCTTCTTCCATTTTCTCTTCATAAGTCACTTCTTTTTGCATCATTACAGGCTTTTCACCTATCTCTAGCTGCTGCATATATTTTTTTAGGGGGCCATGATTAGAATATCTAATACTGTTCACATATCCATGTGCACCTGCTCCCAAACCAATATATTCATCATTATTCCAATACAGTAAGTTATGTTCTGAAGCCTTTCCCTCGTATGAGAAGTTGCTAATTTCATACTGTTTGTATCCATTTCTCTTCATTTCATCCATTAAATAGCCATACATTTCAGCCTCTAAATCCTCTCCTGGTAAGGAAAGTTTGCCTTTTGAAAGGAGATTATAAAATATTGTTTTTGGCTCTACGAGTAAGGAATATGCTGAAATATGAGGAATCTTCAAACGGAATGCCTCCTGGAGTGATTCCTTCCACTGCTCCATGGTTTGATTAGGTAAACCATACATCAAGTCAATACTTATAGAAGGAAACTCCGTCTGTTTTGCGTATTGAATAACATCATAAACGTGATTATTAGAATGTGTTCTTCCTAAGATTTTTAACAAGTCCTGATTGAAAGTTTGCACTCCCATACTTAATCTATTCACACCAAATTTTCGCATTAGCTGCATTTTCTCCAGAGTTAGCTCATCTGGATTTGCTTCCGAAGAAAATTCCTTTACGTGTTCAAGCGGAATATATTGATGTATCAGAGTAAGCAAACGTTCTAACTGTTCAAGCGACAAGGCAGTAGGTGTTCCTCCTCCAAGGAAAATTGTCTCTATCTTAGCTTTCGCTAAATCGTCTTGCCAAAGTGCCATTTCTTTTCCTAACGACTCGATATACTCATCGACTGGCTGATTATGAAAATAAAATTTATTAAAGTCACAATAATTACATATTTGATGACAAAAAGGGATATGTATATACACTCCACGAACCATTCTAAGCCTTCTTTCTATGTTCTTTTATAAAATACGAAGAAGGAGGCAAACAGTGCCTCCTTCCCCATGATATTTATCAAAGCATTAAAATTTTCACGTTTTCAATCTTTGTATACATAAATTATAGCTTATATTCTATGTTCCTTCAAACTATTGAAATTAGCGTACTCGCTAGATGAATTGAGCAAATTATTCTAACTAAGCTATTTGTTTACTTCTTATAGGAAGAATGACTTTAAATAATATGCTCATCTTATAGAAAAAGGAGCTGAAGTTAAATGCTTAGAAAAATCTATTTCACCCTCGGAATACTTATAGCTGGAGTCTCTGTTCCGATTAGTTTATCAACCAATGTAAATGCTCAAGAAGCAGTTCCAGCCTATGCTAAATGGGGGAATCTTGCAGTAAAGGAGACTCAGTCAAAATATCCAAATGCGTCTATTATTGACTACTTGTACGAAGGAAGAGAAACAAAAGAAAATTCAACAATTGAGAGATTTAAGCTCTGGATAAAGGATGGCAGCAAAGAGTTTGGTGTTTTTGTAAGTATTGAATATACTACCTCTACGGGAGAATTGATTAAGATAGAGTTCCAGGAAACTCCCCAATAAATATAAAACCATGGAGAGCTGATACGCCTCTCCATGGTTAGGTTAACGGAAACTTATTTATTTGGCTCATCCATTTTCAGAACTGCCATAAAGGCTTCCTGCGGTACTTCCACAGATCCAACTTGTTTCATACGCTTTTTACCTTCTTTTTGTTTTTCAAGTAGCTTACGCTTACGAGAAATATCTCCGCCGTAACATTTAGCTAAAACATTTTTACCCATAGATTTGATAGTAGAACGAGCTATAATTTTCTGTCCCACTGCTGCTTGAACAGGTACTTCAAACTGCTGTCTTGGGATTAAGGCTTTCAGCTTTTCTACAATAAGCTTTCCACGCTCGTATGCAAAATCCTTATGAACAATAAAGCTTAATGCATCTACTTTTTCGCCGTTCAATAAAATATCCATCTTTTGAAGCTTAGATTCCTTGTAGCCGATAAGCTCATAGTCAAAGGAAGCATATCCTTTAGTGCTAGATTTTAACGAATCAAAGAAATCATACACTATTTCTGAAAGTGGAATTTCATAAATAATATTTACACGTGCAGATGATAGAAAGTCCATTGTAATAAAGTTACCACGTTTACGTTGGCAAAGCTCCATAACTGATCCTACGTAATCTTCTGGAACCATAATAGAAGCTTTTACATAAGGCTCCTCGATGGAGTCAACCTTTTGAACATCTGGCATCATAGAAGGATTATCTACTTTAAGTGTATCACCGCTAGTTAGTTTTACGTTATAGATAACACTTGGTGCTGTAGTAATAAGGTCAATTTTGAACTCTCTTTCAATACGCTCTTGAATAATTTCCATGTGTAATAGTCCTAAGAAACCACAACGATAACCAAATCCTAAAGCTTGAGAGGATTCTGGTTCGAATTCTAATGCAGAGTCATTCAGCTGTAGCTTTTCTAAAGCATCACGAAGGTCATTATACTTTGAATTATCAATTGGGTATAATCCACAGAATACCATCGGGTTCATTTTTCGATAGCCAGCTAATGCCTCTGTAGCTGGATTATCCGCTAAAGTAATGGTATCCCCAACACTTGAATCACCGACATCCTTCATAGAAGCTGTTAAGAAGCCAACATCCCCTACTGTCAGTTCATCACGTTGTGTCGTTCTTGGTGTGAATACTCCAGTCTCAACCACATCGAATTCCTTGCCAGATGACATCATTTTAATGCGGTCTCCCGGTTTAACTGTTCCTTGCATGATTCGGATATAGACAATTACACCACGGTAAGGGTCATAAAGAGAATCAAAAATTAGTGCTTGTAGTGGGGCTTCCGGGTCACCTGTTGGTGCAGGAACCTTCTCCACAATTTGCTCTAAAATCTCTTCTATACCAATTCCAGCTTTTGCTGATGCATGCACAGCTTCAGAAGCATCTAAACCAATTACCTCTTCAACTTCCTTTTTCACACGTTCTGGATCAGCAGCGGGCAAATCTATTTTATTGATAACTGGTAAAATTTCTAAATCATTATCAAGAGCTAGATATACGTTTGCCAATGTTTGAGCTTCAATACCTTGTGCAGCATCGACAACCAATATAGCACCCTCACAGGCTGCTAAGCTTCGAGATACCTCATATGTAAAATCGACATGTCCAGGAGTATCAATTAAGTGGAAAATATATTCTTCCCCATCTTGTGCCAAGTATTTAAGCTGTACTGCATTTAATTTGATCGTAATTCCTCGTTCTCTTTCAAGATCCATAGAGTCAAGCAATTGGTCTTTCATTTCACGAGATGTTAATGTTTTCGTTTTTTCTAAAATACGGTCCGCAAGTGTCGACTTCCCATGGTCTATATGGGCGATAATCGAGAAATTACGGATTTTTTTCTGTCGTGCCAATCTTTCTTCATTATTCATGCATGTTCACTCCTAATTAAACTATTATGAATTATACTATGAAAAGAATGTATATTACAACAACAACAAGCTTAAAACCCTTATATTTCAATGTTTTGAAAGAATGGAGGTATTTCATTCTATGGAAAATTACATTCTTTAATAAGCATAATTGAGGCTATATTGGGCAACAAAAATATATATAACAGGGGCGAATGTACAGGAATGAGTAAGTATTTTATTAGAATTAGGATAACTAACTTTTTCAATCATTAGGTTAACTCACTGAAATTTTCGATCATGTGTTAACAACAAAAATAAATGCACTTCGAGATTATATTATACAAATGTTCTTTTTGGGGTATTCAAAATACAGTTTTAAAATGATTATTATTTTTAAAACTCTTCTTCAACTAAGCACATTTTAGTTGAAGAGAAGCTTTAATTTTGTTTTTAAAAATGTATTTTTAAGACTCTAGTTATCCCCTTTTCTTTTAAAATCACTTTCTTAAGCCTAACTGTCTTCTTTTAGCTAGTGTAGTTCTTCAATGTTGTACACAGTCTTATAATAAATGTGCTTTTCAAAAAATACAGGCAGCTTGACTTCTCTAAACCTCTATTCAAAAATATTTCTTTTTATTAAGAGCTAAATACTTGGCGTAATGAATCGTATTTCTTGCTACGTCTAATTCACTATTAAATATTATTGGAATTCCTGGTCGCCAATTTACTTCAAATAACCATAGTCTTTGGTTTTCATCGATTCCAACATCGATTCCTAATTCATCGAGTGGAGAACCATCGTATAATGCATCAAAATGGTTAGAAAAGCTTAACGAAAAATGCTCAAGTTCTCTTTTAATATTAAACCAGTCATCATTAAACTCTTTTTGCAAAAAACGGTCCAGATAAGCAGTATAACCGCCACTACCTAAATTTGATGTAATACTTCCTAATGGTCCAATACGGGGGTATATCGATGTTATGACCCATTTGCCTTCTCCATTTTTTTGAACATGCAAACGTAAGTCGTATACATGGCCTGATTTTATCTGGCATGATATAAACCTCTGAACTATATATTCTTGTTCTTGGATTTTATGTGATACAAAGTCTAGCAACTCTTCTTTCGTATATATTGAGATTTTGCCCGCGTCATTAATTTTGAATTCATCCTCTTCTTTTTCAATAAAGAGAACACTCTCGCCTTGGTGTCCAGAAGTAGGTTTCATAATAATCTTTGAATATAAATTAATCATATCTAGTAAATCTTTGACACTTGTTAGTTCGAGTGTAGGAATCAGGTATTGTTTAAATTCCTCACCTTTCGTCACCCTTTTATAGACACTTAATTTACTTCCAATTGAATGACTTGTAAATGGGATGCTTTCAGATAAATAGTCGACTATTCTCTCTGCTTTTTTACTTAAAGGATAACTCGCATTATAAATAACGTCTGGAAAAGGGTATTCCTTTTCAATCCACATACCATTTTCATAATATTTACCCATTATTTTTTGGTTTTTTATATCCACTTTCCCTGGTGTAAAGTAAAAAAACTCCACCCCTTCTGCTTTAGCTACAACCGAATAGGCGTATGCCTTCTTTACTTTCTCTGGTTCCGCTCTATGATGCATCATACCGATTAAAGTCATGATGTCTTTCTCAACTCCTTTTACAAAATATCACTGATAATTATTATAAAAAATTTATTTTACTTATCACCATTTATCTCCAATTATTATACTTTGACGATTAATTAGATTCGGATTGATGCACTGGATACTGCAAAAATCTTGAACGGATACAATCACATTAATTTGCGTTTTTTCTAAACCATATGGCATGCGTATAGTATCAGTATAATTTCCTTCTATATCAATTGGATATAATAATGATAAGTGGACAATCGAGTGGACTAGGTCTTCAATACGGAAAAAGCAAGTTCTAAATGAGGTTTGACAAGTTGAGGTTATACCGTAAGCAAAATAAGGTTCAGTAGCGTCAGAAGAATTAAAAACAATTGGAATGGTATCGTGAAGTATACCTTTAAAGATTGGTAATTTTGCCTTGACTTGCATTTCGTAGACTGTTTTCAATATGGATTTAATGTTACTGGTTGATTCGCCCTCATATGAGTTTGTTTCTCCGTTACTAATCATTATTATTCACTCCAAAAGTTATACTGGTTCAATATAAAAACGAATTTCTTTTGCGGCCTCTTTCGCAATGCTCATTGCTTCCTCTTTATTGTCTGAAGAAGCCAATACATAACCATAGCGATCGCCCATGGATAGAGGTGGATGGAGTATTTTCCCTTTTTTAGGCTTTATAAAAACTTCCTCTACTCCCGGTAGCCGGGAACTGCGATTTTTTCCTGTGACCTTTATTAATTTCCCTGTAGAATGACTCGTTAAATACTGAGCATACACAAACCTGCTGTATTTTTTTTCGAAGTTAGGCTCTTGTCCTAAAAATATTTTTATTGTCTCTTCAACCAAATTAATTCCATATGCTAGTTCAATTATTCTATTCATTGCGCCACCAGAAATACGAGGATTTATTTCAATTAATTTCCATTCATTATTAATTAATCGCATTTCTAAATGACAAGATCCATTATCCATTTCAAAACGCTCTAAAATCAAACACACAGTTTTATATATATCGTTATAAAAGGCTTCATCCATTTCCCCTAACAAAGAATAACCAGTAACAATAAAACGTTCTAAGAAAGAAATTTCTTGTTCAAGGACTGCAATGATATGAACTTCACCATTGTAAACACAAGCTTCAATCAAATATTGAGGTCCATCTAAATATTCCTCTAATAATACTTCATTACTTCCTTTTTTAAATAGATTATTAATGGAGAGAACTAATTCTTCTTCATCTTTGACAAATAAAACATCTTTAGAACCAGATGATACGGGTGTTTTTACAATGAGAGGAAATGACTCTTTTTGTCTATCGATAAAGTCTTCTAAAGAGTCATCTTTTACAATCCTTGCAAAATAGGGGGAGACAGGAAGATCTTTTAATAGTTCACGTGTTAAAAGCTTATCCTCCATTTTCATAAAGGTTCCGGGGGCACAGCAGTCAATTCAAATTCTTTTGAGAGTTGAGCCGCTACATGGACGTAAGGATCAATAAAACTCAATATAGCTTCTATTCTTTTCCCTTGTGATTGTATTGCTTTTATATTTTCCTTTAACAAATTATAATTGGTCAATTCAACAAAGACCAATTGATGAACATCGGGAAAATCAGGCCTGTTTTTAAATTGCAATTCCCTATCTGTTAACAATATAGTAAAAAAACCTAGCCTCTCAGCAGCTTTTATTGCCTCCCTACTTGAACCCGATTTATTACTACCTATAAAAATAATGGTTTTCATAATTTTGTATTATCAACCTTTCTAGTGACTTTCTTAGTATCTTTAGTCCTTAAGCAGTTTATTCGATAGCAGCTTGATTTGTTTAGGACAACTTACCTACATATTAAGAATAAATAAATGAAATATTTTAAAGTTAAATTTCATAAACAGCACTTTATCATTAAAATACGAACATTTGTCACTTGGTAGATTGTAGTGACAAGCGCTGACTTTACTGGAAGGAGCGAACAGTTAAGACATAATCAACCGCGAGTGATCTCGACTTACCCTTCCTCTGCATTATTTTTTTAGGGTTACTTAAGACATGTTTATTTGAACTGCCTCTTTTACTCTATACCGATGCACCTAACATAGACCAAAATCTAAATAGAAAATAACAATTATACGACTCTATTTAAAGCCATTTTTAAATCATTACAAGATCATAAAAATTAGTTGGACCATTCTATCAACTTATTTTTTATAACTCCATAAAACGCAAATATAAGAGAATAGCGTACCTCTATGGTAGAACTTATTTAAATTTGTTATTAATGCCTTAGGTTGAGATAGACATACTCTCTCGAATTCTTTTCACTATAGCATCCAAAAAAAGATTCTCTTCCCAAATAACATAAATACCATTTCTTCGTGGTTGTTAATGTAAATATAGAATTATGAAACTAAGAGACCCCACCCACGTTAAGTGAGCGAGGCTATTATCATTTCCCATTTAATTGTTCTAGAACTGCCTTGGATGGTGTTTCATATTTAATATATCCATCCATTTTTGTTACCCAATGGTTATCCCCGACATTATATTGACCCCCATGTAACTCTCGATAATTATAAACCCGATATTCCTCTCCTGGATTTAAAATTCGGACCTCTACTAGCTTTCCCTCTTTTTCTGTCCACAGATTAATGGGCTTCAGAATTGTGAGCTTACCTATTTGACCTTTTTTAAGCTCAGTTTTACCCCACATGATTTTAGCAGTGTCTGTAACTTCCTTATCATCTACCTTAATCAAAGGAAAGATAGGCCTTTGCCCGGCCTTCAATTGAGCAATGGATAAACCTTTGTTATATTGCAAATGCGAGTAATCCTTAAAGCTTGTCCAATCTCCACCCCATTCAAAGCCCATAGACTTTGCGATTTCTGCAACACGTTTCCAATTCTCATTAACTGTCCATATTGATTTGTTTCCGTCATCAGTAACTAAAAAATAATCAATAGCCAGTCCATAATTGTGAATGGACGTCCCTGGGGCAGCATTGGAGATTATACTACCCTTTGAGCCGTATTTTTTGCCATTCCAAATGAAGTTCGGTCTTCCTTGACCATAAATATATGCTTGGTCTTCTTTGGAACGAAATCCAGAGGATATTTGTATATGGATACCTTCACTGTAACAACGTTTTATTAGCTCAATTGTATATTCCTTTAGAGAAGGATGAACAGCTCCCATCCGATTAATGGAGCGTTTTATCAGTTCTTCAAGTGATACCACCATATTTTATTCACCTCAATTCACTTTAAGTTTGTAATCACCTTTTTTTAAAAGGATAGATAGGCTTGCGATTTACAACCATCTGTTAATATAGCTAGCGTAAAAGCATCCCTATATTTATTGTATTCAGCAAAATCTATTAAGTTTAAGCTATTAACGCAACCTATCGAATAATTAGTTTGCTAATTCTAAATTGATTACTTCATAATGCAAAAAACTACATCAAAAGCGACACATTTATTTTCCATAAAAAAATACCGAGAACACTTGAGTTCACGGCATATTTTTATCTATATGTTTTTCTTAAGATCCATTATGGGATGAATTTCAAACTGGTGCCTCATTAGCCCTTTCAACTTTTAAATATAGCTAAGCAATTCCACTACGCTAAGATACTACTTGTTCATTAAGAATATTTGAAATAGCTTTCGCTAATATAGCAATTGACCTATTTAACTCCACTTCTGTACTGTCAATTCCACCAAGCTCAATGAGCGCAGAGTTTTTATTGAGATCCTGATTATATACTCCATCTACACCATCACCGACTTTAACAGTTACTTTCCTAGCAATTCCCGGAACCAATGTATTTAGCTCTTCTGTTAACTTATTTGCTAGCTGGAGATTCCATTTATAATTTTCATGTTCTCCTCCAACGACAAACATAAGCTTGGCATAGCTCTCTTCTCCCACCTGTAAAGTAGTGGTTGCAGCCTTTGCAGAGTCTCTATGAATATCTAAAATAATATCATAGTTACTTTGGGATAATGCATCTTTCACAAAAGGTCTTACAGAATTATAGTTTTTAGTTTCAGATGGATTTTCAAGTGAAAGGAATTCTGTTTCTACTTGATGAAAAGCAAATTGAGCCGTAATTTGTTCTTGAAAGTTAGTAATATTCTTTTCTTGATGATATATCTCGATCTTTTCTCCACTTGCAGCTAATATTGGTTTAAATGCTTCTTGCCAATGTGTAAAATAGACGAAAGCTTTTCGAGGTGGCAAAATTTCTGCTACCGTTTGTGTCTGAGTAACAGGGGGTGTTTCAATTTGCGCTGCATATACAACAGGTATTTCCTCTTTTTTCTTTTCAGTTACTTTTTCCGTTGTCGTTTCGGTCATAAGAGGTGTTTGGATTATTGCAATGATGATAGGGGCTAAAAATAAGAGTAATAAAATGCTAGTCAGCTTCTTTAAGGTATTAGTCATAGGTTCCACTCTCCTCACACAATCGTATGAGAAGAGAAGGAATTTTAGAACGACCTATTTACTTGTAATCCATGTTTCAATGCCTGTGGAAAGCATATATGCATACTGTTCTACCCATAAATCAGTTTCTTTTGGTGTAACAAATAAAGAAGGATTTTTTCCAACAAAAACTTCCTCAAATAATTGTCTTTTCTCTTCAGTAGACCAACCAACCCATTCTCCAAAAATAGGCTCAAGCACTTTTTTATCGATGTTTGTCTTATTTGAAACCATTGGAGTAACAGATAGGGCAGAAGAAGGTTTTCCCTTCTCCTCCACGCGTGCTGCCACGTGATGAATGACTTGCTCAACTGCATCTGCATATAACACTGGACCGTCTACAACCATTGGTACTCCAATTGCTGTAACAGGAACACCATAAACTTCCTTTGATATTTCCTTGCGCTGGTTTCCTACACCAGAACCAGGGTGTATACCTGTATTTGTAATTTGTATAGTCTTACAAAGACGTTCGCTATTTCTTGCAGCTAAAGCATCCATCACAAGAATAAGATCAGGCTTAAATGCTTCGCTTATGGCACTGACAAAATCGCTTGTCTCAAAACCGGTTTGACCAGTTACACCTGGAGCATACATAACAACTTTCACTTTTTCATTATTAGTCAAAGAAGAATTTTGTAGGTATTCAATTGCTTTTGGTCCAATAGCATCGGGTGTAACTGTCGCATTTCCAAGTCCAATTATTAATATTTTGGATTCATCTGTTAAACTAAACTCTTTATGCATATCTCGAAGATGATCAATGAAAGTCCTCGCCATGTTTTCAAAACTCTTCTCATCGTGTGGACTAAGGGTCAGATCAGTCAAGGTAATATACTTCCCTTGTTTCTTACCAATCTGTTTTTCACCTTCTTCGTTCACTTCAATGGAAGTAATAAGTACCGCTCCATTGCGACCCTCATCAAATTTAATACCTTCTGAATTGTCTAATTTAGCTTTCTGACTTTCTGTACGGTGTTTCACCATTTCTTCCGATTCATCGATTAAATCTGTTCTTCCCCACATTATAATCACCTCTAAAATAGTTTGTTCAAAGTGTCAAGTAAATATTCTTTGCATTTATATATTGCAATTTGTTTTTTCGTTTGTTAAAATAATGCTTGTTGTATAAACTGTTACCAACAAAAAAATGTATCATCTCAGACCTTATTAGGAGGTGAAAGGTATGCCAAACATTAAATCTGCAATCAAGCGTGTTAAGAAAAACGAGACTTTAAACGCTCAAAATGCAAAAGCAAAATCAGCTATGCGTACTGCTGTAAAAAAAGCTGACACTGCTGCACTTAATAACGATGAAAACGCAAAAGAACTTATTAAAACTGCAATTCAACAAGTTGAAAAAGCAGCTTCTAAAGGTTTAATTCATAAAAACGCAGCTTCTCGTAAGAAAGCTCAATTAATGAAAAAAGCGTAATAAAAAAAGACTGATCCGAATTCAAACTCGGTCAGTCTTTATTTTTTGCTTTTTTATATTTATTATTCGACAATTAGTTTGATTTCAAAAATCTATATTCTTGAGAATTAGATGACATGTGCTAAAAAACAAGATTAGCGTTTGGAGCAGGCCAAAACCAGACAGATTCTACTACTTCAATAAAAACAATTCTAAAATACGATCTCTATTTGTACTTAAAGTTTTCAACTGAAGATCAACAGTAGCTAAATCATTTAATGTGTGAATCAACTTCTCCTCTTGATGAAGTAATGGATTATCGAACAATAGCTTCACACGATAAGGATGTACCTTCAATTGAGTGGCAATTTGTTGGGCATGATAGCCTTTTTTCTTCAAATGGCTTACTTGTATCATTAATCTCACCTGAGTAGCTATAAGCGCATTTAACTTTAAAGGGTCTTCTTTTCGCTTCAATAAGTCATGATAAATCTCAATTGCTTCACTTTTTCGGCCTGCTAAATAAGCATTCCCCAGTGTAAAAACATCCTCTTCAAGGGTACGAACCAGTAATGACTTAACAGTTTCCTCATCGATTTCTTGTTCCTCGCCAATAAAAGTGGCAATTTTAGAGATTTCCGTTTTTAAGTGAACTAAATTTGTTCCTCCATTTTCAATTAAACGGTTTACCGCTTCCTCTGATATACTTTTCCCTTCATTTGAAGCTTCATGTAAAACCCAGCTTTTTAAATCATGATTTTGTAAACTCATTGCCTCTATTACATTAGAAGCCTGCTTCATCGCCTTTGTGATTTTCTTCCGTTCATCCAGCTTCTCATACGGAGCTACAAAAACTACTATAGCGGAGGGAGAAGGATTTTTTAGCCAGTTCTCCAGCAATGCCGTATCATGAATGATTTTCTCTTTTCCCTTTTCCGTAGCTTTTAAGAAGAATGTATTTTTCGCGATAATTAATTTTTTATCTGAGAAAAAAGGAAGTGTGTCTGCCTCATATAAAACTTGCTCTACATTGCTTTCCTCTAAATCAAAGTAGATAATCTCTGGCTCTCCTTCATCCTCAAGTTTATTTTTCAATTTTTTTATAGTTTCTTCTATGAAATATGCTTCTGTTCCGTATAATAAATATACATTTGAAATATTTCCTTTTGAAATTTCCATCCACTTTTCTGAAATCATGTTGGTGCTCCTTACTACTTTTAGATATATATATTATAGCGTAAATATGGTGAAAACTTTGTGACATTATATAATTAAAGGGAAATAAGAAAGTTTGTGTGTAGATTTTTTGAGCACTATCCTTTATAATTATGTGGAAATAGGAGGGTTAACAATGAATGAATTTGAACAAAATGTACAGTCGAAACGTAATGACGCAATCGACTCTGGCGTAGGTTTTGTAGTCTCCTTTGGATTTTTTGCCATTATGTTTATTATTGCAGTAGTTATCGAGTTTGTTTCTCGATAATACACGAGAAGGGTTTTGTCTTTCACAGACAAAACCCTTTTCTCTTTCAAATTTTAATGAGTAGAAATAGTTACTTCTCCCTCTTTTGATATAATTATCTCTATAGCTCCATCTATACCGGTCTGCAAAAATGGAATTTTTAAAGTATGCAATCGTTCCAAAACTTCAGAATGCGGATGCCCATATCTATTGTTAAAGCCTGCTGAAATAACTGCCAAATGAGGATTAGCCACTTCCAAAAAAGTTTGCGTGCTAGATGTTTTACTACCATGATGTCCTAACTTAAGTACAGTCTGATCCTGGAGGATGTCAGGATAAGCAGAACTTAATACTATTTCTCCCTCTCTTTCTAAATCTCCAATAAAAAGCCCTTTAAAATAATCGTTACTCATAGATAAAACTAATGAATCATTATTTCCTTCATATATGTTATCCATCGGATATAAATAAGATAGGTTATAGTAAGAAGATTCAATTCTCTCACCTGTAAATTTTTCTATGACAGGTATTTGCTTTAAGTTTATTTCCTCTCTTAAATCATGCATAATAGCTTTTTCATAGGAGCCAGGTGTAATGTGTATTTCTCCAACTTTAACTTCTTGAATCACCTCCTCGGCGCCCTCCATATGATCTGCATCTGCATGTGATAACACCATTGTATCAATTTTCCTTATCCCTCTTCCCTTTAAAAAGGGAACAACAACTTGTCTTCCAACCTCGTACTTATTATTAGACTCTTTCCAAGCCTCTTGGTCGAATCTAAGCACACCTCCAGTATCTATCATAATGACTGCTTCTCTATAAGGCATTTCAATAACAATAGAATCTCCTTGTCCTACATTTAAAAAGGTAATTCGAGTCGAAGAATCTAAATATGGCGCTAGTTGCAATAAAATGATTGGGGTAAAAAGAACGAGCAAGCCATTCTTTATAGATTTCATTCTTTCCAATTGAATAAAAAAAGTAATGACACTCACATATGCTATTACTACATACCAAACTTTCGGTTGAATAGGATTCCAAACCTGATATGGAAACGATCCTATATAGAGGATAAAATCGTCCAGTAATAGGCGAATTGGTTCGTAGAATAAAAAAACAAGATTACATATAGATGGAGAAAGAAAGGTGATTAAAAGTAAAATAATATTGATAGGAAGTACAATAAATGAAAATAGAGGGACAAACAAAAGATTGGCTATAAAAGAGGATAGAGAAATTTCGTTGAATTGATATATTAAAATAGGATAAACTATAAGCTGACAAACAGCTGTTAAGATAAATGATTGAGTTATATAAGAGCGCCCTAGTTTTAACATGCTCGCGGAAAATATTAAAGAAAAAGCAGCTAAGTAGGATAGCTGAAATCCTACTTGATAAATTATCCATGGAGAATAAAGAAGAAAACCAATAAAGCTATAAGAAAATGCGTCAGAAATGACAAGCTTTTTTTTGAAAAGACCGCTTATTAAAAGAATTTCTGTCACAGATACCGCCCTCCACACTGAAGGCGCTCCACCAGCAATAAGCCCATAAAGCGGTAAAACAATGATTAATAACCAATTAGCTGTTTTTCTTCGTACTCCGAGACGTATTAATACTTCATGAAGAAGTAGCACTACTAATGCTACATGGAGGCCTGAGATAGCAAATAAATGAGTTATTCCTAATGTTTGATAGGCATCTTGAAGTTCAGGTGGCATACTTTCTCTACTGCCAATTAATAGAGCCTCAGCCTCCGCTTGAAGAGAATTTGGAAAGGTCCTTTGAATATGCTGCTTAATCCTATATCGTTGCTCAGCCATATAAACTCGAAAACTATATTTTTTACTTACCAGCTCGTATTCATCAATATTTAATTGACCAACCGCTCCATGGCTTTTTATATAAGATTCCATGTCAAACGCATATCGATGAGCTAGGGGTTGATCCAACGGTGAGTTAGCCTTGACTTGAAGCTCCCATCCAGTTAGAGAATAGTTTGAGAAAAAAACCTTGTCCTGCTCATCTGATATTTTAAGCTGTACATACCACTTTTGACCGGAATCAGAAGCTGCAAAACCTCTTATAAAGCCACCATTAATACGATAATTATCTGTCCATGTGATAGTGTTTACATCGTTTTTAGTTATATTTTCAGGATTAACGAGTTCTACAAGGAAAAATGTACAAATCCCAATAGCTATTATACTAGAAGATAAAAGAATAGGAATTTGCTTATAAAGAAACCAGTAAAATAGGATTACAAAAAAGAACAATAGCCATGTCGATTCAAAAGCAGCTATAGTGGCCAGTAAAATCGACATTGCAAAATATATTACATTACCTCGGATTGCTCCAATCCAAATAATTCAGCCACCTTCCTTTCATATGGCAATAATTCTTCTTCACTTGCGCCCTTCTCCTTAAGCTTTACAATTAGCTCCATATATAGGTTTACCTTTTCATCACTCAAAAAATCAATTTTGCGTTCATCGAAAGGAACATGAATAATTTCTACTCCAGCTTTGTTAAGTAATTCAATCGCATAGTCGTTGTTTTTATAGTCTTGTGCATAATATAATCTTGAAATGCCTGCTTGAATAATCGATTTTGTACATGGTAAACATGGAAAATGAGTAACATATAAATCTGCGCCGCCTACAGTAATACCGTATTTTGCGCATTGTAATAACGCATTCATTTCAGCGTGTACTGTTCTAACGCAATGATTGTCCACTACATAACATCCATGATCAATACAATGTTCTCCACCAGAGATTGAACCATTATAGCCTCCAGCCATAATACGTCTATCTCGAACAATCGTTGCTCCAACTGCTAACCGAGTACATGTACTTCTTAAAGCAAGTAAATGGCTTTGTGCCATGAAAAATTGGTCCCAAGTGATTCGCTCCATATAAATACCTCCCATACTAGTACTTCTTTAAGTTTAGTGCTTTAGTGGCTAAACTTCAATATGGTCATTTAATTCACTTTGATATGGGGTTCTATTTTCTCAAAAGTCTTCTGACCTATTCCTGTCACCTTTAACAAGTCTTCTTTTACCTTAAAGCCCCCACTCTCCTCTCTATAGGTAATAATAGCTGCAGCCTTAGATGGGCCAACTCCTGGGAGAGTAGTTAAACTTTGTACATCTGCTTTGTTAATATTAACTAATTGGTCAGAAGAATTGGATGAGGAGATGTTAAATGAGTCTTCCATTACTTCACCTAACTCAGGAACATAAATAATCATTTCATCCTCCACTTTTTGAGCGTGATTAATCATTTTACTATCACTTTCTGGCTTATAACCTCCAGCAAGTGAGATAGCCTCTAAAACACGGTCACCAACTTCTAGCTCATAGACTCCAGGCCTTGAAACAGCGCCCTTAATCTCGACAAAAATAGTGGTATTCTCTTCGTATTCAGTTGTTTCTTCTTCAGGGAAATTAGATTTAGTTAATAGGGAAGGTTGAATTTCCTCAGCGGAGGGGTTTGCTGAGTTAAATTGCTTTTGGATTAAAATAAACAGGAGAAAGGTTAAAACTATTATTGGGAGCAGAAATTTCTTAATGTGTATCAATTTAAATTTGGAATTCAATGCAATCATCCTCTTTCGAAAAGAGGTAAATATATGGAGTTATACAAAATATACTAAATTTACCTCTTTTTGAAAAGTATTATTTTATTGCATGAATAAAATACCGCTCTACTTCATCCTCTGACTGTTCGCCAAAAATAGAGGTTGAAACAGAGACGTTAGAAAACCCACTCTTTTGGAGTAAGTCGAAATATATTTCTAAAGGGTGGCTGCGCTGATAATGAGATTCCTCAAATCGCTCATAGTAGCCAGATTCTCCACGTACAAAAAAGGTTATATCATGATAGATAGAATGAGCTTCCTCGCCTTGCTCTGTATGCCAAATATATGCCACCTGGTCATCCTCGTAAGTAAAAGGTCCTTCTGGGAATATATTATCCATTTTAAATAATGAGTGGATATCAAAAAACAATTGACCTCCATCATTTAAACAATCATACACTCGAGCAAAGGTCTGTTCTGTCTCTTCTAAGGTCTCTAGATAGTTGATAGAATCTATAGCTATTACTGCTATATCTGCATCGTTTATCCCATCTATCTCAGCCATAGATTGGCACAAAAAAGAAATGTTAACGTTTTCCTCAAGGCTTCTGTTTTGGGCTACAGTCAGCATTGATTCAGATAAATCAATGCCGATAACCTCATAGCCAGCTTTTGCAAACTTTACACTTAGTACTCCTGTGCCGCAGCCTATATCAACTAGTCGTTTATTTTCCGAAACTGGTGCTTTACCCTGCACCCATTCGGCGTACTTGTCATATGGTATATCTGACATCAACGAATCGTAGATAAAGGCAAACTGATCATAAGTAGACATTAAGCATCTTGCCCTACTTCGATCATAGGAGCATCTCCCCATAGGCGCTCTAGGTTGTAATAAGAACGCTCATCCTTGTGAAATACGTGAGCTACTACATCGCCCATATCCACTAATACCCAACGTGCTTCATCAAAGCCTTCCATGCGTTTAACGTTGTATCCTTCTTTGCTCGCTTGGTCAAAAAGTTCCTTTGCAATCGCTTGAACTTGACGATCAGAGTTAGCGTGGCAAATAAGAAAATAATCAGCAAGTAATGATACTCCTTGCATATTTAATATAACAATATCCTCTGCTCTTTTGTCATCGGCAGCTTTATAAGCAATCTCGACTAATGTTTTGTTTGAAGTCATTCTTTCACTTTTCCTCTCTTTTGTATCAAGTCATTATAACAATGAAATGAATCCGGAAAAACCGGCTGTCTTTTTTTTATTAGAAATGCCATACTATGCTGCACACAACTTAGCATGCCCTCTTCTAGGTCTATATTCGCTATTTTTCGTAAATCCTCTACTCCTGGAAAATTACGACTAGGTTCTATCATATCGGAAATATAAATTATCTTCTCTAAATCAGACATTCCAGCTCTGCCAGTGGTATGAAATTTTATGGCATTTAGTATGTCCTCATCATCGATATTAAATTCTTTTTTCGCTACGTAGCTTCCTACCGGAGCATGCCATAATTCATGGTGAAATTCTAATAATTTTGCATCCATGTTTTCAGATATGATTATACTTTTCAACCACTCTTTTTCGGCATATTTCACACTGTCATGTAAAATTCCGGCAATTTCTGCCTTTTCAGTATCTGCTCCGTATTTACCCGCTAGTTGAATAGCAGTTTCTGCAACACCTCTTGTATGGATATAACGTCGCTCCGGCATACGATTTTTCATTTGCTCTAGAATATGTTCAAATCTCATAAAGCTTCTCCTTTTCAATGTAATCTCTTACGTTATCCGGGAGAAGAAACCTCGTCGTTTCTCCGTTTTCCAAACGTTTTCGTATGACAGAAGAAGATATATCGATTTGGGGTATATCTAGTGTAGTAATAGGATATGCAGTCTCTATAGAGGTGCTTGGTCTTGCAACACCAACAAGTTGAACTATTTTTAATAGCTCGTCTATACGATGCCATTTTGGTAAATATTCTACCTGGTCCCCACCAATGATGAAATAGAAATCAGTATTTGCTTCCCGTTCTGCTAAAATTTTCATAGTGTCAAATGTATAAGAGGTTCCACCTCGAATAAGCTCTATTTTTTCTATAGCCAGATAAGCAATATCAGTAACAGCAATTTCTAGCATTTTTAAGCGTTGTTCAGAGGTAATGCGTATATCTTTTGACTTATGAGGGGGAATTGCATTTGGCATTAGTCTCACTTCATGTAAACCCAGTGCATGAAACACTTCGTTAGCAATGATTAGATGGCCAATATGTGGAGGATTAAATGTTCCTCCCAATATCCCTACTTTTTTTTTCATGCCTTACTCGCTTTAGGAAGCTCAATTCGTTTATTGTTTTTAGAAGGCTTATAAAGAACTACCGTTAAACCAATTAACTGAACAAGCTCTGCTCTAGCACCTTTTGCAAGAGCTTCTGCAACTTCTTGCTTTTCATCCTCACAGTTTTGTAAGATACTGATCTTGATCAATTCACGCACTTCTAAAGCTTCACTTATTTGCTTTGTCATTGCATCATTAACGCCACCCTTACCTACTTGGAATATTGGTGAAAGGTGATGCGCTTGACTACGTAAAAATCTTTTTTGCTTACCTGTTAACATATTATCCTCCTAATTGCTCTGTCAATCGTTGAATCATATCATTGGTATTCGGATAACTTCCGTTCCAATATGAAAAGGCTAGGGCACCTTGATGTACAAGCATACCTAGTCCATTAATTGTTCGAACATTATATTTTTCTGCTTCCTCTAAAAAAGGGGTAACTAAAGGATTATATACAATATCAGCAACAATTGCATTCCCTTTTATCCCCTTTAAATTTATGGGAAGCGTTTTAGTGTTATTTTTCATGCCAAGAGGTGTAGTTTGAATCACAATATCAAATGTTTGCAATTGTTCCTCTGCCTCTTGAAAAGTTATAGCTTGTCCAAATTGGAGCTCATGTACGAGTTTTTCTGCGTTGGTTTTCGTACGGTTCGCAATAGATAGTTTTTGATAGCCAAGCTGCTTAAAGGCATAAACGATACCTCTCGCTGCTCCTCCCGCACCAAGAATTAATATACGATTTGTGTTCTCGGTCTGGCCCAAAGAACGTATAAATCCTAAGCCATCGGTATTATAGCCTACAAATTGTCCACTCTCTGTTTTTACTACTGTATTAACTGCACCGATTCCTACGGCTGACTCATCTATTTGGTCCAAAAAAGGAATAATTGCCTCCTTATATGGCACTGTAACATTCCAACCACTACAGCCTAGTAGCTTTAAAGATTGTACAGCCTGCTCAAGCTTTCCATCCTCGACTTGTATGGGAATATAGCTAGCATTAATATTTTGTGACGAAAGCCAATAATCATGCATATATGGAGATAACGAATGAGCAATCGGATTTCCTATAACTGCAAACCATTTCTTCATAGTATTTCCCCCTATATAAGAGATGGACGAATGGACACTTCTACTCCTGCAGGTGCATGAGCCGCTACAATTACTCCACCTTTTTGCACAGTAATCCATCCAAGTCCTGAAAACACGATATCTGTTTTGTCTTCTTTAATCTTGAATTCATGGCGAACTAATGGAGGTAGTAAATCTGTAAACTTCTCCGAAGGAGGTGACAATAACTCTCCTCGATGCTCTTTCCATAAGTTTTCAGCGTTATCCAGCTTAGTACGATGAATTGGAATATCATTTGCTATATAACAAGTAAATGCTGAACGATCGCCTTTAATAAAATCGAAACGGGATAATCCACCCAAATAAAGAGTTTGCTCGTTATTAAGCTGAAAAACTTTAGGCTTTATTTCTTTTTTAGGCGTGATGAATTTAAGTTCAGTCGGATCTAAGTAATGAGCCATTTGATGATGATTAATAATCCCCGGCGTATCATAAAGTGCTTTTTTGTCATCCAAAGGTATTTCAATCATATCTAAAGTTGTTCCGGGAAAATGTGACGTAGTGATTACTGCATCTTCTCCAGTGGCCTGCTTAATAATTCTGTTAATAAAAGTAGACTTCCCGACGTTAGTACATCCTACAACATAGACATTTTCACCTTTACGATAATGTTCAATTGCGTCCATAGCTTCAGGCATTCCCGTACCTTTATGAGCACTAACAAACAAAACGTCGATCGGAGAAAGGCCTAATTTCTTAGCTTCTTGTTTCATCCAATTGATTACTTTATTTTTCTTAACTGATTTAGGTAATAAATCTGCTTTATTTGCGACTAATAGTATAGGGTTGTTCCCGACAAAACGATGTAAGCCTGGTAGCCAGCTTCCGTTAAAATCAAATATATCAACAACTTTAACAATCAAACCTTTTTGCGTGCCTAAGCCATTTAATATTCTTAAAAAGTCATCGTCAGTTAATGATACAGGCTGTAATTCATTGTAATTCTTTAATCGAAAACAACGTTGGCAAATAATATCTTCTTTTTCTAGGGATGAAACAGGAGCGTATCCCGGATCTCCTACAACTTCGGTTTGGATAACTGTTCCACAACCGATACACTTTGGTGCTTCTGTCACGCTTCTTCCTCCCATGTAACTTGTCCTTTTTTGTCCAAGTAACTAAAAATTCTTCTTTCAACCATCCGGTTAAACTTGGTAACAAATCCATCTGATTTTGCAACCGGTATTACTAAAATAGTATGGAGCTTTTGTCTATTTCCTCCGAAAACGTCTGTTAAGAGTTGGTCTCCGATAACTACAACCTCCTCTTTTTTTACAGACATTATACTCAGCGCATGACGAAAAGCCTTTCCTAAAGGCTTTCTCGCTTTATATATAAAAGGAATCCCTAATGGGTCTGCGAACGATTTCACTCGTAATTCATTGTTATTTGAAACAATGGTTACTTGAATTCCAGCTTCTTTCATCGCAGAAAACCATTCAATTAGTTTAGGGGTTGCATCTGGACGATCCCATTCTACTAATGTGTTATCCAAATCTGTAATAATTGCTTTAACACCTTTTTCCTTCAACATTTCAGGTGTTATATGAAATACACTTCTAACGAACTCACTTGGTATAAAATTTGAATACAAAGACGAACACTCCAATTCGACACTTTTTCTTTAACGATTATAGCATATTTGCGACTTTCTCACCCATTTGAACAAACTTTCCTGGACCAATTTCTTTGGAGAACTCGATACTGCCTTCTTGAAACAATAAGACAACAGTCGAGCCAAAGGAAAAATATCCCACTTCCTCTCCTTTTCTCCATTCGGTGCCTTTGTTTGTTAGTTCGATGGAATTCACAAACATAGCCCCCACCTTAACATGGAAGCAGTGCTTTTCATTGGGCATCTGGAGCTCAGTCAACAAACGATAGTTTCCACTAATTGTTTCCTTTCCATATGCTAAGCCCCATTTGTTGACTGGAAAAGATTTCTTTCCTAGCAAATATTGCCGAGTAACCTTACCGTCTACCGGGGCATGAATGCGATGATATTCAGCAGGACTAAGATATAAGATCATAAACTTACCATTCTCATATTCTTTACCTATTTTTGTGGAGCCGAGCATATCATAAAGCGTATACGCTTTTCCCTTAACATGAAAAATTCCATCATACGTTATATCACCAAAAGTTTCAATGGTTGCGTCGACAGGGCTTATTATTCCAGACTCACTTTGATCTATCATTCTACTATCTTTTTTTAATGAACGAATAAAAAAATCATGTAATGTCAAAAATTCATGGACATGACATGGTATTTCATCTATATCTATATTAAAATATTTAATGTAAGCGGGTATAACTTTTTTGCTAAGATTAGACTGGGCAAAACCTTTGATTAAAGATGATGACCATCTACCATTTGTTAATTCAATCATAGATTGGTATAATTTTTCTTTCATTTTGGTCTCCCTATAAAGATTTACTTACAATTTTTGTTTACTCGAAGTATAATGAACAAATATGTTATTTGTAAAGGAGTGATTTGCAATGTATTTACAAAATGCTATGACTCAAACATTAAAAAAACTGAAAACACAAGCTGCCAATATGATTACGATTGGCAATCTAGCGTTTGGTGGAGCAGCTATTATGGCTACAGTAAATGAATACTACTCTTTTAGCGTATTATTTATATTTATAGCAGGTTTATTAGATCGTTTTGACGGAATGGTAGCTAGGAGATTCAACTTGGAATCCGAGCTAGGCAAACAATTAGATTCTATGAGCGATATTATTTCTTTTGGAATAGCACCCGCACTTTTAATGTACTCATTAGTATTACAAAATTTTAGTGTTGCAGGAATGATTATAACTGTTATATACATCGCGTGTGGAGCTTTTAGATTGGCACGCTTCAATATTTCAGAGTCAAATGGATTTTTTACAGGTCTTCCGATTACCGTAGCCGGAGTTATTCTGACTCTTTCCTATTTTGCAATCGACTTAGTTCCACCTGTTACCTTTATGTTCTTATTTATTATACTTGCACTTTTAATGATTAGCACTTTTACATTGAGAAAAGTTTAATACAATTTCAAGAAATAATATTTTCTAGAAGCGACTGCAAATGCAGTCGTTTTTTTCATATTTTGTCGGATTTGCACATATATTGAATGTATAACTAGATGGAGGTGAAAAAGATTTCTGGTCTTCTAACCGCATTTATAAACATTGTCATCGATTTGCCACTTGTGCTAGGGTATTTGAAAGGGCAGGCGTTCCATCAACCACTCTCCCCGGAAGAAGAACAAGTAATGATTCAACGTTTTCTAGATGGAGACCTTACAGCAAGAGATGAACTAATAGAGCGTAATATGCGTCTTGTAGCGCATGTAGTAAAAAAATTTCACCCTAAACACGAGCTTTTAGACGACTATATATCAATAGGAACAATTGGTCTGATGAAAGCCGTAAATAGCTATACACCTACCAAAAAAACAAAATTAGCTACTTATGCAGCACGCTGTATTGAAAATGAGATTCTAATGTACTTACGTTCATTAAAAAAAGTACAAAAGGATATTTCTTTACATGAGCCAATCGGAATGGATAAGGATGGTCATTCCTTAGAAATAACTGATTTACTGCAAGGGCTAGACAAAAGCTCTGACGAACAGCTTGTTGAAGAGGAGGATACAAATCGATTATATAAACACTTATCTCAGTTAGAAAAACGAGAGCTTGATATCATCGTGCGTCGGTATGGACTATTAGGTCATGAGCCGATGACACAAAAAGAGATTTCCAAACAATTAAAAATATCCAGAAGCTATGTCTCACGAATAGAAAAGCGTGCACTCGTCAAATTATATCAATATTATGTTCATGAAAAAAACTCTCTTGATGCATCAAACACCAAAAGAGCTTAGAGGAACTTAATCTTCACTTGTTTCTGCAATCATTACAAATGCTAAAACAGCTGTAACTAAAACAGACATAGCCATAATAAAAACCATTTGATCTCCCCCTAGACTGATGTGAAAGCGTTTTGATACCTTCATCATAGCATATAATGGAAATGCAAATTATATGTATTCTATGCCTTAGTTTGTCAAAATAATGACAACTTAAATGTTCCCAATTACTTGTAATACTATTTCTGTCGAATGCTTTGCTGCTACAGGTAAAAACTCATCAAAACTGATTGATGATTCTTTACCGGCAATGTCAGATAATGCACGAATTACCACAAAAGGCACTGAAAATTGGTGACAAACCTGTGCAACAGCTGCCGCTTCCATTTCACACGCTTTCATCTTAGGAAAGTAGTTTCGAACAATTTCAACTTTGTCTGGGTTATGCATAAATGTATCACCTGTCGCAATTAAGCCAGTAGCTGCTTGGTGTTCACCAATTTCATTTACAGCATCTTCTGCAAGCTTCATTAAACGCTCATCGGATTTAAATGCAGGTGGTAGCTGAGGTACTTGTCCTATTTCATATCCAAAAGCAGTAACGTCTACGTCGTGATATCTCACTTCATCTGAGATGACTATTGCTCCTACTTCTAGATGAGGGTCATATCCACCCGCTGAACCTGTATTGATCACATAGTCGGGCTTATACTCATTCAAGAGAATAGCTGTAGACATCGCTGCATTTACTTTACCAATTCCACTTTTCAACAATATAATCTCATGATTTTTATATGTACCAGTTGTAAATTCACTATTTGCAATTTCTTTAGTCTCTGAATTCTCAATCGTATTTCTTAATAGTTCCACTTCTTCTTCCATTGCTCCGATTACTGCAATCTTCATAATAATAACCCCTTTCAAAAAGTACTTCTTTTAAAGTAAAGGAGAGCGGCACTTTAGTCAAGTACCGCTCCCAATTTATAATGTTATTTTACAGCTTTGAGCTTTTCTTTTTTAGTTGGCTTCCATCCCTGTCCTTCAACCCATTCTAACGATATTCGATAAATTTCAGAACCATCCTTAGATGTAACAGTTCCTATAGACTTTTGAGGGCTACCTCCATTGCCTAGGAATTTAACATACATACTAGAAGGATCTAAGTTTGCAGCGTAAGCTAGAGCATCGACCTTTTCCTTCCAATCTACCGAATCCTTGTCATAGCTTGAAACATGTTCACCCGCTTGTGACGTGCCGATGGGCTCCCAGGACGAGTCTACCATAACAGATTCAACATTGGGATCTCCTGATTCTTCTGTCGTTACAAGAGAGCTATTGGTAGAAGAATCTGGTTCATTAGCTGAATCATTGTCTTCCGTTGTGGGCTCATTTTGTTCACTATCTTCTTCAATTTCTTCCGTAGTCAATTCTTTATCTTGTTCTGGCACTTCTTCAGAGTCTTTGATATCTGAAACAGATTCAGTATCCTCTTTCCCTGTTGCACTGTTGTTTTTGTCATCATCACTTGTCACTAAATTAACTATAACTACAATAATTAACAGAAGTACTATTCCGATTAACACATTCAAAATTGTATTGTTTTTTTTCTTTCGATTGTTTAAGCGCGAATTAACTCTTTGGTTTTGGTCTGGCATACTCTTCCTCCTTTTAAAGATAGAGAACTATAATTTAATAGACGCGAATAAAAGGTTTAAGTTTCATTTTAATTACCCACTTTTGTCTATCAACTTTAATACTATCAAGACGGCAAAAAAGGGGCAAACATAAATTGTTTACCCCCTCTTGTATAAAATATCTTCCAATTATGAAATAGAGATGATTTCTACGTCCATTTCTCCACCCGGAGTAATGATTTTCACTTTATCTCCAGTGCTCTTTCCTAAAAGGCCTTTAGCAATTGGTGAATCGTTTGAGATAAGTCCTTCTAAAGGATCGGCTTCTGCAGATCCAACGATTGTATAGCTTTCTTCATCACCATCTGGTATTTCAACGAAAGTAACCGTTTTTCCTAAAGAAACGATATCATTATTGCCTTCCTCTTCGATGATAACAGCGTTTCTTATCATGGATTCAATGGTAGAAATTCTTCCTTCTACGAATGCTTGGTCTTCTTTAGCAGAATCATATTCTGAATTCTCAGATAGATCCCCAAAGCTACGAGCAATTTTAATACGTTCTACTACTTCTTTACGTTTTACCGTTTTCAATACTTCTAGTTCTTCTTCTAGTTTAAGCTTACCTGCAACGGTCATCGGAAATTGTTTCTCAGTTGACACTTCCATACACTCCTTTAAATACCCTCTTTATAAACATACATTTCCTATTCATATGCATTAAGTTAATTTGATATGAATTTAATGAAATATTTGTAAATCTTTCATCATCATATTATACAATAGCATTAGTTTCAAGAATAGTTTTTATTTTTGTAACCATTAAATCGATGGCCACCTCATTTTGACCACCTTCAGGGATGATTACGTCTGCATATCTTTTAGTTGGTTCGATAAATTGATTATGCATCGGACGAACTACCGTTAAATATTGCTCTACTACAGATTCTACTGTACGGCCTCTTTCATGAATATCACGTAATATTCTTCGAATAATGCGTAAATCGGAATCTGTATCTACGAATAACTTTATATCCATCAAATTTCTTAAACGCTCGTCCTCTAACACTAAAATTCCTTCTAAAATGATAACATCCTTTGGCTCGATTAAGATTGTTTCACTTGATCGAGTATGCTGAGCATAATCATAAATTGGTTTTTCAATAGCTTTGTCGTTTAACAAATCGTTTACATGCTGAATAAGCAAGTCATTGTCAAAAGCGAAGGGATGATCGTAATTTGTATTTAGTCTTTCTTCAAATGCCAAATGGCTTTGGTCTTTATAATAATAATCTTGTTCAATAACTACTACAGAATGGTCTTTAAAAACTTCACTAATTGCGTGGGTAACGCTAGTTTTTCCGGAACCGGAACCACCAGTGATACCAATGATAAGCGGAGTGCGTTTAGCCATTATTTTAACCCCTTTCTCATCATGTTGTTTGGATATAATTTTACAGGGCAATAAAATTGAACAATTTCCAAAGGATGTCTTGCCGCATCCAATTTCTGACCCTTTTCGTTTTTAATCTCTTCGATTACTAGACGTACGTTATCAATTTCAGGACCAAAAAACTCTACTTCATCTCCAGGCTTAAAATAGTTTCTTTGCTGTAACGTCACAACTTGTGTTTCCTCGTTATAATCAAGCACTAATCCTACAAAATCATATCCTAGTTTTTTGTCGTGAACTCCATACATTTGTTGTTCAACGCCTGGCTCTCCCTCGAAGAAAGCTGTATCTGCTTCTCGGTTTGCACATTTTTCAAGCTCGTACAACCATTCTTGCTTCATTACAAAGTTCGCCGGGTCAATACAATACGCATCGATTACTTTACGGTATACACTAATAACCGTGGCAATATAGTGAATAGACTTCATGCGTCCTTCCACTTTGAGGGAATCAATACCCATTTCGATCATCTTAGGAATAGATTCAACAAGCTTCAAGTCTTTCGGACTCATTGCAAAAGGAATATCTTCTTCCTCAAACAACGCTTTTTCCTCACTATTTGAATCTGTCTCATATAAATCATAATCCCATCTACATGATTGACAACAACCACCTCTGTTAGAATCACGAGCAGTCATATGGTTAGAAAGTGTACATCTACCACTATAAGCAATACACATAGCACCATGGATGAATGTCTCAATTTCTATATCCACTTTTTCTTTCATTAGTTTAATCTCTTCACCGCTAGTCTCACGAGCTAAAACAACGCGATGTAAGCCCTCTTCCTTCCAATATTGAACCGCCTTCCAATTTGAAAGCGATTGTTGAGTGCTTAAATGGATTTCAAGCTTAGGAGCCGCATTTCTACATGTTTCTATGATTAATGGATCGGCTACAATAATTCCTGTAACTCCCGCATCTTCTATAGACTTTAAATATGTCTCAAGTCCTTGCATATTTTCATTATGAGCAAAAATGTTAGTCGTTACATAGATTTTTGCCCCATAGCGTTTGGCAAATTCCACCCCTTCGCGCATTTCTTGAATAGAAAAGTTACCTGCGTTCGAGCGCAAACCAAACTCTTGACCACCTATAAAAACTGCATCTGCTCCATAATGAACAGCAATTTTTAACTTTTCTAGACTTCCTGCTGGCGCCAATAACTCAGGCTTTTTGGTAATAACACGTTTACCGTCGACTAATTCACTAATATGATCTATTCTGGTGCTTATCACATGTATTCTTTCCTTTCTAAACTGAAAATACAATTCAGCTACGAGCTAAGCAATTAATATACTGTTTCTTTAAAATAGAAACCGGTATCCAAAGGTCTAAGCGGCGGTTGAATAGCTTCGATTTTTTTGAGTAATTCTTTTTTAAGTTCCTTGTATGCAGTTCGTGATTCGTAATATGCATCAATTGCCTGACGGTAGTAGCCAGTTACTTCTGTGACATAAGACGCCTCGTGAAAAATACCATCAATTTTCAAACTATCCACTTCTGCATCCAAAAATTCATCTAGCTCATCAATCATACAAATATCATTTGGACTAAAGATGTGTGTTCCATTTTGATCTTCGTAAATAGGATATTTATTCGAACGCTCTTTATCATGTAAAAACATATTATTGTTTTGAGAGCGATTTTCCACTTCCATTGCTTTATCTTGAAAAAGAAAGTAGTTTCCGATTAATGAACGTTTTGATTGAAACATACATGTCATTCCATGTACTTGTGCCTCAATTTCTACTTCAGCGTTTTCTTTAATTTCAATAACTTCTTCCAAGCTAAGCTCGCGAGCCAACACTGCTCGTGTTGCTCCACGTTTTCCCCAATAATTTGCGGTAAAGAAGTTAGTTGCTGTTTGTTCAGTATTCCAATGAAGAGGTATAGTTACTTCTGCTTCTCTTTTGGCAATGATTACTGCTGGATCACCAAATACTATTGCATCTACACCGATTTCTTGCATTTTTTGCAAATATGGACCTAACTCATCTACTTTATCGTTATGGAATATATCATTCATTGCAACATAGATTTTTTTATTATGTTCTCTTACTAGTTTAGTCGCCTCAGCTATTTCTTCAACAGAAAACTCCCCTGCTAACCTTAAGCCAAAATACTGCTCACCAACTAAAAAAGCATCTGCTCCTGCCTGAATTAGCTCGCGGATATGCTCAATATTTTTTGGAGTCACTAATAATTCTGTTTTATCCATAAATGTCACCTCTTTATACTGACTAGCATTCCATCTCCTACTGGGAAGAATGCTGTATCATAATCTGGGTGCTGCAATAGCCATTCTAAAAACTGATGCTGATTGCGCACCATCGTTCTTTTCCTTCTAGGAACATCCTCCATCGGAAGCTCTGAAAGGCCATTTAACAAAATGTTATCACAGTAAATAACACCTCTATCGTTTAACAAAGGTGCGTACTTTTCAAAGAATTTTTTATATTGTCCTTTTGCAGCATCTATAAATATTGCATCAAACCTTTGGTTATTTAAATCTTCGTCATTTATTTCTAACGCATCACCAATAACTACTTGAATGCGATTATCCAAATTGGCTCGCTTTATATATTCCTTCGCGAGTTCTGCCTTATGCTCATCACGCTCTACAGTAACAATTTCAGTAGCTTCTAGCTTCATAGCCATGCGCATAGAGGAATAACCAATCGCTGTTCCTAGTTCTAAAATGGAGGAAGGCTTTTGAAGAGAGAGAAGCTGTAGTAATGCTTCCATCCCCGACAGTTGCATTATCGGAACATGGTTTTCTAGTGCATATTGCTCCATTTCAATTAATATGGACTCTCTCGGTTTAATAAGATTTTTCATAAAGTCTTCACTAATGTTCATTGCTTTGTTACTCCTTTTAGATGCCAGGTTGGTTCCTTATGTAGTGTATAGGGTCTTTGTACTTTCTCGAAATTCTACTCCTATAGACAAGTATATTCAACTGTTTAATATTACAGGGTCAATGAAAAAACCCATCTAATAATAACATAGCAGGAGAAGGAAAGCGATAACCTTCCTTCTCCTGCATGCTTATTATTTTAAATGTTCGTCAATTTTTTGAAGATGTTCCTCATATGTGACGGAGAAATAATTTTTTCCTTCTTTATCAGCTAGGAAATAAAAATACTCAGTATCTTCTGGGTCCAAAGCAGCTTCAATGGAGGACTTCCCGGCATTTGCAATTGGACCAGGCGGTAATCCTTTATTTGTGTAAGTATTATATGGGTTTTCATATTCTAAGTCCTCATATAAAACGCGCTCTTTATGACTGCCTAGAGCATAAAGCACAGTTGGATCTGTTTGTAATGGCATATCAATCTCTAATCGGTTGTAAAACACACTAGAAATTTTCTGACGATCTGTTTGAGCAGTAGCTTCCTCTTCTAACAATGAAGCAAAAGTCAAAAGCCAGTGAACAGATTTTTCTTCTGCTTGTAATAACTCATAATAAGGTGCCATAGTTCTATCTGTCTGTGCTAATAACATTTCTGCAATCTCTTCATTAGTCGGTTTTTCTTCGAAAAAAGGATAAGTCGATGGATATAAATAACCTTCTAATGCGTAACGGACGTTTTCGCCTTTAATTTCTTCTGTAAGCAATGCAGGATATTTTGCCATCATTCTTTCAACAAACTCATCACTAGTAACTAGTTCAAAAAATTCCTTTGAAGAGTTCCCTGTTTTCTTTTCAATTACTTCTCCAATTTGTTCTAAAGTTAAACCTTCTGGAATTGTTAAAGAAAATAGTGGTTCTCTGTATATTTTACCAGTTTTTAGGCTTTCTATAATTTCATCTAAAGTCATATCCTTAGATAAATCATACGTGCCAGCCTGAAAATCAGATTGGTTATTAAATTTTACATAGTATTTAAATATCCTAGCATCTTTAATAATACCATTCTTTTCAAGTGTAGAAGAAATGCTATCAATGCCAGACCCAATAGGAATTTCCACCGTTACTTTTTCCGTCGAATCTGGATCCATCGGTGAAAGTGCTCCTTTAACATAGTTATAACCTATGTATCCGCCAATAGCTCCAACTAGTATAATGAATAAGGCGATTACTAATACAATTCTTCTAACAAGTTTTACTTCTTTTTTTTTGTTTTTCATTCGATTAAACATTATCTCTTTTTTAGATTTGTTTTCCACGGGCTTGCCCCTTTTTTCTCCCTTATTATACATGATGCTGTACAAAAAGAAAAAGGATGGCTTGAGAATACTCAGTCCATCCTTTTTAAGCTTGAATTAGTCTTCGTCTTCTTCTGTTTCATCTAAAAACGTATTTAACATTTCTTCAATCATATCCCACTCAGCATCATCTTCGATAGGAAGTAAATCTCCGTCTTCTCCGTTTTCATTTGGAGTAAAGGAAGAAGCATGAATTTCGATTTCTTCGTTTTCATCCTCTTCAGCACCGATTGGATAATAAAGTACATAAGATTTACCAAATTCCTCTGATTCAAATGTAAATAGTACGTTACAAAGCTGTTCGTTCCCGTTTTCATCAACTACTGTGATATTTTCTTGTCCGTGGTCCATTTGTGGTCACCTCATCTGTTTTTTCTATCAAGATATCCCTGTAAAATCATTACAGCTGCCATCTTGTCAATAACTTGCTTGCGTTTTTTTCGACTAACATCCGCATCTATTAACATACGTTCTGCAGCCATCGTTGTCAATCGTTCATCCCATAATGTAACAGGAAAGTTGTATTTATCAGTTAACAGCTTGGCAAATTGCTCTGATGCCTCTGCTCGGGGACCAATCGAGTTATTCATGTTTTTAGGAAAACCTACCACGAATTCACTTACTTGATGTTGTTTTACCAATTCATCAATCCGCTCTATCCCAAATTCTTGCACATCTTCGTTAATCTTGATTGTTTCTATGCCCTGGGCTGTCCACCCGAGAGCGTCACTTATAGCAACACCCACGGTGCGAGAACCGACATCTAAACCCATTATTCTCATAATTACGCCTCATTATTCTTTTTAATATAGAACTTGACTAACTCCTCTAAAATTTCATCACGTTCTAATTTACGGATCATATTTCGAGCATCTTGATGGCGAGGAATATAAGCTGGATCACCAGAAAGTAAATAGCCAACAATTTGATTGATAGAGTTATACCCTTTTTCCTCTAACGCAGAGTGGACCTGAAGCATCACATGTTTTACTTCTTGTTCCATCGATTCCTCTGGGAAATTAAATTTCATTGTTTTATCAAATGAGCTCATGATCAGCACCTCGCTTTCAATTTGGTAATGAAGTTTGCTTAGTTATTTGTTAAGTATACCCTATTTTCGGATAAGTTTAAACTGATTTGATATATTCGTAAACTGAGTTAAGTGCGGTTTCAAGTTGGCTTGCGTCTTTAGCCCCAGCCATTGCGAAGTCTGGACGCCCCCCACCTTTACCGCCACATTGTTCTGCTACTAGTTTGACGATATTTCCAGCGTGGTAGTTCCCGCCCACTAAATCTTTTGTCACACCTGCAGAAATCATCACTTTTTCCCCATCCACTGCTCCTAGAACTATTACAGCTTTATCCATTTTTTGTTTTAGATCATCCATCATTTGTCGCAGTTGATTGTTATCTTTTGCTTCTACTTTAACAGATAACACGGTAACATTGTTAATTGTTTGTGCTGATGACAACACAGATGCTGCTTCACTATTTGCAATTTTTGCAGATAAGGATTCATTTTCTCGTTGTATATTTTTTAAATCTAATAGTAGTTGGGAAACCTTCATAACTATATCCTTTGGCTGAGCTTTCAATAATGATGCTGCTTCCGAAAGAAGTTGTTCCTCTTCCTTGACAACCTCAAATGCGCCTTTTCCAGTAACAGCTTCAATTCGTCGCGTTCCTGCTCCAATACCGCTTTCAGAGAGAATTTTGAAGTAGCCAATTTCTGATGTATTTTTAACATGTACACCACCGCAAAGCTCTAAAGAATAAGTTCCCATCTGAACGACTCTAACTATATCCCCGTATTTTTCACCAAAAAGAGCCATTGCGCCCATACTTTTAGCTTCATCGATATTATGGTAGCCAGTTACTACCGGAATATTATCCCACACCTTCTCGTTAACTATACGCTCAATTGTTTCAAGTTCTTCCTTTGTAACTTGTCCAAAGTGAGAAAAGTCAAATCTAAGTCGGTCGGGTCCAACGTATGAGCCCGCTTGGTTTACATGGCTTCCTAACACATCTTTTAGTGCTTGATGCAAAATATGTGTAGCAGAGTGATTTTTAATCGTCAGGCCTCTTAGCTTTTGGTCCACTGTTGCCACAACCTCTGCTTCAACAATCATTTCTCCTGATTCAATTACTATAGTATGAAGATTCTGTCCGTTTGGAGCCTTTTGGACATCTTTTACAAAGCCTCGGAAGTTATCATTTTCGATTACACCATGATCTGCGATCTGCCCACCACTTTCAGCATAGAAAGGCGTTTGCGTTAATATAACTTTTACCTCTTCGCCTTCATGTGCAGATTTTACAAGATCTTTCCCCAAAACTATAGAAGAAACTTTTGTTGTTACACTAAGAGTATCATAGCCTATAAATTCGCTAGCATCTTGAAGGTTACTAAATACCTCTGACTGAACTTGCATGGAATCTACGTTTTGACGAGCAGCACGTGCTCTAGAACGCTGTGCTTCCATTTCCGCTCTAAACCCTTCATGGTCAACCGTCATATTAGCTTCCTCTGCGTATTCTTCGGTCAATTCAATAGGAAATCCATAAGTATCATACAACGTGAAGGTTGTAGTACCAGGAATAAATGATTCTCCCTTAGCTCGTTGTTCTGCGATAACCTTTTCTAAAATGCTAAGTCCATCATGTAACGTTTCGTGGAATCTTTCTTCCTCCGTTTTAATAACTCGCATAATAAAATCTTTCTTTTCTGTAACCTCTGGATAGAAATCTTGCATAATTTCTCCTACAACAGGCACTAGTTCAAATAAAAATGGTTGGTCGATTCCTAGCTGTTTTGCAAAACGAACTGCTCTGCGTAGTAGCCTTCTAAGTACATAACCTCTTCCCTCATTTGAAGGTAAAGCCCCATCTCCAATCGCAAAAGCAACAGTTCGAATGTGATCTGCAATTACTTTGAATGCAACGTCGTCTACACTATTTAGTCTATATTCTTTTCCAGAAATTTGTTCTGTTTGTCGAATGATAGGTATAAATAAATCTGTGTCGAAGTTGGTTGGAACATTTTGCACCACACTAGCCATACGCTCCAAGCCCATGCCTGTATCAATGTTTTGCTTTGGAAGTGGAGTGTACGTATGATCAGGGTTATGGTTAAACTCAGAGAAAACTAAATTCCAAATTTCTAAATAACGTTCATTTTCTCCTCCTGGATATAGCTCAGGATCATTTATATCATTGCCATAGGACTCACCTCGGTCATAGAATATTTCGGAGTTTGGACCACTTGGACCTTCTCCAATGTCCCAGAAATTCCCTTCTAATCGAATAAGTCTTTCTTCTGGAATGCCGATCTCATCTCTCCAAATAACATATGCTTCTTCATCCTCAGGATGGATCGTAATTGATAGTTTTTCGGGTTCAAAAGCCATCCATTTTTCATCAGTTAGAAATTCCCACGCCCATTGGATAGCTTCCTTTTTGAAATATTCTCCAATTGAGAAATTCCCTAACATTTCAAAGAAGGTATGGTGTCTTGCCGTCTTTCCCACATTTTCAATGTCATTCGTACGGATTGATTTTTGTGCATTGGTGATACGGGGATTATCAGGAATCACTCGTCCATCAAAATATTTTTTTAGAGTTGCAACACCACTATTTATCCATAATAATGATGGATCATTAATGGGTACAAGTGGCGCTGAAGGCTCTTGTGTATGGCCTTTTTCGATAAAGAAATCTAAATACATTTGTCTAATTTGTGCACCTGTTAACTGTTTCATCTTTCATTCCTCCTAAAAAAATAAAATAAAAAAAGCCCTCATCCCTAAAAGGGACGAAAGCTATTATTTCGCGGTACCACCCTAGTTACATAGCAGTGTATTTCTGCCATGTCTCTCAAGAAACCTTAACGCGGTTAAACGGCAGGTATTAGCTGCACTCAGAAGTAGCTTTCCTAATTGTTATAATCTGGGGATTCTTTCAGCCATGGAACCCTTCTCTAATCAGCTAACAATAGTACTTTCTCCGTCTACATTTTCATATATACAATTCTGATTATAAGTAACTATTTGTCCTCTGTCAATCCGAATCTAAGAACTGATAGGGATTTATACCCTTCATGCCAATCATTGGGTCAATCGAATGATAATTGTCTGAGGATAAATAAGTAGTGACTAAATCATCATGCGTAGATTGACTTGTAACTTCTTTTGCTTCTATTTCTTCAGCTATTGATTTTGCATCTTCTACTGTTTCTTCGTCCGCAAGACGTTCCTTTAACGTTGTTAAACGCTGTAAATCATCCGTTCGTTTCACTCCAAAAGTAAAAACTTCCGGATCGCCACAAAGAATTAAAAAGTTTTTTGCTCTTGTTATACCTGTATACAACAAATTGCGTCTAAGCATTTTCATATAGCTTCTAGTAACCGGCATAATAACCGTTTGGAATTCACTGCCTTGTGACTTATGGACAGAGCAACAATAGGCAAGAGTAATTTGATTCAAATCATTTTTTTCATATGTTACTTCATTGCCATCAAATGATACGACTAGCATCTCTTTCTTTTCCACTGTTTCGTTTGCTTTAAAAAGAGCCACTACCTCACCCATATCACCATTAAAGACATTACTTTCTGGTTGGTTGACCAGCTGAAGTACTTTATCTCCTATCCGATAAATAGTTTCTCCGAAGGTCATCTCTTTTCTTGTACCGTCTGGATTTGGATTGACCATTTCTTGAATCATCTTATTTAGCGTGTCAATCCCAGCCGGTCCACGATACATAGGAGCTAGAACCTGAATTTCTCGGATGGATTGTCCCTTCGATAATGCTGCTTTCAAGACTTGTTCTACTACTTTAGGAATTTGTTCCGGAGAAGCCTTGATGAATGAGCGATCCTTAGTTTTCGCAGTTAGAGTTGCAGGCACACTTCCTTTTTTCATCTCGTGTGCTAGCTCAATAATTGAGGACCCTTCAGATTGACGATAAATATCGACAAGCTCCACTGTAGGTATCCTTTTACAAGCCAGTAGATCCTTTAATACCTGACCCGGACCAACAGGTGGCAACTGATCTTGGTCACCTACAAATATGACTTGAGCGTCTTTGGGGATTGCCTTTAAGAGCTGATGCCCTAGCCACGTGTCTAGCATGGAAGTCTCATCGATAATTACTAATCTACCTTCAATCTCTTTGCCTTCTGTATCATTATCTTCTTGCCCATTAAAACCGAGTAGTCTATGAATCGTCATAGCTGGTAGCTCGGTCGATTCACTTAAACGCTTTGCAGCTCTCCCTGTAGGAGCTGCCAGGACAATAGGAAACGGCTTTTGTTCTTTCGCCCATTCTTTTGGATCTAAGGAAAGTCCATGTAGCTCTGCATAGAGCTCTACGATTCCTCTGACAACAGTCGTTTTCCCGGTTCCAGGCCCTCCCGTTAAAAGAGTTATAGTAGAGTTCAGAGCTGTTTCAATCGCCTTAATTTGTGTTTTTGCATATTGAACACCTAAGCGCTCCTCTAATGCCCCTAAATGCTTTTTAATCTCCGACAACGGAAAATGATGAAGGTCCTTTTCTGTTAGCAAGGTTTCCACTTTCGAACTGATACCCACCTCTGAAAAATATAGAGAAGGAATATAAAATCGGTTAACTTCCCCAACAATACGGCTTTCCTCTGCGAGTTCAATACAGCATTTGGTTATAGCATCATAAGAGATTTCTTCTCTTTGGGCATTTTCAAGCATTCTTTTAACGTCTTCAAGAAGTTGCTCAGCATATTGAAAAACATGTCCCTCACTCAGTGAAGATGATTGAAGTAAATGGTAGATAGCAGCTTTTATGCGGTCCGGATGATTTCCTTTTATCCCAAGCTTATAGCCTAGCTCATCAGCACGAACAAAACCAACACCCTCCACATCCTCTATTAAACGATATGGATTATCAGTTAGTTTAGAGATTGTTTCTTCTCTATAGACCTGATAGATTTTCATCGCTATTTGCGGACCGAAGCCCCATTCATTTAGCTGAATCATTACTTTTTCCAAGCCTAGATTTTGCTCTAAGGTAGCTCTGATTGTCTGCTTCTTTTCCTCTGCCAACCTTGGAATAATATCCAATGCAGAAGGGTCATCTAAAATTCGATTGATAGCATTTTCTCCAAGCTTTTTCACAATCTGCTCAGCAGTCTTTCTCCCTATTCCAGGAAACATATCACTTGAAAGATAATGGACTATACCTGTCTCAGTAGCAGGAACTTCTTTTTGAAAAGTTTCTACCTGAAACTGAACCCCATACTTAGGATGATTTTTAATATAACCAGTAAATTTATATGCCTCTTCCAAAACCAATGGAGGAAAATAACCAGTTACAATTATTTCTTTCTCCTTATATACGGTATTTGTTGATTTTACTTTTAATTTAATGATGGAGAATAGGTTTTGGGGATTATGAAAAATAGAGACGATTGGTCGACCAGCAATAAATTGCTTTTCATTATTAATCATTTCATTTGTCATCACAACCGCCTCCTAACTTTTTCTTAATTACGTAGAGAAATCATATCGTACACATATCTTGCTTGATCATAGTTTGGTTGAATGGTAAAAGCTTCTTTCAAATGCTTAAGGGCACTTTCTGTGTCTGAAGTAGACACGGCATATAATACCCCCATATTGTAATGAGCATCTGCATTTTCTGGATCTAATGCTAAAATTTCTTTGAAGATTGGTTCTGCCACATCGAACATTTCTATACTTGCAAGTGCTATGCCATATGTTAGCTTAATCTGAATATCTTGGGAGTCCAATTCATATGCTCTCTGAAGATATGGAAGGGCAAGCTTAGTTTGGTCCACTTTTTGAAAGCTTTTACCAAGCATAAAATAAGCATCTGGGCCTTCTATACCATTTGTAATTGCTTTTTCATATAACTTGGCAGCCTCTTCAAAGCGTTCAGCATTAAAATACAAGTTTGCTAAGCTATAGTAAGCAGTTGCAGCATTTTCGTCTAAAGTAATTGCTTTTTGAAAGAAACGCTCCGCACGTTCGTTCTCATTCATAGAAGCTAGTAAATTGCCAAAATTAATATAACCAATTGACTCTTCTGGGTTTTCTTCAATTGCTTTTGTAAATAACTCTGCTGCTTTTTCATAATTTTCTTCTTGAATCGCTTGGATTCCTAGTTCATTATAATTCAAATCCATTACCTCCATTAACCTACATAATCCAGTTTAAGACCATCTTTAAATACTTCGTCAATTGTTGCTCCCCCAAGGCATTCATCCCCTTGATAGAAAACAACTGCTTGACCAGGAGTTATCGCACGAACTGGTTGATCGAATATTACACGAACACGATTGTCAGCCAGTAGCTCTACATGAACTCCTACATCTTCTTGACGATAACGGAATTTAGCTGTGCAATCAAAAGATGCTGGCTTGTCTAATGTAGTTGTAAAGGATAAATCAGTAGCAGTAAGGCTTGTAGAGAACAAGGCATCATTATTGATATTTTGTCCAACTAATAAAACATTTCTTTTCAAGTCTTTTCCTATAACAAACCAAGGATCACCTGAACCACCAATGCCTAAGCCATGACGTTGGCCAATAGTGTAGTACATTAAGCCATCATGTTTGCCCATCACTTTTCCGTCCATTGTTTCCATCGTACCTTGTTTAGCTGGTAGATATTGACTTAGAAACTCTTTGAAATTTCTCTCACCTATAAAGCAAATTCCAGTGGAATCCTTTTTAGTAGCTGTCGCAAGTCCTTGCTCCAGAGCAATTTCCCGCACTTTTTTCTTTTCTAAATGTCCAATTGGGAACATAACCTTTTCAAGCTGTTCTTGATTCAATTGGTTCAAGAAATAGGTCTGGTCCTTATTATTATCTCTGCCTCTTAGCATCCTCGTTTGGCCGTCTCGCACTTCTACTTGAGCATAATGACCCGTTGCAAGATAATCAGCCCCAAGTGCCAATGCATGCTCTAAAAATGCTTTGAATTTTATTTCTTTGTTACACATTACGTCAGGATTTGGTGTTCGTCCCGCTTTATATTCCTCTAAGAAATATGAAAATACTTTATCCCAATATTGTTTTTCAAAATTAACAGCATAATAAGGTATACCAATCTGGTTACATACTTTAATAACATCTTCATAATCCTCTGTTGCCGTACAAACTCCATTTTCATCTGTATCATCCCAGTTTTTCATGAAAATCCCGATTACATCATAACCTTGTTCTTTTAAAAGATAGGCAGCAACGGAGGAATCAACTCCTCCTGACATACCGACTACAACTCTTGTATCTTCTTTTCTCTTCATCATTACTCACTCATTTCAGTTATCCAAGAATAATTTTACTTATTTTGTTAGCTGCTTCTACAGCTTCTTCTTTAGTATTGGTTAGCCCAAAGCTAAAACGTACTGAGTTTCTTAGTTCTGGAGAGCTCTCTCCGTACATAGCAACTAGCACATGGGATGGATCTATAGAGCCTGCTGTACAAGCTGAGCCGCTTGAGGCATCGATTCCTGCTAAATCTAATTGGACGAGGAATGTCTCTACATCTGTTTTCGGAATACTTAAGTTCACAACATGGGTTAGAACCTCGTTCTGCGTCCCGTTGATTTTAAAATCTACTCCATTTTTCTCCAACTGTTTGACAAAAGCATCCTTTAGCTTACGATAATGCGAATTGTTATCCTCTATATTTTGCTGTTTAAGCTCAACCGCTTTGGCAAATGCAACAATTGCAGGGACATTTTCGGTGCCTGCTCGTTTTTTTCGTTCCTGCTGTCCACCATAGAATAATGGCTTTAAATAAATATCTTTTCGTTGATATAAAAAACCAATTCCTTTAGGTCCATTAATTTTGTGACTTGATACGCTTAGCATATCAATATGGAACTCTTGTACATCTATTTTGACACTGCCGTAGGCCTGTACGGCATCCGTATGGAAGTATGCTTGGTGATCCTTTAGGAGATTTCCAATTTCTTTAATTGGCTGAATCGTTCCTACTTCATTGTTTGCAAACATTACAGAAACTAAAATAGTATCTTCTCGTAATGATTTTTTCAAGTATTCAATACTGATTAAGCCTGAACTGTCTACGGGTAGGTAGGTTATTTCAAAGCCCTCTTTTTCAAGTTGTTCACAGGCATGCAAAACAGCGTGATGTTCTATTTGTGTAGTAATAATATGCTTACCTACATCTTTACGGGCATATGCTGTCCCAAATATCGCATAATTGTCAGCTTCTGTCCCACCACTCGTAATAGTTATCTCTGTTTCATGGCAGCCAATAGAGTGAGCTAGAATTGCTCGAGCATCGTCTAGTTTTTTCCTAGCGCTTCTACCTGTTTGATGAATACTAGATGCATTTCCGTATACTTGGTTTATTTCTTCTACAAATGTGTTGACCACTTGTTCTGCCATTGGCGTTGTAGCAGCATGATCTAAATATATTCTATTCATGATGAACTCTTAACTCCTTATATATAAAACATATACCCTTTTGTATCAGGGTTTTCTTCCGAATATTTTGCTAGGTCTTCAATAGTAGTTGTATCGAGGACATTCTTGACCGCATCACGAATTCTCATCCATAACTCTCTCTGCGGTGGAGCTTCCTCTTCGATTCCTTCAACTATTTGAATGGGACCTTCAAGCACACGAATGACATCGCCTGCAGTAATTTCATTTGGCGCTTTAGAAAGCATATAGCCTCCATAAGCTCCTCTAACACTTTTAACCAATCCAGCATTGCGCAATGGAGATACGATTTGCTCCAAGTATGCTTCCGATAAGGAATGCTCAGAGGCAATTTGACGTAGCGCATGAGGTCCTTCTCCGTATTGCTTACCTAGCGCCACCATAATTGTAAGACCATAACGGCCCTTTGTTGAAAATTTCAACTGTCCCACCTCATTTTTCTTTTATCCATTCATTCTTATATTTCACTATAAAAGTATTTATAGGACTTAGATTGTTTCTATTTAGATTAACTTCATAGGTAAAAAAATTCTTTCCCTAGTATAGCATAACTCATAGGGCTAACGACTTCAAAATGACTTTTTGTCTCATCTTCTATATAATAAAGGAACAAATGTACGTTTTGTATAACCAAAGCACATTCGCTTGTACCTGCACTGATAAGTAAATGATTATCTTTTGACGAACACGTTCGAGTACAATCAATATGTAATAGACATTCGCACTTGAGTGTCTTAAATGTAATCCAGGTGCCAGATCAAAGTCACTCAAATGATTTATTTACAATTAATCCTCTCTTCAAAAACAGAATTTCAAATACGAATAAAAAGGAGAGATCATTTTGCAAAATGAACCTTTAGCTTATCGAATGAGACCTCAAACAATAGATGAAATTGCTGGTCAACAGCATGTAATCGGTAAGGATACTGCACTATATAAAATGATAATGAATGGTCATGTACCATCTATGCTTCTGTATGGAGATCCTGGTGTGGGCAAAACCTCTTTAGCTTTTGCGATTGCTGGGACAACCAAACTACCCTTTATTGCATTAAATGCAACTAAGGCCGGAAAAAAAGATGTCGAGGATGTCGTAGCAGATGCTAGGATTAGCGGAAAAGTAATTTTGTTTTTAGATGAAATTCATCGCTTCAACAAGCTACAGCAGGATACACTTTTGCCCCATGTTGAAAACGGTTCTATAATTCTTATCGGGGCTACAACAGAAAATCCCTTCCACGATGTAAATCCAGCGATTCGCTCTCGCTGTGGAGAAATAAAGCAGTTAAAGCGTCTTACTACTGAGGATGTAGATGTTCTTCTAAAAAGAGCCTTAGAGGATCCTGACAAAGGACTAGGCAAAACTCCTATTAAAATCACCGATGATCAACGGCTAAAGATAGCGGATGCCTCTAATGGAGATGCTCGAAAGGCATTGACTCTATTAGAATCTACCGTTTTTGCCAGCTTTGAAGAAAATGGCGTGACTGTAGTGGAGAATGGCACTCTGGATAGTCTTATCGATCGTGTAGGCGTATTTGGAGACAAAAAAGGTTCACACTTTTATAATCTGTTATCTGCACTACAAAAATCAGTTCGGGGTAGTGATACGGACGCAGCATTATATTATCTTGCCCATCTATTAGAAAACGGAGATTTGGTAGCTGTTAGTAGAAGATTATTAGTAATGAGCTATGAAGATATTGGACTTGCCAATCCTGCAGCAGGTCCACAAGTATTAGCCGCTATACAATCCGCAGAAAGACTCGGACTTCCTGAGGCACGTATTCCCCTTGCCAATGCAGTAGTTTTAATGTGCTTATCAGAGAAATCCAATTCGGCATATGTAGCGCTTGATAAGGCTATTAGTAGTATACATTCAGGTAAAACAGGCGAAATCCCAAGTCATTTAAAGGATAATCATTACTCTGGAGCCAAGGAGCTTGGACATGGTGGCTATGTATACCCTCATGATCATAAAATAGGAACCTTTGGCGGTTGGGTAAATCAAACCTATCTTCCAGATAATTTAGTCGGAACGAGATTCTACGATCCAATAGATGCAGGAGAAGAGAAACGTCTTTCTGCGATTTATAATAAATTAGAGAAATTTAAGAAGGAAAAGTAGAAGAATAGCTTTTGTGCCTGATGGCAATGTGAGAAATAGAGAAATTATACTGCTTTACCATGAAAAAACGCTACCGAAAAAATCGGTAGCGTTTTTTGTTCGCAAACTTAAAAGGTGCGCACCTTCGAATTTAGTAATTACACACCCATTTTTCTGCGTGTATTACTTACTTTCTTGGTTTGCTGGCTTTTCATTTTTTGGTTGGCTGCTGGGCCGTTTCCTTTTGCTTTGCCGCCACCAGCTTGATTTTTCTTTTCTTCAAGCTTTTGTTTCACAGCTTCTTGAAGAGTCATTTTTTTCTTTGGCTCTTCTTGATTTGTTGTTTCTGTCATATAAGTTTCCACCTCGTTTGAAATGTGATTAGTTTTAGTATAAGTGATGTGGAAAAAACTGCAACCAATTACTGCACTCGATTCACTGTAATATTTTTCGTGATATCATTTATTACCCAGCTAGCACAGATTAATCCAACCACAGACGGTACAAAAGCATTAGATGATGGTGGCATTTTTGCTTTACGAATTGCTGCATCTGGTTTTCCTACTGTCTCTACTACATCTTCTCTTACTACGATAGGACTTTCATCCGAAAAGACTACTGGGATACCTTTTGTAATTCGATCTTCCTTACGAAGCTTAGTACGAATCACTTTTGCTATTGGATCGGTATGTGTTTTAGAGATATCTACAATTTTAAATCGAGTTGGATCCGTTTTGTTTGCTGCTCCCATACTAGAAATAATTTTAATGCCTCGTTTTAAACATTCCTTCATTAGATGAATTTTATATACAATAGTATCAGATGCATCAATTACATAATCAATATTCATCGTAAAAAATTGTTCATAAGTTTCTTCGGTATAAAACATATGCATGTCAATTACTTCACATTCTGGATTAATATCTGCTATTCTCTCTTTCATCACTTCGGATTTTGACCGCCCGATAGTAGACATATAGGCTACTAATTGACGATTGATATTCGTAATATCCACGTTATCCTTATCAACTAAAATAATACGCCCCACTCCACTGCGAGCACATGCTTCTGCTGCAAATGAACCGACGCCTCCGACTCCTAAAATTGCAACAGTTGTATTTTTTAAGAAATCTACACCCTCTTTACCGATAGCAAGTTCATTTCTAGAAAATTGATGTAACATACTAAACACTCCATTTATATCAGATTAGTTGGTTTTATCTTTTCACTTCTCAAATATTAACAAAATCATTATGCCTACGCTAGTACATTCTAAATTTATTGCTGTTGTACCCATGCCCCCATATTATAAACTAAATGCAACTTTTAAGTCGATGATTGTAATGTGAGGTCTAACGATAGGTAAACGTATTACAAAAAGATATATTCATTTCTTGTTCTTTTTTGCTCAAATAGAGATTACTATTATTGAATACAATTGAAGAATTGGGTCACGTGCCGACCTCAAAGCGCAGAAAAAAACCTCCTACAAAGATGCAGGAGGCTGACTGTTTAAAGATAGACGAATCCCAATCGTGCCGACTAATAGAGCTTATCGTTTTGAACCCGCACAGAGCAGGTGGGTGTCCTCTTTACTGTCTTTGAAGTCCCTAGACTAGAGGGCATGTCATCAACAATAAAAGTTAGACTCCCGACGATATAATTGTTCGGTCAAAACTGATTGGCATTTTGCGAACACATCAGGATTCGTATTACTTATATATTATCACAGATATTAATGAATTTCAAATGAAACACCACACTATAATTTAACTATTCTGAATAATGATTTATAGTAAAATTTTCATACTCATAATTATTTCCTTTAATTTATGATTAAAGTCACCACTTAAAAATTCTATTGAAAACTAGTCCTAGATGACCCTACATGTGAATATTATTCATAGACAAGACATTTAACGGAGGTCTATTTGTGAATTCACTAATGACGTATTTTATTCTTGGTGTCTCTTTAGCGGCACCCATTGGCCCTGTAAAGGCTACCCTACTTAATACCGGTATAAAGAACGGATTTTTTCATGCATGGTTTTTTGGTTTGGGTGCCATTGCAACAGATATACTTTATATGCTTATGGTGTATTTTGGAGTGGGACAATTTATCGACAGTCCAATGATGAAAACTTTTTTATGGTCTTTTGGCTTTTTTGTTCTAATGTATACCGGCATTGAGAATTTACTTACGGTCAATAATATATCTATGGATGCAAAATATCGAAAAGTAGTACGTTTAAGACATTCTTTTTTATCGGGGCTACTCATGGCATTATTGAATCCTTTGACTATTTTATTTTGGCTTGGGATTTATGGCTCCATACTAGTCGGTGGCGCTAGTGGCTCGTTATCTGGACTAGAAGTTATTTTATATAGTATTACTATCTTATTAGGTATTACACTTGTAGATTTAACAATGGCTACTATCTCAAGTGGTTCAAGAAAATTATTATCAACTTCTCTTCTAAAAACGGTGTCCATTATTTCATCATTATCAATGATTGGGTTTGGAATTTACTTTGGCATTCAGGCCTACTATTCCTTATTTTAAGTTAATGATTTTTCCTTATACATAATAATTAACTGTTAGAGGACATTTGTTTTGATGAATGCATAAAACAATTCCTCAAGGAGAACATACCCTTAATTGATAATTAAAATTGAGGTGTGTAGGTTGGGTAAGAAAGATGAAAATAATACAGTAAGCAAGATGTGTATTATAAGCATATCTTCCATTCCTTTAGTTATGACGTTAGGGAACTCTATGCTGATTCCAGTTTTGCCAATCTTAGAAAAAAAGGTGGATATCAGTTCTTTTCAATCGAGTATGATTATAACTAGTTACTCCATTGCTGCTATTATTCTCATTCCAGTGGCTGGTTATTTATCGGATCGATTAGGAAGAAAGAAAATTATTTTGCCCTGCTTACTTCTTGCTTTAATAGGTGGACTAATTGCTGGTTTTGCCTCTTGGAAAATGGAGAATCCTTACACAACTATTATTATTGGTAGAATTCTACAAGGGATGGGTGCGGCAGGAGCAATGCCGATTGTATTACCACTAGTCGGAGACCTTTTTAAAGATGATTCAGAAAAAACTAGCTCCACCTTAGGTATTATTGAAACATCTAATACGCTTGGGAAAGTGTTAAGTCCTATTATAGGCTCGGCGATTGCAGCAATACTATGGTTTTTTCCATTCTTTTCAATCTCTATTTTTAGTGCCATTGCTTTCGTTTTAATATTTTTCTTTGTCAAAGTTCCTAAAGGGGACAATGAAGAGCCAGACAAAATAAAAGAATTTTTAAGTAAAGTAAAGGAAACCTTTAAAGCAGAGGGTAAGTGGCTGACTTCGGTATTTTTAAATGGTATCTTTGCGATGTTCGTATTATTCGGAGTATTGTTTTACTTATCAGAAATACTAGAAAAAATTCATGATATTAAAGGTGTTAAGAAAGGTTTTGTGTTAGCAATCCCCCTTTTGTTTTTATGTATATCTTCTTTTCTTACTGGCCGAAAAATTGAAGGAAAGCTCAAAACGATTAAACGAATGATGATCATATCTCTTATTATTAGTTCGGCTAGTGTCGTGTTTATTGGTTTTGTCAAGGAACAACTCATTCTGTTGTTAATAGTTACAAGTATACTTGGTATAGCTATTGGAGCCATACTCCCTGTCTTAGACACAATTATCACAGAAAATATAAAAAAAGAAGAGCGAGGCACCATTTCTTCTTTTTATAGTTCAGCTCGTTTTATAGGGGTTGCAGCAGGACCACCTATACTTTCACTTGTCATGAAAAACTATTTAAATCCATTTTATATCGGCTGTGGTGTTCTTGGCATACTACTTATGTTTCTTGTCTTTAAGCTAGTTAAAATAGAGGAGATCGAGAAGACAGAGAATGAAATTGCCTAGAAGATTATACGTCAATACTATAAAAACGACAAAGACCGATAATTTGCATTCGCATTATCGGTCTTTTTATTATTTTTTTACGGAGTCACTTATTTAATTTAATTAATATAACCATTCATGACAATTATTAGCTAATACCTGTAACTCCCCTAAAGTTATATTAGCTTGGTATCCATCGCAAACTTTAACATAGCAAAAAAAATAACACCTACTCCCTCTATCTTTAAGTAGAGGCAATCCAGGTGCTCATTTTTTTGTCAAAACTATAAACTAAATTCTTCAAACTCTATTTAGAATTCACGCTGAACAGTATCAATAAAATACCCGCAAATAAGCATATTATTCGAGTCATAGATATTTTATCCGCTAGGCCCATTAAACCTATACCAGTTGTGACGATTAAAATACATGGTCCGACTAGAGCTAGCATGGAATTAATATAGAATGCTTTTTCCAAGTTATTAAATTTCAGCATAAACATTGCTGCAGTGATTTCTACACTTCCTGAAAGAAGTCTTAATAAAATAATAAAGAGTAATGCTTTTTCTATAACTTCGATCATCCTTCCAATTATCAATCATTTATATAGAGTATATGTTAGCTCCTTCTAAATTATTTTATAACCTCTCCTAGATTCAATTTATTCAAAAACCACCTTTTATTGTATGACCTAACATACATAAAAGGTGGTTAATTATTATTGTTCTTACTTATTTAATTTTAAGTGCAATTCATCTAGCTGTGCTTCTGCTACTGGGCTTGGTGCTTGAGTCAGTAAGCAGCTTGCGCTAGCTGTTTTAGGGAAGGCAATCGTATCACGAAGATTTGTTCTTCCAGATAGCAGCATGACCAAACGGTCCAACCCGAAGGCTACTCCACCATGTGGAGGTGTTCCGTATTCGAATGCTTCCATTAAGAACCCAAACTGAGCTTTTGCCTCTTCGTCAGAAAATCCTAGAATCTCAAACATTTTTTCTTGTACTTCTCTTGAATATATACGCAGGGATCCTCCACCAAGTTCATAGCCATTTAGTACAAGGTCATATGCTTGTGCTTTTACTTGACTTGGATCTGTTTCCATTAAAGGTAGGTCCTCATCAGCCGGACGTGTGAATGGGTGGTGTGCAGCATAATAACGTCCTTCTTTTTCGTCATATTCGAATAATGGCCAGTTTACTACCCATAGGAAAGCATAACGACTTTCATCGATAAGATTCAAATCCTTACCTAATTTCAAACGTAACGCTCCAAGGGCATCAGCTACTACAGACTTTTTGTCTGCTACGAATAACAATAAATCTCCCGCATTAGCATCTAAAGTTTTAATAAGTGTGCTAGCCGCTTCTCCTTCAAAGAATTTAGCAATAGGACCTTTTATGCCCTCCTCGTCAACTTTTAACCAAGCAAGACCTTTAGCACCATAGCGAGAAGCATATTCTCCTAACGCATCAATATCTTTTCGAGAATAGTTATCGGCTGCTCCCTTGACGTTGATAGCTTTAACTTGGCCACCTGCTTCAACTGCTGAAGTAAATACTTTAAAGGCACTATCTTTTACTTGATCTGAAAGATCTGTTAACTCTAAACCAAATCGAACATCTGGTTTATCTGATCCAAATCTAGCCATTGCTTCGTCATAGTCCATTCGAGCGAATGGTATACTAACCTCTACACCTTTAACATCTTTCATTATCTTTTGCATCATGCGCTCATTCATTTCTAAAATTTCATCCATTGATAGGAAGCTCATTTCCATATCAATTTGAGTGAATTCTGGCTGACGGTCAGCACGTAAATCTTCATCACGGAAGCAACGAGCAATTTGATAATATTTTTCAAATCCACCCACCATAAGCAATTGTTTGAATAGCTGAGGGGATTGAGGCAGCGCATAAAATTCTCCATCATGCACTCGACTTGGCACTAAATAATCTCGCGCTCCCTCTGGCGTAGATTTTGTTAAAATTGGTGTTTCTACTTCTAAGAAGCCTTCATCATCTAAAAATCTTCTAACAGTTTTCGTAATATCTGAACGCATTTTAAATGTGTCATACATAACAGGTCTTCTTAAATCTAAGTAACGGTATTTTAAACGAATATCTTCCCCTGCATCTGTTTGATTTTCGATAGAAAAAGGAGGATTTTTTGCTTCGTTAATAATTGAAATCTCTAATGCTTGAACCTCGATAGCACCAGAAGGAATATTAGGATTAATTTGATTTTCTGCTCGCGCTACAACATTCCCTTTTACCTCAATGATAAATTCGTTTCTTAAAGTATTTGCTACCTGGATTGCTGATTCTGAAATCTCTGGGTTAAATACTACTTGCACAATGCCAGAACGATCTCTCATATCAACAAATATTAATCCACCTAAGTCTCTTCTTTTCTGAACCCATCCGATTAATTGAACGGATTCTCCTATATGTTGTTCGTTTAGTTGTCCACTTGTATGCGTTCTACTCATTGTTATTTTGCCTCCGTTAACTTTTTTACTTCATCTATTAAGGATGTAAAAGGTACAAGCTGTTGAGTTCCTGTAGATAGATCCTTTAACATGACACTTTGTTTTTCTAGTTCATCCTCACCAATTACAATAACTGCCTTCGCTTTTAAGCGGTCAGCTGATTTCATTTGAGCCTTTACTTTGCGTTCCAAATAGTCCATATCAGCAGAGATTTTATGCTTACGAAGCTCAAATGTAAGCTCTGTTACCTTTTTCTTTGCTTCCTCACCCATTGCTACTAAGTAAACGTCCAATGATGTAGTATCTGGAAACTCAATTTTTTCTGCTTCCATTGCAAGTAATAGTCGTTCAATACTCATTGCGTAGCCAATTCCTGGAGAATCTGGACCACCAAGCTCTGCTACTAGTCCGTTATATCTTCCCCCACCAGCAAGTGTAGTAATGGCACCAAATCCTTCTGCAGTGCTCATAATTTCAAATGCAGTGTGATTGTAATAGTCTAGCCCACGTACTAAATTAGGATCTACCTCGAAATCAATATTCAACATTGTTAAATATTCTTTTACTTTTGCGAAATAAGCTGCAGATTCTTCATTTAAATAATCTGTTAATGAAGGAGCCGTTTCCATCAATGGATTGTTTCGGTCTATCTTACAGTCTAAAATTCGAAGTGGATTTTTTTGTAATCGATTTTGGCAATCTGAGCAAAACTCTTCAATATGTGGCTCAAAGTGATTAACTAAAGCCTCGCGGTGAGCGATACGACTTTCAGTATCACCTAATGAGTTAATCACTAGTTTTAAGCTTTTTAAGCCTGCTCTTTTATAGATGGACATTGCTAGTGAGATTACTTCTGCATCAATCGCTGGATCTGAGCTACCTATTGCCTCCATACCAAACTGAACAAACTGACGATATCTACCTGCTTGCTGACGCTCATATCTGAACATTGGCCCCATATAATATAACTTTACTGGTTGGTCCGGATAGCCAAACATCTTGTGTTCAACGAACGACCGAACTACAGATGCTGTACCTTCTGGTCTTAATGTTAGGGAACGATTTCCTCTATCTTGGAATGTATACATCTCTTTTTGAACAATATCCGTTGTATCTCCTACACCTCTTGTAAAAAGCTCTGTATGTTCAAAAACAGGTGTCCTGATTTCTTTGTAGTGGTACATACGACATTGCTCTCTTATTAATTCCTCTACTACCTGCCATTTTGCTGTATCTGATGGCAAAATGTCCTGTGTTCCTCTTGGTAATTTAATATCCATTTCCATAGACTCCTCTCAAATCCATATAAAAAAAAGCTCTCATCCCTTGCATATAGCAAGGGACGAGAGCTTTTATAAGCTTCCGCGGTTCCACCCTAGTTGGTTAATACATCTATTAACCCTCTCAACGCTGGATAACGGCCAGATCCGTTTTTGCCTACTAAAGAAAACTCTTTCGACAAAAATCCTCTCGAATGTTGTTCACTGTAGGCGTATGTAGGAAAGATTTCAGCCACGTCTTTCCCTCTCTTGTCATCCCGTTCAAACAGTTACTTTTTCGGTCATCGGTTTGTTATATTTTTTAATTATACTTTATCATAATGACGTAAATGAAATAAGTCAACCTTTTTAAAGAAAAGGTAGTAATTTTTTATTTGACTATTTACAATATAGTTAGAGGTGATCCAATGAATAACAAATTAGTCCACAAATTGGCAATATTTCTGCTTTTAGTTGTACTAATAATCCCTAATGTAAAGATGGAGGTCCAAGCTCAAGAACAGCAAGCTGTGGTCAATGTGGATTCTTTAAAAGTCAGATCTGGTCCAGGCCTCACTTACGATGCAATTGGATCGGTACAAAAGAACGAAAAGTTGACAATAATCTCTAAAGAAAACGATTGGTTAAAAGTAAAATACAAAAATACATCTGGATGGGTTGCAAGTTGGTATACAACTGAGGAAACATCAGATTTAGCTAACAAGCAAATTGTTTCCAAGGTAAACCGATTAAATGTCCGCACAGCACCTTCAGTATCCTCAGCTGTCATTGGACAACTAAACGAAGGAGACAAATATTTAACATCTCGTTCGGAGAAAGAATGGATTGAAATTGACTTCAACGGGCAAAAAGGATGGGTAAATAATACATACGTTACAATAGTTGATCAAACACCAGTGGAAACTTCTACACCATCCAGCACAACTGAGAAAAGAACCTTTGTTATTTCAGTTGATGTATTAAATGTCCGAGCCAATCCAGATTTGTCTTCTAAAAAGATTGGACAAGTGAACAAAGGCGATGAATTTAAGGTGCTTGCAACAGATCATCAATGGATTCAAGTAGAGCTTAAAAATGGAAAAAAAGGATGGCTCTATAGTTTTTACGGGAATTTCTCTAATGCTGTAAAATCTAATTCCTCTATTCCAGCATCGGATACGATAACTGTTCTATATAGTGGAACTAATATCCGTTCGGATAAAAGCACTAATAGCGAGGTTTTAAAAAGAGCTTCTGCCGGCGAATCATTTGCTGTTTTAGAAACTATTGATGATTGGTATAAGGTGGATTTAGGAAACGGTAAAATCGGCTACCTTGCAAGCTGGGTAGTTTCAAATACAGGGGACTCCACTTCACAAAGTACGGTTAAAGAAGGGGAAAAGAAGGAAAATTCTAAGCGAAAAAAAGGAACTCTAGATGGAGTTACTATCGTTATCGATCCTGGGCACGGAGGCAACGACCGTGGGACAACAGGTGCTCTTGGAACAGATGAAAAAGATATTACCCTTAAAACTGCAGAGTTACTTTCTTCCAAGCTTCAAGCAGCAGGCGCTAATGTTAGGATGACCCGACAATCAGATGAATATGTAGATTTACGAAAAAGAGTTTCAATAGGTTATCAAGTTGGAGCCGACGCATTTATAAGCCTACACTATGACGCTATCGATAATAGCTCTGTTCGAGGTTTTACAACCTATTACATGAATAGCTATCAGAAAGAGCTAGCAAAGCATGTCCATGATGGTCTTGGAGATATGATTTCTCTGAAGGATAGAGGGACTCAACCAGGCAATTATCTAGTATTGAGAGAAAATAAACAGCCTGCTATTTTAATAGAGTTAGGGTATTTGAGCAATCCAACAGAGGAACAGAATGTCACTACCCAGAGATTTAGAGAACAGGCAACACACGGAATATACAACGGGATTATTGACTATTTTGATAGTCAATTGAAATAAAAATTGTTAAGAAACAGCAAAATAACTATAAATGCTATTTTAGAGAGGGAAGTAGTGACTCATGTCATGACTTCCCTCCTTTTTCATATATGGCTTTTGAAGCGTACAGCTGATTTCCGCTTAAAGCGGACGCTTTCCGCAGGGGGAACGCCATCACCGCCGCTTGCGCATCGTGTGTGATGTCTTATCTATCTCCCTCCTCCTGTTGGACAAGCAAAAACCTTACTAATCCTATAAACGAGGATTGTAGTAAGATAATGCGATACCAAAATAAAAACAGTGCCACTTAAAAATAGTAGCACTGCTTTTAAATTATGCTTCTAGCATGATTGTCACAGGACCATCATTTGTAAATGCCACGTCCATCATTGCACCGAATGTGCCGGTTTCTACTACAAAACCTTTTGAACGTAGCTTTTCATTAAATAGCTCCCAAAGGGGCTTTGCAATTTCTGGCCGAGCGGCTTCTATAAAGCTTGGTCTACGGCCACGCTTAGTATCAGCATATAGGGTAAATTGTGAGACAGAAAGAATAGAACCATTTACTTCCTTAATCGAAAGATTCATTTTGCCTTCTTCATCTTCAAAGAGACGAATGCCTTCAATTTTGTTCGCTAAATATTCTATTTCTTTTTCAGTATCTGTAGTCGTGATTCCTACTAACAACAAATAACCGTTGTCTATCTTACCAGTCACTTCACCGTCAACAGTAACACTTGCATCTTTACATCGCTGCAACAAAACCTTCATATACCATAACTCCTTTAATAATACGCTGTTGTTAGCTTTAATTAATAATACGCTGAACAGAGTACACATCTGGCAGCTGCTTAATACGATCTACCACTTTATGAAGATGAGCAATATTAGAAATAAGAATAGACAGATGAATGGAGGCAATATCATTATCCGATTTGCCACTTACTGCAACAATATTCGTTTTAGATTCGTTTACTACTTGAAGAACTTCATTAAGAAGACCTGTCCGATCAAATGCAGACACTTCTATATGAACTTGGTAATCCTTCTTGGTAGGTGAATCAGTTTGCTCCCATTCAACCTCTATAATGCGTGAATGAGCATTGTCATTTTGGACATTCGGACAATCTGCTCGGTGAACAGATACACCTCTCCCTTTGGTTATAAATCCAACAATAGCGTCCCCAGGAACGGGGCTGCAGCAACGAGAAAGTCGTATTAGAAGGTTGTCTATCCCCTTGACGACTACTCCTGATTCTGTCGTTTTCTTGGTAGGTGGAGTGTTCATTTCTGTATTAATTTTTTCTAACGCTTCCTCTTGGTCGCGTATTTTTCTCATTTTTTCTGCTAATCGGTTAACGACTTGCTGGGCGGTAATTCCATTAAAGCCCACAGCGGCATATAAGTCCTCTTCCCCAGCAAATGCATATTTTTCACAAACTCGTTTGATATTTTCGAGAGTCAAGACCTCTTTTATTTCAAATTCCTGTGCCTTGATTTCTTTTTCAATTGACTCTTTACCTTTGATAATGTTTTCTTCTCTAAGCTGTTTTTTAAAGAATTGCTTAATCTTGTTTTTTGCTTGAGAGGATTGAGCAATTTTAATCCAGTCTCTGCTCGGACCAAAGGACTGCTTAGAGGTCAGAACCTCTATAATATCTCCTGTTTTTAGCTTTGTATCTAAAGGAACCATTTTTCCGTTTACCTTAGCACCAATTGTTTTATTGCCAACTTCCGAATGTACTCGGTAAGCAAAATCAATAGGAACAGAACTAGCAGGTAATTCGATGACGTCCCCCTTAGGGGTAAAAACGTAGACCATATCTGAGAACAAATCAAATTTCAGAGATTCCATAAACTCTTCTGCGTTGGATGACTCTTGTTGAAACTCAAGTATCTCCCTAAACCATGTAAGTTTTGAATCTATTGTTTGCTTACCAGTCTCCACCTTTTTGCCCTCTTTGTAGGCCCAGTGTGCAGCAACCCCATACTCAGCAATATTATGCATTTCCTCTGTACGGATCTGAACCTCTAATGGCTCTCCATTAGGGCCAATTACTGTAGTGTGTAAGGATTGGTATAGGTTCTGCTTTGGCATCGCAATATAATCTTTAAACCTACCTGGCATTGGCTTCCAAAGCGTATGAATCACACCTAAAACCGCATAGCAGTCTTTAATGCTATTGACGATGATTCGCATTGCTAGTAAATCATAGATTTCATTGAATTGTTTGTTTTGGACTACCATTTTTCGATAGATGCTGTATATATGCTTTGGTCTTCCGGATATATCTGCATCTACCTCCATCTCGTCCAACTGTTTACAAATATCATTCATTACATCTTTTAAGTATGATTCACGCTCCGTGCGTTTTTTCTTCATGAAATTGACAATTCTATAATACTGCTGCGGATTCAAGTATCGTAAAGCTGTATCCTCTAATTCCCATTTCACTGCGGATATCCCTAAACGATGAGCAAGTGGTGCAAAAATCTCTAGCGTCTCATTTGAAATTCTACGTTGTTTTTCTTCGGGTAAATGCTTTAAAGTACGCATATTATGTAAACGGTCAGCAAGTTTAATCAGGATGATCCGAATATCTTGCGCCATTGCTATGAACATCTTGCGATGATTTTCTGCCTGTTGTTCTTCTTTAGACATATATTTAATTTTACCTAGCTTGGTCACTCCTTCAACCAAAAGAGCAACTTCTTCGTTAAACTCTCGAACAATATCATCTCTTGTATACTCGGTATCCTCTACTACATCATGCAAAAAGCCAGCAGCAACAGTCTCCGGATCCATTTGAAGATCAGCAAGAATACCTGCTACTTGTATGGGATGAAGAATATACGGTTCGCCAGAATTACGAAATTGTTCTCGATGGGCATGTTCTGCTAACTCGTATGCTTTTTTAACGAAGTCAACATGTTCCTTATTCATATAAGTAGAAAGTGTTTCAAAAACATCTTCTGCTGTCTTCACCTGATCTTTTGCCATGCTAACTCACCTGTTTTCGTTAATTTTCAAAAATAGTATATAGGCTATATTTTATAAAAAAAAAGAGGGACTTGTAAAGTCCACCCTTAAACTGTATAGTCGATTACTTTCTTATTATACACAAATTATGTCTATATAGAAAATGAATAATATTAGTATTGCATTAACGTACGAATATTGTAGTCTTTTAATTTGTCGCGTCCTTCTAAATAAGACAACTCTATTAAGAATGCACAACCAACCACTACACCGCCAAGTTCTTCTACTAACTTAATGGTTGCTTCAATCGTTCCACCTGTTGCAAGTAAATCATCTACAATAAGTACACGCTGACCAGGTTTAATTGCATCCTTATGCATAGTTAAAACATCTTTCCCATATTCTAATCCGTATTCAGCACGAATTACTTCCCGAGGGAGCTTGCCTTCCTTACGAACTGGTGCAAAACCTATGCCTAAAGCATAAGCAACAGGGCATCCAATGATGAATCCACGTGCTTCTGGTCCAACAATAATATCTGCATCCACTTCTTTTGCATATTCAACAATTTGGTCAGTCGCATATTTGTATGCTTCTCCATTGTCCATAATTGTTGTAATATCCTTGAATCGAATACCTGGTTTAGGCCAGTCTTCTACAATTGTTACATATTTCTTTAAATCCATTTTTGCTCCTCCTCAGGAACGGTTTGTGCTGCTCTTCGCTCTTCAAACCATTGTTTCAGCTCTTTATATGGTGCATACAAAAGCTTTTGCTCTAAACTTATCTGCTTTGTACGCTGTTGATAGGCTGGCGCTTCAGATAAATCTCTTTTAGGGAGATTTTCATTCAATACCAATGTGCCACCCTCTATTCTAACAAAATTTAACTCAAAAAACACCTTTGACATAAAATTTATTGTGTTTGGACTCCATCCAGTATGTTTGGATAGTTCGTGAATATGCTGTTTTAAAGCAAAATTTTTCCTTTTAGCAATGAAAGAAAAATACCATTTGAATTGTTCTCGGGTTGGTAATCCTTCAAAATAAGTAGACTCGTTTGCAAAAAAGTGAGCATAAATTCGTTGCCAATCATGGTGTTCTAACAAGTTTATTAAATCTTGCTCCTCTAATGGTAGATCTAGTAAACAAATACAATCGGAAACAATGCCTTCTTCTATTACGTTATTGTGAAACCATATTTTGCCAGAAATAATAGATTCAAAATGAGCTAAAGATTCTTTGTTAAAGCAGACAAAGGTAGTATTTCCCTCTGGTATAGTAGGCAGCCATCTATTCACCTGGCGAATGCCTCTTATATCAAACAACTGCCACTGATTCGTTTTTGCATCTTGAATCATAAGCTGTGGTTTTTTTCGCCCATTCCACTCGTTGATTTGCAAGTCTCCAATAAAGGATAATTTGGTTGCCGGTGCAATCTCATCAGCAAGATCACCTTTTCCAAATCCGATAGCGTCTAACAAAACAGCACCCTGCATTAGCTCCATCTTCACATGGTTTTGGGCAGAGCCAATTTTCCTTACTGAGTTCACTTCTATATTTTCTAAACAATATACAGGTTTAGCAAAACCCATACCAAAAGGAGAAAGCATTTGAATGGATTGAATGGATTCCGTGGATATTTCATGCATTTCCAGTGGCACATCAATTGATACAACAGGTATTAACTGTTCCTCAGTCAGGCACGCCGTCGCTTGTTCATTAAGTCTGTTTCTAAATTCTTCTACATGTTCGAGAGGGAAGGTCATACCTGCTGCCATCGGATGACCACCAAAATGAGTTACTATATCGCTATTCTTAGCTAGCTCATTGTACATATGAAATCCTTCGATGCTACGTGCAGAACCTTTAGCAATTTGTTTTTCTACGTCAAACCCAAGAACTATTGAAGGACGATAATATTTTTCCACTAATTTTGATGCAACAATTCCTAATACGCCAGGATTCCATCCCTCTTTACCAACTACAATAACACTTGGACCTTTTAAGTCTAAGTTTTGTTGTTCGATTAATTCAATCGCTTCATCCGTGATTTGCTTTACAATAGCTTGTCGTTCTTTATTTTTATCGTTCAACATATTAGCTAGAGCAAGTGCTTTATTTGGTTCTTCTGTTAAAAACAACTCAACTCCCGGGGAAGCTTCTCCAAGACGCCCTACAGCATTGATACGCGGTCCAAAAGCGAAACCGATAGTTTCCTCATTTATAGCGCTTGTTTCAACTCCACTTACATTTGCCAAAGCCTCAATTGCAACAGAATCATTTTTCTTCATCTGCTTAATACCCTGTTGGACAAAATAACGATTCTCACCCTTTAACGATACGAGATCGGCAATTGTCCCAATGGCTACTAGGTAAAATAATTCTTTCGGTATTTCACCTAGTAAAGCATGAGCAACTTTAAATGCCACCCCTACACCAGCCAAATGCGAGAAAGGATATTTTGTATCTTGTAAACCAGGGTGAATAATTACATCTGCCTTGGGAAGCACCTCACCAGGTTCATGGTGATCCGTTACTATTACATCCATTCCTAAGTTTTTAGCAAACTGAATTTGCTGTATGCCGGATATTCCATTGTCTACTGTAATAATAAGTTTGACCCCTTCATCAAAGGCCTGTTGGAATAAGCGCTCGCTTGGTCCATAACCATCTATAAATCTGTTAGGAATTTTAAAGATAACATCTGCACCCATAGCTTCCAATGTTTTCATCATGACAGTTGTGCTTGTTATTCCATCTGCATCATAGTCACCGTAAATCATAATTCTTTCTCCAGCATCTATCGCTTGATGGACTCTTTCTACCAGTTTTTCCATTCCTTCAAAGAGAAAAGGATCATGAACGTTATCTTCAGTAATATATATAAAGCTTTTAGCTTCCTCTACGCTATTAAACCCTCTAGATACTAGTACTTTAGCACAGACTCTTGGAATCGTGAGTTCTTGTTCAAAGGTTGTAACCAAATCATCATTAGGTCTAGAGATTCTCCATCTTTTTTGAGATTGTATCATTTTATTTCACTTCCTTAAGTTTTATTATAACGTAAAAACCTTGAGGGATTAATATTTTTACTTTAACAAAAGTGTCTGAGTAACTAACATTTCAAAGTCAGTCCTTCTTTTTCCAATAGCCTAGAATTCTACATAAATCATTTGCCTTTCCATATTAAAAAGAAAAAAAGAGCAGAGAATGAATACTCTGCTCTTTTTACTGTTATACCACAGGCTCGTCTGAACCCCATTTTTTCTCTTCTTTTTCTACTTTTATACCACCTGTTTTACGAAGCTCTTTAGCTTTTAGATCAAACCATAATTGAGTTGCGATAAACAGTGATGAATACGTCCCTGCAACTAAACCGATCAATAATGCAATAGAGAAGTTTCTAATACCTTCTGCACCAAACAATAATAGTGCCACTACTACAAGAACAACGGTTAACACAGTATTTACTGAACGTCCTAATGTTTGACGAAGTGATTTATTTACAATTGTCGCAAGCTCTTCCTCAGTAGTAATTGCTTTACTACGGTGAAGATTTTCTCGAATTCGGTCAAACGTTACAATTGTATCGTTAATCGAGTAACCTACAATAGTTAAAACAGCTGCAATAAATGTAATGTCGACTTCTAAACGAAGAATGCTAAATATCGCGATCATTAAGAATGCATCATGTAATAAGGAAACAATGGCAGCAACACCCATGCGCCACTCAAATCGGAACGCCACATAAATTACAATTCCAATAGCAGCGAATAGCAAAGCTTTCATTGCATTTGCGGCAAGTTCCTTACCAACCGTAGATGACACAGTACTTACTTGTGGTTCTGCACCAAATTGTTCGTTTATATCTGCTTTTAAAGTCTTAATTTCTTCTTGAGAAAATTCGTCTTTATATCGAACTACAGCTCCATCAGCATTTTCTCCTGAAATTACAATATCCTCAGTAGATAACCCGATAGAATCCAATTTCTCCGATACTATTTCCTGCGTTAATGGAGTATTTGACTCAATTTGAACGCGTGTACCAGATGAAAAGTCAATTCCAAGATTCAATTTGAATACACTTAAAATAACAATCCCTGCTACCGTTAACACAATAGAAGCGATATAGAAAATTTTACGATTATGAACAAAATCTATACGATCAAACTTTGTTGTTAAATCTAATGTATCTACTTCTTCTTCAGGAGCATGAATACGTTTTTTCGGAATCCCAAACCAACCTGGTTTATTGTCAAAATACCCACTATGCACTAAAAGACCTAATAAAATACGTGAAGCCCAAACAGCTGTAATGAATACAACCAATATACTAATGATTAAAAGCGTTGCAAAACCTTTTACTGAGCTTGTACCAAAATAGAATAATACGACTGCAGCTAAAAGTGTCGTGATATTAGCATCAAAGATAGCAGTAAATGATTCCTTTGCTCCGCTTTCAAAAGATTTCTTCACTGACTTACCTACACGCAACTCTTCCCTTATACGTTCATAGGTAAGAATGTTGGCATCAACCGCCATACCTACCCCGAGAACAATTGCGGCGATACCTGGCAGCGTAAGTACCCCATTAATCCAATCAAAAACTACTAAGATTAAGAAAATATAAACAACCAATGAAATTACCGCAATAAAACCTGGAAGGCGATAATAGAAAATCATAAACAAGAATATAGCTGAAACACCAATGATACTTGCTAGAATTGTGCTATCCAATGCCTGTTCACCGAATTGAGCTCCAACAGAAGTTGAATAAATTTCGGTAAGCTTAACTGGTAGTGCTCCTGCATTTAGAATTCCCGCAAGGTTTTTAGTTTCATCCACTGAAAATGCTCCAGAGATTTCTACGCTTTCTGAACTGATTCGTTGTGTAACACGAGGGTTGGAAATGAATTTTTGTTCTTCCTTCAACACCTCAGCAGCGTAGGAGTCAACTCCTTCTTCAAAATCTAACCAAATAACTAGCACATTGTCAGGTGCTGGTTTAGCAGCTATTTGTTCAGTTACTTCTGCAAATTTATTTGCATCCTTTAATTCTAATGTAACAATCGGTTGTCCTTGTTGATTAAAGGCAGATTTTGCTCCGCCTTCTTTTAAGTCCATACCATCTAGCATGATATTATCTTCTGAGTCTCGGAAAGACAGATTAGCCTGAGTAGAAAGTAATTCCCGCGCTGATTCCTGATTTTCTACTCCAGCGAGCTGAACCCTAATTCTATTTCCGTCTTCAATCTGAATACTAGGCTCACTTACTCCTAGAACATCAATTCTGCTTGTAAGAGCAGATGCAGTATCAGCTACTACTTCCTCTGTGATTTTTTGTCCCTTGTTGAGTTCATCTACTTGATAAAGAACTTCAAATCCACCTTGTAAGTCTAGACCTAATTTAATATTGTTTAATACTCCACTAACTGTCGGGCTTATAGTCCCGGCAAAAATCACTAGAAGCAGTAGAAACGCAACTATGCGTCCTCTTGTTTTCATATGTACTTCCTCCTAAAAATAACCACAGACTTCCTTCGTCAGAAAGACTATTGCTAAAAACAATTACGTAATATTCTATCTGTTTTAATTCCAAAAAATGCAACATGTTTATTATGAAACACGATACCCCTTACTGTCAAATGACTCTTTGCTTATTTTTCCTCTGTTTGAGGATTCAATAAGATTTGTAATTCTTCTTGATTGATTTCCGAGAACCAATTAGATGTTCGAGAATTTTCAATTTGTTCGTAGGTCATATACTCGGCAGGTGTTATGGAAAGAACGTCATTAACAATCTTATGAAGAGATAAGGAAAGAACATCTAGCTTTCTCCATTTCTTTTCTACACAATACTTCCAAATATCTGCTTCTGTTACAGTTTCGTACTGATAAACTTTAAACTCACTCTTTTTGCTCTCTAGAGCAGGTAGTACGTGTGTATAGATATGATTGTATGAGTTTTCCAAAATACTGCACCTCTTTATAGAATAATGTGGTAAGTAGCTTGCATATTATTATTGTAAACGAAGTTCCTGTATTTGAGAAGGAAGTGTTTAATTGTCAACCTATTTAAGAGGGTCTATTGTATTAATGTTTGCCATTTTTTTGTCCAAGTTCCTAGGTTTTATTTATCGTATGCAATTTGTTCGATTGACGGGAGAAGAGGCTGTTGGAATTTACAGCACGGCTTATCCAGCATTCATATTCTTTCTTTCGCTGATCCAACTGGGTATACCTATAGCTATTACTAAAATAGTAGCAGAGTTACGAACGAGGAACGCTATTTCAGAGTACTTTACCGTTATGAGAACATCCGTAATTGTCACAGTAGTCTCTATGATAGCTTTTACTCCCCTCTTTATCTTTGTTACTCCTCTAATTTCTAGTAACTTGCTAAAGAACGATGCTATTACAATGACTCTCTATGTTTCAATTGCAATTGTCCCGATTGCTGCAGCAGGTGGAATTCTTAGGGGATTCTTGCAAGGTATTGCGAGACTTGAAGAAACAGCAATAGCCCAACTTATTGAACAGATTGTGCGTATTTTACTGATTACCTTTGCATTACCATTGTTTTTAACTTCCTCAACTCCACAGGAAGCTGCTGCTTACGCCATGTTCTTAGCCTTATTAGCAGAGGCCGCTTCTTTACTTTATCTGAAGTGGAGATATAACAAATGGAAGAAAAGCCAGACGTATAAGAAATCTAAAAAAGCATATCCCTTATCACCATTATTTGCAATTGCACTGCCTTCTTCGGGCAGTAAGCTTTTTGGATCGTTCACTTGGTTTTTAGAGCCTATCATTTTTATTAAAGCTTTAGCCATTACTGGAATTAGTGCCGTAGCCGCTACAACTCTTTATGGTGTCATCTCCGGTGTTTTAGTTCCTTTGTTGCTCTTCCCATCATTCATACCTTTTGCCTTGTCTATCGTCCTTATACCAGCTGTTAGCGACGCCTATGCAAGGAAAAATTATAGCTTATTAAAAGAGAGAATACATCTTTCATTAAAGTTCTCTACTTTAACTGGTTGTTATGCAGCTACGTTATTCTATCTACATGGAGGCGAACTTGTCTATGAATTGTTTCATGTAGAAAACGCAACAGTTTATATGAAAATACTTGCACCGATATTTTTCTTTTACTATATTCAAAGCCCACTCTTCTCCATCCTACAGGCGTTGAATAGTTCGAACAGTGCTTTTTTAAACTCTCTGTATGGTGGAGTAGGGAAATTATTATTATTGTTTTTCCTTGCCTCTCAGGTATCCATTCAAGAAAAGGGAGCAATTGTCGCGATAGGATTTGGTGTTCTCATCACTTCGTTTTTACATATCGCTTCACTTAAAGAAAAGAAAGAAGCCCAAATCGGATTCTCTTTCTTCGCATTGCCATATGTAGTTTTTATCGCCACTATTATTACCCGTCCAATGGTAATATCCATAGGGAGTCAGCCATTAATAGTAGATTGTTTGATAACTTTGGTTTACTTAACTATTGGTCTATTGCTATTTGGACAAATTAAACGAAAAGAAGTTAGTGTCATCTTTAAAATTGCAAAAACAACTAAAAATAAATTTTAATATAAATAAATTATGAAGTGACTAAGAAGAATCTGGGACAAAACCCACCTTAGAAATTTAATAGTCCTGGAAATTTACCGATTAGTAAATTTTCTGGACTTTTTTTCTGCTCATAGTCAATGTTCTCCGCTACAGCGGACGCTTTCCTGGGTGGGGACATGGGACGAGCCCGTAGTCTCTCCCACGCGCTTGTCCCCTAGGAGTCGCCGCCTTCGCTCCGAAAAACTAGAATTTTCTAGGATATCAAGTGAAAACTGTACATAATTTCAGGCACTACAAAACAAAATTCACTCAGAATGAAGTATCCTCTTGTTTAAATATTATAACAAGAATCTACTCACAACATTTTTACGTAGCATGAATCTACTTATGTCCCAGCCTCTTCTATCTTTTTAAAATGATGTCTTTAATTGAATATATAGTTCATCGTCCTCATAGCTACAATAAAACACCTTGGTGGGATCCAAAATCATTTTCTTTTCAAGCTCTTCTAGTAACCATTCCTTACTTTTACCAATTCGTGTAAGGTGTTCTAGTTGTATATCGCCATCAGTAATCAAAGGGAAAATAAATTGTTCCTCATCCTTCTTAAAAACAGATAAGTTTCCAGAGGGCTCTAAGAACGCATAGGAAACCGAACGGATAGAGCCTATTTGTTGCTCCCGAAGCTGTTGAAGCAAATCGTCCATATTATATCTTTGTTTCCTCATCTCTTTTTCAACAATAATTCCATCCTTCATAATAATAGAGGGATGGCCTTCCATCATATCTCTAAATTTTTTACTTTTTAAGGAAGTATAAGAAGCAATTAACTGAATGATCAATAACGTCAACATTGGTAGTAAAGCATGCATAAATTCACTTCTTGGATCATCTATTGCTATTGCTCCAACTTCAGCTATCAATAAAAAGACGACTAAGTCAAAAATACTCAACTCACCGACTTCTCTTTTTCCCATCATTCTTAATATAGCTAGTATGATCCAATATAATGCTATCGTACGGAAAATAATAATGAGAATCTCGTTCACAAAATTCACCTCACTATTAGATTGCCCATAAAAAAAGAACTTACTCCTAAGAGTAAGCTCTTTATTTTTTTTAGATTGTTGAATCCGTTACAACTCGTCCAACTGCAACGCGTTCAAATTGTAAACGCGTACCATCTGCTACTACTACAAAAATAGTTTGGTCATCCACTGCATCTACTTTTCCGTGTAATCCACCAACAGTGATAATATGATCTCCACGCTTTAGATTGCTTTGCATTTCAGCTGTAGTTTTCTGTCTCTTTTGCGCTGGTCGAATGATAAAGAACCACATTACGACGAACATAGCAATAATTGGTAATAAACCTACTAAATCCACTAATATTTCCCCTCCTTTTCCTCTTTATACAGTATACAAGAATCAGAAGTTTTTTGCATTTGGTTTGTTGTACCCATACTCTTCAAAAAACTCTTCTTTAAAATCAAGCAGTCTATCTTCTCTAATTGCCTGGCGAACATTCTCCATTAATTTCATTAAAAAATGTAGATTATGATAAGAAGCTAAACGCAATCCAAAGGTTTCATCTGCTTTAAATAAATGACGAATGTATGCTCGAGAATAGTTTTTACAAGTATAGCAATCGCACTTCTCATCTATTGGGCCAAAATCTCGAGCAAATTTTGCTCCCTTAATTACTAGACGTCCTTTATGTGTAAAGAAAGTACCATTACGAGCAATTCGGGTTGGTAATACACAGTCAAACATATCCACTCCACGAATAGAGCCGTCAATAAGTGAGTCTGGTGAACCGACTCCCATTAAGTATCGAGGCTTGTCCTCAGGCATTAAAGGAGTAGTAAAATCAAGAACACGGTTCATGACATCCTTTGGTTCACCTACAGACAATCCACCAATCGCATATCCCGGGAAGTCTAATGACACTAAGTCTTTAGCAGATTGTTTACGAAGCTCCTCATATTCTCCACCTTGAATAATACCAAATAAGCCCTGTTTTTCGGTATTCGTATGTGCAGTTAAGCAACGCTCTGCCCAACGAGATGTACGCTCTACTGAAGCTTTCATGTATTCAAAGGTAGCTGGATAAGGCGGACACTCATCAAAAGCCATCATAATGTCCGAACCTAGTGCATTTTGAATCTCCATTGACTTTTCTGGGCTTAAAAATAGCTTGTCCCCATTTAAGTGATTACGGAAATGTACCCCTTCTTCTTCTATTTTGCGCATATCGCTTAAACTAAATACTTGGAAGCCCCCTGAATCTGTTAAAATTGCACGGTCCCAATTCATAAATTTGTGCAAACCACCAGCTTCACGAATAATATCGTGGCCAGGACGAAGCCATAGATGATAAGTATTGCTTAAGATGATACCCGCATCCATTTCTTTGATATCTTCGGGCGCCATTGTTTTAACAGTAGCTTGTGTACCAACCGGCATAAATGTCGGTGTTTCAAACGATCCATGTGGAGTGTGTACAATACCAAGACGAGCACCTGTTTGTTTATCTTTTTTTATTAACTCATACGTAATTGCTGCCATTTAATAATTCCTTCCTTTTATGAACATCGCATCTCCAAAGCTAAAGAAACGATAACGTTGCTCGATAGCTTCTTGGTATGCAGATAGTATAAATTCTTTTGATGTTAAAGCACTCACTAGCATTACAAGGGTAGACTTTGGTAAATGGAAGTTAGTGATCATTCCATCAATACATTTAAATTCATAGCCTGGATAAATGAATATAGATGTCCAACCACTATCCTCTTGAAGAATACCATTAAATCTAGTAGCAACAGTTTCAAGTGTTCTAGTGGAAGTTGTACCCACCGCAACGATCTTTCCACCAGCTGCCTTCACTCCATTGATTAAATCTGCTGTTTCCTTTGTGATACGGTAAAATTCCGCATGCATTTCATGATCATCAATGGAATCCACACTTACTGGTCGGAATGTGCCCAAACCAACATGAAGTGTCACAAAAGCAATGTTAACACCTTTTTCTTTTATTGCTTCCAATAATTCCGTTGTAAAATGAAGTCCAGCTGTTGGTGCTGCTGCTGAACCCTGTTCCTTTGCGTAAACTGTTTGATAACGATCCTTATCATCTAGCTTTTCATGGATATAAGGTGGTAGTGGCATTTCTCCAAGCTTGTCCAATACCTCAAAAAATACTCCATCATATTCAAAACGGAAAATTCTTCCTCCGTGATCCTTTAAACCTGTACATACAGCTGTCAACAAGCCTTCTCCAAATACAATTTTTGTACCAATTTTTACTCGTTTTGCTGGTTTGACAAGTGTTTCCCACTCATCACCCTCCATTTGAGTCAATAATAGTACTTCAATATTTGCTCCTGTGTCCTCTTTGACGCCCATTAAACGAGCCGGCATAACCTTCGTATCATTTAAAACTAGGCAATCACCCTCATTCAATTCATCAATAATCATGGCAAAGCTTTTGTGTTCAAGCTTATTATTTGGATAGTCCGTTATTAAAAGTTTACTACTCGTGCGATCAGCTAATGGTGTTTGTGCAATTAACTCTTCTGGTAATTCAAAATCAAAATCTTCTACTCTCATTAATAAGTACTTCCTTTTTTAGTTGTTTGTATCAGTTGGCAATGGTATTCCTAAGTGTTCATATGCTAGTGGAGTCACAATTCTTCCACGTGGAGATCGTTGAATAAAACCAATTTGCATTAAATATGGCTCATATACATCCTCTATTGTAGTAGATTCTTCTCCTATGCTAGCTGCAATCGTATCTAATCCAACTGGACCACCTCTAAAACGCTCAATCATTGCGTTCATGAGTTTATGATCTATATGATCCAAACCTAGTGGATCCACTTGTAATAACTCTAATGCATCTTTCGCAATACTTAAAGTAATTTTACCATTTCCTCTAACTTGCGCATAATCCCTCACCCGTTTTAGCAAACGATTGGCAATACGAGGAGTCCCTCTTGAGCGACGAGCAATTTCTCCCGCAGATTCATGATCGATTGTAGCGTTAAATAGCTCTGCACTTCTTACAACAATCGCCGTTAGCGCCTCTTCATCGTAGTAATCTAAACGAAGCAGTACTCCAAACCTGTCACGGAGCGGAGCAGATAATGCACCTGCTCTTGTCGTTGCTCCCACTAATGTAAAAGGTGGTAGATCTAAGCGTACACTTCTGGCAGCCGGCCCTTTCCCTACAACGATGTCTAAGCAAAAATCTTCCATAGCAGGATAAAGTACTTCTTCAATAGAACGATTTAATCGATGAATCTCATCGATGAATAGTACATCGCCCGGCTCAAGCGAACTAACTATCGCAGCTAAATCACCCGGTCGCTCAATAGCTGGACCGCTTGTCATCCGCATTTGTACATCCATTTCGTTTGCGATAACTGCGGCAAGTGTAGTTTTACCAAGTCCAGGAGGTCCATATAGAAGACAATGATCCAGACTCTCATTTCTCATTTTTGCCGCTTCGATAAAAATACTCAGGTTATGCTTTATTTTATCCTGTCCAATATATTGTGATAATAACTGTGGACGAAGTGATTGCTCAAATGGCTCATCATATGGAGAAACATCACTGGAAATCACACGTTCTGTCATTCAAAGCCCCTCCTTTCTTATTTACCTGAAAATAATAGCTGCAATCCTTTTTTCATAAATTCGTCCGTTGTATGTAAATCATTATTTGACTTAAGTAATGGGCGTATTTTTGAAAGCTCCCGTTCAGAGTATCCTAGTGCTGTTAGAGCTAGAATAGCTTCTTCCAATTCATGATCCGATTCATTTTCAACAAATAGGCCAGGTTCGTCATTATCGAATTCCATTAACTCAATATCGATTAAGTCATTTAGCTTTCCTTTTAAGTCTAATATCATTTGTCTTGCTGTTTTTTTACCTACTCCAGGGAATTTTACTAAGAATGATTCATCTTCCCTTTCTATTGCTTGAATTACATGAGTAGGCTCCCCACTTGCAAGTATAGCCAGTGCTCCCTTAGGACCTATACCAGAAACAAGTATTAACTTTCGGAACAGCTCTCTCTGTGCAAGTGTAGGAAAACCCATTAATTGCTGAGCATCTTCTCTTATATGAAGATAAGTAAAAACTTGTATTATCTCTTCACTTTTTCTAAATGCATATGGGTTTGGCGTAAACAATTGATAGCCAATGCCCTGTTGCTCTAAAACAACATATTCAGGAGTCACTCTAGTGACCTGCCCTTTTATGTAATCATACATACTTTGCTTCCCACCATTTCCATACAATCATTATAGCATAACAAACAAAGAGGGCCGCCCATAGCTTGAGCGACCATCCTCCATTAAACTATTATAGCTGACTTAAATTATAGCATAAACTAGGCCAATTTGTTAAAGCTTTGTTCGTATACGGAATAAGCTGGTTAATAAACTTTTGTTTCCTCTCGCCGGGCAAGGCAAACGCATACAACCATTCTCTATACAATTCATTTGGGTACATGATTGCTTCTTTATATTTTGCAACAGTTTTCTCTAACTCAGGAAACTCGTTTAGGAACAATTCAATATCATACTCCATTTCAGGCAAAACCCGATGAATCCAAAGGATGTACTCCGTCTCCCTAGGTCCTAACACCGCCAAGTCAAAATCAATTATTTTATAAGTAAAGTCATTGGCTAAAAAGTTATGATGTACGACATCCCCATGCAATAGTGTCGGATTCTTCATACTAAATGGTCGAATGTTTTGAAGTGCCATATCCCCATATTGCACTAGCAATTTTGTCTTATTAAAACCAATATAGGATTCTATAAAAGGAGCTATTTCATCTACTTTTAGAAATCTAGTTTGCCACTTGGAAATTAAATTAAAAGGATAAAGCAAATTACTCTTTTCCCATTCAATCTTTTTTCTAGTGCTATGCATTCTCTTAAGTAAAGAATAAGTCTCAGATCTATCTTTTTTGTCTTTATAACTCACTGTACGATTATTTTTAAACCATGGCTGAATTATATAATCCTGCTGTGTTGAAGGAATTATAGGTAATACAAAAGGTTTTTCTAAACGGTATAGCTCATCATGGATATAACGAATTTTTGCAGCTTGCTCTCCCGAAGTGTATTTTTTTACAGAAAAAATACCATCTTCGTTTTTCCACTTCCATACATTTTTCTTTATCTGCTTTATATAAGTATCCACATTTAAAAGTGCTGATGCGGATATGGTGGACACGGATATACATGTTGATAATATGGTTGTGGAGGACAAGGATAACCACCGTGATACGGATTATGACTATACATTTGTGGCTGAGCATAGTTCATATGTGAATCGCCACATGATGCACATGGGGTTTGCTCATAATGCGGTTGAATATATGCCTGTTGAGCGTTCTGCTGTTGATATTGCTGAAAATAATCATTTTGCATATAATCGTTAGCCATTTCTAAAGCAGAAGAAGGTTCCTCCACCATCATTTCTGTCATCTGCGTCGCTAGAGTCTCTACAGCCGGCATACGAGGATGACTAGGCATAACACTGTATTCTACCTGCTCTTCTACGTCTATATTGGAAGATTCGATAAGCATCCAACTATTTGGTGAAGGCATATCATATTCTGGCGATGGCATCATTTGCATTGGAGCAAAATGGGTTGGTTGAATAGCCATTGGGTGATTTTGCTGCATATAATGCATCGGGTGAACGTGTGCACATGGATCCGGCGGGCATGGCATAGGTGGACAAGGCATAGGCGGGCAAGGAACAGGGTACATAATAGGATGCTGCTGCATTGGTGGACATGGAACAGGTATTAGCTTAGGCTGAACTGGTTGAATCGGAATTGGTTGTACGGGCTTAGGCTGTGGTTTTACCTCCGGTTTTGCTTGAGGTACTGGCTTTGGCTTTGGCGCTGGTTGTGGCACAGGAACTGGTTTTGGTACTGGTACTGGTTTTGGCTGCGGTGCTGGTTTAGATTCAGGTACTATTATCGGAATTGGTACAGGTACGGGGACAGGTATCGACTTTTGAATAATTTTTTCTTTTGGAGCAGGTACACTTGGCTGAATTGGTGGCATTGGTTGTGCAGGTTGGGCTTTTGGTATAGGTACAGCTTTTGGTGTAGGTGCAGCTTGTGGAATTGGTTGCGCTTTTGGTATGGGCTGAGCCTTTTGAATTTGTTTAAGGTTGCCATCGTATGGCTGAGCTGTTCCATCACCCATCATCCCCTTCTTGTTTGGGCGATTCTCCCCATAAGGATGTACCATACTTTCTGTCTTCCTCGCTTCTGGTATGAAGATTTTCATTCCTGGTACAATATATTCGGGATTAGCTAAATGAGCATTTATCTTTTTTAAATCATCAAAAGAAACTCCATACTCTCTTGATATTTTCCAAAGGGTATCACCCTTTTTAACAATATGAATTTGCACAGTCTTCCTCCTTCCTTCACCTTAAAATATGTGTAACAACAAAAATTGGTCACAGATTTTAAAACATTGATAGTTCCCTTCATGATAAACTTATGAATAGCAACTATACTGTTATGCAAGGTTGGAGGAATTTACTTATGAAAAAATTAAAAGGGGCAGAGCGTAGAACTTGGATCTGTTCTTATCTCAAGGAACAAGACCAACCTATTAAAGGGTCTGAGCTTGCTAAATTAGCAAATGTGAGTAGACAGGTAATAGTAAACGATATTACCCTGCTGAAGGCCACCAATCATCCTATTATGTCTACTAACCAAGGGTACATTTTATTACCTAACCGCGAAGACTTTGGTTCTGTCCAAAAAAGTGTAGTATGTATCCATAAATCAGAGGAGACTGAGGAGGAGTTATTAACATTAGTAGATGCTGGCGTTACAGTAGAAAATGTAACTGTAGAACACCCGGTATACGGCGAAATTACCTCATCTATTATGGTTTCCAATCGACATGATGTGGAAATATTTTTAAAAAAAGTACGAGAAACAGAAGCTTCCTTTTTACTAGAGCTAACTTCAGGGGTTCACATTCATCGGTTATCTGCCCCAAGTGAGGAGATATTAGAAAGAGGAATAGAGGCTATTCGAAAAAAAGGGTATATAATGGATGAGCAAAATTAAAGGGTAGTTGAAGCCTCTTAAAGTGCCCACTAGATTTTTGATTTAAAATGCTTAAGAACATAGTAAAGTTTCTAAATTAGTTTGGTTTAGGAGCTTTTTATTTTTGAATAAAATGAAACCTCAAAATTTGAAAATCAATACAAACTTGTTTTATACGTATACTTTTCAAAAGTTTTTCGTTGGTTACTTTGCTTGGTTTACCATCTTCTATTTGCAAAGAGCAATATCCAACATTTTTCTTTGTATTTAACAAGAATGCCATGAACAGAGAGTTCATGGCATTCTTAATATATAAAATTTCTGGTCTATTAAATAAAGGGTAATTTATTCAGAGGGTACTTCCGCTTTTGTTTCGTATGTATAATAGGAGCCAAGTGATTTAACCTCACAACCTAAAGCCTTCAACTCTTCAATTGCCCCTATCATCATTGGAGCTTTCTCATCTTCGAGCACGTCTATGATGAAAAAATATTGTCCGAGTCCGGTTTTTAAAGGTCGAGATTCGATTTTACTCAAGTTAAGCTGACGCCATGCAAATACAGAAAGGACTTGATGAAGAGCTCCTGATCGATCATCTTTTGGTAGTGTGATCATTACAGTAGTTTTAACCTGTCCATTATGTCCTTTGGTTTCTATACATCTTTTCTTTTTCGAAAGCACGAAGAACCGAGTATGGTTAAAATGAAAATCATGAATATTATGTTCAACGATTTTTAAATCATATTCAGCTGCTGCGGATGTATTTGCGATTGCAGCAATACATTCATCTGCTCGTTCCGACACATACTTTGCTGCTGCTGCAGTTGAGGAAGATTGCTCTAATGGCACCTTACCAAATCGATAGTACAAATATTTGTGGCACTGAGCCAATGCATGTGGATGGGAGTAAATAGTTGATATTTTTTCCCATTTTTCCATATTATTTGGATGAACCATCAAATGCTGAGCAATCGGTGACAAAATTTCTGCAATTACGTTTACTTCAGCTTCATGAAATAAATAATCTATCGTTAAAGGCACCGTGCCCTCTAAAGCATTTTCAAGTGGAACAACTGCTACCTCAACCTGTCCGTTACTAACCATTTCAATACACTCTGGAATTGTTCGTATTGGTAGTAAACAATCCGTTGGAAATAACGCCTGTGTTGCTAAGTGAGTAAAAGAAGCCTCCGGTCCAAGGTAGGCAATCTGTAAATTTGTCAAAACCATACACTCCTTACAAAGCACCAGAGCTAATTACTTCAGCTGATTCTACAAAGTCTAGTCGCTTCATTTCGTTTATAAACTCGTCCAATTCCTTATTCATAGCAGTCACATCCAATGATAACGTGACACTAGCTCTTCCTTGAATTGGAATTGTCTGGTGAATCGTCAATACATTGCATGTAGAATCTGCCACTAAGGAAAGTAGTCGCGCAAGCGTTCCTTCTCGATCTTCTAGCTGTAAAAAAACAGTTAAGATTCTTTCTTGTACAATCGAATGGAACGGAAAAACCGCGTCACGATATTTATAAAAAGCACTACGAGACAAATCTACTTCTTTCACTGCATCCCAAATCGAGGAAACTTTCCCCGATTGAAGAAGATGCTTTGCTTCTAAAGTTTTTTGCATTGCTTCTGTCAGCACATCTTCTCTAACAAGATAAAAGCGCTGGCTTGTAACATCCTTCATGCGGTTCCCTTCCTCCTATTCGATAAATTCAAACTCGAATTGTAGTAATCGTACAGTATCTCCGTCCTTCGCTCCACGTTCACGAAGTGCATCGTCGATACCCATACCACGTAACTGTCTAGAGAATCTACGAATAGAGTCTTCTCGACTGAAATCAGTCATTTTAAACAATCTTTCTACAGTTCCGCCAGATAATACAAATGCTCCGTCATCGTCTCTTGAGATAACAAAGTCATCCTTAGAAGCCTCATGCTTGTACATTACAGATGTCTCTGTCTCTTCTTCTTGCATGTGCTCTAATGGATATTCAGGTGCATCTTCTAAAATATCTGCTACTGCAAATAGTAATTCTTGCAAGCCTTGACGAGACACAGCTGAGATAGGGAATATCTTTGTATCTTTTCCTACTTTCTCTTTAAATAGCTCAAGGTTTTCTTCTGCCTCTGGCATATCCATTTTATTTGCTACAATAATCTGTGGTCTTTCTGTTAAGCGAAGATTATATTGTTTTAACTCTTCATTGATTGTAACGTAGTCCTCGTAAGGTTCGCGGCCTTCCATACCAGACATATCAATGACATGAACAATAACTCTCGTGCGCTCTATATGACGAAGGAATTGATGTCCTAGTCCAACGCCTTCATGTGCTCCTTCGATAAGCCCTGGTAGATCTGCCATTACAAAGCTTCGATGATCTTCCGTTTCAACCAAGCCTAAGTTCGGTACAATTGTTGTAAAGTGATAAGAAGCAATTTTAGGTTTAGCTGCTGATACTACTGATAATAATGTAGACTTACCTACACTTGGGAATCCAACAAGTCCAACGTCCGCTAAAACCTTTAACTCTAATGTTACATTTAATTCATTACCTGGCTCACCTTTTTCAGATAGCTCTGGTGCTGGATTTGCTGGAGTTGCAAAACGTGAATTCCCACGTCCTCCACGACCACCTTTGGCAATAACTGCTTGTTGTCCATGCTCTACAAGGTCTGCAATAACTTGTCCAGTTTCTTCATTCATAACTATTGTGCCAGGAGGAACTTTTACGATTAAATCATCCGCATTTGCTCCGTGCATATTTTTACTTCCACCGTGAACTCCACGATTTGCTTTAAAATGACGTTTATATCGGAAGTCCATTAGTGTGCGCAGTCCCTCATCTACTTCAAAGACTACATCTCCACCATTACCTCCATCACCACCAGCGGGGCCACCCATTGGGACATACTTTTCTCGACGGAAACCAACCATACCATCTCCGCCGTCACCGCCTTTTACATACACCTTAACGTGATCGACAAACATTTATTTCACTCCAATCTTTCCTTTGCAACCAACTTAAATTGCAGGTTTCCTTCTCTGTTGCTTAGTCTTTCCATGTTAAATAATTCATTTCCTGAATCGTCTATCCAAGAATAAGGAGTCCAATCTCCTTGAACCTCAATTAAAATCTCTAGTAATTCAGTCGAACTGATATGAACTTTTAGTATTTGTTCCTGATATCCTTGTAGTCGTGGATAAATAGATTGTACAAATTGATCCAATATACCATTTAAAGCAGTGTCATACTTTTTGGCACCGTATTTTTCTATAGTTGTTTGGACCTCTAATGTCATATGACCATACGTTATCGGAAACGTCTGCAGCCATTCATTCGTCTTTAACAATCCTATGTTGTTTAAATCGAAGAATTGAGCGCACTTCTGTGAATACATACGAATTAATTGCTTAGCCTCTTCTTGTCTACCCATATCCAAATTCATTTGAATCAAATGCATATTGTTTAAATAATCATGCATAGAATGACGAAGTACTTCATTAATTGATATATTTTTAGGATTCATATTAGTATACACGCTCCAACGTTTACTATCCTTTCTAGTATAACAGGAAAGGAATTATTTTGCGTAGAACGAAGAATACTTTTTAACTATTTTTAAAAATAAAAAAGGACTGCATAAATGCAGTCCTCTTATTTGTAAATTAAGCTTCTTGAGCTACAGGATATACACTTACTTTTTTCTTGTCGCGGCCGAAACGCTCAAAGCGTACTACACCGTCAACTTTCGCGAAAAGTGTGTCATCTCCACCACGGCCAACGTTTTCACCTGGGTGAATTTTTGTACCGCGTTGACGGAATAAAATTGATCCGCCTGATACGAATTGTCCATCAGCACGTTTAGCGCCTAGACGTTTCGATTGAGAGTCACGACCATTTTTAGTCGAACCTACTCCTTTTTTCGATGCGAAAAACTGAAGATCTAATCTTAACATATGTTCCACCTCCTACTTTTTGAAGGTTATTTTTATATACTTAGCGTAATCTTGCTCAATCGTTTGTAAAGATACAATCATTGACTCCAATATCAACTGCATACTCGCAGCTTTCTCAGAGCTTTCAATGCTAGGTACTTCAACGTATAAATACCCTCCGTCACCCTTTTGCTTAATAATAGGATTAATTTTTGTAAGTGAGATGATGGCATTTACTGCACCAAACGATACAGCAGTAGCACCAGCACATACTAAATCCTTCCCATGCTCGGCAAAATCAGCATGTCCCTTCATTTCAAAGGAATGAATAAGACCTGATTGATCTCTTGTAACAGTCACTTTAATCATATTATAAGCTAATAGATTCTACTACTAATTTAGTGTATGGTTGACGGTGACCTTGTTTTTTACGATAGTTCTTTTTAGCTTTGTATTTGAAAACGATGATTTTTTTAGCTTTGCCGTTTTTTACAACTTTAGCTGTAACTTTAGCACCTTCCACGAATGGAGCACCAACTTTAACATCATTTCCACCTACGAATAATACTTTATCAAAAGTTACAACTTCATCAGCATTTACATCTAATTTTTCAATGTAGATTTCTTGCCCTTGTTCAACTTTGATTTGTTTACCACCAGTTTCAATAATTGCGTACATTTACCTGCACCTCCTCTTAGACTAAGACTCGCCTTCCAAAAGGTGATTCAGTAGACTGAATACTTAAAACCTTTTCAGAGCGGTTGTAGCAACGGGTGCTGCTACAAACAATAACATTAAAATGTTAACACATATAAAAAATCGAGTCAAGCATTTTTCGTAATACGATCAAATGCTAGCTTGTACCTTCTAAATCTCCAAAAAGATAAATTTTGCAATGCTATAAATAAAAAGATTAGCGAGACAAATAATCCTTTAGGAAAATAGTACAAACTTGTGTAAAAAATTAGCAAACTGATCAATAAGGAAAAACTGATTAACTCGATATAAAAGTTTGGAAATAATGAATTAATTACTCGCCCTCCGTCAAGAGGATATATCGGAAGTAGATTTAAGCAAAGAATAACTAGCTGAGTATAGGTTAACAGCTCTACTTGTGGAAAATCGACTACCTTACTTACCAGTAGAACCACCAAAGTAAAGAAAGGTCCTCCTAAAATAACTATAAGCTGTTCTCTTTTTCCCCACTTTCCAAATTGCTCAATCTTTATCTCCCCACCATAGGGAAGTATAGTACAGGACGTAACCCTTCCTCCAACTGCTTTTGCCGCAACTAGGTGGCCTAGCTCATGAATGATTAAGGATCCAAAAACAATTGCATACACTGCAATCTCGCCAGAAAGGTAAAAAAATAAAAGAAAGGGAATCATAATAGGATGAATTCTGAAAAGCCTACTCTTCATAATTTGTTGCAAGCCAGTCGACAATATCCGTTGTCTCTAAAGTTTCTCCATCCTTCTCTACTTGAACATACAGAATGTCTCTTTTCACTGATGCAAATATGTCTCCCGCATTTACGGTTGTATATGGTAGTTGATAGAATTCTTCCACAAATCCATAAGTAACCGTTTCTCCATTGTCATATAGAATAGAAATAGTCTTCCCAGTTTTTTTCGTGTAGCCGGTAAATATAATTAAACCATTTTCAGAAGCACCAATTTTTTGGGAAGCACTGATTGAAAGCACTGCTCCTTGACCATATGGTTGGATGGTACTGTACTCAAGCACTGGATTTTCTAAAAGGGGTGCACTAACCGTCACCACGTCTTCATTTGGGGTAATCCATTCCCTAACTTTTTGATAAATTTCCGTCGGCTTTTGAGGTGCTAAAAGTGTATTTGAATAGTTTGTAGATAGCACATCATTTTTTTCAAATTTGTCCATAACGATGAATAGAAATACTAATAGAATTGCAAGCATCCATTTTTTTTTCGATAGCATAACATTCCCCCTAAAAAAATATATGACTATCTGTCCCATTTCATGAATAAAAGAGGTAAGGGTATTTTTTCTTGAAAGTTTGAAATCAAAGAACATGAAAGACACCTTCCAAGCTACAGTGGAATATAAGCGGACTGGACTATATTCAAGCCAACAGATTCAATTTGAAGTGGCAAGGTAACACAAAAATAAGAAATAGATAATGTAAACAAGGCACTTTCTGTTCAAATCGAACAGAAAGTGCCTTATACAATCTTTATAAATAGCTTAGTCATTTTTTATTTAGAAAAAATTGATTTTATCTTCGAAATGACGCCTTTTTTAGGTGTATCCATTGACATTAACGGAACGGATTCTCCTAGAATTCGTCTAGCTATGTTTCTGTATCCAAGCGCTGCGCGGTTGGAAGGATCCATTACTACTGGCTCTCCCTTATTAGATGAGGTAATGACATTCTCATCATCGGCTATAATTCCTAGTAAGTCTATGGATAAATGTGTAGTGATTTCATTAATATCTAAAGCATCACCACTTTGCATTAAATGCTGCCGGATACGATTGATGATTAATTTTGGTGGATCGATGGAATCCTCTTGCTCCAACAGACCAATAATTCGATCTGCGTCACGCACTGCCGAAATTTCTGGTGTAGTGACAACAATTGCTTTATCTGCTCCGGCAATAGCATTTTTGTAGCCTTGCTCAATACCAGCAGGGCAATCAATGAGAACATAGTCATAATCTCTTTTTAGTTCTGTTACAAGATTTTTCATTTGCTCTGGTGTCACTGCATTTTTATCCGTAGTTTGTGCTGCTGGTAACAGGTATAACTTGTCCTCAAAACGCTTATCTTTTACAAGCGCCTGATGGATTTTACAGCGACCTTCTACTACGTCTACTAAATCATAAATAATTCTATTTTCTAGTCCAAGAACTACGTCTAAGTTTCTTAGACCTATGTCTGTGTCCATTAAACAAACTTTCTTACCTTGCAAAGCCAATGCAGTACCAAGGTTAGCAGTGGTCGTCGTTTTACCGACTCCTCCCTTACCTGAAGTTATTACGATTGCTTCTCCCACATTAGCTTCCTCCTTTAAATGTTGATAGATTTGGTCTTATTAATCTTAGCTCCTGTAAGCGATCGATAGCTATAGAGCCATTAGTATGTAAATAAGCACATTCCATTTCAGGCTGCTCAGATAAGACACTTAACTCATCTGTCATCGTTTCTATAACACTATCAATTATTAGATGGGTTGCCTCTAGCCAAGATGCTGCGATGACAGCCTCTCTGTTACCATTTGAACCAGCATGCGCGATTCCTTTTAATCGTCCAAGTACAAAAACATTACCACCTGCAACTACTCGTCCATTCGGATTGACATCCCCTATGACAACGAGGTCGCCTTCTGCTTTGATAACTTGTCCAGAACGTACTATTCCGACGTAAGTCTCTGATTGATTTTCTATTAATCTTCTATTACATTCTTCAACAGCCATAACCTCGCTCTGTATTTTCGAAACGCGAAGATGCTCTGTTTGTTGTACACAGTTGATAATTTCTTTTGCCTGCTCGTCATTACAATATCGATATCCAAGTTGTAAGAGTACTTCTGCCTGGCCTTCAAAACCTTCATCAGAAACCTTTTTCGTTAATTCTTCTAAAAGTTCTGTGTATGAACACTGATCGTCTAAACGTAATACAAGGCCCTCTTTCGTCCCTTTAATCGATATTAACTGCTTTTTTGTCAATCAAGTCACCTCAGATCTACTGTCAACCAAAAACAATTATTTTTGAAGAAGTAATGCTTTTTGATTAAACCGATATAGAAGAATATATTTAAAAGCCCACCCGAACATCAAAATAAAAATGAGATTCGCAATCATCGTTGGGATGAGATTATGTTGATAAAAAGTTGTAAATGTCATGAATTTAATACCGATGGCCGTGTAGAAAAAGAACAGTAAGGTTTCTACTACTGCCACCAAAACTAATGAGAGAAGTGTAGCTACTATCAGATGTTGATGGATAAATTTTACGATAAAGCTTGCCACTAAACACATTAGAGGGTAAATAAAAGAATATAATCCAATAATATCAATGAAAAAGACATCATACAAGAGGCCAAACAATAAACCATATAACATTGCTCTTTTTCTATTGTAATAAATGGAAACAAAAATCAAGTATATGATTAAAAATCTTGGAACTAATGTATAAAGTTGATCGTTCAGCTCAATCGGTGAGAAAAGACCAAAAATCGGTTCCATATAAAATAATAGAACCGAAATGATCACTACTAGATATCTTATCATGAGCCATCCCCTGCCTCTTCCGTCAAGTCAGCCTCTGTATTGTCACCATCCGAACCGTCTACCGGATTGATAGAACGCTTAGCAATGATTACATGTTCCAATATAGAGAAGCTTGCCGAAGGTTTAATATAAGCAAGTTTTGTTAAACCGTAATCATCGGTGGTAACCTCAGTCACCTCACCTATTATGATTCCTTTCGGGAATATTCCACCTAAACCTGAAGTAGTAACTTTTTGCCCTTTTTCCACTTTAAACTCTGAATCAATTCTTTTCAGTATTAATTCTTTTCTAGTTTCATCATATCCTTCGATTAGTCCAAAAACCTCTCCCTCTTGGCTAGCAATAACTGCTGAGACCCGGTAATTAGGATTTTGAGTAGACATAAGTTCAACGGTTGACGTGTAAGGAGTAGTTAAAATTACTTTACCTATAAGGCCTTTGGCAGTCATCACAGCCATATTAGGCTGGACACCATGAATTTCCCCTTTATTGATAATAATTTTTTCTTCCCACTGATCGGGATTACGAGCAATTACCGTCGATTGGATCGGATTGAAGTCTCGTAGATCGTCCTTTTTGTCTAGAATTTCTTGTAATCTTTCATTGTCAAGTTTTAAGGAATTAACATCTGCTTGTAAGGAGGCATAATCTTCTAATCTTGCTTTCAATCTTTGGTTTTCATCATATGTATTGAGTAAAGAATCTACATTATTAAAAATACCAGAAACATACTGAGTCGGCTTGGAAAACATTGTTTGTCCAAAACCGACTACATCTTTGATCAATTGCTCTGGCAATGATGCATGATTTCGATCGCGCAAAGAAAAGCTGATGAGTGCCACAAGAAAAATCATCCCTACAAGTAGCAAGATTAATCGCTTATTTGAAAAAAACTGTGGCATATCTCACTTCCCCTTAACCTTTTGTTTGTTGACGTTTTAATAATCCCATATGATCTAACGCTTTACCAGTCCCAATTGCAACACAATCTAACGGATTTTCAGCTATAAATACAGGCATATTCGTTTGATCGCTAATTACCTTGTCTAAGTTACGTAGCAATGCTCCACCACCAGTTAGCATGATTCCACGCTCCATAACGTCCGCAGATAATTCTGGAGGAGTCTGTTCCAACGTTTTTTTCACTCCATCGATAATTGAAGCAATTGATTCGCGTAAAGCACTAGCAATTTCCTTGGAGGAAATTTCAATAGTTTTTGGTAAGCCTGTTACTAAATCACGTCCGCGAATATCCATCATTTCTTCTGCTTCCATCACACGTGCAGAACCGATTTCCATTTTAATAGCTTCAGCAGTACGTTCACCAATCGTTAAATTATAAGTTTTACGTACATAGCTAGTGATTGCTTGGTCCATTGCGTCTCCGCCAACACGTACAGATTCACTAGTAACAACACCGCCTAGAGAAATAACAGCAACTTCTGTAGTTCCCCCACCTATATCAACGACCATACTTCCCGTAGGTTCCCAAACTGGCAAATTAGCACCAATCGCAGCAGCGAACGGCTCTTCGATTGTTAGAGCTTCACGAGCTCCAGCTTGCTTTGCAGCATCAATAACTGCACGTTGTTCTACAGAAGTGATGCCAAAAGGAACACAAATCATGACATTTGGCTTACTCCAAGACATTCCAGATGCCTTCATCGCATTTTTTAAGTAGTATTCTATCATTGCAGATGTAGTATCAAAGTCAGCGATAACCCCATCCTTCATTGGGCGAATCGCCACTATAGAACCAGGAGTACGGCCAATCATGTTTTTAGCATCATTACCTACTGCTACAATATCACCATTTTGTACGTTTTTAGCTACAACGGAGGGCTCTCTTAATACAATGCCCTTCCCCTTAATGAAAACAAGCGTATTCGCTGTTCCTAAGTCTATTCCTACGTCTCTTGATCCAAATCCAAACACTATTTTTTACTCCCTTTCTATCCCAAACAAGTTTCACTTATTCTTTAAGTAATAACACTTATTATAACGGAAAGAAAGGAAAATGCACAGTGTCACATATACCCCTTTTCTTTTAAGCTGATAAATTGATGATCTCCAATGATTACATGGTCAAGAAGTTCAATGCCCATCAGCCTTCCAGCCTCCATGAGACGCTTAGTCACATCGATGTCTTCTGTCGAAGGAGACGGGTTACCTGAAGGATGGTTGTGTGCACAAATAATGGAGGCGGCTGAACGTTTTACCGCTTCTCGAAATATTTCCCTTGGATGAACAATGGAAGCATTTAATGAGCCGATGAAAATGGTTTGCTTGTGTAATATTTGGTTTTTGACATTTAGAAACAAAGTTACGAAGTGTTCTTGAGTGAGGGAGGACATCTCGGGCATCAAATAAGTGGCTGCATCTTTCGGGGACCTAATAGTAAACTTTTCATTTGTTTTTTGCTGAGACAATCTTTTTCCTAGTTCAACTGCCGCTAATAACTGAACAGCCTTTGCCTGGCCTATGCCTTTAACTGTCATCATTTCTTCCATCGTAGCATTTTTTAATTCTTGAATTTGTTCAAAAAAACCAAGTACACGATTGGCTAGGTGTAGAACAGACTCTTGCTTCGTTCCTGTACGAAGCAAGATGGCTAGCAGTTCTTGGTTAGATAAGCTTTCTGCACCCTGTCTGATCAATCTTTCTCTAGGCCTATCGGCAATATGTACATCCCTAATCATCAAAGAAGGCGGAGTATTTACAGTCATAGAAAATCCTCCTTATCTATTTGGATAACGTTTAAAGTAAGAAGTGCATGGAACAATCGGCTGAGTGGTAGACCTACCACATTATTGTAGTCTCCATTAATCTTTTCTACAAACATCCCACCCAGCGTCTGAATCCCATAAGCCCCCGCTTTATCAAGAGAATCTCCTGTAGCAACATAAGCATCAATTTGATCATCTGTCAGCTCATAAAATGTAACGGTTGTCGTTTCTGCAAAGCCGATTGACAGACCTGCTCCGCGAATAGACACACCTGTAATTACCCTATGCTCTTTGCCGGACAGAGCCCGAAGAAACTCTCTCGCCTGATTATTATCTACAGGCTTAGATAATAACGTTTCTCCTAAGTAAACTGTTGTGTCTGCTGCAATCACAATTGCTTCCTTATTTCGTTGTACTATTTCATCAGCTTTTTTTGTAGCAATTGCTAGAGCAAATTCCTCTGGTGGTAATTCCCCTTCGATTTCCTCCTTTATACCTGACGCCTTCACCTCAAAAGGCACTCCTAATCGAGAGAAAAGCTCCTTTCTTCTCGGTGACTCACTAGCTAATATAATTTTATTGTTTGCAATAACTTTCATTGTATCTCCTCCTTTTTCTAAGCATACAAAATAATGGAGAAAATGAAAATTGTATAAAAAACGCGACTATTTCATTTTGAACTGTTTTCAGGCTTCAAAACTTAATTTTACACAATTATTTTGTTCCAAATAATGTGTAAAAACATGCAGTCGGATGACTGAAGGATTGTCTGAAAACGTTGTTACCGCTTGCACGATTGTTGCTAGGTCTTCAGGATATTTATCCTTGCTTGCAATAGAATCAAAAAAATTTTTAGATAAGTTTTCTTCTGTTAATAGAGTCATTAAATTTTTAACTTTTGGATTCTCACACGCACTAGTAGATACATAGAAATTCTTTACAAATGAAGGCAATGCCTCTGAACTTACTGCTGAAGCTTCATTCACATATAAATCACTCCAAATGTAAAACTGTCCCTCTGCTTGAACTATCCCTGCTCTTTCTAAGGATGGCTCAACCGCCATAAAGGAAATTGCACTTTCTTTCGTGGAAAACATTCCATATTGCCTAGCCTTGAAAGTCAGCGATGGATTTGCAGATACATCTATCTTATCTCCCTCGGGTGCATTTTCCTTTCCGGTTACTGGGGTCTCTGTTTCGTTCTTTTCTTTTCCCTCTCCCTCTAACTTTCGATCGTTAGCCATATTCAAAAATAAACCAAACAATAAAACACCTACCACACCTATAACAAGTCCTTGTAATCCTGCCAGCAAAACCATTTTTTTAGGATTTTTTTTTCTAAATGGCATACAATCACCTCTTTTTGACCACTTTACCATTCACCATATAAAAAAGGACAAGACCTTTGTCGGCCTGTCCTTAAAATTTATCGAGTTAAAAAAACAAATTGATATACCAATCGACAATTGACTCTGCATAAAAATAAGAAATAATAGCGGCAACTGCAATAGACGGTCCAAATGGAATAGGTGTTTTTCTACCTTGCTTAGAGATTCGAAGCGTGATAACCCCAACCACAGTTCCAATAATAGAGGCTAAAAATAATGTCACTAAAGTAGGAGTTGTTCCTAACACAAGGCCGATGACGAAAAACAGCTTAATATCACCACCGCCCATTCCTCCTTTCGACACAATAGCGATTAAAAATAAAATCCCGAACCCAATGACCGCTCCAACAATGCTATCCCACCACGGCGTTAAAGGTGAAAAAAACCTACCAATCACCAATGGTATTAAAAAGAACAAAAGGATTTTATCCGGTATAAGCATATACGCGATATCTGAAACGGTGATAATTATTAATAACGAAATAAACAAAAGAGCAACAAGCAATTCCCATGTAAAACCAAGCTGAATATAAGCAAAGGTAAAAAATAGGCCAGTAGAAAGCTCAATAACAGGGTATACCCAATGGATTTTAGTTCCACAACCTCGACATTTCCCCTTCAAAAAGACATAAGAAAATACAGGCACTAAGTCTCTTGCTGTTAAATTTCTATTACATATAGTGCAATGAGAAGGTGGCCGAACAATAGACTCACCCTTAGGTACTCTTAGACCAACCACATTGTAAAAGGAGCCAAAAATCAATCCATATACAAAAATCAACACTGCAATTACTATTTCCATCCAAACACCCTATTTCCTGCTTTTTAAGCTTTCTTTATCTTCGTACATATTCAAGTCAGCTTCGTGAAAAAGATCCTCAAAAGTTACTCCTTGATCGGGGCAAAAGGATACTCCGATACTTGGTGTTATCTCAATCTGAATATTATTATATGTAAATTTATTTTCGCTAAATGTTCTACGCAATCTCAAGAGCCAAGCGTCAAATACTTCACGCGATGGAAAATTGTCTAAAAATAATACAAATTCATCGCCACCAAAACGTGCTATTAAATCTCTTTCACTTACTGCATCTTTTAATAATTCCGCAGTATATTGGAGCACCTGATCCCCAATATTGTGACCAAAGCTATCATTAATCGTTTTAAAATGATTTAAATCTAGCAAAATAAAATATGCCTCAATTGATGGTCTTCTTGATAACTCTATGAGTCTCTTGTTAATATGAGTGACAAAAAATGCCCGATTATGCAAATCCGTAAGCACATCATGGTAGGCCATATGCATAATCATCTTTTCCTTTTCAACCTCGCTAGTTACATCTCGAAGCATAGCGTAGTATGTTCTTTCCTTACCCGTGACTACATACTTAGCATCTATAGAAAAATGTAAGATTCCATCCATAAATAGATTATCTAATGCTAAGGGGTAATCTCGAAGCGTTCCTGTTTGTTGAAGTTCGTAAATTAGCCTCCGAACTACATTTTTGTTATGATCCGTCTGAGCATATTTCAGCAAGTTCTTATCTATACTATCACTCATATTAAGGAGGAATCTGCCTTGTTTATTAATCTCTAATATATCTAAGTTTCCATCTACAATTATGATAGGAATAGGACTAATATCGAACAGTGTTCGGTAACGCCTCGATATATTCGGTAACAAATCATTATGCAGGAAGGAAAATGCGATAAAAACAGAAAATACGATTCCTTCGTAGAGAAACGGATAAGGTGGTATATACTCTCCAAAATTTGGATATCCCAGCCCAATCTTTATTGTAAGAGATAATACCGTGCAAACTATCAAGAAATGTAACATTTTGTGTCGCTGTATATTCTTCGCCTTACGCAACCCGAGTAATAAAATTACTAACATCGAGATATTCAAGATACCTGAAAAGGTCAACATGGTGTAATATACACCGTTAAATACAGGCACATACCAAATACCTTTATGCTCATGTATAAAAGAAGGAAGCTCTCCCAATAAAAGAACTTGAACAACCAGTATCAATAAAAGAGGGAAATAAAAGATAAATGGATAACCAAACTTATGTAACCGCTTTTGTATGTTGGCAACATGGATATACAAATGAAAGGAGAACCCCACTATTAACAAACCAATAAGGCTAAAAACAACCCCCGATATTGGAGAGCTATATTCAATGGGGAGAAGATGCCGAAAGAACTCGATGAAAAAAAAGATACTGTAGGTTGTCAAAATGGCAGCTACCAATCTATTTTCCAGCCGCCTTGACTGCCGGGACATTACGACACATGCTAAACCAAACAAAAATAGGGCCGGAAAGATATATACAGCTATATAAATACACACTTGAGATATCGACATATATATTCTTCCAATCCATGCTTTATTATCTATTAAAATGAGAGAAGATAAGATTTAAACAAGAAGAAGGTAAAATTATTCATCCCCATAATAGAATGTGGTGACTTGAATAGTTGCACTTACAGCCTCCTGAGTATCTCTATCATAGAGTTCTTCTTCTCCAGCTAGTGAAAATTCAATTTCATCTATCCGATAAATACGCTCTAAGCTTTCAATCTCTTTGATAAATGTACTTAGGTGATCATAGTCCTTCGCCAACACCGTAATTTTAAATGTGATTAACTTTAATTGGGGTGGGAGTGTAGTATTAGCTACTGGCGAGACTGGTGTATCAGGCGCTAACTCTCCATCTAAAAGTTCCTCCTCTGTTATAACTGGTTCATTTGAAGGTACCTCTGTTTCAGTAGTTGCCAATGAAGAATCTGCCACGATTTCATCATAATTATTAAAATCAATCGACGCTATCCTTGCCTCGCTAATTAGTTCAACTTTTTCAATTGATTGAACAAGCCTATCTAGTTCACGTGTAAGAGGAACTTTTTTTTCTAAAAGAAAAGTATTTTCTTCCTCCACTACCGATGTATTTAGCTGCGTACTAAGCAAGTCTATTTCATTACGGACATTGCTGATAATAACTTCTTTAGATTCCTTTTCTTCCTTCAATGGATTGATGAGAAAAAAGTATAAGGCACCGAGTAATACTGCTATTAGAGCAACTAACAGAAGATATCCTGTCTGTTTATTACTTACTAATTCATTCACTTTTGGGGACCCCCTTCTCGTAAATAAACATTCTCGATTTCTAAATATAAAATCACAGAATTTCTCCATTGTGCATCAAAGTCAATCGTTTCACTTTCCGTATCCTGTTCTCCTAAGGGCTCAAAGCTAGAAAGTTTTTCAACCTTAACATCATGGAAATAAGGGCTATTTAACAGCTTTTCAATAAAAGCAGATATCTCAGTTATTGTTTCAAAATCTGCCTTTAGTAAAACTCCTTCTTCATTAAACTCATAATTACGCAAATAAGTATTTACTACTAGTAAGGATTGAATTTCATCTATTAAAGGACTTACAGGGTATGAAACACTCTCTACAAAGGTAACGGAAGAAGAAAGACTTCCTTGATTTCCTGTTTGCATTACATCAACCTCAGAGCTCAGCAAGTCCCTTTCCACAGAAATCTCTGTTTCCTTACTACTCAAAGATTTCAAATCACTCTTTAAAGAAAAGTATTGAATGCATAGAAAAATTAAGAGTAATCCTACTAAGATAGCTCCTATGATCACTAAAAGATTACTAGATTTTCGTCTTTCTATTGGAGGCAATAAATTAATTTCAGGAACCATTATAATGCCTCCTTATGTACAAGTCCGATAAGAGATATATATTTTGCTTTCAGATTTGGGTAAATCGCTTGAACATTACTATCATCTACAAATCGAATAGGAGTATCATAATTAACACGCATTTGCGAAACAATATAATCCATTTCCGGAGAATCACCTAAAATAATAATTTCATTTACTTCTTTTTCTCCTTTATATAAAGAAAAACGATAGAAGTTTAATATACGGTCAATTTCTGCAATCTGATCGATCAGCTGTGCACGATATTCTTCCAAGTCACCATCAAAATAAAATTCTAGATTTTGCTCCGTCTGCTCACTAGGTTTCCAATCTAGTATTGAGGTTTCTATCGATTGGTAGCGTAAAAATTCAAGCTTACCAGGAGTATAAATAGAAATATTTATACCGTTAATCGACCAATCAGTAATTAGATAAATCTTACCTGTTACAAAACTTTTACTTTTATCCAAAAAGCGAATAGTTGAGAGGGCTTTTATATCTGCATGAGTTGGATGCAAAGACAAATCATCTAAAATGCCTGCCATTTTAGTCACTTCCTCAGAGGGAGCTGCAAAAAGTGTAGCTTCTCCATCGTTCGGTGTATCATCGTACACATCTATAAGAGGTTGCGTAAAGGGAAGATGTATTGTACGGCCAAGCTCCATTTCCACATATCCTTTTAACCTAGAGGATTCCATGTCTCCCGGATGCTCAAATGTCTTCATCATAATAGAGCTATCTGGAACAAAAAAACGAACATCGGCCTTTTTTATCCCCCATTTTTGGATAAGCTCTTTTAATAATTCAAACAAAGCCATTTCATCTTTAATGACATCTCCATCAATAATTCCAGGTGGTATACTAGACTCAAAAACCTCTCCTTCACTCACATTTGAAGTACTCATGACAATGGCTCTGATAACATATTCATTTATGTCTAAAACGACAAAACGTTTCTTTTTTTTATTGAACAATTTGGTCAATCCTCCATGGTTTACGTAAGTATGATTAATTTCACGTTTCAACAAATGAATGATTTCACTTGCTCAAAGGAGAGATTAATTGAATATTAATAGAAGTACAGCAGACTAATGCCTGCTGTACCATTTTTTATTGGTTCATTGCTTCATTAAGATTTTCTTCAGTAATTGAATTATCAGTACCTGCCACAAACCCATCAACTGAGAATTTTTCACTGTTATTAATATTCACAAGGTTTTCATATGTTACTGTCCAAACTCCATCAGCGTTCTTCGTAACAGAAGCCCCAGTCAATTCATCTTGAGGTATTCCTTCTACTACATCTTCCAACACTCCAGCTTCACAGGTAATAACACCGCTAGCGTCTGCTTCACCACAAGCACCATCAATTACTGCTAATTTTGCACCAGCTAATATATTTGATGCATCTGCTAAAATTGCTTTATCTCTAGAATTACTTATAATATTACCTATTGCTGGTACTGCGATTGCTGCAACTATGGCTAAAATTACGATAACGGCTAAAAGTTCAATTAAGGTTAAACCCTTTTGGTTTTTCAATAATTTTATTGTCTTTTTCATTTTATTTCCTCCTTTAGTTGTTAACTCTAAATTTTCATGCATTCTATTCTTAGTAATTTTATTTCACCTCCTTAAATGGGAATTTACATCAAATTTGCTCGTACATACTAAACATCGGTATCATGATCGCCATTACAATTGTTCCTACTATTGCAGCTAAAAAGACAATCATTAATGGTTCAATTAAAGATTTGAGTGTATCAACCGTTCGATCCACGTCATCCTCATAAAAGTCTGCTATTTTTTCTAGCATGTAATCAAGTGATCCGGTTTGTTCTCCAATAGCTGTCATCTGCGTTACTAAAGGAGGGAAAATCCAACTTTTTTCCAAAGGAGCTGATAAAGTGCTTCCTTGTTCAAGGCTTGTCCTAGATTCACTAACTACTTTAGCCACAACAGGGTTACCTATTACTTTTTCAACTATTGTCAGTGCTTGTAATATAGGCACTGAGCTACTAAACAATGAGGAAAGCGTTCTAGTCATTCTTGCAATAGCTGATTTCTGAAGTAGCTTCCCAAACACTGGCATTTTCAATAAAAAAACATTAAAAGAATAATAGAATTGTGTGTTCTTGTTGTAAAGCAAGTAAAAGCTTATTAATATGATAAAAATTGCGGCAAAATAGAAATACCAAGAGTTTTGCAGTGATTCACTGAATCCCATTACCATTTTCGTTATTAGTGGTAGCTCTGCCCCCATGTCATTGAACATGGTGACAAATTGAGGAACAATTGTAAGCATTAAAAATACAGATACAATAATCGTCAGTACTAGTAAAATAACAGGATACGCAAGTGTAGATTGAACCTTCTTTTTCAAGTTAAATTGCTTTTCATAAGAAAAGGCCAGTCTTTCTAATGATTCATCTAGGTTACCCGTCGCTTCTCCAGCTCGAATCATATTAACAAACAAAGCAGGGAAAACCTTAGGGTATTTAGCTGCTGCTTCTGAAAAAGAAAGACCTGAACGTACATCTTCTTCTACATCTCTCAGACCTTTTTTCAAAGGCTTGCTGGAGGTTTGGTCAGCTAAAATTTTGGTAGATTCCAAGATGGAGACTCCAGCACGGATTAGTGTAGCAAATTGTCTAGCGTAGATAACAAAATGTTCATTTTTAACCTTGCCACCAAGGGATAATTCTTTGTGAAGAATACTTTTAGACTCCTCAAGCTCCCTAGGATTAATTCCTTGAGATCGTAATTTAGCTACAGCTGCTTGTTTATTAGTGGCTTCGATAATGCCTTTTTTTAAACTTCCATGAGAGGTTCGACCGTTATACTTGAAAACTACCATTAATATTCACCTACATTTAAAAAGGGCTTAGCTACTTCTAGAGAAATCTTTCCGCTATTCAATAATGATTGAACTGATGCCTCTAAAGTATGCATACCTAATGCTCGACTCGTTTGCATGACGTTCTGGATTTGATGTACTTTTTCATTTCGGATAAGGTTTGCTACAGAAGGTGTTTGAACTAATATTTCTGTTGCCGCCACACGCCCCATGCCGTCATTTTGGATAAATAATCTTTGAGAAATAATGCCTTGCAAGACATTAGCTAGCTGAATACGAATCTGCCCCTGCTGGTGTGGAGGAAACACATCAATAATTCGGTCGATTGTAGTAGGAGCACTACTCGTGTGAAGCGTTGCCATTACTAAATGTCCCGTTTCCGCTGCCGTAATAGCGGTGGAAATTGTCTCCAAATCTCTCATCTCTCCAACTAAGATTACGTCTGGATCTTGCCTTAAAGCAGCTCTTAATCCATTAGCAAAACTTAAAGTGTCCGACCCTACTTCTCGTTGATTGATTACTGATTTCTTATGCTTATGAACATACTCAATTGGATCCTCTAACGTAATAATGTGCATAGCTTTTGTAGTATTAATATAGTCAATCATAGATGCCAATGTTGTAGACTTACCTGAGCCAGTTGGTCCTGTTACAAGAATTAAACCCTGAGGCTTGTCCGCCAATGAATATAAAACATTCGGCATTCCCAAGCTCTCTATTGCAGGAATCTTAGATTCAATCATTCGAGCGGCAATAGATACCTGCCCTTGTTGATGATATGCATTTATACGGAATCGACATAGACCTGGCAGCTCATAACTAAAATCGATTTCTCCTTTTTCTTCAAATTCCTCTATCTTAGAAGGCTCTAATACTTCTTTTAACATATCTGCTGTATCGATTGTGTTTAGCTGTATGTCTCCAAAAGCTTTTAATGATCCGTTCATTCGAAATACAGGAGGCAACCCAACAGTAAGATGTAAATCCGAAGCTTTGTCCTCAAAAGATTTTTCGAGTAAATAAATAATAGAATTTTTCATTTTTCACACCTCAATTTACAGTTGCCACGCGTAACACTTCTTCAGTCGTAGTTAATCCATTTTTAACCTTAAGCAGCCCATCCTCTAGCAGACTAGAGAACCCTGTTTTTTTCATATGCTCTTTAATTAATGATGGGCTTTTAGAAGTTAAAATAAGACCCTTAACAAATTCATCCACCACTAAAACCTCGTGAATTGCTAAACGGCCTCTATACCCAGTTTGGTTACAGGCAGGACAGCCTCTACCTTTTCGAATTTGTTCAATCTGTATGCCTCGTTCAGCAAAAATTTCTTTTTCTCTTTCATTTGGAGCTTTCATCTCTCCACAATCTCTGCAAATTTTACGTACTAAACGTTGTGCTACTATTCCTACTAATGACGAGGAAAGAAGGAATGGCTCAACTCCCATATCCTTAAGGCGAGACACCGATTCTACTGCGCTATTCGTATGAAGAGTACTTAAGACCAAATGGCCAGTCAATGATGCTCTTACTGCAATTTGAGCTGTTTCTAGATCTCGGATTTCACCAACCATTACTATGTCTGGGTCTTGACGTAATATAGATCTTAGCCCAACAGCAAAAGTTAAACCTACTTCTTCCCGCACTTGAATTTGATTGATCCCATCCAATTGATATTCCACCGGATCTTCTACCGTAATAATATTCACATTTTCATCATTTAACTGATTCAATGCAGCATATAGAGTGGAAGATTTACCAGAGCCAGTAGGACCAGTTAAAAGAACAATCCCATTTGGACGCTCAATCATTTTGCTAAAAGCAGTTAAATTACTATCATTGAAGCCTAGCTTTCCTAAGCTATTTAAAGCACTGCTTAGATCTAATATCCTCATTACAACCTTTTCACCATATATTGTTGGAAGAGTAGCTAATCGGATATCAATTGCTTTCATATTGACTGTCAGCTTGATACGTCCATCCTGTGGAATACGATTTTCGGTTATATTCAAATTCCCCATAATTTTTATACGAGCTAACACGACATTTTGCATATATTTTGGAAGAGAACGCTCTGACTTCAACATTCCGTCTACTCTGTAACGTACACGGAGATCATTCTCCTGTGGGTCAAAGTGAATATCACTTGCCCTTTGAGCAACTCCATTCGCAACGATTTGATTTACTAAACGTACGATAGGTGAATCCTCATCAGTAATCTGAGTATCATTTTCTATCTCTTTTGGTGACATATCGATCAATGCTTGTTCCATTGATTCCTGCAAGTCATAATATTTAGTTATAGTTCGATATATATCATCCTTAGCGGCAATACTTGTTTCGATTTGGCAGCCAGTTGCCATTCTAACTTCTTCAATTGCAAAATAGTCCATTGGATCAGCCATCGCAATTAATAATTTATTTCGGTCCTTTTTAAGTGGCATGATATATGTCCGCTTCGCCAATTCTTTAGGGACTAATTGAATCAATTCAGGTTCTATTGAATATTGATTTAGATTCACATGTGGAATTCCTAATTGGAATTCTAATACTTCTATTAATTGTTGTTCTGTTAAGAGGTTTTCTTTAATAAGAAAATCCCCTAACTTTTCTTCACGACTTTTATGTGTTAATGCATATTCCAACTGTTGATTGCTAATTACATTTGATTCTACTAATAAATCTCCTAAGCGTTTACGGGCATTCATTTTCACAGTTTACCACCCCTAAAAATTATTTAGATCCATCTATGATGTTTCCTGCCTTGTCATAATAACTTCCCTCAGGTAGTTCCTCTGTGTTTTCATTATTTGTTGTATTGGAAGTAGAAGGGGCTGTCGAGACCTCATCGCCCTCTTTCGAAATATCTGCTAAGCCATCTCCATTTAAATCAATTTCCAGGTCTGGATCCTGAACAGTCGGTGTTTCTGGTACAATCACTGATTTAATAATAATTCTATTTTTAGGAGGATAATAATCTTGTGATACGAGCTCTTCATTTTCAAACGGCCCTACTTTATCTGAAATTGTACGATAAACAGATACTCTCAATCCTGGCTTTCCCTCTTCTACTAGCTGTTCTTCACCTGGTGCTAAGTCAGGCGAATATCTATAAATGGTTCTTGGTTTAATTTCCTGCCGTCCTCTAACCTGATACTTTCCTTCAGTTTCAGTGGGGACAGCATAGATTTCTACTAAGAAACTGTTGTCCTTCACACTAAATTTTAAGCTAGCCGGTTGATCAGTCGTATTTATAAACTTAAAATCTTTACTATTACTAATTTCTGCTTCGATGCCTGCCTCCAAATAAGGTGGAAGCACTCCTTGAGAATGACGTTCCACTATATCAAAATCAGTTTTAAGTACTACACTGTATAGAACGGATGCCACAAAATTTAACGTTTCATCAGAGGGGGCAATATTTATTTTCTCTATTCTCTCTTTTAGAGAAAACACTTCCTCACTCCCGATAATTTGTTCATTAAGAACGGTAACGATATCATTTAAACTCGTAGTATTTATCAAAATTTCTTCGAGAGTAAAAGCAACACGCTCTAATGGTATTAGGGATAAGTCTATTGGAACGCTTTCTATAGGCTCACTAGAAAGGATTCCTACTTTTTCTCTTATATTCATTAAAGTTTGCTCTGCATTTAGGTGAGACTGTTTTTCTATTACCCTATTAACCTCTTGACTCATAGTAAATTCTATTGGTAAATGAACTACTGATGAAGTTTTCCAAAAAGTGAACCAGGATTTCTCTGTTCTTGACAAAAATTTATCGACAGTTTCTTCTACATTAAAAGTGAACCATTCTGCTTGCAGAGTTAATTCTTCTCCATTGTCATTAACTACAGGAATATTAGCCTCCCATTCGTTGATCTTTTTATTTAGGAAGGAAATTATTTCTGCCTTTTCTGAGGAATGGACCTCGAATCCTCCAATGGAAGAAGCAGGATTATTGTTAGCCTCGGCACTCAAGGGAGACAAACTTCGAATAGGAATTGAGATTAAAAAGAAAATGAATAGAAAATATAATAACTTTTTTTTAAAATTAAACTTCATAAATCGCACTCCTTTAAACCTATCCATGAAATAGTTAAAAAGAACCTCATAATTAGTCTTTTTAACTACATTCCTTCGAAATGAAGTACAGAATAATTTTTTTGATTCCATCTTTATAAACCTTTTTACTTATTTATATACGAATAAGCTGTCGAATACAAGTAATTTATGGAATATATAATACTATGATTACATAAAAAGCATTTAATTTACAGCCATATACTTCTTGTGCTAGAAACTATAGTAGTAAAACTAAATAGGAATAAGTTATAAATTTACAGTAATATATCTAATAACTTTCTATTGTGAGAAAACAATTATGTATATCGGATGTATATCTACATCAAGGAACTTTTATTGAATAATTATGAAAAAAAAAAAGGAATTAAAGTTATGAACCAGAAGGTTAACAACATAATTCCCATTTCCCTTTTATTTTTCTATCAATACTTCTCTTTCTATTAAATCAACTTCATTTTGTTTAGCAGGGATAAAAATCTCTTTTTTAGGTTCAAATTGAGGTATTACTTTTCCATGAGTAAGAACGGTACCACCACTTGCCGAGAAAGTATTTGCAACTATCAATCCATTAACTTGTCCGCCACCTGAAAGATCAAAATGAGCATTAGGAGCAAGATATAAATTAGTATATCCTTTTACACCACCGCTGATTTTAAAGCTAGAACCACCTGTATAAATATCCCCAAAGTATCCACCCCCACCAGCCCCGAGGTTAATATTTGCCCTTTTAGCATAAATGGAACCATAAATGTATTCTCCACCTGAAGTTTTAATTTCTTCAGCTCCACTGTAAAAGATTTTAATTTTGTCTACGTTTTTACTATTATCATTAATCTTACTAGAGCTATATATTCCAATGGAGTTTTTAACATATAACGTAAGTTTCCCTGTTCCTATAACTTCTATATGCCCACTTAAATCTAGTTTATCAATTACTAAGGCTTTATCAGTTGAGCCGACGTCAATAATTAATTTATTATTGCTATTAATGATTAGGTTTTTAAACTGTAAATTCCCGTTATTGTCACCTAATTCACTCATTTTCAATATATAATTATTTGTTAAGTAGTTATTGATTAGCAAATTACCATCTTTAATAACATACGTTGATTCATGTGGGTTTTTCGACACTACCAAATCTTTCGGTATATTATAGGTGGGTATGACTGGATAATCTGGAAGTTCATATATTCTCTTTACGTTTGAAATAATTTCTCCGTTATGTTTTGTACCACCGCACATAATTACTTCATTTTTCCAGTCTAAGCATTTTTTGAAATTATCTTTTGCTCCTCCTAAAGCAACATTCCCATTGATAGTAGCACTTCCGGACAATTCAATTGTTTTATTCACATACAAGGCTAAGTTTTCATACTCATTATCATCAGGCAACGGATCCTCGGGTGACCCCTCTTCAGTATCTCCAAGTCCTAAATCGACGATAAAGTCTTGACTAGCCTTTCGGACCTGTTTTCCAATTTTCCCTGTAGATTCAATTGTATATTTAAAGGGATCTATACTTTTTTTAATAAAATTAACTGTAGCTTGTGGTCTTACCAAGCTATTATTGTCATCATAGTTTTCTTCAAAAGAGTCAACTATAATTACTTCCTTATCTTTAATTTGAGTATTAATTCTATTATTGAATTCATTCTTTAAAATTTCTTTAAAATTAAATCCAGTTTGTTGCTCCAAAGGTAGATTCTCATATATATTTTTTTTTCTAAGTGTTTCATCATAAGCTTCGTTATATATTTTTTTAATTTTTTCTTCCATAGCTGTTCTAGTCGTAACTATACCAGCCTCTGCAATATAAAATGTTGTTTGATCAGCCCTCTCACTGCTAGATAATTTTGATACATTCCACGTAATTGATAAAATTGCAAGTCCGAGAACTGAAGTTAAGATCAGCAATAGCAAAGCACTTATGAGAGTAAAACCATTTTCCTTTTTAGTAAGATGTGCTCTATATTTATATTTAAACAATTCAGTCACCTTTTCTAATAATTATCTCAGTTTTTTCACTTTTATTTTGTAAATTAGTAACTTCTATATCCCATTTGTTATTTGTTACCGAAACTTCAAAACCTTTAATATGATTGACAAATATTTTGTCATCTTTATTTATAGCTTGCTTATCTTCATCAAATGAATATATAACTCCATCTAAATCTATTTCCTTTTCACTAATCCAAACAGGGTTTTTTGATTTCCTTATATCCTTTGTTATTGTTTTCAAAGCGAAAGATATATCTGTTAAATTCATATTTTCATTGAGTTGTTTTTTATGCTGTGTAGAGATAGAAAATAAAATATTAGAAAAAAGCCCTATAAACAAAGAAATAATGATAATTACTGCAAGTATTTCAATTAGAGTGAATCCATTATTCTCTTTTAGACGTTTCAACTTTTACTACCTCCATTCTATTATATTTTCCATTTTCACACGTAGAGGACCCTCTTTATTATCATAAACTTCAATAACTAAGTGGTATAAATAAGTAGATTTACTTTGCCGTTTTAATTTAACTTTTATAAAACCATTATTTGTAACGTCAGCTTTTTCAAAAATTTCTTCTTCAGTATTTGCACTTACTACACTGTATCCTAAATTTTCAATTCCTAATATTCTATCACTGTTATTTATACGTACACTTAACTCATAAAATCTTTCCATTTCTGTCTGGGCTAGATACGTGGCATCTACTATTTTTTCTGAACTTTTACCCGTTTTTGCTGATTGAAGAACAAAAGTTAAAAATGACAATAAAATGATAGTAACTATAATTATAGCTACTAATAATTCAACTAGGGTTAAGCCTTTTTCATTATGTATATCTTCATGAATAAACACAATAATCAACCTTCCATGATAGTAATTAATGTTATTATTACAGATAAATGTAGCTATTACTATTGTAATCCATCATTTAAATAAAAAGACGAATATAGTCACAATTAAAGTGACAATATTCGTCTCCTATTCTATATTTTAAATAAATGTTTTTATTTCACATACTCCGCAACTCTATTTCGACCCGCCTGTTTTGCTCCGATGTATAGAGCGCGATCGGCATTACGGATAAGGGAATTCCCCTCATCACTATCTTCAGGTGCTGTTGAAACTCCAATACTCGCTGTGATAAAGATAATCTCTTCTCTAGCTACATCTGCTAAACCCTGCTCTACTATGAAAGGTGTTTGCTCAATTTTCATACGGAGCTGCTCTGCTAAATTAATAGCTTGTAATTTGGTGTAGTTTGGAAGGATAACAACGAATTCCTCTCCGCCATATCTCCCAACCGTGCCCTCTCCACCTATTTCTTTTTTTATAAGTTGGGCAAATTCTTTTAAGATTAGATTTCCACTATGATGACCATAAGTATCATTAACAGCTTTAAATTTATCGATGTCCAGCATGATTAATGACAGTGAATGATACGCCCCAGCTACTACTTTTTCCATTTCAGTAGCAATTTGTCTATCTAAATATCTATAATTATATAACTTAGTAAGTTCACATATTTCACTTTGAGCTACTGCTTCTCTTACATATCTTGCTTTTTCCAAGGAAACAGCAAAGTAAGAACACAATAAATGAACAATATTCAATTGGTAAGGCTCAAATGCAAATTTACTTTTTGTTGCAAGAACCAATACCCCTTCAATTTTCTGATTTCGATAAATCGGAACAGCCATCACGCTTTGCATATCCATTGATAAAAACGAAGGTTTCATATGAAGCCATTCCGTTTGTTTATTATAGAGCGTTGGCTCTCCTTTTAGATATACGTTTCCAACAAAACTATATTTTATTTCTTCATGTGAGGATTCTAATTCTTTCTTTTCCCCATCTTCAACTGCTCGTAAAATTATAAATTTATCGATCACATTGTCCACTATATAGGCAGTATCAATAGGAAACATTTTAGAAACTCGCTCTACAAACATATCCAATATTTCAGCAGAAGTTAATCTTTCCGCCAATTCATGACCAAACTCGCTTGCCTTGTTCAGATCATTATTTACTTTTTCAGAATCACTATACAATCGAACTATTACTGTGATTGTTATTAACGGTATTCCCATTAACAACAATGCGATTGGTCCAGTGGACGTTTCAAATAAGTATAGGCTTAAGCCAAATGGTAGTGTCATTAAAAGGCAAGCTGTTTCCCAATAAAAATCCTTCGTTAGAAAAAACGGCTTAAACCCACAAATAAGCTCTCTAATATACAAAATCAAATGGTTTAACAGTATATATGATATAGCATATAGAGAGCCGTATAAAATTACGTCCATTATAGCTATACTGCCGACTTCAAATCCTAAGCCCAAAATAAGAGATCCACAAATTACTGAAAGTAAAAAAAACATAAATGAATTGAAGAAGTATTTAAATAAAGTTTCGCGGGTAATTTTCATATGGTATATAACAGGAAACATACTCAGCTGCATAGAAATTAGTTCAGCTAATAGACCATATTTCATAAATATCGCAGCATTTACCCATAAGACAAGAATAATTGTAGAACCAGCTATAACAAATGGAAATACGCTAGATAGTAATGCTAATAGCAAATAGTATCCGTAATTTTCCCACTCGGTAGGTTTGGTTGGGGAGTTTATATATACTAAAAAAGTCCCAATTGGAACAAAAATGAACCAAAGTGAGATCATTATATTTTTAGCTCTCTGAGTAAATACCATCAACCACATCCCCCTTCCTTTTAGGCCATTACTTTTTTCACAGTTATATTATATAAAAATTATATCACAAGAAAACAGAATAATTAAAATTACATTTTACCTGTTTATTCCTTTTAACTCGGTAATTAGATACAGAGAACCAGTGACTATAGTAACAACTTCTTCGTTTTTTGAAATTAGGTCTATATTATTTATATCTTTAGTTATACGTTTCTCACTGTGTGTACAGTGTTTAAACAAAATATTAGCATCTAATGCTCTTTCATGTTTAAAATCTACAAACTCGAAACTTGTGGCAATTTCCTCTAGTCTTTTTAAAATATACATATAATCCTTATCTTTTAATATACCTATTATAAAATGAATACGTTCGTTAGGAAAGTATTGCTTGAGAGTCTCTACTAAGGCGTCAATGCTTGCCTTATTGTGTGCCCCATCCATATACGTTCTCTCACTCCACTTTTCCATTCTTCCAGGAAGAGCTGCCATACTAACTGCTCTTTGTACTTTCTCTTCAACTAAAGTAAATTCACTTTCAATTAATGCAGTAATAGCTAGTGCCATATTCGATAACTGATGGTGTCCAAGCATTTGGGGCATTAAATCACTAAATTGATTGTTTCTATATGTATAGCTTTTGCCAGTCATTTTAAAATCTTTGTTTATTTCAATAAGCTCCGCCTGCTTCTCTTTTACCTCTTTATCTACTACCTCTTTGGCACTTTTGGGAATTCCCCCTATTATCAATTTCCCATGTTCTTTTAAAATTCCTGCTTTATGCCAGCTTATTTTCTCGATAGTGTCACCTAGGAAGTTCGTATGATCAATAGATATACTCGGTATAACTGCTAAAGAATGTTGAATTACGTTCGTGCTATCAAGTCTTCCACCCATTCCGCTTTCCAGGAATACAATATCTAAATCTTGTTTCTCAAAAATTAAAAATGCAACTACTGTTAAAAGCTCAAAGTCAGTAAGCATACCACTAATTCCTGCTAATTTAAGCTGTTGAAACGCCTTGTCCATTTGATCCTCGGTAACATTATTTCCATTTATTTGTATTTGATCGTGTACATCGATTAAACAAGGAGATGTGAAGCTACCATATGTTAAGTTGTGCTCCTTTGAAATCGCTCTCATAAAGGCAATCGTTGAACCTTTCCCATTTGTGCCAGCAACATGAATTATTTTGTGTTTTTCCTGCGGATTTCCTAGTCTATTTAAAGCTTCCTGAATACGCTCTAGACCAGGTTTAATCATAGTTTCACTAGTAATATCCCATTTTATCTTATAGTTATTAAATTTTTTTATTTCCAAGTCATTCACCCTATTCCGTCTTCGTTACTTTTCTGCTAAACTTCTTGTGAACACATTATAACACGTACCCGTGGAGGTCATTAATTATGCAAACTTGTTGGATCGTTTACAATGGTAGCCTTACTCATGATAAGTTTCTCGATCAGGCTCTCCTCCTGAAAGAAGCAGCAGAAAAAAAAGGCATACTAGCAGTTTTAGTAAAAAATTATGAGCTTCTGATGAATGTTCATGAAAGCTTATCAACAAGGCCAGATTTTGTCGTCTTTCTAGACAAAGATATTTTGCTTGCAAAATATCTAAAGAATGAAGGCATACCAGTGTTCAATGATCCAAGCGTGATTGAGATTTGTGATAACAAGGCGCATCAATATCTCGCGCTGGCAAAAGCTAACGTGCCAATGCCTCTGACGATTATAGCACCTAAAGTCTATCCTGAGTTCTCTATTTTGAACACTGGCTATTACGAGCAGGTTTTACAAGTACTTCAGCTACCTATGATTATCAAAGAAGCACATGGCTCATTTGGTCAAAGAGTTTATTTGATAGAAACAAGAGAGCAATTTTTTGAAAAGGTGGAAGAGCTAAAAGGGATTGAATATGTCTTCCAGCAATTCATCCATACGAGCAGAGGAAGAGATATTCGCGTCAATGTGGTGGGAGGTCAAGTTGTGGCTTGCATGCACCGTCAATCAGCTACCGATTTCCGTGCCAATATCACAAATGGTGGGACTGCAACTGAAATCGTTTTAACAGAAAAACAAAAAGAAGTGGCTATTCAAGCTGCTGCTGCATTGAATGCTGAATTTGCTGGGGTCGATTTGCTCTTTGGTGAAGACGAAGAACCACTAGTTTGTGAGGTTAATGGAGTAGCACATATTCGTAACATATATAATGTCACTGGCATTAACGTAGGAGATGCCATGATTAGCTATATATTATCTAAAATCGGAGCTGTTGTTATATGAATGGCTTGTTGATATATGAATTAAAGGAAATCGAGAGAAATCAAAATTTCATCGATCGCCTTATTAAAGCTGCAAGGAGTCACGGACATACATTGAATGTGATAGATGATCAGCAGCTAGAATTTCCAGAAGTAGATTTTATCTTTTTTAGAGCTCGTAATCCTGAGCTTTCCAAAAAGCTTGAACAACGAGGATTACCTATGTTCAACCGGGCTGAGGTCAACGTCATTGCAAATGATAAATACAAAGCAATTCAGCTAGTTCAAATGCTAGGAATTGCAACAGTACCAACGAAAAAAATAAAAGATATTCATGATATCGATCAATATCCTATCGTTTTAAAAACTATTGAGGGACATGGCGGCTTACAGGTAGAGCTTTTGGACAATAAAGAAGCTGCAGAAGAGTTTCTAACAACGTACGGCTCACAAGAGATTATTGCCCAAAGCTATATAGAAACGAATGCAACAGATGTTAGAGTATTTATGCTGGGCACTAAGGTCATTGGAGCTGTAAAGAGAATCGGTGCTCCAAATAGCTTTAAATCCAATTTTAATTTAGGTGGAACTGTTGAAAAGTATGAGCTTTCTGCAAGCCAAGAAGCAGACGTAGTAAAAATTGCAAAAGCGATTAAAAGTGATTATGTAGGAATCGATTTCCTCCTTTTACCCGATGGGAGATGGCTTTTCAATGAAATAGAAGATCCGGTTGGTGCAAGATCATATTTCCAAACAACAAAAACGGATATTGCTATACCAATCATGGATTACATCGATACACAGTTAAAAAAGCACGTTGAGCATTGAGCTCGATGTGTTTTTTTGTGTTTGAATGCTATGCTATGCGGTCTCTGCAAGTTTCTGCTCCATCTGTGCAACATTTCATTCGTTCTCTGCAAGGTTTTACTCCTCCTCCGCAATGTTCTTCCTCTTCTCTGCAATGTTCTACTCCGTCTCTGCAAGATTCTTCCACACTATCCGTGCTAAAACCCATTTCTAAAATGGTTCTCAATTACTCCAGTAGCTCGACTTGTATTTATTCATAAAAATAGCGTAGCAAACACCTCTAGGGTGCTTGCTACGCTTACTAATTACAAGTTATTTAATTCCTCAAGACGTTTTAACACAGTTGCGTGTTTTTCTAGATAATCTTGTTCTTTGGCACGCTCTTCTGCTACTACTGCCTCAGGTGCTTTTGAAACGAAGCGTTCGTTGGATAGCTTACCTTGAACTAACTTCACTTCTTTTGCCCATTTTTCTAATTCTTTTTCTAAACGAGCTTTTTCAGCATCAATATCTATTAAGCCTTGTAGTGGAAGGTACAATAGAGCACCTGTAACTACCGCTGACATCGATTGACCTGGATCTTCTAGGTCTTGACCGATCACTAGAGGCTCTGGGTTACAGAAACGCTCTAAGTATTTCGCATTAGCTTCTAACACAGCAAGCGTGTTGGCATCTTTCGCTGAGATGTATAGAGGCACTTTTTTGCTCATTGGAGTTTGTACCTCTGAACGTATATTACGTACCGAGCGGATAATCTCTGCAAGTAATTTCATGCTTGCTGCTTGGCTTTGATCAGAAAGCTCTTCGTTTACAGTCGGCCATGGAGCTACTGTAATTGACTCCCCTTCATGAGGAAGGTTTTGCCAAATTTCTTCTGTGATAAAAGGCATGAATGGATGTAATAAACGCATCGTATTGTCTAATACATATGCTAGAACGGAACGAGTCATATGCTTCGCTTCCTCGTCCTCCCCGTTTAGCGGTAGCTTAGACATTTCGATATACCAGTCACAGAAGTCATCCCAGATGAAATTATAAAGTGCACGACCAACTTCACCGAACTCATACTTCTCAGAAAGTCTTGTTACTTGTTCAATTGTTTCGTTTAAACGAGTAAGAATCCAAGCATCTGCTACAGACTTTTTGCCCTCTAAGTTAATTTCCTCGTATTTCAAGCCATCCATATTCATCAATGCAAAGCGTGATGCATTCCAAATTTTATTGGCGAAGTTCCAAACAGCCTCTACCTTTTCTACTGAGAAGCGTAGATCCTGCCCTGGAGATGAGCCAGTGCTTAGGAAGTAGCGTAGTGAGTCTGCACCGTACTTTTCGATTACATCCATAGGATCAATGCCGTTTCCAAGAGATTTCGACATTTTACGACCATCTTCTGCACGTACTAAACCGTGAATTAGTACATCGTCAAATGGGCGAGTTCCTGTAAATTCTACTCCTTGGAATATCATACGAGACACCCAGAAGAATATAATATCATAACCTGTAACAAGGGCATTAGTTGGATAATACTTTTTCATTTCCTCATTTTCTACATCAGGCCAACCAAGAGTTGAGAAAGGCCATAGAGCAGATGAGAACCATGTATCTAAAACGTCTTCATCTTGCTTCCAATTTTCTTCATCTGATGGAGCCTCGTGCCCAACATAAACTTCTCCAGTTTCTTTATGGTACCATGCTGGAATACGATGTCCCCACCAAAGTTGACGGGAGATACACCAATCATGAATGTTTTCCATCCAACGTAGATAAGTTTTTTCAAAGCGATCAGGTACGAAGTTTACCTTGCCCTCTGATTCTTGAAGCTTAATAGCTTCTTTTGCAAGTGGCTGCATTTTAACGAACCATTGTGTAGAAAGGTATGGCTCAACTACAGCTCCACTTCGCTCTGAATGTCCAACGGAATGTGCATGCTCTTCGATTTTGAATAATACTCCTGCTTCTTGAAGATCCTTCACAATTTGCTTACGACATTCGAAGCGATCCATACCTTCATATTTACCAGCATTTTTATTCATAGAGCCATCTTCATGCATCACTAGTATTCTTTCTAAATCATGGCGGTTACCAATTTCAAAATCATTCGGGTCATGAGCTGGGGTAATTTTAACTGCACCACTACCAAACTCCATATCCACGTAATCATCTGCTACGATTGGAATTTCACGGCCAACGATTGGTAATTTTACTTTTTTACCGATTAAATGCTTGTAGCGGTCATCCTCAGGGTGTACAGCAACAGCCGTATCCCCTAGCATTGTTTCTGGTCGAGTTGTTGCAACATCGATCGAACCAGTACCATCTGCAAGTGGGTAATGCATATGATAGAATGCACCCTGTATATCCTTATGAATTACTTCAATATCCGAAAGTGCTGTTTTAGTAGCTGGATCCCAGTTAATGATGTATTCGCCACGGTAAATCAAGCCTTTGTTATATAGATTAACGAATACTTCTTTTACTGCGTTAGAAAGGCCTTCATCTAATGTAAAACGTTCACGTGAGTAGTCTAAGCCTAAGCCTAACTTTGCCCATTGCTGACGAATATGCCCTGCGTATTCATCTTTCCATTTCCATGTTTCTTCCACGAATTTTTCTCGGCCAAGGTCATATCTAGTAATATTATCAGCACGAAGTTTTTCTTCCACCTTTGCTTGAGTAGCAATTCCTGCATGGTCCATTCCTGGTAACCATAGGGCATCATAGCCTTGCATACGCTTCATACGAATAATAATATCTTGAAGCGTAGTATCCCAGGCGTGACCTAAATGTAGCTTCCCAGTTACGTTCGGTGGTGGAATCACAATTGTATATGGTTCCTTTTCACTCTCTGGATGCGCTTCAAAAAATTTGCCTTTTAACCACCACTCGTAGCGACCTTTTTCAATTGACTGCGGATCATACTTGGTAGACATCGTTGTCTCATTTGTCATATCGTTTCCTCCTAAAAAAGAATATAAAAAAACTCCTATCATCACTAAAGGACGAAGGAGTTTGTTCGCGGTACCACCTTTATTCGCAGATGCAATAAAACACATCACGCTCTCAATTAGATAACGGCTTCAAACCGGCAATTGCTACTGTTAGTTCACAAAAGCTGCTCTTGGGCTACCTTCAAATGGTGGCTAACGGAAACATTTCAGCAAATTGTTTCCTTTCTTTAGATAACCGTGTCATTTTACTCTTCCCATTCATAGCATCCATATATAGTTGTTTTTATTGTATAGGATATTATTATATGCCGTCAAGCATAGTCTTGTGAAAGGAGGAAAACACTATGAAAAGAGGATACAACCCCTATCTTCTGCCAGATTGGCTACGAAGAACTCGTTTTTACGTAAAAGGCATCATTATACCAATCGGTTGCTTTCAACTTGTTCGTGTATTGATCGTTCCTACTACATGGGATTTTATCTTGCTAGTCTTTTTGGCATTTCTCGGATTCTTATTGTTTAAGGACATTATTTGATGGAAAGGAAAGCTTAGTATATCCGTCCTCTAAATCTAATATAAATTGCAGTTCTGACTCACCTTCGACTGAGCTTTCCGTTTCATTATGTTTTATAGCAACTTTGGGCAGATCCTGTTGATCATCCTCATTTGTAGATTGTTGCTCAGCACTCACTACTTTTTGTGCTGGCTTAAACGGCTCTACTGATACTTCTTCTAGTTCTTCATTTTCTAATTGAACTTGCATTGTATCTTCACTTGACTCTTCATCCTGGGTAAAATTAAATGGTAAAACCTCTACCACTTCTGGTTGTTCTTCTTCCTCTTCTATTAAATCTGTCATTACCACTTCTGTTTTCAGTGGTCTTGACGTTTCGTATTCACAATTCACAAACCAGACAATTTCAATTCCATCCGATTCTGCTTTACAATTTATATTTTCTACACTAATACTAGGAGACGTATCCTGTTGTATTCTCTCCTTACTGATTTCTACGCTCATCGGAACAGCATATTCAAAATATCCCAGCTCTCCTTGTAAATCTAAATCCTCAATTTCTGTAAATTCGCTTGTTGCATGGTGTTCAACTTCTCCTTCTTCAAACTCCACATGACATGTAATATGATAAATACCGTTTATATGCACCATTTCGTCTATTTCCTCTTGAAAATATTGCGGAGTCACCTTAATTGTCTTAACTTCCTTTGGTACACCAAAACTTTGCGGAAAACAAAACTGTTCCTTTACTTCCCAACTTTTCACTTCCATTTTTCATCCTCCTTCGTATAGGACAAATTATGTTTCAACGTAAGAAAATATGAAAAATACCTTTCATTTATGCTTCGCTTTCCAAAACGTTGATTAAGGACTTATTCAGACGAGACCGCTAAGTACGAAATCGAGCATTTCTTGTTATTTTTGCTGTATTGTTATAATAGACCAGCCACGAATGGACCGAGTATCCCTTGTAAAGCAGATATATCTTTTCAAATAAAAAAATACCCCGTAAAAATTAGATTAGTGTCTAACTTTTACGGAGCAGTTAAATTTTTTAGTTTGTTTGTTATTATCTAGCTAGCTTTTCAAAAACAGTATGGAAAGCTTGGATTGTTTTATTGATATGTTCCTCTGTATGTGCAGTGGATAGGAACATCCCTTCAAATTGAGAAGGTGGTAAATAGATACCTTCCTCAGCCATTAAACGATAATATTTTGCAAATAAATCAAGGTCAGCTGTTTTAGCTACGTCATAGTTAATAACGTTTTCGTTAGTAAAGAAGAAGCCAATCATAGAACCAGCACGATTTACTGTATGTGGAATATTGTACTTGCTTGCCGCTTCTCTGAATCCTTTTTCAAGCATATCTCCAAGCTTAACAAAATATTTGTACGTGTCTTCATTTAAGCGAGATAATGTTTCATAACCTGCTGTCATTGCTAAAGGATTTCCAGATAAAGTACCTGCTTGGTATACAGAGCCTGCCGGTGCAATCATTTCCATGATTTCTCGTTTACCTCCGAAAGCACCTACTGGTAGGCCTCCCCCAATTACTTTTCCTAGACAAGTTAAATCTGGTGTAATACCGAAAAAGCCTTGTGCACAGTTATAACCCACTCGGAAACCAGTCATTACTTCATCAAAGATTAAAACTGTTCCATTTTTCTCTGTCAACTCACGCAATGCTTCAAGGAAGCCTTCAATTGGAGACACAACGCCCATGTTTCCTGCCACTGGCTCTACAATTACTGCTGCTAAATCGTCACCGAAGTTTTCAAACACATAGCGAACGCTTTCGATGTCATTATAAGGAACGGCAATTGTGTTTTTAGCGATAGACTCGGGTACACCCGGGCTGTCTGGAAGACCTAAGGTAGCAACACCAGATCCAGCTTTAATCAGTAGACTATCTCCATGACCGTGGTAACATCCTTCGAATTTTAATATTTTGTTACGTCCTGTATAACCACGTGCTAATCTCAATGCACTCATGGTTGCCTCCGTACCAGAAGAAACCATACGGACCATCTCAATAGATGGAACACGCTCCATTACTAATTTGGCAAGCTTATTTTCGATTAAAGTAGAAGCTCCAAAGCTAGTCCCAGTTGCAGCTACCTCTTGAATAGCTTTTACTACGTTCGGTTCAGTGTGACCTAAAATAAGTGGTCCCCATGAAAGTACATAGTCGATGTATTCATTGCCATCAATATCCTTTAAGATGGCTCCCTTTCCACTCTCCATGAAAATTGGATCCATGTCTACGGATTTAAATGCACGAACAGGACTGTTAACCCCACCAGGCATTAGTTCCTTTGCTTCTGTAAATGCTTCTTTAGATAATTTATATGATTTTGACATTATTTCTCCTCCAACCAACGCACTACATCTTTAGCATGATACGTTAAGATAATATCGGCTCCTGCACGTTTCATTCCTGTTAAAGTTTCTAGAACTGTTTCTTTTTCGTTTATCCATCCGTTGATTGCAGCGGCCTTCACCATTGCATACTCTCCACTTACGTTATACGCAACGATTGGAGCATCAAAATTATTTCTAATATCGCGGATAATATCCAAATATGCTAGTGCAGGTTTTACGATTAAGAAATCTGCTCCCTCTTCCATATCAGAAGTTGCTTCACGAATTGCCTCCATACGGTTAGAATAATCCATTTGATACGTTTTACGATCTCCAAATTTAGGAGCTCCGTCCGCAGCCTCACGGAATGGACCGTAATAAGCTGATGCATATTTCACTGCATAAGACATAATCGGCACATCTTGAAATCCAGCTCTGTCCAATCCTTGACGAATAGCAGTAACAAATCCATCCATCATGTTTGAAGGTGCGATGATATCTGCTCCCGCTTGAGCTTGACTCACAGCAGTTTTTGCTAGTAAGTCCAACGATGGGTCATTTAAGATTCTTTCATGCTCATCAACTACTCCACAGTGACCATGATCTGTAAATTCGCATAAGCAAGTATCTGCGATAACCACTAGGTTTGGATGACGATCCTTGATAAAGCGGATAGCCTTTTGTACAATTCCGTGATCATGGTACGCTTGAGTTCCTTCTGCGTCCTTTGTAGCAGGCAAACCAAATAAAATAACTGATGGTATCCCTAATGTAACGACCTCGTCTACCTCTTCTCCCAAACGGTCTAAAGAAAATTGAAAAACTCCCGGCATAGAGTTAACGGGATTTTTAATATTTTCTCCATCCATCACGAAAATTGGATAGATTAAATCCTCTTTATGTAAGTATGTTTCTTTTACCATTGATCTGATACCAGCCGATTGTCTTAAACGGCGATGACGTTGAAAATATAAATCTGCCATTTCATTCATCCCTTCCATTGAGCTAGCGCGTAAACTACCTCTGTTAAAGTATATGTTCTTGGCATTACTTGTGTAGTAATACCTAATGATTTTAAATGATTCTTTGTTACATGGCCAATAGCACATACCGTAAAACCATGATAGCCTAGATTCTTGCCTATCGTTTGGTGGAAAGCATTGACCGTAGAAGGACTAGTCAATACAACTGAACAGTTTTTCCCACTATTGAGCATTTCCTTAACTTTTTCTACGTTATCTTCCAACGTGACTGTCTCATAGACTGTCCATTCGTCAACTGGATTGACCAAACCATCTACGATTGTTTTCTTTGCAAGATTACCTCGAAAGAACAAGCAGGACTCCTCTGGTGCTGCAACCTGAGGAAACTCTCGAATAAATACATCGGCACTAAAGATGCTCGGCATAAAGTCAATCGAGAAACCCAATTGCTCTAGTGCTGATGCAGTCCTAGATCCAACAACAGCTATTTTCACTTGAAAATATTCAATCTCTAAATTGTTTCTAAGTATTTTTTGATGAAAGGCAGCGACACTTGCCTGACTAGTAAATATAAACCATTTAAAAGCATTACTGTTTAAGAGTTTATCTTTGTCATCGGTCTGTATAATCTCCTTAGTGGCTATAAACGGGGCTAGAATTGGTACCCCTCCTAAACTAGCAGTTAGTGCTGCTGCCTCTTCTGATCTATTCACCCCTGTAAAAATGACATGTTCATTTTGTAGAGGTGAACTTTCAGACATTTAAATCAGCCTTAACCTTCTGGATTAAATCATAAGCTCCCTGTTCCGTTATAATACGTGCTGCTTCTTTGCCTACTGACTCTGGGTTTGTTCCGGACACTACTTCTTTATATACAACAGAAGCATCTGGTGCAGCTACAAGTCCTGTAAATGTTATTTCATCGCCTTTAATGATAGCATGTCCGGCAATCGGCACCTGACAACCTCCATCCATGGCAGCTAAGAAAGCACGCTCTGCATGAACAGCATCCCAAGTCTCTTTATCTGATAGCTTTTGAAGCTCAGTTAATAATTCTAAATCATCCTCACGACATTCAATCGCTAATGACCCTTGTCCTACTGCTGGGACGCAATCTTCTACAGAAATATATTCGGTTACTACTTCATCGCTCCAGCCAAGTCGCTTAAGTCCTGCTGCAGCTAAAATAATCGCATCATATTCTCCGTCTTGAAGCTTTTGCAATCTAGTATCCACATTACCTCGTATCCATTTAATCTCGATATCTGGACGTAGTAATAGAAGCTGAGCGCTTCTACGTAAGCTACTTGTCCCAACAACTGCTCCTTTTGGTAGGTCGTTAAATTTAACATGACCCGTGGAGATGAAAGCATCACGTTCGTCTACACGTTTTGGTGTACACCCCATTACTAATCCTGGAGGCAAGACTGATGGCATATCCTTCATGCTATGTACAGCAAAATCAATTTCCTTGTCATATAATGCTTGTTCAATTTCTTTAACAAATAATCCTTTTCCTCCAACCTTGGAAAGCGTTACATCTAAAATTTGGTCACCTTTAGTGACAATCTCTTTCACTTCAAACTCAAATGGAGCCCCCATATCCTTCATTTGTTGGATGAACCAGTTTGTTTGTGTTAAAGCTAACTTACTTCTTCTTGAACCTACAATAATTTTACGCATTGACTCGCTACCTTTCTTAATACCATAAGTGGAATTGTGATAATCGACTACCTAGTAAGAAATTTATTAAAACAAATAAAAATGCATATACGTGAATCCACGCATAGTTCGTCCCTTTAAACCTTGCGCGCCTTCTTATTAATAAAACGACAATATATATAACTAATAGAATAAAGGAATTAACAATCTTAAAATCAAATATTGAAAACTCATTTAAAGATATATAAGCCCATTGTAACCCAAGAACGAGACTTACAAACAATAAAGGGATTCCTGTAATGATTGACGTCGTCATTCCAGTTTCCGTATGCTGCAGAGATGGCAATCTAGTGAATTGCTTTGTCCATTTTTTCTGTTTCAATACTCTATACAATATCAAATATAGTACAGAAAAAACAAACGAAAGAGCAAATGCAGCATAAGCTAAAAATGCAAAAGTAATATGAATAAACAATAACTCTGAACGTAGGGCATCACCCACAGGCGATTGCTCCAATTGGCTTGGGGCAAATGTATGGATGGTCATAAATATAAATCCAATAATATTTAAAAAGAATCCTGGTAAATCTGACTTAAAGACCAGCTGCATGATCAAAGAAAGCAATATGATGAGCCATGCATAGAAATATATACCCTCAAATAGCGATAGAATAGGAAATCGCTTCATCTCTATCATATACATGACTAAAAACACCGTTTGTAGTAGCCAGACGATGGATAATAGTCCTACCGCCAAGCGATGAACTTGCCGATCTTTGTTGAGGTAATCGATGAAATAGAAAACAAGGCTAACGGATTGGAGGACGACCATAATCTCGTGAAGCCGTGTCATCGTCAAATCAGCCATATCATTTCTCCCTTTATACAATAAAAAAGGTGCTTTTATATCTCTCTAGTTTCGATAAAGATACAAAAACACCTCCTGTAGATTAATTGAACGATAAGTTCTCTTTTAATTCTTGATTCAATAGCGATTGTTTTAAATTAATTTTAGCTTTTTCTGCTTGAATTTCTACTTCCTTCTTTACATCTTCTTCAATTCCAAAGATTTGTTGGAACAATTGGAGCTGTTCAGCAGGATTCTTAGATGTAGAAAGTTCTTTTGCTTGTAGAATCGGCTCTTTCAAAAGTTGGTTAACAATCGATTTCGTATGTTTATTTAATATCTTGCGCTCGCGATCCGTAAGGTTAGGCATTTTGTTTTCAATAGAACTCATTGTCTCTACTTGAATTCTATTCGCTTTTTGGCGTAGTGCGGAGATAATCGGTACAACCCCAAGAGTAGTTACCCACTCATTAAATTGCTCGATTTCGGTCTCAATCATTTTATTGATTTGGGCAGCTGCACGTTCACGCTCAGCAAGGTTCGCTTCGACAATTCCTTGTAAATCATCGATGTCATATAAGAACACGTTTGGTAAATCACCTATTTGTGGATCTAAGTCACGTGGCACAGCAATATCGACCATGAACAAAGGCTTGCCTTTACGTAATCTGTCTACGAATTGCATTAGCTCATAGTCAATTACATATTCAGTTGCACCAGTAGAGCTGATTAGAATATCAGCCTCAAGTAATGCACATTGAAGCTCATCCATAGGTTTAGCATTGCCTTCAAATTTTGAAGCAAGCTCCTTCGCTTTTTCATAAGTACGGTTAATAACCGTTACTTTTTCAGCACCGCTGCCGTGAAGGTTTTGGATAGCTAGCTCGCCCATTTTTCCTGCTCCTAGGATTACTACATGCTTGTGGTTTAAAGAACCAAATATTTTTTTCCCTAGTTCAACTGCTGCATAAGAAACTGATACTGCATTTTCCCCAATAGATGTCTCAGCATGAGCGCGCTTTGCAAACGTCACAGCTTGTTTAAATAATTGGTTAAATATTGTACCCGTTGTCCCATTTTCTTGCCCGTTTAAAAAGCTTTTCTTCACTTGTCCAAGAATTTGAGTCTCTCCAAGCACCATGGAGTCAATACCAGCAGTAACACGGAATAAGTGATTATTCGCTTCATTGTCTTCATGAATAAATAAATATCTAGAAAGGTTCTCCATTGGGATATCGAACCAATTCGCTAGAAATTGTTTTACATAGTATCTTCCTGTATGCAATTGATCTACAGTTGCGTATATTTCTGTACGGTTACATGTAGATACAATGACGTTTTCTAAAATACTCTTCTGTTCCTGTAATGCCTGCATCGCATTCGGAAGCTCAGCCTCGATAAAAGAAAGCTTTTCACGAATCTCAACTGGGGCAGTACGATAATTGACACCTACCACGAGTGTATGCATGGAGTCATGTCACCCTTTCACGTTCATTTCATAAGTCCTATTATAGCATAGGTTCACAAGTAGATAATTTGTCATTTGTGAACAAGCTATGAAATCTTAATTAGAATTATTATAAATTAATAATAACAAAAAGTATTACTCAATACAAACATTCTGTCCAAAATTATTAAAGATTAACTATTCACATAAAAAAAGATTAACTAAGGATGGTATTCCCTAATCAACCTTTTTTAATCTTAAAACTGTAACATTAACTTCCACCGTTTTTAATAGCTCTTTCTGATGGAAGATAGTAAAATATTACATTCTGCTTTCGATTTCTGCCCAAGCTGCATCGAAGCCTAAACCTGTTTCAGAAGAGAAGATTACTAGAGGATCATTTTTGTCCATTTGCAGCTCTTCTTTGACAATCTTCTTATGCTTATCCCATTTACCTTTAGGAATCTTATCAGCTTTTGTAGCTATAACAATACAAGGTATATTGTAATGCTTTAAAAAGTCATACATCATACAATCATCCGTTGTTGGGGGATGCCTTAAATCAACAATTAATAAGACAGCCTTCAGAACCTCACGGGAGGTAAAATAAGTTTCAATCATTTTACCCCACGCTGCGCGTTCTGACTTTGATACTTTTGCATAGCCATAGCCAGGTACATCGACAAACAATAAATCCTCTTCCAGTTTGTAAAAGTTTAACGTTTGTGTTTTCCCTGGCTTAGAGGAAATACGAGCCATACTCTTACGACCAATCATTTTATTGATAAAGGAAGACTTCCCTACATTGGAGCGCCCAGCAAGAGCAAATTCCGGTAAATCTCCCTCTGGATATTGAGCTGGTCTAACAGCACTTATTAATAGTTCAACGTTATGAATTTTCATTTATTTTGCCTCCTCTAATGCCAGTTGAAGCACCTCTTCAGCATCGGAAACAAAATGGAACGTCAATACTTCGCGAACACTTTCTGGTATATCTTCAATATCACGCTCATTGTCTTTTGGACAAATAATTGTCGTTAGACCTGCGCGATGTGCACTTAATGTCTTTTCTTTTAAACCACCAATAGGTAGCACACGTCCTCTTAAAGTTACTTCACCAGTCATACCAACTTCCCGAAGAATTGGGCGTTTAGATAATGCTGAAACAAGCGCGGTAACAATAGTAATACCTGCTGATGGGCCATCCTTAGGAACAGCACCTTCCGGAACATGAATATGGATATCCTTGTTTTCATGGAAGGTTGGATCAATTCCAAAATCATTGGCTTTCGATCGTACATAGGACAAAGCAGTTTGAGCAGACTCCTTCATAACATCACCAAGCTTACCAGTAAGCTGTAATTTACCAGATCCGGCAGATAAAGACACCTCTATTTGGAGTGTATCTCCCCCTACCGTTGTATAGGCAAGACCTGTTGCTACGCCTACTTGATTTTCCGACTCAGCTTGTCCATAACGAAACTTGCGTTTACCAATCATGTCTTCCAAATTCTTTGCAGACACAGTGACACGTTTTTTGTCTCCAGATACGATTTGAAGAGCAGCCTTACGACAAATATTTGCCAGTACTCTCTCTAAGCTTCTGACTCCAGCTTCACGAGTATAATAACGTAAAACATCTATTAGGGCATCATCTTTAACTAGTAGCTGCGTTTTCTTTAAGCCATGTTCTTTAAGCTGCTTTGGCAGCAAGTGATTTTTGGCAATAGAAAGCTTTTCTATTTCTGTATAACCAGCAATAGAGATAATTTCCATACGATCTCTTAAGGGACCAGGAATTGTACTTAAGTCATTAGCAGTAGCAATGAAAAGTACATTCGAAAGATCATATGTTTCCTCAATATAGTGATCACTAAAGGAATTATTCTGTTCAGGGTCTAGTACCTCTAGCATGGCTGCTGCAGGATCTCCGCGGAAGTCATTAGACATTTTATCGATTTCATCTAGCAAAATTAGCGGATTAATCGTTCCTGCCTTCTTCATCCCTTGAATAATTCTTCCTGGCATGGAACCTACATATGTTCTGCGGTGTCCACGAATTTCAGATTCATCTCTTACTCCTCCAAGGGAGATTCGTACGAATTTACGTCCTAGTGATTCAGCGATAGATTTGGCTAGAGAGGTTTTCCCTACTCCTGGAGGTCCAGCCAAGCAAAGGATTGGTCCTCTGAGCGATTTAGTCAATTGGCGAACAGCCAAATATTCTAAGACACGCTCTTTTACTGTTTCAAGTCCATCATGATCACGATCTAAAATTTCTTCAGAACGTTTAATATCTAATTGGTCCTCAGTAGACTTAGACCAAGGGATAGAAACAATCCACTCAATATAATTGCGAATGACTCCACTTTCTGGAGCTTGCGTTGGAAGCTTCTCATAACGATCCAACTCTTTTAACACATTTTTTTTGGTCGTTTCCGGTAAACCAGCTTCTTGGATGCGCCTTTTTAATTCAGCAACCTCACCTGTCTTACCTTCTTTATCTCCGAGCTCGGTTTGAATGGCCTTCATTTGCTCACGAAGATAAAACTCTTTTTGCGTTCTTTCCATAGCATTTTTAACACGATTATTTATTTTTTTCTCAAGATTCAAAATTTCTTGTTCATTATAAAGCTGCACGATTAAGGTTTCCATGCGTTCTTTAACATCCATGATTTCTAGAATCTCTTGTTTGCCAGATATTTTGAGCGGTAAAGCTGCCGCAATCATATCAGCTAATCTACCTGGTTCTTCAATATCTGCAACAGAACGGTAAGTTTCTTCTGACACTTGCTTGGAAGCCTTAGTATACTTTTCGAAATTATGTAATAAAGTACGCATTAACGCTTGATCTTCTTGATCAGCTTTTTTTGGCTCGATATACGCTGACACGGTTACTTCATCCATTTTGTTTGTAACTTTATATTCATCCCAAATTGCACGCTGAAGTCCCTCAACTAATACCCTCATCGTTCCGTTCGGTAACTTCACAACCTGTTTTATATGCGCAAGAATCCCTACAGGATATATATCCTCTTGGCTAGGATGTTCTACACCCAAATCCCTTTGTGCGGAAATAAAGAGTTTTTCTTCGCGTTTCATTGCTGTATTTAAAGCATCAATTGAACGCTCGCGCCCTATATCTATATGTAAAACCATAGTAGGAAATATAAATAAACCACGAAGGGGTAAAACTGGGTAATATGTTTTTTCTGCCACTTTGGAATTCACCTCCATCATATTGTATCCTTTATGTATCCTAATAATACAGTAAACCTCATGATAAAAAGAGGTAGTTTTCATCTTATAAAGAGAAATAGCTGACATCCTTGCTCGCGCCTATGCACGTAGTTTGGAAGCCAGCTTTTTCAATGGCTATTAAGCCGATGTTTTTTCGTTATCTAAATCTTTTAGTTCAGAACCATCTTCTAATAAAAGTTTAGGACGTGCGTGCTCTGTAATTGTTTCTTTAGTAATCACACATTCTACGATATCTTCTCGTGATGGTAATTCATACATTACATCTAGCATTGTATTTTCAATGATAGAACGTAATCCACGAGCACCAGTTTTACGCTCAATAGCTTCCTTCGCAATTTCCACTAAAGCTTCATCTTCAAATGTTAACTTCACATTATCCAACTCAATCATTTTTTGATATTGCTTAACTAGTGCGTTCTTAGGCTCTGTAAGGATTTGCACTAACGCTTTATCATCCAACTGCTCTAGACTTGCTAATACAGGTAAACGACCGATGAATTCAGGGATTAGACCAAATTTCAATAAGTCCTCTGGAATTAACTGAGATAACACAGATTTTGCATCTTCTTGAACTTTGTTAGGATCTGCACCGAAACCAATTACTTTTTCACCTAAACGGCGTTTAATAATCTGTTCGATTCCATCGAATGCTCCTCCAACGATAAACAAGATGTTCGTTGTATCAATTTGAATAAATTCTTGATGAGGATGCTTACGTCCACCTTGTGGTGGAACACTAGCTACAGTACCCTCAAGTATTTTAAGAAGGGCTTGTTGTACCCCTTCACCTGAAACGTCTCTAGTGATAGAAGGGTTTTCAGATTTACGTGCAACTTTATCTATTTCATCTATATAAATAATGCCTTTTTCTGCTCTTTCAATATCATAGTCTGCTGATTGAATAAGCTTTAAAAGGATATTCTCTACATCTTCCCCTACGTATCCAGCTTCTGTTAAAGAAGTAGCATCTGCAATAGCAAATGGAACGTTGAGAATTCTAGCTAAAGTTTGAGCAAGTAATGTTTTACCGCTACCAGTTGGTCCGATTAAAACTATATTTGATTTAGATAATTCTACTTCATCAATTACGCTATTAGAGTTAATACGTTTGTAATGGTTATAAACAGCTACTGCAAGTGATTTTTTTGCTCGCTCTTGGCCAATTACATATTCATCTAAAATAGCTAAAATTTCTTTTGGTTTTGGAACTTCTTTGAACTCTACTTCTTCCTCTGTGCCAAGTTCTTCTTCTACTATTTCAGAACATAAATCAATACACTCATCACAAATGTAGACACCAGGCCCCGCAACAAGTTTACGAACTTGTTCCTGTGGCTTGCCACAAAAAGAACATTTTAAGTTCCCTTTTTCATCATTGAATTTGAACAAAATATTCACCCCTATTCAAGCCATTATCTTACAAGATTCTTTGTTCGGAATCAAATAATAAGTTTGGTCAAGTTTTTTTTACATCAGACGCTGTTACGTCTTATTGCAACACTTAGGTATATACAAAAGCACCATTACAAAAAGAGCCTCTGAATTTCTTGCAGAACAATATGCAATTTAAACTACTATACCACATAACATTGGGTAACAAACAAACAACGGTAACAGCGCCATACCTTTAAAAATATGTATGTATAAAACAAGGCACAGACAGATGCTGTACCTTGTTATATATTATAACGCGTTATGTGTAATTATGAAATTTTAGCGTTTTCTACTAAGAATTCCACAGTTTTTTGGAAGCGAAGGTCATTTGCAAGAACTTCTGTACCACCAAGTGCACGTTTAATATCGTCAGCTGACATATTGAATTGTGCACTCATTTTTTCTAATTCAGCGTTGATATCTTCTTCAGACGCTTGAAGATTCTCTTTCTCAGCAATTGCTTCAAGAGTTAATGATACTTTCACACGATTTTTAGCATCTTCTGCCATTTGTCCGCGTAAAGCAGCCTCGTCTTGACCAGAGAACTGGAAGTAAAGATCTAAATTCATGCCTTGTTGCTCTAAACGTTGACCAAATTCTTGTAGCATACGATCAGTTTCTGTTTCAATCATTGCTTCTGGGATATCGATAGTAGCGTTTGCTGCAGCAGCTTCTACTAAATCATCACGTAGGTTTTGTGCTGACATTTGTTTTTTCTCTTCAGCAGTAGTTTCTTTAAGTTTAGCACGTAAAGCATCAATGCCTTCTACTTCAGCATCAATTTCTTTAGCTAGGTCGTCATTAAGCTCAGGAAGTTCTTTTCCTTTTACTTCTTTAACTGTAACTTTGAAAGTTGCTGCTTTCCCTGCTAATTCAGCTGCATGGTACTCTTCTGGGAATGTAACTTCTACATCTTTTGAATCGCCAGATTTAACTCCTACAAGTTGACCTTCAAAGCCAGGGATGAAAGAGTTAGAACCGATTTCTAATGGGTAGTCTTGACCAGCTCCACCTTCAAACGCTTCTCCGTCTACAAATCCTTCAAAGTCGATTACAGCAGTATCGCCTTCAACGATTGCATCTTCTTTTACTACTAATTCAGCTAAACGAGCTTGTTGAGCTTTTAATTGCTCTTCAATTTCTTCGTCTGTAACTGTTTCATCTACTTTAGTTACTTCAAGTCCTTTGTATTCACCAAGTGTTACCTCTGGTTTTACTACTACATTAGCAGTGAATACTAAAGGTTGACCTTTTTCCATTGATACGATGTCGATTTCTGGACGATCAACTGGGTCAATACCAGCTTCTTCAACTGCTGAAGCATATGCATGTGGAAGAATGAAATCTAATGCATCTTGGAATAAAGATTCAACTCCGTACATTTTTTCGAAAATTTGACGTGGCATTTTCCCTTTACGGAAACCAGGTGCATTAATTTGCTTTACCACTTTTTTGAAAGCTTGATCTAAACCGTTGTTTACTACATCAGCAGCAACTTCAACTGTTAAAAGACCATTATTTCCTTCTTGTTTTTCCCATTTAACTGACATTTATTCTACCTCCAATAAATAAATTACAATAATTTAGTAGCCTGTATATTAAAAGTTTGAAACTTAACAGGACAGTTTTTCACTAATTATATTGACAACCTGTATATTATAGCATAATTGACTAGACTTTCAACATTATTGATATACAAGTATGTTCGTCCGATTACCTTTCGAAAAAAGAAAGGTTATCTTATTTCCTTCATACTTTATAATCCTTTAAATCGGATAGGTATGTCAACTATAAACAAAGAAAAAATCATTCGCTAATTTCGTGAAAAAAGCTTCTTTTCTTTTTTCACCATGCAATTTTTCCCATCACAACTTCTTTTGAAGCACCAGTTGCAGATGGAAGATTGTTCGTTCTTTTCTTAAAGCATTGGTAACCCAACAGAGCAAAAATGACAGCTTCTTTAGCATCGGCAACCATTCCATACTCTTCAATTCCAACTACAGAGATATCCTTTGGAAGATATTCTTGAATACTATTAAATAGTGTTTGATTATTTCTTCCTCCACCGCTGATTAAAACTTCTTTTACATATGCAGTTTTTCCATGAGTTAAGATTTCTTTAGCTATAGTTTTTGCAGTTAACGCGGTGACAGTAGCTATTCTATCTACTTGATTAATATATAAACTCTCCGCTTCCTGCCAAAGTTTCCTAGCAAAACCCACTCCGAACATCTCTCTACCCGTACTTTTAGGGTAATTCTGTTCGAAATAAGGGTGATCAAGTAGCTTATCTAGCCACCTTTCATCCACCATACCCCTACGTGCAATATCTCCATCTCGGTCAAAGGATTCCCTACCTGCAGTTGCCCATGACACGAAAGCATCAATAATCATATTTCCAGGACCAGTATCATACGCGATAACATTTGCTGCTATAGCACCCTTAGATAAGACGGTTATATTAGATATGCCTCCAATATTAACGAGGACTCTTCCATAATTTTCTTTTGCATAAAGCATGTGGTCTGCGTATGGTACCAATGGAGCACCACTTCCTCCTACAGCCATATCACGTGTTCTAAAATCCCCAACTGCAGTTATTCCCGTACGCTCGGCCAAGACTGCTATATCACCTATTTGTAAGGTAGATATTATATCCGTTCCTTCAATTTTAATAGGATCAGGTTGATGGAAGATCGTTTGGCCATGTGAACTTACAAGTAATATATCACTGGGCGTTAATCCTGCCTGTTGAATAACAGTTAAGGTAACTTCAGAAAAAACTTCTGCTAAATACATATTCATTGCACTAATGTTCTCTATCCTAGCCAGTTCAGGTATACAAAGCTCTCCAAGCTGTTCTTTTAGCTCTCTAGAGTATGGGACAGACAAATAATTCACTAGATCTATTTGTAAATAGTCCTGAGCATCCGATATTTTAACGAGTGCTGCATCTACTCCATCCAAGGATGTTCCCGACATAAGACCTACTACATAGCTTGTTTGTCCTTCCAATTGCCTCTCTCCCCATATGAGATTTATGTGCCCATCAAAACATATTAAAGCAGCTTTCGATATGAGGTATATCCTTTCCATACCTCATAATCTAATTTACGATAAAAATCGACAAGCCCAGTCCAATCTATGACAATATTTTTAATATTTCTGCTTCGTAGAAAAGCTATAGCAGCCTCAACAATCGCAATGCCATATCCACTGCCTCGTTCCCTAGAATCAACTCCTAATGGACCGATTCCTCCTAATTCTCGGTTAAATAGAGGAGCCCAATAAACGTTTTGTGCAATCATAGGTGAAGAAGCATCATTTATTCTTGAAAAACCAATAATTTTGTTTTCTTTTTTGAGAACGATAAACTCTCGACCAGTACCTCCTCTTTGGAAATAATGAAGAGCCTCGTACTCCCATCTACCTGGGAAACAACGATGAAGAAATGCAAGGAAATGCTCTCTATCCTCAAGATTTAATAGAGAGAATTCTACGTTGTCGAAGGAAGGCAATACTTTTGTGTCCTCATCCTCATACCTACAAAGCATGTCGTACTCCTTTCCGAATGCTTGATATCCCCTCTTTTCAAACCAAGTCTCCTTACTTTGAGAAGGTACACCAGGGAAATAATGCCACGGATCTTTACCTAACAATATCTCATGCATACCAGCTGTGTGTAGAGCTTCCTCTGCATGTCTCAATAGAGCAGATCCGCCCCCCTGGTTACGGTATTCATGATGAACAAGAATTACTTGTATCCATCCCGTTTTGTCTTTCATCGGGACTGACAATTCTTCCTGCCACCTTTTGCCTACAATAAATCCGATTACTCTATCCTGCTCATCGACAGCAATTCGCGAAGCCTCATGACAGACATTTTCATCATGAAAACTATTTTGTTCAAATAGCTCCTTACGCATAGGAAACTCACTACCTAGCTCTATATTCCATAAATTCACCAGTTCATCTAGCCTTTCCACATGCCACGCTATAAGTTTCATTATTTCACCTCTTCTACTTAGTTTGTTCTATTAAATGTTTCTAAAAAAAACTCATCGATGTCCACTTTTTCTTCTAAGAGAGCAGCGACCACAGCTCCACCAGCCGGCAATATTTTAGGGAAAATCATTTCCACCCTGACACCTTTTTCTTTAATGGTTTGCCCAATGGATTCCTTCAAAATGTCATATCTACTAAACAAGCCTCCTACTAAAACAACTGAAATGGCCTTGTCTCCTTGAGTGAATAATTGACTTACAACTGTAGAAATTGCTATACCAAGCTCTGCTCCATTTTTTTGTATAATCTTTTTGGCTGTTATGTCATCTTGCTGTACTGCCTCCATAACTAACATGGTTAACGAAGATATTAGCTTTTTAGGGTTTTCAGACTGATAAATATTTGGAATAATATCTGGTAATTCATCTTTGCCAAAATGCTTCGTAAGGAGTTCGCACAAGAGCGTTGGTTTAGTAATACCATCTCTTGCTTTAAATGCTTCCTCTAAAGCATCTCTACCAATTGCATAGCCGCTTCCCTGATCCCCAAATAGGTGGCCCCAGCCTCCTACACGCGCTCTTTCGAATATTTGGTTAACACCATATGTAATTGCTCCTGTCCCTGCAATTTGTACTATTCCAGGTCTACCTATAGTTCCGGAGTACAGTGCTGTAATAGCATCATGATCTATAGTAATATTTACTCCTGATGGAAAGAGGGAAAGGAGCATTATTTTCAAGGCTTCTTGATTGGAGGTATTGCCTGCTCCTGCCATGCCAGCAAATACTCGTTTTACCTGTTTGAAATCATCTGGTGCAGATTCTTTTAAATTAGTTACAAGCTTTACTAATTCTGCTTGGACAGCTTTCTTTCCTGTGCTATTTATATTGGTTCCACCAACTGTTGCTTTTGCTACTACTTCCCCCTTATATGTAGCAATAATTCCGGTTGTTTTCGTTCCTCCACCATCAATTCCTATTACATACATTTTGTCTCCACCCCTTTTTGACAATAAACAAGCCAACTCCTAGGAGAGTTAGCTATGTAATAAATTATTTTTTGGAATCCTTCGACAGAAAATTGACCGCATCTCGTGTGGCATCAAGATACTTAACAGTTTCCTCGTATTGTAGAGATGCAACTCCCATAAATAGAATATCCACCACCTGAAGCTGTCCAATTCGAGAGGAAGTAGCGCCACTACGAAATGTTGACTCTCTTGTTGCTGACGTATAAAGCTTTATATCCGCTATCTTAGAAATAACTGAGTTTCCATATTTGGTTATACTAATAATAGAAATGCCTTTTTGTTTAGCTAGCTCCAATACTTTAGCTACTTCTGCTGTTTCTCCAGAAAATGAAACAGCTACTACAACGTCTCCTTCCTCCGCTGTTGCTACTAAGGTCATCGCCAAATGAATATCTGGAAAGGCATAAGCATTCTTGTTAATCCGCAAAAACTTTTGTTGGGCATCTTGCGCAATTATATTAGAGGCTCCTACTCCAACAAAATGCACTGTATTTGCAACTTTAAGAAGTTGAATAGCCTTTTCTAGTTCTTCTGTATTTAACATTTCTGCAGTTTCACGTATCGTTTTGATACTATTATTTGTCATCTTGTCAATAATGGATAAAATAGGTTCATTGGGCTCAATATCTCTAAACCCGTGCTCTGTCGTCTTTTGCAAATCTCCTGCAATACGTAGCTTTAGGTCTTGTAAACCTTTTAAGTCTAATGATTTACATAGCCTAATGACTGCGGCTCCACTTGTAGAGCTTCTTTTACCTAATTCGATTGCCGTTAAAGAAATTGCCTCTTGAGGATGATTTAATATGTACTTTGCAATTTTTCTTTCAGAGGGCGGCAATGTGTTCACCATTTCGTTTAGCATAACTAGTCCACCGTTGGCAGATGACATAATAATCAACTCATTTCTTTATAAAATATGGCTTTTTAGCTAAGGCACTACAGCATCTTTCTTACTGATGAAGGACTTCAAGAATATGGTTTGTATTCATAACATAAACCTTCCGCTCTAATATGAAGCAACCCATAACCGATTGTATTTCCTTGGTTTTTACTTACATATCCTTTTGGCGCAGAATTACCTGTAATAATAAAACGAACTCCTCCATACTCCCACTGATCAAGCGTATGTAAATGTCCAAACAAAACTACAATGTCACTTGAGGGCACTTGTCTCTTATATTCAATTAGAATTTCTTCTAATTTCTTTGTATCTTTCCTATCCATTTCATGGGCAGTTCCAAATCGATCCTTAGTTGGAACATGTGTAAGAATGACAATTCGCTTTTCATTGTTAGATGCTAAAACTTCCTTTAAATAAGTAAACTGGGACGAATCAGATTGTGTAATACTTTGCTCTATCGCACTGTTTAATATAATAAATAGTACATTCCCATAATTGAAATGATAGGCTGGGGAACCCATGAAGTTCCGATATAGTTTTAAATTGCCTTGAAACGCCTCATGATTGCCTGCTAGAGTCAATATCGGCTTCTTTGCGTTAGCCAGCAGAAACTCTTTAAAAAGTATGTATTCCTCTTCTGTTCCTTGATCTACAAAGTCACCCATATGTATCACAAAGTCCGAGGAGGCTTCCATAGAATGTCCTAGCGCAGCCTTCCCGTATTCAAGTGAATGTGTATCGGGAATAATTGCTATTGAATAGCAGTCTTCAACCTTTGGTGAATTGAGAGTTTGGATAAAAAACTCTTGCTGAAAGAGGTCCATTTCATTCCCAGCTCGATCCCTTGCATAAATTGAGAAATGATGGTTCCCATCTTCTAATCTAACGTTAGCAATTGCGTAACCCCAGCCAGTTTCTTCATCATATATAACTTGTTGCTGTCTATTGTTAATAGTGATGATAATTTCTTTTCCTTCAATCCCACTTTGATCATCTAACAGTCGAAAATTTATCCGGGGTGTGGCTGTGTACACCACGGCTGAATTGGTTGGCGTTACATTTGATAATATAGGTTTTTCAAGATCTTGACTTAAATCTACTCTATAAGTTTTCTCTAGATGTGGTACTGACCAATTACCTGCCAGATCCTTTGCATGAACACTTATAGTATAGTTCCCTTCAGGAAGATCTTGTAAAAGATAAGAAATCTTGTTCTTTTGAATGGAATGAATAACTAATTCATTGTTTACCTTCATTATAATAGAATTCAGGTCTACTCCTGACATAAAATCACTCACTACGGCAGAAAAAACAAACGAATTTGAATAGACCTTTTCTTTTTCAGGTAATATGTCACTAAATACGGGTCCAGAAAGATCCTGATCATCCACATACACAAAAAGAATTTGATCTAAATAGAACTTTCCATTAATACTGGAGTCTTTTTGGTAAATCATATTTGTTTCTACCGCATATATTTGCTCCAACCTTAATGGAAGCTTCCAGTTTTGCTCTATCTCTGCGTCTAAGTACTTCCAACCTCTCCAGCTAATGTTACCGTCTGTTAGGTTTACTACTTTTCGCTCATTGTCCCCATCTATAATAGTTGCTCGGAGCCATGGTGTTTTCCCATCACTATGTACCCACATAGCTATCTTTTTAGGTCTCTGCTCTGTCAGTAATTCCTTCTTAAACTTAATATACATGGCTCCATTCCCTGTAACCCAGCCTCCGAAGTTAAAGTTAATTTGCAAACTATGATTACCATGTTTTACGTAATCCTTACTTAGAGATAAATCATAGGAGGAGACAAAAGAACGGTTAGTGTCATAGTCACTAAGTTTGGCACAGTCAAAATCATCCAAGATTAGCTTCTTTAGTTCCTTCATCATGCTCCCTCCTCTTATGATTTCGTTCCGGCCAATTCAATTGCCTTTCGAACAAATCCATTTGCTTGTTCAATATAATCCTTAGCCGCTTTATAATCTACATTCGCTTTCATCATTACTATCGCAGGTTTTACTTCCTTATTTGTTAGTCCTAAATATTTCTCTGTCTCTTCATAAGACTGTTGAGTAATAGTTTGGATGATTCCCTTCGCTCGCTCTTCTAGCTTTTCATTACTAACTGAAACGTCCACCATTAAATTTTCATAAACCTTTCCTAGCTTGATCATTACGGTAGAGGAGATCATATTTAGGATTAACTTATGAGCAGTTGCTGCCTTCATTCTAGTAGAGCCAGTAATTACCTCTGGTCCTGTTTCTACTTCAATTTTTATAGCTGCATATTCACTTATAATGGAATTTTTGTTTGCAGTTAGACTGATGGTTTGTGCTCCAATCTGACTAGCATACTCTAATGCTCCTATCACATATGGTGTTCTGCCACTCGCTGCTATTCCCACTACTACATCACAACTAGCTAAGTTTCTTTCTATTAAATCTTCTTTACCCATTACCGGGCTATCCTCAGCGCCCTCTACAGCTTTTTCAAAAGCGTTCAATCCGCCAGCCATAATAGCTTGTACTAAATTTGGTGATGTTCCAAAGGTAGGAGGACATTCCACAGCATCTAATATTCCTAGCCTTCCACTGGTTCCTGCACCAACATAAAATAATCTTCCACCAGACTTCATGGATTCATATACAACATCTACTGCCTTTTCAATTTCCTCCAAGACTTCCTGAACACATTTAGCGACATTTAAATCCTCATCATTAATCAAGGTTAAAATGCCTTTGGTAGACATATTATCAATATTAGTCGACCTATCATTTCTCTGTTCTGTTGACAGCTTAGTTAAATTAGCCAAATCCTTCATTTTAATCATCCTAGTTATATAAGTCGTATATTTTCTTTTCCTTCTGAAATCCTTCGATAAGAGCTAGACAGTTCTCTATATATACCTCGGTGGTTCCTCCCCACACTCTGTCCCTCAGACCTTTAGTTCCAGCCAATAAATCGAAAAAGTACTTCTTTTGCTCATTTTTTATGAATGAGAAGTCAGTTGGGTACATTTCCGCTATTGTTTCTAAAAGCAATAGCCCAGTTTTCCAGGAATTCAATGTATTACGATTTACTACATGTAACTGTATGCCACTACAGATTACATCCTTATACTTTTGATACGTCGGCTTAAAAGAAACTGGCCTTGCTATAACTCCTTCTACCCCTCTATCATTAAAAGCTTTTGAAAGACTATTACCGTCAACATAAGGAGCGCCAATCCATTCAAATGGTCTCGTAGTTCCACGGCCTTCAGATAAATTGGTACCTTCTATTAAACAAGTTCCAGCGTATAAAATATTCATATCAATGTTAGTTGTATTTGGAGATGGAGGGACCCAGAACAAAGGTGTATCATCGAAGTACATCGATCTCTTCCAGCCCTCCATTGGTACAACAGTTAATTCACAATCATAGCCAAATTTGTATTTAAACAGCTGTGCAAGTTCTCCAACTGTCATGCCATGTCTGTTCGGAATCGGTAATAGTCCAACAAAGGAACGGACATCTTCTTCTACTAAATTTCCTTCCAAACGCTCCCCAGAAATAGGATTTGGTCGATCCAAAACGACAAATTGTTTTCCTTGCTCTGCACAGGCTTCCATCACATAGGCCATTGTATAAATGTATGTATAGTACCTCGAACCAATATCCTGCAAGTCAAAAACTATTACATCGATAGATTCCAGCATTTCCTTCGTCGGCTTTCTGGTTTTACCGTACAGACTGTATACAGGAAGATTAGTATATGGATCGAACGAAGACTGTACCTCTTCCCCTCCTTGGCATCCCCACGTATACCGTGCTCTGGACCATATAAGGCTTTGAGAGAAATGCCCGGATGTTCATAAAACAAATCAATCGTAGGAGTAAGCTTTTGATTCACTCCCGTCATATTCGTAACAAGACCAATACTTTTTCCAGTAAAGCGTTTATATTCTCTGTCTAAAAAGACTTCTAATCCTAGCTTCATTTGTTTCCTCCACTATTTAGACATTTGAGGGCTCATATTTTGTAAAGGTTTTAGATGCACCCCACGTGAGGATATAGGCAGTAACACTTCCTCCAAAGAAAAAAAGTAGTGCAGGGATGGTCATGAAAGCTACATAGTGAACAAAGCCCAATATAGCAATCATTGCAATTGTAAGTACTGGATGAATAACGCCTATTACGAATGCCCATTTAATATTTTGTAAAGCATTAACATTAAAATGAACAAAAATTGGAAAAGAATATAACAACACTATCAACAACACTATATAGAGCGCAATAACCCCATAGCTTGCAACAAAATAAACCATATTTTCCTGTGCTCTTAATATTTGGAGCTCAATATATAAGAGATAGCCTACTCCAGCAAGGAGGTAGCCAAGCAAATTTGCTTTAAAAAATTCCTTGCTATACGATTTCCAGAAGGTTTGAAATATTTTAATATCTGTATCTCCCGAAACCCATTTTCTCACAACTGCAAACATGCCAGCTGTAGCAGGCATCAGCCCAAAAAAGAACAAACCTACTAATGTGAAGACAAACCATAATATGTTAACGTAAGCTAATCTCATCGCCCACAAGGAAAACTGATAGTATCCATTTACAAAACCATTCATAGTAGTCTCTCTCCCTTCATGGATGGTTTGAAGTTACTTAAGTTAAGACAATCTATTATTCTTTAATAGAACCGATTAATACACCTTGAACAAAGAATCTTTGTAAAAACGGATACACGATTAAAAGTGGTAACGAGGAAATAATAATAACGGCGTATTTTATTAATCCGCCTGTTCTCACTTGCTGGATGAGAGACTCAGTTTGCTCTCCTGAACCTTCCCCTAATTGGGCCTGATTCACTACTAAAATTTCCCGCAGTATGAGCTGAAGTGGGTATTTGTCACGGTCTGACAAGTATATTAATGCATTAAAATATTGGTTCCATAAACCAACTGCATGGAATAATGCCATAACCGCAATAATCGGCATAGAAAGTGGTAATACTATCTTGATAAACATATAAAAATCTGAGGCACCGTCTATTTTTGCAGCCTCTACTAATTGGTCAGGTATACTGCTCTGAAAGAATGTTCTAGCAACTAGAATAGACCAAGCACCAACTACTCCCGGGATTACTAATGCCCACATTGTGTCTAGCATTCCTAATGTTTTAATCACTAAATAGGTCGGGATTAAGCCACCGCTGAACATCATAGTGAATAGCACTAACCATAAAATATATTTGCTTCCCATTAATTCTTTTCGAGAAAGCGCGTATGCACATGGTAATAGTACAAACAAATGTAGGAGAGTCCCTACTGCTGTGTATAAAATTGTATTTCTATATCCTAGCCAAATAGAATCATTTTGTAATATTTTCCGATATCCTTCGAACGTGATATCTACCGGCCATAGCCACATTTTCCCTGAGCTAACCGCTAAGGGGTCGCTTATAGAAGCACTAATTACAAAAACAAGTGGATACACAATTAGGATTACAATAACTGCTAAGAAAATTTTGTTTAGCACATCAAAACCCTTGTCTGACAAACTAAATTTATTCATAGGAACCCCTCCTTACCATAAGCTATTATTACTAGTTTTTCTTGCAACATAATTGAAGGTAATTAGTAAAGCGATATTGATTAAGGAGTCAAATAAACCAATAGCTGCAGCAAAGCTATATTGACCTTCTAATAACCCTGCTTGATATACATAGGTCTGTATGACATCTGATGTTGCAGAGTTTAAGCTATTCTGCAATAGTAAGACTTTTTCAAATCCTACTGACATAAAGCTACCAATATTTAAAATAAGCAATACAATGATTGTTGGGAAAATGCCTGGTAAGTTGATATGTAATATGCGTTGAAATTTAGATGCTCCGTCGACTTCCGCTGCCTCATGTAGCTCAGGGTTAATCCCCGCCAAGGCTGCTAAATAGATTATCGAGCTCCAACCTAAAGTTTGCCATACTCCTGACCAAACAAATATATGTCGAAACCAACCTGCATCATCTAAAAAACGAATTTGGTCTCCACCAAATAGTGTTATTATTTGATTCACTAAACCATTTACTGGGTCTAAGAATATAACGATCATTCCTACTACTACCACTACAGATATAAAGTGAGGAGCATATGTAAGTGTTTGAGCCCATTTTTTAAACGCTCCATTTTTTAGTTCATTTAACGAAAGAGCTAAAATAATTGGCAAAGGAAAAAGTAGCAATTGATATAAGCTAAGTAATATAGTATTTTTGATTAATCTCCAAAAATAGTACGAATTAAAGAATCTTGTAAAGTGATCAAATCCAACCCATGGACTTCCCCAAATCCCTTGATTGGCCATAAAATTTTTAAAGGCTATTTGCAATCCATACATCGGAACATAATGAAAGATTAAAAAATATAAAAGGGCAGGAAGTAAGAAAACATAGAGTTGCCAGCTTTTCATAAAATTTCTTTTGAATTTAGCAAAACGGCTAACTTTTGGAATCACCACATGCTCCTGTAATTTTGTTTCATTTAATTGCATTTATTTACCCCCTTCTCCACTCCGTTGTTCTAGAATTGCCGAGGAAAAACATTCCTCGACAACTTTAGAAGGCTGCATATTCTTATTACTTTTTGTATCTTTCATATGCTTTTTGTTGAATCTCCATGAATTCCTTTAGTCCCATTTTTTCAATAGTTTTCACATAAGAATCCCACTCATCTAGAGAAGTTTCACCAGTAATGAATTTTGCCTGCATTTCCTGTACATATTTATTGATATCAGCTTTCAGGACATTTACTTGATCGTTTTCTTCAGCTGTGTAAGTAAAATTAGGCCAAACTTCATCAATTAGATATGGCTCAAGCTCTTTAGTAGCCTCGATATCTCCTGGTGCATTTTCAGAACCAGTGAAATAGTCATCTGTAATCATTACAGGGTGATTTCCACCTGGATTGATTAAATATTTTGCAAGCTCCTGTGTCATCGTTAAGCCATCTTTACTGTTTGTAATTTTTTCTAATAGCTTCGGTCCATCTGCAGTCTCTTCATAGGTCTCTCCTTCGATACCCATAAAGAACATCAATGCTCCTTCATCGCTATAGAAATGATCTAACCATCTAACCGTTTCAGCAGGATACTTGTTCTCACTCGTAATAGCAAAGTTCCCTAAGTCTCTTAGTGGCGACGTAACTCCTGTATATAGCTTTTCTCCATCTGGTCCAACCAATGCGTTACCTACCACGTAGTCCTTACCAATTTCCTCACCAAACAATTCTACAGGATTATAGAATTGAGTAGCTCCGTATAATTCCTCTGCTGCACCAGCCAAATATTTAGGTACGTCAATGGAATAGATGCCTTGATCAATCAAACCTTCTGAGTACAATTTATGCATATACTCTAACATTTCTTTATATTCTGGAGCAGTAGAGAAGAAACGTAGTTCACCAGCTGAGTCTGTATCTACCAATGTATGAAGTTGTCCTTTGTTTTGTATTCCGAACGCCCCTGAAATCCAATGTAGGATACGGGTCATAGAGACACTACTTAAAGGAATCTCATCGTTTTTACCATTTCCATTTAAATCTGTTTCTTTTACAGCTTTCAAATAAGCATATAGTTCATCTGTCGTTTCAGGATTTTTCATCCCTAATTGATCAAGCCAATCTTTTTTTATCCATGGTTTAGCTCCTATTAATAGAGATGTAAACTCAGGAGAATAAATAGTAGGGAAGGAATAGATTTTACCGTCTGGGAAAGTAAGTCCTTTTTTAATTTCAGGATTGGCTTCCAATACCTTGTTTAGGTTTGGTGCATACTCCTCGATTAAATCATTTAATGGGATAAACGTTCCTTGCTGACCGTATTTTTGTAAATCCCCTACGGGTATCGTCGCTGCATAAAAAACATCTGGCAATGTTCCACTTGCTAAGGCGAGATTACGCTTTTCTTCTAACCCATCAGCAGGGACTTGTTGCCATGTTATGTCCATATTTGTCATTTTTTCATATTCATTCAATATTAAAACGTCATTCCAATCATCAGCTGTAGTCGCTGACTTACCAGCAAAAATATCCAGTTTAATAGTTTCGTTGACTATTGGCATTCCTGTTTTGTTAAAGTTTTTACTGTCTGGTTCAACTTTACCTTTCGCTTCATCATCCGAACAAGCTGCTAAGGCTAAAGCTGCGATTAGAGCTAACGATACTATTTTCTTACCTCTCATTTGTGATACCCCCTAGTTTTTTTGAAATAGTTTTGTTACTACATGACCAACTATTTTGTAAACACTCTTCCCTCCTTACACTATGTATCCCTCACCCCCTTAAAGAGTCCCATTTACCGTTAAGGTAACTGGAAGGTCTCCACTAACCAAGGATTTTCCAAATATTGCTTTAGCAGCGGTTCTCAAAGCGAGATAAGTAAATTCATAGGTTGCTAAGTATGCTGCTACTTTTGGAAAGTACCTAAGATCATAAGGATTTCTCATTGCTACCCCTACCACTGGTATGCCTAATTTTAAAAGCTTTTCATATAAATCTATTTCGTAACTCTTAGATGAAACTGATAATGTGCCAATAACTATCACTTCAAATTTCTTTGCCCTTTCAATGAGCAATTTCATTTCTGTTATATTAAATGTCTCAGAAATATCATAACCCTCTACATGATCACTAATTTCCTTCATCGCATCACTAAGTGTTGCTTTTATTTCTTTCGTATCCTCTACCCCGTATATATAATGATTTACAGGATTAATAACTAATATCTTTTGATTCGTTTTCAAAGGTAATAAGCTTTCATTTTTTACAATCGTAACGCTCTCTTGAAATACTTTCTCGGCTAGCTGTCTATGTTTTTCGCTCCCTAAAGTCGCAAATGTAGCATGGAAGGGAGTAGTTTCCCATGACAAATACTTTTCCTTAAGCTTATTGAGTCGGTCAAGGGAAGCTTTAATAGTTTCTTCTTTCAACACACCTTCAGCTAACGCTCTTTTTATTTCTTTTATCGTACTTATCTGGACATCAAGTGTATGAGAGACCATTACCAAGTCTACACCTGCGTTAAGAGCCTCCACGGCACCTTTTTCAGTCCCGATAGTTTCTGAAATAGCCTTCATTTCCATACAATCTGTTGTTACCACCCCATCAAATCCTAGTTCCTCTCTCAGCAAACCATTAATAACTTTTTTGGATAAGGTAGCAGGAACATTCTCTCTATCTTCTATTGCCGGAAAATAGACATGGGCAGACATAATAGTATCTGCTCCTTCGTTAATACATTCTATAAATGGTACTAGTTCTACTTCATTTAACCTTTTTCTGTTATGACTGATAACAGGTAGCGCTAGATGAGAATCAACATTCGAATCTCCATGTCCAGGGAAATGCTTAAGAGTCGTTATTATTCCCGCTCTTTGCAATCCTTTCATCGATTTTTTCCCAAATTCAGCAACTAAGCGAGGATCCTCACCAAAAGAGCGAACTCCAATAACAGGATTATCTGGATTATTATTAACGTCTAATACAGGCGCTAAATTCCAATTTACCCCTAATTCCTTCAGTTCTTGTCCTGTTGCAAAGCTAACGTTGAAAGCGTTTTCAATATTTCTTGTAGCCCCAATAGCCATGGCCCCCGGAAATGCTGTAGTACCATTTCCCAACCGACGAACTACCCCATTCTCTTGATCCAAGCATATAAGAAGAGGATATAGGTATCCTGCTTTTTTTGCCTCTAGTTGAAGAGTAGAGGTTAAATCTAAAAGTTCATTAGGTGAACCAATATTGTGACTAAACAATATAATTCCACCAATACGATTCTCATGTATAAGTTGAATAATACTTTCTGGTACTGTCTTACCTTTAAATCCGACGATCATTAATTGCCCGACCTGAGTAGATATATCACTTTTCCCCAAATAAACACCTTCTTTTTCATAATAAAGAAATTTAATTGTTCATAATCTAATGAAATATCATTTTATCGATAAAATCTGAATATTTAATAACATAACATATTTATTTTTAAAATGAAACATAATTTTTGAATTTATATATTTTTTTCGTTTTAATATTTCAAATAAAACAAGATTGATTACTCTTTAGGTGAACGCTAGTGCGAGAAAGGACCAATAAGCCTCCACCCACTCCAATTACCATAGGAGTCTGTTTCAAGTACTAACTCCTATATTTTATTGTTAATCCACTTTCACTAAATTAGAATGACTTTTAGCTCGTTAAACAACAAAAACCTAAAGTCCTTTTTCAAGGCTTTAGGTTTTTGTTTAATCGCTTACTTTTTAATCTTTGTTTCTTCGGCATTTTTACTTTCAACACCGGTGTATGAAATAGTTGTTACGCCATAAGTGTATTGCTTATTCGTATCTATCTTTTGATCGGTGAATGTTGCAAAACCATTTTTGTCATATACAACACCAACTATATTCTTTGGATTACTATAATCACCTGCTTTATTACCTTCAAAGCGATAGATCACATATTTTCTAGCATCAATACGTTTTTTGTTGTCTATCGTAACTTGTATAGATTTTCCTTGTTTTTTGGCAGTTACTAATATAGGTTTTTTAGGCTCTGCGGGACCATTCCACGCCGTAGAAGGGGTCAAGGACTTCGTTTGATAAATTTCATTTTCAACTATATCAGCGTATCCAATCTTGTTTGCCAGAATATCTCTGAGAGTAAAATGCATCTGGCCTTTCGTCTTTCCGTTTGCTCGGTTGTCCAAAATCTGCTCTGGCAATTCATATGGATTATTCCATGCAGTATCAAAATTAGCATTTACCTTATAATCTGCCATTCCAATGTAAAGGTTGATTGGATAGCCCTCTGTCTGGCTGCTCCACCAATCCAAAAGTACAGAATAATTCGCTATAGCTAACTGTCGAGACCAGTATACCTGTGGGGTAATATAATCGATATATCCTGATTGTATCCACTCTCTACTATCAGCAAAAAGTGAATCATAGTGAGCAGACCCATTGGTATCGCTACCTTCCGGATCATCCTTGCTATTTCTCCAAATTCCTGATGGAGAAATACCAAACTGTACCCACGGCTTAATATTTTTGATGTTAATATTGATATTCTGAACAAGCTCGTTTACATTATTACGTCTCCAGTCGCCAATATCATCAAAATTACCGCCATATTGTAAATAAGTTGCTGCATCATCAAAATTTACGCCTGGATAGAAATAATCATCCATGTGAACAGCGTCTACATCGTATTTAGTAACTAGTTCTTTTACAGCGTCTATTAAGTAGCTTTGAACACCTGGAATGCCCGGATCCAAATAATATTGAGTTCCATTTTTCACCACCCATTCAGGATGAAGAGAAGCAATGTTATTTGATGTTAATTCGTCTAGTTTTTGATTTGCCATTGTAACGCGATAAGGATTAATCCAAGCATGTAATTCCATACCATGTTCATGTGCTGTATCTAGCATTATTTGCAGAGGATCATAGCCAGGGTTTGTCCCTTGTTTAGACCCAGTTATATAACGAGACCAAGGCGCCAGCTCAGATGGATATAGAGCATCTGCTGTCGGCTTTACCTGAAAAACAATTGTATTAAAATTTTTTCGCTCCAACTCTTTTATTGTAGAGCGAGCCCATGATGTATAAGCAGCTTCATCCATCCCTGGCTTCAAATCAATATTTGCGACGGTAGATATCCAAGAAGCCCTCATTTCCACTTTAGGAGAAATTGTTCCCACCGCACTTCCTGTTTCTATACTTGTAAAGACTAGGGTGAACATAAGCAACACAGCAAAAAAGGTTTTAATATACCCCTTATTCATTCTTTTCCTCCTTTTTTATACTTCCTTTTTTCTTTTTTTAACTTAACCTATGATTTAAGACCTCCCTTTGAGTTAAACTTTATATAATACTAAGTTAATAGTTTGAAACCAGAAGAAAATTGCCATAAAACTAAATTTAAATATGTAAAATTATTGCATTTTATTAAATATTAGCAATAATTTGTATGTTATTTTAATCGGTAATAAAAGTCAATGTAATTTTTGTCCTTAATAAAATGTAATTTCAAATTCTTTCAAAAAAAACTCATTAATTACTACTGAATTCCAGTAATAACTAATGAGTTTTCCTATTCTTATGAAAAGATATTTTGAATAACTAAAAAAAGGATTTGAAAAAGAATTTATTTTTCAATCGAACTTTCTACTGTCTGTATAAAATCCAATAAAGGATTAGTGTTCAGATTTTCTTCCCCAAACATTATTTGTACAAACTGAATGTAAGCCGTAGCAATCTCTTCATCTTTATAGCCTTGCCAATCAAATGGAAATAAAGCATATGCATGACGATGAACAAGTTCAGTCGTAAGCATTAGCTTAGTAGGGTCTTTTTGAAGATATTCTTGGATATGCTGGTTTATCTCTTCCATTCGATCAACACCAGTATGTGGAGGTGGTGAAGAAGGAATAACCTTTTGTGATAAACCAAACTTGCTAATAGAAACTTCTTCCGTCACACCTGCACTACCTAATAGCAATAGAGCTAAGGTTTGGACTGTTGGAGATATGTCTGTACATTCTGTAATAGCTTTAATCTCAGGAATTGCTTGTAAAATATTTTTGTAAAAAGCTTGTTGCAAAATCTGTTCTTGTTCCGTGAAACTTAACTGTGTGAATGACTTTAACTCAAGTTTGTCCTTTTCGATAGGGTCAAGAGGAGCTTCATCCTCCTCTTCTAAAATATTCGTTTCGTTTGAAAGTCTATTGCTTAAATCTCTCAGCTGATGAAAATTTATCTTCCGTTCCTCTGAAAAATTATATTCCTTTAATATTCTGTTTATCACTCTATTTAACTCTCCGTACTCCTTCAAATCTAACAGGATTGTCAAATAGAGTTCAACAATTTGTTCAAATACGGGAGATTTCTCTTCTAACAAACCTTCGCATATTTCCTTCGCTTCAATTGCTCTTCTAGTTTCTAGCAAGGTAAGTACATATACACTTAAAATTATGTCGTCCAGCTCTACATATTTCTTAGCCTCATCGAAGCAAGCTGCTGCTTTCATATAATTATTCTCTTCAGCAAATGCAAGGCCGTCACTTATTAAGGTTTCCACCATTCCCGGAAACACGATCAGATTCTCATTTGTCTGGAGGTTATGTTTTTTCTTTTTCACTATGTTCAGCCGCCTTTTGTATTCTATGTATATGTTTTATTTTATACTAACTCTTACTTATGTTCTAATTACAAGATGAATTATTTGTAAAATCAGTAATTACATTCAATCTTCTATGCATAATTGCGTTAATTTCATAATTCCTATTATTATATAGAAACACGAACAATTGAGAAGAGAATAATGAAATCTAAATGCTTTCAACGAGTAAAATGTTATTGATTTGCACTTTAGGCGGACGCTTTCCATGGCGTGAGTGATAAGCCACCACCGCCCTCTACGCGCACGTTTGTGATACCTTATCTTTCTCACTCACCCCACTGGAGTCGCCGCCTGCCGCTCCAATCATCCATGGACAAAAGTTCGTGTTTTACTGGTAAAGTGCTAGTGATGAAATTAACTAAATTAAAAAGGATATTCCTAATTTTTTTTATGGAATATCCTTTAAAATCTAATTTGTTTTGCTGTCTTTTTGTCTGCTAATTGTATCATTCATCGAGATTTTTTTTATTTGCTATCTTTAGGAAGAGATTTTTCAGGAATTGTATGATTTAAATCCTGTTCTCTTGAAAGCTATTCGGCTGCCTCATATCCATATCTTCGCTTTATTTATCTGTGTTTGAGTTACTTGGATCCTGCTCCTGAAAGCTATTCGGTTGTCTCATATCTTTATCTTCGCTTTGTCCAGCTGAGTTTGAGTTACTTGGACCCTGCTCTTGAAAGCTATTTGGTTGTCTCATATCTTTATCTTCGCTTTGTTTATCTGAGTTTGAGTTACTTGGATCCTGCTCCTGAAAGCTATTCGGCTGTCTCATGTCTTTCTTCACTTGTTTGTCCATTTAAATCTCCCTCTTTTCTATATGGATTTATTATATATATTCCCTTTAATACCAGTGTGAAACCTGACCTTTTTTGAGTAATGTATAATTTGGGAGAAATAAAATATAATTGTTTTCCTTTTGGACCTACCAGCACGCAAGATAGGACGATTTAAAATAAACTATGTACTATTATGAAACTAATCAGTTTCTTATACTAATAAAAGCCATCTGCTAAACTACTATACAGATGGCCATCAATAATTATGCAATTTGTTCACTTGTTTCTTCTATAAGAAGGTTATACAGGGATTGATCTGCTTGGTATGAATCTGTATAGGTAGACAAGCTATGTTTCTTTACTTTTTCAAAATACATAGGTTCTACTATATTGTATATTTGATTGAGTTTCTCCGCATTCGACCAAGCAGTTTGCTCAAATGAGAGATTCATTTCATGTTCTTCCAGAAGTATCTCTAATAGATTTACATCATTATAGAGCTCTTTTAGAGTATGAGTTTGCTTTATGTTATATATTTCAATTGTACGGTCTAAAGTACTCATTAATGCATTGCGATCAATAGCATGACCTAATTCATGAATCGTCAATATTTTCACATATAATTCCAAAGAAATTAATGCCGGCATTTCACTTTTGGCTATAAGTAGCCTATTCATATCTACTCCAATATAGTTTCCTATAAAGTTGTAGCTCATATTAATTCCAGAATTATCTTTTCTAATTTCTATCTCCATATCTACCGCTTTTACAGTAGATTTGATCAGTTCTTCAATTCCATAGTTTATTTGAAAATCGTTCATTTAGTTATCTTTTCCCCTTACTTGAATTTTTCCAAGGACAAGTTGACCAACGACTTATACTATATAATGATAAATGCATTTTTACAATTAGTTTGCATCGATATTTCAAGTATGTGTCGTTATCCTGATATCATTTCCAAGGAAATAATAAGAAGACTCCAATGCATGATTTTACTAATGCAAGGAGGAAAATAGCTCCTATCCATAATATAAAGTTCCTGTTATAGGCATAACTAAAAAAATACCCAAGTCATTTAAGACTTGGGTATAAAATAATTAATTTTGTTGTAAATTATTAATTTTAAATGGAAAGTTAATTGTTTGAGCCCCGTCGACTCGCTTCGCCGCCTTTGCGACCTGCTTCTTCTCGACTCATTTTGCCATTACTTCCATTATTACCATTGTTGCCGGAGCCGCTGCTTGCTTCTCCGCCTTTACGGCCAATCTCCTCGTAGAAATCTCGATCATGATTATTGGAGGTAGCTTCTCCGCCCTTACGTCCCGCTTCCTCTACTGACATGCTTCGTCCACGTTTGTTTTGGTTGTTGTTAGCCATTTCAATCATCCTCCTATAGTGTGATCATTTTAGTTATTTTTAAAGACTTCTTCTAAGGTTCATCTGTTTCAAAGGTTTAATATTCTAATTTAGTTGTTGGAGCCTCGACGACTCGCTTCGCCGCCTTTGCGACCTGCTTCTTCTCGACTCATTTTGCCATTACTTCCATTATTACCGTTGTTGCCGGAGCCGTTGCTTGCTTCTCCGCCTTTACGGCCAATCTCCTCGTAGAACTCTCGATCATGATTATTAGAGGTTGCTTCTCCGCCCTTACGTCCCGCTTCCTCTACTGACATGCTTCGTCCACGTTTGTTTTGGTTGTTGTTAGCCATATAACAATTCCTCCTCATTCATGTTTTGAGCTATTGATTCGAGCTCACTATTCATATTCCCATCTGAAAATAGCTAAAACATTTAAAAGCAAAAATAGGAGGTTTCTCTTAGCTCTTATGAATATTTAATATGTTTTTTAACTGTTCTAGTACTTTTTTGAATGCTTCTCCGTTTTCTACATGCCAAAAGTTGTTAAATAGATTTCCGTGCTTTTCAATTCTTTCCAAAACAATTGGTATCGAAAAAAAAGTCGGACTTAGTTGTTTGTTAACCTCCTCCCACTTTAAGGGTGTAGCGACAAAACCACCGTCGTTTCCTCTAGTAGAATATGGAGCAATTATTGTTTTTCCTTCATGATGTTGCACATAATCCAAGTACAACTTGTTATTTCTATTCTTTTTCATTCGTTCCGTAGTAAAAATATCAGGATTTTGTTCACATAAGAAATCGCAGACAAACTTTGTGAAAATCCTAGTTTCTTCATAAGAAAATAAATTTTTAGGTAAAGGTATATATATTTGTAATCCCTTGCCTCCAGATGTTTTGACAAATGAAATAAGAGAAAAATTATCAAATATAGCTTTCATTTTAAGAGCTGCATCCACTGCCATCCAAAAATAATCCACTGATGGTGGGTCTAAGTCAAACACAATTTCTGTTGGCAATTCTGAATGAATAGTTTGAAATGGTATATGGAATTCTAAAGCTATCTGATTCCCTAACCATAGAAGTGTTTCGATATTATTACAAAGGACATACCTATTATCTTCAAAGAACTTAGTCTTCACATAATTGGGAACGTTATCCTCCCAGTTCTTTTGATAAAAAAGTTCATCTGAAATTGCACCATGAGGATAACGAATGACAGTAAGTAAACGGTCTCGTAAAAAAGGAAGCATATAGGACGAAACCCGCTGAAGATAGTATAGGTAGTCTTCTTTTTTTATATCATTTGAAATCCATAATGGCTTATCAGGATGGGTAACCTTCACATTTTCAGGAAGTGAATATAATTGTAAATAAAATTTTCTTCTCGTACAGTTTAACGGATCACATTCAAGATTAAATCGATGGAATCTAGGCTCTCTTAAGCTTTTTCCGTCAAAATCTATAGAGGCAATATCCACACATATAGAAGGTTCAATTTGCCACTTATTTCTCCCAATTTTTTGACCATTGCTATAAAAAAACTTTTGAAGAGTAACTAGCTCTTCTTCCATTAAACCATGACTAAAATTGACCACATCTACTAATTGTCCTTCATCATAAATCGCACCAAAAAAATAATTATTACTCTTATCAAAAACTGTTAAGATGATGGTTGTAATCTTCCAGTTTTTTATCTTTAGCCAATCAGTGGAACGCTTGTCACTTGTCCATCTGCTTTTTTCTTTCTTTGCCACCATTCCTTCTCCATTGTGAGCTACAATTTTCTCCCATAGTGGCTTACTATCCTTATGTAACTCAATCATTTGTAAACGATTATTATCCTCGCTATTTATGTTTAATGGCAGTTTAAGATTTTTGAATAAAAGAGAGAGCTTCTCCTTACGTTCAGCAAGTGTTTTGTTAGTAATGTCCTTGCCTTTATATATTAAAAGATCAAAAATAGCAAGATGACAAGGGAAATGTAATAGATGGCTTTCAATTGCCTCTTTTTTTCTCATTCTTCCTCTTGTTTGCACGATTGTAAAATGGCTTTTGTAACTATTAATCAAATGTACGATTTCTCCATCCAGAACTAAAGGTAAATGGGGTTTTACTTGCTCTTCAATGGTATAACAAAATTGTATAATTTCCGGAAACATTTTATTGAGGATGTTTTCATTTCTACTTTTTAAAATAGGCTCAACCTCCCATTCTAAAATACAGCGAAATCCATCATATTTAGTTTCATAAAGCCAATCCTTATCCAAAGGAATATTCTCACTTGCAGTTAAAAGCATCGGTTTAATATGATTCCCCTACTTTCCTTTTTTGTTAGCTTTTGATTATTTTATCTTCCTAATACATAAAACGAGTCAAAAGATTACATAGTAAGGGAAAAGGAAAAGCAGGTGGAAATATATGCATACAGTTTGGAAAGGAAGCATTAGCTTTGGTCTAGTCAATATTCCTATTAAGCTTCATGCTGCAACTGAAAATAAAGACATTAAACTTCGCCAGCTTCATAAGGAATGCATGAAGCCCATTTCCTATAAGAAAGTTTGCGAGGGCTGCAGTGAAGAAGTGAAGAGTGATGACATTGTGAAGGCTTATGAATACTCTAAAAATAAATTTGTAGTACTGGATGAAGAGGAACTTGAAAAACTACGTAAAGAAAATGAGGATAAAGCCGTTGAAATAATTGATTTTGTCAAACTTGAAGAGATTGATCCTATATTTTTTGAAAGAAGTTACTTTATGGCTCCAGACAGCGGTGGTTCGAAGGCATACTCACTATTAAGAAAAGCACTAGAGGACTCTGGAAAAATTGGAGTGGCTAAAATTATTATTAGGGCTAAAGAGCAGTTAGCAGTGGTTCGAGTTTATAAGGAAATGCTAGTGATGGAAACCATCCATTATCCGGATGAGGTGAGAAATGCTTCGGATGTCCCGAATATTCCTCTTGAACAAACTGTAGTAAAAAAGGAATTAGAAACTGCTCTATTATTAGTTGATCAGCTAACTACTGAATTTAATCCTGACAAGTATACGGATGATTATCGAACGGCACTTATGGAATTAATTGAAGAGAAAAAAGTTAGTAACCCAACTGTAGAGGCTGACAGTAAACAGCCCGCTGTTGCATCAAATGTTACTGATTTAATGGAGGCACTCCAAGCGTCCTTAGACAAAACGAAAAAGAAAAAGACTCCTGCCCGGAAAAGAACTCAAAGGCAAAGACGTCTTAAGTTTAATCATCAATAAGTAAAGCCTTCCTTTATAGGGGCTTTGTTTGTTCTTTATTCATTGTTCACTTGTTACATAAAATAACGTAACTTCCTTCATCCCTCTGTCTCAGACAACACTTAAAATTTTTCACAAAGTGGTTATTATTTCCTTTTGTCTTTTTGAGATCTGCTTGTTGTAATGAAAACAATCAAAAGCGCAATAATTGCTATAAAAGCAAGGATGCTAATAATAAGTAGAAAACCTGGTAGCGCAATTGTTGGCATTATTAACCTCCATGAAATTATTAAAAGATACCCTTTTAATTTACATACTAGAGATAGCTTAGTAAATAGTTTTTTAGAAACTCCCTCAATAATTTTTATTGTTTTATCAATTCAGTAGTCATAAGAATTATTTATAAAAAAAACCGTCCCCTTATAGTAAGGTAAAGACGATTGTAGGGCTGACTATTTGTTTATTCAGTAACTATTGTATATTTCTACTCTTCTATTTGAATACAAAACCATTTGTGCAATCCAGTAACTTTATTTGCGATCAATACATATGCAAAGACACTGCACCCAGTAGTCCAGCTTTGTTACCAAGCGACGCCTTTACTATTTCTAACTCGGAGTAGCTTCCTATTATTAGTTCTTTAACTTTACTATTTACCAATGATACTAATTTATCCTGCTCCATTATTCCGCCACCTAAAATAATGGCGGGTGGATTAAAGATATGTGTTAATGAAACTAAGCCATACGCTATATCAATTATCCACTCATTTAATATTTTCTCTAATTCTATATTTCCTTGTTCAAGTTCTTCAAAAATTATTCGACCATTCACATACTTTTTTTCAAACTCTTTTGCTTTTTCCACTAACGCTCTAGTGGAGGCATACATTTCAAACATCCAAGACGTCCACAAGTACACTTCTTGCCACCCGGGTTTAAAATTATATGACCAAACTCAGCTGCACAGCCATTAAAACCTTTGTATATTCCTGATTTTAAAACAATTGCACCGCCTATACCTGTTCCATAGGTTAAACATAAAAACTCTTCAAATTTTTACCTACACCATAATATTTTTCTCCTAATGCAGCCGCATTAACATCATTTTCAACAAGCACAGGGACATCGAACTTATCTTCAAAAATATCCTTTAACTTCATCCCAGTAAATTTAGATATGTTTTCATTTGCATAAATGATTGAGCCATCTTCGCTATTAACTTGCCCTGCAGTACTAATTCCAATGGCTTGAAAATCCTCATAATTGCTCGTTATTAACTGTATTATTCTTGTAATTAGATGGTCTGCTCCATGTTTGCTTCTGATTCGTATTCTCTAAAATTTGATATGCTCCCTCTTTCATCAGAAAGGCAAAGCTTAATAGATGTTCCTCCAATATCTATAGCTAATATTTTCATAAAGCTTCATCCTTACCCATTGGATTTCATCGCTTCTACAAATCTTTTAGTAATATTCATCGGTCTTGTTATTGCAGTTCCAACAACCGCTGAGTATGCTCCTAGTTCAAACACACACTTTAGTTCTTCTGGTGTCCAAATCCCACCTTCTGCAATAACTGGTATAGGAAAATCTCTCACTAGTTTTTCTATTAGCACTTTATCGGGCAGTTCTGTACCTTGAGTATATTCTGTATAACCACTAAGTGTTGTGCCTAAGCAATCAAATCCTAATTCATAAGCTTGTTTTCCTTCTTCATAAGTAGAGCAATCAGCCATGAATAGTTGATCACTATACTGTTTTCGAATAGCTGGAAAAACCTCGCTTATTACTTTACCGTCTGGTCTCAATCTATTAGTTGCATCAATCGCTATAATATCGACGCCTTCTCGATAGAGTAAGTCTATTTCTTTTTGAGTTGGCGTGATGAAAACTTCTGATTTACTATAGACATGTTTTATAATTCCTATGATTGGAAGATTTACTGTTCTTTTTATTTCTTTGATATCTTCAATACTATTTGCTCTAATCCCTTTAGCGCCACCCATCATCGCTGCATAAGCCATTCTTGCCATAATGTATGGACTATGCAGAGGCTCATCAGGAAGTGCCTGACAAGAGACTATGAGTTCATGCTGGATGGAATGTAAAATTTCCTGTTTAGTTTTCATTTATAAACATCCCCACACTAAATCGTTTGATATTTCACAATTGCTTCATCAATCTTGTTTTTAATGTCGTCAATTTTTTTAATATCCTCTCCAGTTACTGCCTCTAAAGGACCTCTTACACTGCCGATATTTATTCCGCTTAGTTTTAAAACACCTTTTATAACGGAATACATTGAACCATTCAATGAACATAGTGCGATAATAATGTCATTAATATCATGTTGAATTTTTCTGGCATCTGAGAAGTTACCTGCTGAAATAAATTCCTCTGCTTTTAGGAATAACTCTGGCATCACTCCATATGTCCCACCAATCCCACCGTCTGCACCTATTAATCTACCAGACACATATTGTTCATCTGGACCATTAAAAACGATAAAGTCTTCATGTGCTACTGCTTTAAATCGCTCGATATCCATAACTGGCATAGAAGAATTTTTCACGCCGATTAGTTTGTCATTTGTTAATAATCTTTTCAGTAACGGAACAGAAAGATTATAGCCAGTTGTTTGAGGAATATTGTAAATGATAAAAGGCAAATCTGTTGAATCCATAATTTCCGTCCAGTACTTTTCAATTGCACTTTCAGGGAGCTTGAAATAGATTGGAGGAATAGCAGATAACGCATCATAACCTACTTCTTTTGCATACCTCGCTAGTTCAATGCTTTCCTTTGTTGAAGGTGCTCCGACATGTGCGATTAGTGTAATTTTCCCTGCAGGTTTTCAGCAACACATTTTAGTGTTGCTTTTTCTTTCATCAAGCGTTTGATATATACACTCTCCGGAGCTTCCTCCTACATAGAGGCCTCGGATACCTTTTTCATAGAGATGGGTACTTAAATTTTTATTCTTTCTAGTGATACTTCTCCTGCCTCATCATAACAGGCATAAAAAGCAGGTATAATTCCTTTAAACATATTTAGTTGCATATTCTTTCACTCCTTATTTGATAGAACCCATCGTAATTCCTTGTGTAAACGACTTTTGGAATAACATGAAAATGATAATCATAGGTACTGAAGCTAATGCAGCACCTGCCATCATGACTCCATAATCTGTTTTATATTCTCCTTGCATCGTGGCAATGCCTAAGGGCAAAGTCATCATATCAGTCGAACGTGTAATTACGAGTTGACTAAAATAATCATTCCAACTTAGCATGAAAGTAAAAATCGCCAGTGCACCTATAGCTGGTTTTAGCATCGGTAGTACGATATAAAAAAAGAACGAATTTCACCACAGCCATCTATTTTGCTGCTTCTAAAAGTTCATTTGGTATTTTTGCGAGAATTGCTTCATCAAAAAAACACCAAATGGCCAGCGATTGCTGGAATGATAAGTCCTTTATATGTATCAACCCAGCCCAAATCGGTTAGCATCGTAAACAATGGAACTAAAATCACCTGTTTAGGTAGCGCCATAGCAGCGATCAGTGCGATAAAAATCAGCTTGCGACCAGGGAATACTTTTTAGCAAGTACGAAGCCTGCAGTTGCACTTACAAAACATACGGCAATCATCTCAGCACTTGCGATAAAGAAACTATTAAACGTCCAACGCCAAACTGGATTGCTAAATAATGTTATCCAATTATCAAGTATAGGATTAAGTGGAAACCATTCTGGTGGAATCGTGATTGCTACAACTTGAGTTTGAATGCACCAGTAACAATCCAATAGAGTGGGAAAATAAAGAACAGTCCAGAGAGGACTAATATAATAGTTGAGATTATTTTAAAAACGCTTAATTTACGTAACCATTTTAATTTCCAAGTACATTATTTTTCTTCTTAATCTTTAATGGAGATGTTATTCTCAAAACGTCCCTCCTTTTAATACTCCACATCATTTCCTAAGTATTTAAATTGA